>NZ_CP030100.1:0-156827 GCF_003288315.1 Roseovarius sp. AK1035 | reverse complement strand
TTATAAGCCCTGACTTCGGTTGGGTCCGAGTTCGACTCGATTCTGTCCCAATGGTAGCACGGTTCTGAGCTAAAGATAAAGATACCACGCGCCTATAGCTTTCAGGCGCTTATTTTGAGGCTCAGTGGCTCCAGAAACTCCAATCTTGAACGCGTTCAAGATTGGAGTTTAAGTCGGCTGACCAGAGCGAAGCCGATCAACCTTGCATGTTACACGCCGCGTCTTTCGGACCCGAGGAGATGACCGACCTAGTTCGTGGCTTTGCCCAGGTTTGCGTTGAAGCCGTGATCACAGATGCTCACCGTGAAGTAGCCAGCGCCGGTCTCCCCTTTCCGAATCTTCTAGATGCCGCCGCACTCGGCCAGCTTGCCTTACGGGGAGCGTCCGGCGACGCGTTGCGCGAAGGCCGTCCTGTTCGACCTCGCGACGGGTTCGATGCTAATTTCCAGGTCGGAGATCAAGATGCAGATTGAGCCGAAGCCTTTGACGGGTTCGTTGTCGGCTCCTGTGAAACTGATGCAGCCCGAAGGGTAGCTGGGCGGTTGACCAAGGCCTGACCACGCTGGATGCGAAGCGCCGCATAGAAGGGTAGGGGAGGAAGATGGGCCACAGCCGTTGTAGACGGGGCAGCCGCTGCGATGTGCATTCCATGCAACAGGGCCGCATCGGGAGACGTCCGGCGGTCGAGAAAGATACCAAGGAAAATTGGAAACTCTGTTGAAACTGACCCAAACAAGAAAATACCTTGGAACTCGCGCAGGCGCGCAGCGGGAAAAGCCAGCACTGCGCTAAAGCGCTCTCAACAGCCCAATTCCCTGTTCGAGAGGTATTGCCCGGATATCTTCTGCTAAGGGGACATCACGCTCTCCGGCGTAGATCAGCAGCTTCCGATTGGCTTTGACGTCTTCTGCGCCGGTGTGGAAACCACGAGAAACCTTCGGCGCAGTCGTGCGCTTGATCTCGACGGCCCAGATGTCGCCACCCGGCAAACGCAGAACCAGATCAAGTTCGGCTCCGGCAGAGGTGCGATAGAAGAAGGGTTCGGTGCCGGCGGGCGTCGCGGCAAGAAGGGTCTCGATGCAGAACCCCTCCCAACTGCCGCCGACGACAGGATGCCCGAGCAAGCCTTCGGTTGTACCAATACTCAACAGCGCATGAACGATCCCGCTGTCCCGCACATAGATTTTTGGCGATTTCACCAGGCGTTTGCCGACATTCTCGTGCCAGGGCTGCAGCCGCCGCACCAGCATGAGATCGACGAGCAGATCGAGATAACGACCGATGGTTTGGCCCGACACACCGAGCCCCTCTGCGAGGGCAGCAGCATTCAGCAGGCCGCCTTGCACATGCGCCAACATGGTCCAGAAGCGCCGCAAGGTTGCGGCCGGAATACGCGGTCCAAGGGCAGGGATGTCACGCTCCAGATAGGTGCGCAGGAAATCTAGACGCCAGTCCATGCTGGCCTGATCGCTGGCAGCCAAGAAACTGTCAGGAAAGCCACCACGTAACCAGAGCGCATTCAACTGATCAGTCCCAACTTCGGTAAGTTGCAGAGGGGGCATTTCGATATACCGGACCCTTCCAGCGAGGGACTCTGCCGATTGTTGCAGGAGAACATTGGAGGCTGACCCTAAGAGCAGAAACTGCCCCGTACGAAACCCGGCCCGCCTGCGCTGGTCGATCTGACCACGCAGGCTCTTGAAGAGGCCGGGCATCTGCTGCACTTCGTCGAGGATGACGAGTTTTCCCGTTTGTTCATCCAGATAGAGATCTGGTTCGGTCAGGATCTGCCGGTCCGCGTCACGTTCAAGATCAAGGTATACCGATGGTTGCTCCGAAGCGATGTCGAGAGCAAGCGTGGTCTTCCCAACCTGCCGGGGACCGAGGAGCACAACAGCGGCTTGGTTCGCAAGCGCGGATTGCACAAGTTGATGAGTTTGGCGCATATACATACCTTGCAATTACTCCATCATGTGGAAGATTTGCAAGGTTAAATTATTGTGCCGCTAACGTTCCAGCCCAATTTGTGAACTAGCCTGAAGTGATGAACACGCTTTGCGCCAAAACTCACTCCAACAACCCAATTCGCTCCGCCCGTTCCAGCAGCATCCTCACGGACGACGGCTGCCATCTTGTTCGGCCACGAGGCGTGCGTTCGCGCATAGATTCCAGCCGTTCACAGATCGCTTGAAGCGTGATGTCGGGATCTGCGCCCTTGATGCCAGCAATAATGGCGGGCAGGCGATCGTCCGTTTCGCGGCGCCCGGCGCGGGCCAGCACCTCGGTAGGCAGGAAGCCGTCGCGGACATAGGCCTTCACAGCGCGCAAGAGACGGCTTTGGGTCCAGCGACGCGCCTCGGGCAGGGGGCCGTTGATGATGCGCACAACGTCTTCCCAGGCCAAGTCGGGGCGCAACCGGCGCACTTGGGGCACCCAGTCTTGAGCCGTCTCGTTCAGCCGCTCCATGTAGCCGTCTTGCCGCGCGAGCCGCACCTTTCGTAGCGCCGCTGGATCGCGGGCGCGTAGGCCCGGGTTCCCGCCGACCCGGCCCTTAGTACGGGCACTCGCCAGCCCCGCCTTGGTACGTTCGCGGATCAGCGCCCGCTCAAACTCGGCCGCGGCGCCCAGAACCTGAAGCGTGAACTTGCCTTGGGGGGAGGCTGTGTCGATCGGATCCTGCAGGGACTTGAAAAACGCGCCCTTGGCCTCGAGTCGCTCGATCACCTCGAGAAGGTGCGACAAGGACCGCGCCAGCCGGTCGATCCGAACGACCACCAGCGTGTCGCCCTTGCCGATGCGCTCCAACACCCGCCCAAGCACCGGCCGCGCACGATTGCCGCCAGAGGCCTGTTCTTCATGGATCTCGGCGCAGCCTGCGGATTTCAGGGCCTGCGACTGGGGCAGGGGGGTTTGATCCTCGGTTGAAACGCGCGCGTAGCCTATCAATGGCATCGAACCAGTCTTTTTGCAGTTTCATACATCGCTAATAAACGACCGTTTGAAAACGAATGCAAGGGCGTGCACTGTGGCGCTGCTCAGCAGAGAACCCTTGGTTTCCATACGCTGAGCGCGATCAGCGAGCTCTCGCAGACCATCGCGCGCCCGTGCTATATAAGGTGTGCAGGCGCACTCTGACAAAACACTTTGGTAAAATGCAAAAGTGCGGTATTTTGCATACATGAAGACTCAAGTATCTATGCAGTATGATATTTTTTACGATCCTCTTGTGAATGCGGAGGGGCTTGAAGAGACGTCTGAGGACGACCTGTGGTTCCTGCCCGGTCCGATGGACGAGGAGCCAGATTATCTGCCGCCCGGACCTAGGGCAGAGCTTCGTGAAACCGCAGTCCTCGACGATTGGCGGAAGGCAGAGGCGGGCAATGCCGCGCGTCTCGCCCGTGTGGCTGGCCGGATCGGCGCGCTGGACGACCGGCTGCGCCGTGGCCCGAAAGGTTGGCGGCACAGGCTCGCGCTGATGGAGGCGGCAGACCTCAGCTGGTTTGTAGGCGACCGAATTGGCCCGGATCGGCTGGCGCTCTGGAAATCCATGCGCTTGTCCGGCGTGCAGGACGACACCGCGGCGCTCGCGCGTGTCGGATGGGCAGTGCGGCGTCTTACAGGCGGCCTTGGACCGGAAGTGGACCTGTCCGCCTTCCTCGACCGCCGCGACCCCGAGAACCTCGGCGTTGAAGCCGAACCGTTCGCGGAACGCGCGGGCGGTTGGCTCGATCTTATGGCGCAAGCCGCCGATCTTCACCCAGTCACGCGCGCTTGCATGGGCTTCCATCTCTGGAGTCTCGCGGGCCTCGGGCAGCACGGCGACCGGATGGAAGCGGCGGTCACAGCCGCACGGATCGTGGCCAGTGAGGGCAAGGGGGCGCTCTTCGCGCCTTTGGCCATGGGCGGGGCAGGAGGATTGCGCTCCGGTGGCCCACCCGCTGACCGTCTGTCTCGTTGGCTTGACGGGATGGAGACCGCATGCCTGACCGCAATGCGTCACCTCGATGATATCGAGGCATGGTCGGCGAGGGCGGAAGCCGAGATGAGCCCGCTTTCCGGCCGCACGCCCCCGGCCTTGTGCGCGGTACTTACCGAATGGCCGCTCGTGTCCGCTCCGATGGCCGAGGCCCTGATCGGCGCCAGCCGGGCTGCCATCCAGCGCAACCTTGCTTGGATGGAAGCGCGTGGTCTGATCCACGAGATGACGGGGCAGGGGCGGTATCGGATGTGGAGGGTCGCAACTTAAGCCGTGCTCTTTGTCGGGGGGCCGACAGTTTATGTTAGAGTCAACGCTTCTGTCCGCCAAACTTGCAGACAATTCGCGCATCGAGCCCACTTTGATGAATTTTGCTCGAAGCACGAATGTCCGCATGGATGAAAACGAACCGCCCGTGTCCAGTCTTCGTCTCTTGCTGCGGCTTATAAATGCGTGGCCCAGCGAGGATGGCTCTCGTCAATGATCAAGGCATGGCTGTGCCTGCGATGTCCCCTTAGGTGGGGATGGTCGAGTGGCAAATTATCGTGGGTGTGCTCAAGCTCAACGGGATCGCCGGACGGCCAGAGTTTCAGCGCTGCGAGCATTCCGAAGGCGGCGATGAGGGCCAGTCCGATCAGTGCGGGAACGACACCATAGACTGTCAGCAGCCATCCCGACAGCGGATAGGTCACAAGCCAGCAGGCGTGGGACAGCGCGAATTGCGCCGCGAAGAGTGCCGGGCGGTCCCCGGCGTGGGCGGAACGGCGCAGCAGTCGGCCGGAAGGGGTGAGGACAGCGGAATATCCGAGCCCCACCAGCAACCAGGCTGTCAGAAGGATGGACCAGCCAAGGCCCGCTCCAAGGACCGTCAACGCCAGACCGACCAGAGTAGCCACCATCAGCGTGGCTCCGCCGAACATCACGGGCCGGTCCGGCAACACATCGAGAACACGCGGCAGGACCAGCGCGGCGATCATCGACCCTGCGCCGAAGGCGAACATCGTCCAGGCCAGAGCACTTTCCGAAAGGCCGAGCGAGCCGCGCACAAGAACGACGGTATTGACCAGCACCATCGCACCTGCCGCCGCCGCCGCGAGGTTCAATGCCAAGAGCCCGCGCAAGCGGGGCGTGGCCAGATAGATGCGGATGCCGCGCGTAGTGCGGTCATAGACACCGCGCGGCTCGGATGGGCGGGGACTGGGCAGCACGACCGAAACAACCAGAAGGGCCGATGCGGCGAAACCGAGGACCGTGCCGAGGAAAAGCGAATTGTAGGGGTCTGATGCCGGAGGGGGCAGAATAGTACGCTAAGGGCTGATTTTGGGTCCTGCACGCTGTAGGGTTCTGTAGATCGTCGGCCGTGACACCGAGAAGAGTTCGGCGAGATCGCTGATGGAATAGTCGCCAGAAGCGTGCATGCGCATCAGTTCTTTTTGTTGTTTTTCAGATAGCTTTGGCTGCTTTCCCCGCAGCTTGCCTTTGGCGCGGGCGATTGCCATGCCTTCTCTTGTCCGCATCCTGATCAGGTCAGATTCAAACTCGGCGAAGGTGGCCAGAATGTTGAAGAACATTCTGCCCATCGGATCGGTCGGATCGTAGACCGACGCACCCAAAGCAAGCTTGACGCCCTTCTTTTCAAGTTGCTCTGCGATAGCGCGCGCGTCTGGAACGGACCTTGCAAGACGATCCAGCTTTGACACGATCAGCACGTCGCCTTCCCGCACGGCAGCCAGTGCCTGGTCGAGGCCGGGACGGGTGCGGTTGGTGCCCGTCAGCCCGTGGTCGGTGTAAATAAGGTCTTCCGATACCCCCAAGGCGTGCAGGGCCTGCCGCTGCGCGGTCAAGTCCTGTTTGTCTGTCGAGCAGCGGGCGTAGCCAATTTTGGTCATGGTCATGGTTCTGTGTACGGATAAGGGGCCTCATGTGCGAATCAAATCGTACCACTTATACGAGATGTGACGGCGTGCTGTTTCATTGCCGTTACCAACCCCCTCGACACATGTCCGCTGATCGACCCTCTTACGGACATCTGCGCTTCTCTCTCTGGAAAACATCATGCCACGACGCAATATCATGACGGACCGTCAAAGGGCTGTCCTCTTCGATCTGCCCACGGATCAAGCGGCTCTGCTGCGCCATTACACCTTGGCCGATGATGATCTGGAAATCATCCGTGGGCGCCGCCGATCCCACAATCGTTTTGGCTTCGCCCTGCAGCTTTGCGCGTTACGATATCCGGGAAGATTGCTGGCACCGGGTGAGGTCATTCCCGAGGCCGTGACGCGCTTCCTGGCGGCGCAACTCGGGTTGCGTCCCGATGATCTGGCTGACTATGCGGCCCGCGAAGAAACCCGCCGTGAGCATCTTGCTGCGTTGCGGGAGGTCTACGGCTACAAGATGTTCACGGGCCGAGGGTCGCGCGATCTGAAGGCCTGGCTGGAAGATGCGGCCGAAACGGCCCGATCGAACGAGGATCTGGCGCGGAGTTTAGTTGAGCAATGCCGGGCAACCCAGACCATCCTGCCCGGGATCACGGTCATCGAACGACTTTGCGCTGATGCTCTTGTCGCCGCTGAACGGCGGGTCGATGCACGAATTGCTGGTCGGCTGGACAAGGAGATGGGCAATCGGCTTGATGCCCTGCTGACAGAGGATGCAGGTGGCTCCGTCACCCGTTTTGTCTGGCTACGCCAGTTTGAGGTGGGCCAGAACTCGGCCGATATGAACCGCCTGCTCGACCGGCTGGAATTTCTGCGAGCTTTGGCGCCGGGCGGTAGCATTCTGGCGGATGTGCCACCTCACCGCGTTACCCGTCTTCGCCGTCAGGGGGAACGCTACTTCGCCGGGGATCTGCGGGACATATCAGGCGAGCGTCGCCTTGCCATCCTCGCGGTCTGCGCCCTCGAATGGCGCAGCGCCATTGCCGATGCGGTGGTCGAAACCCATGACCGTATCGTTGGCAAGACCTGGCGCGAGGCAAAATCCCGATGTGATGCCCGCGCGGACGACGCCAAAGCCGCCCTGAAGGAGACCCTGCAGGCATTTTCTACCCTTGGATCAGCCCTGCTGGAAGCGCATGAAGATCGCGCCTCGCTTGAGGAGGCCGTCCAAAATGCGGGTGGCTGGTCATCCTTGAAGGGGCTTGTCGCCACCGCCGCCCAGCTCACTGACACATTGGCTGCCGATCCACTGGCGCATGTCGTCCACGGATACCATCGCTTCCGTCGCTATGCCCCGCGGATGCTGCGGTTGCTAGACATTCAGGCCGCGCCGGTGGCCGTGCCCTTGCTGGAAGCCGCTGGGATCATCGCGCGCACAGAAACGACAGTGACCTTGCCGCTGACCTTTCTGCGCCGGGGTTCGAAATGGCAAAGACACCTGAATGCTGATGAAGGCGATGGGCAGCGGTTGTGGGAGGTGGCGGTCCTGTTTCACCTGCGCGAGGCCTTCCGCTCCGGCGATATCTGGCTTGTCCGTTCCCGGCGGTTTGGCGACCTGAAAGAGGCACTGGTTCCGGCCGAGGTGGCCCGCGCTACGCCGAGGCTGGCCATGCCGTTCGAACCCGAAACCTGGCTTGCGGATCGCAAGGTGCGCATGTCCGATGCCTTGCGCCGCCTGGCGCGTGCGGCGAAGGCCGGGGCCATCCCAGGTGGATCCATCGAGAACGGCGTCCTGAAAATCGACCGGCTGACTGCGGCCGTCCCGGAAGAAGCTGAAGCCGTGGTGCTTGATCTCTATGGCCGCCTGCCGGGCATCCGGATCACCGACCTCCTGTTGGAGGTGGATGATGACATCGGCTTTACCGAGGCTTTCACCCATATGCGCACAGGCGTACCCTGCACAGACAGGATCGGCCTTCTGAACGTGCTGCTGGCCGAAGGGCTGAACCTTGGCCTCAGCAAAATGGCCGGGGCCACGAACACCCACGATTACTTCCAGCTTTCACGCCTTTCCCGCTGGCATGTGGAAAGCGAGGCAATGGCGCGCGCTCTGGCCATGGTGATCGAGGGCCAATCCTCCCTGCCGATGGCTCGGTTCTGGGGTGCCGGGCAGACAGCCTCAAGCGACGGGCAGTTCTTCCCCACCACGCGCCAGGGCGAAGCGATGAACCTGATCAACGCCAAATACGGCCATGAACCCGGGTTGAAGGCCTACACCCATGTCTCCGACCAGTTCGGACCCTTCGCCACCCAGACCATTCCGGCCACGGTGAACGAGGCGCCCTACATTCTCGACGGTCTGCTGATGACCGACGCGGGCCAAAAAATCCGCGAACAGTATGCCGACACTGGCGGCTTCACCGACCATGTCTTCGCCGTCACCGCCCTGCTGGGATTCCAGTTCATCCCTCGCATCAGGGATCTGCCTTCCAAGCGCCTGTACCTCTTCGACCCGGCGTCCTGTCCGAAAGAGTTGAATGGGCTGATCGGTGGCAAGATCAAGGAACGCCTGATCACGACAAACTGGCCGGATATCCTGCGCAGCGCGGCAACCATGCTCACAGGCGTCATGCCCCCAAGCCAATTGTTGCGGAAGTTTGCAGCCTATCCTCGGCAGCACGAGTTGGCCGTGGCCCTGCGGGAAATCGGACGGGTCGAGCGGACACTCTTCATCATCGATTGGCTGCTCGACGCCGACATGCAGCGCCGCGCCCAGATCGGCCTCAACAAGGGCGAGGCCCATCACGCGTTGAAGAATGCCTTGCGCATCGGACGCCAAGGCGAAATCCGTGACCGCACCACCGAAGGGCAGCACTTCCGCATGGCGGGCCTGAACCTGTTGGCCGCCATAATCATCTACTGGAACACCAAGCATCTCGGTCACACCGTCACGCAGCGACAGCATGATGGGTTGGACTGTCCTGCCGAGCTGCTGGCGCACATCTCGCCGCTCGGTTGGGCTCACATCCTCCTCACGGGCGAATACAGATGGCCAAAAAGGTGACCAGATATCTTAGCGTACTATTCTGCCCCCTCCGGCATCAGACCCCACATAGATCGTATTGGTCAGCCAGCGTGGCATCATGTAATCAAGCCACATTGATTTTTCATAGGCCAGCGACTGGTTGTTGATCTCGACCACGACCATGCTGCTGTTCAGCCCGTGCGGGATGTAAAGCAATAGACCGAAGGCCAGTCCGATCAACGCCATGAGGCGGAACAACCGCTTCCGAGGGCTGTCGTCCGGTTCCAGAACGTAGACCGAGTATGGCACCCAGATCGGCCACATGAACCAGGTGAAAAAAATGAACCCCATAGCTCCCCATAAGACCGTCAGGGGATCGTTTCCGTTCATGCCGACCCAGACAAAACCCTCGGTAAACTGTTGCAGTCCGGCAAAAAGCGGCATCAGGGCAAGCGGAAGATACCGTTTGTTTCGCCGCCACGCCACAATTGAAATGGCCGTGCCGCCGCCAACAAGAAAAACGCTGGCGGCAAAGCTGACTTGCGCGGACAAGCACATGGAATTCTTTCTCCGACATATTTTTTTGGGACGGCCCAAAGTGCAAACCTAAGGCACAAACTGGGCGTTGAAAAGCAACCGGCTCATTACGGGAGTCCTCTCGGCGCCGCTGACCACCCATTGCGATGGGACGGTCGCGGGCGCAGCTCAGTCGCGATTACCTCCCTGAGCACGAGGCCTCTGCGGAGACTTGGCGCGCCCCGTCGGCAAAGTATTCGAATTGCCGAGTTGAGGAATCGCCAGTGGCTTTCATGCAAATCAATGCCTTTCGGATGGAACTGTAAGGTTTGGAGACCGGCAACGTCTATTTACCTAAACGGTCGTTCTCGATCGCAAGGAAAATCGACAGGAGCCAACATTGAAAAAATTGACCCTTGAGGTCCGCGGGCTGTTCGAGGAACTCGATCATCTCGCGGTCGAACGCCATTTGTCAGCTCTCGGCGGCGTGCACAGCGCCGAAGCGAACCCGGCATCGGCAAGCGTGACAGTCCACTACGATGAGACGGCAGTGGGCGAGGAAGAGCTGCGCAACACGGTTGAGGCCTGCGGATTCCACTGCGCCGGGGAGCGGGTTCCGAACCATGTCTGCCACGCCGACCATCAAATGTCTGGCGCGGAGGCCCCGGCTGGCCACGACGCGATGGCGCACGAGATGGGCCACGGCGGTGGTATGGACATGGCCAGCATGGTCCGCGACATGCGCAACCGCTTCTGGGTGGCGCTGCTGTTCACCATCCCGATCTTCACTTATTCGCCGATGGGTGGCCTGTTCACGCCACCCGCGCCGCCCTTCGGGCTGGAACTGGATCTGTGGCTGTTCTTCCTGGGTAGTGCCGCGATTATCTGGCCAAGCTGGCCGTTCTTCGTCGCCGCCTGGCGCGCCCTGCGCAACGGCATCCTGAACATGGCGGTCCTGGTCGTGCTGTCGGTTGGCACCGGTTATGTGTTCAGCGTCGGGTCTACCTTCTTCTTTCCGGGCGTGCAATTCTACGAGGCGGTGGCGGTGCTGCTGGTGTTCATCCTGTTGGGTCACTGGCTGGAGATGCGCGCGCGGGCCGGGGCGTCCGCTGCAATCCGCGCACTGCTCGATCTTGCACCGCCGATGGCGACCGTTATCCGCGATGGGCAAGACGTTGAGGTGCCTACCTCCGAAGTACTTGAGGGCGAGATCGTGCTGATCCGGCCCGGCAACAAGATCCCGGTGGATGGCGAGGTTGTCGAAGGCGCGTCGCTGGTCGACGAATCCATGCTGACAGGCGAATCCATGCCGGTCAACAAGGCCGTCGGCGACACCGTGATCGGCGCCACCATCAACAAGAGCGGCAGTTTCCGGTACCGCGCCACCAAGGTCGGGGCCGACACCGCGCTGGCGCAGATCGTCAAGCTGGTGCAGGAGGCGCAGAACTCCAAGGCACCCGCCCAGCTTCTGGCCGACAAAGCCTCACAATGGCTGGTGCTGATCGCCGTCGTGATCGGACTTGCAACCTTCGCGGTCTGGTTCTGGTGGATCGGCTCTCCGCTTTTGTTCGCGCTGACGCTGACGATCACCGTCTTCGTCATCGCCTGCCCGGACGCGCTTGGGCTTGCTACGCCGATGGCGGTGATGGTGGGCACAGGGTTAGGGGCGCAGCACGGTATCCTGTTCAAGAATGCCGGTGCGCTGGAAGACGCGACCAAGCTTGACGTGATCGTCTTCGACAAGACCGGCACGTTGACCATGGGCGAACCGCGCGTGGTCGAGGTCGTTGCCGCCGAAGGCGGCGCGGAGGATGACGCGCTGCGGGCTGCGGCGGCCGTCGATCGCGGCTCGGACCACCCGCTGGCGCTCGCCATTGTCGAACGCGCGGCGGACCTCGACGTCCCGCAGATGGCCGAGTTTCTCAACCTCGAAGGCCGCGGCGCGCGCGCCGAAGTCGCAGGCAAGACCGTGCTGGTCGGCAATCGGCGCCTGATGGACGAGGAGGGTATCGACGTCGGCACCCTGACGGCGGAGGCCGAGCGCCTGAAGGGCGAGGGCCGCACGGTTGTGCATGTGGCGCAGGGCGGACGGATGCTGGGCCTGATCGCCATCGCTGATGCGCCGCGTCCGAGCGCCAAGGCCACCGTGGCCAAGCTGCGCGCACGCGGCGTCGAGGTGGCGATGCTGACCGGCGACAACGAAGGTACCGCAAGGCGGATCGCGGGCGAGCTGGGCATCGACATTGTGCTGGCAGATGTTCTTCCGGGCCAAAAGGCCGAGAAGGTCAAAGAGCTTCAGGCCCAGGGTAAGAAGGTCGGCATGGTCGGTGACGGTGTCAACGACGCACCCGCGTTGACCCAGGCCGATGTCGGATTTGCCATCGGTGCGGGCACCGACGTGGCGATGGAAAGCGCCGATGTCGTGCTGATGAAAAGCGATCCCTACGATGTCGTGGGGGCCATCGAGTTGTCGCGCGCCACCTTGCGCAAGATGCACCAGAACCTGTTCTGGGCCGTGGCTTACAACGTGGTCGCCTTTCCGATGGCGGCAGGGGTGTTTTATCCGTTGATCATCAGCCCCGCCGTGGCAGCACTTGCCATGTCGGGCAGCTCCGCGCTGGTGGCGGTCAACGCGCTGCTGCTGAAACGAACGCGGCTGGAAGGTATTGGTGCGGGCAAGAGTGGGTCCGCCAGCGGCGGCGGTCAGGGCGATGCGCAGGCAGGCCAGGTGCCGCTTCACGCCGGACACTCGCAGAAATCACATTGAATAAGGGGGACTTGAGATGTCTGACACATCATCGACCAAGACACCGGACGGGAAGGGCATGGCGGCGCGGTTTCCCACCGCGTATTCCATCCTGTTCGGCCTGATCATCGTTGTCGCGGCGCTGACCTGGATTATCCCTGCGGGCCAATATGACCGCGCCATGAACGAAGAGGTCGGGCGCGAGATCGCCGTGCCGGGTACGTATCAAACGGTCGAGCCCAATCCACAGGGGGTCATCGACGTCATGCTGGCACCGGTGGCGGGGTTTTATGATCCCGACAGCTATGCCGCAAATGCCATCGACGTGGCGCTGTTCGTACTGCTTTTGGGCGGCTTTCTGGGCGTGGTGAATGCCACGAATGCCATCGACACCGGCATCCAGACGGCGATGGTGCGGCTGAAGGGGCGCGAGATCTGGATGATCCCGATCCTGATGTCGCTCTTTGCCCTGGGCGGCACGACCTATGGCATGGCCGAGGAAACGCTGGCCTTTTACGCGCTTCTGATCCCGGTGGTGATCGCGGCGGGCTACGATTCCGTGACCGGCGTGGCGATCATCCTGATCGGTGCCGGGATCGGCACGCTGGGATCGACAATCAACCCCTTCGCCACGGTGATCGCGTCTAACGCGGCAGGCATCCCGTTCACGGATGGTATTGCGCTGCGGCTGGTCCTTCTGTTGGGCGGCCTCGCGATCTGCGTGGCCTACGTCATGCGCTATGCCTCGAAGGTTAAGGCCGACCCGGCCCGGTCCGTCGTCGCTGCGCAACGCGACAGCGACCGGCAGTTTTTTCTGAACGAGACGGATGCAACGTTCGAGGAGCCGAAGCTGAGCGGAACTCAGAAGCTGGTCCTGATCCTGTTTTTTACGACCTTTGCGGTAATGATTTGGGGTGTCTCGAGCCAGGGATGGTGGATGGCTCGGATGGGCGCGCTGTTCTTCGGCATGGCCATCGTCGTCGGGCTGGTCGCCCGCATGGGGGAGAAGAAGCTAACGTCGTCCTTTGTCGACGGAGCGAAGGATCTTCTGGGAGTTGCGCTGGTGATCGGTCTGGCGCGCGGCATCGTGGTGATCATGGAGCAGGGCCTGATTGCCGACACGATCCTGAATAGTGCCGCCGATACCCTCGGCGGCCTGCCGGAAGTCGCGTTCATCAACCTGATGCTTTGGATCGAGATCGGGATGAGCTTTCTCGTGCCGTCGTCGTCCGGCCTGGCCGTCCTGTCGATGCCGATCCTTGCCCCGTTGGGGGATTTCGCGGGGGTCGGCCGTGACCTCGTGGTGACGGCCTATCAATCGGCGAGCGGGCTCGTGAATCTGATCACGCCCACCTCTGCGGTTGTGATCGGCGGTCTGGCCATCGGGCGCGTGTCGTTCGACCGCTGGGTCGTCTTCGTCTGGCCCCTGCTGCTGATCCTCGTCGTCTTCATCTCGGCCGGGATCAGCCTGGCCGCCATTCTCTGATTAGAAAGAAGGAGGCATTCCAGATGTCTGAACCAAAATTGGGCGTTCATTCCGAAGCCGGTACATTGCGGCAGGTGATCGTATCGCCACCCGGCCTGGCGCATCGCCGTCTGACACCGGACAACCGCGAAAACCTGCTGTTCGACGATGTGTTCTGGGTCAAACAGGCGATCAAGGATCACGCCGTCTTTGCCGATGTCATGCGCGGCGAAGGGGTCGAGGTGTTGGATGCGATGGCGCTGCTGGGCGAGACGCTGGACATTTCCGACGCGCGCGCCTGGGTTCTCGACCACCGCATCACCCGCAATGACGTCGGCGTGGGGATGCGGGACGACTTGCGTGCCTGGATGGAGGGTCTGCCCGGCACGGAACTGGCCCGTTTGCTGGTCGGCGGCATCCGGGTGGACGATCTGCCTTTCACGCCCTCCGGCATGTTCGGCAGCTACCTTGGCCCCCACGGTTTCGTGCTGCCGCCGCTGCCAAATTTCATCTTTACCCGCGACAATTCAGCCTGGGTTTATGGCGGCGTGAGCCTGAACCCGATGCATTTCGCGGCACGGCGGCCCGAAACGCTGCTGATGGCAGCAGTCTACCGGTTTTATCCGACATTCGCGGATCGAGTGCGGGTCTGGTTCGGCGATCCGACGCGGGAATTCGGGACGGCCACGCTGGAAGGCGGCGACATCATGCCAATCGGGCACGGTGTCGTCATGGTCGGCATGGGCGAACGATCGACCCCGCAGGCGGTGGGCCAACTGGCCGAGGCGCTGTTCGAGGGTGGCGACGTGACGCGGGTGATCGCCTGCCAGATGCCCAGTTCGCGCGCGGCGATGCATCTGGACACCGTTTTCACCCATTGCGGGGGCGATGTGGTGACCACTTTCAAGGAGGTGGCGGATGCGATCACCTGCTATGACCTGCGCCCCGGTCAGGGCAAGGCCGCGCTCGATATCCGCCGGGATGCGCGCCACATATTCGAGATCACCGCTGAAATTCTGGGCCACAAGAAACTGCATCTAGTGCCCACCGGCGGGGCCGACGCCGCGGAGCAATCGCGCGAACAGTGGAATGATGGCAACAACGTGCTGGCGCTGCGCCCCGGCGTCGTCATCGGCTATGACCGCAACGACGACACCAACGCCGCACTGAAGGAGGCCGGGATCGAGGTGCTGGCCATCCCCGGTGCCGAACTCGGCCGGGGCAGGGGCGGCAGCCACTGCATGAGTTGCCCGACGATCCGCGACGCAATCTGAACCACCGACGATAAGGAAATCCCATGTCCTACAATCTGAGAAACCGCCATTTCCTGGCCCTGCGCGACTTCACGCCGCAGGAAATCAGCTTCTTGCTGAAACTCTCCGCCGACCTGAAGGCGGCGAAATACGCCGGCACTGAAGTTCCGCGCCTGACCGGCAAGGAAATCGCCCTGATCTTCGAGAAGGACAGCACCCGCACCCGCGTCGGCTTTGAGGTGGCGGCCCACGATCAGGGCGCGCATGTGACCTATCTTGGCCCCTCGGGGTCGCATCTGGGCAAGAAGGAAACCGTCAAGGACACCGCGCGCGTGCTAGGCCGGGTCTATGACGCGATCGAATATCGCGGATTTGGTCACCCTATCGTCGAGACGCTGGCGCAATACGCTGGCGTGCCCGTCTATAACGGGCTGACGGACGAATTCCACCCGACGCAGATCCTTGCCGATTTCCTGACCATGCAGGAACATTCCGACAAGCCGCTGCGCGAGATCGCCTATTGCTTCATGGGCGATGCGGGCAACAACATGGGTGACAGCCTGCTGATCGGCGGGGCGAAGATGGGCATGGATGTGCGCCTGTGCGCGCCCGAAAGCCTGTGGCCGGGCCAGGCGATCCGCGACGAGGCCGATGACGTCGCCGTGCAGACCGGCGCGCGGATCACGATCACCGAGGATGTGG
This sequence comes from Roseovarius sp. AK1035, assembly GCF_003288315.1. NCBI lineage: Bacteria > Pseudomonadati > Pseudomonadota > Alphaproteobacteria > Rhodobacterales > Roseobacteraceae > Roseovarius > Roseovarius sp. TM1035. The sequence goes on along the minus strand of NZ_CP030100.1, from coordinate 141,264 downwards.
ACGCCGCGGTGAAAGACGTCGATTTCGTCTATACCGATGTCTGGGTGTCGATGGGTGAGCCCAAGGAAAAATGGGCGGAACGGATCGAGCTGCTGACGCCCTATCAGGTGAATTCCGATGTGATGGCCAAAACCGGCAATCCGAGGGCCAAGTTCATGCATTGCCTGCCCGCCTTCCACAATGCCGAGACCGAAGTCGGCGCCGATATCGAAGAGGAATTCGGCATCACGGCGATGGAAGTCACCGAAGAGGTGTTCGAAAGCCCGGCCTCCATCGTGTTCGATCAGGCCGAGAACCGGCTGCACACGATTAAGGCGGTGCTCGTCGCCACGCTGGGCAACTAGCGGTGCTGGTTGTCGCCGCATTGGGGGGCAATGCATTGTTGCGCCGTGGCGAGCCGCTGACCGCCAAGGCGCAGCGCGAGAACGTCGCCACCGCGGCTACCGCGCTGGCGCAGATCATCAAGGCCGGACACCGGCTGGTCGTCACCCACGGCAACGGGCCGCAAATCGGCCTGCTTGCATTGCAGGGTGCGGCCTACAAACCCGATGCAGTGTTCCCGCTGGATGTGCTGGGGGCGGAAACCGATGGCATGATCGGTTACATGATCGAGCAGGCGCTTGAAAACGCCCTGGGCCATGACCGCCCGGTCGCGACCCTGCTGACCCAGATCGAGGTCGATCCCAAAGACCCGGCCTTCGCCAAACCCACCAAGTTCATCGGCCCGGTCTATGACAAGGCGGAAGCCGAACGGCTCGCGCAGGCGCGGGGGTGGAGCATTGCTGCGGATGGCGCGCATTGGCGCCGCGTGGTGCCGTCGCCGATGCCGAGTGGCATTCCCGACCTGAAAGTGCTGGAACTGCTGCTCGAGCAGGACGTGACGCTGATCTGCGCAGGCGGCGGTGGCATTCCGGTCGTCCGGCGTGCCGACGGTTCGCTGATCGGGGTCGAGGCGGTGATCGACAAGGATCACGCGACGGCGCTTCTGGCACACAAGCTGAACGCCGACGCGCTGTTGCTGCTGACTGACGTCGAGGCCGTGTTCCGCGACTTCGGCACCGAAACGCAATCGGCTATTTGGCAGGTGTCGCCGGAGGACGCAGTGCGTCTGGACTTGCCCGACGGCTCGATGGCGCCGAAGGTGGCCGCCGCCGCGACTTTCGTATCCGATCGTGCGCGTTTCGCCTCCGTGGGTCGCCTGGAGGATGCGCTTGCCCTGCTAGATGGCAAGGCGGGCACGATGATCGTAAACAACTGAACCCAAGGAGCATATTCGATGAAACGTCTGGCAGAAAAAGTCACCCTGATCACTGGAGGAGCGGCAGGCATCGGTCTGGAAACCGCCCGGCTTTTCTTGAGTGAGGGGGCCAAGGTTGCGCTTGTGGACCTCCACGTTGACGACCTGTCGGATGCTGCGGGGGATCTGGGCAATCCGGACGACCTGCTGACAATCGCCGCCGACGTCTCATCGGTCGAAGATTGCAAAAGATACGTCGCGCAGACCGTCGAGAAGTTCGGGCGCATCGACGTGTTCTTCAACAACGCCGGAGTCGAAGGCATGGTCGCGCCGCTGGTCGATCAGAAGATCGAGGATTTTGACCGCGTGATGGCGGTTAATGTGCGCGGCGCTTTCCTTGGGTTGCAGCATGTCTTGCCCGTGATGACTGGGCAGCAATCGGGCAGCGTGATCAACATGTCGTCGATCGCGGGCCTCAAGGGCAGCCCGAACGTCGCGCCCTATATCACGTCGAAACATGCCGTTGTCGGTTTGACGCGCGCCGCCGCGATAGAGGTCGCAGGCCACAACGTGCGTGTCAACTCGGTGCATCCCTCGCCGGTCAACACGCGGATGATGCGGTCGCTGGAGGAAGGGTTCAATCCCGGCCACGGCGACGAAGTGAAGCAACAGCTTGCCGGCACGATTCCGCTGGGTCGCTATGGTGAAAGCATAGAAATCGCCAATCTGGTCCTGTTCCTCGCCTCCGACGAGTCCGCCTTCATCACGGGAGCGCAGTATCCCATCGACGGGGGCATGTCGGCGGGCTGATCGGGTCTCTGCCCTATGGGTTTGGAACCTGTTGCTAGGGGGCTGTCAGGTCGCCGTAAATGTCCCGACCCCAAGCGCCGCGTTCGTACGCGCAATCGACGCCGATCCGTCTCGCTCGGCTTCCGTCAGGGCGCGGATCGCGTCGATGGTTTCGGGGATCACGATGGCTTGGTTGTCGACCATGTAGGCATAGTACAATTCGTCGCCCTCGACCTTGAGCATGTCCTCCCACAGAGCCACCTCATAGAGGCTGTCGTTGGGACGCCCGAAATCGGCCATCATCTCCTTGACCGCGTTAAGTGCGCCCAGCCCGTCCGCCATCCGGATCAACGCGATGCGGGAGGAGGCGCGGAACGCTTCGAGTACCTCGTCTTTGGACGCCTTGCGCGGCATCCTGACCGACCAATAATGCAGATGGGCAAGGGTCTGCGGCACCTTCACGGCCATCGTGATCACGTCGAGATCGGGATCGACGCTTTGTGCATCCGGGCCCTGATGGCTGGGAATATCGGGTTCGGGCACAAGCGTGTTCATGATTCCACCCAGATGGCTTTCCCACGGGTCGGTGGCGCGCCGCAGGAGCGTTCCGCGCGCTGAGCCAAGAAGCCCTGCAACTTTCAGCGCTGTGAGGGTGCGGACGATCGACGTCGTGTTGCAGGACACCACGCGGGTGCGATCGCGCCCAATCGCGCTTGCATAGTTTGCTTCGGCAACAAAGGAATGGCCGGTCACCTCGTGTTTTTCGCCGCCATGAACGATGAACCGGATGCCTCTTTCGCGATAGGTTTCCACATTGCGCACAGCCACTTTCTTGGGCGTGCTGTCCACCACGATGTCTGCGGTAGCAAGCAGGTCGTCGAGCCCTCCGGCCACGTCAAGGCCGGCCTCTCGCATGGCCGGGGTGCGATCCGGGTCGGCGGCATAAAGCGCGAAACCCTTCGCGCGCGCCATGCGGGCGCGCCAGTCGGAGGTGACATCCGCCACGCCAACGAGGTCCATGTCCTCTTGTGCGACCACTGCGTCTGCCACACGTTTGCCGATCACGCCGTATCCGTTTACGGCAACTCTGATAGGTCTCATGTCAGTCATCCCGCTCTCGTGAATTCTGTGCCGGTCGAAATATCCCAGGCGGATTCGCCTGCCTTGACCTTGGCGATATAGTCACGGGTCAGCGGAACCGCATCACGGCGCTTGGCAAGCTGGATCTGGAAGACCATCAACCGCCCATTCCGGAACGCCATTTCGCAGACAGCCAGATAGAATTCCCACATACGGCAGAACCGCTCGTCGTAAAGCATGCGCGCTGTTTCGCGTTCCTGGGCAAATCGTTCGGACCAGTGGCGCAGAGTCTCGGCATAATGCAACCGCAGGACCTCGACATCCGTGACCCACATTCCCGCACGCTCTGCTGCCGCGATGGTTTCGGACAGCGTGGGCAGATAGCCCCCGGGGAAGACGTATTTGCGGATCCACGGATCGCTGCCGCCTTTGGGCGCCATCCTGCCGATCGCATGCAAAAGTGCGACGCCATCGGGCCTGAGAACGCGCTGAAGGGTGGTAAAAAACGCATCGAATCCGCTGCGGCCCACATGCTCGAACATACCTACGGACACGACGCGATCGTATAGCCCATGCTCTTCGCGGTAATCGCGCCGTTCAAAGGCCACCTGATCAAACAGGCCGGTTTGCTGGGCACGTTCGCGGGCAGCGGCAATCTGTTCGGTCGAGAGGCTGAGCCCGGTCACGCGCGCCTCGTGTTGCTGGGCAAGCTCCATCGCCAGCCCGCCCCAGCCCGAGCCGATGTCGAGAACCTCCAGACCGGGTCGCATCAAGAGCTTTGCTGCGATGTGCTTTTTCTTGAAGGCCTGGGCCTCGTCCAACGTTTCGGTCCCGATCGGGAAGTAGGCGCAGGAGTATTGTCGATCCGCATCCAGAAAAAGGTCGTAGAGTTCGGTCGAGATGTCGTAGTGATGCGCCACGTTCGCGTGAGACCGGCTGATCGGATTATGATGCAGCCTGCGGCTCAGGAATGCGTCCAGCCAGCGGGTCAATCGTCTGCCAGGCAATGCGTCGATAGTATCTATGTCGGTCATGCAGATCGAGAGGAGGTCGCGCAGGCTGCCAGTTTCAATGCGCAGCGTCCCGTCCATATAAGCCTCGCCAAGTGCAATGCTGGGGTTCACCAGAAGTTGCACAGGCAGCACCTTTTCGGTCAAACGGACGGAAACGGCGGGTTCGCCGCCGGGGCCGAAATGCCACGTCTGGCCGCAGGGATCGTAGATGGTGAGGCGTCCGTTTTGAACGAGGCGTCGCAGCGATTTGGCGAGCAACCACATGGCCGCCCGTCCCGGTGCGAGACGTCCGGTTTCAATCCGGCTACCTTCTTGTTCAAAGCGTTCGTCGGGAGAGGTTTCGCTATTGGACATGATCGCTTGCTCCGTCTTGTTTTTTGTCGGCAGGCGGCGTCAACCGCCGCTTTCTGATAAAACAGACGAAAGATGACAAGGTTCATTACAGCGCAGCGGCCTGCCGACACGGTGCCCGCGGTGCACAGGCGTGCGTAGGCGGAACCCTTGGAAAACGGATCGGCGTGTCCTCGCTGGCGGACAATAGAACGCGATCCGTGAATTGCAGACACGCCGGTGAGAGAGGGCCAGCACATCGGGGCTCAGTCCGTCGTTTTCGCTCCGGCGTCGTCCTTCATCGCTTGAAAACGAGCGCGGGCCTTTTCCGCTGCGTCGCAATCGCAATCGAGAAAGCCATGAACCGGGCAGGTCAGGCACATCTGTTCCAACCTTGTCTTCAACGCCTGCCGACCCCGGTGAAGGCGGACCGTGATGTTGTTCAAGGTGATGCCAAGGTCTTTGGCGACAGCATCGCGCGGCTGCTCCTGAAGATCGACGCGCCAGATTACTTCGGCATATTCCGGTCTGAGCGTCGGCAACAGCTTGTACAGACAATTGCATATCGCCTCGTCGAGTTCTTCGTCGAACCCGTTTTGGACGCTGTCCAGGTCGGTTGGGGCCATGACTACCTCCCTCTGGCGCCTTCGCGAAACCTTGCGACCGTAGTCGGCGATGGACGACGCCAGAATCTGGCCGAGCCAGCCACGAACGGCGCGCACATCGCGAAGTTGCTCGGAGCGGTCAATGGCGCGCAGCATGAACGTTTGCAGGACATCCTCGGCTGCCTCCGGATCTCCCAGTCGCCGACGCAGGAAATTCAGGATATGCTGCCGACCTTCCACCAGCGAGCGACGGACAGCGATGTCCGCATCCTTGGCGGCTGTGTTGGGCTGATCTGCTGTGGATAACCGATCATTCGGGTCGTGATTCATGATACACCTCTGAAAAGTAAGACGCCGAACCATCGAGAACGTTACACTTTTTCGGGTGCTTCGGGTGACCTGATTGTTGGTGGTTTTGCTGTTGGGTATGCACAGGCGCGGTCTTTTGGAACCCGGGCCAACGGGCGTATGCCCAGGAATGCGTAAGGTTTCGGCTGCCGCAGCGTCTTCTTACTTCGCCCCTGAGTTGGCACATCGGAAAATTTCTGCAATTCCTGCCACTTCTGACTTGGAAAGGAAATCTCGATGTCGCCGACTGTCATAACCAAAATCGTTTTGGCCATGTTCCTGTGGGCGGCGTGCTTTCCGCTGATCACGGCGGGGCTGCAATACGCGCCGCACCTGACCTTTGCGACGATGCGGGCAGGTCTGGCAGGCGCGGCTCTGGTGGGGTTGGCCATGATTTTGCGCAGACCATTCCCGCGCGGTTGGCGCACGTGGTTGACCTTGGGGATCGTCGGGATTGGTGCGACAAGTTTGGGATTTCTGGGCATGTTTCATGCAGCAGAATTCGTGTCTCCGGGCCTCGCCACGGTCATCGCAAACGCGCAGCCGCTGCTGGCCGCAATACTGGGTGTTGTATGGCTTGGCGAAAGGCTGCCGAAGGTCGGTTGGGTCGGCCTTTCGATCGGATTCATGGGAATCCTCGTGATCGCGCTGCCGCAATTGCTTGATGGAGGGCAAGAGGGGTCGGCCATCGGTTTCGCCTATATCGTTTTGGCCGCGGTTGGGGTGACCATCAGCAACGTGGCCATCAAGTCCATCGCCGGCAAAGTGGACGGGCTTTTTGCAATGGGGTTACAGTTGCTCATCGGCAGCGCGCCGCTCGCGTTCGCAGCCCTCGCGCTGGAAGATCAAAACGCCATTCAATGGAACGCGGTCTTCACGGCATCGCTTTTGGGGCTGGCCCTGTTCGGCTCAGCGCTGGTGTATTGGCTCTGGTTTTCCGTGCTGGAGGCAGTTGAGCTGAACCGGGCGATTGTGTTCAGCTTTCTTGTTCCAATCTTCGGTCTTTCAATTGGTGCCTTGTTTTTCGGGGAACGCCTGTCCGGGATTCAATTTTCCGGTATTGCGCTGGTCATTTTGGGGATCGTGTTCGTCAATCTTAAGGGAGCACGGCGGTCTCAAGGTCGATAATACAGAACAACCTGTTAACCTGTTTTCAAACGGTCGTTTTGGCTATTGTCTTCGTCGAAAGCCTGTTTGCTTCGATACGAATGTGTGTTGCTTATTCAGAGTGACGCGCGGAGGGGCAAATTGTTCTTAGAATGACTGCGCGCATTGTACGTTAGAGAGACAATGCTCGAATCAGCGCTGATCGCACCTTCGCAAACCTCTTGGAAAGGGCAGAGACATCATGGCATCGCAAGACAGTGGCAAGCCCGATGTGCCCGACGCTTCGCCGGAACGCGCCCTGTTGGACGGGCGCGGAGCGTTTATGGGATTTCTGGTCAAACGGCTTGGCAACCGCGCAGATGCAGAGGATGTCCTGCAAGACTTCTGCATCCGCGTGCTGTCACGCAAGGATCAGCTCCGAGAGGTCGAACGAATGGATGCGTGGCTCTACACAATCCTGCGGTCCACTTTGAACGATCACTACCGCAAAGGGACCCGGCGTAGCCGGCTGGCGGCGGCGGCGGCGCGCGAACCAGAGGAATGGATTGCCGATGCGCCCTCACAGATGGCGCGGCTGTGCACCTGCCATGGCGGGTTGATTTCCGAACTGCGCCCGGCGGATGCCGAACTGATCCGGCGCATCGATTTCGGCGAAGAAGATCGCGAAAGCGTGGCAGCCGATCTGCGGCTTAACCGCAACGCACTTGGTGTCCGGCTACACCGGGCACGCACTGCTTTGCGCGAGGCGCTTACAACGCATTGCGGCAAGTGCTGCCAAGAGGACCGGGACGATTGTTACTGTCCGCCCGAGGGCTGCGAGAACGACAAACACGAGACTGATTGCGAAGAAGAGGGACAGGAACACTGATCGCCCTGTCGGCGGGTCTGTAACGATTTCCTTCTTCCGGCGTCTTCTTCTGTGACCAAGCCCGAAGGCTCAACCACAGGAGTCGCCTAGCCATGCCACGCAAGACGATGGATCGGAAATCAGGGGGAACCCGTCACTCATCATCCGACGACGATGATCTTCGGATCTTGTTCTCGCAAATGACCTGTGCCTGTGCCGAGACCTGCGGGCATGCCGACGCCCCGATGGCGCGGGCGTTGTTCAACCGGGTCGAAATGATGAACCAGCCCCCGTCACTCGCGGCGCGCGCGTTGGGCATCGAGCCCGGCGATGCGTCCTATCTGCTGACCGGTCTGCGCGAGGATGTGGCGAAGGATTTCGTGCGTGTGATGCTCGCTGGACGACCCTCCATAGACACTACCAATCAAGAGGAAGCTGATGATGAATAAGAGCCTGCGCCTTGCGACAGTGACCCCGGAACAATTTCTTGCACCCGTTTCCGGTAACGCAACGACCGCTAGTAACGTGCCTTACGTCCAAGACGCCTTTGAACGCTGGGTGCTGCTTCTCGACACGCTGCGTGAACGCGCCGACAATATGATCGCGCATGAGCGGCAGGGCATGCCGCCGCTTCTGGATTTCGATTACGAACTGCTGCTGGACGCACGCACCTTTGAGCGGTCGGCCAACTACGCGCTGCTCAGGATCACGCGGGTCGGCGACGATTGCTGGGACGATTGCGTGGACGAGGCCAAGCCGCCGGTGATCGTGATCGATCCGCGCGCCGGGCACGGGCCCGGTATCGGCGGCTTCAAGCGCGACAGCGAGGTCGGCATGGCGATGCACGAAGGCCACCCGGTCTATTTCGTGATCTTCTATCCCGAGCCCATGCCGGGTCAGACGCTGTCGGACGTGCATTATGCACTGCGCGATTTTGTATTGGAGGTCGCGCGCCGTCACCCGGACACAGCCCCCGTGCTCTACGGCAATTGCCAGGCCGGTTGGGCGGCCACGCTGCTGGCGGCGGATTGCGACGGCCTGACCGGTCCGATTGTGCTGAATGGCTCACCGCTCAGCTATTGGTCGGGCGAGGCGGCAAGCAGCCCGATGCGGATGATGGGCGCGCTCTCGGGAGGGGCCTGGGCCGCGCATATGATATCCGATCTGGGCGATGGCCGGTTCGATGGCGCCTGGCTGGCGCAGAATTTTGAGACCCTGCAACCGGAAAAGGCGATCTGGGATAAGTACGCGACCCTCTTTGCCCATGCCGACACAGAGCGTGAGCGGTTCGTCGAATTCGAACGCTGGTGGAATGGCTACTACACGCTCAGCCGCGAGGAAATCCTCGGCATCACGCAGAACCTGTTCATCGGCAACCGGCTGGAACAGGGCGAGATGCAGCTGGATGCGCATTGCACCGTCGATCTTAAGCGCATCAGCAATCCGCTGATCATCTTCGCCTCGGACGGTGACAACATCACGCCGCCCGAACAGGCAATGGGGTGGATTGGCAAGCTTTATCCCGATACCGATGCGCTCAAGGCAGCCGGGCAGCGCATCGTCTATATGACGCATCCGCGTGTCGGGCATCTGGGCATCTTCGTCTCCGGCTCCGTCGCGCGGCTCCAGCATCGTGCGATTCTGGAAAGCCTGGACGATGTCGAGGCCCTTTCCCCGGGTCTCTACGAGATGGTGATCGACAACCCGTCGGGTGACCCGGACTGCGAGACCGGCGATTTTGAGGTGCGATTCGAACCGCGCGAGGTCGATGATCTGGGCATTGCATCGGACGATGCGGCCTTGAAACAAGTGGCGCAGATATCGCGGATCAACGAGGCGGTCTATTCGATTTTCGTCAGTCCTTGGATCCGCGCCGCGACGACCCCGGCCAGCGCTGAGGCGCTCCGTGCGCTGCACCCCATGCGCTGGACCAGAACGATGTTCTCCGAACAGGTGAACCCGTGGATGGCCCTGATCAAGTCCACCGCCGAAACGCTGCGCGAGACGCGCTCACCATTGCCGGACGACCACCCCGCGATCGTGGCCGAGCGTGCGCTGTCGGCGCGCACCGGCGAGGGTATAGGCGCATGGCGCAAGGGACGCGATGCCTGGATCACCCATGTCTTTGGCGCGATGTTCGGCAATTTCCCGTTCGCCGCAGCAACCACACAGGCGGAAAAACCGTCGGCCTCATCAAAAAAAGGAATGAACAATTATGGAATGGCTTTTTGAAAACTGGGTTTTGGTTCTCGTCTTCGGCGGAATGGCCGCAATGCACCTTTTCGGGCACGGACATGGCGGACACAAACATGGCAAGTCGGCCAAGCGTCATGGTGCGCACGACAAGAAGTCCGAAGCTTCCGCCGATACCGAGGCAGTGTCGGAGGATGCCTGAATTCGACGCATGCTGCGATCCTGCGGAACTGCTTGATCTGTCCGGCCGGAAGGGTCTGGTTGTCGGCATCGCCAATGATCGCAGTCTGGCGTGGCCTGCTGCCCTGCATTTCCGTCAAGCGGGTGCCGAGCTCGCCATCACCTATGTCGATGAGCGCACCAAACCTCATGTGGTGCCATTAGCTGCACGTCTCGAAGCGCCGATCCTGCTGCCCTGTGACGTGAATGCGCCGCACGAACTCGACGCTGTCTTCGACGCCATCACGGACCGCTGGGGAAAATTGGATTTCATCCTTCATGCCGTGGGCAGCGTGCCGCCCGGCGACCTTCATGGCCGCCTGACTGACTGTTCGGCTGCAGGGTTTTCCCAAGCGATGCATGTGTCCGTCCATTCGCTGATCCGCATGGCGCATCTTGCCGAGCCCCTGATGAAAAGCGGCGGCAGCCTGATCACTCTGAGCTATCTGGGTGGCGAACGTGTGGTGGAGAATTACAACGTGATGGGGCCGGTCAAGGCGGCGCTTGAGGCCACCGTGCGCTATCTGGCTCACGAACTCGGGCCGTCGAACATCCGCGTCAACGCCATTTCGGCGGGACCCGTGATGACCCGCGCGGCGTCCGGGTTGACCGGCTTTGCGGGTCTTCTGGACGCGACCGCGCGAGTTGCCCCATTGCGGCGCAACGTCACGGCCGACGAGGTGGGCCGCGCCGCCCTGCTGTTCGCCAGCGACTATACCGGCGGCATCACGGGCGAGGTGCTGCATGTCGATGCGGGTGTTCACGTCGAAAGCCCTGTCGCCGCAGCCAAAATGAACGTCAAATCGGAGGAATCATGATGCGCCAGACCATTGACGAAACCAATCAATTGCCCGCAACAGAGCGCCGCGATTTCCTTTATTATGCAACGGCCTCAACCGGCGCGATTGCCGCAGGCGCGGCGGTCTGGCCGTTGATCAATTCGATGAACCCCTCGGCCGACGTGACCGCGTCCGGCACGGTCAAGGTTGATCTTTCCGGCGTCGAACCGGGCCAACGTATTACCGTGAAGTGGCAGGGCCACCCGGTCTTTGTCTGGCGCAGGTCTGAGGCAGCGATCCAGGCTGCACGGGCCGTCGATCTCGACCAGCTTCCCGATCCTGTTGACGAAGCGGGCGAGAATCCGAACACAAGTGGCGAGGAGCCAGCGCTGGATGAGAACCGCGCGGCGGGCGAGGATGGCGAATGGCTGGTCGTTATCGGTGTCTGTACCCATCTCGGCTGTATCCCCTTGGGCCAGGATGGGTCGGCGGTCGGCGAATTCGGCGGTTGGTTCTGCCCGTGCCACGGATCGCATTACGACACCTCGGGCCGGATCCGGAAGGGGCCGGCCCCACGCAACCTCGACATCCCACCTTACGATTTGGGCGACGACCTGCAACTCGTTATCGGCACCTGACGTGCTGAACAAGCCAAAACTCAAGAAGGAGACTATGACATGCTCGCCAAGGATATCATGACAACATCGGTGATCTCGGTCCCGCTGGAGGGACAAATCGAGGACGCGGTACGCTTGATGCTCGACCACAATATCAGCGCGCTGCCCGTCGTTGACGCCGAGGGCGACCTCAAGGGACTTGTCAGCGAAGGCGACCTCATGCGGCGTGTCCGCGAAACAGACGGACCACGCCGGTCATGGTGGCTCGAGGTGCTTGGCGGGGCAAGCGAATCCGCACAGGATTTCGTGAAGCTCAAAAGCCACCGGGTCGAAGACGTGATGACAAGGGATGTGGTTTCGGTAGAAGAGGATACGAATGTCGCGGAAATCGCGCGTCTTCTGGAAAAGCACCGGATCAAGCGCGTGCCGGTGGTGAGATCCGACAAAGTGGTCGGCATCGTCAGCCGTGCGAACCTGCTCCACGCCTTGTCGGCGCTTCAGGATGGGGCGCTGCCGGAGCCGTCGGAGGACGACCGCGTGCTGCGTGCGAAGATTGAAGAGGCTCTGAAAGAAGTGCCCGGTGCAGCGGTCAACCTCATCAACTACACGGTGGACAAGGGGAATGTCGCCGTCTGGGGTGTCGCCGACAGCGATTTCGAGGAGAATGCGATCCGGGTTGCCGTCGAAAACGTGCCCGGTGTCAGGATGGTTGAGGTCCATATGGGACGACTGCCGGCCTGGGCTTACGGGATCTGACTCACATTGCGCAGATAAACCCGGCCTGGCAGGACGCCCGCCCGCTTCCATCAAACGCCATTCCCGAAGAGGCCGACGCAATCGAAGGACTGCTGGTACCGAGCTATTCGCGCAAGTGTCAAAAGAGGCTTGCCTGTCTGCACGCGGGACTGATCGGGATGGCACAGACCTGCGTTTATCTGACGTCGCCCTATTTCGGTCCGGGCACCGTGGTCGACCGGGCGCTTCAGGATGCCGCGCGTCGCCGCGTGGACGTCCGTCTGCTGGTGCCTCGCACGAGCGATCCTATGGTCGCTGGCTGGGCGACGCGGGCGGCATATGCGCAGCTTCTCTCGGCGGGCGTGAGGGTCTACGAGTATCTGCCCCGTCCATTGCATGCCAAGACGTCGGTCGTCGATACAGGCTGGTCGATCATCGGGTCAGCTAACCTCGACTACCGAAGCCTGTTCGTCAATCAGGAGCTGGTTCTGGTCGCACATGACCGCGTCCTGGCAGGGCAGTTGCAGGCGCAATATCTGCAAGATCTTTCGGATGCCCGCGAAGTCCCTCTTCGGGCTTGGCATTCCCGCAGCTGGCGCGCGCGAGGTTTCGAGGTGATCGGATGGGCCGCGCGGCGGCTGCTGTAACCTATAGCACCGGTCAGCCGACAGCCTGCCGGGATGCAGTAACTCTGTCTGCAATATCGACGCCTTCCTACGGCAGAGCGATACACTTGCTCCTGTACTAACGAAGACCGACAGGTTGCCAACTTCTGTAATGCTTCCGGTCGGGGCGCGTCTATAGAACGAAACCAAACAAAAGGAGGTCCAGATGGACGACCGATCAACTTCTCAGACGCAAGACACAGCACAGCAAAAACAGGGCGGATGTTGCGGTGGCAAGACCGATGCGCAGCCGAAAGCAAATGTCGAACCGCAGGTCGCGGAACCCGCAAAGGCAAAACCGGCCAAATCCGGCTGCTGCTGCGGCTAGGGCCGAGGCAAAGCCACCGCAGGATGGGCGTCTGGCGCTTGGTGCGCCCATCCTGAACCGGCGCCGTCCAGCGGATGTGTTCGCGCTCCGTCCGAATCCACGACAAGAAGGGAGAAAGCCATGATGCCCATTTTCTATTTCACCGCAGTCGCGGTGATCCTTTTCCTGGCCCTGCGCATGACGTGCGGGGCCTGCGTCATGGGCGGGCCTGCCGGGGCAGGGCGCGTGCGTCTGCCGGTTGTGCCGCTTGGTTGGGCGCTGAGCCTGTTCCTGGCGCTGACCTACCTTGTGTGCATCGCATTCGATCTGATCTTTCCCGCCTATGCAATGTATGAAACCTGGTCCGGTCTGCTGCCCGGTTTCGTCTGGCTGACCCCGGTGGGCTTCATCATCGGGCTGGTCGAGAGCTTTCTCTACGGTTGGTACGCCGCGCTGATCTTCGGCGGCCTTTACAACGCCATCGCGGCAAGGGGAACAGCGACATGATCCCGACCGCACGTCCGAAACTGCGCTTTCTTGGCGCCGCCGGGACGGTGACGGGATCGCGCTATCTGGTCGAGGCCCTGGGGCGGCGCATTCTGGTCGATTGCGGGCTGTTCCAGGGCTTCAAGCAGTTGCGGGCGCGCAATCGCAAACCTTTCCCTGTGCGTGTCAACACCATCGACACTGTGCTGCTCACCCATGCTCATCTGGACCATTCGGGATATCTGCCGACACTGATCCGGGCGGGGTTTCGCGGGCGGGTTCTTTGCACAGAAGCAACGGCAGATCTGTGCGGGCTTATTCTGCCCGACAGCGGCCATATCCAGGAAGAAGAGGCGCGCTTTGCCGCGCGGAGGGGATATTCCAAACACAAGAAGCCAAAACCGCTCTATACGCTCAAGGATGCAAAGGCCGCGCTGGACCGCTTTGATCTTCAACCGTTCGACCGGCGAATAGATTTAGGCGACGGCATCGCGGCCCGTTTCATTCCGGCGGGGCATCTGCTCGGGGCGGCGCAGATCCGGCTTGAGGTCGGCGGCAGGGTTGTCCATTTCAGCGGCGATCTGGGCCATGATCCCGATCCGCTGATGCGACCGCCCCAGCCATTCGGCGGAGCAGATGTTCTGGTCTGCGAGTCCACCTATGGCAACCGGTCCCATCCCGACGTGGACCCAGAAGCCGAACTGGCCCCGATCCTCAAACGCACCTTTGCCCGCGGCGGCACGGTGCTGATCCCGTCCTTTGCCGTCGGACGGGCGCAGGGGCTGATGCTGCACATTGCGCGATTGATGGAGCGCGGCGATATTCCCTATGTCCCGGTGTTCCTCAACAGCCCGATGGCGGTGAATGCGACCGAGATCTATCACCGTCATCACGCCGAGCACCACGTCAGCCGCGAAGACTGCATTGCGATGTTCGAGATCGCCAAGAGGGTAAACACGGTCGAGCAATCCAAGGAGCTGAACACGCGCCAGGGCCCGATGATCATCGTCTCCGCCAGCGGAATGCTGACCGGCGGGCGTATCCTGCACCATCTGGCCAGCTTCGGCGGCGATCGGCGGAACGCGATCTTGCTCTCCGGTTTCCAGGCCGGCGGCACGCGTGGCGCGGCGCTGGCCGGGGGCGCGCGGACATTGCGCATGTTCGGACGGGAGTTCCCGATCGAGGCCGAAGTGGTTCAGCTCCAGTCCTTTTCCGGACATGCCGATGCCGATGAGATCCTGCGCTGGATGTCCGCCGGTCCCGCCCCCGAGATGACCTATCTCACCCATGGGGAACCTGTCACCGCCGACACCCTGCGATTCCGCGTCGAACACGAGCTAGGGCGATCCGTGCGCGTGCCCGAACATCTCGAATCCGTCTACCTGGACAGGCCGCGATGACCGAAACGCTTGCCCTGGTCTCTTCCCGCATCGACACCTACCGGCAGCCGGTCGTCTACATGCATGAAGACTGTCACGTCTGCCGTTCCGAGGGGTTTGCTGCCCAGACACGCATACGAATCGACCTGAAGGACCGCTGGATCATCGCGACCCTGAATGTCGTCCGCCGCGGAGCATGGCTTGCCGTGGACCAGGCGGCATTGTCCGTTTCCGCCTGGGCCGCGCTTGGCGCTGAGATTGGAGACGAAGCCGCTTTCTCGCACCCTGAACCGCCCGCTTCGGCGTCTATGATCCGGGCGAAAGCCTATGGCGAGCGGCTGGACCGGGCCGGGTTCGCGACGATCGTGCGCGACACGCTCGACAGCCGGTTATCGGATCTCGACCTTGCCGCCTTCGTGACCGCCTGCGCCGGCGACAGGCTGAACGAGGCCGAAACCGTGGCGCTGACCCGCGCCATGAAGGAAGCAGGGCAGACGCTCGACTGGGGGCAGCACACTGTCCTCGATAAGCATTGCGTCGGCGGATTGCCGGGCAACCGGACGACACCCATCGTCGTCGCGATCGTCGCGGCGGCGGGGCATCTGATCCCCAAGACGTCGAGCCGTGCGATCACATCGCCTGCCGGAACCGCCGACACCATGGAGGTGATGGCGCCCGTCGCGCTTGACGCCGCCGCGCTGCGCCGGGTGGTCGAAGCCGAGGGCGGTTGCCTCGTCTGGGGTGGCGGGCTCGCCCTCAGTCCTGCCGACGATCATTTTATCCGTGTCGAACGCCCCCTCGATTTCGACTCCACCGGTCAACTCGTAGCGAGCGTACTGTCGAAAAAGGCGGCCGCCGGTGCCACCCATGTTCTGATCGACATGCCGGTCGGACCAACGGCCAAGGTGCGGTCTGCCGGAGCGGCGGAGGCACTCGGGATACGGCTGTCTTCGGTGGGCAAGGCGTTGGGTCTGAACCTGGCGCTACATATCAGCGATGGCGTGGCCCCGGTGGGACGTGGCATGGGCCCGGCGCTGGAGGCGCACGACGTGCTCGCGGTTTTGCGGCGCGCGCCGGATGCACCTGGCGACCTGCGTGCGCGGGCGCTGGATCTGGCCGGACATCTTCTGGACCTCGCACCGCACGCCGTTGCTGGGCGGGGGCGGGACCGCGCGCAGGCGCTTCTCGATAGTGGTGCAGCGGAGGCAAAGTTCATGGCAATTTGCGCGGCACAGGGCGGTTTCCGCAAACCCGGAACCGCAGCGCAGCAGATCGAAATACGCGCCCCTCATGCGGGCCAGTTGACCGCCATCGACAACCGACGCATCGCACGCATCGCCAAGCTGGCCGGGGCCCCGCGTCAGAAGAGCGCCGGCATCCGCCTTCTGGTGCGGATCGGGGATTGGGTGGACAAGGGCCAGCCGCTTTATGAGCTTCATGCCGAGACACCAGGCGAACTGGCCTATGCCCTGGCTTACGCGGAGTCCCAGACCGGGGTGCTGACGCTGTCCGAGGCAGTGTCATGATCCTTGTCGCGTTTCCCGAGATGAGGCCGCTTGCCGAAGACCTGGCACCCGCGCTTGGGGCGGACCTGCTCGCTCTCGACTGGCACCACTTCCCAGATGGCGAAAGCCTGATTTCGCTGCCCGGCGATCTGGACGGGGCCGATGTGGCATTTCTGGCGACTTTGCGCGATCCCGACCGGCTTGCCCTGCCCTTGCGCTTCGCCGCGGCGACGGCGCGCGAGATGGGCGCGCGTCGCGTCGGATTGATCGCGCCTTATCTTGGCTACATGCGGCAGGACCGCCGCTTCGAGCGCGGGCAGGCGGTCAGCGCGCCGCTCTTTGCGCAATTCCTGGGGGAAAGCTTCGATTGGCTGGCGAGTGTCGATCCGCATCTGCACCGCATCGCGCGGCTGCAGGATGTCTTCCCGATGCCTGCCATACGCGCCGTATCCGCCCCGCTGCTTGCGACCTGGATCAGCACGAACCTGCCAGACGCCGTTCTTCTGGGCCCTGACAGCGAAAGCCAGCAATGGGTCGCCGAGGTGGCCCGGCTGGCCGGACGGCCCTATGAGGTCTTGCGCAAGGTGAGATCCGGTGACCGCAGTGTCGATGTCAGTGTGCCCGAAAGCGCGGCGCTGCACGAAGGTACGCCAGTGATCCTCGACGACATCGCATCTTCCGGCGTCACGATGGCACGCGCCGTCGAAAGATTGCTTGCGGCTGGAACCGCCGCGCCTGTCTGCCTGGCTATCCATGCGGTCTTTGCGCACGGCGCTCAGGACGCCATTCTGTCGGCTGGTGCGGCAAGAATCATCACCACCGACACCATACCCCATCCAACGAATGCGATCGGAATTGCCGGTCTATTGGCCGAAGCGATCCTTTCGGTCGTGACAGCCCTTGACCTTCCAGTTGCTGGAACAATTAGGCTGGACCCGAATCCCGCCGAGAGGACAACCGAATGAACGACCAAGTAAGCCATGCTGCACATGAAACCGAATCCAACATTTACGTCTGCCCGATGCACCCTGAGGTACGGCAGAACGGTCCGGGCGATTGCCCGAAATGCGGGATGCATCTTGTGCCCGAGGCGGAGCTCGACAACCATGCCGGGCATGATCACCACGGTCATGACCATCACGCTGGTGCCGCCCCGGCGGACGGCAGATATGATACCGTCCCGGAGGGCTATGACGGCGCTGTCTACACCTGTCCGATGCACCCGCAGGTTCGCCAGGTCGAGCACGGCTCCTGCCCGATCTGCGGAATGGGGTTGGAGCTTGAGTCCGGGGTCCCGATGGACGACGGCCCGAACCCCGAACTGGTGGATTTCACCCGGCGTTTCTGGGTTGGCACGGTACTGACCATTCCGCTTCTGATCCTCACCATGGGTCCCTATCTCGGCTTTCCGGGAGTGCGCGAGATTTTCGGCGAGCGCGCAACCCTCTGGATCGAGTTGGTTTTCGGGACCCCGGTGGTTCTTTGGTGCGGCTGGCCGTTTCTGGTTCGGGGCTGGAATTCGTTCCGGACGATGAATCTCAACATGTTCTCCCTCATCGGTATGGGGGTAATCGCGGCCTGGCTCTTCAGCGTCGTCGCCGTTCTGGCACCCGGCATATTCCCGGACGGATTTCGCGACGCCGAAGGTCATGTCGGCGTCTATTTCGAGGCGGCGGCGGTGATCGTGACGCTCGTGCTGCTTGGCCAGGTGATGGAATTGCGCGCCCGTGAAGGCACCGGCAAGGCGATCCGCGCGCTTCTCGACATGGCGGCCAAGACCGCGAGGGTCATCCGAGACGACGGGTCCGAAGAGGAGATACCGCTGGAGGACGTACAGGTCGGGGACCGGCTGCGCGTGCGTCCCGGTGACAAGGTGCCGGTCGATGGCGTTGTGCTGGACGGCCGGTCCTCGGTCGATGAAAGCATGATCTCAGGTGAACCTGTGCCGGTGGAGAAGACCGAGGGCGACCCGCTGACCGGCGCGACGATCAATGGCACCGGTTCTCTGGTGATGGAGGCGACGCGTGTCGGGTCCGACACGATGCTCGCGCAGATCGTCGAGATGGTGTCGAACGCGCAACGCTCGCGCGCACCGATCCAGAAGTATGCCGACAAGGTGGCGGGATATTTCGTTCCGGCCGTGATCGGTATCGCGGTCCTGTCCTTCATCGCGTGGGCGGTCTGGGGGCCATCCCCGGCGCTGTCCTACGCATTGATCTCGGCTGTCGCCGTGTTGATCATCGCCTGTCCCTGTGCGCTCGGCCTCGCCACGCCGATGTCGATCATGACGGCAACGGGGCGGGGGGCCCAGGCCGGGGTGCTGATCAAGAACGCCGAGGCGCTGGAGCGGTTCGAGAAGGTCGATACCCTGATCGTCGACAAGACCGGCACGTTGACGATGGGCAAGCCGCAGCTTGTCGCCGTCCTGCCGCAACCCGGTCACGACGAGGCCGAGGTCCTGCGTCTCGCCGCATCGCTGGAGCGCGGATCGGAACACCCCCTCGCTGAGGCCATCGTGCGCGGCGCGGAAGAACGCGATGTGAAGATGGCGGACGCGGACGACTTCGAGGCGGTCACAGGAAAGGGCGTGAAGGGCGTCGTGGGCGGCAAGGTGGTCGCATTGGGCAACCTGGCGATGATCCGGGACCTTGGCCTTGAGGCCGGCGACCTGACCGCCAAGGCAAATGCCCGTCGCGACGAGGGCGAGACGGTGATGTTCGTGGTGCTGGATGGCGAGATCGCGGGTCTCGTCGCTGTCGCCGATCCGGTGAAGGAGACCACGCCCGCCGCCATCAAGGACCTGCATGCACTGGGGTTCCGCGTCATCATGGCCACCGGTGACAACGAGCGCACGGCCAAGGCGATCGGCGCACGTCTCGGCATTGACGAGATCCGGGCCGACGTGCTGCCCGAGGACAAGGCGCGGATCATCAAGGAATTGCAGCAGCAGGGCCGCAAGGTGGCGATGGCCGGCGATGGCGTCAACGACGCGCCGGCCCTGGCCCAGGCCGATGTCGGCATCGCCATGGGCACCGGGGCCGATGTGGCCATCGAAAGCGCGGGCATCACGCTGGTCAAGGGCAACCTCGACGGTATCGTGCGCGCACGGCGGCTCGCACGGGCCACCATGCGTAATATCCGGCAGAACCTGTTCTTCGCACTGATCTACAACGCCTCTGGCGTGCCTGTCGCGGCGGGGGTGCTGTTTCCGTTCTTCGGCATCCTCATCAGCCCGATGTTTGCCGCCTTCGCCATGAGCGCCTCGTCGATATCGGTGGTGCTCAATTCGCTGCGCCTTCGCGGCGCAAAGATCTAGAAAGGAAGCCACAACGTGACCCATCAACCTGATCCATCACATGTTAATCAAAGTCAATCGGAGCATGCCCCCCGCCCGCCCTCATTCTGGCGATCACGCGCCGGCATCTATCTGATCGTTGCGCTGGCAGTTGGCGTCCTTCTCCTGGGTTACGACCACCGGGTGCACATCCTGAGCAGCGGATTGCTGATCTGGCTGCCATTGCTGCTTTGCGTCGGAATGCACTTCTTCATGCACGGCGGTCATGGAGGCCACGACGGGCACGGAAAGGGAGACGACCAGTAATGACCGATGCAGGTGCTTCCTATGGACTCTGGCTGCTGGTATTTATCAATTCGGGGGTGTTCATCATTTTCGCCTTCAGTTTCTTCAAGCCGCAGACAAAACGCGACTGGCGCAGTTTTGGAGCGTTCAGCGCTTTTGTCGTAGCTCTCTTCACCGAGATGTACGGGTTCCCGTTGACCATCTTCTTTCTTTCCGGCTGGCTGCAATCGACCTGGCCGGAGGTAGACTGGTTTGCCCACGACAGCGGACATCTCCCCGAAATGATGTTCGGCTGGCAATCGAACCCGCATTTCGGGCCGTTCCACCTCCTGAGCTTCGTCTTTATCGGCGGCGGCTTCTGGCTCATATCCGTGGCATGGCACCATCTGTGGAATGCGCAGCGTCAGGGGTTGCTTGCGACGACAGGCCCCTATGCCCGCATTCGCCATCCTCAATATGTGGGGTTCGTTCTGATCATGCTTGGTTTTCTCGTGCAATGGCCGACCCTCCTGACGCTGGCCATGTTTCCGGTACTGGTCTGGATGTACGCACGGCTGGCCCGCGGCGAGGAGAAGGACAGCCGAGAACGGTTCGGCGCTGGCTGGGACAGGTATGCCAGCCGGGTTCCCGCTTTCATACCAAACGTTAACACTCTGCAGAATGTTGAACGCTGATTGGAAGCGAAAGCCGATCTGATGTGTTATTTGCGTGCCTAAAACATCTTTGGAAGACTGCAAACATACGGTATCTGAAACCATGATGAAAAAACCCGCCCTTCTGCGGCACGTACTAATCATAGGAAGGTCCGTGCTGACGGGATACCTGCTGCTTGCTTCGCGTGCCGAGTGGTCGGAGATGCACCGCTACAACCGAGCGCTGGGGGATCTTTCACTGCTGCTCATCGTTGCTGCAATGGCGATTGGGCCGCTCGCACGCTTGTCGTCTGCGCCCTTTTTACGGAAGCTCATGCCGTACCGACGCGAGCTCGGTATTTATGCGGTTCTGGCGGCGACGGTGCATACCATCATCATACTGATCGGCTGGGTCGAGCTTGATTTTGCACGGCTGTTCGGTTTTGAGTTTCACCCCCAGCTGCAACGCTACGTGATGCTTCAGCACGGGTTTGCGCTGGCCAATGTGGTTGGGATCGCGGCACTGCTCTACGGCTTTGTGCTTGCCGGTACGTCGAATAATTTCAGCCAAAGGGTACTTGGCACGTCCGTGTGGAAATACATCCAGCAGGGCGCTTATGTTCTGTGGTGGCTGGCAGTGCTGCACACGGCCTATTTCTTGTTCTTTCATTTTCTTGATTTTCACCGCCAAATGCCTGAGCCGAACTGGGCGCGATGGCCGTTCGTTGCCCTTGTGGCGTCAGTTATCGCTCTGCAAGGGGCCGCCGTTGTAGTCACATGGCGTTCGCAAACTTCCCGGCGGATCTACGGCGCACCCTCGCAACGGGAGTAGTCGCGATTTCATCAGACGCCCAGGGTCGGGACTTCTGGCGGCCTGAAACCTATCGGGTGGGCATGCGCAGAGGCGTAACGACCTAAAAAGCAACCAAGGCAGATCGAAATGCAGAAACACAATAAAAACCACGATGGGAACGACGGCTACCGTGAAGGCTCGATCAGCCTTGGCGGAGCTGTTGCCATGGGCACGGGCGTGATGATCGGTGCGGGCATCTTTGCCCTGACCGGACAAATCGCCCAGCTGGCTGGACCACTATTTCCACTCGCGTTCATCGCTGGTGCCATCGTGACCAGCTTCAGCGCTTACAGCTACATCAAGATGTCGAACGCCTGGCCCTCGGCAGGGGGCATCGCGATGATCCTTCAGAAATGCTATGGATCGGGGGCGGTCGCGGCGGGAGCGGCGCTTTTGATGGCGCTCAGCATGGTGATCGCGGAAAGCCTCGTCGCACGGACATTCGCCACTTATGTCTTGCGGCCTTTCGACATCACGGGCGGGCCACTTGTGCCCGTTCTGGCGGTTGCCGTGATCGTGTTCGCATTCTTGGTCAACATCGCAGGAAACCGCTCCGTCGGGCTATTCTCTCTAATCATGGCGGCGATCAAGATCGGGGGCATCGCGCTGTTCGGTATCGCAGCACTCTGGTCAAGCGGGTTTCAGTTCGCAGCCGCGTCAGAAACGGCCGAGACCTTTGGAGTGACAGGCTTCATCGCGTCTGTTGCGCTGGCGATCCTTGCCTTCAAGGGCTTTACCACGATCACCAACAGCGGCGGCGAAATCACCGATCCCCACCGCAATGTGGGCCGCACTATCATGCTGTCCATCGCGATCTGCGTGGTGGTCTACCTGCTTGTGGCCTTTGGCGTGGGCGCGAGCCTGACAATCGACGAAATCATCGCCGCGCGCGACTATTCGCTGGCCCAGGCGGCTGAGCCCGCACTCGGGCAGGTCGGCTTTTACTTGACGGTCGTGTTGGCGGCCGTGGCCACGGCATCCGGCGTGCTGGCCAGCGTTTTCGCAGTGTCGCGGATGCTGACCATGCTGACGGAGATGAAAATGATCCCGCACAGCCATTTTGGCATGTCCGGGGCTGTCCAGCGGCATATGCTGGTCTATACAGTCGTTATCGCCTCGACGCTGGCCGTGCTCTTTGATTTGGGACGGATCGCATCCCTTGGTGCCTTCTTTTACCTCGTCATGGACATGATCATACATTGGGGCGTGTTCCGCTATCGTCGAACCGAAGTTGGCGCCTCCAGTATCGTGCTTTTGTCTGCGCTTTCTCTCGATGCAATTGTATTGGCAGCTTTCACCGTAATGAAGCTTCAAAGTGATCCAATGATCGTTCTGTATGCGGCTGTCGGAATGATCGCTGTCTTCGCTTTCGAGCGCGTTTACTTGTCGCGATGGTTGGCACCTCAGGCCGCGCATTCCCACGGTGAATAGCCAGCCATCATCTAGCCCTGAAGGTATGCGATGCCTTGTGCACCGATTGCGATCAATCCGACCGACAGGGCAAACGCAAACAAGGCGAGCAGCATCAAGCCCGCTTTTATTGGCAAGCGACGAACAGTCGGTCCAAGAAATTCCGACTGCCCGAAAGCTGAAACATATAGCGGCAGCGCGCTGATCATTGTCGCATAAAGATAAACTCCGGAGATGTTCTCAAAAAACGCCGAACGCGCAAGGGTTGGGGCAACGACCGACAACGCGGTTGCACGACTGCCCCCGAATGACTCGAACCAGTCGGCAGACAAAACGTAGATCAATGCGTGGAGGCTTGGAAAGAGAATGGCTCTGAGCAAGATATCCACCAGCACGAAAAACGCCGTATCTCGGCGGGCGACCTTTGGTTTCTGTATCACCGCGAAAAGAAAAAAACTGACATAGTTTACGGCAAAAACTACGGGCAGACCGTTGGTCGTAACTTGCCTCAGAAAGCGGGCCAGCGATGGCCCGCCGGCGGCAAGAGCCGCTGCAAAGCCCGGCGAAAGCAAGATATAAAGGCAGAGGACCGGCAGTAACGCTGCGAGGCTGAATGCCAAGACAATGCTCACAAACTGAATACCGGGCATGTCGACGGAGAAAAACCTCTGCATGTAAGAACGTTGGCACATATACGGCTTGAGATCGAGGATGTTGAACCTGCGTTTGGGAACCAAGCATTCGCTCCAGGTCTTTGGGACGAATGAAATTTAAGTTTCGAAATCTCCTGAACCGCGTTCCATGTCTCAACTGCAGGCCGAGCGACATAACAAATGGTAGGTTACTGCCGGACCTAGTTGCGGAAATGTTGATAGCATTGGAAAGTAGCTTTTCTGCATGTCTTACGCTGGCGGTGATTTTCAGAACGGAATATTCCTATCCGAGTGGGCGGACTCCTTTCAGGGTCTATTGCAATCTGCGCGGAGATCGCGGCCATCGTGCCGCTTCCATGCAAAAGCCCATCATGGCTGCCGACCCAGATGCAAAAGTTTCGTGCGATCTGACTGCACCTATCGTCGGCGTCGACAGCACTCTGGATGAAACTGCATTGGCCGCAGCGATCAGCGGCGCGGGCTATGGCGCCGAGAAACTGGCTGAAGTTCGGTAGCACAAGACGCGTCAGCAACGCTCCGGCGAGCGGGAGCGAGGTATTGGCTGTTCATATGTTTCTGATATGCAACATTTTCTGGCTGCAGTGGCCGTATCCCGCCTGTTTCACAAAAAAGCGACAAACCTTCCCGCGCAGGACGGATTGACAGAATTGCTTCGGTATCCGATGTCTTGGACATGAGCTTTCGAGTTGTCATATCAAGCTGGATCAAGGCGTTTACGTGCATTGCGTTTGCGTTGGCCTTGGTGTTTTCACCACCTTCTGCCGCTCACGCGGCGTCCGGCATGCATGACGGACATCAAGCCAAGTCTGTTAGTATCGTTGGTGCTGCCGAGACCCATGACACTGGAAGCGATGCGCATCACGCGCATACGAAGCTTAAGGTCACAAGCGACATCGACATCGCAGCGTCCGACAAGGATGGCAAAGAGAAGCAATCCCAAGAGTGTTGCAACGGTATCTGTATTTCTGTCGTCTTCATCGAAGACACCAAGATCAGAGCAGAGCCGGTTGGTACAAGTGAATATGTCATTCTGGACGGTCAAACGTATTCGGTAGAAACAGCAGGGTTTCTGCGGCCCCCTCGATTCCTGATCTGAACCGGCACCCAAGTCGGGTGTGAGCCTTGCGCAAATTCTGCGTGAGACAATGTTCATCAATCAGGTCACGTTCATGAAAATTCATCTACTTATGGGGGCTTCGGCCCTCGGGCTTGGCGCATGCGCCTATGAGCCCACCCCGTTGCCGTCCGTCGCGACCCAACAGGCCGTCATCAACACGGCAGTTTCATCGCCGATCAGCTATCAGGACCCGTTGGCGGGCTACACCTATCGCGGCCCTACAGGTCCCCGCGACTGGCGTTCCGTCAATCAAGAACAGACGGAGGGCAACTGATGCGGGTATCGAAGTTTCCGCTGGTTTTCGGCTTTCCGCTAATCTTGGGTGCCTGTGCTACAGCTGTACCAGGCATCTACACGGAACCAAAAGCTGGCTTCGCCAATATTTCCAGCCAGGTCACACCAGCCATTGGCAAACGGACAGCCTTCGCCGAAACCCAGGCCGAAAACGAGGCACTGAAAAAGCAGGTGCACGCAATGGTGCATCGCAAGACCATTTCGGCGGACACCGCCGTTCAGGTCGCGCTTCTGAACAACAAGGGGTTGCAGGCGTCCTATGCGAACGTTGGCCTATCGGCCGCAGAGGCCTGGCAGCAATCGACGCCGGAAAACCCGATCGTCGCAATCGGTATACTGGGCATCGGTGCGCCCGAACTGGGTGCCTACAGGGCGATCGAAGGACTGATCCGGTCGAACGTGCTCGATGCCACCACTCGCAAGCAGCGTACGGCCATTGCAGACGCAAACTTCCGGAAGGCTCAACTGAGCGCCGTGAACGACACACTCGCACTGGCCAATCAGACGCGGAAGGCATGGGTCGATGCCGTAGCCGCCTTCGAGGCCGTGAGCTATCTGCGCCGTGCGAAAGCGACGTCTGACGCCGGATCGGAATTAGCGATGAGACTGGGCGAGACCGGCGCGCTTAACACAGCCGGGCAGGCCCGTGAACAGGCATTCAATGCCGAACTCGCCGGACAACTTGCCCAGGCACGCTTGAATGCTACCCGGTCCAAAGAGCAGCTGACCAGGCTCATGGGGCTGTGGGGCACCGAAGTCGACTATTATGTGCCCGATGCCCTTCCTGCGCTGCCGCGTTCCGTCGGCCGTGTGACTGACATCGAAGCGAAAGCATTGCGAAATCGGGTTGATCTGCGCGTTGCCAAACTTGGCCTGGAAGCACAGGCCAAAGCGTTTGGTCTGACTGATCAGACTCGCATTATCAGCGATCTCGAATTCATTGCCGGGTTCGAAGCGGAGCGGGAAATTGAGGACGGAGAAACGGAGACCGTGACCACCCCTCAGGTGGAGGTGGAGTTCGCAATCCCGATCTACGACACCGGGAAGGCACGGATGCGCAAGGCGGAATTGTCGTACCTGCAAGCAGCCAACGTGCTGGCAGAAAGAGCCGTCAACGTCCGGTCCGAAGCGCGTGGTGCTGAAGCCTCCTATCACGCCGCGTATAAGATCGCCCGCCACTATCGCGACGTTCTGGTGCCGCTACGCACGACCGTCGAAGAAGAGGGGCTGCTGTCTTATAACGGCATGATCACCAACACTTTCGAGCTGCTGACAGACGTGCGCGAGAAACTGGGCGCATCACTGGAAGCGGCAAACGCAAAACGCGAATTCTACATGGCACAGGCTGATCTGACCGCTGCGATTTATGGCGGCGGCGAAGGCGGTGGCGGTGCTGGTGGAGAAGGCGCGACACTTGCCGCCGGTGGCGGCGCAGGACACTGAAAGGAACTGACATGCTAAATAGACGTCAATTACTCGGAGCCGGCGCGGCAGGTGCAACGCTGGTCTCTTCGAAAGCCTGGGGTCAAACCCTGAACATGGGCCTGCCCGAAGCTGCCCAAATGGATAGCGCAGCAACGGCGATCACGGCGCGTCCCAATTCCGGGCCGGACTACACACCTGTGGTCACATTGAACGGGTGGACCCTGCCGCACCGGATGAACAACGGGGTGAAAGAATTTCACCTCGTGGCCGAACCGGTAGAACGCGAGCTTGCCGACGGCATGATCGCCCATTTGTGGGGCTACAACGGCCAATCCACCGGCCCGACGATCGAAGCTGTCGAAGGCGACCGGGTGCGCATCTATGTCACCAATAAGCTGCCGGAAGGCACAACGGTGCACTGGCACGGGCTCATTCTTCCTTCAGGCATGGATGGGGTCTCCGGGTTGAGCCATCCAAGCATCCCGCCGGGCAAAACCTTCGTCTACGAATTCGACTTGGTGAAGTCCGGAACGTTCATGTACCACCCCCACGGCGATGAAATGACCCAGATGGCGATGGGGATGATGGGCATGTTCGTGGTCCACCCCAAGGATCCCACATTCATGCCGGTGGATCGTGATTTCCTGATCATGCTGAATGCTTTCGACATCGATCCGGGGACCTATGTACCCCGCATCATGACGATGACGGATTTCAACCTTTGGACCTGGAACAGCCGGATCTTCCCCGACATCGATCCGCTGGTCGTGAACAAGGGCGACCTGGTGCGAGTACGGGTTGGGAACCTTACGATGACGAACCACCCGATCCATATGCACGGCTATGACTTCAAGGTCACCTGCACGGATGGCGGCTGGGTGCCGCCTGAAGCACAGTGGCCGGAGGTCAGCATCGACATTCCCGTAGGTGCGATGCGCGCCTACGAATTCGTCGCCGATCATCTGGGAGATTGGGCGATCCATTGCCACAAATCGCACCATACGATGAACGCCATGGGCCATGACGTGCCGACGTTCATCGGGGTGAACAAGAAGCCGCTGACCCAGAAGATCCGTCAATTCCAGCCGGAATACATGCCAATGGGCATGTCCGGCATGGGCGACATGGCAAAAATGGAAATGCCGCTACCCGACAATACCATCCCGATGATGACGGGTTGGGGCCCGTACGGACCCATCGAGATGGGCGGCATGTTTTCGGTCGTGAAGGTGCGGGACGGCATCGACGCGGACGATTACTCCGATCCCGGCTGGTACGAGAACCCTCCGGGCGAGATGGCCTACGAATGGACCGGCGAATTACCCGACTTTGCCTCCAACAACAGCCCCAAGACCATTCTCACACCGAAACCAACCTCGAAGGGCTGAGCGGCCCTTCGTCATCTCCAACCGAACCAACCTACAGGACAATAAAATGCAAAAGATACTTCTCAGCACGGCCATCACTCTCACACTTGCCACGGGCGCTTATGCATCTCCCGGGCATACCAGCAAAGCTGAAACGGCGGCACCGCAGATGGACATCGGTGTCCCTGGTGACGCCGCCAAGGTGGACCGCACAATCGACGTCACTTTGCTCGAAAACGATGAGGGCCAGATGCTGATCGAGAGTGAGCCGATGAATATCAAGGAGGGCGAAACCATCCGCTTCAACATCACCAACAAGGGTGAGCTGGAGCATGAATTCGTCCTCGACACGGTAGAGCGGAATGCCGAGCACAAGATCGAAATGGCCAAGATGGATATGGAACACGACGATCCGAACCGTATCCGTCTCGATGCGGGCGCGTCGGGTGAGGTTGTCTGGACTTTCGCGAATTCTGGTACGTTCGAAGCGGCGTGCCTGATCCCTGGCCACTACGAATCCGGCATGCACCGTGAGGTCGCAGTCGGTGACCAGATGGCCCAAGCTGACGTGGAATACACGAGCGGGACCATCAAGAAAATCGACGCCAAGGCCGGCAAGGTCACAATCATCCACGGCCCTCTGGTCAACCTCGATATGCCCGCGATGACCATGGTGTTTCGCGCCGACGAAGCAATGATGGCCAAGATGGCGGAAGGTCAGGGCATCGAATTCGTCGCTGACCGGGTCAAGGGTAAACTGACCGTCACGCAGATGAAGTAACTACAAACAATGGGGTCGGGGGTAAACACTCCGGCCCCATCGCCTTGATCGCTTGGCCCAACAAGAAGATCCCATAAAATCAAGCGCTACGGAGGTAGCCGAGCATGACGAATTTCCTGAGAACCTGCACCATCGCCCTTGCGCTCGTCCTTCCGGCTTTTTCAGTGGGCGCTTCCAGTGGCAAGGGCCAGCAGCCTCACGCCCGAGCCTTCGAAGTGCCTGGCCATGATCCGATCGGGAAACCCGGTGATGGCTCCTCAATCGACACGACGATTGAATTGTCCATCAGGGAGACAGAAAGCGGCTACATGCTTTTCGAGCCGGACGCACTCCACATCGAGAGCGGTTCAGTTATCCGCTTTTTGATCAGCAATCTGGGCGGACTGGATCACGAGTTTTTTCTCGGCTCCTTTAACGAGGTTGCAGAACACCAGCAGTGGATGCGCGAACATCCCGATATGCAACATGACAACGCCAATTCAGTTTCTATCCCTAGTGGACAAAATGCCGAGTTGATCTGGGAGTTCTCCGATATGACCAACCTGGAGTTCGTATGCTTGATCCCCGGCCACCGGGAAGCGGGCATGTGGGGCGTCATCATCGTGCACGATCACCTTGCGCCGAAATCCAAGGGCTAGACTTTTCCATGTCACTCTTGGATAGATATCACGTGTTTGTACATAACGTATCTGCCGCGTTCGGATACGACTACAACGATGCCACGCCAGACTGGGTTCACCCGTTCATTCATCTCATACTGGTCTTGGCGCCTGCGCTGCTGATCAGTGTTGGCTTATATCTTGCAATTCGCGGCGTTCTGAAGCTTTGGAAGGACCGCAGCATGCCTGCGTTCCACGCAGAGCCCATACGAGGGCTCGAAGGAAGTCTTTTCAGCACCGTCTTGCGCTATTCAAGAAGGCAGCAAGCGTTGATGATCATGGTTAGCCTCATCGCGATGCCTATTCTCTATCTGACGCTCGAATTGCCAAAGCAGATCGTAAACAACGCTTTGGACTCTGATCGCTTCCCCATTGCCGTTTTGGGACGCGACCTCGACCAGGTCGTTTTTCTCATGCTGCTTTGTGGTCTCTATCTTCTGGCGATCATCCTGAACGGGCTAAACAAATATGGTCTTAACGTCTTCAAAGGGTATGTCGCGGAGCGGTTTCTGCGGCGCTTCCGCCTGCTGGTCTATCGGCAATGGCGCAGCGATGCAGACTCCCGAAACCAGAGCGAAATCATCCCTATTCTCGCACAGGAAGTTGAGCCCATAGGTGGCTTTGCTGCAGATGTCCTTGCGCTACCAATCCTGCAAGGCGGTACGCTTCTGACGATCCTGTCTTTCATGTTCGTTCAGGACCCTGTGTTGGGTGCCGCCGCACTGACGGTGCTGCCAATTCAGCTCGTGCTGCTGCCCAAGCTACAACGCCGGGTCAACGCCCTTTCACGCACAAGGATCAGGGAAGTCCGACAACTTGGCAGGCAGCTCAGCGATCAGTTGCGCGAACGACAGGTCAATCCGGCCGGGCTGCTGCCAGTGAGTACAAGTTTTAGAGAGCTTGAGCGCGTGCGCAGGAAGATTTTCCGTCTTAAGTTCTTCATCAAGGCCCTCAACAATTTTCTGACCGCGCTGACGCCATTCCTGTTCTACTCTTTGGGTGGATATTTTGTCATTGAAGGTCGCATTACACTCGGCGCGCTGGTGGCCGTCCTGGCAGCACACAAGGACTTCTCGGCACCGCTGAAAGAGCTCTTCAATTACTATCAGACGCTGGAAGACACGCGGATCCGGTATCAGGAAATCATGGCTTTTTTAAGCAAATCGATTCAGCCATTGGGGCATGCTCAGCCAGACAACACTGTGCCACAAGAGGCTGGCCAATTCGAGCGATCCAAGCAGAGATACCCAGCTTTGTCTTTGGTAGGGCAGGGGGCCATAGCAACATCATGAAGGAGTTTGATGGGATGAAATGGGCAGCAATATTCTTTGCTTTGATCGCCGTTGCTTCTGCAGGCTGGTACATCATGCAGCCGGATTACTCTCAAACAGGTACGCAGACGGATGAGGGCGTCGCGCTTCCCGCAGGCGCGCTTGTAACTGTCACGCTACCAGCAAGTTTTACAGAGCAAGAGCAAATCGGCGCAGGCGCTTATGATGCAGTCTGTGCCGTGTGCCACGGCCTGAACGGGCAAGGCCGGGATGGCGTTGCTCCACCGCTTGTTCACAAGATCTATGAGCCGAGCCATCACAGCGACATGGCGTTTGTCCTCGCGGCGCAAAATGGAGTGCGGGCGCATCATTGGAAATTTGGAAACATGCCAGCGGTTGAAGGCGTGACGCGATCAGAGATCCTTGCTATCGTGACGTACATTCGAGCATTGCAGCGTGCCAATGGGATCAATTGAGCCGTTTCGACGGACAGAAGGGTGGGATTTGGTTCGCGGTCAACGACCATTCGGCTCGCCGCGACATGGCCACAACTGTTGGGGAAAATTCTCTAGATGAGTAAGTGTCTCGCTGCATCGATCCTGATCCTTGCTGCATTTTTCAGTTCTTTCACCGCAACTCATGCCGGGGAAACCGGCCTCTTCAGATTGACCGACCGTGCAGCACCGGTCGGCATCGGTGCCCGTGAACCATCACTTGCAACCTTGCCGGATGGCCGGATCATATTGAGCTGGACAGAAGAAAAAGGAGCCGAAGCGAAAGTTCGCATGGCCATCCTCGATGGCAGTGAGTGGTCTGACGCTCGTACAATTCATAAATCCTCAAAGATTTACATCAACTGGGCCGATTTCCCGTCGGTGATGGCACTTTCCAATGGTACGCTGGCAGTACAATGGCTCGAACTCAATGGTACGAGCGATTACCAATACGACGTGAATATTGCTTTTTCCCTCGATGAGGGCAAAAGTTGGTCGGTCCCCCTTATCCCCCATGATGACAGATCTCAACGCCAGCATGGGTTCGTTTCGTTGGTTCCCCATCAGTTTGGCGGATTGACGGCGCTGTGGCTGGATGGCCGGAAGTATGAAAGTCAGACAGAAGGCGACAGTTTCGAGAATGCAATGCAGTTGCGTTCGCGGCAGATCAACTCTGACGGAACGATGAAGCCAGAAAGCCTGTTGGACGCGCGCGCTTGTACTTGTTGTCAGACGTCCGCGGCACGGACCGGCTCGGGCGACATGGTTGCGGTTTATCGTCACCGAACCGCCGATGAAATCCGCGACATTTCGATTGTTCGATCTACCGGAGGTGTCGCGTAGCCCTTAATTGGGCTCTGCCTCAATCTGTGTGGCGGAACGGTAGCATTCTCGCCCGCAACAATTCTGGACCGGCCCGACCGTACATGGCGCGTTTGAGCGTCTTCAGGCGATTGATCTGACCTTCCGCCTGGCCGTTGCTCCATGGCATCTCGATGGCGTTTTTGACCGCATCGAAGTCCCGATTCAATGTGCGGGCAAAGCGCACGAGTGGCGCCAGGTCAGTTTCGATCGCCTCGTCGATCCATGCCGGGAGCGGGTCTGCTTCGCGGCCGCGCAGGATACCGTTGAACCGCATGGCGAGGCGGCGCATCGTTGCGAAGTCGGGAGAGCCGGCCTTGAGCGCGTCGACTTTCCGCGCCTGATCCGAAGTGAGCTTTCCGCGCGGTTTGATGCACAGCGCGGCCGCGATGACCGGGGAGATCGCGTGCCCCGTTTCCGGGTCCCGGACTGGCTTAAGGATTTTGTGCTTTACCTTGGGGCCGCTCGCTTGCTGTTCGGCTCTGCGCCAACCCGCCAGCAACCGCTGCAGATGCGTTTGACTCCCCTCGTAACCGCGCTCTCGGATCAGACGGAACAGGGCGCTTCCAGTTCGAATGCCATCCTTCCAGCTTTGGCCCAGGAACTCTTCAAAGTACCACGGCGAAGTCCGCTTCAAGGCTGCCCGCCTGCGGTCTGGTGGTGTCTCGAACTGCAGCCATTTCGCGATGCTGCGACGCGGGAACCCTGTTCGCCGCCCGATCTCACTGCAGGAAAGCCCTTGATTTCGGAGAGCATGGATGGTGGCGAAAACCTCCTCCCGAGATGTTCTGTGCGCAAGGCGTGACTTCAGAAGGCTGCCGGCTGCGGTGATGTTGTCGGCGTCGGACAGCAGCGCCCGGCCGGTCGCACGGCCGTGAAGGTTCATTTGTTCCTCGATGGCCTGCCGCAGGTTTTGCACGATATGGAACCGGTCAGCGACCTGCTTCGCCTGCGGTGCCCCTAGCCGTGCAGCCTGGGCGTAGAGACCACACCGATCTCTGCTGATCACTTCAACCTCGGGGTGTCGCTTCAGCCAGTTGGCGCAGGTGGCGACATCACGATCCTCAAGAATGTCGATCACCACGCGACGCTCCAGATCCACAATGATCGTGCCGTAGGTTTGCGACTTCCGCCAGCTCCAATCGTCGATCCCGATGACCGTTGACGCCTCGGCGGTGCCTTGAACACACTTCTTCAGCTGCCTGAGCACCGTGTCATCGCTGACCCCAAGGCCCAAACGATGCAAGAGCCGCTCGGCAGGCCGTCCGCCTGTCGCATGCCCAAGAAGGCTGACTATTTCCCCGACACGCGAAGTACGACGTGCAAATGGACACGCAATCGCGGCGATCTGATCGGAGAAAGTTCGGCGTGGGCAAGTGGGTGCCTGACATCGCCAACGGCAAATCGCGAGATCAACCGTTACCTCGTCTCCATGGGCGGGATAATCCTGCAACCGCCGACGCCGCCAACCGTGACGTCGGCGTGAATGCAATCCACAGTCTGGGCAAACGCCGATGGGCGCCAAGACACCAGATACAATCCACCCGCCGGATTCACTTCGCTCAACGCTATGAACGGCAACATCGCTCCCGGGCGACCAGTGCTTCTTCGAACTCACAACTATCCCTCCTGAATTTTCCAGTTTCAGGATAGTTGCGCCACACAAAGTGAGGCAGAGCCCAATTAAGGGCTACGCGACATCTGCCCAGGGAAAGGGGCCCCTCGGCCATCAGCCGATTTGTGCAACAGAGTCGCAAAAGGTCGTCAAGGAGTCTGAGCTTTCCACCAAGGCTGAACAAGTATAGCCGAAAAGCGGTTACGCCGCCCCCGCAGTCAGCGCAGAAAGGCGCGGAACCGGTGCAGGGCGAAGGCGAACATCACCGACCCGATCAGCATCAGCGCCACAAGTTGCGGCCAGACCACGGACAGCCCGGCCCCGCGGAACAAGACCCCTTGTGCCAGCGCGATGAAATGCGTGTTGGGGGCCGCGAGCATGATGTATTGCACGGCTTGGGGCATCGACTCGCGCGGGGTGACGCCGCCCGACAGGATATCGAGCGGCAACAGCACCAGCAAAAGCAGCATGGCAAACTGCGGCATAGAGCCTGCGATGGTGGCCAGCAGGATGCCCATCGAGGTCGTTGCAAAAAGGTGCAACGCCGCGCCCACAAGATAGAGCGCAACCGATCCCCCGATCGGGATACCCATCCCCGCCTGAACCACCAGAGTGAGCGAAAGCGCCGTCGCCACCAGCACCACGCTGCCCATGCTGAGCACCTTGCTCGTCATGATCTCGGCGGCGGTCACGGGCATGACCAGCAGATGTTCCAACGTGCCGTGGTCGCGCTCACGGATCAGGGCGGCACCCGAAAGGATGATGGACAGCATGGTCACCGTACTGATGACCGAGGTCACCGCCCCGAACCAGGCCGGGTCGAGCGAGGGGTTGAAACGGGCCCGAACGGCCAGATCAACCGGCATCCCGACCGGGGCGGCATCGCGTGCCAGCCATCCGGCAATCTCCTGATTGACAATGGCGCTGATACTACCCGCCCCGGTAAAGGCCTGGCTGACCCGTGTCGCATCGACATTGAGCTGTAATTCGGGCCGGTTCCCGGCCAGCAGGTCGCGCTGGAACTCGGGCGGGATCACCAGCGAAAAGGTGTCGATCCCGGCATCCATCCGCGCATCCATTTGCGCGATGTCGATCTGGGCGGGCGGCATGAAATACGGCGGCAGGAACGCATCGGCCACCCGCCGCGACAGCGGCGAGGCGTCTTCGTCCACGATCCCGATCGTGGCGCTGTTGAGCGATTCGGGGATGGCGGTCGCGCTGACATAGACGTCGAGCGTGAAGGCATAGGCGACCAGCACCATCAGAAGCGGATCGCGCAACAGCCCGCGAATTTCCTTCAACGACAGTTGCAGAACATGCCTGAGCCGCATCGGTTATTTCTCCTGTTTGCGCACGAAGATGGCACCCAGCAGCACCACCACGGGCACAAGCGCCAGCATCGGCAGGAAAGACCCGCCCAGATCATCGAACCCCAGTGCCTTGGAAAAGGTCCCGCGCGAGATGGTGACGAAATGGCTGGTGGGATAGATTTCACCGATCACCCGACCCATGCCGTCCATTGACGCAACCGGATCGATGATGCCACCATATTGCATCGCCGGGATAAGCGTCGCCATGAAGGTGAAGAACAGCGCCGTGACCTGGCTTTGGGTGAAGGCGGAAATCAGCAGGCCCAGCCCGGTGGCCAGCACGACATAGATCAGCGCCCCGAGCGAAAGCGCGAGCAGGCTGCCCTTGACCGGCACCCCGAAGACCACCACCGCCAGCGCCAACAGCAAAAGGTAATTCATGAAACCCAGAACGACATAGGGCACCTGTTTGCCCAGCAGGAATTCCAGCCGTCGCGCCGGGGTGACATAAAGATTGACGATCGAACCCGTTTCCTTTTCGCGGGCCACGGACAGGACGGCCAGCGTGGCCGGAATCAGCATCAGCAACAGCGGGATCATCGCGGGCACCATGGCCGCCAGGCTCTCGACATCGGGGTTGTAGCGGTAGCGCACCTCAAGCGTGAAGTTACCCGCCACCGCTTGATCGCCAAAGACCTGACGCATCTGCTCGGTCAGCCAGTGGGCGTGCATCCCCTGGATATACCCGCGCACCGTATCGGCGCGCATCGGCATGGCCCCGTCGAACCACGCGCCAATGGCGACGGGGCGGCCGCGTTCAAGATCCGCGGCGAACCCCGGCGGAATTTCCAGAGCCAGACTGATTTCACCCGCCCGCATCCGGTAGTCAAGATCGGCATGATCGACAAGCGGCGGTTCCTCGTCAAAGTAACGCGACCCGGCCAGGTCGTTGACATAGGATTGGCTAAGGATGCTCCGATCGAAATCGAGTGCCGCGAATTTGAGGTTTTCGACATCCATGGACACGCCATAGCCCAGCACGATCATCAGGATCACGCTGCCGAGGCTGGCAAGCGTCAGGCGGATCGGATCGCGGCGCAACTCCAGCGACTCGCGCCATGAAAAGCTCAGCAGCCGCGCCAGGCTGAACCCCCCGCGCCGCCGCCGGGCGGAGGTGGCGGGCCCGGCGGAAAGCTCTTCTTTCATCTCGGGCGCAGGCGGGGTATCCTGATCCTGCGCGCGTTGCAGATGGTGGACAAAGGCATCGTCCAGCGTCTCTGCGCCGACCTCCTCGCGGATCGCTTCGGGCGTGTCGCTTACAAGCACGCGGCCCTGGTGCATCAGCGAAATCCTGTCGCAGCGCGTGGCCTCGGCCATGTAATGGGTGGAGATGAAGATCGTCACGCCATCGTTTCGGGACAGATCTATCAGCGATTGCCAGAAGATATCGCGCGCCACAGGGTCCACCCCCGATGTCGGCTCGTCTAGGATCAGGATTTCGGGGCGATGGATCAGCGCGACCGCCAGCGACAGGCGCTGACGAATACCCAGCGGCAGGCGCATCGGCAGGCTGTCGAGCACGTCTTCAAGATCGAACCGCTCAGCGAGTTCCGCGATCCGCGGCACGATCTCTGCGGATGTCATGTCGAAAAGCTGCCCGTGCAGATCAAGGTTCTGCCGCACCGTCAGCTCGGAATAAAGCGAGAAGGATTGCGTCATGTAGCCGATGCGCTTGCGGGTGGCCATGTCATGGGCATCGACCTTGCGACCGTAAATCTTCGTGGTGCCGTCACTCGGATCCAGCAGCCCGGTCAGCGCCTTCATGGTGGTGGTCTTGCCGCACCCGTTGGAGCCCAGAAAGCCGAAGATCTCGCCCCGCTTGATGCGAAAGCTCACCTGGTCCACAGCTGTGAAATCGCCAAACCGCACGGTAAGGTTCTCGGCCTCGATGACGTTTTCCCCGTCGGACGCCGGATCGCGCGGCGGGATGCTCAGGTCTTTGTGGCGGCTGCGGTTTTCCTCGGGCAGAAGTGCGATGAAGGCCGCATCCAGATCAGCGGCACCGGTGCGTTCCAGGATTTCGGCCGTGCTGCCGGTCGCCAGAACCTTGCCCGCGTCCATCGCCACCAGGTGATCGAAGCGCGCGGCCTCTTCCATATAGGCGCTCGACACCAGCAGGCTCATATGTGGGCGATCAGCGCGGATTCGGTCGATCAGGGCCCAGAATTCGCGCCGCGACAGCGGATCGACGCCCGTGGTCGGCTCATCGAGAACCAGAAGGTCGGGGTCGTGGACCAGCGCGCAGCACAGGCCCAGCTTCTGCTTCATCCCGCCCGAAAGCTTGGCCGCCGCGCGGTCGGCAAACGGGGCGAGACCGGTCGCCTTGAGCAGTTCGTCGATCCGCTGCGCGCGTTCCTGCGCGCCCTCGCCAAAAAGGCGCCCGAAAAAATCGACATTTTCGCGGACCGAAAGCGTCGGGTAAAGGTTCCGCCCCAGCCCCTGCGGCATATAGGCAATGCGCGGGGCGATGCGCGCGCGATGCCCGGCGCGGGCCATGTCGCCCCCCAGCACCTCGAGCCGCCCTGTCTGCATCCGACGCGCCCCGACGATCAGCGCCAGAAGGCTCGACTTTCCCACGCCGTCCGGCCCAATGACGCCGACGGAACGGCCTGACGGCAGGTCGATCGAAACATCGTCCACGGCCAGGGTATTGCCATAGCGGAGCGAGAGCCCCTCGGCACGCACCGCAGGCATGGAATCGGTCATTCCAGCACCTTGCCCTGTGCCTCGGCCGGCCAGGGCGCGGTCGGATCAAGCCGCACCCAGGCGACGCCGGGAAGCCCGGTCTTGACCTGATCGAGGTGCTTTTGAAGGAGCTCCGGCGCGATCCTGGCCCGAACCCTGAACATCAGCTTCTCGCGCTCAACCTCTGTCTCGACCGTCTTGGGCGTGAACTGCGCCACGTCCGACACGAAGGAAACGCTGGCGGGGATGACGATGCCGGGTGCCGCATCCAGCAGCAAGCGCACCTCGGTTCCCAGCCCGATACGCCCCGCATCCGCCGTCGAAAGGAAAAACGTCATGTAAACGTCGTTGAGGTCCAGCATGTTGACAACGCGACCGCCGGCCCCCACGATTTCGCCCGCGCGCGCGACGATATATTGCACCCGCCCGGCACGCGGCGCTTTCAATGTGCTATCCTCGATCTGCACGTCGATCGCCTCGATCGTCGCCTGGGCCGCGGTCACCGCCGCCTCGGCCCCAATCACCGAGGCTTTCGCCGATGCGACCCCCGCCCGCGCCGCCGCAAGCGACGCCTGTGCAGAGGCAACCGCCGCCGCGGCGCCAAAGGCGTTGGCCCGGTCGATCTCGAATTGCCGTTCGGATGTGATGCTGTTCTGCGTCAGAGACTCGGAGCGCTCATACTGGCGCCGCGCGACATCCTCCTCCGCGCGGCGCTGTTCCAGAAGGGCCTCGGCCGCGCGTACTTCGGCCGCGCGCTGTTCGACAAGCAGCGTGGCGTTTTCCACGGCGATTTCAGCGCGGCGCAGTTCCGCCACCATCTGGTTGCGATTGGCCTGCAATTGCCGCGTGTCGAGCGTGGCCAGAGGCGCACCTGCCGTCACGAGCCCTCCTTCGTTCACAAGCACCGTGTCAATTCGCCCGGGCAGCTTGGCCGCAACGTCGATTTCGACCGCTTCGATCCGCCCGTTGCCGCGCGCGAATCCTTCCGCGTCCGTATCGGATAGGGTGCTTTGCCAGATCAAAAAGCCGGATACGGCGACAGCGATGACGATCGCGGCCATGATAACGGGTCTGTTTTTTGCCACTGGATACTCGCTTGTTGTGATGATTCGGGCGTGTTTTTTATTCTTGCGACGCGCCTGAACCCTAAATCATCCGCATGCGGTTTCACAACCGGATTGAACGGCGCATCCGTTACAGAACGATGTTGTCCACCCGTCCGAGCCGACCCCGGGCAAAGTCATAGGAAAGGCCCAGCAGGCCCAGAACTGAATCGATTTCGGGCTCATTTCTGGGCGCATAGACCATGACAGCCGTGGGCGGGATCATGCCCGCCGCAGCCATCGGATGTGGCTCTGCCCAGCCAAGATCGACGATCTTCGGCACCGCATCCTCTGGCAGCATCATGTGCAGGCTGCCGTCCTGCGGCGGATGGACATGGGCGAACTCGGTACCGATCATGAACGCCTCACGGCAGCCGCAGCCGCGCCCGTGTTCGAGGCAAAGTGCCTCGGCCCCCGGCACCGAGATCATCGAGGGCTGGCGGATGACAAAGGGAAAATCGAAGGCCCTGTCCTTGAAAGCGCGATATGACGCGGCATCAGGGTTCTGACTGATCTGCGTATGCGGGGCACAAGGCGTGGTGACGGGCCTTGGCCCCTCGCGCGGCGGGATATTCAGCATAACGGGGCCTCCGTGGGTGTTGTTTACGCCTGCCCGGTCAGTGCGGGCGTGTTGGCCAGCAGGAAATCGCGGACCGATTGTGGCCTTAGTCCGGTCAGCTTTTCCACGTCATCCGAGGCCATGTCGAGATTCCCCTTGGCAATGGCGACATCGAAGGACGAGAAGACATTCGCCATGAACTCCGGCAGGCCATTCGTGACCATCGCCTCAACCAAGGCGTCGCGCGTGATCGGGACGTAGGGGATCTCCTTGCCGGCAACTTGGGACAGTATCGCGGCGATCTCGGCATGGCCGACGGCCTCGGGTCCGGTGATGTCGCGCAGGGTCGATCCGATCTCGGACAACAGGGCCGCTGCGGCGGCGCGGGCGCAATCGGCGCGCGTGACATAGCCCGCCTTGCCGTCACCCGCCGCCGCGTAAAGCGCCCCCGCGCCAATCGCCTGCGCCCCGCTCATCAGCAAGAGATCGGCGTAAAGACAGTTGCGCAGGATCGTGTGCGGGAGGCCGGTCTGCTTGATCAGCGCCTCGCTCTCGCGGTGATCGGCGGCAAAGGTGATCGGGCTGCTTTCATCTGGATTGGTGAGCGACGTATAGACGATATGCGTTACACCGGCCTCCTGCGCGGCGGCGATTGCATTGCGATGCGCGGCAAGCCGCTTGCCCGGCTCAAGGTCGTCCGTCGAGATGATCAGCAGCCGCCCGCCACCGGCAAAGGCCGCGCCAAGCGTGGCCGGATCATTGAAATCGCCCGCCCTGACCTCAACCCCGCGCGCGCGCAAATCGGCGAGCTTGTCGGGCGTGCGGGTGATGGCGACAACGGGATTCGCGCCCTTCGCAAGCAGGTTCTCGACGACCTGACGGCCAAGCTGACCGGAGGCGCCGGTGACGATGAAGGGGCCTTGGATGCTATCGGACATCTTGTGGTTCTCCTTTTGCGTTTTCTGTTCAACCGAAGCGGAAGGCGCTTTCGACAGCGCCAAGAACGTGATCCTCCAGCGTCTTGCGACCGATATCGTTGCCCGCCGCGCCCACCACGATATGCAGTGGGATCAGATGCTCTTCGCGCGGATGGGCATCGCGACCGCCCGGTGCGTCTGACCAGTGCACGAGCCTGCGGTTGCGTTCCTCGGGATCGGGACAGGTCATCACCTCGGTCAGCCAGGCGTCGAACGCGCCGCCAACGACGGGGCCGCGCGGCCCGCCACGCAGGCTTTGCATCAGCACGCCCATGTTGTGATAGGTGTTGCCGCTGCCGAGGATCAGCACGCCATCATCGCGCAGGGGGGCCAGGGCCTGACCGAGCGCAATGTGGCGCGCGGGGTCCAGATCGCTGGCAACCGACAGCTGGACGCAGGGAATGTCAGCCTCTGGAAAGGCGACCTTGAGTGGCACAAAGACGCCGTGGTCAAAACCCCGTGCGGCATCCTTCGCGGCGGCAAGACCGGCGGCGCGGATCAGGTCATGCACGCGATCGGCCAGCGCCGGATCGCCGGGGGCGGGCCAGGTCAACTCGTAGGTATGCGGCGGAAAACCGCCATAGTCGAACAGAAGCGGCGGGGTGGGACTTGTCTGCACGGTAAACGCGGGTTCCTCCCAGTGACCCGAGATCACCAGAAGCGCCCTGGGGCGCTCAGGCAGTGTGCCCGGAAGATTCTCCAGAAACTGCCGGTGTCGGTCCCATTCATCGGGCGGAGTCCAGTCCATGAAGAAGCAGGGGCCGCCCCCGTGGGGAATGAAGAGCGTGGGCTGGCGGGCCATGTCCGATTGTCCCTCCCGGTTGCCAAGGTAACCCTCGAGTGCCTGTATCAGGAGGTGTAATAGTTGAGTTATGGAAAAAATTAAAGTAGGGACGATAAAGTAACCATCTGGGAAGGAAGCGCACAGCGATGTCCAAAACGCCGCCACAGTGCCCGATGGATGCGATCCTGCGGCTGCTCATGGGGCCGTGGACCACCTACATCATCTGGGTCCTGAACGATCAGGGGCCGCAAAGGTTCGGGGTGCTGAAGCGCTCTGTGCCGGGGATATCGACCCGAATGCTGACCGAGCGTCTGCGGATGCTGCAAGGTGCCGGGGTCATCTGGCGCGAACAGGCCGAGACGATCCCGCCTGCGGTCACCTATGGCTTGACGCCACGCGGGAACGACCTGCGAAGCGTTCTGGACGCACTGGGAACTATCGCGGAACGCTGGAAAGCTGAGGGGGTGTTTCAGGACGATGACTTGGGCGCTGTTTGACTGCGCCAGCCCGAAAAACGCGTGCGTTTACCAGCTTTGGGCGGTGCCGATTCATGACGGTTGTGTTTGTGAGCTACGCAGCGCCGCTCGGCTTTTGCGAATGACAGTTGATGGACCTGTTGGACGCCTTTGAGCGCGGCCAGTCATGTTGCGCTGTGCGATCGTTATCACGTTTTGGAAGCAGGTGATCACCATGAGAGAAAGTAAAGGTGCCGATGTGCTCAGAGGGGCCAGGGAGGTCTTTTTGAAGTGCGGCTTCGAAGGCGCCAGTGTCGATGCCATTGCCGAACAAGCCAAGGTTTCGAAGGCGACCCTTTATGCGCATTTCTCAAGCAAAGACAGGCTCTTCTTAAGCGTTTTACGAGCTGAATGCGACAGACTTTCTGAAGAAATCTGCCGTCCGCTTTCAAACCTGGGCAATGCACAAGATGCCCTTGAAGAGCTCTCGCGGCGCATGATCGGGCTGGTCATGGATGAGGGTTACATTCGTCTCCTTCGTGTTTGCATCGGCGCGGTTCCGGTTCTGCCGGAGGCAGGCGAAATATACATGGATGCAGGCCCAACGCGCGCTATCACACACGTCGCGCAAATACTCAAAGACTTGCACGAAACGAAATCACTGAACGTTGAAAACGTTCAAAACGCCGCCAGTCAGTTCATTCACCTGTCCATCTCCGACGTCATCATGCCGCGATTGCTGGCCGTCGACCAGCCTGTCGATGCATCTGAGCATTCAAAGAGGGCGGTTGACGCTTTTCTGGCGGTATATGGCCGACGCAATGACTTATAGCGTGGGAGGCCCAAACTTGCCTTCTGGTGCTTCGACAGGTGCCATGCCGCGCCTCAAGGTGACTGATCCGGTTGAACACTTGACCCAGATGGTGCCGGACACTAGCTACCCTAGCATATGCACCGACCGGACGGTACAGTTTTGAGTGAGCACATGACCCCAGCAGAAACCAGAAGCGCGTCTCGCAGGATACTGTCTGCTGCGCGCGCTATCGCCGCGCGCGCAGGTGCGGGAAAGATAACGATCGACGCGGTTGCAAAGGAGGCGGGCCTCAGCAAGGGGGGCGTGCTTTACAATTACCCGACAAAGAAGGCCCTGCTCTCGGGGCTGCTCGATGCGATGTTGGCCGAACATCGGGAGCTGCTGGACAGCGTGCCGGAGCGGCACCCCGCGCGAACCCTGCGTGGGCATCTCGAAACGGTTCTGCAATCGCAAGAGGTGGATGATGACCTGTCGATGGCGATCCTCGCGACAGCGGCGTCAGATCCGCAACTGCTCGATCCGCTGCGGGGAGAATTGAGCGACGACATCGGGCGTATCCTGTCCGACACACAAGACCCGCAGGGTGCCATGGTGGTTTTTTGGGCGATTCAGGGGGTGCGCTTCCAGAAACTTCTCAAGCTGCCAGACGGCGGGGCGGATCTCCGTGGTCGCGTCATCGAAAGATTAAGGACCCTGATCGATGAACTCGAATAGAATGAAGCAGAGCTGGAAACGGATCGCATCGGTTACCGTGATCGCGGCTGCGGCGCTGCTGGTTTTGTCGGTGTTTCCGGCGCTCCGGACCGATGTCCGGGCCCAGACAACGACTGACGCGACAAAGCCTGCGGCCGAAACCAGCGAGGGGGCTGAACACGACCGGAAGGTCACAGTAGAAGTGACCCGAGCAACAAGTCGCACCGTCACGCGTGGCCGCACCGTTGCCGGGCGGGTCGCGCCAGCCCGCACCGTAGACATCGCTTTCCAGGTTTCTGGACAGGTCCTGCGCCTCGAGGTGGATCCGGGCGACAAGATCAGCGAAGGCGATCTGATCGCGGAACTCGATCCGGTCGATTTCGAACTTGCGGTGGATCGGGCGCGGGCCGCCTTTGACCTGGCGAAATCCGAGCTCGAGCGCGCGAAGAGCCTTGCCGAACGAGGGGTTGCGGCCGAAGCGCGCTTCGAAACCGCCCGTGCCGAATACGCGCAGGCCGAAGTTGCGCTGCGCGAGGCCGAGCGGCGCCTCTCACAGACGCAGATCATCGCGCCTTTCGATGCAATCGTGGCGCGCACCTTCATCGAGGAATATGTCAACGTCACCTCCGCGGCGCCGGTTGCGCGTCTTCAGGATGTCAGCGAGATGCGGATCATGATCTCTCTGCCGGAAGAACTGGCGGCGGTCGCACGCAGCGCACCCGACGCCTTTGATCTCGTGGCAAGTTTTCCAGCCGTGCCCGGCTACACGGCTCCGCTCATGCTTCGGTCCTTTGCAACCGATGCTGACCGCACGGCGCAGACCTACGATGTGGAATTCGCCATCACGGGCGATGTCGACTCGCGGCTTCTGCCCGGGATGACGGCCAGGGTGCGCCTTTCAAATGCGGCGGCCGAATCCAGTGCACAATCTGCCATGGTCCCCGTGTCAGCGATCGATACCTCTAGCCGAACCGAGCCTTCGGTCTGGATTT
Organism: Roseovarius sp. AK1035; assembly: GCF_003288315.1. Taxonomy (NCBI): domain Bacteria; kingdom Pseudomonadati; phylum Pseudomonadota; class Alphaproteobacteria; order Rhodobacterales; family Roseobacteraceae; genus Roseovarius; species Roseovarius sp. TM1035. The sequence goes on along the minus strand of NZ_CP030100.1, from coordinate 97,558 downwards.
ACGACGAAGAGTCGGGGCAGGTCAGGCGCCGGACCGTGCGTCTGGGCCTTCCCGTCGATAACGAGATCGTGGTTCTGGAAGGTCTCCAAGGCGATGAACTGGTCGTCTCCGGCGGGTGGTGGCGGCTTCGCGACAATCAGACCGTGACGGTTGCGGGGCTCTGATCCCGCCCCCTTGACAGGACACGAACAAATCCATGGCATTCAGCATTTCCGGCGCAAGCATCCAGAGGCCCGTGGCGGTCTGGCTCCTCATCCTTTTTTGTCTTTTGGGCGGGTATTGGGGGCTGAACACCGTGGGCCGCCTTGAAGACCCGAGTTTCACGCTCAAGACCGCGCTCGTGTTCGTGCCGTATCCCGGCGCGACAGCAGTCGAGGTCGAGGAAGAGGTCTCGGACGTCATCGAAAACGCGCTGCAGCAGATGAAGCAGCTTGACCGGGTCGAATCGAAGTCGATGCCGGGCATGGCGCAGATCACGGTCGAGATCGAGGGCACCTATGGCCCGGATGAGATTCCGCAAGTCTGGGACGAGATGCGGCTGCGCATCAGCGACGTGCAGGACGACCTACCCCAGGGCGCGCGCGCACCCATTGTCAACGACGATTTCGGCGATGTCTACGGCATGTTCTACGCGGTAAAAACCGAAGGTCTCAGCCCGCGCGAGGAGCGGGATCTGGCCACGCGATTACGGCTTGGGCTGGTGACCGTCGACGGCGTTGCGAAGGTTGAGGTTCAGGGCCTTACGGAAGAGACGATCACCCTCTCGATCCCGTCCGCGCGCCTGACGGAATTGGGCCTGCCGCCAAACCAGGTTCTGGGCGTGCTGAACGATGAAAACCTCGTTTTCAACAATGGCGAGATCACCGAGGGCCCCGCCCGCATCGGCCTGTCCGTTCCGCCGGGTTACGTGACCCCCGAGGGGATCGAACAATTACGGCTTGGCGCGGCCGGAGAGGTCGGACAGGTTGCGATCCGTGACATCGCCCGCGTCTCCCGCGACGAGGCGGAACAGCCGAGCCAGGTGATCCGCCACAATGGCACGGCAGCCTTCACCCTCGGGGTTTCGGCGTTGACGAACCGCAACGTGGTCGAAGTTGGTTCGGCGGTCGCGGCCCGGCTTGAGACGTTGAAGGCCGACTTGCCGGACAGCGTCGAGATCACGCCGATCTACGAACAGCACGTCGTCGTTGACGAGGCCGTCTCCAGCTTTCTCCTGAGCCTTGCGATGTCGGTCGCCATCGTTGTCGGGGCGCTGATGATCACAATGGGCTGGCGCGCCGGCCTGGTGGTCGGCACGACGCTCGGGCTCACTGTGTTCGTCACGCTGTTCTTCATGTCGGTCTTCGGGATCGCGATGGAACGGATCAGCCTTGGTGCCCTGATCATCGCGATGGGGATGCTGGTCGACAACGCCATCGTGATCACCGAAGGAATGGTGATTGGCATGGCGCGCGGAAAGAGCGCGATAAAAGCTGCGGCCGAGACCGAAAGTTCCACGTCCATTCCGCTGCTTGGAGCCACCGTGATCGGGATCATGGCCTTTTCCGGGATCGGACTTTCGCCGGACTCCACCGGCGAGTTTCTGTTCTCGCTCTTCGCGGTGATCACCATCTCGCTGCTGATGAGCTGGATTCTGGCTGTTACGGTCACGCCATATCTCGGCATGCTGCTGCTCAAGGCGCCAAAAAAAAATACCTCGGATGATCCCTACAAGGGCGCGTTCTACGCGATCTATCGCGGGTTGCTCTGGCTCGTGCTGCGCGCGCGTGTGCTGGTTGTGCTTGTAATCGTGGGAATCACGATTGTGTCGGTGATGGCCTTCGGGCAGGTCAAGCAGGCCTTTTTCCCGGCGTCAAATACCCCGCTTTTCTATGTCGAATTCCAGATGCCGCAAGGGACCGACATCAACGTCACCGACCGTGAAATGAAACGGCTCGAACAGTTGATCCTGTCTGAAGACAAGGTGACCGACGTGACGACCTTGGTGGGGCGCGGCGCGAGCCGATTCATGTTGACATACAACCCGGAGCAGGCAGATGCCAGCTATGGCCAGCTTATCGTTCGTGTGGCCGACGCCGAGGCGATCCCGGCTATGGCCAATCGATTGAATCGTGATCTGCCGGCCGAATTTCCCAACGCGCTCGTCCGGGTCGAAGAGCTTGTCTTCGGCCCGCCCTCCGGTGCCGATGTGGCGGTCCGGTTCTCTGGTCCCGATCCGGTCGTTCTGCGCCAACTCGCCGACGATGCATTACGGATATACGAGGCCGCCGGCACAATTACCAACCCGCGCACCAATTGGCGCCAGCGCGAAATCCTTGTTGAGCCGATCGTCGATGAGTCGCGCATGCGGCTGGCCGGGGCCACGCGCAGCGCGATTGCCGATACCGTCCGCTACGGAACGTCGGGCTTGCGAGTCGGTGAATTGCGCGAAGGCGACGAGGTCATCCCGATCCACCTGCGGCTGCCCGCGACCGAACGGGACGGGGTTGACCGCGTTCGGGATCTGTCGGCCTGGTCCGATGGTGCTGGCACCTACGTTCCCATGGCCAACCTTGTGGAACGGTTCGAGCCGCGCCTCGTCGAGGCGCTGATTCACCGGCGCAACCGCGAACGCACCATTACTGCCCTTGGCGGTGCACGGGCGGATCTCACCGCCGATGAGGCCTTCAAAAGCGTGCGGGCCGAGATCGAGGCACTCCCGCGTCCCGACGGCTACAGCATGGAGTGGGGTGGCCAGTATGAAAGTTCAACCGACGCCCAGACCAGCCTTGGCAAACAGCTTCCCCTAGGCTTCCTTGTCATGCTGACAATCTCCATTCTCATGTTCAACAAGGTGCGCCAACCCCTCATCCTTTGGCTTGTCGTGCCAATGTCCGTGACGGGCATGGTGCTCGGGCTGCTTTTCACCGGCCTGCCTTTCACCTTCACTGCTCTGCTCGGCTTCCTTTCGCTGTCGGGAATGCTGATGAAGAACGCGATCGTTCTGGTCGAAGAGATCGACGTTCAGCGCGCAGAGGGTGTGGCGGATTACAAGGCAGTGATTGACGGTTCGGTCAGTCGTCTACGCCCTGTGGTGCTCGCCGCAGGCACGACGATCTTCGGCATGATACCCCTGCTGCCGGATGCGTTTTTCGCGTCTATGGCGGTGACGATAATGGGTGGCCTCGCGTTTGCCTCGGTGCTGACCCTTGTCGCCGTGCCGGTACTTTACGCACTTCTTTTCCGTATCCGTCCACCAAAAGAAGAAAGCACCGACTCGAAAACCGGAACAGCCTCTGGTTGAAGTGGTTCATGCTTCAAGTAGGTAGGGATCACCCTTGGAACAAAATGCCTTTGTAGAGTAGCGCCAGCTTCTAAATCGTGGCGAAGGCAGGCGATATTTTCTTTAGACCATCAACATTTCTTGCTTGCGCAAGGGTCAGCTACGCCCGGAAAAGAGAATGTTGCCGCAAAGCGGTCCGTTCGTTAAACGCAAAAGGCCCACCAGTGATGGTGGGCCTTCCGGTTGAATTCTCTGTATCAGTTCGCGCAGGCGCGGATGGCTTCGATGTCCGGCCCATTGGGTGACCGACCCAGATTGAAGGGGGCGGACGCATCGCGCCATTTGGCGTAATCGGCCAGATATTCGAGCTGGCTGAGATAGACCTTGGCCGAGGCGGGGTTTTCGCAGGCGGTCTCGATGATCACCTCATTGGCGAGTTCCTGCACGCGCGCCAAGGTCTCGTCGTCGTAGCGGGTGATCTCGATGCCAGCGTCCTTGAACTGCTGATAGGCCTCGGTGGCGCGCTTTTCGGTGAAGGAAAGCGACCAGATCAGATTGGCCTGAGCCGCGATTTTCAGATCCTCCTGCGTTTCAGGAGAGAGCGCATCCCACGAGGCCTTGTTGATCATCACGCCAAAGACCGAAGCCGATTGGTGCCAGCCCGGAGTGGCCCAGAACTTGGTCACCTGATGGAAGCCGCCTGAATAATCAACATTGGGGGTCGAGAATTCTGCGCCGTCGATCACGCCGCGTTCTAGCGACTGATAGATTTCGCCACCGGCCATGGAGACCTGATTGCCGCCGAGTTTTTCGAGCAGGCGACCCTGTTCCAGACCGGACAGGCGCAGGCGTTTGCCTTGCAGATCCTCAAGGGTCACGATGGGCTCATTGGTACGGAAACCGGATTCGTTGTTGGTCACGCCGTAGGGCAGGTAGACCATGCCGAATTTGCCGTAGATCTCGTTATAGAGATCGGCACCACCCCATTGTTCGATCCAGTTGACGTAGTCGATGGCGTTGAAGAGGCTGGCGGTGGTTGCCAAGGGGGAGAACGCCGAATCGCGGCCTGCCCAATAGCCCGGCCAATCCCCGCCAGCCTGAATGGTGCCAGATTCCACTGCGCCAAAGACTTCGCCTGCGGGCACAAGCGCGCCTCCCTCGAAGAACTCGATGGTCAACGCGTCGCCGGTCAGCTTGTTGGCGAGGTCGACGAAATGCTTGTCGATCTCGATCAGCTCCAGAGAGCTGGGCCATGTGGTTGTCATGGTCCAGCTTTCCTGCGCGGCAGATTGCGTCGCAATCCCTGCGGCCAGAGCGAGGCCGGTTACGAGAGTAATCTTCGTCAGCATGGGTAGTCTCCTTGTTTACTTGGTGTAGAGCGTCTCTGGTAGCCATGTGACCAGTTGCGGAAAGATGGCTACACCGAGGCACATGATCAGGATCAAGCCAATGAATGGCAACACCCCGATGATGATCTGTGAGGTTTTGACCGACTTGGGCGCGATAGCGCGCAAATAGAACAAGGCATAGCCAAAAGGCGGCGTCAGAAACGAGGTCTGCAACACCACCGACATGAGAACAACAAACCACAAGAGGCTGACATCCATCTCTTGCACGATGGGCAGAAAGATCGGGAACGAAAGCAAGACAATCCCCGTCCAGTCGAGGAAAGCGCCCAAAATGAACACGATGAACAGCATCATCGTAATGAGCATCCACGGCTCCATATCCATGCCCCGGATGATTTCCTGAGTGGCGCGCAACCCGCCGGTGATGTTGAACACGCCGGTAAAGGCGGTTGCTCCGATCACGATGAAGAGGATCATCGCCGAGGTGCGCCCGGTCTCCAGCATTGCGCCGTAGAAGCTGATCCATCTGAACTTGCCGCGAAAGATCACGATCAGCAGCGCCAGCATGGCCCCGATGGCAGAGGCCTCTGTTGCCGTGGCTATGCCCGCTAGGAGCGAGCCGAGGATGCCGAGGATCAGCACCAAGGGCGGTACGGCCTCAATCGCCAGCATCTTGAGCAGGGCGCTGCGGCTGACCTTTTCGTCCGACTCAACGGCGGGGGCCATATCGGGGCGCACGAAGGCCACGATCACAACCCAGACGGCGTAGAGCAGTCCGAGCAATATGCCGGGGATCATTGCACCGGCAAACAGTTCGCCCACCGAGAGCGGTGAGTAGCTGGCCATCAGGATGAGCATGATCGAGGGCGGAATGAGAATGCCGAGGCAGCCCGAGGCCGCGATGACGCCGGTGGTGAGCGTCGGGCTATAGCCATATTGCAGCATCGGGCGCAGGGCCATGACGCCCATCACGGTGATCGAGGCGCCGATGATGCCGGTGGTCGCCGCCAAGAGGATCGAGATGAACACGACCGCCAGTGCCAGACCGCCGCGCACATTGGACATCATCAGCCGGAGGGATTCGAACATTCGGTCGGTGACGCCGCTGTCCGAGAGAAACCGGGCCATCAGCACGAACAGTGGAATGGCAATCAGCGTGAAATTATCCAGCACATCGCCGAAGATGCGATTGATGACGATGCCCAGCACCATCGGCTTGCCCGCGATCAGCGCACCCAGAACGGCGGTGCCGCCCAGCACAAAGGCCAGCGGATGGCCCATGAAGAGGCCAAGCAGCAGCAGGCCGAACATGCACAGGGCGATGACTTCAGGCGTCACTGCGCACCTCCTGACGATTGAATACGAGTTTCAGAACCTCTGCGATCCCCTGCAACAAGAGCAGGGCCGCCGCCGCAGCCATCGCCATCTTGAGCGGATAGACGGGCAATTGCACCGAGCCATAGGTGGTTTCACCCTGCGCATAGGACCGCATCGCAAATTCATAGGAGCGGGTTGTGAACACCCAGGCGAAGGGAAAGAAGAAGATCAGATAGCCCAGAGCATCGACAATACGGGCCGGGGTCTCGGACAGATTGGCGGTCAGCAGATCCACCCGCACATGCGCCTGATGCCGCAGCGCATAGCCGCCGAGCAGCACAAAGTAGAAGCCGAACATCTGCTTTGTGACGTCAAACGCCCAGCGGGTCGGATCGTTGAGCACGTAACGCATGAATACGTCATAGATGATGAATGCCGCGAACACGATCGCCACCACAGAGACGATTCTGCCGACGGTTTCGTTAAGCCCGTCAATGGCGCGAATGATCATGGTTTCCTCCGCCAGTATGTGTCAGCATACTATCCGGACACGGGCAGGATACAAGGCGAGGAATTGAGAAGAAGAACTATTTTAGGATTGCAGAAAGACACGGTAACTACTCACGGTTCGTTAAGCCGGTGAGCGTCACTCGGCTCGCTTGACGTTTTCAAGCGGCTTCGGTGCAGGCGAGTCGGGCTTTTGTATTAAACATCGGGCTGAACGCTCCACGAAGATAGAAGCCATAGCTTCATATCCAAGCAACCAAAAGGGTAGGTAAAGCACCCAATCATCAAGATCTTGATCGTGCCTAAAATCACTTGGACCCGCTAATCGTAAGTGGCGGAATTCCCCGCCATCCAGTCTTGTACTCTCCGTGGATATCGAGCAAAAAATGGCATTTACCTGAGTCCAGCCGAACGGTTCTCCATCGGCGTATGCACTTGGCACCTTTACCGGCGGACAGGAACTGTCAGGCCTCTGTGGGCGGTTCGGAAATCATCGTCCTCAGGTTTGTCTGTACCAGCGCCGCTCTTCCAGAAAGTGCAAGTTGTGGGTCGAACGCACCGCCAGCGCATAGGGCTGACCACGATCCTCCAGCATGTGCGGGAACCCATAGTCCGAGCTATAGACCACATGGGTGAGGACAAAGGCGCTTGGCGCCCCCTCACCCAGCAGCTTTTCTGTCATTTCGCAGGCCATGGCCGACTTTGTGGCAAATATAACGTTTTCCGGCACACGCGCCTTTATGCACCGCTACAACTCGTTGGCCCAGTCCTTCGGCAGGTAAAGCCGCCGATCAAGCAGTGCGTGATTCCCGCGGCTGGCATAGGCGGCGAATACACCGATCTGGCATTCTCAATCCGGTCTGCCGTACCGGAATACTGTCGACCAACACCGACGGAGTGAGCCTCCTTCTTCAGAAACCTGGTATCATCGATGACCAAAACCCCATCGAGATCACCGAGCGCCTTTAGGCGCGTAGCTTCGAACCCGCCCAATCCGAAACGGAAATGGCACAACCATCCGATCAGAGAGAGTTTAATCTGAGGTCGTTCAAAACGCAAATTCTGTGGTTGCCGCCCGTCAGGCAAGAAGTTTCTGACCCCAGGGGCGTGTGATCGAGTCGTCTAATCGCAGCCAGAATTGCAAGCATTTTCTTTGCACCACCGGGCGTTGGACGGCGGGAGGTCGGTCTTCAGGTCATGCGTGAGACCAATGCGCCTGAGGCTCCGAGTGCGCGTCGTCGAAACGTTTGCCGGGTCAGGGTCGTCTTCGCGGTCGACACGTCGGTCGCCGCATGATGGGTCTTCGCGGAGGAGCCTTCCAATGTGCGAAACGCACTCAGCTGTTTTAGCTGGTGCAACTCGATCAGCGGAATGGCTCGACCTACGTCCCGGCAGGGACGCCTTCGCGCGCTCGCGACTTGAGCGCTATTGGTGACGTGTCAGGTTGCGGCCTTTGCGACCCGCACGAACGGGGTGTCATCCCGGAGCATTGCATGCATTATGACTGCGAGTTTTCGAGCCACCACGACGGCAGCGCGTTTGAAGCCGATGCGTCCCTTGAGTTTCAGCCCCCATGTCCGCAGATCGCTGTCGGCAAGACTGCGGGTCAGAATGACCGTTGCCGCCTCATAGAGAAGGCTTCTCACATGGCGGTCGCCGCGCCGGGATGTGTGACCGTCGTAGTCGACTTCCCCGGATTGGTATCGCCGGGTGGTCAGGCCCAGCCAAGCCCGACAGAGAGGTGGTTCGGTTGATCTGAACAGGTTCCGGGCGTTTTCTAAGTGGTTTTCCGCCTTTTTTATGCCGCTACCGCCTCGGGCATTGGCTGGTTGAAGTAGGCCTGATCGGGGGTTTTCCCGTCAAGCGATGAATTCGGGCGTCGGCTGTTGTAGAAGGCGAGATACCGTCCGATTCCGGCCCGGGCCTCGGACACGCTGGCATAGGCCCGCAGGTGGACCTCCTCGTATTTGATGGTCCGCCAGAGCCGCTCGACGAAGACGTTGTCGCGCCAGGCGCCCTTGCCATCCATGCTGATCTTGATCTCACGGGCGGCCAGCACCTTGATGAAGTCGGTGGATGTGAACTGCGATCCCTGGACGCCCTTCTAAGTGTCAAGCCGCGATTTGAGCCTGATTGATCTGTTTGTGACGTCGCGCGATGATGTTGAAGACTTCACGTGCGATGTATCGTTTCAGGCACCGAATAGCTTCCAGCTTTGAATGGCCTTGAGCTATTCGTCGCGCAACGTATTCCTTTGTCTTCGAATCCAGCCGTAACCGCCCAATTGCGATGATGTGGAGTGCGCTGTTCGCGGCTCGGTCGCCACTCCGGTTCAATCGGTGTCGTGTTGTTTTCCCCGAGGATGCAGGAACTGAGCTGACGCCGCACAAAGCAGCGAAGCTGGCTTCGGATCTGAGCCGTTCAGGATTGTCGCCTGCGGTCAGCAACAATTGAGCCGCGCTGGTAAAGCCGATCCCGCTGCATGCAATCAGATATCGGGCAAGGTCAGTGACGATTGCTTCGATCATGTCGTCCAGATCGGCGACCTCATCGTGCAGCTCAAGGTATCGACGTGCTAGCGATTTGAGCGCAATCTTGTAAGATTCTTCGACATCCCGAAACCCTGTCAAATCCGGACGCCAAGCTGCCAGTGTCCTGATCAATTGCATGCGGGTCATATTGCGCAAAAGATCACGTAGACGGTCAGGTGCGCAGATGATTGTGGTTTGGATGATCTGCAATGCAACCCGCCGGGCTTGAACAGCCGTTTTGCGGCAAACCCTTAACAGGCTGCTGAAGAAGTCAGCCTTGAAGGACGTTATTCTTCCCCCACGGTTTGAAGGTGGCTCTTTGCGACTGCGGACGCCGGGTCGGGTTTGACCCCTTCGTCAGGGGGCAAGGAGTTTCGGTAGTCTGGCCAGATTGCAGGCTGCCATGGTCATTGTGAATTGGGCGCGGACCCTGTCGAGGCCGCGATGAACAGTCTGGGCCATGCCGCCCACGGTCTTGGCCCAGCCGAAGGGTTCCTCGATCTTCTTCCGGCGCCGCTGTGACAAGGCATAACCGGGATGCTGGGTGGTTCGCCCGTCGATTGCGGAACTCCGGGCCTTCTGCGCGACATGTGGCGTCACAACCATGCGCCTGAGTGCGGCAACAAAGTTGGCGCTGTCATATCCCTTGTCTGCTCCAAGCGTCAGGCGCCGGGTCGAGCCAGGGGAGTGTCGGTTGATCATCTCGAGGGCCGCCTTGCGCTCGCCGTAACCATCGGCATGGGTCAAATCGGCCTGCACGATCAGCCCGTTGCGGTTCTCCATCAGCGTATGTCCCATGAAGCACAATGTCGCCGCGGCACCCGGTGCTTTCTTGTAGAGACGGGCATCGGGGTCCGTCACAGAGATGTGGGTTGCGTTCGAGCGCTTCTGGCCCCGGAAGTTCACTGCGGCGTTGCGGATATGGCGGGGCGTGTCGGGCATCGGCTGCGTTTCTGTCTGCTGGGGCTGCGGTTCGGTGTTTGCGAAGGTCGCGTCGGCCGGTGGTGGCGGTCCGCCAGGATCATCGTCATGCGGTGGCGGCGCGCTGTTCCTGGGCTGAAAGCTCTTCATGGACGCCCACGCCTTGACCAAAGTGCCGTCTACCGAGAAGTGTTCATCCGAGAGGAGCGGACGGACCTCCGGGTGCGCCAGGATCGCCGCCATCAGCTTGCGCGACATGTCGGTCGTCAGCAGCCGATCGCGGTTCTTGGTAAACACCGTAGGAACCCAGACCGGATCGTCGATGCCAAGGCCGACGAACCACCGAAACAGCAGGTTATAGTTCATCTGTTCCATCAGCTGCCGTTCCGAGCGGATCGAGAACAGGAGCTGAAGAAGGCTCGCACGGATCAGTCGCTCCGGCGCGATGGAGGGGCGGCCAAAATCGGTGTAGAGCGCGGCGAACTCGGCATCCAGGCTGGCCAGCGCGTCATTGACGACCCGACGGATCAACCGCAGCGGATGACGATCCGGAACCCGCTGCTCAAGATCAACATAGCTGAACAGCGACCCGCTTGCCTCGTCCGTCCCACGCATCGCCACCTCCTGCTGCCGCTGCCATGCCGGAAGTGAATCATGTTCTCATAACCGCGTCGAGGGCCGACTTTTTCAGCAGCCTGTTAGGTGCCGCCATCTTGGCAAAGAATAGGGCATAGCCGAAGGGAGGCGTCAGAAAAGACGTCTGCAAGGCCAGTGCTATCAGGCCAGCGATCCAGATTTGCGCAAAGTAGGCAGAGCCGACGTGATCTGCGAAGTCGAGTTCCGAAAAGATCGGCATCAACACTGGTACAAAGACCAGCAGCACCTCGATCCAGTCAAAAACAAACCCAAGTATGATGATCACGCCAAGGAGGATCGCCAACAGTTCCCACCGGGTGAGATCGAATGCGGATATCCACTCGAAGATGACGTCCGGTCCACCGACCAGGTGGAAACTAAGCGAGAATACCGATGCGCCCAATACGATGAAGTAGACCATCGACGTCATCGTGCTTGTCTGCACCGTGACAGAGTTCAACGATGAGAAAGACAAGCGCTTTCGCGCCAGCGCGACCAATAGCGCGCCAAAAACCCCTACTCCAGCCGCCTCTGTTAGTGTCGCAAAGCCCAGAATGATGCTGAGCGGAATGGATGCGATGACCGCGACAGACGCGAGTACAAACAAGAGGTCTGACACAAGATTGGTCTTGGGTGTGTCCAGCGGGATTTCGACCGTTTTTCTCAAGGTGACCGCAAAGTAGACCGCGAAGGCCATGACCATCAGAAGCACAGGTACGATGAGGGCCACATACATCAATCCGATGCGCAGATAGAACACGTTCGAGATGAAGAACAGCATCACGGCTGGCGGGAACACGACACCCAATGCTCCAGAAGCTGCGACAGCGCCTCCTGCGGTTCGCGGTGCGTAGCCCGACGCCATCATCGGGGCATAGGCCACCAACGCCACAGTTATGACGGAAGCACCGATCACCCCGGCGGCGGGCGCAAGAACGAGGCCGATCAGCAAAGTCGCAATGGCGTAGCGACCGGGAACGCCTGTCAGAAGACGCCCCAGCAAGCGAAACATGGTTTCGGCAATCCCGCTGGCATTCAGGATCAGACCAAGAAAAATCAACATTGGAACGCTGGTGAATTGGACTGATTCATTGGTCAGTACACCACGGGCCCTCAGGTAGATCAGCCCCAGATGCTGAAAATCAGTGATCCCCACCCAAACCGCAGCGACAAACCCCAAGAAGCCTGTCCCCGCGAGCACCAGCGCCACCGGAAAGCCACTGAAAACCCCAATCGCCATCACGACAAGCATGGCAACCGTGAGGACCTCATTCACCATTGTGCAGGCCGCTTGCTTGTTCCGGTGCACCTTGCGCACGTCTCCCTGTCAGAAAGGCGATGTTGCGAAGGGCTACGATCATCCCGGCAAGAGCCAGCAGGATGGGGCCGATGACCCCGGCAATGCGTTGTGCCCACAACTGGGTTTCCGCGTATTTCGTGGTGCGCATCAAACCGTCCCATCCGTAGTAGGTCAGGATGGCGGCGAGCGGCAGAAGGACAAAAAGGCCGCCAATCAGTTCGATCCAAGCAATGCGGCGGGCGGACCAATGTCTGCGAAGAACATCAACGCGCACGTGACCGTCGCGCAGATAGGTATACCCAAAGGTCAAGAAAATTAGGATGAACAGCAGTGACGTGGACAGGTCCGGCAAATAGCTCGACACGCCAAGTTGTAGCTTGCGATCCAGCATCTGAAGCGCGCCATAAGCAGCAATCGAAACAACTGTCAGCCACGCAGTCACGACGCCGATGCCGCGAATGCCACGGTCAATCCAATCCAAAAATCTCAAGCCGAATTCCCTCCCAAAGTTCTTTGCCTGTTAGCTGTTATCCCCCCGTGACATCTCCCTTGCGATTGTCTTGTTCCCGATTTTCCGGCCTGACTTTCGAGGTGCGAAAGCTGTCCCAGAACAGCAATGCTGCCCCACAAAAGATCGCCACGTCAGCCAAGTTGAAGGACGGCCAGTGGTATGACCCGTAATGGAAGTCGAGAAAGTCAGGGACGGCCTGATAGCGCAGACGGTCAAGGATATTGCCAAGCGCGCCTCCGATGATCAGACCGAGCGCCGCACCTGTCAGCCCGTCCGGAGCCTTCCATAGCCAGATCAGCAGCCATGCCACGACCACGGCAGCAAGTGCGACCAGACCCCACCAGGGTACGACCCCGCCGAGCATACCGAAGCTGACCCCATCGTTCAAAACCCGCACGAGGTTGAGAAAGGGCAGAACCTCGACCCCGTTCTCAAGCGCCGGGGAGTTCAGGGCAAGAGCCTTGGTGCCCTGATCAACACCAAACGCGGCGATGGCGCAAAGCCCACCGAGAACGCGGCTGTTCATGCCACCGCCTTCAGATCGGCCCGCGCGTCGCGGATGATCGCCCATGACGAGTGCAGGAACAGTCCGGCGATCCCGAACGCGACGATAAGATCGGGCCAAGCGCTGCCCAGCCAAACCACTAGCCCAGCGGCGATAACGACTGCGGCGTTGCCGATGGCGTCGTTACGCGAGAAAAGCCAGACAGCGCGCATGTTCGCATCGCCCTTGCGGTACCGCAACAACGGCAGCACGGAGATGACATTTATCACAAGAGCAATCAGGCCCAGAATCCCCATCAATGTGGCGTCTGGGGTTGTCGGCTCGAATGCCCTTATGATGGTCGTGCTAAAGACCCCAAGGCCAAGCAGGCCGAGAAAGATGCCCTGGATCAGGGCAGAGCGTGCCCGCCAGAGAAGGCTCCATCCGATGGCAAGAAGCCCCAAGAAAGTGATCGCGCCATCGCCGATGAAATCCAGCGCGTCGGCCTTCACCGCCTGTGACCCGGCAATAAACCCACCAATCATTTCCAGAACGCCGTAACCGACATTTAGAATCACGACGATCCAGAGCGCGCGGCGGTAGCCCGGGTCCTGATGGGCCGCACTTTGCTGAAGGTCCTCGTCGCTCTCGATGCGGTCGAACCCATATCCCGTTGTCTCAACGGCTTTTTCAATCTCCGGCAGGCTTGCTTCAGGGACTTTCAGAGTCATGATATGGGTCGCCGCTGATACTTTCACTGCGTCGGGCGCGACACCCGCAGACTGCGCCGCCCGCTCGATCTGGGCGGCATCCTTGGCGCAATCCATTCCGGAAACCCGGTAACGGACGGGCGACGTATCTGCTGTCGATCGGGTGCTTTCGGTGTTGGCCATCGGTGCAATACTCCTGCTAAAGTGGATCAAGTTCAAACATATCAGCAAGGAGTGATATGATGCAAGTCTTCGCCGATCGCAATGCTGCGGCCGCTGGCATCGAGCGTAGGGCAAAGCTCTTTCGCGGTCTTGCCGACCCGAGCCGACTGGCGATACTGGGCGTGCTGTGTGAAGGACCGTTGGTTGTTCACGAGATCGTCAAACGCACAGGGCTATCGCAGCCCAACGTGTCAAATCATTTGCGATGCCTTCTGGATTGCGGACTTGTCGCCAGCGACCGCGATGGGCGCTTCATTCGCTACCGGATCAGCAGTCCGCGCATAGCAGCTCTTTTAAATGATGTAGACGCCCTGCTTGATGTGGTCGCAGAAGGTGTTGGGGCTTGTGACAATTATCGCGAAGCGTGAACGATAATATCCCAATGCACGTCATCACGACCACTTCCGCGTGAGGCAAAATTTTATATGGGGCTTGCTGCCAAACGTGTTGAAAAGACCCATTATTGAAAGCGCTCAATTTAACTGCTCGGCATAGCGAGTTAAGGATCACAATTGAAGCGAAGATCAAGACGAGGCCCGGCATCGTGGCAGTAGCCTGGTTTCACCCCACAGATCGTGACAGCGCTTAGACTGATAAAGAAACGAACGGGCCCGAAGTATTACCGAGATCGTCTGGCATCAAAATTTCTCTTGAACCTCTAGTAGCTTTAGGAGTTAAGCCACCGACATAGAACGGCACCATGGAGCAAGTTGCCAATAACGCCTCACTCTTTCCCGGGCGAACAACACTGCGTTCGGGGTAAGGTTCGGTTTGCCGTCCAATGCGTGAACGGAGCAATCTATATGCTGACAAGACGACACTTCATCCAGACGACTGCCGCATTGTTCTCGGCGTCTATCTCGAGTCCGCTCCTCGCTGACACCTGGCCCACTGAAGCGGAAAAGGCGGCTTGGGATGCACAGATTACACCGCCGGGCTATAACCCAGCCACATCAAACCCGTGGGGCCTGCACCCGCGCTTTCTGCCGCAGCGGGTTATAACTAAAGATGGTCTTGTGGCCGGTGACATCCATGTCGATGCTGTCGCGCGCTATCTTTACCATATCGAGGAAGGCGGCACGGCGATGCGCTATGGCGTAGCGATTGCTCGTGGCAAACTTTATGAGCCAGGCGTCTACACGATCAAGCGCAAGGTCAGGTGGCCGCATTGGCAGCCAACACAGAACATGATTGACCGCGACCCGGAGCTCTACGCCGACATCGCTGACGGTATGGAACCCGGACCTGAGAACGCGCTCGGGTCACGGGCGCTTTATCTCTATGTCGGGGACCGAGACACCTATCTGCGCATCCACGGTACACCACAGCCGCGAAGCATCGGCGGCCGAGCCAGTTCCGGTTGCGTCCGGATGGTCATGGCGCACATAAACGATCTGTATCCGAATGTGGAGATTGGCTCGACGGCGTTCCTATATTCGGCCGAGGACAGCGTGACTCCGCAGAGTTGACCCAAGCCGCGCCGTCAATCCGACGCTTGGACGCGTCAATCAGGATTGGCGCGCGACGCAGATGGGATTGCCGCCTGCCGATCGCAACGGGACCAAGGTCGTTTCCACCGGCCCACTATGGGCATACCAATAGCAATTATCTTCGGGACGTAGCCGTGCCGTGATGAGATCCTGGTCGGGTGCAGCGAGGGCTGCGACAGATTCTGGAACATTGCCGATCCTGAATGGATCGTTGTCTTCCTTAGAAGGCACCGCGCAGCCAGCCAGGGCCAATGTTGCAACCATGATCACCGCATATTTTTGAAGCATATCTATCTCACTCTTTGGCAGGTCAGCCGCGTCCTCAGACTTAACGGCGCGTTTCAAGGTTCCGCAGGTCTGTGTCCTTATTTGACCAAGTTTCTGTTTTTGCTCTTGAAGCTCTAGTTACTGTAGGGGCTATCTCAATGTGGAATGAACGAATCCCGAGGTCAATCCCATGTCTTCCAATGGCCACCGCCACGACCACAAGCACAGCTCTGACTGCAGTCACGATCATGGTGATGATCACAAACATGCGAGCGTAGTTCCCCACTCTCATGGAAAAGGTGCTGCGTGCTGCGGTGCTGGAGCCAACACGGGACCGGCACAATCCATCCCCTCGAATGGGCGAAGTTTTCAAGTTTCCGGTCTAGATTGTGCCGAAGAGGTGGCAATCCTGAATAGGGTGGTCGGTCCAAAAGTCGGCGGGACTGAGCATCTGGCGTTCGATGTCATCAATGGTCGGATGACGATTCTGGATACCGCAGTCGGAATTTCGGACAACGAGGTTTCGCAACTGGTCGCGAGTACCGGCATGAGCACAAAACCGTGGGACGCCGACAACGCAGCAGAGGATCAGGCCGCGCATCTGGCACGTCAGAAGCGCTTTACCTCGTTGAGCGGCGGCTTCTGGGCGGCGGGATTCCTTTTTCACATTGTCGAGACCGGCATGGGCGGCGCGCTCGGGCTCTTTGCGGGGCATGGCGAGGTGCCTATGCCTATGGCGGAAGCAGGGATCTTCGCCGTCGCGATCCTCTTTGGGGTCTGGCTGGTTGCGCCCAAGGCATGGTCTTCGGCGCGGCGACTTTCGCCAGACATGAACCTACTGATGGTGGTGGCCGTTGCAGGAGCCATCGGGCTCGGCGAATTCTTCGAGGCCGCGACGGTCGCGTTTTTCTTCTCTTTGTCGCTCTATCTTGAGAGCTGGAGTGTCGGTCGCGCACGCAACGCGGTTTCATCTCTCCTCGACCTCGCGCCGCCTACGGCTCGGGTTCTTTACGACGACGGATCGGAAGCCGACGTTCCGGCCGCTGCCGTGGCAGTCAATGCAAGGTTTATCGTGCGCGGCGGCGACCGGATCCCTCTCGACGGTGAAGTCGTGGACGGGGCAGGGGCCGTCGATCAGGCTCCTATTACCGGCGAAAGCGCACTGGTGCCCAAGGAGCCCGGCGACGAGGTCTATGCCGGCACTATCAACGGCGAGGGCACACTGACGGTGCGGGCGACCAAAGCCGCCTCGGACACGGTGCTGGCGAAAATCATTCGCATGGTGGGCGATGCCCATGCCCGTCGTGCGCCGGTCGAGCAGTGGGTCGCGAAGTTCGCGCGCATCTACACACCCATTGTGATGGCTCTGGCGATCGCCATCGCGCTGGTGCCGCCACTGCTGCTCGGCGGCGCCTGGGACTACTGGTTCTACAATGCTCTGGTCCTTCTGGTCATCGCATGTCCTTGCGCGCTGGTCATTTCTACGCCGGTTTCTATCGTGGCGGCGCTGACCGCGTCGGCACGGGCGGGGGTGCTCATCAAGGGCGGCGCCTATGTCGAGGCGCCGGGGCGGACCACGGCACTGGCGATGGACAAGACCGGGACGATCACCATGGGCGAGCCTGAGGTGGCGGCGGTTCACCCCCTGGTCGGCGTTTCCGCACGCGATCTCATGGCGCTGGCAGCAAGTCTGGAGGCGCGGTCTTCACACCCGCTGGCACGCGCCATCCTCTCGCGCGCCGAAGCCGATGGTGTTTCCGTGTCTGCCGCAGAGGACACCCGCACCGTGCCCGGGCGCGGTCTGGAAGGACGCGCCGACGGGCGCGCTATCTGGCTCGGCTCGGATCGCTTCGCCGAAGAGAAGGGGTTCGGCAATGCCATTCCGGCGGATCTGCGGGACCGGATCGAAGGGGCAGGGAGCACCCTCGTTGCCGTGGGTGACGAGACCGGCGTGACCGGCGTACTGGAGCTTCGCGACCGCATCCGCCCAGATGCAAAGGGGATCGTTGCGCGCCTACACGCGCAGGGCGTGAAGACAATCGTCATGCTGACCGGCGATAACGAGCGCACCGCGCGTGCAGTGGCGGCCGAGGTCGGCATTGACGAGGTGCGTGCCGATCTCTTGCCAGAAGACAAGGTGACGGCCATCGAGGAACTGGTGGCAACCCACGACATGGTGGCGATGATCGGTGACGGCGTGAACGACGCACCGGCGATGGCGCGGGCGCATTATGCCATCGCCATGGGGGCTGTCGGTTCGGACGCGGCCATCGAGACGGCCGATATCGCGCTGATGACCGACGATCTGGCTCGAGTGCCGTGGCTGATTGCTCACTCTCGCCGGACAATGACGATTATCCACCAGAATATCGGTATATCGCTGGCAACCAAGGCGCTGTTCGTCGGGCTGACCGCGTTCGGGATGGCCTCGATGTGGGGCGCCATCGCTGCGGATGTAGGCGTATCCCTGTTGGTGGTCGCCAATGCGCTGCGGCTTTTGAACGGGCATCGGATCAAGGACGGGCCTTCGGGCGGTGAACCGGTGGGCGAGCAGATGGCGAAGGGAGCACTGGCGCACGGTCATTGATCCGACGTCTTCGTTAGAGTAACCTCTGGCACCAACAGACCTCGCAAAAAGGGGCGTCGAGCAGTGACAAACACCAGATTTCCACGGCGCGCCTTTTTGATGGGCGGATTTGCCGCCTTCCTGTCAGGCTGTGCCAGCAAGTTCCGGTCGTACAACGGACCCGAAGTGACTCGGCTGCGCATGTACAAGGGACAACGACTGCTGGTTCTTGATGGGGCGGATGACGTCTTGCGGACCTATCCCATCGGATTGGGCTTCGCGCCCGAGGGCCACAAGCAGTTCGAGGGGGACGGACGGACGCCGGAAGGCTCCTACGAGATTGACCGGCGCAACCCGGACAGCCTCTTCCATCTCTCCATCGGCATTTCCTATCCCAACGAGGCTGACATCGCGTTCGCGGAGGCGCAAGGAAAGTCGCCGGGTGGTGACATTTTCGTCCACGGCGGACCGCGCAAGGGGATCGACCCAATGAATGTCCGCGACTGGACGGCAGGCTGCATCGCTGTCACGGACCGCCAGATCGAGGAAATCTATGCCATGGTCAGGGACGGGACCCCGATCGACATCTATGCCTGAGGATCAGGTGAAACGGCGCCGCAGCGTGACGTTGATCGCCTCGATGGCGATGACCATGACGACGACCGCAATCGTGACGCTGGCGGCCTTGTCGTACTGGAAGGAACGCACGTAGGTCTGGATGTAGAAGCCGATCCCGCCCGCGCCGACTATGCCGAGGATCAGGGACTCTCGCAGGTTTAGTTCGAACCGGAAGATCGTGTCGCGGGCGACGACCGGCGCCATCTGCGGCCAGATCGCATGTCTGAGCCGCACGAGCGGCCCGGCGCCCGCGCTTTCCAGCGCGGCGATCGGCGCGCGGGGCACGCCGTCGATCGCCTCGGCATAGAACTTGGCGAGCATCCCCGTTGCATGAAAGGCGACCGCGATGATGCCGGGCAGCGGCCCGAGCCCGACAGCGCCCACCATGAGCATGGCCACGAGGATCAGCGGAATTGCCCGGATGAAGGCAAGCAGCGTTCGGATCGGTCGGAACACCGCACGCGATACCATCGTTTCGGAGGCGAGGATGCCGAGGGGAACGGACAGGATCACAGCACCGAGGGTGCCGAGGATCGCGATCCTCAGCGTTTCCGCGCTGCCCTTCCTGATCTCGGCCATCACCGTCGGGTCAGGCGGAACCATCCGGCCGAGGAAATCGGCAATGCGCGGGCCGGCCGACATGAGACGCGACAACTCGACATCGGTCGTCGCGAAGGACCACACGATCGCGGCGGCGATCAGACCGCTCGTCGCAAAGCCGCCAAACCCGCGGAACGCCATCAGGACACCGCCCTGAGGCCGATACCGGGGATTGGCTCAACCTCCCGATAGAGCTCCGCTGTCGCATCATCGTTCAACTCGGAGGTCGGTACATCGAAGGCGATCCGCCCATCCCGCATGCCGATGATGCGCTGCGCGAAACGCCGCGCCAGGTCGGGCTGGTGCGAGGAAAACAGCGCCGTTGCGCCGCGCGCTTGCGCCGCCCCGGTCAGCAGCGCCAAGACCTCCCCAGCGCGGGTGGGGTCGAGGTTGCTCACCGGCTCGTCGGCGAGGATCAGCCGTGGCTCCTGCGCGAGACACCGCGCAATGGCCACGCGCTGCCGCTGGCCGCCGCTGAGACTGTCGACCCGGCGTTCGGCGAGATCGGCAATGCCGCAATCGGTGAGGGCTGTGCGCGCAATGTCGAGATCATGTGGCGTTGGCGACCCCAGCAGGGCGCGCAGGGGCGCCATCCGGCCTAGGCGGCCGTTCAGCACGTTGCGCAGAACCGTGGAGCGTTCGACCAAGGCGAATTCCTGAAACACGAAACCGGTATCAGGTCGGCTTGCGCGCGGCGGCGGTTGGTCGGGATCGAGCGGCGCACCCAAGACTGAAACGCGCCCGCGCCAGCCCTGAAGCCTGCCGTCGAGCAATGCCAGCAGCGTTGTTTTTCCTGCCCCGGACGGGCCGAGCAAAGCGACGCTTTCGCCGGTCGAAATTGTAAGCGAGACCCGCTCCAGCGCCGGAACACTCCCGCCCGGATGGGCAAAGTTCAGGTCGTCGATCCGGATCGCAATGTTCATTCCAGGAGCCCATATCGCCGTGCCATGTCGCGCACGCCGCCATAGGCGGCGGAGTCGGCCCTGACATAGCCGTCCGGCCCGTAGAGATAGCGCAGCTTGTCGCGGTTCTCAGGTTCGTTGAGCTGCAGCATCGCGTTGGTGAAGCGGTCTTGCACCTCGGCATCCAACCCGGGTCGCGCGATCACGACATGGCTCGGGATTGGCGGGCTTTCCGCGATCCATGTCACCTGTGCCTGCTGCTGCGGCGTCAGGAGCAGGTCCGCATACTGGCTGGCACCCGCGGCGTCGACCAGACCTTCGGCCATCGCCTGCATGGCCTGCTGATAGCCGCCTGCGAAGAAGACGCGGCCGAAGAATGCCTCCGCCGCGCCCGGACCGTCGATCAGCCCAGCCTCGACGAATTCGGCGAGCGGATAGAGATAACCAGATTCCGAGATCGGATCGGCAAAGGCGATGTCGCGCCCGCGCAGGTCGGCAAGCCCTGCGATGCCACTATCGCGCCGGACGAAGATGCGACCCGTGTAGCTCGGCGCGTCGCGGTAGACCTCGGACAGGAGTGGCACGGCACCGATCTCGGCCTCGGCCAGGACGAAAGGCAGGGCGCCCATGAAGGAGATATCCGCGTCGCCATTGCGCAGCGCCTCGACCGCTGCCGCATGGTCGATGGTAACAAACCCTTCGACGGGGACGTCGATCTCACTAGCCAGCCAGCCGGTGATGGCTTCAATGTCGCCCAGGAGCTTCTCGGGGTTCTCCTGCGGGATGAAAGCCAGCCGCAACGCAGTGTCCTGCGCGGCCAGCGGGGTTGCGAGCGATACTGCGCCCGCAGCGGCCAGCGCCAACATCGTTCTGCGGTTCATATGGATCGCCATCAGAATGCCCTCTCTTCGATTGCGTCGGCTTCGGACTTGAACGCGGTCCAGCTTGTTTCGGCAGCCACCCAGTCATCAGTACGAACGGCGTCACCAACCTCGGCCAGACGTTGGGCCAACGCGTAGACTTCAGGCCGCGCAGCCAGGTTCGACATTGTGCTGGCGTCCGCCGAAAGGTCCGCGGCCACGGTGTCGGTCAGCAGCAGGATATGTTTTGCATCCCGCTGCGGCAGCAGCGTATCAAGCGTCGAGGCGAAGGTCGTCAGTTCGGAGAATGCCAGCCGGAAGGCGGTGTTCTCGGCGTCGAATGCCTCATAGGGCTCGTCCGCTGCGCCCACGGTCTCCAGATAGGCCGTCAGGTCGGCCCGTTCCGCTCCGGTCAGGCCGAGCGCTTTCGATTCGTCGAACCAGTCCACGACAGCGGCCAGGGTCGGCAGCGACCCGTCGTGGAAATAGGGCGCGGTGTAGACGGTGCCGAGCAGCGTGGGTGTATCCATCGCACCGGTGCGGGCGCCATCGTAGGCCAACGCAACCGAGCCGATATCATGGGCCTGCCGGTCCAGGAAGTTCGTGTCCGGGACGTGGCAGCTGGAGCAGGAACGGTCGCCGAGCGCCGCGAAGGGTGTATTGAAGATCGCTTCGCCGCGCTGCGCTGCCTCGGGAGCGGCTTCGGTCAGCTGACCATCCGGTGTCAGCATGGAGTTGGGCAGGAAGTCGAATTCGAGCATGTAGGCGAGCAGAGCATCCAGCATGAAGGGCGTCGGTTCATCGCCGCCGAACTCGTTGACGATGACGTTGCGGGTGAAATCGCGCAAGGAGGCGAAGCGGCCATCGCGGCCGTAGGGCCCGGTGAAGCGCAGGCCACGGAGGCTGGGGATGTCAATCGGATCATCACGCCGGTCATTGAAGATCGGGTTGAAGAAGGCGCCATCGACATCGATCGCGCCTGGTTGATGGCTCGCACCCGGAATGAAAAGCCTCTGGTTAACGTCCGATCGGTTGTGACAGGTCGAACAAGCGACCCCGAGACCCTGCGCCGGATTGCCAAAGATTTGCGCGCTGTCGAATAGCATGTCGCCATAGGCCACCAATGGCAGGTCGGTCTCGTCGATGCCCTGCTCCTCGAAATTGAGGACGAGGCGCGGCAGCGGATCCTGATCGAAGATGTCAGACCCCGGCGGCAGGCTAGGCGGCACCTCGATGGTGCGGCCACTCAGGACAACAGTTTCCGGCAGCGCGCTCAGCGTCCGGCGCGGCGCGAAATCGTCAACGAGGTAATTCTCGGCGAGATAGAGGGAGATGACTTCGCGCGCGGCTTCCATGGTTTTGCGACTCGCGGGTGTGGCACCAGCACCAAGAACACCGGCGGAACCTGTGCTGCTGTTGAGTTCCAGCCAGGCGAGGCCGATGCGTCTCGAAGCGTCGGGATCAGCAGCCGCGATACCGTCCGCGAACGAGCGATAGAGTTCTCGGGCTGTCCGCACGGCCTGCTGCGCACGTGCAGGGTCGTCGGCCATGACTGCTCGGTCCAGTTCCTCGTCGATCCGGCGCGCGATCAGCCGCGTCGCCTCGGCAAAGACCGCCTGGCGGTCTTCGCGAGTGATGGCGTCCAGAAGGGGGGCGGGTCCGATGTCGCTGTTGCCGTCCAGCCATGCCAATGCACCAACAGAGAATTCCGAACCCCGGTAGGGTTCGGCCCAGGCGGTCCCGACGTCATCCCAAGGCAGCGGTTCGAGATTTCCGAGGAAGAGAGTCAGCCGGTAGGCCGCCGCCTCGGGAAGCCATGGAGCCTCCTTGGCAGGCGTCGCAGCGACAGGTCCGGACAGGACGAGCGCACTTGCGAGTGCGACAATGAACGCTCCAAGGAATTTCTGAATCACCGTGGTCTCCCAACTTCAAAGTTAGCCACGGCTAATTTATCTACCCTATGCAAACAAGTTGTCAATCCTGCAGTTTCCCTGCAAAGTCCCAAGTATGACAAAGCTGCAATCACAGGAACATGAACCGTTCGAAACTGTCGACAGGGCTCCCGAAGCACAGGCTGAGGGATTCGCGACCGTGCGTCAGGCACATGAGAGCGAAATGGCGGAAGATTACGTTGAACTGATCGCCGAACTGATCGAGTCGCGCGGAGAGGCAAGGCCGGTGGAAATCGCCGAACGGTTTGGAGTGAAGCCGCCGACCGTGACCAAGAACATCTCGCGACTCAAAGCTGCTGGCCTGGTGCGGCGGGAACCTTACCGCGCCATATTCCTCACGGATGCCGGTCGGGAGTTGGCCGAGGCCTGCCGCCGGCGGCACAGGATCGTCGTCGCGTTTCTCCTCAGCCTGGGAATCGACGAAGAGACTGCGGAACGCGATGCGGAGGGGATCGAGCATCACGTCAGCACGACCACGCTGGAGGCCTTCGAACACGCCCTCCTGCAATCTGAGAGCGGCAAGTAGCGCAGCATCAAGTTCTCGCGAAATTCAGCAAAGCAAGACTCAGGAGGCGGCGGCGTCAGCAGTCAAAGGCTGGTGGGTCTGTTCTGATGGTCAACTTTAGTGCAGAAAATCGTTCGTGTCCTCTGAGCTTGGCCAGCCCGAGATAGTGTGCCCAAAATCTCTGACTGCGACGACGGTGCAGCGAAAATGTCGATCGCGGGAAAAGACGTGGGTACAACCTTTGATTTGCTCCTCTGTTCAAAGCGCATAGACAATAGTCACCACCGTCGTCATGACGATGAAGAACATGACCAAGGCGCCTATGGCGAGCGTCCGGCCCATGTCGCGGTTTGGCTTTGCCACTTTCAGACGCAATTCTTCGGCCGTTTCCGGAAACTCGAGCGCCGCGGAGTTCGAGCCTCGCACCAACTCGTATCGTGAATTCCAGCGACGCACCTCGGCCGCGTTCCACCCGTTCATGACCAGAATGATCGCGGCGATCATCAGCATCGAGGACGGGACCCAGATCGTGTAGCCACCCATGGTTTCGTCGGACAGGGGATCGAGCAACCCGGTTCCCGCCGTTTGGTAGGAGGCATAGAGGCTCACCTCTTTGAGTGTCGTCAAGGAACCCAGAAAAATGTTTGAAACGATCACCGCAAAACCGGAGATCAGCCTTGCGCCGCGCCTCGCGCCCTCAGGGGGATCTCTCGGGTCGAAGAGCATGCCGAAATACCAGATCCCTGCCAGCACCATCGCAAAATGGGCGAACACCTCGATCGCCGCGATGCGCTGCGCAAGTCCGTAAAGCACTGGAATCTGCCAGATAAAGAGCGACGTGATGAGCGCGGCAGTGGCGGTTACCGGATGTGCCAAGAGCCCCAAAGTAATAGATTTTCCAAGAGCGCCGAGGTATCGACGCCACCGTCTGTTCAAACCGGCTTGCAATAGTCGCCACGGCTGAGAGACCGCGATGAGTAGTGGTCCTGCAAGGCGAAGGAGAAGATGCTCCACTTGGTGCACCGAAAAGAGGCTGTGCCCCAACGAAGCCAGAGGCGCATTCGTGGCCGCGAGAATACAGGTCAAGCCAGCGAAGAACAGAGCTTGCCGCCAAACAGAAACCGTCCCGCGAATGCGAGCGGATCGCGCGAGGCCGCGCACGTAGAACCATGCGGCCAAACTGACGGAAACAAGGGACACTGGCGAAATCGCATATCCAAACGGGTCGAAATTAAGGAAGTAGGTGATCATTGGCTCCTGTCATGTTGTATTGCTGGCCCATCGACGGACACTGGTGAAAGTCGAGATGTTCCCACTGCGCCACCTTGGGCCAAGGACAGATCAGTGGACATCGGAAGGTATTTGCCCTGCATCCACATGGGGAAAAGGTTTTCATAGAAACGTGAGAGCGGGTGGCCGGACTGACCGGCGGGCGCGATGAAATAGGATCCGGCTTCTTCCGAAAACGACATGACCGCCTGAAAATTGGTGCCCGCGCTGGTCGCGAACGGGCGGTCATTGTCAGAAGTGAACAGTGTTGCAATCAGTGTGTCGGGATCGCCGGAAGATGGGGCTTCGAGAGACAGCAGATCGCTGATGATCCCGCTCGATCGGATTGGTGCCCACCCCATATTCAAAGCGTGTGCTTCGCCCCAGGCCCAGGCGGACGGATCGGGTCCGTAGCGGTCGACAAGCCAGCCGATGGCATCATCCAGGGCCGCACGAACCTGATCCTGGCAGGTCTCGATGCGGGTAGACGGGCGGATGTCGCACCAGATTGCGCTCCCTCCGCGATCTGAAAGCACCGCAAATAGGACATCGGGATTTGGCCTGGCCCAGACCTTCGTCGCGGATGGAAATTCATCCTGAAGTATTCGCTTTTGCAACGCGCGCGCCCAGGCCCAGAACACGAGCGGCTCCGGTGAAAAGCGATCCATGTCGCCATTCCATTGGGCAAGTTGATCCAGAATATCGCCGCGAAGCTCATCTGCGCGGTTCTCTTCGAGAGCACCTGTGGAACCCACGAACCAAAGCTCTTTTGCCATTATAGGAAGAAGCGCCCGCGCGGCAGCGCTGACCGTGTCGCGCTGCACCGTAATCGCGCCCTCGACCGAGAATATCGGCTGCCGCTCATCAAGAGCAGCCAGACGGGCGTCTCGAAACGATAAAGGAGTTTCGACCTCCCTGTCAGGCCAGCGAGCAAGGGTTTCTCGGTCGATCGCAAGAATCTCCAATCCGGCTGGTGACAGGTTCATGCATGCGTCCATAGCATCGTTCACATCGGCGGACCGCGCCAGACGGTCAAGCATCATCAGAAAATTGCTGGCCTGCGCGGCCGTGGGATTCTCTGGCTCTTTAACGGCTTTCTGGGACACAGATCGGAACGCCCAAGCGACGCGTTCGCTGCGACCGACGACAATGAAGGGCACACCCGGCAATGTAGCCCCAATCGCGGCTCCGGTCGGGAGTTGAATATCCGCCAGGTACCATTCAGAAGGCAGCGATAAGGGGCCACGTATATCGGCGGCGAGAATTGGTGCTCCGGTAGCTGTTCTGTCTCCAGGCAACGCCCAAGCATCGAGGCTGACCTTGGGCGAGGTCACAAACAGCTCGGGCAAAAGAGGTCGATCCGACGGGATCGGTAGATCTGACAAGCCGGACAGGTCATTCTGCCGTCTCTCGGGTTGAAGATCGTTCAGAAACGCTTGGGCAAGTCTGAGACTATCGACGGGTCTCCAGGCTGCGATCATTCTCTCATCCGCGATCAACAGATCGGGTGAGCCTCTGCCGCGCCCGCCTTCGGACACCAGGCCAAGCCACGCGTTGACACCTGCGGCATATGCGTCGAGCGCTTGGGCTGTCGAAGGCTCAACTTCGATCGTCCGGTCAAGTGGCATCAAGGCTTGCGCTGCCCGCCTTGCCCTCAATAACTGGCCAAGCCTGTCCTGAGCGTGAACGAAACCAAGCGCGAAATAGGCGTCCGGAGCGGAGTCTGCAGAAATGTGCGGTATGGCCGCAGCATCTCGCAGAATATCGACTGGACCTTCGATACCCGCAACACTGAAATCCTCGTCATAGTCGGGGACGGAGGCGCGCAAAAGAAAGTAGACGACACCGGATACGGTCAGTCCTAATGCAAAAACCGCCAGGAGCAAGTACAGTAATATGTTGAATAGTCGTTTCAATTCGTTGCCGGTGCCAAAGTAATCTCAAGACGTGATGCGCAAGAGGATCACCGAGGCGAAAAAAGCGAGCAGGCCGAAAGCAATACCGAAGCTTGTCGCGTATTGAAGTATATCCAGGCGGTTCCCTTTCCGCCGTTGCGCCAGATAGCCACCCCAGAGCGCCCCTCCGACAAAGCCTGCGAGCACCAGCATCACGATTCCTCCGATTTTGATTTTTCTGAATTGAAACGTCGTCTGACCAATCCGACGGTAAAGGCTAGAGCCCAGACCGCACAGATGAGCGCCAGCGATGTCCAATCACCGAAACGTGCGTAAGGTGTGGGCGCAAGCGCTGTCGGCAGGCTGGCATCTATGACTCCAGTTTGTCCGGTCTCGAGGCGCGCGATGATCTCTCCCTTGGCGTCGATGATCGCGGAAATCCCGGTGTTGGCCGCCCGGACTACAGGAAGCCCTTCTTCGACCGCGCGCATGCGCGCGGAGGCGAGGTGCTGCTCGGGTCCGATGCTGGTCCCGAACCAGGCATCATTTGTGGCGTTGAAAATCCAGTCGGGGCGAAAAAGGTCATCGACTACCTGGCCCGGAAAAATGATTTCGTAACAGATCGCCACCGCGACCAGAGGCGCACCCGGGATCGCCAGCGTGCGTGGCCCTGGTCCTGGCGTGAAATCACCCAAACCTTCGGTCAGCCGCTCGATCGGCAGCCAGCCTCTCAGGGGCACATATTCCCCGAACGGAACAAGATGATGTTTTGCATATCCCGTCAGAATTTCGCCGCTGCCGTCATAGGCTTGAACCGTGTTGAAATATCGGGTTCCCCCATCGCCCTCTACGCGGTCAGGCACGCCTGTCAAAAGGATCCTGCCGTCTGGCAGAACCGTGGATAGCCGCCTACGCGCCAAGGCGTCCTCGTCCAGAAAACCGGGAAAGGCCGTTTCCGGCCACAGCAACAGGTCGAAGCGTCCAGGTTGCGCCGACAAGCCCAAATATTTCTCCAGCGTTCGCTCGCGGCTGCCCGGTGCCCACTTCTCGACTTGCGGCACATTGCCTTGGACGATGCGCAAAGCGCTGTCCGTCGGAGGCACATTCGTCCCTAAACGCAGCGCGCCGCCACCCCAGAGGCCCATCACCACAACGGCGAAGAGCACGAGAACAGGCACGCGTCTGTTTGGTGCCGCCACAATCAACACACCGGGCAACAGCCCTATAAAGACCGTGAGAAAGCTCAGCCCATAGCTTCCTACCCAGGCGGCGGGTTGGCGCAGAGCGGCGTGTTCGACAAGGGCATAAGCGGCAAGGTTCCAGGGAAACCCTGTCAGGACATGACCACGCAGCCATTCTGCGGCAACCCAGCAGGTTGCAAGCAGAAGACCTGCCGTAGTGTCGCCGACAGCACGGCGCTGCATGATGGTGGCAAATAACATCGCCGCAATCGCCGGGAAAATGGCCAGTCCGGCGGACAGTCCCGCGACTGCCGGGATCGCAAGGGCACCGAAACGTTCGGAATCGACGTAAAAGCTCTCGGCGATCCAGGAAACTCCAAACCCGAACTGGCCCATTCCGAAGACCCAGCCGATGAAGAAGGCAGGCGCTGTCGAAACCTGCCGGAGGACGAGAAAGAGTGCTGAGAAGGCGACTGGAACAACGATGAGCCATGAGAATGGTGGAAGGGTTAAAACCGTTAAACCGCCCGCTGCAAAGCTAATCCCTGATCGCAGGGGAATGTAACGGCCACGACCCGTCAGTGGTCGCAAGCCCGCCATCATGTGCCTGTTTTCAACTTGGCGCTCAACCAAGGGGCTATGAGCAGTAGGCCCACGCCACTGACCACGAAAACATCCGCCATGTTGAAGGCGGGCCAATGCGTGGATCCGACATAGAAATCGAGGAAGTCCGTCACACTCCGAAACCGGATGCGGTCGAGGACGTTGCCGAGCGCGCCACCGATAATCGCACCATAGGCGATAGCCTCAACCGGGTTGGCAGTGCGCACCAACATGACGGTCAACCAGCCGCAGACAGCGAGGGCCAACGCCGTAAGGCTCCACCATGGCGCGCCACCAAGTAATCCGAATGTCACGCCATCGTTGCGCAGGTAGATGAGATTGAAACCGGGAAAGACCGGAATTCCGGCGCTCAAATCTGCCGCATTGGCGACGACAATTGCTTTTGTCACCTGATCGACAAGAAAAGCAGTTCCAGCCGCAATGAAACCTTGGAAATGGGTCAGTTTCATCTCATCCTCCCAGCCATACATCGAGGAACAACATGATCACGAGGCCGGCTGCGAGACCGAGTGTCGCCCTGTTTTGATGGCCTGAACGGTGGGTTTCGGGAATGATTTCGTGGCTGATGACGTAGAGCATCGCCCCGGCGGCGAAGGCGAGCCCCCATGGCAACAGCGGCTGCGAGATGCTGATGATCCCAGCCCCAAGAAGCCCGCCTACCGGCTCGACAAGACCTGTCAGGGCGGCAATCCCCCACGCACGGCGCCTGGAATAACCCTCACCAAGCAATGAGACCGCTACGGCGAGACCCTCGGGAGCGTTTTGCAGCCCGATGCCAATCGCAAGCGGCAAGCCACCAGACAGACCGTCAGCCCCAAACCCGACACCAACGGCGAGTCCTTCGGGGAAATTGTGGATCGTGATCGCAATGATGAAGAGCCAGACGCGGCGCAGCGAAGCAGCGTCTGGGCCTTCCCGCCCCGTCTTGAAATGCTCATGCGGCAGCCATTCGTTCATCAGAGCGACCGCGCCCATGCCAAGCAGGATCGCAACACAAACGATGGCCGCCGGGAGAGCACCGTTGTCGAACTGTCCTTCGGCTGCATCGAGAGCCGGGATGATCAGCGAGAAAAACGAGGCCGCGAGCATGACACCCGCTGCGAAGCCAAGTAGCAGATCGCGTGTAGCCCGGGATGGGATGCGCCCGAAAAGAACGGGGATCGCCCCGACCGCGGTCAGCGATCCGGCGGCCAGGCTTCCAAGAAAGCCAAGGGTAATTGGGGAGAAGGGTTCCAAGCGCTGAGGTCTCGCCGATACGTCAGTCAGCGGCCGAATAACTGCTAAAGATCTCGGTCGATCCATCGCCGCGGATCAGGAAGACCTCATAAGCCTCACGATCGTCTTCCGGTCCCATGCCCGGCGATCCATAGGGCATTCCGGGCACCGCCAACCCCACTGCATCTGGACGCTCATCCAACAAACGCTGAATGTCTGATGCCGGTACATGTCCTTCGATCACGTAGCCGTCGACCAAAGCCGTATGGCAGGAGACCATGCGCTGAGGCACGCCATTGTCGAGTTTGAAGCGCACAAGAGATCCCCCGAACATGTCCTCGCCTGTCGGCGCGAATCCGCTTTCCTCGAGGTGCTTCATCCAGGACAGACAACAGCCGCAGCCGTTTGTCTTCCGGACATCAATCTGGATCGCATCGGCGACAGCTTGCGCCGCGGGGAACAAGGCCAGCGTGACTGCAAGGGCGAGAGCCAGTCGTTTCATGGATTAAAGCCTTTCGGTTGTTGTTTGCATAAATTCGCTGGTGAGCCTCTCGGCCAGTAGCGTGCGTGCCTCAGCCAATCGCTCAAGTGCAGCCGTGTCATCCGCATCCCGCTCGGCCGCCTCTGCCAGTCGGTCGTCTGAGAGAGGATCCGTCGGGCGACCATCGACAAGAACCTCATAATGCAGATTGGGGCCGGTCGCGGTGCCGGTCGCACCGACGCGACCGATCATGTCTCCGGCCATCACGCGCTGCCCTTGTTCGAGTGTGTCCGGCACCTCGCTGAGATGTGCGTATCGTGTCAGGGTGTCGGATCCATGCGCTATCTCCACCACCCGGCCATATCCACCGCGACGTCCGATGAAGCTCACGCGTCCGGGCGCCGTCGCTTTCACCGGCGTACCGCTTGCTGCAGCAAAGTCGACGCCGGTGTGCATGCGCACATTCCCATAGACTGGGTGTGTGCGACGGCCAAAGACGGAACTCAGCCGCGCTCCTTCCACCGGTTGGGCAAAGACACGCAGGACCTCTCCATCAACATAGATCGTCGCTTTGCCGCTGCCGTCATCCGGCCAGACGATCTCGTAGACCGTTTCACCAAGATTCAGTGCGGCAAAGGCAAGTTCGGGCTGACCGATCCTCTCGTTTCCGTCGCGCGCTTCGCGCCAAAGAAGACGCATCGTCTCGCCACCGGAAAGTTCGCGTCGAAAATCCACTGTGCCGCCCAGCATCTGCGCCATGTCGACCGCAAAGCGAGCAGGGATGCCCGCCTTGTCCAATGCCGCGAAGACAGAGCTTTCGATCACTGCCTCGCCCGCGAACGTCACCATTTCAGGGTCTGGCTCCAACACGCGTGTGACAAGTTCCTGACCAAAGACCGTTTCGATCCGCACCCCATCGTCAACTGCCAGTTCCACGCGGCTCGGATTTCCGTCCACCTTTGAGATCACAGTGATCTCATGGCCCGGGCGCAATCGGCGCAGGTCATATTCTGCACCAAGCGCGAGCGCGATTTCGGCACGCGCAGGCGCAGCGATACCCGCGTTCGCCAGGACCGCATCCAGCGTCTCGCCCGACGCGATCTCACGCGACCAGGTTATCAAAGGCGGTTCAATCTCGGGCAAGGCGGTTTCTGCGAAGACGGATTGCAAGAGCGGCAGAGGTCGCATTGGGCTAGCATTGTCGGCGTGAAATGCAGCGGGCGTTGTCACATCGTAGTCGGCGATCTGAGGCATCGAGAGCGGATCGGGAGTCCAGAGGGTGGCTTCAGCAATCGCAGGAGGCACTGGCTCTTTGGAAAGAACGCCAGATATGGCGATGGCGGTCACCGAAAAAGCGCCTGCGACCACAGCGCTCGCCAAAACAATTCTAATATTCATGTTGCCCCCTCTACGTCTTCTGTCAGTGCACGCCGGATCTTCGGCACTGCGAATTCTCTTGGCTCGTGATAGTCAATCATGGTGACGAGTTCACCCTTGGCATCGAACAGGAATACGCTTGCCGTATGGTTCATTGTATAGTCGCCGCCTTCGGTCGGAACGCGCTCATACGAGGCACGAAATGCTTCTACAGCGCGGGAAATCTGGTCTTCCGGTCCCGTCCAGCCGCGAATGGCCGGATGAAAATAGCCGACATATTCGGCCATGGCCTCGGCCGTGTCCCGCTCTGGATCGACTGTGATGAAGACCACGTTCATCCGCGCGGCGTCGTCCCCGAGATCTTCAAGCCAACCTGAGATATCCGATAACGTCGTGGGGCAGACATCCGGGCAGTAGGTGAACCCGAAAAACACCATGGTCGGGCGTCCAATCAGGGCTTCTGGGCCCACTTCATTGCCTTCGTGATCGGTCAGTCGGAAATCCATCGCCGACAGGGGGAGAGGCCTTTGGCCGGCCGGTTTTGGTGCGCCGGGACCGTCTACCCGCCACCAGCCGACCCCGAGCATCAGAGCGACAGCGCCTACACCGGCTGCACCGTATTGGACCACATGCCGACGCTGCATCAGCTCTCCGGCCCGCGCGCGGCGATCCCCAGAATTGGGACCTCAACAGTCACTTCACCACCGTCCGAGAACGTCAGTGTCAGTGGGAAGGTCTCGCCTTCGATCATCGGGTTTTGCAGCTTCATGAGCATGGCGTGCAGTCCGCCCGGTTCCAATGCTACGCTTTGGCCCGGTTCAATCGTGATTTCGTCAGCAGGCGCCATAGAACTGACGCCGTCGGCGTTGGTTTTCGTCTCATGGATCTGGGGCATCACGGCCAGTGGTGTTGTAAGCCCGGTCAGCGTGACCGTGTCTTCACCGGTGTTGCGCACAGTCATATAGGCGGCACCAGGGCGGTTGACCCCGATTGAAGCACGGGACCACGCGTTTTCGACGACCACATCCTCCGAACCGGCAAATGCCGGAGTCGACATGCCCGAGAGCAGTAAGACAAGGGTCAAACCGTTGATGTAAGATAGTTTTGTCATGAAGAATTCTCCTGTATCTGGCCGAGCATCAACTTTGGCTGGCCGCAACTTCCGCCGCCACCAGTCGCCGCAGTTCTGCCTCACCAAACGGGTCCAATGGCTTGGCGTTGACGAAGAACGTGGGCGTTTGTCGAACGCCAACCGCTTCGACATCAGCGCGGTCCTGATTGAGCACGGCCACGACACCGGGGGCCAGCATCTGTGTCCGAGCAGCTTCGACATCCAGACCACCGCTTGCGGCAATCTCAAGGATCAAACCCGGTGCCGGAGTGCCATGGGACGCCCATCGCGGCTGCTCGCGCAGGACCGCTTCCAGCACGGGTTCGAACACATGCTGCATCCGCGCAGCTTCGAGAACACGGATCGCTTCCACCGAAGCGTCCCCGTGAAAGGCAGTGTATCGAATGACGACACGGACCGCATCACCGTGCTCAGTCATGATATCCTTGACCACGGGATAGAAGGCGCGGCAGGCCTCGCAAGCTGGATCGAAAAACTCGACAATCGTGACAGGTGCCGTTTCGGGGCCGAGGATCGGGGAATAGGGCCGGATCAGCACATCGTTCACTTCAGGCGCGACAGGGACTGCCTCTGCAATGGGTTGGGGGCGGGTGGCATACCAGGCCGCGCCGCCAAAACCTGCGGCACCAACAGCCAGAACGGATAGAACGAGACCGCGTCGATTCATGTTTGTTTTTCCTTCAGTGAAATGGCCGACAGCACCCCGATCATCGTGAAGGCGACAAGCGCCATCAGCGGAATCGGAATGCCGAAGACCACCTGGTTGTCGTCGGTACAAGAGGGGCCGGTCGCCTTGCAGGGCTGGATCGCCTCGGGGATCAGCCCGACATAGAGGCCGATGTGATACAACGCCACCGCCGCCCCCCCAAGCGCCAGCGCAACGCCATAGCGCCCCACGCGAGGATCTTGCCACCACAGCCCGAGCCCAAGAACGACAGCCAGGGGGAACATGAAGGCGCGCTGGAACCAGCAAAGGACGCAAGGCGTTTGACCAAGAACCTCGCCAATAAAGAGCACGGCAAGCGATGAGATAAGCGCAATGATCCAAGCAAGAACAAGGGCCGTTTCTCCGGAAAGTCGGGTCATGGCGATCAGATCCTCTCTCTCAGATCCGCAAGGATCTCTTCGGCGGGTGTGCCGTAGGGCCAGGAATCGGCGAAGCCCGCCTGCGGATCAAAAAGGAACAGGTGCGATGTGTGCCCCATTGTATAGCCATCCGGCGCGCTGGCCTCTTCGATCCGTTCGAAGTAGATCGGAAAGGTTTCAGCGGTCTCAGCGATCTGATCGGATGTTCCGGTCAGACCGATGATGCCTGCATCAAAGCGCGGCACAAAGTCGGCAAGAGCCATTGGCGTATCGCGTTCGGGATCAATCGAGATGAAGATCGGCTGCACTTTTGCGGCATCCTCGCCAAGTCCATCCATGACCGCCGCCACCTCTGCAAGCGTCGTCGGGCAGACATCTGGGCAATTGGCGAACCCGAAGAACACAAGCATCCAGCGACCCGCAAAGTCCTCTTCGGTGCGGATCATGCCCATATGGTCCGTCAGTTCGAACTGCGCAAGGAAAGGTGGTTCGGTCTCGGCTTGGGAAATATCGGCGCGGTAGTCCGCCCACAGTAACAGCCAGATGAAAACGAGCGCCGCGACGCCCGCCAATACCCATAGCACTTTTTGAAGACCTGAAAGCTTCACGCCGCTCCGCCCGAATTTGATTCTATATTTTAAGCGCGTTTACACCCTCTAGCTACTGTAGGTTCAAGCGTGATTCTTGCCCTGCGGCAGCACGTCACGCACCTGTGAAGCTAATGCTCTCTATTCAGCGCTTCAAAACCTGCCGTCACTCAATGTTTCGCTGCTTCGTCTGACCCTGCAGGTGGCCATCAAGGGAAGGCAACGGCAATTTCCGCTAAATCCGACGCCTGCGGAAACCGGGCCTGCAGATACAAAGCTGCTACGCAGATGCACTGCAAGCATGGGTCATTTTTTAAGGTATCAGTCTAAAATAACGCTTGAACCTACAGCGACTACAGGAACTACAAAGGACGCGAATCAACTGTCGGATCCTGCTCACGGCATGCACGCGCAAAGAACTTCATCCCATTCGGTTTTCCGCCCAACCCCAACTCGGTTGCGATTCACAGAAGCGAACACAGGCGGAAAGTGGAGAATGTCGCGATATGATCTCACTAGAATGGACGATGAACATGCTGAACTATCCCGATGCGGAAACCTTGTCCGGCTCGGATGCAGAAGCGCTACTCAGGAGGACGCAAAATGACACCTGAGATCGGACAATTCGCCCTTACCCTCGCGCTTGCCGTCGCGATTGTTCAAAGCATCTTGCCAATTGTCGGAGCAAGCACGGGACGCGTGCTTTGGATGGAAAGTGCAAAGACAACAGCGGTGCTTCAGGTGACGTTAGTTGCAATTGCGTTTGGCGCGCTCATGCGCTCCTTTGTTGTCAGTGATTTCACGGTTCGAAACGTGGTTGAAAATTCCCACTCTCTGAAGCCGATGATCTTCAAGGTTGCCGGCACTTGGGGCAGCCACGAAGGGTCTCTAGTTCTCTGGACCTTTATTCTCGTACTTTTCGGGGCTGGGGTCGCGCTGCTGGGCAGAAACATTCCGGTTGGTCTCAAAGCGCGAACTCTATCCGTTCAAGCCTGGATCAGCGTCGGTTTCCTGAGCTTCATGCTCTTTACATCCAATCCGTTCGAGCGGGTGTTTCCGCCGCCTCTGGATGGCACAGACCTTAATCCTCTGCTGCAGGACATCGGGTTGGCGATGCATCCCCCGCTCTTGTATTTTGGGTATGTCGGCTTCTCGATCGTCTTCTCCTTCGCGGTCGCGGCTCTGATAGAGGGTCGGGTGGATCCCGCATGGGCGCGTTGGGTGCGGCCTTGGACTCTGACGGCCTGGATCAGCCTCACTGCGGGGATCGCACTCGGCTCTTGGTGGGCCTATTACGAACTTGGCTGGGGCGGCTGGTGGTTTTGGGACCCGGTGGAAAACGCATCCTTCATGCCATGGCTGCTGGGTACGGCACTCCTGCACTCCGCTATCGTCACGGAAAAGCGGGACACGTTCAAAAGCTGGACCATTCTTTTGGCCATCCTGACCTTTTCACTGTCACTTCTGGGGACATTTATCGTCCGATCCGGCATTTTGACATCCGTTCACGCGTTCGCGGTCGACCCGGCGCGCGGCGTGTACATTCTCGGCCTTCTTGGCGTAACCATTGTCGGCTCACTGACACTTTACGCATGGCGCGCGCCTCAGCTTGGATCGGGTGGCGTATTTCGGCCGATTAGCCGCGAGGCGGGGCTTTTGCTCAACAACCTTCTGCTCGCGACCGCAACGGCGACCGTCCTTTTTGGAACACTCTATCCGTTGTTTGTGGAAGCGGTGACTGATGAAAAGATCTCTGTAGGACCACCGTATTTCAACGCGACGTTTATCCCTTTCATGCTGCCGCTAGTCATCATCATGGGAATTGGCCCATTCCTGTCTTGGAAACGGGCCGATCTTCCCGGTATCTGGCAGCGGCTGCGTTTGGTTTTTGGTATCGCGATTGGTGTTGCGGGGATCGTTTGGTACCTTCAGACAGACGGGCCCCTGCTTGCAGTGGTCTCAATAGGGATTGCAGCCTGGGTTTTTGTTGCAACGTTGCGCGAATGGGCGTTGCGCATCAAGCTCTTTGATTTACCCCTTTCACAGTCGCTGCGTCGCGCGCGGAACTTGCCGCGCGCTGCGCACGGTATGACGCTCGCGCATCTTGGCGTTGCAATGCTTGTGCTTGGGTTTGTAGGTTCCACAGCCTGGAAGGAAGAACGTGTTCTTTTCGCAGAACCGGGGACGACCGTGGAAATCGCCGGTTTTGAGGTAATATTCGACGGTGTCGAACGGTTGCGTGGTCCAAACTACATCGCACAACAAGGCCAGCTTCGCGTCTTGAAAGATGGACGGGAGATTACGCTTCTTCGTCCGGAGCGCAGAAACTATCCAGTTGCGGGGACGTCCACAACCGAATCTGCAATCCGATCAACGCTCAGAGGTGATCTCTACGTCACCATCAGTGAGCCTGCGACCGAAAAGGCGTCGGGCCAGTGGAATTTGCGCATTCTCTACGAACCACTGGTTAATTGGATATGGATCGGAGCGACGATGCTGGTGCTTGGCGGGTCCCTTTCGCTATCGGACCGCAGATTGCGGGTGGGTGCGCCGTCGCCAAAAAGCCGGTCGTCAGCGCTTCAACCGGCGGAATGATATGATGAAGAAAATCCTTCTCGCGATGCCAGCGCTGGTCGCAGTGGTCTTGGGTGGATTTTTGTTCTGGGGGCTCAACCCAGACCGAGATCCTAACGCAATTCCTTCCGCTTTGGTCTCCGAACCAGTTCCGGATTTTGAGCTTCCACCGGTAGAGAGCACGCAGACCCCCGGACTGTCGGCCGCAGCCCTTCGTAGCATTGGCGAGCCGGTTTTGGTCAATGTATTCGCTTCATGGTGCGTGCCCTGTCGTGCTGAGCATGCGGTGCTAACCAGGCTTGTTGAACAGGACGGTGTTCGGCTGATGGGGATTAACTACATGGACAAACCAGCAGATGCCGCAAACTGGCTGGAGGAGCTTGGCAACCCCTATGAGAGGATCGGATCAGACAGCGAGGGCCGGGTCGGTATCGAATGGGGTATTTCGGGGGTGCCTGAGACGTTTGTGATCGATGCGAACGGTATCGTAGTCTATCGCTACGTTGGTCCCATTGTGACGCCAGAGGCACAGGATGAAATTCGTGCTGCGTTGGCCGCAGCAGGTGGTCAATCATGAAGAGTTGGCTCTATTCACTGGTGCTGATGCTTTCCGCAACAACCGCGGCATGGGCTGTGGAGCCAGATGAGTTGCTGGATGATCCGGTGCTTGAGTCGCGCGCCCGGGAGCTCTCAAAGCAGCTACGCTGCGTTGTCTGCCAGAATCAGGATATCGATAGCTCAAATGCGGGTGTTGCCCGAACGATGCGCACCTTGCTGCGCGAACGTCTGATTGCAGGTGAAACAAATGACGAGATCATTGCGTTTTTCGTAGATCGATATGGTGACTTCGTCCTGTTCAGGCCGCGACTGAAACCCGCCACGTATCTGTTGTGGTTCGGACCAGCGGTTCTTTTTGCCGTTGGGATTGGCGTTGTCTTTGTCACAATCAGGTACCGAAGCAGGGCCGTTCTTGATGGCACTGCTGATCCACTGAGCCCCGATGAAGAGCGTGAGTTCGAAGCCATTTTTCATGAAAATGAAGGACGGAGAGACCCATGATTTGGTTGGTGTTAGGCGCGATGGCATCCATCACTGTCCTTCTGTTCTTGTCCGGTCTCTATCGAACGGGTGAAGTCCTGAACAGAAAGGATGGAGCGTTGGTTATCCTCAAGGATCAGCTTTCCGAAATTGATACTGATCAAGAGCGGAATCTGATATCCGTTACCGAGGCCGACGCGGCCAGGGTTGAAATCAAACGCCGCATTCTGGCTGCCGGTCGGCTTGCGACACGTGAATCGTCGCGCGCAAGTGGGCGAAGCACCATCTTCGCGTCCGCCATTGCCACGCCATTGGTAGCCTTCGCTCTGTATTCTCAAATCGGCTCGCCACAGATCGAAAGCCAGCCTCTGGCGTCTCGCGCATCTGAAACCCAGGAAGCCGCAAACCTCTCAGAGTTGACCCAGAGACTAAAAACCCGGCTTGAAGCAGACGAGTCTGGTGGACCAAGTGATGGTTGGGTTCTGCTCGGTCAGACCTATATGCGTATGGCTCGTTACGATGATGCCGCCGATGCATTCGAACGCGTCACTGTCCGCGACAATGCAGATATCTCAACCCTATTGCTATATGCCGAGGCCTTGATCGCAGCCGAGAACGGGATCGTGACGCCGCAAGCGGAAAGCGTGATCGAACGCGCATCGGAGATGGCCCCCGATGATCCAGGCCCAATTTTCTATAGAGCCCGGATCCTCGAACAGGACGGGGTTCCAGATGAAGCGAGGACGCTTTTGATCGAGCGCCTCAAGAGAGCGGATCGCGCCTATCCGTGGATGGAACTTTTCCTGTCTGTCGCCAACCGATTGGGGGAACAGGTTGGAGAGAGCCCTGTCACCCTAGCTGATTTCTTTCCGGACTCTCGGGACGCGCGTAGCCCCGGTGCGGCCGATATCGAGGCCGCTCAGGACATGTCGGTCGAGGAACGCAGCGCTTTCGTCCGCTCCATGGTTGACCGCTTGGCGGCGCGATTGTTGGATGACCAAGACAATCTTGAAGGATGGCTTCGGCTTGCGGAGGCGTACAGTGTATTGGGTGACTTTGATGCTGCCCAGAACGCCGCCGACAATGCGCGCACCTTGGCCGAAAGCCTTCCGGAAACCGACCCTATGCGTGCCGCCGCCACGGCCCGATTGGATCGGATCAACAAATAAATTGGGGCCGCGTGGTCTCAGATACATAACAGCTTTCCTTTCACCTGAAACTAAACCACTGTAGGTTCTGCCTCCCTTGAGCAATGCAACGGCACTATGTCATCGTTTTCGGACAGCGCTGAGATTGGCAGCCGACAGTGCTTCGAGAACGGCATCCGCAGATAGTAGTTCAGATAAAATGATACCTTCAGGAGCATCTGGACCGTAGACGATGTTGAGCGGAATTGCGTATCTGCCGTGCGCCTCGAGATAGGATTGGATTTTCGCGTCCGGTCGCGTCCAATCCGCGCGCATCGCAATCACGCCTTCCTCGCCAAGTGCTCCCAAAACTGGTTCACGATCCAGGACCAGGGTTTTGTTTGCTTTACAAGTGATGCACCAATCCGCAGTAACGTCCACGAAGACAGTTTTGCCCTGCGACACTTCACGCGCGATCCGGGACCGGTCGAACTCGACCCAGTAAGAAGTGATCGAGGCTGTTACATCATCGGAGCTTTTTGGCAGCAGTGCAGGGGCCGCCAACGTCATGCCCAAAACCGCAGTCATTCCCCACAGCAAACCGTTACGAGGCTGAACCTGATAGGCTCTCGCCGCCAGTACGATGAGCCCAAGACCCAGCAGCACCAGGCCTGTGAGAGTTGGCGACGTCACACCAATCAAGACCCAGCATAGCCATGCAACGGTTCCGGCAAGCAGCAATCCGAGAACGATCTTCACGCTTATCATCCAGGGTCCCGGTTTGGGCAGTCGAGACAGGAAACCAGGCCAAGCGGCAACCAGAATATATGGCAGTGCAAGCCCAATCCCCATCGCTGTGAAAACCGCAAGTATATCGCCTGTCGTGCCAGAAAGGGCGAAGGCAATGGCTGTCCCCAGCAACGGGGCTGAACAAGGCGTTGCAAGTATCGCAGCCAGAGCGCCGGTGGAGAAGTCTTCGGCATACCCCCGCCCAAAGCGGCCAGATAGCCTAACCATCCAGCTGCTGGGCAAAGAAATTTCAAAAACTCCAAACAAATTTGCCGCAAAGAGTCCGACAACGAGAATGAGTGCAATTAGGAAATATGCATTCTGAAACTGCACACCCCATCCAACGGCATATCCGAGCGTCTGCAGCGCTATGACCGCCAAGGCCAGCACCCACATAAAAGCAACAGTTCCCACAGCCGTAGCGAGAAATCCCGCGCGCAATTGTGAAAGGGAGCGATTCTTCATTCGGAGCGCCGACCCGAACTTAATCGATAGAACTGGCAAGACGCATGGCATTGCGTTCAGTATCAACCCTCCCAGGAAGGACAGCAAGAGAATCGGGAAAAACTGACCCCTATCTTGGCTGGTCTCGGATGCGTAAGGTGGCGCAGGTACAACGTCGGTAGTGTTCACATCATCGAATGTAACCGCGACACCCTCGTCTACGACCGTAATTCGAAGGGAGGTTTGTTCCTCGCTTAACGCGAGAATCGGGATACTTGCCCAGAGACCGGTGCGATCACTTGTAAGGCGGATGTCGGGTGCGCCGAATGCAGAGCCTGCACCAAACTCTGGAAAAAGATCGGGATTGTTCCAGCCAGAAGGCCGCGTCATTTGAACAACCAATGCCTGATCCTGCTTCAGCGATGCGCCCGAGACCGCTATTGCACTTTCTGGCCCTGCAACAGGTACGCGAGCGGCCCATGTCGCGATATCGGTCGCGGCTTTCGCATCGACGCCCGTTCCCAATGGCACAGGGAGTGTCAATTCAAACCTTTCCGGAATGCACACATTGGAGCAGATCAGCAGATCGACGAGTCCCTTCAGCTCGGCCGCTCTATCAGAGTTCGCAAGCCGCAACTGCAATGGAAATATTACTTGTTTGGCATAGCCGAAATTTTCAATTCCGAAGGCGCGGAAACGCGTGGGTGCGGGCCAAAGCATGTCGACGGATTCAAGGTTTGTGGACCCCTCCCAATCGATCTCTGGCGGCAGGCCAACCTCGCCTGGCGACCGCCAGTACGCTTTCCATCCTTCCTCCAGTTCAATCTTCAAACCCGCCGAAAGGAACTGCGATCCTGGGGCGATTCCTGCTTCCGCGACGATCAAACGTGCCGTCAGAACTTCGGAACGATACGCATTGGATTCCAAGGCGCGAACAGGGCTTGCCACAAAAACAAGAAAGAGTGCGAGACTGATAAGCAATCCCTGATACCCTGCCAAGGTTGTACGCATATTCTGACCTCTTTTTCTTCGCGCTCAGTCTCGGGAAGTTACAGCAACGTGCTAGTCCCGAACGCCTTTGTGACGGCGTCGACCCCTCAAACAGTGGGCAGAGCCAAGACTCCGACCAACTAGGCGACAGCGATGCTCGTCTGGGCTTCCTACAAAACAGTCGTTTTTCCGCGTCGAACGCAAGCTGGACCCGCTCTCCATGGTGTCGCGCTCTCAGGCTAGCGCCGTTTCAAGGTTAGTCCTTTTTTGTCTGTTCACGATACTTACGATAGTGCGCCCGTCGAGACCCGATGCTGGGCGACAAAATAGTCGCACCACAACAACGACCAGATGAAAACGAGCGCCGCCACACCCGCCAAAACCCGTAGTACTTTCTGAAGACCTGATAGCCGCACGCCGCTCCGCCCGAATTTGATTCTATATTTTAGGCGCGTTTACACCCTCTAGCTACTGTAGGTTCAAGACCTATTCTGGATGAAAGAGCGATGTTCACTGACCTGTGAGATGCCGAGCGGAACTTGTGCAAAAAAACGCTTAAAGCTACACGGGCTGTAGATAGTTTGGAGAGGTGATATGCTCACAATCGGCACTTTGGCAAAAAGGACCGGGACGAAGGTGCAGACGATCCGCTATTACGAGCAGATCGGACTCCTGCCCGAGCCCGGGCGATCGGCTGGCGGTCAGCGGCGCTATGGAGATAGTGAGCTTGACCGCTTGTCTTTCGTCCGGCATGCGCGGCAACTCGGGTTCTCGCTGGACGCAATCCGTGAGCTTCTTGATCTGAGCGATCATCCAGACAAGTCGTGCGCGGAGGCCGATGCCATCGCTCGCCGACAACTCAAGCAGGTTGAGCAACGTATGGCCCGACTTGAAGCCCTTCGGACAGAATTGCAGAGGATGGTGCACGAATGCAGCGGCGGGCACACGGCCGATTGCCGTGTGCTGGAGGTGTTGCGCGACCATTCCGAGTGCCTGACGGACCACGACGAGATCGGCGCCTGAGATGACCGCAGTGCTCGTCTATCCGCTCGCGGCCTTGGCTGAGATCGCCGGATGCTTTGCCATCTGGGCATGGTGGCGTCTTGGCGCGTCCCCACTTTGGCTTGTCCCCGGTGTGGCGGCGCTGGTGGCGTTCGGCTGGCTTCTGGCTCAGGTCGACACTGTGGCTGCGGGACGCGCCTTTGCCGCCTATGGTGGGATCTATATTGCCGCGTCCATTCTCTGGATGTGGCTCGCCGAAGGGCACCGGCCGGACAGGTGGGATCTGCTCGGCACCACTGTATGCTTGTTGGGTGCTGCCATCATCCTCGCGGCACCCCGCGGAGCGTAATAAAACGGCATTGCTCCTACAGTAGCTTTAGCTTTTACAACGGTGCGCGTTTCACAGGCTAAAGCAAGGCAGGAATTGAATGTTCGAAATCTCAGGTGTTGGAATCGTCGCGGCTTTTCTGGGTGGCGCTATATCCTTTCTGTCGCCTTGCGTCTTGCCTCTTGCACCTGGCTACGTCTCTTACATCGCGGGACAGCCCGCCGCGAAATCCGGGGCGGCGCGCAGCATTGCCGAACGGGCGCGCAGCGTGGTCCTGAGTTTGTGGTTCGTGCTCGGGTTTTCGACAGTCTTCGTGGCGCTCGGGGCCGGGGCAAGTCTTTTGGGCGGGATGCTCTTGCGCTGGAAATACGAACTCGGGCTTGCGGGTGGCTTCTTGATCGTCTTGTTCGGACTTGTCATGATGGGCGCGATCAAGATCCCCGCAATGATGCGTGACACGAGGCCCGACGTAAAAGTTGACGGCGGCAGCGCCGTTGGAGCCTACCTTTTGGGTCTTGCCTTTGCCTTTGGCTGGACGCCCTGCATAGGCCCTGTGCTTGGGTCGATCCTGGCAGTAAGCGCGACATCTGGAGCGGACGGGATGGCCTTGCTGGCAATCTACTCCGCAGGGCTTGGACTGCCGTTTCTAATCATAGCGCTCTTCACCAACGAGATTGCAGGCAGGCTAAAGCGGATCGGTGCGGCTGGTCGATGGCTCTATCGTATATCGGGCGGACTGATGGTGCTGATGGGTATCGGCGTGATGACAGGTCAGATCAGCCGCCTTGCCTTCTGGCTGCTCGAAACCTTCCCGGCCCTTGGCACTATCGGATAGAGCTGTGATCGAAAGTAACATTTGAGAAAAGGCTTGTCTCTCTAGTCACTGTAGAGATTAAGACTCCTCGTGAACGATTCGAGGAGAGACCCTGTGGCACCCACCGATTCCTATTTAACCGCAACAAGACTGCTGGATTTTGACTCGCCCTCAATCTCGAACCTGGT
Source organism: Roseovarius sp. AK1035 (assembly GCF_003288315.1). Classification (NCBI taxonomy): domain Bacteria; kingdom Pseudomonadati; phylum Pseudomonadota; class Alphaproteobacteria; order Rhodobacterales; family Roseobacteraceae; genus Roseovarius; species Roseovarius sp. TM1035. The sequence continues at coordinate 53,907 of NZ_CP030100.1, read as the reverse complement.
ACGAGATCGTGGCTGGCATGACCTTGCCCGTGTCGACCGGATTGGCGCGGTTTATGACTTTGTCCGGAACGTGATTGCGTTCGGCTACAACCGCGTCGACGACATTCCCGCCTCTGCGGTGCTGACCGACGGCTACGGGCAGTGCAACACGAAAGGGACGCTTCTCATGGCACTGCTGCGCAGCGTAGGCATCCGCTGCCGACTGCACGGCTTCACCATCCACAAGGCCCTGCAGCGTGGCGTGGTGCCCGAATTGGTCTACCCCCTCGCACCGTCCGAAATTCTGCACTCGTGGGTCGAAGTCGAAACAGAAGAGGGCTGGATCAATCTCGAAGGCTTCATTCTGGACGCCCCCTTCCTGCAGTCGCTTCAGAAGGAATTCAGCGAAACAGAAAGCCTTTGCGGCTACGGCGCTGGAACGGATTGCCTGAGTGCGCCACCAGTCAGTTGGAACGGCGGCAGCACTTATATTCAGAAAACCGGTATCGTTCGTGATTTTGGAACCTTTGATGCGCCCGATGACTTTTATTTGAAATATAGTCAGAACTTCGGATTTGCGCGTGACTTTCTCTATCGCCACGTCATCCGTCACTGGATGAATGCCCGGGTTCGCCGCATCCGTCGTGGAATGTTGCCAAAGGTCCCTGGTCTCAGTCGACCGAACCACAGCCATGAGGAGAACAACCGTGCCGCATGATCATGGCCATACCCACATTGATCCTGAATCAGGTGATCGTAGGGTCTCCATCGCAATCTGGGCCAACGGGCTTCTGACCGTCGCGCAGATCGTTGGCGGCATCCTTTCCGGCAGCCTGGCGCTGATCGCAGATGCCCTACACAATTTTTCGGACATGGCGTCACTGGTGATCGCGTTCGTTGCGCGCAAAATCGCCAGACGACCCGCCGATGAACGCATGACATTCGGCTATGGTCGGATTGAAATCGTCGCGGCACTCATCAACTACACGACCCTGATCCTGATCGGTTTCTACCTGATCTATGAGGGTGGCATGCGGATGATCGACCCGCCCGAGGTCGCTGGTTGGACGGTGGTGATCCTGGGCGGTGTGGCACTCGTCGTCGACACGTTGACGGCGCTGCTCACCTATTCGATGCAGAAAGGCAGTGTGAACATCCGTGCGCTTTTCCTGCACAACCTGTCGGACGCTTTGGCCTCTGTGGCAGTCATCATTGGAGGGTCCCTGATCATCCTCTACGACATGCGATGGGTCGATCCCGCAATCACCATCGGCATTGCCCTTTACATCCTCTATCTGGCTTTCACTGAGATTGGCGGTCCGATCAGAACCCTGATGCTCGGCAGCCCACCCGACATCGACAATGCAGCCGTCGTTGAGGCGCTGCGGAGCGTCGATGGTGTAGCGGACGTTCACCACGTGCATCTGTGGCAGATGGAGGAGCACAAGGCGGCGCTGGACTGCCACGTGGTGCTGACAGCGGGCGGCTGGGGTAAAATCGAAAAGATCAAGGCAGCGATCAAGGACCGGCTGAAGGAGGACTTCAACATCGCCCATTCCAGCCTGGAGTTCGAACACGAAGACCGCGCACACGAAAACGCCGACCTCTACGGTCACGGCAAGCCTGAAGAGGAGGAGAACCGTTTTCACTGAGCTTGTGAGAGGTCATGAAGGTGTGATCGACGTCGATTGCGAGTGCAAGCTAAGCGACAGCGACCTGAAACGGGTGCACGGCCTGCTTCAAGCCAGCCTGGCCTGGTCCTCGAACTCACGAGGTTCGAAGCCTTCAAGGTTCCGTCTGCTTCTGAGCCGTTGCAGAACTGCTGAGAGCCCGAATGCGTCCTATTCGCCAAACAGATTTAGGTAGAACCGATTTAAGGGCAATTCGAGACTCATTTGACGATCGAGATGGCTCGGACGCTTTGACATGCCGTGGGATTGGCGCAGCGCGGAACGTGGCGGATGACGACGGGCGGCTCGGTCACCTCGCGATCTTGCTGACCGCCGCAACCGCAACACGCATCATCATTGTTGCAATAGTATATTTTCGTAGGTATGCTGGGTGAAGATTGTCAAGGGTCCTTGCCATGCGTTTCGAATTCAAAAACCTCCCTCTGGCGGCCTTTTTAGCTCTCGCCTTGACCGGCCCAACAGTTCCGACACAAGCACGCGCCCAAACCTATCAGATCGATTGTGCCATCCTGCTGTGTTTGTCCGGTGGATGGCCAGCTTCCGTGCCCTGCGCCCGCGCACGGGCCGAGTTCATCCGGCGCATAACTCCATGGCCGGTGGAGCCGCCGCTTCAGATTTGGCGCTGCCCGATGGGTGCGTCTTACGATGGACCTGCTAGATCGCGGCCCGCGGACCGGATCTTCGATGCCCTATATGGTGATTCAGGAACCCCTCCAAACTCTTCAACCCCGCTCTTCGATCAGGCAGCCAGGGCAGGCGGGATGCTTGGGCGCAAAGGCTCCAACGCGGCTTGGGACAACCTCGTAAGGGCTGATTACGCCCTCCAGCTCGTAAAAGACCGCGCCGACATCGATATCAGCGGGCCGGAATTCAACTTCGTGCGTTCCATCCGCGTCTTTGACGTTCGTTATGCCCGCCAGCACGAATCCGGGCGAGATGGCGACTGCAACCGCAGCGCCGCCGTTGTCCTCGGCACCTACGGGATCCAGGGCGATTTTTCTTGGAGGGTGTCGTCACCCGCAGCGCTTCCTGATGCGCATGCCGGTCTCGAGCGATGGGGCGAGCACTGCCCGAGCATTTATCACAGATCCGTCTTCGTTGAGTGGCGTGACTATAGCGGGAATTACGGTTTTGAGCAGGTCAATTACTGACTATTGAGCCGCAGCGAAGTCGCGCAGGGCCTTGTACGAAATCAAACCTGCAACGCAGGCACACTCACACAATCGAGGGCCATAAAGGCCATATTCTACCATGTCAGTCGTTGCGACAGGGCAGCTGCATGAGAGACGCGAAGTCAATTTCGGCTTTATCCGCATCGCAGAGCTCCGGGTAAATCTTTGAGACACGCTGCGGGCCATGGATGTCCCACCGGATTGCCAGAGCACCTGTGTTCCAGCGATATACCCAGCCGACAATGGTTTCTTCATCGGTTGCAATCAAATTGGCGATCGCGACGCCTTCGACCTCATTTTCGTTCACTGTTTACTGACTTCCTGCAATTTGGCGTTGCGGATAGCAGCTCAGATCCAAAGCGTTTGCTGCAACCGTGTGCCGGGCCTCGTTAAAATCGGTTACTGTTCGTCCTCGCGGTAACGAATTCACACCGGGAGAAGTCAGCTCCCGTGTTCTCGAAAGATGAAATGGTTCAAATCCTGTGGTCGGGCTCCGTGGCGGCTTCAACGATCGCCAAAACCTCGAAGGGGTCAAAGCCGATGGCGCGCGCAAGGACGACCAGCTCGACGACGTCGACCCGGCGCTGGCCGCTTTCAATGCGCGCCACGAGAGATTGATGGCACTTGAGCCTGTCCGCCAAGTCGTCCTGGCCCAAGCCTGCGCTTTTACGCGCGTCGACCAATGCTTGGCAGAGCGCCACCTGTCCCGTGCTTCTGATTGTCTTTGCCACGCGTCACATACCTTTTGTGACGTCGCTAGCGGATGAAATCTGTTATCTAAAAAGTAGATATTTGAGGGTGTTATCGGCGTCTGGTTTCCATGGGCTGCAAGTCTGATGCTCCCGAGGTTGCCCATCAATCCCCTACCAATTGCAGGAACCGGCCATAGTCCTCGCTGACTTCGCGCGCTTCCTCGAAGGCGCGGGCGCGTTCGCTGTCGAGGCAACGGAAGTAGCTCTGGATATCCTGGATGTAGTCTTCGAAATCGCCACGGATGATGTCTGCATAGTCCCGCGCTGCCTGCGAATCGCTTGGCAGGAAAGGACGGGATGGCGCAAAGCAGGATTCCGCCAAAACCGGCCCGGGAACGCAGATCAGAAGGACTATAGCTTGCAATGGGAGCAGGCATGTCAACCTTGGGTTTCTCAAACCTGTTATCTCCTTGATCGCAGACACTGGCCGTGACTAGTGTTTGCGTGACCAAACTACAGCTAAAGCACGATATTACATCTTGCGGTTGATAGTATACTATCGTAACTCTGGGCTTCAAGTGGGAATGCCTAGGGTCGCGCCATTGGAGAAAGCGTGAGCCGGGCCATGAACTGGGACATCGAAGCACCAAATGTGGTTACGGAAGCACGTTTCCGCGAACTCGTGGAAAGCGGCTATAGCGCAGAAATCCTGTGCCAAGAGTCGGCACACAAGAAAGGCCCCAGCTATTACGGGGTCTGGATCATGCGTATTGTCTCTGATGACGGGGTGGAAAAGCTCCTCGTCACCGCCCGCACGCGGACGACCTACAACGATATCAAGATCCGCGAGTTCAAGACGATCTCCGGCGTGGTGTCATTCTTCATTGGCCTTGGCTTTGCGCATGTCGACCTGCCGCTTGAGGCGGGGACAAGCCGTACGCACAAACTTGCGCCGTCAGACAAAGCCCCATCAGTCAAGGGCGCTGGCAGCTAACCTCGTCTGTCTCTGGCTGGTCGCAGCACCTGCCTCAGCGCAAATGGTCCTGGTCATGGAGAGCGACGGCTCCCTGATCCCGTCCCGCTCCCAAAGCAGCTTTGCCCGAAACTACAATGACGGGATTGGTCAGGGTTCGGCCTCCGATGGGATCGCGATCTTCGGCGAGGTAGAGGCCGAGCAAGAGGGCGTCCAAGTCGCGGCCCTTGCCCGCCCGACTCCCCTGCCCCGCGCCGATGTCCTCTCCGGGATTCAGACCACGGCCTTGCGCTATGCCGGCCATCCCGGCCTGCGTCGCGCGGGGCTTTCCGTGACGGATTGGCTGGCTCTCTATCGAGCCAATATCGAGGTTGAGAGCGCCTACCGGCAGGATGCGATTTCAAGTGCAGGTGCCATTGGCCTTGGTCAATTGATGCCAGCGACGGCGCGTGATCTGGGCGTCGACCCGCGTGATCCGCTGCAGAACCTTGACGGCTCCGCCCGCTACCTCGCGATGATGCTGGAGACGTTCGGCGATCCGCACCTGGCGCTGGCTGCCTACAACGCCGGACCCGATGCGGTCCGCCAGTATGGCGGCGTTCCCCCCTACCGAGAAACCCAGAACCACGTGGCCCGCGTCATGGCCGTCGTGGCCCGATTGGAAGGATCAAATTCGTGAAACAGATTTCAAACCTCTTTGTCGCCTCGCTGGCGCTATTCCTGTTCATTGCCGAGCCCGCCCTAGCACAGAGCATCGATCTCTCCCCGATCCAGAGCCTGTTACAGGGCATTGTCGATGCGCTGACCGGACCCCTTGGTGTGGTCATCGCCACACTCGCGGTCCTCGGCGTTTTCTTGAGCTGGTTCTTCAACATCATCGATCTGCGCCAGGCGCTCTGGGTCCTGGTCGGCATCGCCGGTGTCGCGGCTGCCCCGACGATCGTTGCTGCGGTCTTTGCCGGTGGCTGAACGCTCGCCCCTCTTTCTTGGGCTCGTGCGCCCGCCGAAGCTTCTGGGCCTGCCCATCATGTATGCGATGGTCTGGCTCTTCGGTTCGGTGCTCTTGTTCGTCTGGGTCCAGCACATCGCGGTGCTGGGTTTCGCCGCCCTGCTCTATCCGGTGCTTTGGAAGGCCGCGGATTGGGACCCGCGTTTCATCGACGTAATGATGACGGCGCTGCAGGAGACGCCACCCACGCGCAACCGCAGCATCCATGGCGGGGACAGCTATGCCCCGTGATGACGCCCATGATCCAGCGATCGATCCCCGCACAATGACGCCAGACTGGTATGCGCGCGAGACCCGCCTTGCGCATATGCTGCCCTATGTGAGCCTCGTCGATGGCCAGACCGTGCGCACCCGGGTCAATGAGCTCTTCCGCTGCATCCGGCTCGAGGGGATCAACAGCTACACGACGGACGATGCCTATCTCGACAAGGTGACGGCGCTTTTTGCCCGCATCGTCGCGCAACTTGGGCCGGAATTCAGCTATTACGTCCACAAGGTCTCCAAGGCCATCAAACCTGATCTCGACCCCATCCGCGAGGACAGCTTCGCAGGCGAGGTGGACCGGCGCTGGCGCGCGAAACTCGAGACCAGCGGGCTCCGCGACAAAACACTGACGCTCACCGTCATTCACCGCCCGCCTCCGAAAAGTCTCCTGCCGCACCTCGGCCGCAGCGCGCCGGACCGACTGAAGGAGGAGACCCGCAAACGCCTGCAGCGCTTGGGCGAGGCCGTGAACGTCTTCCTCTCGGGGCTCACCGAGCTCAAGCCGCGCCTGCTGTCAGCCAGATCGGGAGAGTTGGTGGGTTTTTTGGGCGCGCTCAACACCGGAACAGAGCTGCCGCTCTACCCAGCGAACACCTACGGCTTTTTGTCCTTCAACGTCGCCAATACCCGCGTGACGTTTCACGGCGACCATTTCGAGCTTTCCGAGGGCGTCGTGGGCCATCGCTACGGCAAAAGCTTCACCATCGGGGAATACTCGGAAGGCACCTCCTGCACCATGTTCGACATGCTGAACCTGCCGGTCGACATGATTGTCACCCATTCCTTCACGCCGATCAATTCGAACCTCATGGCGGGCCGTATCAAACGGCAAAAGCGCCAGATGCAGGCGAGCCAGGACGCAGCCCTCTCGCTCCTGGAAGCCCTCGACATCGCCGCCGATGATCTCGAGGCCAAGCGCCAAAGCTTCGGCGAGCATCATATGGTCGTGACGCTCTTCTGCGACACGCTTGAAGAGCTGCAAGCGCTCAGCGCTGAGATCGTAAATGCCGCCGCGACCGAAGGCGTAAAGATGATCGGCGAGCGGGTCGCGGCCAAGGCGCATTACCTCAGCCAGCACCCCGGCAACCAGCCAAAGCGCGTCCGCGCCAGCGCCGTCACCAACCGCAACTTCGCGGATTTTGCGGCCTTCCACCGGACACAGCTCGGCAAACCTGCAGCACTTACCCCCTGGGGCCGGGTCGTCACATATTTGCCCACGCCGGAGCAGAGCGCCTACCGGTTTTCCTATCACGAACAAGGCTCGCCCGACAAAGAACCGACCAGCGGCCATACCCTGATCATGGGACGGCCCGGGTCGGGCAAATCGGTGCTTTCGGCCTTCCTGATGACGCAAGCCCGTCGCGCAGGCGCACGGATCTTCGTCTTCGATTACCGTCTTGGTATGGAGATGGCGGTGCGCGCCAATGGCGGGCGCTACGCCTCCCTGAACGCCGGTCAGCCCACGGGTCTCAATCCGCTCTGGACCGAGACCGATGCGCGCGGCACCGCCTGGCTCTCGGATTGGCTCACAACCCTGCTCTACCGCGCCGACAAACCCCTGACCCCGGCGCAGACCAACCGCATACAGGAGGTCGTGCGCCAGAACGCGCAGGCCACAAACCCGGCCCTGCGGAACTGGCGGGATTTCGCATCGCTTTTTGTGTCCACCGATGATGGCGGCGATCTGCACCAGCGCCTGCTCGAGTGGACCGAAGACGGCCGCTACGGCTGGATCTTCGGGCAGAGCCTCGAGGACACGTTTTCGCTCAAGGGCGATGTCGTGGGCTTCGATCTGACCGGCATTCTCGACAGCGAGGCCGACAAGGAGCGGATGGCGGTTCTCTCCTATCTTTTCCGCCGGGTCGAACGGGAGATCGAGGATCGCCGCCCCACCATCATCGTGATCGACGAGGCCTGGAAGGCCCTCGACAACGCGTATTTCGCCGAGCGGCTATCGAACTGGCTGGTGACCGCGCGCAAGCAGAACACCGTCGCGGTGATGATGACGCAATATGCCAGCCAGCTTGAGCGCACCCGGACCGGCAAGACCATCGTCGAAGCCGTTCCGACGCAGATCCTGCTGCCCAATATCCGCGCGCAACCTGCGGACTACGCCATGCTGAACCTTACGGAGAAGGAGCTCGACGTCCTTCTCAACACGGGCAGCAACAGCCGCCTCGCACTGATCCGCGACGATCAGGGCTCAATCGTCGTCGATGCCGATCTGAGCGCGCTTGGACCCAATCTCACCATCCTTGGCGGCATGGAGAAAGGCGAAGCGCTTGTTGGGGCCGACTACCGCGACCGCCCAGACTTCTGGAGGCTTTCATGATTCGTATATGGCGTATCGAGATTTCACCAATAAATCCTGCATCGTTTTTCGCGTTCGAGCGAAGCGAGAGGCAGCGAACAAACGATTCAAGACAATCTCGAAACGCCAAATTGTTGGCTTTGGCTGCGCTCGGCGCGCTTGCCTCCTGCACCCAGTATCGGGAGCCGCAGGCGAACTGCTTCACATTCCTTGCGTCCACGGCACCCGTCGCGCCTGATTGTGACTTCACGCCCCTTGGCACCCCGGAGGGCGACATTGAAGTCTAGCCTGCCCCATATCCTCGCACTTTGCCTGCTGCCCGGTCTCGGCTTCGCCCAAGGCGTGCCGACCAATGACAATGGGCTGACCGCGCGTGACATCGTCGAGACCGGTGATCGCGAGGCTGACTTGGCCGTTCAGGCCGACAAGCTCGCCGTGCGCGAACTCATCGCGGAGATCGAACGGGAGCAGCTGGAAACCCTGCAACGCATCCTTGATGCCCAGACCAGCTTCGGCGGTCAGGGCTTGCCGGCTATGGTCTCGGGGCTGGAAAGCGGCAGCGGGGATCCGGCCCGGTCAGTCGAGGCGGTCTATGGCACGGGCGAGATCGATCCCAATCCCGGCGGTGAACAGATGTTTGGGGATGCGTCTGAGACCATCGAGCAGCTCATCATCCGCGTGGCTCAGGAGACCAGTGGCTTTGCGGGTGTTGGCCGCGCGGGTCTTTCCCCCGTCCAATGGCGCGCGCTGCTGCAAGCGCTGATCTGGCAGGAGAGCCGGTTTACGATTGGGGCACGGTCTCCCGTCGGCGCCTATGGTCTCACCCAGATCATGCCGGGCACGGCCAGCGATCTGGGCATCAACCCGGAATATTACGACAGCCCCTACCTTCAGGTGCATGGCGGCGCGCGCTATCTCGCGACCCAGCTCAACACATTCGATGGCAACATCATCAACGCCCTCGCGGCCTATAACGCCGGACCCGGCCGGGTTTTCGAGTATGGCGGCGTGCCCCCCTTCCGCGAGACACAGCACTACGTGTCGGTCATCCCTGAACGCTACAATCTCTATCTGACCCGTATCGGCGGGATCGAAGCGCTTGGCACGATCGACCCCGCGCTTCTCGCCAATGCCAACCTCTCGCTCACGGGTCATGGGGCGGCCTTCTATGGCAACAACTCGCCCGCCGCGATCAGGCAAGCCGCCCTGCGTATTGCGGATATCGTCGAACGGATTTCCGAAACCGAGGACGTGCAGGAGAGCGTCGCGCTCAACACCTATGCCCGCGCCGAACTGGTGCGTCTCGTGGCCGCCCGCATCCGACTTCAGGCGGCACGCACCCGCGTCCTTTCTGCCGAGGAGCTGGCCCAGGCCAGCGCCCGCATGGCCGAAGGCGCGTTCATGGATTTTACGATCAGGGAGATTGAATGATGGGACATCTGCTCTTGAGGACAGCTTTGGCCACGACACTTGGCGTTGGCTTGCAGTTCAGCGCCCTACCCCCTGCCGCAGCACAAGGTGTACCGGTCGTCGACACCCAGAACATCGCGCAAAACATCCAGCAGCTGCGGCAGATGATCGAAGACGAGATCCTGCAAAACGAGCAGCTGACGCAGCTCCGCGAACAGCTCGGCCTTCTCACGGATCAACTCGCCGAGCTGCAAAGAACCTATGAAGCGCTCACCCGACTTGCCGAGCTGCCAGAAATCATTCGCACCGAGATGGAAGACGAACTCAATGGCCTGCTCGACCAGGAGTTCGGGGACATCCTCGCCACGATTGAGGCGATCAAGACTGGGGATTTCTCCGGCCTGTCCGGTTCTGGCGCAGGCGAGATCGAAACCCAGATGGACCGGGTGCTGGCCGACCTCGGCTTTGACGAGGACACCCTCTCGGAAATGGCCACGAGCGGCAATCCCGGGGCCAACCGCGTGGCGACGCAGGCCACCACCGGTGCCCTTGTCTCGGCGGCGGCCCAGAACAGCTATGAGGATGCCGGCCAGTCGCTCGAGCGGGTAGACCGCCTTGTCGGGCTCATCGACGACATGGACGAACTCAAGGAAAGTATCGATCTCAACACGCGCGTGACTGCGGAGCTCGCCATTGCACTGGTCGCCATGTGGCAACTCGAAGCCATCCAGACCGTGGGCGATGGCACCGGCGGCGTGATCGATGCCGCCACCATCGCCGAAGAACAGCGCTTCATGGATTTCACCTTGCCGGACCTGCGGGCCGAGTAATCGCGGGGGCATGAATGGTGGCGACTGAACAAGAAATCATCGAGGAAGAACTGGTCTATGGTGCCCTGCGCCGCGAACGGCTCTGGCAACGCCTTGGCCTGATAGGCCTTGTCTTCGGTATCATCGGCTGTCTGAGTGCCGCGGCTGTCTCGATCCTCGATGTCGACCCGCCCCCCGTCGTTGTCCCCTATGATCCCGCCACCGGCTTTGCACTCCCCGAAGCCTCGGTGGGCGCCTCCTCGGTGACCGCCAACCAGGCGATCATCGAGGCGGAGGTCTTCCGCTATGTGACCGACCGGGAAGTCTATAACCAGCTCGACAACGATCTACGCATCCGCAGCGTTCTGCGCCGCTCGGACGGGGCCGCCGAGAGCGGGTTGCGGCAGATCTGGAACAGCGCCAACGAGAATTACCCGCCAACCGTCTATGGCCCCAACGCCAGGCTCGACGTGGAAATCCTCAGCATCAACCGGATCGGAACCAACCGCGCGACGGTCCGCCTGCGCAAGCGCCTGACGTCCATTAACGGCACCCAGACCGGCCTCTTCACTACGACGCTTCTCTTCGAGTTCCGCCCGGAGACCCGCCGCTCCATCGATGAGGTCTGGACCAATCCATTCGGCTTCACCGTCCTCGAATATTCCGTCCGCTCCGACAGATTGGAGAATTGAATTTGTACCCAGTTCGACTTTTCATATTGCTGATTGCCCTGTTGCCCGGCCTTGCTTTCGCCGAAGCCATCCCGCGTGGCGGGCCCAATGACAATCGGGTGCGGCTGGCAACATATCAAGAAGGTCAGGTCTACCGCCTCAGCGTCTCGCTTACCCATGTCACCACCATCGAGTTCGGGGAAGGCGAGAGCATCCGCTCGATCATCGCGGGCGACACGGAAGGCTTCGAGATCGATGGCGTGCCCGGAGGCCAGGCATTTGCAATCAAGCCCGTTGCGCGCGGTGTCCATACCAATGTGACCGTCTACACGAACAGGCGCAGCTACTATTTCAACGTCCAGGAGGTCCGCAGCCCGACCTTCTACGTCGTGCAGTTCCGCTATCCGGACGACGCTGCGCGCCCGACCCGGGCCATCGCGGCCCAAGCGCCGAACTACAATTACGGCGCCAGCGCGCGGACCGAGTTCACGCCAACGCGCATCTGGGATGACGGGACGTTCACGTATTTCGCGTTTCCAAGAAACGCGCCTGTGCCCGCGATCTTCCGCTACGCGGGCGGCCGTGAGCGCACGGTCAACACGCAAACTCCTGAAGACGGCGTGATCCGCGTCAGCGGCGTGAACCGCCAATGGGTCCTGCGACTTGGCGAAGAGGTGGTCTGCATCGAGGCGATCCCGCCCGCGGAGGCCACCTCATGAGCGATACCGAGAACACCGAGCTGGAAAAGCGCCTCGCCGCCCTTGAGAAAGGCAGTGCCCGCGCCCCCATAGCGGCGCAGCGCCGGTCGCCCCTTCTCGCGCTAATCGTGATCCTCGTCATCGGCGCGGGTGGTGCCCTGCTTTATCTCCTCTCACAGCCCGACGAAGAGGAAGCCTTGCCGACGGCCACCCCGGACGTCTTCCAAAACGAGGGGGACGGCTTTGGCGCCATCGAGACCTTGCCCCCGCCCGAGCCCGAGGTTGTGTTCGTCGGACCAGACCCCGTCGAGCCCAACGCGGAGCTTCTGGCGCAGATCACCGCCCTGCAGGCCCAGATCGAGGAATTGCGCAACGCCCCTGAACCAGTTGTCGAGGAAGACACCGCCGCCGCAGAGGCAATTGACGCGCTGACTGCTCAGATCGCGGCGCTACAAGCCGCCTCGGAAGCCGCACAGCAACGATTTCAGGACGAACTGACGGCGCGGGATCGCAGCCTTGAGCAACTCCGCATGGATCTGGAACTGGCCCAACTCGAGGCCAGCCGGCCCCAACCCGCCCCAGCGGGCCCCACGGAAGATGAGCTGCGCGCACGCGAGCAAGAGCGACTGCGCCGCGAGGAAGAAGCCCGGCGCATGGCCGAGCTGGAGCGCCGCGCCACGGAGGAACGCGCCTTCCAGGAGCGGCGCATCGCCTCGCCCACGATCGCATTTGGCGGCCCATCCGGCGCCGCCGAGACGGAACTTGCGCAGCGCAGCTTCGGCGAGGTGACGGATTTCGTGCTGAACGGTGCGTTGCCCTCCACCGTGACGCAGGCCGAGGTGATCGCCAATCCTTCCAACACCATCATCCAGGGCACCATGATCCAGGCCGTCATGGAAACCGCCCTCGACAGCTCCCTGCCCGGCCAGACCCGTGCCGTGGTGTCCGAGGATGTTTACAGCGTCGATGGCGCGCGCCTTTTGATCCCCCGCGGATCCCGTCTCATCGGGCGCTACCGCGCCGGCGTCGATATCGCGCAGCGCCGGGTCACGATCGCCTGGGACCGGATTATCCTGCCCGACAACCAGACCGTCCAGATCAGCTCCTTCGGGGGCGATGAACTGGGCCGTTCCGGTGTCACAGGTTTCGTGGACACACGCTTCCCCGAGCGTTTCGGGTCGGCCGCCCTGATCTCGCTGATTTCCGCCGCACCAAGTGCCGCCGCATCCGAGGTCCAGGATGAGACTGCCGCCGACGTTCTCGAAGACGTGGGCGATGATCTGGCAGATGCGACGGACAGCGTCATCGGCGACTATCTCTCCATCGGCCCCGTCATCTATGTCGACCAGGGCGCCCGCGTCACGGTCATGGTCGACCGCGATCTGGAGATATTCTGAGCCCATGTCGCTGAGCTATCTCGAAACCTCGCTCGACCGGATCGACGCCGCCGCCCGCGGCGATGTCATCGAGATCTGCATCAACCCCGACGGAACCTGCTGGGGCGAATTCCAGGGCGATCACTTCATGCGCGCGCTGGACCAGAGGCTGACCGGCGTTCAGGTCAGGGACCTCGGTAACCAGATCGCCTCCTCGGCCAATACCACGATGAGCAAGGACCGCCCAATCGTCTCGGTCTCGATCACCTACAAGGGGCGCCCGATCCGCGCACAGGTCATCACCCCGCCCGCAGTGCTCTCGGCCATGTCGATCAGCCTGCGGTTCTTCTCAAGCCTGCCGCTCGAGGGTATCGCGCTCGACTTTCTCTATGGCAAAGAACGCAAGCTCGAAGACCTGCGCGTGGAAAAGAAGCGCGCCTTGCGCGCCGTGGTGGCCGCGGGTTTGATCGATGACGCGCTCGCCTTCTGCGTCGAGAACAAACTCAACATGATCGTCTCGGGCGGCACCTCCACCGGCAAGACCGTGGCCGCGCGCAAGATCCTATCTCACGTGCCATCCGAGGAACGCATCGTGACCATCGAAGAAGCCGCCGAGCTGCTGCCGACCCAGCCAAATGCAGTGACCCTCATCGCCAATCGCGACGCGGAATTCCAGACTGCCGATGTGCTTCTCACCGCCACGCTGCGCATGCGCCCCGACCGGATCATCCTCGGCGAGGTGCGCGGCAAGGAGGCCATGACCTTTCTAGAAGCCATCAACACCGGCCATGGCGGCTCGATGACCACGCTACATGCCGAAACCCCGCAATTGGCCGTGCAGCGCCTCGCGATCGCGGCGCTCAAGACCGAGATCCCGATAACCTATGCCGACATGATCCAGTACATCGAGAACTCCATCGATGTGATCATCCAGGCCGGTCGGCATGACGGCAAACGCGGCATCACCGAATTTTACCTCCCCGGCGCAACTGAGATTGGAACTTCCCCATGAAGACATTTGAATACAATATCCTGTCCTTTCCCATGACCCGCAAGACCAGCCTCTCCGACATGCAGGCCAGCCTGAACGAGAAGGGCGCAGACGGGTGGGAGGTGGTGTCGATCAGCACTTCGGAATTCGCCAATGTGGGACACACCGTTTTCCTGAAGCGCGAAACCACACCCGCTGGAGCCACGGCATGAGGCAGGCGGGCTGTACCCTCGTACTGATTGCGCTGGTCTTGGGCCTAACGTCGGCACCCGGCTTTGCTGAGCGCAATCTCGTGCCGACCCTCGATCGCAGTTTCGACGTCTGTCCTGACCGGCCCGCCGAGCCCGTCTGGATGCAGCAGATCCCCCTGCGCCAAGTCTATCATCGGGTTCTGGTTCAGGACATCTATCGCGCCCAGAATCTCGAGCAGGTCGTCGAGATCGGCAACTGCGACTGCGCGACCCGGTTCCCCTCTTGGGACGCGGCCGAGGCCGTGTTTCGGGAGAGGTACGCGAGCAACGAACGATGGGAGATGCTGCAAGCCTCGGACGCCTACAACCGCCGCGCCAACGCCGCCCGAACTGCCGCCAAGGCCATCTGCGACGCCGCAGGTAATTGGTAAGGCAGCCCTGCGATGAGTGTCGTCACCTACTTCGTTGAAACCTCCCAAGCCTATCTCGACACCGCCGCTGAGACCCAGTTTGGTGCGGTTGCGGCAACGGTCGGCACGCTCCTGGTTTTGGGGACAACGCTGGTGGTGATCCTCGTCGGCATCAACATGATCTATCAATATCGGGCCATGGATGGGCACACAGCCTTCTGGCTCGCGGTCAAGATCGGGCTCATCGGGATATTCGCGACCAATTGGATGCAGTTCAACGCCTTCTCGTCTGCCATTCTCTATGGGATCGACAGTATCGCGGGCGCGCTCGTGGCCTCCGTCGGCGGCGGCAGCCCGGGGCCCTCTGGAACTTTCGCTGAAGAATTCGACCGGCTGATCGCCGAGCTGGGCGACTATCTGAACGCTGCCGGGTCCGAGCTGAACTGGATGGCTGGCGCCATGCTCGACATCGTCGGTGTGCTTCTGCTCTCGATCCTCGGCGGACTGGCCGCCTTCATCCTCGTGGCCTCCCGATTGATGATCGCGCTTCTGATCGGGATCGCCCCGGTGATGATTTTCCTGACCCTCTTCGAGGTCACCAAGGATTATTTCGCGCGCTGGTTATCCGCGCTTATCTCATTCGCGATCTACCCTATCGTGGTCGCAGGGGTCTTCGCAACGATCACAGGCGTCTCTTCCGCTCTGATCGGTGAGCTTGGCGACCCGGAAGGGGCCTCAAATATAGGCGCGCTCATCCCCTTCTTCATGATGGTGCTCATGGCCAAGGGCTTCATTGTCGCCACGCCATTCATCGTCCGCGCAATCTCCGGCAACATCATGATGCCAGCGCTCTCCGGCGGCCTCGGTGGCGGCTACAGCTTTGCCCGCGCCGCCATGGGAAGCCAGCAGGCCTACAATCGCTACCTGATCGGAGGCGCAAGTGGCGCAGAATACGCAGCCCTCAGGGCGCGGCAGTTCTTTGGCGTGCAGCAAATGCCAGTGCGGCAAGGCATGGGGCAGACGGGTTCCGGAGGCGGCACAGGATCCGCAGACTCAGGATCAAAAATGCTAGCGCAGCTGGCGAGATTGGGGCGACTTGGGCGGCGATGACGGCCTTGAGCCGCCGCCCAGTTGCCAAGGATGCCGCACCGCCGCATTCTCCAAAGTCGGCCTTCGAACTGTTCCGTAGGAAGACTCGGGATGGTGTCGCGCGCTGCAGACGAAACAGCCGTTTCCCTTACAAGACGGGGACGTGCTACAACTCGATTCCTCGGCGACAGGAGAGATAAGAGAGTGTGGCGGTCGCTCAGAGATCAGCCGACCGCAAGCGATGAAATCCGTCATCCTGCAAGCCGCTTACGTTGAGGACATTTTGCGGTGATGGGAATAAGAGTGACTCGATGAGCAGAAATAAGATCGACGCTTAGGGCTGGTCGGCGGCGAGATCGGGAAAATTTCACTCGACCAATCAAAGGCGCTTGATTTAGGCAGGCATTGTGCGCTCTAACATTGATATTTTCGCAAAAAGGATGCCAATTTGCCTTTAGAGCTTGGACTTGTCGATGAGCTTATCGCTGCCAGAAGAAGCCTTCACGGCGGTGCAAGGGGAGCCCCAAGGAGGCTCGAAGACGGGAATCACGAGGGGCGTGCATTGAACCGAGCCTGTGTCGTCATGTTGACGTCTACTTTGCAAGCCTACATCGGCGATGTGTTCCTTGCGTGCTCCGAAAAAGCATTCGGCCGGCAGTTGACCGAAGATGAGCGGAAGGACTACGCCAAAACGTGGTCGAGATGGGGAAACCCGAGCGACGAAAATATCATCGCTCTGTTCAGACGCCTCGGCATAAACGACGTGTTCAACGGCCTTTCTTGGCAGGGCCAGTCGACCACAACCTTGAAGAAGAAACTGAGGATTATGAATCAGGTCCGAAATAAAATCGCGCACGGTCAGGATATCATGGTTGATGGGCAGCCTTATGCGCTCACCCTCAATTCGATACAGGGATGGAGACGTGTAGTGCAGACGTTCGGAGAGCGGTTTGAGGTGCACGCACTATCTAAGATCATCAGAGACTAACTGTCGCCGTTCTGGGATTTAGGCTATCTAGCGGAGTGCAGATGGGGATTTGAGGCGGCCGGGAACCCTGAAGACGATGAGGTGCCGGCCGAGAGCGCCACCTTCGGGAATATAAGCGCTGTGCCAGAGACACTCCTCGATGCTTGGAACCGGCCCTGAGCGATCGACGAGTTCGAGAGCTCCAAGGAAACCAAGCTTGACATTGGTGGCTTGATAGCTGGTTGCCTGCGCCACGTAGCGTTTAGCGGCCTCGGGTGAAAACTCGCCAATATGCTTCTTGAGCTCGATAACGAAAGCCGGGCCACCCAGACTGATGTAGATATCTGTTCGCCCGGTAGCGACCCCGCGCACTTCGGTCAGCACTTCAGCGCCCACGAGATTACCCTTAAGGAAGTCGCGGAGGTCAGACTGGAGGTCAGCCTCGCTTGGATCCCTAACACGCAGATAATCTCCGCGCGTGCCTAGATCGCGAATATCAGCATTCTGCCGGTCAGCACAGAAAATCAAAATCTGTTGCAGGACGGCGTCGAACGAACGTTGGACTTCGCCTTTATATTCGCTGCTGTCTGACAGCTGATCACGTAGCAACGCCAGCATACGTTGAAGGATCGGATTGGCAAGCTCGGTGCTACGCGCAGCATGGCTTGCTAACCCGGCTTCGAGAGCTCGTACCATGTCGGAGGGAATCTGCTCGGTCGAAGTTCCCTTAGGGAGAATGCGCGCGAGCAGCGGATATTGCTCATTCTCCCCGGCTTTTCCCGGTAAGGCACCGGCACGGTAAGCCTCATCCAATCGACAGCGGAGATGTTGCGCGATCGTTCGCTGTGTATCCGACCATTGGCCTTCGCTAAGTAGATCGTCGAGATGTGCAGCGAGGCCGCGTTCGCGTAAGAAAGAAGCTTCTACCCGGGGCCGCAACATGGACCGCAGACCGTCGCCGTGTGCAATAGTGCAGCTTGCGTCATAGACGGCTAGGATGCGATCCATGGTCGTGGCGGCATTGATCCAGCTCGGACGGGCAAGATCGTCGGCCGCACGCTGGACCGTGCGTGCAAGCTCGAACCATTCAAGATCCACGTCCTGACGGGGCGCGAGCCATGGAGTCACGCAGCCAGTGCGCAGTACCGCTGCACGATCCCGAGCGGCAGCGACCAGGTCGGCCAGCGTCTCTTGCATATCAGCGGCACTCCGGTTCGCCGCAAAGCCGAGAACGAGATCAATCGCTGATCGATAGGCCCGCGCGTCCGAACGATCATCATCTGCCTCGCAAGCGCGCTCGAAGAGCAGCCGCGCCGTGCCGAGACGGGCATGGATGGTCGCCATATCTTCGCCTTCGAGCGCGCGGGCCAGATGTGCCAGCCCGAGTTCGAAAGCCGCTTCGCCTTCTGCTTCCTCATTGTCGAGCAGCCGGTGGAGCATAGTCAGCAGATCGTCATCGCCCCATGCATGGAAGGCAGCTCCGCCAATCTTCGCGACATGCTGGGCGAAGGGGCCTGGCGCATCGGGTGCGACTTCGGCGAGTTCGAGCAGGGGCCGGTGACGGCTCACATCGCCTTCCAGCGCGAGACGGAAAAGGCCTTCGAGCGAATAGGCAGCGATCAGCGCCTCGCGCTCGGTAGCGTGTTCCCGAATCCGTCGCGTGAATATTGCGACGACCGCCTGCGCCATGGCAGCACGCAGCGTTGCACTCCTAATGAGTTGGTCAATCGCGTCACGGAACGATTGCGGGTCGCGTGCCGCATCAAAGCCGTCAACCAAGAAATCATGCAGGCGTGCACCTTCCGTGGGCGGGGCCGCACTGATCATGTAGGCGAGAATGTCGAGGAAAGGTGCTGCATAGAGTCGATCAGCGTCAGCGAGGATTTCATCCACGCCGCCGAGATCGTCGATCGTGATCGGCTGATTGCTAGCCAGACGCGACTCGAGAAGATCAAGCGCGCTCATGCTGAAGAATGCGCTGGCGGCTGCGCTACCATAGATAATCGTCTCCCGTCGCGGAGCGGCACCATTGCTCGCCAAGCTGATCGACAATCGCACTGGCATTGGCGCTCCCGATGATGATCTGCAGCCCCACGGTTTCACGCGAAATCGCCTGAAGCTCGCTCAATACGGCGGTCAGATCATCGGGGCTCACTTCTTCAGCAGCAGGAGAGTCAACTATGAGGAGGCCGGGATGACGACCGAGGCCCCGTTCTTGTCCAACCCGAATCAAAGCCACCGCAGCCGCTCGCCTGCAGTCACCTTGCTGAAGCTGGTCGACTCGCCACCCTTGGTAAGCCGGAGAGAGGCGTTGGTATTGAGCTTTACCTCCTCGAGCATCTGCACACCGAGCCGTTGCCCCAGCGCGAGAATCTCCGTGTTCAAGCGCTCGAGTATGTCGCCGCGACCAGCGTTGTAGGCTTTATCTGCCTCGGCATGAGCCGCGTTGATAAGCGTAACATCGGAAGAAACAATGACGGGTCTCGCGGGTGTCTGGCGCTCCTTCAATGCGCCCTCCAGTCGCGCAACATCAAGTTCTGCCTTTCGACGCTCTTCGAATGTGGCACTCGTTGCCGCCTTGGTCAGTTCCCGCCGTGCATTCTCGAGCTCGTCGCTGCTCGACTTCGACTTCACACTCAGCGCGTTGGTGTTGGCGCGCGCACGATCGGCGGCAGCTTTGGCGGCCGCGAAACGCTGTTCGATCGCGTCCAACCCGTCGTCCGCGCCCTCCATCTCATCGATCGGGATTTCCTCAGCGCAGAGCGAACAACTCAGATCAGCACTTTCGCGCTTCAGCCGTTCGTTCGACACCCGCGTCTCGCAGCGCGGGCAACAAACAGGTTTCAGGCCGTTGAAGAACTGCGTCGCAACGATGTTCTCGCGCAGATCACGCACAGCACGCTCGTCCCCGGTCGCGAGGCGTTCCAATTCGGTCGTTTCGGCCTCGGCACGGGCCAGGCGCTGCGCGAGATCGAGCGCAATTGGCGAAAGGCGAGCGACTTCGCCGGCCAGGCGCTCGATTTCGGAGGCTGTTCCGGTCACTTGTGCGAAGCCGTCCAGAATCTTCTTCGCTGCCTGAAGTTCACCGTCGATTCGTGCGCGGGCAATCTCCGCGTCCTTCGCCGCTGCCGTCGCAGCCTTGGACGCTTTCTCGGCTTCTTGTTCAAGCTCGCGCTTGACGGTGCTCGCCTGCATCACCGTTGTCGCCCAAGGTATACCAATATACATCTGCAACATGCGTGCTGGCAGACCCCCCATCTGGACGTCACCTAGTAACTGCTTGTGGTCGCCGCCGAAGTAGAGGCCGCCCGAAAGCGCGGCCCAGCCATGCTCAACAACTTTGCGCTCGTCCTCTTTGCCCTGCATCGCCGTGACCGGGTCGAGATCGAGCGTATTCATCATGAAGCGCGACATCGCTGCCTCGAAGCCCTCGTCCGACATGAAGCGATCCAGTTCGTCCGTCTCTCCTGACGGGCGGCGGCGCGCCAAGCTGCCGCGCGGAACACGCTCATCGACCGCGAACTCCACCACGTAACGCTGATCATCGACGTCAAATTCGACGCACACCGAGGACAACCACCGGCGCACGTCGTCCTGCAGGCCCTTCGGCCTGCCTCGCAGCGCCCACAGCAGGATTTCCAGCACTGTTGATTTGCCCCGGAGGTTCCTCTGGCTCGTCACTGCCCAGACGCCGGCGGTCAGTTCCGACCAGTCAAAGTCGATCGCACCCTGTGCGGTTCCGCGCTTTTCACCCCTGAACGCGATACGGCGTATCGTCAACGTGGGCGCGGGTCGCAGCGGCCGGTCTGCCACAATTCCTCTCTTGCGCAGAGCCAGTTCCGCTACTGTGAGGCTTATACCTGCCTTTTCTGCGACTGCCTCTAGCCAACTACCGGTCATTCATCGAGCCTTTCCAAGATTGCTGCGAGCCGTGCCAGCACCCGATCTGTGATTGGCTGGATCGTATGGCTAAGTTCCGTTCCCGCATATTCGGCCTGAAGATACTGTCGGTCCTTCAGCGCCTTGCCACCCTGTGCGCCCGCCACTCGCGCCACGATGCAGGCACGATCACGATACCAGCTGAGTTCGGGGGCCGCAGCAGAGATCCGTCCCAACGCGTCTTCGCCTGCAGTGGTCAATAGATAGAGATGCTCACGGATCTTGACGCCAGGAACACCGTCGCGCTTGATGCGAATGAGGTCTGCAGCCCGCAGGATCGCCAGTGCATTGTCGAGCGGTTCAAATGCCCCAAAAAGATAGCGCACCATCGGTAGGCGCCTGAGATCGGGCTCACGATCATCGAATATCCGCTGTGCGATCGTAAGTAGATCGCGTTCACCAGACGACTCGAACTCCGTTAGGAGCTCGTTGGCGAGATAGTCTGGATTGCGCATCCAGAAGTCGAGTGCCTGCAGGCGCGACTGAGAGCGCAGCACGCAAACAATATCATGTCCCCAGCGAATAGGATTGATTGTGTCGCCCGCCGCCTGAATGCAGGCAAGTAAGCGTATGGCTGTCTGTCTCTCGCTGGCAAAAGCTATTTCCGCCACTTTGAATTTATCCTATTGTCGACCTTCGCCAAATTGTCCCTCATTATCCTCTCATTACCAAATTGCTTCATAAATATTAGATGACGCCGCTGTAATCTTCGCGAAATCCACTAGACGTTAGGCTAAAGGCTCGATGTATCGTCCGCCTAGCTTTAATTTTCTTGCATTCCATTTTTGTGAGTTCCAACGGGGTTCTATACCCAAACAAGACCGCCCTAAAGGCAATCAGCTCCCCGATTTGGCGCAACTTCGCCAGCTTGGCGGCATCGCGGTAATCCGTCTTCACGCGGCCTTCTAAGTGATCCGGCGAGTTTCCCGCTACAGTCTGCCCGACAGACAAGCCATGCTCGCCACCCTATCGAGCAACCAGCTTTTCGCCATCCCCCTCCTGCAAGATCGCTTCCATTTCGTCCAAGCCATCGACGGCGGAGCGCACCTGTGCCTCATCATCCACGCCCACTGTCTCGGCATCCGCAACTCGGCCCCCAAAATCCATCTCCATCTGTCGCTGTTCCTCCGCGACGACGGCGTAAACGACAGGCGCAGTCTTTTTTGGTGCGACGTCGGTTTGCCCTGACGTTTGACTACCCGCTTCTTGGCGTGTGGTCTCCACAACGGCGTCAGACCCACTTGGTCCGTTCGCTGGCGGAGTCATCGGCATGGCGCGCACACTCAGCGGCAGGTTCCCCTGCGGTCCCCCTCCCCCCGGCTCCGGAAACGGCAACTCGCCCGTCTGCGTCGCATGGATCGCCTTGAACAGCCGATCGTCAAAATATTGGATCCGCTTTGCACGGACGGGCATCTGGGCATCGATGACCATGACGATCTCGTCGAGCGGCAGGCGGCGCGCCTCATCTTCGGGCAACAACGAGCTCTCTTCAGTCCGTGTGGATTGGCTGCGCCCTTCAAAGGGGTTCTTGCCGATGGACTGGGATCGCGTGATGACGGTCTTCGTGGTCTTGCCGACCGCCTTGCTCAGCTCCTCGACGGTCTTTTCATCCGAAGGTGTCAAGTAAAGCTTCACGCCCGCGTTGCCCTGCAGGGCGCGGCGGGTGTTCTCGCCGTAGATTTCATCGAGGGCGGGGATGGTTTGGGTGACCACGGCAAGGTGACCTCGATAAGTGCGCAGGGTCTCGATGCTTTCGACCACGATGGGCATTTTTCCGAGACGGTTGAACTCGTCGAGCATGATCATCACTGGCCACGGCTCGTCTGGCCCGGGATCCTTTTCCTGCATGGCCGAGAGCAGGTCGGAGAAAAACAGCCGGATCAGCGGCGCGAGCGGCTTCACCATGAGAGGCTGGACCACGAGATAGACCGAAAAGGGCTTCTTGCGGATCGTGCGGAAATCAAAATCCGACACTGCCGTCGCCTCGTCTATGGCCGGGTTCTGCCATTGATCGAGCCCCGAGGTCATCAAAAGCGAAACATAAGAGGTCAGCGTGTCGTTGTTGGTGGACGCCAGCCGCGTGAAGATCAGCTTGGCGGCCCTGTTGTCGACCTCGTGGCCGCGCGCGAAGTATTCCTTCTGCTTGTTCCCACCCGAGGCCGCGATGCGATAGATCTCGCCCAAGGTCGGACGTTTGCGCTGGAAGGCCAACAGGCCTGCTGCCACAAAGAGATCAATCCCGCCCTTGAGGAGCCCCTGCACCCGGTCATTGTCGCTTTGCAGGAAGAGCGTCGCCAGAAGCTGCAGTTCCATCTGCTGGCGGGCAGGGTCTTTCAGTTCGAAGATGCGCAAGAGCGGGTTGTAGCGATGGGTTCGCTTGCCCTCCCAATCGGTGGGGGCAAAGCGATAGACCTTGTCGCCCTGGGCGGCGCGATGCCGGGCCGTGGCCTCGAAACATTCGCCCTTCACATCGAGCGTCACGGCGGAGCCTTGCCAGGTCAGCAGGTTCGGAATGACGAAGCCCGTGGTCTTGCCACGGCCCGTGGGGGCCACGATCAGCGCATGGGGGAAGACCTTCGAGCAAATGTAATTGGCGCGGGAGCCCGGCGTCCCCAGCTTGCCGAGGATGAACCCGGTCCCTGGCGCCCCGAAGAACCCATTGGCCTTCATCTCGCGCGCGGTCTGCCAATGGGTCTGGCCAAAGCGTGTCAGGGCCGAGCCTGAAAGGGCGAGGCTCAGCATCAGGCCGGCGGCGGCGAAGCTGCCGATGATCAGGTGAATAAGTTGCGCGTCCTCCGGGCGGCGGTCCAGGATCGCCAGATAGTTCTGCGCGATATAGGCGAAGTCGATCTCGGCCCCGAACCCGAGATCCTGGTAGGTCAGCACCGCCGAGGCGATGGTATAGCCCATGGCGGCGGTCACCAGCGTCACCAGCAAGACCCCTGTTGCGATCCGCGCTTTTCCCATGGCGGCGCTCAATGGACCTGACCCCGCTCGGTCTCGCCATCCACGTCTGTCGCGCGGTGTTTTTCATATTCGGTGTCGGCAAGATCATCGACCACCTGGCGCAAGGCCTCCGTGTTGGCCGTCGCTGCATCCGATTGCAGGTAGACCTTGGCGACATAGAGCCGGTCGAGGCGGTCCTCGAGAACCTTTTCCAGCGCATCGGCATCGCCAGATGTGAGCCGGTCAAGTTGGCGGTCATCCAGCAACCGCGCGATCTCCTCGCGGAATGCCTCACGATCGGCTTCCGTCTCGAAGGGCGCGGACAACTCCCCTGCCCGCTCATGGTCCAGGACACGGGCAATCTCGTCTGCGAGGCGATCGGTATTGTCAGACTGCGGCGCAGTTTCACCGCGGGCTGCGAGGAGTGCGTCGCGCGTGCCAGACCCAAGCCCGTCGCGCATCTCGGTTTCGCGGCGGACCTGATTAATGGCCTCCGTGTCCCGGATCTCGACGACCGCCGCATAGGTCGCGCCAAGCCCGCGGGCGAGGTGGGACGGCATGTCCGGATAGCGCGCGCGCAAGTCATCCGTGACAGCATCTGCAACGGGCGTGCGGAGGTCGCGTGCCTCCATGATCCGGTCGACCTCGCGGGTGATCTCGCTGGCGCGGGCCACATCGGTGATGGTCTCCCTGTAGGGCTCAGACCGGTCAATCACATCGCCAGGGAGTGCGAGCAGCTCCGGGTGTGCCACGAGATACGCGCGCTGCTCGGTCTCGATCCGGCGCTCTGCCCGCGAGACAACCTCCCAGTCCCGGTCCTCGATCTGCTGCGCGGTCAGGCCGTCTGCGCGCATCTCCTGACGGATTGTCCCTTCCATCGCCCGGACCGCGTCCCGGTGATAATGGAACCGCTCGCTGATCGGTTCCGCTTCCATGACGCCATCCCGGCGCAGCACGTTCTCCCGCTCCAAGAGCGTGCCAAGTTCGACGTGCACATCGTTGAGAATGTCGCGCGCCTGTTCCAGATCGGCGCGGCGTTCGAGGTTCAGATCGCGCGCCTCGGCCACTTTGGAGAGATCATTGGCGATCCATTGATGCTCGAGCGCTGCATTTGAGGCGCCCGTCTCGATCCGGGCCACCACTTCCGATGTGCTGATCCCGGTGCCCCGTAGTGCCGCGTCAATGCGCGATCTCAGATCGGGCTCTGCCAGACGCTCGCGCTGGCTGGCGTCGATATTGGCTTCGGAATAGATCCCGCCCTCCGAGGGAGTCTCTGACAGCGTGGATGATCGCAAACCGAGAGGCTGCATGTGCTGGACCTGCGTCTGGATCTCGATAAGGCGCTTTTCCAGCACGGGACGTTCCGCATCGGACTTCTCGGCGATCATGCCCTGCACCCGCGCCAGCTTCTCCGCATAGAGGCTTCTCAGATCCTCGAAGCTTTGATCCTCGGCCATATACACATCTCCTGTTCGGTCCACCTGCCCGCTGCGCGCCAGTACCTCGCCCGCGCGGAAGAGGGCTGCGGCAATATCCTCGCGCGCTTCGCGCGAAGCCTCCGCGGCCAGCGAATGGTAGACAGTTCTGGTGTTGGCGATCTCCGCGAGCGTCCGCGTCAGGTCCTGCCCTACACGTTCCCGCTCGCGGGGCGCGCGGCCCTCTTCTTTCGCATCGTAGACCTCGCTTGTGCGGGCCGGGTAATGCACAACCCCGCGATCCACCCGCCGCGTGGCTTCCAGGCGCACACCATACTTCTCCGCCTCCTCGACCATGGCGAGGCGGAAGTCGTCATAGTTGAAGCGGTGGTTGCGCCCGAGGAAGAAGAACTCGCCTTCCTGCGAGCGACGGTTCAACACCAGATGCGCATGGGGGTGATCGCGGTCCTCATGCACCGCGATGATGTAGTCGAAATGCCCCTCATCAGACTGGAAGAACCGCTCGGCCACGTCCGTCGCGATGTCGCGCACATCCACCCCACGCGTGCCCACGGGGAAGGACATGAGCATGTGGGTGGTCTGTCCGAGCTTGGGCTTGAAGCCCGCATCCCACCGCTTGGCAAAGCGCTCGGTCAGATCCTTGATGTCACCCGCTTCGAGCTTCGCTTTGCCATCCAGGAACCCGCTACTGTCCACGATATGGGTAGACTTGGTGGTGAGGTAATCGAGCTGGTTTGCGAGCTGCGATTTGGTATGCGTGCCCCCGCCCCGGATTGCCTTGAAGACCGCTGGCCGATGCCCTGCTGCCGCGCGCACAAGCTGGGTCTGCTTGGCCACGTGCAGCCCCTGCATTGAGCCCCGGACGCGGCTCCAGCCATCCCGAAAGACCTCGCCCGTGACGGCATGGACAGCATCATTCAGCCGCATGCGCAAACTCCCTCAGCGCGGCCGTGGCCTCGAGCTGCATGGCGTCCCGACGGCGGCGCAGAAGCAGATCGATCTCGTCAGCAGAATCCAGAATGAACCGCGCCAACCCGCGCATCTGGGCAAGGCGCAATTCAGTGAACTCGGCACTCGTGCCCCCCACGGCCCCCTGCCCCCGCCGGTTGGCCTGCGTCATCTGCTTGGCGATTTGCGTGACCCCATTGCCGACCTCGTGCAGTGAAGCGCGGTAGCGCGCCATCTCGGCCGCCATCTGCGCGTCCGGAACGAACACCCCGCCTGCCGCCTGAATGAGCCGCCGCAGCCCCTCGGCCCGGCTCTCAATCCCCGCCTTCTCCAACACCGCGTCGAGCGCCGCCAGCTCCGCCGCCGTGACCTTCACACTGACCGCTGAGACCGGAATTGCGGCATCCGTCTGGCGCTCGGCATCGGCTTTGAGCGTGTACTGAATCGCCCGCACCGACACGCCAAAGCGTTCCGCCAGCACTGAAGTGGAAACGCCTTCCGCAGCTTCGCGAACGATCTCCATGCGGTCCGCATCTGTGAGGCGTTTTGAGCGAGACATGCGAAGAAAGACCCCCTATTTCCTACCACCTTCCACCAAGGCTGCCCCTACCTTACGATAATATATCTATCTGTCAATTATATACTTACGTTGCATGCAGTCTCAGGCAGCCTTGGTGTCCGCTTCACGCTGCGGCCCGCAGGGACGCGGCTCCGCCGCCCGCACCACCGGGCGACCCACCTGTCCAATGGGTCCCCTTCCCCAGCACCGCCCGAGGGTCTGGCCGAACGCCAAGTGTTCGGACGGAACCGCAGGCGGGCGCAAACCCCACCGACAGGGCGGACAGGCAGGGTCAAGGAGGGCCAGATTTGGCTTGCCAAATCTCTGCCGCAAAAACCGGGAGGCCCTGGCCGATAGGTTTTTGTGGATGGCCCCCTTGAGGCTGACTGGCCGGTCTGTCGCGGCCTGATCATTCCGGGGGGAGTGCGTCCGTTGAACGCGCAGGGACCGGCATCCTTGGAACAGGGGTCGGGCCGCCCCAAGATCGTCCTGGGGCGGCCCATCCTCGTCAGAGGATTCAGTCCTGGGGATCCTTCGCGCTCGGTGGGAACATCACCAGCTCCGAGACCGCGACCGGGAAGTCGAGCTTGAGGCTGAAGAACTCCGAGCCGTCCCCGTTGCGGGTGTTGCGGAACATCGCACCTACGCGCTGAAAACGAGTGCGCTCCTGGCCATCGGTATCGGTGAACTTGACGGGGACGGTGGCGACGTAGTGGTTGGTCATTTGGGTTACTCCTTGTTGCGATGGGGATCACCCGGCACGGGGGCAAGAGGCCCGGTCGCAAGCGCAAATGCGGAGGGTCCGCGGCCAGCCGTGGAAGCCGTATTTGTGCTTGCCGAAGCGTGAGCTGAGGGCACGGACGGGCCGACCCCGTGCGATCCACATCTATGAGCAAAAAGGAGTGATCCGGATGACCCTTGCCATCACGCAGCCGCCACCATCCGCGTCCGCGTCCCGCCGAGCCTGGCCGGGGTGCTGACGGAGCCCGCCCGCGTGGATGCGATGTTCCGAAACACCACCCGAGGGACCTGCAGGTCTTCAGCCTCAAGTGCGACGTTTCGAGCCTTCGTGTCTTGCGATGCTGACGATGTGCGTGAGGTGCGCACCATCCCCAACCCGTACCGATGCGGATGGGCCGCACTCTGACGGACTTGGTAGAGGGATAACGGTGCTGGCCGCCGCGAGCTCCCGATCACGCGTGACCGACCGCACGCGCCATGAAACATGACGAAAGGGCCGCGCCAAGCGCGACCCCCTCTCTTCAATCCTGCGCAGTCTTCTTCGCCGGGTCAGCAACCCGCATGACCGTCAGGCCTTTCGCTTCCGCCTTCTGCCCGAGGTTCTGCGCCACCCCATTGCAGCAATCACACTCCCAACCCGCCGAGGATTAGTTTCGTCTCAGGCATCCGCTTCAGCGAGGTGCCGATGTGCTCCCGCCAGCGCGGGCCGACCTCCAGAGCAGCGGCATAGGCGCGGGCCAGATCATCAGGGCGGTCCTCGGCCATCGCTTCGATCAGGAAGGCCGCCTGTTCCCGGTCCTTGGCCGACTTGAGGCTGCCTGCCCCGTCACGCCGCCGATCAGCAACGATCAATTTGTGGATCGCATAGCGCTCCGGACGCGGGACCTGCACGAGTATGCCGGATCGATAGATCGCCGCCGCATGGATCGGCTCGGCAATCAGGAAGTTAAGATAGTTCAATCCTTGGGCGTTCACGCCCAAAGCGGGCAAATCACGGATGGTCTCATCTCCGAAGGCCGGCGTGAGAAACTCGACCAACTGGCCACTCCCGCCCTGGGCCCATCGCCAGGTCCGACCTTGGTCAAGAGCCGGTAAGGGATCAAACTTGAGCGCCGAGAAGGTCTCGGCCAGACCCGGGTCGACCTGATCCTGCAGGGCCACGCTCAGTTTTTCGAACTGGGCGATGTCGATGTCGCCGGTGTTGGCCATACCGCCAATGGGCAGACGGATACCAAGCTCGCCTTCATAGAGGCGAAACGCATTGGTTCCAACGATGGTGCCACCCAAACGGAAAGTCCCGGCTGCCGCCATCGCCGACAGGATGGACCCGGTTGCCCGGTCGGTGGGGGTCATGCCTTCGGCGCGCAGGAGCCGAACAAGCCGCGACCGTTCTGCCTGCCGATCCTTGGCGGTCGCGCGCAGCTCCTCGATCCGGTCGATACGTGCACGCGTATCGTCACTGTCCTCGCCGATATAGATGAAGCGCATCTCGGTGCCGACTCGGCGGGCCGCGTACCAGTAGGCCTTGTCGCCGCGCTCTTTGAGCGTGGGCTTGCCTTCGACACCGGACAAGGCGTCGTCCTTCAAGAGACGCACCAGGTCGGTATAGGCGCTCATCGCGATGCTGCTAAGAGGGGTCATGCCAATCATTTCCAAGTTTTGCTTGGCACGCATATACCTATCAAAACATGAAATTGCTAGGCAAAAGGACATGAGGGCACCACGACGTGCATGAGGAACGACAAAAGGGCCGCCCGAAGGCGACCCTCTCAGTTCATGTCTCGGCGGTCTTCTTCACCGGGTCCGCAACCCGCATGACCGTCAGGCCTTTCGCTTCCGCCTTCTGCCCGAGGTTCAGCGCGACCCCGTTGCCGCCGAAGAGTACAACCCCCGTCGCCGCGAACTTGTCATCCAGCATTTCGTCGTTGCACTTGAACGGCGCCGCCCGCCCATGCGCGGACCAGCGCGGATCGAAGCGCGCCTGCGCAACACCCCGTGCCCGGGCCCACCGAGCCGCAATCATCTCCGCCCCGTGCTTGCCACCCTTGTGGCAGAGGAAGATCTCCTCGTTGCGGTTCTGCTTGATCCGTTCGCGAACCTTGTCGAGCGTGTTGAAGATCACATCGACATCGGTCCAGTCGGTGGCGCCCGAGACGATCAGGGGCACCCCCTCGACTTTCGACTTCTCGGCAGTCTCGCGGTCGTGCTGCTCCAGAAGCTGCCGCGCCTCGAAGACCGCCCCGGTCTCTTGCGCCCGGACGCTTGCGCGCGACCCGGCTGCCGGGATGAAGGCGTGGCCCGTCTCGACCTCGTAGCATTCCGCCGCTGCTTCGCTCATCACCTCGATGGCGCCGACAATCTCGCGCAACTGCACAAAGCGCGCCTGCGCCTCTTCGAGCGCGGTCTCGGCGATCTCCGATCCGTCGTGAGATTTTGCCAGCGCGCCGATCTTGTCGGCGGTGCGGTCGACCTCCTTGCCAAGCGCCACCTTACGGCGCTGCAGGATCGTGGCGAGCCCGTGGGCCAGCGGTTCGATTTCCGCTTCAAGCCCGGTCCCGCGCAACTGCCCGAGCAAAGCCTCGAAGCTCTCGCGGATGATGTGGTCGGTCAGGATGTGATCTTCCGGGATCGGCAGCTGCGCGTCCTTCTCGGTCAGCCCGAAAAGTTCGATCGTCTCGTAGGTGTTTGCGGTGTCGTAAGCCATGTCTGGTCTCCAGTGTTCGGTTCCTAGGCCACCACGTGAGTGTGGGGGCATGGCCGAATGCCTGGTTTCCGAATCTGCCCGGGTCAGGGACGGCGCAGCCGCCGGCTTGCCGGGCGCAAAAGTTTTCCGCGCGCAGCACCTGATGCACGCGCGCGCTCACGCACGGGACCGCCCCATGCCACAGGCTCCGCCCCCGCCGAAAAGTTTTGCGATCCTTGACGCGGGCTGATTTGGGGGCCATCCGGAGGATATGCTTCCGCGCTCATGTGTGTGTGTTTTGACGGTAGGTTTGCCCGACCCGAGCAGGCAAACGGCCCGACCGGACGCGACAGACGGATGGAGCGGCGGGGTCGTTTTGGCCTCGGGCCAAAACAGACCAGAGCGCAATCCGGCGGAGCGGCCGGGGAGGGACGTGCTCGCGAGGCGGGCAAACCGGGATGCCAGGCGCGACGCCGCGGTGAGGCCGCATGGCCGAATGCGCGACGGACCGAAGGGCCGTTCTCCCCTGCGACACGCGAAGCCGAGCTGGGGAGGCCGGAAGGCTGGGACTCAGGTCAATGATCAAGTCATGCCGCTTCTAAGAAGCGGTCGCGTCGGAAACGTTAATGTCATATATGGGACGTCCGGCAGGATGGACCAGAAACAATCATTCGCTATTTAGCGGCACGGAAGCGCTCACTATTTGAAAGTGGGTCAACTCGACAGCCTTCAGTCAGCTTGGCGACAAAATGACCAATGCTAAGCCGCCAGAATATCTTCGTCTTGGCCAAGGTCGCGGGGATCGATCGAATTGTCCTCGTCACCTCCAGAGTTGTCGAAAGCATAAAGCGACGAAACCTTTTCACCATCCCATGAGTACCTGAAGTGCTCACCTTGAATTGCACGGTCAAGCACATTGCCATCGAGCACGCAAATGCGAGTGCCGCTTGGTCGTTCGAATGACCGGAATAGCACGCCTGACAAACCTTCGGTCTTGGCGCGCTCCCAAAGCAACTTTCCAAGTTTACGCCGTTCTGATTGACAAAGCTCAACAGGCAACGCTCGTAGGTCTAAGAACGCGCCAGACACCTTTCGGCTTAGCATCCGCATGTCAAGCCCGATTGGAGCTTCCGCCGTGCGGCTAAGGAACAGCGCTCTTTTCGCAACCGAGACCGCCAAGGCTGTCTGTTTGTCTTGCGACATCTCTAGGCATCGTACGAACCGGTCGAAGAACCAACTACCTTCCGGATTTGAATAGGCGAACGGGGCATGGTTCCAGTTCTGAAAACGTGGAGACACATCATCTGCGGTCACACAACCTTGCCCTAGCAGGCGCTGCTTTTCCATAACACGAGGGTTATGAAGATCTGCGACAGCCGCGACCTGGTCGTCGCGCCCACCCGCGATGCGCTGATAGAGCGGCACAGGTGGAAATCGAGACGGGATAAGCACATAGAAAACGCCATTGATCTGCTTTACGTCGAAGTCATCCACCGCGTTGTGCATCAAGATATTCTCTTACTTTGTAAATATCGACAACGTTACCACCAAGCATCACGTCGAGTGCGCTTCGATCATCAAAAAACGCGTTCGGCTTTTTTATCCACCCATCCGCCGCTTCAGGGTTCGGCAACACAATTTGCAGAGACTTGTAGATGCCGAGCAGGTGAGAAATGCGTTCGATAGTGTCATGCGGAAGATTGCCACCGGATTTCTTCCACTTGAAGAACGTCGAGCGCCCCGGCGAGCCAAGCAGCGTTATCTGCTCATCAGTCGAGAGCTCCCAGTCTTCGGCAAGTCTCGAAAAAGCATCCATAATGGCTGGAATCCTGATGTTGTCCGCGCCGGGTTGAAGCGCAGAACCTATATGTGGTTGCATTGATCCTCCTATTATCCGCTTTTGGA
This sequence comes from Roseovarius sp. AK1035, assembly GCF_003288315.1. NCBI lineage: Bacteria > Pseudomonadati > Pseudomonadota > Alphaproteobacteria > Rhodobacterales > Roseobacteraceae > Roseovarius > Roseovarius sp. TM1035. Next base: position 22,047 of record NZ_CP030100.1, on the reverse strand, counting down.
CTTGACGTCCAAAAGAGTCCCTATGTAGACTGTCCATATGAGGACTCAAATCTTAGTTTAGTCCGAATTGGCGAAGATGCAACAAAAAGGAGCAGTGCAGTGGCAGGGAAAAGAAAGGTTGGCGGTAGCTACCGAAGCGCAAAATCAGGACGCTATGTTACGCAGGCGCATGGGAAGTCGCACCCGCGAACAACCGTGAAAGAAGCTCGCGGGAAGAGCGGGTCAACCGGCGGCAGCTATCGAAGCGCCATCAGTGGTCGGTTTGTCACCGCGAAGCACGGCAAGTCAAATCCGAAGATCACCGTCCGTGAGAAATAACGACCGGATAGGGCAAAGCGGCTGACTAAACCAACCATCTAATCGCCCATTGAGGGCAAAAAATCGTGAGGCTTCAATGGGCATCTCAGACGACTTCAAGACCTTTCTCGATAATATCAAGATCGACAATGCCGCGACTATTGCCTTGCGATACGGCGAAGTCACTGCTTCTCTTAACAAGGAGTTTCGCGACACAGAGTCAAAAACGGCTAACAGCCTTCAAGTTGGCTCCTATGGCCGTTGGACGGCGATCAAGGGCATTTCCGACCTGGACATGATTTACATCATGCCCGCCGGGAAGTGGGACACCTACAAGGAAGAGGGCCAAAATAGGCTTCTTCATGATGCTAGGGATGCGATCAAGAGGCGATACCCTTCGACAACCGTCAAGGTGGATCGTTTGGTTGTCCGCGTGCTGTACAACGATTTCCACATCGAAGTGATGCCGGCCTTCAAGCTGGCTGATGGGAGCTACAAGTACCCTGACAACGCAAAAGGTGGGTCGTGGAAGATTACCAAGCCGCAGGCTGAACTCGATGAAATGAGAGAAGCCAATGAGCGCAAGAACCGAAACCTTCGCCACTTGTGCAAGATGGCGCGCGCCTGGAAGAACAAGCAGGGCGTCGCCATGGGCGGCCTTCTGATCGACACTCTCGCCTACAACTTCCTCGAGTCAACCGACGAATACGATACCAAAAGCTTCCACTACTACGATTACATGTGCCGGGATTTCTTCAAGTTCCTGGCTGATCAGCCCAAGCAATCCGAGTATGCAGCTCTTGGCAGTCGTCAACGCGTTCGTGTCAAGAAGCGGTTCGAGCGGAAGGCGAAGAAGGCATACGATCTATGTGTGAAAGCCATCGACGCGAGCGGACAGAAGAATGAGCGCCAGAAATGGCGGGATGTGTTCGGGAACGCCTACCCAGCACCGGTAAGGAGTGCTGCGGGAGAGGCCGCGGCATTCGCGCATGTCTTCAAAAATACTGAGCAGTTTGTCGAAGAAAGGTTTCCGGTCGATATTCGATACCACCTTCGCATCAACTGCGAAGTGACGCAGGATGGATTCCGGCCGGGAATGCTCCGTGACCTTTTGGAGCGGCATGGCGTCCTGCTTCCGAAGAAGAGCCTTCGATTCTTCATCGCAGATGCAACCGATCTTCCCGATGATGCCGAGGTGTTCTGGAAGGTCTTGAACCGTGGCGAAGAAGCCGAGCGTCGAGACATGATCCGGGGGCAGATCGTGCGCGACGAAGGTCGCGGTGAGCGCCGAGAGACCACAAATTTCCGCGGTGATCACCTCGTAGAATGCTACGCGGTCAGTCGGGGCGTGGTCGTTGCGCGCGACACCGTCCGGGTTCCGATTCGTGTCCGGGATGCCGAGGATGAAGACTATGCCGCCTGACTACGATATCGCGTTCGAGGATCAGGTCCGTGAATGCTTCGGACGGGTGGTCTATACCCACAAAACGCACGAACGTATGGCCGATCGCTCTGCCGACACACTTCGCCGGTACAAGATGGCTCAGATTGCGCTTTCAGCCCTAACGAGTGCTGGCGCAGTCGGCGTCGTGGTGGGAGACGAGACATGGGTCGAGATTGTAACCGTCGTTATTTCTTTCCTAACGCTGTTCGTGGCCGCTTACCTGAAGAACTTCGATCCCGGCGCCATCGCCCAAAAGCACCGTGACGCGGCCGCGAAACTCTGGAACGTCCGAGAATGCTACCTCTCGCTTCTAACCGACCTTCCAAGACTCTCACATGAAGTTGCAGTTGAGCGTCGCGACGAATTACAGGCTATGCTTGCAGCCCTTTATGAAGGAGCCCCTCAGACTGACGGAAAAGCCTACAAGGAGGCCCAAAGACGGCTGAAGGAGATGGAAGACATGACCGTCACAGATGACGAGATAGACTGTTTTCTTCCGCTCTCGCTAAAGCGATCCGGCGGACGACCTAAACAGAAATAAGTCAATCAGACTGAAGGCAAAAGGTAAATAATGACAAAGAATATCTGTATTTTTTCCGATGGAACCGGGCAAATGGGCGGATCTAGGCCAGACCAACGCCTTTCGAACGTCTACAAGATGTATCGCGCCATGCGTCCCGGCCCAGACTCACCAATTAACCCAAAGGATCAAGTCGCCTTTTACGATCCTGGGCTGGGTACGGGCGAGAGCGGGGGGCTCTTTGGCCGCGTCAAACCTATCCTCGAAAGTGCAGTCGGCACCGGCATCGATCACAATATCATCGATTGCTATGAACAAATCATCGCCCATTATGAGCCCGGCGACCGCGTGCTGTTGTTCGGCTTCTCGCGCGGGGCTTACACGGTCAGGGCACTGGCGAATGTCATGAACCTTTGCGGAATCCCAACAGAAATGCCCGATGGCAAACCCGTTCCGCGACACGGGCCCGGTTTACGCAAGATCGCCAAGGATGCAGTGAAGTTCGTCTATAACCACGGTGCCGGAAAGCCTCGCGGGCAGAACCCTTACTTCAAGCACCGCGAAGAGCTTGGTCGCAGGTTTCGCCAGAAGTATTCGAGTGCCCCGCAGGAGGGCGATGAAAACCAAGGCAACGTCCAGCCGACCTTCATCGGGGTTTTCGATACGGTGGCGTCACTCCGGACGGCAGTCGTGCGCACTCTCGTCTGGGGTATTACGTTTGCAACCGGCGCCGCCTTCGTCGCCGGTCTTGTTCTAGGGTGGTCATTGCTTCTGGTCATCCCTCTCGGTGCCTTACTCGGAGCCCTCATTTGGCAGCTTGGCTCTCTACTACTGGATAATTTCAAGTACTTCGCGGATGATCCTGATCGCAAACTGAAGATTTGGCGCCTTACAGACTGGCCGCAGATACTGAAGACCGGGCATTTCGCCGCTTGGAACAAGCGCAACTACGACATGTGGCTGGATCCCGACGTTAACCACGCCCGCCACGCAATGGCGATCGACGAAGACCGCGCAGACTTCCCACGAGTTGGATGGGCGTCCAAAAAAGCCGCGATTGAGACCAAGGATCGAGAACCGGCTTGGCTCAAGCAGGTCTGGTTTCCGGGTTGTCACAGCGATATCGGTGGCAGCTACCCCGAGGCCGAATCCCGTCTCAGTGATATCGCCCTAGACTGGATGATCGATGAGTTGAAGGAGTGTGTGCCTTCAATCAAAATCAACGAGAATTATCTCAACCGCGCTCCTGACCCCTTGGGCCTGCAGCATCGCGAGGACGCGATCGTGAGATTAGGACCAATCAGCATCCCATGGAAAAAAGGAATCCGAGAAGTTGGCGATGATTTCCCTCTCCACCCATCCGTACAAGAACGCATGCAGGCGACCGCGGTCGCTCAATTCGGAGAGGTCAAACCATATCGACCGCAACAGCTGAGCAAGCGACGCGATCTAAAGCGTTTCTATGAGACGTAAAATGCGTCTTCGGGCCCTTTCCGCAACAACTCTTTCGGCGCACCTTAATGTTGGACTGACCACGTCGCATTAGGAACAGCAAGTGAGAGAAGACCATAGTGCCGCGCGAAAGGAGCCCCCTGAGACCACGCTCTGCGCAGCAATGTGCGAGTTCATTTGACCCGGCACCCAACGACCACAGCGAGTGATTCATTTGCCAAGCTGCAGTGTAACATACCGAAATTGCTGTCAATCTCAACTTCTGGTAGTATATGGATGGTGTAGTTTCAAGGATCGTAAGATATGTCTCGCTGCGACATCGAGCCAAGACTAAAGGGGAACCGTGATCCCACGGCTCCCCTTTCGGTGCAAATCGTCTAATCTTGCGCGTTGATCATGCGACCAGCGAGAGCCCCGCGCCCGCGTCCTGCGGCTGCTCACCGCTGTCGATGAACGGGATGATCGAGAAGGTCTGCCCGCCGCGCTGTTCTTCGTTCTGCACGGCGTTGACGCGCAGGTCGCCATCGGGCGTGTTGATAAGCAGCGACAGGTAGTCATTGCCCGTGCGGCTGCTTTTCGCCATCCAGGCCGAGCCGACGCGGATCGGTGTGCCCCGGGGCGAGCTGACCTCGATCCGGTAATCGGGGTGGGTCTCCTCGGATTTATAGCTGTTCTCGATCAGCATGAACTCCAGATCGAACATCATGTTGGCGATGTAGCCGGTGAAGGCGTTGTCAGCGTCCATGGCGGTGAGCTCGCCCGAGATCGAGCCGGATTTCATCAGGCCGTTCGAGACCAGCGGGATGATCTCGAATTCGCCGCTCTGGGCCGAGCGCGCCTCTTTCGTCTGCACCGCGTTGACCCGGAACGGACCCAGGCCGACATCGATCTGCATCGAGATGTAGGGGTTGCCGCTGGTATTGCCGGTCTCGTTCCAGGCCGTGCCGACGCGCACCTTGCGGCCCGACTTGTTGATTGCCGTTACGTCAAAATCCGGGCTGCGTTCGGACATCTTGGCCCGTGCCTCGAGCTGGATGGCGATGTCAAAGCGCGTCGAATGGATCATGCCGGTGTATTCGGCGGCAGCGGTCTCGACGTTGCGGGTAAGGGTTCCTGCGAACATGGGATGGTTCCTTTTGGATTGGCCGGTGCCTGACGTTCTTGCCAGCGCATCCGGGATTGCTTTCTCGACCCCTTGAGGGATCACAAACCAGAAAGCCTGCTTTCCTTTCAGCCTCGCCCACGGGTCAAAGCTGCCGTCCGAGCGGGAATGCCCCCGCGCCTCCGGGTGCTACGCCCCTCCCCTGCCCGTCTGGTCTTGATTGGCTGCCCGGATTTTCCGCGCTGTCCTTCGATCGCCCGATGAAGAACTCCACCTCTTTTCCGTTCAACCGGTGCCCGCTCCGGTCGGTCAGGCCGATGCAGCTACCGTTCGGCTGATAGGTGATCAGGTACTGACCGAGCCTGTCCTTGTGGACAATGTAGCCGGTATTGGCCCAATGCACGGTCTGGCCCGCATCGACGGCCGCCTTGATATCATTGAGTGTCATGCGATCCTCCTCAAGAAGAATGGTGGGGAAACGACGCAAGAAGCCCGATCTTCCAACCGGGCTTCCATACAGTATTCGTTTGGCAAACGGCCGAGAGCTGTCAGGCGCTTTGCGTGGCCCGCGTCGCGCGCGCCGCCTTCCAATCTTTCAGGCCAAGAACCGTTCGTCCGGCGGCAACCTCGGAGGCCCAGGCGACCCTTGGGTCGCCGCAGGGCTCATCGCCAGAATGCCGGTCGATATGGCCATTGGCCATCCATGGCTCGGGCTGGATCCGTCGCTGCCAGTCCGCCATGCTCGGGATACGGCCCTGGCAATCTTCGCGGACATGTTGCTCGCCGATCCAGCGCACAGGTATGTCCCGACCAGCGCTATTGGTCAGGGTCAGGCCGAAGACACGTTCGGCCTCGAACAGGCCTTGGGCGTGATGGCGCAAAGCTCTGTGCGTGAAGAGCGCGAGGTGCTCTTTCGAGGCGTCAAACCAATCGTGCACAGCCTGATAGTCAGACGGCACCCCGCCGAATTTCCGGGCAGAGCTTTCGGCATGATGAAGCGGATGGGCCATCTCACAGCCCCTCGTCATAGCTGTGCGAGCATTCGACATAGCGGTCGGCATGATCCAAGGTGATACTGTCGTTGCGCAAGTCCCAGGTCAGCGTGCCGTAGCCACCCTCGTTGTTTTCGAACCCCGGGTGATGGTGATAGGCGAGCGACCAGGCGAAGTCGCCCACTTCGGTGGCAAGCGCCTCCGGCAGTTGGACCTCTGCGGGCTGCACCGTCACATCCTCGACATTGCCGGAGTCGCCATAGCCTTCGTATTCGGCAGTGACCTCGCTGATGCCAAGCGCACGTAGTTGCGCGAGCAGCTCCGTTCGGGATGCCTTCAATGTGGTTTCGCGCTCTGCGCGCCACTGAGCCGCCATTGCGGCATAATCGATCTGGGGATTGGTCATGGGTCTGTCCTCTTATCTGAATTTGGGGGGCGGGCGTGGCATTGGTCTGCGCGCGCCCAGAAAGCGCAGACCAGTGAAACTCAGATCCGCGACGCCCGACCGGAAGCCCGCTTTGACTTTTCAGGCGGCTTGTTCTGCCACCTTGGCGACTCGCTGCCCCACGATCCGGGCCAGAATGCTTCCCGTGTCGATCCCGTCCCCATGCGGCAGGAACACACGCAACTGGAAGGCGATGATCTCGGTGAAGCAGCCGAGCGCCTTGAGGCCATCGATCATGCCCCGATCCGCACCGCCCAACTCAAGGCGCATCTCGCCTGCGACCCGGCGACGGGTCAGGGTCAGACCCCGGCCCAGATCGACAGGTGCGGTGGTGCCGAGGGCGGCGGTCAACATCTCCTGTGGCGTTTGCGGATTGGAGACGAGGAAGCGGGCGCGCAGCGAGGCCGCCCCTTCCTCACTCAGCGTCCGCCCGATCATGGCCGTCGCCCCGTCTGGCGTGACACGGTAGATCCGCTCATTGGTGGTCGGAATGTCCTTCCAGATCGGCAGCAGCAGCCCGGTCAGCAGGTAGAGCTTGGTCGTGGTGGTTTTTGGCAGGGACGCAGCCTCGGCATCCCAAATCTGCGCAAATTCGGGCCTGTCGATCTCTTCCCAAGCCGAGGACTCAAACCGTGCCTCTTCGAGATAGCTCGACCCGTTTGGCCGCACCGCCTTGCGCATCAGCGTGACAATGTCCTCGTCATACATCTGCATGGGCCGCGCCGAGATGAGCGCCGCGCGACCGGAGGCGCGATTCACCATCGGCAGCTTGTCGGGATTGCGCGACATGGCCTCTTTGGCGCCCAGGACATGCACTGGGTCGGTCACCTCAAGCCCGATGATCCGCGTCACCGCGCCAGATTTCGGGCAGGTCCAGAGATCTTCCGTGGAGACCTGTTCGATCTTTTCGCCACGCAGCGTTTCCACGCCGAGATCGAGCGTGCCTGCCGCGCGCGCCCGTTCAGTCTGATCGGCAATCCGGCGCATGAACTCGGCAAAGAGCGCGTTCTGCATGTGGATGGGCAGGGCCAGAACCCGGTTCAGAAACCGTTGGATCGGCGGAAGCTCTTCGAGCAGCACCCCGTCCATGTCGATCAGCCGCAGTGCCGTCCAGTCGGTGAAGCTCTCGTAGCTCATCGCCTCGGCCCGCCCGGCGGCAAGATCGGCGAAATACCCACGCAGCGCCGCCCGTGCGATCGGGCTTTCGAGATTGTCCTCCTCGCGGAACATGCCTTGCGAGCCGGTCTCGCGCTGACCCTTGGTCAAGGCCCCCAGCTGGTCGAGGCGCTTGGCTATCGTCGAGGTGAAACGTTTTTCGCCATGCACATCCGAGGTGCAGACCCGGAAGAAGGGCGCGCTGACCTGCGCCGAGCGATGCGTGCGGCCCAGCCCCTGGATGGCCGCATCGGCGCGCCAGCCGGGCTCCAACAGGTAGTGCCGGCGCCGTTTCTGGTTCTTCGCCGTTTGCGCCGCATGGTAGGATCGACCGGTGCCACCCGCATCGGAGAAGATCAGGACATCCTTTTCGCCGTCCATGAAGGCCTGGGTCTCGGAGGAATTGCTGCTGGCGGCGCGCTTTTCGATGAAGAGATGGCCGTCCTCGGCCTTGAGGGGCCGGATCGATCGGCCCGTGACTTCTGCGACGGCCTCGTCGCTAAAGGCCCAGAGGATCTGGTCGAGCGCTGCGGGGATCGGGGCCAGCGTCATTAGCTCCATCATGGCCGCGTCACGCAGGGCGAGCGCCTCGCGCGAGACAACCAGCGCCCCGGTCTCATCCCGCAAAGGTTCCGCCACCATACTGCCGTCGATTTCCACGAGCTTTTGCGCGTGGATCGGGAAGGCCTGTTCGAGGTAGCCCAGAACATAGTCGCGCGGCGTCAGGGCGCCCTCGACGAGCTCGTCGTCGGAATCCATCGTCTCAAGCCGGCGTTTCAACAGGCTCTCGCCCGTCGAGACCACCTGGATGACGCAGGCGTGGCCCGCCGCGAGGTCATGCTCGATGGCGCGGATGATGGTCGGGGCTTTCATGCCCATCAGGAGATGGTTGAAGAAGCGCTGCTTCGTGCTCTCGAAGCGGGACTTGGCCGAGGCGCGTGCGGCCGAGGCATTGGTCTCGCCCGAGGCGTCGTTGACGCCGGTCGCCGTCAGCGCGGCTTCGAGATTGTGGTGGATCGTCCGAAACGCACCCGCGTATGCATCGTAGATCTTGATCTGGGCCGGGGTGAGCGCGTGTTCGAGCACGTCATACTCCACGCCGTCGAAGCTGAGGGCGCGCGCCGTGTAGAGCCCGAGCGTCTTGAGATCGCGGGCCACCACCTCCATGGCGGCGACACCGCCGGCTTCCATCGCCGACACAAAGCTCTCGCGGCTTGGGAAGGGGTATTCGGGGCCCTGCCCCCAGAGCCCCAGCCGCGCGGCATAGGCCAGGTTGTGCACGCTCGTGGCACCCGTGGCCGAGATGTAGAAGACGCGGGCGCGGGGTGCTGCCAGTTGCAGCCGCAGGCCAGCAAGGCCCTGCTGGGAGGGTTTGACCCCCCTGCCCTGCTCGGACCCGGCCGCGTTCTGCATGGCATGGGCCTCATCAAAAGCGAGGACGCCTTCGAACTCCGCGCCCATCCAGTCGAGGATCTGGCTCAGTCGCGTGGTGCCGCATTTGCCCGCGGACCGCAGCGTGGCGTAGGTGACGAAGAGAATACCGTCACCCATAGGGACGGGCTGGTCCGGTTTCCATTTTGAGAGCGGCTGGATGTCGGCGGGCGAGCCGCCGAGATCGGTCCAGTCGCGGATGGCGTCCTCGATGAGCGTGGCGGATTTGGAGACCCAGATCGCCTTTCTGCGACCGGCCAGCCAGTTCACGAGAATGAGCCCCGCGCATTCGCGCCCCTTGCCGCAACCGGTGCCGTCGCCGAGGAAATAGCCAAGGCGATAGGCACGTGCATTAGGGTCATCATCGGCGCGCGTCAGCTTGGTCTGGTCGTCATCGATCGCGAACCGACCCGGCAGGTCGCGCCGATGGGCGTCATGCGCCATGATGATGGTTTCCAGCTGCGCCTCGGAGAGATGTCCCTCCTCGATCAACCGTGCGGGCAGGCGCAAGTCATCACGGCCCGTATTTGAGGGCATGGGCGGGGCAACCGAGGCCATGGCGATGCTTTCAACGAGCGGCGTGGGATGTTCCTGCGCATCCGCAATCTCGATCCGTTGCGGACGGTAGCGCGCATAGATGTCCGAGATGGGCATGTTGTTGCGCGGGGTCTGAAGGCTCGTGAAGCTGAGCGGACGGACGGCATTGGCCCTGGCTGTGGGGGCGGTGATAACACCGGCAGCGGTCTTGCGCGGGACAAATGATCGAACGGTCGGCCGAGCATGAGGGATCGCTTCAACCCGTTGGGCCGGGCTCATCTCGGTCCGTGTTGCGGCCACGGCATCGACAAATGGAAGGGCTTCATCCAGATCGCACAAAGTGGCGCGGATCATCTCGCCGCCCTCCTGCACCTTGTCGAAGACCATGAGCTGGGTTTCGACAGAGGTGCCGAGCTTGCGGTAGACCTGCCCCGGCATCGTCAGCGCCAATCGTGGCGTCAGGAGACCGCAGGCGCGGGACCAATGCGCGGCATCGCGTTCGGGCGTGAACCCCGGCGGCATGATCGCCACCAGGCGCCCACCTGGTGCCAGGCGCTTTGCAGCCGCAATGAGATGTTTGGCAGCGATGTGCTTGTCGCGGGATCGGTCGACCGAGGAGGCGAAGGGCGGATTCATCACCACGACGTCGGGTAGAACCGGCGCCTGAAGCAGATCGTCGATATGCTCGCCGTCATGGCCCGTCACATCGCCACCAAAGGCCGCGCGCAAAAGGCTCTGGCGAAAGGGGTCGATCTCGTTGAGCACAAGGGTGGCACCGGCCCGGGCGGCGAAAGCAGCCAGTGCACCGGTGCCAGCCGAGGGCTCCAGCACGGTGTCGCCCTTGCGGATCGCCGCGGCCCGCAAGACCAGCGCCGCGAAAGGCAACGGCGTGGAAAACTGCTGCAGCCGGATCTGCTGCTCGGAGCGGCGGGTTTCCGTCAGCAGCCGCGAGGCAAGCAGCTTTGCAGCGGCGATGTCATCTGCCACGCCGTTCCCACGCAGCACCACTTGGACAGCCGCAGCCTGCATCATGTCATAGGCTATGCGCCAGTCCCAGGCGCCCCCGGCATCGCTGCCATGAAACGTCTCGCGCATGATACGCGCGAGCGCTGAACTGCGCAGGGGCTGGTCATCGACCTCCGTGCCGATTTGCGCGAGGGCAGAGGCGAGATCGGCTTCGGAGATTGCGAGAGCCGGGTTGGCCGTTCTGGGTTTGGACATGGGGATTTTCCTTTGGATCAGGGTCTGAGTTCCAAAGGACAAAAAGCCCGCTTTCGCTTTTCAGGGTGACGGGGTCAGACCGCGCTGCCCCCAAGGCTTGGTCAGGACTTGGGTTCGACCTCCCGTTTCGCATCAATCAATGCCTGTGCGGCCTGCATCACCTGAACCTGAGATGTTCCCGAGCGTGCATCCTCCAGCGCGGCCTGTACCTGCGCGCAAAACCAGGCGTCATACGAATTGACATCAGCCGCCACGGAAATGCTCCTCGAGCCCGATATCCAGCAGCTTGCCGAGGTCATCGGGCATGTCTGCAACGTGCACAGCAATTGGGAAACGGTGCCCCGTCAGGTCAGGCGCGCATTGCTCCTCTAGCCCGAGGTGCTGCCTATCGTTTTCCGCCTCAATCATTGTGCTTTCTCCGACCGTATTATCAGCCGATGCTACATCTTCCAGCGGGGCGTCGTAAACGATAATGCCAAAGGGTCACAGCAAGCTGGCCCACTTACCGATCGGGCACCGCTTCAAGGGAAGTTTCGAACCGCTTGCCCGCCGCTGCAGCTTCTTTCAAGAGCGCGTCGAAATTGTCAGGTGGATTTCCATCTTCCAGCATCCCTTTGAACGTCGCATAGGCATCCGTCTTGCTGCCATAGGCGCGCAGGGTCTTGTCGTCGTTCACCCAGGCTACCACGATGACCTTCGCATCGCTGTTGAACCGGTAGAACAACCGATACTGCTGGAAGAATTTCGCCCGGAACCAGTGCTTGCGGTGATCGCCGAGTGTGCCGCCTTGCCGGAAGGCGGCGGCACCCGGATCTGCCGGTATGGCCTCGGTGACCAGCTTGAAGATGGCGGCCAGCCGTTTCGTCGGGTTTTTCTTGCGCCAGGTCTTAGGATCGCGTGCCTTACGCGCCTCGACCTCTTCAATCAGCCCTTCGAGCTGATCCAGAAAGAGCGGATGCGCATAAATCGACCATCCGTTTACGACAAGGGGCGCTTGGGCGGGCACGCTATCGCCGCTCATTCATCCTCGAGCGATAGCGGCGCATCGAGATCGACGTCAACGTCTCCGACCAGTGCTGCAAGACGGTCATGCAAAGCCCCATCGAACGCCCGAATGCGGTCCGGATGCGCCTTGATATCGGCCTCGACAAAATCGAGAAAGGCTCCGAGCACGGGATCTTCCTCGTCGCTGCGCACGGGCTCGATATAGACCCTGCCACTCGGCTCGGTGCAGTAACGAATCTGGTCGCCCTTGCCCAGCTTGAGCTGTTTGCGCACACCCGCCGGCACGGTCGTCTGATACCGATCCGTGAGTTTCGAGACATCTTGTGCGAGGGCTGTCATGGCAGTCTCCTGAAGAAAAGGTTCTTTGCTGCCCGCGATAGGTAATGCATTTGCATTGCCTTGTCAAGACAAGCCGCAGCATCTGCTGTCGCCGGGCAGGTCGATGAACCGTCCGGCGCAGGACCTAATTTCGCCCCGCCAGGAACTCCGCCAGCACCGGGCTAGCCGCACCTTTCGCGGAGCTGAGCAGCTCCGAGCCCGCAAGCGAGGCCTTCGACAGGCGTACGAGCCCACCAGTTTCCTCGATGCGGTAGCAGCGGCGCTTTTGCCGCCCGCGCCTGTAGTGGGTCGCGGTGACAATCTGGCAGGTACTGCCATCGGTGAGCGTCACAGGTGCTGCGAGCTTGATCTTGTCGCCTTCCTCGTAGTCCGGGATCGCAGCCCAGTCCTGGCAGCGCTGGCGCCAGGCATGAGCATAGCTGTCTGGGTCTTTCAGCTCGGACAGCAGGGCCAATAGGCTCAGTGGCGCGCGGGATTCGACCGGTCCCGCGCTTTCCTCCATGTCCTTGTAGCCCCAGCAGCCGTCATCATATCGGGTAAGGAATACGGCGGCGAAAGTGATGGAGCCATCCGCATCGGTGACATAGGTCGTGTCTTCGACAGGGGTGCCGTCGATGCTTGTGACCCTCGCCGCTGCATACCAGGTCGAACCCACCTTGCAGGATTTGATGAGTTCGGTCTTGCGCGTGTCGCTCTCAAAGGTGCAGAGCCGTGCGATTTCCGCTTTCTCATCCGCGTAGGTCTGGACGCGGCGGTCGGTGTAGAAGAGCCAACCCATTTCAGAGTCCTTTCTCTCAGAAGGAAAAATGTCGTCGCCAATGGTCCGAGGGGGCCGCAGGTCCGGCAGGGTATTGGCGATGCTGGTTTGAGGAAGGGCGCGTTAAGCCGCCCTCCGACCGTCGATTTCCATCAGCGCATCGAGCGGCACGCGGTAGGGCTGCATGGCGTCGAAATCCTCGCAATTGCCGCAGTTCTGCACGATCGCGAAGGTATCGCAGGCATCCTTGAGGATGACCCGGAAGGTGCCGCCGAGGCCTGACGGCACCTCGTAGGTCCCGCCGATGAGATAATCCGAGGCCCGGCGCACGAAGACGCGGATGCTGTGGCCATCGGTGGCGAGCCGGATCGCACCCCGCCCCCGGTCGATGAGCACCTGCACGTCATCCAGGATGTCGGTGTAAAACTGGCCGGTCAGATCGCGAAACGCCATGCGGCGCTGCGCCATCCAGTCGGTGTCCCGAAACGGGTTCATGCCGTCGGCGAAGGCGAAAGAGGGATCGGCCTGTTCGGTGGTGACGATTCGGGTGGTCGTGCCATCGATGCCGTTTGAGCGCAGATGCACACCATTGCCGACGATCAGGATCAGGGCGGGCCTGTCCACGGGCCCGTTCCAGTTGGGCAGGAAGGTTTTGCAGTCGCGCGCATGGGCGATCTGTGCCGCAACAGCGGACGCAGAGAACTTGAGAATAGCCATGAGGATGTCTTTCGGTTGGGTGTGGGAGGGTCGACCCGCGCGGGGAATGCCTCGCGCGGGTCGCGTGAGGACTCAGGCCGCTTGCGCGACCTCGCTGTCAGGCTCGGGGGCTTCCGCAGCGGGCTCCGCCTCATCACAGGCGACACCGGCGGTCTGCATCATGGGCGGGCACCAGGCGGCCACGGCAGCGCGCTGCGCGTCCGTGAGCGTGGCGAAGGGCTCGGCGAAGAGCTTGTCACAAAAGGCGACGATCTCCTTCTTGCTCGACGAGGCCAGCGTCACCGCCTCCTGGGCGAGACCCAGATCCTCGCCGAGGATCCTCAGGAGCCAGGCCTTCTTGAAGCGGTTGAAGAGCGCCGCATTCGGCGTCCAGTGGGCGCGGATGTCGGGCATGATCTCGATCTCCAACGCATGCATCAGGCTGTCGCGCTGGCGGTCCCGCGCGAAGCAGGACTGCGTGGTGCTGGCGGTTGCAAAGGCGACGAGCTTGGCCTTCTCGCCTGCCTCCAGCGCGCGGAACGCCGCGAACTGATCGGCGGGCGGGCGGGTATCATCGAGCCACGAGAGGTCCAGCGCATCATGCGCCGCCGCCACCTGCTCAAGCGAGGTCTCGTCGATCTCGTCCATCTTGGCGTGGTTGCGGTATTCCTTGCGGGCATCGATCTTGATCGCCTGCGTGACACTCATGCCGCTGGCCAGAACGTCGCTCACCAGCTTGAAGAGCGTCAGATCGAGCGTGGCCTCCGGATGCAGCGCCATCGCGGCGCCGAGGGCCATGGCCCGCTCGGTCTTGAGGTCCTCGGCCAGCGAGGCCGGGTAGGTGATTTCGCCCGGGTCCGGGGCCTCCTCCCCGGTTGGGCTAGCCGAGGAGCCGCGCGCGCCCTCCTCTTTGACGGTGTCTTCCGGGCGGACGAGACCAACATGGAGCGTGATCTGCCCACCCTGCCACGAGGCTATCACCCCAGATCGCGCTAGGTCCTCGGCGCTGTAGGCCTCCTGCAGGTCGCGGGCTTCCTCTTCCAGAGCGTCGACGCGGTCGTAAAGGGCATTGTAGGCACCGTCCTCGAGCCCCTCGTCCTCCATTTCGAGCTGCAATTTCTCAAGCTCGGCGGTGATTTCATCCACGCGCTTCTGGGCGGCCTCGTCGGGCTCGATCGGGCCGGGATAGACGCGGCCGTAGTCGGCCATTGTCGCGTAATCATACCGCACCATCGCATCGGCCCAGGCAAAGCCCAGCCTCGTGCGGGCCTCTTCGGCGGCGGCCCCGAGCTTCTCGAGCAAGATGGTCTCGACCAGTGCTGCATCCTCGAGCACGGAATGTTCTTCCAGAAGATCGGCCGCGACGGCGCCGCCCCGCGCCTCGTAGTCCGCGCGCACGAAGGCCCCGATATCGTCGCTGACCTGCACGCCGCGGGATTTGAGCGCCTGTCGAACGGTATAGGCCTGCAGATAGCCTCCGTCCTTCGTGAGCGCCTCGAAGACCTCGCGCTGCGCCTCCTGGCTCGGGTGCTCGGCAAAGGCTTTCATCGTGTCGAGCGTGATCACCTTGCCCCGTGCCGCGGCGCGGATGTCGGGGTGGATAAGGCCATAGCGCAACCGGCCTTTCACGGCGGCCACCGTGGTACCGAAGGTCTTTGCGATGGTCTCGGGCGTCTGGCCGTCGACCTCCATCATCCGCGCGAAAGCCTCGAACTCGTCGATTGCGTTCATCGGTGCCTGGGTGATGTTCTCGGCAAGCGACAGCGCAGTGGTGACGTCACAGTCGTCAGGGACAAGGCGGCAGTCGACTTTGGTTTTCGCCATGAACCCCTTGCTGGCCTTGTCGGCGACCAGCTCCTTCAGCGCAGCATGGCGTCGGCCACCGGCGAGGACAGCATATTTGCCGTCAAGCTTCTGGACCAAGAGCGGCTGGAGCAGGCCCAGCACAGCGATGCTGGCCTTCAGATGCGCGATGTTCTCGGGATCATAGGTTTCCGGCGCGTTGCTGCGCACATTGGCAGGATGCGGGACCAGATCGCCGATGGCGACGGTGAGAGGGGCAAAGCTTGTGGTCATGGGATATCCTTCCAGGTGGGTGAGGTGTGGCCCGCGCCTTCACGCGCGTAACCAATCCCCGGCTTCAGGGATCACCACGACAAAAGGCCCGCTTTCCCTTTTGAGGGGCAGCGGGCCTTCATCGTCTCAGATGTCAGGGGGGAGGAGTCCCCTCCCCTACCAGTCGCGCGCCAGCATGATGGTCAGCACGCGCATGGTGGTGGCAGGATTGTCCGGGGTCTCAGCCCCGTAGCGGAAATCCGAGTCTGCTTCATAGAGATCGATCTTCCAGAACACGGTCTCGCCCCGGATCTCGACCGCCCCGAAATCGTGCCATCCCTCGGGATCATTCTCAGGCTCGAATGTGGCAAACTCACCGGTCGCCTTCACCGCCTCGGCCATGAAGCCGTCACCAGCCTCCATAAGCGCGCGGGTGACATGCATTCGGCCCTGGATGGGCTGCGCGGGCGGCACTCCAAGGCACGCGAGCTTGCGAAACGCGTCGTTCTGCGCCGCGATCACGGTCGAGTCGGGACGATCTGGCTGGGGTTGAACGGTCATGGCCATGGGGATCTCCTTTGAGAAGTTGAAACACCCTTCCCAAAGCCTGCTTTTTCTTTTCTGCTTGGCGGCAGGACCGAAGGAGAAGGTGCCCTACCCGAACAGACCCTTGGGTCTGTAATTCGGGTTGGGGATGGTCTCGACCCAGCCACCGTTTTCCTTGATGGTCTCGAGCGCGGCCGAGAGTGGATAGGCACCCTCGGACGAGCTCCACCAATAGGCGCCGCGTTTGAAGGTGATGATCTTGCGGCGGCCATCTTTGAAGCAGGCCACCCGCAGCGTCTTGGGTTCCTTGCATGACATGGAAGTCTCCGTTCTCCGTGTGGTCAGGCCGCTTTGGCGCTGCGCCCTGCCCTGCCCGCCTCCGATCTGGCGATCAAGTAGTCGCAAGCGCGCTGTGCGTCCGCGGCGTGCTTGAAGATCGCACCCTTGTCCGAGCGCAGGACGCGCAACCAGTTGTGGAGATAGGCGGCATTCATCTCGAGCGTATGCGCCGTGAAGCCGAGCGTCTGACCCAGGAACACCGAGGTCAATTCCGCGACGATCTCCTCGCGCGCATAGGACGTGTTGCCAAACTTCGAGAACCCAAAATCACGGTTCAATCGATGGGGGGCTTTCGTGGCATGGGCCAGCTCATGCGCCCAGACCCCGTAGAAATTGCGCGGGTCCTGGAACCGCGTGATGGATGGCATGTAAACCTTGTCCACGGGGGGCAAATAGTACGCTTCCGTCCCCGTGAAGACGGTCGTGATGTCGATGGCGTCGAAAAACGCCTGCATGTGCGCGATGGGCTCGGACGGCGGATGTTCAGGCGCTGGCTCCGGGTCGGGGTAGAAACTGTCGGGCAAGCCCTCGATCTGGCAGGCATTGAACACGCGGTAGGATTTCTGGAAGCGGAAGATACGGGCTTCCTCGGAGTGATCATCCCCGTCGCTGTGATCATGCTCATCGCCGGCGTCTCTCCGGCTTTGACCGTAGTAAACAACGACAGAGGACTTTTCGCCCTTGCGGACCTTTGCGTCCAACGCATTGGCCTGCGGCAACGTCATCCAGAAGGGAGAGCTGTGGCCCGCCATCACGGTCCGCATGGTCAGCAGGAAGTTGTTCACTCCCTGGTAGGGTTCCCCGCCCACGCGCAGGGGGCGACAGCTGCCACCTGCGGTCCATGGCTTGCGCCACGGCAGGACGCCGCGCTCGATGATGCGGATGATTTCGTTTGTGATGACCTCGGAGGCATCGAATTTGGGCGTGCGGGATCGGGCCATGGCTGGCCTCCTTTCGAGTGTTGATGAGAGGGAGTGGTGATCAGGTTGACTGACGGGGGCGTGGATCGTTGGCGATCCTGCCACCGAGGGCTTCGACCATGTCGATGTAGGTGGTCAGCGACGCGGACCTGCCGGGACCCCAAGGTTCAGGGTCGACCGACTCGTCCTGCGCCACCCGCGGCAGGTTCGCGAAGGCGATGACATCGGTGACGGGTCGGATATCGATGAACGGGGTCCCTCGTGCGACCGCAAGAGTAGCCAAGGGAAAGCGCTCGATCGGCGCGAAGGTTGAAACGGTGGTCCAACCGAGATGGATGAATGTCCCGCCCTCTCCGCAAATCACATGCGCGTTCGGCAATAACGCCGCCTGCTTCAGATAGCTGAGATCACACAGGACGGTCTCGCGCTCGCGCCGCTGTGCCTGCCCCGTCTGGCCGGATCGGCGTAGTTCCTTGTGTCGCCACCACGAGGCAGCGGTCGCGCGCAATACGCGCAAGACACCTGTTTGCATTAGAATGCCCTTCATCAGGAACGGCAGACCGGAATCCGGCCCGGACCCATCTGAGGGACCCCAAAGGCCCTCATCCGTCAGTCACAAAACCCGAAGGACACTTTCACTTTCTACGGGTCCGGACCCGTTCTTGGCAAAACCATTGAGTCCTCACCACAGGACTCAATGCCGGCACGTCTACCGAAGCTCTTGATTTGGATCAGCAGAGCCAGTTGGGGATGAAAGATCGGCAACGAGCATCGGCAGTATCTCGCATGAGATTCGATATTATTGATATAGATCAAATAGTTAGATGGTCCTCCAGATCGGCAGAGAATATCTCTACAGGCCTGCTTAAAGCTGCGAACGCGTGGTATTTCTCAATCTTGCCCGATCATGCGGCCTGCCCGTTGAGCCTGCCATAAAAGCTGCGCTCCAGATGCAGCTCCCCTGCCCCGGCCTTCTCCACCATGCCCCGAAGATATCCACCCGGAGAGGCAACCTCACCGGTACTGTGCTTCTCGAAGACGAGCGCAAATGCGGCCGTGGCCACTTGGGTCCCCATTCGGTCCTGCGCGACGTTCCAGGCATGCTCCGAGATCCCGATCATCGGCCTGAGTTGCCCGGCAACGCGGTGCAGGTCGCCCCAATCCTTCAGGAATCCACCCATATTGCGCGCCCAGGACGCGAATTCCGGACAGGCCTGCATGATTGTCGGCAGGTCGAGCGCTGTCCGCTTCTTGCGTACCTCAGCAACCCAGTCTTCCAACTCCCTATCAACCCGCTCTTCGGGTTCGGCATTGGGCACCACACCTGCCGCTTCCTCTTTTTCAGAGGAATTACTAGTTACAGGATTAAGTTGATTTGTAATTAGTATATGAGGTTCGGAAATGACCTCCCTGGGGTTCATTTCTTGAGTCTTCCCAGAAACTTGTTCCTTGGTTTCGGGCGTGTTTTCCACAGTTTGAACGACCTCAGTTGCCTTGAGATAGGCCGCCTCGACCCGCTCCTGGAGATCCTTGAACCACGTCAGGAGCCGAGCAAGCTGCTCGGACGCTTCATGGCGACGCGGAAGCCGGTCCAGAAGCTCCTCAAAAAGCCCCGTGAATTGGCTCCAGGGCCCGCGCAGCGCGCTGCTGATAGCCGCTTCAATCCGGGCTCGGATCATCCGGCGCGCAACCGTGATCTGGCGCTTCAGGCGCTGGCAGAGCTCGCGTTCAGCCTGCAGCTCGGCATGAAGCTCTTCGAACTCCTCGACACGGGCTGAAAGCGGCGACAGATCAAAGCCGTAAGCCTCAATGATGCGCCCATCGGCGTCCCTGCGGCCCCACCGCTTGCCATTGGGGCTATCCTGGAAGGAAATCACGCCGATCTCAGCAAGACGCCGCGCGTGGCGCTTGAGGGCCGACAGGGAAAAGCCCGTCTGCTCCATCAGATAGGCGTTCGACGCCCAGACGATCGGGCGCTGCCCCTCCTCCCAGTCCTGAGCCTGAGTGAAGGCCCCCAGGGTATCGAGGAGCATCATGTCGCCAGCCTTCAGGCCGATATGGGCCCCAACGCGTTTGAGCGCGACAAATGCTCGTGTTTTAGGTACTGCTACCTGTTCACCGGCTTGGGCAAGCTGCTCAGCAACCCCAAGACACGGTGTCGGCTTGCGCCAACCTGTATGTTTCATGCCTGTATCTCACCTCCGGTCATGTGGAGGCAAAAGAAAGCCGTTCGCTCAGAAGCGTTCGTCGTTGACAGTGAATCCTGTGAGACCTATCTTGAAGGCGACCAAACCATTAAGATCAGCTCTCAGGCCACACCGCTTGGGGGCTTTTCTTTTGCCGTTAATTCACTTGTCGTTCCTTTTATGCTCCTTGCCTCATCGTTCCGAAGAACATCTCACCAACGCTGTCTTCAGTCGGTATCTTTCTCCGTGTCTTCGACGTTCAAATAGTTTGCGACTAAGTCTCCAAGCTTTTCGAGACGCTCTTGGTCAATCGGCACTCCTGCAACCTTGATTGATAGGTTTCCATCGACGGAAGTGACCGAAAGATTTCGGTTGCCCACCTTGCGCTTTACGGTGAGTTTTTGGGGCTTTGTCTTTGTCTTTGGTTTTGGCTTGGCTTTGTTCGTTCTCTCCAAGCTCGCTAAGGCACCCTGTAAATCGCGAAAGCTCATGTCGTAGACGTTCTTGAACGTGTTCAAGATTTGATCCTGCGCAGCGAAAACGGACCGTGCTCGCGAGACTAGGCTCTCATGCACACCAATTTTCTTGGCGAAGGCCACAGCTGTCAGTTTCTCTTCGCCAGAAGCCAGCGTCTCATACATTTCACCAATCGAAACCAATCGCTCAAAAGGGCTGAGATTCTCGCGCTCCTCATTCTCGCGAAACCGCAGAAACAACATCTCAAACTTGCTGTTCTCAGCGTTTCGCGCGTCAGGCGGGGCAAGGATTGCACGAAGGGGTACACCGAGCTCTGACGCGGCAGCCAGTCGGCGGCGTCCTGTCAGCATCACGAATGGAACCCCCGCGATATTCGACGGGTCCAACGGATCCGGCTGCCAATCCGGATCCTCCGGCCACACTAGAATGGGCGTGTCCTGCCCGTTCGAAGCGATGCTGTTTACCAAAGACCTGAAGGCTTCCTGGGACATCCAGTCTTGTCGGCGGTCGGTTCCCATCGGATCGGAGATTTGATCTGGCGACAGGCTTAACTCGTGGCGACCGTTGAGGATATCCAAACAAAGCTCGGCTCTGCTTCGCTCTACTGCAGCTTGCGACTGCGCAAGCGCTCCTGATTTCCAGGCACTGCCGGCCCCCTTAAAAGGAGTCGAAACAGCATCACTCGATTCTGTACTGCCTTCGGAACCGCTCGCACGTTCCTTGTTTGTATCGAGATTGGTAGCCTTGCTGACCAGCGACCTTGGAATACTGCGTTTCATGCTTCACCCTCGCCGTCATCTTCATAGAATTCGTCCATCCAAGTATTGGCGTAGCCACGTTCGAGACCTGGCCAGAGTCGCGATATTATGGCGTCGTTCACGGCATCGGCATTCGTGATGAACCGGTTGATCCCCTTGCGCTTTCCGGGCGTGTCCGGCTCGTATTCGTATACGGACTGATAGACGTCCGACGCGTTCGAGATCGCGTCGGAACGCAGATAAAACACGGGCAGAATCTCCGTGGGGCAATGTTCTAGCAGGTTTCCGATGTGGTTAAGATCCTGCGCATTGGACCGTTGAACGATCGTTGGCAACAGCATGTTCGCACCGGTTCCGATCTCGATCCTTTCATGGGCCAGGATGTGCTGAAGCATCCCAAGCAGACCAGTCACAAAGGTCGACAACGTCGCGATGTCGAACCCCTTCATGGTTTGCGGTATGACCAGCGAAGTCGACGCAATCACGTTATTCAACTGGAATAGTGTGAGCGCGGGTTGATAGTCGATGATGATGACATCCAGCGTCTCCGTTAGTGCGGTGTCGAGTCGCTCCTGGTCGACCTTGCCGTCGACTACCAATTCGTTGGGTAGCGTTTTCGGTGGGTGGCCCGCTTTCCAGCGGTCGATGGCATCGCGTAGGTAGCGGTAAAAGCTCTTTCCTGCGGGGGCTTCGCGGACAAGCCGCGCAATCTGGATCTCACCCTCGGATGTTTCGCCGTGAGCTGGAAGCAGGCGCAGGCCTGGCCAGGAGGTCTTGAGAAAGAAGCTGTCGAGCGTTTGCGCATCATGGTCGGTATATGGCGCGTCTTCCGACTGAAAGAGTCCAGCAAAGTCCACCATGGAGGCGGTGTTTTCGTCGGGCATTTGGGGAAGGCCCTCTCCCCCGACGAAGTAGAGCGTTATTGTACTTTGGGGGTCAGCATCCATGACACCGACACGCATGCCGTAGTGCAAGCTGAGATACTGGGCAAAATGCGCGGCGCTCAGACTTTTGGCGGTGCCGCCTTTCTGGCTTGCAAACGAGATGACGGGCAAAGGTGCGTCAGGCTTCCGCCAGGCCAGGTAGTCGTACGGCCGCTTTGCCGAGGCTGCCAGAAGGGCCCGCATGTGCATCAATTCTGAAAGCGTGAAAACACGCTCTCTTCCAACATATTCTCCTGCGGGAAAGTCATCGCTCGAATTGGCGAACTTGGTCAGATACTGAATACTCACATTGAGAAACCTAGCGCACTGGCGCATGGACCAGGTTCGCTTGATGCGCTGACGCAAGGTGAGTTCCTTGTTCACTGCCACCATCGTGCGCTCAAGCCCACGTGACAGATCCGTCAAAAACTGTTCTAAACTACCGCTCAT
>NZ_CP030099.1:1817500-4046715 GCF_003288315.1 Roseovarius sp. AK1035 | reverse complement strand
TCGCGATCAATGCTTTCCAATCCGCGATAGAGACGGCTGTCGCGGTATTGTTCCAAAGCAAAGCGGGCAATGACACCAAGCGATGCCGCGACCGGTACCGCAACCAGCATGCCGACAAAGCCAAACAGCGCACCAAAGGCCGAGAGCGCGAATATGAGCCATACTGGGTGCAGGCCTACCGAAGACCCCACCAGCTTGGGTGTCAGGAAATTCCCCTCGATCACCTGTCCCGATACAAAGACGGCAGCCACCAGACCAACGCTGACCCAATCCCCCCAGAACTGGAACAAGGCAAGACCCACCGCCAGCACGCCGCCGACGATAGACCCGACATAGGGAATAAAGGTGATCAGGCCTGCAATCGCCCCCACCACAAGGCCGAATTGCAGCCCGACAAGCATCAGGGCAACGGCGTAATATGTCCCTAAGATCAAGCAGACCGTTCCCATCCCGCGAATAAAGCTCGCCAGAGTATTGTCGATCTGCCCCGCAAGACTGCGGATCACCGGCGCATGGTCGCGCGGCAAGAGATGATCAATCTCGGCGATCATATTATCCCAATCATAGAGAAGATAAACGGCCACAACGGGAACAATCACCAAAAGGATCAAGATGTTGACCATAGAGGCTGCAGAGCTGAGCAAGGTTTCCAGCAATTGCCCGCCGCGTTCGCGAATGGTTTCGCCCAAGGACAGCAGGGTCTTGTTCAGCGCCGAGTCTGGCTCGAACAGGGCGGGAAAGTGAGTGCTGAGAAAGCCGTGCAAATCGCGGGCCAGTTCCGGTGCCACATTGAACAGCGCCACCGCCTGATTGACGAGGCTTGGCACGATCAGCAGAACAATAACCACAAACGCGAGAATGGCGATCAGCGTTATGACCACGACCGACGCTGCGCGGCTTAGGCCCATTCGCTCGAGGCGATCTGCGACTGGATCAAGGAAATAGGCAATTGCCCCGCCGAGGACAAAGGGCAAGATCACATCCCCCAGAAACCAAAGCAGCACAAAAAACACGGCCGTAGCCGCGCCCCAGTATTTCATTTGTTCCCGGACGGGGAGCGCCATGGTTCGCCTCCTGATGCCCGCCCTATGTCATGGTTTGGGCGGTAGGTTTCAAGGGGAAAGGCAGGGGGGGCGAAAACCCCGGATGCTGTGTATCGCGCCGTGTTGGGCGCGATACATGTGTGGTGGGAGAGATAACTCTCTGTCGGTCGCTGCTGTCGCTCAGGCGAGAACGATATTGGATGCCGACTCGCGGCCGTCGCGGCCTGCCTCAATGTCAAACTTGACCTTTTGATTGTCGGCAAGGCCGGTCAGGCCTGCGCGCTCAACCGCGCTGATGTGTACAAAGACATCCTTGCCGCCGCCGTCGGGCGCAATGAATCCATATCCTTTGGTGGCATTGAACCATTTCACGGTGCCAGTCGCCATCTTACTGATTCCTTCTGTAACTGTTGCCCGCGGGAGTGCGGCAACCCGGCAAAGTCATACAAGATCGAGTGACTGAGCCGAAAAGGACAGATGGTCGATAGTTGTAGCGTCGCACGGGGAAATATGCAGTTTCCCCGTGCAAAAATCAAGATTACAGAACCGTGACGACCGTACCGATTGGAACGCGATCGTAAAGATCCTGCACATGCTCGTTGATCATTCGGATGCAGCCATTCGAGACGGATTGACCGATCGACGATGGCTGCGTGGTTCCATGGATGCGGTAATAGGTGTCACGACCATTCTGGAACAAGTAAAGCGCACGAGAGCCTAGCGGATTGCCAGCACCGCCGGGCTGAACATAGTCATTGCCCTTGAAGCGGCCATAGGTGCGCGGATCACGCTCAATCATCTCATCGGTGGGGCGCCATGTTGGCCATTGTTTCTTGACGGCGATGGTGGCGGTGCCGGTGAATTCCAGCCCTGCCTTGCCCACGCCTACGCCGTAGCGGCGCGCGCGACCGGGTTCGGTCACGAAATAAAGAAAATGCGCGCGCGGCAGCACAATAAGCTGGCCGGGTTGATAGACGGGATCAAACGCCACCTCTTGTGGCAGGAATCTCGGGTCAAGTTCAAAGGCATTGGCAAGGGATGCGGTGCCCAAGACGGCAAGGCCGGTGGCCATGAATGTGCGGCGATGGATCATCAGAACCTCCTGAAATAATGCCTCGGTTATACGATGGGTCGCAGCGGCGTTAGAAATCAAAACGCGCAGAAGCCCCGCGTTCTAACCAAAACTGTTGCACTCGGGTCGCGCACAGGCCCTGAACACTGGTGGGATGGCTGGAACGAGAAGGTGAAAGCTGGCGATAGATGGGCGCGTGATCATCACGTTTTGGCATTGGCGACGGGTCTTGCAGGGGGCCGCAGCGACCGGCCCGGTTATGTTGATAGCCCAAGTCTGCGTTCGCGGCGGATCACGGCGAGGATCGTCGCAATCGCCGCTAGCGCCGTCGACAGCATCAGCCCCAGCAGGGCAAAGGCCCCACTGCCGGGGGTCAGCATCGTTCCTGCGATCGCCGAGAGACCTGCCCCGATGCCGATCATCAGCGCGCCCGACAGGCCGCTTGCTGTGCCTGCGAGGTCAGGACGGATCGAAAGGGCACCAGCAGTAGCATTCGGGATGACCATGCCATTTCCAAGCCCCATGAATGTCATGAGCCCAAAGAACGTGAGCGGTGTGCCAAGGCCCACAAGGAACAGCATAAGATTGAGAGCTATGCCGCCTGCATTGAACAGTGTGCCCCAAAGCACCATGCGGTTGATGCCAATTCGGGTGGAAAACCGCCCTGAGACGAAATTGCCAAGGAAATAACCAATCGCCGGAGCACCGAACAATAGACCGAGCGTAGACGGGGGCAGCCCGAACACCCGGTCTCCTACAAAGGGCGCACCGCCCAGATAGGCAAAGAATGCACCTGAACTCAGCCCCGCCGCTAACGCATATCCCCAGAACCGGCGCGAGGTCAGAAGAGCTGGATAGTCACGGAACTGCTGCATCAAGGTTCGGCCAGACAGCGGCGCGGTCTCGCCCAAATCTCGCCAGCAGACGAAGAAAAGCGCAGCCCCCAGAACGAAAAGCGTCCAGAAGTTCGCTTGCCAGCCAAAAGCCTCGTCCAAGAGCCCGCCAAAGGCCGGGCCGATCATCGGTACCACCGCCATGCCCATGGTGACGTAGCCGATCATCGATGCGGCGCGGTCTTGGGGCACCATGTCGCGCACGATGGCACGAGATAGCACCATGGCGACCACCACGCTTGCCTGAACCATGCGAAAGGTCAGAAACACCGTGATATTTGGAGCAAAGATGCAGCCCAAGGTGGCGACTAGAAAGAGGCCAAGACCCCAGAGAATCACCGGTCGCCGCCCCCACCGATCCGAAATCGGCCCCATCAGCAGTTGCAGCCCGGCATTGACCCCAAGATAAAGTGCCACTGACAACTGGATCAGCCGGTATTCGGTGTTGAAATACGCGGTCATCCCCGGCAGGCTGGGGAGGAAAATGTTCATGGCGAGGGCCGACAGCCCCGCCAACAGGATCAGTGTCGTGATATGCGGCGGGGTGGTGCGGTCGAGATACTTGGGTGTCTGAACGCGGGTCATGCGGCATGGCTAGGAGTGACCCGCGGGGAAGTCCATGAGGCAGAGCGAAAATTCGCAAGTTTACAGATTTCCAAATTATGCTTTGCGATGATTTGCAAATTTGCCCGATTCTGCTTTGAGCCACTCCTCACAAACTCTATGCTGCGCGCAACATCGCAAGGGGAGTGCCATGAAAGACATCCTTCAGGAATTGGAAAATCGCCGCGCCGAAGCCCGTAAAGGTGGTGGTGAGCGCCGTATCGAAGCCCAGCACGCCAAGGGGAAGCTGACAGCGCGCGAGCGGGTCGAATTGCTGCTCGACGAGGGCAGTTTTGAAGAGTTCGACATGTTCAAGGCGCACCGCTGCACTGATTTCGGCATGGAGAAAGAGCGGCCCTACGGCGATGGTGTCATCACCGGGTGGGGCACGATCAATGGCCGGATGGTTTACGTCTTTTCCCAGGATTTCACCGTGTTCGGTGGGTCTTTATCGGAAACTCATGCCGAAAAAATCTGCAAGATCATGGATATGGCAATGCAGAACGGCGCGCCTGTCATCGGTATCAACGATTCGGGTGGCGCACGGATTCAGGAGGGGGTTGCAAGTCTTGCGGGCTATGCCGAGGTCTTTCAACGCAACATCATGGCCAGCGGTGTGGTTCCCCAGATCAGTCTGATCATGGGCCCTTGCGCGGGTGGCGCGGTCTATAGCCCGGCTATGACCGATTTCATTTTCATGGTGCGCGACAGTTCCTACATGTTCGTGACTGGTCCTGATGTGGTCAAAACCGTCACCAATGAGGTGGTTACGGCCGAGGAGCTGGGGGGCGCATCGACCCATACACGCAAGTCGAGCGTCGCCGACGGCGCCTTTGAAAACGATGTAGAAGCCTTGGCTGAAGTTCGGCGCCTTGTGGATTTTCTGCCGTTGAACAACCGGGAAAAGCCGCCGGTGCGGCCCTTCTTCGACGAACCGGGCCGGGTTGAGCAAAGCCTCGATACGCTGATCCCCGACAACGCCAATACGCCCTATGACATGAAGGAATTGATCCTCAAGGTTGCGGATGAGGCGGATTTTTACGAGATTCAGGCCGAGTTCGCCAAGAATATCATCACTGGGTTCATTCGTCTTGAAGGGCAGACCGTGGGTGTCGTGGCCAACCAACCCATGGTGCTGGCCGGTTGCCTCGACATCGACAGCAGCCGCAAGGCTGCGCGCTTTGTCAGGTTCTGCGATGCCTTTGAGATTCCGATACTTACACTTGTGGATGTGCCCGGTTTCCTGCCGGGGACAGGGCAGGAATATGGCGGTGTAATCAAGCATGGCGCGAAACTTCTGTTTGCCTATGGCGAGGCGACTGTGCCGAAAGTGACTGTCATCACCCGCAAAGCCTATGGTGGGGCCTATGACGTGATGGCCTCCAAGCATCTGCGCGGTGATTTCAATTATGCTTGGCCAACGGCAGAGATTGCGGTCATGGGGGCAAAAGGTGCCACCGAGATCATTCACCGGGCCGACCTTGGATCTCCAGAAAGGATCGCGGCGCATACCAAAGATTACGAAGCCCGCTTTGCCAACCCGTTTGTGGCCGCTGAGCGTGGCTTTATCGACGAGGTGATCCAGCCGCGCAGTACACGCATGCGCGTGAGCCGTGCCTTTGCATCCCTGCGCAATAAGAAACTGAGCAACCCATGGAAAAAGCACGATAACATTCCGCTCTGAAACGGGCGAGAATTGGGGCCAGATGAAGCACGGAGGGCAGGATGGGGCGCAGCCGCTGGCATGTGATCGAAGACGAAGATGGCGCTCTGACGGTGACGCGGAGACTGCCTGTGCGCTTCGATTTGGCGGTGGAGACCATTCTGGAGGGAACGACCGGGCGGCGGAGACTGGCGCATCTGGTGCGGCAAGATCTGTGGCGGTCGCTGCAATCGCTGCGCGGCTTTGCCCCAGCCGTGCAGGTGTGCCGGGATGGGGCAGTGATGCAGGTGCGGGCTGGAGGAGCCGTGGCCGGGCGGTTTGATCGCGCCGCATGCGAGGCGTTGATTGCCTGTGTACTAGAGGATGCGGCGAATCGCGCGCGCTGGATGGCGCGGCTGTGAGGAGACGGGTGAGACATGCTGTGGCGCTAAGCGTCGGGTTGGCTCTTGCCCAAGGGGCGGCAGCGCAGGAGGAGGCGCTGCCGCTACCCTCGGGACTGACGGCGCAAGTTCAGGAGGTGCTGACCGACCGTCCGGGTCTAGGCCTGACCTATCGCTTTCGTTTTGTGGCTGAAGGATTCGCTGGGGTTGGTGACAGCGAGGCGGAGTTGGAAACGGTGCTGGCCGATCTTGTTTGGCTATGCGAGAGCTACGCCTTGCCGCGATTGGCAGTAACCGGGCCTGTGCCCGCACAGGTTGTTATTTCATTGGCGGATCGACCGTCGGAATTCGGGGTTTTCGACCCTGATGTCACTCAGGTCTTCGAGGCCTACAGGCCGCAGGAAGGCGCCTGCATCTGGGAGATGTTTTAATGAGAACGCAAAATCTTGCGCCACGAAATCAACGCCTTGGAGGTACTGAGGCTTTGGGGACACAGCCGCACGGGATTGGTGATGACAGATGTTCAAATCCTGAAATTTCCGATAAGCTGCGTCGAGGTTGCACCCAAGCGACCTTTACCTCGCCCTTGAGACGGGCAGGGACAACGTGTCCTTGCGCGTCTCTTCATGAAGTTACGAGAGACAGGAGAAATACATGTCGAAGAGCCTTAAGAGCATTCTCGCAATCGGTTTCATTGCCGTTGTCGCAGCATGCGCACAGCCTGCCGAAGAAGAGTTCGTTGTGGTTGAGCCGATCACAACCGAGCCCGTTCAGACCGGCAAGTACAAGTAAGCCCATTGGGCTAGGCGCGGGACGGGCTCAAGGGTCCGTCCCGCCCACAAGACCATATACCGCGTGGCGCCTCTTTGGTTCGGAGGGCGCAACATGTTGAAACATCGAGGTTTTCCCGGTCGTCTACCAAGCACGGACTTTCAATTCACAATCAGACGCGCGAATGCCAAAGGGGCTACTCCCTTGGTTGCGCGTGAGCGTTACCGCGACCGTAAGCCTGCTGATAAACGGGCAGACGCGGCTTTTGTGCGCGCGATTTGGGAGTGTTTTGGCGAAGAGCCGTTTGAGCGCGGCAATCTTGATGCCGGGCGGTTAAGCTGGCTTTTGGGCCGCGAGGTCAAGCCGGTCGATGACCCCTTTGATCCCACAAGTTACGAGGCACTCTTGGTCTTGGACCTAGATGTTGCGCGCGAGTCATTTCCCGAGGTGTTCGTGTGACCCTAGCGCGCCCTCATCACCCCAGGGCGAGGACCCCGCGCTGCAGGATGCGCGGCGTTCTGCCTAGAGGCATTGAAAATCGGCAAAGCTCTGCTCATGCGAGTATCGCTGCGAGACTGTGTTTGGCCTGTGGATCGAATGCAGGCAGAGTGACCTTAGTGGCGGGAGTCCTTTCCCCAGAGGTATTGACATTGCGTCGGTCCTGCCGCCCTTCCCCCTGGGGGCGATCCTGTACGGGCGTGCATGGATCGCCCTCTTTTTCTGTTGAACATTCGATACTTGCGGTTTCCGGCGCAGATGGGCGGGGGTTCGCCGATGGTGTGTGGAGACGATGCAATCGCTTTGACGCGGCCCGCTTGGTGACGTTCTATGGCGTGGATTTTTCATGCGATCTGACAAGAGGACATCCCATATGCAAAGACTTCGAACACATCTCCTGCCGCGTGGCCTTGCTCCGACCCTTGGTGTTTTGGCGCTTGGCGCTTTGGTGGCCTGTGGTGACACGGTTCCAGAGCAGGCGCTTATCGGCGGCGGTGCGGGCGCTCTTACAACTGCGGTGGTTGGCGGCAGCGTCATCACCGGTGCCGCAGTTGGGGCCGCGGGCAACGTGGTCTTTTGTCAGGCCTATCCGAACCGCTGCTGATGATCTGAGCCCGAACCGTTCTGCGAGCGGTCTGCCAGCCATCCAAGACCAGTTACTTAAAGCCACCGGTGCGTTTCGCGCCGGTGGTTTTCTTGTTGTGCCAGAAGAAATCCGGCGCGCCGCCTAAAGGCCGCGCCGATAAGAGAGGAAGGGACGGAAGATGTTCAAGAAGATATTGATTGCCAACCGGGGCGAGATCGCCTGTCGCGTGATCAAGACCGCGCGCAAGATGGGGATTGCGACGGTGGCGATCTATTCCGATGCGGATCGCAACGCGCTGCATGTGCGCATGGCCGACGAGGCGGTTCATATCGGTCCGGCGCCTGCGTCCGAGAGCTATATCGTGATCGACAAGGTGATGGCCGCGATCAAGGCCACCGGGGCAGAGGCGGTGCATCCGGGCTATGGCTTTTTGAGTGAGAACCCCAAATTCGCGCAGGCGCTGGAAGCGGCAGGCGTGGCCTTTGTCGGGCCTCCCGTAAAGGCGATTGAGGCGATGGGGGACAAGATCACCTCGAAGAAAATCGCGCAAGAGGCAGGCGTTAGCACCGTGCCCGGCTATATGGGCCTGATCGCCGATGCCGAAGAGGCGGTGACCATCTCAAATCAAATCGGCTATCCCGTCATGATCAAGGCCTCTGCGGGCGGCGGCGGGAAGGGGATGCGGATCGCTTGGAATGACGAGGAAGCGCGCGAGGGCTTTCAAAGTTCCAAGAACGAGGCGGCGAGTTCTTTTGGTGATGATCGCATTTTCATCGAAAAATTCGTCACCCAACCGCGCCATATTGAAATTCAGGTGCTCTGCGATACCCACGGTAACGGCATTTATCTGGGCGAGCGCGAATGCAGTATTCAGCGCCGGAACCAGAAGGTGATCGAAGAAGCGCCGAGCCCGTTTCTTGATGAGGCCACACGCCGCGCAATGGGTGAGCAGGCCGTGGCACTCGCGCAGGCGGTGGGTTACGCCAGTGCAGGCACGGTGGAGTTCATCGTGGATGGACAGAGGAATTTCTACTTTCTCGAAATGAACACGCGCCTCCAGGTTGAACATCCTGTGACGGAATTGATCACCGGCGTCGATCTTGTGGAACAGATGATCCGGGTTGCGCATGGCGAGGCGCTGAGCCTCAAACAAGCGGATGTAAAGCTGACAGGCTGGGCGATGGAGAGCCGTCTGTATGCCGAAGACCCATATCGCGGGTTCCTGCCATCTATTGGTCGTCTGAGCCGGTATCGGCCGCCCGAGGAGCTGGCGATGGACGGTGCTGTGGTGCGCAATGACACGGGCGTGTTCGAGGGCGGCGAGATCAGCATGTATTACGATCCGATGATCGCCAAGCTGTGCACTTGGGGCCATACCCGCGCCGAGGCGATCGAGGGCATGCGCGTGGCTCTGGACAGCTTTGAAGTTGAGGGCATTGGGCATAACCTGCCGTTCCTGAGCGCCGTAATGGATCATCCGCGCTTTGTCAGTGGCGATATCACCACGGCCTTTATCGCCGAGGAGTATCCCGAGGGTTTCACTGGCGTAACACTGCCGGAAGAGGCGCTGCGCGCGATTGCGGCAAGCACGGCGGCGATGCATCGGGTGGCTGAAATCCGACGTACGCGGGTATCGGGGCGCATGGACAATCACGAACGCCATGTCGGTGAAGACTGGGTTGTGTCCTTGCAGGGCAAGAGCTTTGCCGTGGTGGTGGCGGCGGATCGTGAGGGGGCGACCGTGCGCTTTGAAGATGGTGACACCCTGCGCGTCACTAGCGGCTGGACACCCGGCGATCAACTGGCGCGGCTTGATGTGGATGGCCGGGCGCTGGTGCTCAAGGTCGGCAAAATCAGCGGCGGGTTCCGCATCCGCACGCGGGGCACCGATCTCAAGGTCCATGTGCGCACGCCGCGTCAGGCGGAACTGGCCGCGTTAATGCCCGAGAAACTCCCACCTGATACGTCCAAGCTGCTGCTCTG
Organism: Roseovarius sp. AK1035; assembly: GCF_003288315.1. Classification (NCBI taxonomy): domain Bacteria; kingdom Pseudomonadati; phylum Pseudomonadota; class Alphaproteobacteria; order Rhodobacterales; family Roseobacteraceae; genus Roseovarius; species Roseovarius sp. TM1035. Next base: position 4,037,223 of record NZ_CP030099.1, on the reverse strand, counting down.
TCCGATGCCGGGGTTGATCGTAAAGGTCAATGTGGCAGCGGGCGAAGAGGTGCAGGAGGGGCAGGCACTCTGCACGGTGGAGGCGATGAAGATGGAAAACATCCTGCGCGCCGAGCGTAAGGGCGTGGTGGCAAAGGTGAATGCGGGGCCGGGCGACAGCCTTGCAGTGGATGATGTGATCATGGAGTTCGAGTGAGGGAATGCAACTGACCCTGCGCCATGACCTGCGGCTGCTTTCGTGCCTTGCTGCTATCGCTGTCGTTGCCGCTTGTGCGCGTGACGCAGAGGCGGCGCAGCGCGGGCGGCTGGCAGCGTGGTTTGCGTTGGGCGAAACCGTGGAATTTGCGGCGACGATGCAGTGTGCCGTGGGCCTCTATCGCGTAACGGATGCGCGGATCAAGGCGGCGATGCCCGTGGTCGGGTCAGCGTCAGAGATGGCGCGCGCCCTCGCCGCGCGTGGTCAGGCGGCTTGGATCGCGCCGGGTTTGGCCCCCGATGCGGCCATGGTGGCCATGGCCAATTTCGACCGGCCTACCGGTATGGCTATGCGACGCGCAGGCCTTGAGGCGCGCGCCTGCATGGAAGCGACAAGCGAGAGCGCCTTTCACCACATCTTGGGTCAGCCGGGTGCCGTGATGGCATGGGAGGCGCATGTGGGCGCACTCATGCTGATGGACCCTGCCACAGGGCTTTTGATTGTGGCGATTGGGGCCGGATGATGGTGTGCGAGCATCAGCTATCGCCGGGACGCTCCCGCAGTTCCTGTTGGCGCATTGGCAGTTTGTCGATGGTGCGGACGATTTCGCGCACATGCCAGGGCGCGGGCTTGCGCAGGTATATCACCCCGTCCTTGCCGATAAGCACAAGGCCAAATCCACGAGGGCGCAGCATCTTGCGCAGGTCCGAGCGCGCGTCAGGATCAGTGTCGGTGATCACCACCACATCAAGCGAATTGAGCACATCAAGCCGCTGGGTGATATACGCCATCTGTTCAACATATCGCGGATCGGCGGGCGTATCGGCAAAAATCACAAGTGGGCGCTTGAGCCAGAGAAAATCCTTCAAATTGACAGTATCTGCCGAGAGGATCGAGGCAGACGCGGGGCCCGTATCGCTGTCCTGCGCGGTCGCTGGCAGCGCGATAAAGAGAGCCAAAACAAGGGATAAGATCGTTTTCATGGGGTCTCCTGTCGGTCAAGATATAGGCTGGATGACGACGATTGCGAAGGGTGAATGGCAAGCGCACGGAAATTTTCCGAAGTTAAGCGCATGGTCAGGAATGGCAGGCAGGATCGAGACCAATCGTTTGCGGTCGCAAGGGGCGGCCAATCGAAAGGTCAGACCTGACATGGACATCATCCTGCATCTGGGCGCGCATCGCACCGCCTCAACCTCGTTTCAACACTATATGCGCGCCAATGCGCGCAGGTTGGCCGCGCAAGGCCTGTGCTATTGGGGGCCCGAGGTGACACGGGACGGGGTGTTGAGTGGGGTCATCCCGGCATCGGGCCTTGCCACTGCCACCCAACAGTTGGACCGCGCGCGTGGGCGTATCGCGCTTCGACTTGAAGAGGCGCGCACGCAGGGCATGACCCGTGTGTTGATCAGCGATGAGAACATGATCGGCTCAACCCGGCGTAACCTGCGGCACGCGCGGCTCTATCCCGGCATTGGCGAGCGTGTGGCGCGGTTCGTCCATGCTTTTGACGGGCGGATCACGCGTGTGGCGCTGTCCGTGCGCGGACAGGATAGTTGGTGGGCGTCGTCGCTGGCCTATGGCGTGGCGCGGGGGCACGGTGTGCCGGGGGTCGATGACCTTGACCGGCTGGTGACGGTCAACCGGCATTGGCGCGAGGTGATCACTGATCTGGCCTGTGCGCTGCCCGGTGTCGATCTCGTAATCCTTCCGCATGAGGTGCATGCTGGACGCCCCGAGGGGCGGTTGCGCGCGATAACAGGGCTTGCAGAGGTGCCGGTCAAGGCGGCGCGGCTCTGGCTCAACCGCGCGCCGGATCTGGCGGCGTTACGCCGTGCTGTGGCCGCGCGTGGCGGCGATTTGACACAATTGCCCGAGGGCGAAGGGCGTTGGCAGCCCTTTGACCGGGCACAGCGTTTGGCCCTGCAAGAGGCCTATGCCGACGATCTCTTCTGGCTTTCGGCCGGGGCAGATGGGGTGGCGCGACTATCAGAGGAAACCGGATCAGATGAGGCGGGGAAACACCTGCCCTCTGGCCAGATTGGAAGAGGACATCGGAATGGCGACGAAGAAAGACGATTGGCGTAAACTCGCGGCGGCTGAACTGCGGGGGCGCGCACCCGAAGACTTGACGTGGAACACGCTCGAGGGGATTGCGGTTCAACCGCTTTATACCGCAGAGGATGTGGCGGAGCTGCCGCATATGGGGAGCATCCCCGGGAAAGCGCCCTTTACGCGCGGCGTCAAGGCCACGATGTACGCAGGCCGCCCCTGGACGATCCGGCAATATGCCGGGTTTTCGACGGCCGAGGAATCGAACGCCTTTTACCGCCGCAACCTTGCAGCCGGACAGCAGGGGGTCTCGGTCGCCTTCGATCTGGCCACGCATCGCGGCTATGATAGCGACCATCCCCGCGTCGAGGGGGATGTCGGCAAGGCAGGTGTGGCGATTGACAGCGTCGAGGATATGAAAATCCTCTTTGATGGCATCCCGCTCGACAAGGTTTCCGTGTCGATGACGATGAACGGCGCTGTGATCCCGGTTTTGGCCAGCTTTATCGTCGCCGGAGAAGAGCAAGGCCATGATCGGGCGCTGCTCTCGGGCACCATTCAGAATGACATTCTCAAGGAATTCATGGTCCGGAACACCTATATCTATCCACCTGCACCCAGCATGCGGATTGTGTCGGATATCATCGGCTATACAGCCCAACACATGCCAAAATTCAACTCTATCTCGATCTCGGGCTATCACATGCAAGAGGCGGGCGCGAACCTTGTGCAGGAATTGGCCTATACGCTGGCCGACGGGCGCGAATACGTGCGTGCAGCCATCGCTGCGGGCATGGATGTAGACAGCTTTGCGCCGCGTCTTTCGTTCTTCTTCGCCATCGGCATGAACTTTTTTATGGAGGTCGCCAAGCTGCGCGCTGCGCGCCTGCTCTGGCACCGGATCATGACCGAATTCGGTGCCAAGGACGAGAAATCCAAGATGCTGCGCACCCATTGCCAGACATCCGGGGTGAGCCTTCAGGAACAAGATCCCTATAACAACGTGGTGCGCACCGCCTACGAGGCGATGAGCGCGGTTCTGGGGGGCACACAGTCGCTGCACACCAATGCGCTGGATGAGGCGATTGCCCTGCCTACAGATTTCAGCGCGCGCATCGCCCGCAATACGCAGTTGATCCTGCAAGAAGAGACTGGCGTCACCAAGGTGGTCGACCCGCTGGCGGGGTCTTACTACGTCGAGAGCCTGACGCATGAGTTGGCCGAAAAGGCCTGGGCCCTGATCGAAGAGGTCGAGGCCATGGGGGGCATGACCAAGGCGGTGGAATCCGGCATGCCAAAGCTCCGCATCGAAGAAACTGCGGCGACCCGGCAGGCCATGATCGACCGGGGTGACGAGGTGATCGTCGGCGTCAACAAGTATCGCAAGGACAAGGAAGACCCGATCGATATTCTGGATATCGACAACGACAAGGTGCGCGAGGCGCAGATCGCCCGGTTGGAGCGTATTCGCGCGCAACGCGATGAGACGGCTTGTCAGGCCGCCTTGAACGAGATGACGCGCCGTGCGCGTGAGGGCGGCAATCTGCTCGACGCAGCGGTTGAGGCAGCGCGTGCGCGCGCCACGGTAGGAGAGATCAGCATGGCACTGGAAAAAGAGTTTGGACGGCATCGCGCCGAGGTCAAGACTTTGGCCGGGGTTTACGGTGCCGCCTATGAGGGCGACGCAGGCTTTGCCGCCATTCAGAAATCGGTCGAGGATTTTGCCGAGGTTGAGGGGCGCCGTCCGCGTATGCTTGTCGTCAAGATGGGGCAAGATGGGCATGACCGCGGTGCCAAGGTGATTGCCACCGCCTTTGCCGATATCGGGTTCGATGTGGATGTGGGCCCGCTCTTTCAGACGCCAGAAGAGGCGGCGCAGGATGCCATTGATAATGACGTACATGTGGTGGGCATCAGCTCTCAGGCGGCGGGGCACAAGACATTGGCACCGAAACTGATCGCGGCGCTTAGGGCGCGGGATGCGGGCGACATTATCGTTATCTGCGGCGGGGTGATCCCCCAACAGGATTACGATTTCCTCAAGAAGGCGGGGGTCAAGGCAATCTTTGGTCCGGGCACCAATATTCCTGAGGCAGCCAAGGATATTCTGCGGCTGATCCGCGAGGCGCGCGGATAACGGCAGGGCGCTGCAACAAACGGCAAGAACAACAACGACCCCGCGCAGACATGCGCGGGGTCAAGTTCTACATAATACCCGGAAAAAAGGTTTCGCCCGGACGCGAGAGCGACCGGGCGACAACACTTTGCAAGCTCTGGAGGGAGGCTTAGCCCAAAACCGAGAGAAGTGCGGAAATGATCCAGTACCACATCACAACGCCGAGACCGACCATGGGGGCAATCCACCATCCACTGGGGAGATGGAGGGGGGTATTGGCGTCTTGCCCAAACCGATGCGTATCGTTCACTGTCATTTGTGGTGCCAACTGTTTCATTTCCGTATCTCCTGGCAGCCTTGGAAGTACAACCACAATCCCATGATCTGACTGAAATAGAAAGCGCGCGAAGGTATTTGCGAGGGGGCGAAAGAGAGGGCTGGTATCCAAAGATATTGGCTTTGAAGGGTTCAGTCATCGCCAAAGAAATCATCCTCTGCGTCTTCGCCGCTTCCCAATTCGCTCATCATCATGGAAAGAGCGCCGCCTGCCAGATCTAGACTGACGAGCTTGGCTGTCTTGGCGGGTTTTGGGGGTGGTGCGGGTTCTGGCTCTGGCTCCGGCATTGGTTCCGGCATCGGTGGGGGCAGAGGTTCGGGTTCGGCTTTGACCGGTGGGACGGGTTTGTGCGGGGCATCGAGAGCCTCTTGCAAGAGGCGCAGGCGCAGGCGCATCGCGAGCGCGCGCTGCACCGGATTGCTGGTTTGGGCGTAGACGTTGTTTGCGAGGGGCAGGCTCTCGGTGGCGGGAAGGATCAGCAGACGCCCCAGCACACGACTAAAGCTTCGGGGCAGGGTGAGCGACTTGCGCATGGCGGGGCGGGCGGCGGTCTCTGACATCGGCGTTCCTTGGTTTCGGGCGGGTTGGCACCAGAATTGCAGGGATGCGGGCAGGGCCGGAGCATCCACGATGCACGTCACCCTGCAAGGACTGGACCAACTGCGCTGACCACCCGGGAAAGGATCTCGCGCCATGACAGATGCGTTCCGCGATCACCTGAGCCTCTTTGCTTCGGCTCTGAACCTGCGCGAGCAGCGTGGCGCGATGCTGGCCTCCAACATCGCCAATGCGGCGACTCCGGGCTTCAAGGCGCGCGACATGGATTTCGAAACGGTACTGAATGCTGAAACTGGTGGCGGTGCCCTCGCCACCAGCAACGGCCGCCATTTCGCAACCAGTGGTCTAAATGCGGGGCAGGCGGGATACCGCGTTCCGGTCAATCCTTCGCTCGATGGCAATACGGTCGAACTGGCTGTGGAGCAGATGGAATTTGCGGAAAACAGCCTGCGTTACCAAACCAGTCTTACGCTGCTCAACCGGCGGATTTCTGGTCTGAACACGGCGATCAAGGGAGAATAAGCCATGATGATCAAGAATATCTTTGATGTCGCCAGCTCTGCCATGTCGGCGCAGATGGTGCGCTTGAATACGGTGGCCTCCAATATGGCCAATGCGCAGGCGGTGAGCACCACCAAAGAAGAGGCCTATCGCCCGCTGCGCCCGGTGTTCGAGACGATCTATGCCGATCAGACCGGCCAGTCTGGCCTTTCGACCACGCATGTCACCGACGTCGTACAGCTTGATCGAGAGCCTGTGCGTGCCTACCGCCCCGATCATCCGATGGCCGATGAAGAGGGCTTCGTCTACGAATCCGTCGTCAACCCAGACGAGGAAATGGTCGAGATGGTCGAAGCCAGCCGCCAGTATCAGAATGTTTTGGAAACCGTCTCGACCCTGCGCACGCTGATGGCACGCACGGTCATGATGGGTCAGGGCTAAGGAGCACTGCAATGCCTGAAGTCAATACAGCAACCGGCGCAAGTGCCACGTTCACGGCTGCTGCCGCTGCCAATTCCGCCCCAACACGGACAGGCAATGGCGATCTGGGGCAGCAGGATTTTCTGGCGCTGATGACGGCGCAGTTACAGAACCAAGACCCGTTCGCGCCAATGGAAAATGGCGAATTCCTCGCACAGATGGCGCAATTTTCGACCGTGGCGGGGTTGGACCGGGTGAACACCACCTTAAGCGATATCGGCAGCCAGATCGGGGGCAATCGGATTGCGACCGCTTCGTCGCTCTTGGGGCAACAGGTTTTGGTGCCGGGTTCGCTCGCGCGGCCAGATGCGTCGGGCGGGGTGCACGGTGTGGCAGACCTTCCAGAGGCGGCAAGTGCTGTCACAGTGATCTATTCCAACGCCGAGACGGGCGCGGAACTCCACCGAAAAGATATGGGCGCACAGCCTGCCGGGCTGATGGGCTTTGACTGGGACGGCCTGCCGCCTGAGATCGTCGCCGCGCGCGGTGCGGTGCGGGTGGCGATCGAGGTGGATGGCGACACACCGGCAGAGCCCTTTGTCTATGCCCGGGTTGTGGGGGTGCAGATGCCCGAGGGCGGGCAGGACATGACCCTCAGGGTCGAAGACTATGGGCTGCGTAGCAGTCTCGAGATCACCGACATTCGCTAATCCCAACCAACACCAGACCCTTCAACGACCTGACAGGACCAGATTCATGAGCTTTCACACTGCACTTTCCGGGCTGAACGCCGCGCAGACCGACATTTCGGTGACTTCGAACAATATTGCCAATGTGGGCACCCTCGGGTTTCATGGCAGCCGGGCGGAATTCGCCGACATCTATACCACCAGCCCGTACAGCCGCCCTGCGTCACAGATTGGATCAGGCACCGAAGTCAGCCGGATTGGTGTAGATTTCAAACAGGGGTCTTTGACGGCGACCGGCAACGTGCTGGACCTGTCTTTGCAGGGGCCGGGGTTCTTTCAGGTCCGCACCGGGCCGGATGCGGGGGCCGATGCGGGCTATACCCGTGCCGGTGCCTTTGGCATGAACCGCGAAGGGTTTGTGACCAATGCGGCGGGGCATTTCCTTACGGTCTTCCCGACCTCAGAGAATGGCGACACGCTGTCCACGACACAGACGCAACGCCTGCAAATCCCGCAACAATTCGGCACGCCTCAGGCGACGACGGCCGTTGATCTATCGTTCAACCTGTCGCTGAGCAACAATGGTGGTCTGGGCGCGCAGGCGGCCATTCCTGCCGCTGCCTTTGATCCAGCGGATCCAACGACTTATGCTGCGACCACGCAAATTCCGGTGCTGGATGCTGCGGGGCGTGCCGTGCCGGCGCAAGCCTATTTCGTGATGTCCGATGCGCCCGACGCGCTGGATGGCGGGTTGGCCTATACGGTGCAACTCGTGGTCGACGGCGTTATCACCGCCCCCACCGACCCGCTGGCCACATTGTCTTTTGATGCGGGCGGCGCGCAGACCGGCGGTCTGGAGGCGATGAACTTTGATTTTGGGGAGCAGGCGCTGTCGCTTTCTCTTGGTGGCTCGCGGGTGTCTGAGGGCCCGTTTGGCGCGATTGCTGTGTCACAGAATGGCACCCGCCAGCTTGACCTGTCCTCGGTTGATGTGCGTCAGGATGGCACCGTTTGGGCCAGCTATGGTGCCGAGACTTCGGTTGCAGTCGGTCAGGTTGCTGTTGCGAATTTCTCGGATATCCAAGGTCTTGGCAGCATCGGTAGCGCGACTTACCGCGCCTCGCGAGAATCCGGTGACGTCCGTTTGGGTGTGCCGGGGACAAGCGGCTTTGGTGCGATCAGGGCTGGCTCGGTCGAACGCTCGAATGTCGATCTGACTGAGCAATTGGTCAACTTGATCATGGCGCAACGGAACTATCAGGCCTCTGCCAAAGCGCTCGAGACCAACGGAACCTTGGCCGACACGGTTCTGAACATCCGCAGCTAACGCAAGGCGCCACCATGGACCGCATGATCTATACCGCGCTCAACGCATTGGGCGTCAATCGCGACAGTCAGGTGGCGCAGGCGCAGAACCTCGCCAACCAGACCGTTCCGGGTTATCGCCGCGACCTGCCCAACGAGGGCGGGGTGCGGTTTCTCGACATGATGGAGGGGTTGACCACTCGTGCCTTTCAGGTCGAGACCGGGCCCGCCGGGTTCTCGCAGGAAACGGGCAGGCTCACCCGCACCGACGAGGAACTAGATGTGGCGATTGCGGATCGGGGCTTTTTCTACGTGATGCCCGAGTCCGGCGATCCGGCGCTCAGCCGTCGTGGCGATCTGCGGCGTGATACGGATGGCACGCTGCGCAATGGTGCGGGCGATGCGATGCTGGGTGCGGATATGGCCCCGCTTCAGGTGCCCGCTTATCGCAATATCCGGATCACGGATATTGGCGAAATCTACATACAGCCGCTTGATGATCCTGAGGGTGATCCGGTCTTGGCCGGTGTGCTGGCCACCGTGATCCCGCCTGAGGATGTTGCGCTGACCAAGGGTGCAGACGGTCAGATCCGAACCGTGGAGGGCGTGTTGCCGCCGCCCAATCAACAGGCGGAGGTGTTGCAGGGCACGCTGGAGAGCAGCAACGTCAACCCGGTCGAAGAGCTGCTGTCGACGATGCAGATGCAGCGGAATTTCGAATTGGGTATGCGCATGGTCCTGACGGCGCGCGAACTGGATGAAAGCGGCGCAAGGACAATGCAGGCCCCCGAAGGCTGACGTTGAATTGCGTGCGGGCTTAGCCATCCCCGGCTTGAGCGATCGCTTTGCCTGCAGCCCAACCCGACGACCATGCCCATTGAAAATTGTAACCGCCAAGCCACCCGGTGACATCTACGGCCTCGCCAATGGCATAGAGGCCGGGCATGTGATTGGATTCCATTGATTTTGACGAAATCCCGTTAGTGTCGATGCCGCCCAAGGTGACTTCGGCGGTGCGATAGCCTTCGGTGCCGGTCGGCTTCATCTGCCAGCCGCGCAACGCCCCGGTGATCTCGGCGAGCCGCGCGTCGGAGTGATCTGCGAGATTGCCCACAAGACCCAAGCTCGCCGCCAGATGCGTTACCAGTTTCGCGGGTAGGTAATGGCCAAGGTCGGTTGTGATATTACGGCGGCCTGCGGTCTGACGCTGCTGGCGGAGCATGTCATAAAGTCTGGCGTTGGGATCGAGATCGAGGGTGATCGCCTGCCCCTCGCGCCAGTAAGAGGAAATTTGCAGGATGGCGGGGCCCGACAGCCCGCGATGCGTGAAAAGCGCCGCTTCATCAAAGCTGACCCCGTCGCAACTGGCCCGCACGGGCAGGGCGGTGCCGGAGAGTGCGGTAAAGGGGGCGTCGGAAAAGGTGAGTGGCACAAGTGCCGGGCGCGTTTCGGTGATCTGGTGGCCGAATTGGCGTGCAATGTCATAGGCCATGCCCGTGGCGCCCATCTTTGGGATGGATTTGCCGCCCGTTGCCAGCACGAGGTTGCGCGCGGAGACAGTCATGCGCCGCCCTTCGCGGTCGAGCGTGGCGCGAAACCGGCTGCCGTCATGGCTGATGTCCGACACATGCGTTGAAAGCCAGAGATCGGCCCCCGATTGACGCAGTTCCTTGACCAGCAGCGTGACGATCTGTGTGGCCTTGTCGTCGCAAAAAAGCTGGCCAAGGGTTTTCTCATGCCAAGCGATGCCGTGACGCGCGATGAGATCAAGAAAATCCCACTGGGTATAGCGCGAGAGGGCGGATTTACAGAAATGCGGGTTGGCCGAGATGAAATTCGCCGGTGTCGTGCCAAGATTGGTGAAGTTGCACCGCCCACCACCTGAGATACGTATTTTCTCGCCCGGTGCGCGCGCATGGTCGATGATCAGCGTGCTTGGCCCGGCATGGGCCGCGCACATCATGCCGGCGGCCCCGGCCCCAAGGATGAGCGTGTTGCAGTTGTGGCGCATGTGCGTGGCTCTGACGCGAAAAGCCGCCGATTGGCAAGGGGATAGTTCTGGTATTAAGGCGAAAACAGCGCTAGAATATGTGTCAGACCCCGAAAAGGGGCGCAAGATGCATGAGGCGGCAGGCAGATGACAGAAATGGTCTATGGGGCTGTGCCCCTGCGGGACGCAGAGCCCGTCATTCCCAAATGGTGGCGCACGATCGACAAATGGTCGCTGACATGCGTCTTGATCCTGTTCAGCATCGGTATGTTGTTGGGGCTGGCCGCCTCGCCACCGCTTGCGGAAAAGAATGGGCTTGGCGCGTTTTACTACGTGCAGCGTCAGGCGCTCTTCGGAGGCATGGCACTGGCGGTGATGGTTCTGGTGTCGATGATGCGCCCGGAAATGGTGCGGCGCATGGCGGTTCTGGGGTTTCTCGCTGCCTTTGCCGCGCTGATGGCGCTGCCGTTTCTGGGGACAGACTTTGGCAAGGGGGCGGTACGGTGGTATAGCCTCGGTTTTGCGTCGGTGCAGCCGTCGGAGTTTCTCAAGCCCGTTTTCGTGGTCGTGGCCGCTTGGATGATGGCGGCAAGCCAGCAGATGAATGGGCCGCCGGGTCTGAGTTGGTCGTTTCTTTTGACCCTCGTGATCCTCACCTTTCTGGCGATGCAGCCCGATTTCGGGCAGGCCGCGCTTGTTCTCTTTGGCTGGGGCGTGATGTATTTCGTGGCAGGGGCCCCGGTGACGTTGCTTTTGGGGATGGCAGGGGGCGTGGTGCTCGTGGGCAGTTTCGCCTATGCCAATTCCGAGCATTTCGCACGCCGGATTGACGGGTTTCTCAGCCCTGAGGTCGACCCGACCACACAGCTTGGCTTTGCCACCAATGCGATCCGCGAAGGCGGTTTCTTTGGCGTGGGCGTGGGGGAAGGGCAGGTCAAATGGAGCCTGCCGGACGCGCATACGGATTTCATCATCGCGGTCGCCGCCGAAGAATACGGGCTGGTTCTGGTGCTCTGCATTATTGCGCTTTATGCCAGTGTCGTGGTGCGCTCGCTTTTGCGCCTGATGCGGGAACGTGATCCCTTCATCCGCCTTGCGGGCACCGGCCTTGTGGTGATGTTCGGGGCACAGGCGATGATCAACATGGGCGTCGCCGTGCGCCTTCTGCCAGCCAAGGGCATGACCCTACCCTTTGTCAGCTATGGCGGTTCGTCGGTGGTGGCGGGAGGGATCGCCGTGGGTATGCTTTTGGCCTTTACCCGAACGCGGCCTCAGGGACAGATCGGGGATATCCTGCGGGGGCGCTCATGACTGCGCGACAGCCGCTGTTGATCATCGCTGCGGGCGGCACGGGTGGACATATGTTTCCCGCGCAGGCCCTGGCCGAGGTGATGCTGCGGCGTGGTTGGCGGGTGCGATTGAGCACGGATGCACGCGGTGCGCGCTATGTTGGCGGCTTTCCTCATTCGGTCGAAATTGAGCAGGTGGCAAGCGCCACCTTCGCGCGCGGCGGCCTGCTCAACAAACTGCTGGCACCGTTTCACATCGCGGGCGGCGTGTTGGGGGCAAGCCTGCGGATGATGCAGGACAAACCGGACGTGGTCGTGGGATTTGGCGGCTACCCAAGCATTCCGGCGCTCACGGCGGCGTGGCTGCTGCGCCGTCCGCGTATGGTGCATGAACAAAATGGGGTGCTTGGTCGGGTCAACCGGTTCTTTGCGCGCCGGGTCGATGTTGTTGCCTGTGGCACTTGGCCCACGACCCTGCCCGAGGGCACGCAGGCGGTGCATGTGGGCAATCCGGTGCGGGCCGCGGTGTTGGAGCGGGCGGGCGCGGGCTATATCGCGCCGGGCGATTATCCAATGTCGGTGCTGGTGATTGGCGGCTCACAAGGGGCGCGTATCCTCAGCGATATGGTGCCAGCCGCTGTCGCAGCCCTGCCGGAGGCGATCTTGCGCAATGTCCGGGTCAGTCATCAGGCGCGCGAGGAAGATATGGACCGCGTGGCGCGGTTTTATGCCGGGGCGGGGATTGATGCCGATGTGCAGCCATTTTTCCGCGATGTGCCTCGCCGCATGACCGAGGCGCAATTGGTGATCAGCCGGGCGGGCGCGTCGAGCATCGCTGATGTTTCGATCATCGGGCGGCCTGCGATCCTCATTCCTTATGCTGCTGCCGCTGGCGACCATCAGGCCGCCAATGCTCGTGGTCTGGCGGCGGCGGGTGGGGCAATCGTGATCCCCGAAAGCCGCTTGACTGAAACGGTGCTGCGCGAGCAGATCGGTGCTGTACTGGGCGATCCGACCGGCGCGTCGATGATGGCGCAGGCGGCGTTGAGTTGTGGCATGCCGGACGCCCCCCAACATCTGGCCGATATGGTCGAAGACCTTGCGAATAAAGGGCAAAAGCAATGAATGCAGCCACCAAGCTTCCGACTGATATCGGCCCCATCCATTTTGTCGGGATCGGCGGTATCGGGATGTCGGGCATTGCCGAAGTGTTGATCAATCATGGCTACCAGGTTCAGGGGTCTGACCTCAAATCCACGCCCATCACCGTGCGGTTGGCGGGCATGGGGGCTACGGTCTTTGAGGGGCAGCGCGCAGAAAACCTCGAGGGTGCCGCGGTGGTGGTCATCTCATCTGCCATCAAGCCCGGCAATCCTGAACTGGACGAGGCGCGCAAGCGCGGCTTGCCTGTCGTGCGCCGCGCCGAGATGCTGGCCGAACTGATGCGGCTCAAATCCAACATTGCGGTGGCGGGCACCCATGGCAAGACCACGACGACAACGCTGGTTGCAGAGCTTTTGGTCAAGGGCGGAATTGATCCCACGGTCGTCAATGGCGGCATCATCCATGCCTATGGCAGCAATGCGCGCATGGGGCAGGGCGAATGGATGGTGGTCGAGGCCGACGAGAGCGACGGCACCTTTAACCGCCTGCCGGCGACCATCGCCATCGTGACCAATATCGACCCCGAACATATGGAGCATTGGGGCAATATCGAGCGGTTGCGGCAAGGCTTTTACGACTTTGTCAGCAATATTCCCTTTTATGGGCTGGCGGTCTGTTGCACCGATCACCCCGAGGTGCAGGCCCTTGTGGGCCGCATCACCGACCGCCGCGTGATGACCTATGGGTTCAACGCGCAGGCCGATGTGCGGGCGGTCAATCTGCATTACGAAAAGGGTGTCGCGCATTTCGACGTGGCGCTTCAGGCTGAGGGGCGGATGATCGAAGGCTGCACCCTTCCAATGCCCGGCGATCACAATGTCAGCAACGCGCTGAGCGCGGTTGCAGTGGCGCGGCATCTGGGGATGAAAGGCGATGAAATTCGCACCGCTTTGGCAAGTTTCGGAGGCGTCAACCGGCGCTTTACCCGTGTGGGCGAAGTGAACGGCGTGACCATCATCGACGATTACGGCCATCACCCGGTCGAGATTGCCGCTGTGTTGCGTGCGGCGCGGCAGGCCACGACGGGGCGGGTTATCGCGGTACATCAACCGCATAGGTACACCCGGCTTTCGAGCCTTTTTGACGATTTCTGCGGTTGTTTCAACGAAGCCGATGTGGTGGCCATCGCCGAGGTCTATGCTGCGGGCGAAGATCCCATTCCCGGGGCCAGTCGCGATGATCTGGTGGCGGGGCTGATCCGCCACGGCCACCGCCACGCCCGTGCCATCCGCGACGAAGACGATTTGGAGCGTTTGGTGCGTGAGCAGGCGGGACCGGGGGATATGGTTGTCTGTCTTGGCGCGGGCACGATCAGTGCTTGGGCGAATGGTCTGCCAGCACGCCTTGAAGGGTTGGGATGACGCTCTCTTTGGTTCTGGCGTGTTGTTGGGCAGTCGCTGCGAATGTGCTGGCGATGCTGCCTAGCCGCAACAATTACTGGCGGCGGGCCTATGTGCTGATGGCCCTTGGTGTGCCGATCCTTGGCTTTGTCACGTGGCAGAATGGGCCGTGGGTTGGCCTATTTGTCATGGTTGGCGGGATGAGCGTGCTGCGATGGCCGGTGATCTACCTTGGGCGGTGGATGCGGCGGAAACTGGGGTAGGGAATGCGCAGGGCTTTACCTTGGGCGCGGCAAAAGGCAGAAGCGCTGTCATGATGACTATGCCACAGACACGGGGCGCGCTGACGCCCGACCGGCCCTTGGCTGACCTGACCTGGCTGCGTGTGGGCGGGCCTGCGGATTGGTTGTTTCAACCAGCAGATCTTGACGATTTGGCAGGGTTTCTTGCGGGGCTTGACCCCAGCCTGCCGGTGTTTCCCATGGGCGTGGGCAGCAACCTGATTGTGCGCGATGGCGGGGTGCACGCGGTGGTTATCCGGTTGGGGCGCGGGTTCAATAGCATTCGTGTTGAGGGCAGTCGCGTGATCGCCGGGGCTGCTGCCCTTGATGCGCATGTGGCACGGCGGGCAGCCGAGGCGGGCGTTGATCTGACGTTCTTGCGCACGATTCCGGGGAGCATCGGTGGCGCGGTGCGGATGAATGCGGGCTGTTACGGGGCCTATGTGGCCGATCATCTGATTGAGGCGAAAGCCGTGACACGGGGCGGCGAGGTGGTGACCCTCGCGCATGATGCGCTGCACTTCGCCTATCGGCACAGCGCTGTTCCTGACGGGTGGGTGATCGTAGAGGCAACCTTTGAGGGGGGCTTGGGCGATCCGTCGGCGCTGGAGGCCAAAATGGCCGACCAAATCGCCAAGCGTGACGCCACGCAGCCAACGAAAGAGCGCAGCGCAGGCAGCACTTTTCGCAATCCGGCGGGATTTTCCTCGACCGGGAGGGCGGATGACGTGCATGATCTGAAGGCGTGGAAAGTGATCGACGAGGCGGGATTGCGCGGCACACGGCGCGGTGGGGCGCAGATGAGCGAGATGCATCCCAACTTCCTGATCAACACCGGCGGGGCGTCTGCCGCCGATCTGGAAGGTCTTGGCGAAGATGTGCGAAAAAAGGTTTTTCAAATGCGTGGAATAGAGTTAGAGTGGGAAATCATGAGGGTCGGCGAACCGGCTCCGGGCGCAAGCCCACAGGCAGACTAACAAAAACAAATCGACAACAGGGCTGGTGAACCAGCCCGGGACATTGAGGCACATGGTGGTTGGTTCGAGCAGAACAACCCCGAAAGTGGCGGTGATCATGGGCGGCCCCTCAGCGGAGAGGGACGTGTCGCTCTCTTCAGGGCGTGAGTGCGCCGTCGCATTGCGGGAAGCAGGGTTTGAGGTGGTTGAGGTGGATGCCGCGGCCGACCTCTGCACATGTTTACAAGCGATAAAGCCGGACGTGGTATTCAATGCCCTGCATGGGCGTTGGGGCGAGGATGGGTGCGTGCAGGGGATGCTGGAATGGTTGCGCCTGCCTTACACCCATTCGGGCGTGCTGTCCTCAGCACTTGCCATGGACAAGGAACGCACCAAGGCGGCCTATCGCGCGGCTGGCCTGCCGGTGGTCGAGAGTGTGCTGGCGCGGCGCGATGAGGTGCGCACGCGCCATGTCATGCCCCCGCCCTATGTGGTGAAACCATGTAACGAGGGCTCTTCCGTCGGCATCTATCTGGTTGAGGCGGGCGCCAACAATCCACCCGCCCTGTCCGATGACATGCCCGAGGTGGTGATGGTCGAGGCCTATGCGCCGGGGCGCGAATTGACCACGACGGTTATGGGCGACCGCGCCCTGACCGTGACGGATATTCTGACTGATGGCTGGTATGACTACGACGCCAAATACAAACCTGGTGGGTCGCGCCATGTGGTGCCCGCTGAAATTCCGCAAGAGATTTTTGATGCCTGTCTGGATTATGCGCTGCGGGCGCATGCGGTGCTGGGGTGTCGCGGGGTCAGCCGCACTGATTTTCGTTGGGACGCGGCGCGTGGGCGTGATGGGTTGATCCTGTTGGAAACCAACACGCAGCCGGGAATGACCCCCACGTCGCTCGCCCCGGAACAGGCACAAGCGGTCGGCATTACCTTTCCCGAGTTGTGTCGCTGGATGGTGGAGGATGCGTCATGCAACCGGTAATTCCGCGCGCTGATCCTGCGCCGTCGCGCATGTCCTACCGTCTTCAGCGCCTGATGCTGACGCCGCTCTATCGGCGTCTGATCCGGTTTGGCTTGCCGATACTGGTGGTGGCGGGGATCGCTGGCGGATATCTCAGCAGCGAGACGCGGCGCACCGCCCTTGTCGAGCAGGTTGCCGAAATCCGCCACCAGATCGAAACCCGCCCCGAGTTCATGGTCAACCTTCTGTCAGTCGAAGGGGCGAGCACCAGCGTGCAAGAGGATATCCGCGAGATTTTCCCCTATGACCTGCCCGCGAGCTCGTTTGACCTTGTACTCGATGATATCCGCGTGATGATCGAAGAGCTGCCTGCGGTCGCGCGCGCCGAGGTGCGTATCCGTCAGGGCGGTGTTCTGGTCGCCGAAATCACCGAGCGGGTTCCGGTCGCTCTTTGGAAAACGCGCGACGCGCTCAATGTGATCGACATCGAAGGGCAGGTGATCGGCGTGGTCAAAGCCCGCGCCGAGCGTGCTGACCTGCCGGTGGTGGCGGGCGATGGAGCCCCGGATCAGGTGGCTGAGGCGATTGAACTTCTACGGGCGGCTGTTCCGCTTGGCATGGACCTGCGCGGTCTTGTGCGGATGGGAGAGCGGCGGTGGGATCTGGTGTTGGCGGATGGCAAACGCATCCTGTTGCCCGAAACCGGGGCGGTGCGCGCTTTGGAGCGTGTGATCGTGCTGCACGGGGCGCAGGATATGCTGGGGCGTGATCTGGCCTCGGTCGACATGCGCATTGCCGCACGCCCGACAATCCGCCTGAACGAGAATGCCATGGAAGACTGGTGGACCATAACACAGATGAGTTTGGGGACGAACTGAACCATGATCGAGCTCTACGAATCCCAACGGGCGATGCGCAACATGCGCAAGGCGGCGATGCAGCGGGGGGTGGTCGCTGTCCTGGATGTGGGCACTTCCAAGATAGCCTGCCTTGTATTGCGCTTTGACGGCACCGAGCGGCTGCACGAGGCCGAAGGCATCGGCCGGATGGCGGGACAAGCTGGCTTTCGGGTGATCGGTGCGGCCACGACACGGTCGCGCGGGGTGCGCTTTGGCGAGATCGACGCCATGGCCGAGACCGAGCGCGCCATTCGCACCGCCGTTCAGGCGGCGCAAAAGATGGCCAACATTCGTGTTGATCACGTCATTGCCTGTTTTTCGGGCGCAGGGCCGCGCAGTTATGGGTTGGCGGGGCAGGTCGAGCTTGAGGGCCATACCGTCAGCGAGCAGGACATCAGCCGCGTGCTGAGCGCCTGTGATGTGCCTGATTTTGGCGAGGGGCGTGAGGTGCTGCATGCGCAGCCGGTCAATTTCGCCTTGGATCACCGCAGTGGATTGATTGATCCGCGTGGGCAGATGGGGCAGGTGCTGGCCACCGATATGCATATGCTGACCGTTGATGGTGCGGCGATCCAGAACCTTGCCTATTGTGTCAAGCGCTGCGATCTGGAACTCGCAGGGGTTGCCAGCTCTGCCTATGTGTCGGGCATTGCCGCTTTGGTCGAGGACGAGCAGGAGTTGGGCGCGGCCTGTATTGATCTGGGTGGCGGCACCTCGGGCGTGTCCATTTTCATGAAGAAGCATATGATCTACGCCGACAGTGTGCGGATGGGTGGCGACCACGTCACCAACGACATTTCCATGGGCCTCCAAGTGCCGCAGGCCACCGCCGAGAGAATTAAGACCTTTTATGGCGGAGTGGTTGCCACTGGAATGGACGACCGCGAGATGATCGATATCGGTGGTGATACCGGCGATTACGAGCATGATCGCCGCCGCGTAAGCCGGGCCGAATTGATCGGCATTATGCGCCCTCGGGTCGAGGAAATTCTCGAAGAGGTGCGCGCACGGCTTGATGCGGCCGGGTTCGATCACCTGCCAAGCCAGCAGATTGTGCTGACCGGCGGCGGCAGCCAGATCCCCGGCCTTGACGGGCTGGCCAGCAAGATATTGGGACAGCAGGTACGGCTTGGGCGGCCTTTGCGGGTGCATGGTCTGCCGCAAGCGGCAACCGGGGCAGGCTTTGCCAGTGCCGTGGGCATGTGTCTCTTTGCGGCCAATCCGCAAGACGAATGGTGGGATTTCGAGATTCCGGTGGATCGCTATCCGGCGCGGTCGCTCAAGCGGGCAATGAAATGGTTTCGGGACAACTGGTGATCGCAAGATATGGCGTAGTCGGCGAAATCCCGCGAAAAAGGCTGGAAATATGACCATATTTAGTGGTCAAAACGTGTTTTTTAGGTGACGATTGGGCTAACCATCGGTAAGAATGGGCGCAATCAGGCGGAAAACAGCCCGCGAATGTGGGCATCAGGACAGGCGGACAAGCTATGACACTCAACCTCACTATGCCCGGACATGACGAGCTGAAGCCCCGTATCACCGTTTTCGGTGTGGGTGGGGCGGGTGGCAATGCCGTGAACAACATGATCGAAAAGCGTCTCGATGGTGTGGATTTCGTGGTGGCCAACACAGATGCGCAGGCCCTGAGCCAGAGCAACGCAGAGAGCCGCATCCAACTGGGTGTGAAGGTGACAGAGGGTCTGGGTGCAGGCGCGCGGGCTTCTGTCGGGGCCGCCGCCGCCGAAGAGAGCATCGAGCAGATCGTTGATCATCTGGCTGGCGCGCACATGTGCTTTATCACTGCGGGCATGGGCGGCGGAACCGGAACCGGTGCTGCACCGATCATCGCGCAGGCCGCGCGGGAATTGGGCGTACTGACGGTGGGTGTTGTCACCAAGCCGTTCCAGTTCGAAGGCGCCAAGCGGATGCGTCAGGCAGAAGAAGGCGTTGAGGCGCTGCAAAAGATGGTCGATACATTGATCATCATCCCCAACCAAAACCTGTTCCGTCTGGCGAACGAAAAGACGACCTTCACCGAAGCGTTCAGCATGGCCGATGACGTGCTCTATCAGGGCGTCAAGGGTGTGACAGACCTGATGGTGCGTCCGGGCCTCATCAACCTCGATTTCGCCGACGTGCGCGCGGTGATGGACGAGATGGGCAAGGCGATGATGGGCACAGGCGAGGATAGCGGCGAAGATCGCGCCATCCAGGCCGCCGAAAAGGCGATTGCCAACCCGCTCTTGGATGAAATCAGCCTGCGGGGCGCCAAGGGTGTGTTGATCAACATCACGGGTGGGCATGACCTCACGCTGTTCGAGTTGGACGAAGCCGCCAACCGTATCCGCGAGGAAGTGGACCCGGATGCCAATATCATCGTGGGCTCGACCCTTGATCCGTCGATGGAAGGCTCGATCCGTGTCAGCGTTGTGGCAACGGGCATCGACGTAAGCCAGGTAGCCGCCGATCTGCCAGTACCGCGCCGCTCGATGGCGCAGCCGCTCAAGCAGCACGTCAGCGCCGAGGCTGCCCCGGTGGCCAAGCCCGAGCCTGCACCGGTCGCCGCGCGTGTGGCAGAGCCGGAGCCGTCGCTCTTTGCGGCGATGGAGACGCAGCGCGCAGCCGCCGAAGATCAGATGGAAGATATTTTCGAAGAGGAAATCGCAGAAGACGATCTTCCGCCGCCTGCCTATCAGCCGCGTGTCGAAGAGTTTGCGCGCAACACCTATGACGATGAAGACGAGCTCGAAGCCTACCTTGCGCCGCGTGCACCGGCCCCCGGCACCCCCTCGCCCGAGGCGCTCCAACGGTTGCAGGCGGCTGTCGGTCGTGCCCCGGTACAGCCTCAACAGCGCCGCCCCGAGCCCGAGGCACGGGCCGCAGAAGAGCGTCCGCGCTTTGGCATCAACTCGCTCATAAACCGCATGACCGGCCATTCTGCCGAGCCAGAACGTGCGCAGCCTGTCGCGCGCCCGAGCCGCCAACAGCCAACCATGGGCGGCGCACAGCCCCAGCAGGCCCCGGCGCGTGCCCATGACGAGGACGAGCAGATCGAAATCCCAGCCTTCCTGCGTCGTCAGGCGAACTGATTATCGTTTCAAGCCAAATGAAAAAGCCGCCCATTTGGGCGGCTTTTTTATTTCATTTCGGTTTGGTGCGTCTCTTCACATCCGCAGGAGGATCTTGCCGTGGTGTTCGGCGGCCTCCATCAACCGATGCGCTTCTGCCGCCTCGGCCATCGGCAGGACGCGGTGCGTTACCGGGCGCAGCTTCTGAGCAGTGAAGAGAGGCCAAACCGTCTCGTGCAGGGCTTCGGCCACTTGCGTCTTGAAGCCTTCGGGGCGCGAGCGCAGAGTAGAGCCGGTATAGCTCAGGCGTTTGAGCATCACAGGCATCAAATCAATCTCGACCTTTGAGCCCATGTTGAATGCCAATTGGATGATCCGGGCATCGTGCCGCGCGGCTTTGATGTTTCGCGCTACATAATCGCCGCCTATGATATCGAGGATGATGTCGGCCCCGCCAGCCTCGCGAGTGAGAGCGACGAAATCCTCGGTGCGGAAATTGATGGCTCGGTCTGCGCCCAATTCGGTCACGAATTGCGCCGCTGCGTCATCGCCAATCGTCGTCAGCACCGTGAGGCCCATAGCCTTGCCCAATTGAACTGCGGTTGAGCCGATCCCACCTGCTCCGCCATGCACAAGGAAAACGCCGTCCTTGGGCAGATTGTGCCCCAGAAACACATTGCTCCAGACGGTAAAAAAGGTCTCGGGCAGGCCCGCGGCCTCGACCTCGTCCACACCGTTCGGGATGGGCAGGCAATGGCTGGCGTCGACCGCCACAAACTCGGCATAGCCCCCGCCGTTGGTCAGGGCGCAGATGCGGTCTCCGGGGTGCCATTTGGTGACACCCTCGCCACAAGCAACCACTTCGCCAGAAACCTCAAGGCCAAGGAGGTCCGACGCGCCCTTGGGTGGAGGGTAATGCCCGCGTCGCTGCACAAGGTCCGGACCGTTGACGCCAGCGGCGGTGACGCGGATCAGAACCTCGCCTGTGCCACAGTCGGGCAGGGCGCGCGTGCCCGGGATCAGAACCTCGGGGCCACCGGGGGCGGCCATTTCGATAACGCGCATGGTTTCGGGCAAGGCGCTCATCGGGCAGCCGCCTTTTGCGGTGTCTTGGCGCTCGCGCGTGCTACGGCGGCCACCACGTCATCGGCATGGGTTGCAATCTCGACCCCGGCACCGCGCAGACGCGCGATCTTATCCGCCGCCGTGCCACCGCCCAGAACCGAAAGCGTGCCAGCATGGCCCATCCGCCGCCCGCGCGGCGCATGGCGTCCGACCACAAGGGCAACGACGGGCTTGCCATAGTCCACCGCTTCGAGATAGGCGGCGGCCTCTTCTTCGCCGCGCCCGCCAATCTCGCCGATCATAACGACAGCCTCGGTCTCTGGATCGTCACGAAATGCCTTAAGACAGTCGACAAAGCCCACGCCATGCAATGTGTCACCCCCAATGCCCACGGTGGTCGATTGTCCAAGCCCCGCCTTGCTACATTGCGCAAGGATTTCCGAGGTAAGCGAGGCCGAACGTGAGGCAATACCGATATGGCCCGGCATTGCATTCACCGTCGGCATGACGCCGATTTTGCATTGGCCCGGGGTCAGGATGCCCTGCGAGTTGGGGCCAATCAATATGGTATCGGTGCCCGCAAGCGCCTGTTTGACGCGGCTCATGTCATGTTGTGGCACGCGCTCTGTCACGCAGACGACCACGCTGACCCCGGCCTCGATCGCCTCGATCATCGCGGGGCCAGCCTGAGGTGCGGGTACGATCACGAGGCTGGCGTTGGCCTGTGTCGCTTCAACCGCCTCGCGCACGGTGTTGAAAAGCGGCAGGCCCAGATGCCGCGCGCCGCCCTTGCCGGGGCGCACGCCGCCCACGCAGGTGGTGCCATAGCGCATCGCCTCATCGGTGTAGAAGGTGCCGGAGCGCCCGGTCATGCCCTGAACAATGAGCCGTGTTTCGGAATTGACAAAGATCGCCATCAGCGTGCCCTCCTCTGGCCTGCCAGCTCTACTACCCGTCCAACCGCAGCCGACAGCGTGTCGCAGCTCTCAACCGGCACTTTGCGTTCGCGCAGGATGCGGTGGCCCCAATCGGCATGTTTCCCCGAGATATAGGCAATCACCGGCAGCTTCCGCGTGGCTTTAGCATAGGCAAAGTTTACGCCTTCGGCTACCGTATCGGCAGAGGTCATGCCGCCGCCGTGAATGGTGAGCAGGATCGCCGATACTCGATCATCGGCGAGAAGTATCTCGACCCCGCGCGCCACATCCATACTGCTCGCGGTCGTGCGGATATCCATGAAGTTTGCAGCCTTGCCGCCAGCGTCTGTGATCATGTCATTAGTAGCAAGGCCAAGCCCCGCGCCATTGGCAACAACGCCGATGTTCCCCTCGAGCCGTACTAGGTTGATATTGTGTTTCTGCGCGGCCAACTCATCCGCTGGTGCGGGACGGTCCGCGACCATGGAGGCGAATTCGGGGCGGCGAAAGCCGGCGTTTGGATCAATCGCAACCTTGGCATCCACGGCCATCCAGCGGCCATCGGTCGTTCGGGCAAAGGGATTGATTTCGATAAGTGTCATGTCGTTTTCGGTAAAGGCGAGGCGGGCGGCAAAGATCGCGTCGATGGCCGCGTCTTGCGCTTCGCTGATCCCGACACCAGTCAGAAAGGGTGCAATCTTGGCGCGCGCCTCGGGGCTATCCGAAGGTAGCGGGCAGCTTTGAGCCGTGTCCTCGTCCATGCGGGCGCGCTGCTCGAATTCCACCCCGCCCGCACCCGAGGCCAAAAGCATGGGCTGCCCTGTTTCCGGGTCAAAGGCGATGGCGACGAAACAGCTTTGTGCGATGTCAATCGCCGCCTCGATCTGCACGAGGGTTACGGTCTCTCCTGCCGGTCCGGTCTGGTCTGTTACTAGGGTCGATCCAAGAAGGCGGCGCGCCTCGTCAGCCACGGCAGAGGGCGTCGCGGCAAAGCGGATACCCCCAGCAAGCCCGCGCCCACCTGCGCCGATCTGGGCCTTCACCACGTATTTTCGCGCGTCAATTTCCTTGCACAGGCGTTGCGCTTCGTCCGGGCTACGCGCGGGACGCCCGTCGGGGGCAAGCACGCCATATTGCGCGAGCAGCTCTTTAGACTGATATTCGGCGAGAAACATGGGATGTGCCTCCTGTTCGGCTATGGTTCTTGGTATACCAGGTGCCAGATCTAGTCAACGGATGCCATTCCATTCTGGGGACCGGCAGGCGGTTTCGGCCAGACTCTTTCCTCGTGCCGTTCTACCATGCGCTTGCCCTGCTCATTTGGCAATTTCTTGCAAGGTCAACTGTTCTACGGTGCGTTGCAACCCATCAAAGCCATGGCTTGCCCCTTTGACAGGAACATATGCGGCGGGAAGTCCACGCGCCTTGGCGGCGGTGACGAATGCTTCTGAGAATTCAGGGTAGGTATTCGTGTCCTTATCGCCCACGACCGCAAAAATACGAGTGCCACGCGCGATGGAACCGACATAGTCAGAAGGAGAGAGGCTGTTTTTCCAAGCGGATTTGCCACGTTTGGCGCGCCATGCGGGAATGTTGCAGGGGCAGGAGACAAGAATCACGCTGTCTAACAGGCCCGGATACAGACCGGCGATCGCCCCAAGTTGCGCGGCCCCGCCTGAATGGCCTACGCCGATTACCTTTGATGCTCCGACGGTTTTTGCAAGATTCTGGATTGTCTGTGCCACCAGTGCATTATTCTGCTTGGTGTAGTGATCGCTGCGCCCGTTGTTGGAGCCGGGGGATTTCTGACCCTTTTCACCCGTGTATCCGGGCCTTATGAGGGCAAAGACACTGGTCCCTTTGCCTTGCTTTGCGACCTGTTCCGCGAAATCATAATGATAGGTGGCTGGCCCGCCCTTGCTGACATCGCCGTGAACCACGACCACGAGAGCGCGGTTGCCTGCGCCAAACATCTGACCGTTCAGAGGCCCGGGGGACTGGGCCATCGCCATATTGGCGAGGCCCAGAACCAATAATGCACTTAGACGGAACAATGAGAGCGGTAGCGGCATGGTGAATTCCCTTCACGTTGTGCATGCGCTCCCATTGTTACCGGTCTTAAGTGATTCAGCCAATCGCCTTGAGCACGGCCTCGCCGAGGCCAGCGGGGCTTTCGGCCACGGTGATGCCGGCGGATTTCATGGCTTCGATCTTGCTCTCGGCGTCGCCTTTGCCGCCCGCGACGATGGCGCCGGCGTGGCCCATGCGGCGGCCCGGCGGGGCTGTGCGCCCGGCGATAAAGCCTGCGACAGGTTTTTTACGCCCGCGTTTGGCTTCGTCTTTCAGGAACTGCGCCGCCTCTTCTTCCGCGCTACCGCCGATTTCGCCGATCATGATGATCGACTGCGTTTCGTCATCGGCCAGGAACCATTCCAGCACGTCGATATGTTCGGTGCCCTTGATCGGGTCGCCGCCGATGCCGACGCAAGTCGACTGGCCAAGGCCCACATCCGAGGTCTGCTTGACCGCCTCATAGGTCAGCGTGCCCGAGCGGCTGACCACGCCGACGCTGCCGCGCCGGTGGATATGGCCGGGCATGATGCCGATCTTGCAGGCGTCGGGCGTGATGATGCCGGGGCAGTTCGGGCCGATGAGGCGCGATTTCGACCCTTCGAGCGCGCGCTTGACGCGCATCATGTCCAAAACCGGGATGCCTTCGGTGATGCAGACAATCAGCTCCATCTCGGCATCAATCGCCTCGAGAATGGAATCCGCAGCAAAGGGCGGCGGCACGTAGATGACGCTCGCATTGGCCTCTGTCACATGCTTGGCCTCATGTACTGAGTTGAATACGGGCAGGTCGAGATGCGTCGTGCCACCCTTGCCGGGGGTCACGCCGCCGACCATCTGGGTGCCATAGGCGATGGCCTGTTCAGAGTGGAATGTGCCCTGCGAGCCGGTAAGGCCCTGACAGATCACGCGGGTATGTTTGTCGACGAGGACTGCCATTTTGTTTGGCTCCTGAGTTCTGCGGCGGGGCCGCGTTATGGTATGGTCGGATGATCCGGGGCTCCGCCCGTTCGCGCCTCAAACGCTCCACCGGAGCGTTTGCCGGGGCCAAGGCCCCGGACCGGCGCTCACCCCTTGACGGCCTTAACGATCTTCTGCGCGCCGTCCTTCAGATCATCGGCGGCAATCACGTCGAGGCCGGAGGTGTTGATGATCTCCTTGCCCTTTTCCACGTTGGTGCCTTCGAGACGGACCACGAGCGGCACTTTCAGCCCCACCTCTTTGACCGCAGCCACCACGCCCTCGGCGATCACATCGCAGCGCATGATGCCGCCGAAGATGTTGACGAGGATGCCTTTGACCTGCGGATCAGAGGTGATGATCTTGAAGGCCTCGGTGACCTTTTCCTTGGTCGCCCCGCCGCCCACATCGAGGAAATTGGCGGGCTCGGCGCCATAAAGCTTGATGATATCCATCGTCGCCATCGCCAGACCCGCACCATTCACCATACAGCCAATCTCGCCATCGAGCGCGATATAGTTGAGGTCGTATTTCGAGGCCTCAAGCTCCTTGGGGTCTTCTTCCGAGGTATCGCGAAGTTCGGCGATATCGGCGTGGCGGTAGATCGCGTTGCCGTCAAAGCCAAGTTTGGCGTCGAGCACCATCAGATTGCCGTCGGTGGTAACGATCAACGGGTTGATCTCGAGCATCTCCATGTCTTTTTCGACAAAGGCACGGTAGAGCAGGCCCATCAAAGATACGCATTGTTTAATCTGACCGCCGGTCAAACCAAGCGCAAAGGCGATGCGTCGTCCATGATAGGGCATGTAGCCGGTGGCGGGATCGACAGCGAAGCTGAGGATTTTCTCAGGCGTTTCTGCGGCGACCTCTTCGATATCCATGCCGCCCTCGGTCGAGCAGACAAAGCTGATGCGGCTGGTCTGGCGGTCGATCAGCAGGGCAAGATAGAGTTCGCGCGCGATGGCCGAGCCGTTTTCGATGTAAATGCGGTTGACTTGTTTGCCCTCAGGTCCGGTCTGATGCGTGACAAGTGTACGGCCCAGCATGCGCTTGGCCTCTTCTGCCGCCTCGTTCACAGACTTGGCAATGCGCACGCCGCCTTTTTCTCCGGCACCCGCCTCTTTGAACTTGCCCTTACCACGGCCACCAGCGTGGATCTGCGCTTTGACCACCCAGACGGGGCCATCGAGCGCGCCAGCGGCGGTCTTGGCCTCTTCGCCGCGCAAGACGACCCGGCCCTCACTGACCGGTGCGCCATAACTGCGCAACAAGGCCTTTGCCTGATATTCATGGATGTTCACGCTCTTCCTCCCTTGGATAATACGACCGCGGCCGTCATTTGATCAGTGGCAACAGTTTCTTGAAGGCCGGTGTTCCAGCCTGGCCCAGCCATTCGAACACGACCATTTCCGTGGTGGCGATACCTGCACCCGCTGCGCTGAGCCGCGCGATGCAAGCATGTTCACTCTCCAACGTGCGTGAGGCGGTGGCATCTGAGACAACAAAAACCTCAAATCCCTCTTCGATCAGGCTTGCGGCGGTTTGCAGCACGCAGACATGCGCCTCCATTCCCGCAAGCACGGCTTGTTTGCGGCCAAGAGCGCGGAAATGCGCTGCAAAATGGGTGTCTTCCATACAGGAAAAATGCATTTTGCTGAGGACGACGGCATCTGGCCCCGGTTTGAGATCCGGGACGGTGCGACCAAGACCTGACGGATACTGCTCGGTCATCACCACGGGTACAGCCATTTCTTGCGCGCAGGCCATGAGAGTGCGCGCATTGCGAATCGTCCGCGCCGGAGCCTGCATGGCGGGGACGAGCCGCTCTTGCATATCAATGATCACAAGCGCGCTGTCGGCGGCACGGATAAGCATGATCGTCCCCCTGATGTCATCCACAAATGTGGTGTTCATTCTTGTGGTATTCCAAATACCACAGATGATTTTGCCCAGCAACCCAGCAATTTTCAGGCGTGATCTGCAGGTTTCAAGCTAAGACAATGCAAGACCCGGTGAAGCGGTTTCATTGTGCGATGCGATGCTGCAGTGCGACACGCGCGATGTGATTCGGTGAGAGTGGGCATCCTCTCTAGATTGTAATAAAATTAACAAAAAACAAATATAATCAGATATTTATCATTGCCTCGTTAGGATTGAGCCGTCGTCGATGACCGTTAGGTCCGCACGCCTGAATTCTGCTTGATAAACAAGGCTGTCATGGTCATTTCCGGTGAGTCATGCTGCACCTGCGGCGACGAATCTTGGAAAAATGATTTGCCCGACCTGATATGCTGGTCTATGGTATACCACAGAAATGAGCATGGCCGCCTAAGGGCGCGGGCGCATTGGAGGGATAACATGAAGCTACGCCCGATCGCGTCGAAATTCACGCTCAAGGATCATGTTTACGACCGTCTGCGCGAGGCGATCCTAGAGATGGATATCTACGATCAGAACGCAGAACTGCGGTTGGACGAGCGTTCGTTGGCGGAGCAACTGAATATTTCGCGCACCCCGCTACGGGACGCGATTGCGCGGCTTGAGTCTGATGGGCTGGTGACGGTGGTCCCGCGCAAAGGTGTGTTTGTTCAGCGCAAGAGTCTGGAAGAGATCCTGGAGATGATCGTGGCCTGGGCGGCGCTTGAGAGTATGGCGGCACGGCTTGCGGTTGATAATGCGACTGACACAGAGATTGCGACACTGCGCAAGATCGCCTCGAAATACAATGACGAGCTCTCCGCGACGCGGATCGCTGAATATTCTGACGACAACCTAAAGTTCCACATGCACATCTTGGAAATTTCGCATTGTGGCCTGCTCAAGACTATGGCGGAGGGGCTGTTTCTGCACATCCAAGCGGTGCGGCTTCGGTCTATGTGGGAGGGTGATCGCGTCAAGCGATCGGT
Organism: Roseovarius sp. AK1035; assembly: GCF_003288315.1. Classification (NCBI taxonomy): domain Bacteria; kingdom Pseudomonadati; phylum Pseudomonadota; class Alphaproteobacteria; order Rhodobacterales; family Roseobacteraceae; genus Roseovarius; species Roseovarius sp. TM1035. The sequence goes on along the minus strand of NZ_CP030099.1, from coordinate 4,009,165 downwards.
TGTCGATCATGCTGAAATCATCGAGGCGTTGGAGCGTCGCGATGCCGAGGAGGCCGCTGAACGGGTGCGGGAGCATACGATGCAGTTGCATCAGCACCTTCGCAGAACTTGGGGCCGGCTGGAATTAACCCGCAACGCTGCGGCGAACACGGGCTGAACATCATCCTCACACCCGGCAGCATAGACGGGGTGAGACAGATTTGAAACGGGAGGGAAACCATGGCAGTCGCCAGCGCACACGTAGCACATAGCAAGGCACCTGAAGGGGATATCGAAAATCTCACAGATGGGTTTCACCTGCTGATTGATGCACTCAAACTCAACGGGATTGAGACGATCTATAACGTCCCCGGCATCCCGATCACCGACCTTGGCCGCTATGCGCAGGCACAGGGAATGCGGGTGATTTCCTTTCGGCATGAGCAGCATGCGGGCTATGCCGCGTCGGTTGCGGGGTTCCTCACGAAGATGCCCGGCGTATGCATGACAGTGTCTGCCCCCGGTTTCATGAACGGGCTGACCGCTCTTGCGAATGCGACCACGAATTGCTGGCCGATGATCCTGATTTCCGGTTCGTCCGAGCGCGAGATCGTGGACCTTGCCCAAGGCGATTACGAGGAAATGGACCAATTGGCCATGGCGCGGCCATTCTGCAAGGCGTCCTATCGCCTGACATACGCGCAGGACATCGGCATTGCTGTGGCCCGTGCCATTCGTTCGGCCATTTCCGGTCGGCCCGGTGGGGTCTATCTCGACATTCCCGGCGCGATGCTGGGGCAGGTGATGGATGCGGCTGAGGGCGCGCGCTCGCTTGTCAAGGTGATCGAGCCAGCGCAGCGGCAAATCCCGGCGAAATCCGCAATTGATCGCGCCATCGAAGTGATGAAGACCGCGAAGCGCCCGCTGATCGTGCTGGGCAAGGGCGCGGCCTATGATCAGTGTGATGATCTGATCCGCGAGCTTGTTGAAAAGTCCGGCTATCCTTTCCTGCCGATGTCGATGGCCAAGGGTCTGTTGCCTGACACCCATCCGCAATGTGCCGCGGCGGCGCGTTCGATGGTGCTCAAAGATTCTGATGTGGTCATCATGATGGGCGCGCGGATCAACTGGCTGCTCAGCCACGGTAAGGGCAAGCAGTGGGGCGAACCGGGGGCCAAACGCTTTGTCCAGATGGATATCGAGGCCGAAGAGATGGACTCGAACGTCGAGATTGCAGCCCCCATCGTGGGGGATGTCGGATCGTGCTGTGAGGCGCTGCTCAAGGCGATGGACGGGGCTGGGATCGCCCCGCCGAAAGAGTGGCTTGATGCGGTAAACTCCAAGGCCACGGCCAATATGGAGAAAATGGACGCACGCCTGCGCAACAACAATGATCCGATGGATTATCACGGCGCGCTCGGGGTGATCAAAGACGCGATCAACGACAATCCCGATACGATCCTTGTCAACGAGGGGGCCAATACGCTCGATATGTGTCGCTCTATCGTCAACATCCACAAGCCGCGTCACCGGATCGACGTGGGCACCTGGGGTGTGATGGGGATTGGCTTGGGTTCGGCCATTGCGGCCGCCATCGAGACCGGCAAGCGTGTGCTTGCGGTTGAGGGCGACAGTGCCTTTGGCTTCTGCGGAATGGAGATCGAAACGGTCTGCCGCTACAACCTGCCGATTTGCACGGTCGTGTTCAACAATGACGGTATCTATCGCGGTGATGGCGAAAATTGGGGCGGCGGCGATGATCCCGCGACCACGGTTTTTGTCAAAGGATCGCGCTATGACCTGATGATCGAGGCTTTTGGTGGCGTCGGTGTCATCGCACGTTCGCCGGATGAACTGCGCAAGGCGGTTTATGAGGCGCTCGACAGTGGCAAGCCGACGCTGATCAATGCAATCATTGACCCGGCAGCGGGCAAGGAAAGTGGCAATATCGGCAATCTCAACCCGCAATCTGTGGTGGCGCAACGCCTCTATCCGCAGGCGCGTAAAGACTGAATGAAAACGAAACTGGGGCGTGGGCACTAGGCCCACGTGACTCAGAAGATGGAGAACTCAATGAAAGCTCTTGAAGGCGTCAAGATCCTCGACTTTACCCATGTGCAATCAGGCCCGACCTGCACGCAATTGTTGGCATGGTTCGGCGCGGATGTGATCAAGGTCGAGCGCCCCGGTGTTGGTGATGCCACGCGCAAGCAGCTCGTGGACGTGCCGGGGGCGGATAGCCTCTATTTCACAATGCTCAACCACAATAAGCGCTCGATCGAGCTCAACCCCAAGAATGAGGCAGGTAAAGAGGTGTTGACGCGCCTTGTCGAGACTTGCGACGTGCTGGTTGAGAATTTCGCGCCGGGTGCTCTTGACCGTATGGGATTTAGCTGGGAGCGGATTCAGGAAATCAATCCGCGGATCATCATGGCCTCGGTCAAAGGGTTTGGCCCCGGCAAATACGAGGATTGCAAGGTCTACGAAAACGTCGCGCAATGCGCAGGCGGTGCGGCCTCGACCACTGGCTTCCTCGATGGTCCGCCGCTTGTGACCGGCGCACAGATTGGCGACAGTGGCACCGGCCTGCATCTAGCACTTGGCATCGTGACCGCGCTTTATCAGCGCGAGCGTTCGGGTCGGGGGCAAAAGGTGCTGGCGCCGATGCAGGACGGGGTGATCAACCTCTGCCGCGTCAAGCTGCGCGATCAACAGCGCCTCTCTGTTGGTCCCCTGACCGAGTATTCGCAATATGGCGCAGGTATCCCGTTTGGCGACTCGACGCCGCGCGCGGGCAACGATTCAGGCGGTGGTCAGCCGGGCCGCATCCTGAAATGTAAAGGATGGGAGACCGATCCCAACGCCTATACCTATTTCATCACTCAGGCGGCTGTCTGGGAAAAGGTCTGCGACGTGATCGGCGAGCCTGATTGGAAAGATGCGCCCGGTTATGCCACACCGGCCGAGCGGCTGGACAAGCTGGATGCGATTTTTGCGCGCATTGAAGAATGGACCATGACCAAGACGAAGTTCGAGGTGATGGACATCTGCAACCCGCATGACATCCCCGTGGGTCCGATCCTGTCGACCAAGGAAATCATGGAGGATGAGGGCCTGCGCAAGACCGGCACCATCGTCGAGGTCGATCACCCGACGCGGGGCCGCTACACCAGCGTCGGTTGCCCGATCAAGCTGAGCGATAGCCCGGTCGAGGTTACGCGGTCGCCCCTTCTTGGGGAACATACGGCGGAAATCCTGAAGGATGTGCTGGGCTATTCCGGCGAGGATCTGGCGCGGATCATGGAGTCCGGTGCCGTTGGCACAGCCAAGCAGGCTGCAGAATAACGAATAGGTGTCGGTAAGGCCGGCGTAGACCGGCCAACCGCACAAACGGGAGGAGCGAATGCGACTTATAGTGATGGGGCAACAGGCCTTTGGCAAAGATGTGCTGGCCAAATTGCTCGACACCGGGACAGACGAAGTTGTCGCGGTCTATTGCGAACCTGATCGGGATGGAAAACCTGTCGATCCGATCAAGGAGCTTGCGCTGGAAAAGGGCCTGCCGGTCCACCAGCCTGCCAATTTCGATGATCCTGCCTCGCTTGAGGTGTTGGCGGGGCATAAGGCGGACCTGATGGTCATGGCCTTTGTGAATGTCTTTGTCCCTGAGGCTGCGCGCGATACGCCGACCCATGGCTCGATCTGCTTTCACCCCTCTTTGTTGCCGCTGCATCGTGGGCCGTCTGCCGTCAACTGGCCCATCATCATGGGATCCACCAAATCTGGCTATTCGTGGTTCTACCCGTCGGATGGGTTGGACGAGGGCGACAGCCTTTTGCAGTGGGAATGCGAGATCGGGCCCGATGACACGGTGATCGACCTCTATTTCAAAAAGATCTATCCGCATGCTGTCGACAGCGTGCTGACGGTCTGTGATCTCTTTCGGGCAGGTAATCCGCCGCGCATCGTGCCCGACGAAGATCAGGCAACGTACGAGCGCCGCTGCACGCGCACCCATGCGCGGATCGAATGGCATCGACCGGTCAAACAGGTCTATGACCTCATCCGGGGAACCAATCCGGCCCCCGGGGCCTGGACCACGCTGAATGGCGCAGAGGTTGATGTTTACGATTGCGCGATCGTGGCGGGGGACGGGATTTCGGGCCGCGTGCGTGACGTGTCTGATGCGGGCGTTGCGGTGCAATGCGTGGGCGGGCGTATCCTGATCAAGCGGGTGCGACCGGCAGGCGGAGCCAAGATGCCCGCAAGTGATTGGGCGGCATCGGTCGGGCTTGCACCGGGGGCCACCCTCGGAAGCTGATTTCGACACCAGAGCAATGGGAGCGCATCATGGCTGATTTGGACCATTCCCACGCCACCACAGGAGGGCCAAGGCAGATTGCCGATAGCCCAAAGGGTCGAGGTCTGACAGGCTGCACCATCGTGACCGCGCCGATTTCGGGCGACATGCCTTTGGCGCGGTTCCTATCCACCAACGCCGCAGGCGTTCCCAACGGGTTGTATTGATCATGGGCAAGAGCACACTTCACACCATCATGATGCCGGTTCGCGAAGACGGGCGGGGGCCGATCCTGTTTGCCCATGCCGCAGCCCTCGCCAAGCGCTATGACGCCCATGTGCGGGTGGTCCATTGTCACCCTAAGGCCGAAGATATGATGCCCTATGGCGTGGTTATCCCCGCGTTCCTGCGAAAGCAGTTGGAAGAAGCCAGCCAGAAACGGGCGGATTACGAGCAAGGCTATATGCGCGACAAGTTTCTTGAGGATGCCAAGCGTCACGGCATCAGCGTAGAGCCGCGCGCCATCGGCAAGGCCACGGCTGCCTTTCGCGAATACGAGGGCAAGCAAGTCGAGGTGGTGCGCCACTACGGACGTCTGGCCGATCTAATCTGTGTGGCGAAGCCGAGCCAAGAAGAGAACCTTGGGTATAACACATTGAAATCGGCACTCTTCACGTCTGGGCGCCCAGTTCTTGTGTGTCCCGAAACCGAGGTAGTGGCCCCGGATATCGGCAGCCATGTGGCGATTGGCTGGAACGGCTCACTCGAGGCCTCGCGGGCGGTGGCCATGGCGATGCCACTCATCGAGGGTGCGGACCAGGTGACGATCCTGACCGGAGGCCGAATCGATCACACCGCCACGCCCGAGGAATTCCGCCATTATCTCGCGCAGCGGGGGATAACATCGCAGATTAACACCTTTGAGCGCAGCGGAAACGTTGGCCGGACGCTTTTGGAAAAATGCACCGAAGTAGGGGCAAACATGCTGATCATGGGTGCCTATCATGAGAGTTATGAGCGGGAGTCGCTCTTGGGCGGCAATTCCGCAACGATTGTCGCGGAAGCGAAAATCCCCGTCGTCATGGTGCATTGAGGCCGCGAGCAAGCGGGTCGGAAAAGTTCTGGACAGAAAAGGGAGGACGACAGCAAACTAAAATCTGGTTCGGATAAGCCCCAAAAAACATGGCCGAGGAGGGTCAAGGGCATGTCAGAACCTCTAACGCATCTGGCCAAACAAACAGGCCATCAACGGGAGGAAGACATGAATATTCTAAAGACGTTAGCAGTCGGCATCGCCGCGCTCGGGCTCTCTGCCCCAGCCGCCATGGCCGAATGGCAGCCGCGCAAGCCCATCGACTTTGTCATCATGGCGGGTCCGGGTGGTGGTGCAGACCAGATCGCCCGCTTTATTCAGTCTGTGGCTGAAAAGAAGGACATGACAAACCGTCCGCTCATCCCCAACAACAAGGGTGGCGGTTCTGGTGCAGAGTCGCTGATCTGGCTCAATTCTACCAACGATCCGGATCACACAATTCTGGTGACGCTGAACTCGTTCTTCTCTACGCCGATCCGTCAGCCAGAGCTGGGCATCGACATCCAGACCTTTACGCCGATTGCGATGATGGGCGTTGATCCTTTCGCCCTCTGGGTCCACAAGGACAGCGGCATCGAGACCTTCGAGCAGTGGCTTGATGCGGTCAAGGCGGCGGATGGCGAGTATGTCACTGGCGGCACCGGAACGGGGCAGGAAGACAGCATCGTTTTCGCCTACATGAACAACGCGTTTGACCTCAAGACGAAGTATATTCCCTTCGACGGTGGTGGCGCGGTTGCGGCGGCCCTTGCAGGCAAGCAGATCATGGCGACTGTGAACAACCCGGCTGAAGCGCGCGGTTTCTTCCAGTCGGGCGATGTACGTCCGCTTCTGGTGTTTTCGGACGAGCAGATGAGCGCCTATCCGGGCATTCCGACGCTCAAGGAAAAAGGCCAAGACTTCAGCTACTACAACCAGCGGGCCGTCGTGGGCGCGCCGGGCATGTCGGACGAGGCTGCAGCCTATTACCAAAAGCTGTTTGAGGACATCTTCAACTCGGAAGAGTGGCAGGGTTACTTGGAAGCTGAATCCCTCTCGCCGCTGTGGATGAACGCCGACGAGCAGCGTGCGTACTGGCAGTTGCAGGTGGAAAACCACACCAAGCTGCTTGAAGGCATGAAGTGATCTGAACCGAAACTGAAAACAAGGAGGGCTGGCCATGCGGGTTGGCGAACTAGTGACGGCGGGCGTGCTGGCCCTCCTCTCCATCTATCTGATGTACAAGTCATCGGCGAACGGGATCGGCTTTGTTGCCGGAACCGGACCACAGGGCGGCTTCTGGCCATTCTGGCTGTCGCTTGGCATGCTGATCTCGACCGGTTTTATCGCCCTGAACTGGGTGCGGGGCACGTCTCCGCAATCCCAGTCGGACGAACCGGTTCTCGACTCTTACGGGCTCAAGACATTGTTGCTCGTAGGGGGCGGTATCATAGGCTTTGTTGCCCTGATCGACATTGTGTCGATGTATGGCGCGGTTGCGATCTTCATGATTTACTACCTCAAAGTCCTCGGCCGACATGGCTGGTTTCTGACCAGCATGATGGTCGTGATGTTCCCGCTCGGACTGTTCTTCTTCTTCGAAGGGCTGATGCAAATCTCGATGCCAACAGGCATGGGATTCACCGAGCCGGTGTTCAATGTCCTCTACGAAATCATCTACTGAGCCGGTCACGGCCTAGCTGACAAAAAGGGCGACCAAACCCATGGAAATTCTATCTCTACTTGGCGACGGCATATTTGTCGCATTGCAACCTCTTAACCTTTTGCTCATCTTTGTTGGCGTGACTCTCGGGCTCTTTATCGGCGCAATGCCGGGTTTGGGTTCGGTGAACGGTGTGGCAATCCTGTTGCCGATCACCTTTCTTGTCCCGCCGGGATCAGCAATCATCTTCTTGGCCGCCATCTACTATGGCGCCATGTATGGGGGGGCGATTTCGTCGATTACCTTGGGTATTCCCGGGGCCTCGACGGCGGTCGCAACCACCTTTGACGGACGACCACTGGCCCTCCAAGGCAAGGCGCGTCTTGCCCTCGTGGCGGCAGCGATCGCGTCTTTCGTCGGGGGAACGGTATCTGTTGTTCTCTTCACCGGTTTTGCCCCGCTCTTGGCAACGGTGGCGCTCAGCTTTGGTCCGCCAGAAATCTTTGCGCTGATGCTTTTGGCCTTTGCCACATTCGTGGGCCTCGGCGGCGACGATATCCCCAAGACGGTGTTTTCGATCTGCTTTGGCCTCGTGCTGGCAACAGTGGGCTTTGACCAGATTTCCGGTGCGCCGCGTTTGATCCTGCTCGACATGAACGGGTTTCTGGGCGGTATCAGCTTTCTGGTTCTGGCCATCGGTGTCTATGGCATCGGCGAGATGATCTGGACGATTGAATCCACACGCGGGGAAGTGACCAATACCGAAGCAAAGATCTCGGTTAAAGGGATCATTGAGGATAGTGGCACGACCATCAAAAAGGGGTGGAAAGGCATATCTGTCGGTTCGTTCCTTGGCTTCTTTGTTGGCGTGCTTCCTGCTGCAGGGGCAACCCCGGCCTCGCTCATGTCCTATGGCGTGACCAAGATGCTCTCGAAACGCCCCGACGAATTCGGCAAGGGCCATGTTGGTGGTGTGGCCGCCCCTGAAGCGGCAAACAATTCTGCTTCGACCGGGTCCATGCTGCCGATGCTGACCTTGGGTATCCCAGGGTCTCCGACCACGGCCATTCTGCTCGGCGGGATGGTCATCTGGGGTCTGACACCTGGTCCGCGCCTCTTTGTGGAGCAGTCGGATTTCGTCTGGGGTTTGATTGGGTCGTTCTATGTGTCCAACCTGTTTGCCCTGATCGTGAACCTTGCCTTCATCCCGCTCTTTATCTGGATGCTGCGCATGCCCTTTACGGTGCTGGCACCACTGATCTTTGTGTTGTCGGTCGTTGGCGGCTATGCGGCGATGCAGGATATGTTCGACATCTGGCTGCTGCTGATCTTCGGCTTTGGCGCGTTCTTCCTGCGCAAGTTCGACTATCCGGTGGCTCCTGCGGTTCTGGCCATCGTGCTGGGTCCGATTGCCGAACCGACGCTGCGCCAATCGCTGCTGTTGTCTTCGGGTGATCCCTCGATTTTCTTCACCCGTCCGATTTCGGCACCGATCATGATCGTGGCGATCGTCCTGATCCTGATGCCCGCGTTCAAGTATCTGCGCCCGCGCCGGGCCAAGCCGGCCGAATAAAGACCTATCGAGTAAAATGGAAAGGGGGGCCAATCGGCCCCCCTTTCAGCTTTCATACCGGGTGCTGCCGCGCCGGTTCTCGTCAATCGGCAATTCCATCAACAAGGGCTGATGTGCGCGCTGCGAACAGGCCTGACGCGGACAAAGGTTGCAATTGAGGCCGATAGGCGCATAGAGCTTGGGGTCGTCGAAATTGTAGCTCGATGCATAGCGCAGGCGGTGCGCGTATTTCGCCTCGCATCCAAGGGCAAGTGTCAAGCGGCGGTCCTGCGTTTCCTCACTGAAAACGGGGCGGTGCACCGTGCGGCTGACCGTGAAATAGCGCGCGCCATCGGGCATTTCGACGAATTGCGGCATCATCACGCCGGGTTGGTAAAACGCCGTGTGAATATTCCAGACCGGGCAGGAGCCGCCATATTCCGCCAAGTGGAACGAGGTGGAATTGAACCGTTTGGTAACATTTCCAGCCTTGTCGATCCGCAAGAAGAAGAACGGCACACCACGCGCGCCCTCACGTTGCAGAGTGGTCAGGCGTTGACAGACCTGTTCAAACGAAGTGCTGAAGACGGCGGCAACGCGGTCGATGTCATAAGCGGCCAACTCAGCTTCGCGCAGAAAGGCGTCATAGGGCATGAGAAACGCGGCGGCAAAGTAATTGGCTAATTCCACCCGGAGCCGCGCCAATGCATGCTGCGAGCCAAGACCGCTGCGGTCCACGACCCCTAACAATACGTCAGGATAGGCGACAAGGCAGAGCACATGCGCCAGCTGAAAGGCACGGTTGGAGGTATCAAGCGCCTGTGACAGATGCACAACGCCCGTTGCCTCATCGTAGTAGCGCAGCGCGTCGCCCATCTCTCCGATCCGTCGAATGCGTACGCTGATGCCATGGCGTGTTCTCAGGCGTTCGCGCAGGTCGAAATAGCGATCTTCGGGCGAAGAAAAGTCACCTTCGCGCGCGCTCTCAGCGGCGCGTTCCAACTCGGGAAAGTGGTTTTCGTGGTCGCGGAAGAAGTTGTGGATCACGGTCTCGGGCGAACTGCGCAAGAGTTCATCGGCGGCGTTCTCTCCGGCGAGGCTCAGGATCTTTTCCAGCGCGGTGCGATAGGCGCCATGCAGTTCAAGAAAAAGATCGACAAGCCGGGGGGCGTGATCGACGGCACCGCGCAATTCCTGCAGGTCTGGGCGGTCTAAGGCAAATACTGGATCGCGCACAGCATGGCGCAGATCCGCCACCCGTCTTGCGGTCTCGTCTCGGGTCAGGTCACGCCAGTCTACCGCATAGGCATCGGCAATCGACATCAGCATCTGGACGGAAAGGCTACGCTGGTTGTTTTCCAGTAGGTTGATGTAGGACGGGCTGACGTCCAATTTGCGCGCCATATCGGCCTGAGTTTGCCCACGTTCGCGCCGCAACTGCCGCAGACGAGGACCAATGAGGGTCTTTGCCATAGAGAAACCTTACAACATTACAGATTTTCGCATTGTAAAGTTTACCGTACACACATTGACATAAATTTCGTAGTGAAATCGCGGGGCTCCTGTATAGTAAATTCATCACCTACACGCGCAAGATTCTTTCGAAAGGACTATCATGGCATATCGTATCGTTATCCTAGGGGCCTCTTATGGCTCTTTGCTTGGCACCAAGCTCTTGATGGCCGGGCAGGATGTGACGCTCGTCTGTCGTCAGTCCACTGCTGACCTCATCAATTCAGAGGGCACGGATGTGCGTATCAAGCTGCGAGATGAGGCAGAGCACCGTTCGTTCCGCTCCCATGACCTTCCGGGCAAATTGAATGCCTTGACGCCTGAGGATGTGAATCCTGCCGATTATGATATGGTGGCGCTTGCCATGTCAGAACCGCAGTATTGTGCTGACAATATCGTTGATCTGTTGGGCCGGATCGCGGCTGCGGGCACGCCGTGCCTGTCGATCATGAACATGCCGCCGCTGCCTTATTTGCGTCGGGTGCCGGGGTTGGATACCTCGAAACTTGAGGCCGCTTACACCTGCCCGCGGGCATGGGCTGCGTTCAAACCGGGCACTGTGACACTTTGCAGCCCCGATCCGCAGGCCTACCGCGTCGCAGAGGATGGTGCCAACACCCTGCATGTTGGTTTGCCCACCAATTTCAAAGCCGCGATTTTTGAGGATGAAGCCCATAACCGCATCTTGCGCGACCTTGAGGCTGCGATTGATGCGGTGACGGTTGAAGGCAAAGATGTGCCGGTCAAGCTGCGCGTGTTCGACTCGATCTATGTGCCTTTTGCCAAGTGGAGCATGCTTCTTACGGGCAATTATCGCTGCGTGCTGCCCGAAGGGGCGCGGCCGATCAAAGAGGCGGTGCATGGTGACGTGGCGCTGTCGGAAAAGATCTATAGCACGGTCGACGAGGTTGTGCGCCGCTTGGGTGCAGAGGCGGACGACGCCGTGCCCTTTACCAAATATGCCAGTGCTGCCAATGGCTTGCTCAAGCCGTCCTCAGCCGCGCGTGCGATTGAAGGTGGGGCAGACCGGATCGAGCGCGTGGATATGCTGGTCAAGCTGATTGCTGATCAGCAGGGTCTTGATTGCGCTGAGTTTGCTGGGATCGTTGACACCGTTAATGCACGGCTCAAGGCAAATCGGCGCGACGCCGCTTGAGAATAGATCAGTGCTCGCGGCTCAGGCCGCGAGCCCTTTGGTTCCCATTCGCAGGAATTTTTCGCGCCGATCCTTTATAAGGGCGGCGCGATCCTTTTTCGCCAACTCGCTGAGCATGGCTTCGATTGTCTTACCCACGGCGGCGATGGTGCGGGCGGGATCGCGATGCGCGCCGCCCAAAGGTTCGTCAATCACCCGATCCGCAACGCCAAGTCGTGTCAGATCCTGTGCCGTCAGGCGGAGTGCTTCGGCAGCCTCGCGCATTTTCTCGGAATCTTTCCACAGGATTGAGGCGCAACCCTCGGGGGAGATGACGGAATAAACGGAATGTTCCAGCATCGCCACACGGTTGGCCGAGGCAAAGGCCACGGCACCGCCTGATCCACCCTCACCGATAATCACACTGACCAACGGCACACCGATGGCAAGGCAGGTTTCAGTGGCGCGGGCAATAGCTTCGCTTTGGCCGCGTTCCTCTGCCCCTTTGCCGGGATAGGCGCCGGGGGTGTCCACCAGCGTGACAACCGGGAGGCCGAAACGGTCGGCCATTTGCATCAGGCGGACGGCCTTGCGATAGCCCTCGGGGCGGGCCATGCCGAAATTACGTGCAATCCGGCTTTTTGTATCATTGCCTTTCTCATGGCCGATCACCATCACGGGATTTCCATTGAGCCGGGCAAGACCACCCATGACCGCGTGATCCTCGCCAAAGGCGCGGTCGCCGGCCAGCGGGGTGTAATCGGAAAACAGCGCCTCGACATAATCGCGGCAATGCGGGCGGTCAGGGTGACGGGCCACCTGACATTTTCGCCATGGAGTCAAAGTCTTATAAAGATCGCGCAACATTTCGGCAGCCTTGGCATCCAGTGCTGCAGCCTCTGCTTCGACGTTCATTTCGGCATTTCCGCGCGCAATGGCGCGCAGCTCTTCGGCCTTGCCTTCAATCTCGGCCAGCGGCTTTTCGAAATCGAGGTAGTTGGTCATCGCAATGCTGTCTCCACGGTTGCCGTGGCGTTATATGGCTGCAAGAGCGGTGATTTGCAATCACAACCCGGTCAGGTGGGCCAAAGGACGGGGATAAGGGTTGCGATCAGCAGGCTGGCCATGATCCAATTGAAGATGCGTAAGCGAGTTTGGTTCTTGAGGAGGCGGCGGAGTTGTTGGCCGAGCAGGGTCCAGCTTGTGGTGCTGACCATGGATACCGCAACATATACCCCTGCCACCCAGAGAACCGAGGCCAGATCACGGCCAGTAGCATAGAGGGTGATGGCCGAAAGAGCCATGCTCCACGCCTTTGGATTGACCCATTGAAACGCCGCAGATTGTAGGAAAGTCAATGGCTTACCAGACGCTTCTGCGTCGCGGGGCGGGGCGGCGTTGGCAATTTTCCACGCCAGATAGACGAGATAGGCGACGGAACCGATCTTGAGCAGGGTGTAGCTGAGCGGCCATAGGTCAAAGACCTGCATCACGCCAAGGCCCACAAAGGCCACCATTAGCGGAAAGCCCAAACCAACCCCCAACATATGGGGAATTGAGCGGGAAAAACCGAAGTTTGTCCCTGATGCCATGAGCATGAGATTGTTCGGTCCCGGTGTCATGACCGTGACAAAGGCGAAAGTGGCGAGGGCGGTGAGCAAATCGAGTGTCATAGCCGCAATCCTATGCGATAATGGTAGGCATGGAATTGCGTTTTGTTGTGATGGTAATCAAAACATGCAATATAATTCGGCCATGGACAAAATTAGCGAACGTATATTGCAAGAGTTAACGCGCGATGGTCGGATCAGCAATCTGGAGCTGGCCGAGCGGGTGGGGCTGTCGGCTTCGGCTTGCTTGCGGCGGGTGCAAGACCTAGAGCGGCGCGGGGTGATTGCAGGCTATCGTGCCGTGCTGGATCGGGGCGCGCTTGGCATCGGATTTCTGGCCTATGTCACGGTCGGTTTGAACAGCCATACCAAGGCCAGTCAGGTGGCGTTTGAGCAGGCAATGGGCCGGGCACCCGAGGTGGTGGAATGTCACAACATCACCGGCGCGGTGGAGTATATCCTGCGGGTCGAAGTAGCGGATCTGGTGGCCTACAAACGGTTTCACACCGATGTTCTGGGCACCTTGCCGCAGGTCAATGCGATCACGTCTTATGTGGTGATGGGATCGCCAAAGGATGGCCGCGGATAAACTGAGCGCCTAAAAATGAAAGGGGGCCGTTGGTTCGGCCCCTCGATCATTCCTGCCATCGTAACTGTGAAACCCTGTAAGGTCAGGGTGTTGGAAGGTTGAGAACCTGACCGACGCGCAAGCGATCAGTCGGTTGCATTGTGTCTGCGTTGGCGGCGAGGATATCAGCCTGCCGCCCGAAATCACCATAAAAACGATAGGCGATAGAGGCGAGACTGTCGCCTGTGGCCACGGTGTAGCTATTTGGCACGCGAGGGCGGGCGGGCTGTGACAGGGCGCTGAGCAGGAGGGCCGTATCAACCCGGCCTTCGGCGGTCACAAGACCTTGGGGAACCTCGACCTTGCCCTTCTTCGCGGCGTCATTCACGAGCGCGTCAATGTAGGTTTCGGACTGGCCTTGTTGCAGGGCCCCAAGCACCATGGATTCAAGCGCTTGCCCAACCGGCATGGAAGCCTGAGGTGCGGCAGCGGGGGTGGGTGTGGGGTCTGGTAGCGCCGGACGCGTGGCAACGGTCGTGCCGTTTACCAATGGCTCAGGGGCCAAGGCGGGCGCGGCGAGCGTTGAGAGGTCTGGCGCTGCGCGGGTGACATCGCTGTCGGTCACGGGGGGCAGGTCCGCCAGAGTGCGCGGTTTTCCGGGTTGAATGAGGATCAGCGCAAGGGTGATGGCGACAAAACCCGCCGCGATCAGTGTCGCACGCAACATATGAAAACCTCACTAAAATCAATACATTGGGAAAGGCTGGTCCGGGATGGGCAGCAGCCATAGCCTAGCTCTGCTTGGCCAGTGACGTGATAGTGCACGGCGCTTCCCCCCTTGATGATTATGCAGTCCGGCGGGCACGAAAGCCGGTTTTTATTGCCTATATCTAGTCTGAATTTCACGATTTCGTCAATATGGGGTGATTCGGAAAGAGCCCAAAACGGCCCGAAAAGCCGTTAAATGCGCCGATTTCTGTCGCAGCGTCGCAGGGAGGGGGCAACCTTACAATCTGTAAGGTTGTTACGTGGATTTTGTAAGCTTTTTGCGTGTGTCCGGTTCGTTCCGCTTTGCCAAAAAGCGCCTAGCCGTTCTCGCGCAGAATTCCGCCAGCGAGATAGAGCGACCCGCAGATCAAAATTCGCGCCTCGGGGCAGATTTTCACGATGTCGGTGACAGCGGCAAGGGCGGTATCGGCGGTGTTGGCGGGAAGGCCTGCGGCGCGGGCGGCCTCTGCCGTTACTTCGGCGGGTAGGGTGTTGGCCTCGCCGGGAATTGACAGGGCGGTGAGGGCGGTGGCATGGGCGGCCAGCGGTGTGAGATAGCCCGCGATGTCCTTGGTGTTGAGCATGCCGCAGATCAGATAGGTCGGGCGTGCGGGCAGGCTGGCCAGATGGCGGGCGAGCGCCTGCCCGGCGGCGGGGTTGTGGCCCCCGTCCAGCCACACCTCGGCGTGCGGGGCGGCATCGGTCAGCGGGCCGGTTTGCAGGCGTTGCATGCGGGCAGGCCAGAACGCACGCGTAACGGCGGCCTCAAAGGCGGCATCGCCCATGGTCAAATGGCGCAGGGCGGCAAGGGCGGCACCGGCATTCTCGATTTGATGCGCGCCGGGAAGATTGGGCAGGGGCAGATCAAGCAAGCCAGTTTCGTCCTGATAGATCAGGCGGCCGCGTTCTTGGGTGACGTGCCAGTGCTGGCCATGGGCCAAGAGAGGCGCGCCGTGGCGGGCGGCGACGGCCTCGATCACCTCCAGAGCCTCATCTGGTTGCGGGCCGACAACGCAGGGCACGCGGCGCTTGATGATCCCGGCCTTCTCAGTGGCGATTTTGGCCAGCGTGTCGCCCAGATATTGTTCGTGGTCGATGGAGATGGGGGTAATGACGCTGAGCGCCGGTTGGTCGATCACATTGGTGGCGTCAAGCCGCCCGCCAAGACCCACCTCAAGCAAGGTATAGTCGGCGGGTGTTCGGGCCATGGCGAGAAGGGCGGCGCAGGTGGTGATCTCGAAATAGGTGATCGCATCGCTGCCATTGGCGGCGTAGCATTCATCCAAGACGGCGGTCAGGTGCTCTTCGGTGATCAAGTTGCCTGCAAGGCGGATGCGTTCGTGAAAGCGCGCGAGATGGGGCGAGGTATAGGCATGCACGGTCTTGCCCGCCGCCTCGAGCCCTGCACGGATCATCGCCTGAGTGCTGCCTTTGCCATTGGTGCCTGCGATATGGATCACGGGCGGCAAATCGTTCTGGGGATTGCCCAAAGCATCGAGCAAACGCCAGACGCGATCGAGCGTGAGGTCGATGATCTTGGGGTGCAGCGCCATCATCCGGGCAAGGATGGCGTCAGATGTGGGAGCGGTCATTTCTGGGTGGCATCCTGCGGTTTGGCATCGGGCGTGGGCGCGGGCAGGTCGCCCTTGATCGCGGGGGGCAGGCCCATGAGCATGCGGGTGATGGTTATCAACTCGTCGCGCAATTGGGTGCGGGGGGTCACGCGGTCGAGCATGCCGTGATCCAGCAGGTATTCGGCGCGTTGAAAGCCCTCGGGCAGTTTCTCGCGGATGGTTTGTTCGATGACGCGCGGGCCGGCAAAGCAGATGAGCGCGCCCGGTTCGGCAATCTGGACATCGCCCAGCATCGCATAGGATGCGGTAACGCCGCCGGTGGTGGGGTGGGTCAGCACGACGATATAGGGCAGGTTCGCCTCTTTCAGCATCTGCACGGCGACGGTGGTGCGGGGCATTTGCATGAGGCTGAGAATCCCCTCTTGCATGCGCGCGCCACCGGCGGCGGAAAAGAGGATGAGCGGGCGCTTGAGCTTAACGGCTGTTTCGGCGGCGGCGATGATGGCATTGCCCACATACATGCCCATGGACCCCGCCATGAAGCTGAAATCCTGTGCGGCGGCGACGATGGGCGTGCGGCCCATTTCGCCGGTGGCGACGAGCATCGCCTCTTTCTCGCCGGTGGCCTTTTGGGCGGCGCGCAGGCGGTCGGGGTATTTCTTTTGGTCGCGGAAATGCAGCGGGTCGGGGGTAGGGGCGGGCACGTCCACCTCGGAGAAGATGCCGCCGTCAAACAGCCCCACGAAGCGGGCGCGCGGGGTGATGGCCATATGGTGGCCGCAGTTGGTGCAGACGTTGAGATTGTCCGAGAGTTCGCGGTGGAACAGCATGGTTCCGCATTCGTCGCATTTGGTCCAGAGGTTTTCGGGGATTTCGCGGCGCGAGAAGATCGAGTTGATCCGCGGGCGCACGTAATTGGTGATCCAGTTCATCGGGTCAGGTCCCTCTGGTGACGATTGCGCCCTCACATAAGCGGGGCGCGGGTGAAATGCAATCAGCGGCGCAAGCTGAGGCGAATGGCGAGCCAGCCGCAGACGAGGATCAGCAGGTCGAGCGGCATCATGGCCCAGAGGGCCTCGGCATTGTCGAGGGTGAAGGGGTAGGCGTAGAGCGCCAGCCCGTCGAATTGCCCGCGCGGGGCCGCGATCATGATGGCACTGAAATTGTTGACGAAATGCAGCGCTGTGGCGGGGCCAAGCGTGCCGGCGCGGGCGGTCAGGTCTGCGGCGGCAAGGCCAAAGGTGGCGGCCCAGGCGACGACGACCCAGGCGTTGGCGCCAAAGCTGACGGGATCGTAATGCAGAATGGCAAAGCTGAGGGAGGGCAGCACCATCCATACAAGAGGCGATGCAAAGCGCGCGGCAAGCTGGCTTTGCAAATAGCCGCGAAACACCAGTTCTTCGGCAAAGACCTGAAGGAAGAGGCCGGTGAGCGCGAGCGGCAGGAGCATGAGCCAATGCGCCGGGGTGAGATTGGCAACGGGGTCCATCCCTTCGGGCATCGGCAAAAAGAGGAGGGCACCGTAGAGCAGCAACATGACGCCCATCGCGCGGGCGAATTGGCGGATGGCTAGGGCGCGGGGGCCGATAATGCTCCAGAGGCTGCGGCGGTGGATGATGCGCAGGGTCAGGCCAAGTGCCACGATCAAGAGGCCGAACACGAAGAGGTTGATCAGCACGCCTTGGGGGTTTGAGGCGGTCTCGATTCCCGGTGCGATTTGCGCCCAAGCCTCGGGGCCAAAGAGGATGGGGAGCAGCGCGGCATAGCCAAAGCTGAGCGCCACGAAGACCGGCACGCCAAGCGCAATGCCCGCCAGCAGGCGGGCGGGATGGGCGGTGCTGCGGGCGGGGCCGACAAGGATTTCATGGGCGTCATATCTCATGGGCGCACGCTATAGGCAGGGCTGAGGGGTTGCAATCGGCTTGCCCCCGTCGCGTCGCTGGCCTAGACCGATTTCAGCAAATTTCGGGAGGCCCCTCATGACCAAGTTCGACAAAGCCAAACTGCCCAGCCGTCACGTGACCGAAGGGCCCGAGCGCGCGCCGCATCGGTCCTATTACTATGCCATGGGCATGACCGAGACGGAAATTCATCAGCCGCTCGTGGGCGTGGCGACCTGCTGGAACGAAGCAGCCCCCTGCAACATCGCGCTGAACCGTCAGGCGCAGGCGGTCAAGGGTGGCGTGAAAGAGGCGCATGGCAGCCCGCGTGAGTTTACCACGATCACGGTCACGGACGGGATTGCGATGGGGCATGAGGGCATGCGGTCGAGCCTTGCGAGCCGGGAGGCAATTGCCGATACGGTGGAATTGACCATGCGTGGACATTGCTATGACGCGCTGGTTGGTTTGGCGGGTTGTGACAAATCCCTGCCTGGAATGATGATGGCGATGGTGCGGTTGAACGTGCCGTCCGTGTTCATTTATGGCGGGTCGATCCTGCCGGGCAAGGCCCCGCAGGTCGAGGAGATTCCGGCGGATTTCCGCAGCCGTGATCTGACCGTGCAGGACATGTTCGAGGCGGTGGGGCGGCATCAGAACAACGAGATGTCCGACAAGGCGCTGGATATGCTGGAGCGGGTGGCCTGCCCATCGGCGGGGGCCTGTGGCGGGCAGTTCACCGCCAACACCATGGCCTGTGTTTCTGAGGCGATTGGTCTGGCGTTGATGAATTCCTCGGGTATGCCTGCCCCTTATGAAAGCCGCGATCAATATGCCGAGGCGTCTGGTCGTGCGGTGATGCATCTTTTGGAGCGCAACATCCGGGCGCGGGACGTGGTGACGCTCAAGTCGTTGCAGAATGCGGCGCGGGTTGTGGCCTGCACCGGTGGCAGCACCAATGCCGGTTTGCACCTGCCTGCGATTGCGCATGAGGCGGGGATTGATTTCTTTCTCGAAGATGTCTGCGACATCTTCCGCGACACGCCCTATTTCGTCGATCTGAAACCGGGCGGGGCCTATGTGGCCAAAGACCTTTATGATGCCGGTGGTATCCCGGTTGTGATGAAGGAATTGCGCAAGGCCGGTCTGATTCATGAGGATTGCATCACCGCGAGCGGGCGCAGCATCGGCGAGGAGCTGGACCTGATCGAGCGCGAAGCCGATGGCAAGGTCATCTATCCGATTGAAACGCCGATCACCAAGACGGGGGGCGTTGTCGGTCTCAAGGGCAATCTGGCCCCGACCGGCGCGATTGTGAAAGTGGCGGGCATTGCGCCCGAGCATCAGGTCTTTACCGGCCCGGCGCGGGTGTTTGAATGTGAAGAAGACGCATTCGAGGCCGTCAAAGCGCGCGCCTATAAAGAGGGCGAGGTGATCGTCATCCGCAATGAAGGCCCGGCAGGCGGCCCCGGCATGCGCGAGATGCTGTCGACCACAGCGGCGCTGAGCGGTCAGGGCATGGGCAAGAAGGTGGCGCTGATCACCGACGGGCGGTTCTCTGGGGCGACACGCGGGTTCTGTGTGGGCCATGTTGGACCAGAGGCCGCGCATGGTGGCCCGATTGCCTTGATTGCCACGGGCGACATGATCACGATTGACGCGATCAAGGGGGAATTGTCGGTTGATCTGAGCGACGAGGAACTGGCCAAGCGCAAGGACGCTTGGGGCGGGCCGCGCGAGACGATCTATACCAGCGGGGCGCTGTGGAAATATGCGCAATTGGTGGGCGAGACCTATAAGGGCGCTGTGACCCATCCCGGCGCAGCGTTCGAGCGGCATGTCTATATGGACCTCTGAGCAAGGTAGGGTCCGGGCGCATGCGTTCCGGACCCTGCTAGGGCTGGGGATGATGGCCCTTGCGGGCTGTCTGGCCGTGCCTGTGGAGAAAAAGCCGCAGGCTATAGCGGCTGTGGCGTTTTATGACGGTGATGTGGTGGTCACGGGCCCCCGTGGCTATTGTGTGGATGCCGCCAGTGTGCGGCGCGGGGCGTCGGGCAGTTTTGCGCTGATGGCCAGCTGTGTGAGCCTAGGCCAGACGGGGGGCGTCTATGCTGATCCAGCGGTGATGACGGTTTCGGTGCTGGCCCGCGCGGCGTCGACCCAAAAGCCCGATGCACAGGCCATGGCGCGGGCCTTGGCCCCGGCCAAGGTGCGGGTGGCGCAGGACGATGAGGGGCTGGCGCTGGTTCAGGTGATGCAGGGCGGCGATGCCGCGTTGCCGGGGGGCGACCCGGTGCATTGGCGCGCGGGGCTGGTGATCAACGGGCATCTGGTGGGCTTGGCGGTTTATGGACCTGCGGGGCAGGGCGTGTCTGGGTCTGACGGGCAGGCGTTGTTGCAAGCCTTGGCGCGGGCGATGCGGGCGGCAAGCCCGAAATCCTGATCTTTGGGATGGATTGTTTCCTCTTTTGAATTAATGCTATGCAAGGATTTGGGACGTAGCATTGCGGCACGACCGCGCGTGCGAATAGTGGCAAGGGTGCGCTCTGCATGAAATTACTGGACGTGTTGACGCATCGCCACAGCCTGCGCAAATGGCGTCAGACTGCGCGCAATGCCCCGATGATGGGATTGGCGGAGTTGCGGCGCGCGCGGGCGCGGGCGCGCAAGCTGATGTATTCGCTGAACGAGGTGATCTCGATTTCCGATAACCGGCTGGCGCTGCCGATGATCGGGTCAAATTCGTTTTCCCGCCCGCATGGCACCGATTGGGCATGGCGGCCCGAATTGTGGCGCGAGCCGCTGCCTGTGCCGGGTATGGCCTCGGTTCGGTCCAAGTCTATGCTGGGCCGCGAGGTGACGCTGTTTCACGATTGCGCCCGGTCGGAGCTGTGTTTGCGCCAATTGCGCAACAGCCGCGAGGCGGATCTGGCGCCTTACGGCTTGCGGATGGATGTGTTTGCCTTTGACGGATCGTTTCTGTCGGTGGTGCTGGATTTCCCGCAGCAGGCGGTGAACGGGCTGACCAAGCGGCATCTGTTGCGGATGGATACGATCGTAGAGCTGGAAAAGCCGCTGGAGATTTTTGCGCGGCTCAATATCAAACATGGGCCGAACACCGAACAGATCGTGCGGGAATTGCCGCTGAATGCAGAGGAAATCATGGTTGAGTTCGATCTGGCCTATTCCAACCTGAACGAAAAGCGGGTGGAGCGGGCGTGGATCGACCTGATTTTCGAGAATCCGCAGATGAGCCAGCTTGTGTTGCGGGATGTGACGTTCAGTCGCCGTCCGCGCGCGGCGCTATAGGGGAGTGCGGCGATGAACGAGTGGACATTGACCAAGACGCGCCTGTTTGAAGGCGTTTGGGAAGGTGTTTTGACGCGGGCGGGCGAGGCCGAGGCCGCGCCCGAGATCGAGGTCACGCATCAGCAAGAGCCGGTGGCGGGGGTTGCGGTAACGGCCAAGCCTGAGGAAAAGCTCTGGGTGGTGCGGGTGCCGGTGCCGGTGGAAAAGATCGCGGATGGGGTGCAGACCTTTGTCATCCGGGATCGGCGGAGTGGTGAGGTTCTGGACAGTTTCGCGCTATTGTCGGGGGATGTGCTGAGCTATGACATCCGTGCTGAAATGGCGCTCTTGCGCGAGGAATTGGACCTGCTCAAGCGGGCGTTTCGGCGGCATTGTCTGGATACGATGTAGGGGGCCAAGGCCAGCCGTGACCTGCGCGTCAAAGCCGGTCGAGATCGCCCTTGCGCGGCAAAAGCTGTTGCACGATGCCCGCAAAGAGCAGGTAGATGCTGGTGACGACAAGCCCCCAATGTGCCCAGCTTTGGGGATCGAAATGCACCCACGCGGCCCAGCCTGCGAAGAAGGTCCAAGCCAAGGCCATCGGCAGGGTCAGCCAGCGCCAGCGTTCGGTGCGCACGGGGTGCACGAATTTGAGCGGCAGGAACATCGCCACCGCCAGCACCACCACCAGACCGAGGATGATCCAGAAATTCGGCTCGAGCGCGAAGAGCACCAGGACCAGCATGTTCCAGCAGCCGGGGAAACCGGAAAAGGAATTGTCCTTGGTTTTCATCCGTGTGTCGGCGAAATACATCGCACTGGCAAAAGTGATGACGATGATGGCAAGCCAGCCCGTCCAGCCCGGCAGCAGGTCTGATTTGAAGAGCGCGAAGGCCGGGATAAAGACGTAGGTGAGATAGTCGATGATGAGATCAAGCAGCACGCCATCAAATTCGGGGGCGTGTTGTTGGACATCGTATTTGCGTGCCAATGGACCGTCGATACCATCCACCGCAAAGGCCACCACGAGCCACAGGAACATCAATTCCCATTTGTGATCAACCGCCGCCAGCATCGCCAGCATGGCAAACACGGCGCCGGTGGCGGTGAAAAGGTGAACAAGAAGGGCGCGCATCTGCTGGGTCATCCGGGTTTAATGACGCAGAGATGAGGGATTTGCAAACAAAAGCCCGGCCCCCAAGCAGGGACCGGGCCAATTTTCTGACAGGGTGCTTAGTTTGCCAGCCGGACCTCTTCCAGCGGATAGGCCATCATGTCTTGTGCCTCCCATGCGACGTGGCAGTCATGGCAGAAGCTTTGCTTGAATTTCATCGGCTTGCCGTCCGGCTGAATGCCGGCATAGACCCAATCGGCGGTCTCTGGCGCGCTGCCGGCTTCGCCCTTGGTCATGATAAAGAGCGGGCCTGTCACGGCGGCTTTTTTCTTGGCGCTGATGGTGATGCTTTCCTTGGCCAGCACAGACCCGACGGGCATGATGACGCCGTCGTCTGCATATTTCAGGTATTGCTCGGCGGCGATGTCATTGGCGAAGGTGTAAAGCAGGCGGTTGCCATGGGCACCGGCCACGGCGGGGCGGCTCGATGTTACGGTCCAATCGCGATAGGCACCCGCCACGGCATCGCCCTCTTTGGTGTAGCTTGCAACCATCTCGTCCTTGATGCAGGAGTAGATTTCTTCGATTGCGGCGGCTTCGAGGGCAAAGGGATCCTCGACCGCGACGGCACAATCGGCCGCGTGGGCGGTCTGAGCGACGCTGAGGCTGGCTATCACGGTTGCGGCGGCGAAAAGCTGGCGTTTCATTTTATATCTTCTCCATTGAAATCATGTGTCAGGCGTTAATCCCCGCAGACCTATGCACGAATTAACTGTAACGGAACTTAACTATTGTGTGAGGCATTGAAGGAATTGGCCCCTGGGTGGGGCTGGGTTTGCGCGATTGCTGCAATGCAGCAACACTCTGCGGTCGCTGTGTGGGGATGGGCGATTTCCGAGGGGATTCGCGCTATATTATCCCAAGGGAGGGAACCTGTCCGATCCGGGAAAGGGAACCCAAATGGGCGATACCGACCTGACGACTCGTTTCATGCCCGCCAATTGGCGGCACGATCTGGATCTTTTTCTGGTGGAGCGCGCTGCCGGAATGAATGGCTATCTGCTGGCGCGGCCACGGCTGGCAAGCGTGGCGCATCTCCAAAGTCTGAGCGCTTCGGAGTTGGAGGCGATGGGGCTGACGCGCGCCGATATCGCCGCCTTTGTATTCGAGGACATTCTGCCTGACTGAGCGCGTCGCACGGGCGTTGATGCAGCTTGACAGTTTCGGCGGCAACGGCCAACTCTCGCCCCATGTTCGACATGCGACCCGTGGGATATCTCGTTGGCCTGATGGTCATGGCCATGGGCCTGACCATGGCGCTGCCGCTCTTGGTGGATATTGCCGAGGGGCGCGAGCATTGGCCTGTGTTTGCCGAGAGCTTGATCGTGACCTGCATCGCGGGCGGATTGGTGGCGCTGTCGTGCAAGAATTCGATGGGCCAGCCGTTGACGATCCAACAGGCGTTTTTGCTGACCACGCTGGTCTGGGTGGCGCTGCCGCTGTTCGGGGCGTTGCCATTCATGCTTGGCGAGACCGATCTGGAGTTCATCGACGCCTATTTTGAAGCGATGTCAGGCGTGACCACGACCGGCGCGACGGTGATTGAAGGGCTGGATACCCTGCCCAAGGGGCTTTTGCTGTGGCGGGGCATCTTGCAATGGTTGGGCGGTCTGGGGATTGTGATCGTGGCCTTGGTGTTCCTGCCCGAAATGCGGGTTGGGGGGATGCAATTTTTCCGTGCCGAAGGGTTCGACACCTTTGGCAAGGCCCTGCCGCGCACCATCGATATCTCGAAGGGTGTGTTGAACATTTATCTTTTACTGACCGCAACCTGCACGCTGACCTATCTTGCGCTTGGGATGGGGGCGTTTGACGCGACGGTGCATGCGCTGACTACCGTGTCGACGGGTGGATTTTCCAGCATGGATAGCTCGTTTGCGGCCTTTCCCGGTGGGCCTCAATATGCCTGTGTGCTGTTCATGGTGTTGGCCAGCCTGCCTTTTGTGCGGATGATGCAGGGGGTGCAGGGCAACCTTTTGCCGCTTTATCGCGATACGCAGGTGCGCACCTATCTGCGCTGGATTTTCTACGCCGTCGCCATGGTGGTGGGCTATGATTTTGTGATGAACGGGCAGTTTACGGAAGAAAGCCTGCGCCTGCGTCTTTTCAACATCGTCTCGATCTTTACCGGCACCGGCTATGGCGATGGCGATGTGACCGCCTGGGGCACATTCCCCTTTGTCGTTCTGATCGTGGTGGGGGCGATTGGCGGCTGCACCGGGTCTACGGGCTGTTCGATCAAGATTTTCCGCTACCAGCTGATGATGCGGGCGATGGGCCAACAGGCGCGGCGGATTTTCAACCCGTCGAGCGTGATGATCCTGCGCCATGAGGGGCGGCGGGTTGAGGATGAGGTGCTGCAATCGGTGATGCTGCTATTCACCGTCTATATTCTGTCGCTCGGGTTTTTCTCGGTCGCGCTGGAGTTGACGGGGCTGACGCTGATGGAATCTGTCACGGGGGCCTGGACGGCGATTTTCAATGTGGGGCCTGCCTTTGGTCCCAGTGTTGGGCCGACCGGGTCGCTTATTGCGTTTCCGGATTCGGCCAAGGCGCTGATGATCCTTGCCATGCTGATGGGGCGGTTGGAGATTCTGGCCGTGATCGTTCTTATCCTGCCGTCGTTCTGGCGTCCGTGACACCCTGATCTGAAAAGGAGCCTGAGATGGCTGAGAAATCCGACGAGTTCCGCGCCCAAGCGCCTTTGGGGGCGCAGATCAGCCATATGCTGAAATCGCGCGGGGTCGCGGTGATTTTTGGCATTCCGGGGGTGCATAACCAAGAGATGTATCGCGGGATCGAAGAGGCCGGGATCACGCATGTGTTGGCGCGGCATGAGCAGGGGGCCGGGTTCATGGCCGATGGCTATGCGCGGGCCACGGGCCAGCCGGGGGTGGCCTATGTGATCACCGGGCCGGGGCTGTGCAATATCCTGACGCCGCTCGGGCAGGCGTGGTCGGACAGTGTGCCGGTGCTGGTGCTGTCGTCCTGTCTGGATGAGACAGCAGCGCAGCATGGGCAGTTGCACCAGATGCGCGATCAGCGGGCGGCGGCGGGCTGTGTTACAGAATGGAGCGTTGAGGCGCGCGATGCGGCCAGTGCCTATCGGTTGATTGACCGCGCGCTTGTGGAATTTGCCACGCGGCGCGGGCGGCCCCGGCATATTCAGGTGCCGATTGCGACGCTGGAAGGGATGGCCGAGGCGGCGCCTGCGGCCCTGCCATTGGTGGATGTGCCGGAAATCGCCACCGAGGTGGTGGCGGAGGTGGCCGAGGCGTTGCGGGCTGCGCGCAAGCCGTTGATCATCTTGGGCGGCGGGGCTGCGCAGAGTGCCGAGGCCTGGCGCGAGATTGCGACGCGGTTGGGGGCGGCAACCTTTACCACCTATGCCGGGCGCGGGATCATGGGGGCGGCGGCCCCGCTTGATTTCGGGGCCTATCTGGCGCGGCCTGATAGCGCGACGGTGATCGGCGAGGCCGATCTGGTGCTGGTGGTGGGCAGCGAGTTGTCGCAAAACGATCTGTGGCGGGCAGAGTTGGGGCATCGTGCGCCGCTGATCCGGGTGGATATGGACCCGGATGTTCTGGGTGGTGCTGTGGCCGGTGATCGCCGGGTTTTGGCAGAGGCCGGGGCGTTGGCGCGGGGGCTCTTGGCGCAGGATTTGCCGTCACGCGGCGGTTGGCGGCCCGAAGAGATCACTGCCGCGCGGGCCCGCTGGCGGGCTGAGAGCGACGCGGAGCGGCCGGGGATTGCCAGCATTTGCGATGCCCTGCGCGCAGCCTTGCCCGAGGACACGATGATCTATTCCGACATGACGCAATTCGCCTATGTCGCCAAAGAGGTCTGGCCGATGGCGCGGCCCGGTCATTGGCACCATCCCACAGGCTTTGGCACCTTGGGCTATGCGTTGCCTGCGGCGATTGGCGGCGCGATGGCGCGGCGGGGCAAGCCCACCATCGCCATCGCGGGCGATTACGGGTTTCAGTATACGGTGCAGGAACTGGGCACGGCGGTAGAGCAGGGGCTGGCCCTTCCAATTCTGGTCTGGGACAATACCAAGTTGAAAGAGATCGAGGACAGCATGGTGCGGGCGCAGATCGCGCCCAATGCGGTCAAGGCGCATAACCCCGATTTCTGCGCGCTGGCGCGGGCCTATGGCGCCCATGCCGAGGCCCCGCAAAGCGTGGCGGCGTTGCAAGAGGCGGTGCAGGCGGCGCTGCGCGCGGACCGCCCCACGTTGATCCATATGACGCCGATTCTGTCGGTGCCGGCTTAGTAAACATCGCCGCGACCGGTCACCGAAATATAGGCCGGGCAACCGGGCCGGGCGGTGTTGATGATCAGATACCAGACGGTTTCGCCGGGCCGCCCGGTCCGCGAATATTCGCAGCCCGAGGGATGCGTCCACCATTGGCCCTGATGGCTGACGGGGGGCATGACGCTGGATTTGCCGACCTTGATCTGGCTGGCGCGGCCGATCGTTTTCGACACATCCGCCTGAGCGATGCCGGTGAGGCCGAGCGTGAGGGCGGTGACGAGTGTGAGGATGGTTTTCATTGGCGGGACTCCGTTACAAGTTTTGCATTCCGGCCTTCACTCCACTGCCCGCCGGGGGCGCGTTGGCGTCAGGACCATGTCAAAAGAACGGCGCTTGCCGAGGATTATTCCCAAATTTTTGCAAAGAGTGCGCAGTGTTGCGCGCGCAAACCCGTGGTATAAGAGGGGCATGTCGCTCTTTTATGGGCTGACACGCTTTGAACATGGATCACAGGCGCGATCATGCCCATTGTCACCTTTCATATCGGCATGCCGAAATGTGCGACGACCACGATCCAGAGCTTTCTGGCGGAGGGTGCCGCGTGGCTGGCGGCGCAGGGGCAGGTCTATGAGCATCATCCCGAGGACCGCACGCGCAATCAGGGCAATGCGGCGCAACTGGCGGCCTTTGGTGTGGCACAGGATAGCGCGCGGATGGCGGCGCATCTGGGCTATTTCCTGCGCTCGGGGCGCGATGTGGTGCTGAGCAGCGAGGTTTTGTTTGACCTTTGGCGTCAAGACAGGTTTGTGCCGTTGCGCGATGCGGTGCAGCGGTTGGGCTATGAGCTGCGCGTGGTGGTCTATCTCAAGCGGCAGGATCTGTGGATCGAGAGCGATTTCAAGCAGCATGTGAAGGGGCGGAGCGACTGGGCTGGCAGCTTTGAGCACCTGCTGGAGCGGCGGCTGTCGCGGGGGACGTTGGACTATCATCGGCTTTCGGGGGCATGGGCGGCGCAAGTGGGGCGCGAGGCGATGACCGTTGTGCCGCTCAACCCGTCGCAGCCACAGGATTTTGCCGTGCGGCGGTTTTTGGAGATCATCGGCGTGGCCCCGCCCGAGGGGGCATTGGGACTAGCGCCGCAGAATGTGAGCCCGCCTGCGGCGATGATCGAGGCTGCGCGGCACATCAAGGCCGCCCTCCTTGCGCGGGGGCTGAGCGGGCCAGAGATTGCACCGCTCTTGGCGCAGTTTATGGCGCAGGTGCCAGAGCGGGCGCAGACCGGCGCGGCGCAAGAGATCCTGAGCCCCGAGGCGCGGCGCGACCTTTTGGAGCGCTGCGCGGCGTCCAATGCGGCGCTCGCGCAAGAGTTTCTTGCCGGGCAGGTGCCCTTTGATCCGCCAGAGCCGGTGGGGGCGTGGGTGCCGCTTTCGGAGCGGGCGGTTGCGATCCTGGCAGAGCGTGTGTCGCAAGAGATGCTTGGATCTGCGCCCGAGGCCAAGCCCGATAGTTCGTTCATCGGGCGCTGGCGGGCGGCGCGGCGCGGCAAGACGTAGTGTAATCTTTTGCCGAGGTGGCGCAAATTGGGCTGGTCTCGGGCCGGTGGCGCGATTAGGTAGATGGGCGATAGCGACGCAACGGAGTGAGCCCAGACATGGCTAAAATCACCTATATCGAGCATAATGGCACCCGGCATGAGGTCGAGGTGGCCAATGGCCTGACCGTGATGGAAGGCGCACGCGACAACAATATCCCCGGCATCGAGGCCGATTGCGGCGGGGCCTGCGCCTGTTCCACCTGTCATGTCTATGTCGATCCGGCTTGGGTGGGCAAACTGCCTGCCAAGGATGACATGGAAGAGGACATGCTCGATTTCGCCTATCAGCCGGACCCGGCGCGCTCGCGTCTGACCTGTCAGCTCAAGGTGACGGAGGCGCTGGATGGTTTGGTGGTGCAGATGCCGGAAAAACAAATCTGAGATGCGCGGCGCGGCGGCGGTCTTCGGGGCGCTGCTGCTTGCGGGGCCAGTTCTGGCCGAACCTTGGGTGACGAGCGGCGGTGGCAGCATCGCCGCTGCGCGCTTTGAAGCCCCTGATGACAGCTATCCGCATCGGATCATGGGGCAGATACACGAGCGCCGTGTCTTGGCGGTGCGCGATGCCTCTGGAGTTGAAATCCGGTATGACCTGCGGCAGGGGCCGGAACCCAGCCATGTGTTCGAGGATATAGCCCCGCGTCTGGTGGATGCCGATGGCGATGGGCAGACTGATGTGGTGGTGGTGGAATCCAGCCCCACGCAGGGCGCCCAGCTGGCGATTTACAGTCTGCGGCGCGGGCACTTGGTGAAATCCGCCGCCACGCCCCACATCGGGACACGGTTTCGCTGGCTGGCGCCTGCTGCGATTGCCGATCTGAATGGCGACGGGATCACCGATATCGCCTATGTCGAGACGCCGCATCTGGGCAAGACCCTGCGCGTCTGGAGTTGGGCACCGGGGGGCTTGACGCAGGTTGCGAGCCTGAAGGGCGTGACCAATCACCGGATCGGGGATGAGGTGATCTGGGGCGGGGTGCGCGACTGTGGTCTAGGGCCCGAGATCATCGTCGCGGATGCTGGATTCCGCGAAGTTGTGACGGTGGCGTTTGACGGCGCTGACCTGACGGCGCGGCCCTTGGGGATCATGGCCACCCCGGAGGGGTTCGCGCAGGCGCTGGCCTGCGGCTGAGGTTCATCTGGCCAAAAATACCTCGGGGGTGTGGGGGCTGGCCCCCACGCAGGGCGCAGTTCAGAGTGCGCGCCAGCCGATGTCGCGGCGGCAAAACCCCTCGGGCCAGTCGATCTGGTCCACCATGGCATAGGCGCGCTCTGCCGCCTCTTGCAGGGTGGTGCCACGGGCTGTGGCGGCCAGAACCCGGCCGCCGGTGGCGGTGATTTGCCCCTCTGCGCGGGTGGTGCCGGCGTGAAAGACCATGTGAAAGCTGTCCTCGGGGCAATTCTCGAGCCCGTTGATGACGCTGCCTTTTTCATAGGTGCCGGGATAGCCGCGGGCGGCCAGAACGACCGTCAGGGCGTGATCTTCGGCCCAGTTGACCGAAATATCGCCCAGCCGTCCTTCGGCGGTGGCGAGCAGCAGGTCGAGCGCCTGCGCGCCCAAGCGCATCATCAGCACCTGACATTCTGGATCGCCAAAACGGCAGTTGTATTCGACAAGGCGCGGTGTGCCGTCCTTGATCATCAGCCCGACAAAGAGCACGCCTTGGTAGGGCGTGCCGCGCCGTGCCATTTCGGCCAAGGTGGGGCGGACGATCTGATCGAGCGCCTGTTGGGTCACGGCGTCGGTCATCACGGGCGCAGGGGAATAGGCCCCCATGCCGCCGGTGTTGGGGCCGGTGTCGCCCTCGCCCACACGTTTGTGGTCTTGGGCGGTGCCGATGGGGAGCGCCGTCTCGCCGTCGCAAAGGACGAAAAAGCTGGCCTCTTCGCCCTCCATGAACTCCTCGATCACCACTTCGGCCCCGGCCTGCCCGAATTCGCCGCCGAACATATCCTCCAGCGCGGCGAGGGCCTCATCCTCGGTCATGGCCACGATGACGCCTTTGCCCGCGGCCAGACCGTCGGCCTTGACCACGATGGGGGCCCCTTGCGCCGTGACATAGGCGCGGGCAGCGGCAAGGTCGGTGAAATGGGCATAGGCGGCGGTGGGCGCGTTTGCCGCGTCGCAGATGGCTTTGGTAAAGCTCTTGGACGCCTCAAGCCGGGCGGCGGCGGCGGAGGGGCCAAAGACCAGCAATCCCGCCTCGCGCAGGCGGTCGGCGACACCGGCGGCAAGCGGGGCCTCGGGGCCGATGATGACGAAATCAATCGCTTCGGCCTCGCAGAAGCCTGCAATCGCGCCGCCGTCGAGGATATCGAGTGCGGCACATTCGGCGATTTCTGCAATGCCCGCGTTGCCGGGGGCCACGATCAGCCGGTCGCATTTGGGATTTTGCAGCACGGCCCAGCCAAGCGCATGTTCCCGCCCGCCTGATCCGAGGATGAGAATATTCATGGCGGCAACTCCTGCTTGGCCTTGGTTGGCCTGCGTTCTAAGATGGCGGGCAGGCAGACACAAGGCAGGAGGGGCGCGCGCATGTCCGATCTGATCGACGATCCCCAAGAGGGCGGTAATGCCCCGGAGTTTTCCGTCTCGGACCTGTCGGGGGCGATAAAGCGGATGATCGAGGGCGAGTTTTCGCATGTGCGGGTGCGCGGCGAATTGGGCCGTATTTCGCGGCCACGGTCGGGGCATATCTATCTGGACCTCAAGGACGATTCGGCGGTGTTGGCTGGGATCATCTGGAAAGGTGTGGCCACGCGCCTTGCGGTGCAGCCCGAAGAGGGGATGGAGGTGGTGGCCACGGGCCGTTTGACCACCTTCCCCGGTCAATCGCGCTATCAGATCATCATCGAGGATATGAAGCCAGCGGGCATGGGCGCGCTGATGGCGATGTTGGAAAAACGCAAGGCGGCGCTGGCGGCGGAAGGGCTGTTCGCGTCCGAGCGCAAGCAGGCGCTGCCCTATCTGCCCGAGATTATCGGGGTTGTCACATCGCCCTCGGGCGCGGTGATCCGCGATATTCTGCACCGGCTGCGCGACCGGTTTCCGCGCAAGGTGCTGATTTGGCCCGTCGCCGTGCAGGGTGACAAATGTGCAGCCGAGGTGGCGCGGGCGATCCGGGGGTTCAATGCGATGACGCCGGGGGGCGCGCTGCCGCGCCCTGATTTGATTATCGTGGCGCGCGGTGGTGGATCGGTCGAGGATCTGTGGGGGTTCAACGAGGAAATCGTGGTGCGCGCGGCGGCGGAAAGTGCGATTCCGCTGATCTCTGCCGTGGGCCATGAGACGGACACCACGCTGATTGATTTCGCCTCGGACAAGCGCGCGCCGACGCCGACGGCGGCGGCGGAATTGGCGGTGCCGGTGCGGATGGACCTTTTGGCCTGGGTTGAGGGGCAGGGCGCGCGGCTGAGCCATGCGCTGAGCCAAGGGGTGCGTTTGCGCGGTCAGCGGTTGCGCGATCTGGCGCGGGCCTTGCCACGGGCCGAGGTTTTGCTGGATGGGCCGCGGCAGCGGCTGGATGCCTTGGGCGAGCGCCTGCCTGCGGCGCTGATCCGGTCGGTGCAGGTGCGACGGGTGCATCTGTCAGAGACGGCGGGGGCGTTGCGCCCGGCGCTGTTGCGGCGGGCGGTTGAAGGGGATCGGCGGCGGTTGCAGGCGACGGCGGCGCGGCTGAATGTGCATGCGCTCAACCGCGATATTGCGCAGAAGCGGCGCGATTTGGATCAGGTCTCGGCGCGGTTGTCGGATGTGGCGGGGCGGCAGGTGCGGGGCTGGCAGGATCGGCTGGCGGCGCTGGAGCGGTTGCGCGAGACGCTGGGTTACAAGGCCACGCTGAGCCGTGGCTATGCGGTGGTGCGTGGCGATGGGGCCGTGATGACGACACGGGCGGCGGCAGCAGGGGCGGCGGCGCTGCAGATTGAATTTGCCGATGGCGTGCTTGATGTGTCGGGGTCGTCCGCCGCTGCGCCCAAGCCCAAGCCCAAGACCCCGCCTGCGGGGCAAGGCAGCCTGTTCTGACGGGGTCAGTCCGGTTTTTGCCCGCCAATGCGCTGGGTGAGTTCGGCTGCGGCCTCGGCCACTTGACGCCCGACGGTGTCGAGCCGGGCATCGGGCAGACGTGCGGCCAGACCCGAGACCGAGATGGCGCAGACCGCTTCGGCCTGTGGTGACCAGACCACGGCGGCCAAGCAGCGTAAGCCCGTCACATGTTCCTCGTCATCGAGTGCAAAGCCTTGGGCGCGGATGCGTTTGATATCGACCATGGCTGTGGTCAGGCTGCGGTGTGAGCGTTTGGTCATCGGGTGAAACCCGGTGCGGGCCACGAACTCGGCTATATCGGCATCGGGCCATGTGGCGAGAATCGCCTTGCCCATGCCAGAGCAAAAGGCGGGCACGCGCCCGCCGGGGGGCGAGATGGCGCGCATGATTTCGCGGCTTTCGACCTGTGAGAGGGTCACAAGCTCGTCCTGATCGAGAATGCCGAGATTGGCGGTCTCGCGCGTGGCATCGCGCAGGTGGCGCAAGAGCGGCAGGGCCGGGGTGACGAAATTATGCCGCCGGGCAAAGGCGGTGCCAACGGAAAACGCGCCCCGTCCGACATGCCACAGCGCGCGCTCTGAATCGAATTGTGCGAAGTGCTGCAATTCGAGCGTGGTCAGCAGGCGGTGCGTGGTCGAGACCGCAAGACCGGCCAGCCGGGCCAAATCCGACACGCGCGCGCCTTCGTCCTGCTGGCTGAGCAGGTGCAGCAGGCGCAGGGCGCGGGCGACGGACTGGACGCCTTGGGATTGGGGGTCGGTCATGTTCGGTATACCTTTCCATACAATGGAAAACATTTTTCCCGTTCTTACAAGTCCCGCAGCACTGAAGTAGCTGCAAAACCCGATGATTTCCTGAAATACTGGAGCGATACCATGACCACCTATGTTGACCGTCACGGCCTGAGCGTGGCCGCACCGCTGGCCCGTTTGATCGAAGATGAGGTGCTGCTTGGGCTGAGTGCCGATCAGTTCTGGTCCGGCTATGCCGCGCTGTTGCGGGATCTTGCGCCCAAGAACGCGGCCCTTTTGGCCAAGCGGCGGGAGTTGCAGGTGCAGATTGACGGCTGGCACCGCGCGCGGCGCGGGCAGCAGTTTGATGGTGACGCGTATCGCGAATTTCTGACCGAGATCGGCTATCTGGTGCCGGAACCTGAGGCGTTTGAGCTGGGCACGCAGAATGTGGATGCCGAGATTGCACAGGTTGCGGGGCCGCAATTGGTGGTGCCGGTGATGAATGCGCGGTTCGCGCTCAATGCCGCCAATGCGCGTTGGGGCAGTCTTTATGATGCGCTTTATGGCACGGATGCGATTGCGGGCCGGGCAGAGGGGCCGGGCTATGATGCTGCGCGGGGCCGCCAAGTGATTGCCTGGGCGCGGGCGCATCTGGACAAGGTGGCCCCCTTGACCGCCGGGTCCTGGGCGGATG
Source organism: Roseovarius sp. AK1035 (assembly GCF_003288315.1). Classification (NCBI taxonomy): domain Bacteria; kingdom Pseudomonadati; phylum Pseudomonadota; class Alphaproteobacteria; order Rhodobacterales; family Roseobacteraceae; genus Roseovarius; species Roseovarius sp. TM1035. The sequence continues at coordinate 3,975,768 of NZ_CP030099.1, read as the reverse complement.
TCGCGGCGTTCGAGGTGGACGGCGCGTTGCGTGTTACCGTGGGCGGGAACGTCACGGGGTTAGCTGACGCAGGGCAGTTTGCAGGCACTACGGCGGGCGGCAACGTGATGCTGCGGGTCAATGGGTTGATGATCGAGATCGTGATTGACCGGGCGTCGGCCATTGGCCGCGATGATCCGGCGGGAATTTCGGATGTGCGGATCGAAAGCGCGCTGACCGCTATACAGGATTGCGAGGATTCGGTCGCGGCGGTGGATGCTGACGATAAATGCGTGGTCTATGGCAATTGGCTGGGTCTGATGAGTGGCGACCTGCAAGAGCGGTTCGAGAAGGGCGGGCGTCTGCTCACCCGGGCGCTGAACCCGGATGTGACCTATCTTGATCCGCAGGGGAACGAGGTGGTGCATCCCGGGCGTGCGCTGATGCTGGTGCGCAATGTCGGGCTTTTGATGACCACTGATGCGGTGCTGCTCGATGGCAAGGAGACGCCTGAGGTGATGCTGGATGCCGCCGTGACGGTTGCGGCGGCGATGCATGATCTGGCGCGCGGTCCGGAGGGCAATTCGCGGGCGGGATCGGTCTATGTGGTGATCCCCAAGCTGCATGGGCCGGAGGAATGCGCCTTTGTCGATACGCTCTATGGGCGGGTCGAAGAGGTGCTGGGCCTGCCGCAAAATACTGTCAAGCTGGGCGTGATGGATGAGGAGCGGCGGACCTCGGCGAACCTTATGGCCTGTATCAAGGCGGTCAAGGATCGCTGTGTGTTCATCAACACCGGGTTCCTTGATCGGACCGGCGACGAGATTCACACCTCGATGCAGGCGGGGCCGGTCATTCCCAAGGGCGAGATGCAAAAGGCTATCTGGCTTGCGGCCTATGAGGCCGGGAATGTCGATGCGGGCCTTGCAGCCGGCATGACCGGGCGCGGGCAAATCGGCAAGGGCATGTGGGCCAAGCCCGATGCGATGGCCGATATGCTGGAGGTCAAGATCGGGCATCCCAAGGCTGGGGCGAATACGGCTTGGGTGCCGTCGCCCACAGCGGCGACGCTGCATGCCACGCATTACCATCAGGTGGATGTGGCCGGGCTGCAAGCGGCGCTCAAGGGCCGGGATCGCGCGGCGCGGGCTGATCTGCTGACACCGCCGCTGATGGTGGGGCGCAACCTATCGGGCGAAGAAGTGCGGCGCGAGCTGGACAATTCCTGTCAGTCGATTCTGGGCTATGTCGTGCGTTGGGTCGATCAGGGGATCGGCTGTTCCAAGGTGCCGGACATCAACGATGTGGCGCTGATGGAGGATCGCGCGACTTTGCGGATTTCGTCGCAATATCTGGCCAATTGGCTGATCCACGGGATATGCACGGCGGAAGAGATTGACGCCTCGTTGCGGCGTATGGCACCCAAGGTGGATGCGCAGAACGCGCAGGACCCGGCCTATCGCCCGATGGCCCCCGATTTCGATGGGGCGGCGTTCAAGGCGGCGCGGGATCTGATCTTTGAAGGGGCCAAGCAGCCCTCGGGCTATACAGAGCCGCTGTTGCATGCGGCGCGGCGCGGGGTCAAAGCGGCATAGGGGGAACGGTTTATGCTGACGGTAAAAAGGCTCGATCTGGCGGACGCTGGGGTGCTCTTGGCGGGAGCGCGCGCCAAGGCGGTGGAGATCGGCGTGCCGATGTGCATCGCCATCACCGACGAGGGCGCCAATCTGGTGGCGTTTGAGCGGATGGACGGGGGCAAGGTTACGTCGATCACCATTGCGATCGACAAGGCCTTTACCGCCGCCGGAGCCAAGAAAGCGACGCATGAGTATGGCGAGCTGAGCCAACCCGGCAAGCCCGCCTATGGCATCGCGGCGGCCATTGGCGGGCGGTTGATGGTGGTGGGCGGCGGCCTGCCCGTGGTTGTGGAGGGCGATGTTGTGGGCGGCATCGGCGTGAGTTCGGGCACGCCGATGCAGGACCGCGAGGTTGCAGAAGCTGGTATTGCGGCGTTTCTGGCGGGGCTCTAAACCTCTGCCGGGGCGACCACCTCTTGAAAGTTGGTGAAAAACTGCGCGGCGAGCTTTTTCGCCGTGCTTTGAATGAGGCGACTGCCCAATTGCGCGAGCTTGCCGCCGATGTCGGCGCGGGCATGATAGCGCAGGGTGGTGACGCCGTTTTCTTCGGTCAGCGTTACATCCGCGCCGCCCTTAGCATGGCCCGCAGCGCCGCCATTACCTTGGCCCGTCAATGAAAACGCATCCGGCGCACCCGAGGTGTCGAGCGTGACCGTACCGGTAAAGCGTGCCTTGACCGGGCCGATCTTGAGCACGACGCGGGCCTCTAATTCGGTATCGGAATGTTTGATCAGTTCCTCGCATCCCGGAATGCTCTGGCGCAGAATCTCGGGATCGTTGAGCGCGGCATAGACGCGGGATTTGGGCGCATTGAGCGTGATTTCATCGGCGAGGTCCATGGGGGTCTCCTTGATATTTAGGGGGAATGTCAGATCTGGCGCTGGCCCTGGCGGCGGTGCTGGACGATCTGGGCCAGAATTGAGAGCGCGATTTCCTCGGGGGTGACAGCGTTGATTGCTAGGCCGGCCGGGGAATGGACGCGCGCCAGCGTCTCTGGCGTGGCATCGAGCCGCGCGGCGAGGGTTGTGAATTTGCGGCGGCTGGCGACGAAGCCGATATAGTCGGCGTCAGAGGCCAGTGCCGTGCGCAGGGCGTCGAGATCGCCAGCCCCTTGGGTGGCGATGACCACCATCCGCGCATGGTTGGCGGCGGGCAGGGGGCCAGAATCGGGCTGGGTATCGGGTGTGGTGATGTCAAACCCAAAGGGCAGCGCAAGCGTGGCGAGGGCAAGCGCCACAGGCGAGGCACCAAGGATCACGAGTTCGGGGCGGGGCAGGACCGGTTCCACGAAAATCTCCATCGCGCCCTTGCTGGGACAGCCGTTGCGGGCGATGTCGCGGCCCTGATGGTGTTCGCCGGGGGTCAGGCCCTGCGCGGTCAGGTCTTCGTCAGGCTGAATGGAAATGAGGCGCGGCGTGCCTTCGGCGAGGGCGCTTTGGGCGGCGCGGGCCACCGCACCCCGCACGCAGCCGCCACCAATCCAGCCCTCTGATATGGTGCCATCGGCGAGGATCAGCGCCCGTGCGCCGGGTTTGGCGGCAGTGGCCCCCACGGTGCGGATGACCGTGGCAATGGCATAGGGGGTGCGGGTGGCGTTCAGGCGGTGGGTGGCGGTGTTGAGCGTGTCAGAGATCATGTCAGGCGCTCCAGCTGCGGGCCGAGGGCCGCCAGATCGTTCAGCGTCGTGGCCGCGGCAAAGAGATCGAGATGCGGCAGGGCTGCGGCCATGGCGGCGGTGACGGGCGCGTAATCTGCCCAACCTTTCAAGGGGTTGAGCCAGATGATCCGCCCACCTCGTTTGCGCAGACGGATGAGGGCCTCGGTCAGGGCGGCGGGCGCGTCAGTGTCATAGCCGTCCGACAGGATCACCACGACCGTGCGGGAATTGACGCCGTGCCGCGCGGGGCCACGGGCGAAATCTGCCAGCGATGCGCCAATCTTGGACCCGCCGCCAAAGCCATCGGCCAGAAGCGACAGGCGGTTGAGGGCGCGCAGTGGGTCAGGATCGCGCAGCGCGTCCGAAATACGCACAAGGCGGGTATGAAAGAGCCAGGCATCCGTGGCGTCATCGGCGCGAACAAGGCCGGTGAGAAAGGCCAAAAACACCCGCGCATAGATCGTCATCGAGCCAGAGACATCGCAGAGGGCGACGATCCGCATCTGACGATCCGGGCGTTTCTTGCGCGGGAGCGTCAGGGGTTCGCCCCCGGTGGCAAGGCTGGCGCGGATGAGGCGGCGAAAGTGGATCTGATCGCCCCGATGGGCGGCCCGGCGGCGGCGGGACCGGCGGTAGGCGAGGGATTGCGCAAGGCGTCGGGCGATGGATTCAGCCTCGGCAATATCCTGCGGGCTGACCAGTTTGCGCATGTCGTGATGCATCAGGCTTGCGGTGCGGCTGGCGATGAGCGTGCCGGTGCCGTCGCCATGGGCCGCACCCCTGCCATCGTCGGGGGCGTGGATTTGCCCGCGCGCGGTGCTGTTTTCGCCGCTGGCATCGCGGCTGTTGCGGCTATGGGCATTGCCGCTGCGCTCTGACGGGGCGAATTTCTCGCGCACGCGGCCTGCGTTCAGCCAATAGCTGTCAAAGAGCGCGTCGAACTGGGCCACCTCATCGGCGGTGCTGGCGCAGACTGATTTGAGGGCGCGGCGGGTCTCGTCGGGGTTGGCCGCGTTGATATGGCTGAGGGCTGTAAGGGCTGTTTGTGTTTCGCCCACGCCTAACCGCAGGCCATTGGCGCGCAGATGGGCGATGAAGCCCGCGATACGTGCGGATGGCCCCGGATCGCGGGCGGCAAAGCGGGTGACGCGGCTCATGCGGCCTGCCCTGCGAGGCGTTGCGCCACTTCGGTGGTGATATTGGCGCGGTCTGTTTGCGTCTTGAGCAGGGTCGCAAGCGCGGCTTGCAAGATCACCGGATCGTGGGTCAGATCGTTGATGCCAAGGCCCGCAAGAGCCGCAGCGAAATCGAGGGTTTCGGCGATGCCGGGAGTTTTCTCAAGGTCCTCGCGGCGGAGGGCCTGCACGAAGCTGACGATCTGGCGGGTGAGGTGCTGGTCGATCTGCGGACAGCGGCTTTGCAATATTGCAAGCTCTGCGGCGCGGTCCGGGTAATCGACATGGGCATAAATGCAGCGCCTGCGCAGCGCATCCGAAAGGTCACGGGTGCCATTGGCGGTGAGGATCACCATCGGGCGCGCGGTGGCGGTAAGAGTGCCCATTTCGGGGATGGTGATCTGGAACTCGGACAGGATTTCAAGAAGATAGGCCTCGAATTCCTCGTCGGCGCGGTCGATCTCGTCGATCAGCAGGACCGGCGATTCTGCCTGCCGGATGGCCTGCAACAGGGGCCGCTCCAAGAGGTAATCATCAGAGAAAATTCGCGCTTCCACGCCTGCGCCGGTCTCGCCGCCCTCTGAGGCGGCGCGGATGGCGAGGAGTTGGCGGGGGTAGTTCCATTCATAGATGGCTTGGGCGGCGTCGAGCCCTTCGTAGCATTGCAGGCGGATCAGGCGCGCGGATTTCATCGCGGCCAGCACACGCGCCACCTCGGTCTTGCCGACGCCTGCTGCCCCTTCCAGCAGGAGGGGCCGTTCCAGTGACAGGGCGATATGCAGCGCCATGGCCAAATCGTCACCTGCGATATAGCCATGATCTGTCATGCCCTGTTGCAGATCGCGCCAGCCTTGCATGCAGTCTCCCTGTTTCTTTTTGGTGCAAATACTCCGGGGGTCCGGGGGCTGGCCCCCGGTCCCGTCCTCAGCCATGCAGCCCGAGGTCATGGGCTGCGCGCCAGATGCGCCAATGATCATGCGGCATATGGCTTTGACGCAGGCCAAAGGGGCGCAGCGCATCATGCACGGCGTTTGAAAAGGCCGGAACACCGCCGACATTCGGGCTCTCACCCACGCCCTTGGCCCCGATGGGGTGGTGTGGCGAGGGGGTTTCCGTATGATCTGTGGTGTAATGCGGCGTTTCCCACGCGGTGGGGATAAAGAAATCCATCAGCGTGCCGGTTTTGACATTGCCCATCTCGTCATAGGCAATTTCCTGTCCCATGGCGATGGCGAGCGCTTCTGTCAGGCCGCCATGCACTTGGCCTTCGATCACCATCGGGTTGATGCGGGTGCCGCAATCGTCAAGTGCGTAGAACTGGCGGATTTGGGTTTCGCCGGTGTCGACGTCAATTTCCATCACGCAGATATAGGCCCCGAAGGGATAGGTCATGTTGGGCGGATCGTAGTAGCTGACCGCTTCCAGCCCCGGCTCGACGCCGGGAATGGCCTGATGATAGGCGGCATAGGCAATCTCGGCCATGGTCTTGAACCGTTCCGGCGCGCCTTTGACGGCGAAGCGGTCGATGTCGAATTCGACGTCATCGTCATGGACCTCTAGCAGATAGGCCGCGATCATCTGCGCCTTGGCGCGGATTTTGCGACCGGCGAGCGCTGTGGCGGCCCCTGCCACGGGGGTAGAGCGGCTGCCATAGGTGCCAAGGCCGTAGGGCGCGGTGTCGGTGTCGCCTTCTTCCACGGTGATCTTATCCGCCGGAATACCGATTTCGGTGGCGAGGATCTGGGCAAAGGTGGTGGCGTGGCCTTGACCCTGAGAGATGGTGCCAAGGCGGGCGATGGCCGATCCGGTGGGGTGGATGCGGATTTCGCAACTGTCGAACATGCCCATCCCAAGGATGTCGCAATTCTTGACCGGGCCGGCCCCCACGATTTCGGTGAAATGCGTCAGACCAATGCCGATCAGTTTGCGGGTTTCGCCGCGTTTGAAGGCCTCGATGCGTTCGGCCTGTTCGGCGCGCAGCCCGGCGTAATCCACAGCCTCGAGCGCCTTGTCCCAGGCGGTGTGGTAATCGCCGCTGTCATATTCCCAGCCAAGCGCTGAGTGATAGGGGAATTGGTCGGCGCGGATGAAGTTGATGCGGCGGAGTTCTGCCGCGTCCATGCCGAGTTCAATGGCCAGTATTTCGATCATGCGCTCGATGAAATAGGCGGCCTCGGTCACGCGGAAGGAGCAGCGATAGGCCACGCCGCCCGGAGCCTTGTTGGTATAGACGCCATCGACGCCCACGTAGGCCACGGGGATGTCATAGCTGCCTGTGCAGATATGAAAGAATCCGGCCGGGAATTTGGTGGGATCGGCGCAGGCGTCGAACGCGCCGTGATCGGCGGTGACATGGCACCAGAGGCCGGTGATCTTGCCCTCTTTGGTGGCCGCGATCTTGCCCTTCATCCAGTAGTCGCGGGCGAAGGCGGTGGCCATCAGGTTTTCCATCCGATCCTCGACCCATTTCACCGGCAGGCCGGTGACGATGGTGGCGACGATCGAGCAGACATAGCCGGGATAAACGCCCACCTTGTTGCCAAAGCCGCCGCCGATGTCGGGCGACACCACGCGGATGTTGTGTTCGTCGATGCCCGACAGCAAGGAGGCCACGGTGCGCACCACATGCGGGGCCTGAAAGGTTCCATAGAGCGTGAGCTTGCCATTCACCTTGTCCATGGAGGCGACGCAGCCGCAGGTTTCCAGTGGGCAGGGGTGGGTGCGGTGGTAATAGATCATTTCCTCGGCCACCACATCGGCGGAGGCTATCACCTCTTCGGTGGTGGATTTATCGCCCTGTTCCCACAGGAAAATATGGTTGGGGTGGCGGCGGGGGCCGTGGGCACCATCGGCACCGGGGACGAGATCCTCGCGCAGCACTGTGTCGGAGTTGAGCGCCTCGAACGGGTCGGTGATGACGGGGAGTTCTTCATACTCGACGTCGACCAGTTCCACAGCGTCGGCGGCAACGTAACGGTCGCGGGCGACGACAAAGGCCACTTCTTGTCCTTGAAAGAGCACCTTGCCATCGGCCAGCACCATCTGTTTGTCGCCCGCAAGGGTGGGCATCCAGTGCAGGCCGAGCGGTTCGAGGTCCTTGGCCGTCAGCACAGCCACCACGCCGTCAAGCGCCATGGCGGCGGAGGTGTCGATGGATTTCACGCGGGCATGGGCATAGGGCGAGCGGACGAAATCGCCAAAGAGCATGCCGGGCATCTTGATGTCATCGACATAATTGCCCTTGCCTTGGGTAAATCGCGCATCCTCGACGCGCTTGCGGGCGCAGCCGATGCCCTTGAGCTTGGCGGTGCGGTCGTCGCGGTCTGGCGTCAGATCGTTCATTCTGCGGCCTCCTTGGAGGAATTGAGTGTGGCAGCGGCGGCGAGCACCGATTTGACGATGTTTTGATAGCCGGTGCAGCGGCAGAGATTGCCCGCCATGCCAAAGCGCACCTCTTCTTCGGTGGGGTCGGGGTTTTCCTTGAGCAGTTGTGCCGCGCGGGTGATCATACCCGGCGTGCAAAAGCCGCATTGCAACCCGTGATGTTCGCGAAACGCCTCTTGCAGCGGGTGGAGCGCATCGGGGCTTCCGAGCCCTTCGATGGTGGTGATGCTGGCCCCGTCTGCCTGAGCGGCGAAGACGGTGCAGGATTTGATCGACCGGTCGCCCATAATCACGGTGCAGGCCCCGCAATGCGAGGTTTCGCAGCCGATATGCGGGCCGGTGATATTGAGGCGTTCGCGCAGGACATGGATCAAAAGCTCGCGTGGTTCTGCCAGCAATTCATGGCGGGTGCCGTTCACGGTGAGGGTGATTTGCATTTTCTTGGACATGGGTGCGTTTCCTCAGGCGCGCGACCAAGCGCGGGCGATGGCGCGGGCAAGGATGATGCCTGCCGCGTGGCGTTTGAATTCGACCGGTCCGCGATTGTCCTCTGACGGGTCGATGGCGGTTTGCATCGCGGTGATTGCGGCGATGACGGCATCTTCGCCGCAGGCGGTGCCGATGAGGGCATTGCCTGCTGCCTCGGCCCAGATGGGCGTGTCCGACAGGTTGGTCATGGCGATGGACGCGGCGGTGCAGTGATCGCCCGAGCGGGTGAGGATCACGGCGGCGGCGGCGGTGGCGTAATCGCCGATCTTGCGTTTCTGTTTCTCATAGGCCTGCCCGCCGGTGGGCGCGTCAAAGCTGACTGCGGTCAGGATTTCGTCATCCTCGCGGGCGGTGAGATAGGCGCTTTCGTAAAATTCCCGCGCGGGGATGGTGCGACTGCCCTCAGGGCCGGTGACGTGGAATGTGGCGTTCAGGCATTGCATCAGGCCGGGCATGTCGTTGCCGGGATCGCCATTGGCGACGTTGCCGCCGACCGTGCCCATGGCGCGCACCTGCGGATCAGCAATCTGAAGGGCGGCTTCGCGCAGGATGGGCGCGTGGGTGGTCAGACCAGCATGGGCGATGATTTCGGCCTGCGTGACCATGGCCCCAAGGGTGATGCGGCTGCCATCCATGGTGATCCCGCGCAGCGCGTCGATCGCTTGCAAGTCGATGAGGTGCGGCACCTCGGCCATGCGCAGCTTCATCATCGGGATGAGGCTGTGACCGCCTGCGATAACACGGGCCTCGTCGCCGTGTTGTTGCAAGAGGGCGAGGGCGGCGGGCAGATCACCGGGGCGGTGATACTCGAATGCGGCTGGAATCATGTGGTCTCCTCCCAAAGACGGGGCCGGGCGGCCTTGGGCGGAATTGGAGAGGGCAGGGGAGATTTGTCGCCTCACAAGTCCTGAAAATCGTGGTTCGCTGCACGAAATGCGAAATGCTTGCACGAAATGCGAGCGTTTCAGGCGGTGAGCGTTTCGGCCTCTATCGGCTGCCATGCCCGCATCCGCGCGCGGAACCATGTGCGCTGGCGTTTGGCATATTGGCGGGTGGCGATGGTGGCGGCCTCGCGCGCCTGATCGAGCGTCATTTCGCCGCGTAAATGCGCGATGAGTTCGGGCGCGCCGATGGCCTTCATCGAGGGCAGGGCAGGATTCCAGAGGGGCAGATTGGCGCGCACCTCGTCCAGCGCCCCGGCGGCGAGCATGGCGTCAAAGCGGCGGGCGATGCGGGCATTTAACCAATCCTTGTTGGCGGTGATCAAAAGCGGGGTGCAGGCGGTGAGTGGCAGAAGGGGCGGCGGCGTGTCATCCTGCCATGCGGCCAGTCCGTGACCTGTGGCGCGCTGCACCTCCCACGCGCGCTGGACGCGCATGGGGTTGCGGGTGTCGATGCGCGCAAGGGTCGTGGGATCAAGGGCGGCAAGGAGTGTGGATAGCCCTTGTGTGGCCATGAGGTGATCGGCCTCGGCGCGCAAAGCGGGTGGGGTTGGGGGAATCTCGGCCAGACCTTCGGTCAACGCGCTGAAATAGAGGCCGGTGCCGCCGATGATGATCGCGCGTACCGGCGTCTGGAGGATTGCTGCCACCTCGCGCAGCCAATGGCCGGTGGAATAGTCGTCCTGCGCGCCGATATGCCCATACAGGCGGTGGGGAACGGTTGCTGTGTCCTCGGCGCTGGGTCTTGCGCTGAGAATGCGCCAGTTTTCATAGACTTGCAGGGCGTCGGCGTTGACGATGACGCCACCTTGGGTGCGCGCGATATGCATCGCGAGCGCCGATTTGCCGCTGGCGGTGGGGCCAGCGATCAAGACGGGGCGGTCAGGGTGGATCTCAACGGGCAGGCTCATAGGCCCCGGTTAGCGCCAATCGCGCGGTTTGGCGAGGCGGTTTGCCGCCTTTTCCCCGCGAAACGGGGTGATCAGCGATTGCACATGGGCGGCATTTGCGACATTTTGCGCGAGATTGACACGACCGAACGGAGAATGCCGATGACCACCCCGGAGAGAGCCAAATTCACTCGTGTGATGCTCAAGATTTCCGGGGAGGCGCTGATGGGGGATCTGGGCTACGGGTTGCATCCCCCAACGGTTGAGCGGATCGCGCGCGAGGTCAAGATTGTGCATGATCTGGGGGTTGAGATCTGCATGGTGATTGGCGGCGGTAACATTTTTCGCGGCTTGCAAGGCAGCGCTCAGGGGATGGAGCGCACGACGGCGGATTACATGGGCATGCTGGCCACTGTGATGAACGCGCTGGCCATGCAGAGCGCGCTGGAGAAAATGGGCGTGTTTTGCCGGGTGATCAGCGCCATTCGCATGGATGAGGTGGCAGAGCCCTATATCCGTCGCCGTGCCGTGCGGCATCTGGAGAAAAAGCGCGTGTGCATTTTTGCCGCTGGAACCGGTAATCCCTATTTCACCACCGATACGGCGGCAACGCTGCGGGCCAATGAAATGGCCTGTGAGGCGATCTTTAAGGGGACCAAGGTGGATGGGGTCTATGACAAGGACCCGATCAAATATCCGGATGCCAAGCGGTTCGAGCGTGTGACCTATGACGAGGTGCTGGCGCAGCATCTGGGGGTGATGGATGCCTCGGCGATTGCGCTGGCGCGGGACAATAACTTGCCGATTATCGTCTTCTCGCTTGACGAACCGGGCGGGTTCAAGGGCATTCTGGCCGGTGAGGGCACCTATACAACCGTGCACGGTTGAGGCAAAACAAGGCTTAGACGCAAGAGCCGCAAGAAGGACCAAGACAATATGGCGGATGATATCGAAATCGACACAGGTGATCTGGAGCGCCGGATGGAGGGTGCGATTGGCGCGCTCAAAACCGAGTTTGCCTCGTTGCGCACCGGTCGCGCCTCGGCCTCGATGCTGGAGCCGATCATGGTCGATGCCTATGGCCAGAAAACCCCGATCAATCAGGTGGGCACGGTCAACGTGCCCGAACCGCGCATGGTGACGGTCAATGTTTGGGACAAGGGCCTTGTCGGTAAGGTGGAAAAAGCCATTCGCGAGAGTGGTTTGGGCATCAATCCGCAGCTTAACGGCACCATTATCATGCTGCCGATTCCTGAGCTGAACGAACAGCGCCGCAAAGAGCTGACCAAAGTGGCGGCGCAATATGCCGAGCATGCCCGGGTTGCTGTGCGCAATGTGCGCCGCGACGGGATGGATCAGATCAAGAAGGCCAAAGGCGATGGCATGTCGGAGGATGATCAGAAATTCTGGGAATCCGAGGTGCAATCCCTGACCGACCGTTTCATCAAGCATGTCGATGAATTGCTGGAGGGTAAGCAAGCGGAGATCATGCAGGTCTGATGGCAAAAAGCGCGCCCATGGCAGGAAAATCCGCGCCGGCCGAGGGGCCGCGCCATGTGGCGATCATTATGGATGGCAACGGGCGTTGGGCGCAAAAGCGTGGGCGGCCGCGTCTCTTTGGTCATCATGCTGGTGCACGCCGGGTGCGTGAGATCGTGCAATCCTGCCCCGGTTTGGGCGTCAAGTATCTGACGATCTTTGCCTTTTCCACTGAGAACTGGAAACGGACCCAGACCGAGGTGGCGGGGCTGATGAGCCTCTTTCGTCGCTACATCATGAAGGAAATGCAGGAATTCGTGCGCGAGAATGTGCAGGTGCGTTTCATCGGCGACCGGCCCCGGCTGGATGCCAAGCTGCGCGGGCTGATGGATGAGGCCGAGGCGATGACCGCGCATTGCACGGGCACCAACCTGACCATTGCGCTGAATTACGGGGGGCGCGATGAGGTGTCGCGCGCCACCAAGCGGTTGGCGATTGATGTGGCCGAAGGGCGGTTGCGCCCCGAGGATGTCGACGAGGAAACCTTGCCCCGCTACTTGGATACCTGCGTGCTGCCTGATCCTGATCTGGTGATCCGGACCAGCGGCGAGGCGCGGATTTCCAATTTCCTGCTGTGGCAATCGGCCTATGCGGAATATGAATTCATCGACACGCTTTGGCCAGATTTCACGCCGGATGTGTTCGCCCGGTTGCTGGCGCAATATGGCGCGCGGGATCGCCGCTTTGGGGCTGTGCCTGCATGAGCGGGGCGGCGCGCTGGGCGGACCTGTGGCCGCGCCTTGTGTCGGGTATCTTGCTGATCGTTGTGGGCGCAATTGAAATCTGGTTGGGCGGTCTGCCCTTTGCCGCGCTGGTCTGTGTGCTGGCGGGCGCGATGATCTGGGAAGCGGCGCGCATGTTCGCGGCCCCTGACGCGCTGCGCTCGGGCGGGCTGGCGGCTGTGGCGGTGGCACTGGCGCTTTGGTTGCCGGGGATCATGGTGTTGCCGATCCTTTTGGCTGCGGTCGTGGTTGCCGCAAGTTCGGTCGAGCGCGAACGCGGGCCGTTCTTTGCGCTTGCGATTTGGGCCTTGTTGGGGTGCTACGCCATGGGCACGCTGCGCGCCGAGGCGGGGCTGATCTGGGTGTTATGGCTGGTGGCGGTGGTGGTGATCTCTGACGTTGCGGGCTATTTTGCCGGGCGCATGCTGGGCGGGCCCAAGTTCTGGCCGCGCATCAGCCCCAAGAAAACATGGTCAGGCACGATTGCGGGCTGGTTTGGTGCGGCGCTGATCGGGGCGATATTCGCCGCGCCGACCGGGGCGGGGCTTGCGCTGGTGCCGCTGTCGGTGCTGGTGGGGTTTGCCGGGCAGATGGGCGATATTGCAGAAAGTGCGGTCAAGCGGTTGCGCGGGATCAAGGACAGTTCCAACCTTATTCCCGGTCACGGCGGCGTGCTGGACCGGTTTGATGCGATGCTGGGCGCGGCGTTGGTCGTGGTGATCATGTGGGCGCTGGGCCTCTTGCCGGGGGTGGCATGAAACGAATTTCCATTTTAGGGGCAACCGGCTCTGTCGGGCAGAACACGATTGACCTGATCCGGCGCGCGCCGGGGGCTTATCAGGTGGTGGCGCTGACGGGGGGGCATCACATCGACAAGCTGGCGCGCGATGCCATAGACCTCGGGGCCGAGGTGGCGGTGACGGCGCATGACGATCTGCTGGTGTCGCTGCGCGAGGCGCTCAAGGGGAGCAAGGTTGAGGCGGCGGCGGGCAAGGCGGCGTTGAATGAGGCGGCCAGCCGACCGGCGCAATGGGTGATGTCGGCGATCGTTGGGGCCGCAGGGCTGGCGCCCGGTTTGGCGGCGCTGGAGCAGGGCGCGACGCTGGCCTTGGCCAACAAGGAATCGCTGGTGACGGCGGGGGCGCTGATGATGCGCACCGCGCGTGCCAACCGTGCCAATATTCTGCCCGTGGATAGCGAACATTCCGCGATATTTCAGGCGCTTGTGGGTGAGGATGCGGCCGCTGTCAGCCGGGTGATCATCACCGCTTCGGGCGGGGCCTTTCGCGATTGGCCGCTGGAGCGGCTGGCGGGGGCCACCGTGGCTGAGGCGTCGAGCCATCCCAATTGGGCCATGGGGCAGAGGATCACCATTGATTCCGCCTCGATGTTCAACAAGGCGATGGAGATGATCGAGGCGCGCGAATTTTTTGGCTTTGCCCCCGATCAGATTGAGGTGCTCATTCATCCGCAATCGCTGGTGCATGCGTTGGTGGGGTTCTGCGATGGTGCGCTTATGGCGCATGTCGGGCCGCCGGATATGCGCCATGCCATTGGCTATGCACTGAACTGGCCGCAGCGGCAGGCGCTGCCGGTGGAGGCGCTGGATTTGGCGGCGATTGGCATGCTGGAATTTCGCCCGCCAGACCCCGAGCGCTATCCCGCGCTGCGGCTGGCGCGCGAGGTGATGCAGGCGCGGGGCCTTTCGGGGGCGGTGTTCAATGCGGCCAAGGAGCGGGCGCTGGATCACTTTATCGCGGGGCGGATCAGCTTTACCGATATGAACATCGTGGTTGAGGAGGTTTTGACCGCCTTGCAGGATGCGCCAGAGGCGCGGAATTCCGAGATGACCCTTGATGTGGTGGCGCATATGGACCATCTGGCTAGGAAGCAGGCCGATCTGGTCGTCTCTCAGCGAAGAACCCAAGGATAAAGCGTGGAAATTCTGACCTCTCTGCCGCAATTCGGCAATCTATTCCTGACCCTGTTGGCCTTTGTTGTGGCGTTGTCCGTGATCGTGGCGGTGCATGAATATGGCCATTACATCGTTGGGCGCTGGTCAGGGATCAAGGCCGAAGTCTTCTCTTTGGGGTTTGGCCCGGTGCTGTTTTCGCGGATGGATCGGCATGGGACGCGCTGGCAGATCGCGGCTTTGCCCTTTGGCGGGTTCGTCAAGTTTCTGGGTGATGCCGATGCGGCGAGCGGCAAGGACGGCGCGGCGATGGCGGCGCTGCCGCCTGAACGGCTGCGCCAGACGATGCATGGTGCCCCGCTTTGGGCGCGCACGGCGACCGTGGCGGCGGGGCCGGTGTTCAATTTCATTCTGTCGATCATCATTTTCAGCGCTGTGATGATGACCGGGGGCAAGACCGCCGACCCGCTGACCGTGGGCGCATTGAAGCCGCTGCCGGTTGAGGGGATCACGCTGGAGCCGGGCGACCGGGTGCTGAGCGTCGAGGGTATGCCCCTGCCTGATGTTGCGGCGGGCGAGGTCTATGATGATATGATCGACGCGCTGCCGCGCGAGGCGCTGTTGCGCTACACGGTTGAGCGCGCGGGACGCGAGATCGAGGCGATGGGCCCGCAGCTTATGCCGCCGTTGATCAGCGGGCTGGCACCGCAATCGGCGGCCTTTGCCGCGGATTTGGAAGCGGGTGATGTGATTACGGCGATCAATGGCACACCGATTGTGGCCTTTGAAGAGCTGAAGGTGGTGGTCGAGGGGTCCAACGGGGCACCGCTGGCGCTGACGGTGTGGCGCGAAGGCGACGAAAGCCACGAGGTCACGATTACCCCGCGCCGGGTGGACGAACCGCAGCCTGAGGGCGGGTTTCGCACCGAATGGCGAATCGGGATCGCGGGCGGCATGGCGTTTGAGCCTGCGACCGAGCGGCTTGGGCTGATTGAAGCGGTGGGGGATGCGGTCGGCCAGACCGGCGACATCATCCAAAGTTCGCTGTCGGGCCTTTATCACATGATCACCGGGGCGATCAGCAGTTGCAACATGTCCGGGCCGATTGGGATCGCGCAGGTTTCGGGGGCGATGGCCAGCCAAGGCGCGGAAAGTTTCATCTGGTTCATTGCGGTGCTGTCAACGGCGGTTGGTCTGCTTAATCTCTTTCCGGTGCCGGTTCTGGATGGCGGGCATCTGGTGTTTTACGCCTATGAGGCCGTTTCGGGCCGCCCGCCGAGCGAGCGGGCGTTGCGGGTGCTGATGACTGTTGGTCTGACGCTCATCTTGTCGCTGATGCTGTTCGCCCTCTTCAACGATATTTTCTGCCCCTAAGGCGCGGGAGGGGTCAAGGTGACGGAGCATGATTATACTGCCCGCGTCGTCTGGACCGGCAACCGGGGCGATGGGACGCGGCACTACAAGGGCTATGACCGGACCTGGAATGTCGAGACGCCGGGCAAGCCCGTGATCCACTGCTCGAACGACCCGCTGCTTGGCGGAAATCCCGGTCTGCATAATCCCGAGGATATGCTGATTGCCGCGCTCAGCGCCTGTCACATGCTGTGGTTTTTGCATCTGGCGAGCGATGCGGGCATTGCCGTGCAAGCCTATGAGGATGATCCGCTGGCGGTGGGTGAGACGGATAGCACCGGGGCCAGCCGGTTTCTGCGCGCCACCCTGCGGCCCCGGATTGCGGTGCCGGCGGGAACCGATCTTGGGCGGGTTGATGCGTTGCATGGGCAGGTGCATGCGTTCTGCTTTATTGCGCGGTCGGTGAATTTTCCTGTGAGCTACGCGGCGCGGTATCGCGTTCTGGCGTGAGCGGCGCGGGCGGCGTCGGTTTCAGACTTGCAGATCGGGGGCCTGCGCGGCTAGGCTGATCCTGTCAGGGTGCCGCCCTTTGGGGCGGAGAATTGGGAAGCCGGTGTAACTCCGGCGCTGCCCCCGCAACGGTAAGGGAGGGCATTTCGGCGATAGGCCACTGGGCAATTTGTCCGGGAAGGTGCCGAGATGCGAGGGCCATTTGGCCTGCCGCCCAAGCCCGGAAACCAGCCTTGGCGGATCGTCGAATCGCGGGGTGCGGTGCGGGCGTGCGCGCCTCATCTCTGTCGTGCCATGGCCCCTGCTGCTCTCGCCCCATCCGACCCGGGGTGCGGTCGGGGAGAAGAGCAGAGTGAGTTTCCTAAGAATCATGAATGGGCTGGAGCGTGATCCGGCCATCGGACGTCAGGCCGAGCAAGTGGCGCGGATCGGGTTTTTGACCTGGGCGTGTTCGGTTGAAGGGCCTGTCACGGCGCAAGTGGCGCGGGCGGCGTTGGACTGCCCCGAAGCGGTGGCGGCGGAAAGCGACGCGGCGCGGGCCTTTGTCGGAATCTTGCAAGAGGCGAGCCGGGCGTATCTGGCAGGCACGATGCGGCGCGGGCGCGCGCGCGTGCAGCACTAAGGCTTGCCGTGCGGCTACCGGAGGGGTGAGCCGCGCGGGGCGGTTCGTGCGACTAGTGAAAAGTTTGCCCTGTCTTGCATTCGCGCAATAAAAAACGGCGGCACCAGGGAGGAGGAGGGGTGCCGCCGTTTCCTATACGTCCGGCCCAGGGAGGAGGAGAGGGCCATTCGCAAAACGAAGGGACTTGTTCAGTCCCGATTTGACGGCCCCGAGCATCAGGGAGGAGGAAAGATGCCCGTGACCGTAACAGATACCCCAGGGAGGAGGAGGGGGGTATCTGATCCTTTAGTACGACCGGTGGCCGTAAACTGTTTCATGCGCAACGCGGCGGATTTCGCTACGGTGCAGGCCCAGATCGGCGAGGTCATGCGCGCTAAGTTGCGACAGCTCATTGACCGTGCGGCGATAGGTGCGATAATTCACAAAGCGCTGCATTGCAGCATAGACAGCCGCGCTCAGGTCTTCGCCGAGGACGGCGGTGGCGGAGCGGCTGGTGTTAAGCGTCGTCGGCATTTTCGGGTCCTTGCGGATTTGATTGTATTAAGGTTCGGCGGGGTTCGTTTCGCCATTTGTTGAGAGTAAGATACGCCTTTGCTGCGCGTGCACAATACCCCTGATAAGCAATGCTGCTATGCAGCAAATGCATAAGCTAAAAGTGACCTAAGGTTAAGCAAATGCGGCATTTTTTAGGCGTTATGTGAAGACTTGCTGCTGTCGCCGTGATGGTGGCTGAGGACCAACCCAGGACCAAAGGACCGAAGATGAACGATTTTCGCAGCGAACTTGAAGCGCGGTTGCGGCATTTGGAATTGCCGGATGGCGGTGATCTCATCTCCCGAGACATGGTGCGGGCGCTGACCGAAGAGGCCGGTGAGGTGCGCTTTGTCATCGAGGCCCCAAGCCCCGAGATGGCGCGGATGATGGAACCCTTGCGCGCCGCCGCCGAGCGCGCGGCCCTGAGCCTGCCGGGGGTTGTCCGCGCCCGCGTCGTGCTGACGGCGCAGGCGGCCCCGCCTGTGCTCAAGCTGGGGCAGCATCCCAAGGGCGGCAATGCCTCTATCAGGCCCGAGGGCATTGGCGCGTTGCTGGCGGTGGCCAGCGGCAAGGGTGGCGTGGGCAAATCAACCGTGGCGGCCAATCTGGCGGTAGCGCTGGCGCGACAGGGGCGGCGCGTGGGCCTTCTTGATGCCGATATTCATGGGCCAAGTCAGCCCCGCATGATGGGGCTGAGCGCGCGCCCCGCAAGCCCTGATGGCACGCGGATTACGCCGCTTGAGGCGCATGGCGTCAAGGTGATGTCGATCGGGCTGATGCTCGATCCGGCCAAGGCGGTGATCTGGCGGGGGCCGATGTTGATGGGGGCCTTGCAGCAGATGTTGGCGCAGGTTGATTGGGGCGATCTGGATGCGCTGATCGTCGATCTGCCGCCGGGCACGGGCGATGTGCAACTGACACTCAGCCAACGCGCGCGCCCTGATGGGGCGATCATCGTCTCGACACCACAGGATGTGGCGCTCCTTGATGCGCGCAAGGCGATGGATATGTTCCGCACGCTCGAGGTGCCGATATTGGGCATGATCGAGAATATGTCGTTCTTTACCTGCCCTGACTGCGGGCATGAGGCGCATGTCTTTGGTCATGGCGGGGTGAAGCACGAGGCGGAGGGGCTTGGCCTGCCGCTCTTGGCGGCTTTGCCGATTGATCTTGAGACGCGGCTTGCGGGGGATGCGGGATGCCCGGTGGCTGCGGGCGACAGCCCGGCGGCGCGGGCCTATGCCGAGCTTGCGCTCCGTCTGATCCGGGAGGGGCATGGGTGAGGGTCAATGCCGCAAGCGTGACCCCAATGCCAAAGGCGGAGCAGGATCAGTCGCTGATTGGCGTGGCCACCAACCCAAGGCGGCGGGCGCTATCCAGCGAGAGCGTATCGCTCTCAAGGCCCAATGGCGCTTGATAGCGGGCGATGGCGGCGCGGGTGCGGGCGTCAAACCGCGCGGTGATCTGCCCGGTGTAGAGGCCGCGCGCCGCAAGGGCGCGTTGCACCGAGGCAATGAACTCGGGCGTCAAGAGATCGGCGCAGGGGGTTTCATACCAAGTGGTGACGCGTTCGCGCAGAATCGCCTGACGGGTCACGGTCGCATAGGCGGCGGGGCGCAGGGTCTGGCCGGATGCATCGGTTTCCGCCGGGGTAAGCTGCACCTGTTCGGTGACAGTTTCGATCACGGCGGGGGTGTCTTTTTTGCCCCAGCAGGTGCCCGTGGGCGCGCCCGGCGGCGCTTCGGCCCCTACGTTGGAGCGCTCTGGCCCAGAGGGCACGGGCTGACACGCGGCGAGGGCGAGGGCCAGCGCAAGGCAGAACAGGCGGGGCAGCAGCATGGGCGGGCGTCTCGCGGGCGATGATCGAGACGAGCCTAGCCTGTTTGATCCGGCGGGGAAAGCGGGGTTTCGGGATCGGCCAGAAGGTCAAGCAGCGCCGAGATATCCTCGATCTCTTCTGCGACGAGATGGGTCACGCCGGATTGCCGCTCGACGCGCCCGGTCACACGCAGCATGCGCCCGGCGATCACCGCGCGGCGAAATCGGTCAAACACCTTGCGCCAGATCACGACATTGATGGTGCCGGTCTCATCCTCGAGCGTGACAAAGACCACGCCGCGCGCGGTGCCGGGGCGCTGACGCACCAGAACCAGCCCCGCAACCGTGACGCGCCGCCCCGGTGCCACCTCGGGGAGGGCGGCGGCAATGAGGGCAGAAGGGGGGCGGGGAATGGGGCGCGACGGGGGCATAAGGTCTTTCGGGTGGGCATATCTCTTACAAGAGCGCACTGCGATCACGCATCACGACTTTAACAATTATCAGGAAAAGTGGCAGCCCGTAGGGGAGTCGAACCCCTCTTTTCAGGTTGAAAACCTGACGTCCTAACCGATAGACGAACGGGCCATGCCTTGGCGTGTCGCGTAACTAGGCAAAAGCGGCGGGGGGTGCAAGAGGGATTTTGCAAAAACTTTGCGCCCCATTCAGAAATTTATCCGCCGAGGGCCGGAACGGTCAGGCCTCGCGCGCCTCAGGCTGGGGCGGCGTCTTCCAGGCGCAGTTGCACGGTTTGCCGACCGCCCCAACTGTTGAGATCGAGCCGCCCGGCGAGGTGGAATCGCGCGCCGCCATGGTTCAGGAGCGCAGGCCCCAACGGGCCGTCAAGCGCCCCAAATGCGATGGCGTCAAGGCTTGCCCCCATGCCATCCCCGAAGCGCAACTTGAGATGTGCGCCGCTCAGCGCCTTGGCAAAGGTGATCTGGCAGTCGGGAAAGACATAACGGGGGCCGGGCGCACCTGCGCCAAAGGGGCCTGCGGCCTCGATCTGTTCGACAAGCTCGACCGCTGCGGCACCGGGCATCAAGAGACCGTCAAGCCGCAGATCGGCGGCACCGCCCACGCCTGCGCCCTGTTTGGCAAGCAACTCTGAAAGGCGCGCCATGGCCGCCTCTAGCCGCTCACGCGCGACGGTGAGACCCGCCGCCATCTTGTGCCCGCCGCCTTTGATCAAGAGGCCCTCGCTGGCCAGCCGCTGAATGGCGGCCCCCAGATCAACGCCCGAGACCGAGCGCCCCGAGCCTTTGCCCTCGTCGCCGTCCAGCCCGATCACGATGGCGGGGCGGTTGGCGCGTTCCTTGAGGCGGCTGGCGACGATGCCCACGACACCGGGATGCCAACCCTCGCCTGCGGCCCAGACAAGGGGCGCATCCAGGCCTCGCGCCTCGGCTTGGGCGAGGGCGGCATCGCGCACCTGCGCCTCGACCTCGCGGCGTTCGGTGTTGAGCTGGTCAAGACGTTCGGCCATGGCGCGCGCCTCGGCGGGATTGTCACAGGCCAGAAGGCGCGCGCCCAAGTCCGCCTTGCCGATCCGCCCGCCTGCGTTGACGCGCGGCCCGAGCAGAAAGCCTAGGTGATAGGCGTTGGGGGCGGTGTCCATCCGCGCCACATCTGCCAGCGCCACCAGACCGGGACGCGCGCGCGTAGCCATAACGCGCAGCCCTTGGCGCACAAAGGCGCGGTTGACGCCAATCAGAGGCGCTACATCGGCCACGGTGGCCAGCGCCACCAGATCGAGCATCGCCATCAGGTCTGGCCCCTGAGCGCCGCTGTCGCGCAATTGCCGCCCGGCCTCGACCAGCATCAGGAACACGACACCGGCGGCGCAGAGATGCGCCAGATCACCGCTCTCGTCCTGACGGTTGGGATTGACCACGGCATGGGCGGGCGGCAGGGTTTCCCCGCCCAAGTGGTGATCGAGCACCACCACATCCGCGCCTGTCGCTGCGGCAATCGCCTCATGGCTGAGGGTGCCGCAATCGACGCAGACAATAAGATCGTGGCGCGCGGCCAGATCGGACATGGCGGGCACGTTTGGCCCATATCCCTCATCTATCCGGTCGGGGATATAGAGCGTGGGGCTGGGCGCGCGCATCTGGCGCAGCCAGTCGATCAGCAGCGCGGCAGAGGTGCCACCATCGACATCGTAATCGGCGAAGATGGCGATGCGTTCCCCGCCACGCAGCGCCTTGAGAAACCGCGCGGCGGCCTGTTCCATGTCGCGCAACGCGCGCGGGTCGGGCAGAAGATCCCGCAGGGTCGGGGTGAGATAGGCCTCGGCTGCGTCCTCTGGCACGCCAAGGCGCGCCAATGTCTGACACAGGGGGCGGGGCAGGGCGGTGGCCTGTGCCATGGCCTCGGCCAGTCGGTCGGCCTCGACGCCCGGACCGACCCATCGGCGACTTGTCAACGAGCTCTCAACTCCGAGAAAGGCCGATTGCATGCGCGCCTCCTCTTCCTCATCTGGCCCAAAATACCTCGGGGGAGTCCCGGACTTGGTCCGGGACGGGGGCAGCGCCCCCTTCCCCTGTGCCGCGCTTAGTCCCGCTTGCTGCGATAGGTCATGCGCCGCACGGATCCCGTGCGCGAGCGCATCAGCAGGGTTTCCGTTTCGACATAGCCGGGGCGGCGTTTGACGCCTGACAGGATCGAGCCGTCGGTGACGCCGGTGGCGGCAAATATCACGTCTGATGTCACCATCTCGTCGCGCGAATAGATGCGGTCGAAATCGGTGATCCCGGCCTTGGCGGCGCGGGCGCGTTCATCTTCGTTGCGGAACACAAGGCGTCCCCACATCTGCCCGCCCATGCATTTGAGCGCAGAGGCCGCGAGCACGCCCTCGGGTGCGCCGCCGGTGCCCATATACATATCAATGCCGGTGCGGTCAGCCTCGGCGCAATGGATCACGCCTGCGACATCGCCATCGGGGATCAGAAACACGGCAGCGCCGGTGCTGCGCAATTCGTCGATCATTTCCTGATGGCGGGGCCGTTCCAGCACGCAAACAGTGATTTCGGAGGGGCGGCAGCCACGCGCGGCGGCCAGCGCCTCGACGCGCTCCCGCGGGCTCATGGCGAGGGAGACGACATTCTCAGGATATCCCGGCCCGATGGCCAGCTTGTCCATATAGGTGTCGGGCGCATGCAGAAGCGTGCCGCGCGGGGCCATGGCGATGACGGTCAGGGCATTGGGCATGGCCTTGGCGGTCAGGGTGGTGCCTTCGAGCGGATCAAGGGCGATATCGACGCCGGGGCCGTCGCCGGTGCCCACTTCTTCGCCGATGAAAAGCATCGGGGCCTCGTCGCGCTCGCCCTCGCCGATGACCACGACACCCTTGATGGCAAGGATGTTGAGCTGTTCGCGCATGGCGTTCACGGCGGCCTGATCGGCGGCCTTTTCATCGCCGCGTCCGATCAGGTCGGCGCAGGCGAGGGCGGCCTGTTCGGCCACGCGCGCGAGGCCGAGCGAAAGCATGCGATCGTTGAAAGCGGTATCGGAGGTCATGGGATGGTCCTTGTAAATCAGGTCAAATCAGCATTAGCGCCGCGCGCTCTGGCGCACAAGTCTGGCGGGCGGGGCTATGTCAGACGGTTTCGATGCGCAGTGCGACCGGCTCTCCGTGGAGAACATCAAGACGGCTGATGCCGGTCAGGGCCGTGTCGAGCGCGTCGCGCGTCGTCTTGTGGGTGACGATCAGCACGGGCGCTGTGGTGGCATCGTGGCGATACTGGCGCATCCGGTCGATGGAAATACCGGCCTCGCCCAGAAGGGTCGCAACCTTGGCCAAGGCACCCGGTTTGTCGATCAGCGACATGCGCATGTAATAGGGGGCGGGGGTGGCGCTGGTCGCGGTCTGGCACTGCGCAAGGCTGGCGGCGGGTTGGCCAAAGGTGGGCAAGCGGGCGCCGCGCGCGATGTCCATCACATCGCCCATCACCGCGCTCGCCGTAGGGCCCATGCCCGCACCGGGACCGCGCAGCACGATCTGTTCGACATTGTCGCCTTCCAGCACAACCATATTGGTGCCGCCTTCAAGCTGCCCAAGCGGGCTGGTATCGGGCACAAGGCAGGGCGACATGCGCTGTTCAAGGCCGCGCCCTGTCATCTGGGCCACGCCCAGCAGTTTGATACGATAGCCCATATCGGCGGCGTGGCGGATATCCTCGATGGTGATTTTCTCGATCCCCTCCAGCGTGACACCGTCGAAATTCACCTGACAGCCAAAGGCGATGGACGCGAGCAGCGCCAGCTTGTGACCGGCGTCGATGCCGCCCACGTCGAGTGTCGGGTCGGCCTCGAGATAGCCCAGTTTGGCGGCCTCGTCGAAGACTTGGGCATAGGGCAGGCCTGCCGATTGCATGCGGGTCAGGATATAGTTGCAGGTGCCGTTCATCACGCCCATGACGCGGGTGATGTCATTGCCTGCCAGACCTTCGGTCAGCGCCTTGATGACAGGGATGCCACCGGCGACAGCCGCCTCGAACCGGATCACGCGGCCTGCTGCCTCTGCGGCCACTGCCAGTGCCTGACCGTGGAGGGCGAGCATGGCCTTGTTGGCGGTCACGATATCCTTGCCTGCAGCAATCGCCGCCTCGGTTGCGGCCTTGGCCGGACCGTCAGAGCCGCCCATCAGTTCGACAAACACATCCACATCGGCACGTTTGGCCAAAGCGACGGGATCGTCTTCCCATGCGTAATCGCTAAGGGTGACGCCACGATCCTTGTCCCTTGTGCGGGCTGAGACAGCGGTGATCACCACCGGGCGGCCTGCGCGGGCGGCCAAAAGATTGGCCTTTTGCCGGATGATCCGCACGACACCCGTGCCAACCGTGCCCAATCCGGCGATGCCAAGGCGCAGGGGTGTGTTCATGGGGTTCTCCGATTGTCACTGTTCAGGGATTTTGCCGCGATGTAGCGGGTTCGGTGGTCCCTTGCAACGCGGCTTGCAGGGGATGGACGTTGGTTTTCACTCGCGCACGCCGGTTTGCAGGCGCTCTTGCGTGCCGGGATCGACCACGCCCCCCTTGAGCCGCGCCGCACGGGCGCGCAACCCGGCGCTGCGCTGATCGAGATTGTCGGCGGTGTCGGGCGTGATCTGAGGTGTGGTTGCCTTGGCGCGGATGTTTTCGGCCGGGATCAGATCGGGATAGGCCGCATCCCGTGTACGTTTATCTACAGAGCGGTCGAGCGGCAGGATATCGCTGCATCCCGTCACGAGGCCGGTGATCAGGATCAAAAGGGGCAAGCGCAGAGCCATGAGGGCCGGTGTCATCGGGGCCGGTGTCCTTTGTGCCGGAGGGTGTGCTTGTCTTGCCATTCTTTGGGGGCAAAGGGCAAGCCGGGCTTTGATTTGAACGCGTGTTCAGTTAAACCCGATGTCATGGCACGAACCCAAGGCTCTCATTCCGATATTACAGGCCCGCGTGTGCGCGAGGCGGCGTTGCGGCTTTTTGCGCGGCATGGCTATGCGGCGGTCTCGATGCGGCAGATCGCAGCGGCGGTGGGGGTGCAGGCGGGCGCGCTCTATAATTACACGCCCGACAAGCAGACGCTGCTGTTTGATCTGATGCGCGGGCATATGGAAGAGTTGTTGGCCGCTTGGGATCGGGCGGAGCCTCAGGGCGATGCGATGGCGGCGCTGGAGGCGTTCACGCGGTTTCACATTCGTTTCAACACCAGCCGGGCGGATGCGGTCTTTGTGTCCTATATGGAATTGCGCAACCTTGAGCCTGCGAATTTTGCGGTGATCGAGGGGCTGCGGCGGGATTATGAGACGCGGCTTGAAGCGGTGTTGCGGCATGGTGCGGAGGCGGGCACGATGGTTGTTGCCGAGCCACGGATCGCCAGCATGGCGTTGATTGCGATGCTGACCGGGGTCAACACCTGGTATCGCGCGCAGGGGCGTCTGTCGCTGGCAGAGGTGGAGGCGGTTTATTGGGATATGGTGCGGCGGTCGGTGGAAGGGTGAGGGGCAAAATTGGCCTCCGGGTGCCTTTTGCGAGAGATGAGCAGAGCGAGGACGTTTGCCCTAAACGTTGAGCTGCGCGGATCGCTGGGCCGCGGGACGGCCCAGCGTTCTGTGCCTTGTTCCGCGCGGCGGCGCGTTCAGCACCTTGTTCCGCGCGGATGTTGGTTGATGCCCAGCAACAGGCCAGTCGCGCTCTTAAGTCCCTGCCTGCCCCGCTGCTTCACTTGATGAAACTGCCCTCTCGCAATTCTCGCATCGCTTGACGCAACTCTTCCTTGGTGTTCATCACGATCGGGCCGTGCCACGCGACCGGTTCTTGGATCGGTGCACCGGAAATGAGCAGGAACCGCACGCCTTTTTCGCCTGCCTGCACCGTCACGCTATCGCCGCTGCCAAAACGGATCAACGTACGGTCGCCAGAGAAGTCGCGGATGTGGATCTCTTGACCGGCAACTTCCTTTTCCAGCAAGACTCCGGTGGGTTTTGAGGCATCGGCAAAGGCACCGGCCCCCTCGAACACATAGGCAAAGCTGCGCCGGTACGTGTCGACCGGAAAGGTCTTTTTCACTCCTGCAGGGACCGAGATATCGAGGTATTGCGGATCGGCGGCGATGCCGTCCACAGGGCCGTGCCGCCCCCAGAACTCCCCCACGATCACGCGCACACGCGTGCCGTCATCGTCGATGATCTCGGGTATGTGCGCCGATTGCACGTCTTGGTAGCGGGGGGCGGTCATCTTTTGTGCGGCGGGCAGGTTGGCCCAGAGTTGAAAGCCGTGCATCTGACCCTGCGCGTTGCCGCGCGGCATTTCCTGATGCAGGATGCCCGATCCGGCAGTCATCCATTGCACATCGCCTGCGCCCAAGCTGCCCTGATTGCCCAAGCTGTCGCCATGCGCGACCTCGCCTGCAAGGACGTAGGTGATCGTTTCGATGCCGCGATGCGGATGCCAGGGAAAGCCCGCCGTATAGCGTGCGGGATCGTCATTGCGGAAGTCGTCGAACAAAAGGAACGGGTCAAGTTCGGTTGGGTCCTGAAAGCCGAACGCGCGGTGAAGGTCTACGCCGGCCCCCTCGCGTGTGGGAATGGCCTGACGTTGTTCCAAAACGGGTCTGATGGACATGGTAAATCTCCTTTGAGACAGCATATAGGCAGCGTAGGCGCTGGTGAAATGATGCTGTCTGTTCATGGCTGAACGGCACCTGTGCGTTTTGCGCGGTGCCCCTCTCGCCATGGGGGGCGATCCGGGGTAAAGGCAGGCGCAAAGGGAGAGATCGCATGCAGGATGAAGAGGTTTTGGCGGCATTAGGGGCGTCGGCGGGGCGGCGGATTCTGGGTGTCGGTTCGGTTGCGGGCCTGGGGCTCACGCTGCTTTATCTGGCACTTGTCCAATCCCCGAGCCTTGGCTGGCAGGTGTTCATGGTCGGGTTCGGAGGCACGTGCGTTTTTCTGGCCGAGCGGATGTGGCGGGCGACGGCGCAATGGCTGGTGCTGACGCGCGACGGATTGCGCGACAACACGGGCCGGATGATCGCGCCAGCGGCACAGATTAGATCGGTGGATCGGGGCGTGTTTGCGTTCAAGCCGTCAAACGGCTTTCGCATCCTGCTGACGGAAAAAGCCCCGGCTGTCTGGCAACCGGGGCTTTGGTGGCGTGTTGGGCGCAGTGTTGGCGTGGGCGGAGTAACCGCTGGCACGCCAGCCAAGTACATGGCCGAGCAGATTCAAGAGTTGATCACCCGGCAGTCGCAGGATTAAGCGGCGGTACAGACACCCTCGAAGCACAGTTGCGACGCAAAGCGCAGCGGCACGAACATCCGTGTTTTGATATTGGTGCCATCGGTGAACCCGGTGGAGAAGACCGGGTCATAATCCGAGGATGTCTCGACCAAGATGATTTCCTGGCCATTCAGCATTTGCGGCAGCGTCGCATGGGCGTTGCGCACATCATCCGCGCTCAGAGGGTTGAGATCGCCCGAGCCGCGCACTTCGGACCAGCGCAGTTCGAACTCGTCAATGTTGTTGGTGGCGTCGACGTGGTAGCGAACCACGGTGACACGCACCTGATTGTTTCCGTCATCATTGGTCATGATGTCGAACAGGACTTTGACGTTGTCGATATAGGCCTCGTTCACCTCAGAGGTTTCGCGCGAGAGCATGTCGGCAACTGTGTAGGTCGCCTTTTCTCGGACGCTCTGATAGCGGAACATGTCGAAATATTCGTAGCTGAAGGTGAGCCCCATGAACAGGAAGGGGAACATCACGACCGTTTCCATGGCGGCGGTTCCGGTTTCTTGTTTCCAAAACCGGCGCAGCAGTTTGAGAGCAGGGCGCAGGGTCATCAGATTGGCTCCTGAACAAAGGCAGTCGTGGCGACGAGTGACGCTTGGCTGTCACCGTCTGGGACAAGGCGGCTGCCGAGCATCCCCGCAGGAAACAGCGGCCGGAACTTGAGGCAGGCGCGCAAGAGCATGAGCGCGTTTTGCTGGCCGGGCACGAATTCGCGCACCGGCTTGGCGGGCTCTGCCTGATCCGTGCAATCGGCCTCTGCATCTAGCCCATTGAAGTTGCGGATATCTGCGGGGCGCATTTCCAGGCGCAGGTTGTTTTCGCAATCGTTGATCATGATCGCGTTGGTGCAGATGATCTGTTTGATGTCATCATGCTGCGGTGCCGTTCCGGTGCCAAGGCGCACCTCGCGCACCGCCATATCCAGCCCGCGCTCGAGCAAGGTGGCGCGCATGGTCACAAACCCCATTTCGATCGAAAAGATCATGATGCCGATGAAGAACGGCGCCACCAGAACAAATTCGAGCGAAGCGGTGCCGGTATCGTCCTGCCGGAAACGGCGTAGGAAGTTTTTGAACACGCGGGTCATTGGGTCAACCTCAACTGTTTCACATTCGCCGCGATGGCGCTGAAGGCACTGGCAATATTGACGGTTGTCGCATTGTAGTGATGATTGACCGACGAGGCGCATTTCTTGATCTTGTCGGCCCCCGTTGGCTGACTGCCCATCTCAAAGGCGATGGTATAGATCACGATACCTTCGGATTTGGCCTCGCGGCAGATGTCGTCGAGACGTTCATCTTTCTTCGAGCGGTTAATCGGATTGTTTAGGAAGTTGTTCCACGGTCCCCAGTTGCCAGTCGTGTTGCCATAAAAGCGCGGCGACATGAGGCCCCAAGCGGTTTCCCAGCTCAGACGCTCGCTGGAAATGAAGCCGGGCAGGGTGTTTGAGTTGTAGTTGTTAAAGGTGGACCACGTTACGGAACCGCCATCGGTGACGTTGAACATGCGGCTGTCCGAGGGGCGGCGCAGGAAATAAGCCACCTGTTCCTCGCCTGTCGGCTCATAGATGCATGTATAGCCGCTGTAGTTGCAGTATTGCTGATACTCTGACCCATACCAACGGCGATTGTCATAGTTCCGCTGGAGGTAAAGGAACTGCATTTGCTCGTATGTCAGCTTGAACAGATCCGAGTTCGCCCCGCGATAGGTGCTGCTGAAGCTATACGAATTGTCATTCGCCCCGTCGCCCATGAGCACGATCACCTTGAGCGTTTCGCTTTCGTTGAACACGGCGGGCATGTCGCTGAGCGCGGGTTCAACCAAGGAATAGGTCAGGATGGTGCCGTCATCCTGAGGCACCTGGATCGGTTGCTGGAGGCTTGTGACAACGGGCTGGAAGGCCGGGTCCAGCAAAGCTGCGGCCCATTTCACGCCTTCGTCGTTCGAGGTACTGCCGCCCGCCTGTAGCCCATTGATCTTGTCGTGCAGCGCTGTTTTGGTGGTCGCGTAGGGTAGGATGTTGAAATAATCCTGCGTATAGCACGTCTGGTTATAGGTATCGAGGAAGTCGCCCAGTGGTGTTGTCGTAAGATCGCCAAAGGTTACGCCCTCGCGGGAGGTATAGATCAGCTGATTATAGGCTGTGTTCGGATCAATCGTGGTGTCGGTGAAATGCGAGTCATTCAACTCTAGGCACGATGAATACTTGTGAGTTTCGTTGACGGTCAGCGCCTCGTAGATTTCCTTGGACGGGGTCACGCCCCAGCTGAACGGGACCACTGAGATCACCGCATCATTCGGTTCTGTGCTGTCGAGAATGGAGTCGACAAATTCGATGGCGGCGGGTTTCAATGCGTCGATACGAGCTCCAATCATGGAGCCCGAGACGTCGAGCGCCATGGCGATTTCCAGCTTGGGGATCGTCACCTCTGCGGTAGAGTTGCCCGCTGAGGTCAGCGTGTCCACCCCGGCAAGGCGCATCAGGTAGGTGTCAAGCGTCTGGGTCGCCCGTGCCGTAACCTTGGACGAGTTGAGACGAATGTCGATATCGCCGGCTTCCTGCGCCGCGAGATAGTCGGACTGACCTGATTTGGCGAAGTAATCCTCGATCACGGCCCTGGCCGTGGCGTTGTTGACCGCTGTGGCCCCAGCCAGAACGGCCCGATCCAGCGTAGCCTGAAGGCTGGCGCGCGCCATTTCCTGACGCATCATATCAATGCCGATACCGCCCATGACGAGGAACATAACGAAAATCGCAAATGCGAGTACCGTTACGGTGCCCTCTTCATCCTTGGCGAACCGTTCCGCATATTCTGCTGCGCGCGTCGTCTCGCGCAAGTTCGACCGTGCCCCCCGACCCGACGTCTTGCCATTCCAAAGCATGTAAACACCTCATTGTGACGGAGCATTTCCCCAACCCCGCACTGCACCATCTGGCTTTATCCTTATTCTCTATGGCTGAATTGTGGCGGGTTTCGGACGAAAATGCAGAAGTTAATCAATCAAAATCAACAATGTAAAAGCTGGCGCTCGATTGTATGACCTTTGGCGACAAACACCCAAGGTGGCCCGAATCCGCCAAGGGGCGCGCTGGCGGCGGGTAGACAAACGGCTTTCATCGGGTAGCATACGAGTGCACCGGGGCTGCGCGCTACTTGGGCCAGTCGACAGAGCCGGGCTGCAACAGGGAGAGGACGAATGAACGCCAGCAAGGAACCGAGCTTTCGCGAAAGTGTGGATCTGATGTTCAATCGCGCGGTGGCGCTGATGGATCTGCCGCCGGGGCTCGAGGAAAAGATCCGCGTTTGCAATGCCACCTATACCGTGCGCTTTGGCGTGCGTTTGCGCGGACAGATCCACACCTTTACTGGCTATCGCAGCGTTCATTCCGAACATATGGAACCGGTCAAGGGCGGTATCCGCTATGCCATGGGCGTCAATCAGGACGAGGTCGAGGCCTTGGCCGCGCTGATGACCTATAAATGCGCGCTGGTAGAGGCCCCGTTTGGCGGTTCCAAGGGGGGGTTGCGGCTTGATCCGCGCCAGTGGGAAGAGCATGAGCTGGAGTTGATCACCCGGCGCTTTGCCTATGAGCTGATCAAGCGCGACCTGATCAACCCGGCGCAAAACGTGCCTGCCCCTGACATGGGCACGGGCGAACGCGAAATGGCATGGATCGCGGATCAATATAAGCGCATGAATACAACGGACATCAATTACCGCGCCTGCGTGACCGGCAAGCCGATCAATGCGGGCGGGATTCAGGGCCGGGTCGAGGCGACGGGGCGGGGTGTGCAATATGCGCTGCACGAATTCTTTCGTCATCCCGAGGATATCGCGGCGGCGAAGCTGTCGGGCACGCTGGATGGCAAGCGGGTGGTCGTGCAGGGGCTTGGCAATGTGGGCTATCACGCGGCCAAGTTTCTGAGCGAAGAGGATGGTTGTCTGATCACCGGGATCATCGAGCGTGATGGTGCTTTGGTTGATGCGAAGGGGCTGAATGTCGAAGCGGTGCGCAACTGGATCGCGCGGCATGGCGGTGTGGAGGGCTATCCCGAGGGGCAATTTGTCAAGGAGGGTGCCAAGGTTCTGGAACAGGCCTGTGACATTCTGATCCCCGCAGCGATGGAAGGGGTGATCAACCTGAGCAATGCCGCGCAGATCAAGGCATCCCTGATCATCGAGGCGGCGAATGGGCCGATCACGGCGGGGGCCGATGACATCCTGCGCCAGAAAGGCACGGTCATCATTCCGGATATGTACGCCAATGCAGGCGGTGTCACGGTGTCTTATTTCGAATGGGTCAAGAACCTGAGCCATATCCGCTTTGGCCGGATCGGGCGGCGACAGGAGGAAGCGCGGCATCAATTGCTGGTGACGGAATTGCAGCGGCTCAACCGGGGTTTGGGGGATGCTTGGGAAATGTCGCCCGATTTCAAGCAGAAATACCTCAAGGGTGCGGGCGAGTTGGAACTGGTGCGCTCGGGTCTCGATGACACGATGCGCACCGCGTATCAGTCGATGCGCGAGGTCTGGCACAGTCGTCAGGACGTGACGGACCTGCGCACGGCGGCCTATCTCGTGTCCATCGCCAAGGTCGCGGCGAGCTATCGCGCGATGGGGCTCTGACACGCTCGGGTCGCGCATGGGCCTGAAAATGGCGGGAAAGATGGCAGAGCTTCGGCTCTGCCATTGCTATTGATGGGTGAAGTTGGTTCAGTCGCGCCAGATTGGCGCAGAAAATGGCGCAAGGGGAGTGGCATGCGGTTTTCCGGCCTGCGGGTTTTGAAGGAAGGGCTGACCGGCAACAAGGGCTGGCAGGCGCATTGGCGCGATGCGACGCCCAAACCCGCGTATGACGTGGTGATCATCGGCGGCGGGGGGCATGGTCTGGCGACCGCCTATTATCTGGCCAAGCGGCATGGCATCACCAATGTGGCGGTGCTGGAAAAGGGCTATCTGGGCGGCGGCAGCGTGGGGCGCAACACCACCATCGTGCGCGCCAATTATTTCCTGCCGGGCAATTCGGAGTTCTACAGCCATTCCCTCAAGCTGTGGGAGGGTCTGGAAGAGGACCTGAATTACAACGTGATGCACAGCCAGCGCGGGCAGATCGTGCTGTTTCATTCGGACGGGCAGCGCGACGCCATTGCCCGACGCGGCAATGCGATGATCAATCAGGGCGATGATGCCGAATTGCTGAGCGTGGCGCAGCTGAAACGCATGGTGCCTTATCTCGATTATGATCAGGCGCGGTTTCCGATCCATGGCGGCCTGTTGCAGCGGCGCGCAGGCACGGCACGGCATGATGCGGTGGCTTGGGGCTATGCACGGGGGGCCAGCACGCGGGGCGTGGACCTTATTCAGAATTGTGAAGTGACGGGCATCGACATCGAGAATGGTCAGGTGCGCGGCGTGCAGACGACACGCGGGGCTATTCGTGCCAAAAAGCTGGCGATTGTGGTGGCTGGACGATCCAGCCAAGTGGCGGCAATGGCGGGGATGCGCCTGCCCATCGAGAGCCATGTTCTTCAGGCCTTTGTCACAGAAGGGCTAAAGCCCTGCATCGACCATGTCATCAGCTTTGGCATGGGACATTTCTATATCAGCCAATCCGACAAGGGGGGGCTGGTCTTTGGCGGGGATCTGGACATGTATGCCTCTTACGCCGCGCGGGGCAATCTGCCGATTGTCGAGCATGTGATGGAGGCGGGCATGACCTTGATGCCGATGATCGGCAATGCAAGCCTGCTGCGCAGTTGGGGCGGGATCATGGATATGTCGCCCGATGGTTCACCCATCATTGATCACGCGGGGATCGAGGGGCTCTATCTCAATTGTGGGTGGTGCTATGGCGGGTTCAAGGCGGTGCCCGGTTCGGGGGATGCGATGGCGCATCTTATCGCCACCGACCGCCCACATCCGGCGGCTACGGGATTCAGGCTGGACCGGTTCCGCACGGGCCGGGGGCTGATGGACGAAGAAGGCACCGGGGCGCAGCACAACCTGCATTGAGCAGCGCAGAGAGGGCGAAATCTTGAGTACTTTTGGAACGATGAAAGCGCGCGCGAAATGAGGCTGGGCTGTCCGATCTGTGGCGAGCGGGATCGTCGCGAATTCTATTATCAAGGTGCCGCGCTCGTGCGCCCCGAGGGTGAAGTCTGGAGCCCGGAGTGGGACGATTACATTCACAACCGCGACAATCCGGCGGGTGTGACGCGCGATCTGTGGCAGCATGAGCAGGGGTGCGGGGCCTGGCTGATCGTGACGCGCGACACGGTTTCGCATGCGGTGCTTGGCGTGGCGTTAGCGGCGGAGTTGGGCGCATGAGGATCGAGGACAAGGGCCTGATCGACCGCTCGCGCCGGGTGCAATTTCAATTCGACGGGCACCGCTATGAGGGGTTTGCGGGGGATACGTTGGCCTCGGCGCTTTTGGCCAACGGGGTGCGGATGGTGGCGCGGTCCTTCAAGTATCACCGCCCGCGCGGGGTGATGACCGCTGGCAGCGAAGAACCCAATGCCCTTGTGACGGTTGGGCGGGGGGCGGCACAAAGGCCCAATTTGCGGGCGACCACGGTCGAGTTGCATGAGGGTCTGGAGGCGCGCAGCCAGAACCGTTGGCCGACGCTGGGGCTGGATGTTCTGGCGGCCAACGATCTTTTTGCGCCATTCCTTGGGGCGGGGTTCTATTACAAGACGTTCATGTGGCCGCGTGCGTTTTGGGAGCGGGTTTATGAGCCTGTGATCCGCCGTGCGGCGGGTCTGGGCGCGTTGTCGGGGGATGCGGCAGAAGACAGTTATGAGCGCGCCTATGCCCATTGTGACGTTCTGGTGATCGGCGGCGGTCCTGCGGGCCTGATGGCGGCGCGGGCTGCGGCAGAGGCGGGGGCGGATGTGATCCTTGCCGAAGAGGACACGCGGCTTGGTGGGCGTCTCTTGGCCGAGACGGAAGAGGTTGACGGGCTGCCCGCTGTGGATTGGGTAGAAGAGATCGCGGCAGAGCTTGCGGCCATGCCCAATGTGCGGATCATGACGCGTACGGCGGTTACCGGCGTGTATGATGGCGGCACCTATGGAGCGCTTGAGCGGTTGGCACCTGATCTGGCCACGCGGCCCCATGCGCCCAAGGGGTGTTTTTGGCGGATCGTGGCGCGGCGCGCGGTGTTGGCGGCGGGCGCATTGGAACGGGCCATTGCCTTTCCCAACAATGACCGGCCCGGTGTGATGATGGCAGGGGCGGTGCGCGCCTATGTCAACCGCTGGGGCGTGGCACCGGGACAGAGCACGGTGGTCTTTGGCAACAATGACAGCGCGCATCGCACCGTCTCTGATTTGCAGGCGGCGGGGGTGCATGTGGCGGCATTGATCGACGCGCGGCCCTATGCGCGCTCTGCTCTGGACGTGCCGTTTTATCCCGGCGCGCAGGTCTGTGGCACGAGCGGGCGGCGTGGGCTTGAGGCGGTGACGATTTCCACGCAGCGGGGTGAGGATCGGATCGCTGCGGATTGTCTTGCGATTTCGGGCGGGTGGAACCCGACGGTGCATCTGGCCTGCCACATGGGCGCGCGGCCCGAGTGGGACGCGGCCCGACAGGCGTTTCTGCCGCCTGCGAATGCCGTGCCGGGGCTGTGTGCGGCGGGGGCGGCAGCGGGGGCGTTTTCCACCCGCGCCTGTCTGGAGAGCGGATTGGCTAAGGGCGCGCGCGCCGCGCAGGATCTTGGATTGCGCGCGCCGGATCTGGCCGCACCAATGGCAACTGACGCGGCCTATGACATCTTTCCGCTCTGGCATGTGCCGGGAAAGGGGCGTGCCTGGCTTGATTTCCAGAATGATGTGACGGTCAAGGATGTGGTGCAGGCGGCGGCCGAAAATTTCCGCTCGGTCGAGCATATGAAGCGCTACACGACGCAGGGTATGGCCCCCGATCAGGGCAAAAACTCGAATGTGGCGGCTCTGGCGGTGCTGGCCGAGGCGACGGGGCGCGGTATTGCCGAGACTGGCACCACCACATTTCGTCCGCCCTATGTGCCGGTTCCGATCGCGGCCCTGGGGGCAGGGGGGAAGGGCAAAGGCTTTGCCCCCGAACGGCGCACCACCTCGCATGCCGAAAGCGTGGCGCGCAATGCGCCGATGATCGAGGCGGGGCTCTGGTATCGGCCCAGCTATTTCCCGCAGAAAGGCGAGAATGCCTGGCGGCAATCTTGCGACCGAGAAGTGGCGATGGTGCGCAGCGCGGTCGGGATCTGCGATGTGTCCACCCTAGGCAAGATCGACGTGCAAGGCGCTGATGCGGCACGGTTTCTTGATTTCGTCTATACCAATATGTTCTCGACGCTGAAGGTGGGCCGTGTGCGTTATGGTCTCATGCTGCGCGAGGATGGGCATGTGATGGATGACGGCACCTGCGCGCGCATGGCAGAGACCCATTTCGTGATGACCACCACGACGGCTGCGGCGGGGCAGGTGATGCGGCATCTGGAATTCGTCTCGCAGGTTTTGCGGCCTGACTGGGATGTGCGCCTTGTTTCCGTGACAGAGCAATGGGCGCAATTCGCGGTGGCCGGGCCAAAATCGCGCGCCCTGCTGAATGGCATGCTGGACGCGCCGATTGACGAGGCGGGGTTTCCCTATATGGCCTGTGGGACGGCGCGGATTGGTGGGGTTGCGGGGCGGCTGTTTCGGATCTCGTTCTCGGGGGAGCATGCCTATGAAATCGCGGTGCCTGCGCGCTATGGGGCGGCGCTCTTTGCGGCTTTGGTGGCGCGCGCCGAAGAGATGGGCGGCGGGGCTTACGGGCTGGAGGCGCTTAATGTGTTGCGGATCGAGAAGGGGTTTATCACCCATGCCGAAATCCATGGCCGCGTCACCGCCTATGACATCGGGATGCAGGGGATGATGAGCGCCAAGAAGGATTTCATCGGCAAGGCGGCGGCCGCACGCCCGGGTCTGACGGACCCGGAGCGTGAGCGTATGGTGGGATTGAAGCCGGTGGGCGCGGTCAAGGAATTGCTGGCCGGCGCGCATATTTTTGACGAGGGCGCCGAAGCGGTTCGCACGCAGGATCGGGGCTATGTCACGAGCGCGTGCTATTCGCCCACGTTGGGGCATGTGATCGGCATCGGGTTTCTGCAGCGCGGACCAGAGCGGATGGGCGACCGGGTGCGCGTGGTGGATCATTTGCGCAAGTCCGAGACGATTTGCGAAGTGACGCCCCTTGTGGCGTTTGATCCAGAAGGAGGGCGGTTGCGTGGCTGACTTAAAGGCTCAGACCCCCTGCGCGGGGCTTTTGCCGGTGTCGGTGGGCGATCTGAGCCTGACCGAGATAAGGCCGGTGCGGATGACATCGCTGGCACCCTACCGGGGCTGCGTGGCGGCGCTGTCTGCGGCGATGCAGGCGGCGCATGGTGTCGCTTGGCCGGAACCGGGGCGTCTGACAGGGGATACGCAGGCGCGCGCCCTGTGGTTTGGGCGCGACATGGCGCTTTTGATCGGTCCGGAGCCTGAGGCCGGGTTGGCGGCGCATGCGGCGCTGACGGATCAGTCGGATGGCTGGGCGGTCGTGCAGTTGGAGGGGCGGCAGGCGGCCGAGGTTCTGGCGCGGCTCTGCCCGCTTGATCTGCGCGATGCGGTCTTTGCGCCGGGCCATACCGCGCGCACGGATGTGGCGCATATGGCCGGGTCGATCAGCCGGTTGGGGCCACAGCTTTGGCAGATTATGGTGTTCCGCTCGATGGCGGCGA
The DNA here is from genome assembly GCF_003288315.1 of Roseovarius sp. AK1035. Lineage (NCBI taxonomy): Bacteria > Pseudomonadati > Pseudomonadota > Alphaproteobacteria > Rhodobacterales > Roseobacteraceae > Roseovarius > Roseovarius sp. TM1035. The sequence continues at coordinate 3,939,090 of NZ_CP030099.1, read as the reverse complement.
CACTGGTGCATGAGGCGGAAATCGCCATGCGCCGGGTCGCGGCGCGACAAAATTCCCCCATCTGAGGCGCTGACAGGGCCGAAAAACTGGCTTATGAGAGCGGGGTCTGAAAGAGAGGATCGCCAATGCGCCTGATGCTGAGTGCCGCCCTAAGCCTGATGCCTGCCATGGCCATGGCCGAAAACCCGATCTGTGCGCCCACGGGTGAAATCGTGGCGAGCGCCGTTGACGCGCGCAAAGCGGGTGAGGATGCCCCCGCTACGATCACCACGATCACAGCCGAAATGACGGGTGATATGGCCGTCTATGCGCCTGCGGTGCAGCCTTTGGTCGATTGGGTCTATTCGCTGGACGAGGCACAATTGGCCGAGGATGTGGCGGGCAGCTATGTCACGCAATGCGAGGCACAGTAACACCTCTGACCTCTGGACTCTGAGCGGCGCGCGCCCAATATAGGGGCATGAGCCTGCCCCCCGGATTTTTAGACGAGTTGCAAAACCGCCTGTCGCTCTCCCATGTGGTTGGGCGCAAAGTGACGTGGGACAATCGCAAGTCAAATCCCGGCAAGGGCGATATGTGGGCACCTTGCCCGTTCCACCAAGAAAAAACTGCGTCTTTTCATGTGGATGACCGCAAGGGGTTTTACTATTGCTTTGGCTGTCACGCCAAAGGCGATGCGATTGCATTTGTCCGTGAGACCGAGAATGTCGATTTCATGGAAGCGGTGAAAATCCTTGCGGCAGAGGCTGGCATGCCGATGCCCGAGCGCGATCCGCAGGCGCAGGCCAAGGCGGATCGGCGCGGGCAGTTGATCGAGGTGATGGAGCAGGCGGTCAAATTTTTTGGCCTGCACCTGCGCAGCGGGGCCGGGGCGGCGGCGCGTGACTATCTCAAGGGTCGCAAGCTGGCTGAGGCGACGCAGGCGCAATTCGACATAGGCTTTGCGCCCGATGGCTGGCAGGGGCTGTGGGAGCATCTGACGGGCAAGGGCGTGCCGCCCGACATGATCCTTGCCTGCGGTTTGGCCAAGGAAAGTCAGAAGGGGGGCAAGCCCTATGACACGTTTCGCAACCGGATCATGTTTCCGATCCGGGACGCGCGCGGGCGCTGCATTGCCTTTGGCGGGCGGGCAATGGACCCGAGTGACCCGGCCAAGTATCTGAATTCGCCGGAAACCGAGCTTTTTGACAAATCTCATACGCTCTACAATCATGGACCTGCGCGGGAGGCATCGGGCAAGGGCCAAACGCTGATCGTGGCCGAGGGGTATATGGATGTGATCGCCCTTGTGGCGGCGGGATTTGGTGCGGCGGTGGCCCCCTTGGGCACGGCTGTGACCGAGCATCAGTTGCAGCTTATGTGGCGGATCAGCCCAGAGCCGGTGATTGCTCTTGATGGCGATACGGCGGGGCTGCGCGCGGCCTACCGGGTGATTGATCTGGCGCTTCCGCTGTTGGAGGCGGGCAAATCGCTGCGGTTTGCGTTGATGCCCGAGGGCAAAGACCCGGACGATCTCTTGCGGTCCGAGGGGGCGGGCGCGGTGCAGGGGCGGATTGATGCGGCGCTGCCGATGGTGCAGCTTTTGTGGCAGCGCGAGACCGAAGGGCGCGATTATGACAGCCCCGAGCGTAGGGCGGCGCTCGACAAGGTGCTGCGTGAAAAGATCATGTTGATTCGCGACCCGTCGATTCGCAGCCATTACGGGCAGGCGATCAAGGACCTGCGGTGGCAGTTGTTCAATCCGCGCCGGAGCACCGGTTTTACGCCCCGTGCCCGTGGTGGCAAATGGCCGCCGCCGGAACCGGCGCGGGCGGCGACCAAATCCTCGCTCTTGGTGGCTGCGGGCGGGGATGGCACGGTGCATCTGCGCGAGGCGGTGGTTCTGGCGACGCTCATCTCTTGCCCGTCCGTGGCCGCGCGGTTCGAGGCAGGTCTTGAAAGGCTTGAGTGTCGTGACCCTGATTTGGCCCGGCTGCGGGACCTGATCCTGCGCCATGCGGTAAGCGGTGCCGAGGGCTTGCGCGCCCGGATTGAAGCCGAGATCGGATCGGCACCCCTTGAAAAGCTGATGACTTTGCCCCATGTCGCGCTCATCCCGCCGGTGCGGCGCCCCGGAGATGAGGAGCTTGCCATCCTGACCCTGACCGAAGAATTTGCCAAACTGACGGCCCAACGTGGCTGGATGGCAGAGCTGTCCGAGGCGACCGAGGACATTGAGGGGCTTGTGGACGAGTCACTGACGTATCGTCTGGGGCAGGCAGCCGAGGCGCGAAATCGTGCTGTGCGCAGCCAGCAAGAGGACCGGGCGGAATATGATTTGGGCGAAAATGGCGCGCGGATCAAACGAGATGAGAAACAACAGTTCGACGCCTTGCTCGACAAGATAACCTTTTCTAAACCGGGAAGATGATTGTTTTCGTAAGGAAGCGCCGAATAAATCAGGGTAGACGGGTGTGCGAATCAACAGAACACGCTATTGATTCGGGTCAACCGAATCACCCGCCCCGCCCATAGCCGAGGAGTCATTCATGGCCGCCAAAGATACCGACGACGATAAGCCAGAGGAAGCCGAAGCCGAGGTTTCGCTCGACATGAGCCAGGCGGCGGTCAAGCGGATGATCGCGGAGGCGCGGGAAAAGGGCTTTATTACCTATGACCAGCTGAACGAGGTTTTGCCCCCGGATCAGGTGTCGTCGGAACAGATCGAAGACGTGATGTCGATGCTCTCGGAGATGGGGATCAACATCATCGAGGCCGAGGATGCGGAAGAGGAAGAGGGGCGTTCGACCGCCGTTGCCGAGATCGGGCGACGGGGCGAGATCACCCTTGGCTCGGGCAAGGAAGAAAAGCTCGACCGTACAGATGACCCGGTGCGGATGTATCTGCGCGAGATGGGATCTGTCGAGCTTTTGAGCCGTGAGGGCGAGATTGCCATCGCCAAGCGGATCGAAGCCGGGCGCAACACAATGATCGCAGGTCTCTGCGAAAGCCCGCTGACCTTTCAGGCGATTACCATCTGGCGCGACGAACTTTTGGGTGAAGACATCCTGTTGCGCGATGTGATCGACCTTGAGGCCACGTTTGGCACGCAATTGGGCGACGAAGACGCCGAGCCGGTGGTGGGGGCTGCCAATGTGACCAGCGCCCCCGGCGGTATGGGGCGTGATGACAGTGAGCCTGATCTGGATGCCGATGGCAATCCGATCCATTCCGACGACGATGACGAGGACGACGAACAGGCCAATATGAGCCTTGCGGCGATGGAAGCCGCGCTCAAGCCGCGCGTTCTGGATACGCTGGACCGGATCGCGGCGGATTATGCCAAGCTGAGCGAGATGCAGGATAGCCGGATTTCGGCCACGCTGAACGAGGATGGATCGTTCAGCCGCGAGCAGGAAGCCACCTATCAGACCCTGCGCAGCGAGATTGTCGAGCTGGTTAACGAGCTGCATCTGCACAACAACCGGATCGAGGCGCTGATTGATCAGCTTTACGGCATCAACCGCCGGATCATGCAGATCGACTCTGCCATGGTCAAACTGGCCGATCAGGCGCGTATCAACCGTTCTGAATTCATTGAAGAATATCGCGGTCGCGAGCTTGATCCCAACTGGTTGGACGATATGGCCCGCAAGGCCGGGCGCGGCTGGCAGATGTTCATTGAGCGCAGCCCTGAAAAGGTAGCCGAGTTGCGCGCCGACATGGCGCAGGTGGGGCAGTATGTGGGTTTGGACATTTCCGAATTCCGCCGCATCGTGCAGCAAGTGCAGAAGGGCGAGAAAGAGGCGCGCCAAGCCAAGAAGGAAATGGTCGAAGCCAACCTGCGTCTGGTGATTTCGATTGCCAAGAAATACACCAACCGTGGCCTGCAATTCCTTGATCTTATTCAGGAAGGCAATATTGGCCTAATGAAGGCGGTGGATAAGTTCGAGTATCGCCGGGGCTATAAATTCAGCACCTATGCGACCTGGTGGATCCGTCAGGCGATCACCCGCTCGATCGCGGATCAGGCGCGCACCATCCGGATTCCGGTGCATATGATCGAGACGATCAACAAGCTGGTGCGCACGGGTCGTCAGATGCTGCACGAGATTGGCCGCGAACCGACGCCCGAGGAACTGGCCGAAAAGCTGCAAATGCCGCTGGAAAAGGTCCGCAAGGTGATGAAAATCGCCAAGGAGCCGATTTCGCTCGAGACGCCGATTGGCGACGAGGAAGACAGCCAGCTTGGTGATTTCATTGAGGATAAAAACGTTATTCTTCCGTTGGATAGCGCTATTCAGGACAACCTCAAGGAAACCACGACACGGGTTCTGTCATCGCTCACACCGCGCGAAGAGCGGGTGTTGCGGATGCGGTTTGGTATCGGCATGAACACCGATCATACGCTGGAAGAGGTGGGGCAACAGTTCTCTGTCACCCGCGAACGTATCCGGCAGATCGAAGCCAAAGCGCTGCGCAAGCTGAAGCATCCGAGCCGGAGCCGCAAGCTGCGGAGTTTTCTGGATCAATGAGCTGGGTGAAAGCCCACGTTTGAAAACAGGGGGTTATGGGGTGCGCAATGAATGCGCACCCTAGGGTGCATAATCTGGAGGCCGTATGTCGATCCTGTCGCGATTGTTTGGGGGCAAGCCCAAAGCAGAGCCTGAGGCGCAGCCGGAAATATATAAGGATTTCCGTATCTTCCCCGCGCCACAGGCGGCAGACGGGGGATACCGCGTGGCGGCGCGGATTGAAAAGGACATCGCGGGCGAGGTGAAAGTTCACCAGCTTTTGCGGGCCGATACCATTGCCAGCCTTGATGAGGCGCGGGCGTTTTGCGTGCGCAAGGCCAAGCAGGTTATCGACGAGCAGGGCGAGGCAGTTTTCCGCAAATAGGCGAATGCGCTGGATATGCGAGGCCCCGGATCAGGCTCGGATCAGGCCCGGTGCGGGCATCTGGCGCGTGTAATCTCTGTAAGGTTTGTCAGGGGATTATGTAAGGTCGCGGCCTCGTGCTGCGTCTTGTGCGATGCGCGGGCGGGCGGTTGTCGGAGGCTTAACCTTTGCGGGCGTGCGGGGCGTTAACCTATGAAGCCCGCGCTTGCATATCTGGCCGGGCTTCTGCGCAAAGGGTGACCAGTGCGCGCGGTGTTGCGCGGATCGTCCCGCTAACCGCTTGCCCCTCAAGTCACGCTGTCTTACAGAGGCTGTAACAAAGCAGAGGGAGGCACCCATGCGTCGTGTCGTCGTCACAGGTCTGGGGATCGTCTCCAGCATTGGCAACAACGCCCAAGAGGTTCTGGCATCGCTCCGAGAGGGGCGCTCGGGCATCACCGCGAATGAGGCTATGGCCGAGCATGGCTTTCGCAGCCGGGTGGCCGGGGCGATCAAGCTCGATGTGACCGAGCATGTGGACAAGCGCGCGTTGCGGTTCATGGGGGGCGGGGCGGCCTATGCGCATATCGCCATGGCGCAGGCCATTGCCGATGCGGGGCTTGAGGAAAAAGACGTGATCAACCCGCGCACCGGGGTTGTTGCGGGATCGGGCGGGCCATCGACCAGTGCCATGCTGGCGGCGCATCAGGTGGCGCTGGACACCGGATCGACCAAGCGGATCGGGCCGTTTGCTGTGCCCAAGACCATGTGTTCGACGATTTCGGCCAATCTGGCGACGTCCTACAAGATCAAGGGTCTGAACTATTCGATCACCTCGGCCTGTTCCACAAGCCTGCATTGTATCGGCCATGCCGCAGAGCAAATCATGTTCGGCAAGCAGGATGTGATGTTTGCGGGTGGTGGAGAGGAATTGGATTGGTCGCTGTCGTGCCTCTTTGATGCGATGGGCGCGATGTCGTCCAAGTACAATGACACGCCCGAGACTGCGAGCCGGGCCTTTGACGTGGGGCGCGACGGGTTCGTGATCTCGGCGGGGGGCGGTATTGTCGTGCTGGAAGAGTTGGAGCGGGCGAAGGCGCGCGGGGCCAAGATCTATGCCGAAGTGACGGGCTATGGCGCGACGTCGGATGGGGCCGATATGGTGGCACCTTCGGGCGAGGGCGGCGAGCGCGCGATGCGGTTGGCGGTGGCGACACTGCCTGAGGGACGCCGCGTGAGCTATATCAACGCGCATGGCACCTCGACGCCTGTCGGCGATGTGGGCGAGGTTGAGGCGGTGCGCCGGGTCTTTGGGCAGGGCAGCACCCCGCCGATCAGTTCCACCAAGTCGATGACAGGGCATTCCCAAGGGGCCACCGGCGCGCAAGAGGCGATTTACTGCCTTTTGATGCTGGAAAACGATTTCATTGCCCCGTCGATCAATGTTGAGACGCTCGATCCGGCCCTTGATCCGGCCGAGATTGCAACGGTGCGGGTGGACAAGGCCGGGCTGGATACGGTGATGACGAATTCCTTTGGTTTTGGCGGCACCAATGGCTCGATGTTGCTGAGCAAATTTCACGGGTGAGATGAGATGACGATTGCGATGCAGGGCAAGCGCGGCCTGATCATGGGGGTGGCCAATGACCGCTCTATCGCTTGGGGCATTGCACGGGCGATGCATGCGGCGGGGGCGGAGCTGGCCTTTTCCTATCAGGGCGAGAATTTCGCCAAGCGGGTGGAGCCCTTGGCGGCGAGCGTTGGCTCTGACCTGCTGCTCGATGTCGATGTGACCGATGATGCCTCGCTTGATGCGGCCTTTGGGGCGCTGGCGGGGCGGTGGCCGACGATTGATTTCGTGGTGCATGCGGTGGCTTATTCCGACAAGTCGGAATTGACCGGGCGGTTCCTGAACACCAGCCGCGCCAATTTCAAGCATTCGCTGGAAATCTCGGCCTATTCTCTTATCGAGGTGGCGCGGCGCGCCTATCCGATGATGAAGGATCAGGGCGGTTGTCTGCTGACCCTGACCTATCAAGGGTCGAACAAGGTTGTGCCGAATTACAACGTGATGGGCGTGGCCAAGGCGGCGCTGGAATCGGCGACGCGCTATTTGGCGAATGATCTGGGGCCGGATGGTATCCGCGTCAACGCGATCAGCCCCGGCCCGATGAAGACGCTGGCAGGGGCCGCGATTGGCGGCGCGCGCAAGACGTTTCGCCACACCGAGCTGAATGCGCCGATGCGCGCCAATGCGACGCTCGAGGCTATTGGTGGCACGGCGGTTTATCTGGCGTCCGATGCGGGGGCCTGCACCAGCGGTGAGGTCATCCATGTTGATGGCGGCTATCACGTGCTGGGGATGCCGCAGGCCGAGAACCTCTGATCAGGGTCACGCCCCCGCCGGTGGCGGGAGCGCGCAAGACGTCACAGGATGAAATCATCCGAGTCGAGCTGTGACAGGCTGAAATTGCGCAGGGTGAGTTCATGCGCGCCGAAGTCGAGCACGACATCGCTGCCCGAGATGCGGGCGGCGCTGAGCACATCATCGAAATCGTTGAGGCCGCTGATGCCGGTGAGGTCGATCTGATCATCGCCGGGCTCAAAATCGGTGATGACATCGCGCCCGAATTTGAAGACGAAAGTATCGGCCCCCACGCCGCCGGTCATCAGGTCATTGCCGTGGCCACCGTCGATGAAATCATTGCCCTCGCCACCCGAGAGCACGTCACGGCCACCGCCGCCACGCATCACATCATTGCCTTCGCCACCAAAGAGGCGATCCGCGCCGGCCCCGGCGTTCATCACATCGTCGCCGGAACCGCCGTGCATCACGTCATTTCCGGTGCCACCGTTCATTGTGTCATTGCCTTCGCCGCCGAACATCCGGTCATTGCCGGTGCCGCCATCGAGGCGGTCGTTGCCTTCGCCTGCATCGAGCGTGTCGTCGCCATCCCCACCAAAGAGCCTGTCATCGCCGCTTTCGTCGGTGAGGCGGTCATTGCCGAGACCGCCCAAAAGCGTGTCTTCGCCCTTGCCGCCCGCGATGGTGTCATTGCCTGCACCACCGTCGAGGCGGTCGCCGTCGTCATTGCCATTGATGGCATCATTGCCCCCGCCGCCAAAGATCGTATCGTTGCCGTCAAGGCCGGTGATTTGATCCGCAAAGGCGGTGCCGACCAAGCGGTCGGCGCTGTCGGTTCCTGTCAGTCGAGCCATGGTGCTGGTCCTTTTTTAAGCGCCGCTCTTTGGCGCGGTTGCGTTCCTATTCCCGGATCGCAGTGATCCGGGATGTCAGGTGAACGCTGTGCCGCGGGGTTTATTCCCGGGTCTGGCCGAATTCTTGCCACAGTCTTGCCATGTGGATTTGGAAGGTAGCGGGCATGACACATATCCGCCATTTTGCCGATCCCGCCGAAAGCAAAACCGCCGCCCGTGCGCGCCGCGCGCGGCGCTGGACATGGGTGGCAGGGGTCTCCTTGGGGGTTTGTGGGCTGTTGGCGATCTGGCAAGAGCGGGCGCTGGCACCGGGGGTGCATGACGGGATGCAGCGTCTGGTGGCGCAGGCGCAGGGCGTGATGGACGGCAACGAGGCCGTTCGTGCCCTGCTGGCCGGTGTGGATGGCGGCGTGGACGTGGCCAAGGATGCCGGGCTTGCGCCGCTCACCGCGCTGTTGCTGAGGGCGACAGAGTAAAGCGTTCTGGCGGATCGTTGAATGACCAGAACGCTTTGACTAGGTGCGTTCGCTTTCAGCCGTGCTTAGAACCATTGTCCCGGTTCCATCAGCCCCAGATCGAGCAATTGCCGCGAATGCCACTCGAACGGGATGGAGTTGCGCCATTTGAAGCTGTGGATGTCAAAGGTCGAGCCGGGGTTGCGCTTGAGCGCCTTGGCGGTGCGAAAGGACACGATGGCGCTGGTAAGGTTGTGGTGCCACGGGCAGGCGTAGGTGTTGTATTCCTCGTCCGAGAAGGTGTGATCCTCGCGCAAGCTTAGTTCCGGTTTGGCACGGAAAATCGCGATGCGGTCGATCTTGCGGCGTTTGGCGGGGATGTGTTCCTCGTAGCGCCACCGCAGGCCGCCGTAGAAATCAAGCTGCCGTTCTCTGGGGTGGTTGTGGTTCTCGGGGTCGGGACGGGCGAGGGCGTAATAGCCGGACTTGTCCATATGCGCGGCCTCAAGGGACACGGCATCGGGATAGCGATCCAGATCGCCGGCGTAGAGGTCGATCACATAGGTCAGCATCGCATCGCGGCGTTCTTCGGTGTGAAAGGCCAGCATTTCACCCACGGTGCGGGTCTCGCAGAAGGGGTAGAACAGGTATTCGGCGTTGTAGCAGTAATACATCCAAAGGCCGGGGGCGGCGGCGATAACCGCATTCACGGCCTCGGTCAGGGTATCGCCGGAGGACAGATCATGGCGAATCCGGCTGAGGCCGGGCGCCTCGGCCACGTCGCGGGCCAAGGCGAAATTGTCGGGGGCAAAGAGCAGCACGGCGGCAAAGCCGGTGTCGAGATGGTGACGCAAGGTGGAGTTGAGTTCGCTTTCATCCTCGGCAAAGACCATGGCGATGGGCCCCTTGGCCAGCGCCTTGCCGGGGTTGGCGAGAAAGGTCTTGAGATCGGGGGCGGTCATGCGCGGCTTTACCCTTGGTTTTGGATGCAGAATCCGCCAAACGCAGAGGCATTGCAAGTGCCCTCTCCCCTGATGTAGTCAGACATCTTGAACCCAAGGGCGGAGGCCGGGCGCATGGCGGATGTGAAAAAGCTCTATATCAAGACCTACGGCTGTCAGATGAATGTCTATGACAGCGAGCGTATGGCCGAGGCCATGGGCGGGTCTGGGTATGTCGAGACGCAAGATCCGGCTGAGGCCGACATGATCCTGCTCAACACCTGTCATATCCGCGAAAAGGCGGCGGAAAAGGTCTATTCCGAACTGGGGCGGATGAAGCAACTCAAGCTGGACAAGCCCGATTTGAAGATCGGGGTAACGGGCTGCGTCGCACAGGCCGAGGGTGAAGAGATCATGCGCCGTCAGCCGCTGGTCGATCTGGTGGTGGGGCCGCAGAGCTATCACCGTCTGCCCGAGATGGAGGCGCGGGTGCGCGCAGGGGAAAAGGCGCTCGATACCGAGTTTCCGATTGAGGATAAGTTTGACACGTTGCGGCACCGGCCAAAGGCGCGGCGCGGGCCAACAGCGTTTTTGACGGTGCAGGAAGGTTGCGACAAGTTCTGCGCGTTTTGCGTGGTGCCGTATACGCGCGGGGCCGAGGTAAGCCGCCCGGCTAGCCGCGTGCTGGAGGAGGCGCGCGACCTGGTCGAGCGCGGCGTGCGCGAGATCACGCTTTTGGGTCAGAACGTCAATGCCTATCACGGGGCCGGTGAGGGGGGCGATTGGGGCCTTGCGCGGCTTGTCTGGGCCTTGAGCGAGATTGACGGGCTGGAGCGTATCCGGTTCACGACAAGCCATCCCAATGACATGGATGATGATCTGATTGCCGCGCATGGGGAGTGCGCGAAGCTGATGCCCTATCTACATTTGCCGGTGCAATCCGGGTCTGACCGTATCCTTAAGCGGATGAACCGCAGCCATACCGCCGAAAGCTATCTGCGGCTGATCGAGCGCATCCGCGCGGCGCGGCCGGATATCCTGTTGTCGGGGGATTTCATCGTCGGGTTTCCCGAGGAAACGGATGCCGATTTTCAGGCGACGATGGAGTTGATCGAGGCGGTCAACTATGGGTCTGCGTTTTCGTTCAAATATTCCACCCGTCCCGGCACGCCCGCTGCCGAGCGTCCGCAGGTGCCCGAAGAGGTCAAGACCGAGAGGCTCTATCGTTTGCAAGAGCTCATCACCCGTCAGCAGCGCGCCGCACAAGATGCGATGGTCGGGCGCAGGGTTGGGGTGCTCTTTGAAAAGGCGGGGCGGATGCCGGGGCAAATGGTGGGCAAGTCGGATCATTTGCATGCGGTGCATGTCACGGGGGATGTCGCGATTGGCGATCTGCGTCAGGTCGAGATCATCGAGAGCGGCCCCAATTCATTGGCCGGGCGTTTGCTGTCCTCTTGATTCTTGGGCGATTTTCGTATGCTTTGGGTGAATTGTGGCCAGAGCGTGGCATTGTTTCCTTAAGGGACACAATATGTGGTGAAATTTGCTTCACTTTAAGCGAAGACTTGATACTATTTGACATGATTAAGTGGTTGGGGGCCTTTCTTTCGGCTTCTATCCGGGGGGCAATAAAAGGACTGGGGTCGTGACGAAAAGGATTTCGAATACGCTTCACGCGGTCATGCGGGGGGCGAGTGCCATTGCTCTTGGTGTCGCGGTGATGGCGAGTGGCGCATCCGCGCAGCAACAGCGGACTGTCGTCGGTGAGCGGTATATTCCAACTATCTGGGTGGACCCCGATGGGTGCGAACATTGGGTGATGGATGACGGGGCTGAGGGCTATATGAGCCCGCATGTGACGCGCCAAGGTATTCCGGTGTGTCGCGAGGTCAATCTCTGCGGCGTTGTCAACACCGACCAGCTTTTTGCAACGGACAGCGCGCGTATCCACGCCTCTGGGCAGCAGCGCCTGCGAGAGTTTTTCCAGCAGGCCGGGGCGGTATCCTATACCATCGTTGGCCATACCGACAGCCGCGCATCGGATGAGTACAACATGGACCTGTCGCTGCGGCGGGCCAATTCTGTTGCTGCGGTTGCCCGCAGCAGCGGCGCAAGCATCGCGGATGTCCGCGGCTATGGCGAGCGGGTGCCCAAGGCGTCGAACAACACCGCCGAGGGCATGGCGCAGAATCGCCGTGTCGAAATCCTGTGCTGGCGCTGAGGGGGCTGTGCAATGAAAACCTATAAATTAGCACTCGCCCTGCCTATCGTCGGGATGTTGGCTGCCTGTGACGCGGGGCCGGACAAGACAGTGGACCGCAATATCTTTGACCGCGGGCATCTGAGCCAGATGCAGGCCGGCATTTGGGTTGATCCCAACGGCTGTGACCATTGGATCATCGACGATGGCGTCGAGGGGTATCTGTCGCAGCGTTTGGACAAGTTCGGCAAGCCGGTCTGTTCGGGTGTCGCCCCGCCGACCGTGGCGACGGGCAATTTCAAAGGTGGCTCGACAAGCCTGATCGGCGATCCGATTTGATCGGGCTTGCCCGATATGCTGAACCAATGTGCGGGCCCGGTGTGGCCCGCATTTTTTTCGCCGGTTTTCACGGAATCGTGGCTGGCTGCTTGCGCAGGCGGCGGCATCTTGGCACTGTAAAGGGGAACCTCTGACCCCGTGGGAGATATGCTTGGGTAACAACGCGCCGCCCCCCGCCGCCGATCTGGGCACTTTGCAAGAGTCCGTGATCGAATTCCCCGACAACATGCTGCTGATTGACCTCTGCGGCGAATATGATCGAAACCTAGCCGAAATCGAGCGTAAGCTGGCGGTGCAGATTGTCCGGCGCGGCAATCACTTGTCGGTTTTGGGCGAGGATGGACCGGTGCGTGAAGCCTCGGGCGTGTTGCAGGCGCTGTATTCCCGGCTGGAGAGTGGGCGTGCGGTTGAGAGCGGCGATGTGGACCGCGAATTGCGCATGGGCGGATCGGAGGTCGAGACCGGCGCACATGCGGGTGATCAGCTTGAGATGTTCAAAAGCGGCCCGGTCGAGATCAAGACCCGCAAGAAATATGTGGAGCCGCGCACCGAGGCGCAGAAATCTTATGTGCGGTCGTTGTTTGCGCATGAGCTGGCGTTTGGCATCGGGCCTGCGGGCACCGGCAAGACCTATCTGGCGGTGGCTGTAGGGGTCAATATGTTCATCGAGGGGCATGTGGACCGCATCATCCTGAGCCGCCCGGCGGTCGAGGCGGGTGAAAAGCTGGGCTATTTGCCGGGGGATATGAAGGACAAGGTCGATCCCTATATGCAGCCGCTTTATGATGCGCTGAACGATTTTCTGCCCGCCAAGCAGGTGCAAAAGCTGATCGAAGAGAAAAAGATCGAGATTGCGCCCTTGGCGTTCATGCGCGGGCGCACGCTGTCGAATGCCTTTGTGGTGCTGGATGAGGCGCAGAATGCGACCTCGATGCAGATGAAGATGTTCTTGACGCGCTTGGGCGAAGGCAGCCGGATGGTAATCACTGGCGACCGCACGCAAATCGACCTGCCGCGCGGTGTTCCCTCGGGGCTTGCCGATGCGGAGCGGCTGTTGACGCGGATTCCGCAGATCAGTTTCAATTACTTCACGTCCAAGGATGTGGTGCGGCATCCGCTGGTGGCCGCGATCATCGAGGCCTATGAGGCGGAAGGTTAAGACGCCATGCTGTGCGATGTGGTGATCGAGGACGACCGCTGGCAGGCGGCGGCGCTGGAGGATTTGGCCGAACGCGCCGCAAGAGCCACGCTGGAGCATCTGGCGATGGACCCCGAGGATTGGGAAATCAGCATTCTGGCCTGTGATGATGCGCGGATTGCAGTGCTGAACGAGGATTTCCGCGACAAGCCGCAGCCGACCAATGTGCTGAGTTGGCCCAGCGAAGAGAGGGCGGCGGAGGTGTCGGGGGTACGCCCTGCGCCCCCCATGCCTAGCCCCGATCCGGAACTGGGGGATATTGCGATTGCCTGGGACACCTGTGTGCGTGAGGCGGCAGAGGGCGAAAAACCGCTGGCGGACCATGTGACGCATCTGATCGTTCATGCGGTGTTACATTTACTAGGCTATGATCACGTGCGTGACCAAGATGCCACTCTCATGGAAACAACTGAGGTGGAGATACTTGGCAAACTTGGGGTCAGTGACCCATATTAACCGTGCTGGGGCCCTGTGCCCCGTCACCTGGAAAGAGATGGATGGGCGAGAGTATCGACGGATCGTCTATGGCAGCGCAGAGCGCGCAGCCTGACGATGACAAGGAAACAGAGGAATCAGGCGGGTTTTTTCGCCGGATCCTTGGGGTTTTTTCCACGACTGATGAGGCCGAAGCGGCTGAGGATGAGCATCCGGCGCAAGCCAACGGCGTGCCGGGCATGGGCAATCTGCGGCATATGGCGGTCGAGGATGTGGCCATTCCAAAGGCCGATATCGTGTCGGTGCCCAATTCGATTTCCAAAGAAGACCTTGTGCATGTGTTTCGTGACAGCGGCATGTCGCGTCTTCCGGTCTATGAGGGAACCTTGGATTCGCCCATCGGCATGCTGCATCTCAAGGATTTTGCGCTGAAGCATGGGTTCAACGGCGAGACTGAGGAATTCAAGCTCGAGGATATGCTGCGCCCGCTGCTTTTTGTGCCGCCGTCGATGCCGATTGGTGTGCTTTTGCAGAAAATGCAGGCCGAGCGGCGGCATATGGCGCTGGTGATCGACGAATATGGCGGGGTGGACGGACTTGTGACCATCGAGGACCTGATCGAACAGGTGGTGGGCGAGATCGAGGATGAGCACGACATCGACGAAGATCATTACTGGACGCAGGAAAAACCCGGCTGCTACGTGGCCCTTGCCAAGACCCCGCTTGAGGATTTCGAGGCCGAGATTGGGATATCTCTGACCGAGGCGGACGAAGTCGATGAGGAAGAAATCGACACGCTGGGTGGTTTGGTCTTTATGTTGCTGGGCCGGGTGCCGGTGCGTGGCGAGGTGATCGAGCATCCCGCCGGGCCGGTGATCGAGGTGATGGAGGCCGACCCGCGGCGCATCAAACGTGTGCGCGTGCGTCTGCCCGAGGCAAAGAATGCCTGAAACAGGCCGGGCCGCGGCCCTGATTGATCGGGTTGCGGGCCTGTCATGGCGCGGGCGTGTTCTGGTGTTGGGGGCGCTGGGGGCCGTGGCCGCGTTGGGGCAGGCGCCGGTCGGGGCATGGCCGCTGAGCATTCTGGCCTTTGCACTGCTGTACGGGGTGTTCTTGCGCGCTGCGGGTGTACGGCAGGCGGCATGGATCGGCTGGGCCTTTGGCACTGGCTATTTTCTTGTTTCGCTCAATTGGATCATCGAGCCGTTTTTGGTCGATGTGGCGCGGCATGGCTGGATGGCCCCTTTTGCCCTGTTGGGATTATCCGGGGGGCTTGCGCTGTTTGCGGCGGCGGCCCTTGGGCTTGGGCGTTCCTTGGGCGGCGGTGCCTTGGGGTTTGTCGGGGGTCTGGGGCTGGTCGAACTGGCGCGGGGATATGTGCTGACGGGGTTTCCTTGGGCGCAGCCGGGGCATGTGTTGATCGACACGCCACTTTTGCATTGGGCCTCGTACCTTGGATCGCTTGGGTTGACGGCGCTGGTGCTGCTGGCGGCGGTGGCCTTGTGGATGGCGCTGACGGGGGCGCGGGCAGGATTTGCTGCCTTGGGGGCTATGGCGCTTTTGTGGCCTCTCGGAGCGATGCTGACGCCTGACACGGGGGCCGGGCCAGAGGCCGCGATAGTGCGATTGATCCAGCCCAACGCGCCGCAGCATGAGAAATGGGACCCTGAAAAGATCCAAGGCTTCTTTGACCGCCAATTGGCGTTTTCGGCGGCGGGCGAGGGGCGGCCCGATCTGATCGTCTGGCCGGAAACGGCGGTGCCGGTGATGCTCGAGAATGCCGCGCGCACACTCGAGGTGATCTCGGACGCGGCGGGGGGCGTGCCGGTGGTGGTCGGCCTGCAACGCCGCGAGGAGCTGCGTCTTTTCAACACGCTGGCGCTGGTTGAGGCCGGGGGCAGTGTGGCGGCGGTTTATGACAAGCATCATCTGGTGCCGTTTGGCGAATACATGCCCTATGGGGATGTCTTGGCGCAGTGGGGTATTCACGGGATGGCCTCCAAGGACGGGCAGGGGTTCTCGTCTGGTCCGGGGGCACAGGTGATCGAGATGGGTGCGCTGGGGCGCGCGCTGCCGCTGATCTGCTACGAGGGGGTTTTCGCGCAGGATTTGCGGGCGGCACCGGGGCGGGCGGATTTCATCCTGCTCATCACCAATGACGCGTGGTTTGGCAAGTTTTCTGGCCCCTATCAGCATCTTGCGCAGGCGCGGTTGCGCAGTGTGGAATTTGGCCTGCCGATGATCCGGGTGGCCAATACCGGCGTTTCGGCAATGATCGACGCAGCCGGGCGGGTGACTGAGTCTTTGCCCTTGGGCGAGGCGGGGTGGCGCGATGCGGCGCTGCCGCCACCTTTGCCGCCCACGGTTTATGCGCGGCTGGGCGATGCGCCGATGCTGGCAATTTTCCTTGTTTTGCTGGGGCTGTCGCGGTTGGATCACAGGCGCAGGGCCGCGCGCATATAGGCATTGACGCAGGTTCTAGAGGGGCGTAACCACACGCTAATCCCCCACAACGGCTTCCTGGCGTGGCGGTGACATCAAATGGAGCAACTTCATGTCAAGACAGAATTACCTTTTCACTTCCGAATCCGTTTCGGAGGGGCATCCGGATAAAGTGTGTGACCGGATTTCCGACGCTATTCTTGATGCATTTCTGACCGAAGAAGCCAATGCGCGGGTCGCCTGTGAGACCTTTGCCACGACCAATTGCGTGGTTGTCGGCGGTGAGGTCGGGCTGAGTGATCAGTCGCGGCTCAAGGATTTCATGGGCCGGATTGACGGGATCGTGCGCGATTGCGTGCGCGACATCGGTTATGAGCAGGATGCCTTTCATTGGAATACTCTGAAATTGCAGAACCTGCTGCATCCGCAATCGGCGCATATCGCGCAGGGTGTGGACCGGGACGGGGCCGGGGATCAGGGCATCATGTTTGGCTATGCCGTGGATGAAACACCGGAATTCATGCCGGCACCGATCCTTTATTCGCATGCGATCCTCAAGCGGTTGGCGGAGGTGCGTAAATCCGGTGCCGAGCCGACGCTCGGGCCGGATGCCAAATCGCAGCTGACGTTGCGCTATGAGGGGGGTCGCCCGGTGGCGGTGACGCAACTGGTGCTTTCGACGCAGCATGCGGATGAGAGTCAGACCAGCGATGACATCCGCGCGATTGTAGAGCCCTATATCCGTGAGGTTCTGCCCGCAGGTTGGCTGAGCGATGAGACCGAGTGGCATGTGAACCCCACCGGCACCTTTGTGATCGGCGGGCCGGATGGGGATGCGGGCCTGACGGGGCGCAAGATCATTGTGGATACCTATGGTGGCGCGGCCCCGCATGGTGGTGGTGCGTTTTCGGGCAAAGATCCGACCAAGGTGGACCGTTCGGCAGCCTATGCCGCGCGCTATCTGGCCAAGAACGTGGTCGCGGCCGGTCTGGCGCAGCGCTGCACGCTGCAACTGAGCTATGCCATTGGTGTGGCCAAGCCGCTGTCGATCTATGTCGATACGCATGGCACCGGCCAAGTGCATGAAAGTGCCATTGAAAAGGCCGTGGCACAGTGCATGGACCTGACGCCGCGCGGTATTCGTGAGCATCTGTCGCTGACGCGGCCGATCTATGCGCGCACCGCAGCCTATGGCCATTTCGGGCGTGCGCCCGAGGCCGATGGCGGCTTTAGCTGGGAGCGGACCGATCTGGTTGACGCTCTGAAAAAAGCTGTTTGATCAGAGGGCTGGCGCGTGATCTTCACGCGCCAGTTTAAGTTTGCATGAGCCAAGACAGACATCCGACAGGCGCGCCTTGGCGCAATTTTTATGGCCGGTTCAAGGGTAAGACCCTGCGGCCAAGCCAAGAGACCTATCTGGACGAAGATCTAGCGAAATTGTCACCGGGTGCCGTCGATTGGGATGTGAACCCCGAGCGGCAAGAAATTGATTTGCCGTCGCTTTTCGGCGACCGCGAGATCTGGCTTGAGATCGGGTTTGGCGGCGGAGAGCATATGGTGCATCAGGCCGCGCAAAATCCGCAGGTCGGGATCATCGGCTGTGAGCCGTTCATCAACGGTGTGGCGATGCTCTTGGGGAAAATCCGGGCGGCAGAGACACAGAATGTCGCGGTATATCCCGGCGATGTCCGCAATATGTTTGATGTTTTGCCCGAGGCGTCGGTGTCACGGGCGTTTTTGCTTTATCCTGATCCCTGGCCCAAGGCGCGCCACCACAGGCGGCGCTTTGTGACGCAAGAACATCTGGAACCGCTGGCCAAGGTGTTGAAAAAGGGTGCGATTTTCCGTGTGGCCACGGATATTCCCGATTATGTGCGCCAGACCCTAGAGGAGGTGCCGCGCGCGGGCTTTGAGTGGCTGGCCGAGGGGCCTGCGGATTGGCGCAATCCTTGGGGGGATTGGATTTCGACGCGCTACGAGCAAAAGGCGCTGCGCGAAGGGCGCGTGCCGCATTACCTGACGTTTCGGCGGGTTTAAGCGCGGCGGCGCGCCGCGCAGATCAACGAGCGCCCCTCAGCGCCCAAGCCGATCGCCCAAGCGCCCCAACATGTCGAGACATTGCTGGAGTTGGTCGAGCGAGAGGTATTCGTCGGGCTTGTGCGCCTGATCAATCGAGCCGGGGCCGCAGACGACCGCCGACATACCATAGCTTTGGAACAGCCCCGCCTCGGTGCCGAAGGGCACGAGATCTGCGCCATTGGCGCCGGTGAGTTCCATCATGATGTCGCGGGCTTCGTTCAGATCGGTGGGTTCGAGCCCGTCCACCTCGCCAATGATTTCGGTGACGACGCTGGCATCGGGGCAAATCTCGCGCATGCGGGGGAGCAGCATTTCTTCGCAATAGCGGCGCAGGTCCTCTTTGACGAAATTGGCATCGGCGGCCTGAACGGGGCGCATCTCCCATTCAATGGTGGCGTTGGAGGCGATGACGTTATGCGCCACGCCGCCCTTGAGCGAGCCGGTGTTGATTGTGGTCCAAGGCGGATCGAAGCGGCTGTCTTTGGGGGCGCGGGCGCGCAGCGCCTCTTTGAGTTCCAGAAGGCGGTTGACGTAGCGCACCGCGTATTCCACCGCGTTCACGCCCCGGTCCGGGGCAGAGCCGTGCCCGGCCAAACCGCAGAAATGGGTGGTGTATTCATAGCAGCCCTTGTGCCCTTCGATCACGCGCATCATCGTGGGTTCACCAATGATGGCCACGCCGGGGCGCAGGTTGCGGGCGCGCAGGCTTTCGACCAAGGCCTGCGCACCGAAACAGCCGACTTCCTCGTCATAGGTGAAGGCAAAGTGAATGGGACGGTCGCGCACCCGCTCTGCGAAATAGGGGGCCATGGCGGTTGCCGCCGCGATAAAGCCTTTCATGTCGCAGGTGCCGCGCCCATAGAGCCGTCCCTCGTGTTCGGTCAGTTCGAACGGGTCTGAGGCCCAATCCTGTTCGGCCACCGGCACCACATCGGAATGGCCTGACAGCACGATGCCGCCGTCCACCTCTGGCCCGATGGTGGCAAAGAGATTGGCCTTGTGGCCGATATCGTCGTGAAAGATGTCGACGCGCGCGCCTGCGGATTCGAGGCGGTGCCCGAGATAGGCGATCATGTCGAGATTACTGAGTTCGGAAATCGTGGGAAACGCGATCAACTCGCGCAGGAGGCCAACGGTATCGGAAAGCTGAGTGGTCACGGGGAAGGGTCCTGTGATGGCAAAATGAACAACTGCCCGACAGTGTGGATCGCCGCGCGGCCCGTCAACCCCCCGTCTTGGAGCAGCCTGCGCTATGTCCGGTTTGATTGTGTTGTGGGGTATCTGATCGTCTCAGCCGTGTGGCGGGGCGTGCCCAAAGAGACTCAGTCTGTCCATATCTATGGAAAAGCGGCGTATTTTGGGGGGGCGGGATCAAAAACATCTAGCGATTGCGGCGGAAAAAAGATAATTAAGACACAATAAAACAAATCGGCACACCAAAGTGCCGAACCCTGAGGTCAGAGTGGTGGTGTTATGAAAGCGATTGATTTTGTCGCTCGCACAGATGCGGGCAATTCGCAGCGTGGGTCAATTCCGGGGCAAGATGGCGTAAGCATCATTCCGGCGGGCAACGGACAAGAAATTTCTCTTAATCTTCGGCAAATGGACATTCAGGGTTATGCCCGCGATGGCTCTAACCTTGTGATCAACCTGTCAGATGGCAGGGTGGTTGTGCTGGAGGGATATTACTCCGCAACCGGGGCGCCTGTGAGCCGGCTGTTCATCAGCGCCGACGGTTATCTCAATGAGGTGACGCTGAGCGAGGGCGGCGATGGGCCGGTCTATGCACAGTATGGCCCGACCGAAAATTGGGCCAAATGGAGCCCGGATGAAGAGCTGATCTTTTTGGGCGGCAACGAGGTGACGGGGCCGGTTGAAGATGACGAAGTGTCAATGCTGGGGGCGGCCTTTTTGGGGGGCGGCGGTCTCTTGGGGTTGGGCGGCGTCGGGGCTGCGGGGGCTGCGGCAGCGGTTGTGGCCGGTAGCGGCGGCGGCGATGGTGGCGGTGGCCGCGGTCGGATCGAGCCCACGGTCAATGAGGATGGCACGATCACGATTGGCGGGGATCAGGATGATCCCAAGATCACAATCACCGGCGATGCCGAACCGGGATCCGAGGTGGATGTGACCATCGGCGATCAGACGGTCACCACTGAGGCTGACGAAGACGGGAAATGGGAGGTCGTGTTCGAAGACGAGACCTTCCCCGAAGATGGCGAGCATGATGTGGTTGTCGTCGTCACAGAGCCTGACGGCACCGAGACCACGCTAGAAGGGCCGGTGGTGGTGATCGACACCACGCCGCCCGAGGTGGTGATCGAGGATGGTGTGGTGTCGACCGACGATATCGTGAATGCCGACGACTATGAGGACGGCATCGAGATCACCGGCAGCGGCGAGCCGGGGGCCGAGATTTCCGTTGTGATCGAGGGCGTCACCGAAACCACGGTCATCGGTGAGGATGGTCAGTGGGAAGTGGTGTTTGATCCTGCTGATATTCCCGGGGGCGAGCGCGAGGTGGCGGTGGTGATCACCGCGACGGATGCGTTTGGCAATTCGACCGTGGTCACGGATGTTGTGGCGATTGATACGGTGCCGCATCCGATTGTGATCAACGCGTCTGAGGTTGGGGGCGATGGTGTTGTCAATCTGGTGGAAGAGGGGGCCGGTGTGGCAATCACCGGCAGTTCGACGCCGGGGGCCACTGTCACAGTGACGGTCGAGGGTGTATCCCGCGATGTGCTCGTGGGCGAAGATGGCACCTGGAGAGCAGAATTTGATCCGGGCACCTTGCCCGGTGGGCAATATGAGACTGTGGTGACGGCAACCACTGTTGATGCGGCGGGCAATGCCAGCAGCACCACAGGGACATTCCGCGTTGACACTGAAGTGCGCGATTTCGGCATGACCGGTGCGCCCGGTGGGGCCGATGGTGTGATCAACGCCGCTGAGCAGGGCGATGGCTTTACGATGAGCGGCACGGTCGAGCCGGGCTCGACGGTGCGCCTGACCTTTGGCACGGCGGTGGTGGATGCCGTGGTGGCGGCGGATGGCCGCTGGACCGCGACCTTTACGGGCGCGCAGATTGCGGGCGGCACCTATACCGGTGATATCGTGGCGGTCGCCACGGATGCCGCAGGCAATGTCAGCGAGTTGCGCCAAGCGGTGAGTGTGGATACTGAGGCCAATGATCTGAGCCTTGCGACCGATGGGGTCGGGGGCGACGGCACGGTGAACCTTGTCGAAACGGGCGGGCAGGTGGCGATCACCGGCACTGCCACGCCGGGGGCTACAGTGACCGTCACATTCGCAGGCGTGACGCAGGATGTGGTTGCCAATGCGTCGGGCGCTTGGGTGGCCACTGTCGCGGGCAGCGCGCTGGCGGCGGGAACCTATGATGCGCCGGTCACGGCCGTATCCGTCGATGCAGCGGGCAATCGCGCCGATGTAAGCGGTTCGGTGCGTGTTGACACCGAAGTGCGCGATTTCGGCATGACCGGTGCGCCCGGTGGGGCCGATGGTGTGATCAACGCCGCTGAGCAGGGCGATGGCTTTACGATGAGCGGCACGGTCGAGCCGGGTTCGACGGTGCGACTGACCTTTGGCACGGCGGTGGTGGATGCGGCGGTGGCGGCGGATGGTCGCTGGACCGCGACATTCACCGGCGCGCAGATTGCGGGCGGCACCTATACTGGTGACATCGTGGCTGTGGCCACGGATGCCGCAGGCAATGTCAGCGAGTTGCGCCAAGCGGTCAGTGTGGATACCGAGGCCGGTCTTTTGACGCTGAACGCGGGGGCGATTGGTGGCGACGGCGTGATCAATGGGGCCGAGGCGGATGCCGGCGTGCTGGTCACCGGCACGGCTGATGCCGGGGCAACCGTGATTGTCAGTCTCGACGGGGTTGAGCACACGGTGCAGGCCGATGGCGCAGGTCGTTGGCAGAGCCGCTATGAAAGCGCCGAGATCACGCGCGGCACGCATGTGCCCGAGGTGAGCGCGCGCACGGTCGATGCGGCAGGCAATCCGACCGAAGTCGAGGCGACAGTGCGGGTGGATACGCAGGTCGACAACCTTAGCCTCAGCGATCTGAACCTTGCGATTGGGGCCGATGGGCGCGATGTCATCAATAATGACATTGCGACGGGTGGTTTCAACGTCACCGGCACGATCGAGCCGGGCAGCCGGGTATTTGTCACCATCGACGGGGTGCAGCACGAGGCGCAGGTGGCGGCCAATGGAAATTGGGTGGCACGCTTTGGCCCCAATGAGATTGCACCCGGCGAGCGCGACGTTGCGTTGCGGGTCGATGTGACCGATCCGGCGGGAAATATCGCATTCCTCACCGATACGGTGCGGGTCGATACCTTGGTCAATGAGCTGAGCCAGGATGGGCCGGTGACATCGGACAACATCATCAACATCTCTGAGGCGGCGGCAGGTGTTACTCTGACCGGGCAGGTGGAGCCGGGATCAAGCGCCGAGGTGCGGGTTTTTGGCCGGACCTATCAGGCGGTGGTAGATGCGGCAGGCAACTGGTCTGTGAGCTTGCCCACTGCGGATATTCCCCGGCAGGATGGTCAAGCCCCGATGGTGGTTTTTGCGACCGACGGGGCAGGCAATACGCATCAGATCACGAGCAGCCTGGCGCTCGATATGGTCGCGCCCGAGACGCCGGGGATCGTGGGCTATTTCCGGCAGGGCGACGGCTATCGCAATGCCACGGTGGAAACGAGCGTGGACGATGTGAGCATTCATCAGGTCGATGCGGGCGGGAATGTGCGCGAATTGGCACTGGGTGAGCAGGCCAACCAATTCACCGGCGAGACGGATTACTTCTTTCTCAACGGGGCAGGCCAGTTGGCACCGGTATCGGATGGCTCGCAATTGGTGGTGACGAGCACAGATGCCGGGGGCAATACCGCAAGCACCTATGTTGTGCTGGATGAGACCAGCACATCGGTTGTGAACATCGCCAATCCCAATCTTAGCGCCTTTGACATCGAGACGATTGATCTGCGGTTTGGCGATCAGGCGCAATTGAGCCTGACCGAAGCACAGGTTCTGGCGCTTTCGGGCAATAGCGATACGGTTCTGGTTCAGGGGGGCGCGGATGACCGCGTGACGCTGACCGGGGCCGAGGCCGCAGGCCGCACACAGATCGACGGTCAGACCTATGACATCTACACGCTGGGCAATGATGCCACGGTCGTGGTGGATGAGGATATCCAGATCGTCACCTGATGCCGGACAGGGACGCGCGCCCGTGCCGGGGTGCGCGTCTCCAAAGACAAGGCCGGAACGGTCGGAGGACTATGTATGGGGACTGTAACGAGGGGTTTTTTGCTTGCGGGGGTCTGTTTGGCGCTTGCAGGGTGTTGGCGCGACGACGGTAGCGATGCCGAAGTGTCACGCGCCGCCGCAGGGCCAGACCTTCGCCCGGATGAGGTGGCGCGGGCCAAAGAGGCCGCAGGTTCCGAGATCATCCGCGATTTGCAGGCGCGCCGATCGGTTTTGGCGCCGGGCAGCAGTTTTGATCAGGTGGCTGCATCGGTTTTGGCCGCCTATAGCCGCAGTGCCGAAGCGGATTTGCTGAGTGCGCGGTTGCGCGCCGAGGCGGCATCCAAGAACTGGTTGCCGCGCGTTGGGCCCAATATCAGCCTGACCAGTCTGAGCGATCTGGTCAGCCAGTTGATCGTCGAGCAGGTGTTGTTCGACAACGGCCGCAAAAAGGCGGAGCGCGATTTTGCCAAGGCCGATGTCGAGGTGGCCGCCGTGACGCTGGCCGAGGATGTGAACGGGCGCGTGTTCGAGGCGCTCTCGCTCTATCTGGATGCAGCACAGGCGCGCGAGCGGTTGGTGCTGGAGCGGCGCACGCTGGAGGATATGAGCCATTTTGAATGGATCATGTCGGAGCGGGTCAAGGGCGGCGTATCGGATATGTCTGACCTCAATATCCTGCGCTCGCGTCTGGCGGAAATCCGCGAGGTGATGGCTGGGCAGCAAGAGGCCGAAGCCACGGCGCTGGCAGAATTGAACGCCATGGCGGCGCGGCCCCTTGGGGGGGTGACGGGCCTGTCGGAGGTGCCGGTTGACGCGGGGTCTGTGCAATCCTTGGACGTTCTGCGCGCCATGGCCGAGGCCGAACGCGACACCGCTGAGGCGGTGATGGCGCGGGCGGGTTTCTTGCCCGGATTGACGGCGGGGGGCACGGTTGGCAATGGCGACACGAGTTTTGGGCTGAACCTGCGGTCCGAACAATTGCTGGGTTTGGGCACCGGGGCGCAATTGAAGGCGGTGGACGCCGATAAAGAAGCCGCCAAGCGCCGCCGCGCGCAGGCGGATGAGGATAGCAACCGGGTTGTGCAGCGGCTGGAGGGGCAGTTGAGCGCCCTGTCGCGGCAGGTGGGCGAGGCAAGCACGCTGCGCGATACCGCCAGGGCCAATCTTGATCTTTTCCAAGCGCAATACGATGCCGGGCAGCGTGATGTCATGGATGTGGTTGGTGTCTATGAGACCTTTGCCCAGCGGCAAGCGCGCGCGCTGGCCCTGAAATACGAACTGGCGCTGGCGCGGCTGGAACTGGCGCGGCATTTGGGCGTGCTGGCGGAGGGGAGCCGGATTTGACCAAGGCCCCCGTCGCCCTGACGATCACGACCGGCGCGCGCGGGGGTGAGGCAAGTGGCCCACAACCTGCGCCAGCGCGGTTTGGTGAGCGGGCTGTGGCGCGGGCGAAACTGGGGGTGGCCTATGCCGCGCTTTTGGGTATCGAAGCGGTCGAGCGCGATATTCTGGAGGCGATGATCGCGAGCAAGGCGGGGGGTGGCCCTACTGACCAGCCGCAACCGCGCGCCCTGGCCGATGGGTTGGAGGCGGCGGGGCTGATGGCGCGGGTCGAGCCGGTGGCGCATCCGCATCCTGATCAATGGCCGGCGCTGGCGCAGATGACGAGCGGGCAATTCGTGCTGGTGCTGTCACAGGCGGGCAGCGTGTTGACGATCCACGACACCACCTGCGCCGATCAGCGCGCCGAGGTGCCGCTGGCCGAGTTCGAGCCGTTCTTTACCGGCCTTGTGGTGCGGGCCGATGCCCCGGTGCAAAGCCTGAGCCGCGCGCATGATGCGCCCGAGGCCGCGCCGCATTGGTTCTGGAGCCAGTTTGCCGGGTTCCGGCGGCATATCGCAGAAGTGGCGCTTGGCTCTTTCGTGGCCAATATTCTGGCGGTGGCGGTCGCGCTTTTTGCGCTTCAGGTTTACGACCGGGTGATCCCGCATCAATCCGAGGCGACGCTGTGGGTATTGGCGGCGGGGGCGGGTCTTGCGCTGGTGATGGAAGCCGCGCTGAAAATTGCGCGGGCGCAGTTGATGGACGGGGCCGGGCGGCAGATCGAACTCAATGTGCAGCGAATTCTGATGGACCGTATTCTTGGGATGCGGTCCGAGATTGCGAGCAAGAGCCCGTCGCAGATATTCTCGGCGATGCGGGAATTCGGATCGGTGCGTGAATTCTTTACCGTCTCGACCATTGGCACGCTGACGGATTTGCCGTTCATCGTGGTGTTTCTGGCGCTGGTGGCGTCGATTGCGGGCAATGTGGTTTGGGTCTTGATCCTGGGCGGGGTGATCATGGTTCTGCCCGGTTTCCTGCTGCAACGCCGGATGATGCGGCTGACGCAAGAGATGCAGGGGGCGAGCGCGCGGGGGGCGCGGCTGTTGCATGAGGCGATATTCGAGCTTGATACGCTCAAGACGCAGCGGGCCGAGGAACGGTTTCGCCGGATTTGGGGCGAGTTGACGGCGCTTCAGGCGATCAAGTCGAGCGAGCAGCGGCGGCTGGGATCAGTGCTGAGTTTCTGGGCGCAGGCGGTGCAGCAGGCGACCTATATCGTGGCGGTGATCCTTGGCTCTTATCTGGTGTTCGCGGGCGAATTCACTGTGGGTTCGATCATCGCCGTGGGGATTCTGACCAGCCGCACACTGGGGCCGCTGACGCAGCTTTCGAGCACGCTGGCACGCTGGGGCAATGTGAAATCGGCGCTGGTGGGGCTGGATGCGATTGCGCTGGCGGATCAGGACGAGGGCGAGGGGCGCAGCTATTTGCGGCGCACGGCGTTGACCGGCGCCTATGAGCTGCGCGAGGTGCAGTTTGCCTATGACGCAGGCGGAGCGCCGGTGCTGGATATTCCGGGGTTGATCATTCAGCCCGGTCAGGTGGTGGCGGTGCTGGGCACCAACGGGTCTGGCAAATCGACCTTTCTCAAGCTCTTGTCGGGGCTTTATGCCCCAAGCCGGGGGCGATTGATGCTGGATGGCACCGATATGGGGCAGATCGCGCCGCGCGATTTGCGGCGGATGATTGGCTATCTGGGGCAGGATGTGCGGCTGTTCACCGGCAGCCTGCGCGAGAACCTGAACCTGACCTTGCTGGAGCGCGATGACGCGCGGCTGATGCAGGCGCTGGATTTTGCCGGTTTGGGGCCCTTTGTGCGCGGTCATCCCAAGGGGTTGGACCTCGAGATACTGGACGGTGGTCAAGGGCTGAGCCAAGGGCAGCGGCAGAGCATTGGCTGGGCGCGGCTATGGTTGCAGGACCCGGCGGTGTGCCTGTTGGACGAGCCGACGGCGGCGCTGGATCAGACGCTGGAGCGCACGCTGGTCAGCCGGTTGGAGACATGGCTGAAGGGGCGCACGGCGGTGATCGCGACGCACCGGATGCCGATCCTGAGCCTGACAAGCCGGACACTTATTCTGCAAGCCGGGCGGATGGCGGTGGACGGGCCGCGCGATCAGGTGCTGGCGCATCTGGCGCAGGCGGCAGGCACCGGGCCGGGAGGGGCATGAGATGAGCGACGTTGGCGCGCGCAGTACGGCCAGCATTCTGGCGGAATTGAACGGGCGCTTGCGCGGGCCGAGCCTGATGGTTTGGCTTTGTGCGGCGAGCGTGTGGATTTTCATCCTCTGGGCGGCGTTTGCCTGGATCGACGAGATCGTGCGCGCGCCGGGCGAGTTTATTTCCACCTCGCGGCCGCAGATCATCCAGAATCTTGAAGGGGGTATTCTGGCGGAATTGCTGGTGCAGGAGGGGGATGTGGTGGCGCGCGGCGATGTTCTGGCGCGGCTGCACGATACGCGGTTCAATTCCGAAGTGGCGGATCTCCAGGACCAGATCGCGGGGCTTGAGGTGCGGCAACTGCGGCTTGAGGCGGAATTGGCGGGGCAGTTCGATTTTACGGTGCCCGACGGGCTGGCGGGGCAGGCGGGGGAAATGGTCGCCTCGGAGCGCGCGCTTTTGAAGGCGCGGCAAGAGGATTTCGTCAAGCGCAGCGAAGGGGCCAAGCGCGTGATGCAGCAATCCGCCGAGGAAAAGCGGCTGTTGGAAGGATTGCTGGAGAAAAAGATCGTGGCGCTGATTGAGGTTACGCGCGCCCGCAAGGCGCATGCGGATTCCGAGAAACGCTATGATGAGATCATCACCCAAGCCGAGTTGGAGCGGGCAGAGGCCTATTCCGAGACCCTCAAGGAATTGGCGACGCTGCGCCAGAATTTGCGGGCCAGTCAGGATCAGTTGAACCGGACGGTGCTGCTGAGCCCATTGCGCGGGGTGGTCAACAATCTGAGCGTGACGACGATTGGCGGTGTGGTGCGCCCCGGCGAAGAGATTCTGGAGATCATCCCGCTGGATGAAGAGATGTTTGTTGAGGCGCGGGTCGAGCCACGCAATATCGCCAATATCCGGCGCGGGCAGGAGGCGACGATCAAACTGACCGCCTATGACTATACGATTTATGGCACCCTAAAGGGCCGGGTGGATTTCATTTCAGCCGATACGTTCAAGGATGAGCGGGCGCGTGAGGCGGATGGTGATCCGCATTACAAAGTATCGCTGCGGGTGGATATGAGCGCGCTAACACCCCGTCAGGCGGGGATAGAGATCAGGCCGGGCATGCAGGCCGAGGTGGAGTTGCACACCGGCGAAAAGACCGTGCTGCAGTACTTGCTGAAACCGCTCTACAAGAGCCAACAGGCGCTGCGCGAGCCGTAAGGCACGTTGCGTCTGATCGGGGTCATATCGCCCCGGTCCCCGAGCCGTGGCCACGACGTTACCTCGGAGAGGTCCCGGGGCAAGCCCGGGACGGGGGTGGTTTTGATGGGGCGCAACACGCTATAGAGGCAGGGCAATGGGCATGAAAAAGGCGGCGATGGCACGGGGCCACGCCGCCTTTTTGGTTCTGTGCCAGGCTTAGCCTTCGGCGGGCTTGGGTGCCGCGGGGGCTGCGGCGGCGGGGGCCGCGGGCTTGGGGGCGTTCTTGTTGCCGGTCAGAGGATCGTCCTGACGCTGCACCGAGCCTTCGAAATGCGCGCCGCTTTCGATGGCGATGGTCTTGTGGATGATGTCCCCCTCGACGCGGGCGGTCGAGGTCAGGCGCACCTTGAGGCCACGTACGCGGCCCACGATACGACCGTTGATCACCACGTCATCGGCAATCACTTCGCCCTTGATGGTGGCGCCTTCGCCCACGGTCAGCAGATGCGCGCGGATATCGCCCTCGATAGATCCCTCGACCTGAATATCGCCGGTGGTCTTGAGGTTGCCGGTCACGTGCAGGTCCGAGGACAGCACAGAGGCGGGCGGCTTGGCCTTGGGGGCGGAGGCCTTGAATTCCGTATTCAGCGCGTCAGGCCGCGCCGAATCGAGCCGGTTCTCGGAGGCAGCCGGTTTGGCCTCTGCAGGCTTTTGCGCGGGTTCGTTGATTTTGCTCTTAGAAAACATTGTTTGCAGCCTTGATATATATCATGGGGTTGACGGACTTGTCGCCGACGCGGACCTCGTAGTGTAGATGTGTGCCCGTAGAACGTCCAGAGTTGCCCATATCACCAATCCGTTCCCCGCGCGAGACCCTTTGCCCGACGTTGACACGGATTTGAGACAGATGCGCGTAGCGGGTTTCGATGCCAAAGGCGTGCTGGATCTTGATCAGGCGGCCATAGCCCGAAAGCCAGCCCGCGTGGGTCACGACCCCGTCGGCGGTTGAATAGATCGGCGTGCCATGGGGGGCGGCGAAATCGGTGCCTTGGTGCATCCGGCCCCAGCGCATGCCATAGCCCGATGTGTAGCGGAACGCGCTTTTGACGGGCAGGGCAAAGGGCGCCTTTTGCGCGGCAATGCGGTAGAGGTTCAGCTCGTCCATCCGGCCAAGGATGCGGTTTGCGCGCTCGGCATCGACAGAGGGTTCTTCGCCACGGGTAGAGAAGGACAGCGGCATCAGCGGGCCGCCCTGGCCGGAATAGCCCCGGCGCACAGTATCAAGCAAAGAATCGGTGTTCAGCCCTGCGGCACGAAACATCTTGTCGAGCGGTTCGACAGAGATCGCCATCGCATCCTCAAGCTGGCTGAAGATCTGGTCGTTCTGATCCTTGAGCAGGTCCAGTTCCAAAGCCATCTCTTCGGCTTTGAGGAGGGCATCCTGGGCATTGGCGATGGTTGTATCGCGTTCCTCTGCGGCATCCTCGAGTGCGGCGGTCAGGAAATCGACGGTGGCATCAGAGCCTGCGTCGGCCGTCGGCCCGACGCCGGTGCCGCCCTCTGTCTCGAGGGAGAGGGCCAATTGCTCGACCTCGTCGCGCGCTTCTTCGCGCTCTGACATGGTGCGGCGCAGGGTGGATTGGATCACCTCGATGCCGGTTTCCAATTCGCGGCGGCGGGTTTCGGACGCCAGCAATTCGGACTGCATCAGCGAAATCTGTTCGAGCGCGGAAGAGAACCGCTCTTGTGCGGCAATCGCCTCTTGCGCGCGCTTGTCGCGTTCGGAGGACAGGGCGTTGAGGCGGTTTTCATAGGTGCGCTGATCGCGCTTGGCCTGTTCGCGGAAGTTGCCGGCCCCGATATTGTCCATCACGAGGATAGAGGTGGCGATGATTGACCACGCTATGATCGCCGAGGCCCCGAGAAAGGCGAAAAGCTGTGTTGAGGGGCGCAGGCGAATGAACCGCGTGTCATTGTCGGATCGCAAAAAGACCCGACGTTCGGGAAAATACCTTTCAAGGATCGCATGGATTTTTATCGCAAGTCTTGTTCTCACGCGCTCATTGTCCCTGTTACCCCTGCCGTAGTCCTAAAGGATGCCGCATTGATTGCAGGCACCGTAATGAACCGTGATTAGCCAGCGGTCGGGCTTTGGGCAAGATTTTTGACCAATCAGGGGGCGAGGCTGGGCTGTTTCTTGCCCGAGTGGCGGAAATTCGCCGATACTGCGGCCTGAATTTCAACCTTGAATTGAGCCAGCCTCGCTTAAAGGCCAGTAAAAATCGGGTGGAATGCCTGCTTCGGCCCGTTTTTCCTCGTTAAAGGGGGGTTTCAGCGCGCCGTGGAAGTAGCGGCGTACGAGGTCGTGGAAGGTGGTCTTGGGGTCGAGGTCGTGGCGACCGCACAGAAAGTGGAACCATTTGGAGCCATAGGCGACGTGATGCACCTCTTCGGCATAGATCACCTGCATGGCGGCGACGGCGGCGGACTCTCCTGCGCGGTCGAACACTTCGATCATGCCGGGGGTGACATCAAGGCCACGCGCCTCGAGCACCATGGGCACGACGGCAAGCCGGCCCATGAAATCCTGCGCCGTATCTTCGGCGGCGCGCCACATGCCTGCATGGGCGGGCAGAGCGCCATAATGGCTGCCCATCGCTTCAAGACAGTCGCATATCATGTTGAAATGCTTGGATTCCTCATCGGCGGATTTGACCCAATCATCGTAAAAGCCAAGCGGCATTGGGATGTCTGCAAAGCGTGCGATGATATCCCAATGCAGATCGACGGCGTTGAGTTCGATATGGGCCACGGCATGAAGAAGCGCGATGCGGCCCTGCACCGAACCGGGGCGGCGGCGCGGCACGTCGCGCGGGTCGAGCAGTTCGGGCTTGGCGGGCCGGGCGGGACGCAGGGGCGGTTGCGCATGCCCCAAAGGAATGTCGTGCCCTGCCGCGCGCGCGGCGAACCATGTGGCAGCATGGGCGCGCGACAGCGCCGTTTTGGTGCGGCCGTCGTGGGTAGAGAGCACCGCGACGGCCATGTCTGTCAGGGTTTGGGGGGTCACAGGGCCTTGACCGCGTCCAGCACCTCTTCGGCGTGGCCGGGCACCTTGACCTTGCGCCAGACACGCGCGATGCGACCCTCGCCATCAATCAGGAAGGTCGAGCGTTCGATGCCAAAGTATTTCTTGCCATACATGCTCTTTTCCGCCCAAACGCCGTAGGCTTCGCAAACATCCGTATGTTCGTCAGACAGGAGAGGCACAGTAAGTGCATGTTTCGATGCGAATTTTTCGTGGCTTGCGAGGCTGTCTTTGGAGATGCCCATGACCGTCACACCGGCGGCGTCGAACTGATCCTTGAGGGTGGAAAAGGCCACCGCCTCTTTTGTGCAGCCCGAGGTGTCATCGCGGGGATAGAAAAACAGGACAACTGCGCCGGGACGCAGGGCCGAGAGCGTAGTACTGTCACCCCCGGTGCGCGGCAGGGTGAAATCGGGGGCCATTTCGGATGTATCGGGCATAGGGTATCCTCTGGGATGAAAAATTGTGAATTCCATATTAGGACGCAAGAGACCAGAATAAAGCCACGAGGCAGAAGAGAGGCGCAAGACGCGCCCGAACGGATAGGATGAGCACGCAGCCGACACAAGAGCAGGGCGCGGCGGAAACGTCAGAGCCTGTCGCAAACCCGACCGCGCGCCCCCGCACGCGGCGTCAGGGTCGGCGTGCGCTGCGGCATGTGATGCAGTTTTTCTTTTCCTGCGCGGTGCTGGTTGTGGTTCTGGGCCTTGGTGTGGCGATGAGCATTGGCGCAAGCCTGCGCGCGCCCGGTTGGTTGCAGGAACGCATCGCCACGCGGATTGATGCAAGCGTGCCGGGGTATGCCCTTCGTTTTGGCGAGATGTCTTTGGTGGTGGGTGAGGATCTGGTGCCGCGTGTGGCGCTGCGCGATGTGGTGCTGGCCAATCTGGACGGGGTGCCGCTGGTCACGCTGGGATCGCTTGCGGTCACGGTGGCGCCCGCGCCGCTTTTGCGCGGCGAGGTGCAGCCCAAGGCGGTGCATCTGTCGGGGGCGCGTTTGGGGCTGCGGCGGATGGCGTCGGGCGAGTTCGCGATCATGTTCGAGGGCACGGGGCAGAACGGGACATTCAACGAGCAGATGGATGCGCTCTTTGCCCGACCACAACTGGATGCGCTGTCCCGTGTGACGGCGGATAACCTGACGCTGCGCTATGAGGATGCGCGCGCGGGCCGCGCCTGGAGTGCGGATGGCGGGCGGTTGGAGTTGACGCGCGCAGGCGATGATCTGACCTTGCGGGGCGATGTGGCGCTTTTGGGGGCGCGCGATTATGCGACAACGCTGGCGGTGAACTACACGGGCCGGATTGGCAGCAAGGTGGCAGAGTTTGGCGCTACTTTTGAGGATATGCCGGCAGGTGACATTGCCGGACAGTCGCCGGCGCTGGCGTGGCTGGGGGCGTTGCAAGCGCCGATTTCCGGGGCGCTGCGGGCGGAGGTGGACGCCGAGGGGCGGCTGGGCCCGCTCAACGCCACGTTGCAGATTGGGGCCGGTGTGCTTCAGCCTACAGCCGCCACGGCCCCGATCAAGTTTCGCTCGGCACGTAGCTATTTCACCTATGATCCCATGGTGCAGGAAATCCGGTTTACCGAATTGTCGGTCGATAGCGCCTGGGGGCAGGCGCGGGCCGAGGGCACGGCGCGGCTGGTGGGGATGGAGGCCGGGTGGCCGCGCGAATTGCAGGCACAGATCCGGGTGAGCGATGTGGTCGCGGACCCCGCCGATCTTTATCCCGAACCGATCCGGTTAGAAGAGGCGCAGGTGGCGCTGCGATTGCGGCTTGATCCATTCGTGCTGACCCTAGGCGCGTTGACCCTGAGCGATCAGGGTCAGTATCTGCGGGCGCGTGGCGAAGCGCGGGGCAGCGAGGCGGGGTGGGATATCTCGTTTGAGGGGGAAATGGACGGGCTGGCCCCAGAACGTCTGATGGCGCTCTGGCCACGTGCGGCGCTGGCCAATACCCGTAACTGGATTGATCAGAACGTAAAGACAGCGGATCTGCGAGATATCCAACTGGCCTTGCAGTTGCGGCCAAACCATCGGCCCGAATTCTACATTGGGTTTGATTTCGCGGATCTGGAGACGGTCTATATCCGTGACGTGCCGGCCCTTTCCGGGGCCTCTGGGCGGGCGTCGCTTTATGACCATCGCTTTGTCATTCATGCCGAGCGCGGGCATGTCGAGGCGGAAGAGGGCGGGTTCCTGAATGTTGCGGGGACCAGTTTCATCATCCCGGATGTGCGCGTCAAGGAAAGCCCGGCTGAGGTTATGCTGCAAAGCCGAAGCACGATCACGGCGGCGCTGTCGCTGCTTGATTCGCCGCCCTTCCGGTTTTTGCAAAAGGCCGGGCAGCCGGTGACGGTCGCCGAGGGGCAAGCCGAGTTGGGGGGGCAGTTGGTGTTCCTCTTGAAAAAGCAACTGACGGCGGAAGAGGTGGCCTTTGACGTGACCGGCACATTGAGTGCGGTGCAAAGTGACACGCTGCTCAAGGGGCGGCGGCTTGCGGCGGAGACGCTGGAGATCGAGGCGAGTAACACAGGTTTGGAGATTGGCGGCGCGGCGCAGGTTGGCGACGTGCCGGTTCGGGGCAGTTGGAGCATCGCGATTGGTGGCAACCCGCAAGGCGAAAGCCGCGTGCGCGGGCAAATCGAGCTGTCGCAGCGGTTTCTGGAGGAGTTCAAGATCGGGCTGCCGCCGGGCAGTGTGACGGGGGCCGGGCAGGGGGTGATGGAAATCGGCTTTGCCAAGGGACAGGCGCCGGAGTTTGCGCTGAGTTCCGATCTGGCGGGTGTCGGTTTGCGGTTGCCGCAACTGGATTGGGCATTGGGCGAGGCACAGCTTGGGCGGCTGGATGTGACGGGCCGTCTGGGTTCTGTGCCCGAGATCACGGCGCTGGGCCTGAGCGGTGCCGGGTTAGAGGCGCGCGGGCGGGTAAGCCTGAACGCAGGCGGTGGGCTGGACCGGGCCGAGTTCAGCCGGGTCACGCTGGGCGGATGGCTTGATGCGCCGGTGGCGCTGGTCGGGCGTGGGGTGGGCGTCGCACCGCGTATCGAGGTGACGGGCGGAACGGTTGATCTGCGGCAGACATCGCTGGGCGGTGCGGGCACTGGCGCGCGTGACGGCGGCGGCGGCGGTGGGGTGCCGATTGCCTTGCGGTTGGAGCGGTTGCAAATCTCGGAAGGGTTGGCGTTGACCAGGTTTAGCGCCGATCTGGATACCACGGGCGGCGCGAGTGGGAGCTTTACGGGGCTTTTGAACGATATCGCGCCAATCAGCGGGCAGGTGGTGCCGGTGGGGGCGCGCAGTGCCTTTCGGATCAGATCTGACGATGCCGGTGGCGTTCTCAAGGCGGCGGGGTTGTTGCGGCAAGCCCGCGAGGGGGCGCTGGAACTGGTGCTGACGCCCGCGCCGGAACCCGGGAGCTATGACGGGGTATTGGGCATTGATCAGGTTCGCATAAAGGAGGCCCCGGCGCTGGCGGCGCTGCTGAATACGGTCAGTGTGGTTGGGCTTTTGGAGCAGTTCTATGGGCAGGGGCTGCATTTTGGTCGGGTCGATGCGCGGTTTCGGCTGACGCCGGAGCGGCTGATCCTGTTGGAGGGCAGTGCGGTGGGGGCCTCGGTCGGAATTTCGATGGATGGCTATTATGGTCTGGCCGAGAAGCAGATGGATATGCAAGGCGTGGTCTCGCCCGTCTATCTGCTCAATGGCATCGGAGAGGCCTTTACCCGGCCCGGTGAGGGGCTTATCGGGATGAACTATACGCTCAAGGGGCCATCTTCGGACCCGGCGGTGTCGGTCAATCCGTTGTCAGCGCTTGCGCCGGGATTCCTGCGCGAGATGTTCCGGCGGCCTGCGCCCACGGTGGGCACGGGGCGGGCAGCCACCTCGGGTCAGGTCGAAAAGCCGCAAGAGCGCGAGGCGCAGGACATTCACCGAAGACAGGACAGATGAAGCTATCGGATTTTGATTTTGACCTGCCGGAGGCGCTGATTGCCACGCGCCCCGCAAGGCCCCGACGTGCGGCGCGGTTGCTGGTGGCCGAGGGTGAGGGGATCACCGATGCGGGGGTGGCTGATCTGGGGCGCTGGCTGCGGCCCGGTGATCGGTTGGTCCTGAATGACACGCGGGTGATCCCGGCGCGGCTGTCGGGTTTGCGCCATCGGTCGGGCGCGCAAGGGGACACGGCGGCGAAGATCGAGGTCACGCTGCTGGAGCCGGGGGCGGATGGCAGCTGGGGTGCGCTGATCAAGCCGTTGAAAAAGGTGAGCGAGGGCGAGGAAATCGTGTTTTCCGAGCGGCTCTCGGCGGTGCTTTTGGCCAAGGAAGAGGGGCAGGGGCGGCTGCGGTTCAACCTTGTGGGCGACGATTTCGATGCGGCGCTGGCAGAGGCGGGGGCAATGCCGCTGCCGCCCTATATCGCCGCGCGCCGACCTGCGGATGAACAGGACAAGGTGGATTATCAGACTGTTTGGGCGCGGGCACCGGGGGCGGTGGCGGCGCCGACGGCCTCGTTGCACTTTGATGAGGCGCTGCTTGCGGAACTGGCGGCGCTGGGCGTGGGGTTTAGCCATGTCACGCTGCATGTGGGGGCGGGGACGTTTTTGCCGGTCAAGGTCGAGGATGTGACCACCCACCGGATGCATGCCGAATGGGGCGAAGTCAGTGCCAAGGCTGCCGCCGAGATGGCCGCGACGCGCGCGGCGGGCGGGCGCATCATTCCGGTGGGCACCACCGCGCTGCGATTGATCGAGACGGCGGCGCGGGCCACTGGCGAAATCGCGGCCTGGTCAGGGGATACGGATATTTTCATCTATCCCGGTTTTGAGTTCCGCGTTGCGGATGCTTTGATGACCAATTTTCACCTGCCGAAATCGACATTGATGATGCTGGTGTCCGCGCTGATGGGGCAGGATACGATCCGGCGGATCTATGCCCATGCGGTGGCGGCGCGCTATCGCTTTTTCTCTTATGGGGATGCGTCGCTCTTGATCCCTGCGGCAAAGGCTGACAGGCGGGGCGCGCAAGGGACAGAGTAAGTCGTCTTTGGGGTGCCGCACCGTCGTGCATCTGTTAGGCTGGTCCCGAAGAATAAGGAGAGCGCGATGTTTCAGGTGCTGTCGGGGGCGTGGGCCCTCTTGCTGGGCATGATGTTGTTGCAGGTTGGCAATGGCATGCAGGGCACGCTTCTGGGGGTTCGGGGCGCTCTTGAAGGGTTTTCGACCTACGAGATGTCGGTGGTCATGTCGTCTTATTTCGTGGGCTTTCTGTTTGGGTCGCGGATGGCGCCGGATATGATCCGCCGGGTCGGGCATGTGCGGGTCTTTGCGGCCCTTGGCTCGATGATTTCGGCGGTTCTGATCCTTTATCCCACGATTACAGAGCCTTGGGCTTGGTCGATTGGGCGGGTGTTGATCGGATTCTGCTTTTCTGGCGTTTATGTGACCGCCGAAAGCTGGCTGAACAATTCCGCAACCAATGCCACGCGCGGCAAGGCGCTGTCGCTCTATATGATCGTGCAGATGATCGGCATCGTGTCGGCGCAGGGGTTGATGGTGCTGGCGGACCCGTCGGGCTATGTTCTGTTCGTCATCCCGTCGGTTCTGGTGTCGCTGGCCTTTGCGCCCATTCTGCTGTCGGTCAGCCCGACACCTGCATTTGGCACGACCAAGCCGCTCTCGCTTAGGCAGATCATGAAAATCTCGCCTCTGGGCTGTGTCGGGATGCTGCTGACCGGGGGGGTCTTTGCGGCGCAATTCGGGATGGCGGCGGTCTATGGTGCCGAAGCGGGGCTGAGCGTGGGGCAAATCTCGGCCTTTGTCGCGTCGTTTTACGTGGCTGCGGTGGTGGCGCAATATCCGCTTGGGTGGCTGTCTGACCGGATGGACCGGCGCAAGCTGATTGCGGCGGTATCGCTGGGCACGGGTATCGGCGCGGTGGTCGGTATGCTGCTGGGGGACAATTTCTGGTTTCTGATGCTGGCGGCCTTTATCGTCGGGGGCACGTCGAACCCGCTTTATTCGCTCTTGATTGCCTACACCAACGACTTTCTCGCGCATGAGGATATGGCGGCGGCGGCCGGTGGCATGGTGTTCATCAACGGCTTGGGGGCGATTGCCGGACCGCTGATGGTCGGCTGGATGATGGGGGTGATGGGGCCGGGGGGCTATTTTCTATATATCGCGATACTGATGTTTGCGATGGTGGCCTATGCCATCTATCGGATGACGCAGCGCAAAGCCCCGACGGTGCGCGAAACCGACCGGTATATGCCGGTTTCGCCGTCTTCTTCGCCGATGGCGGTAGAATTTGCGCAAGAATATGCCATTGAGAGCGCGCAAGAGGCGAAAGAGGATTGAAATCGGGAAATTATATCCTTTCTGTAGCATTATGTTACTGTGGAACGGGCTAAAATCCCGTTACCGTCTTAAAAACGTCATAGGATATTGAGGAGTCCCCCTATGGTCACACCCGACGACGTGCTGCGGTTCTGGCTTGATGAGGTCGGACCGGCGGGGTGGTACAAGACATCCGAGGCGCTGGATGCCGAAGTGCGGGAGCGGTTCTTGGCGGCATGGGAGAATGCCCGAGAGGGGGCGTGCGGTCTTTGGCTGACCTATCCCAATGGCATGCTGGCCTATGTGATCCTGACCGATCAGTTTCCGCGCAATATGTTCCGGGATGACGCGCGGGCCTTTGCCACCGACCAACAGGCGCTGGCGGCGGGCAAGGCGGCCATCAACCGCGGATGGGATATGCGGGTCGACGAACCGGCGCGGCAGTTCTTTTACCTGCCGCTCATGCATTCCGAAAACCTCTGTGATCAGGAACGCTGTGTGCGCCTCATGTGCGAGCGTATGCCCGAGCACGGGGCCGAGAACCTGACGCATGCGCGGGCGCATCGCGAGGTGATCCGGCAGTTTGGTCGTTTTCCCTATCGCAATGCCGCGTTGGCGCGGCCATCCACGGCGTCTGAACGGGCGTTCGAGTCTGAGGGTGGCTATGGCGGCACCTTGCGGCGGATCATGCAGGCGGCGTGATCTGCCCTTTTACTGTGTTCCGAATTGTTGGAAAAACGCGCGGGGCGATTGTTTGTTCAATCGGTCAATCATGTCGCGTTGCGATTTGGTGTAAAATAGTTTAATGGCAAACTAAATTTGGAAACGGAGGGCCACATGGCGTCGACTACCTATGATATGATTGTAATCGGGGCGGGTCCGGGCGGCTATGTGGCCGCAATCCGGGGCGCGCAACTGGGCCTCAAGGTGGCGATTGTCGAGCGCGAGCATATGGGCGGCATTTGCCTGAACTGGGGCTGTATCCCAACCAAGGCGATGCTGCGCTCGTCCGAGGTGTTTCACCTGATGCACCGCGCCAAGGAGTTTGGCCTGAAGGCCGAGGGGATCGGCTATGATCTTGATGCGGTGGTCAAACGTTCGCGGGGGGTGGCCAAGCAGTTGAGCGGCGGCGTCGCGCATCTGATGAAGAAGAACAAGGTCACGGTGGTGATGGGGGCTGCGAGTTTGCCCGCCAAGGGCAAGGTCAGCGTCAAGACCGAGAAGGGCGTCGAAGAGCTGGAGGCCAAGCACATCATTCTGGCCACTGGCGCGCGGGCCCGTGAATTGCCGGGGCTAGAGGCCGACGGTGATTTGGTGTGGACCTATAAGCACGCGCTGGTGCCATCCCGCATGCCCAAAAAGCTTTTGGTGATTGGGTCGGGGGCCATCGGGATCGAGTTTGCCAGTTTCTACAATACCTTGGGTGCTGATACGACAGTGGTCGAGGTGATGGACCGTATTCTGCCGGTGGAGGATGCCGAGATCTCTGCCTTCGCCAAAAAGGCGTTTACCAAGCAAAAGATGAAGATCATGGAAAAGGCCATGGTCAAGCAATTGGACCGGGGCAAGGGCACCGTGACCGCGCATATCGAGATGGGCGGCAAGGTTGAAAAGCACGAATTTGATACGGTGATTTCCGCTGTGGGTATTGTCGGCAATGTCGAGGGGCTGGGCCTAGAGGCGTTGGGCGTCAAGATTGACCGCACCCATGTGGTGACGGATGAGTATTGCCGCACCGGGGTAGAGGGCCTTTATGCCATCGGCGATATCGCGGGCGCGCCGTGGCTGGCGCACAAGGCCAGCCATGAGGGCGTTATGGTCGCCGAATTGATCGCAGGCGGGCATCCGCATCCGGTGAAACCCGAGAGCATCGCGGGCTGCACCTATTGCCATCCGCAGGTGGCGAGCGTTGGCCTGACGGAAGCCAAGGCCAAGGAAAAGGGCTATGCTGTCAAAGTGGGCCGTTTCCCGTTCATCGGCAATGGCAAGGCGATTGCGCTGGGCGAGCCGGAGGGCATGATCAAGACGGTGTTCGATGCCAAGACGGGCGAGCTTTTGGGCGCGCATATGGTGGGTGCCGAGGTGACGGAATTGATCCAAGGCTATGTGGTGGGCCGTCAGTTGGAGACCACCGAAGAAGACCTGATGAACACGGTCTTCCCGCATCCCACGCTAAGCGAGATGATGCATGAAAGTGTGCTCGATGCCTATGATCGGGTGATCCACATCTAAAGCAGTAACGCTGACGCGCCCGGATCAGGGCGCGTCGTTGAAATGCCACCGCGCACGGCGGGGCACGCGCACCGCGAGCATGGGCTTGAGCAGGCCCATGCGAAAGCGGGTAAGGTCGAGCGCCTCATGCACGCCCACGGTTTCTTCGCCATCGAGCTGAGTTTTGACCGCTGAGCGGCTGTAAAACGGCGCGTCGAGCATGGGTTTCACCTGATGTGGCTGATACCCGGCATCGGCGCGGGTATCGCGCGCCACCTGCCAGAGACTGCGGCGCATCTTGGCTTTGGGCGGCAGGGGGATGGTCTGTGCTTGCCCGTCTGCATCGAAATGCACCGCCGCAGCGAGCGATGAGCCATCCATCCGCACCGCGTCATAAAAGCAGGTTGAGCCGCCCCGCACCGGGTAGCGCCCCCATGTCCAATATCTGAAATCCTGTTCCAGCGCGCGGGTGCCGAAATTGGCATCGAAATAGCCATGGCCCGTCCATTGCCAACCGGGCGCGTCGAGATCGACCTCGATCGTCGAAGTGGGGCCAAAGGGCCGCCAGATATGGGTGCCCTCGGGGGTGAGCGGGAGTTCCACTTGTGTGAGCGCCGTTGGGGTCACGGTGATGCGCCCGCGCACGCGCGAAATGAGAGGGGGCGAGGAGATTTCATTGATCTCGATGATCAGGCGGCCATCTTCCCAGCGCATCGAGGAAGGGCCAACGGTCAGGCAATCGCGGCTCTGGCGCAGGGCCGATGTGCCCCGGTCGGTCATGGTAAAGCGGCCACCGGGGCCGTAGGTGGCGACGTTGATGCAGACGTGATTGGCCGGGTTGCGGCGGCCTGACCATGCATACCACGGCGAGAATACCGAACCGATGAAGGCAATCACGCTGACGGCGCGCCCGCCATCATCGCTCAGGCCGTCGATATACCACCAGGCGTAGCCGTTTGAGGGCACGTCGAGGTCAAAGTTCGGTCGCTCAAGATCGCCTCTGCCGCGTGCCGGGCGGAGAGCGTGGCCATCGGCACCCCCGCCCCCGGATGGGCCCCGCCCCCCACGAGGTAGAGCCCCCGGATCGGTGTGCGCGCCGTGGGCCGTTTCAGGCCCGCCGTCATGCCGTGCGGGCTCTGCCCGTAGAGCGATCCGAGAGAGGCGGGAAACATCCGGTCGAAGCGCGCCGGTGTCGTCAGCGCTCCCTCGCCCGGCAAGGGACTGAAGCGCAGGCCAAAACCCGCGAGGGTCTGAAAGGTTCGGGTGTGACATGAGGCGAAATCCTCGGCTGTTTGGGTGAGGCCATCGAGTGGTGGCGCGTTGAGAATGATCTCGAACCGCTCGCGGTGGGGCGGGTGTTCCGAGAGGCCACGATCCTGTGCGCAGATATAGATCGTAGGGTCGCGCGGGCAGCGCCCGGCGTTCAAATCATCGAATTCGCTGCGGGCATCCGTGGCGAAGAACACGTTGTGATGTGCCAGATCAAGGCCCGAGGGCGTGGCGGCAAAGGCCCAGACCTGCGCCGACAGGCTGCGTGGCAGTTTCAGAGTTTGGGAGGCAACCGAGGTTGTGGCGGGCCCGAGAGCACCAAGGGCAAGGGCGCGCGGATCGCCGTTGAACACGATGTAATCCGCCGCAAGCCGCGTGCCATCGCCAAGGGTAACACCGCGGACCTGTGCGCCCTCGGTCTCGATCCGCGCGACATGAGCGCCGTAGTGAAAATCTGCGCCATGGGCGCGGGCCAGCGCCTCGAGGCTTTGCGCAAGGCGGTGCATGCCGCCCCGCACCACCCAAACGCCAGCGGCCTCGGCCTGCCAGATGAGCGACAGAAGGGCGGGGGATTGGTAGGGCGAGCCGCCGACATAGGTGGCATAGCGGCCAAAGAGCTGTCTCAGGCGAGGATCATCAAACTGGCGCGCAAGGCTTTGTGCCAGGGTTGAGAGTGGGGACATGGCGTGAAGCAGGGCCGGTTGTCGGGCGACAGTTGCCGCGAGGGCCAGTGCAGAGGGTGATGCCGCCTGCATCATCGGTGCGTCGAAGGCGGAAAAGAGGCGACGGGCACGGGCGCAAAACTGTGTGAACTGCCGGGCGGCTTTGTTGCCCGCGAAATCATGGATCGCGGCGCGGCTGCGGGTTTCGTCGGCGAAAAGGTCTAGGCGGCTGCCATCGGGCCAGAAATGCCGGGCGAGGACGTCTTGGCGTACGAGGTCAATGTGATCCTCAAGACGCGCGCCGACACTGGCAAAGAGCGCGTCGAACACCGCCCGCATCGTCAGAACGGTGGGTCCGGCATCGACGGGCCCCGCATCCGAGGGCAGGGCACGCATTTTGCCGCCGGGGCCTGCGTGGCGTTCCAGCACGGTGACGGCAAGCCCCGCATGCGCAAGGCGCAGCGCCGCAGCCAGCCCCGCGATCCCGGCGCCGACAATCACAACCCTGTCGCGCGTTTTCAGAGGGGGCGTGTCTGATTTCATAACGCGATTGTTGACTCGCGCGAGCAATGTGTCCAGTATGATTTACACATGGTGTGTCAGAATAATGATACATCCCTCGAAAAAGGAGCGGCCATGCCCATTGAGACCCGCATTGAAGCGGCCATAGCGCAGGCGATTGCGCGGGGGCAGGCGGGGCAGACCCCGGCCCGATTGGCGGATGCCCTCGATTATTCCACCAGCCCCGGCGGCGCGCGCATACGTCCGACGATTCTCATGTCTGTGGCGCTGGCCTGCGGCGATGATCGCCCTGAATTGAGCGATGCCGCCGCTGCCGCGCTGGAAATCATGCATTGTGCAAGCCTTGTGCATGACGATTTGCCGTGTTTCGATGATGCCGATTTGCGGCGCGGCAAGCCTTCGGTGCATCGCGCCTATTCCGAACCGCTGGCGGTGCTGGCGGGTGATGCGCTTATCATCATGTCGTTTGAAATTCTTGCCCGAGTGGCAGAGTGCGATGCGGCGCGCGCCAATGCGCTGATTCTGGCGCTGGCGCGGCGCAGTGGCATG
Organism: Roseovarius sp. AK1035; assembly: GCF_003288315.1. NCBI lineage: Bacteria > Pseudomonadati > Pseudomonadota > Alphaproteobacteria > Rhodobacterales > Roseobacteraceae > Roseovarius > Roseovarius sp. TM1035. The sequence continues at coordinate 3,896,268 of NZ_CP030099.1, read as the reverse complement.
CCAAACGGCATTTGTGCCGGGCAGGGCTGGGAGAGTGAGCCGACCGTTGATCTGGAGGCCTATCACCGTTCCAAGACCGGCGCGCTCTTTATTGCCGCCACGCAGATGGGGGCCATCGCGGCGGGGCACGAGCCCGAGCCGTGGTATGAGCTGGGCGCGCGCATTGGCGCCGCGTTTCAGGTGGCGGATGATCTGCGCGATGCGCTTTTGGATGCCGAAACCTTGGGCAAGCCGGTGGGGCAGGATGATCTGCACGGGCGGCCCAATGCCGTATCGGAATTGGGTGTGGCCGGGGCTGTGACGCGGCTCAAGGATATTCTGGCAGGGGCGATTTCGTCGATTCCGTCCTGTCCCGGCGAGGCGCGGCTGGCCAAGATGGTGCAGATGCAGGCCGAACGCATTATCTCGGTGCTGCCTGCGCGCATGCGGGCCTGACATGACCGTGGCGGGCGATTTGCCCGAGCGCCGAGAGCGGCGGCGCGGTGGTTGGGTGACACGGCTGATCGCCAATCCGCGCTTTCAGAAGTGGGCCAGCGGCTTTCCCCTGACGCGCGGCATTGCGCGGCGCGACGGGGCCGAGATTTTCGATATTGTTCAAGGCTTCGTGCAATCGCAGGTGCTCTCAGCGATCGTTGAGCTGGATCTATTGCATCATCTGGCCGACGGGCCGGAGGCACCAACTGTCCTTGCTCGACGGGCCGGCATGGCCGAAGACCGCATGGCGATTCTGCTTCAGGCGGGGGCAGCCTTGGGGCTTTTCAAGCGGCGTCGCGACGGGCGTTTTGCGCTGGCTCGCAAGGGCGCGGCGATTCTCGGGGTGCCGGGGCTGGAGGCGATGATTCGTCACCACAGCGCCTTTTACGCCGATATGGCCGATCCTGTGGCGCTGTTGCGCGGGCAGGGCGACACGGAATTGGCGCGGTTCTGGCCCTATGTGTTTGGCGCAGCGGCCGAGATGGAGCCAGAGGTCGCGCGGCGCTATTCCGATCTTATGGCGCAGTCTCAGGGGCTTGTGGCGCAGGATGTGCTGCGGATGGTGCCCTTTCGCGATAGTAGGCATCTGCTGGATATTGGTGGCGGGAGCGGGGCGTTTCTGGCTGCGGTTGCCGCCCGCTATCCCGATCTGCGGCTCAGCCTTTTTGATCTGCCAGAGGTTATTCCTGCGGCGCAGGGGCGATTGACACAGGCTGGTCTAACTGGGCGGTTGACACTTTTTCCAGGCTCTTTTCGCAGTGATCCGTTGCCTGAGGGGGCTGATACCATCTCGCTCATCCGGGTTCTTTATGACCATGACGACGCCACGGTGACGGCGCTTTTGGCCAAGGTGCATGCTGCCTTGCCCCCCGGTGGGCGGCTGATTGTGGCAGAACCGATGGCCGGTGGTGCCAGCCCCGAGCGGGCGGGTGACGTCTATTTTGCCTTTTATACCATGGCGATGGGCACTGGGCGCGCGCGCTCTGCGGCGCGTATTGCCGAGCTGTGCCGCGCGGCGGGGTTTGCGGACATTCGCATCCCGCGCAGCCCGCGCCCCTTCGTTACCAGTGCTCTGAGCTGTGTAAAGAACGGCTGACGAAAATAATTCTGACAGTGTAAAGAAGAGTTGACACTTTGGCCTGTCCCGTTACACTTACAGGCAAGGGGAATCCAAAATCTGACAGTGTCAGACAACGGACAGGAGGCCACCATCGAAACCCGCGCCGTTCATCTCAGAGGACCAGAAGACCTCTCGGTTGATAGCCTGACGCTCAAAGCGCCGGGGGCCGGAGATCTGGTGGTTGACGTGACCCATTCGGGCATTTCCACCGGCACGGAAAAACTGTTCTGGTCCGGTCAGATGCCGCCGTTTCCCGGTATGGGCTATCCGCTGGTGCCCGGTTACGAGGCCGCCGGTGAGGTGGTCGAGGCCGCACCCGGCACCGGTTATAAGCCCGGCGATCATGTGTTCGTGCCCGGTGCTGATTGCTACGAGGGGGCCTTTGGTCTCTTTGGTGGTGCCTCTGCGCGGCTTGTGACCAAGGCGTCGCGGGTGTGCCGAATCGATGCGGGTTTCGGGGCCGAGGGCGCGCTTTTGGCGCTGGCGGCGACGGCGCGGCATGCGATGGCAGGGCTGGACAAGGCAGTGCCGGACCTCATCGTAGGGCACGGCGTTCTGGGGCGCTTGTTGGCGCGGTTGACCATTGCGGCGGGCGCACCTGCGCCGACCGTCTGGGAAACGCAGGCGGGGCGCAGCACCGGGGCGCAGGGCTATTCGGTGATCCATCCCGATACGGACACGCGCCGCGACTACCGCGCGATTTACGATGCCTCGGGCGATCCCGCGATCCTGAATACGCTGATCGGGCGTCTGGCCAAGGGTGGCGAGGTGGTGCTGGCAGGGTTCTATCCCCAGGCGCTCAGCTTTGCCTTTCCCATGGCGTTCATGAAGGAAGCGCGGCTGCGCGTTGCGGCGGAATGGGTCCATGACGACCTGACCGCGACCCGCGCGCTCGTCGAATCGGGTGTGCTTAGCCTGAGTGGGCTGATCACACATCAGGCATCGGCAAATGCCGCGCCGCAGGCCTATCGGACCGCGTTCAGCGATCCCGATTGCCTGAAAATGATACTCAACTGGAAGGACGCGGCATGAAGGACGAAGTACCGAATCTCAAGGATTTCGACCAGCGGCTGCGCGACGAGGCGCATGAAGAGCCCACCCTCGAAATTCCGCAAGGCGAACCCAAGTCCAAGACGCAGATCATCGCGATTTACGGCAAGGGCGGCATCGGCAAATCCTTTACGCTGGCCAATCTGAGCCACATGATGGCCGAGATGGGCAAGCGCGTGTTGCTGATCGGGTGCGATCCGAAATCCGATACCACGAGCCTGCTTTTTGGCGGCAAAGCGTGCCCCACGATCATCGAGACTTCGACCCGCAAGAATCTGGCGGGCGAGCCAGTCAAGATCGGCGATGTTTGTTTCAAGCGCGGCGGCGTGTTCGCGATGGAATTGGGCGGTCCAGAAGTGGGCCGGGGCTGTGGCGGACGCGGGATCATTCACGGGTTTGAGCTTCTGGAAAAGCTCGGGTTCCATGACTGGGATTTCGACTATGTCTTGTTGGATTTCCTTGGTGACGTGGTGTGTGGCGGGTTTGGTTTGCCGATTGCGCGGGACATGGCGCAAAAGGTCATTCTGGTGGCGTCAAACGATCTGCAGTCACTTTATGTGGCGAACAATGTCTGCTCGGCGGTGGAATACTTCCGCAAATTGGGTGGCAATGTTGGTGTGGCGGGTTTGGTCATCAACAAGGATGACCACTCTGGCGAGGCACAAGCCTTTGCCAAATCGGTGAATATCCCGGTGCTGGCCGCGATCCCGCAGGATGACGATCTGCGCAAGAAATCCGCGAATTATCAGATCGTTGGCACGGCGGCGAGCCAGTGGGGCGATCTATTTGCCGAGCTGGCCGATGCGGTCTCTGTTGCGCCGCCGGTGCGACCCAATCCGCTGGATCAGGACGGGCTTTTGGCACTGTTCGACAGCAAGGACACGGGCGGCGACTATGTGCTGGAACCGGCGACAGATGAGGATATGCGCGGCAAATATGCAGCGCCCAAAGCCTCTTTGGAGGTGGTTTATGACGATGCGTGAGGAACCCCGCCGCGAGACATTGGCCGAGGTGCAGCGCCTGCTGGCGCGCGCGCGCCCCGATCAATTGCGCCGCCTTTTGGCCGATATTCAGGCCGTCCAGCAGATGACCAACCGGGATGAGCACGCATCCCCCCAAAGGCGGGTGTCATGAGCGATGAAGTCACATATGACGGGGCCGCAGAGGCCCGCGTGATCACCGGCACCGCCGTTGAGACCGCGCCTGACCTGGCGGGTGGCTGCCATTCCGGGGCAGAGATGGAAAAGGCTGCGCGTCTGGCGGGGCAATCGGAATTGCTGGATCAATATGCCCGCGATTATCCCAAAGGGCCGCATGACCAGCCGCAGAGCATGTGCCCGGCCTTTGGCAGTTTGCGTGTGGGCCTGCGGATGAAGCGGGTGGCGACGGTGCTGTCTGGCTCGGCCTGCTGCGTCTATGGTCTGACTTTCGTGTCGCATTTCTACGGCGCGCGCCGCTCGGTGGGCTATGTGCCGTTCAATTCCGAGACACTTGTTACCGGCAAGCTATTCGAAGACATCCGCGAGAGCGTGCATGAAATGGCTGATCCGGAGCGGTTCGATGCCATTGTCGTGACCAACCTCTGTGTGCCGACGGCAAGCGGCGTGCCGCTGCGCCTGTTGCCCAGTGAAATCAACGGTGTGCGGATTGTGGGCATTGATGTGCCCGGGTTCGGTATCCCGACCCATGCCGAGGCCAAGGATGTGTTGGCGGGGGCGATGCTGAATTACGCCCGCAAAGAAGTGATGGCGGGGCCAGTTGCGGCCCCTGCGGGTGGCAAGTCTGATCGCCCGACCGTGACATTGCTGGGCGAGATGTTTCCGGCAGACCCGATGATGATCGGCGCGATGCTGGCGCCCATGGGCCTTGCCGCCGGGCCGGTCGTGCCCTGCCGCGAATGGCGCGAGCTTTATGCCGCGCTGGATTGCGGCGCGGTGGCGGCGATCCATCCGTTCTATACCGCTGCAATCCGCGAATTCGAGGCCGCAGGCCGCCCCATCGTGGGTTCGGCACCGGTGGGCCATGATGGCACCGCCGCGTGGTTGGCGGGTATTGGCGATGCCTTTGGTCTCTCGTCAGAGAAGGTTGCGGCGGCGCAGAACGCCTTTTTGCCCGCGATCAAAGGTGCTTTGGCCAATGCGCCGATCAAGGGCACGATCACCCTTTCGGGTTATGAAGGCAGCGAATTGCTGGTGGCGCGGTTGTTGATCGAAAGCGGAGCGCATGTGCCTTATGTCGGCACGGCCTGCCCCAAAACACCGTGGTCGGCGGCGGATGCCGAATGGCTGGTGTCCAAGGGCGTCAAGGTCAAATTCCGCGCCTCGCTGGAAGATGACTGCGCGGCGATGGAAGCGGTTCAGCCTGATTTGGCGATTGGCACAACGCCCGTTGTGCAAAAGGCCAAGGCCAAGGGCATTCCATCGCTTTATTTCACCAATCTTATCTCGGCGCGGCCCTTGATGGGCCCGGCGGGGGCGGGAAGCCTGGCCGAGGTGGTCAATGCGGCCATGGGCAACAAGGCCCGTATGGACAGCATGCGCGAGTTCTTTGCCGGGGTGGGCGAAGGCGACACCGCCGGTATCTGGGAAGGCAGTCCAAATCTGCGCCCCGATTTCCGCGCGCAGCATCAGAAAAAGCTCGATAAGCAGGCGCGTGCCGCCAAAGCGCAGGAGATGATCTGATGCTTATTCAGGATCATGATCGCGCGGGCGGGTATTGGGGGGCGGTCTATGCCTTCTGCGCCGTCAAGGGATTGCAAGTGGTGATCGACGGCCCCGTGGGCTGCGAGAACCTGCCGGTGACCTCTGTGCTGCATTACACCGACGCGCTGCCGCCACATGAGTTGCCCATCGTGGTGACGGGCTTGGGCGAAGGCGAGATGGGGGCTGGCACCGAAGAGGCGATGAAGCGCGCCTGGGGCACGCTTGATCCAGCGCTGCCTGCGGTGGTTGTGACCGGCTCGATCGCCGAGATGATCGGCGGCGGTGTGACGCCGCAAGGCACGAATATTCAACGCTTTTTGCCGCGCACCATTGACGAGGATCAATGGCAGTCGGCGGATCGGGCGATGACGTGGATTTTCACCGAATTCGGCATGACCAAGGGGCGGATGCCCCCTGAAAAGCCGCGTGAGGAGGGGGCAGCCCCCCGCGTCAATATCCTTGGGCCGATGTATGGCACGTTCAACATGCCGTCGGACCTGCACGAAATCCGGCGTCTGGTCGAGGGGATCGGGGCCGAGGTGAATATGGTGATGCCCTTGGGCGCGCATCTGGCCGAGATGCGCAATCTGGTCAACGCCGACGTCAATGTCGTTATGTATCGCGAGTTTGGCCGGGGTTTGGCCGAGGTTCTGGGCAAGCCCTATCTGCAAGCGCCCATTGGCGTAGAGAGCACGACGCTGTTCCTGCGCAAGCTGGGCGAGATGCTGGGGCTTGACCCGGAACCATTCATCGAACGTGAGAAACATTCGACGCTAAAGCCGGTCTGGGATCTGTGGCGCTCTGTGACGCAGGATTTCTTTGCCACCGCGAATTTCGGGATCGTGGCGAACGAGACCTATGCCCGCGGTATCCGGCTTTATCTTGAGGGCGATCTTGGCCTGCCCTGCGCCTTTGCGGTGGCGCGCTGTGCGGGCAAGAAGACCAACAACGAGGAAGTGCGCAGTCTGGTTCATACCAAGCGGCCGCTTATCCTGATGGGGTCGATCAACGAAAAGATCTATCTGGCCGAGACGCGCGCCGGATTTGGCCCGCAGCCGGTATTCCTGCCCATGAGCTTTCCGGGGGCGGCTATCCGGCGCGCCACAGGAACGCCAGTGATGGGCTATGCCGGGGCAACGTGGCTTTTGCAGGAAGTGTGCAACGGGCTTTTTGATGCGCTCTTTCACATCCTGCCGTTGGCCACCGAAATGGATGCTGTGCAGGCGACGCCCACACCGCTGCGCCGGGATTTCCCATGGGATGCCGATGCCGCCCGCGAGTTGGAGCGGATCGTGGCCGAACATCCGGTACTGACGCGGATTTCCGCGGCCAAGACATTGCGCGATGCCGCCGAAGACGCGGCGTTGCGGCAGGGCGACGAACGGGTCGTGTTGCAAACCGTTCAAGCGATTTCCCCCCGTATGACCGGGGTTCCAGTTCGAGAGGAGGACTGAGACGATGACTGACATGACATCAAACCCGCCCCGAGTGCGCAGCCGTCAGGCGCGCCGCCGTGGTCTGGAGTTTCAGCTCTATTTTGCTCTGATTTTTGCGTTGGCGCTGCCCTTCGCCACTCTGCGCTGGATGCGCGAAGTGGTGCAGTATCGCACGCTTGATCTGCGCGGACCCTTGGCGCGTGCCTGGGCCGAGGCGGATCGCACAACGCCACTGATTTTCTCGGCCTGATAGGCCGAGATCACGAGCTGCCTGCTCCATGATGGGGCGGACAGAACCCTGCGGGGCCATGCAGGCCCCGAAGGACCCGGTCGCGGGGCACGCGACGTCAGCATAACGTTCCGGAGGAAAGTTCATGGCTGATAAATCTGACCTGTCGTTCACAGGTCTCACCGACGAGCAGGCCCAGGAGCTGCATTCTGTGTACATGAGTGGCCTTTGGCTGTTCACGGCACTTGCAGTGGTTGCACACATTGCAACCTTCATCTGGTTCCCGTGGTTTTAAGGATAGGGGATAGACATGGCAAAGTTCTACAAGATCTGGCTCATTTTCGACCCCCGCCGCGTTTTCGTGGCGCAGGGCGCGTTCCTGTTCCTTCTGGCCGCGATGATCCATCTCGTGCTGCTCAGCACCGACGGTTTCAACTGGTTTGAAATCGCCGCTGCCAAGTATGGTCAGTGATTTCACTGTCCCAATGATCGCTGCGGGCGGGGCCAACGCCGCCCGCGGCTACCTAACGAAACGAAACGGCTGAGCGGGCACCCGCGACGGCCGGACAACGCGGGGACCACGAGATGGCTTTGCTCAGTTTTGAAAGAAAGTACCGTGTCCGCGGAGGAACGCTGATTGGCGGCGATCTGTTCGATTTTTGGGTCGGGCCCTTCTATGTCGGCTTCTTCGGGGTCACGACCGCATTTTTCGCAGCCCTTGGCACGATCCTGATTTTCTGGGGAGCGTCGCAACAGGGGACGTTCAACCCATGGCTCATCAACATCGCGCCACCTGACCTGAGCTACGGTCTTGGTCTGGCACCGCTGATGGAGGGAGGGTTGTGGCAAATCATCACCTTCTGCGCCACCGGGGCCTTTATCAGCTGGGCGCTGCGCGAGGTGGAAATCTGTCGCAAACTGGGGATGGGCTATCATGTGCCCTTTGCCTTTAGTTTCGCGATCCTGGCCTATGTGACGCTGGTGATCTTTCGCCCGCTTCTGATGGGGGCCTGGGGGCACGGGTTTCCATATGGGATCTTCAGTCACCTCGATTGGGTCTCGAATACCGGATATGCCTATCTGCACTTCCACTACAATCCGGCGCATATGCTGGCGGTGACGCTGTTCTTTACCACCACCTTTGCTCTGGCGCTGCATGGCGGCCTGATCCTGTCGGCGGCCAACCCCGAGAAGGGCGAAGAGATGAAGACGCCCGATCACGAGGACACCTTCTTTCGCGACTTCATTGGCTATTCTGTCGGCACGCTGGGCATCCACCGCGTTGGCTTTCTTCTGGCGATCAATGCGGTCTTCTTTTCGGCGGTCTGTATCATCATTTCCGGCCCGGTCTGGACCAAAGGCTGGCCCGAGTGGTGGAACTGGTGGCTCGACCTGCCGATCTGGCCCTCTCAGGTAGGGATGTGAACCATGATTGAATATCAGAACATTTTCACCCAAGTTCAGGTGCAGGGCACGCCCGAGATGGGCATGGACGACACCGGCGGGCGGCTGACGGCCGAACGCGCCGGCAAGCCCTTCTTCTCGACCCTCGTCGGTTGGCTTGGCAACGCGCAGATCGGGCCGATCAACCTCGGCATGCTGGGTGTGGTCAGCCTGATCAGCGGCTTCATGTGGTTCTTTATCGTCGGCCTCAATATGCTGGCGCAGGTGGGCTGGTCTTTGCCCGAGTTTCTGCGCCAACTCTTCTGGCTGGCGCTGGAGCCGCCGGGGCCGGAGCATGGGCTGTCGATGCCGCCGCTCAATGATGGCGGTTGGTATATCATCAGCTCGTTCTTTCTGCTGGTGGCGGTCTGTGCCTGGTGGTTGCGCACCTATCAACTGGCCGCAAGCCACAAGATGGGCAAACATGTCGCCTGGGCCTTTGCCTCTGCCATCTGGCTCTTTCTGGTGCTGGGCCTCTTCCGGCCGATCCTGATGGGGTCGTGGTCCGAGGCGGTGCCTTACGGTATCTTCCCGCACCTTGACTGGACCACGGCGTTCTCGATCCGCTACGGCAACCTCTACTACAACCCGTTCCACTGTCTCTCGATCGTGTTCCTCTATGGCTCGGTGCTGCTGTTTGCGATGCACGGGGCGACCATTCTGGCTGTGACCCGCTTTGGCGGCGACCGGGAGTTGGAACAGATCGTCGACCGCGGCACGGCGTCTGAGCGTGCGGCCCTCTTCTGGCGCTGGACCATGGGGTTCAACGCGACGATGGAGGGGATTCACCGCTGGGCCTGGTGGTTTGCGGTTCTCACCCCGATTACGGGTGGTATCGGCATCCTGCTGACCGGCACGGTCGTGGACAACTGGTTCATCTGGGCACAAGAGCACAACTTTGCGCCGATGTACGACGGGTCTTATGGCTACGAGGCTTATGGCTCTTACGAGGCCTTTATCGGAAAAGGAGAGTAAGCCATGTTTCCCAAATGGTTTGACAAATGGAACCGTGACAATCCGACCAATATCTTTGGTCCGGCGGTGGCCATCGGCACAGTGGGCGGCGCGGTCTTTGTGGCAGCTCTCTTGGTGACATGGGGCCAGCCCTATGCCACCGAGAGTATGCAGACCGGCCCACGCGGCACGGGCATGTCGGTGCCCGAGTTCAAGGTGGATCTGGCCAAGCCCGATCCCTCGATCGAGAGCTTCCTTGCCTCAACCTCGGCACCCGTTGTGCCACAAGGGGGCGAGCAGACCGCCGGTGAGGCCCGTGAAAACGTGCCGCCGGGGTTGGAAAACCTCACGGTTGAGAACTATGATCGCTTGCTGACCGCGATGCGTGTCTGGACCGGAATTCCCGATCTTTTCGAGAGCCCGGACAATTACCAGACCTCTGTGGGCCATGTCATGATCGGCATGACCCAGAACCTCAACGAGGAATGGTCCGGTCACGTCAACGCCAACAAGGAGGTGGGTGTGACCTGTTACACCTGCCACCGTGGTCAGCCGGTGCCCTCGGACATCTGGTACAAGATCAGCCCGGTCAATGAGGCCGTCGAGGGTTGGTCGGCCAATCAGAACCGGGTGACGGTGCAGTCGCAATACACCTCGTTGCCCTCGGACGCGCTTGAGAAATACCTGCTCGATGGCGAGAGCATCAAGGTGCATGATCTTGAATCCCGTGTGGCGGGTGTGCCGGGCACGGATGATTATCCGGGTATCCAGCAGGCCGAGCGGACCTATTCGCTGATGAATTATGTCAGCAATTCGCTTGGGGTGAACTGTGTGTTCTGCCACAATTCCCGCGCCTTCTATGACGGGGCGCAGGTCACACCGCAGTGGGGCACGGAAATCCTCGGGATCGAAATGGTGTTGGAGTTGAACAACACCTATCTCGTGCCGCTTGAGGGTCTCTTGCCCGAGAACCGGCTGGGACCTGTCTATGCTGACGCGCCCAAGGCCGCCTGCAAGACCTGTCACAAGGGATATCAGCAGCCTCTGCAAGGCACCAATGTGATCGGCGACTGGCCCGAGCTTGCCACGACAAGCGGCGAGCCGGATTACAGCAACTGACAAAGCACGGGGGCGCTATGATGCGCCCCCGTTGCCCTTTGCCGCCCCTCGCGCGGGTGGCATCAGCGCCACCGGGGAGGAGGCCGCCATGACCCACACCAGACCCAACACACCGCTTCTGGACCGTATCGCCGGACCATCGGATTTGCGCCAGATGCCGGACCGGCAATTGGCCGCCCTTGCCGATGAATTGCGCGCCGAGGTGATTTCCGCCGTGTCGGAAACCGGCGGGCATCTGGGATCATCCCTGGGCGTGGTCGAATTGACAGTGGCCATTCACGCGGTGTTCAGCACGCCGATGGACAAGCTGATCTGGGACGTGGGCCATCAATGCTATCCCCACAAGATTTTGACCGGCCGCCGCGACCGTATCCGCACGCTGCGGCAAAAGGATGGGCTGTCGGGGTTCACCAAGCGCAGCGAGTCGATCTACGATCCGTTTGGCGCGGCGCATTCCTCGACCTCGATCAGTGCCGCGCTTGGCTTTGCTGTCGGGCGCGACATGGGGCAGGCGACGGGCGATGCGATTGCCGTGATTGGCGATGGATCAATCAGCGCCGGCATGGCCTATGAGGCGCTCAACAACGCTGGGGCCGAGGGCCGGCGGTTGTTTGTCATTCTCAACGACAACGAAATGAGTATCGCGCCGCCGGTTGGGGCGATGTCGTCCTATCTCAGCCGCATGTATGCCAGCGAGCCTCTGGCGCGTATGGCGTCTCTCGCCGAAGGGTTCGAGGCGGCGCTGCCGACGCCGTTGCGAGAAAGCGCCAAGCGCGCGCGGCAATTGGTGACGGGGCTCACGGGCTCTGGCACGCTGTTTGAAGAGCTTGGATTTCAATATGTCGGGCCGATTGATGGCCATGACATGGGGCAGCTTCTATCTGTGCTGCGCGCTGCGCGCACGCGGGCGACGGGGCCGGTTCTGATCCATGTCTGCACCGTCAAGGGTAAGGGCTATGCCCCGGCCGAGGGGGCGGCGGACAAGGGCCACGGCGTGTCGAAATTCGACCCGGCCACCGGCGCTCAGGCGAAATCGAAACCCGGTGCGCCGTCCTACACGGGTGTATTCGGACAAGCGCTGGTCGATGAAGCGGCGCGCGATGATCGCATCGTTGCCGTAACCGCCGCGATGCCCGATGGCACTGGCCTGACCAAAATGGCCGAGCGGTTTCCGGCGCGGGTGTTCGATGTGGGCATTGCCGAGCAACACGCTGTGACCTTTGCCGCCGGGATGGCGGCAAGCGGATTGAAGCCGTTTTGCACGATCTACTCTACCTTCCTGCAACGCGCCTATGATCAGGTTGTGCATGATGTGGCCCTGCAAGGGCTGCCGGTGCGATTTGCCATTGACCGCGCGGGGCTGGTGGGGGCCGATGGTGCCACCCATGCGGGCGCGTTCGACATCGGGTATCTCGGCAATCTGCCGGGCATGACCCTGATGGCGGCGGCCGATGAGGCGGAATTGGTCCATATGGTCGCCACTGCTGCCGCGCATGATGCAGGGCCGATTGCCTTTCGCTATCCGCGTGGATCCGGCACGGGCGTTGCGCTGCCCGAACGGGGCAAGCCGCTGGCCATTGGCAAGGGCCGCGTGATCGAGGAGGGCACCGATGTGGCGATCCTCAGCTTTGGCGCGCATCTTTTTGAATGTCAGGTCGCGGCCGATATGGTGGCGGATGACGGGATTACCGTGACCGTGGCCGATGCCCGCTTTGCCAAACCGCTCGACACGGACCTCTTGATGCAGCTGGTTGGCCATCACCGCGCGCTCATCACGGTGGAACAGGGGGCAATGGGGGGCTTTGGCAGCATGGTTCTGCACGAGTTGGCGCGGCGTGGCGCGTTTGACAAGGGGCTGATCCTGCGCACGCTTTGCTTGCCGGATCGGTTCATAGATCAGGCGGACCCTGCGGATATGTATGCCGATGCGGGCCTGTCGGCCACGGATATTGCCCATTCGATCCGTGCCGCTGTGGCAGGGCGGGCCGAAGTGGTGCCATTGCGGCAGGTGCGCTGACTCTACGGCGCAGGCGGGCGTGTTACGGTCTGAAGATAGGCCCAGACATCCTGTGCCATTTGCACATCGCGCAATTGATAGGCCATCTTGCCGCGTGCCTGCGGATCATCAAGGTAGGTGCGCAAAAATGCCGTGGCATCGCGGATGTAGCCCACGAAGCCCTCTTCGTTCCAGCGTAGGCCGGATGTACCCGCCGCCACCATCGAGCGGGAGTAGTTGAAGCCCGGCACGCTGCCCGCGTGCCGCCCGATCACGCCATAGAGATTGGGGCCGGTGCGCCCACCGCGCACCACCGGCGTTTCAGTCTCGTCGATGATTGAATGGCAGGCCCGGCAATCCTTGAAAAGCGCCTCGCCCCGCTGTGCATCGGCGGCCAGCGTCGCGGTGCCAAGTCCCGACAGCCCAGGAATCAAAAGCCCAAGAATCAAAATCGCGCAAAGGTTGCGCATGCTGAGACCTCCTCGCCTCCGCTTTCCCGTTATTAGGTGGGCGGTCTTGAGGTCAGGTCAATCAGCGGGGCGGGCAGATCACGCGGTTGTCACACCGCGTGCGCTATGCGTTTGACGGCCAGAAATATCACGCCACGGCATGCGCGAGGGCGCATTGCTTCCAGAGCACGGTCAGGGCCCGCACGAGGTGGTCGAGATCGGCATCGGTATGCAGCGGGCCGGGGGTAAAGCGCAGGCGTTCGGTTCCCTTGGGCACTGTGGGATAGTTGATGGGCTGCACATAGATGCCATAGTCGCGCATCAGGATGTCAGCCAGCATCCGGCATTTGACCGGGTCCTTGATCATCACCGGGATGATATGGCTGTCATTGTCCAGATGCGGAATGCCCACCCGGTCCAGCAAGCTGCGCAACCGCGCCACTTGCGCGCGCTGCGCCTGCCGCTCTGTTTGCGATTCCTTGAGGTGGCGGATGCTGGCCGTCGCCGCCGCAGCCACTGCCGGGGGCAGGGCCGTGGTAAAGATAAAGCCGCTGGCGAAAGAGCGGATAAAGTCGCACATCGCGGCAGAGCCGGTGACATAGCCGCCCATGCAGCCATAGGCCTTGCCCAGTGTGCCTTCGATCAGGGTGATCCGATGCGCAAGGCCGCGTTCCTCGGACACGCCACCACCGCGCGGGCCGTAGAGGCCGACGGCATGCACCTCGTCAAGATAGGTCATCGCGCCATGTTTCTCGGCCACTTCGACGATTTCTTCCATCGGGCTGATGTCACCATCCATGGAATAGACGCTCTCGAAGGCGACGATCTTGGGCGCATTGGCGGGCAGGGCGGCCAGTTTGCGATCCAGATCCTCGGGGTCGTTATGCCGCCAGATCACCTTTTTGGCGCGGCTGTGGCGGATGCCTTCGATCATGCTGGCGTGGTTCAGCTCGTCCGACAGGATCACCGCATCGGGCAGGCGCGCGCCAAGGGTCGAGAGTGCGGCCCAGTTCGAGACATAGCCAGAGGTGAACAGCAGCGCCGCCTCTTTGCCATGCAGATCGGCCAATTCGCGCTCCAGCACCAGATGGTGATGGGCTGTGCCCGAGATGTTGCGCGTGCCGCCCGCGCCGGTGCCGCAGGCGTCGATCGCGTCTTTCATCGCTTGGCGGACCACGGGATGCTGTCCCATGCCGAGATAGTCGTTGGAACACCAGACCGTGACCTCTTCGGGTGCGTCTGCATCATGGCTCTTGGCCTTGGGAAAGGCGCCGCATTGCCGCTCCAGCTCTGCGAAAATGCGGTAATTGCCTTCCTTTTTCAGCGCGTCGAGTTGCGCCGTGAACATGGCATCAAAATCCATGATGTCCCTCCGGTCTTGATTTTTCAGGTGTGGGTTTGGGCGCGGGCAGCATCCAGCGCCAGAGTTTCGCATCCGGCAATGGCAGCACCATCAACCAGTGTTCGAGAAGGGCCAGCGCCGTGATCGCCGCCAGCAGGGCAAAGCCAACGGCTGTCTCGGGTGTGGGCGCGGACCACAGCCGCTCGAGCCAGCAGGCCACGGCAAAGCTAAGCGCCGAGACCGTGAGCGGAAAGAACCAGCCCACGGGGGCCATGCGGAAATGGCTGGCCAGATGCGCCAGTTGCGCAGGCAGGAATTCGGTATTGATCTTGGGCACGCCGAAATAGAGGTTCAGCTTGGCGCTGATCCGGGCGAAATAAAGGATGCTGAAGGTCCAGAGACCAACGGTGTTGACCGCATCGGTGGCATAGAGCCAAAGCAGAATCAGCACGCCGGTCAGCAGCATTTCGTGATAGGCGACCGTGCCCCAGGCGCGGATGAACCGCTCCCACCCGACGATATGCGCGGGGCAGGGGCGCTGGTTGGGTCCGGTGATCGCCCCGGTGAGAAAGCTGAGCTCGATCCAACCCCAGATCGCCAATGCCGCGAGGAATGCCCCACAGGCCGCGCCGGTGCCGGTTTGCCCCAAGGTCGTCTCGTAGCCCCAGATACCCAGTGCCAGTACGGGCAGCGCCATCAGCACCGCCCGCCGCCGTGCCGCAGCCCCCCGCCGTTCGCAGAGCCGCACGACAATGAGGATCGCCCCGGTGGCGAACCACCAGAGAAAAACCGCCATCAGCGCTGCGATCCAGGGGCTTGTCACGACTGTCCTTTCATCTGGCTTTAAATACCTCGGGGGGCATGGGGGGCTGGCCCCCCACTTGGGTCAATAGGCCGGTTCCATCCGGGTCGAAGCGGGCAGGGCGTGCTTCTTCGCCGGAATGGTGTAGAGCCCGACAAAGGCCGCCGCCGCGCGCATCTGTGCGCCCAGCGACCGCAAGCGCCCGCTCAGGCCGCCCTGCGTGCGGGCCACTGCCAGATCGGCATTCGCCTTTTGCAGCTTCACCAACCCGGTTTGCCAGCGCGGATGCTCGATATCGAGGGTGATCGGGAAGATCTGTTTGCTGATGTCGGATGTCTTGGTGAAGACCTCATGCGCATACCAATCGGGATCAACGCCAAGCGCGTTATGAAACGCGGGCCGCTGATGGTCGCGCACATACATGGTGGCATAGACCGCCGTCAGGAAGAACTTGATCCACAGCACATTCTTGCCGGAGGTCAGTTTGGGGTCGGTCTTCATCAGAAGCGCAAAGGCCTCGCCATGGCTGAACTCGTCGTTGCACCATTCCTGAAACCATTTGAAAATCGGATGAAAGCGGTGTTCGGGATGCGCCTCGAGATGGCGAAAGATCGTGATATAGCGGGCATAGCCGATCTTTTCGCTGAGGTAAGTGGCGTAATAGATGAACTTGGGCCGGAAATAGGTGTATTTCTTTTGCTGGGTCAGGAACCCGAGGTTCACCGCCACGCCCGCTTCGCGCAGCGCGTCGTTGATGAAACCGGCATGCCGGGCCTCGTCGCGCGCCATGAGTTGAAAGAGCTGGGTGATGTCCTTGTTGTTGCCGCGCCGCTTCATCTCTTTGTAGAGCACGCAGCCCGAGAATTCGGCGGTGCAGCTTGAGACCAGAAAGTCGATGAACTCTTTCTTGAGCTTCGGCTCCATCCCGTCCCAATCGACATGGTCCCAATCTTCGTTTTTCTTGAAGTGGCCCTTGTTGGGGTCGGCCTCCATCTGATCAATCAGTTTGTCCCAGTCTTCGCGCACCGAAGAGACGTCGACCGCGTCAAGCTCATCGAAATCGGTGGTGTAAAAGCGCGGCGTGAGCAGGGTGTTCTGCATTGCCAGTTCTGTGGCGGCCTTGCTGTCGAACTTGGCATTCGCCTCTTGAATGGCCAGACCCTCTTCGACGGTGGTGGCGTCGGCGGAATGTTTGACGGCGATATTCATAGCGTCACCTCGTCGGAAAAGGAGAATTCACAGAGTTCCATCACTTCGAAATCGCCGGTCCAGCGGGTCCAGAGACGTTCGAGGGCGCTGGCGCGGATGATGGTGGCCTCGCGATCCTCACTCACGACCATGCCGTAGGGGGCCATGATTTCGGGGCCATGCACCTTGACGCTGTCGCCGGGATAGACGGTGGTGCCGTTGTTGAAACGCACATGCGCGTGCAAGCTATCGAAACAGTGGCTGATTTCGACCGTGCAGGGGGCGCGTTCAACTTCGCGTGTCAGAAGTCCCATTGTGGTGATCCTTTCCTAGCGGGTCAAAAGTTTGGTGAAAGCCATCGAATTGGTCTGGCCAAAGCCCATCAGATCGGCACCCCATCCGGTCGAGGGGTCGTAGACCGAGAGGCGGCCATCCTTGCGGGCGATGATGGTGACAGGGCCGGTGAGGGGCACGCCATGCTTGGCGCGCTCGCGGTCGAGAACGCGCGATACGCCGGCGATAAAGCCGCCCTCTTCGGGCGAGAGCGTTGCGATCAGTGCGCCATTGGCATCGAGAACCTTGGCGGCACCGCTCATATCGCCGCTGAGGAACACATGGCGCTCCAGCACGATTTCGCTGTCCGGCGGGGTGGCGACCAGCGGAGCATCGGTGAGGCGCGCATAAGTGACCAGCGCCAGCACCGCCAGCACCAGACCCAGCATCGCGCGGATCATCACGCGCGGCACAAGTTCGCGATCTGCTGGGGCCTTGTAACGGGGGGCGCTTGTATCGGTCATCTTATCCGCTCCTGTTCATTCTGCCGCGAGGGCGTGCTGCGGGGCGCTGCGGGCGATTTTGGGTGTGGCAACGCGGGTCTCTGCCGCCTCGGCCAGAAGATGCGCGACCTTGGCCGCCTCTGGGATGCAGCGCAGCGCAGGCTGGGTGCGGCGCATGACCCAAGGGCGCACATGCGGCCAGCACACGAGGTAGCTGAGGCGCGTGTCGCCCATGAGGTCGAGCACGATGGTGCCGGTTCCGCCTTTGGTCAGTTTGAGATCGGCGCGCCCGACCTGCGTATAGGGCAGGTTGAGCGTGACCGTGAGCGCCGCGCCGATGCGCATGGCCACGCGGCGGTTGGTGATCGTGTAGACCGTGGCGCGGGCCTGAATATAGCCGACCAGCATCAGCATAAGGCAGACCACGATCCCCATGATCACCAGCGGCAGGGCGGCCGCGATGGCTGTGACAAGTGGCATCTGGTCCATCATGGTGATGAACCGCCAGACCGCGAGCACGACGAAATAGCCTGCCACCCATGGCAGGCTGAGCGCCTCGACGCTCAACCGCCACCAATCGGGCGCTCCCTGCCAGAGGATACGCTCGCCCTCGGGCGGGGTTTCGGGCAGGCCCCTTACGGGTTCAACGGCAAAATCGTCGTGGCTCATGGTCTTGGCTCCTTCTTATCCCAGCAGTGGCTCTTGCCGCGCGGTGCTGGCATAGAGTGTGCCGCCGCCGTAATAGCCGCTGATCTTGTCTTCCTCGAGCAGGGTGACCTGTCGCGGTGAGGCATGTTGCGGAACGCCTGCGAAATGCGGGCCAAAGATCGAGCGGACGTTGACGCGGTCCGACTTGATCCGGGCAAAGGTGATCGGCACCAGACGCTTGCCTTCGCCATGCGGTGCGGCCAGCTCGATTTCCAGGTAACGGACCAGTTGCTCGGGCTCGTCGATCCACATGTCGCTGATCTTGCCGACGATCTCGCCATCACCGGCCATCACCGGCAGGCCACGCGGATCACGCCCTGCGGCCACCACGAAATGCTCGGTTGCGGCCATCGGCACGATTTTGGGATGGCCGTGGCCGTCCAGTTCCGGCACATCGCGGCGCGGTGCCCAAGAGGCGGGACCAACCCCATCAACCATCGGATTGCCGGTGGGCGCAAAGGGGAAGCCATTGCCAGCCGCGGTCTTTTCCAGCGCCAGATCGGTACGCTCGGGGTTTTGGCCCGAGGGTACAGTCAATTCACCCCGGCCATGCGGCAGCTTGAAGGTCTTGTCGCTTGGCAGCGGAAACAGGCCCTGATTGGCCGACAGCTTGCCATCGTCATCCTCAAGCGGATAGCCCTCGCGCATGTTTTCGCGCTGAATGTAGAAAATCAGCAGGGCAAAGAATCCGTAAAACAGCCAGAGTGAGAGGCTTGCGAGATCAAAATTTCCAAAGAACGGCTCGGTCATATCAGACTCCTTTCGAGCGATCGCAGGTCATGTGGGGAAATCGGCCAGCCCGATGCGGCCGCCCCCGGAGTGAGTTGTGCTGCCGGCCTGTTTGAACCGCACCAGCGGGCCAAGGACGGCAAGGGTAACGAACAAAAGGGCAATTTCCCCGTGATAGACGACGGAATAGCCAGTGGCGGGCGTGCTGAGCGCCTCGCCCATCTGACCGGAAAGGGCGAGATGATTGACCACGTCGCGCACGCCGCCGCCGATGGCAATCGAGAGACCCGCCGCGGTGGCCTGTGCGGCCCCCCAAGCCCCAAGCGCCAGGCCATGCCCGGCAACGCCGCCTGCGGCCAGCGCCATGGCTGCCGTAAGGGTCGAGACTGCGAAAAGCCCGCCGCCAAGACCAATCAGGCCAGCCCCGGCGAAAAACAGGGCAGGCGCCTGCATCGGCGCCGCAAAGATCACGGTTGAAAACGCGACGATCCCAACCAAAAGGCCCGTACCCGCCATCCGGTAGGCATTTGCCCCCCGCAGCAGTGCGCGGCCTGCAAGACCAAAGCCCAAAAGTGCGCCAATCGCCCAGACCGAGGTGAGCATCGTGGTGGAGGAGACCGACAGCCCCAGAACTTCGCCGCCATAGGGTTCGAGCAGCACGTCCTGCATGTTAAAGGCCATGGTGCCAAGGAACACGACCGCCAGCAGCCGCCCCGCTGTGCCCCCCGCCATAAGATCCGCCCAAGCAGCGCGGAATTCGGGGCGCGGGGCCTCGCGCTCTTCCCGGCTCATGGGATTGAGTTTTTCCTGTTTCCAGAGTGCCACAAGGTTGAGCAGGATGCCTGCCAAGGCCGCCCCCTGCACCACGCGCACCAGTGTGAAAGGTGCGAAATCCCGCAAAAGCCAGCCGATCACGATGGCCGAAATCGCCATGCCCAACAGGAACATGACGTAGAGCAGCGCCACGACGCGGGGCCGCGTTTCATCGGTTGCGCGGTCGCTGGCCAAGGCCAGACCGGCGGTCTGGGTCATATGCAGGCCAAGGCCGGTCATCAGGAACGCCAGCGCCGCCAGCACCTCGCCTGCCCATGTCGGCCCCACCTCTTGTTGGCCCGACAGAACCAAAAGCGCGAAGGGCATGACGGCAAGGCCGCCCATCTGCCAGAGCGAGCCGAACCAGAGATAAGGGATACGCTTCCACCCCAAGGCGGAGCGGTGTGTGTCTGACCGGAATCCCATCAGGGCCCGGAACGGCGCGATCAGCACCGGCAGGGCGATCATCGCCGCAACCACAAGGGCCGGCACGGAGAGTTCCACGATCATCACCCGGTTGAGGGTGCCCAACAGAAGCACCGTCGCCATCCCCACCGACACCTGAAAGAGCGACAGGCGCAACAGTTGCCCAAGTGGCAGACCCTCGCTTGCCGCATCGGCAAAGGGCAGCCAGCGCGTGGTCAGTGCCATCAGGGGGGAGGGGCGGCGCGTGCTCATCTGTGAACCTCCATCGCCTGAGAGATGTAAAAGCCTGAGGTCACGCGGGCCAACGGGCGCAGGCTGGCGGTGCTGCCGGCATAGCGCAGCGCCCGTTGTAGCCGTTTGGCCGAATGGGGCACCATGCTGGGCGAGCGGTCGGCGCGCGGGAAAAGTTTGCCCATGCGCCACATCGCCATCAAAAGCGGCGTGCGCGGCGCTACGGTAAAGACCACCGTTGCGGTGGTGCGCGCGGCCAGCGCATCAAGCGCGCGCGCGAGGTCGGATTCGGTGTAATAAATCAGGCTGTCCATCGCCATGACGTGATCAAACCGGCCAAGGGCAGGATTGAGCATATCGCCTGCGTGAAAGCTGACCAGCGGGGCGAGCGCCTCTGGCAAGCGCCGCCGCGCCACGTCGATGAGGGCGGGGGAAATATCCACCGCCATCACCTCGGCCCCGCGCGCGGCCAGCTCTGCTGTCATTTGCCCGGCACCACAGCCCGCATCGAGCACGCGCAGCCCGCGCATGTCTTGCGGCAGGCGCGCCAGCATCTGCGCGCGCATCCGGTCACGGCCCACGCGGACGGTCTGGCGGATCTTTGACACCGGCGCATCACTCGTCAGCCGCTCCC
Organism: Roseovarius sp. AK1035; assembly: GCF_003288315.1. NCBI lineage: Bacteria > Pseudomonadati > Pseudomonadota > Alphaproteobacteria > Rhodobacterales > Roseobacteraceae > Roseovarius > Roseovarius sp. TM1035. Next base: position 3,875,647 of record NZ_CP030099.1, on the reverse strand, counting down.
AGACTTGGGTCGCGGTACGGTCGAAATAGGTTTCGACCCGGTCGCGCGTCTGCGCCCAGTCATCTTGTGGGGTCCCAAGGGCCGGAGGTGCGCTGAAGTCTCGCATCAATCGAACCCTAGCAATTCAAAGATGTCCCGGTCTTCCATCGGCGCGGGGGCCAGCGGATCGGTGCCATTCCAAAGATGTTGTGCGAGCCCGGTGTAGATATCGCGCACCATCTGCACCTCTTCATCCAGCTCCATTTCGAACAGTGTCTTTTTCTTGAGGCGCGAGCGGCGGATGGCGTCGATATCGGGCATATGGGCAATGCGGTTAAAGCCCACCACGTCGCAATAGCGATCCACCTCATCGGTGTCCTTGGATCTGTTGGCGACGCAGCCCGCCAGCCGCACCTTGTAATTGGCGGATTTGGCCTGCACGGCCGCGATGATCCGGTTCATCGCATAGATGCTGTCGAAATCATTGGCGGTGACGATCAGCGCCCGGTCGGCATGTTGCAGCGGGGCTGCAAAGCCACCGCAGACCACATCCCCCAGCACGTCAAAGATCACCACATCGGCATCATCGAGCATGTGATGCTGCTTCAGAAGTTTGACCGTCTGGCCGACCACATAGCCACCACAGCCGGTGCCCGCAGGTGGGCCACCAGCCTCGACGCATTTCACGCCGCCCCAGCCCACAGTCACGAAATCCTCGGGGCGCAATTCTTCGGCGTGGAAATCCACGCTCTTGAGAATGTCGATCACCGTGGGCTGCAACTGGCCTGTCAGGGTAAAGGTGCTGTCATGCTTGGGGTCACAGCCAATTTGCAACACCCGTTTGCCCATGGCGGCAAAGGCCGCCGAAAGGTTGGACGAGGTGGTCGATTTGCCGATCCCGCCTTTGCCATAGACCGAAAAGACCTTGGCGCCTTCGATTTTCATATCGGCGTCCTGATGCACTTGCACCGATCCCTCGCCGTCCTGTCCCCTCAAGTTGGGAATGTCGTCGCGCGGGCTCATATGGTCCTCCAATCGGCTTGCGCCGTGATGTTGTGTTTCATCGGTCCCGAAATACTCCGGGGGTGTGGGGGCAGGCCCCCACTCTGACACTGGTCATAGTCACAAACAGTCGTCATTCTGCGGCCACCCCTTCCATCCGGTCTTCCATCGCTGCGGCGGCTGATTGCAGCGCGGCGAGGGTTGCCGCGTCGGTCTGCCAATAAGCGCGGTCATGTGCCTCGAGCAGGCGGTTCGCCATCCGCGAGGAGGCCACCGGGTTGAGATCGCTCAACCGCTTGCGCATCGCCTCATCCAGAACAAAGGTTTCGGAAATCCGCTGATAGATCCACGGCTCTACCTGTCCGGTGGTGGCGGACCAGCCCATCGTATTGGTGACATGCGCCTCGATCTGGCGCACACCCTCGGCCCCGTGGCGCAAGAGGCCCTCGTGGAATTTCGGATTGAGCGAGCGGGCGCGGGTTTCCAGTGCGACCTGATCGGCGAGCGTGCGCACGGTGCCGGTGCCGCGTGTGGTATCAGAGATATAGATCGCCGCCTCTTTGCCGCCGCGCGCGCGGCGCACGGCGCGGGAAATCCCACCCAGCGTGTCAAAGTAATGGTCGACCGTGGTGACACCCAGTTCGACCGACTCGAGGTTTTGATAGGCCACTTCGACCCGTTCCAGCGCCGCTTGCAACAGCGCGCCTTGCGCCTGTGCCTTACCGTTGACGCCATACGCAAAGCCTTTGCGCGCCTGATAGGCATCGGCCAGCTCGTCTTCGTCGTCAAAGGCAGAGCTATCGACCAGTTGATTGACATTGGAGCCATAGGCGCCTTCGGCATTCGAGAACACCCGCAGCGCTGCCGTTTCCAGATCGCAGCCGGTCTTGGCCATCTGGGCGCGGGCATGGGCGCGGATATAGTTCATCTCGTCCGGTTCATCGGCCCCGGCCGCCACCAGCGCTGCCTCGGCCAGCATCCGCACCTGAAGCGGCAGCAGATCGCGGAAAATGCCGGAGAGTGTCATCATCACGTCGATGCGCGGGCGGCCCAGCACGTTAAGCGGGATGAGGTCTGCGCCCGAGAGGCGGCCAAAAGAGTCAAACCGCGGCTTGGCCCCCATCAGCGCCAAGGCTTGGGCCATGGGCGCGCCATCGGCCTTGATATTGTCTGATCCCCAGAGCACCAGCGCGATGGAGCGTGGCAGGCTCTTGTGCGTTTCCAGCAGACGTGCCGCTTGCCGCGCGCCATCGCGGCAGGCGAATTCGGTCGGCATGCGGAAGGGATCGAAGGCGTGGATATTGCGCCCCGTGGGCAGGATATCCGCCGAGCGGATCAAGTCGCCGCCGGGGACGGGCGGGGTAAAGTGCCCGCCAAGCGCCCGCAAGAGCGCCGCAATTTCGGTTTCCTGCTGCAAGAGCGCATCGACCCGCGCCCGCGTTTCGGCATCAGTGCCGTCCATGATCGCAAGATACCCGGCGCGCGCTTCGGCGCTCATGGGGCGGCCCAGCACGTGCAGGCCTTCGGGGATCAACGCGTCTTCGGTTTCAAGCAGTTTGAGCCAGAGCGTGTCGGGCTCGCGCCCGCCCATGTCGACGGTGACGGCTTGTTCGGCGATGAGGGCGCGCAATTCCTCGCGCTCGGGCGCGTCGCCCGCCATTTCACGCCACCGCTTGAGGCTGTCCTTGAGTTCCACAAGACCCTTGTAAAGGCCAGAGGCCGCCAGCGGCGGGGTCAGATGTGTGACGGTCACGGCCCCGGAGCGGCGCTTGGCAAGGCTCGCCTCGGACGGGTTGTTGGACGGGTAGAGGTAGACATTGGGCATGTCGCCAATCAGGCGGTCCGGCCAGCAGGCAGCGCCCGGTCCGGCCTGTTTGCCCGGCATGAATTCCAGCGCGCCATGCATGCCAAAATGCAAGAGAACATCGGCGTTAAAGCGGTTCTTGAGCCAGAGGTAGAATTGCGCGAAAGCATGTGTCGGGGCAAAGCCATGCTCGAACAGCAGGCGCATCGGGTCGCCCTCATAGCCAAAGGCCGGTTGCAGCCCGACAAAGACATTGCCGAACTCGGCCCCAAGGATGAACACCCCACGCCCGTCCGATTGCACCTTGCCGGGGGCAGCGCCCCATTGCGCCTCGATCTCGCGGAGCCAGGGTGTGCCGGCCACGATATCGTCGGCGCTGACATGGGCCGCGATATTGGCCTCTTGTCCATATTGGCGGGCGCTGCCCTCTAATACGGCACGGCGCAGCTCTTCGACCGTTGCGGGCGGGGTCAGGTCATAGCCGCGCGCGGCCATGGCGTGCAGCATGTTGTGCAGCGATTGAAAGACATCGAGATAGGCCGCCGTGCCTGCCGCACCGGCATTGGGCGGAAACCCAAAGAGCACGATGCCCACGCGGCGCGTTGCCACCTCTTGCCGGCGCAGATGCGCCAGCCGCGCGACCCGCGCTGCCAGAACCTCGATCCGCTCGGGGCAGGGGGCCATCGCCTTGGCCCCGTCACCGGTGCAGCGGCGCGCGCAGCCGTCGCAGGCCGTATCGCCATGGCGCCCGGCAAAGACTGTGGGGTTTGTAGCGCCGTCGATTTCGGGCAGGGCGACCAGCATGGTCGTCTCGATCGGGCCCAATCCGCCTGCCGATCCGGCCCATTGTGCAAGGGTCTGAAATTCGAGCGGATGGGCCGCGACATAAGGAACATCCAGACGGCTGAGCACATCAACCGCCGCGGCGCTATCATTATACGCGGGGCCGCCCACAAGGCTGAACCCGGTCAGAGACACAAGCGTATCGACACGCCCCTCGAAGAACCGTTCGACCGCCGGGCGGCCATCGAGACCCGAGGCAAAGGCCGGGATCACCTTGAGGCCGCGCGCCTCGAACGCGCGGATCACGGCGTCATAATGGGCGTGATCGCCCGACAGAACATAGCTGCGCATGACCAAGAGGCCGACAGTGCCGGTGGTTTCTTGCGGTGCGGGCAGGCGGGCGAGGTCGGTCGTGATCCGCTCTGGCAGGTCAGGATGGTAAAGGCCCACTTCGGGGTAATCCTGCGGGGCCGGGGCGCGGAGTGCGCGCCAACGTGCCTCGTGACCATAGCGCGACATCAGGAACCGCAGCATCGCTTCGATATTGTCGTCTGATGTTCCCAGCCAATATTGCATGACCAGAAACCACGCGCGCAGGTCCTGCGCCTTGCCGGGGATGTATTTCAGGATGCGCGGCAAGCGCCGCAGCATCTTCATCTTTTTCTCGCCCGATTCTGCCGACGGCTTGTCCGTGCCGCGCAGCCGCTTGATCAGCTTGCGTGCGCCGGTTTCGGGGGCGGCCATATCGAGCGTGCCCATGCGGGTCAGTTTCACGATCTGGGCATCGGCAATGATGCCGATCATCGCGTCACAGTGATCGCGCCGCGCCTGAAGGTCGGGGAGGATTGCCCGGATGTGATCTTCGAGAAACAGCAGGCTGATGAGGATCAGGTCGCCGCGCGCGATATCGGCACGGGCTGCCTCGAGTGCTGTGGGGTTTTCGCCCCATTCGGCAGCGGCATGCACCTTGAGCGTGAGACCGGGGAATTCGGCCGCCATCCGCTCTGCCACGCGGGCGCAGGCACCCGCCGCATGGGCATCCAGCGTCAGGATCACGACGCGGTAGGGGGCCGTTGCGGCCGGGGGGATCACGTCATCGCGCATAATGGGCCTTTGCCTCGTAAAGCGTGTCGATGCCGATTTCGTTCAGCCCCTTTTGCGAGGCGAAAATCTCGGTGTTGCGCCGGGCCTTGCCGCGCACGAAGAAGGGGATCTTCTTGAGTTCGCGTTCGGCGTCGGCCAGCCAGACCACCACGTCGGATGTTTTGGCAGGTGTGTCTGTCGGGGCCGGGGTCTCTGCAGGGGCTTTGGCTGTGTGCTGTCCGCCATGGTGGCTGGCACCGGCGGCATCGTGGAACTCGAAATCGTCGCGGAACATATGCAAAAGATGCTCTTCCAGCCCCATCACCAGCGGATGCACCCAGGTATCAAAGATCACATTTGCGCCTTCGATCCCCATCTGGGGGGAATAGCGCGCCGGGAAATCCTGAACATGGACGGGGGCCGAGATCACGGCGCAGGGAATGCCCAGCCGCTTGCCGATCATCCGCTCCATCTGGGTGCCGAGGATCATCTCGGGCGCGGCGGCCTCGATCGCGGCCTCAACTTCAAGATAGTCGTCCGTGATCAGCGCGGTCAGACCGTATTCTTTGGCCAGCGCGCGAATGGGCCGCGCCATTTCGCGGTTGTAGCAGCCAAGGCCCACCACCTCGAAACCCATTTCGTCGCGGGCGATGCGGGCGGCGGCGGCGGCATGGGTGCCATCGCCAAAGATGAACACGCGCTTGCCCGTAAGATAGGTGCTGTCGACGCTGGCCGAATACCAAGGCAGGCGCAAACGCTCTTCATCCATTGCCTGAGGAACATTGGCCAAGACGCTGACTTCGCGAATGAAATCGCGGGTGGCGCCAACGCCGATGGGAACGGTTTTGGTAAAGGGCAGGCCCAGTTCCCGCTCCATCCAGCGGCAGGCGCTCTCGCCCGTCTCTGGGTACATCAGCACGTTGAAATGCGCGGCCCCCAGCCGGGTGATGTCAGACGGCGTGGCCCCATAGGGCGCACAAACATTCACCGAAATGCCCATATCGGCCAGCATGCCGGTCAGTTCGGTGATGTCATCCCGGTGCCGAAATCCAAGGGCTGTCGGGCCGATCAGATTACAGCTGACCTGCGCGGTTTTCTCAACCGGCTTGGCCAAGGCGCGGGTGATCTGGAAAAAGGTTTCATCTGCGCCGAAGTTTTCCTTGCGCTGATAGCTGGGCAGTTCCAGCGCGATGACCGGGACGGGCAGGCCCATCATCTCGGCCATGCCGCCTGGGTCGTCCTGAATCAATTCTGCGGTGCAGGACGCGCCGACAATCATCGCCTCGGGCTTGAACCGGTCATAGGCTGCCTGACAGGCGGTCTTGAAGAGATTGGCGGTATCGGCCCCAAGGTCACGCGCCTGAAAGGTGGTGTAGGTCACGGGGGGGCGGTGATTGCGCCGCTCGACCATGGTAAATAGCAGGTCGGCATAGGTATCGCCCTGCGGTGCGTGCAGCACGTAATGCAGCCCCTTCATCGCGGTGGCGACACGCATCGCGCCGACATGCGGCGGGCCTTCATAGGTCCAGAGGGTGAGCTTCATGATGCCGCCCCCAGTTTTAGGGCCGCACGGCGGCGCATCGGGCGCGAGAAGAGCCCCGCCAGATCGCCCGCCTGTTCGTAGAAATGCACCGGGGTAAAGACCAGTTCGATGGCCCATTTGGTGGCGAGCCCCTCGGCCTCGAGCGGGTTGGCAAGGCCCAGACCGCAGACGGTCAGGTCGGGCTGTGCCGCGCGGCAGCGGTCAAGTTGCCGTTCCACATCCTGCCCTTCGGTCAGTTGCGGACCTGCCTCGAGCAGATCGAGATCGGGGCCTAGGATGTTCTTGTGCAGAAAGGGCGTGCCCACTTCGATGGCGCGCATGCCGCATTCGCGGGTCAGGAACCGGGCCAGTGGAATTTCCAGCTGGCTGTCGGGAAAGAAGAAAATCGACTTGCCGCTCAGGCTCTCGGCGGCCTGGGCCACGGCGCGGGTTGCGCGGGCGCGGGGGGCGGCGGTGACACGCTCGAATGTGGCGTCATCGACGCCAAACTCATTGGCTACGGCGCGCAACCAGCCGGTCGTGCCCTCAGCGCCAAAGGGGAAAGGGGCGGGCAGATGCCGCGCGCCGCGCCGCTCTAATGCGGCCAGGGTATCGCCAAGGAACGGTTGCAACAGGGCAAAAACAGTGTTCGGCCCCACGCTGAGCGGATCATCCGCCCGGCGCGCGGGCAGGATTGCCACATCGGTGATCCCCATCTGTGCCAGCAGATCACGGGCCTGATCCTCGACCACATCGGGCAGGGCCCCCACCAGCATCAACTGGCGTGCGTCGGTTTCGGGCAGGGAAGGCACCATGGAGGCCAGACAGGCATCCTCGCCTTGGGTAAAGGTGGTCTCGATTCCTGAGCCGGAATAGTTGAGCACGCGCACATGTGGGGCGTGCTGCACGCTCAGCTTTTCGGCGGCGCGGGCGAGATCCAGCTTGATCACCTCGGAGGGGCAAGAGCCGACGAGGAAAAGTTGGCGAATGTCGGGGCGCCGCGCGATGAGGCGGCCAACCTCGCGCTCAAGTTCGACCTGAGCATCGGCGAGACCGGCAAGATCGGTTTCTTCCAGAATGGCGGTGCCGAAACGTGGCTCGGCAAAGATCATCACGCCGGCGGCGGATTGCAGCAGATGCGCGCAGGTGCGCGAGCCGACCACCAGAAAAAAGGCATCCTGCATTTTGCGATGCAGCCAGATGATGCCGGTCAGACCACAAAATACCTCGTGCTGACCGCGTTCACGCAGAACAGGGGCTTCGCGACAGCCAGTGCTTGGGGGGGTGTCAAAGCTCATGCCGCCTCTCCTGCTTGAAGGCGCGCCATGCGCAGTTTCCACAGGAATTGTCCGGCGTTGATGACATAAGCCGCATAGGCCGCCAGTGCGAGACCCATCAGCGCGTGAGGGGTCAGGGCATGGGTCCAGAGCGCCCAGAGATAGGCGGTGTGCAGGGCGATGACGCCAAAGCTGAACACATCTTCCCAGAAGAACGCAGGCGCAAAGAGGTATTGGCCGAACACGACCTTTTCCCAGACAGCGCCCGTGACCATGATGAGATAAAGAACCCCGGTCTTGATTACGATTGACCAGGTGGCCGCGGCGAAACCGTCACCCGTGATGAGGTAACGCAGCACAAGGCCGAGTGAGATGAGAAAGACAAGAAATTGCACGGGTGCGAGAATGCCCTGCACAAGCGTCCAGACCGTGGCATCGCGGCGCGCGCGCTCTGCGGCGGTGTAGAGCGCTCCGGTCGCTTGTTGATGATGCGCCTGTCGCGCCATATCCCCTCCGGTCCCGTGTCTCTGGCCTGTCCTGATGCTACGACCTGAGGGCTAAATGTGTCAATTATAATTTACACTTTTGGGCGCGGTTAACTTGTAATGAAATCTGGACGCGTGTCGCGCGGCGGCTTTGCGGCGCGGCTTCAGCGGCTTTTTTAGGCGGTTGATCGCCCATTCTGCGTGTGGTTTGCCTAATTTTACCCCGATACGCATGGATTCCGCGCGCGGGGCAGATTTGTTGCCTTGGTCTGTCAGGATAATTTGACATTTGACCTCTGCGCCCGCACACTAGGTATACGGAGCAGAAAACGCGCCGCCCTTTTGTCCCGTGCGCGATTCGCAGTATAGTGAAACGCAGAGGATCGCGGGATAGTAGGGTCGCCTGGGAGGGCAACGCATGAGGGAACCCGACGACAGCGGGTCTGGTCCGCAAGCATCAGGAATACGGTTTCTTGTCGAATCCGCCTTGCGAAAGGTGGCGCTCGACAAGCAGGGCGGAGATATTCCCAAGAGCCGCGGTGAGTGGATTGCAAGGCTGTGCGCCGCGCTTACCGACGAATCCGAAGCGGCGCATCAGCGGGTCATTGCCTCGATGGTGGCCAACGGGATTTCCTCAAATGAGATCTATCAGACTTATGTTCCCGACGCCGCGCGCTTTCTTGGAGAGATGTGGGTGCAGGACAAGGCAAGCTTTGTCGATGTAACGGTGGGGGCGGCCCGGCTTCAGGCGCTGTTCCGGTCGCGGGACGCGGCCGATCTGGGCGGCTGGATGGATCGCAGTATTCCGCTTGGTCAGTCGGTGTTGATGATTGTGCCAACCTTTGAGGATCACTCGATTGGCGCTTTTGTCGCGGCGGATCAGTTCCGCCGACATGGTATTTGGGTCCACATGGCCATAGGGCTGGAGGTTGAGGAGCTGAAACATCTGCTTGGGTCTGGCAGGTTCGCCATGGCCGGTATCACGGCGGGAAGTCTGAAAACGCTTGAACAATTGACGGAATTGATAGATTACCTACGTTCTAATTTGGACAGTTGTCCGCCCATCGTTATCGGAGGGCGGTTGGTGGACAAGCCGAGAGAAGTGGAAAAGCGGACTGGCGCGGATTTTGCAGTACGGACAGCACGAGAAGCAATTGAGCTGTGCGGTCTTGCATCCGTGGTTGATCCGTTATCAATCGACGCGAATACGTAATCCGCGCGCCCTGCGCGCGAGAGTTGGGATAGCAGCGTGACGAAGCAGAACAGGACGTCTGAGCGGCCCCTAACGGGTGGATTGCCCGGATCATCGAGCGTTGATCGCTTGATCGAGCAAGCCTCTGACATCGCGGTCATGCTTGACGAAAAATCTCTTGTGGTCGCCATATCGGTTAGCCCGGACCTGCCTGAATTGGGCAGTCTGGAGCATTGGGTTGGGCGGGATTTCCGCAATTTCCTCACGGTTGAAAGCCGCACCAAGTTTGATGCCCGTCTGTTAGAGATGCGGGCTGATCCTGATGCCCTGCCGCGCCCGTTGGAGATGAATCACCGAGACAATGCCAATTGGGAATTCCCGGTGCGCTACACGTTGCACCGTGATCCGGACAGTGGTGGCGTTCTCTTGCTGGGGCGCGATATGCAGCCGCTGGCGGAAATTCAGCAGCGTCTGGTGCGCGAGCAGATGGCGCGCGAGCGGGAGCTGGAAAAGTTTCGCGGCATTGAGACCTGTTACCGGGTGGTGCTTGAGGCGTCCGAGACGCCGCTGGTTCTGGTCGAGCCGGATCAGGGGCGCATTCGTGACATCAATTCCGCCGGGGCGCTGTTGCTTGGGTCCAAGCGGGATGTGCTTGCGGGCAATGCTTTTGCGCAGGCCTTTGAAGGGCAGCGGCGGGGCGGGTTCATGGATCAGTTGCGCGCTGCGGCGGCCTCGGATGAAATCACCGGGTTAGAGGCTGTGGCGCGGCGCAATGGGCGGCTGGTGCAGTTGAGCCCGGATTTCTTTCGCGCCTCGGGCGAGGTGCTGATGCTGTGCCGCATGGCACCGGTCGAAGATGAAGAGGCGGCGCGCCCTGAATCGGCGCAATCGCTGACGGCGCTCTTTGAAGCGGCGAGCGATGCAATCGTGCTGCTGGATGCCAATGGTTTGGTTCGGGATGCGAACGAGGGCTTTTTGGTGCTGTCCGATGCCGCGCAATTGCGGGATGTGCAGGGACGTTCGATGGCGGATTTCTTGTCGCGGGGCAGTGTCGATCTCAAGCTTATTCTGGATAACACCCGCAAAACCGGCCGGATGCGCAGCTATGCCGCACAGGTACAGAGCATCGTTGGCACGCGCACGTCCGTGGATATTTCCGCCGCACGCCTGCGTGGGCGCAATGCTGATCTGGGTGTTGGCCTGATCATTCGCGATACCAGCCCCCGCGATCTGCCCAATGTCGAAGAAGCCTCGGCCGTGGTCAGCGAAGAAGCGATGCGCAATGTGATGGACCTTGTCGGGACAGCCTCGCTTAAGGAATTGGTATCTGCCACCTCGGACGTGGTCGAAAAGATGTGCATCGAAACCGCTGTGCGCCTGACCAACAACAACCGGGTCGCCGCCGCCGAAATGCTGGGCCTGTCGCGGCAGAGCCTCTATGTCAAGCTGCGCAAGTTCGGGTTGATCAACGCACAGGATGATGAATAGGCCGATTTGCGCGCCTGCATTCGAGAATCCTCTTCCCTCGCGATGGATTGTATAGTTTAATTGACACCATGAGTGTCACAGAGTCCTTACACATCGTGCGCCGCCTGCCAGAGCCTCGGGCCCTGCTGACCTTGATCAAGCCGATCACATGGTTTCCGCCCATTTGGGCCTACCTGTGCGGTGTCATCTCTTCGGGCGTTTCTCCTTTGAATAACTGGGGTCTGGTGATCCTGGGCATGGTGCTGGCGGGGCCGGTCGTCTGTGGCATGAGCCAGGCGGCGAATGACTGGTGTGACCGGCATGTGGATGCGATCAACGAACCGCATCGCCCGATTCCCTCTGGCCGGGTGCCGGGGCGTTGGGGGCTGTGGGTGGCGCTGGCGATGTCGGCGCTGGCGCTGGGGATGGGGGCGTTCCTCGGGCCTTGGGGCTTTGGCGCGACGGTGTTTGGCGTGCTGGCGGCTTGGGCCTATTCGGCAGAGCCGGTGCGCCTCAAGCGGTCGGGTATCTGGGGGCCGGGCCTTGTCGGGCTGTGCTATGAGGGGCTGCCGTGGTTCACGGGCGCGGCCGTGTTGGCCGCAGGCGCGCCCAGCGGGCCGGTCATCATAATTGCTGCGCTCTATGCCATTGGCGCGCATGGCATCATGACACTCAATGATTTCAAGGCATTGGAGGGCGACCGCCAGACGGGCGTCAATTCCTTGCCCGTCACGCTTGGCCCGGAACGGGCGGCGCGCGTGGCCTGTATCGTGATGGCCCTGCCGCAACTGGCGGTGATCGGCCTTTTGCTGGCCTGGGGCCGCCCGTGGCATGCTGCCGCAATCGCCGTGCTTTTGCTTGGCCAGTTTTGGGCAATGCGTATTCTTCTCTCTGATCCCAAGGGCCGTGCGCCTTGGTATAACGGGACAGGCGTCATGGCCTATGTCACCGGTATGATGATCGCGGCCTTTGCCCTGCGCATGATCGGAGGCGCGCCATGACGCTGAGTTGGTTGCAGATTTTCCGCATGGGTCTGGTGCAGATGTGCCTTGGCGCGGTGGTGGTGCTGACCACCTCGACGCTCAACCGCCTGATGGTGGTTGAACTGGCGCTGCCTGCGGTGCTGCCGGGTCTTTTGGTGGCGCTGCATTACGGCATTCAGATCACGCGGCCCAATTGGGGGTATCTCTCGGATACGAGCGGGCATCGCACCCGCTGGATCATCGGGGGAATGGCGGTGCTGGCCTCGGGCGGGTATCTCGCGGCGCTTGCCGTGGTGATCATGGAAAGCCAATTTGGCCTTGGTCTGGGCCTGTCTATTCTTGCCTATGCCCTTATCGGGCTGGGTGTTGGTGCGTCGGGCACCTCGCTTTTGGCGCTTTTGGCCACGGCCACAGCCCCGCGGCGGCGGGCGGCGGCGGCCACGATCACCTGGCTGATGATGATCGGCGGCATCGCCGTAACCGCAACCACGGTGGGTGCCTTTCTCGACCCCTATACCCCGGCCTTGTTGCTGGAAATCGTGGGCGTTGTGGCACTGGGCGCGGTGGTGCTGACCGCGCTTGCTATTCACGGCATCGAGGCGCGCGTTGGGGCGCAGCCTGCCCGTGCCGATGCGCCGCTGCGGTTTCGTGAAGGTTTGGCCGAAATCTGGGCCGAGCGCGAGGCGCGGCTTTTTACGATTTTCGTCTTCCTGTCGATGACAGCTTATTTCATGCAGGAACTCATCTTGGAACCCTATGCCGGGTTGGTGTTTCATTTCACCCCCGGCCAATCCACGCAGCTCAGCGGTGCGCAGAATGGCGGGGTGTTCCTTGGCATGCTGACCGTCGGGGTTGCCGCCACGGGGCTTCGGCTTGGTTCGATCCGGCATTGGGTGGTGGGGGGCTGTTTGGGTTCGGCTTCGGCGCTTGCAGCGATTGCGCTGCTCGGGGCCTCGGGCGCGGCGGCGGCATTCGTCCCGATCGTCGTCGTGCTCGGGTTCTTCAACGGCATGTTCGCGGTGGGCGCGATTGGCGCGATGATGGCGCTGGCGGGGCAGGGGCGCGAGGCGCGCGAAGGCACGCGGATGGGTCTCTGGGGCGCGGCACAAGCGATGGCCGCAGGTTTCGGCGGGCTGATGGGCGCGGCCTCGGTCGATGTGATGCGCCTTTTGTCTGATACGGATGCTACGGCGTTCGGCACGGTCTTTTTCTTTGAGGCCGGACTTTTCGTGCTCTCGGCGCTGATGGCGCTCAGGGTGATTGATCATGGCCGCGACCGCGGCGCGACGCTTGTTCCGGGGGAATGACCATGTTTGACGTAGTTGTAATCGGGGGCGGTCCGTCTGGGGCCACTGCAGCCGAGGATCTGGCCCGCTCGGGTTATAAGGTGGCGCTTTTGGACCGTGCCGGGCGGATCAAGCCCTGCGGCGGGGCGATCCCGCCGCGCCTGATTGCCGATTTCAACCTGCCTGACGCGCAGATCGTGGCCAAGATCACCACCGCGCGCATGATCTCGCCCACCGGGCGGCACGTGGATATTCCGATTGAAAACGGCTTTGTCGGCATGGTGGATCGCGAGCATTTCGACGAGTTCCTGCGTGTTCGTGCGGCACAGGCCGGGGCTGTACGCGCCACGGGCACCTATCTGCGGATTGATCGCAGCGGGCCGACACCGGCGGTGATCTACCGCGACAAGGTTACGGGTAACGCACGCAGCCTGCCCACGCGGCTGATCATCGGGGCCGATGGCGCGCGCTCCAGCGTGGCGCGGGACGAGGTGCCGGGGGCCGAGCGCATCCCCTATGTCATCGCCTATCACGAGATTATCGAGGCGCCGGAGGCCACCGCCGCCTATGATCCCAAGCGCTGTGATGTGATCTATGACGGGGCGATTTCGCCGGATTTCTACGGCTGGGTTTTTCCGCATGGCAAATCCGCGAGCGTTGGCATGGGCAGCATGATCAAGGATGTCGATTTGAAACAGGCCACCGCCGATTTGCGCGCGGCCTCTGGCCTTACGGACTGTCCGACAATCCGCCGCGAGGGCGCGCCGATTCCGCTCAAGCCGTTGGATTGCTGGGATAATGGCCGCGATGTGGGCTTGGCGGGCGATGCGGCGGGCGTGGTTGCGCCGTCTTCGGGTGAGGGGATTTACTATGCCATGGTCGGCGGTCGGGTGGCCGCGACGGCGGCGAGTGCTTGCCTTGCCTCGGGGCGGGTGCGCGATCTCAAACTTGCGCGACAGCTTTTCATGCGCGAGCATAAAACGGTGTTCCGGGTTCTGGCGTCGATGCAAAATGCCTATTATAGGTCCGACGAGCGGCGCGAGCGCTTTGTCTCGCTCTGCCATGACATCGACGTGCAGCGGCTGACATTCGAGGCCTATATGAACAAGAAACTGGTCAAGGCGCGACCCATGGCACATCTCAAGATCGGGTTGAAGAACCTCGCCCATCTGACGCGGCTGGTGTCCGCGACCCGAACATGACAGCGCTCATCCCGACATGGATCGGCGGTGATCTGGTTGCCGTGGACAAGCTCGAGGCGCATCAGCGCGGTTTGCGGCACAAGGCGGTGTCGGTCTTTGTCATGGCGGGTGAGGATCTTTTGATTCAGCGCCGCGCGCTTGGCAAATATCATACGCCCGGTCTGTGGGCCAATACCTGCTGCACCCATCCGCATTGGGGCGAAGATCCGCTGGCCTGCGCGCATCGCAGGCTGTCCGAGGAGTTGGGCATCACCGGCCTCTCGCTCACCCATCGCGATCAGGTCGAATACCGCGCCGATGTGGGCGGTGGTCTGACCGAGCATGAGGTGGTGGATATGTTCATGTGCCGCCTGCCTGCGCGCTGTGCGCTTGCCCCGAACCCGGATGAGGTGATGGAGACGCGCTGGATCTCGCTGAATGCGCTGAACGCCGCGATCCGCATGCATCCCACGCGCTATACGCCATGGTTGCGGATTTACATGGCCGAGCATGCGGCGCAGATTTTCGCCTGAGGGCGTTCGCCTTTACATCTGCCCCATCAGGGCAAGCCCGCCATAAAGCGTGACCGCGCCCAAGAGAATCGCCACGATCACGTTGCGCAGCAGATAGCCCGCGATCAGCGTCACCAGCGCCGCCGCCATGCGCGGGGCATCAAGCGTGCCGCCCGTCGCCGCAGGCCAGACCACCAAGGGCGCCACCAGCCCCGGCAGAACCGCGACGGCGGTATAGCGCAGATGCCGGAGCAGCCACGCGGGCAGGGGCCGGTCGCCGATCAGCCCGGTAAAGACAAAGCGCAGCCCAAAGCTGCCCAGACCCAAAAGCACGATCACGATCCAGAGGCTTGTTTTGTCGATCATGGCAACCGCGCCTCCTTGCGCCGCTCAAGCATCAGCTCGACTTGCGCGCCGGTCATCATGCCCGCAACACCCGCGACCAGAAGCCCGAGGTTATAGGGCAGGAACGCAAAGACCAGCGCCAGTGTGACGGACACAAAGGCCGCCGCCAGATGCGCCGGCGTGCGCAGCATTGGCGCGATCATCGCCAGAAAGGTGATCGGCAGCGCAAAATCAAGCGCCAGCCCCTCGGGGATCGAGGTGCCAACCAGCGCCCCCACCAGCGTGAAGATATACCAGAGCGGGCATATGGGCGTGACCACGCCAAAGAAATACGCGAGCCTTTGGGGAATTGACCAACCGGGGTTTTTTTCAAAGGCGACGATGGCGCAGGTATAGCTTTGATCGACGGTGAAATAGGCGGCCAGCGCCCGCTGCCCCAAACTTGCCCCGCCGATATAGGGCGTGAGAGAGGCCGAATACATCGCCATCCGCAGATTGACCGCCAGCGCAGAAATGAGCGCAATCGCGGTGGGTGCGCCATCACTCAGCAGTTGCAACGCGGTGAATTGCGCCGCGCCTGCGATCACCAGAACCGAAAAGCTGAGCGTTTCAAACACGTTCAATCCAGCCTCGGTCGCGACCACGCCAAAGAGCAACGAGAAGGGCACGATCACGAGAATGAAGGGCGCACCGTCGCGCACGCCTTGCCAATAGGTCGAATTGGTGGTTTGCCTATGCACCGCTTGCCCCCTAAGTTGCCCCCGTGCCCTGACACCGCCTATCCAATGCCAGAAGGAGATGCAATTGGCCACGACCGAGGACCTCCTGTCTTATCTCATCGCGCCCGATCCTGCCGCCCCGCGCCTTACGCGCGCGGTCGAGGGCATGGATCACGAGGGCAACCGCACGCAGATTTCGGTGGTCGAGGAGCGCCCCTTGACGATTTTCCTCAATGCGCAGGAAATCGTGACTGCCATGACGATTGGCGATTACCCTGAATATCTGGCGCTTGGTTTCCTGCGCAATCAGGGGATGCTGGGGCCGCAAGAGACGGTCTTGGGCGTGGATTACGACGAAGAGTTGGACACCGTCGTCGTGCGCACCGATGGTCAGACCAGTTACGAGGAAAAGCTCAAGAAAAAGACCCGCACCAGCGGCTGTGCCGTGGGCACGGTCTTTGGCGATATGATGGAGGGGCTGGAGGGCGTGACCCTGCCTGCCGTGACGGTCAAGACCTCGGATCTTTATGCCTTGGCCAGTGTGATCAACCGCACGCCGTCGCTCTATCTTGAGGCGGGGGCGATTCACGGCACCGTGCTTTGTCAAGGCAACCGCCCGCTGGTCTATATGGAGGATGTGGGCCGCCACAACGCCGTGGACAAGATCGCGGGCTGGATGCTGAGCGAGGGTGTCGATGCGGGGGATAAGTTGCTTTACACCACCGGGCGTTTGACCTCGGAAATGGTGATCAAGACCGCGATGATGGGGATACCGGTGCTTGCCTCTCGCTCTGGCTTTACCGCGTGGGGCGTGGAAATCGCGCGCCAGGTGGGGCTGACGCTGATTGGCCGGATGCGCGGCAAGCGCTTTGTCTGTCTTGCGGGGGATGACCGCCTGTTGCGGGATGCGGACCCCGAGAGCGTGGGCGATGAGGAGAAAAAACACCGCCGCAAAGGGGCCGACGAATGACCGAGTCCCTTGGTGTTATCCTTGCCGGCGGGCAGGCCACGCGCATGGGCGGCGGCGACAAGGGGCTGTTGGCCCTTGATGAGCGCCCGATCCTTGCGCATGTGATTGACCGTCTGGGCCCTCAGGTGGGGGCGATGGCGCTCAACGCCAATGGCGAGCCCGCCCGCTTTGCGGCCTTTGGCCTGCCGGTGCTGCCCGATCCCATCCCCGGTTTCGCCGGGCCGCTGGTGGGCGTTCTGGCCGGTCTTGATTGGGCTGCGGGGCAGGGGGCCGACTCTATCGTCACCGTCGCCGCCGACACGCCGTTTTTCCCGACCGATCTTGTGGCGCATCTGACAGGCGTGGCAGAGGGCATGACCCATCCCCTCGTTCTTGCCGCCACCCCGCGCGGTGACACCGAGACCAAATCCATGAGCTGCAGCGGTTTGATCCGCCATCCCACCTTTGGCCTCTGGCCCACGGCGCTGCGGCATGATCTGCGCGCGGCGCTGTTGGACGGGCTGCGCAAGGTGGTGCTCTGGACCGACAAACATGACGGGCGCGAGGCGGTATTTGACGACGCGCTCGATCCCTTTTTCAACGTCAATACGCCCGAGGATCTGGACGCGGCACGCAGGAGACTATCAGCATGAGGATTTATGGCGTCACCGGCTGGAAGAACGCGGGCAAGACCGGGCTGATGGAGCGGCTGGTGGCCGAGATCACGGGGCGCGGCTATACGGTTTCCACTGTGAAACACGCGCATCACACCTTTGACGTGGACCAACCGGGCAAGGACAGTCACCGCCACCGCGTGGCGGGCGCGACCGAGGTGCTCTTGGCCTCGCGTAACCGCTTTGCCCTGATGCATGAACTGCGCGAAGAGGGCGAACCGACGCTTGAATCTCTCTTGCAGAAACTCTCCCCCGTCGATCTGGTGTTGGTCGAGGGCTACAAGCGTGATCGCCATCCCAAGGTCGAGGCGTTTCGCGCCGAAACCGGCAATCCGCTGATTGCCACCGATGATCCCACCATCCGCGCCGTGGCGAGCGATACGGCGTTGACGATCGACCGGCCTCTGTTCGACCTTAACGACACCAAGGCAATTGCCGATTTCATCTTGGCGGAGGTGGCGTTGTGAACCGGTTTGACACGTTTGCGATGCTGGATTGGTCGGGCGGCAACGACACCGGGGCGCGCCCGTGTCGGGATGCGATCTGGCTAGGGGTGACACGCGACGGGGTGGATGAGGCCCCGACCTATCTGCGCAACCGGGCCGAGGCCGAGGCGGCGCTAGTGGCCCTGATTGCGGCAGAGCTTGCGGCGGGGCGCAGGCTTTTGATCGGGGTGGATTTTCCCTTTGGCTTTCCGGCGGGGTTTGCCCGAGGTTTGACTGGCTGCGACAATCCCTTTGCCGTCTGGGACTGGCTGGAAACGGTGATCGAGGATGCACCGGGCGGCAATAACCGCTTTGATGTGGCGGGCGAGATCAACGGGCGCTTTCCCGGCGTGGGGCCATTCTGGTTCAACGGGTTGAAGCGCGAGATTGACGGATTGCCGCGCAAGGACACGCGCGCAGGCCATGGCATGGCTGAGAAGCGCGCGGCTGAGGCGCGGGCACCGGGGGCCTTCACCTGCTGGCAGATGGGGGGCGCGGGGGCCGTGGGTGGGCAGGTTCTGACCGGGCTGCCGGTGCTTAACCGGCTCAGACGCAGGTTTTACGGGCAAGTGTCTGTCTGGCCGTTCGAGGTGTTGGACAAGCCCGTGGCGCTGGTCGAAATCTGGCCGGGGCTGATCAATGCCGCTGTCAAACCCTTGGGCGAGATCCGGGATGCGCATCAGGTGCGGCTGATGGCGCGCGCGTTGGCGCGTTTACCTCAGGAGCAACTGGCCGAAATGCTGGCGGTGGATGCGCCGGAAGAAGGCTGGATTCTGGGTTTGGGATATGAGGCGGCGTTGATTGCCGCATGTGACGACGTGCTCAAACCGCCGCCCCTGCGGAATGATTGTTTTGCACTGCCTGCGGGCGTGGATTGGACGCCGGTCGATGACGCATTGGCGCTTTTGCAAGATCGGCTGCGTCCCGTGGTGGGCCAGACCCGCGCGCCGCTGGCGCAGGCCTTGGGCCGCGTTCTGGCCGCACCCGTCACCGCGCTGCGCGCCAACCCGCCCGAGGCGAATACCGCCGTGGATGGCTATGGCTTTGCCCATGCAAGCCTGACCGCTGGCGATCAAACGCTGCCGCTCGTTGAGGGGCGCGCCGCCGCTGGTGTGCCCTATCCCGACAGCGTGCCCCCCGGCCATGCGGTGCGCGTGCTGACGGGGGCTGCGCTGCCTGAGGGCGTTGATACCGTGATCCTGCAAGAGGATGTGACCTTGGGCGCGGGGCGTATCGCGTTTCGTGCGGGGCTAAAGCCCGGTGCCAATACACGCCGCGCGGGCGAGGATGTGGCGGCAGATGCGCCGGTACTTGCGCCGGGCCGTGTGATTAGCCCTGCCGATCTGGCGCTTTGCGCCGCTGTGGGCGTGGCGGATCTGCCAGTGCATGAACAGCTGCGCGTCGCGGTCATCTCCACTGGCGATGAACTGGTAGAGGCCGGTCATCCCGCCCGACCCGGCCAGATCTATGATGCAAACCGTCCTATGCTTTTGGGTCTTGTGGAGCAGATGGGCTATGCGCCGCTTGATCTGGGGCGTATTGCCGATGACCGCGCAGCGCTTCGCGCTGCGTTGGATCGTGCGGCGGAAGATTCGGATGCCATTCTCACCTCTGGCGGCGCGTCGTCGGGCGATGAGGATCATGTATCGGCCTTGTTGAATGAGGCGGGGGCCATGGCCGAATGGCGTATCGCCCTGAAACCGGGGCGGCCCTTGGCGCTTGGCCTCTGGCGGGGCGTGCCGGTTTTTGGCCTGCCGGGCAATCCGGTGGCGGCCCTTGTCTGTGCGCTGATCTTTGCGCGGCCTGCGTTGCGGCTCTTGTCCGGAGCGGGCTGGTCTGTGCCGCAGGGATTTCACGTGCCCGCCGGTTTTGAGAAACGCAAGAAACCGGGCCGCCGTGAATATCTGCGCGCGCGGATCCGTGAGGGGCGGGCAGAGGTTTTCGCCTCGGAAGGCTCGGGGCGGATCAGTGGCCTAAGCTGGGCCGAAGGTCTGGTGGAATTGCCTGACGGTGCGGTGACCATTCAGCCGGGTGATCCGGTGCGCTATATCCCCTATGCGAGCTTTCTGAGCGCCTGATCCGGGATCAGGCGACCCCGGCGCGCAGGATGTCATGGATATGCACGAGGCCGCGCAATTGCCCGCTCTCATCCACGGCAAAGAGCGCGCTGATCTTGTGGGTGTTCATCACGCCCAAAGCCTCGGACAAGAGCGCCTCGGGCAGGATGCTGCGGGGGTTGCGGGTGGCCACCTCTCCGGCGGTGCGTGCCATGAGGTCTGATAGGTTGCGCCGCAAATCGCCATCGGTGATCACCGCCATTAGCCGACCTTCCTCGACCACGGCCGCCACGCCAAAGCCCTTGGCCGTCATCTCGATCAAGGTTTCGCCCATCGGGGTCTCGGCGCTGACCACGGGCAGGGCCGCGCCGCTGTGCATGACCGAAGAGACGCGCAAAAGCTGCGCGCCCAGCGTGCCGCCGGGGTGAAAGGCCAGAAAATTCTCGCGCTCAAAGCCCCGCAGCCGCATCATCGCCACAGCCAGAGCATCGCCCAAGGCCAGCGTGCAGGTGGTGCTTGTGGTGGGGGCCATGCCGATGGCGCAGGCCTCGGGGGCATTGGGCAGGGTCAGACGGAAATCGGCCTGTTGTCCAAGGGTACTGTCGGGTTTTTTGGTTATGGCGATGAGAGGGATCGCAAAGCGGCGGCTATGGGCAATGATATCGGCCAGTTCCCGGGTTTCGCCAGAGTTGGAGATCAGGATCAGCGCATCTTCCCGTGTGATCATGCCCAGATCGCCATGGCTTGCCTCGCCCGGATGGACATATTGCGCCGGCGTGCCAGTGCTGGCCATGGTTGCCGCGATCTTGGCGGCGATATGGCCAGATTTCCCCATGCCAGAGACGATGACCCGACCCTTGACCTCAAGAAGGCGCGTCACCACTGCATCGAAGTCGATGGGCAGGTCCGCGTGGAGGGCGCTGAGAGCCTCGGCCTCGATCCGGATGACGTCGCGGGCAATCTCGGTCGGGGTTTCGATCTGGGTCCCGGTTTGGGTCTTGGCGGTCGACATGGGCTGAGCCCTCCTTTTTGCGGCAAGTGTTAGCCTGTCGCGCGCGCCGGGCCAAGCACGGGATAGAGATTGCAGCAAAATGCCGCCCCATCACAACCCGTTGAAGGCCGCTCTTTTCCATCTGGTCAGTCTCTGCGCGCCGTCCTATCGTCGCGCCATGAACGCCGATACCGCCCTTCTCGACAGCCGCTATGCCTGGACACGCCTTGGCGTGTCTTTGGCCATTGCCATGATCGGCAATGCCGGTATGTGGTCCATCATCGTGGTCATGCCCGCCATGCAGGCCGAGTTTGGCGTCGACCGCGCGGCGGCCTCTATGCCCTATACGCTGACCATGGTGGGGTTTGCGCTGGGCAACCTTGGTATCGGGCGGGTGGTGGACCGTTTTGGTGTCACGGCGGCGCTGATCGGGTCAGCGCTTCTGATCTCCACTGCGACGGCCCTGGCTGCGATGAGCCCCACGGTTTTGTTGCTTTCGACGCTTCAATTCATGATCGGTTTCGGATCTGCCGCCAGTTTCGGGCCGCTGATTGCCGATGTCTCGCTCTGGTTTCTAAAGCGGCGCGGGATTGCTGTGGCGATCACCGCCAGCGGCAATTACCTGTCAGGGGCAATTTGGCCGGTGATCCTTGCCGGTATTCTGGCAGAGCAGGGGTGGCGGGCGGTTTATATGGTGCTGGCGGTCGTCACGGTGGCAGGGGTGATCCCGCTTGCGCTGTTGTTGCGACGCCGGGTGCCTTTGGCGGCGCGCGCCCATGCTGACAGCCTGTCTTCGGCCCGTGCTGGGGCGACGGGGCTGTCGCCGCGCACTCTGGCCTTGCTTCTGGGCCTTGCCGGGGTGGGCTGCTGCGTGGCGATGTCGATGCCGCAGGTCCATATCGTAAGCTATTGCGTTGATCTGGGTTATGGCCCTGCCGTGGGGTCACAGATGCTGTCGCTCATGCTTTTGGGCGGGGTTGCATCGCGTCTGGTCTCAGGCCTGCTTGCGGATCGGTTGGGGGGCGTGCGCACGCTTTTGATCGGTTCGGCGCTGCAATGTCTGGCGCTGTTCCTCTACCTGCCCTCGGGTGGGCTAACCTCGCTTTATGTTGTCAGCCTTGTCTTTGGCTTGGCGCAGGGCGGCATCGTGCCCAGCTATGCGGTGATCGTGCGAGAGTATATGCCCAGTGCCGAGGCTGGGCGGCGCGTGGGATTTGTGATGATGGCAACCATCGCCGGGATGGCGATTGGCGGCTGGATGTCGGGCTGGATTTATGACCTGACCGGCAGCTATCACATGGCGTTTCTCAACGGCATTGCTTGGAATTTCCTCAACATCGGGATCATGGTTCTGATCCTGATGCGCACCCGGACCAGAACGGGCAGCCCGCTGCCAGCCTGAACAGGCGGTTAATAGCTGTAGTCAGCGTAAATCCGGCTAAGATCACCCGCCCAATCGCTATTATACCGGTCGAGCAATTCATCCGCGGGGGCCTTGCCGGTCTCGACGCTTTCGCGCAGCGCATTGAGGAAATGGGTCTCGTCGGGGATCATGCCGCCGCCGCCCGACCGCGCGCGCGCCTTAAGGCCCGCCTCAGAGATGTTGAGAACCTCGCGGGCCAGTTCGTGCATGTGGATGTCGCCCACCCGCGCCTGAAGCCCGTCCACACTGGCCGCCACCCGCAGCGCATCGCGCGTCTCGGCATCCCAGCCCTTGCAGACGTCCCATGCCGCATCAAGTGCGGATTGGTCATACATCAACCCCACCCAGAAGGCAGGCAGCGCACAGAGCCTGCGCCACGGGCCACCATCGGCCCCGCGCATCTCCATGAATTTCTTGATCCGCGCCTCGGGGAAGGTGGTGGTCAGGTGATCGGCCCAATCGCTCAACGTTGGTTTCTCGCCGGGCAGGGCAGGAAGTTCACCGCGCAGGAAATCGCGGAACGACTGCCCCAGAGCGTCGATATACTTGCCGTCGCGATAGACGAAATACATCGGCACATCGAGCGCGTAATCGGCATAGGCCTCAAACCCGAAACCCTCTTCGAACACAAAGGGCAACATGCCGGTGCGCGCGGGATCAAGATCGCGCCAGACGCGGGCGCGCCAGCTTTTGTGCCCATTGGGCTTGCCCTCGAAAAACGGCGAATTGGCGAAAAGGGCTGTTGCCACCGGCTGCAAGGCCAGCGCCACGCGCAGTTTCTGCACCATGTCGGGTTCTGAGGAGAAATCGAGATTGACCTGCACGGTGCAGGTGCGGCGCATCATGGTGCGCCCCATGGTGCCGACTTTCTGCATATAGCTGTCCATCAGCTTGTAGCGGCCCTTGGGCATGAGCGGCATGTCGTCATGCATCCAGATCGGGGCAGCACCCAGGCCGATAAAGCCCACGCCTACTTTGTCGGCGATGTCCTTGACCTCGCGCAGGTGGTCGTTCACCTCGTCGCAGGTCTGGTGAATGGTCTCAATCGGCGCACCCGAAAGCTCTAGTTGACCGCCCGGCTCGAGGCTGACATTCGCCCCGTCCTTTTCCAAGCCGATGAGCTTGCCGCCCTCTTCTACGGGCGACCAGCCATGCACATCGCGCAGCCCTTCAAGCACCGCCAATACGCTGCGCGGCCCCTCGTAGGGAATGGGGCGCAGCGTGTCCTTGCAATAGCCGAACTTTTCATGCTCGGTGCCAATGCGCCAATCTTGCTTGGGTTTGCAACCACTTGCCAGATATTCTGCAAGTTGCTCATGGCGTTCGATCGGCCCGCCGCCGGATTGTGGGATAGACATATTCGGGCCTCCTGATCAGGGCATTGTCTCGGGCGACACAGTTGGCGGCAAACACACGGACTGTCAATGCAGCCTAAGGTGCGAGACCGCGCTTTGCGGGTTCTGCCAAATCACGGTTGGGTGATCGGGTAGGCGGCGCATCTGCGCCAGCATATGTTCGGTGCGCAGGCCGGGCAGGGCGGCGAAGGCGTCAAAGAGCGCTTCGGCCCCTTCGGCGTTGAGCGGGATATGCAGCGCGGGCGCGCCATCTATGCTTAGCACCCAATGTGGCGGCTTGCCTGTGGGATCGAGAGTAAGCGCGTCAAGATCGCGAATGGCCACAACGCCCCCCGTCAGAGGCCCGAAATAGGCGACTTGCCCCTCGTCCACCTGCACCACGCCGGGGCCGCCCGCGCCTGCGCGAAATCGCGCGCGTTGCAGCCCCATCACCAGTACTGCCCCGGCAAGGATCAAGAGCGCGTAGCCCAGCCATTGCAAAAGGCCATAGCTGCCAATCCCCCACCAAAGCCCAAGTGCTGCCAACCCGACACCGCTGAGCACTTCGCGCCAGCGCCAGAGAGCAGCGCGCGCTTGCGGGCGAATAAAGCTCATGTCCAATCCCCTAAAGCGCGTTGCCAGAGCGTCATTGCCGCCACCGCCGCCGTATCGGCGCGCAGGATGCGAGGCCCAAGGCTGACGGCATGCGCCTGCGGCAGCGCCGCGAGGCGCGCGCGCTCGGCCTCTGAAAACCCGCCCTCGGGGCCGATCAGGATGGCCCAAGGCGCGCCGCGCGGCAAATCACCGGCAAGCGTTGCCGCGTGGCCCGCCAGCCCTTCATCGCAAAACATCAACTGCCGGTCCTTGGGCCAGTCCGCAAGCATCCGGTCAAGGCGGTGCAGATCGCCGACTTCGGGCACAAAGGTGCCGCCGCATTGCTCGGCGGCCTCGACGGCATGGGCCTGAAGGCGGTCCTGTCGGATGCGTTCGGCATTGGTGAACTCGGTCTGCACAGGGATGATCCGCGCAGCCCCCATCTCGGCGGCTTTCTCGACGATGAAATCGGTCCGCGCCTTTTTGATCGGGGCGAACAAGAGCCAAAGATCCGGCGGATCGCGCTGCGGAGCTGTCTGCTCTGCCACCTGCAACACCCCGCCGCGTTTGCCTGCCTCGATCACGTCGGCGCGCCATTCGCCGTGCCGCCCGTCAAAGAGCAGCACAGCATCACCGACGCCTTGCCGCATCACCCCAAAGAGGTAATGGGCCTGTGGTTGCGTCAGAGGAATGGTTTGCCCTTCCCCCAACGGGTGCTCTACATAAAGCCTGATCTTCGCTGCTTTCATGGGGCCAACATATGACCGCAAAGAACCAGACGCCAGAGGCCACTGGACAGGTGGCAGATGCCTATGCGGGCAATTGGGTGGACCGATTGGCCCCTGCGGCGACGCGCCCCTATTTGCGGCTGAGCCGAGCAGATCGGCCGATTGGCACATGGCTCTTGCTTTTGCCCTGCTGGTGGGGGCTGACGCTGGCGATGCTGTCAGATGGGCAGGCGGGGTGGCATGATCTGTGGATCTTCATCGGCTGTGGTCTTGGTGCCTTTCTTATGCGCGGGGCGGGCTGCACGTGGAATGACATCACCGACCGGCATATCGACGGCTCCGTCGCGCGCACGGCCTCGCGGCCTATTCCTTCGAGGCAGGTCACGGTGCGCGGCGCGCTGATCTGGATGGCGGTGCAGGCGCTGATTGCGTTCGGGATTCTGCTGACGTTCAACACCGCCGCAATCGTGCTTGGCATACTCTCGCTCTTGCCGGTCGCCGTCTATCCCTTTGCCAAGCGGTTCACATGGTGGCCGCAGGTCTTTCTGGGTCTTGCCTTTAACTGGGGCGCGCTTTTGGCCTGGACGGCCCATACCGGACGCCTCGAGACACCTGCGGTGATCCTTTATCTCGCGGGTATCGCCTGGACGCTCTTTTATGACACGATCTATGCCCATCAGGACGCTGAGGATGACGCCCTTATCGGGGTGAAATCCACGGCGCGGCTCTTTGGCGACAATTCCCCGCGCTGGCTGCGGTGGTTTTTGGTGGCGACTGTCTCTTTGATGGCGTTGGCGGTTATTCTTGCGGTGCCGGACGCCCGGATGACGGCGCTTCTTGTGGCGCTCTGCGGACCGTGGATGATGGGCTGGCATATGCAAGGCCAGATGCGCCGCTTGCGGTTGGACGATACCGCGCTCCTGCTTCACCTTTTCCGGTCTAACCGCGATGCGGGTCTCTTGCCTGTGCCGTTTTTCGCCGTCGCTTGTCTGCTGTGATTGAACTCAGGTCGCCGCACGCCTAAAGACGTGGGCAGCACTCATAAATTGGCCATTGCCCGATGCGTTTATCATCTGCCTTTACGATCGCCGGAACCTTTGTCGGGGCAGCGGTGCTTGCGGTTGTTGCCGCAGGCTTTGCTGTGAGCGCCATTGAAGACAGCTCTCGGCGGGCGGTGCGTGACACGCTGGACCGGGTTGGATTGGTCTGGGCTGATGTCGATACGGACGGGCTGCAACTCTTTCTGGCGGGCACCGCGCCCTCTGAGGCGTTGCGGTTCAAGGCGCTGTCGCTGGCGGGCACGGTGGTTGATGCAGCGCGGGTGATCGACCAGATGTTGGTGCAAGATGCAGCCGATATCGCGCCGCCGCGCTTTGCCATCGAAATCCTGCGCAACGATAGCGGCATTTCCTTGATCGGGCTGGTGCCTGCGGCCACGGACCGAAATAAGCTTTTGGCGGATATCGCGTCTGTGACCGATGACGTCCCGGTGGCCGACCTGCTTGATTCCGCAGATTACCCGTATCCAGAGACATGGCCCGCAGCGCTGCGTTATGCGGTGCGGTCGCTGGGAAAATTGCCGCGCGCCAAGATTTCCGTGAGCGCGGATAGGGTCGAGATCAAGGCCATGGTCGACAGCACAGAGGCACAGCGCCGGATCGAGACGGATCTGGCGCGCACGGCCCCGGACGATGTGCGACTGGCGCTCGCAATCTCGGCACCGCGGCCAGTGATCACGCCATTTACCCTGCGGTTCGTCATCGACGAAACAGGCGCGCGATTCGACTCCTGCTCTGCGGATACCGAAGAGGCGCGCGATGGTATTTTGCGCGCTGCGGGCAAGGCTGGCATCCAGACCAAGGCGGACTGTGTGGTCGGGATGGGCGTGCCCTCGCCCCAGTGGTCGCGGGCGGCAGAACTGGCCATCGCGGCGGTCGCGGACCTTGGCGGCGGGACGGTTACGTTTTCGGATGCCGATGTAGCGCTTTTGGCGCCAGAAGGCACGGCGCAGAGCCTCTTTGACGATGTGGCGGGCAAACTTGAGGCCGATCTGCCTGAGGTTTTTGCCCTTACTGCCACGTTGCCGCCGCCGCCCGATGCCGCGCAGCCCGCAGCGCCAGAGTTTGTGGCCACTCTGTCGCCCGAAGGTCAGGTTCTGATTCGGGGCCGGGTGGGCAGCGAGACCAGCCGCGAGACCGTGCGTAGTTTTGCCAAGGCGCGGTTTTCGTCAGATTCGGTGCATCTGACGGCGCGGGTCGCCGAGGGTTTGCCGCGTGATTGGCCGATCCGCGTTCTGACCGGGCTTGAAGCCTTGTCCTATCTGTCGAACGGTGTCGTGACCGTCACGCCCGATAATATCGGCGTTAAGGGCAATACAGGCCGCAAGACTGCCAGTGCGGAAATCGCGCAGTTTCTTGCGGAAAAGCTGGGCGAGGCAGAACAATACTCTATCGACGTGACGTATAAAGAGGCCCTTGATCCTGTGGCCGGGCTTCCGACGCCAGAAGAATGCGAGGCGCAAATCGCGGGGATCCAAGCAGAGCGCAAGATCAACTTTGAGCCGGGATCGGCCAAGATTGATGCCCAAGGGGCTGCCATCATGGATGACATTGCCGATGTGCTGAAAAAATGCGGCGAGGTTCGGATGGAAATCGGCGGCCATACCGATAGCCAGGGTGGCGAGGATATGAACGCGCAACTCAGTCTCTCGCGTGCGCGCGCGGTTCTGGACGAATTGCGCATGCGCCGCGTGCTGACATCGAGCATTGACGCCAAGGGCTATGGCGAGAGCGTGCCCATCGCTGATAACGAGACCGAAGAGGGCCGCGAGACCAACCGCCGTATCGAATTTCGCCTGATCCGCCCCGAGCCACTGCCAGATGAGCAAACAGCGCTTGAAAGCCTTGAAGAACCGGGGGAAGAAGGTGCAGAGGCAGAAGAGACCACGCAGGATACGCCAACCGAATGAATAGAACCGAATTCATCATCGCAACCGCCATCGTTCTTTTCGTGGCGTTCTGCATGGGCTGGTTCGCCAATTGGCTGGTACATCGCTTTATCCGCGTGCCGGGATCGGATGTCGGGGAACTGGAGCGGTTGGCGCAAGAACTGCACGAGGCCGAAGAAACCCGCGATCAGGCGATCACCTATCTGCAACAGCGTGAGGCGGAGTTGACCAATCAGATCAGCCAGACCGAGGCAGAACTGGCCGCCACCATGGACGGTCTGCGCGAGGCGCGCTATGAGGCTGAACAACTGCGCGCGCATCTTGAAAAGATGGCTGGTCGCGCCGTCGGCTGATACTTTAGCGACGTTCGGCAGGGCCGTATCAAGCGAAAAAAGTGTTTCGGCGTTCCAATGAACAGCCGAAACACTTTGAAGGCGATCAGAAATTTGCGTTGCGATGCCTTACGAGGGCCTAAACCGGTTAGTGTTTGGTCCCGTGCGCTTTGCCGTGGCCCTCTTCTGGTTTGCGCGCCAGATCGACGGGCACGTCGACCACGATCTCGCCGAATTTCTCGAACACCAGCGTTATCGGTATGATCTTGCCTTGCTCAAAGCTCTCGGTGAGGCCCATCAGCATTACATGCGCGCCGCCGCGTTCCAACACCAGCGTCTCACCTGCCGTGATGGCAAAGCCTTCTTCGACATGCACCATCTTCATCACGCCGCTCTCTTCGATGTGGGTGTGCAACTCGACCCGTTGCGCGGCGGGCGAGACCGCGCCGATCAGGCGGTCATCAGCATCGCCGATATTCTCGATCAGCATGAAGGCCGCGCCGGTCTTGGCCGTGGGGCTGGCGCTGCGGGCGTAGGTGTCAAGCACTTGGATTTCTTGGGCCAGTGCGGGCACGGCAAGGATGGTTGTGGCGAAGGCCGCCAGAAGGGTGGATTTGAAGGACATGGGTCGCTCCTTGAATGTCTGAATTACGGTCTGAAATTGGCTGTCAGACCGCCACAGGCGGTGCCCGTGCGACATTCGGGGGCAGGCTGCGCATCGCAGCATGGCGTTCCACTGTAATCGTGCTGATCCGCCGCTCTGACGCCAGCCACAGGCCAAGGGCCAGGGGCGCGTCCAGCACAACGGCAAAACCGGGCAAGCAATCAGGGCAGAGGTGGGGCGTTGCACGGGGCTGCCCCTCTGCGTCCACCGCGACTGTGATCGGCCCTGTGCCGGTGCAGAGCACGATCTTGCCTACGGGCTGTGCCATGCCGCGTGCCACGGCAAGGCTCTGGCTGGTAAGGGCCAGAACAAGGCAGAGGGCCAAGGCCAGGATCGGGTGCAGTGGTCTCATCGGCCAGAGGTATAGGCCTGCGCGCCCGGCATGGGCAAGCGACAAAAAAGCACAGCCCCGCCGGTTGGGCAGGGCTGTTCGCGAAACAGTTTACGCTTTGGTTCAGGCGGTTGCGGCCTGCGCCTTGGCAATCTCTTTCTTGACCTTCAGCGCGGAGGCCGACAGCTCGTCGTCCTTGGCTTTGGCGAGAAACGCATCCAGACCACCGCGATGGTCGACGCTGCGCAGGGCATGCGCCGAGATCCGCAGCTTGATGCCGCGATTCAGGGTCTCGGATTGCAGGGTCACGTCGTTGAGGTTCGGCAGATACCGACGACGTGTCTTGTTGTTGGCGTGGCTGGAGTTATTGCCAACCATCGGGCCTTTTCCGGTCAGTTCACAGCGGCGCGACATGAGATCATCCTCGTTCTTGCTGAGGGCGCGTGCTGGCCCTTCTTAACACAAACGGGCACCACCACAGGCAGCGCCCCGAATTCCGTTTGGCGTCTTTAGGCTCAAAGCACAGGCGCGTCAAGGGATTCTCGGGCTGAATTTGGCGCAATCCCGCGGCAGCCCCTCGCGGGCCATTGTAGCGGCCATCTACGCCTTCGGTGAGAGTATTTGGGCCATAAAGAAGCAGGCAGGAAAGACGCAACTGGTCGCCGTTGGTTGTGGAGGGCGGCAAGTTGCGTGATTTATAGTGGGAATTGGTGGAGCCTAGGGGGATCGAACCCCTGACCTCTTGCATGCCATGCAAGCGCTCTCCCAGCTGAGCTAAGGCCCCAATTCCATGGCCGCATTGGGCCGTGCGCCGCTCTCTAAGCAAAGCGGCGGGCGGGATCAAGTGGAAAATCCCGCCCTCCGATCATTAAAGATCGTTGTCGTCCGAGGCCACGTCGGCGATGTCGTCGAGCGACACATCCTCGTCCTCGTCATCCTCGAGCAGATCATCATCCAGCTCGACATCAACGTCATCATCATCCAGCAGATCCGCATCATCATCAAGGATGCTCCCTGCCTTCAGTTTCTTCGTTTCCGCATCTTCAGCGTCCGGAGCCATCGAGCGCGATTTGTGCGACGACAGTTCCACCACCTCGCCGGTGTAGGGACTGACGATCGGGTTCTTGTTCAGGTCGTAAAAGCGTTTGCCGGTTGTCGGGCAGATACGCTTGACGCCCCATTCTTCCTTGGGCATGGGTGATCCCCTTTGAATCTCTGGTCTTGTCGACGATCCGCGTCCCCTGCCATAACATTGAATGGCTGTCAAAGCCTTTGACGGTGACACCCGGACCCCGAGCAGGAGCGCATATGGGCCATCACTTGCTGACGGGCAACCCCCCGGTTGCCCTGACTTTGCGCCATAGTGCGCGCGCGCGGCGCATTTCGCTGCGTGTGTCCGGGCTGGACGGGCGTGTGACCCTGACGATTCCGCGCGGTGTAAGCGAGGCAGAGGCTTTGGCCTTTGCCCGGTCGCGGGCTGATTGGCTGCGCGGTCATCTGGAGGGGCGACCGGGGCAGATGGTTGTGGGCATTGGCTGCGATCTTCCGGTTGAGGGCGAGATACTGCGAATCGTGCCGGGCAGTGGGCGGCGTGTTCAGCGCGCGCCGGGGCAACTTTGTGTGCCGGGGCCAGAAGAAAGCGCTTCGGCGCGTCTGGAAGGGTGGCTCAAAGCGCGGGCGCGGGATCGGCTGGCGGCGGCCTCGGATCATTACGCGGGCCTTTTGGGGCGGCGCTATACCCGGCTGACCCTGCGCGACACGCGGTCGCGGTGGGGGTCTTGTTCGGCCTCGGGGGCGCTGAGCTATTCTTGGCGGCTGATCCTCGCGCCGCCCGCTGTGTTGGATTATGTGGCGGCGCATGAGGTGGCGCATCTGGCGCAGATGAACCATTCGCCCGCGTTCTGGGCCGAAGTGGCGCGACTGATGCCCGAGTATGAAACGCGGCGCGCCTGGCTTCGGCGCGAAGGCGGGGCGCTGCACCGGTATCGTTTCGGCAATTGACCTAAGCGCAGTTTGTGATCACATGGGCGCATGCTTTTGCCGCCACGCCCCGATCCGTCTCCGTCTGCGCATGACCGCGTCTATCGCGGTCTGCGGTCGCGCATCATGCATGGCGAGATTGCTCCGGGGCAGGCACTGACCCTGCGGGGAATTGGCGCAGAGTTCGGCGTGTCGATGACGCCTGCGCGTGAGGCCGTGCGCCGTCTTTCGGCCGAGGGTGCGCTGACCATGTCCAGCTCTGGCCGCGTGTCTACGCCGGAACTCAACAGCGAACGGATCGAAGAGCTGGCGGCGCTGCGTGCGCTGATCGAGGTGGAACTGGCCAGTCGCGCGCTGCCGCGGGCGCATATCGCGCTGATTGACCGTCTCCAGAGCATCAACGCCCGCGTGTCTGAGGATATCGCCCGACAGGACGCGGTGGCCTATATCCGACGCAATCTGGAATTTCACCGCACGCTCTATCTGCGCGCCCAAGCGCCGGCCATGTTGGCGATGGCGGAAACCGTATGGCTTCAGCTTGGTCCGACCATGCGGGCCCTCTATGGCCGCCTGCGGCGCAAAGACCCGCCGCATTATCACCGGTTGATCATCGCGGCCCTCAAGGCAGGGGATGAGCCGAGCCTACGTCTCGCGGTGCGCTCGGATGTCACCCAAGGTCTGAAGATGCTGATCGGCTAAGGCGTCAGATCAGAAGCGTCGAGACCGCCACCAAAGCCAGAGCCGCGCCCCACGCCCGCCAGAGCGCGCCGCAGGCGGCCTCAATCTCTGCCGCGCCGATGTCACGTTGCCCGGTCGCGTTCACATAGGGAAACTCCTGGCGCGTGCCGTGGTAAGAGCGGGGGCCGGACAGGGCCACGCCCAAGGCCCGCGCCATCGCGGCCTCGGGCCAGCCAGCATTGGGCGAGCGGTGTTGGCGCGCTTCGCGCGCGACCTGATCCCATTGCCACCAGAGCCCGTGAGTGGCGAGGATCAGCGCGGCCGTCAGGCGTGCGGGTGCCAGATTGAGCAGATCGTCGAATCGCGCCGCCGCCCAGCCAAAGGCCTCATGTCGCGGTGTGCGATAGCCGATCATGCTGTCGGCGGTATTTGTGATCTTGTAGAGCATGAGCCCCGGCAGCCCCCCGATCAGAAACCAGAAGGCAGGTGCGATGACCCCGTCGCTGAGGTTTTCAGCGGCTGATTCGATGGCCCCGCGCGCCACATCCGAGGGCTGCATCGCCGCCGTGTCGCGCCCCACGATCTGTGCCACCGCGTGCCGCCCGTCGCCCAAGGAAAGACGCAAGCCCCGCGCCACGGCTGCCACGTGATCCACAAGCGAGCGTTGCGCCAAAAGGATCGCGGCAACGATGACCTCGACAACGGGGCCAAGTTGCGCCAAGGCCCATCCGAGTCCTAGGGCCAAGACCCCGAGCCCGGTCATGGCCGCAATACCCCGCGCGCGCCGCGCCACGCCGCGGTTGAGCACCCGGTCGCACCAGCCCACTGCACGCCCCATCAGAACCGCCGGATGCGGCAGCCGATCCCAGAGCCAACGTGGTTCGCCCAAGGCTGCATCGAGCAGCATTGCCCATACAAGGATCACAGTGCCGCCTCGAGCCGTGCCCAGCCATCCGGCCCCGGCAAGCCCAGACGGATCAGATCCTCTGCATAGGGAAACACCCGGATGAGGATGCGGTGTTTCGCCAACCGCTCGTGCCACGCCTGCGCAGAGTTGACCCGGTATAGCCGGAACAGAGCACAGCCGCCGACCGCCTCGGCCCCGGCGCGCCACATCAGCGCGTCGAGGTGCGCGGCCTCTTCATTCAGGCGCACCCGCGTTTCGCGCGCCCAGTCCAGATCGCGGAGCGCCCGCGTCCCGATGTCCAGCGCCGGGCCAGAGACAGGCCAAGGCCCCAGCATTTCGGCGAGACGGTCCAGATCGTCGCGCGCGCCGATGGCAAAGCCAAGCCGCAGCCCCGCCAGCCCCCAGAACTTGCCGAAACTCTTGAGCACGATCACCCTTGGCCGTGTTGCACAGCGCACCAGCGAGCGATCCGGAGCCACATCGCAGAAACTTTCGTCGATCACGGTCAGGGGGGCGTCCAGATCCTGCGCGCCGTAAAATTGCCCGGTGGGATTGTTGGGGTGCACCATGACCCGTGCATCTACGGGGGTGTCAGGGTTGCGAGTGTCGATCACCTGCCAGCCATGGGCGCGAAAGCTGGCGGCGTGTTCATTGTAGGTGGGGCCGGGGATGTGCACCGAACCGGGCGCGCGCAGCCCCGGCAGGCGCGCGATCAGAGCAGAGGCACCGGGCGCGGCCAGCACCGCCGCCTCATCGGGCACCTGCCAAAATACCCGTGCGGCCGTGGTCAGTGCCTCTTGCGCGGCGCGGTCGGGCAGGGCGGTCCAAGCCTCGGGGGATGTGATCTCGACCGGGTAGGGCAGGGGGTTGATCCCTGTCGACAGGTCAAGCCAATCGGCCCGCGCCCCGCCATAGTCTGCCCGCGCCGCGTCAAGGCCGCCGCCGTGATCCCGTTGCATGGTCCTCAGACCTCTGGTTCGGTGGGCAGAGGGGGGTGTCGGGATACGAAATGCCCCTTTACCCCCTGCGGCCATTGTTTGTAGGGCACTTGCCCTGTCGCGCTGTCGGCATGCAGCGCGGCATAGGCGACAATCGCTTCGGCGGCGTCACTCTCGGGGGTGAAATCGCCCAAGGTATAGGCCAGCTTGCCCGCGCTCTGAATGGCGACGTTACAGCCCTTGCCGCAGCCCATGAGACAGGCCACCCGGCGCGTGCGGACGTTGGGATGGCCTTCTGCCGCGCGCTCGACGAGGGCGGCAAGATCTTCGCCATGTGGGCGGCTGTGCGTGGCGGCGTCCCAATCCTCGCGTTTGCAGGTGTCGCAGATGGTGATCCAGGTTGTCATTTTGTGCCTTTCCTTGTCCGCTGGCCCGTTCAAGCGGAATTCCGCCGCCTTCGCAAGCATCCTGAGGGGGCCGCCTGCGTGACGTTGGACCGTAGCGCTCTGATAGAGCGCGGCACGAAGACGAACCGTGCGAGGCGCGACAGGTTTCCGCCGGATTGCGGCGCGATTGCAAAGCACCTTCACCCTGCGGTCCCGACAGGCTAGAAGGCGGCAACACGAAGGTCAGGAGAAAGCATGCCGAAACCCGTCGTCCTGTGCATCCTTGATGGTTGGGGGCTGAGCGACAGCCCCCATGCCAATGCGCCGCATCTGGCGCAGACGCCTGTTTTCGACCAGTTGATGGCCACGTGCCCCCATGCCACATTGATCACCCATGGCCCGGATGTGGGCCTGCCGCGCGGGCAGATGGGCAATTCCGAGGTGGGTCACACCAATATCGGCGCGGGGCGCGTTGTGGCGATGGATCTGGGCCAGATCGACCTGTCCATTGACGATCGATCCTTCTTTTCAAACACCGCCTTGCAGGGCTTTATTGCCAAGATGAAGGCGAGTGGCGGGCGCGCACATCTTCTGGGGCTGATGTCAGATGGCGGGGTGCATGGGCATCTCAATCACATCGCGGCGGCGGCGCGTGCCCTGACCGAAGCGGGCGTGCCGGTTCTGCTTCATGCCATGACCGACGGGCGGGACGTGGCCCCGAAATCGGCGCGGGTGCAGTTGGAGGCCTTGCGCTACTTGATGCCGCCGGAGGTGCGTATCGCCACCGTCACGGGGCGCTACTTTGCCATGGACCGTGACAACCGCTGGTCGCGCGTTCAAGAAGCCTATGAGGCGATTGTTTCAGGGCGCGGCCTGCGCTGCCCCGATCCGCGGATGGCAATCACCAATGCCTATGCGCGGTCCGAGACCGACGAATTCATCACCGCGACGGTGATTGGCGATTACGCTGGCGCGCGAGATGGCGATGGTCTCTTTTGTCTCAACTTTCGCGCTGACCGCTCTCGCGAAATCCTGCAAGCGGTTGCCGATCCGGCCTTTGCCGCATTCGAGCGGGGAGAGTGTCCTCAGTGGGCGGCGCTGCTTGGGATGGTGGAGTATTCCGAGGCGCATACTGCGTGGTTCGATACAGTTTTTCCCTCGCGCGACATCGTCAACACTCTTGCTGAATGGGTGGCGCAACACGGGCTTTGCCAGTTTCATCTGGCCGAGACCGAGAAGTATCCGCATGTGACCTTTTTCCTGAACGGGGGCAAAGAGCAACCGGAGCCGGGCGAGGATCGTTACATGGCCCCCTCGCCCAATGTCGCGACGTATGATCTCAAGCCCGAGATGTCCGCCGACGAGGTGACGACCCGGCTGGTCGCGGCGATCCGAGGGCGCTATGATCTGATCGTGGTGAACTACGCCAATCCCGATATGGTCGGCCATACCGGCGATCTCAAGGCGGCTATGGCAGCCTGCGAGGCTGTGGACCGAGGGCTTGGCAAGGTTGTCGCGGCGCTCGCAGAAGTGGGCGGCACGATGATTGTCACGGCGGATCACGGCAATTGCGAAGTGATGGTCGATCCTGAAACCGGCGGGCCGCATACCGCCCACACGCTCAACCCCGTTCCAGTGATCTTGTTGGGTGGGCCAGAGGGGGCGGGCCTGCGTGCGGGGGGGCGGTTGGCGGATCTCGCACCGACGGTGTTGCAGCTAATGGGGCTGCAACAACCGGTGGAAATGACCGGGGAGACCCTGCTGACATGAGGTTTTTGCCCACCTGTTGCGCTGTATTTCTGCTCTGTGGCACGCTTTCGCCCGCTTTGGCGCAGGACCCTGCGGCTGCAGCACGGGCGGCCAGTGAACAGCTCAGCCTTGCCGCCGAGGCCCTGGCCGAGGCAGAGGGCGCACAGAACCGGGTCAAGGCCCTGACCCAAGTGATTTCGGCCTATGAGGATGGGCTTGAGGCGATGCGCGACGGGCTGCGCCGGGCATCACTGCGCGAACAGTCACTTGGGGCCGAATTGCAGGCGCGCGAGGCCGAGATTGCGCAGTTGCTGGGCGTGCTCTCGGGCATGGGCAGTGCGCCGGTGCCGGTGCTGCTGATGCATCCATCGGGGCCGGTTGGCACGGCGCGGGCGGGTATGATCCTGTCCGAGGTTGCACCGGCGCTGGATGCGCGCGCGCTCGAACTGCGCGACAAGGTGCAGGAGTTGAGCGTGCTGCGTGTGCTTCAGCAAAGTGCGGCAGACAAGCTGCAAGAGGGGCTGGAAGGCGTGCAAGAGGCGCGCACCGCGCTCAGTACCGCCATGGCCGAGCGCACAGACCTGCCGCGCCGCTTTACCGAGGACCCGGTCAGGACCGCGTTGCTGATCGCCTCGACCGAGACGCTGGAGGGGTTCGCCAGTGGTCTCAGCGAGATTGCGGTAGATGAGGCACCGGGTAGCCTACCTGATATCACGGCGCGCAAAGGCGCGCTGCCGCTGCCTGCCGAAGGGGTGATCCTGCGCCGCGCGGGCGAGGCAGACGCCGCCGGGATTGCACGCCCCGGCATTCTATTGGCCACGCGCCCGCGTGCCCTTGTCACTTCGCCCAGTGCCGCGACCGTGCGCTATCGCGGTCCTTTGCTTGACTACGGAAATGTGATCATTCTGGAACCACAGGCGGGGATTTTGCTGGTGTTTGCGGGCCTTGATGTTGTTTATGGTCAGGCAGGGCAGGTCCTGCCGGGCGGTAGCCCAGTGGGGCTTATGGGGGGTGCGGGCACCGAAGGTGATCTGCTACTTGCCGCCAATGTGCAGGATACGGGTGCCAGACGCACGCAGACGCTCTATATTGAGGTGCGGCAAGACAATTCTCCAGTGGACCCGCTCACGTGGTTCAAGACCGATAAGGATGGTTGAGACATGAAAAAATTCCTGATGGCTGCCTCTGCCGGCATTTTGACCGGCGCCGTGGTAACGACACAGGTGGCCGCCCCGCTGTTGGCGCAGGAGGCCGAGACGACCAATAACGTCTACGAACAGCTTGATCTGTTTGGAGATATTTTTGAACGCATCCGCGCGCAATATGTCGAAGAGGTTGAAACCAAGGAGCTTATCGAGGCGGCGATCAACGGCATGTTGACCTCGCTTGATCCGCATTCCAGCTATCTCTCGCCCGATGATGCCGAGAACATGCAGGTGCAGACGCGTGGCGAATTCGGCGGTTTGGGGATCGAGGTCACGCAAGAGGATGGCTTCGTCAAGGTGGTCTCGCCCATGGATGGCACCCCGGCGGATCAGGCGGGTATCGAGGCGGGCGATTTTATCACCCATGTCGATGGGGCCAGCGTTTTGGGTCTGACGCTTGACGAGGCGGTGGATCTGATGCGCGGGCCGGTAGGTAGCGAGATCCTTATCACCGTGGTGCGTGAGGGGTCGCCGGAACCGTTTGACGTCTCGATCATCCGCGACACGATCAAACTGACGGCGGTGCGCGCGCGTGCCGAACAAGATGCGGTTGTTCTGCGCGTGACCACATTCAACGATCAAACCTATGCCAATCTTGCAAGTGGCCTTGCCGAAAAGATCGAGGAATTGGGCGGCGAAGATGAGGTGAGCGGCATCATCCTTGATCTGCGCAACAATCCGGGTGGCCTGCTTACGCAGGCGATCAAAGTTTCGGATGCGTTTCTGGACAAGGGCGAGATCGTAAGCACAAGAGGCCGCAACCCGCAGGATGGCGAGCGCTTTAATGCCACGCCCGGCGACCTGGCCAATGGCAAGCCGATCGTGGTTTTGATCAATGGCGGTTCTGCGAGCGCTTCAGAAATCGTGGCAGGTGCGTTGCAGGATCATCACCGGGCTATCGTTGTGGGCACCAAGAGCTTTGGCAAAGGCTCGGTGCAGACGGTCATGCCGCTGAGGGGGAACGGCGCAATGCGCTTGACCACGTCGCGGTATTACACGCCATCGGGCCGCTCTATTCAGGCGCTTGGTGTGAGCCCTGACATTCTTGTCGAGCAGCCGCCGCGCGCGCCGCAGACCGAGGAGGAAGAGACCACGAATCGTCCCGACCGCTCTGAGGCCGATCTTCGTGGACGCCTGAACAATGACAGCCTGACCGAGGATGAGATCAAGCAGATCGAAGAAGATCGGGCACGGGCCGAACTGGCGGCCAAGCTGCGCGAAGATGATTATCAACTGGCCTATGCCATTGATATCCTGCGCGGTCTCTCGGTTATGGCTGGGGGCCAGCCGGAATAACCCCCTCGCTCAATTCCACGAAATCAAAGCCCCGTCCGCCTTGTGCGGGCGGGGTTTTCTGTTTGGGGGGGGCGGCGGCTCTGCATCTGGCAGGGGGATAGTGCTGTCTTTTGCCCCAATCCCCACGGGCGGCGTTGCCACGAGATGGTGCCGAGAGCGCCACATCTCAGGCAAGCGGATTTGGCCCTACGACCACTCGTGCGAAGATCATCTAGGACATTTCAGGACGCATCGCATGGCCCGAGACGACTCAGGCCAAGCCTTTTGTGCGGATCACTGTGCCTTGGCGCGCTGCGGGTCCCAAGCGGCGAGGACATTGGAATTGTCGTCGCTGTCGTATTCGTACAGCGTCTGCTCGGTCACGCCGGGGATTTGGCCAAAGGCCTCGGCGGTTTTGCGCGGATACCAAGAGGTGGGAATCTGGCTGGGAAAAAGCTCTGCCAGAATGCGCGACGTGGCGAACGAGCATTGTGCCTGCGGCACCGGTCCGTTGGCCTTTACCAGTTGCAGCGCGCGTTCGGCCAATTCCGGCGAGACGTCGAGTTTCTGTATCTGCACCCGAAAGGTCTCGCGTGCATGGTAGCGGGTATAGACATCCTCGACCTGAGGATTGATCCCAAAGAGAACATCATTGCGCTCGGGTAGGTGCTTGGCCTTGTTGAAGGATCCCGCAGGATCAAAAATCACCCGCTGCGATCCGTTGACCATCAGCGAGGTATGCGCGCCAGAACCGTTACTATTGTTGATCATCGTATAAAGGGTCAGGCGCGGCGGGCCATCATGGCGATAGGCGGCGCGCGCCACCTCTTCATCCGGTGCCCAGACCGATTCCGCCGAACATCCCGCCAGCGTGAGAGAGGCGGCAAGCGCCAGAACCAATGACCGCATTACATACCCTCAGCGCGGGAGCCGAACCGCAAGATCAGCCGTTGACCGCAGCGATAAAGAGCAACAGGACGATGCAGGCGATTGCGACATATGTCACCCACTTGATGAACCCATCAAAGGTCTTTTCCTGAACGTCGATATTCATTTCACCATGCTTGTGCTCGGCCATGTTCTGCGTGTCCCTTGCTGACTTCCGTTCAAATTCCGCCGTTGGATAGCCCATTTGGCTGGGCCTGTCACCACCCAAGCTGTCGCGGTCTCAGGCTTTGTTAAGGTCTTGGGCGAGGCGGAATCCGATCCGGTTCGGCTCTGCTGTCTCGACCTGTTTCGGAAGGGCGCGCAGCATCACGCTAAGCTGTCCGACATGCTGGATCAGTTGCGTGCGCATACCCATCTGATCCTGTCCGTAAAACGTCAGGATGTCTGGCTCGAAATAGCCCATGCCTTCGATGCGGATCACGCCGCTATCGCTCCCGGCAAAGCCCATGGCCACCTCATGCGCCTCATCAAGTGTTTTCTCAAAGTTCTGGATATAGAGAATCAGGCGTTCATAGGCCCATTGCGCCGCGCTCTTGGTCTGGCCTGCGCCATTGGTCAGAGAGTTAGCGGCTGTTTCGATACAGGGCTGGTTCGGGTCGGAATGCACCTCATGCGCGCGGGGCATGGCGTCGGCCTCAACGGCGTCGGCGGTGGTGTGGATGGTCTGTTCCATGGGGCGGCCCCTTGTCAGAGATCCTTGATTTGCCAGAGCCACGCCTCGTCGGCGCGTCGCCAGCGGGTTACCTCACCAGCGTGCAGCAAGTGGTTGAGATGCGCAATGGCCTCGACCAGCGCCAGACCATAGGTGCCCCGGTCGATCTGGCGCTTGAAGAGCAGGGGGAAACACTCGGCGGCGGTGTGCGGCGTGCTGAGAAAATCGCGCAGCCGGTCGAGTGCGCCATGGTGATTGTCCCGCAATTGCCGCATGCGAAACGGCAGGCCGGTAAAGGGCAGTTTATGTCCGGGCAAGACGAGGTGATCGTCATGGGCATGGGCCGCCAGATGGTCGCAGGCTGCCAGCCAGTCGGCCAGCGGATCGGCCTCTGGCTCGGTCGGATAAACGCCGACATTGGGGCTGATACCGGGCAGGATTTGATCCCCGGCCAGAACCAGATTGCCGGCCCGCGACCACAGCGTGACATGTTCAGGGGCATGCCCCCCGCCCATCCGCACATCCCAATCATAGCCGCCTGCGCGGATCACATCCCCCTCTTGGATACGGGTATAGCCCACCGGGATGGGGGCGCAGATGTCTGAGAAATTATAGGGGCGCTCGGCCTTGCGGGCCTCGTATACGTCAGGGTCCATCCCGCCCGCCCGTGAAAAGGCGAGGGCCTGCGGCGTTGGGCTGTCCTCGACATCAAGGATCAGCATGCGCGCCATCAGCCAACTCGTGCGCGAGGCCCAAAGCTCTGCGCCGAAACGCTCCATCAACCAGCCCGCCATGCCGATATGATCGGGGTGATGATGGGTCAGGATCACGCGGCGCACCGGGCGGCCTTGGAGCGGACCGGCTAGCATATCCTCCCAGAGGGCCACGCTGCGCTTGGAATGAATGCCGGTGTCAACGATGGTCCAGCTATCACCCTCATCCAGCGCGTAGATATTGACGTGATCCAGCACCATCGGCAACGGCAGGCGCAGCCAAAGGACACCGGGCGCCACTTCGGTCGCAGACCCACTTGGGGGGGGCGTGTCCCAGGGCGTAGCTATGACCGTTCCCCCATCCATCAGGCTGCGAAATCCTCGGGCGTGAGGGCGTAAAGATCGGTTGCTCCTTGGGTGGCATGGGCCAAGAGACCGGCGTGTTCCGGCAATAGCCGCGTGATATAGAAACGCGCCACACGCGTGCGCGGGCCGTCGCCCGCTTCGGTCAAGGCGGCCTTGAGGTGGAAATGCCCGCCCAAGACCCTTGCAAAGCCGCGCAGGAACGGGGCCGCCCCGGCAAATCGCTGGTTCAGGTCTTGGTGACCAAGCATCCAGTCCACTGCCTCGCGCAGGCTCTCTGCGGCCTGCCAGACGGGTTCTGCCAGTTCGGGCAGGCTGGCGCGGGCGGCCTCGGCCTGTGCCTCGATCTCGTCGAGCAGGGCATAGGCGGCCTCGCCGCCATCCATCAGCTTGCGCGCCGCGAGGTCCATCGCCTGAATACCGTTGGTGCCCTCGTAGATCGCGGTGACGCGCACATCGCGGGAATATTGCGCGGCCCCGGTTTCTTCGATGAAGCCCATGCCGCCATGCACCTGCACCCCCATTTCGGCAACTGCAATGCCGGTATCGGTGCCAAATGCCTTGGCAATCGGGGTAAGAAACGCTGCGCGCGCCGCCCAATGGGGCTTGTCTGTGGCGGTCTGCATGTCGATGGCCTGCGCGCAGGCAAGGGCAATGGCACGGGCGGCAAAAATGTCGGCCTTCATCGTGGCCAGCATCCGGCGCACATCTGCATGCTCGATAATGCTGCCCGACCCACCTTGAACCGGCGTGCGCCCCTGTTTGCGATCCATCGCATAGGCGAGTGCGTGTTGATAGGCACCTTCGGCAACGCCGA
Organism: Roseovarius sp. AK1035; assembly: GCF_003288315.1. Taxonomy (NCBI): domain Bacteria; kingdom Pseudomonadati; phylum Pseudomonadota; class Alphaproteobacteria; order Rhodobacterales; family Roseobacteraceae; genus Roseovarius; species Roseovarius sp. TM1035. Next base: position 3,833,907 of record NZ_CP030099.1, on the reverse strand, counting down.
TGCCCTGACCACCCACCCCAAGTCGGGCGTTGTTCATCATGGTGAACATGGCGCGCATGCCGTCATGCGCTTCGCCCACCAACCATCCGATCGCGCCGTCATATTGCATCACCGCCGTCGGGCTGCCGTGCAGGCCCATCTTGTGCTCAAGGCTGACCACCTTGAGGCTGTTTTGCTTGCCCGGAGCGCCGTTTTCGTCTGGAATGAACTTGGGCACCAGAAAAAGGCTGATACCTTTGGTTCCCGGCACGCCATCGGGCAGACGCGCAAGCACGAGGTGGCAGACGTTTTCGGTAAAGTCGTTGTCGCCCCACGAGATGTAAATCTTTTGCCCAGTCACGGCATAGGTGCCGTCGCCCATCGGTTCGGCCTTGGAGCGGAGCGCGCCCACATCCGATCCGGCCTGCGGTTCGGTCAGGTTCATGGTTCCCGCCCACGCGCCGCTGACCAGCTTGGGCAGGTAGGTGGCCTTGAGATGGTCGGAGGCGTGATGTTCCAGCGCCTCGATCTGGCCTTGGGTCATCAGCGGGTTAAGTTGCAGCGAGAGGCAGGCAGAAGACATCATCTCGTTTACGGCGGTCGTCACCGTCATCGGCAGGCCCATTCCGCCATGATCGGGATGCGCGCTGATCGACACCCAGCCGCCATCGGCAATCGCGCGGTAGCCATCGGCGTAGCCGGGCGAGGTGCGCACCACCCCATTCTCCAGCTTGGCAGGATGCAGATCACCACTGCGTTGCAGGGGATAGAGCACTTCTTCGCACAGGCGCGCAGCCTCAGAGAGAATCGCGGCGGTCATGTCGGGCGTTGCTTCGGCGAAACGGTCGGTGTCGACGACATGGGAGAGACCAACAATGTGATCGAACAGAAAGCGATACTCATCAACCGGGGCGCGATAGGGCATGTTCCGTTTTCCTTTTCATCTCGTCGGCGTCGCTTGGCATCCGTCACGAAGGCCTGTAGTGATCCGGCCTTGATTGTCAGATTAGCCGAAGGTTCGGCGGCGGCAACCAAAACGCGGCGTCAGGTCAGGGGACGTATATGCCAAATGCAACCGAAATATTGCAAGCGGACCTCGCCGGATTTGCGACGGCCTCTGCGATTTGGTCTGCAGGTGGGCTTGTGGCCTTTCCGACCGAGACGGTCTATGGGTTGGGTGCCGATGCGCGCGACGATAGGGCTGTGGCGCGGATATTCGAGGCCAAGGGGCGCCCCCGGTTCAATCCGCTGATCGTGCATGTCGAAAGTGACGATGCGGCCCGGCGCTATGTCACTTGGTCGGATGCGGCGGAAATCCTTGCTTCGGCCTTCTGGCCCGGTCCGTTGACCCTTGTATTGCCGCTGCGCGCCGATGCCGGCCTTTCGCCTCTTGTGACGGCAGAGCTGCCGACATTGGCGATTCGCGTGCCTGAGCATCCCGTCGCGCGTGGCCTGCTGAGCACGTTCGGCGGTCCGGTCGCGGCACCCTCGGCCAATCCTTCGGGGCGGATCAGCCCGACCACGGCCGCGCATGTGCTGGCGGGGTTGTCTGGGCGGATCGAAGGGGTGATTGAGGGCGGTGCCTGTGCCGTTGGCGTGGAATCGACCATTGTGGGTCTTGCAGGCGAACCCTGCCTGTTGCGGCCCGGTGGCGTGCCGGTCGAGGCGATCGAGGTCGCGTTGGGTATGCCCTTGGCACGTCACGTTGCGGGTGATCCGCTGGTCGCACCGGGACAGCTGCAATCGCATTACGCGCCCGGTGCGCCGGTGCGCCTCAATGCCCAAGATCGGCGGGCGGGCGAGCTTTTACTTGGGTTTGGTGCGGTGGACGCCGACATGAACCTCTCGCCCTCGGGTGATCTGATCGAGGCGGCGGCCAATCTTTTTGGGCATCTTCACGCGCTTGATGCCCGAGACGCGCCGATTGCGGTTTCTCCGATTCCAGAGGTGGGACTGGGGCGCGCCATCAATGACCGCTTGCGCCGTGCGGCGGCCCCGCGCGGCGCGTGATCTCTAACGTGAGGTCAGATCAGCCCTTGGGCAGATAGGGAATCGAGCCTGCGGCATCGGTATCGTCGATCACCCAGAAATGCCCTTCGCTGCCCGCTTGCCGGGCCTTCGCCAGTGGTGCGTAATCGGGATCATGCGCAAAGGCGCGAGCGGCCTCAGCCGAGGGGAACGCGATCAGGGCGATCAGCGTGGTGTCTGGTGCCGCGCCTTCCAGCGTCTCGATATTGGCACTGCGTGACAGATAGCGCCCGCCATGTTTGGCAGCGATATCATGGGTGAGGGCCGCGTAGTCAGGGACCCAGGCGTCATCGGTGATTTTGACCTGCGCGATAAGATAGGCTGGCATGTGCTTTCTCCTGATGTGAAGGGCCACCATCCCCCACGGCCCAAATGCCCGCAAACCCTAACACGCCCGGCGCGGGGGCAGGGCGTTTTGACGCTCCTACTTAGGTCGCAGCCGCGCCGGGCGGAGGCCATTGTAAAATTTTTCCGGGTGCCGCGAATTTTCCTCTTGCAGCCGCGCGCCAGAGTTTATAGATCACGCCTCACCCAAGGATGCGGGCGTAGCTCAGGGGTAGAGCATAACCTTGCCAAGGTTAGGGTCGGGCGTTCGAATCGCCTCGCCCGCTCCAAATTTCCTTAAAATTAAAGAAATTTGGAGCGATCCGCCGGGGGGATCGGGACAATCCGCGCTTGAGGCTTGGCCTGCGCCACGGGTCGCAGTATAGAGCCACCAAAGCTTGACGGAGGCCCCATGCGCAGCGCCACACTCACCCGGAAAACGGCCGAGACCGACATCAGCGTTGAGATCAATCTCGACGGCAGCGGTCGTTATGACAATCAGACCGGCGTGGGGTTCTTTGATCACATGCTGGATCAACTCGCGCGGCATTCGCTGATCGACATGACCGTGCGATGTGCAGGCGATCTGCATATCGACGATCACCACACGGTCGAGGATGTGGGCATCGCCCTTGGACAGGCGCTGAGCCAAGCGCTTGGGGACAAGCGTGGCATCCGGCGCTACGGGGCCTGTCTCTTGCCGATGGATGACGCGCTCGTGCGGGCTGCGCTTGATTTGTCGGGGCGGCCCTATCTGGTATGGAACATGAACCTGCCCACGGCCAAAATCGGCACCTTCGACACTGAATTGGTGCGCGAATTCTTTCAGGCGCTCAGCACCCATGGCGGGATTACCCTGCATGTCGATGCGCTACACGGGATCAACAGTCACCATATGGCCGAGGCGGCGTTCAAGGCGGTGGCCCGTGCCCTGCGCGAAGCGGTCGAGACCGACCCACGCAAGGCGGATGCGATTCCCTCGACCAAGGGCAGCCTGTAACCCATGACCACCGTCATTGTTGACTACGAGAGCGGCAATCTGCACTCGGCCCAAAAGGCGTTCGAGCGTATGGCGCAAGAGACAGGGGCCGGGGCCGTGATCGTGACCTCTGACCCCGATGTGATCCGCGCGGCGACGCGGATCGTGCTGCCGGGGGATGGGGCCTTTCCGGCCTGTCGGCGCGCGCTCTATGACCATCGCGGCGTGTTCGAGGCCATTGAAGAGGCGGTGATCACCCATGCGCGCCCCTTTATGGGGATTTGCATCGGTATGCAGATGCTGGCCACGCGCGGGCTTGAATATGAGGAAACCGCCGGCTTCGACTGGATCCGCGGAACGGTTGAGGCAATCGCCCCCTCAGACCCGGCGCTGAAGGTGCCGCATATGGGCTGGAACGATCTGGTCATCGACAACCCGCATCCGATCTTTGACGGGATCAGCACCGGCGATCATGCCTATTTCGTGCATTCCTATCAGTTCCGGGTCGAGGACCCCGCGCATTTGCTGGCGCATGTCGACTATGCCGGGGCCATCACGGCCGTGGTCGGGCGCGATACGATTGTGGGCACGCAGTTTCACCCAGAGAAAAGCCAGCAAACCGGCCTGCGCATGATTGCGAACTTCCTGCGCTGGAAACCCTGAATGGCGCAGGCATTGCCCCCGCTGCAACCGCTTCTGGACGAGATCACCGAAGTTGCCCGCGCCTCTGAGAACCGGGGCAAGGTGGCGGATTACATCCCGGAGTTGGCAGGCGTCGATCCAGACCAATTCGGCATCGCCATTGCGCGCCCCGGTCAGCCGACGGTGATGGCGGGCGACGCGCAGGTGCCATTTTCGATTCAGTCCGTGTCCAAGGTATTCATGCTGGCCTTGGCGCTTGGCAAGCTGGGTGACCGGCTTTGGTCGCGCGTCGGGCGCGAGCCGTCGGGGCATTCGTTTGACTCGATGCTGCTTTTGGAGTTGGAAAAGGGTTATCCGCGCAATCCGTTCATCAACGCAGGCGCAATTGTGACCACCGATGCGGTGCTGCAAGGGGCAACCCCGCGCGAGACCCTTGGCGCGCTTTTGCGGTTCATTCGCGCGGCGGCGGGGGATGAGGCGATCCATATCAACGAGCGCGTCGCACGTTCTGAAATCGCCACGGGCCACCGCAATTTCGCCCTCGCGCATTACCTTCTGTCGCATGGCAATCTGAAAAATCCGCCAGAGTTGACACTTGGCACGTATTTCCATCAATGCGCGGTCGAGATGACTTGCGCGCAATTGGCCAATGCCGGACTTTTTCTGGTGGGCGGGGCAGGGGCACCACGGTTGGTGTCACAGGCCCGCATCCGCCGTATCAACGCGCTGATGATGACCTGCGGGCATTATGACGGATCGGGCGACTACGCCTTCCGCGTGGGGCTGCCGGGCAAGAGCGGGGTGGGGGGTGGTATTCTGTCGGTGGTGCCGGGTGTCGCGGCGATTGCGGTCTGGTCGCCGGGCCTTAATCACTATGGCAATTCCAAGCTGGGCACCGAGGCGATGGAGCAGCTGGCCGCACGCACGGGATGGTCGGTATTCGGGCCGACGTGATCGGGACAGATGCGCCGCATCTGCCCCAAGTCGGGCCTTGTGGCCGTTACTTGACCTTTTGCCAGGTGCCGCCATCGCGGCAGATACCCAGAACGCAGCCGCTGACCGAGAGCGTATCCCCCGAGAGTTGCAGCTTGGAATTATAGGTCTTGTCACGGTCGGGCGAATAGACCTTGCCCTTGTATTCTCCGCCGCCGGTGGGGGCCGTTTCGGAAATGATCTTGCGGCCGATATTCTTGCTCTGCATTTCCTTGCCGGCTTCATCGAAGGATTTGACCAGCGTGCCGCAGAGTTTTGCGCCGCAAGGGGCGACCTCGATCAGGCCAGAATGGCCGTTGTCATCCTTGGCGGTGCGCCATGTGCCCAAGAGCGGCTCTGCCATCGCCATTCCGGCACCCAACGTGAATACCGCTGTCATCATCACGAGTTTACGCATGTCTGATCCTCCCTGACATCCGCGAAAACCCTGTGCCACGGCTGCGGCACAAATCAAGTCTGACGTCGGGTCGCGTTGCATTTCCCGCCTGTGCATGCCAAATCGCACGGACATTACAGATGAAAGGCCCGGCGCAATGATCCTCTACCCTGCTATCGATCTTAAGGACGGCAAGGCCGTGCGTCTCTTGCGGGGCGATATGGGCGCTGCCACGGTGTTCAACGAAGATCCGGCGGCGCAGGCGTTGGAATTTGTCGCGGCGGGCTGCGAGTGGCTGCATCTCGTGGACCTCAACGGCGCTTTTGTCGGGGTTCCGGTCAATGCGGCCCCGGTTGAGGCGATTCTTGCGCGGTGCAAGGTCCCTGCACAACTGGGCGGCGGAATTCGCGATATGGCCACCATCGAAGCCTGGCTCGACAAGGGGTTGGCGCGCGTCATTCTGGGGACTGTGGCGGTAGAGAACCCCACCCTCGTGCGCGAAGCTGCGCGCGCCTTTCCGGGGCATGTGGCGGTCGGCATCGACGCGCGGAATGGCCGGGTGGCAACCAAGGGATGGGCCACAGAGACCGATGTTGACGCAACAGATTTGGCGAAATCCTTTGAGGATGCCGGGGTGTCTGCACTCATTTACACGGACATCAACCGTGATGGGGCCATGCAGGGGCCCAATATCGAGGCGACAGCGGCCTTGGCCCGGGCGGTCAATATTCCGGTGATTGCTTCGGGGGGGGTGTCGTCGCTGGATGATCTGATCGCCTTGCGCGATTGTGGCGTGGCGCTTGATGGGGCGATTTCGGGCCGCGCGCTTTATGATGGGGCGCTCGACCTTGGGGCGGCCTTGGCCACGCTCAGGGGCTGAGCGCAGCCAGAGCGGTTGCTTACTGCCCTGCCGCCGCAGCCGTCAGCTTGCCAAGCGCGCCGGTCATCATCTTGATATACGCGGCGTCATCGTTGATGGTCGTGTCATCGAACATATCCTCGGGGTCATGATAGGCGAGCCATGTCTCGCCTGCGGCGTTTTGATAAACCAGCACCTTCAGCGGCAGGAAAAGCCCCGCTACCGGGTCATCCTGCATCGCCGCAGTGCCCATTTTAGGGTTGCCGAAGATCAAGAGCTGAGAGGGATCAAGCGCGAGGTCCACAGAGGCCGCGCCCGCTGCGTGATCGACCCGGGCAAAGACCGTGGCCCCGGCCCCCGTCACAGCAGCCTCAAGCCGGTCCATGGTGGTGGCAACATCGCTGGTGGATTTCACCTTAATGATGTCATCGTTACTGGCAAGGGCGGGCAGGGCGGTCAGGGTCATCGCGGCGGCGACAAGAAAACGCTTCATGGTAAACTCCTTCAATTGCAACGCTAATATGGGTCTTATCCTCTGGCATGTTAACTGATTTGCCCATAAACAACGGCGTGAAATTCCTGTAACAGCGGTAATATGCTCAAGACCCGTATCATCCCCTGTCTCGATGTCGCCGATGGCCGTGTGGTCAAGGGCGTAAACTTTGTCGATTTGCAGGATGCGGGTGATCCGGTCGATGCGGCGCGCGCCTATGATGCGGCGGGGGCGGATGAGCTGTGTTTCCTCGATATCCACGCCACGCATGAGAATCGCGGCACCATGTTCGACGTAGTGCGTCGCACCGCCGAGGCCTGTTATATCCCGCTGACCGTCGGCGGTGGGGTGCGGAGCGCGCAGGATGTGCGCGCGCTTTTGCTGGCGGGGGCGGACAAGGTCAGCTTCAATTCTGCCGCTGTGGCCGATCCTGATGTTGTGGCGCGCGCCGCCGATCAGTTTGGCAGCCAGTGCATTGTAGTGGCCATCGACGCCAAGACCGTAAGCCCCGGCAAATGGGAGATTTTCACCCATGGCGGGCGCAAATCTACAGGCATTGACGCTGTGGAATTTGCCCGTCTTGTCGCGGCCAAAGGGGCAGGGGAAATCTTGCTGACCTCAATGGACCGCGATGGCACGCGCGCCGGGTTCAACCTGCCGCTCACGCGGGCGATTGCCGATGCGGTGGATATTCCCGTGATCGCAAGTGGCGGTGTGGGCACGCTTGATCATCTGGTAGAGGGCGTCACAGAGGGGCATGCCTCGGCGGTGCTTGCCGCCTCGATCTTTCACTTCGGCACCTACACGATTGCCGAGGCCAAGGCACATATGGCTGCCGCAGGCATTCCCATGAGGCTGGCGGCATGACCCTCGACGATCTTGCCCGTATCATCGCCGCGCGCGCTGCCGCCGATCCCGAAAGCAGTTGGACCGCCAAACTCTTGGCCAAAGGCCCGGAAAAATGCGCCGAGAAATTCGGCGAAGAGGCCATTGAGGCGATCATTGAAGCGGTCAAAGGCGACCGCGCGCGTCTGACCTCTGAGGCGGCGGATGTGCTCTTTCACTTGCTGGTGATGCTGCAATCGCGCGACGTCGCCCTATCTGATGTCATGGCTGAACTTGCCCGTCGTCAGGGCATCTCTGGCCTTGCAGAAAAAGCCTCCCGCTCGAAAGACTGAGACATGATCCGCCATATTGTATTCTTTTCCGCCACCAACCCGGACGATATCGACCGTATTCGCACAGGCCTGATGATGCTGGCGCAGATACCGCATTCGTCGCATTTCGAAGTGGGGCGCAATCTTCAAAGCGATGTGATCGCGGGCGCTCAGGTGGATCTGGTGGTCTATGCAGAATTCGCGGATGAGGCGGCCCTTGCCGCGTATAAGGCCGATCCGATCTATGCCGATTGTATCGCCCTTGTCCGCCCCCTGCGCGAGTTGCGCATTGCTGCGGATTTCAAGTCAGACTAACGGCCAAACTGGCCCATATCCCCCGGCACACTCGGGGAGAGTTGAGGTGCCGGGGGAGGGACGGGGCGTCCTTTAAAGGTTGCCGCGTGACATCTCACCTGCGATGTGATCCGCCTGCCGGATGGCCAATGCCACGATCGTCAGCGTCGGATTTTCTGCCGCGCCAGTGGTGAATTGCGAGCCATCCGAGACGAAGAGGTTGGGAATGTCATGGGTTTGACCCCATTTGTTCACCACCCCGTCGCGTGGATTTTCCGACATGCGGTTGGTCCCAAGATTATGGGTCGAGGGGTAGGGCGGCGTCGGGAAGGTGCGGGTGGCACCGACCGCCTCGTAGACTGCCGCGCCTTGTTTGTAGGCGTGGTTGCGCATCGCGATGTCATTGGGGTGATCGGAGAAATGCACGTTTGCCACCGGCAAGCCCCATTGATCCTTGACGTCATGGTTGAGCGTGACGCGGTTGGTTTCCTGCGGCATATCCTCGCCGACGATCCACATCCCCGCCATGTTCTCGTATGCGTCGAGGGCGGTGGTGAATTCGCGGCCCCAAGATCCCGGATCGAGGAACGCTGCCATGAAGGGCAAGCCTAGGGCCAGCGTTTCCAGCTCGTAGCCACCGACGAAGCCGCGCGAAGGATCGTGGCGCGATTCGTCCTGAATGATGCCTGCCATGGTCGTGCCGCGCCACATCTTCACCGGCTTGTCGAACACGCCGTAGACCGATCCGGTCATGTGGCGCATGTAGTTGCGCCCCACCTGACCCGAAGAATTGGCCAGCCCATCGGGGAACATCGACGAGGCGGAATTCAAGAGCAGGCGCGGAGATTCGAACGAGTTGCCCGCGACGCAAACGGCACGCGCCTTTTGCATCTGAAGGTTGCCCGCTTCGTCGAAATACTCGACACCCGTCACTTTGCCGCTGTCATCATGCAGGATGCGTGCGACATGCGCCTTCGAGCGCACCTCGAGATTGCCAGTGGCCTCGCCGCGCGGAATATCGGTATAGGCTGCGGACCATTTCGCACCCCATTTGCAGCCCTGAAAGCAGAACCCTGTCTGCTGGCAGGCCATGCGCCCGTCATATTCCTCAGAGTTGATGGCCATGCGTCCGGTGTGCACTTCCTTATAGCCAAGCGCCTTGGCGCCTGCCTCGAACACTTTGTAGTTATTGTTGCCGGGCAGTCCGGCCAGATTGTTGGTTTGGGTCACGCCCAGCTTTTTTTCGGCCAGATCATACCAGGGTTCCATTTCGGCCCCGTCGATGGGCCAGTCGAGCAGGTTTGCCCCTTGCACCGGTCCGTAATTGGTCTTGGCCTTCCATTCATGGTCCTGAAAGCGGATCGAAGCCCCGGCCCAATGGGTCGTGGTGCCGCCAACGGCCTTGACGATCCAAGCGGGCAGGCCGGAAAAATCCTTGGCCACGCGCCAGTCGCCCGACGTCGTGCGTGGGTCGAGCCATGCCAGTTGGCCGAAACTTTCCCATTCGTCGTTGATGTAATCCTCGGGCAGATAGCGCCCGCCCGCCTCAAGCGCCACAACGGACACGCCGCGTTGCGCCAGTTCGTTGGACAGCACACCGCCGCCCGCGCCAGTGCCGATGACGACGATCACAGAGTCGTCGTTAAAATCAAAAGGTGCAGCCATAGTCTTTCCTCCCTAGATGGCTATGGCCTAAAGCCAGTTGATGTCGTCAAAGCCGCGGTTGATGTAACCGCCTTGGCTGAAGGACTCGCCCTCATAGCCAAAGAGCGGCCAAACCGCCTTTTGATTATACAAGCCTGTCACCAGCCCTCCCCGGATCTGTTGAAAGAACGCGCTGTCCTCAACGCTGCGCAGAATGTCGACGCGGTCGCGCTCCCAGCCGATGCTCAGGTAATCGGCGTGGCCTTGGCCCTGTGCCACCGCGTTGAGGCCCGCGATGCCAGCCTCAATGGCGTCGGCGGCCTCGGCCGTGTCATAGCCTTTGACCGCGATGGCATAGTATTCATCGGCGAGATGGTCATGCGGGTAGATGTCGCGTGCCATCTGGATGAGGGTTGCCATTGTTTCGGGCTTGAGCGCCTGTGTTTCGAGTGCCCAGGCCGCGTCTGTGCTGGCGACAAAGCCAGCGCCCACGACAAAGCTTGCGCCCGCCGCGATCGAGCGCGACAGCAATTCGCGCCGGTTAAGCCCCTTGCGGGGTTTGGTCTCAGTCATTGGTTCTCCTCCCATATGATGAATGCGCGCGCCCCCGTGAGGACGCGCGCCTGTTGTCATTTGAAACGCCCGCCGCGTTCCAAAACTTCAATTTCATAGCCGTCAGGATCGGCGACAAAGAAGAACTTGCCCACAAGTTTTCCGTCGGGGGCGAATTCCACCATCTTGCGGGGGTTGAGCCCCTCGGCCTCGAAACGTGCGTGCTCTGCGGCGAGGTCCTCGACCAGAACAGCCAGATGGCCATAGCCATCACCGCGGTCGTAGGGCTCTGTTCGGCCTTTGTTGATGGTCAGTTCCACCTCGAATGGGCTTTCGTCATTCGACATGTAGACGAGGGTGAATTTCTCGAAATCCAGCCGGTCGGCAACACTTAGGCCAAAGGCCCGGGAATAGAAATCGACCGACCGCGCCTCGTCGAGAACGCGAATCATGCTGTGAATGGCTTTGGCCATCATGCCCTCCGAATACTGTATTTGGTCTGGAAAAGTTACCAAAGCAGGGGGAGGGTAGGTAGTATGGGGATACTACGCCGAATTTTGTCTTATTCAGCCGCCATCTGCCGCGCTTCGCCTTCCAGCGGGTTCTCGCGGTGGACGAGGCAAGTGCAGCGTAGGAGCGAGGTGAAATTCGCAGGCTCACCGTGCAGTTCCAGCACTTCGGCATGCAATTTCGAGACAAATCCGGGCGTCGTCAGGCCTTCGCTTTCGGCGATTTCATCTAGGATGCCCCAGAAGGATTTTTCCAAGCGGATGCTTGTGCTTTGTCCATTCAGGCGCATGCGGCGCGTTATCAGGGCATAACGGTCGGGGTCTTGTCCGGCAAAAATTCGGCACATCATCAGGTCCTCCCTCATCCGGGTCGCTGCAGGGACGCTCGCGGCGCGGATCTCAGTACGTTTTAGAATGATGGACGATTTTTACCAGCAGGGGAAGCCTTCTGCGCCGCCCCAGCCCGCAGAGCTGATCGTCTGGATAGTGTCAGAGCAGCGCGTGGCCGATATTGGCCAGCGCGCTCAGGATCAGCATGGCAAAGGTCAGCACCATTCCGGCGCTGCGCATCGGCATGATTTCCGGTGTGCGGCCAAAGCCAGCAGCATGCAGAAGCCGCCCCAAGAGAAGCATCAGCCCCAGAACATGCACGACCCACCCCGGCGCGCCCTGAACCTCGGTCAGGGCCAAAAGGATCAGGCCGAGCGGCGCGTATTCCGCGCAATTTGCCTGCACCCGGATACGGCGGACCAACAATTCCTTGCCGCCATCGCCGATGGAAACATTTGTTTTGAACCGTGCGGTGATCACTAGCACGCTGAGCAGCACAAAAAGCAGGCCGATAAGGCCCGCGTAGAGAGAGGTGATTGTAAGGGTCATTCGGATACCGTTCGGTCAGGAATAAGTTGCGGACAGGGTGGCGGGCAGGGTGAAATCCTCGGTGTGCACGATGACGCCCGTCTCGGTCAGCAGCAAGAGGCCATAGGCGCCCGGCTCGTCAATCGAGAGGCTCGTATCTTGGGCGTCAAGGCTCATGGGCATCTGGTGGCAGGGGCTCTTGAGGATGGCGGTGGGGATGCCGCCTGCCGACCCCTGCACTGTGCGGTGAATGTGGCCTGACATGATTTGTACCACGTTGTCCGCCGCCGAAAGGCGCGCAATCAACTCGTCGCGGTTGCGTAGGCCGATGGCATCCATCCCGGCAAAGCCCGTGTCGATGGGCGGGTGATGGGTGAAGACGATGACCGGGCGCGGGCCCGCCTCGTTTAAACGCTGGTCCAACCAGTCAAGCCGCGCGGGGCAGAGCCAGCCCGAGTGCAGGTCTGGCGCCGCTTCATCCAACGTGTCGAGACAGATCAGCCGATATGCACCGATGTCGGCGGTGTGCTGGATATGCCCGCTGTCCATCTGCGTTGTCTCGGGAAAGGCGGTCAGAAAAGCGGCGCGGCGGTCGTGATTGCCCAGCATCAGGCTGACGGGCAGGGGGCAGTCGGCCAATGCCTCGCGCAGGCGGGCGTATTCCTCGGGCGCGGCGCGGTGGGTCAGATCACCGCAGAGCACGATGCGGGCGGCATCCGGGTGTCGCGTCAACGCATGCGCAAGCCCTTGGGTGAAACGCGCAAAGGGATCAAGGCCGATGATCGTCTGGCCTTGGGCGACGATGTGAATATCGGTGAAAACGAGGATCTTGTGCATGGCGCGGCCTGTCATTGGGCTATGCCGCGCAGCATGGCCGAAATGATTGCGGTGCAAAAGGGCTATCTGTTTTGGGTATAGCCGTCACCCTCGGGACAAGCCCGAGGGTGACGGGGCGCGTCACTCCAATTCGACCAGCAGATCCTTGGCGTCGATCTGGCTGCCGGGCTGGACATGCACCGCCTTGACGGTCGCATCGCGTTCCGCATGCAGGCCGGTTTCCATCTTCATCGCCTCGATAGTCAACAAAAGGTCGCCCGCCTTGATCTTTTGCCCGGCCTTGACCGCAACTGTCGCAACAGCACCCGGCATCGGCGCGCCGATGTGGTTGGCGTTGCCCAGTTCTGCCTTGGGTCGGGCTGCGACCGTGCTTTTGATCCGCCGGTCGGGCACGCGCACCGTGCGCGGCTGGCCGTTCAGCTCAAAGAACACGCGCGCCTCGCCATCCTCTTGCGTTTCGCTTACCGCGACCAGCCGGATTTCGAGCGTCTTGCCGGGGTCGATTTCGGCGGTGATTTCCTCGCCTGTCTCCATCCCGTAAAAGAAGGTGCGCGTAGGCAGGGTACGGACGGGGCCGAATTGCGCGTGACGTTCCATGTAATCGGCGAAAACCTTGGGATACATCAGGCTGCCCATCAGATCCTCGTTGTCGATCTTTTTGCCGAAACGCTCTGTCAGTTCGGCAAACCGCGCGTCCAGATCTTCGGGCGGCAAGAGCGTGCCGGGGCGTACGGTGATCGGCTCTTCGCCCTTGAGCACCTTTTTGACGATCGCGGGGGGAAAGCCGCCGGGGGCCTGCCCCACATAGCCTTTCATCAGCGTGATGACCGAGTCGGGAAAGCTGACCTCGGTCGCGGGGTCGAGCACGTCTTCGCAGGTCAGGCCTTGGCTCACCATCATCAACGCCAGATCGCCCACTGTCTTGGCAATCGGCGTCACCTTGATCACATCGCCGAACATTTGGTTCACATCGGCATAGGTGCGCGCGATGTCATGCCAGCGGTCTTCCATCCCCATCGAGCGCGCCTGCGCCTTGAGGTTGGTGAACTGTCCGCCGGGCATTTCGTGAAGATAGACCTCAGAGGTAGGCGATTGCATCCCGCTTTCAAACGCAGCGTAGTGGTTGCGCACTGATTCCCAGTAGTTCGAGATTTGCCGGATCGCCCCAATGTCGAGCCCGGTGTCGCGCGGCGTGTGGCGCAGCGCCTCGACAACGGTGCCGATCGTGGCTTGGCTGGTATTGCCAGAGAGCGAATCCATAGCACAATCGACGGCATCCACCCCGGCCTCTGAGGCCGCCAGAATGGTGGCCCCGGCAATGCCTGCTGTGTCATGGGTGTGGAAATGCAGCGGCAACCCAACCTCTTCTTTGAGCGACTTGAAAAGCACGCTCGCCGTGGCCGGTTTCATCAATCCGCCCATATCCTTGATACACAGGATATGCGTTCCCGCCTCTTTCAACTCTTTGGCCATCGAGAGGTAATATTTCAGGTCATATTTGGAGCGTGCCGGATCGAGCATATCGCCCGTGTAGCAGATCGCCGCCTCCAGCACCTTGCCCGAGTCGAGCACGGCGTCCATGGAGACGCGCATATTCTCGGCCCAGTTCAGCGGGTCGAACACGCGGAAAATATCAACGCCGCTTTCGGCCGCCTGTTTGACAAAGGCCGCGACCACATTGTCGGGATAGTTGGTATAGCCCACCCCGTTCGAGCCGCGCAGCAGCATCTGCGTGAGCAGGTTGGGCATTCTTGCGCGAATGTCGCGCAAGCGCTGCCACGGGCATTCGTCAAGGAAACGGTAAGCCACGTCAAAGGTCGCACCGCCCCAGCACTCGACCGAGAAGAGGCCGGGGAGATCGTGGGCGTAATTGGGCGCAATGCCGATCATGTCGATCGACCGCATGCGCGTAGCCAAAAGCGATTGATGGCTGTCGCGCATCGTGGTGTCGGTGATCAACAGCTGCTTTTGCGCGGCCATCCAATCCGCCACGGCCTGCGCGCCCTCGCGTTCAAGGATCTGCTTTGGCCCATCCTTGATCTCGGAGTTGGCGGGGCGCGGCGCGCGTGGCAGTTTGAGATCTGCAGGGGGGCGTGTGCGCCCCTCGACCTCGGGATGCCCGTTGACCGTGATGTCGGCGATATAGCTTAGAACGCGCGTACCACGATCCCGCCGCTTGGCGAATTTGAACAGTTCTGGCGTCGTGTCGATGAATTTGGTTGTATAGGTATTGTTGAGGAAGGTCGGGTGCTTGAGCAGGTTCTCGACAAAGGCAATGTTCGTGCTGACACCGCGAATACGGAATTCGCGCAGGGCGCGGTCCATCCGGGCAATCGCCTGTTCGGGGGTAGGTGCCCAAGCCGTGACCTTGGTCAGAAGGCTGTCATAATAGCGCGTGATCACACCGCCCGCATAGGCGGTGCCACCATCCAGACGAATGCCCATGCCGGTGGCCGAGCGATAGGCCGTGATCCGGCCATAATCGGGGATAAAGTTGTTCAGCGGGTCCTCGGTGGTGATCCGGGTCTGGAGCGCGTGGCCATGCAGGGTGATGTCATACTGGCTGGCCTTGCCGGTGGCCTCCATCAGGCTCTTGCCCTCGGCAATCTTGATCTGCGCCTGCACGATGTCGATGCCGGTCACGGCCTCGGTCACGGTATGTTCGACCTGAACGCGCGGATTGACCTCGATGAAATAGAATTTGCCGGTGTCCATATCCATCAGGAATTCGACAGTGCCCGCGCATTCGTAATTCACATGCTTGCAAATCTTGTAGCCAAGCTGACAGATTTCCTCGCGCTGTGTCTCGGACAGGTAGGGGGCGGGGGCGCGTTCCACCACCTTTTGATTGCGGCGCTGCACCGAACAGTCCCGCTCGAACAAGTGGTACATATTGCCGTGCTTGTCGCCCAGGATCTGCACCTCGACATGGCGCGCGCGCAGGATCATCTTCTCGAGATAGCCCTCGCCATTGCCAAAGGCCGCCTCGGCCTCGCGCCGCCCTTCACGAACCTTATCCTCAAGCTCGCTTTCATCCTCGATTGGTCGCATGCCGCGCCCGCCGCCGCCCCAAGACGCCTTGAGCATCAAGGGATAGCCAATTGCCTTGGCCTCTTTGCGGATGGCCTTGATGTCGTCGCCCAGCACTTCGGTTGCCGGGATCACGGGAACGCCTGCCTCCATGGCCACACGGCGCGCGCTTGCCTTGTCTCCAAGGGCGCGCATGGTTTCCGCGCGCGGACCGATAAACGTGATGTCCGCCGCGTCGCAGGCATCGACAAAGGCTGGGTTTTCGGACAAGAGGCCGTAACCGGGGTGGATGGCATCCGCGCCCGACAGCTTGGCCACGCGGATGATCTCTTCGATGGACAGATAGGCCTGAACTGGCCCCATACCCTCACCGATGCGATACGCCTCATCCGCCTTGAACCGGTGAAGCCCGAGCTTGTCCTCTTCTGCAAAGACAGCGACGGTTTTCTTGCCCATTTCATTGGCGGCCCGCATGATGCGGATGGCGATTTCGCCCCGGTTGGCGATGAGAATTTTCTTGAAGTCGGCCATGCCTGTCCCCCGGTTTATCAGTTCTGGCGGCGCGGCATTCCATGCCGCATTGCAGCGCTGCATCCTTGTAAGATTTGTGAAAGGTTTGTGCAATCCGGCAAACTGGGTATTCCCCGGCAAGGGAAATTTCCTGTCCCGACGGGTGGTCCACCCTACCCGTTAGGGATCAGGCGCGACCGAACGTCCCAAAGCGTGCGCGTGCCCAACTGGCCCATATTGGCGCGCAAATCCTCGGCCAGAATATCCGCCAGATGCGCCGGGCCACTCTCTCCAAGCGCGCCAAGCGCATAGTGCCAGCCGCGCCCCATCATCACGAAATCCGCGCCAAGGGCGATGGCACGCAGCACATCAAGCCCGCCCTCGATGCCACCATCCATGATCACCGGCAGGGTGGTTGCCGCGCGCACCTCTGGCAGGGCCTCGATGGTGGCGGGGGCGGCGTCGAACTGACGGCCTGCGTGGTTCGAAATCCAGATTGCGTCTGCGCCCTCTTTCTCAAGCATCGCAGCATCATCCCCGCGCAGCACACCTTTGACCACGAAAGGACCGTCCCATGCGTCGCGCAGCCATCGCAGATAATCCCAGTCGGGCGAGGTGCGCAGCAAGTAACCGGCGTGTTTGTTCGAGGGCAGGCCCTTGGTCTGGCCTGCGTAATCGTCAATCAGACGCATGCGCGGCATGCCCAGCCGCGCGGTGCCAAGCGCCCAAGCCGGGCAGCGGGCAACCTGCGCCATCAGGCGCGGGGTCAGCTTGGGCGGCTGTGTCAGGCCCGAGCGCACTTGCCGCTCGCGGCGGCTGCCCACGGGCACATCGACGGTCAGCACCAGCACCGTGAACCCGGCATTGCGGGCGCGGTTGAGCATGTCGGTGCGAATGCCGGTATCGCGCGGCGGATACATCTGGAACCAGCCATTGCCGTTCAGATGTGGCCCGATGTCCTCTGGTTTTTGGCTGGCCACAGTCGACAGGCCATAGGGAATGCCCACCTGCGTGGCCGCCCGCGCCAAGAGACGCTCGGCATCGGGCCAGATGAGGCCCGACATGCCCACGGGCGCGATGCCCACCGGCAAAGCGTAGGTCTGTCCCAAGAGGGTGGCCGAGATGTCGGGTGTGAACTCACCATGCAGGATCGACGGGCTGAGCCGCACCTGATCGAGCATCAGGCGATTGCGCCCCTTGGTCGCCTCGGTCCCTGTGGCACTGTCAAGGTATTCCCAGACGAAATGCGGAATGCGCCGCGCGGCTCGGGCGCGCAGATCAGACAGGGCGGGATAGGTTGCATGCAGGTTCATGGCGCGCATTTGCGCGGGTTTTCAGGGGCTTGTCCAGAGGCCAGATGGGGGCGGAACAATCCCCGAACATCTCTTTATCTCTGGTCGCCTCCGCGCTATTGTCGGGGGCATGAACAGATTTGACGAATCCGACGCCTTTGAGGGGGCCAGCCTCTCGGCCCGTGCCATGGCGGCGCGGCCCGCGCCCTATCTTGATGATCTCAACCCCGAACAGCGCCGCGCGGCGGAAACGCTGGATGGTCCGGTGCTGATGCTGGCTGGCGCGGGCACGGGCAAGACCAAGGCGCTGACCACGCGCATCGTGCATCTGATGAACACCGGGCGCGCGGGGCCCGGCGATATCTTGGCCGTGACCTTTACCAACAAGGCCGCGCGCGAGATGAAAGAGCGTGTGGGCCGCCTTTTGGGTCAGCCGGCAGAGGGGATGCCGTGGCTGGGCACCTTTCATTCGATCTGCGTCAAACTTTTGCGTCGGCATGCCGAACTGGTTGATCTGAAATCGAATTTCACCATTCTTGATACCGACGATCAACTGCGCCTACTCAAACAACTGGTGCAGGCGTCTGGCATCGACGACAAACGCTGGCCCGCGCGGATGCTGGCGGGAATCATCGACCAGTGGAAAAACCGCGCTTGGACGCCTGACAATCTGCCCGCGTCAGAGGGCAGCGCCTATGATGGCAAGGGTCCGGCGCTCTACCATCAGTATCAAGCGCGACTGAAGGAATTGAATGCGGTCGATTTTGGCGATCTGCTGCTGCATGTTGTGACAATATTCCAGCGCCACGATGACGTGCTCAGGCAATACCAACGCTGGTTCCGCTATATCCTCGTGGACGAGTATCAGGATACCAACGTCGCGCAATATCTCTGGCTGCGGCTTTTGGCTGGGGGGCACAAGAACATCTGCTGCGTGGGCGATGATGATCAGTCGATCTATGGCTGGCGCGGGGCCGAAGTGGGCAATATCCTGCGGTTCGAAAAGGATTTTCCCGGTGCGGCGGTGATCCGGCTTGAACAGAATTACCGTTCGACGCCGCATATTCTCGCCGCTGCTTCTGGTGTGATCGCGGGAAATCGCGACCGGCTTGGCAAAGAGTTGTGGACCGAGGCTGAAGAGGGAGAAAAGCTCCGCCTGATCGGCCATTGGGATGGCGAGGAAGAGGCGCGCTGGATTGGCGAAGAAATCGACGCGATGCAACGCGGGACGCGGGGCATGCGGCCCTATTCGCTTGACGCAATGGCAATCCTCGTGCGGGCCAGCCACCAGATGCGCGCCTTCGAGGATCGGTTTCTGACCATCGGTCTGCCCTACCGCGTGATCGGCGGCCCGCGCTTTTACGAGCGTTTGGAAATTCGCGATGCCATGGCCTATTTCCGCCTTGTGGTCTCGCCTTCGGATGATTTGGCCTTTGAGCGGATCGTCAACACGCCCAAGCGCGGGTTGGGTGACAAGGCGCAGCAGAAAATCCAGATGACCGCGCGCCAGCATGGTGTGCCATTGGTCGAAGGCGCGCGCCTTTTGCTTGACGACAAGGGGATCACCGGCAAGGCGGCGGGCGAGCTGCGCCTTTTGATCGACGGGCTTGGCCGTTGGGGCCGGATGGTGGGCGATGCCGATATCAGCCATGTCGAACTGGCGGAGATGATCCTTGACGAGAGCGGCTATACCGGCATGTGGCAAAACGACAAGACGCCCGAGGCACCGGGGCGGCTTGAAAACCTCAAGGAACTGGTCAAGGCCCTCGAAGGGTTCGAGAACCTGCAAGGGTTTTTGGAACACGTGAGCCTCATCATGGATAATGAGGCGGGTGAAGAGGGCGAGAAGGTCACGCTGATGACCTTGCACGCGGCCAAAGGGCTCGAGTTTCCGGCCGTGTTCCTGCCGGGATGGGAAGATGGGCTTTTCCCCTCGCAACGCTCGATGGACGAAAGCGGCGTGCGGGGATTGGAAGAGGAGCGGCGGCTGGCCTATGTCGGCATCACCCGTGCCGAAGAGGTCTGTACGATTT
The DNA here is from genome assembly GCF_003288315.1 of Roseovarius sp. AK1035. Classification (NCBI taxonomy): domain Bacteria; kingdom Pseudomonadati; phylum Pseudomonadota; class Alphaproteobacteria; order Rhodobacterales; family Roseobacteraceae; genus Roseovarius; species Roseovarius sp. TM1035. Next base: position 3,814,518 of record NZ_CP030099.1, on the reverse strand, counting down.
CATTCGCGGGCAATCGCCGGGTCTATGGCCAGTGGCAGAGCCAGATGCCATCACGCTTCATTGACGAATTGCCTGAGGGGCATGTTGATGTTCTGACCCCTCCGGGCCTTTATGGCGGGGGCTATGGGGCGGCGGCCAGTTCAGGCATCGAGAGCCGCGCCGCCGAAGCCAATGTCTACAATAGCCCCGGTTGGCGACGGCTTCAGGCGCGGGGCGCGGAGCGGCCCCTGAGCCAACCCAGTGAAGCGCGCCACAGCGTGATCGACCTGCAGGCGATGAGTGCGCACACAGTGGGCGAGCGCGTCTTTCATCAAAAGTTCGGCTATGGCGCAATCATCGCCATCGAGGGCGACAAGCTCGAAATCGCGTTTGAGAAGGCGGGCACCAAAAAGGTTGTTGCCCGTTTCATCACGGGCGCGGATGACGTTCCGTTCTAGCCGGAGGATCGCGGCGTATTTGAGTATTTTTGCCAAGAAGAAACCTGGCTTGGCTTCTTCTTGGTGCAAATACTCCTGTACGACCTAGCGCCGAAACGCCTAGCTGAGGTGATCGACGACGGTCAGATGTTGCGCCAATTGATTGACCTCGCCCAAGTAGCGCGCAACCAGTTTCGGATCATGCGGGGCTGCGCTGACGCCCGCTGCAATCTCGCGCGTCAGCACCGAGTCGACCGCCAGAGAAACCGGGATTGACACCAGCCGCGCCATCGCCGTGCCGCGCGCGTCGCCCCAGGCATCCATCACATAGCTCTTGTGCCAGACGGGTTCCCCGGCGTTTTCGGCCCTGAGATCCACGCAGAGCACGACACGATCCGGCTCGCCCTCATCATAGGCGTTCTCTTGCCAGAACTGATCCGACATCTCTTTGAGGCGGCTATCGCCTGCGGTGCCTTCCAAGGTCTCGATTTCCGCGAAAATAGGCTTCCATGCCTCTGACCAGCCATTGAGCCGCAGCGTGCCACGCACGAAATCCTTGATCCGCCAGTCTGGATCAAAGCGGTAATCCGCGATGAAGGGGATCGAGTCCCGGTTGGGGTAAACCTCAAAGGTTTCGGGGGTCGGCAAGGGGGCGTCATAGCTGGAAATGGCATCCCAAGGCCGCGCCACCCGAAGTTCCGAGAAATTCCGGATTGACCGCGAGGGCGAACGCAGCGCCTTGAGCACGCCCAAGGGCGACCAACTGAATTTGTAGCGGAACGGGTTGGGCTGTTTTGGCACGCCGCCGCAATAGGAGGTAAAGCTGAGATCATTGCCCGCGTCATAGGCCTTGGAGGCGCGATAGTCGGCCACCAGATGATGCGCCATGAGGTGGTCGATGCCGGGGTCGAGACCGATTTCGTTGACAAAGCACAGCCCCTTGTCGCGCGCAGCCTGATCGAGGGCGCGCATCTCTGGTGCGATGTAAGAGGATGAAACGAAATGCGCGCCCCTCTCAAGGCAAAGTTCGGCCAGGGGCACGTGCCAGTCGCCCGGCAGCATTGACACCACAACGTCACCGGGATTGAGCACCTTGGCCAATGCGTCCATGTCAAATGCATGGATCGTGTCGGTGAGATCGCCGACCATTGCCCGCGCCTTGTCGGTCGAGCGGTTCCACACCGTCACATCACGCCCTGCCTCAATCAGCCGCCGTAGGCCGGGGATGGCCGATAGGCCGGTGCCGCACCAGTGGATTGTCATGTCGTTCTCTCCTTCATTTAAAGCGGAGTTTTGCCGCGACGATGCTGAGCATCGCGACCACGGCGCAGATATTCGCAAGGATGAGCGGCCAGTCGCCGATCATCATCCCATAGACCAGCCAGAGGGAAACGGTGGTCAAAAACAGCAGGTTCGAGGGCAGCGACAGGCCGGATGTGTCGCGCGTGGCCCAAGCCTTGACCGCCTGTGGAATCCAGCAGATCGTGCCCAGAAAGGCGGCCAGATATCCGACATAGGGGGCCATTCAGAGCGCTTTCATATGGGTGTGAAAGGTCTCTGCCGCGCGCCCCCAGACGCCTTGATCTGGCGTGTCGAGCGTCAGCAGGGAGGTTAGCAACTGTCCCGCATAGTCCTGAGAGGATTCCACCGGCAAGAGCGAGGGCAGGTTGTCTATGGCCATGACATCGAGCGGCGGAACATCGTGCACGCGCAGTACGGGCGCGGCCCAAGTGGTTGCCGCATCATAGACTGGCACCGGGTTATAGTCACTGTCAGGGTCGCAGGCGACATCGCCGATCACGGTCAGGTGGCGCGGCGCGGCCAAGGCGGATTTAGGCACGAAAACCGGTGTGCCGGGGCGGGCAAAGATGCAGTTGAGGAAGATGTCATGCGTTAGGATTTCGGGAAACGGCCCACCCGATGCGGTCTCGGCCATGTCCCAACGGGTGACGGGCACATCCATCGCTTCGCAGAGATCCGCCGCCCCTGTGCCCACGCGGCCCAAGGCCCCGATGACAATGGCGCGGGGGCGTGTGGCACCCGAAGCCTCAAGCCGCGCGCCAAGATCGGCCAAAAGTGCGTCGCGCCCCGGATAGGTATCGACGGTCGGGCAGAGGCCGCCGCCCTGTTGTGCCGCCCATGCCATGAGCGATACCGCTGCCCCCGCATAGCCCGCCCAATAGCCAAAGGCAGCAACGCGGCGGCCGGTTACATCGACCAGATATTCCAGATCGTAAAGCGTGCCGCCCCCAGCCTGAAACCGCTGCAAGAGTCGTCGTCCGGCATGTTGCCCCTTGAAGGCGTGGCCGAACATGATGTGGCGATGCGGCAGGGGGGTGCCATCCTCGGGCAACTCCTTGAGGCCAAAGATGATTGCGTCCTGCGGTGCCGAGGGCCATGCGTTTTCCGGGGCGATTTCGCAGCCAGCGGCGCGGTAGCCGTCGATTGGGATGGCGCGGTTTTGGCTTTCTTCCACTGTGACGCGGATGCCTTTGGCGATCAGTTGCGCCGCGCCCTCGGGCGTCAGCCCCACGCGTTCCTCATTGGGCCGCTGTTCGGCCCTTACCCACAGATGTGTCATCTCAGCCTCTCAGATCATGTTATCCGCGATCACCCGTTCTACAGATGGGCGCGCGCGCATTGCCTGCACGAAGGCTGCGATTTTGGGGAACTTGGCCACATCCACCCCGTCGCCTTCCAGCCAGTTGCAGGCGACAAAGAGATAGGCATCGGCAAGAGAGAGTGTTTCTCCCAGCACAAAGGGGCCGGTCAGGATATGATTTTCGACGTAATCAGCGCTGTCGGTCATGGTCTGTACCGATTTGGCCTTCATGTCGTCGAAAGAGCTTTGCTGATCGGCCCACCGGTGCCCGCGCATTTTGTGCGCGTGGTTCACATGCATGGTGGAGGCTATGTAATACATGGCCTCGCGCATTTTGGCAGCCTTCAAGGGGTCTGTGGGGCGCAAACCTGCTTGGGGTGTGGTGTCCGCAATGAAATCGAGGATTGCACCGGTTTCGGTCAGGATACTGGTGTCGGTAACGAGAGTCGGGACACGCCCCTTGGGATTGATCGCAAGATATGCGGCGCCGGTTTGTTCCCCCGCCCGGAAATCAAGGCGCATCGGTTCAAAATCCAGACCCGCCTCGTGCAGCGCGATGGCCACCGCAATCGAGATGGTGCCTTTGGCATAGTATAACTTCATGGCGCGGTTCCTCTTGCTGTCAGATAAAGGTGCGGGCATGCGCCCGATCGGGAGTGTCGAGATGCGGCGTTGCGTTGAACGTGCCCAGCATCAGCATATCATGCACATGCTCCAGCCGGTGGAGCGAGCTGTTCCTCACTTGCAACATGACTTTGGCCATGCCCGGAATATCCAGCCCGAGCACATGCCGTATGACCATGCCGATCACGCCGCCTGAGGTTACGATCAGAACACGCCCATGCTGCTGGCAGATGTCGTCGATCAAGCCGGTGATCCGGTTGGTAAAATGAGCAAAGGTTTCAGGTACATCCTCCAGATCGCCGCGCGCCCAGTGTTCGATCACCTGAGGCAGGTAGCGGGCGAATTCGGTGGCGTCCGCAGGGGCCGGAATGCCGTGCTGTGCCTCGATGGCGCGGGCGAGGGCGAAATAGCTTAACTCGTCAAGACGCGGGTCTTGTTCGGTGATCTGATAGCCCATAGCGCGGGCGGTGCCGATCTGACGGTTGAGCGTGCCGGTGATCACATGGTCAAAATGCGGATTCGTCCGCTCCAGATGTGCGCCCAGCCATTCGGCCTGCTGCACGCCCAGAGGCGATAGCCGGTCATAGCCTGCCTCATCGGTCGCATGGCTGTTGGCCTGCCCGTGCCGCACCAGAATAAGCTCTGCCAAGGTTTCCCTCCCCCGAATTCCGCGCGACGTTAGCGCCGGTTGCGGCGGGGTTAAAGGGAGCGCGTGAAATATTCCATCCCATCGCTGACAGGCGTGACGGTGCTGTCGATTTAAGACCTCTGCCGTGGCTCTTTGCCATTCGTGGCGCAAATGTGGGGTGAGGTGTCGGGATTGACGGCCTCTGGCATGCTGCTGCATGCTTTAAAAAGTCCCAAAGCAGGGAGGCACGCTGATGACCGACAAGATCACACTCGTATTGGATGGCCGCGAGGTCGAGGTAGAGGCTGGTCAGACGATCTGGGAAGTCGCCAATGGTCGTGGTCTGAAAATTCCGCACCTCTGCCACAAGCCTGCCCCAGGCTATCGCCCCGATGGCAATTGCCGCGCCTGTATGGTCGAGGTCCAAGGTGAGCGCACGCTTGTCGCCTCGTGCATCCGCGAGGCCAAGGCGGGCATGGTTGTCACAACCAACTCCGCCCGTGCAGAATCGGCGCGCAAAATGGTTGTTGAGATGCTCTTGGCCGATCAGCCTGAGCAGGCGCAGTCGCATGACCGCTCAAGCCACCTCTGGGATATGGCCGAAGCCAATGGCGTGACCCATAGCCGCTTTCCCAAGCTGGAGCGCGACCGCATTCCGCTGCTCGATGACAGCCACATCGCGATGCGCGTCAATCTCGACGCCTGTATTCAATGTGGTCTCTGCGTGCGGGCGTGCCGCGAGGTTCAGGTGAATGACGTGATCGGCATGGCCGGGCGTGGGCATGACGCCTATCCGGTGTTCGATCTTGCGGATCCGATGGGCGATTCGACCTGTGTGGCCTGCGGCGAATGCGTGCAGGCCTGCCCGACCGGGGCCCTGATGCCTGCAACCGTGCTTGATGACGTACAGCAGGGCGACAGCGCCGATTTCGATGAAGAGGTCAAGAGCATCTGCCCGTTCTGTGGTGTGGGGTGTCAGGTTTCGCTCAAGGTCAAGAATGGCAAGGTCAAATATGTTGAGGGCATCAACGGGCCTGCCAACGAGGGGCGTCTGTGCGTCAAGGGGCGGTTCGGTTTTGACTATATCCACCATCCGCATCGCCTGACCAAGCCGCTCATCCGCCGCGATGATGCGCCGGCAAAGGGGCTGAATGTCGATCCCGGCAATTGGCAGGAAGTGTTCCGTGAAGCATCTTGGGACGAGGCGCTTGATCTTGCAGCAGGCGCACTCAAGGGGCTGAAGGACACCCATGGCGGCACCAGTGTTGCAGGATTTGGCAGCGCGAAATGCACCAATGAAGAAGCCTATCTCTTCCAGAAATTCATCCGTCAGGGATTTGGTCACAACAATGTGGATCACTGCACGCGGCTCTGCCATGCGTCGTCTGTGGCGGCGCTGATCGAGAATGTCGGCTCTGGTGCCGTGACGGCGACCTTCAACCAGATTGAAAACGCTGATGTGGCGATTATCATCGGGGCCAACCCGCTCGAAAACCATCCCGTTGCCGCGACCTATTTCAAGCAGTTCACCAAGCGTGGTGGCAAGCTGATCGTGATGGACCCGCGCGGGCAGGGGATGAAGCGTTTTGCCACGCATATGTTGCAATTCCGCCCCGGCGCAGATGTCTCGATGTTGAATGCGATCATGCATGTGATTGTCGAAGAGGGGCTCTACGACCAGCAATACATCGCGGCCTTCACCGAGAACTGGGAAGCCGAGAAAAAGCATCTGGCACAATTCCCGCCCGAAAAGATGGAGGGTATTTGCGGTGTTCCCGCCGAGACCCTGCGCGCTGTGGCGCGGGATTTCGCCACGGCCAAGGCCGGTATGATCTTTTGGGGGATGGGCGTCAGCCAGCATATCCACGGCACTGACAATTCGCGCTGCCTGATCTCACTGGCGCTGATGTGCGGTCATGTGGGCCGTCCGGGCACAGGGTTGCATCCGCTGCGCGGCCAGAACAACGTGCAAGGCGCGTCTGACGCGGGCCTCGTGCCGATGTTCCTTCCGGACTATCAGACGGTGACAGATGACGGCGTGCGCCGCGCCTTTACCGAAGTCTGGCAATCGGGGGACTTCTCGAACCAGAAGGGCCTGACCGTGACCGAGATCATGGACGCGGTCCATGACGACAAGATCAAAGGCATGTATATCCTGGGCGAAAACCCGGCGATGTCTGATCCTGATGTCGAACACGCCCGCGATGCTTTGGCCAAGCTCGAGCATCTGGTGGTGCAGGACATTTTCATCACGGAAACAGCCAATTATGCCGATGTGATCCTGCCCGCGAGCGCGTTCTACGAGAAATCGGGGACCGTGACCAATACCAACCGTCAGGTGCAGATGGGCCGACCCGCCGTTACCCCACCGGGTGAGGCGCGCGAGGATTGGGCGATCACGGTTGAGCTGGCCAATCGGATCGGGCTTGACTGGTCTTATGACAGCCCGGCGGATGTTTTCGCCGAGATGAAGGTCAACATGCGCTCGCTCGACAATATCACCTGGGAGCGGTTGGAGCGCGAAGGCGCTGTGACCTATCCTTGCAAAGGGCCTGATCAGCCGGGTGAGTCGGTTGTGTTCGGCGACGGTTTCCCGCGGCCTGAGGGACGCGCGAAATTCACCCCGGCGGCAATCATTCCGCCCGACGATGTGCCCGATGCCGAGTATCCGATGATCCTGACAACCGGTCGGCAGCTTGAGCATTGGCACACAGGGTCGATGACCCGCCGCGCCAGCGTGCTTGATGCGGTAGAGCCGGAGGCCAATTGTTCGATGCATCCTGCCACCCTGCGCAAGCTGGGCGTAGAGCCGGGCGGCATGGTGCGGCTGAGCACCAAGCGTGGTTCAATCCGGATCATGGCGCGGGCAGATCGCGCAGTGGCCCCTGATATGGTGTTCCTGCCCTTTGCCTATGTCGAAGCGGCGGCGAACATCCTGACCAATCCTGCGGTCGATCCCTATGGCAAGATCCCAGAGTTCAAATTCTCGGCAGTCAAGGTCGAGGCAGCGAATATCGCGGCAGAGTGAGGCCGCGCACGCGCCCCGCAGGTTTTGCGGGGCGCGCACAGGGTCCGACCGTTAGATTTGGCATTTGGCCTCTGGCTGTGGCGCGCCTATAGTCCTGACTGGATATGACCCGCAAACCCGATACCCCCCTGCGCCGTGGCTGGACCACGGGCGCTTGCGCAACCGCCGCGACACGGGCGGCGCTCAGCCTGCTATGGGGCGAAGGGGCCGTGCCGCGTGTCTGCATCACCTTGCCAAGGGGTGAGACGCCCGAATTCGTCATTGCCCATCATGCCAGCGGCGAGGGGTGGGCCGAGGCTGGGGTGATCAAGGACGCGGGCGATGACCCGGATGTCACACATGGGGCGATGATCATCGCGCGGGTGGCCCGCTCAGAAGGGGGCGTGGTGTTTCGCGCAGGCGAGGGCGTGGGGCGTGTCACCATGCCGGGGCTGCCCATCCCGCCGGGTGAGCCTGCAATCAACCCCGTGCCACGTCAGATGATGCGAGAGACCGTGGAAGACATGGCCGAGCGGCTGTCTGAAAGCCCGGATATCGAAATCACGGTGTCGGTACCGGGGGGGGCTGCGCTTGCGCAAAAGACTTGGAACTCGAGGCTGGGCATAAAAGGCGGGTTGTCGATTCTGGGCACAACAGGGATCGTGCGCCCGTTTTCCTGCGCCGCTTGGATAGCCTCGATCCATCGTGGCATTGACGTGGCGCGCGAGGCGGGGCTGGATCATGTGGCAGGCTGCACTGGCGCCACGAGCGAGCAGGTGGTGCAGAGCCTTTATGACCTTCCGGATCATGCGATGTTGGATATGGGGGACTTTGCGGGTGGGATGCTCAAATATCTCGCCCGGCATCCGCTGCCGCGCCTGACGGTGGGGGGCGGTATCGGCAAGATGGTCAAGCTGGCGCAGGGCGCGCGCGATTTGCATTCAGGCCGCAGCCAAGTGGATTTCGCAGGCCTCGCCGACGCGCTTGCCATACCAGATCTGAAGTACATGAACACGGCGTTGCAAGCCTATGACGTTGCTGGGGAAGTCTTGGCAGAATGGGTGGCGCAGGAAAGCCGGTTGAAGGTGCTGTCAATGCTGCCCAAAGGCGTCGCGGTTGATACGGTTGTGATCGACCGGGCCGGTGTGGTGCTGGCACGGGCGGGGGCGGCATGACGCTCTTGCTGCTGGCGGGCACGGGAGAGGCGCAGCAGGTGGCACGACTTTTGGTTGCCGAGGGGCGTCCTGCCATTGCCTCGCTTGCCGGGGCCACGCGCGCGCCGCGCGCCATGGGCCTGCCCACGCGAATAGGTGGGTTTGGCGGCGAGGATGGCTTTTTGCGCTACCTCACCGAGGCCGGGATCACCGCAGTTCTTGATGCAACGCATCCTTTCGCCAGCCGGATATCCGAGCGCACGGCACGGCTCTGCGCTGACAGGGCCGTACCATATTGCCAGCTTTTGCGGCCGGAATGGGTGCCTGGGGCCGGTGACCGCTGGACCATTATCGCCGCAGAGGAAGAGGCGGCGGCGCATATTCCCGAGGGGGCGACGGTTTTCCTTGCCACCGGGCGGCAGGGCGTGACACGCTTTGCCAATCTCGACGGGCGGCGGCTGATTTGTCGCGTGGTCGATCCACCCGAGGCACCCTTTCCGATGGCAAATGGCACCTATCTTGTTGGTCGCCCGCCGTTTTCCGTGGCGGAGGAGATCGCGCTCTTCACCCGGCTAGGTATCGACTGGCTGGTGGTCAAGAATGCGGGGGGGGCCGCGTCCGAGAGCAAGCTGGCGGCTGCGCGGGCGCTGAACCTGCCCGTGGCGATGATCGCGCGACCGCCACAGCCAAAGGCCCCGCGCGTGGCGACGGTGGCGGCGGCAATGGAGTGGGTGCGCAACATATGACGGGCCGGATCATCGAGTGCGACGCGGACGTTCAAGAAGGGGCAGCGCATTTGGCCGCCCTCTGCCCCCGCCTGCATCATGCCTATGCGCTGACGGGGCCGCTGCCGTTGCGGCGGAACCCGGACGGATTTGCGCGGCTACTCAGTGCGATTGTCAGCCAACAGGTCAGCGTTGCTTCGGCCAATGCGATCTGGTCAAGACTGGAACAGGCCGGTTTCACCGAACCTCAGCGCATCGTCGCGGTCACGGATGACGATCTGCGTGCCGTAGGCCTCAGCCGCCAAAAGGCGCGCTATGCCCGCGCGCTTGCCGAGGCGGGGATCGATTATGCCGCCTTGCGCAGCGCTCCGACGTCTGAGGTGATTGCCACGCTTACGCAAGTGTCTGGTATCGGTGTCTGGACGGCGGAAATCTATGCGATGTTCAGCTTGGGGCGTGCAGACGTATTTGCGCCTGGTGATCTGGCCTTGCAAGAGGCGGTGCGCCTGCTCTACGACCTGCCGGAAAGGCCCAAGGAACGGGCGCTGCGGCAAATGGCCGAGGACTGGTCGCCATGGCGCGCCGTTGCGGCGCGACTTTTGTGGGCCTATTACCGGGTGGCCAAGGACAGGGAAGGGATCAGATGACACGGGTATTGCAAGCAGGCCGCAAGGCGCCTCTTTCGGGTGAGACACGTTCGGCTGTCGTCTTTCTGCATGGATACGGGGCCAATGGCGCGGATTTGCTGGGGCTGGCAGACCCGTTGGCGGAACACTTGCCAGATACGCTCTTTGTCGCGCCCGATGCGCCGGAGAGCATTCCGGGGATGCCCTTTGGTCTGCAATGGTTTCCTATCCCGTGGATCGACGGATCAAGCGAGGAAGAAGCGCACCGGGGCTTGATGACGGCCTCGGCGGATTTGAATGCCTTTCTTGATGCGCTGATGGTGGATGAGGATCTTTTGCCTGAACAGGTGGTGCTCTTTGGCTTTTCCCAAGGGTCAATGATGGCGTTGCATGTGGCACCCCGGCGCGAAGAAGCACTGGCTGGCGTCGTGGCCTTTTCCGGGCGGCTTCTTTCGCCGGACTTGTTGGAAGATGAGACGCAGAGCCGCCCGCCCGTTCTGCTGGTGCATGGCGATGCCGATGAGGTGGTGACGGTACAGTCGCTGCCGCAGGCGGCGGAGGCGTTGCAGGGGGCAGGCTGGCAGGATGTCTATGCCCATATCATGAAGGGTACGGGCCACGGAATTGCACCTGACGGGCTGTCAGTGGCCCTGGCCTTTATGCGCGACAAACTTGGCCTCTGACGGTTTTCCACAAATCGCCTCAGGCTTGCCATATTGCGGCGGCGCTCTTGAGTTAGCGCAAGACGGATGAGTGAGGACACCGGCAAACTTACCCCGCATGGGCGGGCTCTATCCCTTGGCGGACTGTTTGTCGCCGAGATGGTGGTGCTTGTGCTTGGGTATCAGGTGTTGAGCGACCTAGAATGTCGCGCCACCGGGATCGAAGCTGCCTGTCGCGGATTGCGGTTTGTGGCGCTTTGGTTGCTTTGTGCGGGGTCGTTGGTTGGGATATACCTCTGGGCGCGCCCCGTCGCGCGCGCCGATTTCGGCATGGCGGCAAGCCGTGCGCCGGGCGGGTTAAGATGGGCCCTGATACATGGCCTTGGCATTCTGGCCATGCTCGCGCCGCTGATCGTGATCGCGCCTGACGCGCTGAGCGCAGAATTTCAGTCTGTTTTCCCTCTGGCGGCCTTGGGCGCGCTGATGGCGGCCTTGGGTGGTCTGCTGTGGCTGATGCGGCCCGCAGCATGGTTGAGTTGGTTACAGGGGCGCAGTCTGTCCCTTTTGGCGATGGTGGTTTTTGCCGCCGCTCTTCCGGGGGCTGTGGTTTTGGCGGGGCCACTCTGGAGCGTGCAGGCTGTCACGGATGTGACATTCATTGCGGTCTTTCTCTTGCTGCGCCTCTTTGTCGAGGAGGTGGTCGTTGATCCCGCGACCTATGTGATCGGCACGCCAGAGTTTCAGGTTATGGTGGCCGATAGTTGTTCGGGGATCGAAGGGCTGGTGTTGATCACTGCCTTTCTTGCCCTTTACGGGGTGCTTTTCCGTGACGAACTGCGCTTGCGCCGCTTTGGCCTCGTGATTTGGCCCCTTGCGCTGTTGGTAAGCTGGCTGTTCAACGCGGTGCGGATCACGGGGTTGATCCTGATCGGTGTGCATGTCTCGCCGGAACTGGCGGTCAACGGGTTTCACAGCTTTGCCGGTTGGTTGATGTTCACAGCCCTGTCGATCGGCGTTTTGGTTGTTGTCGGGCGCAGTGGCTATGCGCTTCAGGCGGTGGTGGTGCCACAGGTGCGCAGCGTGGCCCCGCTGGCTCAGGATGATGTGGCTGGCCGCATCCTGCCCTTTATCGTCTTTGCCTTGTCGGGATTGATCGCACAGGCCTTTTGGAGCGAACCTGCCCTCGCTTATCCGGTGCAGGCCGGCATGATGCTGGCTGCGCTTTGGTGGGTGCGCGCCACTCTGTGGCAGCATTTAGCTTGGCCCTCAATGCTCTCGGTGGTCGCAGGCATCGCGGTTGGGGTGGTTTGGATCGCAACCGCGCCCGCGTCAGAGCCACCCTCTGACGCGCTCATGTCGCTTGGGGCCGGCGCTTTTGCCCTTTGGGCCAGCGTGCGCATCCTTGGCACCGTGGCGCTCGTGCCGGTGATCGAAGAGCTATTTTTTCGGGGTTATGTCCAAGCGCGTCTGGACCGGGGCACTGTTTCAAGCCAGATCATCGCGATTGGTGTTTCCGCCGGCCTTTTCGCGCTTGTCCATGGCCGATGGATCGAGGCGGGGCTGGCTGGTGTCGTCTTTTCTCTGGTTTACATGCGCAATGGGCGGCTGGCTGATGCCATGGCCGCCCATGCTGTTGCCAATGCTGTTATCGCAGCCGTCGCCCTTTGGAGGGGGGATTGGGCGCTGATCTGACGGTAGAGGTCAGTTCCGCGCGCGACGGCGTTTGATTTCCCAAGCAAGGACAAGGGCCGCGAGAACAACCGCGATGGCCAATGTGCCACTTGCAGCGTCCATTTCCGGCACGGAGGACGTCGATGTCGAGCCACCGCTCGACGTGGTTCCACCATACCAGCCACTCCAGAACCAATCAAACATCAGTCGTCTCCGTATTACCATGCGTTCAAATTCTGACCTTAGATATGCCAGATTTCGGACACATTTCAAGCTTCGTGCCGGTCGAGGCCTATATTTGGAAACGAACCGGGTCTACAGGGCGCTTTGTTTCCGGATTAGAGGCTGAGATGCTGAAACATCGGGCAATCTTCCTGCGGGATACAGGGGCGAACTCACATCTTCAACAGAATCACTCCGCCGCGCGGAGAGGCGAATCTTGGCCTATGGAATCCGGTGTTTTTGTATTTTTTTCAGCAGGTTGGGTTGGGTCTGCGGGCACGGTTTGATTTTCGTCGGGCCAGACAATTTCAGCGTGTGCGAGGCGGTTTGCGGTGTGGGCAAGGGCCCAATCCTGAGCGGCGCGGCTGGAGCGACCCATCGAAAGCTTGGCCAAGAGGCGCGCGCCCCAGAGCGCGTAGGTGCCCAGCCACACCCGCAACGCCAACATCGCGGGGGTAAAGACCAGCGTCAGCACGGTTGCGATTCCGAGGCCGAAAACCACGGCGGTGGCAAGCTGCTTCCACCACAAAGCTGTTGGACTATCAAAGGCATAGCCACCATTCACAAAGTCAAGGCTTAGCCCGAACATCATCGGCGCGAGGCCCGCCATGGTGGTGATCGTGGTCAAAAGAACGGGCCGGATGCGATCCTGCGCGGTGCGGGTGATGGCCTCGATCTGGGGCATGTAGCGGGCGTATTCCTGATAAGTATCAATCAAAACAATGTTGTTGTTCACCACGATCCCCGCGAGGGCCACGATGCCGGTGCCCGTCATGATGATCGAAAACGGCTGATCCATCACCAGCATCCCGATCAGCACGCCGGTTGTTGAGAGCACGACCGCCAAAAGCACCAGCACTGCGTTGTAAACACTGTTGAATTGCGCCAAGAGGATAATGAACATCAGGCCAAGCGCCCCGGCGAAGGCCTTTTGCAGGAACGCGCCGGATTCGGCCTCATCCTCGGCGTCGCCGGTCCATTCATAGCTGATTCCGGGGGGCAGAACGCCGGAATCGAGCCACTCAGTCAGGAGCGCGATGCGCTCGTTTGCGGTGATGGGCACCTTACGATCTGTAACATCTGTGGCCGATTCCCTACGAAATAACCCGTCCTCAACTGCCGCCTTGATGTCGAAAAAGCGGGTCTGATCGACACGGTCGATCTGGGCCAGCTGTTTGACCGGTTTGCGGCTGACGAAATTCGAAAGTGGAACCAGCCCGTCATCGGTGCGCACCTTGAGGCTGTCGAGGGTTGAGAGCACGCGGTCTTGGTCGGGCAGGCGGACGCGGATCTCGATTTCTTCGTCGCTGCTGTCCACGCGCATCGTGTCGAGCAGGATACCGCGTGTCACAAGCTGCACCATCGCCCCAACGGTTGCCACGTCGGCGCCAAAACGCCCGGCCTTTTCGACATCAACGTCGATCTGCCAATCAATGCCGGGCAGCGGCAAGGTATCTTCGATCTGGCGCAGGCCTTCGGTTTCGTCGAATTTCTGTCGCGCCACTTCGGTAAAGGCGATGAGATCGTCCCAATTGTCACTTTTGAGGCGCAGGTGCACCGGCTTGGCCGAAGCGGGGCCACGGGATTGGGCAAGAACCTCAAACTTGATGCCGGGAATTTGCTCCAGTTCGGCGCTCAGTTCCGCAATCACCGCATCGCCGTCAAAGTCTGCCGCCACCACGTCGCGCGATACGGCAAGGTTGATCAGGGGAATGGTGAACCATGTCTCGTGCGTCTGGGGGCGATCCTCCCAGGCGATGGTTTCGAATTGTATCTGACCGATCGTGTCGCGTGGGGGCTGTGCGCCACCGGTGTTGGTATCAAGCCCGCCATCCCCGGCAAAGGCAAAGGCGGTCTGGATGCCCGGATGGGCGCGGATGATATCCTCGACCTGCTGGACCAACTGATCCTTTTGATCAATCGAGAGATTGCCGCGCCCGCGAACATAAACGATGCCTTGCTCGGGTTCGCTATCGACAAAGAATTCGGTGCCATTGTTGTTGTTGATGTAGAACATGAGCACAGAGCCCACGAGCACAAAAATCGCGCCAAATGCCACCAGCGGCATCACCGGATTGCCCGCGATCGCGTGGATCACCCAGCCAAAGGTCGAGCGGTGATAGCCGCCCCGGACCCGTTCGCGGCGCGGGGGCAGCCAGCGTTGCCGCGCGACGTGCAGGAGTTTGCCAAAACGGCGCGGAATGGCCAAAAGCGCCAGAAGCGTGGCGACCACCCCCGACAGCCCTACCGCCGCAAGAAGTGACACGCCAAGCAAGAGGCCAAAGACCGTGGTCAACACGGGTATGACGGAGCCAAGGATTTGCGTGCCGTCCATGGCTGAAAATTGCGCGCGCACTTCGTTCAGCAGGGTGGGGGCCAATTGGCCGGCCAGAAGCGCCGCACCGATTGCCAGCGGCAAGAGCAGCACATGCCAGAGCCAGAAACCGCCCGCAATCTGATCGGTGCGGGCGTTGAACCAGCGTTCCAGCCGCCCGGTCACGCCGCCCAGCACGGGCAGATAGACGAGCGCCACCAAGAGCGATGCAGAGAGCACGAAAATCAGCGTAACGGGTAGCATGCCCATGAATTGCCCCGGAATGCCGGGCCAGAAGAGCATCGGCAGAAAAGCACAGAGCGTGGTCGCGGTTGAACTGACCACGGGCCAGAACATCCGCTTGGCGGCCCCCACATAGGCGTGCATAGGGCCTTCGCCATCGGCAATCCGCTTGTCTGCATATTCCACCACGACGATGGCACCATCCACAAGCATGCCAACCGCAAGGATGAGACCGAACATCACGATATTCGAGACCGCGACGCCCATGACGGCGAGAAGGGCAAAGCAGAGCAGAAAGGAGGTTGGTATCGCAAAGCCCACCAGCAGCGCAGGACGGATGCCCAAGGCCGCCAGCGTGACGATCATAACCAAGGCAATGGCGGTCAGAACCGAGCCCTCAAGCTGGCTGACCATCGAGGCGACCGTGCTGGATTGATCGTTGGAGGTGCCAACGCTGACTGCGACCTGTAAATCCTCGGGCCATGTCTTTTCCGCCTCGGCGACAGCGGCGCGCACGAGGTCTGCGGTTTCGATTATGTTGAAACCTTTGCGCTTGACCACTTGGAGCGCGACGGTGGTCTCGCCATTGAACCGCGCGGTGCCTAGCCGATCCTCGAAGGTGAGGTTTATGGTGGCCAGATCGCCAAGTCGCACGATGCGGTCGCCATTGGTCTTGACCGGAAGGTTGTAGAAATCGCTGGTGTCTTCGAAGGACGAAGGGATTTTGACCGCGAAAGTGCCTTGGCTTGTGTCGACTTCACCGGCTGCGATCAATTGGTTGTTGTTCTGCACCACGTTGATCAGATCCAGCGCCGTGACGTTATATGCCTCAAGGCGGAGCGGGTCGATGATAACCTCGAGCATCTCTTCGCGATTGCCCGCGATCCCAGCCTCGAGCACAGGTTCCAGCCCTTCGAGCGTGTCTTGCAGGTCATTGGCAAGGCGCGACATGGTGCGTTCCGGCACCGGGCCGGAGAGGTTGACGATGATGATCGGGAATTCGCTGAAATTCACTTCGTTGAGGGTGTATTTTTCAGCGCCGTCGGGGAAATCGGCCTCGGCGGTGTCCATCGCGTCGCGCACATCGGCGAGGGTCTTGGTCTTGTCCCAGCCGAATTCGAATTCGAGCGCCACGCCGCCATAGTTTTCAGCAGCGGTGCCGGTCATTTTTTTCAGACCGTCCAGATCGCTCAGCTCGGTCTCCATCACTTTGACGAGCAGTTTTTCGCTATCCTCGGCGGAGATGCCGGGGAAGGGGACCGAGATGAAGAGGGCGGGCACCTCGATGTCAGGCTCGCCCTCTTTGGGCAAGCCGACATAGGCCAGCGTGCCTGCAAGGACCGAGAGCACGATGAAGGCCAAAACCATCCGGGCGCGGGTGGCGGCCCAATCGACGATTCCGGTCATTGGCCCAACTCCTGAAACACCGGGTCAACGGGCACGCCATCGGTCACGAAATCCTGTCCGATCACGATCACATCGGCGCTATCTGGCAGTCCGGTGAGCCAGACACCGGAGGGTGTATCGCGCAAGAGCTCGACCGGGACGAATTGGGCAAGGCTTTCGGGGTTGACGATGCGCAGGCCCAAGGCCCCCTCGTCATCAAGAGTGAGCGCGGATTGCGGCAGGAGATGCGCGCGTTTGCCTGCGGCACCGATCAGGATTTCGGCGGTTTCCCCGTCGCGCAGCGAGAGGTCCGGATTGGGCACGGTCACTTCAACGCGAAAGGTGCGGGTGACGTCATCGGCGGAGCGGGCAACGAAGGTCACGCGCCCCTCGACCCTACGGCCTGAGGCCATGCGAATTGTTGCAGGGGCATTCATTTCCACGCGGGCCACCTGCAATTCCGAAACAAAGCCGACCATGGTGATCGGGTCGAGTTGCAGCACCGTGGCGCAGAGCGCGCCGGGTTGCAAAAGGCTGCCGATTTCCGCGGTGTCGGTGTCGAGCACGCCGTCGAAGGGCGCGACGATGGCGAGGCGGGCGATCTCGGTTTCGGCGGCGGCGACGGCGGCGCGGGCGGATTCAATCCCGGCGCGCGCGGCCTCTAGGCCAGAGGTGGCCGACTGCACCGCGGCTTGCGCCGAGCTGACCGCAGCGCGTGTGGCGGCGACGCGGGTTTGTGAGGCAAAGCCGCTTTCGACAAGGTTTTCGGCGGCGTTGGCATTGATTTCAGCCTCTTCGAGTTGGGCGCGGGCCTCGTTGGCGCGGGCCTCGGCCTCGGGGATGCGGGTTTGGGATTCGCTCAGCCGGGCTTGGGCCTCGGCCAGAGCGGCGTTGCGCGCGGCGGGGTCAAGGCGGCAAAGGATATCGCCTTGGGTCACCATATGCCCTTTGCGCAGCGGGTCGTTGATGACAAGGCCCGAGGTTTCGGCGCGCAATTCGACGATGCGGTCAGCCTCGGATCTGCCGCGCACCACGACGGCGCTGTCGACCTCACGCGCTTGTGAACGCAGGGCCACGACGCGCATGATCTGCGTCGTTTGGGGGGCGGTTTCTGGTGATGTGGTTTCGGTTTGCGGCTGAGTGGCGGGGGCTGGAAGAAATCTGTCATGCTCAAAGACAAGAACATAGACAAGGACAGAGACCACGAGGGCGATGAGAACAGGAAGCAACCGCATTTATCTACCTTCGGGCCATGAGGCGTGGCGTTGGGCCGGGCTTGGGCCTGCCTTGCGGGACATGCCCTTGACGCAACATCATTGGCTTACGCTAAACCAACCGGTTCAGATTAATCTTTTCCAATGCCTGCTGCAAGCACGCCCTTGCGTCGCGGGCGCGGTGCCCCTTGGCAGGGGCAGGGCTTCGGGGTAAGAGGGGCGAAATTCAAGGGGGGCGCGGCGTGAGCAACACCGACACTTTCATCGATGAAGTCACTGAAGAGGTGCGCCGCGACAGGCTGTTCGCGTTGATGCGCCGATATGGCTGGATCGCGGTTCTGGCGATCCTGATGTTGGTGGGCGGTGCCGCGTGGAACGAATGGCGCAAGGCGCAGGATCAGGCCGCCGCCCAAGCGTTGGGCGATGCGGTGCTGGCGGCATTGGCCACCGAAGACCGGAGCGCCCGCGCCGCAGCACTGGATGCAATCGAGGCGCCGGGGGCCCAAGCGGGATCGGTGATTGCCTTGCTCGCGGCGGCGGAAGAAGCGGCCGACACCCCCGAGGCAGCGGCGGCGCGGTTGCTGGCGCTGGCAGACCGGTCGGATGTGGATGCCGTCTATCGCAATATTGCAACGCTCAAGGCGGTGATGCTTCCGGGTTCGGGGCTGGATGCCGAGGCACGGCGCGGGCGGTTGAATGGATTGGCGTTGAGCGGCGGGGTTTTGCGCCTCTTGGCCGAGGAACAATTGGCGCTGATTGATCTGGAAACGGGCAACCGGGATGCGGCTTTGGAGCGTCTTGGCGCGATTGCCAGCGATGCGGAGGCGACGATGGGCTTGCGTAGGCGCGTGACACAAGTGATTGTGGCCTTGGGCGAAGATATGCCCGACCTGCCGGAGCCTGTCACAGGGGCCGAGTCGCTAGGTGAATGACAGGGGCCGCGTCGGGCGACAGGCTCATGCGGGCCGGCAGGACGGCAAAAGGCGAAGAGTGAGGGCAAGAGCAGTGAAACCGAACGGATTGATCCTTGGGCTGATTGCAGTCCTTGCGCTGACGGCCTGCACCAAGAAGACACAGATTCTGAGCGGTGAGCGCGAGGGAATTCGCGAGGTTCTCCAGAGCGAGACTGCGCGCGCTCAGGCAAGTGTGACACCAACAAACCAAGTTCTGCCCGTTTCGCTGCCAGCGGCGACAGTCAATGCGGACTGGCGCCAGCGCATCGGAACGCCTGCAACGCGCACGGCCCATCCCGCGCTGTCGCGTGCACCGCAACTGGCGTGGTCGGTCAATATCGGCGCAGGTGACGGGCGGCGGGTGCGGATCACCGCTGACCCGGTAGTGGCCGAAGGGCGTATATTTACACTGGATGCCGAGGCGACGGTGGCGGCTGTCTCGACCACAGGGCAATTGCTCTGGACGCGCGACCTTACGCCGGCCAATGACAGGTCTGACAATGCCAGCGGTGGCGGCTTGGCCTACGGCGATGGCAAGCTCTTTGTCTCGTCCGGGTTTGGCCTGCTCACGGCGGTTGACCCTGCGACAGGCGGCGTGATCTGGCAACAGGCGTTGGGATCGCCCGGCACCGGCACACCGGCGGTCTTTGACGGGCTGGTCTATGTGGTTGCGGGCGATGATGTGGCCTGGGCGATTGAGACGGACACCGGGCGGATTGCCTGGCAGTTGAGCGGCACGCCGGATATTCACAACGTCTTGGGCGGACCTGCCCCGGCCATCACCGACAAATACGTGGTCTTTGCCTTTGGTGCAGGGGAATTGCAGGGCGCATTCCGCCGGGGTGGTCTGCGCCTCTGGGATGCGCAGGTTGCGGGCGAGCGTTTGGGCGTAGCGAGTGCGCGCGTGGATGACATCACCGGCGATCCAGTGGTCGTCGGTGACCGCCTCTATACCGGCAGCCATTCGGGGCGCACTGTTGCGCTAAGCCTTGGCAGTGGCAACCGCCTCTGGACTGCCGAAGAAGGCCCGCTTAACCCGGTTTGGCCCGCCGGGGACTCGCTGTTCATGGTCACGGATCGCAACGAATTGGTGCGGCTTGCCACGGAGGACGGGACGCGCATCTGGGGGCATGAATTGCCGCTCTTTGCGGATCGCAAGCCCAAGCGGCAGGCGGAAATCGTGGGGCATTTTGGCCCCATTCTGGCCGGTGGACAGCTGATCCTGGCCTCGGGCGACGGGCAATTGCGGTTCTTTGATCCGGCCTCGGGGCAGATGACGGGCGCGCGGGATTTGCCCGGTGGTGCCACGTCCAACCCGGTGGTTGCGGGCAATACGCTTTATGTCGTGTCGAAAAAGGGTCAATTGCTGGCTTTCCGTTGATCGTGCGATCCTGTATCAGGGCGACTTGATCCGTATCGGAGCCTGAGACATGACCTTTTCCGTAGCCATCGTGGGCCGTCCCAATGTTGGCAAATCGACGCTCTTCAACCGTCTGGTGGGCAAGCGCCTTGCGTTGGTTGACAACCAGCCCGGCGTTACCCGAGACCTGCGCGAAGGGGCCGCGCGGTTGGGCGATCTGCGCTTTACGGTGATCGACACCGCAGGTCTGGAAGATGCCACCGACGAGAGCCTTCAGGGCCGGATGCGCAAGCTGACAGAGCGCGCAGTCGACATGGCGGATATTTGCCTCTTTGTGATCGACGCGCGCACCGGGGTCACGCCCACCGACGAAAGCCTTGCCGAGATTCTCCGCAAGCGTTCGGCGCATGTGATCCTTGCCGCCAACAAGGCCGAAGGATCGGCGGCGGATGCGGGCGTGATCGAGGCCTGGGGGCTGGGTCTGGGCGAGCCTATTCGCATGTCGGCAGAGCATGGCGAGGGGTTGAATGACCTCTATTCCCAGTTGATGCCATTGGCTGATGCCTTTGAGGCGCGCGCGGCGGCGGAAGCACCAGAGGTGGATGTGTCGCTCGACGAGGATATCGAGGACGACGAGGATGTCAGCTATCGCAAGCCGACCGAGGCCCGTCCGATGCAGGTGGCGGTGGTGGGGCGGCCCAATGCCGGAAAATCGACCCTGATCAACAAGATCCTTGGGGAAGAGCGGCTCTTGACCGGGCCTGAGGCGGGGATCACGCGCGATGCGATCTCGCTGCGGATCGACTGGGACGGGATGCCGGTGCGGATTTTCGACACGGCAGGCATGCGCAAGAAGGCCAAGGTGCAGGACAAGCTGGAAAAGCTGTCGGTGTCCGACGGGCTGCGGGCGGTGAAATTTGCCGAAGTGGTGGTGGTTCTGCTTGATGCCGCGATTCCCTTTGAACAACAGGATTTGCGGATCGCCGATCTGGCCGAGCGCGAGGGGCGCGCGGTGGTGGTGGCGATCAACAAATGGGACATGGAGCCCGACAAGAGCGACAAGATCAGAGAGCTGCGCGAGGCATTCGAGCGGCTTTTGCCGCAATTGCGCGGCGCGCCTCTGGTCACCGTCTCGGCCAAGACTGGCAAGGGGCTGGACCGCCTGCGCGATGCGGTGGCCAAGGCGCATGAGGTCTGGAACCGGCGCGTGACCACGGCGCAACTGAACCGTTGGCTGATCGGCATGTTGGAGCAGCACCCGCCGCCCGCGCCGGGCGGCCGTCGGGTCAAACTGCGCTACATGACGCAGGCCAAGACGCGGCCACCGGGATTCGTGGTGATGTGCAGCCATCCCGACAAATTGCCCGAGAGCTATTCGCGCTATCTGGTGAATGGGTTGCGGGCAGATTTTGACATGCCGGGCACGCCTATCCGCCTTTATTTCCGCAGTCAGGCGGATCGTAACCCTTACAAGAGCAAGAAAAAGGCCGGGCCGTCGAGCCTGCGCAAGCATTTGACGGGGCGATCAAGCGACTGAGCCGGGCAGGGGCGTGCAAATTCCTGTGCAGCCCCTCTTGCATTCGTGCGGGGCGAGGTCAAATCTCTGAGGCCAAAGAGTGTTACCCCTCTGTGGCATGGAGGCTGACATGACCGAGACCCCCGATCAGGCGGCGCTTCGCGCCTTTCTCAGACCCTATACCACCAAGAGCGATGGTCGTGGCGCGCTGTCGTTTGCGGGCACTCTTGTGGTTTATGGCGGCGCGCTGATCCTGGGTGTGGCCTTGGCAGAGGCGGGGCAGTGGGCTGGCGCGGTGGCGATGGTTGGCGTGCTCGCCTTTGCTTCGGTGCGGCTTTACGTGTTGCAACACGATTGCGGGCATGCCGCGCTTTTTCGGCGCAAAGGGCTGAATGATGTGGTGGGCTATGCCCTATCGGTGTTTTCGCTGACGCCATACCGGGTCATGCAATACAATCACAACCAGCATCACGCCTATCTGGGCAATCTCGATCACCGCGAGACGACCGAGGTTTATACGATGACGCTGTCGGAATGGCAGGCAGCACCATGGCACAGACGGCTGTGGTATCGGCTCTATCGCAATCCGGTGGTGATGCTGTCACTGGGGGGGATTTACGCCTATTTCATCGCCTATCGCTGGCCGCGCAATACGCAAGTGGTGGGGGTATGGGGCGTGATCGCACATAACCTGATGCTGGCGGGCTATTTGACGCTGATCTGGACCACATTGGGCCTGGTCGGGCTTGTGGTCTGGGGCGTGAGCGCACTGCTGGCGGGGGTGATCGGGGTGTTTCTGGTGTATCTCCAGCATAATTTCGAAGAGACCTATTGGGATCGCAAGCCATCGCTCGATTTCCGCAAGGCGACGCTTGTGGGGTCAAGCTCGCTTGATCTGGGGTGGCTGTGGGATCTGGGGACGGGCAATATCGCCTATCACGACCTGCATCACTACAACCCCGGTATTCCGTCCTATAACCTGCGGCGCTGTCAGAGGGCGTTGCCGGAGGCGTTGCGCGCGCATGACGTGATCCGCTGGCCCGAGGCGATCCGGAGTTTCCGGCTGAAACTCTGGGATGAGGCGGCGGGGCGGTTGGTGCCGTTTCCGAAGGCTGAGACGACGCGCATGGTGGCGGCGGAGTAGGGGGAGTTGGCAGGTTGTTTGACTTTCACGTTATACCGTTGGGCTAAAACCGTAATCGGACATTCTTGCTGTGTGTGGGCGAAGGTTTGGAAAGAGCCCGTCGTGTCGATATTCTGCTGAGCAGCGAATGGCGGCTCTCGGCAGCCCTTCCGAAAGGTTCGGTAACTGGCGGGTCTGAAAGGGATTAGGGGGGCGGCTATGGAAGCGGTCGCTGGTTCATTGGTGAAAAGAGGCATTCTTGGAATGATCGCCCTATAACTTGACACACTGCACGAATCGTAACATATATTGTTACATGAAAAGAGATAGCCGCCTTTCCTCCGTCCTTCACGCGCTTCTGCACATGGCAGAGCACGAAGGGCCCATGACTTCGGAAGCCATCTCGCAGTGCATGGGCACCAATCCTGTTGTCGTCCGGCGCACCATGGCATTTCTGCGTGAAGCAGGGATCGTTTCGTCCGCTCGGGGCCACGCTGGGGGATGGCGCATCACCGCCGATCTTGAGGTCGTGACCTTGCACCAGTTGCACAAGGCACTTGGAGAACCAGCCATTTTCGCGATTGGCAATCGGACAGAGAACCCCTTCTGCCTGGTGGAGCAGTCGGTCAACGCCGCACTGGAACACACGCTTGAAGAAGCCGAAGCGTTGCTGCTTGAGCGTTTCGCTCATGTCACACTTGCCGATCTGGCTGCCGACTTCAAACGTCGCCACGCGGAAACGCTTAAACAGAAAGAATGAAAATGCAGGATGTTATCTTAGTTGGGGGTGGCTATGCAGGAATGGCAGCCGCCCTGCAGCTTCTGCGTGCGCGCAGGTCAGTGCTGATCATCGACGCCGGGATGCGACGCAACCGGTCAGCCAGCCACTCCTATGGCTTTCTGGGACAGGATGGTGTCGATCCGGCCGAACTGGCCGGCATTGCCCGAACCCAGCTCGAGGCGTATCCGACCCTGACCTGGAAAGAGGGCGAGGTTGCCAGCGCTGCTGGAGAGAACGACGCGTTCCAAGTGACCCTCACCACTGGCGAGCGCTTCGAAACGCGTCGCCTGCTGTTCGCCACCGGTGTGACGGATGGACTGCCCTCGGTGCCTGGACTGGCAGAGCGGTGGGGGCGTTCGGTGTTTCACTGCCCCTATTGCCATGGCTACGAGCTGGATCAGGGCCATATCGGCGTGATTGCAACCGGGCCCATGTCCGTGCATCAGGCGCAGTTGCTGACGGAGTGGGGCAAGGTCACATTCCTGACCAACGCCCTGATGCCACTCGACGATGAAACCCGTACCGATCTTCATCGCCGCGGTGCTACCATGGAGGAAACGCCAATCGATCGGATCGAGGGCAAGGCCGAAGTTTTTCTGACCGACGGTCGCCGCGTGGACTTTGCCGGTTTGTTCACGGCGCCCATCTGTTCGCCGGCCAGTGCGGTGGCCGAAACCATGGGCTGCGCCTTGATAGAAACGCCCATGGGGTCTCAGCTGCGGACGTCCGATGAGAAAGAGACATCTATCTGTGGCGTATTTGCGTGCGGTGATGTCGCACGCGCCCCGCACTCGGTGTCGCTTGCCGTGGCCGATGGCGCAACTGCCGGCGCACAAATTCACAGATCACTTGTTTGGCCCTCGCGCTGAGATCAAACTATTGGAAGGAAACTCCATGAAGCTTTACGAACTGAACTGGGCGCTCTTCCCACGTCGCATCGGAATCTACCTCTCCGAAAAAGGGATCACCGATATAGACCGGATTGCCTTTGATGCGATGGACCCGGAAAGTCTCGGCCGCCTGAGGGCAGTGAGTTCGTTCGGAACAGTGCCAGTGTTGCAAACCGAAGATGGTCACAAGATCCGATCTTCGATCGCAATCTTGGAATATCTGGAGGATCGGTATCCGCAGCCGAACATGATCGGGTGGTCACCCGCCGCGCAGGCCCGAACGCGGGAAGCAATGAGCATCGCAGATGAGGCAGCGCTTCAGCTTGGGGTATGGGCCCATAAGGGCAGTCCGGTCTTCGCCGGCATGGAGGAGCAGCATCCAGCTACAGCGCGTTTTGCAGCGGCGGCCTATCTGAAGCAGCTGGAACGCCTCGATCTCGTACTGACTGAAAATCAAGGACCCTTCCTAACTGGCTCTGAGAACACCATTGCAGACTGTATCGCGATGGCGACCCTGCAATTTGCAGCGGACGTCTACGGTGTTCACTTGCCCGAGAGGCTCGAAAAACTGCGCGCTTGGTACGAGTTCTTCCGGCAAAGACCAAGTGCCATTTGCCCCCCTTACCCAAAGGGTTTTCTAGCGGTTGCTCATGGTCTTCCGGATCATGGTTTCGATTGGTCACTCGATGATGTTGGGTGGAATGCTGCTCTGGTGGGCTGATTCTGATCCGGTATGGAGACCGCTGCTTCGAGATAGTCGTTAGAGGCCAAGTTGGGTGGTTTCGTCGCCACCTTTGCCAGACGTGTCAAGAACGATGGCTGCTTGGTATGCTCCTGAAGCAGTCATCAGCGAAGCGGCAGCGAAAGCTCTCTTTGTCCGCTCTGTAGACTTTCGCGCGCTCGGTCTCGAAGGTCGGGTCTTGGATGGACGGGCTCGGCCCTTGGCTCGAGAGTGCCTGACTGTTAGACGCTTGCTCCCGCGAGGTGTCAAAGGCGAGGGGGAAGCCCTGCGTAGGGCGGGCTGCGCCCGATTGAAACCGCATCCGTCCCGGACTTGATCCGGGACCTCACTGAGTCAGCGTCGAGGCCCCGGCTCGGGGGCCGGGGCGGAATGAACCTGATCAGCCGCAACGTGTTTTGATTGAAACCGCACCCGTCCCGCACTTGATCCGGGACCTCGCCGAAGCGGGAGGGGGAGGCCCGGGTCAGGCCCGGGGCGATGTGAACCCGATTGGAGTCAAGCTGCTTTAGCCTAGGCTCCCATCCGCGTTGAGGATCGTCTTGCCGCGCAGGTAGGGGTGGAGGGCGTCGGGGATGCGGACGGAGCCGTCGGCCTGCTGGCCGTTTTCCAGCACCGCGATCAGGCAGCGGCCCACGGCGAGGCCCGAGCCGTTGAGCGTGTGCAGGAATTCGGGTTTGCCGCCGCCTTGTGGTTTGAAGCGGGCGTTCATGCGGCGCGCTTGAAAGTCGCCGCAGACCGAGACGGACGAGATTTCGCGGTAGGTGTTTTGACCCGGTAGCCAAACCTCGATGTCATGGGTGCGGCGCGCGCCAAAGCCCATGTCGCCGGTGCAGAGCACGATGGTGCGATACGGCAGGCCAAGCCGCTCAAGGATACTTTGAGCGCAGGCGGTCATGCGGTCCAACTCGGCGCGGCTTTCGTCGGGGTGGGTGATCGAGACCATCTCGACCTTTTCGAACTGGTGCTGGCGCAGCATGCCGGCGGTGTCGCGCCCCGCAGAGCCTGCTTCGGAGCGGAAGCATTGGGTGTGGGCCACATAGCGGCGCGGCAGGGTGGCGGCATCGACCGTCTCGCCATGCACGATATTGGTCAGCGTTACCTCGGCGGTAGGAACGAGCCACCAGCCATTGGTGGTCTCGTAGCTGTCTTCGCCGAATTTCGGCAATTGCCCGGTGCCCAGCATCATTTCGGGGCGCACCAGAACGGGCGTCCAGGTTTCTTGGAGGCCATTTTCCTCGATATGGGTGTCGAGCATGAATTGGGCCAAGGCGCGGTGCAGGCGGGCGATGCTGCCCGACAGGACGACAAAGCGCGCGCCGGAGAGCTTGGCCGCCGTCTCGAAATCCATGCCCGGTTGCACGCCGGTAATGTCGTAATGCTCTTTCGGGGTGAAATCGAAACTTGCGGGCGTCCCCCAACGGCGCAGCTCGACATTGCCGCTCTCGTCCGTGCCATCGGGCACGTCGTCAAAGGGCAGGTTGGGCAGGGCCATCAGGAGGTCGGTGAGTTGGGTATCTAACGCCTTGGCCTCGGCCTGCATGGCGGCCATTTCTTCCTTTTTGGCCGAGACCAGAGTGCGCAGGCGTTCGAATTCTGCCTCGTCGCCGCGCCCTTTGGCGGCGCCTGCCTCTTTGCTCGCGCGGTTCTGGTCGGCCTGTGCGCTCTCGGCCGCATGGATGCGGGTGCGACGCGCCTCGTCGAGGGCCAGAATCTGGGGCGAGACCGGAGCCAGACCCCGCCGTGCGAGGGCGGCGTCAAAGGCATCGGGGGTCTCGCGGATGGCGCGGATATCGTGCATGGCGCTGGTCCTCAAAGCTGTCGGTGAATCGCTTGGGCGGCGTTATGCACCAGAAACCGGGCCTGCGCCATGCTTTCGCGCCTTGCAAATACCCGGCCCCGCGCCTAGGTTCCCCGGCAATTCGCGGCCCGCTGTCCGCGTCACAAAAAGAGGATACCCGATGGAAGCCTTTAGCCAGTTCATCCCGCTCATTCTGATCTTTGCGATCATGTATTTCCTGTTGATCCGCCCGCAACAGAAGAAGCTCAAAGAGCATAAGGCCATGATCGGCGCACTGCGCCGCGGCGATCAGGTGGTGACGCAAGGCGGCCTGATCGGCAAGGTTTCCAAGGTCAAGGATGACAGCGAGATCGAGGTGGAACTTGCTGAGGGCATCAAGGTACGTGTGGTGCGCGCCACCATCGCACAGGTTCTGTCCAAGACTGAGCCTGCCGAGGGCTAAGCCCCCGCTCCCCTGCGAAAAACCTCTGAAAGGGCAGGAACATGCTGCAAATCGACCTGTGGAAACGCCTCTGTATCTGGGGGACGGTAGCCCTTGGTCTGATGCTCGCCCTGCCCAATGGGTTTTACGGAAAGGTCGAGCGGCATAATGACGCCGTCGTCGCCGTTGAGGCGGGGGCTGATCCGGCGTCGGTGGCCGATGATCTGGCGCTTTGGCCCGGTTGGATGCCCTCGAGCCTTGTCAATCTGGGGCTTGATCTGCGCGGGGGCGCGCATCTATTGGCCGAGGTCAAGGTCGAAGATGTCTATCAGGCGCGGGTTGAGGGGATGTGGCCCGAGGTGCGCGATCTGTTGCGTGAAGAGCGTGACAGCGTGGGGCCCATCCGGCTGCAGCAGACCGATGAGCCCGAGTTGCGGGTGCGCCTTGTCGAGCGGCCCGAAATGGCCACAGAGGCCGCGGCGCTGGTGCGTGGGCTGGCGCGGCCTGTTACCGATGTGCTGACTGGCGTGGGTGGCAGCGATATCGAGGTGACAACGGACGGTGCGGATATCATCATCCGGCTGAGCGAGGCCGAGCAGCGCGCGACCGATGATCGCACCGTGCGGCAATCGCTGGAAATCATTCGCCGTCGGATCGACGAGGTGGGCACGCGCGAGCCGACCATCCAGCGCCAGGGCGCTGACCGCATCCTGATTCAGGTGCCGGGGATTGGCAGCGCAGCCGAGTTGAAGGCGCTGATCGGGACCACGGCCCAACTGACATTCCAGCCGGTGATCAGCCGTGCCGCGAGCGCTGATGCGCCCGCGGGCGCAGGTAACGAGGTGCTGCCGTCACTGGACGAGGCGGGCGTTTACTACATCCTGGAGCGCGCGCCCGTTGTGACGGGCGAGGAATTGGTCGATGCACAGCCAGATTTCGACCAGAACGGTCGCCCGGCGGTGTCGTTCCGGTTCAATCCCACGGGTGCCCGCAAATTCGGCGATTATACGGCTGAGAATATCGGCAATCCCTTTGCTATCGTGCTTGATGGCGAGGTGATCAGCGCGCCGGTGATCCAAAGCCATATTGCCGGCGGGTCGGGCATCATCACCGGCAACTTCAATGTTGAGGACAGCACGCAACTGGCCGTGCTGTTGCGTGCGGGTGCGCTTCCGGCGGGGCTTGAGTTTCTGGAAGAGCGGACGGTCGGGCCGGAGCTTGGGGCCGATAGTATCGAGGCGGGCAAGCTGGCCTGTCTTGTGGCCTTTGCGCTTGTGCTCGTTTACATGATCGTGAGTTACGGCATTTTCGGCATCTTTGCGAATATTGCGCTGATTGTGAACGTTGGTCTGATTTTCGGCTTGCTCAGCCTAATCGGGTCTACGCTGACCTTGCCGGGGATCGCCGGGATCGTGCTGACCATCGGGATGGCGGTGGACGCCAATGTGCTGGTGTTCGAGCGTATCCGAGAAGAGATGAAATCGGCCAAGGGCGCGGCGCGGGCCATTGAATTGGGCTATGAGAAGGCGATGAGCGCGATTGTCGACGCCAACATCACCACCTTCATGACGGCGCTGATCCTTTATGTCATGGGGTCTGGTCCGGTGCGTGGCTTTGCCATAACGCTGGGGCTGGGGATTGTGACTTCGGTCTTTACCGCTCTGTTTGTGACGCGATTGATCACAGTGATGTGGTTTGAGCGCAAGCGGCCAAAAACGGTGCTGGCCGGGCGCGGTTTCCGGCTCGTGCCGGAAATAACCTCTTGGGATTTCTTTAGCCGGTGGAAGCTGTGGCTGGGCATTTCCGGGGTGATGATCCTTGTGGCGTTTGGCTCTTTTGCCGTGCAAGGGCTGAATTTCGGGATTGATTTCAAGGGTGGCACCACGATCCGGACGCTCAGCGCAGAACCTGTTGATATCGGGGCCTATCGCGCTGCGACTAATGATATGGGGTTGGGCGATGTCAGCATCACAGAGGTGTTCGATCCAACCTTTGGCCCGGAAGAGAACGTGGCAATGCTCCGGATTCAGGCGCAGGACGAGACCGAAAGTGTCACCCCCGAAACGATCGCGGCGGTCGAAGCGGCCTTGCAGCAGGCTGTGCCGGATATCCAGTTCACATCCGTGGAGAGCGTTGGCCCCAAAGTATCGGGCGAGTTGATCAAGACGGCGGTGCTTGCCGTCGCACTCGCCATCGGGGCGGTGCTGGTTTACATCTGGATGCGGTTCGAGTGGCAATTCGCGGTCGGGGCGGTGATTGCGTTGGTGCATGACGTGGCGCTAACCATCGGTGTGTTTTCGGAACTGCAAATCCAATTCGATCTCGCGATCATCGCGGCCCTTCTGACGCTTGTCGGCTACTCGCTTAACGATACGGTGGTGGTGTTTGACCGGGTCCGCGAGAACCTGCGCAAATACAAGCAAAGGCCGCTGCGAGAGGTGCTGAACCTGTCAATCAACGAGACGCTGAGCCGCACGATGGTGACGTCACTGACCACCTTGCTGGCGCTTTTGGCCTTGTATGTCTTGGGGGGTGACGTGATCCGGGGCTTTGTCTTTGCCATGATCTGGGGCGTGATCGTTGGCACCTATTCGTCGATCTTTGTGGCCAGTACGGTGCTAATGTGGCTGGGTATCAAACGCGACTGGTCTAAGCCGGATGCCAATGCGGGCACGCAATTCGCCAATATAGATGCCTGAGGCATTCAGCGCGGTCTGGGCGACGCCCGGCCTGGTCTGGCTATTGCTGGCGATTGGGCTGGCAGGGATCGTGCGGGGCTTTACCGGCTTTGGAACGGCGTTGATTTTCGTGCCCGTGGCGGGGATTTTTCTGCGGCCAGAGATCATCGTCGGGGTGATCACGCTGACGGGAATTGCCAGCACTTCGGCACTGTTGCCGCGCGCTTGGTCGCAGGCGGACCGGCGCGAAGTGGGTATCTTGGCGCTTGCGGCGCTTGTGACTGTGCCGATTGGTCTGTGGCTGATGGGGCGGCTTGACCCGGTCAGCATCCGGTGGGTGGTGGCCGCTGTGGGCGCAATCACATTGGCGGCGCTGATCACCGGGTGGCGGTTCTCGGGGCAGGTGGGCCGCCCCATGCTGGTCGCGATTGGGGCTGTGGCCGGCGTGATTGGAGGGCTGACAGGGTTGACCGGCCCGGTGGTGATCCTGTTCTACCTCGCGGGGCAGTCGGCGGCGCAATCGGTGCGCGCGAATACGATCCTGTTTCTGGCCGCGCTGGATGTGGTGATCGTGGCCAACCTCCTTTTACGCGGGGCGATCAATGGGCAGATTTTCCTTTTGGCGCTGCTACTTGCGGTGCCGTATTTCATTACCTCATTGATTGGGCAATCGCTCTTTGACCCGCGTCACGAGCGGCTTTATCGTTGGGCGGCTTATGCAGTGATCGGTCTTGCGGTGGTGAGCGGGCTGCCGATCTGGGGCAAGGAGGGGTAAGCCATGCGCATGACGGAAATCAGTTTTAGCGGGGCGACGCCGATTGATGGCTATGGGCCGGGATTCTTTCGGGTTGCCGGACAGGTTATGGAGGGCGCGATCCTTGTCACACCGACTGGGGCGCGCACCTGGGGCGGTTATGAAGACACCGCGGCACTGATGGCGC
Organism: Roseovarius sp. AK1035; assembly: GCF_003288315.1. Taxonomy (NCBI): domain Bacteria; kingdom Pseudomonadati; phylum Pseudomonadota; class Alphaproteobacteria; order Rhodobacterales; family Roseobacteraceae; genus Roseovarius; species Roseovarius sp. TM1035. The sequence continues at coordinate 3,783,821 of NZ_CP030099.1, read as the reverse complement.
TTGCGACGGAGGTCGATGTGGTCTTTATCGGCACTGGCGCAGAGATATCGCATATTCCCAAAGGGTTGAGAGATGATCTTGAGGCGGTGGGGTTGGGTGTTGAGACAATGAATTCGCCCGCTGCTTGCCGGACCTATAACGTGCTTTTGTCCGAAGGGCGCCGGGTGGCCGTTGCGTTGCAACCGGTGTGACGATCCGCGCGCTGATGGTGCTTTTCCAAGGTCTCGCATTGGGTTAAGCACAGCGCATGATGCTGCAAGTCTCTGATCTGACCATCGCGCGTGGCGGGATACCCGTGCTGGAAGGGGTGCGTTTCACGCTATCCCCCGGTCAGGCGCTTGTGGTGCGCGGGCCGAATGGCATCGGCAAGACCACGCTCTTGCGGACGATCGCGGGCTTGCAGCCGCCGGTTTCAGGCCGGATCGACGTGCCCCCCGAAAGCCTCGTTTATGCCGGGCATGCCGATGGGATCAAGGCCACTCTGACGGTTACAGAGAACCTGAAGTTTTGGGCGGAAGCCTTTGGTCGAAAAGACTATTCCCAGGCTATTGAGGCATTCAGGCTGACCGCGCTCTCGGGCCGGCTGGCGGGGGCGCTATCGGCTGGCCAGAAGCGGCGCTTGGGGTTGGCGCGGCTTTTGGTAACAGGGCGGGCGATCTGGGTGCTGGATGAGCCGACGGTGTCATTGGATACTGAGGCGGTGGCGATGTTTGCCCATGCCGTGCGCGGGCATCTGGCGACGGGGGGCATGGCGCTTATGGCGACGCATATCGACATTGGGTTGAGTGAGGCGCAGGTGCTTGATGTCGGAAAATACAAAGCCAAGCCGTTGATGGATAATGATTTTGACGGGGCATTTCTGTGATCGCCCTCCTGTTACGTGATATTCGGCTGGCGATGCGTGCCGGTGGTGGCTTTGGTCTGGGTTTGTCATTTTTCCTGATTGTCGTGGTTCTGGTGCCCTTTGGGGTGGGGCCGCAAAGCGCGCTGCTGACGGTGATTGCCCCCGGTATCCTGTGGCTGGGTGCGTTGCTGGCGTGTTTACTGTCGCTGGATCGCATTCTGGCGCTGGATTGGGAGGATGGCAGTCTTGACCTTCTGGCCACCTCGCCCTTGCCGATGGAGGGGATTGTGAGCGTCAAGGCGTTGGCACATTGGCTGACCACGGGCCTGCCTTTGGTGGCGGCGGCACCGGTGCTGGGGCTGCTGCTCAATCTCTCGGAGTCGGGCTATAAGTGGTTGATAGTATCACTTTTATTGGGAACACCTGCGCTTAGCGTCATTGGCACTTTTGGGGCGGCGCTGACGGTCGGGCTTAAGCGTGGGGGGCTGTTGCTGAGCCTGCTTGTGCTGCCGCTTTATGTACCTACATTGATTTTCGGCGCAGAGGTGGCGCGACGTGGCGCAGAGGGGTTTGACGTGACCACGCCGCTGTTGATGTTGGCGGGGATTACCTGCGGCACCATCGCGCTTTTGCCTTTCGCCTCGGCTGCGGTATTGAGGGTGAACCTACGTTGATGACACAGGACATGCGATGAACCTGAACGCACTCTGGGAATATGCCAATCCCAAGAAATTCATCCAGACCACCGACCGGTTTTTGCCGTGGTTCGCGGGGCTGGCGGCGGTGACGTTGGTGGGGGGGCTGATCTGGGGCTTTTTCTTTACGCCCGAGGACTACCGCCAAGGATCGACGGTGAAAATCATTTATTTACATGTGCCTAGCGCGCTGATGGCGATCAATGCCTGGCTGATGATGCTGATCACATCGCTTATTTGGATCGTGCGGCGGCATCATGTGAGCGCGCTGGCGGCACGGGCAGCGGCACCTGTGGGAATGGTGATGACCGTGATCGCACTGGTGACGGGGGCCATCTGGGGACAACCGATGTGGGGCACCTGGTGGGCCTGGGACCCGAGGCTAACCAGCTTTCTTATCCTTTTTCTGTTTTATCTCGGATACATAGCCCTGTGGGAAGCCATCGAGAATGACGATACGGCAGCGGATCTGACCAGCATTTTATGCCTTGTCGGATCGGTCTTCGCGTTGCTCAGCCGCTATGCGGTGAATTTCTGGAACCAAGGCTTGCATCAGGGTGCCTCGCTCAGCCTCGACAAGGAAGAGAATGTGGCGGATGTATTCTGGTATCCGCTGCTGGTCTGCATGGCGGGATTTGTGTTTCTTTTCATAGCCTTGGTGTTGATGCGCACGCGCACCGAGATCCGCGCGCGGCGGATGCGGGCGCTTTTGGCGCGCGAGAGGATGGAGGCATGATGCCGGATCTGGGGAAATATGCGGAGGCGGTTTTATCGTCTTACGCGGTGACGATTGCGCTTATCGCGGTTTTGATCGTGCTCAGCGTTCGGCGGTCTAATCGTGTGAAGAAAGAGCTACAAGAAGTTGAAACTAAGGTGAAATCCAATGGCTAAGCTTTCTCCGATGATGGTCTTGCCGCTGGTGATCTTTGCCGGGTTTGCCGGGTTGGCCTTTGTTGGGTTGCAACGGGATAACCCCAATGAGCTGCCTTCGGCACTGGCTGGTAAGCCGGCGCCGGTGGTGGCAGTGACACCGCTTGGCGACGGAAAAACTTTTGGTGACAGTGACTTGCGCGATGGAACTGTGACGCTTGTGAACTATTGGGCGAGCTGGTGTGCGCCCTGTCGCGTGGAGCATCCTAATCTGGAGAAGCTGGCCAAGGATGGCATCACGATCTATGGGGTGAATTACAAAGATAAGGCTGATAACGCCTTGAATTTCCTGAAAGAACTTGGAAACCCCTATGCCGCGATGGGCGCGGATGCGACGGGGCGGATGGCGCTTGACTGGGGGGTTTACGGCGTGCCTGAAACCTATGTGATTGATGGCAAAGGCAATATCGTGCTGCGCTTTGCCGGGCCGATCACCGAGCGGGTGATGCAGAGCACGATCCTTCCTGCGATCGAGGCCGCGCGCTAGGCGCTATTGGCCCCGGGGCGGGCGACCTTACATTTTGTAAGGTTTGTAAGCTGATTTTGTAAGGTCTGGCTGCGCGCGTCATTTCGGGGCTGCGCAATCCTGCGTGGTCGCGTGCTGCGGGCAGGTGGGCTTTGCTGGGTTGTCGCCATAGGCACCGTAAACGGCGAGCAAGCTGATCAGCCCGGCCTGGGCAAGGATGAGTGCGGTGGTGCGCATGATTTACCCTTTCTCAATCTTCTGCCCTCAAGATTGGGGCGTGGCGATCACGAAAAAAGGGGAATCACCGCAGAATGACAGCAGGAGCAGCGCATCGGCGGCGAATGGCCGGAAATTGGGCAAGGGTGGCGGAACCCTGCGCAAGATATGAAAAAGGCGGCCCGGATGAGGGGCCGCCCTGTTGATGACGCCGCGGGGTTTGTCAGGCCGCGGATTTGGCGAGGTTGCGCAGCACGTAATGCAGCACGCCGCCGTGTTCGATATATTCGATCTCGATCGCGGTATCGATCCGGCATTTGAGCGTGATCACCTTGGTCGTGCCATCGGCATAGGTGATGGTGCAGGGCACCTCGGCCAGTGGTTTGATCGTATCAAGACCCGAGATGGCCACGGTTTCTGCGCCGGTGAGGCCCAGCGTCTTGCGCGTGTCGTCGCCTGTGAACTCGAACGGGATCACGCCCATTCCGACGAGGTTGGAGCGGTGGATACGCTCGAAACTCTCGGCGATCACCGCCTTGACGCCCAGAAGCGCCGTGCCCTTGGCCGCCCAGTCGCGCGAAGAGCCCGCGCCATATTGCTCGCCGCCAAAGATCACAAGCGGGGTGCCCGCGTCCTGATAGGCCATGGAGGCGTCAAAGATCGAGGTCTGCGCGCCGTCCGGTCCCTGGGTATAGCCGCCCTCGACCCCATCGAGCATCTCGTTGCGGATGCGGATATTGGCGAAGGTGCCGCGCATCATCACCTCGTGGTTGCCGCGCCGCGAGCCGTAGGAGTTGAACTCGCGCACGGGCACCTGACGCTCTGTCAGGTATTTGCCAGCGGGCGTGGTTTCCTTGAAGGAGCCTGCGGGAGAGATGTGATCGGTTGTGACCATATCCCCCAGGAGCGCCAGAACGCGCGCGCCGGAGATGTTGGAGATGGTGCCCGGTTCCTTGGCCATGCCTTTGAAATAGGGCGGGTTTTGCACATAGGTCGATTGCGCGGGCCAATCATAGGTCTCGCCTTCGGAGGTTTCGACCGATTGCCACATCTCGTCGCCTTTGAAGACATCGGCATATTTCGACAGGAACGCCTCGCGCGTTACTGTGCGCTCGACCAGTTCGGCAATCTCTTTTTGGCTGGGCCAGATGTCCTTGAGATAGACCGGATTGCCATCCTTGTCGGTGCCCAAGGGCTCGGTTGTGAGGTCGATATTCATGTCGCCCGCGATGGCATAGGCCACGACGAGCGGCGGGGAGGCGAGGTAATTGGCGCGCACATCGGGGGAAATGCGCCCCTCGAAGTTGCGGTTGCCCGAAAGGACGGAGGTGGCCATCAGATCGCCCTCGGCGATGGCCTCGGAGATTTCCTTTTGCAGGGGGCCCGAGTTGCCGATGCAGGTGGTGCAGCCATAGCCCACGAGGTTGAAGCCCACGGCATCGAGATCCTCTTGCAGCCCTGCGGCCTCGAGATAGGCGGAGACCACCTGCGAGCCGGGGGCGAGCGAGGTTTTGACCCATGGCTTGCGGTTGAGGCCAAGCGCGCGCGCCTTGCGGGCGACAAGGCCCGCGCCGATCATCACGTAAGGGTTGGAGGTGTTGGTGCAGGAGGTGATCGAGGCGATCACGACCGAGCCATCCCGGATGCTATAGTCTTCGCCCTTGACCTTGACCGATTTGCGCGGGTCGGCGGCGACAGCGGTGGCCGGGCCTTCGGCGGCCATGTCGGCGGCGGCGGGGCTGGCATCCTTGCCGCGGTATTGCGACACGACGTCAAGGAAGGAGGTGGCGGATTTGTCGAGGGTGACGTAATCCTGCGGGCGTTTCGGGCCCGAGATGGCGGGCACGATGGTGCCCATGTCGAGATGCAGCGTGTCGGTATAGACCGGTGCGTAATCGGAGCCGCGCCAGAAGCCGTTTTGCTTGGCATAGGCCTCGACCAATTGCACGCGGGCCTCATCGCGGCCGGTGTTGCGCAGGTAGCGAAGCGTCTCGTCGTCAATCGGGAAGAAGCCGCAGGTGGCACCGTATTCGGGGGCCATATTGGCGATGGTGGCGCGATCCGCCAGCGGCAGGTGATCGAGACCGGCACCGTAGAATTCGACGAATTTGCCGACCACGCCTTTTTTGCGGAGGAGTTCCACGACTTTGAGCACGAGATCGGTGCCGGTCGTGCCCTCGACCATGCGGCCTGTGAGTTCAAAACCCACGACTTCGGGGATGAGCATGGAAATCGGTTGACCCAGCATCGCGGCCTCGGCCTCGATCCCGCCCACGCCCCAGCCCAGCACGGCCATGCCGTTGACCATGGTGGTGTGGCTGTCGGTGCCCACCAGCGTATCGGGATAGGCCACAGTCTCGCCGTTCTGGTCGGTGTCGGTCCAGACGGTTTGGGCGAGATATTCGAGGTTGACCTGGTGGCAGATGCCAGTGCCCGGCGGCACGACACGGAAATTGTTGAACGCGCCCTGGCCCCATTTCAGGAACTGGTAGCGTTCCATGTTGCGCTCATATTCGCGGTCCACGTTCATCTGGAAGGCGCGGGGATTGCCGAATTCGTCGATCATCACCGAGTGGTCGATGACGAGATCGACGGGATTGAGCGGGTTGATCTGTTGGGCGTCGCCGCCCAAGGCCACGATCCCGTCGCGCATGGCGGCAAGATCCACCACCGCCGGAACGCCGGTGAAATCCTGCATCAACACGCGCGCCGGGCGGTAGGCCAGTTCGCGGTTGGCGGTGCCGCCATTGGCCGCCCATTCTGAAAAGGCGCGAATATCGTCAAGCGAGACGGTTTTGCCATCCTCGAAGCGCAGCATGTTTTCCAGCACCACCTTGAGGGCAGCGGGAAGGCGCGAGAAATCGCCAAGACCGGCCTCTTCGGCGGCGGCGATCGAGTAATAGGCGACCGACTGGTCGCCGATGGTGAGGGTCTTGCGGGTCTTGGCGCTGTCTTGTCCGACGCTGATGGGCATGGGCCGTCCTTTCATGGTCGAGGCTGGATCACTTGCTTTTGCTTCTGACCGATTTGAAACGTCCGATCAAGAGGGGCGCGAGAATATTTGTATACTATTGCACACAATTGATCAATATTTCAGGAAATCACTTTGGACTCTCGAAACCTTGATTGGTTATTGCGATCCACGAGGCCTAGGTTCCATTGGGCGCGGATGTGGTATGATCCGCGGGCAAACAAGCACACCGAGTGGGAAGACACGATATGCGACACGTGGCGGCGAGCGTATTGGGGGGGATTTTATCCCTGTGGGCGGTGCAGGCAAGTGCCGGTGACCATCCTGTTGTGGTAGAGCTTTTCACGTCGCAGGGCTGTTCCTCTTGCCCGCCCGCGGATGCCTATTTTCTTGACCTTGTAACGCGCGATGATGTGATCGCTCTGTCGCTGCATGTCGATTACTGGGATTACATCGGCTGGGAGGACAGTTTTGGCAGTCCTCATAACAGCAACCGGCAGCGTGGGTATGCGCAGGCGAGCGGCCGCACGATGGTGTATACGCCGCAAATGATCATCAACGGGGCGGATCACGTGGTGGGCACGCGGTTCGGGGATGTTGAGGCGCTGATCGCGCAGCACCGCGCGCGGGCGCAAAGCGGCATCGCCGTCGAGGTGGTGCGAGACGCAGGCAAGGTGCGGATCAAGGCGCGGGCCGAGCCTGCGCGCAGGACGCCATTGATGGTGCAACTGGTGCGTTATGTTCCCGAGCAAACGGTGAAGATTGCCCGTGGCGAGAATGCTGGCAAGACCATCACCTATGCCAATATCGTCACGGACATAACGCAGGTTGCGGTCTGGGACAGTCGCAAGCCGCTTGATCTGGATGTGGCTTTGGCGCGCGAGGATAAGGCGATTGTGCTGTTGCAATATGTCGATTTCGGCACGATCGAGGCCGTGGCCTATTTGCACTGAGGGCGCTGTTTTTCAAGCAGGCCAGTGATTTCGCGTATTTTTGGAAGGATGACAGCCGCGGGCGGGCGTGACGCGCGCAGGCTTAGCCGCCTGTATGGCTCATGTGGCGCGAGACGCGGCCATCGACGGTCTGGCGCGAGTAGTCGAAATCGTGGCCTTTGGGTTTGCGCGTGATGGCGGCGCGAATGGCGTCTTCGAGCATAGCGTCATGGCCGGGGTTGTTGCGCAGGGGGGCGCGCAGGTCGGCCATATCCTCTTGGCCGAGGCACATGTAGAGCTCGCCGGTGCAGGTGAGGCGCACGCGGTTGCAGCTTTCGCAGAAGTTATGGGTGAGTGGCGTGATGAAGCCGATTTTCTGGCCTGTTTCCTCGAGTCGCACGTAGCGGGCGGGGCCGCCGCTGCGCTCGGTCAATTCGGTGAGGGTGAAGCGGTCGCGCAGGCGGGCGCGCAGATCGGAGAGTTTCCAATACTGGCCCAAGCGGTCCTCGTTGCCGATATCGCCCATTGGCATGACCTCGATAAAGGTGAGGTCCATGTCGCGCGATGCGCACCATTCGGTAAGGGTAAACAACTCGTCTTCGTTGAACCCTTTGAGGGCCACAGTGTTGATCTTGACGCGCAGCCCGGCGTTTTGGGCGGCGTCGATACCTTTGATCACCTGCGCCAAGCGGCCCCAGCGGGTGATATCGGCGAATTTCTGATCATCGAGCGTATCGAGCGAGATGTTCACCCGGCGCACGCCGGCCGCATAGAGATCGGCGGCGAAGCGTTCCATCTGGCTGCCGTTGGTGGTGAGGGTCAGTTCCTTGAGGGTGCCGTCCTCTAAATGTCGGGTCATGGCGTCGAAAAACGTCATGATGCCTTTGCGCACCAGCGGTTCGCCGCCGGTGATGCGCAGTTTTTCGACGCCCATACGGATGAAGGTCGAACAGAGGCGGTCGAGTTCCTCGAGCGTGAGCAATTCGCGCTTGGGCAGGAAGGTCATGTTTTCAGACATGCAATAGACGCAGCGGAAATCGCAGCGGTCTGTCACGGAGACACGCAAGTAAGAGATGGCGCGCTGGAACGGGTCTATCAGAGGTGCTGTCATGGCGTAAATCTAGGCGGGGGGGCGCGGCGGGGCAAGGGACAAGTTGGCCGTTGAAGGGGCAAGTTTCGGGGGGTAGGGTGGACAAATGAGATATTTGATCATGATCTTGGGTGTTTTGGGCGTGGCGGGCTGTGCGCAGGTGGAGCGGGTGTTCGCGCCGCGCGCAGAGCCCGCGCCCGAGGTGGTGGCACCGATGACGCCGGACGATTTGGACGCGACAACGCCCGCCGAGCGCAAGGCGGCGCGCGTCGAGGCTGCCACGGCACGGGCCGGGGCGCTGGGACCCACTGTGGCGTCGCTTGGATCACCGGCTGAGCCGGGGCTTTGGCTGAAGACGCCGCTTGTGGATGCGCCCGCGCGGGGGCGGGTGGATTATGCCGTGACCGGGCAATCGGTGGCGGTCGACCTTATTCCGCTCGACGCGGTGCCGGGGTCGGGCAGCCGATTGTCGCTGGCGGGGTTTCGGGCCGTTGGAGCACCCCTGACGGCGTTGCCGGAACTGCAGGTTTACCGGCTGGCAGACTAGGGCTGCGCGTCTTTTCCTTTGTGTTTCGGGCAGGGGCGCTCTATCCGCTGGCGAGAGGCGGCAAGAGGGCAGGGCATGCGCACGGTGGTTTTCGATCTGGATGGGACGCTGGCGGATACCAGCGGCGATTTGCTGGCGGCGGCAAATACCTGTTTTCGCGATATGGGCGCGGGTGATCTGTTGCGGGCGGACACCGATTCGGGCGTTGCGCTGCGCGGCGGGCGGGCGATGCTGCGGCTGGGGATGGAGCGGCTGGGCCGGGCCGAGGATGAGGCCACGATTGACCGGTATTACCCGGTGCTGCTGGAGGCCTATGCCGAGGCGATTGATGTGCATACGGTGCTATATCCCGGCGCGATGGAGGCTGTGGCGCAGTTGAGCGAAGACGGCTACCGCGTGGCCATTTGCACGAACAAGCCGGAACGTCTGGCGCGAATTCTGTTGGAGCGGTTGGGCGTGCTTGGGGCGTTTCAGGCGTTGACCGGGGCGGATACGCTGGCGGTGCGCAAGCCCGATCCGGAACATCTGCGCGAGACCGTGCGGCGGGCGGGCGGTGATCCGGTTCGCGCGCTGATGGTGGGCGATACGGTGACGGATCATGACACCGCGCGGGCGGCGGGCGTGCCGTCGGTGCTTGTGGGGTTTGGCCCCGGTGGGGGCACGGTGGCGGCCTTGAAGCCTGAGGCGGTGATCGGGCATTATGGCGAATTGCCGGGCGTGGTGCGGCGTCTTATCGGCTGAGCCGCAGGGCGGTTTCGGGTTTTCTGAAGGAAAGGGGGGCTGGCCTGCAAAACCATTGACGCAAGGCCAGACGCGCCCCAAAACAAGAGCATGACAGAGAGATTCACAGGCAATTTCACGCAACAGGAGCCGATCCCCGAAGAAGGGATCGCGGCGGCGCTCGATGTGCTGCGCTCGGGCCGGTTGCATCGGTATAACCTCGTGGGCGAGGAGGCGGGGGCGGTGGCCTCGCTCGAGCGGGAATTCGCGGAGTATACGGGGGCGCGCTATGCGCTGGCGGTGACGTCAGGCGGCTATGCGATGGCCACGGCGCTGCGGGCCTTGGGTGTGGGGCCGGGCGACAAGGTGCTGACCAATGCCTTTACGCTTGCGCCTGTGCCCGGTTCGATTGCCAGCGTGGGGGCGGTGCCGGTGTTCGTGGGTGTCACCGAGGCGTTGACGATTGATCTGGAGGATCTGGCGGCCAAGGTGGGCGAGGCCAAGGTTCTGATGCTGAGCCATATGCGCGGGCATCTGGCGGATATGGACGCGCTGATGGCGATTTGTGACGCTGCCGGGGTGACGGTGGTCGAGGATTGCGCGCATACGATGGGGGCGGCGTGGCGCGGTATCCCTTCGGGGCGTTGGGGCAAGATCGGATGCTATTCCACCCAGACCTACAAGCATATGAATTCCGGCGAGGGCGGGTTTCTAATCACCGATGACGAGATGGTGATGGCGCGGGCGGTGATGCTGTCGGGGTCCTATATGCTCTATGGGCGGCATGGCACGGTGCCGCCGGCAGAGGTGTTTGAGCAGGTCAAATATGACACGCCCAATGTGTCGGGGCGGATGGATCATCTGCGCGCGGCCATTTTGCGGCCGCAGTTGCGGGCGCTGGATGCGCAATGTGAAAAATGGAACGCGCGGTACCGTGTGGTCGAGGAGGGATTGCGCGGCACGCCGGGGTTGACGGTGGTCGAGCGCTCCGAGGCAGAGCGCTATGTGGGATCTTCCATTCAGTTCCTGTTGCTGGATTGGGACGGGGGCCGGATTGCGGATGTGTTGAAGCGGTGTCTGGCGCGCGGGGTCGAGCTTAAGTGGTTTGGTGGGGCGGAGCCGGTGGGCTTTACCAGCCGCTATGACAGTTGGCGCTATGCGCCGTCATCGCCGATGCCTGCGAGCGACCGGATCTTGCGCGGGATTGTCGATATGCGGCTGCCGCTGACCTTTAGCCTAGAGGATTGCGCGCAGATTGCGCGGATCATCCGGGCAGAGGTGGGCGCGGTGTATCAGGCGCAGGGCGTTTAGGGGGCGGCCTAGAGCGGACAGTCAGGGTGCCCCCGCGCGGAACAAGGCGCGGCACGCGCCGCCGCGCGATCGCTGGGCCGTCCCGCGGCCTAGCGATTTTGATGTGTAGCGCCTCACTGAGACGTCACTCGGACTTTGCTGACATAAAGTGGCATCCAGTTCTGTTGCTTCGCTAGTCCCCGGCCCAGAGATCGCGCGTCTCCTCAACGCAGACTATTGTCCCTTTCTGGCCACGCGTGTCACTTGGCCAGCGCGTCCAGAACCCGTGCCCAGCTTCGGATGCCTTTGTGGAAGCTCTGGACGTTGTATTTTTCGTTGGGGGAGTGAATGGCGTCATCTTCCTGGGCAAAGCCGATGAGCATGGCGTCAAGGCCGAGCACCTCTTTGAAAAAGCCCGCGATGGGGATGGAGCCGCCCATGCCGGTAAAGACCGCCTCGCGCGCCCATTCGTCTGAAAGGGCCTGACGGGCGGCTTCGAACTCGGGGCGGCTGATGTTCATCACGGCCGCGGGCGAGCCGTCGAGATCCTGATTCCAGGTGATCTTGGCATCGGGCGAGAGGCGATCTTCGACATGTTTGCGGACCTTTTGGCGCAGGCTGTCGGGGTCCATATCGCCGACAAGGCGGCAGGTCAGTTTGCAATGCGCCTCGGACGGGATCACGGTTTTTGTACCGGCACCCTGATAGCCCCCCCAAAGCCCGTTGATTTCCAGCGTGGGCCGCGCCCATTGCTGGACAAGGGCGGAATAGCCCGCCTCGCCATGGGCACGGGTCATGCCAACGGAGGAGAGGTAGTCGTGTTCGTCAAAGCCGCAGCTTTCCCATTGGCGCAGCAGGTCGGCGGGCACCTCATGGACGCCCTCGTAGAAGCCTTCGACGGCGACGCGACCCGTGTCATCGTGGAAAGACGCGATAAGGCGCGAGATTTCGCGCAAGGGGTTGAGGGCAGGACCGCCGTAGTGACCGGAATGCAGGTCGATTCGCGGGCCGGTGATGGTGAATTCATCCTTGAGCATGCCGCGCAGTTGCGAGGCGATGGAGGGCACGCCGGGGGCGACCATGGAGGTGTCGCAGATCAGGGCCAAGTCGGCGGAAAGCTCTGCGGCATTCTCGCGCATGAAGGGGATGAGCGAGGGCGAGCCTGATTCCTCTTCACCCTCGAAAAAGAAGGTGATGCGGCAGGGGAGCGCGCCGGTCACGTCCTTATAGGCGCGGCAGGCCTCGACAAAGGTCATCAATTGGCCCTTGTCGTCGGAGGCGCCGCGTGCGCGGATCACTTTGCCGTGCGGCGTGTCCTGAAGTTCGGGGGCGAAGGGATCGGTGTGCCAGAGCGCCAGAGGATCAACCGGCTGTACGTCGTAATGCCCGTAAAAAAGCAGGTGCGGCCCAGAGCCATCCGCAGGCCCGTCATTATGGCCCACAACCATGGGGCGGCCCGGTGTGGCACGTTTTTCTGCTTTTACCCCAAGGCTTTGCAGGTCTGACACAAGCCAATCTGCGGCGGCTTCGCAATCGCCCGCATAGGCCGGATCGGTCGAGATGGAGGGGATTCGCAAGAGCCCGGTCAGCCGGTCGAGAGCGGCGGGCAATTGGTCGTCGATGCGGGAGAGAACGGCGGAAAGCGACATGGCGGGCCTTTGGGTTTGAGTATGATTGAGAATGAGGGTATCAGGCCGCGTGGCACTGTCCAGTCACTTGACCCAAGTCAAAGTGGGGGGCAGCGTCAATTTGTAACCTGTTGCGTGAGGGGAATGTATTTTATATCCATTCCAAATATTGAATAGGTGGCCCGGTTCGCCGCCCAAGACCCGAAGGACGGCTGGCCCCGTTTGCCGGTGACGATCAGGAAGGAAACGCCAGTGGATTACGAAGCCAAGCTGGATCAGGCGATCGACCGTTTGCATCAGGAAGGTCGCTATCGCACCTTTATCGACATCGAGCGGACGAAGGGCAATTTTCCCCATGCGGTGTGGCGCAAGCCCGATGGGGCCGAGCAGCCGATCACTGTGTGGTGTGGCAACGATTATCTGGGCATGGGGCAGCATCCGGTTGTCCTTGCGGCGATGCATGAGGCGATTGACGCCACGGGCGCAGGATCGGGCGGCACGCGCAATATTTCCGGCACGACGGTCTATCACAAGCGGCTTGAGGCGGAATTGGCCGATCTGCATGGCAAGGAAGCGGCGCTGCTTTTTACCTCTGCCTATATCGCCAATGATGCGACGCTGAGCACGCTGCCCAAGCTCTTTCCGGGGCTGATCATTTATTCCGATGCGCTGAATCATGCCAGCATGATCGAAGGCGTGCGCCGCAATGGCGGGGCCAAGCGGATTTTTCGGCATAATGACGTCGCACATCTGCGCGAGCTGATGGCGGCGGATGATCCCGCCGCACCCAAGCTGATTGCCTTTGAGAGCGTTTATTCGATGGACGGCGATTTTGGCCCGATTGAAGCGATTTGCGATCTTGCGGATGAGTTTGGCGCGCTGACCTATATCGACGAGGTGCATGCGGTGGGCATGTATGGCGCGCGCGGAGCGGGGATTTGCGAGCGGGACCGGCTGATGCATCGGCTGGATATCATCAACGGCACCTTGGCCAAGGCCTATGGGGTGATGGGCGGCTATATCGCGGCAAGCGCCAAGATGTGCGACGCGGTTCGGTCCTATGCGCCGGGCTTCATTTTCTCGACCTCGCTGGCACCGGCATTGGCGGCGGGGGCCAGTGCCTCGGTTGCGTTTCTGAAGACGGCGCAGGGCGCGGCGCTGCGGGAGCAGCATCAGACTCAGGCGAAAATCCTCAAGACGCGGCTCAAGGCGATGGGCCTGCCGATGATTGATCATGGCAGCCATATCGTGCCGGTGATCGTGGGCGATCCGGTGCATACCAAGAAATTGAGCGACATGCTGCTTGAAGGCTATGGCATTTATGTGCAGCCGATCAATTTCCCGACCGTGCCGCGCGGCACCGAACGGCTGAGGTTCACGCCCTCGCCGGTGCATGGCCCCAAAGAGATGGATGCGCTGGTGCGCGCCATGGATGAGCTCTGGAGCCATTGTGCGCTGAATCGCGCCGAATTGGCGGGCTAACCTCTCTGCACGTGCATTATACCTTGCCTTGTGTTACGGTCTGAGAAAGAAAAGTTCAGAGCTCGAATCGGGACATTTGGGCAGCTGGGCAAGACACTCGAGAGGCAGGGGCGCATGATCGGGCGGCGATTTTCGCGGAAGGCCGAAGTAGAAGAGGTTGAAGCCCGAGGCTTTGACGCTTTTGAATTGCGCCTTGGCGATTTGATGCGCGGTGAGCGCGCGACGCTTGGAAAATCCCTGCTGGATGTGGAACGTGAGCTGCGGATCAAGGCCAATTACGTGGCCGCGATTGAAAATTGCGATCCGTCCGCCTTTGATACCCCCGGTTTCATTCCCGGCTATGTCCGGTCCTATGCGCGCTATCTGGGTATGGACCCAGATCAGGCGTTCAAGGTGTTTTGTGACGAATCCGGGTTTTCGATTGCCCATGGGATGTCGGCAGAGGCGTCTTCGATCCGCAAGGCTGGCCCTGTCAAGCAGCGCAAGGCGGCGCTGCAAGATCCGTTGGTGTCGCCCAATACGCCATTCCTGCCTGCCTCTGAGAGTTTCCTGTCGCGGATCGAGCCGGGGGCGATTGGATCAGCGCTGGTGCTGGTCGTGCTGATCGGGGCGATTGGGTATGGCGGGTGGAGCGTATTGCGGCAGGTGCAGCAGGTGCAGCTTGCGCCGGTAGAGAATACGCCGGTGGTCTTGGCCGATCTTGACCCGTTGAGCGGGGCTGCGGTGATTGCCGATGATCTGCCTCAGGGCGAGGAGGCCGCGTCGGGCGTGTTTCAGCCGCCGCGCGATGAACGGTTGAGCCGGCTGTACCGGCCCAAGGCGCTGGATGTGCCGGTTATGGTGGCGCGGGATGCGCCGATTTCCACGCTTGATCCGCGTGAAGTGGGCACGCTGAGCCCGGTCGCCCCAGAGGCGGATCGCGACAGTGGCATTGCGCTGGCCCTGCGCGAGGCACAAGACTTTGACGCGCCCGGCCCGAACCGGCCGCAGGTGGTGGCCGGAAATTTGGCAGAGGTACAAGTGGTTGCGGTGCGCCCGGCCTGGGTGCGGGTGCGTGCCGCTGATGGCAGCGTGATCTTTGAGGGTATTCTGAACGCGGGTGATACCTACCCGGTGCCTGCGACGGAAGAGCCGCCGACGCTGCGCGTGGGCGAATCGGGGGCGATTTATTTCGCCGTGAACGGGCAGCACTATGGGCCTGCGGGCACGCGAGGGGCTGTCACTTCGGGGTTGGCGCTGACGGCTGAGGGGCTGACCGGGCGCTATGCCTTGGCCGATATCACGGCAGATCAGGATTTGATGCGGTATGTGGCCGAGGCGCAGATCGCGCCTGAGGCTGTTCCGCAGCAATAAGCGACACGCGATTGCCCCTGACCCCGGCACGGTTTATCGTGTGGGAAAGTCACCTTTAGACGAACGGGGCCCGACGCGATGTCGCTCAATCATATCCGCCCGTGGCGCAATATCTACCGCCGCAAATCCCGTCAGATCATGGTGGGCAATGTCCCTGTTGGGGGCGATGCGCCGATCACCGTGCAGACGATGACCAACACGCTGACCACCGATGTGGCGGGCACGGTGGCACAGGTGCAGGCGGCCGCCGACGCGGGGGCGGATATTGTCCGGGTCTCGGTGCCGGATGAGGCATCGGCGAAGGCGCTGAAAGATATCGTGCGCGAAAGCCCGGTGCCGATTGTGGCGGATATCCATTTCCACTATCGGCGCGGCATTGAGGCAGCCGAGGCGGGGGCCGCGTGCCTGCGGATCAATCCCGGCAATATCGGCGATGCGCGCCGCGTGCGCGAGGTGATCGCGGCAGCACGGGATCATGGCTGTTCGATGCGGATTGGCGTGAATGCCGGGTCGCTGGAAAAGCACCTTTTGGACAAATATGGCGAGCCGTGCCCCGATGCGATGGTCGAGTCCGGGTTGGAGCATATCCGTATTCTGCAAGATAATGATTTCCACGAGTTCAAGATCAGTGTGAAAGCGTCGGATGTGTTCATGGCCGCCGCCGCCTATCAGCAACTGGCCGAGGCCACGGACGCGCCCATTCATCTTGGCATCACCGAGGCGGGCGGCCTCATGTCGGGCACGATCAAGAGCGCGATTGGTCTGGGCAACCTGTTGTGGATGGGGATCGGCGATACGATCCGGGTTTCCCTGTCGGCTGATCCGGTGGAAGAGGTCAAAGTTGGCTATGAAATCCTGAAATCGCTGGGGCTGCGGCATCGGGGGGTGAATATCATCTCTTGCCCGTCCTGCGCGCGGCAGGGGTTTGACGTGATCAAGACGGTCGAGGCGCTGGAAAAGCGGCTGGAGCATATCAAGACGCCGATGAGCCTGAGCATCATCGGTTGCGTGGTCAATGGCCCCGGTGAGGCGCTGATGACCGATGTCGGCTTTACCGGCGGCGGGGCGGGCAATGGCATGGTCTATCTGGCGGGCAAGCAGAGCCACCGGATGGACAATGCCCAGATGATCGACCACATCGTCGAACAGGTCGAGCGGCGGGCCGCCGAGATCGACGCAGAGACAGCGGCGCAGGCGGCGGAGTAGTTTAAGGCTTGTTTAATCTCGACAAGGCATAATCCGTCTCTTAAGCATAGATATGGTGTGCGTAATGGATCATACTCCGAGATATGCCGAGTTTTTTTGTGGCGGTGGTATGGTGCGTGCCGCACTTCAAGAAAATTGGCATTGTGTTCTCGCTAATGACATAGACGAGATGAAGTGCCGCGTTTATCGCGAAAATTGGTCGGGGACGGGACTGTTCGAAGGCGATGTTGCGTCGCTCGATCCAGAGTTTCTGAAACAAGACATTGACCTATATTGGGCGTCTAGCCCTTGCCAGGATTTCAGTCTTGCAGGCAAAGGGCTTGGTCTCGAAGGTGCGCGAAGTGGGGTCTTCAAACCTTGGTTCGAAAAAGTTCGTGCTGCCGTGAAGGCTGGGTTTGCGCCGCGTGTAATTGCGTTCGAAAATGTGACAGGGTTGATGTCGCGGCGCGCGGGCAAAGATCTGGATCATGTTCTACGATCGTTTATATCCTTGGGTTACAAGGTTGGGGCGCTGGAAATTGATGCGTCCCATTTTGTGCCGCAGAGCCGCCCCCGTTTGTTCATCATAGCGGTCCGGCGGGACATAGACGCAACGACTCTTTGTCAGCCACAAGCGAGAGGATTATTCTGTTCTCCTCGGTTGGTGCGTTTTCACGGCGCGTGCAGCCGTGTAATCCAAAAGAACTGGATGTGGTTTCGCGTGCCTTCCCCGACAACTTCACCGCAGTCCCTAGAAAATGTTCTTGACACCGATCCCGATACGCCGTGGTTTTCCGATGAACACGTCGCGTCATTACTGTCGATGATGTCTTCTCCGAGTCTCGGGCGAATTGAAGCGGCGAAGGCAACGAACCGAACTGTTGTGGGAACTCTTTATAAGCGCGGGCGCCCTGATGCAGCAGGGCAGGTGCGGCAACGGGCGGAAGTTCGGTTTGATGGCATCGCGGGATGCTTACGCACCCCGGCGGGTGGATCGTCGCGACAAACAATCCTGATAGTTCACGGGGATAAAATCGAAGCGCGCCTGTTATCGCGACTGGAGGTTTCGAGACTTATGGGATTGCCGGCTACTTACCGAATGCCTGCTCGTTATAACGATGCCTACAGGCTTGCGGGGGACGGCGTCGTTGTCCCAATTGTGAGATATCTCGACGAGCATATCTTTCAGCCAATCTTACTCAAAAGGTTGGTAGAAAGGGAAGTGGCGTGAACGAGGTCCAAGCTTTTCGGGGTGAAGCACTCAGAGCATTGACGGATGAGATAGGCGTTTACGCTCTTTGCGATTTGGATGGAATTCCGATCTACGTCGGGCAATCCGTCGATGGAATCCGTTCACGTGTGCGCCGCCATTTGACCTCAGCACGGTCAGACGTCATCGCAAATCGACAGGTCGATGTTTGGGAAAATGCTTATGTATGGGCGTGGCCGGTCGGGAACGTGGCTGAAATTACGGCGTTGGAAGCTTATCTTTTCAATCTGTTTGACGCCGAAGTAAGGCTTATGAACGGCAAAGTTATGCCTGTTCAGGAAGGTCTTGTACTCGTTCCCGAGAAGCAGGTCGTTCAGGTTATTGCTGAGGGCGAGCGGATCAAT
Source organism: Roseovarius sp. AK1035 (assembly GCF_003288315.1). Classification (NCBI taxonomy): domain Bacteria; kingdom Pseudomonadati; phylum Pseudomonadota; class Alphaproteobacteria; order Rhodobacterales; family Roseobacteraceae; genus Roseovarius; species Roseovarius sp. TM1035. The sequence goes on along the minus strand of NZ_CP030099.1, from coordinate 3,765,858 downwards.
CGCCAAGACCCAGCTCTTCGGTTGCCACGACAGATCACGCAATACAACTTGCTCGTTGATTACATTCTCAACGTAAAGGATGCAGAGCACTTAAAACGTTCTCTAGATGCCCATTTTGAGCGCTTGGTCCGGTATCACCGAACCTTTCTTTAACATTTTCTAGATATAAGCTCTTGCGTCGAGTTGAAATGTTGCACGATCTAGTATGATCGCACGGGTTGGCGTCAGGCAAGGTTGTGCATACTGTAGCGCGGCGGAGTAGGGGCGGGGTTTGCGGCTCTGCTGCGTTTGCAAAGCGTGGAAAACTTGCTAAGGCAGGCGCGAGCCAATTCCAGCAAAGGATTCCCCGCCCATGAGCAGTATCATCGACATTCACGCCCGCGAAATTCTGGACAGCCGGGGCAATCCGACGGTTGAGGTCGATGTGACGCTGGAGGATGGCACCATGGGCCGCGCGGCGGTGCCCTCGGGGGCGTCGACAGGCGCGCATGAGGCGGTCGAGCGGCGCGATGGTGACAAGGCCCGCTATATGGGCAAGGGCGTGCTGGAGGCCGTGGCCGCCGTCAACGGTGAGATCGCCGAGGCGTTGGCGGGTATGGATGCGACCGAGCAGGTTTCGCTCGATATGGCGATGATCGAGTTGGATGGCACGCCCAACAAGGCGCGTCTGGGGGCCAATGCGATTCTGGGCGTGAGCCTTGCCTGTGCCAAGGCGGCGGCGGATTTTTCCGGCCAACCCCTCTATCGCTATGTGGGGGGCACCTCGGCGCGGGTGCTGCCGGTGCCGATGATGAATATCATCAACGGCGGCGAGCATGCCGACAATCCGATCGACATTCAGGAATTCATGATCCTGCCGGTAGCGGCGGAGAATATCCGCGATGCCGTGCGCATGGGGTCGGAGGTGTTTCACACGCTGAAGAAAGAGCTGTCGGCGGCGGGTCTGGCGACGGGTGTGGGCGATGAGGGCGGCTTTGCGCCCAACCTATCCTCGACGCGCGATGCGCTGGATTTCATTCTCAAGTCGATTGAGAAGGCGGGTTACCGCCCCGGTGAGGAGATTTACCTTGGTCTCGATTGCGCCGCGACGGAATACTACAAAGGTGGCAAATATGAAATTTCTGGCGAAGGTTTGAGCCTGAGTAGCGCTGAAAATGTTGCATATCTGCAAGCGCTGGTCGCGGATTACCCGATCATTTCCATCGAAGACGGCATGGCCGAGGACGATTGGGAGGGCTGGCGCGCGCTGACCGAGGCGCTGGGCGACAAGGTGCAGCTGGTGGGCGACGATCTTTTTGTCACCAATCCCGCACGTCTGGCCATGGGGATCGAGCGCGGATGCGGCAATTCGATGCTGGTCAAGGTGAACCAGATCGGCACGCTGACCGAGACGTTGCAAGCGGTCGATATGGCGCATCGCGCGCGTATGACCAATGTGATGTCGCATCGGTCGGGCGAAACCGAGGATGCCACCATCGCCGATCTGGCTGTGGCCACAAATTGCGGGCAGATCAAGACTGGCAGTCTGGCGCGGTCGGACCGGCTGGCGAAATACAACCAGTTGATCCGGATTGAGGAAATGCTGGGCGAGACGGCGATCTATGCGGGGCGCTCAATCCTGAAATAAGCGCGCGTGGGGGGGGCGGATTGTAAAATTCCGTTCCCCTCTGCGTGGCGCTTTTGTTTTTCCCGGATTGGTTTTAGGCTTGGTCAAGGCGCGCTGAGGCGTCTTGGCCCGGAGGCTGGTCTGGCATGGGAATCGATGATCTGCGCAAGGATTTGGGCGACCAGACCTGGGTTGATGTCTTGCGCGCCATGGACCGGACCTATGCGGAGCTGGTGGATTATCAGGAGCAGTTGGAGAGCCGCAATGCGGAACTGACCAATCTGCGGCATTTCCTGTCCTCGATCATGGTGTCGATCAGTGATTATCTGGTGGTGGCTGACAAGCATGGCGCGATTGCCGATGCCAGCGCGTCATTTTGCAACCTTGTGGGGATCGAGGTGGCCGATCTGGTGGGGCGGCCCTTGCGCGACTTTGTGGCCGAGGCCGACACCGGGGGATTGAGTGCTGCGGTGGCCGAAACGGTCGCCCTGCGCCGCACCCATACCCAGAGCGCGGATCTGATCACGCCCGATGGTTTGGAGCCGGTGGAATTCAGCATCGCACCGCAGCTTGACCGCCGCCGCAAAAGCACCGGCGTTGTGCTGACGGGGCGGCCACTGGGGGCGCTCAAGCGGGCCTATGCAGAGCTTGAGCGCAGCCATGAGGCGCTGAAACAGACCCAAGGTCAGTTGGTGCGCAATGAAAAGATGGCCTCTCTGGGGCGGTTGCTGGCCGGGGTGGCGCATGAGCTGAACAACCCGATCAGTTTCGTCTATGCCAATACGCATACGCTGGAGAAATACCTGTCGCAGTTCGAGACCTATTTCGAGCGGGTTCAGGCGGGGGCGAGCCGCGAGGAATTGGTGGCGCTGCGCGAGGCGTTGAAGCTGGATCGCAATCTCAAGAACCTTGCGCATGTGGTGCAGGGCGCGCGCGACGGGGCCGAACGGGTCCGCGATATTGTCGAGGATTTGCGCCGGTTGTCGGCGGATGGGGCGGGAGAGATGACCGATTTCGATCTGCTCGAGACAGCGCGCATCGCCGTCAACTGGATCGAGCGCGGCAGCAAATCCGATCTGCGGATCAGCTATGAGGGGCAGGCGCCCTGCATGGTGCGGGGGCGACCGGGGCATATCCAGCAGGTGTTGATGAACCTCGTGCAAAACGCGGTGGATGCGATGGAAGGGATGGAGGCACCCGCGTTGCGGCTTGACCTGCGTGACGAGGGGGGGCGCGCGGTGCTTGAGATATCCGACACGGGGCCGGGGATTGCGGCGGCGGATGCGCAGGCGATTTTCGATCCGTTCTATACCACCAAGGAGGTGGGCAAGGGCACGGGGCTTGGCCTGTCAATCTCGCATAAGATTGTCGAGGAACATGGCGGCACGTTGGAACTGGTCGAGCGGGCCGGGCCGGGGGCCTGTTTTCGCCTGAGCCTGCCACGAGGAGGGGCGGCATGAATATTCTTTGGCTGCAATCGGGGGGCTGTGGGGGCTGCACTATGTCGCTTCTCTGTGCAGAGGACCCCAATGTGCTGGCCTTGCTGGCGGGGGCGGGATTGGAATTTCTGTGGCATCCGACACTGAGCGAGGCCACCGGCGCGCCGGTGCGGCGCATGTTGGAGGATATTCGCGAGGAGCGTCAAACGCTCGATATTCTCTGTGTTGAGGGATCTATTCTGCGGGGGCCCAATGGCACCGGGCGGTTTCATATGCTGGCGGGCACCGGGCGGTCGATGCTGGACTGGCTGCGGGATCTGGCACCGCGCGCGGGGCATGTGGTGGCGGTGGGCACCTGTGCCACCTATGGCGGCGTCACCTCGGCGGGTGAGAATCCCGCCGATGCGGTGGGCGTGCAATATGACGGGGCGCATGTGGGCGGCGCGCTGGCGGCGGAGTTTCGGTCACGCTCGGGCCTGCCGGTGATCAATGTGGCGGGCTGCCCCACCCATCCGGATTGGGTGACAGAGACGCTTTTGATGCTGGCAGCGGGCGAGATGCGGGCAGAGATGCTTGATGGTTATGGGCGGCCGCGTTTCTATGCGGATCATCTGGTGCATCATGCCTGTCCCAAGAATGAGTTTTATGAATACAAGGCCAGTGCGACGCATCTGTCGGAAATGGGCTGTATGATGGAGCATCTGGGCTGTGTCGGCACGCAGGCGGTGGGGGATTGCAATATTCGCGGCTGGAATGGAGAGGGCAGTTGCACGCGGGCGGGCTATCCGTGCATCAACTGCACCGCGCCGGAATTCGAGGAGCCGGGCCACGGCTTTGCCGAGACGCCGAAATTCGCAGGGATTCCGGTGGGCCTGCCGTCTGACATGCCAAAAGCCTGGTTCATGGCACTGGCGAGCCTGTCGAAGGCTGCGACCCCGCCGCGCATCGCGCGCAATGCGGTGGCCGACCGGATCACCGTGCCCCCCAGCCTCAAGAAACCCAAGCCATGAGCGACACGCAGCTTTTGGTTGGCCCGTTCAACCGGGTCGAGGGGGATCTGGAAATCCGGCTGGATGTGGCGGAGGGCCGGGTGCGGTCTGCGCAGGTGAATTCGCCGATGTTTCGCGGGTTCGAGCGGATGCTGTTGGGCAAGGGGGCAATGGATGCGCTGACCATCACGCCGCGCATTTGCGGGATCTGTTCCATCAGCCAATCGGCGGCGGCGGCACGGGCCTTGGCGCAGGCGGCGGGCGTGGTGCCGGCCCCTGAGGGCGAGAAGGTGGCGGCGCTTTTGCATATGGTCGAGAATCAGGCCGATCACATGACGCATTTCAACCTGTTCTTCATGCCCGATTTCGCGCGCAGCGTTTATGCGGGGCGGCGTTGGCATGCCCGCACCGTGGCGCGGTTCACGGCGATGCAAGGCTCGGCGCTGCATGGGGCGCTGGAGGCGCGGGCGCGGCTTTTGCATATCGTGGGCCTTTTGGGGGGCAAGTGGCCGCATACGCTGGCCATTCAGCCCGGAGGGGTCACGCGCGCGCCCTCCCTGCGCGACAAGCTGCGGATGCAGGCCAGTTTGCGGGCCTTTCGCGCCTATCTGGAAGCCGAGATGTTCGGCGCGCCGCTGGAGGCGTTCATCGCCTTGGAGAGTGTCGCTGCGCTGGAGGCGTGGGACACTGGGGATGTGGGGCTTTTCTTGGAGATTGCCGCCGACCTAGATCTGGCGGGGATGGGGCAGGGATCTGGGCGCTATCTGTCTTATGGCGCCTATCCGAGTGGTGAAGGGCCGGTCTTTGCGCGCGGTATTTGGGCTGGGGGTGCGCTTGGGGTTCTGCAGACCGCGCAGATCACCGAGGATCTGAGCCATGCCTGGATGCTGGGCGAGGCGGTGCATCCGGAGGCGGGGCAGACCGTGCCCGACGAGGCGATGCGCGATCCCGGCTATAGCTGGTGCAAGGCCCCGCGACTGGGGGGCTTGGGCTATGAGACCGGCGCGCTGGCGCGGCAAGTGGTGGATGGGCATCCTTTGGCGCGGGCCATGGTGAGCGAGGGCGGGGTGCGGGCGCGGATCGTGGGGCGGCTGTTGGAGATTGCGCGCACGCAGGTGGGGATGGAGGAGAGGCTGGCCGGGATTGATCCCGCAGCAAGGTTCATGGCCGACTGGGCCCCGCCGCGTGACGGGGTGGGGGAAGGTTTGGTTGAGGCGGCGCGCGGCGCGCTGGGCCATTGGTGCCGGATTGAAAAGGGGCGCATTGCATCCTGGCAGATCATCGCGCCGACCACGTGGAATTTCAGCCCGCGCGATGCGGGTGGCGTGCCGGGGCCGCTTGAGGCGGCGCTGGTCGGCGCAGAGGTGCAGCCGGGCGAGGAGACGCCGATTGCCGTGCAGCATATTGTGCGCAGTTTTGATCCCTGCATGGTTTGCACGGTGCATTGAGCGGGGCGTGGGGGCGCTGCCCCCGTCGCGCCGATGGCGCGACCCCCCCGAGGTATTTGAGGCCAGATGAAAGGCCGGGCTATGGATGAAGGCTGGCGTATCCGGGTGCGGGGGCAGGTGCAGGGTGTGGGATTTCGCCCCTATATCTGGCAGTTGGCGCGGCAAATGGGGCTGCGTGGCCGCGTGTTCAACGATCCTGAGGGGGTGTTGATCGAGGCGGCGGGCGCGCAGCTGGCGGCGTTTGTCGCGGCTATTCCAGAGCGCGCGCCGGTTTTGGCGCGGGTCGATGCGGTTTTGCACGAGGTGGCGGTGTTCGATCTGCCCGAGGGGTTCGAGATTGCGCCGAGCCGGGGCGTGGGGGCCGAAACGCGGGTGACGCCTGATGCCGCGAGTTGCCCGGACTGCGTGGCGGAGGTGTTCGCGCCGGGACGCAGGCAGGGCTATGCCTTTACCAATTGCACCCATTGCGGGCCGCGTTTCACCATATTGCAGGGGCTGCCCTATGATCGGGCGCGCACCACGATGGCGGCGTTTCCGATGTGTGCCGCCTGTCGCGCCGAATATGAAGACCCTGCCGACCGGCGGTTCCATGCGCAGCCTGTGGCCTGTCCTGAATGTGGCCCGAGGGTTTGGCTGGAGCCGGGGGGTGGCGATGCCGTTGCGGGGGCTGTGGCGGTGCTGCGGGCGGGGGGGAGTATCGCGGTCAAGGGGTTGGGCGGGTTTCATCTGGCCTGTGATGCAGGGAGCGGTGAGGCCGTGGCGCGGTTGCGGGCGCGCAAGCGGCGGCCCGGCAAGCCCTTTGCGCTGATGGGAACGCTGGCGATGATCCGGGCGGTCTGCGCCGTGTCAGAGGAGGAGGCGGCGCTTTTGCGCGACCCTGCGGCACCGATTGTTTTGTTGCGCAAGAGGGCGGAGGTCTTGCCCGATGTGGTTGCGCCGGGGCAGGCGGTGCTGGGTTGGATGCTGCCCTATACGCCGTTGCATCATCTGTTGATCGCGGAATTTGGCGGGCCTTTGGTGATGACCTCGGGCAATCTGTCGGGCGAGCCGCAGGTGATTGGTAATGAGGAAGCGCGCGAAAAGCTGGGCGGGTTCGTGGATGCGTTTTTGATGCATGACCGCGTGATTGCCCGGCGGCTGGATGACAGCGTGGAGCGCGCGCATCCGCCGATGGTCTTGCGCCGCGCGCGGGGGCGGGTGCCGGGCACGCTGCCCCTTCCTGTGGGGTTTGAGGGCGCGCCGCAGGTCCTGGCCTATGGCGGGCAGATGAAGGCGGCGCTGTGCTTGGTGAAAAGCGGTCAGGCGCTCTTGGGGCATCATCTGGGCGAGTTGGATGAGGCGCTGACATGGGAGGCGTTTCTGGCGGCGGAGGCCGATTATGCGGCGCTGTTCGATCATCGGCCTGAGGTGGTGGCCTGCGATCCGCACCCCGGATACCGCGCGACGCAGGCGGCCCATGCGCGAGGCGTGCCGGTGATCGAAGTGCAGCATCATCACGCGCATATGGCGGCCTGCATGGCCGAAAATGGTTGGCCCTTGGCGGCGGGCCGGGTGGCGGGGATCGTGCTGGACGGGGTGGGATTGGGGCCCGATGGCACGATTTGGGGCGGTGAGGTATTGCTGGGCGATTATCTGGGGTTTGAGCGGCGCGGCTGGTTGACCCCGGTCGCGATGCCCGGCGGCGACCGGGCAAGCCGCGAGCCATGGCGCGTTGCGCTGGCGCAGCTGGATGCGGCGGGGTTGGGGCATCTGGCCGATGAGCTGTTTGGCACACGGCCCTTGGCCGTGCTGCGGCAGGCGATACGCGCCGGGGTCAATGCGCCGCTGACCTCTTCGGCGGGTCGGCTTTTTGATGCGTTTGCGGCGGCTTTGGGATTTGAAGGCGCGCAAACCTATGAGGGCGAGGCCGCGATGGGGTTGGAGGCGCGGGCGGTCTTGGGCGATGTGGGGGCCTATCCGCTGGGGGGCGTTGAGGGCGTGATCGAGACTGCCCCGCTGTGGCAGGCTTGGGCGCAGGACCGTGCGGCGGGGGTTGCGCCCGAGGTGATGGCGGGGCGGTTTCAGGCTGGGCTGGCGCGGGGATTTGCAGCCCGCGCGCGGGCTTTGATTGCGAGCGGAGAGGCGCAAGCCGTGGCGCTTTCGGGCGGGTGTTTTCAGAATGCGCTTTTGTTGGACTTGACCCTTGCGGCGCTGGGGGATGTGCCGGTGCTGATCCATCGCGGCACGCCTGCCAATGATGGCGGTCTGGCGTTGGGGCAGGCGGTGGTTGCGGCGGCACGGGCGGTAAGCGGCTGACCGGCGGGGGCGGCAGGGCGGTTAGCGACTGGCCGGTGGAGACGCGGCGCCTGTGCGCAAAACGCTGACAAGCTCATGATTTCATTTCAGTTTATTATCGTGGCGGCAGAGGTGTCTTTTCTTGGACAGGAGGCGCGCGCCTTGGTCTGATGATCCTTGAGGGGATGTATACGCGTGCATCCCGAGGGGAAGACTGAGGGAGGACCAGCCGTGAGCCAGATCGAAACCTTCTATGATGTGATGCGCAGGCAGGGGATCACCCGGCGCAGTTTCATGAAATACTGCTCTTTGACCGCTGCTGCTTTGGGGCTGAGCCCGGCCATGGTGCCACGCATTGCCCATGCGATGGAGACCAAGCCGCGCACGCCGGTGATCTGGGTGCATGGGTTGGAATGCACCTGTTGTTCAGAGAGTTTCATCCGCTCGGCGCATCCGCTGGCCAAGGATGTGGTGCTGTCAATGATCAGCCTTGATTACGACGACACGCTGATGGCGGCGGCGGGGCATGCCGCTGAGGCGGCATTTGAAGAGACGATCCAGAAATACAAGGGCCAGTATATTCTGGCGGTCGAGGGCAATCCGCCGCTGAACGAGGACGGGATGTTCTGTATCACCGGGGGCAAGCCCTTTGTGGAAAAGCTGCGCCATGCGGCCAAGGATGCCAAGGCGATCATAAGCTGGGGCGCTTGTGCGTCTTATGGCTGTGTGCAGGCGGCCAAGCCCAATCCGACGCAGGCCACGCCCGTGCATAAGGTGATCACGGACAAGCCGATCATCAAGGTGCCGGGATGCCCGCCGATTGCCGAAGTGATGACCGGGGTCATCACCTATATGCTGACCTTTGACCGTCTGCCGGAATTGGATCGGCAGGGGCGGCCGGCGATGTTTTACGGTCAGCGTATCCATGACAAGTGCTATCGTCGGCCGCATTTTGATGCGGGCCAATTCGTTGAGGCTTGGGACGACGAGAACGCGCGCAAGGGCTATTGCCTCTATAAGATGGGGTGCAAGGGGCCGACCACCTATAACGCTTGTTCCACCGTGCGCTGGAATGAGGGCGTGAGTTTTCCCATTCAATCGGGCCATGGCTGTATCGGCTGTTCCGAGGATGGGTTCTGGGATCAGGGCAGTTTCTATGACCGGGTGACGGACCTGACGCAGTTCGGGGTTGAGGCCAATGCCGACAAGGTGGGGATAGCCGCCGCCGGTGTGGTGGGCGGCGCTGTGGCGGTTCATGCCGCCGTTTCCGCGCTGAAGGCCGCGCAGAAAAAGACCCAGACCGAACCCAGCAAGCAATCCAGCAAAGAGGAGGCATGAGCCATGACTGTGACCCCAAACGGCTTTGACCTCGACACGACAGGCCGCCGCATCGTGGTGGACCCGGTGACGCGGATCGAAGGGCATATGCGCTGCGAAGTGAATGTGGACGAGCAGGGTGTGATCCGCAACGCGGTCTCGACCGGCACCATGTGGCGGGGCTTGGAGGTGATTTTGAAGGGCCGCGATCCGCGCGACGCCTGGGCCTTTACCGAGCGGATTTGCGGGGTGTGTACCGGCACGCATGCGCTGACATCGGTGCGCGCGGTTGAGGATGCGTTGGGTATCACGATCCCCGACAATGCCAATTCGATCCGTAATATCATGCAGTTGAACCTGGAAATTCATGACCATGTCGTGCATTTCTATCACCTGCATGCGCTGGATTGGGTGAACCCGATCAATGCGTTGCGCGCCGATCCCAAGGCGACGAGCGAATTGCAGCAGGCGGTGAGCCCGTCGCATCCGCTGTCTTCGCCGGGATATTTCCGCGATGTGCAGAACCGGCTCAAGAAATTTGTCGAGAGCGGGCAGCTTGGCCTGTTCAAGAACGGCTATTGGGACAATCCCGCCTATCTCTTGCCGCCTGAGGCGGATTTGATGGCGACGACGCATTACCTTGAGGCGCTCGATCTGCAAAAGGAGATCGTCAAGGTTCACACCATCTTTGGCGGCAAGAACCCGCATCCCAACTGGCTGGTGGGCGGCGTGCCCTGCCCGATCAACGTGCATTCCACCGGGGCGGTAGGGGCGATCAATATGGAGCGGCTGAATTTGGTCAGCTCGATCATTGATCTGTGCAACGAGTTCAATCGCAACGTGTATTTGCCGGATGTCATTGCCATTGGTGGCTTTTATAAAGGCTGGCTGCATGGCGGTGGGCTGTCGGGAAAATCGGTCATGGCCTATGGGGATTTCCCCGAGAACCCCAATGATTTCTCGCCCGCGAACCTGCATTTGCCGCGCGGCGCCATTATCAATGGCAATCTCAACGAGGTGCATGAGGTTGATGTGCGCGATCCTGAGCAGATTCAGGAGTTCGTCGATCATAGCTGGTATCGCTATGGGGAGGCGGGCAAGGGGCTGCATCCGTGGGATGGCGAAACCGAGGCCAATTACGAGCTTGGCCCCAATGCCAAGGGCACGCGCACCAATATCCTAGAGATTGACGAGGCGGCGAAATATAGCTGGATCAAGGCCCCGCGCTGGAAGGGGCACGCGATGGAGGTGGGGCCGCTGGCGCGCTATGTCGTGGGCTATGCGCAGGGGCATGAGGATATCCGCAATCAGGTGGATGGCCTGTTGCGGGCGCTCGATGTGCCGTTTGATGCGATCTTCTCGACCCTTGGGCGGACGGCGGCGCGGGCGCTGGAAAGCGAATATTGCGGGCGGCTGCAAAAGCATTTCTTCGACAAGCTGGTGCAGAACATCAAGAACGGCGATGAAAGCACTGCAAATATTGCGAAATGGGACCCAAGCACATGGCCCAAAGAGGCCAAGGGCGTGGGCATGACCGAGGCACCGCGCGGCGCGCTGGGCCATTGGATCAAGATCAAGGATGGCCGCATCGAGAATTATCAATGCGTGGTCCCGACCACCTGGAACGGTTCGCCCCGTGATACGGCGGGCAATATCGGGGCGTTCGAGGCAAGCCTGATGAACACGCCGATGGAGCGCCCCGACGAGCCGGTCGAAATCCTGCGCACCCTGCACAGTTTCGATCCGTGTCTGGCCTGTTCGACGCATGTGATGTCGGAAGAGGGTGCCGAGTTGACCACCGTCAAGGTCCGTTAAGCCAAGGGAGGAGAAGGCAATGAAATACGCGATCACGATGTATCTGGCTGGGGCTGGCGCGGCACTGGCGCATCCGGGGCATGATCTGAACCTGCCGCAGGAGGGGGTGTCGCATTGGTTGGCAGCACCTGTGCATGCGCCGGGGCTGATCCTGTTGGCGGCGGTTCTGGGCGGGCTGGCGGTTTGGCGCGCTGCGCGCAACCGGGATTGAGGGGGCCATGCCATGAGCACGACCGAAAGCGGGCTGCAAGACGTGGATGAGAGCGATCTTGCCACGGTCAGCCGACAGACAAGCGTCTATGTCTATGAGGTGCCGGTGCGCCTGTGGCATTGGATCAATGCGGCCGCGATCCTGATCCTGTGCGTGACAGGCTATTTCATCGGCTCCCCGCCGCCGTCGATGCAGATTGCCGAGGCGACGCATCAGTTTGTCTTTGGTTATATCCGGTTCGCGCATTTCGCAGCCGGGTGGATTCTGACGGTAGGATTTCTGGGGCGGATGTATTGGGCGATCTTTGGCAATCACCATGCGCGGCAGCTATTCTATGTGCCGATCTGGCGAGGGTCCTGGTGGCGCGAGGTGTTTTTTGAGGTGCGTTGGTATCTGTTTCTGGAACGGGCCCCCAAGAAATACGTGGGCCACAACCCGCTGGCGCAATTGGCGATGTTCTGTTTCATCACGCTGGGGGTGAGTTTCATGATCGTCACGGGCCTTGCGCTTTATTCCGAAGGATTGGGCAAAGAAAGCGGGCTTTATGCGCTCTTTGGTTGGGTGTTCACGCTGTTTGGCAACAACCCGCATATCGTGCATACCTATCATCATCTTGGCATGTGGTGGATCGTTATCTTCATGATCGTGCATATCTATGTGGCGATCCGAGAGGATATCATGAGCCGTCAATCCATCGTCTCGACGATGATCTCGGGCACGCGGACCTTTAAGGATGATCTGCCGGACTGAGGGGGTTTTATGGGATGAGAGTGCAGAAAAGCGGGCGTTCGGCCCGCTTTTTTATTTGGTTGATTGGTTTCCGAATTGATGTGAATGTGAAAAGTAGCTTTGCATATTGTTGCGATCCAGAGCGCTAATCATCTGTTTTTAATTCACTTTTTAGCAGGGTGTGTAAATCGGTTTTTGGTGTTCACCGGCATGCCAAGGTGGCCATTCTAGGGCCAGAGATAAGGCTGCGGCATGGAGGAGGGGACATGCAACCGAGCGTGCTGATACTGGGCATCGGAAACGTGCTCTGGGCGGATGAGGGGTTTGGTGTGCGCTGTGTCGAGCGGCTGGCGGCGCGCTGGTCGTTTGGGCCGGGGGTGACGGTGCTGGATGGTGGCACGCAGGGGCTATACCTTTTGCCGTTCATGGAGGCCGCTGACCGGCTGATCGTGTTCGACGCGGTCGATTACGGGCTGGTGCCCGGCACGATAAAGATTGTCGAGGACGAGGCCGTGCCCGCCTTTATGGGCGCGAAAAAGATGAGCCTGCATCAGACCGGATTTCAGGATGTGATCGCGACGGCGCAACTGATGGGCTATTGCCCGGACCACCTGTTGCTGATCGGCTGTCAGCCTGAAGAGCTGGAGGATTACGGCGGCGGGCTGCGTGCCGTTGTGGCGGCGCAGATTGATCCGGCGATTGAGGTGGCGCTGGCGCGGTTGCGCGACTGGGGCATTGAGATGCGCCCCGGCATGAGCGATGCCACCTATCTTGCGGATCCGTCGATCCGGCAGGACGCCTATGAGACGGGCCGCCCGAGTGCCGATGTCGCCTGTCGCGTTGGCGATGCGCGGTTCTTTCCCGGTGAGGGCTGAGCGATGTGTGTCGGCATTCCCATGCAGGTTCTGTCAGTCGATGGGATCGCCGCGCGCGCCACGGATGGCGAGGACGAGACGTTGATTGATCTGACGCTGACAGGGCCTTTGGCCCCCGGCACATGGGTTCTGACCCATTTGGGTGCCGCACGCGAGGTATTGGAGGCGGGCGAGGCGGTCAAGATCGCCGCCGCCGTGCGCGCGCTCAAATCCATCATGGCGGGGGGCGGGATAGGCGATGCCTTTGCCGATCTGGAGGCGCGCGCGCCTGCCTTGCCGCCGCATCTGGAAACCGCCCGCGCTGCGGGCAAGACAACCGCATGAGGGAGGGAAGGCCATGACACATCCGTTGATTGACCGGCTGAGCGCCGAACTGGGCTGGCCCTATTTGAATACGGTGGACGATCTGACCGCCTTTACCATGGGTGAGGGGGTGCATGCCTTGTTCATCCCCGGTGATCCCGCGCGCAATCTGGAAAGCGCCGATGTGGCGGTGATCCTGCCCGAATTGCGCATGGCCTTTCAGGGGCGGTTTGATTGCGCTGTGGTGGGTGATGCGATTGAGACGGAGCTGCGCGAGGCGACCCGCGTGCTGAAAACGCCCAGCCTGATTTTCTACCGCGCGGGCGCGGTGATCGGCGCGCTGCCCAAGGTGCGCGATTGGGATGAATACATGGCCCGGATCACGCAGATCCTGACCCGCAGCAACGCCGCCTGAGGAGGGCACGATATGGTCAGCAATTTTCACCTGCCCCCCACCGGTTTTGGCCCCGGATCGCAGCCCTTGGGCGAGGAGGGCGCGGCGCTGGAATATCTGCCGATGCCGCAGGACATGCGCGCCTATTCCCCGCATCTGCCCGAGGTCGAGGTGGACGACCGCCTGATGCCTGCGCTGGACCTTTTGGGCGAGATTGCCCATGCCGCGACGGCCTGCGGGCGGGATGGGGTGAACCGGCGGTTTGATCTGTCGGGGTTGGACGCTGCCAATCGTGCGCTTGTCGCCGAGACGATGGGCGCGGGCGAGGTGGCGATCAAGATCCACGACATTCCGGCGATTGCGGTGCAGGAAAGCGTTTTCGCCGGGGTTTGGGGGCTGAAAGGCGCGGGAGTGGATGCCATCGAGGTTGGGCCGGTGCCGGCACAGGCGCTGAGCCGCGCCTTTGCCCCGCGCCGGGCCATGCGAGAGGTGCCGCGCAGCGCACAGGTGGTGAATGCGCCGCCGCTGTTGATTGAGTTGCAGGATAAATCGGCACATTTCGTGCCGGGGGCAGAGGCGCATGTGATCAACCTTACGCTTTTGCCGCATACCGAGGCGGATCTGGAGTGGTTGGAGGCGCAGCTTGGCCAAGGCTCTGTCGATATTCTGTCGCGGGGCTATGGCAATTGCCGGATCACCGCGACCGCCTTGCCGCATGTCTGGCGGGTGCGGTTCTATAACTCGATGGATGTGCTTATTCTCGATACGTTCGAGGTGACGGCCATGCCCGAGGTGGCCTTGGCCGCGCCTGAGGATTTGGACGACAGCGGCGGGCGCATTGGTGAAGTGTTGGAGGCGATCCGATGAGCGGCTTTGAGGGGTCGTATCTGGGGGCCAATGACAAGATCAGCCCGCAGGCGATCATGGAATGCAAGATTTGCTGGACGCCCTATGATCCGGCTGAGGGCGACGACACCCGGCAGATTGACCCCGGCACGCCGTTCATGGCGCTGCCCGAGGATTGGAAATGCCCCAATTGCGATGCGCCCAAAGAACAATTTCTGGTGGGCGAGGACCCCGGCAGCGGGGCCATTGCAGAGGCGGCGATGATCGGGGCCAAGACCCATGCGCTGGTCACGGATTTCACCGAAGTCTGGCATGGCAAAATGCGCGATGTGCCGATTGTGAACAAGCTCTTGCATGTGCAAGCGGTGGGGTTTCACGTGCATGAGGGGCGGCCAATCGGGGTTTTGATCAGCCCGTGGTTCATGAACCTTGTGCAATTGCCTGCCGAGGGTGAGGATTGGTCGACCCTTGTGCCGGGGACCAAAGAGGTGATCGGATTTGCCTCGGGCGAGTATGAATTCATCCACAATGTGCGCGAGATGGTGGGGGGCTATAAGGCCTGTTCGCTGTTTTCCCCGATGGGCGAGTTTCGCAGCCAAGCGCAGGCGGTTGATGTGGCACGGGCGGTGATGGTGGCGCTCTTTCAGGACGAGCACCGTGCCGAGACCGACCGCGCCGCCGATATCCGCGCTGCGCGGGAGGCGGAATTGGCGCTGTTAGACGTGCCGACGTTGCCAGAGGTTCTATCGGAGGCCCCGACCCGGCGGCAGGTGATTTCCGGCGGTTTGGCAGGCGAGGGCTGAGGCGATGCTGGACCTTGACCGGAACGTGAGTGGCTTGCGCGCGATGCCTGCACCGCCCCTGCCGCTGGCGCGTCTGGTCGAGGGGCGCGAGGTAGAGGCGGTGGCCGAGTTGCTGCCGCGGCTTTTCAACCTCTGCCGCGTGGCGCAGACACTCGGGCTGCGGATGGCCTTGGGGTTGGAGAGGGGTGAGAGCGGCGCGCTCGCGGCTGAGATTGCGCGCGAACATGCCCTGAAGCTGAGCGTGGTCTGGCCGGTGCGGCTGGGCCTGCCTGCGCAGGTGGGCCGGGAGGTGCTGGGCGGTGACTTTCCGGGCGATGCGGACGGGTTTGCGCGGTATATGCGGGGAGATGTCGGGATTGGGCCGCTGTTGCGGGCGGTGGCGGGGCGGTTTGGGCCGGGCGAGGGGGGTTGTGGCGTTATGCCCGTGGTAACCCCCGAGAGCATTTTCACCCTGAGCGCGCAAGAAAACTCTATCGCCGCGCGGCATCTGGTGCATCCGGTGATGCGCCACGTCGAGGCGCACTATGGGCGGGGACCGCTCTGGCGCGTTGTGGCGCGGGCGCTCGATCTGCAAGCGGCGTTGCGGGGCGATTTGCCCATACCGCAGCTTACCCCGGACGGGGTGGCGGTGGTGCCCGCCGCGCGCGGGCTTTATGCGGTGCGGGCCGAGGTTCGGGCGGGCCGGGTTTGGCATCTTGAACGGGTGACGCCCACCGATCACCTGATGGCGTGTGGCGGACCCATGGCGCAGGCGCTTGCCAGCCTGCCGCGGGCCAAGCATGCTGAGGCGGGGCTATTGGTCGATCTGCTTGATCCGTGCTCGCCGGTCACGCTGGAGGGGGGCGCAGATGCATGAGATGTCGTTGGTTGAGGGCATGCGCCGGGTGATCGAGGATCAGGCGCGGGTGCATGCCTTTGCACAGGTCAAGGTGCTGCGGGTCGAAATCGGGCGCTTTGCCTGTGTCGAGAAACCAGCGCTGGAATTTGCCTTTGACGTGGTGATGCGCGGCAGCGTGGCCGAGGGGGCGCGGCTCGAGATGATCGACTTGGTCGGTCGGGCGCTGTGCTACGACTGCATGACCGAGGTCGAGATTGCCGAGCGGCTGTCGCCCTGTCCGGACTGTGGTGGCGGGCGGCTGATGCCGGTGGCGGGGGAAGAAATGCGGATCAAGGATATGGAGGTGATCTGATGTGCACGGTTTGCGGATGTGGAACGGGAACGGTCGAAGGGCAGGGGCATGATCATCACCACCATGCCCCCCATCATCATGGTCATGGCGATTTGCATTTCGGCCATGGTCCGGCGGGGGTTGAGGTGGCGGGGATGTCTCAGGCGCGGCTGATCGAGATCGAGACCGATATTCTGGCCAAGAATGACCGTTATGCCGCCGCCAACCGGGCGCGGCTGGCGGCATTAAGGGCCTTTGCGATCAATCTTGTGTCGTCACCGGGATCGGGCAAGACCACCGTTTTGTGCAAGACGATCGAGGCCTTGGGCGCGCAGCCCTTGGCGGTGATCGAGGGCGATCAGCAGACCGCCAATGATGCCGACCGCATTCGTGCCACCGGGGCGCAGGCCGTGCAGATCAATACGGGCAAGGGCTGTCATCTGGATGGGCATATGGTGGGCCATGCGATGGAGCATCTGGATCTTGCGCCCGCCTCGCTGCTTTTTATCGAGAATGTCGGCAATCTGGTTTGCCCCGCTGCGTTCGATCTGGGCGAGGATTGCAAGGTGGCAATCCTGAGTGTGACCGAGGGTGAGGACAAGCCGCTGAAATATCCCGATATGTTCACCGCCTCACGGCTGGCCTTGCTGAACAAGGTTGATCTTGCGCCCTATTGCGATGTCGATCTCGATCTCTATGAGGCCAATCTGCGCCGCGTCAATCCGGGGCTGGAGGTGATCCGCATCTCGGCGCGCACGGGCGAGGGGATGCAAAGCTGGCTGGGCTGGTTGCAAGGCGCGCTGGCGCGCAAAGCGGCCCGCGCGGCGGCGGAGTGAGGGATGACGACCCTGCCCACCCTTCTGCTGGTCGATGACGAGGCGCATTCCCTGAATGCCATGCGGATGGCGTTGGAGGATGAGTTCGATTGTCTGACGGCCTCGGACGCGGACGAGGCGGCGCGGTTGATGGCCGAGCATGACGTGCAGGTGATTTTCTGCGATCAGCGCATGCCCGGACGCTCGGGTGTGGCGTTTCTGACCGACATGCGCGACCGCTGGCCTGAAACGGTGCGTATCATCATCACCGGGTTCACCGAAACGAATGACATGATCGCGGCGATCAATGAGGCGGGGATTTATCAGTTTGTCACCAAGCCTTGGCATCCCGATCACCTGTTGATGACCGCCAAGAATGCCGCCGACCTTTTTCGTCTGAGCCGCGAGCATGAGCGGATGTCGCTGGAAATGCGCTATCTGGCGCGCACTGTCGAAAGCAAGCTTGGGCAGCAGCGTCGGGCGCTGCGCGAGGGGCTGGGATTTGAAAAGGTGCTGCGCGCGCCAAATTCACCCCTCAACGCTGTGATCGCGCAGGCCCGGCAATACGCGAGTTTCGATGTGCCAGTGTTGATCACCGGCGAGGCGGGCACCGGCAAGGCGGCGCTGGCGCGGGCGATGCACTATGGGTCGTTGCGCGCGGACCGACCATTTCAGGAAATCGACTGCACCGGGGTGGAGGACGATATTCTCGAGTTGGAGCTGTTCGGCGCAAGGCGGGGTGCGATTGCGGGGCTTCAGACCGGCAAGGTGGGGCTGGTGCAAAAGGCGGATCGGGGCACGCTGTTCCTTAATGGTCTGGCGGGGCTGAGCCCGAGGATGCAACTGGCGCTGTTGCGGGTGGCGCGGGATGGGGCGTTTCGCCCGGCGGGCAGCCATGAGGTGAGCCGTGTTGATCTGCGCCTGCTGGGGGGCGCAGACTGCGATTTGCGTATCGCGGTGGCTGAGGGGCGATTTCGCGCGGATCTGTATTATGCCCTGGCGCGGGCGGTGCTGGAGATGCCGCCGCTGCGCGAGCGGCGCGGCGATATCGGGCTTTTGGCGCAAACGCTGTTGTTTGACGCGGCGGCGGCGCATGGCAAGCCGGTGCATGGTCTGTCAGAGGATGCGACCCGGTTTCTGGCGGGCTATGACTGGCCCGGAAACCTGCGCGAGTTGGAAAACGAGGTCACGCGCATGTTGATCTTTTCGCAAGATAGCGTGCTGGGGCCAGAGTTGATCTCGCGGCATATCCTGCAGGCGGCGCCCGGCACGCAGCCTGATCTGGCCTTGGGGGCGGTGTTGACAGGGCGCGGCACGCTGAAAGACCGGGTGGACGAGGTCGAGGCGCGCATTCTGCGCGAGACCCTGACGCGGCTGAAATGGAACAAGAGCCGCGCGGCGCAGGAACTGGATCTGAGCCGAGTGGGCCTGCGCGCCAAGATCGAGCGTTATGGCATCGAGGAACCGGGCAAAGTGCCCCAATCAGAGGAGGAGTGAGCCATGTGTCTGGGAATACCCGGTCAGATCATTGCCGTTACCGATGCCGCCCGCATGATGGCCATGGCCGAGGTCTCGGGTGTGCGGCGCGCGGTCAATGTGGCCTGTATTGCGCAGGGGCCGCTTGACGATCTTGTGGGGCAATGGGCGCTGATCCATGTGGGCTTTGCCATGGCGGTGATTGACGCCGACGAGGCGGCCAAGACGCTGGAGGCGTTGCGAGGCTTGGGCGAAGCACAGGAAACGCTGGAGGCCATGGCGGCGGGCGATGCGGCACTGGAGGGGCAGGTATGAAATACGCAGATGAATTCCGCGACCCCAAGGCGGCGCAGGCGCTTTTGGCGCGGATTGCCGCTGTGACGGATGAGATTGGCGCGACCGCGGAAAACCCCACGCGCATCATGGAGGTTTGTGGCGGGCATACCCATGCGATCTTTCGCTACGGCCTCGACAAGTTGGTGCCGGAGGGTTTGGATTTCATCCATGGCCCCGGCTGTCCGGTCTGTGTGCTGCCGATGGCGCGGGTGGATGAATGTGTGGAACTGGCCGAAGATCCGCGCGTGATCTTTACCACCTTTGGCGATGCGATGCGCGTGCCGGGCAGCGCCAAGAGCCTGCTTCAGGCCAAGGCCGAGGGGGCGGATATCCGCATGGTCTATTCGCCGCTGGATGCGTTGGAAATTGCGCGGCGCAACCCCGAGCGCGAGGTTGTTTTCTTTGGTCTGGGGTTTGAGACCACGACGCCGTCAACGGCGCTGTCGATCCAAGCGGCGGCGCGTGAGGGGTTGGCGAATTTCAGTGTGTTTTGCAATCACATCACCGTGCCACCCCCCATCAAGGCGCTGCTCGATGACCCGTATATGCGGCTGGATGGGTTTGTCGGGCCGGGGCATGTGTCGATGGTGATTGGCATCCATCCCTATGATTTCATCGCCCGCGACTATGGCAAGCCCATCGTGGTGGCGGGGTTCGAGCCATTGGACCTGCTGCAATCGGTGCTGATGGTGCTGGAACAGATCCGCGACGGGCGGGCGGAGGTGGAAAACCAATATGCCCGCGTTGTGCCGGAACATGGCAATCCGGTAAGCCTTGCGGCGATTGCCGATGTCTACGAGCCGCGCCCCTCGTTCGAGTGGCGGGGCTTGGGCGAAATTGACGCAAGCGGGCTGCGCATCCGCCCGGCCTATGCTGCCTATGACGCAGAGGTGAAGTTTGGCGTGGGCTATGGGGCCGAGCGCCGCACTGTGCCAGAGCCCGAGGGCTGCGCCTGCGGGGCAGTGATGACGGGGCGGATCAAGCCAGTGGAATGCCCACAGTTTGGGCGCGGCTGCACGCCAGAGATGCCGCTTGGCGCGCTGATGGTCAGTTCGGAAGGGGCCTGTGCCGCCTATTATCAGTATGGCGGTGCGCGGGCTGTGGAGCGGGCGGGATAGGGGGCGCTGCGCCTGCGCCTTTGGCGCTCTTCCTGAGTATTTTTGGAAAGATGACAGCATGAGTTTGAGGGATACGCGGGTCACGCTGGCCCATGGCGGCGGCGGCACGGCGATGCGGGATCTGATCGAAGAGGTGTTCACATCGGTTTTTGCGCCCGAGATGATGGAGGATCAGGCGCGGCTGATGGATGCTGCCTTGCAAGAGCCGGGGGCGCGGCTGGCGTTCACCACCGACAGTTTCGTCGTCGATCCGGTCGAGTTTCCGGGGGGCGATATCGGCACGATTGCGGTCTGTGGCACGGTCAATGATCTGGTGGTGGGGGGGGCGCGGCCACTCTGGCTGTCGGCGGCATTCATCATCGAAGAGGGAACCGAAGTGGCGCTCTTGCGGCGGATCGTTGGTTCGATGCAGGCGGAGGCAGAGGCGGCGGGGGTGCGGATTGTGACCGGGGACACCAAGGTGGTGGGGCGCGGCATGGCGGACAAGCTTTTTGTGACCACTGCGGGTGTTGGGGTGATCCCGCCGGGGCGGAATTTGCAGGCTGGGCATATCCGGGCGGGCGATGTGGTGCTGGTCAATGGCGTGCTGGGCGATCACGGCGCGGCGATTTTGGCGGCGCGGGGGGATATGGCGCTGTCGGTGGATCTGGTTTCGGATTGTCAGGGATTGGGGCATCTGATGGAGGCGGTGCTGGCGGCGGCACCGGGCACACGTGCGGCGCGCGATGCGACGCGGGGCGGTGTGGCCTCTGTGCTCAATGAGATGGCGGCGGCGGCGGGGCTGGCGATTGAGATTGACGAGGCGGTATTGCCGTTGCGACCAGAAGTCCGGGGGATTTGCGAGATCCTCGGGCTTGAACCGCTCTACCTTGCGAATGAGGGGCGGATGGTTTTGGTGGTGCCTGAGGCGGAAGCTGAGGCAGCGCTGACTGCGATGCGCGCGCGCCCCGAAGGTGCCGGCGCGGTGGCGATTGGGCGGGTGTTGTCGGGGCGTGCCGGTCAGGTCACGATGCGCACGCTTTTTGGCGGTGCGCGGATTGTTGACATGCTGGTGGGCGAGCAATTGCCGCGGATCTGCTGAGATAGGGGACGTTTGCGCGCTTAGTGCAGGAGCGCGTCAGCCCCTGCTGCGAGAGACAGAATGATGGCGACAGTCAGCAGGACCGAGAGAGCCCCAAGTATGAGGCCGACGAAGGTCACGAGCCCGTCACGTTCGACAATGCCCACGCCCACGGTGAAGAGCGAGACCGCCGGGAACCAGCCGCTGAGCGGCACTGGCAAGAAGAGCGCGAAGGCGATCACGAAGAGCACAAGACCGAGTGGACGCTCGTTGCGGCGCGCAAAAAGCGTGATGTAGCGCGGCCTTAGGATACGCTCTAGCCGCCGCGTTACAGGGCGTAGGCGCAGCACGCCGCGACGCAAGCGGTCTTGGTCGATGCGCAACCCCGCAAGCCGCGCGGGCAGGCGGACATGCGGATACCCCAAAGCCATCTGGCCGGATGTAACCAGCAAAGGCAAAGCCGTCAAAAGCGTTGTGCCGGGGGGCAGGGGCAGCAATGTCACCAGCGAAAACACTACAATAGCCCAACCAAAAGAGGTTTCGCCCAAGGCGGTAAGGAGCGTGCCCAAGGTCAGGGTTCCGGCGCGATGCTGGGCGCGCGAGGTTCGCAGGATCGGAAGCGACAGCGAGGGTCGTTTCCGCTTGGCTTTTTTGCCTGTCATTCTGCGCCTCTCACAGTTCCGGGCGACATATCGGATGCCGCGCGGCCGAATTCAATCGCTGCTCTCTGTCTAGTCGCGAATGATGACGAATAAACATCGAAATTTTGCGCCACCCCTTCTCTTTTGGTCTGTGGACCCTTAGGTGCCCCCACGTTGTGTCCGGGCAGGCGCCGGGATGAACAAGGCAAGTCAGGATTCCAGATGTTGCACGATCTCGTTCTCGTGGCCGCGGGCCTCGTTCTTTTGTTTGTGGGCGGTGAGGCGCTGGTACGGGGCGCGGTGGCAATAGCTGAGCGGATGGGCGTTTCCAAGCTGTTGATCGGATTGGTGATCGTGGGCTTTGGCACCTCGACGCCCGAATTGCTGGTATCGGTCAAAGCTGCTCTGGATGGGGCGTCGGAAATTGCCTTGGGCAATGTGGTGGGATCGAACATCGCCAATATTCTGCTCATCTTTGGTTTGGCGGCGGTGATCGCGCCGGTCATGGGCTGGGCGCGGACAGCGGTGCGCGAGGCGTTGGTGGCGACCTTGGTCAGCCTTGTCGCCTTTGCGCTGGTGCAGGGTGCGGTGATCAGCCGGATGGAAGGCATCGCCATGCTGCTGGTGATGGTGGGCTATCTGGTCGCCAGCTATTGGTTGGAGCGGCGCGACCGCAGCGCGCAGACCTTTCAGCATGAGGCGGAGGCGTTCGCTGGGGGAGGTACCGCGCGTCGCTGGGTGCCGCCGCTTTTGGCATTGGGCGGTATCGTGGCGCTGGTGTTCGGTGCGGACCTGCTGGTTGAGGGGGCCGTGAATATCGCGCGGGTCTATGGCGTGCCGGATGCGGTGATCGGCCTGTCGCTGGTGGCGATTGGCACGTCTTTGCCGGAACTGGCCACTGCCATCGTCGCCGCAATCCGGCGGCAATCCGATGTGGTGCTGGGCAATGTGATCGGCTCGAACATCTTTAACATTCTAGCCATTCTGGGCGTGACCGTGGTGATCCAGCCTATTGAAGTCAGTGCGCGGTTTCGTGATGTCGACACGCCGGTCATGCTTGGCGTGGCGCTCTTGCTGCTTGCGCTGCTTTTTGCCACGCGCAGGATTGGCCGGGGTTGGGGTTTGGTGATGCTGGGGCTTTATGCGGTCTATATGGTCATGCTTTTCACGGGTGGCATGGTGGCGTGATCGGCACAGGGGCGGCGCGATCCGGCAAAAACCTGCCCTAGCCCCGGCAAGCTTCGATTCCCAATTCCTGAAATTCCAGCTATTTCAGGGATATGGATATTGTTCTTGTCACGACGATCATTGCGTCGCTCTTTCTGGTAATTGCTGCGGCTGACCCTTTGGCCGCGCGCCTGCGGCTGCCCTATAGCGTGATCCTCGCCTGTCTGGGGATGCTGATCGGGGTCGGGGCGATCTTTTTCCTGCGCACCGAGTTGACCGATGCGCTCAACCCGGTGGCAGAGGCCATTCTGGGCCTGCCGATCCGGTCGAATGTGTTTCTTTACGTGTTTCTACCCACGCTGCTTTTTCAAGTCACGCTCGGGGTCAACCCGCGACGGATGATGGATGATTGGGTGCCCATTCTGGTGCTGGCGGTGGTGGCGGTGGTGGTGGCGACGCTGGCGGTGGGCTATGCGTTGGCCTATGCGAGTGCGCTGCCGCTGGTGGCGTGCCTGCTGATTGGCGCGATTGTCAGCACGACCGACCCGTCGGCGGTGGTGGGCATTTTCCGCTCGATTTCCGCGCCGCGCCGATTGTCACGGATCATCGAGGGGGAGAGCCTCTTGAATGACGCGGCGGCCATTGCGCTTTTCGGTCTTTTCATGGCGTTTGTGATGTTGGGGGTGCCTGACCCAAGCTTTCAGGACGCCTTGGCGCAGTTTCCGGTGCTGATTGCGGGGGGTGCTGTGGTGGGCTGGCTCACGGCGCGCATTGCTGTCTGGCTTATGGCGCTGATGGCGCGCTATGAGCTTGCGGTGATCTCGGTCTCGGTGGCGTTGCCGTATCTGGCCTATATCGGCGCGGAACAGAGCATAGGGGCGTCAGGTGTGATCGCCGTGGTGGCGGCGGGTCTCACGCTTAATCTTACGGGTCCGGCGCGATTGCCGCCGCTTATCTGGACCAACCTGCGCGAGGTCTGGGATTTGCTGGCGCATTGGGCAGGGGCGCTTATCTTTATTCTCGCGGCGCTCTTGATACCGCGTCTTCTGGAAGAAGTGCGGGCGGGGGATTTTGTTTTGATCATCGTGGTCATTGCCGCGGCGGTGGCGGCGCGGGCGGTGATCCTCTTTGGCCTTATGCCAGTGTTGAGCCTGCTCAAACTGTCGCCGGTGGTGGAACGGCCCTATCGCGTCGCGATTCTCTGGGGGGGATTGCGCGGGGCGGTGACGCTGGCGCTCGCCCTTGCCGTGACCGAGAGTTTTAGGGTGCCGGTCGAGGTCAAACGGTTGGTGGGTATTTTGGCCACCGGCTTTACCCTTTTCACGCTGTTGGTGCAGGGCACGACCTTGAGATGGGTGATCGGGCGGCTGGGGCTGGACCGGCTTACGCCGCTGGATCAGGCGCTGAGCAATCAGGTCATTGCCGTGGCGCTTCAGACCGTGCGCGCGGATGTGGCGCGCACCGCCGAGAATTATGAGCTGACGCGCGAAACCGTGCGTTCGGAGGCCAAGCGCTTTGCCGAACGGCTGGACCGGGCGGTGGAGACCGCAGAGGAGGGGGCCGAGATACAGGACCGCGACCGCATCACGCTGGGGCTGATCGCCTTGGCGGGGGCGGAGCGCGATACCATTCTGGCGCGGTTTCGCGAACAGGCGATTTCGGCTCGGCTGTCGGAGCAGATCCTGACCGAAGCCGACCGGCTGATCGAGGCTGCGCGCTCGGGTGGGCGGACCGGCTATCAGCGCGCGGCGCGGCGCAGTTTGCGGTATGGTCGCGCGTTTCGCTTTGCGGTGCTGCTGAATAACCGGCTGCGGATTTCGCGGCCCCTTGCCTTGATGACGGCGGACCGGTTCGAGGTGCTGCTGTCGCAGCGTCTGATCCTGCGCGACCTGAACGGGTTTATTGATGGGCGTATTCGGCGCATTCATGGCAAGCGGGTGGCAGACCTGTTGCACGAGTTGCTGACGCGGCGGCAAGAGGCGGTGGAAACCGCGCTTGAGGGATTGCGGCTGCAATATCCCGGTTATGCCGAGGAATTGGAGCGGCGGTTCATCCGGCGCACCGCGCTGCGGCTGGAAGAGCGCGAATACGGGATGTTGCGCGAGGATGGGCTGATCGGGGCGGAATTGCATGTGTCGCTGATGCAGGACATCGCCACGCGCCGGTTGCGTGAGGAGCAGCGCCCCAAGCTTGATGTGGCGGTGCAAAAGGCCGAGTTGGTCCGGCAATTTCCGCTGTTTGCCGATCTTGATGAACGCAGTTTGCGGCAGCTGACGCGCGCCTTGCGGACGCGGTATGTCAACGAGGGCGATGTGATCCTGCGCAAAGATTCGCCTGCACGGCGCGTGTTCTTTATCGCTTCGGGTGCGGTGGAACTGGCGGTTGCGGGGCAAACATGGCGTTTGGGCCGGGGCGAGATGTTTGGACAGATGGCCATCCTGATGCAGAAACCGCGCCGCACCGCTGTCACGGCGATTTCGTCCTCAACCCTGTTGGTGCTGGATGAGGTGCGGTTTCGGCGGTTGCTGAAACGCAGCGCGGGGTTGCAAGAGGCGGTGCGTCAAAGCGCCAAGGCGCGCGGGGTCAAGACAGATGCGTTCACCATTCCCGCGCTGATCGACGCATAAGGCAGCAGCACGCGCCGGTGCGACTTGCTGCATTGCGGCGGAAATGGCTTGGCATTCGAGCCTGCGTCGGCTAAATCCGCGACTTAATCGCATGGATTTCGGGTGCAATCCCCGGATGGCTCTTCCGGCCGCCTATCCGCCGGATCATCTAAAGCTCTCAAGCGCGTCATCGGGCCGGTTATGGCTGGCCGGATCAGGGACGGATTTACATGATTTCAATAGATGCCTATCGGGCACAATGGTTTGGCAATATCCGGGGCGATTTGCTGTCTGGTTTGGTGGTGGCGCTGGCGCTGATCCCCGAAGCGATTGCCTTTTCGATCATCGCAGGCGTGGACCCCAAAGTGGGGCTTTATGCGAGTTTCTCGATTGCGGTGATCACGGCGATCACGGGTGGGCGGCCCGGTATGATTTCGGCGGCCACGGCGGCGACGGCGGTGCTGATGGTGACGTTGGTGCGCGATCACGGGCTGGAATATCTGCTGGCGGCAACGGTTCTGGCGGGGCTTATCCAGATCGGAATGGGGGTGCTGCGGCTGGGGTTCGTGATGCGCTATGTGTCGAAATCGGTGATGACCGGCTTCGTCAATGCGCTGGCCATTCTGATCTTTATGGCGCAATTGCCGGAACTTGACCCAAGGTCGGTGACGTGGATCACCTATGTTCTGGTGGCGGCGGGTCTTGGGATTATCTATCTTTTCCCGCTTGTAACCAAGGCGGTGCCGTCGCCGCTGGTGACGATCATCGTGTTGACGGCGCTGACCCTGACCCTTGGCCTTGATGTGCGCACGGTGGGGGATATGGGCGCGCTGCCCGATACGCTGCCGGTGTTCTTGATCCCGGACATCCCGCTCAGCTTTGAGACCCTGATGATCATCCTGCCTTATTCGGTGGCGGTGGCGGTTGTGGGCCTGCTGGAAAGCCTGATGACACAAAACATCGTCGATGATCTGACCGATACCAAATCCAACCGCAGCCAAGAGATGGTGGGGCAGGGCATTGCCAATACCGCCACCGGCTTTATCGGTGGGATGGCGGGATGCGCGATGATCGGCCAATCCATCATCAACGTCAAATCTGGTGGGCGTGGGCGGCTGTCGAGCTTTGTCGCGGGGCTGTTTCTGCTGATCCTTGTGGTGGGCTTGGGTGATCTTGTCAGTCTCATTCCGATGCCGGCCTTGGTCGCAATCATGATCATGGTATCGGTGGGCACGTTTTCGTGGTCGTCGATCAAGAACCTGCGCGAGCATCCGCGCTCGTCCTCGGTGGTGATGATCGCCACCGTTGTGACGGTGGTCTATACCCATAACCTCGCGATTGGCGTGCTGGTGGGGGTGCTCTTGTCTGGCATCTTCTTTGCCGCCAAGATTGCGCAACTGTTCCGTGTGACCTCTGAGATTTCCAAGGATGGGCGCGAACGGATCTACCGGGTCGAGGGGCAGTTATTCTATGGCTCGGTTGAAGATTTCATGAATGCATTTGATTTCCGTGAGGCGTTGGAGAGGGTCGTGATTGATGTGAGCGCGGCGCATATCTGGGATATTTCGTCGGTTCAGGCGCTGGATATGGCGGTGCTCAAGTTCCGCCGGGATGGGGCCGAGGTGGAAATCCGGGGTATGAACACGGCCTCTGAGACCCTCGTGGACAGGCTGGCCGAGCATGACAAGCCGGGGGCCATCGACAAGCTGATGGCACATTGAGGAAGGATAGAGACATGGCAGACAAGATCATCGCTTTGGTGGATGGCTCGATGTATTCAGCCTCGGTCTGTGACCATGCGGCCTGGATTGCGCAGCGCACGGGGGCGCCGGTGGAGGTGTTGCATGTGCTTGGGCGACGCGAAGGGGCTGAGACCTCTGACCTCTCGGGGTCGATCCGTCTGGGTGCGCGCACGGCCCTGTTAGAGGAGTTGGCGGCGCTGGATTCGCAGCGGGCCAAGTTGGTGGCCCACCGGGGGCGGGCCATTCTGGAGGATGCGCGCGCCCTGCTGGAGGCGGCGGGCGTGACGGAGATCACCACGCGGCTGCGTCATGGCGATATTGTCGAGACTGTCGCCGAGGTCGAACATGAGGCGCGCGTCATCCTGATCGGCAAGCGGGGCGAGGCGGCGGATTTCGCCAAGGGGCATCTGGGATCGAACCTAGAGCGGATCGTGCGCGCCTGTCACAAGCCGGTGTTTGTCGCGGCGCGTGCGTTTCGACCCATCGAGAAGGTGTTGCTGGCCTATGATGGCGGCACCTCTGCGATGAAAGCGGTGGATCACATCGCGCGCAGCCCGCTTTTTGTCGGGTTGAGGGTGCATGTGGTGACGGTGGGCACGGCCACGCCTGAGGCCAAGAAGGGGCTGGAGGATGCCCGCGCGCTATTGGCGGCGGCGGGCATTCAGGCGGAGACTGGTGTTGTGACCGGTCAGCCGGAGAGCGCGCTTGGCAAGCTGGTGGACGAGGCCGGTTTCGATATGGTGGTGATGGGTGCCTATGGGCACAGTCGCATCCGCAGCCTGATCATCGGCTCGACCACGACCGAGATGGTTCGGTCGTGCAAGGTGCCGGTTGTGTTGCTGCGGTAAGGCATCGGGGGCCGAGGCAGGCGTAGCTGCTCAGCTCGATGCCCCTATTCCGTTATCGTCCTACGATCTCGAAATGCGCCTCGGTCGGCACGCAGGCGGCCCCGTTGATCGGCAGGATGTCCTGCGGGCAGGCTGACATTGCCACGACGCAATCCATCACCGCGCGCAGCACCACGTGATCGCCCGGCTTGCTGAGCGGTGTGCCCCAAGAGGTGTGCCCCGCTGCATCGACGGGGATGTTCATCCAGAGATTCAAAGGACTGGGGGTTTCGGGGCTGCTGAGGCCCAGTTGGCGCAGGGCGGCGTGCAGGTTGTCGGTGCAATTGTCGTGATAGTCGGTGCAGCCCAATAGGCCGTAGCGGTAATCATCGCAGGCGGCAATCAAGGTATCGTGGCGGCCCGGAGAGCTGTCTTCTTCGAACATCAGGATCGGACGGCGGCGGTTCGTTACAAGCGCATCGCCCGCTGTCGGAAAGATGCGGCCAAGGGTGGGGCGAATATGCTCCATCGACATGAATTCGCCCATGTCATCGGCGCTGAAGGCCCAGGTATCCACCACTTGCGCGCCATGGGTGTTGATGATGCGAATGGCCTCTCCGGCGTTCAGGCGCGTGGCCTTGCCGCGGCGGGCGGGAATGGTGTTGAGGGGTGGGGGCATGCCTGCGCCTTTCGTTTGAACATGGCGCAAGCTAGCAGCTTGCGGTTCGATGCCAAGACCAAATCGCGCGGCGTTTTTGCGATCGTGGATAGCGCTTGTGGGGGATAATGGTAGCGGAGGAGGGACTCGAACCCCCGACACGCGGATTATGATTCCGCTCATATACATTGAAATCATTTAAAAATTTCTCAAAACACATCAAAAACGCGCTTATATAATTCAATAGGTTATATGCTTTTTCCCAACTGGATTTGATGTCTTCCTGCCACGCTTTCCCCATCTCGCAATCGTTATATCGCCACGAGCGCGCATCCTGATCGTTCGCACATCGCTCGTTGCAGAGACACGCGTCGTTGCGCTCGAACAGCTAAAGGGTGAGCGTTAATCACCACCAATGCGGAGATCGCGAGCGCGGCCCAGCGCACGACGGATTATGTCTCGAAGCACCTCGACCGCTTCCAGATGATCGGCACCACCGACCATGATCCGGTTGATGGCTGGCGGGATCAGCACTGGTTTTAGTTTTTGCCCAAGCGCTGGCAGGCGATCCACGCAGGTCATGACCTGAAAGAGATGACGCAGCTGCACGCAAACGAGGGACTGCTGAAGACCCAGAAGGGCGTCGGCTATCAGGTGCGGATGCGGATGGGCCGCAACATCCCGAGCCGCCCCAGAGCATACGCGGTTCACGCAGCAAAGCTCCTAGGCACGACCGAGGCCTAAGTGACGATCTGGCCGGGTCCTGTGAGTGCGAGAGAGGTGGTTTGCCTCTCTCCACCATTGAACCACGTGGACCACTTGGACCGGGAAAGTTTTTTAAATTCAACGCGGTCCAAGTGGTCCAATCGGTCCAACGCGGAAACAACAACAATTGGTATCGTGTAGTAAAACACATGACTGATCATTTCCATAACACCGGAGCAGTGCCATTGTTCTACCCAAAGGTTTCTGGCAGCCAGAGCGCGATCTGGGGGAAGGCGAGCAACAGGGCAATCATTATCATAAGGGCGGCGAGAAACGGCAAAGAGCCTATGATGACATCGTTGATCGAGCCTTTGCCACGCACACCCTGGATGACGTAGAGATTGACCCCGATCGGTGGTGTGATTAGGGCCGTTTCCAGCATCAGCATCATCAGAATACCAAACCAGACCAGATCAAATCCAAGGCCTGCGACGATCGGGGCCAAGAGCGGAGTGGCGATCAAGAGAAGCGAGAAGGCTTCCATGAAGCAGCCCAGGATCATGAAAGCGATAACAATCACGACCATGGTTTGCATCGGGCTAAGGCCTAAACCATTGATCAACCCGGCCAAGAGGTCCGTCAGGCCGACCACCGCAAGCACGAAGTTCAGGAATACGGCCGCAAATACAATGAGCATCACCATCGCTGTCGTGCGCATCGTGCTTTCGATCGCAAGGCGCAGCATCTCGATCCGCAAGCTGCCATTCCAAGCAGCTAGTGCCAGTGAGGCGATCACGCCAAGGGAGGCGGCTTCAGTCGGGGTCGCAAGCCCGGCATAGATCGAGCCGACAACCACAACAAAAATCCCGATTGGCGGCACAAGGCCCGGCAAAGAATGTAGACGCGTGGCCCAGGTGCTATGCTCAGGTTTTCCTCCCCAAGAGGGGCGGATCAGACAAGCAATCAGCACAGTGAGCATGAAGAGCCCGGCTAGAATGGCGCCGGGCAGAAAGCCAGCGAGATAGAGTTTTGGAACAGAAGTATCCGTCAAGAGCGCGTAGACGATCATGTTGATCGAAGGCGGGATTAGAATGCCAAGGGTGCCACCCGCCGCCAGCGTGCCCATGAAGAGGCTTGGGTTGTAGCCTTTCTTGGCGATCTGCGGCATGGCCACCGTGCCAACCGTAGCGGCCGTGGCAATGGAAGAGCCAGAGGTTGCCGCGAACAGCGTTGAGGCTCCGATGTTAGAATGCATCAAGCCACCCGGCAGCCAAGAAATCCAATGCGAGAGGGCGCCATACATCCGCTCTGCGATACCAGCGCGTAGCAGGATCTCGCCCATCAGGATAAAGAGCGGCACCGCAATTAAGATGAAATCAATGCTGTTGGTCCAGAAGATGTCACCAATCGCTAGGTAAAGTGGCATGGGCGAATACAGCGCGGCAAGCGCCAGTGCGAGGATGCCCACTACAGCGGCGATGGGCACGCTTAGGGAAATCAAGCCAAACAGCAAACTTGTTGCAGATCCCAACATCTCTCATTCTCCTGCGGGCACGGCTTGGGCCGTTGAGTTTGCACCATGAGGGTTTGGCCGCACGCCTTGTAACCCTTCTTCGATTTCCTCATCCATTGAGAGCGCCCCTCCAAGAGCTTGCAACCGGTCGAACTGTCCCCGCATCAGCGCGGTGATCATACCGCCCAGCAGACACAGAAGCGTGAGGCAAAAGAGCACCCAGCCAGTCACCCACAGTCCTTGCGGCAAGATCAATGGCGTGTGCAGAGGCGTGATCGAATGCGCGTCAGTCGACCATGTGAGGGCCACCGTCGCCAGTGCGCGCCATGTGACGATTCCAGCAAAGAGGGCCATCAGGGCCATTCCGAGAATGTCGAGCCAAGCCTGTGCAATGCGCGGGAGCCGCATGTAGAGCACATCAATACGGACATTGGCGCGGTGCAGCGCGGCGTAGGGCAAGGCAAAAGCGGTCGCAATTGCGAAAAGATATCCGGACAGTTCATCCGCGCCACCGATGCTGGCACCGAAGAATTTACGCGCGATGACATCCACAGTGACCATGACGGCCGAGATCAGCATCATGCTGCCTCCGATCCACACGGCGAATTGCGACAGTCGAAAGAGGTAAGAGACGAGTGTGGAATACATGGTGGTCCCAATCTGTGAAGGCAGATACCGCAGGGTGCGCATGCGCCCTGCGGTGTTAGTGCGTTCAACTTTCAGGTTGCGGTGCCGCGAGTCCAGCAGCTTTGCCTGCGCTCTCGTTCCAGGCGTCGATGCAGTCACCGCCACAGCGTGCCGCCCAACGCTTGAGCACGAACTCGTCCAAGATTTTCTGTCGTGCGTCCTTGTCTGCCTCGCCGGGCACAGTCAAGGTGGCGCTTCCCGCTTCCCCAAAGGCACAATCCGGACCCGTGCCAGTCAGGCAAGCCACGCCCATGTCTTGTTCCGAGGCTGCGATTTTCCAGCCGGACTCTTCCATAGCGGCGAAATTCTCAGTCAATGCTGTGCGGGTGGTTTCGTCCAACCCCTCCCAAAGCTTTGCGTTTACCGCGGTGAAGGTGATGGAATAACCGACCGGCAGGGCGAAAACATGGTTGATGACCTCATGCCAGCTCGCCTTGTAAGCCGAAACCGGATCAGTGATGGCACAGTCTGCCACGCCCTTTTCCAGTGCTGGCACCACTTCTGCAAACGGCAGCGTCACGGTCACGGCCCCGGCCCCTTCGACAAAATCGCCGAGCGTCGCAGAATGCACCCGCACTTTGCGACCCTTGAGGTCCGCAATCCCGGCAATCGCATCGCGGCAATAAACCATGGAGGCAGGCCATGGATGCAGCGACACGATCGTTGCGCCATAGGTATCGCGGAAAATCTTGTCCATCGTGGGCCGATAGGCTTCAACCACGGCACGCATCGTGTCGAAGTCCGAAGCGATGCTGGACAGGTCCGCGCCTTCGATGGCTGGGTTCTCTGAGGCAACATAACTGCCCAGCCCATGCGCCACCTCGAACACGCCGAGTTTCAAGAGGCGCATGACCTCTGTTCCCTTCAGCCCCGCCTCGGTGATCGGGATGGCATCGCCAGTGATGGCCCCACCGGTAGCGGCCGGAATCTGATCGCTCCAGAATGGCTGCTCGACATTCTGCCAAGAGGACAGGTTGCCCCAGGTTCCGACCACCTTGAATTGATGCGGCGTGATCTCTTCCGCGAAAGCGCTGCCACCGGCCAAGGCCACCACTGTGGATAGCATGATTGTTTTCATTTTCATTTTAATGTCCCTGTTGTGTGAGGTGTTGGGCGCCTCAGGCACGAGGCGCCCGTGGTTTTATTCAGCGGCGGCTTTTACCCCAGCCAGACCATTGATGTAATCGACGCATTCATCCACCGATTTCACGTCGCCAAACTTGGCGTCTATGTCAAAGAGGTTCCACGCCACGGCCCCCGGCACTCGGTCGCCAATGCACTCGCGCACCGCGATAGGACGGAAGCCATCTGCAATCCCGTCACAAACGGTCTGACGCACGCAGGCACAGGCGGTGACACCCGTCACGAGGATGGTGTCGACATCATTGGCGCGCAGAATACCCGCCAATTCCGTTCCATGAAAGGATGAGGCGCGCTTCTTGAGCAGCGTGTATTCCCCCTCAACAGGCGCGATACGGCTGTCGATGGCCCAAAGTTCCTTGTCTGCCAGATCCACCACATCCACCGGAATTTTGTTGTGCCAGAGGCCCATATCGGTGAAGGACGCGTTGCGATCAGTGATCTCATATGCGGTCGTCACATGCACAACAGGCAGGTTTTGCGCGCGAAATGCCTTGAGCAGGCGCTGCATGCCGGGGATGATTTCATTATCCATCTTTTCCTGATCACAGGTAAAGGGATTGCCGGGGCGGGTCCAGGCATTGGCCAGATCGACACTGACCAGCGCCGGGCGTTTGCCAAAGCCCACACGCCGCTGAAAGCCGCGCTCTTGATAGAGCTTGGTCGAGGCGTCGAACGCCGCCTGCAACATCTTGTCGAGTTCTCGGTTGTCAATATCGCTCATTCGGTTCTCCTTGGCCCCGAGGGCCGGGTCTTGATTGTTGGTTCCGAGCCTGATGCGGTCTCCGATCCGGCTGGCAAGACAGAAGGTGCCCAAGGAGGCCATCAAAGAGAATTGACAGTTGGGCAAATGTTGATGCACCTGATGCATCAATCGAACCATATTTCGGAGGCGCGGATGCAGAACCTGCCCGATATCTCTTTGCTGCAATCATTTGCCGTTGTTGCCGAAGAGCTGAATTTCCGGCGCA
Source organism: Roseovarius sp. AK1035 (assembly GCF_003288315.1). Taxonomy (NCBI): domain Bacteria; kingdom Pseudomonadati; phylum Pseudomonadota; class Alphaproteobacteria; order Rhodobacterales; family Roseobacteraceae; genus Roseovarius; species Roseovarius sp. TM1035. The sequence goes on along the minus strand of NZ_CP030099.1, from coordinate 3,732,178 downwards.
GCGCGGAACGTCTAGCGCTCGATCAATCGGCGCTTAGTCGTCGTATTCAGAAGCTGGAGGCGCAATTGGGCTACCCACTGTTTGAGCGCAGCACGCGAGAGGTGACGCTGACGCCCGCCGGGCAGAGTTTTTTTCGCAGCGTGTCCAACTTGCTCTACGATTGCTCGAATTCAATCCTAGAGGCGCGGCGCATCGCCGAAGGTCAGACCGGACAGGTGCGCGTCGGCTACATGGCCTTTGCCGCAACCGAGTTGCTTCCGCAGACTGTCGCGCGGTTTCGCAAACGGCATCCCGACGTAGCACTGGAGTTGAAATACATCCGAACCCAGGGCCAGAAAGTGGCGCTTGCGAATGACGAGATTGACGTGGGGTTTCTGATCGGCCCGTTCGACAACAGCGAATATCACAGCGTGCTTCTCGCGTCGGACTTGCTCTATCTCGTGATGCCCAAAGGACATTCTTTGCTGAAAAAGGCGGAAATTGCACCCGATGACATCCTTGAACAGGATCTGATTATTGGGGACATGGCGCAATGGGGAGAGTATCGCTATCGCCTCGACGACCTGTTCAACCCTTTGGGAATTACCCTGACACCCAGCCTAGAGGCTGCGAATACGCTGGCTCTGATTGGTCTGGTCGCAGCCGGCCTTGGCGTCACGATCTACCCCGAGAGCCTGATCGGATTTCTGGGTCAAAATGTCGATGTTCGCCCCATCGTGCATAAGAACTTCCGAATTCGCACCCTACTGGTCTGGAAACGCACCAACCGGGCACGCAATACATTGAACTTTGTCGAGACCGCTAAAGACAGATTTTGAGGTGGTTTTCTGGCGTCCTTGCTATCGCACCGAGGGCAAGGTGGTTGGTGTTCTTTGAGTCTTGGAAGGCGAGGGTCGCAAATAAGGTTTGCGCACTATTCTAGCCCACACGTTCAAGGATAAATCTGCGGAGCACAACAAAATTCTCATCCTGCCGAACAGTCCCACTCATGTATTTCTATAATGAATTCAGCAGCATGTGCTGCGTATCGAATTTAGAGAGACACAGAGATGACCAAGAAACCGCATCAAGACACCCAGCTGGCGCAGTTTGTCGAGCGCCGGATTTTAGAGTTGAGAACCAAGAAGAGACAGGGCGAAATCGCCGCGCAGGCGGGCTTCAACAACGCCAACATGATCACGATGATCAAGCAGGGAAAGTCAAAGGCCGCGCTCGACCGTATCCCGGCGTTAGCGCGCGCCCTGGAGTGTGACTCGGCCTATCTTATGCGGCTTGCTCTGGAGCAAGCGATCGGTCGGACCGCAGCCGCTGCAGTCATCGAGATTTTTGGCGAACCGATCACTGAAAACGAGACAACCTGGATCAAGGCAATCCGCGCGGCCTCCGACAACAGCGATCCGCGTCTTACCAGCCGGTCGCAGGCGGCACTCAGCGCGATTTTCGGGAGGTGAGCGAGATGGAGCGGGTAGAAGTCCTCACCGAAAACGAACGTGCTTGGCTGGAGTTCTTGCGGATGATCGCCCTAGACAGCGACCCGGCACCCACCCTGCGGCGCGTGCAGCTGCTGCGGCGCGTCTGTGAGAGCAGGAGGGAGTAGACCGACGAGGGTTGAGATAACCGGCGAGGAATGGCTGGAGAGTCGTCCCTCGCCGGATTCCGGTAGAAATGTTTACATGGAGGTTGCACAATGTTTACCTGACAAAATAAGTGGGAAACATTGCGTGCTCTTAACACGCTCGCAAACAGGCGAAAACTGCCTGAATGGCGACCAAAGGTTTACCCTATGTTTCCCCTAAGTTGACGGATTTGGCTTCGAAAACAAAAAAATCCGGGATCGACGCAAGCCTTTCGAGGCCAGAGGGTCAATAAAACAAGGCGCGAGCAGGATCAGAGTATCAACACAGGCTGGCAAAGGCACAACGTGGCAGGTGTGGTTTTGTCTGCGCATAAGCTGTCGATTTGTGCGGATCACAGTCAGGGCGCGCTGCAGGGCATCGGAAGCGCTACGTTCAACGTCCCAGTCCCATTGCCATGGCGCGCGGTCTGCATGTTAATAGTGCCGACCCGTTACATGGATGGCAGAGGTGAATGATGGCGAGATCGGCTTGGCACGGCTTAGATCAGTGATGGGAGTGTGGATCGCACGCAGCGCACTCTCTGCAAAGCCCGATCAACCGTGCCAGACCTCCCTGGAATGGTGTAGAGCATCCAGCATGGGCTAACAGCGGATGTGCTCCAGCGCGCGTCAGTGGCCTGTGCAGACTCTTAAGGTTGCGGCTTCACGCTTTGCGGACATAATGGAACCATAGCATGGTATGTGGCAGCATCCTCACATGATCGAATTCCGCCCCCTCGCCGATGACCATCCCGACCTCGCGCAGTCTCCCCTGCTTCGCGCTGCGCTTCTGACGCTGCAATATGCGCAGGAACATGGCTCAATCTGTCTGACCAAAACCAAAGCCTTCAAGCGCGTGTTTGTGCACTGGGCCGTTGAGCATTTCGACTGGCCGGGGAAGAGCGCAGCAGAGATGTTTCGCTACAACAAGGTGATCAACGAGTATGAATTTCCCCCGCTTGAGGTGCTGCATTTCCTACTGATTTCCTTGCGCCTGGGGCGGCACTTCAAGGGTGAGTTTCGGCTGACCAAGCGTGGCGCAGAACTGGCGCAAGCCCCTGGCCGCCTATTCGCCGAGCTGATCCCATATTTTGTGCTCCAGATCGATCACGCATCCTATGCGCGCTTCGACGAGCGCCCGTTTGGGAAATGGGACGTCTGGTTGAACGTGATCAACGTAGAGGCTGATCATGGCACGACCGAGGCCGCCTTGTTTGAGGCCTTCTACGGGGAGCCAGAAGATTGGCACACTGCCGGGTGGCGCGAGATGGCCGCATTCTCATCTTGCGTGCTGCGGCCGCTCGAATGGGCAGGATTGCTGATCGAGACCCGCGAAGACGGCACCGGCAGGCACGTCTGTCATGTGTTCAAGACCCAGCTTTGACGCAGCGCGCTCACGCTTGATACGGACGACTTGCTGCAACCCAGATCCATTCACTGAGATGGTTTTCAACGCTCCCAAGACGTGACGCTGTTTGGTTAAAACCGGCCCTTGGACTAAGCCCCTCCGTGTGTCACCGTGATCGGCGCTGTGGTGCAGCTTACCCAGTGCGGACATTGGCGCGCTGGAGTTAACTGTGTTCAATTCGGGCTCCTCCGGTCCAGTATGCGACAGTTACGGCAACCTATGTTACGTCCTTCCATGTGTCGGGCGTGACGTAGACGACGCTTTCATCGACGCTGACCATTACATCCCCGTCCTGAATATTGACCTGGAGCTTCATCGCGCGGTTGGCCAGTTTTGCCAATGTGGCCGTATCGGCCTCCGAGAAATTGACGACACGGAGATTGTCGAAACGAGTGGTGCCGTTCTTGACCTTGTCCCACCACATTTCGGCAATTCTGCCGCCATAGGGGTAGACAATCACCTTTGCGGCCTTGTTGCAGGACTGCCGCATGACTTTCTCGCTCGGAAGTCCAAGTGCCACGCATAAATTGATCTCGCCACTCAGGCTCTTCTGCCAGATGTCAGGCTCGTCGTCCGTCGAAAGCCCCTTGGTCATTTCCAGATGCTCGTGGGCATTCAGTGCGAAGGCGACGATGCGCACCATCAGTCGCTCGTCCGTCTCCGAGGGGTGTTTTGCAACGGTCAGTTTATGGGTCTCGTAATAGTGGCGATCCATGTCAGAGACCGACAGTTCAATTTTGTAAATGGTGGCATTCTGCGCCATGATCTTTCCCAAACCTCCAAGGATCGGACTGCCTACCCCGTCCGGTGATCCTTGGGAAGCAGATATAGGGCCCGCAATCAGCCAAGCGGCAACGCAGTGTGCCCCAATGGAGGACGTCACCGTTAACATCGTCGGGCCGAGTCCGCGTCGCTTAACCGATGTCGGCCCACAGCTGCCTGTTGCCTAGACGGCTCGCCGCCATCCAACGTCCCAGGACCGGACATTCGCGCTTGCAGCATCCTAGCTGCTACGGCAAGGTCCTGAATGGGATAAAGCAGACATTCGTTTCTTCCTAGGATGTAGGCCGTAGCAGTTAGAACTTGACTCTCAACGCCTCTAGGTCTACCCGTAGGTCTATCAGTGGCAGATTTGCCGACTTATGCTCTACACAGCTTAGACGAAACTCCTACCACACACAGCTTTCGACCCAATGGGTCACCTAAAAGATCCTACCTCGAAAGAGGATACAGATAAACGGCCTCGGGGCATATGGTCCCGAGGCCGTTGTCGTCTCTACCCCGCCTAAAACACAAATAAACCCACACAAAGGAGAGCTACCATGAAGGTATACGTCAGCCTGTTTAAGATGCATCGAGACCAGCCGATCGATGAGGTTTTCGCGCATTCCTATTCGATCAGGGGCGATTACGACGAACCGTTCGCACTTGTCGCCCGTCAAACCGTCGACGGAGTCGACGCGTGGCATTTTCACCAGCAGCGGTTCAAAGACAAATACGCTAACCAAGCGTATCCGAAGCTCCGCAACTACCTCAACTATACGTTCAAACGCCTCGTCGCTCTGGAACAGCAGGAGCCGGGTCGGTTCTTCGTTGAATCTGCGGACGGGAACTGGATCACGTTCAACACTGGGCTGCAAAACGCCCACGGTGCTGACCTGATGGCTGTCTTCGAAAAGTATAGGCCTCGGCCCGACATGCCGGAGCGGGAAACGCCCGATTGGGTCTTCAAGGGGTGCTACGCCCCCGGAGACCGGAACTATCAGGGCAACTTCGGGACCAAACAGCCCGACATCGCGTGGTATTCCAGAGACAGTCGGGACTACATCTTTGATACGGAATACAGCCTGGATCGCGACGTCTTTGACCATCTCTTCGAGAGAGCAAAGGAGCGTGCTGGGATGCCGAACTTCTCGGATGAGGTGGTCAGAAACTACCTGCGTGGAGCGTTGGAAAACCTCATCCCGAAGATTCGTCGCAACTACAAGATCGCGATCCCTGTCTTCTACGTCGAGGAGCAGAGGATGCAGCTACTACTGCCGTTCAGTTCCGCCAGCAACGTGAACGAGGTGTCATGCTTCTTGGTCGAGCGGGATGATGCCCTGCGGACCTATCGGATCAAGACGATCTTCGATCTGGACCACGCATATTTCTCGGCCCGCCTGATCACGCGGCCTGACAGGGACTGGCTCAACCCGTAAAGTGGCTCCTGAAACGATACGGGACGCCAATAGGCGTCCCGTGCATTTTAGGCGAACTGAGGGATTCGCCCCTCCGCCGTTCCGGACATAGGATCTAGGTCACGCTTACTTGCAGCGGTGAGATAGCCGAAGATCCACTGCATGCGAATGTCCGGTCTGGGGCTTTCGCGCTTCGACTGCGGCGGCGGACATGCGCCCTGATGCCCTTTCACAGCGTCGGGTTTGGCGATTGCGTCCTGACAGGTCGCAAAATCATGAGAGACCGCATTCCGCCCGGCGCGACCTTGCCGTCGTGGCCGACCCAGAGCGGATCCTGCAGCTCGCCTCCAGAAAAGTTCCGCTTCTAACATGATTTTGGTTCCGGAGCTGCCGGGAGAGCCGACCGAACGAAGCGGCCGAGGCCGGACGAGTGAGGGCAAAGGGCCGGTCTCCTAGTGGTGGCGCGTTGCCGTTTTGCAGGGCGAGCCCTGACGGAATGTCGTCGGCAGGTGCCATGGCTGCGATGCGCTGTGTCCTCGCACTTCAATCAGGGCAGGTCTGGTGCCAAAGGTGCAATTCCCAAGAAAAATGGCATAAAAAAAGAAGACAATGGCACTATAATGTAAATTTTTGTGCCGGTAATTGCTGTAAAAAGAGGACATCGAAACTGGTGAACATAGAAATGACAATACATGCAGAGACATTGCGGCGGCTGAGGAAGAGGGCGGGGTTCTCCCAACAAGACCTGGCAGATCGGTCGGGAGTCTCCAAGCGCACCATAGCCCGCTTAGAGCAGGGCGTTGGAGAAGGCGGAAATCGTAACCACACCGTCAACTGCCTCGCCCGTGCTCTCAAGGTAAGCACCGATGTCCTCGGCGCGCCTCTTGCCGGGGATGAAATCGACAGCGTCTCCGTGAACATGCAGCGTGTGATGACCTTCGTCTCGCAGCATACCCTGCTCGATTTCGATGTGGTCAAGCAACGCTATGGGGTGGGTATCGACGCACTCGTGGCAGCCGCGCCCTGGATGTTCGCCCTGATGGCGGAGATGAGCCTCGACGATCGCCGAGAGCGGCTTGCCCGTGCTCGGGAGGCTATGGCGCGGATGCAGGCGACCGCATCTGTCCATCTGGGGCTCGCAACGGATTTGCCAGTCGGTCTCGCCGAACGCTTCGAACGGGAAGCCGCGTCCGTCGATGCCGGCGACGTTTTCGGCATCATGCTCCCCGAGCCAGATGGGTGGCCCGAGGTGGAAGATATGCCCTTTACCAGCTTTCTTGCAGAAAAGGCGCGCGGTCTCGCCTCGTCGCTCGTGGATCCGGCCGAGATGGATACGGACATTGGCGACCCTCTCCCGATCTGGTCGATCCACACCGCTTGGCTGGAGGCTTGGGTTGGCGGTGATCGCGTCGCCAAATATGCCTTGTTGTCCGGCCTCGCGCGTGTCGGCGACATACCGGAGGATCTGCGTTCCGCCGAGGAAATGACAGAACGGGTCGCATTTCTTCGGAAGCTTGTCCCCCAGAAAGATCACAAGCGCATTGAACAGAACGAATTCATCTTGGGAGAAATCAAATGAATATTCACGCAACCTCTCTGGGGCAGCCTTCCTCCATCGAATTCGAGGGCATCCGTCTGCATGTTTCCTGGCTGCCGGGGCGGGGATCGTCGCCGGACCTGCTTCCCGACCGGCCGGGCCTCTATGCGGAAATCTACTGGCCTGAACGCGGCGTGCGCATCGGGGAAACTGGCCGAAGCATCCGTGGAAAGATCAGGCACGATATCCGATGGATGAAGAGCATGCGTGCTAGGACCGCGCCGCCCGAGCAATTGCGTCGGACTTTGCCGATAGCGATGGCGGCAAAGCAGACGGGCCATGTGGGGTTCGAATTTTACGCGGTGTCTGTCGATCCGAGACTTGCTGAAAAGAGCCTACGGCAGGAGGCAGAGCGCTTCCTGTTCTCTTGGGTGAGGCGGCAGGAGGAGTTCGTGGATTGGAACCGCCAAGTGAGTTGGCGGTAGGACGTATAACACCTGGAAAGTCTGCATGGCTTGGACTTTCTTGCACCATTTGCCTTACGGGCGACTAAGGTGATGCATCGCGCTCTCCCAATGAGGTGCGACCGCTTTGCCGCATATGCATCGGTCTGCGTTCCGCCCTTCTTGCAGTTGTCAATATGCCAACCACCCCTCTGTTCCTGACCACCTGACCGGGAAGGGCTCAGAATGCTAGCCGAACGCCCTTCCAAAGCTTGTGGCCAGGCTTTGGCGTGGTTAAAGAATCTTAGTGTTGACAATACCTAGAGTCTCTAAACATTCTCAAAGTCCCAGTAAGGGTATTGCAATGAAATGAGGTAACAATGGCCGTTGTTCGAGCGTTTCAACCATTCCGCATGGACGCACTTGGGATAACGTTTGGAGAGGGCATTGAAGCATCTCAAAGCCGAATAATCATAGCGGCCGGCCCACAACTCTTCATTTATGGCGGCGTATTTCAATATGATAGTTTCGGCCAGGTATTTGGAACACTCACCTCGTTTGAAATTCGAGTTAACAACGTAACGACGTTGCGCATAGACCAGTTCAGCGCAAACGCGAATGACGCGTTCCGGGCCGTTGAGATTCTTGGGGACGCGGTTTTACTCGCGGAGCTCATGCTTGTTTCAAACGACACGTTGTTTGGCTCGTCGGGAAACGATTTCCTCTTCGCTCACACAGGTAGCGACTTTCTTGACGGAGGCGGCGGCGACGATGTCCTTCTTGGAGAATCGGGCAATGACACCTTCGTTGGCGGAAACGGTAGTGACACGCTGATAGGTGGAACGGGCATAGATACAGCGATCATCAATGCAACTTTTGCCTCTGCCGTGATCACCGAGTCCGAAGGTATTGTCATAATCTCGAACCAGGATGGAACGACAGACGAGTTTCAGGGAATTGAGAGGTTTTCTTTTTTAGATCAAGTGGTCTTGGCGGAAGATTTGATACCAGACCCAGTGGTCCCAGACGCAATCTTTAATGGAACCCAGGCCCCCGAGGTGATTTTGGGCACCGTTGGCAACGACTCGATAGCTGCTGGTGGCGGAGACGACACGCTCGCCGGTGATGCGGGCAACGATACGATTGACGGTGGCGCCGGGAATGACCGTATCTCTGCCTCGGATGGCGATGACGTTGTGCTGGGTGGTTCTGGCAATGACAACATCGGCGGAGGGGTCGGAAATGACACCATCGACGGCGGCGATGGCGATGATGTGATGGGGGCCGGTTTTGGCGACGACAGCGTCTCAGGCGGCCTTGGCAATGATGTGCTGGCAGGCGGCGCCGGGAACGACACGCTCTCGGGCGGCGACGGAAATGACAGCATGTCCGGGAGCTTTGGCAACGATCTGATCGACGCAGGTTCGGGGGCGGATGACATCGGCGGCGGCACCGGTCGCGATGCCATCAACGCCGGTGCGGGCAATGACCGTGTGGGCGGCGGCGAGGGGGATGACACTATCTCGGGTGGCAACGGCAATGACTTTCTTGCCGGTGGTGGACGGGACGACATCATCGACGGCGGCACGGGTAATGACACGATCAACGGCGGCGCAGGCAATGACGTGATGACCGGGGGTGCAGATGCGGATCAGTTCGTGTTCAGCGCCTTCTTCGACGGTGAGGCAGATGTGATCACCGATTTCGAGGACGGTTTGGACAGCTTCTTCATCCGCCGTTTCGATCCCGATACCGGCGTTGAGAATATCAGCAACGGCGGTAATGGGCTTGCTGGGTTCGTGGCAGCGATGAACATCGTCGACGTGGCGGGTGGCGCGCAGATGACGGTGAATGGCAACACGATCCTCGTCGAAGGCATCACGGCGGCGCAACTGACTGTGGATGATTTCCAATTCTTGTGATGGATAGAGCTCGCCGATTTCGGCTGGCGGGTATGTCGAGATGCACGCCTATATGTGGTCGCGTGCTTGCTAATGCGCTGGCATGCGAGAGGTAACTTACCTCTCTCACCTGCCGGGCCAGTTGGACCAATGGGACCGGGAGGACCGGGAGGACCGGAAAAACACAGTAGTTTCAAATCGGTCCAAGTGGTCCTGTCGATCCAAGCCAAATTTATTAATTATCAGTTCTTAAGAAGGCATACCGTTTCAGGCATCCACACAAGCAAGGTCTCGATCCTCAGGGACAAGGTTCAATTTGTCGATCTGCGCCGAGGAATGGCTCGACTTCCCGGTATAGACCTCTGCCCAAATGCACGGGATCGATCGCGAAGTCCTAGAGATTTCCAACGAACGCGATGGGGATGCATTCTGCCGCCGCCAATGCCGCGCGATGAAAGCTCCCATTGCCGCTGCTCGATGGACACAATCTATACCTGAACAATTGTTCTAGGCGCGGTCAGCGTTTGAAATTGCCATATGGTCGCGGTTCGAGCACGAGCCGGGTGTAGTGGCCCAGAAGTCCGGACGCGGATTGACGGTAACCGACCGGTTGTTACTGCGGTGATTGGGCCTTGATGCGCGTGACGAGTTCTTTGTAATCGACGAAAGCATAGAGAAATTCGTGCTAGGTTCGGTGGAAATACGAGCATCCCTGAGCATGTCGGTCAGTTTCTCGAGGCCGTGTTGGTCAGTGCGTTGATATTCTCGTCCGGACCGGTGAGGCGGTTAGGGTTGTTCGAACAGGTGCCTGACGGTTTCTAAGTGGATTTCTGACTTAGTTCTGCCGCTACTTCTTCAGCCGTGCGTTCTCGTCATCGAGACCCTCTAGCCGCTTGGCCTCGCTGACATCCATGCTGCGATACTTGGCCTTCCACTTGTAAACGGTCGTATCGCTGACGCCGTGCTTTCGGCACAGATCGGCGACGGAAACCCCGGCCTCATACTCCTTCAAAATGCCGATGATCTGATCTTCGGTGAACCTGATGCGCTTCATCTCTGGTCCTTTCGATTGGGCCAGAGTCGATTTCAAACTGGATCAAGTGGAGGGGGCAGCGTCAAACTTCTCGCGCGGTATCATTCGCGCCGGTAACCGTGACGAACACGCCCGAGCCGCAGATCAATTCAGTTGATCCCTGTCCGCCTCTGGAATGTCATGTCGAGATAGCTCTGACGAACGGGCGCCGGGTCATCGTGGCGGTGGGCGGGAAGTCCGAAGCGATTTCCCGGATCCTGTCGGCGGTGGAAGGGCAATGATCGCGTTTCCGGCGGGTGTGAAGGTTTGGACTACGGGAAATACAAAATGCTGCAGTCAAACGTGCGCAATTTGGAGCGTGGGATAGAGCGCTACAGATATGCGCTTGAACTTCATTTAGCGCCTTCATGGCCATTGAGCGGATCTGGGCTTGATGCCCACATAAAAAGGAGCTCAGGGTTTTCAGAGATCGTCTTTGATGCCAAACGTAGTCCCGGTAGCAAATAGCCTGCGATATTTTTGTCCGTTAGATAACGAATGGTTTTCGCCTGATTTTGTTCCGATAGATCAAAGTTCTCGTCAAGGTAGGCCTTGAATGCTAATGCTTGAGCATCGTTGTCAGGAATCCGATTTATGACAGAAACCAGCATTTCCGCGCCTGAGTTATAGGCTACGCCAGCTCCAGTATCCCGATCATTATATTGCACTGTCTGCAGCATGGCTCCTGCACACAAAAGCCGGAATACCGGATTGTCAAATTTACGTTGAAGATTATCGTAGCGCTCTAAGATCAATTCTTCAATCGTTTTAGTCACGGTCAACTGGGATGATTGCGTAGCCAAAGCGGGTCTTGACTGCGTGTGCTGTTTAGATCGGACAACGCGCTTTTCGAATACTCCTGTTTGCGGATCTCGTATGAAGGATCGCGCCCTCTCGTTTGCGGCTACGAGCCTAATAGCAAAGCTTGGATCGTTGCTGCTATAGATCTGATTTACCGACAACGAACGGCGTATCGACTGTGACAAGCTGGCTGGATCATTCTGAGTAACCAACGCGCCTCTTGCCAGTCTTGCGAAGCTTCTTGGATGTTTTTCTGAGGGTAGAAGTGGCCCCACTCTATCATCCATCAAACTCCAACACTTAGCGGAGAGCGGGTCGCGCAAAATCAAGAGCACCATCGTAGCAAGAGTTTCCATATGTCCACGGTAAGTGCGGTCACTATCTCGAAGTTCATCTAGAGCATTGTTAAATGAGGAATTCTCGTGGAAACCCTCCCACCTTTCCTGATGCGATGGAACACGCAACGCCGCGTCCACCAAATTATTCAATGAGCTGTCTACTTCCTGCAGTGCACCCGCCAAAGACCAGAAAGTATCTGCGGTCCTTTCCATCAATTGCTCGATATAGACGATCCCCTCAAATTCTGACTGCATTCGAGAGACCGCATAAGCACGATGTGCAAGGTAGATTGCAACTAACGACCCTGCTAAAGCTACAGGCACACCTACAACCACTGAAAGGAAGTCAGCCGCACTGGAAGTCTCCTCTGGCTTGGTCAAAAGTAAATGTTTTGCTCCACCCTCAACACCGAGGAAAGAGAAGGCCAACCACATCGCAGCAGTAGCAATCAGTAGAAGAGCAATGAAAAGTGCTGTAAATAAAACCGAAGAAGCATGTTTCATGAGGTTCAACTCTTAAGAAAGATGTTAGAGATCAGTAGGGCTCCTCTGGCTGTAGCGACTTAGAGCGGTTGTGTTGATTTAACAAGGCATTACGTTCTGACCTGAAATTGGCTGTTGGCGAAGGCGCTCGTGGGGTTCTTGACCGCGTTGCGCGAGCTGTTACCCACCACGCGTGAAAAGCGGTGCTGGCTGAACAAGGCCATAAACGCGCTGCGCGCTCAGGGGCAGCGCGGACAAAAGCTCAAATATTACGCGGACAACCGTTCCGATTTGACGTGGACCAGATTCCTGGGCTCTCGAAAAAGATCGCGGAGCTCTTTGCCGGGGTTCTGAGTAATCACGTGGCGGGTAGTCTTTTGTTCTTTTGGAGATCTGGAAGGAGCCAACGGTGAGATTGCCGATGAGGAAGATCAAAAAAGCCTTGAGATTGCGGGCAAGTGGCATGACGACCACGGAAGTGTCGATAATCATTTCCTAGAGTTGCCATTGCATTCGCTCAGTGATGCAAGCTAGCAAAGAAAACTCCGTCCAAATTCTCCGTTGACCTTCGTTTGTTCGCAATTATAACGCAACTCATGACACACTCGCGCACCATATTCCCGATAGCTGCATAACCCTGTTTATGAACGGGGCCGCACAGGTGTGTGACTTCAAAGTCCATTAAAATCATGTGGTTCAGTCTACGCTGCGGTCCCATCCGAGCTTTCAAGGATGGACAACGCTATGTCAAAAATTCCCTTCATGCCCGACATTCGGGAATTCCCGCTCTCTGCTTCCGAGATCGAAGACCGCTTAACCAATTTCCTCATCGCGCTTCGTAAGCGGCTTGGGAAGATCAAAACCACTGATGTAGCCTGCGACAGCGTGGGCTCAGCTGAACCACTGTCGTCGAATGATGACGTCGAGCTCACAATTGAGGACCATTTCAAGATCCGGCGGCGCTCAAAACGTTTGGCTGCAAAACGAGAAGCCGTTTCATGCCTCGCCCACCTCAAATCGAACGACCGTAAGCGTCTGCAGCTCGCTGAACGTGGCGTGTCTCTCAATGGCCCGGCCACCGTGCAAGAGGTCGATGAATTGGCATCCCAGTTGATGAATGAAATGCCCTGGATGCAGCCCGTTATCAAACCGATCTGGCAGGATGCACGGCAAAATCTCGCGAGGGGCGGTTACGGGCTCTGGCATCGGCCCCTGATCGTGGTTGGGCCTCCGGGTATCGGTAAATCGCATTTTGCAAGGCGGCTTGCCGAGCTGTCTCGGCTGCCGACATTGAAGATCGACGTGGGCGGGGGCAGTGCTGGCTTTGCCGTTGCGGGTGTTCAACGGGGCTGGGGCACGGCTTGTCCGGGGCGGCCAGTTGAAATGATCCTTTCCCATGGCGTCGGCAATCCAATCGTGGTGGTCGATGAGATTTGCAAAGCGGGGGTCTGCTACTCCGAAACGGGCGCTTCAACATCCATCGTAACGTCTCTGCTTGGCCTCTTGGAACCTGTCAGCGCGCGCTCCTGGGAATGCCCGTATTTCAACGTCAATTTCGATATGAGCCACATCTGCTGGATCATGACGGCGAATGACGTGACGACAATCCCGCTGCCGTTGCGGTCGCGCTGTCGTGTGATCGAATTAGGCGGGTTGACGCAGGACGATTTGTTGGACCTCGTCGGATACGAAGCCGCGAAGCGTGGTTTGGACCAGATGGATGTCCATGTGGTGCGGCGTCTCATCACCTCTTATCCCAAGGGCCATCCTGCTCTGAACCTGCGCGTTGTCACCCGCTACCTCGACGATCTCGAGACCTTGGCGCAAACACCCGTTCTTCATTGAACACCGGCCATCCCCCTCATCTATGAAAGGATCAAGAATTGATACGGATATGCCCTTCGCAATCATCCCAAAAAGGCCGCTTCGCTTTCAGCGACAGAGGCTTCGAAGACACTTGTGCGCATCCAAAACCTGATGCGCCACTCGAAGAAACAGAAAGATCTTGCACCTATGAAAACGCAAAAGACGACGAACCTTCTCCCCTTGCCCGCCCTCGCTTTGCTGAGTGCAGCCCTGCTCTCGGCTTGTGGGCCTGAAAGCGATTTCGAGAACGCGATCAACGTGGCTCTTGAAGATCGCAAAAAGTGCTGGAACATCTCCTCATCTCAGCCAGTAACCTTTCCCATCACGGTTCAACGCGGCTTTGGCAGCAGTGAAACCTTACACCCAATCCTCGCCGGTCTGGAAACACAGGGCATGATCGAACTTGAAAAGGTCACCACAAAATTCCTTCCCTCCGACAAGATCAGCCTGACATCAGAGGGCGAACGACGCGACGTCTGGACTGATGGGGAGGGCTTCTGCATTGGCACCCCTGAGGTCGTCGAAATTGTTCGTTTTACCTATGGGGACGACGGGCGGAATGAGAATGTGGCAGACGTCGAATTCACATACCGCTACACAAACGTGCCCTCTTGGCTGGACCGCAACGTCTTTGCAAAAATCCCCGGTATGGTCGAACCTGACGAGGACTACGTGACGGTGCAAAAGTCATCTGACGGCTGGCACGCTCCCGGTTGGTTCTGATTACCCCGAGCGCTATGAAAGTGGTTCGCCTTTCGGGGCGAGCCATTCAGCTTCTCTGCCGAGGAATGGCTCGACTTCCGGATATAGACCTCTGCCCAAATGCACGGAATCGATCGCGAAGTCCTAGAAATTTCTATCGAACGCGATGGGGATGCATTCTGTCGCCGCCAATGCCCCGCGATGGAAGCTCCCATAGGCCCCCCATCATGCGAGTATTGCCTTCCAGCGCCGCCACCGAAGGATGAACCAATACTGTCAGTCCGACGCGGCTTTCGGTCCGACACTATCCGTATCGTGATTGCGCTCAATTTCGGCAACCAAGTCCTGCATGCTGATACGCAGTCCTTTGCTGAGCGCGTGAAGTGTTGACAGCGACGGTTGACGCCGACCCGTTTCCAGAAACGAGATGAAGCGCGCAGACACGTCCGCGCGTTCGGCCAGCTCCTCCTGCGTCAGCCCAGCCTTCTGGCGTTCTTCATAAAGCGTGACCGCGAAGGCGGCGATCAGGGAGTCGTTCTGGCGGTCCATGCGGATAGGCATTCCGCATGGCTTGACAACGCGCCACGAACAGTTGTTCTAGTTGCGCCAAAGACCATCTGAGCCGCCCCAAAATTCCAGAGCAAATGACCTTCAAGAACCAAGCCATGGCGAGCGAGCAGATCTCCCGATGAGCGTCCTTGCGTGACGTCTCCCCAGTTTCATAATCGCCGCCAGACAGCTGCGACGTGTTCCGTCGTCCGGTCTCTGTCGGCCCTAAACCAAGGTGTCTGAATGAGTTACGCGACCATCACGATCGGCGACCTCCTCGCGGATGTGAACAGCCGGTATTTTCTGCCTGCCATCCAACGGCCCTTTGTCTGGAACGCGGATCAGGTCATCTCTTTGATTGACTCGCTCCTAAAGGGCTATCCGATCAGCTCTCTGATGTTCTGGGCCGTGGATGAAGATCTGAAGCGCGAACTAAGGATCTATAATTTCATCGAGCATTGGAAGCCGGGCATGCAAAACGTGCCGGCCTCGGTCAACGGCCGCGATGTGACACTGGTGCTTGATGGCCAACAGCGCATCACCTCACTCCTGATTGCGCTGCGTGGCAGCTTTGCCGAGAAGGCCAAGCACAAGCGCAGTGCGAGCCTGGACGCCTGGTCGGAGAAAACGCTCTATGTCGATCTGCTCACGGATCCGGCTTCGGAAAGCGACGATGAGGACGTTGAGCATGGTGTGAGCTATGGGTTGCGGTTTCACGCCGTGGCACCGCGCAACGATCATCGGCATCAATGGTTCCGGGTTGGCGATATTCTCAATCACCGCGCACCCGAAAAACTGGACACGCTGATCGAGGCAACGCTCGCGCGCGTGCATCACGGTGTGACCCCCTATGAACGCGACTTGATCAGCACCACGCTGCGGCGCCTGCATGAGGTGATCTGGGCGGACGCCGTCATCAACTATTACACGGAAACCAGCGCCTCGGTGGACCGCGTGCTTGACATTTTCGTGCGCGCGAATGACGGCGGCACGAAGCTGTCAAAATCCGATCTGCTGATGTCGCTGATCACCTCGAAATGGGAAAACGGATCGGCGCGTGAGGCTGTTTTTGATTTCGTGGACTACATCAACAAAGAACTGCCGCAACCCAACAAGATCTCGAAGGACTTCATTCTCAAAAGCTGCCTCGTGCTCTGTGGTTTCGATGTCAAATACAACGTCGCGAATTTCACTCAGCAGTCCATCGCCGAAATCGAGCGGAACTGGCCCGATATTCGTGACGCCCTGGAGCGGACCTTCCGCTATCTCAACGGGTTGGGTATCAACGCGGACAACCTAAGTTCATTGAATGCTGTCTTGCCCATTGCCTGGTTTCTCTATCACGCGCCCGGCGTCACGCTGCGCGGCACATCAGAATTCGACCGTCAGAATGCGCGCGCTATCCAGCGTTGGCTGATCAACAGCCTTCTGATGGGTGTTTTTGCTGGCAGCTCTGACCGAACCATAGCTGCGGCGCAAGGTCCTCAAAGAAGCCGGCCAGATAAGCCGGAATTTTCCCGAGGATCAGCTCTACCAAGCGCTTGCCATTGGCGGTCGGTTGGCACGTTTGGATGAGCGGGCCGTCGAGGATCTGCTCGATCTGAGTTTCAACAAACCACGCACCTTTTTGGCGCTTTCGCTGCTTTATGACGATCTTGACTGGAGCGGAGCCGTGCATCACGTGGATCACATCATTCCCCGCAGCAGGGCCGAGCGTCGTGTCCTCATGGGAACGAACCTGCCCGAGCACCGTATCCGCGAGATCATGGCATCGGTTGACAGGCTGGGAAACCTACAACTGTTGCCCAGTCAAGAGAACCTGGAGAAATCGGACATTCCGTTCGAATCTTGGATCACTGGGCGGAGCGATGGATACAAGACGAAACACCTGATCGCGCATACGCCCGATCTTTGGACCGAAGCAATGTTGCCTGAGTTTGTGCGTGAACGAGAGAAACTGATCCGCCAGCGCCTGATGGCACTCACAGGCAAGGTCGTTGCGTGATGGATCGACAGGAACTCAAAATGCAGTGCCTTGAGATTCTTGATGCGCGGGCATCCGAACATCCAGCCGGCCATCAAGGCACATTGGTGGCGCGTTACCTTCTGCGTGGGCAGAATGGCGATGTGACGGAGCTGATGTTTGAGAAAGGGCCGAAGACCCCGGCCAACCTCTGGGTGGTGCATCGCCGAGCTGTGGGGCTGCTGGTTGAGCCTGGGCTACAGTTTCAGTCCTCTCCGGCATCGGCGCTCTATGCGAACAAAGGCGCGAATGGAAAACCAATCTACGGGCGGCACTCAGCTTTGAAACCCATGCGGGAACTGGGACATGCTGACCTGATTTGCTTCAGCATCACCACGCTTGCCGAGCTTGCCAAGATTCTGGATCATCTGGCGGAGTGATCTTGGAAATACCATAGCGCAGTTGTGTTTTCCTGACATGTGGCATTCATCAAGTAAAAGCTGAACTTCACAATACCCGTGCCCCTTCGGCCTGTGGTGTTAGAGACGATTCCCATTTTGATTTGTAGCCGCTGATGCTGCGTTCCGTGCACGATCACTATCCCATTCGCACATCCGGCACGACTTGTGTCTACGAGTTCTGTTCGCCATACCGGTTGAGAAAGTTGCAGCGATTATTATCGTCCTAGAGAAGGAAGTATTAGGCGACCGCGGGGCGCTCGCCGGATCGGCAAGGAAACACGGTTCTCGAGTATCCTAAGGCAATCAATTTTAATATCGGGGATCATTCCGTTGAAGCCAAAAAGAATGAATAGTCGACATGCAAGAATGTGGATAACTCTCGAAATCTGTTTGAAATCGGCTGGCGATGGTCGGCTGGTCGAATGGAATGAAACACCTGAGTTTCAGGTGTAATTCGTGTCGTTGGTTCTAAAAATGGTGCGGGCTTTCCCGCGTGGTAGAACCACCGAAGAATTGCTCGTGCTTGTTGGTGCTAGCTTTTCACATGACAAGCGCCTTGCTGCGATCGCCGAACTGGATCAGCTCTTGCGAGATGGTTTTGTCGAGAAAGGACGTGACGGGCGTTGGCGTGCCAAACGCGAAGTTCTCTTTGAAAGTGGCCGGACGGCCGCTGTGGCGGACCCACTAAGAAGCGCCGCTTCTGAGGATGTTATTCACGCAGCCGCTGCAACTTTTATCTTGGAACCGCTTACGAACGAGCATTTTGATGCGGAGGATTGTGAAAGCGAACACCTCGATCCGCAGGCGCTCCTCAGATACTGGCGCTCTGCACTCCGTGCCGACCCGCGTGGTGCAACGACCCAAGTGCTTGACACGCATGGGATCGAGTGGTCGCTCATATCCGGGCGGGGTCCAGTCAGCCCCGGAGAGGGCGGATGCTTGCGGATTTCGATTGATCTAGCCACGATTGCCCCCACTTTCCAAGAGGCCCTCATTCGCCGAGAAGGAAACGAGAACGCGCTCGCGATCGGATGGCCGATGGCCGTGAATAGACGCGGGGGTGTGCCCATTTTTCAGCCTGTCGGTATGTTCGCTGCAGCATGGAAACGGGAGGGTGAAACTCTCGTCCTTACGGTAGATGCCGATGATGTTCTCGTTAACCCGGACTGGGTGAAAAGTGCGGCACGTGCAAGCGGATGGAATCGAGACGACCTCGCCGACCTGTTCTCGGCGGACGATGGTCTTGGGCTTCGCGCGGATGATTTCGTAGAAAAGATCAGGGTTGCCGTTGCGAGCCAGATCCGGGGTCGCGTCGTAGGTGAAGACCTTGCTTCGCAGCTCGACAGTTCTGCTCAAGGTATTTACGACAGCGCAGCGATATTTCTGCCGACAGACTCTTCATTTACAGCGGGAGCTGCTCGCGATCTTGACGCGATTGCGGCTTGGCCCCAGGAGAGGATCGCGCGCACAGCGCTTGCTTCCGTGCTTGGTGTTGAAAATTCAAACAGCGCGAATCCTGTCGCGGCTATCGATGCGGTGCCTTTGAACAAAGAGCAATTGCGGGCTGTCCGGGGCGCTTGCGAAGCGCCGCTCACTGTAGTCACCGGCCCACCTGGAACCGGGAAGAGCCAAGCGATCGTTTCAATGGCGGCCTCGATCCTTGCGGCGGGTGGCAGCGTGCTGGTTGCGTCCAAGAACCATCAGGCTCTGGACGCAGTGGAAGATCGTCTGGGTTCTCTCGCACCGGACGTCCCGTTCTCGGTGCGCACCCTCAATCCCAGTGAGGAGACGGATACGGGTTTCTCTGACGCGCTCAAGAAGCTTTTGTTTAATGAGGGCGGATCGCGTCGTGCGTCTGTGGATGAATTCGCCCTGACGCAGTTGGTCGAGGCAGCTTGGCGACGTAAAGACGCGGTTGATATCCTCGACCGGATTACCGAACTCCAGTGTGAAGTATCAGACGTCCTCGAGCGGATTGAGATCCGTGAGGCGCATGGCCATGAGGTAAGTCCGGAAAGACTGCCCCAAGAGCGTTCTTCTGGCATCCTGCGGCGCTTTCTTTCCTGGTTGCGGTCTGTTTTCGCCAGCCGACCTTTGCAAGAGGAGTTGCTGAACGCGGCTGCCCCGGACCGCCGCGGCATGAGCCTTGCGGACCTTCGCGAGACATTGGCGGCCCTGCGTGCAATGAGAGAAGGGCTTGGCGATCCCGATGATCCAATCGAGATGGGTGAGCGGATCCGTGAAGCCACGGCACGACTTCTACCCGCGATTTTGTCGGCCCGCACCCACTTGCCGGACGACGAACGACGCGAAATATCGGAAATCTACGACGATTGGACGTTCGAAGGCGGCAAGAAACATCCTCCATCCGATTTGTCGAAGGCTTTGATGTCCTACAGGCCGCTGTGGCTTGCGTCGATACTGGGCACCCCTCGGCGCATTCCTCTCGACGACGGTTTGTTCGACCTTGTGATCTTTGACGAGGCGAGCCAGTGCGATATCGCCACGGCGATTCCGCTATTCGCCCGCGCGAAACGGGCCGTGGTGGTTGGAGACGACCGGCAGCTGTCCTTCATCCCGCAACTCGGCCAAGCGCAGGATCGAAATCTCATGCAGGCCCAGGGTCTGCCGGTGGCCAAAATGGGGCGCTTCGCGCAAAGCCGCCGATCTCTGTTCGACTTCGTGTCGCGTGTCCCGGAAGCTCAAAGGGTCACGTTGCGCCATCAATACAGATCGGCTGGGCCAATTGTCGATTATATCAGTGAGAATTTCTACGGGGGCCAACTGCAAACCTCTTATGATCCGCGAGGGCTCAAGGTGCCGAAAGGTGCCAAAGCCGGGATCGCATGGGAGAATGTCACCGCGCCTGCGGTGCCACAGGCAGGAAATGTGAACCTGGCCGAAGTCTCCGCTATCGTGCGACATCTGCGAATGCTCCTCGGTGACGATGAGTATGGTGGCAGCATAGGCGTGATCACTCCGTTTCGTGCGCAGGTTCTGGCCCTTGAGAACGCGATTGCGACGGCGATAGAGGCGCCAAA
The DNA here is from genome assembly GCF_003288315.1 of Roseovarius sp. AK1035. Taxonomy (NCBI): domain Bacteria; kingdom Pseudomonadati; phylum Pseudomonadota; class Alphaproteobacteria; order Rhodobacterales; family Roseobacteraceae; genus Roseovarius; species Roseovarius sp. TM1035. Next base: position 3,711,818 of record NZ_CP030099.1, on the reverse strand, counting down.
GCGGGTGGCTTGTGATTTGAAGGTTGGAACGGTCGATGGGTTTCAAGGCCAAGAACGTGATCTTATCTTGTTTTCCCCCTGCGTCGGGCCGCGTAGTCCGCAGTCTGGATTGACCTTCTTTCAGCGAGATACCCGCCGCCTGAATGTTGCCATTTCACGAGCGCGTGCCGTCGCAATGGTTTTCGGCGATTTGAATTTCGCGCGCTCTGGGCAATCCAAGCCATTGCGGCGACTGGCGGCAATGGCGACCGAACCACGCAGTAAGATTGGAGAAGGGGTTTTCGATAGTGACTGGGAGCGGAAGGTCTACCACGCCTTGAAAGCGCGGGGTCTGGATCCGCACCCTCAACACGAGGTCGCGGGCCGCCGCCTCGATTTCGCGCTTTTTGGCACGAACGGGGTCAAGCTTGATCTCGAGGTGGACGGGCGAAAATGGCACGAGAGCCCAGATGGTCGACGAAAAACGTCGGACCTTTGGCGTGATCATCAATTGAAGTCCCTCGGCTGGCGCGTGCGCCGGTTCTGGGTGGACGAACTTTCTAGAGATATGGAGAAATGCCTTGACCGAGTCGAACAAGACTTATCGTAAGTCGACCAGAAATACTTCGATCGCTTTGGGCCTCGGTGGCGCAGCGATCCTCGCGTCAGGTTTTCTTGTTCTACAAGTCAATTCTCTAGACCGTAGATACGGACGTATTGAAGAGAACTTGGGTTACTACACGCAGGAGCTGCAATTGGCGCAGCAACAGCTGGAAAGCGCCAGAAGGAAATCGCGTGAATTGTCCGACCGTAATCAGAATCTGATGGCAGAGGTAGCAAGCGCTGAGAGTAACCGCCAGAGTGCGGCCCAGCGTGAGGCTGACGCTCAGGCAAGGCTCGATGCGCGACAGGCTGAGCTTACATCGGTGCAGGAACGCTTGTCCAAGGCGCAACAGACTATTTCCGAAGCACAGCGGCTCGAACGCGAGAACACGCAAGCGCTGGCTCGCAGAAATGATCTTGAAACTCAGGTGGCTAGTCTTGAAGGCGAAGTGAAAGACCTCAATAAACGGCAGCTGAATTTAGCCAATGGCACGGCAAAGGCCGAAACAGCCATCGACCGCCTCGAAGGTCGGCGTGACGAGCTCCAGCGCGAAGTGGATTCACTGGGACCGAAAGTCGAAGACCTCCGCGCGCAAGAACGACGCGTGGAACAGTTGCAGATTGATGAGGCTCGTCTAAAGAAGCGCATCGAGGATCGAAGCGCTGAAGAGGATCAGTTACGTAGCAAATTAGCTTCTTTGCAGGAAAGATTCGTGTCGACGGAGCAGCGATTGCGCGACCGAAACGCGGAGTTGACGGTGAGCGAGACAAAACTCGAAGAGCTCACATCTAATCTCAAGACTTTGGAGGAACGTCACTCCACTTTGGATGCGAGCATATCTGGCGCTCAGGTGCGACTTTTTGAACTGCAAAATGAGGCGGAGATTGCACAGAAAGTCGTGACGCGGGCGGAAGCACAGCGAGCTGAGACCGCGGAAGCGTCGAAGCTCGCGCAAGAGCAGCTTTCCACACGAAGCTCGGAACTCTCGACGCTTACGACGCAGATAGCATCTGCGAAGGAAGAACTGTCCGCACTCGACGAACGACGCGCAGAATACAACAGGTTACAGGCTGACGTTGAACGGCTTGAAGTGAGACGGATGGCACTTGAAGAAGCCCTGCCCGATCTCGAAAGCAGGGTCGGGTCGGCTCGGTCAAGGTTAGCATCGGGACAGGCGGACGCCGACGGGGCGCTCGAACGGGTTGCAGAACTCACCGGACGTGCCTCGAGCCTAGAGACAGAAATTCAGCGTTTGCAGGACCGCCGTGACACACTTCAAGTCGCGGCCGAGACTGCTCAAGCTGCTGCGGACGAAGCAATTAGAGCCCTCCAAAACCGGCGTGTGGAGCAGGGCCAGGTTGCGGCAAGCGTGCAAGAGCAAACTGAAACCCTCTCGCGTTTAAACGAAAAGCTGTCAAACAGTCAGACACAGCTCGCTGAGCTGCAAGAAAAAATAGAAGCGGCGCAACGGGTGATGGAGATCATCGAGGGGGCCGTTGAGCAGCCTCAAGAAGTTCGCGACCAGCTTTCTATCGGCGATGAGTGAGGATTTCGGAAATGTTAACAGATAATACAATCCTCGTGCTCGCCATTGCTGGAGTGCTGATACTGCTCGCAATCGTTCAATTGTTCTTGGCGGTGAGGCACGATAATGTCGTCACCGCGCAGGGTCCTCTCGCCACGCTTGAGGCGCTTGAAGCGCAGATCGAAGTTAAAAGAAACACCCTCGACGACTTGGAAGCAGAACTCGAAAAGCGCCGTGAGGCGATGGCTATCGTCGCGGACGTTCAAGCCGAGGTGGACGGCCTACGCCGACAGAAGGAAGAGCTTCTCGCTGAATGGGAGAGCCTGCGGGAGCGGAGGGACGAAGTCGCGGCGGTGCGGCAGGAGACGGAGGCGATCGTTATAGAACGCCAGCAACTCGAATCCGAGATCGCGCCGCTACGAGCGGAATATCTCGCAGTCAAGGAAAGGCTGGAAAAGGCAGAAGAGCTTTTGGCGCGTATTGACGCCCTGAAAAGAGAACATGAAGAAATTTCCGGGCAGGTTGACGACCTTCGTGACAAGAAGCGGGAACTTGAGGAGGCCGAAGAAAGAGTTTCACGCCTAGAGGCTCGCGCTAAAGACCTAGAGACAGACAACGCTCGACTGGAGGGGCGGAAATCCTCTCACGAGACCGAACTCGGAGAGCTGAACGCCAGAGTCGCATCCGAACGCGAGGCTTTGGCACAGACGCAGACTGAACATGCTCGTATCGGTGCGGAAGTCGCAGCACAGGCGCAGGACATGCGTCGCATCGCGGGCGAAATCGAAACTCTCAAAGAAACGCGCGGCATGCTTGATGCGAGATTGGCGTATCTAAAAGCAGAAATCGCTCGCAAGGAGGGTCGTTCTGTCGATGGCGAAACCAGCGAAGCCGATCCGCTGCGTGAACTCAAGGAAACGCCTCCGGTTATTAAGGCAATGAGATCTTGGGGCCCTGCGCCGCGCGAAAACGAGGCGGATGCGATCAAGCGGGTGGAGCGGCGGCTACGTGCGAAAGGTCTCGACTATCCCGCGCGCACGCTTCGTGCCTTTCATACCGCGATGAAGGTAAATGAAACCACGCAGATGGCTGTGCTTGCCGGCATTTCCGGCACTGGGAAAAGCCAGCTGCCGCGACAATACGCTGCTGGCATGGGGATCGGCTTTCTTCAGGTGCCAGTTCAGCCGCGTTGGGACAGCCCGCAGGACCTCATGGGGTTCTACAACTACATCGAAAGCAAGTTTCGGCCCACGGATATGGCACGCGCACTTTGGGCCATGGACGAGCTTAATAATGACGACGCGGAGCAGGATCGCATGATGATGATCCTTCTGGACGAGATGAACCTCGCGCGCGTAGAATACTACTTCTCTGATTTCTTGAGTCGACTTGAGAGCCGCCCACGCCCAAGCGATGTCGGCGATGCAAACGAGCGCAAGGATGCCGAGATCGAGCTCGAAATCCCGAATATGGAGCGCGCGCCCCGGATCTTCCCGGGCTACAACCTTCTGTTCGCCGGAACGATGAACGAGGACGAAAGCACACAGTCGCTGTCTGACAAAGTCGTCGATCGGGCAAATATTATTCGTTTTGCGGCACCGAAAAAGATCAGGGACGGTCAGGCTGATGGTGAAGCTGAACCCACCAAGGCCCTGTCACAGGAAACATGGAACAGGTGGAGCCGCTCCAGCGCCTCGGTTGCAGGGGACAAGCGGGTTACCGGCCGGGTCGAGGAAATGCTCGACCTGATGCGTGAATTCAAGCGGCCCTTTGGTCATCGCTTGGGACGAGCAATCATGGCCTATGCGGCGAATTATCCAGAGGTTGAGGGCGGTCGCGGCGTCGACGATGCGTTGGCCGACCAGGTCGAGATGCGGCTCCTGCCCAAGCTACGGGGCGTCGAAGTCGATATGGCGGGTCCACAATTCTCCAAACTGAAGACCTTTGTTGAACGCGACCTTGGTGATGATGCTCTGGCGCAGGCGATCGACGAATCTATGACACTGGCCGAGGCCACAGGACAGTTTGTCTGGAGCGGGGTCACGCGCTGATGCGACTAATTGCCCGCCCATGGTCATCTCGATCCCTGCCTGAAGGTGGGGCGTTCGGGCCAGGGGATTGTTTGCTTGGTGAGTTTCAAGGAGGAAGCCCGCGCGGCCTCGAATACATGACGCTCCTTAGCGGCATTGTGAGGGACACCGTCACGGGTTTGGCTCTCATTCCCTACCCACAGCGCGATCGTGCATTTGCCCCTGAGCGCTCTGGCTTTCCGGTGCGGCCCCGGTCTGGTCAGGACCGGATGACGGAAGCCGAACAAGAAGGGGCAGCCGCCCTTCAGCATATGAACGAAGTTCTCGCCCGGATCCAAGAGCTCGAGGAGGCGCTCGAAGACCCAAGCAACACTTGGGGTCGTTTGCGAGAGGCATGGCGGCGCGCCGAGGATGAAGCCGACCCAAAGATGGCTGAAATTGTCAGGCAGGCGCGGCTAATGCAGCCCGTGCTACGCGATCTGGAAAAACGGGTGCGACGGGTGTTGCGCAGGCAGCGGGAGCTTACTCCGCTCGACCGGGTCCAGGAAATGGATCGCGCTTCAATGGTCTGGCTCAGTCGACAACCTGGCCGGAACATTTCAGAGCGGGCAGGGGCATCTCAGCGGATCCTAGCGACTGTGCGACGTGAAAACTTCGACACGTTGGAAAATCGCGTGCTTCATGCATATGCGCGTCTGGCCACCGATGCGGCTCGGGAATGGATGCGGGAACACCCACGAGCGAAATCCAGCGCACGCTATACACAAGTTGATGGCTTCCGGAAATCCTGCCGCACCTTAGCGAGAACGCTTGCCGATCTTGGAGTAATGATCGCGCCTGCCGGTATAACCCCCAACTACGTTTTGATGCAGGACCGCAGCTACCGAGAGGTCCACACGAGCTGGCTCAGGCTACTGTTACGTCGCAAGATCGAAGATGATCTATGGGCATGGCAGGCTGAAACCTGGACAGATTTTGCAGTCCTTGCGATTATTCTCGCCATTGATGAACTGGAAGAAGCGGAGTTGGTTGCCCAGTCTCCGATATCCTGGAATGCCGAGGCAGTCGGGGGGCGCTGGTTTGATCAGGATAGACCGATCGCGGTCTTTTGGCTCCGCGACACAAACCGGATCGTAGAAGTTCAGGCGCGACCGGAAAAACCGGGGGCGTTGTTGAGCGTCGCTCGCGCTCATGTCGCGCTTCGGATCTCGGATCCGAGCCGAACGGATTTGCCTAGACGTGTCGCGGTTTGGACGCCCCATGCGATGCGTCGGATCGCTCTCGAGGATTGCGCCAAAGAGGCCGCTGCGCTTCTTCAGCAGATGCAACCCCTTGCCCAGACCGAGGTGCTTCGACACGGATTGATCATGACGCCCGCACGCGGCCAAGCGGGTGCAACCAGTGCTTCACTAGGAAGGGTGACCGCAAAAGCCATAGCGCTTGGTCCTGCCGGAGATGATCTTGCAAAGGGGTTCAACGCCGTTCGTGACTTCGTGCGGAGCGAAATTTACGAGGCCTCGGAATGACGGCCAGAAAATTTTGTGGCTTCGACGTCAACGGCTGGCGCGACTTCGCTGCCAAGAACTGGCGCTCCGTGCCGGGAGAAGAAGAGGAGGTCGGTCCCGTCGAGATAGTGCCAAGCGGCCCGCTTACGTCGGTTGTCAACGTTGGAGATGGTGAAAGGACCCGATGGATCGGCGGTGCCCAGGCTGACGCAGCACCTCATGGTTTAGGCGGCGGGTGGGGTCAAGTTGGGGCAGCAGGACGTCGTGTTTCGGTCCGCAAGCTCTTGGAACTGAGAGATGACGATGTCACGAAGCTGTCCTCCTGTTTTGCCGGATCGGCACAGGGGGCATCACACAATATCTTGTCTATCGACGAGGGGCCGGACGGAGTCGAAACCACACAGGAACACCTGCTCGAAGCGCTATCTTTTGGCAAGTATAGGAACAGCTCTCTCGTCTGGCGTCCTGTTCTTGCTGCGCTCTATGCGATCGAGCAGGGTCTCGTGTTGGAAGGACAGCGTGTAGGCGTTGTGTGTCATGATCGGAGAGGATTGGCCATTCAGCACCTCCTGATCCGAAGCGCACGCGGCGTTCTGGCACCTGAAAGGCGAGAGGCTGCAAAGCATGCGCAAAGCGATATCGGATATGAAAACCTCGTGCGTGCCGCCCGTAATGCAGCCATCGGTCCGGATGGCTTCACATCGAGAACTGCTCATCGCGCCATCGCGCGTTCGGTCGGAAAGGCAGCTCTTGGCATTGAGTGTCCGCCTGAGATGCTCCGGGTCCAAAACGGAGATTGGGAGACCCTCGACCTGAGCGGATACGACGCCGCGGCTTCGTTGGTCGGTTTTCAACACGGCCTTGATCTGGGTGGTTGTGACGTTGTGCTTTTCGAGACCTTGACCGAGGGAACGCTCAAAGACCACATGGTCTCAAACCTTGAGATTGCGTCGCCAGTGGCATTTACAGCCCTGCCTGCGCAAGCTGTCGCACTGGGCGCATTGTCCGCCGCACGTCGGGCCGGGGACGGCGCGCCGATATTTTTTGACTTCCTTCCGAGGTTGTCAACGATCGTCTTTGGGCCTGAGGGCGCGACCAATTTCGACCTAATTCGACCCGAGGAAACGTTGGAGGCCGGTCGCACTTATCGTAGCCCTGAGCCCGCCTCTCTAGCGATTCCTGCTGGGCAAGAAAGTGTCTCGGTGTATTTGAGAAAGGAAGCTGCACCACCACCGCGAAAGGCTACGGTGAAGATCGGCTTGCCCTTAAAGGAACAGGCGGCTGTGTCGCTCTGGGTTGAACAAAAGCCAGCGGCTGGCCGCGCAAGGATTCTGATGGAAGCGCCGAGTTTGGGACGGAACTTCACGGTAGAATGGGATGAGGCAGATGAAGATGCACGATCTTGGGCAGAGATTATTGAGAGCCTGAAGGTAAACGTTTCAATTCCGCGTCGCTTGGTTCTTCCATGTGGCATGCACCCATGGGAAGACAGCGCGCGCTCGGACGGGATGCTTTGCCTGCTACAGACTGAACCTTTCCGCAACGATCCCGACTGGGATACGCTCGCGATGAAATTAGCTCAGCGGCCATTCGGGCAATACTGCATTTCAAGCGATGGACATTTTCCTGCCGAGATCGTTCAGGAGGATATCGAGCGTTTCGACCTGCTGACCGAGAAAGCTTTGGATGTCACTCGCAGCCGTTTGGCAGGGGGCACGGGCCCGGGAACCGAAGACAACGGGGCCCTCAAGTTTTTGACGTGGCAATTTCGGCGATGCCCACCGGAGGTGGCAACATGGCTGGTGGACTGTATCGAAAACTCTGAACGTTCCCACCCATTCGTTGGCCATCAGGCGAGCTGGATACTTGTCTACCAAGGTTTGGGACGGATCATGCTGGGCGATTATATCGAAAGGCGGGCCATGGAAGTTCTCCTGTCGTCCGACATTGAAAGCTGGGTTTGGAATAGACAAAGTGCGTGCATGGCGTTTCTGCTCTCTCGATCGGACACGGCACCAACTCTGTTGTCTCGTGTCGATGTGGAAAGATTGGCGGGCCGCACGATAGCAGATTTCCGGCGTAACATCGGTGAAGAATACACCATGTTCAACTACGCGCCCTTCTTGCTCGCGGGGCTGCTGAGGTGGCGTATCAAGAATCCAACAGCCTTGGTGTCTGGCGTTGATCCGCTGGCAGCTGATTTTTTGGCGATTATCGAGGAAGTAGAAGCGGATCTGGTTAACCGGCGTAGGCCGAGTGTTAACCTCCAGAGGCGACGTGGCAAGATTTTGCCGATTCTAAAGGATATCAAAGCAGAGTTGCTCGGCGAGGGGACGAACCCTGATCTTCTTTTGGACATCTACGGCGCGGGCTGACGGTGAACAGATGGTCCTGGCTCTCGACTGAGATCGCACGTGGACGCGACCGAAGACCGGTTGGAAGAGCTTTCAATCTGCGGTGGATTGAGAAGCCCGTGGCGTGTTCGGATGCCTCTTTGCAATTATGCTTTTGTCTCGCATTCCATCCTCGATCACGCTGAAACAGGCGGTTAGGAAGATTGGAGTAGCCCCCTGAAAGTGGTCCACCAACTGGGATAGATTGTCCCGTGAATTGGAGGATCAGCGATGGCTGGAAAACGAGAGAAGCCCGAAGAGATCGTATCGAAGCTTCGGCAGGTTGAAGTTCTGCAAGGACAAGGCGCGACGATCGCCGAGGCGGTGCGCCAGATCGGCGTGACACAGCAGACGTTCTACAGGTGGCGTAAGCTCTATGGCGGGATGGGGAGGTCTCAGCTCGCACGCCTGAAGGAGCTTGAGAAAGAGAACCAGCGATTGCGGCGGGCTGTGTCCGACCTCACCCTGGACAAGCTGATCCTGACCGAGGCAGCAAAGGGAAACTTCTGAGCCCTTCGCGTCGCCGGAAATGCATCGACCATGTGCGGCGGGAACTTGGCGTATCAGAGCGCCGGGCCTGTCGCACACTGGGGCAGCACCGATCCACGCAGCGTAAGATGCCGCAAGGCCGTGCTGACGAGCAGCGTCTGACCGACGACATCATTGAATTGGCTGATCAGTACGGGCGCTATGGATATCGCATGGTCACTGGCCTGCTCAACAATGCAGGTTGGTGTGTGAACCATAAGCGGGTCGAACGCATCTGGCGGCGTGAAGGGCTGAAGGTCCCTCAAAAGCAGAAGAGAAAGGGGCGGCTCTGGCTGAACGACGGGTCGTGCGTGCGTCTGCGGCCCGAGCGCCCCAACCATGTCTGGTCCTATGACTTCGTCCAGGATCGCACCGCAGATGGCCGTGTCTACCGGACACTGAACATTATCGACGAATACACCAGGGAGGCGCTCATGATCCGCGTCGATCGCAAGCTCACTCAACGGACGTGCTGGATGCACTGACCGATCTGTTCATCCTCCGCGGCCCGCCTGAATACATCAGATCCGACAATGGCCCGGAATTTATCGCTCAGAAGGTGCGGGACTGGATCGCCGCCGTCGGAGCGAAGACGGCCTATATCGAGCCGGGATCACCCTGGGAGAACGGATACTGCGAAAGCTTCAACGCCCGGTTCCGTGACGAGCTGTTGAACGGCGAAATCTTTTACAGCTTGAAGGAAGCCCAAATCCTGATCGAGCAATGGCGGGTTCACTACAACACGGTCAGGCCGCACAGCGCATTGGGCTATCGCCCACCCGCGCCCGAAAGCATCGTTCCGCTGGATCAAAGGCCCACAATGCACTAACAATCAAATCGGACCACCCGATGGGGGCAGACCAGCCTTTCTCGGGCGATCTGACCGTCGATGGAATGGTTTGGACCGAGGCGACAGCAAACGGGTTTGCCGAGACCGAACTGCCCAAGAAGTTCGACACGGATGACTACCAGGTCCTCGTGGTCGCCGAGAAATACCAGACCGGGTTTGACCAGCCGAAGCTGGTGGCAATGTATGTCGACAAGAAGCTGGCAGGCCTGCAGGCGGTGCAGACGCTGGCCCGGCTGAACCGCAGCTACGGCAAGGACAAGCCGACCCATGTGCTCGACTTTCAGAACACGATGGAAGACATCCGCGAGGCATTTGCGCCGTTCTTCGAGGCGACAGCGCTCGAGGAGCGCACCGATCTGAACCAGATTTACGATCTGGAACAGCGCATCACGAACGCAACTTACATCCACAAAGATGAGGTCGAGCGGTTTGCGAACCAGTTCTTCAAAGGCGACCTGACGACCCAAGACCGGCTGGCCCTCGAAGGCACCGTGCGTCTCGCCGTCGAGCGGTTCAACCTCGATGAGGACGAGGCGCAGCAAGAGGAATTCCGGCAGCTCCTGAAGAGCTTTTTGCGTTTCTACGCGTTCGTGGCCCAGGTCGTGTCACTCAACGACGCTTGGTTGGAAAAGCTCTATGCCTATTCGGCCTGGCTTTCGCGGCTTCTGCCATCGCGCGATGTGCCCGCCGACATTATGATTACTGACGACATGCTGACCCTGTCGGCCTTCAAGCTCCAGAAGGGCGAGGAAGGCAGCGCGTCATTGGCGCCTGGAGAAACCGCCACGCTCGCCCCGATCACCGAGTTCGGCGCGAACGCCTATACCGAGGAGGAGGAGCGGTCCCTGTCGGAGATCATCGACTCATTCAATGAGCGGCATGGAACGCAGTTTTCGCGCGACGATTTTCTCCGTTTTGAGCGCGTCACGCGTGAGGTCATGGATGAAGATATGACCGAGATGGTTCGCAACAACCCGGCCGACGTGGTCTACAATGCCTTCTCGCAGGCGTTCTTCCAGGGCATGGTCAAGATGTTCCAGAATGACAACGAAATGCGTAACATAGTTATGACCGACAAGAATGCGCGTGAGCAGGCGACGCGACATTTTTTCAAGCGGGCGCAGCGAGCGGCGCGGGAGGGGTGAGCGGCCGCCTGATTTAATGTCTTTATAAATTTCGACTTATTTTCGGTCAATTTGCGTGGCATGCATGCCGAAGCGCGGTTTTTCTAGAACCTTAATCTGCTGCCTGTGCAGCACCGGCTGTCCGGAGTCATGAAAATAGGAACAACTTTAAGTTGCAAAGTGAAGATCTGTGGCCACCACTCTAGACACGATCGGATCATTGCGGTCCTTCGTCGGCTAGTTTGGTGCTGCTTTGCAGCCGCTCAAAGCCGACATCAAGTCTCCTTCGACTTACCGCGGCTTTCGACCCAAGCAGCGATTGCGTCGTGGAGCATCCATGGAGACGGCGCGCTGCATATGATATTTGAGCCTTCACTTGCAGTGAAGTGACACCACTCTTCGTCATCGGACACCCATTCGCCGATGATTTCGCCATCGACCAGCAACACGTCTCCTTTGAACGCTTTATTGTGGTAACCGAGCATTACGATGCCATGACGAACCATGCCTCCACTGTCGATCAAGTCGCAGATAGCTGCAAATTGAGCAAACAAATCGGCTTTCGAGCGCCCCGCAATTCGTCCAACCTCGAAGGCGCGGTATTTCAATTTCCCAGTGAGTTTGGCGCAGCTATTGTCTTGTTCAACCTCACAAGACAAATCGCCCTGGCTCAGCGTATCTATGTGCATAATTTTGACGCCCGTCTATGCCAACGTTTTGTTGATACGCTTGAACAGCGCCTCGAAGGCATTCAACGTTTCGTCTGACAATGCGGCAACCCGCTTGGCGCGTTCACGCAACAAAACCTCCGCTGGGGCATTGTGGTCATACCGGTCCACACCCTCGTTGCGGGCGATCTGTCGCACAATTGGGTCGGTTCCCCTGAGGTCCGCTGCCTTGATCTTCTTGTCGAACGCAGCGTTGTATAGCGCAACGTAGTCGTTTTTGGCAAAGAGATCCTCAATGTCAGCCATCGTCCGGTCAGCAACCTCACCAATGGTAATGATTCGCTTTTCCCCGAGGAATCCTGCCTTGGCTAGGGCGCTCAGCTTCTGGTGGCCCTCCTTGCGAGAGTCCACGACAACTGTAACGTCAAGGTGGTTGCCCAAGAGGGCGACAAATGCCGGGATCACGTCAGCACCACCCAACGGCATGATCGACCAGCGCTTGTCGAGCCCCTCGCGCCCGTCCTCAATCAGCCGCTCCGAGATGGTCTGCATGAACAGGAAGTCTGACGGCCCCTCAACCACAAGGTTGTCCTTGGCGATGAAGAGGTGTTGGGCGATGTCGTAGCCCAATGCTGCTTGAAGAGGGAACAGTGTGTCGCTGTCAGTGGTAAGGACGTCAGAGGTCGTCACGGAACCGCGCTCGCGTCCCTTGTCTTCAACGAGGCGAGCCCGCTCTAGGTGGTCAGGCTGGATCATGAAGGGCGAGTGTGTCGTGTAGATCACCTGACAGCGCTGGGAAAGCCGCTCCTCAATGAACCGGAGGAAGTCACGCTGCGCCGTCGCGTGGAGCCCCAGCCCGGGCTCATCTAACAGGATGATGATCGGGGTGTCGTCAAACTCATAGCGGGAAAAGGCCGTCAGGAAGGAAAAGAACCAGCGAAACCCGGAGGAGCGCTCATCAAAGCGCAGGGAAAGTTTGTGCTGGTCGTCCCACATTCTGATGTGCAGTTCATCAATAACAGTCGTTTGCCCGTTGTTGGTGGGCTGCTTCGTTAGCGTAAGATCCATCTCCACGCGGAGATGTTGATTGGTCGTCCAATAGTCCAGGACCTGTTCGCCTAACTCATTCGCTACGTTCTGAAGTTCCCTCTTCCGGGTTTCATAGTCGGCATCAAGAAGGTGGTCCTTCTCAAACTCAGCCAATTGGAGCAAGGCTAGCGCCGTTTGCTCATCGTCTTCAAGTTTGTCTTCATCGGCTTCCAGCAGTTCGCGGATTGGAACGGTGCTCGGGAGGCTGCTGTATTCAGAGAAGTAGAAGAATTGGGGCACCCGGGCGAACAACACAAGCCAAACTGACTGCCAAAGTGTCGTGTCATCCGGCAGCAATTCGTTGGTGGCCTTCGTGACCTCCGCCAATGCGAGGGTGATTGCGCTCTCCTCGCCGCCATCTGGCGAGAGGCTTGCGACTTTGGCGCGGAGGGCGCTAAATGTCTCACATGAATTGAGTGGTTCTAGGGCCGTGGGAAGTTCAATCTGCGCGAGCAGATTGACAACGGCTTTGGCCTCATCGACCTCAAACACACCCGCGTATTTATTGGTGTATTTCCGACGGATCGTGAACGTTTCCGACAGTAACACAGCTTCGCCAAACCGAGCTTCGACAGCCGCAATGTCCTCCGACTCTAAGGTGAAGGTCGCATTGATGGGGGACTTTTCGTCAAGGTCGCGCCCTTTCGCCTTCGCTTCCCGGCGATGCCTCTTCTCCAGCCAGGCGGGGTATTGTGTTGGTGAGGAAAAACTCGCCGCGCCCTGAGCAGGCTTGAGCCGCCGTAGCGCTTCTAAGAAGGCACTCTTTCCGCTTTCGTTTTTGCCAACAAGGCATGTGATGTCTGGCTGGATGGCAACCTCAGTCGAGTCCAGCACGTGCTTGAAGTGATCTATCCTAACTGTTTTGAGCTTCATGCCGCTATCCCTCAAACCAATTGCACGTGTTGATGCCACATATTGTTATTGCAGTCCTTAAAGTTCAAGGCGCAAAAGGCGAGGCGGGCATAGCGGGCACAGCTTAAGCGGTCAGTGCAGCTCCGCTCATTTATCGGTTTTTTTCGTTTCACTTCGGGATGTCTGCTTCACGGCAAAAACATTGAGCCCTTGCATCCGCAGCGAATGACTGCCCGCCGCCCTTAGTGTCGAGGGTTCCGGTCCAAACTGCACTTTGAAGACCGTTTGAAAAGGGGCTGTGACCCATCATCTGCGCGAGAAGCAGGTGACGTCTGTTACTGGGGTTGCAAAGCGCTTCGCGCTGACATGCGAGAGCAACGCGGTGCACCATGTAAATGGCCACTCGTTAATCTCAGCAACAAGCTCAGCCTGGAAGCTGATGCCACACATCCATAGGGCCCGCTCATCTCCCCTGATTTCGACCTAGAACGAAGGCTGCCCAAACATCCATCATCTAGCGCTGATTTTCCAGCACATTCAAACGCTGGTAAGATCGTAAAAGCTATACATGGTGATTTCCACGACGTCGCTTGATCCTCAAGTCGGACCCTTGCCGCCTGATACTTCTGCAGGCAAAAGAGCCTTTAAACCTGTGGAGCCGTGGGATTGGTCAAGGAAATGCGCAGGCATGTCGATCTTCTGACGGGCATCTTGCTGGTCGGGATTACATGTCTTGTGATCTTTCACGAATGGCATGTCGCGGAATGGATGGCTCCGGTGAAGCCGGTGCTGGTGGTGTTGACCATCACCATTCTCGCGGCGCAGGAGCGTCTTGCGCGCAAGGCGTTTGTCGCGGTTGCCCTCGGCCTGACCTTGGCGCTGGCTCTCAGCGCGTCTGACTGGCAGGAGGCGGTTCTGGATGGATTACGCTCAGCGGCGTTCATCGCAGCGTTCTTCTCGGCGCTGTCGACCTTGCGCAATGTTGCGCAAACCTCGCCTGCTGTGCAGGCGGCGGGCCGATTTCTTTCCGGTCAGCGGCCCGGTCGGCGCTATCTAGCGCTGACCCTCGGCGGACAAGGCTTCGCGTTGCTGCTCAATTATGGTGCGATCCAGCTGTTGGGCGCTCTGGCGTTGGCGAATGCAGGTTCCGAGCCTAATGCCGAGGTGCGTGGCCACCGCATTCGTCGCATGCTTCTGGCGATTCAGCGGGCATTTGTATCGACCCTCCCCTGGTCGCCCTTGTCCTTTGCCATGGCGATTTCGGTGAGTGTCGTTCCTGGCACGAGTTGGGCACAGGCGATGGTGCCAGGGCTCATCTCCTCGGTGCTGCTGGCCGGGGTTGGCTGGGGACTGGACACCGCGTTCAAGCCAAGTCTGAGCGTGACGCCACAACGCCAGGAGCCAGAGGGTTCTTGGGCCCTCATGTTGCCGCTGCTGGCGTTACTAGGGATCCTTGTGATCAGTGTGATCATTCTGTCTGCGATTACGGACGTGCGGATCGTTGGGCTAGTCGTTGTCATTGTGCCGGGGATCGCACTGGTGTGGATGATCATCCAGCACTGGGCGCACGCACCTGTTCGATCGGTGGTGCGGCGGGTCGGCGATTACGTGTTCAAGGAACTACCGGGATATCGTGGAGAACTCACGCTGCTTATGATGGCAGGGTACATTGGCACTGTAGGGTCAGCCTTGTTGGGGCCGTTGATGCAACGCGCGGGGCTAGATCTATCGGTGCTTCCGCCCTGGGTGATCCTCGTGGCCTTTGTCTGGATCATCCCGTTGGCGGGGCAGCTCGGGATGAATCCGATTCTTGCGGTGACGCTGATCGCGCCGCTCATTCCAGGCGCCGACAGTTTGGGCGTAACGCCGACGGCCATCGTCGTGGCACTGGTCGCCGGCTGGGCGCTGAGCGGGGCAAGTTCGCCCTTCACCGCGACAACGCTGCTGATCGGGTCTTTCGCGGGCATCAGCGCGCTGCGCGTCGGATGGGTGTGGAACGGCGTCTACACCCTGCTCTGCGGTGTGGTCCTGTCGATCTGGGTGCTGCTTTACGCCTTCGTGCTGTGACGGTCCAACTCGGCGTCATTGGTCAGGCGAGATGGGCAGGCGATAGACATGGGGACGCAGCCCGGATTTGTGAGCTGTGCCGGGTCATGCAGGTCTGGCACCGCGGTTCGGCCGTGTTGTCGGCGTTGTGAAGCAGCCCGTCGAGGGTATATCATCCCGAGCTGAATGCCTCTGCGGACCCGGCTGTGTGTTCGTCCGATCAAGGAAATCCATTGTGAAACCTATGACGCCCCTCGCAGTTCTTGTGCTGCTTGCCAGCCCGGCATTTGCTGAAACGTGGCGGTGCGAGGTGCCCTATGACGAGGTCAACGGTGGCGGCCGTGTCACCATCGAGGACGACCGACTGGTCTTCGTGTCGAACTGGCCGCATCGTGACCCCGAGACTCTGAAATGCACCAAGAGCGGTCTGACAAGTGAATGCATGTCGGCGGATCTTGCCACGAATAGGAATGGCGGCGCGTCCGTATTCGCTAAGCTCTTTTCCATCGTCTGGGAGAAGGACGGTGGCCCTCCGACGGTGATCACAACACGGCAGCTTTCCGCGATCTTCCACGCCCATGAAAACGGCTATGCGACCGCCGAGGCATTTCCCTCAATCGGTTACCGGTTTCCCGTGACCGACTGCAAGGCAGACTGATCGGACGAAGGAAGGCAAACTTGTGCTGCATCCCCATCTTTATCCTCGCAGACAGTAGGGCAGGTCGGACAGTCGGGCATTGGGTGCGTGTCCGACGGTCCAAACGCCCGACACGGAGAATATGGAACGGCATCTGACTATGCTCTGTCGTGTCAAGCTGGCGCTCTAGGTCGTGCTTTACGCATACGCCATTTGACGCTCCAATGACGGCGGCGGCTCTGTCGCTGATGATCTCAAGGCGCAGCTGGCTGTGTCCTTGTATCTATCGAACTCGAATCGGTGTCTGAAGTGCCCGTTCTCGGTCTGTCGGGGGCAGAGGCGGGGACGGTCTTCAATAAGAATCGTGTGATCTAGGAAATCGGACGAATTTACGAGCGGGCGATAAATTGGTGTTGACAATAGTAACGGTAATGCGTTACTAAATGTGTATAGAGTAGCAGAGCTAGGATAGAGAAATGGCACTTACACCCGCTGAAAAGCAAAAGGCGTATCGGGACCGCAAAAGGCTGGAGAAACGAGATCAAGCGGACGTGGCCCGCCAATTACTAAAGACTCCTTTCAGCGACTGGATACAGTCGGACACATGCTACTCTGACTTTCTGACGCCGTTTGAGCTGATCGGCTTGAACCCTCCAATGTTTGACGATGAGCGCGGTCCAGAGGAGTTGATGATAGATGGCGCAAGCGAAGAGGACGATCCGTTCCCTGGAGCCAAAGGGGCGGTAGGACGCGCCGAGGTGATTGTTGATTACCTGCTGGACGCCGCGTGGTCACTGGCCGATGCGCTCAATCGTTACAAGCGTGAGGAAATTGAAGCCCGGCTTGCCGAGTTGGAAAACTCGGATGACGCAGATACCGCTACCGCTACCGCTACCGCCACAGTCATCAAGGAAGCGGTGCGGCTCAGCAAGATACTGGACCAGCTTAATAAGCGGGTTCGAAGGGACTTCCCTCAGTGGAAGGTAACGGGCGTTTAACGTCCGTATTAGCAGCCTGATCTGGCAATCAAAATCTGACCTTCGATGCCAGATCAGGCTACATTTCTGAAATGTCTCAAGCAGAGGAGAGACACTATGCTGGATGGTATCACAAATACCCAGAACTTCAACTTTCGCGATTACATGGCTATGCCGTCCGGCACGGATTTTGAATGCTTCTTGGGCACTCTTAACGATCATGGAATTAGCGTAGACCTCAAAACCGACAGTTTCTTCGAAGACGAAGAAAATGCACTGTTCAATATGAGTGAATTAGGTGGCCATCTTGAATTTTTCGCTCGTTTCTTGCAGGCCAAGGCCAAGGGATTTGAGGCGCTGCGCGATGAGGGAGTTGCTGCTATCTTCGCGACATCCGAGTATTCAGCGCCCGTGAGTATCAGTTCTTCTGGTGGATGTGACATCAGTGGTTCTTGGTGTCGTAAGGATGGCGTGCTTTACATCGTCCATAACGATATGATCGACACGCATGCAGCAAGCGCCGCACGGACAATGCGCGGCCGAAACAAGGCGGATCAGCAAACCGCCGCGTTTTGGATGAAAGAGATGGCTGAGAGAAAGATCTAGGCACAGCGCGAAGCCGCCTAATGATCACCAAAACAATAAGCCCGCCGGTGCCAGCTGGCGGGTTTATACTTTTTCGCACACTTTACCGCTAATCGCAGAGCGTCGACTGCGACATCTCATGCCGCTGCGTCACCTCAGCCAGCGTCACACCATCGCGATGGCTTTCTTCGACTATCCGGACCATCTCCTCCCTCGCGATAAAGGTTTCATGCGAAACGCAAACCTCACGCTCGCGCTACTGCTCGCTCGAGATCAAAATTCTAATATTGAAATAAATATCACGTAAATGTGATTAATGTGTCAGAAGTCCGATCGTTGAACCGCTATTACAAAGCTATGGACGCGAGGTGCATTATGGAAAAACGGAAAAGTAGCTTCACCGTTAGCGATGTGAAAAGAGCCGTGGCAGCTGTTTCAAGCTCGGGACTGACGGTGTTTGGGGTGACTATCAGCAACGACGGAAGCATAAGGATTGATACGGCAGCCAATGACGGCGGGCGTGTTTCCGATACTGGCTCGAGTTCTTTCGATCAGTGGAAATCGAAGCGTGCAGCTTGGGGCGAAGACTGATGCGTGTCCATTTAAAGGGCATTAACTCCATCCGTAAGAAGCTCTCAGATGGTTCCGTGCGCGTTTACTATTATGCTTGGAAGGGTGGCCCACGTTTGCCTGGGAAACCCGGAGATCCTGAGTTTGTGGACGCCTATCACACAGCTGTTCAAACGCGGCGCTCACAGCAAGAAGGCACTTTGCAGGCCATTCTTAACGCTTACCAGGAAAGTCAGAGGTTTCTGGACCTTGCTCCGCGAACTCAGAGGGATTACGCGCGCCATATTCGCAAGATCGAGGGGGAGTATCATGACTTCCCTCTCTCGGCCCTTTTGGAGCGAGCTGCGCGAGGCGAATTCCTGTCATGGCGGGATAGGATGGCGAAGACATCTCGACGCCAAGCTGACTATACTTACTCTGTGCTGGCTCTGATAATCGCTTGGGCGTATGATCGAGGCCTCGTGCCTTCAAACCCGTGCGAGCGCCCCGGCAAAGTCTACAGGTCCGAGAGGATCGACAGTGTCTGGACGTCAGAGGATGAAGCCGCGTTTCTGAAGGTTGCCCCCTCACATATCGGCCTTGCCTTTATGCTCGCGCTCTGGACTGGCCAGCGCCAAGGCGATCTGCTGCGTTTGTCCTGGTCTGCATATGATGGCGAGAGGATTCGCCTTCGGCAGCGTAAGACCGGTGCTCGTGTGGAGATTCCCGTTGGTAAGCCGTTGCGGGCTATGCTGGACCAGACATCGAGAAGCGCGGTCACAATACTGGCGACGAGCAGGAAGACCTCATGGACGGAGTCAGGCTTCAGGGCGTCTTGGGGCAAAGCCTGCAAGAGAGCAGGGGTAGAGGACGTGACCTTTCACGATCTTCGCGGCACCGCAGTAACTAGGCTGGCCGTAGCGGGCTGCAGTGTCCCCGAGATCGCGGCTATTACCGGGCATAGCCTGAAGCAGGTCACCGCAATCCTCGATGCGCACTATCTCAGCCGGGATTCGAAGCTTGGAATTTCAGCGATCCAAAAGCTCGAAGAGCACGAAAAAAGAACAAAATCTCCCAACTGATCTCCCAACTCAGGGAAAGCGTCGAGTTACCTGCTGCATAAGTGCTTGGAAATTATGGTAGCGGAGGAGGGACTCGAACCCCCGACACGCGGATTATGATTCCGCTGCTCTAACCAACTGAGCTACTCCGCCAAACCGTGCGGCTAGGTAAGACAGCCCGCGCCAAGCGTCAAGGGCGAAAATGCCGGGATTGGCGCACTTGTAGAGGGGCGGTCTTTGTTTCATCATCCTTGCCATGACAGGTAGTAACCCCGCAATTCTGAACGAGATCACCGCGATCGTTGGCCCGGCGCATGTGGCAACCGGCGCAGAGGCCGCGCGGTGGTCGCAGGATTGGCCGGGGCTGACCCAGTGGAGCCCTCTGGCGGTGGTGCGGCCCGCCACGACGGGCGAGGTTGCGGCAGTGGTACGGCTGGCCAATGCGCGGCGCGTGCCGATTGTACCGGTGTCTGGCAATACCAACCTTGTCAAAGGAACGGTGGCAGACAGCGCGCTGATGCTGTCGTTGGACCGGATGTCGGCCATCCGCGAGATCCGTGCAGAGGCGCGCGTGGCGGTGGTGGAGGCCGGGGTGATCCTTGCGACGTTGCACGCGGCGGCGGCAGAGCAAGACCTGATTTTTCCGCTGAGTTTCGGGGCGCGCGGATCGGCGATGGTGGGCGGCGTGCTCTCGACCAATGCGGGCGGCTCGAATGTGCTGCGCTATGGCAATACACGCGATTTGTGTTTGGGACTGGAAGTGGTCACGCCCACTGGCGATGTGATGAATTTGATGAGTGCGCTCCACAAGAACAATTCGGGCTATGACCTGCGTCATCTGATGATCGGGGCCGAAGGCACGCTTGGAATTATCACGGCGGCGGTGCTGAAACTTTTTCCGCGCCCCAAGGCCTATGCGACGGCAATGGTGGCGGTGCCATCGGTTGGGGTGGCGTTGCGGCTGCTCAATCGGTTGCAAGATGAGACAGGCGGTGCGGTGGAGGCGTTTGAGTATATGCCGCGGTCGTTTTTGGCGGCGCTGTTGCAGCGGTTTCCACAGATGCGACCGCCGTTTGAAAAAGCCCATGATGTCAATGTCTTGGTCGAGTTAGGTGCGCGGGCACCGCGGGATGTGACACCGGATGCCGCAGGGGCTGTGCCAATTTGCGCGCATCTTGAGGCGGTTCTGGCGGGGTTTTACGACGAGGGGCTGATTCTCGATGCGGTCGTGGCGCAGAGCGAGGCGCAGCGCGCCGAAATCTGGGCCCGGCGCGAGGCCTCGGCGCAGATCTTGCGGGTGCGCAAACCGGTGGTCGAGAATGACATCGCTGTTGCAACGGACCGCATGGAAGAGCTGATCGCGCGCATTGAGAGTGTGAGCAAAGCCCTTGATCCCAATATAGAAAATACTGGCGTGGCGCATCTAGGGGATGGCAATCTGCACTATGTCGGCTGGCCCTCGCGGGATGATCCTGTGCTCTGCCGGGCGGTGCAAGAGGCGGTGGAGCGCGAAGTGATCGCCCTTGGCGGCAGTTTCTCGGCGGAACATGGCATTGGCCTGTCGAAACTGCCCGCAATGGCGAAGCACAAAGACCCCGCCGCCCTTGCAATGATGCGCGCAATCAAGGCGGCGGTGGATCCGAACGGGATCATGAATCCCGGAAAGCTAATTCCAGATCAATAGGTTAGCTGCGCCAATCAAAAAACCCCGGACCCGCCTGTGCAAGCAGTTTGGCGGCCATGGCGCGGCCAAGTTCGGCCCCATCCTCGATCGGGGCGGATTGATCGTCTGTCAGGCTCTCGCTGCCATCGGGGCGCAGGATTTCGCCGCGCAGGCGCAGGGTGCTGCCGTTGAGTTCTGCCAGACCGGCAATCGGCGTCTCGCAAGAACCATCAAGGGCAGCAAGAAAAGCCCGTTCAGAAACAAGGCGTTGGCCGGTTTCCTTGTGGTGAATGGCGGCCAGCATTTCGGCGGCGCGGGTATCATCGGCGCGGCGTTCGATGCCGATGGCACCCTGGGCCACAGCGGGCAACATCACGTCGGCGTCGATGGCGCAGGTGGCGACCTCGGAGCGGCCAAGACGATTGAGCCCCGCCATGGCAAGGAAGGTGCAGGCGGCCACTCCGTCCTCTAGTTTTTTCAATCTTGTCTGCACGTTACCGCGAAATTCGACGACCTCGAGATGCGGGTAGGCGACCAAAACTTGGGCTTTGCGCCGCAGGGACGAGGTGCCGACGAGGGAGCCTGCAGGCAAATCGGCCAAAGAGGCCACGGTGGGCGACACAAATGCATCGCGCACGTCCTCTCGGGGCAGGTAGGTGTCGAGCAAGAGGCCTTCGGGTTGCAGGACGGGCATGTCCTTCATCGAGTGGACGGCGATGTCGATGTCGCCGGTCAGCATCGCCTGTTCAATCTCTCGGGTGAACAGCCCTTTGCCGCCGATCTCCTTCAAGGGGCGGTCGATGATCTGATCGCCCGTTGTTTTTATAACAACGATTTCAAAGGCTTCTTCCGGCAGGTCAAAGGCTGCGCCAAGACGCGCGCGCGTCTCGAAGGCCTGCGCAAGCGCCAAGGGCGATCCGCGGGTGCCGATCTTGAGCGGGTGGGACGGGGTGGGCAAATCACGTGTCATGGCGCAGGTTTAGACGTGACAAAGCGACGTGGCAAGCGCCTGACGCTTGACATCTGGAAGTGTCAAGGCGACCACAGGCAAAACGGAGGATAAGATGCCCGCGCAAAAGACCATTCTGAGAGCCCTCGCAGGGGAAACCCTGCCCACACCACCGATTTGGATGATGCGGCAGGCGGGACGCTATTTGCCAGAGTATCGGGCGACACGGGAAGAGGCGGGCGATTTCCTTTCCTTGTGTTATAACAGTGACTTGGCGACCGAAGTTACATTGCAGCCGATCCGCAGATACGGGTTTGATGCAGCGATTCTGTTTGCCGATATTCTGCTTTTGCCACAGGCGCTTGGGGCGGATTTGTGGTTTGTCACGGGGGAAGGGCCGCGGCTCTCGACGATCACGGACCGGGCGGGATTGGAAAAGCTGAAGCCCGTGGCGGACATTCACGAAACATTAAATCCTGTGTATCAGACTGTGCGCAACCTTGCCGGGGCCTTGCCGAAGGAAACGACGCTGATCGGATTCGCGGGCGCGCCCTGGACGGTGGCGACCTATATGATCGCCGGGCGCGGTACCCCGGATCAGGGGCCTGCCCATGCGCTGAAGGCTGAAAACAAAGAGGTTTTTGAGGGGATCATCGAGCGGTTGACCGAGGGCACGATTGAATATCTCTCGGCCCAGATCGCGGCGGGCGCGGAGGTGATCAAGCTCTTTGACAGTTGGGCCGGGTCGCTGAAAGGTGACGATTTCGAAAACTATGCGGTCGCACCGGCCAAGCGGATCATTTCCGAGTTGAAAGCGCGGCATCCGGGGATTCCGATCATCGCCTTCCCACGGGAAGCGGGCGATAACTATCGGGGATTCCACGCGAAAACCGGGGCCGATTGTGTTGCGGTGGATGATTCGGTGAGCGCCCAATGGGCGGCGGAGAATGTGCAAAAAGACGGCTGCGTTCAGGGGAATCTCAAGTCTTCCCATATGGTTACGGGGGGGGAGGCGCTGGTGCGTGAGACCCGTGCCATTGTCGATGCTTTTGCCAAGGGGCCGCATATTTTCAACCTTGGTCATGGCATCACGCCCGATGCGAACCCCGACAATGTGCAGCTGATGATCGACACGGTGCGGGGCGGCTGACCTTACAAAACGTAAGGTTTGCACGGCGATTTTGTAAGCTCGCGGGCGGCGTGCCGGTTTTTTCCGGCGCGTGAACCTGATGTTAACCTTTGCCCGGCAGGGTGGGTGCATGAGGCCGCAGAGGAGCACGCCATGCCGATAACCCACCCACCACCCGGTTCTCGCACCAAATGCGACCATCGGCGATGTCGCCGCTGAGCGCGCCAAGGCGGGAGACCGGTCACAGTCTGAGGATCGGAGGACCTGCCGATGAACAGACATTACCGCGATACCCGCAAGATCGATCCAAGCCGTGGTCTGACGCTGGGCGATGGCACGCCCAATGACGCCGACCGGGTGGAGATTGGCCCCACACAGCTGGCATACGGCGAATGGGCTGCGGCGGGGCTGGAACTGCCGGACCTGCCGGCAATGCGGCAGTTTCGATGGGAGCGTCTGACGGCGGCGATTGGAGCGCGGGACTATGCGGGCCTGTTGATGTTCGATCCGCTCAATATCCGCTATGCGACCGACAGCACCAATATGCAGCTTTGGAACACGCATAACCCGTTTCGTGCCGTGCTGCTCTGTGCCGATGGCTATATGGTGATCTGGGATTATAAGAATTCGCCGTTCCTGTCGCGGTTCAATCCGCTGGTGCGCGAGGCGCGGTCGGGGGCGGATCTGTTCTATTTCGACCGGGGCGACAAGGTGGATGTGGCCGCTGATGTCTTTGCCCGCGATGTGGCGGCGCTGTTGGCGGAACATTGCCCCGGCAACCGGCGGCTGGCGGTGGATAAGGTGATGCTGCACGGGCTGCGCGCCTTGGAGGCGCAGGGGCTGACGATCATGGAAGGAGAGGAGGTCACGGAAAAGACCCGTGCCATCAAGGGACCGGATGAGATCAAGGCCATGCGCTGTGCGAGCCATGCCTGCGAGGCGGCGGTAGCGGAGATGGAGCGGTTTGCCCGCCGTGCGGTGCCGGGGGGCGGGGTCAGCGAGGATGACATCTGGGCGGTGCTGCATGCCGAGAATATCCGGCGCGGCGGTGAGTGGATCGAGACGCGCCTGTTGGCGAGTGGGCCGCGCACGAACCCGTGGTTTCAGGAATGTGGGCCGCGCATTGTGCAGAATAACGAGATCGTGGCCTTTGATACCGATCTGATCGGCAGTTACGGTATTTGTGTCGATATCAGCCGGACTTGGTGGATCGGCGATGCGCGCCCGCGCCCCGATATGGTGGCGGCCATGCAGCACGCGCATGAGCATATTCAGGCGAATATGGCGCTGCTGCGCCCCGGTGTGACGATCCCCGAATTGATCGCGGGCTGTCACCGGCTGGAGGAGAAGTATCAGGCGCAGAAATACGGCTGCATGATGCATGGCGTGGGTTTGTGCGATGAGTGGCCGCTGGTTGCCTATGCCGATAAGGCGGTGGCGGGTGCGTTCGATTACGCGCTGGAGCCGGGTATGGTGCTTTGTGTCGAGGCGTTGGTGAGCGAGGCGGGCAATGATTTCTCGATCAAGCTGGAGGATCAGGTTCTCATCACCGAGACTGGTTATGAGAACCTGACGCGCTATCCGTTCGATGCGGCATTGATGGGGGCCGCTTAACGCGGCTGTCCCGCGCCTGTCCAATGCGAGCGCATGACATTGCCGTGCCAGTCCTCGGGTATGGGGGGCTGGGCCGTGGTGTGTTCGGCTGGTGGCGCGGGGGCCAGAGCGGCGACGACCAAGGCGGCAAGCAGCAGGGTCACAATGGGGGCAAGCGCGGGGGCTTGCGGGGTGCGGGCTGGAGCTTTGGCGCTGTGGCAGAGATCTTGGGGCATGGTCCGATCCTTTTGGTTGGATGGCCCGAAGGTAATTGCACCGGATGAATTCTTAAAACGAATTTATGAGTGATATTAAATCACGTATTGTGATGGATTTGGATAGCCCTGGTCTGTCCGGGGCCTGCGTCAAGCGCCGGGTCGTGGAGGCAGGCGCGATCGCGCCCGGCGCCTTTGGCGCGGTAGAGGGCGCGGTCGGCCCGTTGCAGGCCCGCGTCGAGCGTGTCGCCCGGTAGGAGGGCCGCGACGCCGAAGCTGGCGGTCAGGGTCTGTGGGCCGGTGTCGAGAAAGACCGGGCCCTGCCGAATGCGGCGAGCCATGCGATTGGCGGCGCGCAGGGCATTGGCCGGGTTGGTCATTGGCATCAGGATCACGAATTCTTCGCCGCCCAAGCGTGCCACTAGATCGCCCGCGCGGCAATTTTCCCGCAGAAGCTGCGCAAAGTGGCGCAGGGCGAGATCGCCCGCCGCATGACCATGGCAATCATTGAAGCGTTTGAAATGGTCGATATCGGCCACGATCACGGCGCAGGGGCGCGCGGTGTCGCCCGGCACGCCGGCACGCAGGCTGGCGCGGCTTCGTACGCCGGTGAGAGAATCGTGGTGCAGCGCATGTTCGAGAGCCTGCGCGTGCCGCTGATTTGCCCGGAGACGCTGGCCCATGGCATAGGCGAGGGGGGCCGCGATCATCACGACCGTGAGCGCGCCGGGAAGCAGGGCAAGGTCCCGCAGCAGAGTGTCGACAATCAGCACGCCAAGGCAGATCAGCGCTGCGAAGCGCCGCACATCGCCCGCCGATTCGATCTGCCTGCGCATGGTCCCACCCTCCTCTGTGCATCCGAGGATCGCGCGCGCCGGTTAAGGAAGGGTTGGGGGCGGGCGGCGGAATAGGCCGGGTTTTAGGCAAATACCACAATGTCTCACCTTCGCGTGACATTGGGCGTGGCGGGGTGGCGATCCGTAGTTCGGGTACATAGTCTGGCGAGGTAGCACGCAGAGGATGTGAGATGCCCACCGAACGCCTGACGTTTCCCGGCCATGCAGGCCATGATCTTGTGGCGCGGCTTGACCTGCCGGAGGGGCCACATCTGGCGACGGCGCTTTTTGCGCATTGTTTCACCTGTTCCAAGGATATCCCGGCCGCGCGGCGGATTGCGGCACGGCTGGCGGGGGCGGGAATCGCGGTGTTGCGGTTTGATTTCACGGGTCTGGGGCATTCGGGGGGCGAGTTCGAGAACACGTCTTTTACGTCGAATGTTGTGGATCTGGAGCGGGCGGCAGAGGCCTTGGCAGAGCGCGGCATGGCGGTGAATGTGCTGATCGGGCACAGTTTGGGCGGCGCGGCGGTTCTGGCCGCTGCGGGGCGGATCAAGAGCGCGCGGGCGGTTGTGACGATTGGCGCGCCCTATGATCCGGGCCATGTGACGCAGAATTTCGGGGATGCTTTGGAGCGGATCGAGGCTGAGGGTGTGGCTGAGGTGCGGCTGGGCGGGCGCGGTATTCGCATTGGGCGCGGCTTTGTCGAGGATGTGCGGGCCGAGGTGCTTGGCCCGAAGATCACGGGACTACGCAAGGCGCTGTTGGTGTTGCACGCGCCACGGGATGCGGTCGTGGGGATCGAGAATGCCTCAGAGATTTTCCGGGCGGCGAAGCATCCCAAGAGTTTTGTCACGCTGGATGGGGCGGATCATCTGATTTCCCGCGCGGGGGATGCCGAATATGCGGCGGATGTGATTGCTGCCTGGGTGCCGCGCTATCTGGACATGCGCGTGCCTGCGCCGCCGCCCGGAGCCCCCGAAGGCGTGGTGCGGGTGAGTGAGGCAGATGCAGACGGGTTCTTGCAGGATGTCAACGCAGGCCCCGCGCATCATGTGCTGGCCGATGAGCCGGTGGCCTATGGCGGCACGGATCGGGGCATGTCGCCTTATGGGTTTCTGGCGGCGGGGCTTGGGTCTTGTACCTCGATGACGATTCGAATGTATGCGCGGCGCAAGGGCTGGCCGCTGGATCATGTGAGTGTCGATGTCTGCCATGACAAGGTGCATGCGCAGGATGCGGATGCGCGGGCCGAGGCCAAGGTGGATGTCTTTACGCGGGTAATCCGGCTGGAAGGGGATCTGAGTGCGGCGCAACGCGAGAAGCTGCGCGAGATCGCGGATAAATGCCCGGTGCATCGCACGCTGGAAAAGTCATCGCGCGTTGAGACGCGGGTGGTTGAGATCGGCTGAGACGTGCGCCCGTCGGTGTGGGCGAGATGGTCTGGCCTGTCACCTGTGGCCCCGCGCCCGATAGGAACGGGGAGGGGCGACAGGCGCAGGGTCAAATCCGCAGGAAGGGCTGTGCGATGCGCGGCATCAGGGCGCGGAAGCGCAGGGGCGCGTCGGTGGCGGCCAAGCAGATGCAGTCAGCGCCAATTTCGGCGACAGGGGTGTGATCGAGATCCTCATTGGCAACCTCGATGTCACCGGGGCCGAAGCGCGCGACCTGATCGCAGAACGCCCCTTGCAACACCAGTGTCAATTCGGTGCCGCGATGCCCGTGGTCGGGCACGGCCGCACCTGCGGGGATATAGAGCAGCCGGGCGGTCGCCGCGCGAGAGGTGGGCAGGATCGCCTGTTTCACACCCATGCCGACAGGCCGCCAGCGGACCGCAGCCAGATCGCCGCCGACGTAATCGCGCAGCGGCGCGGGAAAAATCCCTGTGCGCTGGGCCGGTGCCTCGCGCTGCGGCTTGCCTGCGCGGATGAGCGCCATTGTCGCGGCAAGACTATCCTGTGCCATCTCGGCTGTTTGCGTCTCTTCCATCATCGCGCCGCCCACGGCATCAAAGGCCGCCGCGCGCGCACGACACTCGTCGCACATCGACAGATGGGTGGCCACCGTGAGATTGAACGCCTCTGGCAGGCTGCCTGCCGAATAGGCCATCAGGAGGGCGTCGGTCAGGTGGTGGGTGATCTGATTTCTGGTCATGGCATACACTTTACTTCATTGCGTGGCGCAGTCGATCGAGCGCCAGTCTGATGCGAGATTTGATCGTTCCAAGCGGCAGGCCGGTATCGGCGGCAATCTCGGAATGGCTGAGATCGCCAAAATAAGCCTTTTCGATCAATTCCCTTTGTTTCGCGGGCAGGGCGGCAATCGCGCGCCCCAGTTGGTCGCTTTCCTGTTGCAGGGCGAGCACGTCGGCCTGATCGGGTTCTGGGTCTTGGCCCCAAGGCAAATCCTCGGGTTCGGGTCGTCTTTGCTTGCGCAGCGCATCAATTTTGCGATTGCGCGCGATGGTGAAAATCCAAGTTGCGGCAGAGGCGCGGGTCGGATCGAAGAGATGCGCCTTTTGCCAGAGGGTCGACATGACCTCTTGGGTGCATTCCTCGGCCAGCGTCGCATCTGCGCCGGAGCGCATCAGAAACGCCTTCACCCTTGGGGCGAAATGGGCAAAAAGCCGGGCAAATGCCGCCTCGTCCCCGTGATCGCGAATGGCCGCGATACAGGCCACCCAATCGGTATTCTCAGTCTCTCGTGCCGTAGTCACCTGTGCCGGTCCCGCCCGTTTGCCCGTTGTCACGCGCCTCATAGCACGGGCGACAGGCACCGGCGAGGGGGCTGGGTCACAGAGGAGGGTGGCATCATTCAACATAGACGAGTTACGCGACGCAGGTCATGGTGGATCACCGGGCGCGCGAAAAAAACGCGAAGGGCAGACAAAAACAATCTAATCCGTTTGCGGTGCCGGTCCGTAAACAGGATTGTAATAAGAAAATGACAGGTGACACGCCCAATGCCCTTCGAGACCAGCGCAACCGCGCGCAAGACAATTGCCGTGATCGGCGCAGGTATATCGGGAATGGGGGCGGCAGAGCGTCTGGCGGACAGGCACCGGGTGGTGCTGTTTGAGGCAGAGCCCCGTTTGGGGGGGCATGCGCGAACGATCCTGGCGGGACAGCGCGGAGATCAGCCGGTTGATACCGGCTTTATCGTGTTCAACTATGCGACCTATCCGCATCTGAGTGCGCTTTTTGAGCGGTTGGATGTGGCCGTGACGCCGAGCACGATGAGCTTTGGCGCGTCCTTCCGGGGGGGCGCGTTGGAATATGGTCTGCAAGGATCGGGGGCGTATTTTGCGCAGCGGCGCAATCTGGCGAACCCGGCGCATTGGATGATGTTGCGTGATATTTTCCGGTTCAATGCCGGGGCGCTGGAGGCGTGCAGCGAGCCAGGTTTGACGATGGCCGGTCTGATTGACAAGATGAAGCTGGGCCGGGCGTTTCGCGACTATTACCTGACGCCATTTTCCGGGGCGATCTGGTCGATGCCGGTAGAGCAGGTGTTGCAATTTCCGGCGCAGGCGCTGGTGACATTCTTCAAGCAGCACGGGTTGCTTGGATATAGTGAGCAACATCAATGGTATACGGTTGTTGGCGGATCGGTGGCCTATGTGCGCCGGTTAGAACAATCGCTGCGCGCAAAAGGGGCCGAGATCCGGTTGGGTGCGCCCGTGGCGGGCATTCGGCGTCTGGCCGAGGGCGTTGAGGTCCGGGCCGAGGGCGGCGCGTGGGAGCGGTTCGACGAGGTGGTCATTGCCGCGCACAGCGATGACGCGCTGCGGCTCTTGTCGGATGCGGATGAGATCGAGCGCGGTGATCTGGGGGCGATTGCCTATCAGCCCAATGACATCGTGCTGCATGCCGACACCAGCGTGATGCCGCGTCGGCGGGCGGTCTGGTCGTCGTGGAATTACACCGAGGCAAAGGTGAAGCGGGTGGGGCAGATTGATCTTACCTATTGGATGAACAGCCTGCAACCGATCCCCGAGAATGATCCGCATTTCGTGACGCTGAACACCACACGGCCCATTCGGGACGACTTAATCTATGATCAGGTGACGCTGCGCCATCCGGTCTATGATCTGGAGGCGGTCGCGGCGCAATCCCGGGTGCGGGCGGGCAACGGGCGGCGGAATACATGGTTTTGCGGTGCGTGGATGCGACACGGGTTTCATGAGGATGGGCTGTCGAGCGGGTTAGAAGTGGCTGAGGCGCTCTGTGCGTCGCTGCCGCAGGCCGTGGCGGCGGCGTGAGCCGGGTCGATCATATCGCGGGCCACACCTGGCATGGGCGCAAGGGCGGGATTGAAAACGCCTTTCGCTATGGGATTGACTATGTGCTGTTGGATGCCGAGGCAGAGGTGAACGCGCCGCGTCTTTTTGGGCGCAATCGGGGCGGGTTGGCCTCGGTCTGGGACAAGGACCATGGCGGCGTGCCGGGACAGGGGCGCGGGGCCGCGTGGGTGCGCGCGGTGCTGGCCGAGCGGCAGATTGCACCGCCTGCGCGGATCGAGCTTTTGGCGCAGCCGCGTATGTTGGGGCATGTGTTCAACCCGGTGAGTTTCTGGATTTGCCGGGATGCGGCGGGTCAGGTGCCGGTGATCATTGCCGAGGTGACGAATACCTATGGCGATCGCCATTCCTATCTGTGTCATCGCGATGATATGGGGCCGATCACCGCAGAGGACCGTATCCGTGCGTGCAAGATTTTCTATGTTTCGCCCTTTCTGAAGATCGAGGGCGGTTATGAATTCCGCTTTGATCTGCGGGAGGATCGGGTTGGGATCTGGATTGATTTCAGCGGCGGCCATGGCGGGGTGATTGCCACGCTGGTGGGGGCGCGCAAGCCGCTGACCACGGGCGGGCTGGTGCGTGCCATGCTGCGGCGTCCCTTTGGATCGCGGCGGGTGCTGGGCCTGATCCATTGGCAGGCGCTCAAGCTTTGGTGGAAAGGGGCGCGGTTTGAGAGCCGTCCGGTGCCGCCCGCCGATGAGGTGAGCCGATGAGCGCGGTTCTGGCGGGGAGCGTGGCGCAGGCAGCGCCGCGCCTGCCGGGTTATGCGCTCTTTGGGGCGCTTTTGGCGGCGGCGGGATTGCCGCTCTATATCCATGCGCCGAAATTCTATGTGGATGAATATGGCGTATCGCTCGGGGCTTTGGGGGCGGTGCTGTTTGCGCTGCGGCTGATTGATGTGGTGCAGGATCCGGCGCTGGGGCGTTTGGCCGAGCGGTTGCGCGCGCATCGTGCGGTGAGCATTTGGATTGCGGTGGCGGTGATGGCGGCGGCGATGCTGGGGCTATTTGCCGTGGTGCCGCCCATCGCGCCGCTTTGGTGGTTTGCGGCGATGCTGGTGCTGGTGTTTTCGGCCTTCAGCTATCTGACCATTTGCTTTTACGCGCAGGGTGTGGCGACGGCAGCGGCCTTGCCGGGGCAGGGGCATTTGCGGCTGGCGCGGTGGCGGGAAACCGGCGCTTTGTTGGGGATATGCGCGGCGGCGGTGGCACCGGTGGTGTTGGGCGGGTTTGGCGGCTTTGCCCTCAGCTTTGCGATTTTGTCGGGGCTGGCGGCGTTGGCGATGGTCGGGCAATGGCAGGATCGCGGAGGGGTGCCGGGAACCGGCTTTGGCCCGGTGCTGCGGGATGCCGTGGCGCGGCGGTTGCTGATGGTGGCGATGGTCAACGCAGCCCCTGTGGCTGTGAGTTCGACGCTGTTTTTGTTTTTCGTGGAGAGCCGGTTGCAGGCACCAGGATGGGAGGGGGCATTTCTGTTGCTCTTTTTCCTGTCGGCGGCGGCGGCGGCCCCGGTTTGGGGCGCCTTGGCCGAGCGGTTTGGGGCCAAGCGAATGCTCTTGGCGGGAATGATGCTGTCGATTGCTGCCTTTGCCGGGGCGATTCTGCTGGGGGCGGGCGATCTTTGGGCCTTTGGACTGATCTGCGTTGCCTCTGGCGCGGCGATGGGGGCGGATATGACGCTTTTGCCGGCGCTGTTCGCACGGCGGATGGCGCAGGTGTCGCCGGGGGCGGCGGAGGGGTTTGGCCTCTGGTCGTTCGTGTCGAAATTCACGCTGGCGCTGGCGGCAGTGGCGCTGTTGCCGCTGCTCGAGGCGGGCGGCTTTGCTGCCGGGCAGAATAACGATGCGGCGGCGCTGACTTTGCTGAGCTTACTTTACGGGGCAGTGCCCTGTGTCTTGAAACTTTTGGCCATTGCGCTCTTGGCCCGAACACCGATTGAGGAAAGGAGCTGATCTGATGGACGCTTTGGGATGGACGCTGTTGGGGGCGGTCGCGATGCTGGTGCTTGTGCTGCTCAAGGAGCGGTTTGCGGGCTTTGGCGCGCAGGTGCCGCAGGATTACGCAGGCCAAGGGCCGCAATTCGATCTGCGCGAGCATCTGAACGGTGCGATCAAATGCGAGGGGGTGATTTACGGACCTCTGGGGCGGGTTGCGTCGCGGTTTACTGGCGATTTCGAGGCCAGTTGGCAGGGCAATCGCGGCGTGATGCGGGAGCATTTCCAGTATGACAGCGGCAATGCGCAGGACCGCGAATGGCAGCTTGAGTTGGGCAATGACGGATCAATCCGGGCCGAGGCCGACGATTTGGTGGGCACCGGAACGGGGCAGCAGATGGGGGCTGCGGCGCGGCTTTGCTATCGCATCCGCCTGCCGAAAGAAGCGGGTGGCCATGTGCTGAGCGTGACCGACTGGATGTATCTGGCCCCCAATGGCGTGGTGGTCAATCGCAGCCAATTCCGCAAGTTCGGGATCAAGGTGGCGGAATTGGTGGCGGTCATGCGGCGGGTCGAGGCATGATGGATTGGCGCGGCAAACGCTATTGGCTGGTGGGCGCGAGCGAGGGTCTGGGTGCGGCATTGGCGCAGAAGATCAGCGCTGCCGGGGCAGAGGTGATCGTGTCAGCCCGGAGTGCCGAGCGGTTGCAGGAGGTTGTTGCCAGCCTGCCGGGGCGGGCCAGTGCGGTGCCGGTCGATGTGAGCGACAGTGCCAGCGTGGCAGAGGCGGCGCGCGCGGTGGGGCCGGTTGACGGGTTGGTGTGGCTGGCCGGGGTCTATTGGCCGATGCCCGCGACCGAGTGGAAGCCCGAGGAAGCGGTTGCCATGGCGGATGTGAATTTCACCGGTGCGGTGCGGGTGATTGGCGCGGTATTGCCCGATATGGTGGCGCGGGACGCGGGCCATGTGGTGCTGACCGGCTCGCTTTCCGGGTTTCGTGGCTTGCCGGGGGCGATTGGCTATGCCGCGTCCAAGGCGGGGGTCATGTCCCTGGCGGAATCGATGCGCGCTGATCTGTGGCGGACGGGGGTGCGGGTGCAACTGGCCAATCCCGGTTTCATCAAGACGCGGTTGACGGATAAGAACGCCTTTCGCATGCCCTTTATCATGACGCCCGAGGCGGCGGCGCAAGAGATGTTCGAATTGATGTGTGATGAGGCGGCATTTCAGCGGCATTTTCCACGATTGTTCAGCTATCTCTTTCGTTTGTCACGGTTTTTGCCGGATTGGGCCTATTACCGTCTGTTTGCGTAAGATCAAGGACGGGTGGCTGTGTGACCGTCATTCCTGTGCTAGGATAGGTGCGACAGGAGGGCGGGAAAATGCTGGACATCACGGTACACAAGATTGCGCAGGTGGTGCTGATGGCGCGCGAATTGGAGCGCGCCGAGGGCGAGTTGCGTGCGTTTATCGACCGGCTGAGCGAAGAAGAACAGGCAAGTCTGGTGGCGGTCATGTGGATCGGGCGCGGCAGTTTCGAGGCCGAGGAATTGGCTGAGGCCAAGCGCACCGCCTATGAAGAGGCGACCACGCCCTGTGCTGATTACCTGCTTGGGACGCCGCATTTGTCGGATCATCTGGAAAACGGGCTGGATGCGCTGGGCCTGTCGGCATCGGATGACGAGGATGAATTGATCCGGGGCGGTTGAGTGATCCTGCCCTTGCGCGTGGTGGTCTAAGATCTGCCACGCTGTCCTTTGTTGGGGGTGAATTGCGGCCCTGACGACCTGTGCGCCGTGCAATTTGGCGCAGTTTTTGCAGCGCTCTCCTGTGTCGATCATCGGATAAGGAGGGCACTAAGTGATACTTTCGGAAACTGACCTGACCCGGGCCATAAAAGGGACCACGGACCTGGCTGCCGCATCGCTGGCCACCCGCATTGTTTTGAATCGTCTTCGTGTGCAAGCGCGCACAGAGCCCGCTAAGCTAAGCGGTCTCGTTGCAGAATTGCGTGCGTTTGTCGCCAAAAATTCTGATGCCGCCGCTGAGCTGGCAAAACTCTGACCTATTGCGAAGGAAACCCCATGAAGAACGAATTTCTAACCCCCCAAGAGGCGGCAGAACGGATCGAGGCCGGAGCGGTCATGTCGATTGCCGGTGCGCCAGAGTTGTTGAGCACTTTGCCCAAGGGCAATTGGATCGGCGGCAGCACCGTCTATTTCATGACGGAAACCGGGGGCAAGGTGGATCGTGAGCACCTGTTCTGCACCACCTTTCCAGAGGGAAGCCACGCCACTGCACGGTATCTGGCCACGGCGGACCTTGCCAACTTGGCACAAGGCTATGAGGCCGGTGGCGTTACTCTGGTGATCATTCCGGCGTTTTCCGAGGCGCATGCCCGGTTCGCCGAGGATGGTGCAGGCTATGCCGATCTGTTTGATCAGCCGCTGTTGGGCTGGATCAGTGGTGTGCATCTGGACGAGATTGGTAAAGTGACGCCCTCTGTTTTTGACGGCGCGCAGGGTGCCAAGCACGAGGACGGGGCCGTTCTTTTGCATGTTGCCGTTCCTGAGGGGATGCGGCCGAGCCTTGATATCGTGAATATCTTTAAGCAAGGCGACGATGCCGAGCTTGTGTTCTCGTTTCCCGAGGCAGGATTTTCGGCGCATAAAGCCATCGTGAACGGCCAAGAGATTGGGTTTGCCCGCTATGTCACGGACAAGGGTATCGACACCAAATTGCCGCTGGTGGCCAATTATGCGGGCGCGCTGATCAATGTGTCGTTCCAGTCGGTTGATCCGGATGCGGGCGAAGTAGCCTTTTACGCGCCGGTCTTTCCGGGTGTGGAATATCGTCTGGCGGCCGCGCAAGAGGATTATGCCAAGACCTTTGCCACGCAGGTCGGGTCCGCAGGTGAGGGCAGCTATTCGTGCAACTGCATTCTCAACTACGTTTACGGCGATATGGAGGGCAAGCTGACGGCGGGCTTTACCGGGCCGGTGACCTTTGGCGAGATTGCTTATGTTCTGTTGAACCAGACGCTGGTCAAGCTGGATCTTGCCGCCTGAGGCGGCGCTAGGGGTGGCCTTGGGGCCGCCCCGACCATGGCACGACGGGGCGGGTCTCTTGCATTGTATGCGCGCGCGCATTTGGCTATAGCCGCGAGGGACAATTGCAACCGGAGGCCCCATGTCAAACGCAGCCCTAGAATCCGCAATCGAAGCCGCCTGGGAGGCGCGCGACACGATCACCTCTGCAACAGGCGGAGAGACCCGCGAGGCGATTGAGGCCACGCTGGCAGCGCTTGATAGCGGCAGCTTGCGGGTGGCGGAGCGGCAGGCGGATGGCCAATGGCATGTAAACCAATGGGCCAAGAAGGCGGTGCTTTTGGGGTTCCGCATCAAGGATATGGAAATCCACGCTGGCGGGCCGCAGGGCGCGGGCTGGTGGGACAAGGTGGACAGCAAGTTCAAGGGCTGGGGCGATGCCGAGTGGCGTGAGGCCGGGTTTCGGGCCGTGCCCAACTGTGTTGTGCGCAAATCGGCCTATATCGCGCCGGGCGTCGTTTTGATGCCGTCCTTTGTCAATCTTGGGGCCTATGTGGACAGTGGCACGATGGTGGATACCTGGGCCACGGTGGGATCTTGCGCGCAGATTGGTAAGAACGTGCATCTTTCCGGCGGTGTTGGCATTGGCGGCGTATTGGAGCCGATGCAGGCGGGGCCGACGATCATCGAGGACAATTGCTTTATCGGTGCGCGGTCCGAGGTGGTCGAGGGCTGTATCGTGCGCGAGGGTTCGGTTCTGGGGATGGGGGTTTTCATCGGGAAATCCACCAAGATCGTCGACCGCGAGACCGGCGAGGTCATGTATGGCGAAGTGCCGCCCTATTCGGTTGTGGTCGCAGGAAGCATGCCGTCGAAGAACGGCATCAACCTATACTGTGCTGTGATCGTCAAGCGGGTGGACGCGCAGACGCGTTCCAAGACCGGGATCAACGAGTTGCTGAGGGATTGAGAGGGCAGGCGCAAGGGGCGTGTCCTCTGCGCCAAATATTCCTTGCGCGGAATCAAGGTGCCGCAGGCACCGCCGCGCAGCGGTCATGCCGAAGGCATGCCTCTGGCATGACCCGCCCCCTCGGGCGGGCGCTTTTGCAACGGCCCATCTCATTGAAAACGCGAAAGACTTCTCAGGCATAAAGTGCCAATCACGTCTGATGCTGCGCCCACCCGGCGGACGGGCACCGCGCGGCTTGTTTCGCGAGGCAAGCTAGGCAAAGAGCCATCCTCCAAAGAAAAACCCCGCCGGTTGGGCGGGGTTTTGATCCTTCAGCCGAAAGGCTGATCGCGGCTCAGCCCTGACGGGCTTTGAAACGCGGCTGGGTCTTGTTGATCACGTAGACGCGGCCTTTGCGGCGCACGACGCGGCAATCCCGATGCCGGTTCTTGAGCGAGCGGAGCGAATTACGAACCTTCATGGTCGTCTCCTCGGTTGTCGCGGCGCGGGCCAGCGCCTGGGGTTGCGGGCGTCCCGGTGGGCGGGACAGTGAATTCATGGTGGGCGATACAAGGTTCGAACTTGTGACCCCTTCGATGTCAACGAAGTGCTCTACCACTGAGCTAATCGCCCATGAATGCCAGCCGATCGCCTGCCCCAAAAAGAGGGGCGCGGAAATCCGCGCCGGTTCGGTGGTCTATAAAAGGAGTCGGAGAGGGGATCAAGGGCTTTTAGAAGCTCAATTTCAGTCTATTATCGCCTGAGAGAGGAACATCAATGCCCAAGGTCGCTTATCACCTCACGCATCCCGAACGGCGCACCACGGCGGTGGTGTTCGCCTCGCCCCATAGTGGGCGGGATTACCCCTGGACCTTCCTGCGGCGCACCACGCTGAATGAGCATTCGGTGCGCTCGTCCGAGGATGCTTTTGTCGATCAGTTGTTCGACAGCGCCCCGCTCTATGGGGCACCTTTGATCAAGGCGGGGGCACCGCGTGCCTATGTCGATCTGAACCGCAGCGCTGATGAATTGGACCCGGCGTTGATCGAGGGGGTGGCGCGGCAGGGGCATAATCCGCGTGTGGCCTCTGGTCTTGGGGTCATTCCACGTGTGGTGGCGAATGGGCAGGCGATCTATGCGGGCAAGCTGAGCATGGCCGAGGCCGAGCACCGGATCGAGAGCTATTGGCGGCCCTATCACACGGCGTTGCAAGGGCAGTTGGATCAAGCGCATCTGATGTTCGGGCAGTCGATCCTGATTGATTGTCATTCGATGCCGCATGAGGCGATGGATGCGGTGGCGCGGCGGGGTGTGCGGCGGCCCGAGATCGTTTTGGGGGATCGGTTCGGGGCGGCGGCGGATGGCGCGGTGGTCGAGCGGATCGAGGCGGCCTTTGCCCGCGCGGGTCTGGTGGTGACGCGCAACACGCCTTTTGCCGGGGCCTATATCACGCAGGCCTATGGTCGCCCTGCGCGCGGGCGGCATGCGGTGCAGGTAGAGATTGACCGCGCGCTTTATATGAATGAGCGGCTTATTCGGCCCAATGGCAATTTCGAAGCGTTCCGGACGCTGCTGTCGGGCGTGATCCGCGAGATCGCCGAGATCGGGCGCGCAGAAGCGCGGCCCTTGGCGGCGGAGTAGGGGGCAGGCACCTGTGGTGCCGCGCGGAATCAAGGGCGAAGCCCGCCGCGCGGATCGCTGGGCCGTCCCACGGCCTAGCGATTTTGAGAGCAAGCGAAACACTGTTAAGTCTTACGGACTTGGCTGGCATTAAGTGGAAGCCACGGATGGTGTTTCGCTAGTCCCTGGCCCAGCGACCGCGCGGCTAATGCGCGTATCACAAGCATCGGCACCCGCCGCCTATCGCAACGCCCGCCCTTTGACGATTGCATCTGGGCCGAATTTGGCGCGGATGGCATCGGTGGCGCGTTCGGCCCCGGCGCGGCGGGTGGCTTGGGGATCGAGCAAGTCGCCGGAGCGGTCGGCGGCGGTCTCTTCCACGAGGTCTGACAGCCCGACGCCGATGAGCCGATAGGCGGCCCCGTCGGGCACCTGATCCATCAGCGCGCGGGCGGTGCGATAGAGTGTATCGGCAAGCTGGGTGGCGTCACGCAGGGCATGGCGGCGGGTGAGAAGCGTGTGATCGGCCCGCT
This sequence comes from Roseovarius sp. AK1035, assembly GCF_003288315.1. Taxonomy (NCBI): domain Bacteria; kingdom Pseudomonadati; phylum Pseudomonadota; class Alphaproteobacteria; order Rhodobacterales; family Roseobacteraceae; genus Roseovarius; species Roseovarius sp. TM1035. Next base: position 3,674,049 of record NZ_CP030099.1, on the reverse strand, counting down.
TGAGTTTCAGCGTGACGACGCGGCCCGCGAGGGCGCGGGCCTTGGCGCGGTCGGCCACCTTTTCCGCCAACCGCCAAATATGCCCATCAAGCAGGTCGCGGTCGCGCGTGTCCTCGAAAAAAGTTGTCTCGTTCGAGATGGATTTGACCGGCGCATTGGCCGAGACGCGGCGGCGGTCCTGGCCGCGCGCCAGATGCCAGAGCCGGTCGCCCATCGAGCCAAAGCGCGCGTGCAGATCGCGGCGGTCCCATCGCAGGAGATCGGCAAAGCTGCGGATGCCTGCGTCATTCAGCGCCTTGAGGGTTGATTGGCCCACGCCCCAGATCAGGCTGACGGGGCGGTCACGCAGGAAATCGGCGGTCTCGCCTGCGCCGATCACGGCAAAGCCATGCGGTTTGTCGAGGTCCGAGGCGATCTTGGCCAGAAACTTGTTATGGCTGAGGCCGATGGACCCGGTCAGGCCCAACTCGTCGCGCATCCGTTTGATAAGCTGGGCCAGCACGACGGCGGGCGGTGCGCCATGCAATTGCGCGGTGCCGGTGAGATCGAGAAACGCCTCGTCAAGCGAGAGCGGTTCCACGGCGGGGGTGAGATCGAGCATCATGGCGCGGATGGCGCGCGAGACCTCGGCATAGACCTGCATGCGGGGTTTGATCACCACCGCCTCGGGGCAGAGTTTGAGCGCCTGAAACATCGGCATGGCAGAGCGCACGCCCTTGATGCGGGCGATATAGCACGCGGTCGAGACCACGCCGCGCCGTCCGCCGCCGATGATGAGCGGCTTGTCGACAAGATCCGGGTCGTCGCGTTTTTCGACGGAGGCGTAGAAGGCATCGCAATCCATATGGGCGATGGAGAGGTCGAAAAGCTCGGGATGGGCCACGATGCGGGGGCTGCCGCAAGCGGGGCAGCGGCGGGCGGTGTCGAATCGGGTCAGGCAATCGCGGCAGAGGCTGGGCATAATGCGCGAGTGTAGGGGCTGTGCGCGGGGGCGCGCAAGTTGGGGGATGTGGTGGAAGAGGTGCGCGGGGCGCTGGGCCGGGGACTAGCGAAGCAACGGCATGGTCGCCACTTTATCTCGCCAAGTCCGTGTGCTCCCACAGCATAGCGCCCCCTCTCAAAATCGCTAGGCCGCGGGACGGCCCAGCGATCCGCGCGGCGGCGCGTGCCGCGCCTTGTTCCGCGCGGGGCTCAGGGACAGCGCTGTATCTCGTTGCCAAAAGAGAAAGCCCGGATGCTGGGCATCCGGGCTTCGTCGTTGGGTTCGATCCCCTCGGCTCAGAGCAGGGATTTGACCTTGTCCGCCACGGCCTCGGCGGTGATGCCGAATTCCTTGTAGAGTGTGGGGGCAGGGGCGGATGCCCCGAAATCATGCATGCCGACAAAGCCGCCCTTTTCGCGGCGGCCGCGCTCGCCGTAGAGCCAGCGGTCCCAGCCAAAGCGGATCGCGGCCTCGACCGCGACGCGCACCGGGCCTGCGGGCAGGACGCGGCGGCGATAGCTGTCGTCTTGTTCCTCGAAGAGTTCCCAGCAGGGCATGGAGACCACGCGCGTGCCGATACCCTCGGCTTCCAAGAGGTCGCGCGCCTTCATGGCAATCTCGACCTCGGAGCCGGTGGCCATCAGGATCGCCTGACGCTTGCCCGTTGCATCGGCCAGCACATAGGCGCCTTGGGCGGTCAGGTTCTTGGCCTTATGCTCGCGGCGCAGGGTCGGCAGGCCTTGGCGGGTGAGCGAGAGAACCGAGGGCGTTTCCTTGGACGTGAGCGCCAGTTCCCACGCTTCGGCGGTCTCGACCGTATCGCAGGGGCGGAAGACCCAGGTGTTGGGGGTGGCGCGGCTGATCGCCAGATGCTCAACGGGCTGGTGGGTCGGGCCATCCTCGCCCAGACCGATGCTGTCATGGGTCATGACGAACACGGTGGGGATTTTCATCAGCGCGGCCAGACGCATGGCGGGGCGGGCGTAATCGGTAAAGCACATGAAGGTGCCGCCATAGGGGCGGATGCCGCCATGCAGCGCCATGCCGTTCATCGCGGCGGCCATGCCATGTTCGCGGATGCCCCAATGAATGTAGCGGCCCTTGCGGTTGTCCACGTCGAACACGGACATATCGCCCGAGCGGGTGTTGTTGGAGCCAGAGAGATCGGCAGAGCCGCCGACGGTTTCCTGAAGGATCGGGTTCACGACCTCGAGCACCATTTCAGAGCTTTGACGGGTGGCCACTTTGGGCGCCTCGGCGCTGATCTGCTTTTTCAGGGCGCGGATGCGCGCGCCCAGTTTCATTGGCATGTCGCGGTTGAAGATGCGCGCAATCTCGGCCTGACGCGCGGGCGAGGTGTCTGCCAGACGCTTGGCCCATGCGGCATAGGTGGTGGCCCCACGGTGGCCGATGGCCTCCCATGCGGATTTGACATCAGAGGGGATCTCAAAGGGGCCATAGGGCCAGCCATAGGCCTCTTTGGCGGCGGCAAGCTGGTCTGGGTTGGTCAGCGCGCCATGACCCTTGGAGGTGTCCTGCGCGGCGTGACCAAGGGCGATATGGGTTTTGCAGGCGATCATCGTAGGCTCTGCGGTGGTCTTGGCCTCGGTTAAGGCTGCGTCAATCGCCGCCGGGTCATGCCCGTCGATTTCCAGCACATGCCAGCCGGAGGCGCGGAAGCGCGCGACCTGATCGGTGCGGTCGGCAAGATCGACGGTGCCGTCGATGGTGATGTTGTTGTTGTCCCACAGCACGATGAGGCGCGACAGCTGGTGCCGACCGGCAAGGCCGATGGCCTCTTGGCTGACACCCTCCATGAGGCAGCCGTCACCGGCGATGACATAGGTATAGTGATCCATCAGCTTAGCGCCAAAGCGGGCGCGCAGCATTTCTTCGGCCATGGCAAAGCCCACGGCGTTGGAAATGCCCTGACCGAGCGGGCCGGTCGTGGTCTCGATGCCGGTGGCGTGGCCATATTCGGGATGGCCTGCGGTTTTGGCCCCCCATTGGCGGAAATTGCGGATTTCGTCGAGCGTCATATCGGCATAGCCGGTCAGATGCAGCAAGGAATAGAGCAACATCGAGCCATGCCCCGCCGACAGGATAAAGCGGTCGCGGTCGGGCCAATTGGGATTGGTGGGGTCGAATTTCAGGTGCTTTTCATAGAGCACGGTTGCGACATCGGCCATGCCCATCGGCATGCCGGAATGGCCGGAATTGGCGGCGGCAACGGCGTCGAGGGTCAGCGCGCGGATGGCGGTGGCCTTTTTCCAGTGATCGGGGTTGGCGGAGCGGAGGGCGGCGATGTCCACGGGGCGTGCATCCTTTGAATGGGGCGGTGTCTGACGGGTCTATCTGGGCGTTGAATACCAGCCCGGTCCAGAAGTTCAAGCACGAGGCGGCGCAAGCGGTGCATTGAGCGGGTTTGGGGGCGCATTTCGCCGATCCTTTCATTAGACTTGATCAAAACCCGCCCGGTGTGCGATTCGTGGGGCACGCGGGCAAGCAAGCGAGGACCCTCGAGGATGAGCCAGATAAACGAGTTACAGGCACGGATTACGGCGGCGCTGGACCGCATCGCGCAGGGGCTGGAGGGGCGGCCCGTGGCTGCGACAGGTGCCGCACCGGACGCGGGAGCAGATCCCGAAGAGCTGGCCCGGTTGCGCGAGCAGCTTGGCGAGGAGCAACTGGCCAATGCGCAGTTGCAAGAGCGGATCAAGGTGCTGCATGCCAAGCTAGAGGCGGCGGAAGGCGCGCGGTCTGAGAGCCTGCGCAAGCTCGACGCGGATCTGCAAGCGCTGCGCAAGGCCAATCAACAGCTGCGCGACAACAATCAGACGCTGCGCGAGGCGCAGGTGGCGGGCGTGTCTGAGCCGCATCTGATCAACAAGGCGATGATGGCCGAGTTGGAGGGGCTGCGCGCCGCGCGGGGCGCGGATCGGGGCGAGGTTGAGGCGGTGCTGGCGGCCTTGGGGCAGGTGATTGCCGAGGCAGAACCGGCGGCGGCGCAGAACGAGAAAACGGAGACATCGGATGCCTGAGGTGCAAATCGAGATCGGGGGCCGCAATTTCGAGGTGGCCTGTCAGGCGGGCGAGGAGCATTACCTCTATGCCGCAGCCAAGATGCTGGATGAGGAGGCCGCCGTGTTGGCGGCGCAGATCGGGCGCATTCCTGAGCCGCGCATGTTGCTCATGGCGGGTCTGATGCTGGCCGACAAGACCGCAGGTTTGCAGGACAAGCTGCGCGAGGCCGAGGACCGGTTGGCGGAGAAAGAGGCGGAGCTGGACCAGATGCGCACGGCGCCCGCGCCCGAGGCGCAGCGGATCGAGGTGCCGGTGGTGCCCAATGAGGTGGTCGAGACTTTGGCCGAGATCGCCGCGCGGGCCGAGGCATTGGCCGAGACCGTGGATGGGGCGCGGGCCGGGTGAGGCTGGCTGAGGGGGTGCGATGAAGCTCGTCTTTGGTCTGGTGCTTTTGGCGCTGGTCGCGGGCGCAGCCTATGTGCGGCTTGCGCCGACCGATCCAAAGCACTGGCACGGGATGCCGCAGAGCGTATCCCCCGGTGATCTGGACGGCGGGGCCGTGCGGGTGGTCAGCGGCGATTTGGCGGCGCTTGATGCGATCATCCGCGCCACGCCGCGCACCCAAGTTTTGGCGGGGGATGTGGCGCAGGGCATGATCACCTATGTCACGCGCTCGCGGCTCTTTGGCTTTCCGGATTATACGACGGTGCGGCAGAGCGGCGCGCAATTGGAGATTTACGGGCGTCTGCGCTTTGGCAAGTCAGATCTGGGCGTCAACGCCGCCCGTATCGACGGCTGGTTGCAGCGATTGGGGCAGGCGGGAGGATAGGCATCCATCCGTGATCTTGCGCCACATCGGCACGTTGAGCGACATCTGGCACTGCGCCATGAACATATTGCCATCCACATGAAGGCAGATCGTCTCGCCCATCTCGACGCGCGCGCCGCTTTTGTCGGTGCAGTAGCATTCAACCGTTTTGCGCCCGATGGTGGCATCGGCGAGCGCCGGGGTGGCGCAGATCAGAAGAAGAGGCAGGAGCGCTTTCATGGCGTAATTCTAGCACAGGTGAGACCTCTTGACCAAGTCACAAGGATGGGACAGAGGATCATTCCCATGATACCCTTGGACAGATTGCAACAGATCGTGGAGCGCTTTGACTATGTCGAGGCGCAGATGATGCAGGGCGGTGGCGATATTGCCCGCCTTGGCCGCGAATATTCCGAATTGAGGCCCGTGGTTGAAGAGATCCGGGCCTATCGTCTGGCCGTGAACGATCTGGACGGTGCGCGGGCGATGCTGGCCGATCCCGAGATGCGCGATCTGGCGCGCGAAGAGGTGGCGGTGCTGGAGGCGCGGTTGCCCGAGATGGAGCAGCGGTTGCAACTGGCGCTCTTGCCCCGCGACGAGGCGGATGCGCGGCCTGCCATCCTTGAAATCCGGCCCGGCACGGGGGGCGAGGAGGCGGCGCTCTTTGGGGCGGACCTGATGCGGATGTATCAGCGCTATTCCGAGGCGCGCGGCTGGTCCTTTGAGGTGATCGAAGAACAGCAGAGCGAATTGGGCGGTATCCGCGAATTGGTGGTGCGGATTGGCGGTGAGGGCGTTTTTGCCCGGCTCAAGTTCGAATCGGGGGTGCACCGCGTGCAGCGCGTGCCCGAGACCGAGAGCGGCGGGCGTATTCATACCTCTGCCGCGACCGTGGCGGTGCTGCCCGAGGCGGAAGATGTGGATATTCAGATCAACGCCAATGACCTGCGGATCGACACGATGCGGTCGTCTGGCGCGGGTGGCCAGCATGTGAACACCACCGATTCGGCGGTGCGGATCACACATTTGCCCACAGGCATCGTGGTCACGAGTTCCGAGAAATCGCAGCATCGCAACCGCGAGATCGCGATGCAGGTGTTGAAGACCCGGCTTTACGATTTGGAGCGCAATCGCGTGGACAGCGAACGCTCTGCCAATCGGGCGGCGCAGGTGGGCAGCGGCGATCGGTCAGAGCGGATTCGCACCTATAATTTCCCCCAAGGGCGGATGACCGATCACCGCATCAACCTGACGCTTTACAAGCTGGAGCAGGTTCTTGGCGGTGATCTGGACGAGGTGATCGACGCGCTGACAGCGGATGCACAGGCCAGCCTGCTGGCTGAGATGTCGTGATCCTGCGCGACGCCCTGGTAAGCGCCGTGCGACGGCTGGAGGCCGAGGGGATCGAGGGGGCTGCGGGCGATGCGCGGGCGCTTTTGGCGGGCGCGGTGGGCCTCGCCCGTGACCGTCTGACGCTGCATCTGGGGGAGGATCTGGACGCGGCGGCCTTGGCGCGGTTCGAGGCCATGATTGCCCGGCGGGCGGCGCGCGAACCTGTGGCCAAGATCCTTGGGCGGCGGGTGTTCTGGGGGCGGGAATTCGAGGTTACAGCGGATGTTCTTGATCCACGCCCGGAAACGGAATGCCTGATTTTCGAGGCGCTGGCTGGACCCAAACCATTGACTTTGCTTGATCTTGGCACGGGCAGTGGAATTCTGGCGGTGACGCTTTTGGCGGAATGGCCGGACGCGGGGGGCGTGGCCACGGATGTGTCCGATGCCGCCCTTGACGTGGCCACGCGCAACGCGGCGCGGCATGGGGTGGCGGGGCGCTTGACGCTGAGCCGTTCGGATTGGTTTGCGCGGGTGGCCGGGGTGTTTGATCTGATCGTGTCGAACCCGCCCTATATCGCGGCGGCGGAAATGGCGGGGTTGATGCCCGAGGTGCGCGAGCACGATCCGCGCGGGGCGCTGACCGATGAGGCGGATGGGCTGACCGCCTATCGGGCGATTGCGGCGGGGGCGGGGGCGCATCTGAGCCCCGGTGGGCGTCTGATGGTTGAAATCGGGTGGAAACAGGGGCCGGCGGTGGCCGATCTGCTGTGTGCGGAGGGATTCGACGCGGTGACGATCCGGCCCGATCTGGAAGGGCGCGACCGGGTGGTCTGCGGGGTTTGGCCGGGGACCTCACGCAGAAATGAGCCATAATTGGCGAGATTTGCGGAAATTTTCCGCTTTGCTCTTGTATGGTCGGGCGGCGCGTGCTTATTGGGGAGCAGTCACGACGGAGGATGCCCAATCGGGCGGTCCCGCTTGACACCAAGCCAGAACATGTCCGATCCGGTTTCATTCGGCGCAAGGGGCGCCCATCGGGTCAAGCGAACATTTTGAGCATCAGGGCTGGACAGCACCATATGAGATCATCGAAGTCACGTCAGCGGAACAAGCCGAACCGCAATCGAACCGTCGGGAACGTTGTCAATCGCGTGTTTGACAGCTCCGGCCCAGAGGGCAAGGTGCGCGGCACACCGCAGCAGATCATTGAGAAATACAACCAGTTGGCGCGCGATGCGCAATTGGCGGGTGACCGGGTTGCGACCGAGAATTTCCAGCAGCATGCAGAACATTACCTGCGCCTGCTGAGCGAGGCGCAGAAGGAACAGGACGCGCGGCGCGAGGAGCAAGAGCGCTTCAACCGTGATCGTCAACAGGATCGCGACCGCGACCGCCCCGAGCGGTCTGGTGGGCGTGAAAGCGACGAGGGTGAACAGCCCGTGTCGCAGGATCCCGCAGCCCAAGCGCAGCCCGATGTGATCGGCAGCTATGACGAGCGCGACATCGGTCTGGTCGAGACGCCCGAAAGCAAGCCGCAGCCCGAACCGTCGCGCCGCCGGGCGCATTCGGCGGACCGCGGTCCGCGGCGTGGACAGGATCGCGCAGGCGATGCAGGTGCTGGGGCTGTTGCCCCAGAGCCGCGCGCGGAGGCCCCGGTGCCAGAGGCAAGCGGGACAGATGCCCCGGCGCCCGAGGCTCCGGCCCCAGAAGCTGCCGCCAAGCGCCCGCGCAAGCCACGCGCCAAGCGTGCCCCCAAAGCCGAGGGCAATGGGGCCAATGGCGATGCGGGCGGCGAGGTTGCGACCAAGGCGGCCGAGTGATCCGATCCGGTGCCCCCTTGGGGCGCGGTGCGAGATGAGTATTTGAAGAACGATGAAAGAGGGGGCTTGCCGGTGGCGGGCCCCCTTGCATGACACCGGAGTGAGAGTGCCTATGCCGAGCGACCGACCCCAACCCGCCTTTGTGCTCGTGCGTCCGCAGATGGGCGAGAATATCGGGGCGGCGGCGCGGGCGATGTGGAATTTCGGTCTGGACCGGATGCGGCTTGTTGCGCCGCGCGACGGGTGGCCCAACCCCAAGGCCGATGCCATGGCAAGCGGGGCGGGGCGGCTTTTGGATGAGGCGCTGTTGGTTGCGGATACGGCCGCAGCGGTGGGGGATTGCACCTATGTGCTGGCCACGACGGCGCGGGCGCGGGGGCTGACCAAGCCGGTATTGAGCCCCGAGCGCGCGATGGTGGTGGCGGCGGAAAAAATTGCGGCTGGGGAAAAAGTGGCGGTGCTTTTTGGCCCCGAGCGCGCCGGGTTGGAAAACGACGATATCGCCCGCGCCAATGCGATCATCAACGTGCCGGTGAACCCGGAATTTGCCAGCCTTAATCTGGGGCAATGCGTGCTTTTGATGGCCTATGAATGGCAGCGCGCGGCGGGGCAGGTGGTGCCTGAGCGGGTTGATCTGGCCAAGACCGACTGGGCCGCGCAGGTCGAGGTTGAGGCGCTGGCCGCGCATTATGAGGAGCGGCTGGAGGAGGCCGGTTTTTTCTTCCCCGAGCACAAGGTCGAGAGTATGAAAACCAACCTGCGCAATATGTGGAGCCGGATGCCGATGACGCGCGCCGATGTGCAGACCTTGCACGGTGTGATGCGGCAGATGGTCCGCTGGAAGGCGCGCGGTTGAAGCACGGTGGGCTGAGCCCTAGTGTTGCCTGGTGCCAAGGGAAAAGAGGCTGAGGGATGAGCGGAAAACGCAGCATTTTCGAAGAGGTGGGGCAGGCCGAGGCGGTAAAGCCCGTGCCGCAGGGCGGCATGATCGACGCGGGCCGTCGGGGCGCGCGGGGGGCGATCCGGGTCTGGCTGATGGTGCTTTTTGCGCTGGTTGTTGTGATGATCGCGGTGGGGGGGCTGACGCGGCTGACTGACAGTGGCCTTAGCATCACCGAGTGGAAGCCGGTGACGGGCGCGCTGCCGCCGATGTCTGAGGCGCATTGGATGGAAGAATTCGACAAGTACCGCGCCATTCCGCAATATGAGTTGGTCAACAAGGGCATGACCCTATCGGAATTCCAATTCATCTATTGGTGGGAATGGGGCCACCGGCAATTGGGCCGGGTGATCGGGCTGGTCTGGGCCTTGGGGTTCTTTGGATTTTTGCTGGCGCGGCAGATCCCGAATGGGTGGAGCGGGCGTTTGCTGCTACTGGGTGCGCTGGGCGGCACGCAGGGGGCCATCGGCTGGTGGATGGTATCCTCTGGTCTGACGGGCGAAATGGTGGCGGTGGCCTCTTACCGGTTGGCGACGCATCTGGGGCTGGCCTTTGTCATCCTTGGCGTCATCGCGTGGTTCGTCTTTCTGCTTGGGCGCGAGGAGCGCGAGTTGATGCAGGCGCGGCGGGGGCGTGAGGCGAAGCTCTATAGCCTGTCGACGGGGCTGATGCATTTCGCATTCCTGCAAATCCTGCTGGGGGCGCTGGTGGCGGGGATTGATGCCGGGCGCAGCTATACCGATTGGCCACTGATGGCGGGGGGCTTTTTGCCGCCTGATATGATGGAATTGCAGCCATGGTGGCGGAACCTCTTTGAGAACGCCGGGACGGTGCAGTTCATTCACCGGATGAGCGGCTATCTGTTGCTCGCCTTTGCCGTGGTGGTTTGGTTGCGCGGGCGCAAGAGCGCGCATGAGCGCACGCGGGGCGCGTTCAACGCTGTCTTTGCCGTGCTTTTGTTCCAGATCGCTTTGGGCATCATGACGGTGCTTTATATCGCGCCGTGGCACTTGGCGATTGCGCATCAGTTCGTGGCGGTCATCCTTTGGGTGTTGATCCTGCGGGCGCGGTTCCTGAGCCAGTATCCGCGCGCCACATCCATTCGGGGAACCTGAGCATGAGCGCCTATGACGATCTGATGGCGCGCGAGCGCGAAACGCAGGCGCTGGCGCAGGTGGCCGGGCGGCTGGGCTGGGATCAGGAAACCATGATGCCGCGCGGGGCCGCCGATCAGCGGGCCGAGGAATCAGGTGCGATGCAGGCGGTATTGCATGCGCGGCGGGTGGACCCGGCGCGGGGCGATGTGCTGGCAGAGGCAGAGGGGCAGGCGACCGAGCCTGTGGCGCGGGCGCAGTTGCGCCATATCCGGCGCGATTATGAGCGGGCGGTCAAGGTGCCGGGGGATCTGGCCGTGGCGCTGGCGCGGCTGACAAGCCGGGCGCAGGGGCAATGGGCCGAGGCGCGGGCGGCGGATGACTATGCCGCCTTTGCGCCCGTGCTGGCCGAGGTGGTGCGGCTCAAGCGCGAGGAAGCGGCGGCGTTGTCGGCGGGCGGTACGCTTTATGATGCGCTGCTTGAGGATTACGAGCCGGGGATGAGCGCGGCCAAGCTTGATGCGATGTTTGCCGAGATGCGGCCCCGGTTGGTGGCGCTGCGCGGCGCGGCGCTGGCGGTGGAATGGCCTAGGCTGGAAGGGCGGTTTGACCGCGACGTGCAATTGGCGCTGTCGCAGGAGCTGGCGCAGGTGTTTGGCTATGATCTAAGCCGGGGGCGGCTGGATCTGGCGGTGCATCCGTTCAGTTCGGGCAGTGGCGATGATGTGCGCATCACGACCCGGGTGAGCGAGGTGGACCCGTTCAACTGTTTTTATTCCACCATCCACGAGGTGGGGCATGCCTGCTATGAGCAGGGCATTGATCCGGCCTATCGCCTGACACCTCTTGGGCAGGGTGTGTCGATGGGGGTGCATGAAAGCCAGAGCCGGATTTATGAAAACCAATTGGGGCGCAGCCGGGCGTTTTGTGGCTGGCTTTATGGGCGGATGCGCGATGGGTTCGGCGATTTTGGCATTGCCGATGAAGAGACATTCTATCGCGCCGTGAACCGGGTGCATCGTGGCTATATCCGGACCGAGGCAGATGAGGTGCAATACAATCTGCATGTCATGTTGCGCTATGATCTGGAGCGGGCCTTGATCGCGGGGGATCTGAGCGTGGCCGATCTTGAGGCGGCGTGGAACGACCGCTTTGCCGCCGATTTCGGATATGCGGTGGATCGCGCGTCGCATGGCGTGTTGCAGGATGTGCATTGGTCGGTGGGGCTGTTTGGTTATTTCCCGACCTATAGCCTTGGTAACCTTTATGCCGGGTGTCTTTTTGAGGCGTTGCAGGCCGCGGTGCCGGGGCTTGACGCGCAATTGGCACGGGGGAAGTTGGCCGAAGCGACGGTGTGGTTGCGCGGCGCGGTGCAGCGGCATGGCGGGCTATTCGAGCCGGCAGAGGTGATTGCGCGGGCCTGTGGCGCGGCCCCGACGGCGGGGCCACTTCTGGATTATCTCGACCGGAAGTTTGGCGATTTGGCGGGCTGAGGCCTATTGATTGACCGTGGCGTCGGGGCGATCTTCGATCTGTTCGATCCATTGCGCCAACACGCTGCGCAAGAGGGCGACATCGCGGGTCTCGATCGCTTCGGACAGGGATTTCAGCGCCTTGGCAAGTTCGATTTCCGACAGATGCCCCTCTTGGGCGCGCAAGATCTTGGGGTGGGGTGTGGTCAGCATGTCAGAGCCGATCAGCAGTTCCTCGTAGAGCTTTTCGCCGGGGCGCAGACCGGTGATCTCGATCTCGATGTCGCCATCGGGGTTGTCAGCATCGCACACGGTCAGGCCGGAGCCTTCGATCATCTTGCGGGCCACATCGCGCACGGCGATGGGTTTACCCATGTCGAGCACGAAGACATCGCCGCCGCGGGCAAAGGAGCCGGCCAAGAGCACGAGGCGCGCGGCCTCGGGGATGGTCATGAAATAGCGGGTGACATCGGCATGGGTCAGCGTGACCGGCCCACCGCGCGCGATCTGTTCGGCAAAAAGCGGGATGACAGAGCCGGACGAGCCCAACACATTGCCAAACCGAACCATGGAAAAGCGTGTGGTGCTGGTGCGGGTGGCGAGATCCTGCACGATCATTTCGGCAAAGCGCTTGGATGCGCCCATGACACTGACCGGGCGCACAGCCTTGTCGGTGGAGACGAGGATGAAGCGTTCAACGCCTGCGTCCCGCGCTGCCTGTGCCACGGTGCGCGTGCCGATGACGTTGTTGCGCATCCCCTCGATGGCGTTTGATTCGACCATGGGCACATGTTTATAGGCGGCGGCGTGCAGCACGATTTCCACCTTGCGCGATTGCATGAGCACGTTGACGAGGGATTTCTCGCAGACCGAGCCCAGAACAGGGGAAATCCGCATCAAAGGTGCAAGGCTGCGCAATTCGCGCTCGATTTCGAACAGGGCGTGTTCGGCGTGGTCAAGAAGGATGAGATGCGCAGGCTCATAGGCGATAAGTTGGCGGCACAGTTCTGAGCCGATAGAGCCGCCTGCGCCGGTGACAAGGATGCAGCGCCCTTTGTAGCTGTCGCGCGACCCCGGCAGTTTGTCGGCCAGACCGTCACGACCAAGAAGCTCGTTCAGATCGACCGGGCGGCTTTGATAGAGGCTATGGGCGTCGTTCGAGATCAGGTCGGCAAAGGAGGGCAGGGCGTGCACCTCGACCCCATGTTCGGCGATGCGCCGCGTCAGCAGGGTGCGTTTGGCGGGCGGGGCGCTGGGCATGGCGAGGATCACGCGCTGAATGTCATAGCGTTTGACAAGTTCGGGCAAATCCTCGGATTTATGCACTTTGAGCCCGGCGATGGTCAGGGATTGCAGGCGCGGTTCGTCATCCACAAAGGCCATGGGCAATACGGCATCATCGGTGGCAAGGGCCGTGGCCAGCTGTTGGCCAGTCTGGCCTGCGCCATAGATCAGCACGCGCAGGCGCCGGTTGCCGTTGCGGTAGATTCGAAGAAGCGCGATGCGCAGCGCCAGTCGAGAGGTGACGGACAGGATAAGAAACATCATGCCACAGACGATATAGACCGTGGCGGGGGGGGTGACGTCTGGGTCTAAGGCGGAAAACGCAAGCCCGGTGGCGGTGATGGCCAGCGCCACCCAGCCAGAGCTGAGCATGCCCTGCATTTCGTAGGATTTCAGCTTGACCTTGTGCAGGCCGAAATAGGTGGCGAGCGCGGCTGCGATGCACATCATCGCAAAGAGATCGTTGGAGGCGGCGCTGAGATTGCTCGACAGGGCAGAGGGCCCCAGAAACAGAACCATAGAGAAGCCGTAAGACAGCACCACAATCAGCATGTCTAGCGTCAGGAAAAACGCCTGTTTCTGGCCCTGTTTCAGTGAGGTGACGGTTTTGTACAGCACGGCACGATCCCCTGATATCAAGCACATTGAAATCAAACTGTTTGTAGGCATTCACGGCGGCTTAAGGAATGCCGATTCATCGCGATTTGAAAAGAGATGCGCTGCTTCTGAGCAAGTTTTAGCCGATTGGATCAAAAAATGTGCAAAAGATGTTGGGTGGCTCTTGGGGTCAGCCCCGCTTCACGCGGTAGCTTCGCCGTCGTGAGAACACACGAATCACAGTTTGGTAAATCAGTCGGATATCGTAACAAAGGCTTTGGTGGCGGGCCCAGATCAGGTCGAGCCGGGCCTTTCGCGGGATGCAGCGGGTGACATAGGTGCTCTCGCCGCTTTCGTGGCAGCTGCAGGCCAAGAGCAGCTTTTCTTCGGTGCGGTGATAGACAAGAGTGGCGAGCCCTGTAACGCCGGGGCGTTTTTCCAGCACGCGGGCGTAGATTTCAGGGCAGCTTTCAACATAGCAGCGCAGCGGCGGGCGGGGGCCGACAAAGCTCATGTCGCCGCGCAAGACGTTGAGCAATTGCGGCAGTTCATCGAGACGGGTGGCGCGCAGGCGGCGTCCAAGAGGGGTTACGCGGTGCTGTTTATAGCCGCTGGAGACGCCTGCATCGTTTTCTACCACGCGCATCGTGCGGAATTTCCAGAGGCAAAACGCGGTGTCGGGCGTTTTCATCCGTTCCGAGAGGTAGAACACGGGCCGTCCGTCGCAGACCGCAATGAGCAAAGCGATCACAAGCATGACCGGTGACAGCAGCACGATCAACAGCAGGGCTAATCCCACGTCAAAGGCCCGTTTAGCCGGATTCATGCTGCCATCTCCAAGCTGTGCCAATCGTCGATCATCGCGCGTGCTGTGTCTTTCAGATACAGAAAGGGAAGCAAACCGGCAAGAGAGCTGCCATCAAGGGTAACGGCCTGCACGGCGTTTTCCGGGGCCTCTTGCCAGATGAGGGGCCGGTCGGCAGCGCGCACAAGGCTTTCCATGGTCACGGGCACTGGCGCGGTCACATTAAGCCGCGTGGGCAAACGGTCTGGCGGCAGCTGAGCCAAGGCGCAAAGCACCTGTGCAAGGTCACCGGGCGCGATATAGCTGCGCAGGGGGCCGGTGCCATCGGCGAAGCGGTCAAGCCGTACAGGGCCCTTGCCCGCGCGCAGGGCCGGGGCGAGGCTGTCGGCCCCCACGACATTGGCCAGTCGCAAGCAGCAATGGCGCGTCTCGTCCGAGGGCAGCGCGCGCACCGCCTCTTCCATCGCCAGCTTGGCATGGCCATAGGCGTTGGCGGGACGGGGGGGCGTATCCTCGGTCAGGGCTGTGCCGGGGCCGTAGACCGCAGCGGAGGAGAGATGCAGCATCCGCCGGGCACCGCAGGCCCGGGCCAAGCTCGCGCCGTGATGCACGAGGGTCACATTGGCGGCAAGATCCTCGGATGTGCCTGAAATTTGGCCCCAAAGGGCTATCACAGTGTCGCAGCGGGGCAGCACGGATGGCAGCGCCTCCCCCGGCGACCACAGGATATCCGCCGGGCAGCGACGCGCCAACCATAGCGGGCGCGGGCCTGCCGGGCCCTGCCAAGCCCTGCGCAGCAGCGTGCCGATGCGGCCGGTAGAACCGGTGATCAGCATGGTTTCATCGTGGCATATTTCGGCCAACATAGGGTGGTGCCTGACGTTCGAGGGCAGATTCCGATTGTCTAGCACGGTCGGACCGGGGTAGGAACCGATGCAATGCCAGAGGGACCGGGGAGTCGGAGAGTGACGCGCAAAATCAGGGTTATCCTCGGAATCATGATGTTTGCCGCGTTGGCGGCATGCAGTCTGCCCCGAGGAGCCGCCTTGCAAAGCGAGGTTCTGGCCGAGAAAGACAACAAGGTGCCGACGTTTCAGGTGGTTGAGGTCACACGCCGGTCGACTCCGGCGTTGGCGCTCTGGCCGGCCTCGGGATGGAAGGGCAGCTATAACTGGCTGTCCGCCAGCCGCGGGCCGGATTCGTCGATCATCCAGACGGGTGACAGGTTGGCTGTGGTGATCTGGGACAATCAGGAAAACTCTTTGCTGGCGAGCGAAGCATCGCGCTCGACGCCGATTGAGGGATTGACGGTCTCGTCTTCGGGCACTGTGTTCATGCCCTATATTGGCGAGGTTGCGCTGCGTGGCATGACCGAGTCGGAGGCGCGCGCCACGTTGCAGACGCGGTTGCTGGAAATCGCGCCATCAGCGCAGGTGCAGTTGACCGTAGAGCCGGGCCGCAACAATGCCGTGGATGTTGTGGGGGGCGTAGCGGCACCGGGAAACTATCCGCTTTTGTCACGCAACACCCGTATTCTGAGTGTCTTGGCCAGTGCGGGCGGTATCGCGCCGACGATGAATAACCCGCTGGTGATCCTGCAACGCGGCGGTCAGGTGTTTGAGACGCGGGCCGAGACGCTCTATGCCGAGCCGGCGCGCAACGCGCTGGTCCAGGGCGGTGATCAGATCGTCGTGACCGAGGATGACCGCACCTTCAACGTGCTGGGGGCCGCTGGCAGCCAGAAGGTGATTCCCTTTGAGGAGGAGCGGATCACGGCGATGGAGGCGGTATCGGCCATGGGGGGCTTGAGCGCTGCGCGGGCCGATCCCAAGGGTCTTTTGGTGCTGCGCGAGTATGAGCCGCAGCACATCAACCCCGACAAGCCCGGCCCTGAGCTGCGTCAGGTGATTTTCTCTTTGGATTTCACCAATGCGGATGGTCTGTTTGCGGCGCGCCAGTTCCATATCAATCCGGGCGATACGCTGCTGGCCACCGAATCGCCGGTCACGCGCGTCCAGACCATTCTTGGCCTCTTTGGGACGGTGGTTGGCTTTGCCTCGACCGCGAATAACGTCGCGAATTAAGGTGCACGCCTAACACCGGTGCGCAGGCGGGGGACGCTGTCCCCCGGACCCCCTGAGGTATTTCAGGCCAGATGATCGCCTGCGTCAGATAAGGGACATGCGTTCGGCCCCTTCCGCATCCGGGAAAGGGCGGTAGAGCGCAAACCGGGACTGTGCGATCTGGGCATGCACGCGGTCATGCAGCACGGTTGTTGTTTCATCCTGCGCCCCGGTGAGGCGAAAGGCGCGGTCAAGCTGGGCCAGATCCTCAACCTCGATTTCAAGCAGGAAATCACCATAGGCATCGGCGGCAAGATTGAGTTTGCGGCGGCAAAGGCGCCAGCGCCCGATGGTGCCGTGGCTGTGGAGATGTGTAAGCCACGCGTCCAGTGCTGCGGCAAAGGCCAGCGCCTTGGCATCCTGCTTGAGGTCGATCATGCAGCAATAGAGGTTCATTCCCAGGCATCCTGTGCAAGCAGCGGCGTGCCCAGTCTGGAGCGCAATGGTTGAGACAGAGTTAAGCGGCCCCGGTCCCGTCAGATATTCGCAAAGATGTTTTCGGCGTCGTCCTCGTGGGAGGCGGGGCGACGCGACAGGGTGGAGGCGGCGAGGGCGGAGCGTATTTCCTGTTGAACGGGCCGTTTTTGCACAGTCTGTGGCGTGATGCGGCGGGGGTTGATGGCCCGTTGCGCCATGGCGCGGCGTAGGCGTGCGCGGTGAGCGAGGACCGAGGCGCGGCGCAGGGCACCGGGACCGAGGGTGAGATAGGTCAGCAGCACCGCTGTGGCCAAGGTCAGATCGCGCCAAAAGGCCGAGAGGCTATCGGGGGTGACGATAATGAGGTTTTGCACGAGGCTGGAGCAGAACACCAAGAGGGCGAGGCTTAGCGCGCAGAGGCGGAGCTGCAGCCCGGCCATGAGCGCCGCGCTGAGGCAAAAGAGCAGGGTCGAGCCGATCAAGTCTGCCGTCGCATGCGGCAGCAGGGCGGCAAAGAGTGTTGCGGCGTCGAGCCCTGAGACAAGATCGAGCGAGAGCGCAAGGAAATACGAGCCGATCACGATCCGGATCAGGTTGAGGCCGGTCTGGTCCATGCTTTGGCGCAGGGGCGTTGTCATGTGAGAATCCGCTGTGAGGGGGTCGGAAACCAAGTGAGACAAATACAACCATGCCGCGAGGCGACTAGGGTATCATCACTGTAAATCCGGCGAAAATGGGGCCGGAGCGTGATGATACCCTGACGCGCGTCTGGGATCAGCCTTCTGCGGTCTCGTCTTCTTCGGCCTGTTCGGCGATCCAGGCGACCGAGACCACCTCTTCTCCGGCGCCGGTGTTGAACACCTTGACCCCGCCTGCGCTGCGGGAGCGGAAGGAGATGCCCATGACGGGCACGCGGATCGACTGGCCCTTGGAGGTGGCGAGCATGATCTGGTCTTCGAGCGTGACCGGGAAGGAGGCCACGACCGTGCCGCCGCGCATGCCCTTGTCCATCGCCTGCACGCCCATCCCGCCGCGCCCGCGCACGGGGTAATCGTGGCTGGAACTGAGTTTGCCGGTGCCGCGCGCGGTGATGGTCAGGATCAGATTCTCGGCCGCCTGCATTTCCGCGAATTGTTCCGCGCTGAGGGCGGCGTCGGCATTGCCTTCGTCATCGCTTGTGCCGTCGTCCTCGGCCCCGGCCAATTGGCGGCGCATCTTGAGATAGGCGGCGCGGTCATCGGCGGAGGCGTCGAAATGGCGGATCACGGACATCGATACCACGCGGTCATCGCCGAGCAGGCGGATGCCGCGCACGCCGGTGGATTTGCGGCCCTTGAAGACGCGCACCTCGGTCGTGGGGAAGCGGATGGCGCGGCCTGAATCGGTGACCAGCATCACGTCATCCTCGGGGCCGCAGATGCGCGCGTTGACCAGTTCAACGCCCTCGGGCAGGTCCATCGCGATCTTGCCATTGCGCATGACATTGGTGAAATCCGAGAGCGCGTTGCGCCGCACATCGCCTGCCGAGGTGGCAAAGACGATTTGCAGGTCTTCCCAATCTTCTTCGGGGCGGTCCACGGGCATGATCGCGGCGATGGAAACGCCGGTCGGAATGGGCAGGATGTTGACGATGGCCTTGCCCTTGGAGGTGCGCCCGCCGAGTGGCAAGCGCCATGTCTTGAGCTTGTAGACCATACCGCCGGTGGTGAAGAACAAGAGCTGTGTGTGGGTATTGGCGACAAAGAGCGTGGTGACCACGTCTTCATCCTTGGTGGCCATGCCCGACAGACCCTTGCCACCGCGTTTTTGTGCGCGGAAATCGGCCAGCGCCGTGCGTTTGATATAGCCGCCACTTGTGACGGTCACGACCATATCCTCGCGTTCGATGAGGTCTTCGTCTTCCATATCGCCGGACCAGTCCACGATCTCGGTGCGGCGGGGGACGGCGAAGAGTTCACGCACTTCGCGCAGTTCGTCGGAAATGATCTGCATGATCCGCTCGCGGCTGGCCAGAATGGCGAGGTATTCCTTGATCTTGCCTGCGAGGTCTTGGAGTTCGTCGGTGACTTCTTTGACGCCCAGTTGCGTGAGGCGTTGCAGGCGCAGATCGAGAATGGCGCGCGCCTGTACTTCGCTCAGGTTATAGGTGCCATCGGCATTGGCCGGGTGGCTGGGATCGTCGATCAGCGCGATATAGGGCAGGATGTCGCCCGCGGGCCAGCGACGTTCCATCAGTTTCTGGCGCGCCTCGGCGGCATCCATGGAGCCGCGGATCGTGGCCACCACCTCATCCACGTTGGACACAGCAACGGCCAGACCGCAGAGCACATGCGCGCGCTCGCGCGCCTTGCGCAGGTCATAGGCGGTACGGCGCGCGACCACCTCTTCGCGGAAGGTGATGAAGAGCGACAGGAACCGGTGCAGCGTCAATTGCTCGGGTTTGCCGCCGTTCAATGCCAGCATGTTGCAGCCGAAATAGGTCTGCATCGGGGTAAAGCGGTAGAGTTGATTGAGCACCACCTCGGCGGTGGCGTCACGTTTCAGTTCGATCACCACGCGCACGCCGTTGCGGTCGGATTCGTCCTGCACATGCGCGATGCCTTCGATCCGCTTGTCACGGGCGGCCTCGGCGATCCGCTCGATCATCGTGGCCTTGTTCACCTGATAGGGGATTTCGTCGATGATGATGGCGTAGCGGTCTTTGCGGATTTCCTCGGTGCGGGTTTTGGCGCGGATGATGACCGAGCCGCGCCCTTCGAGATAGGCCTTGCGCGCGCCGGAGCGGCCCAGCATCAGGCCGCCGGTGGGGAAATCGGGGCCGGGGATATATTGGATCAGATCCTCGCTCTCGAGATCGGGGTTGTCGATCAGCGCCAGCGTGGCATCGACCACCTCGCCCAAGTTATGCGGCGGGATATTGGTGGCCATGCCGACGGCGATACCGCCCGCGCCATTGACCAGCATATTGGGAAAGCGGGCGGGCAGGACGGTGGGTTCGCGGTCTTTGCCGTCGTAATTGTCCTGAAAATTGACGGTCTCTTTTTCGATATCGGCCAAGAGATAGGCGGCCGGTTTGTCCATCCGCACTTCGGTATAGCGCATGGCGGCGGCGTTATCGCCATCCATCGAGCCGAAATTGCCCTGACCATCGAGCAGGGGCAGGGACATCGAGAAATCCTGCGCCATGCGCACGAGCGCGTCATAGATCGCGCTGTCGCCATGGGGGTGGTATTTGCCCATCACATCGCCCACGGCGCGGGCGGATTTGCGGTAGGGTTTATCGTGGGTATTGCCGCTTTCGTGCATGGCATAAAGGATGCGGCGATGCACGGGTTTGAGGCCATCGCGCAGATCGGGAATCGCGCGGCTGACGATCACGCTCATGGCGTAATCGAGATAGGAGGTTTTCATCTCATGGGTGATCGAGACGGAGGGGCCGCTATAGGCGGGCCGCTCTGGCGGGGTTTCATCCATGTTTTCAGGGGGTTGAGGCGTATCGCTCACGTTTGGGACCGTCCTGTGATCATTCTCTATATCTTGTTGAAAGGACTATATCAGAGGCAGGATATAGGGTGCAATGGGGCTGGGGAATTGCCTTTGTCAGCCAGCAGTCATGAGTGCTAACATACTGTTTTAATTGAAAAGTAATTTATTTCTGGCACCATGAGTCTGTCAGGCAGTGACAGGAGAGACACATGCAGATGTCTGAGACGGAAATGATGCTCAGGGGATATGGGCTGACGACGGCGGAATTTTTCTATCGGATGCCCGATTATCGCAACGTGCTGAACAGTTATCTGTGGCAGGATTTTGATCTGGCGCCGGACCATCCCAAGCTCTTTGGCTTTATCGAGTTCTGGCAACGCGAGATTGAGGGGCCGTTGCATTCCGTGCGCTTTACCCATCGCAAGCTGATCGCGCCGGGGGAGTGGCGTAACGTCGTAGGTGAATTCACGCTGCACTAGGGCGGGGCGGGACTTTGACGGGTTGAAGCCCCGAAGCTGGCGTGGTCTTTTTCTGGCAGGGCCGGGTGCGCCCGCAGGAGAGGCGCATGACCGCAGCACAGATGATGATCCTTGGCATTCTGGCGCTGACCATGGCGCTGTTTCTCTGGGGGCGGTTGCGGCATGACGTGGTGGCGTTATCCGCCCTTATGGCCTGTGTCGTGACAGGGTTGGTGCCGGGAGCAGAGGCCTTTGCCGGGTTTGGGCATCCGGCGGTGATCACCGTGGCCTGTGTGCTGGTGCTGAGCCAAGGGTTGCAGAATACCGGGGCGGTCGATGCTTTGGCACGGACGGTGTTGCCGCGCGACGCGGGGCGGTTGGTGAGCATCGGGGCGATCTTGGCGCTGGGTGCGGCGCTGTCGGGGTTCATGAACAATGTGGGAGCGATGGCGCTTTTGATGCCTGTGGCGGTGCAACTGGCCAAGCGGCTTGAGATGCCAGCGGGGCAGGTGCTGATGCCTTTGGCGTTTGGCACCATTTTGGGGGGGATGACGACGCTGGTCGGCACGCCGCCCAATCTTATCGTCTCGGGCTTTCGCGAGGACGCCGGGCGCGGTGCCTTTGCCATGTTCGATTTCGCGCCGATTGGCGTGGCTGTGGCGGTTGTGGGCGTGCTGGCGATCACGTTTATCGGTTGGCGCATTGTGCCTGCGCGCAAGGCTGCGGGCGCATCAGAGTTTGACGCCGGGGCCTATATGACCGAGGTGCGGGTCGGCGAGAAGAGCAAGGCCATTGGCCTGACACTGCGTGCCTTTGAGCGGGAGGTCGAAAGCTCTGATGCGCAGGTGGTCGCGCTGGTGCGCAATGATGTGCGCCTGCTGGCACCGCATGGCGGTCGGCGCATCCGGGGGCATGATGTGCTGGTGCTTGAGGCAGATGTCGAGGCGTTGGCGGAAACGCTGTCGGTGTTTGATCTGACGCTGGAGGAAGACGTCAAACAGGCCAAGGACGCGACACCGGTGGACGCAGAGGAGGAGGCGAGTGAGGAGGCCAAATCCAACGATGAGCGTGACACGGTGCTGCGTGAAGTGGCGGTGCTGCCCGCATCGTCGATTGTCGGTCTGTCGGCCAGCGACCTGCATTTGCGCACGCGCTATGGGCTGAACCTGTTGGCGGTGGCACGGGCGGGGCAGGCCCCGCGTGCCCGGCTGCGGTCGGTCAAGCTGCGCTCGGGTGATCTGCTTTTGATGCAGGGACCGGCGGAATCGCTGTCGGAATTCATCCATGACACCGGCTGTGTGCCGCTTGGGGCGCGCGATTTGCGCCTGCCAAGCCGTCGGATGGCAATCACGGCGACGGCGATCATGGGTATGGCGATCCTGTTGGTGACGTTTGGTGTGCTGCCAGCGGCGGCGAGTTTTGCGTTGGGCGTGCTGGCCTCGATGCTGTTTCGCACGGTGCCCCCAAGAGAGGTCTACACGGCGATTGATTGGCCGGTGATCGTGCTTTTGGCCGCGCTTATCCCGGTGGCGGGGGCGATGCAGGAAACCGGGGCGGCGGGGGTTCTGGCGGAATTTCTGGTGGCAGAGGTGGCGCGCGGGCAGGCGGTTGCGGCGCTGGCCGTGATCCTGATCACCACGATGTTCCTGTCGGATGTGATGAACAATGCCGCGACCGCCGCCGTGATGTGCCCCATCGCGCTGGGCATTGCGGGAACATTGGGGGTGAGCCCGGACAGTTTCCTGATGGCGGTGGCGATCGGGGCCTCTTGCGCCTTTCTCACGCCTATTGGGCATCAGAACAATACGCTCATCCTTGGTCCGGGCGGGTTTCGGTTTGGGGATTACTGGCGGCTTGGGTTGCCGCTAGAGGCTTTGGTGGTGGCGGTTAGCCTGCCGCTCTTGCTGATCTTCTGGCCGCTCTGACGCCTGCACGCCCAAGGGCGCGCGGCGTCAGGGGCAACGATATCAGGGGATGATGCGGGTGTATTTCATGCCTTCAAGCGACACGCCCGCCAAGGCCCCGGCCTGACCAAAGATCACGGCAATCACCGGGCTGGAGGAGGTGGTTGTCTCGGCGCGCAGGTTCTCGCCCCGGTCGTTGAAGACATATTCCACATCGGCACCTGCCGCCCATCCGGACGAGCGGCGGAATTTTTCGAGCGCATCGGGGGTCATGAAAAAGAGCACATGCGCGAATTGCTGTGCCCCGATCTGAAGCCCAACGCTGCCTTTGGTCGCGGAATAGTAATCGACCGTGACATTGTTGATGCGCAGCGCGCCCCGACCAAAGCCGCCGCCGACGAGAAAGCCCGCCTCGGTCACGACCGGCATGACGAGCATGCCGTTGGCCTTGTCTGCAAGGTCCCGGGTGTTGGGGTAGCGCGAATACATCTGGCTCAGCGTGGCATCGACACGCGCGTCGATGGTGGCCGCGCCGGAACTGCCCACGCCATTGCCACAGGCCGCAAGAAGCGGCGTGCCAGCCATCAGGCCAAGGGTAAAATTGCGTCTTGTCAGAATGCTCATGGGATTGCCTGTCTGTTGCCTCGTTTCGGGCCGGTCTTTTGTCTCATACCGGTCTGCTACTCAGCATAGGGGCAAGGCGGGCTGATGTCACCATGGATTGCGGTCATGGGCGGGATGCTGCGCGCGGGCGCTATCCTTTTGCCAATATCCGGGCCACTTCGGGGGCGAAATAGGTCAGCACCCCGTCACAACCGGCGCGTTTAAAGCACATGAGGCTTTCCAGCATGGCGCGCTCGCGGTCGATCCAGCCGTTCTGCGCGGCGGCCATGATCATCGCGTATTCGCCGGACACCTGATAGGCAAAGGTGGGTGCGCCAAAGGTTTCCTTGGCCCGTCGACAAATGTCGAGATAGGGCATGCCGGGCTTGACCATCACCATATCAGCCCCTTCGCTCAGGTCACGCTCGATCAGGCGCAGGGCCTCGTCGGTGTTGGCGGGGTTCATCTGATAGGTTTTCTTGTCGCCCTTGAGCGCGTTCGCCGCGCCCACCGCATCGCGGAACGGGCCATAAAAAGCAGAGGCGTATTTGGCAGCATAGGACATGATCATCACATTGGGATAGCCATGCGCCTCGAGCGCCGTGCGGATCGCGCCCACGCGCCCGTCCATCATGTCGGACGGTCCGATGATATCGACGCCCGCCTCGGCCTGACTGAGCGCCTGTTTGACGAGCGCGGTCACGGTGGAATCGTTGACGATCTCGCCATCCACGACAAAGCCGTCATGGCCGGTGTCCGAATAGGGATCAAGCGCCACGTCGGTCATCACGGTGATGCCCGGCACTGCCGCTTTGATCGCGCGGGTGGCGCGGTTGCTGAGGTTCTCGGGGTTCCAGGCCTCGGCGCAATCGGCGGTGCGGTTTTCCGTCGAGGTATAGGGAAAGAGGCAGATGGCGGGAATGCCCAGGTCAGCGGCCTCTTGTGCGGCTTCGACCACGCGGTCGATGGACCGGCGCATGACACCGGGCATGGAGGGCACCGGCTCTTCTATCCCGTCGCCGTCGCGCACGAAAAGCGGCCAGATCAGATCGCCCGCTGTCAGCGTGTTCTCGGCCACAAGGGCGCGGATGCTGGGCGTGGCGCGGGTGCGGCGCAGGCGGGTGGCGGGAAAGGCGGCTTGGGTCGGGCGCATGGGCGGTCTTTCTGGCTGGATCAACCTTGACTGAGTGGCATGGAAATTCGCGCATCTCAAGGGTAGGAATTGCCGCGCTCCGGCGCTAAGAGAGGCGATGATGCGGCAAGAGGGGCGCGGGCTTGGACTGGTACGATACGGTTTTCGAGTTGATCGACATGCGGTCTTTCAGCAACCTGTGGTTCTGGATTGCGCTGGCGGTGACATGGTCTTCGGCCAGCCACTGGGTTCTGGGGGTGCCATGGGACATGGCCATTCGCGCGCGCAAGGGCCAAAATGCGCAGGCGATGACCGATTTCGAGGATATGGTGCGGATCAATATCAACCGCTTGCTGTATCTGGTGCAGGAATCCGGCCTGTTGATGGCGGGGATTGCGGCGTTCTTGATGACCACGCTGGTGTTGCTGGGATTTGTCTATGACAGCGAATTCGCTCAGGCGCTGTTTTTGCTGGGCTTTCCGCTGTTGCTGGTTTGGGGGTTGTCGATCCGGCTGGCGCAGCGCATCGCATCGCGCGGGTGGACGGGTGTTGCCTTGATCAAGCGGGTTCAGACGCATCGTCTGGTGATTCAGGTGATCGGTATGCTGTCGATTTTCGTGACTGCGATGTGGGGCATGTACCAGAACATGAACGCCAATATTCTGGGATGACATGCGCAGTTGACGGCGCGCAAGATGCAGGAAGATCATGACCAAGGCGCAACATATCACCGTGGGCGGCGCGCCCGAAGGCTTTGACGCGACGCTCATTCTGGCTGAGGTTGCCAAGACCGGCGCGCCGGTGCTGCATGTGGCACGCGATGACAAGCGGATGGCGGCGATGCAGGCTGCGTTGCGCTTTTTCGCACCAGATATGCCGGTGATTACCTTTCCGGGCTGGGATTGCCTGCCCTATGATCGCGTGTCGCCCAATGCCGAGATCAGCGCCACGCGGATGGCGACGCTGGCGGGGCTGGCGCATGGGGGGCCGTCGCAATTCGTTCTATTGACCACGCTCAATGCCGCGACACAGCGGGTGCCTGCGCGCGAGGTGTTGCGCGGTGCGGCCTTTGTGGCCGCAGTGGGCGAGCGCATTGATGAAAAGGCATTGCGGGATTTTCTGGTGCGGATGGGGTTCACGCAGGCGCCCACCGTCACGGAGCCGGGGGATTATGCGCTGCGTGGTGGCATCATCGACATCTATCCGCCGGGTGAGGGCGGGCCGGTGCGGCTTGATCTTTTTGGTGATGTGCTGGACGGGGTGCGCGGGTTTGATCCGGGCACGCAGCGCACGACCGAGAAATTGGACCGAGTAGAGCTGGCCCCGGTCTCTGAGGTTATTCTGGACGAGGAAGCGATCCGCCGCTTTCGTCAGAATTACCGGATCGAATTTGGCGCGGCGGGCACCGATGATCCGCTCTATGAGGCGGTGAGTGCCGGGCGCAAACATGCCGGGGTCGAGCATTGGTTGCCATTCTTTCACGAGCGGCTGGAGGGGCTTTTTGACTATCTGCCTCAGGCGACGATCACGCTGGATGAGCAGGTGACGCCGCAGCGGTTGGCGCGTTGGGAGAGTATCGCGGATCAGTATGAGACCCGGCATCTGGCGCTGAGCCAGAAATCGCGCGGTGACACGGTGTATAAGCCGGTGCAGCCGGGGCTGCTCTATTTCGACGATGCCGCGTGGACGGCGGCGGTGGCCGAGCGGCGGGTGCTGCAATTCTCGGCGCTGCCGCAGGCGACCGGGCCGGGGGTGATTGACGCGGGCGGGCGCATCGGGCGGAATTTCGCACCGGAGCGGCAGCAGGAAAACATAAACCTCTTCAGCGCGTTGAAGGATCATATTCGCGCGAAACTCGACCGTGCGCCGGTGTTGGTGGCCTCCTATTCCGCAGGCGCGCGCGAGCGGCTTGAGGGGCTTTTGGAAGATGAGGGACTGATCGGCGCGGTCGGGGTGAGCAGCGCCAAGGGCATTGGCAAGCATGGGCTGCATTTGGCGGTTTGGCCGCTTGAGAGCGGGTTCGACGCGCCGGGGCTGACGGTGATTTCCGAACAGGATGTGCTGGGCGAGCGGTTGATCCGCGCGCCGCGCCGGCGCCGGGCCGAGAATTTCCTGACCGAGGCGCAGAGCCTGAGTGTTGGCGATCTGGTGGTGCATGTCGACCACGGTATCGGGCGGTATCTGGGGCTTGAGGTGGTCACCGCCGCCGGGGCGGCGCATGAATGCCTCGTGCTGGAATATGCCGAAAGCTCCAAGCTGTATCTGCCGGTCGAGAATATCGAGCTCTTGTCGAAATACGGCCATGAAGAGGGCCTGCTTGACCGTCTGGGCGGCGGCGCGTGGCAGGCCAAGAAGGCGCGGCTTAAAGAGCGTATCCGCGAGATGGCGGATCGTCTGATCCGGGTAGCGGCCGAACGGGCGCTGCGCAGCGCGCCGGTGATCGAGCCGGAACATCACGCCTGGGAGGCTTTTGCCGCGCGGTTCCCCTATCAAGAGACCGACGATCAGTTGCATGCGATCGAGGATGTGTTGAACGATCTGGGATCGGGCGCGCCGATGGATCGGTTGATCTGTGGCGATGTGGGCTTTGGCAAGACCGAGGTGGCGATGCGCGCGGCCTTTGTTGCCGCGATGTCGGGGCTACAGGTGGCGGTGATTGCGCCGACAACCCTGCTTGCGCGGCAGCATTATCAGGAATTTGCGTCACGGTTCCGCGGCTTTCCGGTCAATGTGCGGCCCTTGTCGCGGTTTGTGTCGGCGGGAGAGGCGGCCAAGACCCGCGATGCCATGGCGCGCGGCGAGGCGGATATTGTCGTGGGCACCCATGCCCTCTTGGCCAAGGGGATACGGTTCAAGAACCTTGGGCTCTTGATCATTGACGAGGAACAGCGCTTTGGCGTGGCGCATAAGGAGCGGTTGAAGCAGTTGCGTTCGGATGTGCATGTGCTGACGCTGACCGCGACGCCGATTCCACGCACGCTGCAACTGTCGCTGTCGGGGGTGCGCGACCTGTCGATCATCAGCACGCCGCCCGTCGACCGTTTGTCGATCCGCACCTATGTGAGTGAGTTTGACAGTGTGACCGTGCGCGAGGCGCTGTTGCGCGAGCATTATCGCGGCGGGCAGTCGTTCTATGTCGTGCCACGCATCAGTGATCTGCCCGAGATCGAGGATTTCCTGAAAACGCAGGTGCCCGAGGTGAGCTATGTCATCGCCCATGGGCAGATGGCGGCGGGGGAACTCGACGAGCGGATGAACGCGTTTTACGACGGCAAATACGATGTGCTGCTGGCGACGACGATTGTTGAATCTGGCCTCGATATTCCCACCGCCAATACGATGATCATCCACCGCGCCGATATGTTTGGCCTGAGCCAGCTCTATCAGATCCGGGGTCGGGTGGGGCGCTCGAAAACGCGCGCCTATGCCTATCTGACAACCAAGCCGCGCGTGCCCTTGACGCCCGGCGCGGAAAAGCGGCTGCGGGTTCTGGGCAGTCTCGACACATTGGGGGCCGGGTTTACGCTCGCCTCACAGGATCTCGATATTCGCGGGGCGGGCAATCTGCTGGGCGAGGAACAATCCGGGCAGATGCGCGATGTCGGCTATGAACTCTATCAATCCATGCTGGAAGAGGCGATTGCCAAGATCAAATCCGGCCAGATGGAGGGGCTGTCGGAGGCTGATGAGCAATGGGCACCGCAGATCAATCTGGGCGTGCCGGTGCTGATCCCCGAGGAGTATGTTCCTGATCTAGATGTGCGTCTGGGGCTCTATCGTCGCCTGAGCGGGTTGGAGACCAAGGTGGAGTTGGAAGGCTTTGCCGCTGAACTGATTGACCGGTTCGGCAAGTTGCCGCGCGAGGTCAACATGCTGATGCTGGTGGTGCGGATCAAGGCGATGTGCAAACGCGCTGGCATTGCCAAGCTCGATGGCGGGCCGAAAGGGGCCACGATCCAGTTTCACAACGACAAATTCGCCTCGCCGCAGGGCTTGGTGGAGTTCATCACCAATGAGCGGGGTTTGGCCAAGGTGCGCGACAACAAAATCGTGGTGCGCCGCGATTGGGCGGGCGAGAGCGACCGGATCAAGGGGGCCTTTGGTATTGCGCGCGATCTGGCGGAAAAAGTGGTGGCCGAGGCCAAGCGCGCGAAGGGGTAAGGGCGGGGTGGGGGCGCTGCCCCCGTCCCGGATTTTATCCGGGACTCCCCCGAGGTATTTTGGGCCAGATGAAAGGCGCGGGCGATTAGCCCGCGATGGAGGCCCGGTAGATGTCGTCGATGGATTTCGCGATGGTGGCGTTGAATTCGGCGTCTGATTGCTGGGCCGAGAGACCTTCGGTCAGGGCGCGGCTGAAGCTCGCGATGACGCCGCGATTTTGCGCCAGACGCGCGTTGGCCTCTTCCCGGCTATAGCCGCCCGAGAGCGCCACGACGCGCAGCACGCGGGGGTGGTTGACGAGGCTTTCGTAAAGGTTTGCGGTTTCGGGCAGGGTGAGTTTGAGCATCACCTCTTGATCGGCGGGCAGCGCGTCAAGCTGCGCGAGGATGGCGGCGCGCAGGAGGGTTTCGGCTTCGGCCTTGTCCTTGATCGAAATGGTCACTTCGGGTTCGATGATCGGCACGAGGCCGTGGCCCAGAATTTGCTGTCCGACCTCGAATTGCTGGGCGACCGCCGCTGCAATGCCGGTGGGATTGGCCGCGTCGATCACCGAGCGCATTTTGGTGCCGAAAATCCCCGCCTTGACCGCGCGCTCCAAGAGCGGATCGAGATCGGGCATGGGTTTCATCAGCTTGACGCCATCGGTGTCACTGGCCAGTCCCTTGTCGACCTTGAGAAAGGGGACCACGCCGCGCTCTTGCCAGAGGAAGGCGGGCGAGGGTTTGCCGCCGATGTCGCGGTCCATGGTCATTTCGAACAGGATCGCGCCCAGAACCTTGTCGCCGGTAAACTCCGGGGCCTGAGCGATGCGTGCGCGCATGGCGTGCACCAGATCGAACATTTCCGCCTCGGAGGTATAGGCGCTTTCCTCGATGCCGTAGAGGCGCAGGGCCTTGGGGGTGGAGCCGCCGGATTGGTCGAGAGCGGCGATAAAGCCCTGACCTGCGCGGAGTTTGTTGGCCTGTTCGGTCTTGGTCATATGGGACACCCCTGAAGGACTACACGGTTTCGCGCCCTCATAGGCGAGGGGCGCGGGCTGTGCAATCGTGGTGGCGCTAACAGGTGGTGGCCGGGTGGCACTCAGGCCTTGAGTGCTGCAACGCCAGGCAGATCCTTGCCTTCCATCCATTCCAGAAAGGCACCACCTGCGGTCGAGATATAGGTGAAATCCTCGGCGGCACCGGATTTATTGAGGGCGGCCACGGTATCGCCACCGCCTGCGACGGAGATGAGCTTGCCCGCCCGGCTGAGTTGGGCGGCATGGGAGGCGGCGGCGTTGGTGGCGGTATCGAAGGGGGCGATTTCAAAGGCACCCAGCGGGCCGTTCCAGATCAGCGTTTTGGCGGCATCGAGCGTGGCGATAATGCGCGCAACGGCCTGAGGGCCTGCGTCAAGGATCATGGCGTCGGGCGGGCAGGCATGGGCGCCCACCACCTCATGCGGGGCACCGGCGGCAAAGTCGCGTGCGACGACCACATCGGCGGGCAGAACGATCTTGCAGCCTGCATCCCCTGCCTTGAGCATGATCTCGCGGGCGGTGGCGGTCATGTCATGTTCGCAGAGCGATTTGCCCACATCGAGGCCCATGGCGGCGAGAAAGGTATTGGCCATGCCGCCGCCGATGATGAGGCTGTCCACCTTTGCCACGAGATTGCCCAAGAGGTCGAGCTTGGTCGAGACCTTGGCCCCGCCGACGACGGCCACGACAGGGCGTTTGGGCGTGCCAAGAGCCGCCTCGAGCGCCTGCAATTCGGCCTGCATCAGGCGGCCTGCGCAAGACGGAAGATGCCGCGCCAAGCCTTCGGTTGAGGCATGGGCGCGGTGGGCGGCGGAAAAGGCATCGTTGCAGTAGATGTCGCCCAGTTGTGCCAGACGCGCGGCAAAGGCGGGATCATTCGCTTCTTCGCCGGGGTGAAAGCGGATGTTTTCGAGAAGCAGCACATCAGAGGCGAGCGCCTCGTCGGTTAGGTTCTCGGCCCCTTCCAGCGTTTCGATCAGCCGCACCTTGCGGCCCAAGGCGGCCTCGAGCGCGGGCACGGTCACGCGCAGCGACATGTCGAGCACGACCTTGCCCTTGGGCCGTCCGAAATGCGCGAGAAGGATCGGGCGTCCGCCCTTGGCGAGAATGTCGGTGACGGTGGGCGCGATGCGGTCGATGCGGGTCGCGTCTGTCACAAGGCCATTCTCGACCGGGACATTGATATCAACGCGCACCAGCACGCGCTTGCCGGTCAGATCGATGTCGTCAAGGGTTTTCCAGCTCATGCCTCAGGCCTCCCGAAATCTGGTCGCGCTTCTATTGGCGCGGGTCTTTGCCAGCGTCAACCTCTGTGCTTGGCAATCGTGTGGGAACCGCCTAGGTATCATGGCATATTTACCAAGGAGAGCCCCATGGCCGAGATCAAGGACCCCGAAAACACCATTCTGATGGAGCTGAAGGGTGGCACTGTCACCATCGAGCTTTTGCCGGCTATCGCACCGGGCCATTGCGAGCGGATGAAGGAACTGGCCCGTGCCGGGCATTATGACAACGTGGCCTTTCACCGCGTGATCGACGGGTTCATGGCGCAGACTGGCGACGTGGAACATGGCAATATGGAAAAGGACTATCAGCCGCGCCGGGCGGGCACCGGGGGCAGCACGCTGCCCGATCTCAAGGCCGAGTTTTCCAAGATCCCGCATGATCGCGGCACGCTGGGGGCGGCGCGCAGCCAGAACCCGAATTCGGCGAACAGCCAATTCTTTATCAATTTCAGCGACAACCATTTCCTGAATGGTCAATACACGGTCTATGGCCGGGTGATCGCGGGCATGGAGCATGTCGATGCCATCACGCGCGGCGAGCCGCCGGCGAGCCCGGACCGGATGATCAGCGTCAAGGTGGCCGCAGATGTATAAGATTGCTGTCGCACTTAGCCTGCTGGCGGGTCCGGCGCTGGCGACGGGGCTGGAAATCGAGATTGCGGGCGAGGCCAATGGCACTGTCAAGATCGACCTCTATGAGGATATCGCGCCGGGGCATGTGGAACAGATCACGGCGCTCGCCTCTGAGGGGGCCTATGATGGGGTCGTGTTTCACCGGGTGATCGAAGGATTCATGGCGCAGACCGGCGACGTGCAGTTTGGCAAGCTCAAGGGTGGTGATATGGGCCGCGCGGGGATGGGGGGCAGTGAGCGCCCCGACCTCAAGGCTGAATTCTCGAACGAGCGATTCTTGCGCGGGGTAGTGGGCATGGCGCGCAGCCAAGATCCCAACAGCGGCAATAGCCAGTTCTTCATCATGTTTGATGCGGGTGAGTTCCTGAACGGGCAATATACCGTGGTTGGTCAAGTCACTGAGGGCCTTGAGATTGTGGATGCGATCAAGCGCGGCACCGGGCCCAATGGGGCCGTGGTTGGCCAGCCCGATGTGATGACACGCGTCACAGTGACCGACTAGGCATGACGGCTGCCCCCACGTTCACTTCGGAGTCTCTTGCCAAGGGGGTCTGGGGTATTGTGGGGGCCGCAGTGCCGTGGCGCGGCGGCGTTTCGATGCCGCTGCGAACAGTTGTGATTGAATTGCCCTCGGGCGACTTATGGGTCCATGCGCCGGTGCCGCTGTCGGATGATTTGCGGGCTTGGCTGGCAGAGCGGGGCCGTGTGGCGCATATCGTTGTGCCGCAGGCGCCGGTTTTGGCGCATCTGCCCGCGTGGCAGGCGGCCTATCCGTCAGCGCGGATCTGGCGCGGGGCCGAGGTGACAACCGCCACTTGGGCGCGTGAGATCAAGCCGCTTGTGCTGGAAGGCGCGCAAACCGAGGTCGCGTTTTTACATCAGGCCAGCCGCTCTGCGATTCTGTCACGGCTGATCATGGCGGTAGAGACCGCGCCGTTGCCGGTGTGGGTACGCCCGCTGATCTGGCTGGCCGGGATTGACGACAGTGATGGCAAACCGCCTATGGGGCTTGCGCAGCGTTTGGGCGGGCGCAAGGCGGTTGGGGATCTGGTGGAGCAGATGCTGGATTGGGGGCCAGAGCAGCTGATCCTGACACATGGGCGATGCTACACGCGGGATGCCAGCGGAGAAATCAAGCGCGCGTTTCGCCGGTTGATGCGCGACCGGTTGTGGGACCGCGCGCTGAGCGAGGCACGGCGGGGCTGAGACCCGGTTTCAGGCGCGTGGGGTGGGCTGGTTTGACACCTGCGATATGCGCATCTTGGGCTGTGACCGATGCTATGACAGGCGGCGCTTGCCCCGCTTTCTTGGTTTGCTGACAACCCTCATGTTGATTGCCTCTCTGGCCCATGCCGATCCTCGGTCGTGGCGGTGCGGCAGGCAAAAGGCGACGCTGTGCTTGACTTCTGCGTGCTGCACCGCCATATGAACGTCAACCGACATTTCCTGCCGCGTGAGCAGCACTGCCTGAAACAGGCGTATCTTATGAAATGTCGCGGATGATCCCAAAATCACGCGTGGGGCCAAACACCTGTCAGAGTGCAGGGGGCATGCGGCCCCTTGGCTGCGGGCGGGTGCAACCACGACGACCGGGCGGTGTGTATCACTGCCTGTGACGGGCTGCGGGATGTCCTCGCGCCCCTGAAAGGATACGACTTGAACCTATTTGACGAAATGGGCCTGCCTGCTGCTTTGGTGCGCAAGCTGGCCAACGAAGGCATCACCGAACCGACCCCGATCCAGACCCATGCGATCCCGCATGCGCTGAACGGGTTTGATGTTCTGGGCCTTGCGCAGACCGGCACCGGCAAGACCATGGCCTTTGGCCTGCCTCTGATTACGGCGTTGATGCAGGCACCGGGCAAGCCCGCGCCCAAGACCATCCGCAGCCTGATCCTTGCACCGACGCGGGAATTGGCCAGCCAGATCCGTGACGCGTTGTTGCCACTGGTTAAGGACAGCCCGATCAAGATCAATCTTGTGGTGGGGGGTGCCTCTATCAATCCGCAGATCAAGCGGTTGGAGCAGGGCACTGATATTCTGGTGGCGACGCCGGGGCGGTTGCTTGACCTTATTGACCGGCGCGCGGTGCGTCTGGATGCGGCGCATTTCCTTGTGCTCGATGAGGCCGATCAGATGCTTGATCTGGGCTTTATCCATGCGCTGCGCCGGATTGCGGGGCTTTTGGCGGCGGAGCGGCAGACGATGCTGTTTTCGGCCACCATGCCTAAGCAGATGGAAGAGTTGGCCGGTAGCTATCTCAAGCATCCCAAGCGGGTGCAGGTCAGCCCGCCGGGCAAGGCCGCTGACAAGGTCACGCAAGAGGTGCATTTTGTTGCCAAGGCCGCCAAGCCCGATCTGCTGATCGAGCTTTTGGCCAAGCACAAAAGCGAATTGGCGTTGGTCTTTGGTCGTACCAAGCATGGCTCGGACAAGTTGGCCAAGCGGTTGGAGCAGGCCGGTTACAGCGTGGCGGCAATCCATGGCAACAAGAGCCAAGGCCAGCGCGAGCGCGCGCTCAAGTCGTTCCGTGACGGGCATGTCAAAATCCTTGTGGCGACCGATGTGGCGGCGCGAGGTCTGGATATTCCGGATGTCAAACACGTCTATAATTACGAATTGCCGAATGTGCCTGACAACTATGTTCACCGGATCGGACGGACCGCGCGGGCCGGCCGGGACGGGGCGGCGATTGCATTCTGCGCGCCCGACGAGATGGGCGAGTTGAAGGATATTCAAAAGGTTCTGGGCACGACGATCCCCGTTGCCTCGGGCCGTCCGTGGGAAGTGCTGCCTGATCCGAAGTCGCCCAAGCCCGCCACGGGGCGGGGTGGTCCACGGCGTCGCACAGGCGGCGGTGGCGGATTTTCCGGCGGTGGCCAGCAGGGCAAGCCGGGCGCGGGCGGTGGTCGTCGGCGCAAGCCCGGGGGCGGCGGTGGTGGCGCGCGGTCGAACGCAGCCTGATCAAGACAAGAACGCCGGGGCATGCCCCGGCGTTTTTCATGTGCCGCAGAAGGTATTTTCCACCACCTCTGACGGGGTAGGCGGGCGTTTGAGATCGGCGGCATCAGGCTGATCTATGTAGGGGCGCGCCAAAACGTCGAGCAGCCGCTCGAAGGGGGCGTAATCGCCGGCAACGGCGGCCTCAATCATTTGTTCAACCCGGTGATTGCGGGGGATGTAGGCCGGGTTGGCGGCGCGCATCACCGCCTCTGGATTGGCCTCTTGCGCGATACGGGCACGCCAGAGCGGCTCCCATGTGTCAAAGGTGGCGCGGTCGAGAAACTGATCGCGTGCGGTGCCGTCGATGAGGCCCCGGAAGGTATTGGTGAAATCCGCCCGCCCCTCGGCCATGCGCGCCAGCAGGTCAGCGATGAGCGGGGCATCCTGTGCTGTTGCCTCGGCAAGGCCGATCTTGCGACCAAAGGCGCGGCGCCATTCGGCCTCGATCTGGTCGGGCATGGCATGCACTAGGGCGGTGAAATCCTCGATCGCCTCGTCCTGATCGGGCATGAGCGGCACCAGAGCGGTGGCCAGTTGCGCCATGTTCCAGACGATCACATGCGCCTGATTGTCATACGCGTAGCGGCCGCGCGTATCAATCGAGCTGAACACGGTCTGCGGATGATAGGTATCCATAAAGGCGCAGGGGCCATAGTCGATCGTCTCGCCGGAAATTGCCGTGTTGTCGGTGTTCATCACCCCGTGGATGAACCCGATCGAGAGCCAGCCCGCCACAAGGCGCGCCTGTGCGCGGATCACCTCGGCCAAGAGATGCGCGGGGCTTTCGACATGTGGGTAGTGGCGGGCCACTGTGTAGTCATAGAGCGTGCGCAGCCCGTCAAGATCGCGCCGGGCGGCGAAAAACTGGAATGTGCCAACGCGCAGATGGCTGGAGGCCACGCGCGTGAGCACCGCGCCGGGTAGGCCGCCCGCCTCGCGGTAGACTTGTTCGCCGGTTTCAACGGCGGCGAGGGCGCGGGTGGTGGGCAGGCCAAGGGCGTGCATCGCCTCGGACACCACATATTCGCGCAGCACCGGGCCAAGCCACGCGCGCCCGTCCCCCATCCGGCTATAGGGGGTGGGGCCAGAGCCTTTGAGCTGAATGTCGCGGCGCTGACCGTTGCGGTCGATCACCTCACCCAAGAGCAGCGCGCGCCCGTCACCCAGTTGCGGCGAGAAGCCGCCAAACTGATGCCCGGCATAGACCTGCGCCAAAGGGGTGGCACCCTCGGGCACCTGATTGCCGGAAAACACGTCGGCAAGTTCGGGGTCTGGGACCTCTGCGATGCCCAGTTCTGCGGCCAAATCCCGGTTGAACCGGATGAGGCGGGGGGCGCGCACATGCAGGGCTGTCTGACGCGTGTAAAACCGCGCAGGAAGATCAGCATAGCTGTTTTGAAACGGGATCACGAGAGTCATGAGGTTTACCTAGGGTCAAGCAGGCGAAAGTCTAGAGCGCACAGGTCATGAGGCTGTAGGCGTCGCGTGGTTCGAAACGCAGCTTGCGATAGAGCGCGCGCGCCTTGTCATTGTCGCGCCGCACTTCAAGGTGCAGCGCCTTTAATCCGGCACCGGCCAGGGCCTTGGGCAGGCTGATCATCACTTCCGAGCCGATGCCGCGCCCGCGCACGCGCACGCTGGGCCGGATGTAGAATTCATCAACATATCCATCGAGTCCGCCGAATTCGACCGACCAGCCAAAGCTGATGACGATATAGCCGATTGGCGCACGCCCCGGTCCGATGAGGTAGGTCACGCCATGCGGGCTGCCTTCGAGCATGGGCAAAAGTGCGGCGCGGCGGGTGGCCTCGGACTGGGCAATGCCGGTCTCTTGGTGAAAGGCGGCGACCAGAGACAAGAGCCGGTCCAGATCATCGGGCCGGGCGAGGGTGAGGGCGGTCATAGGCGCGCGAGCCTTTCAGTGAGCAGGTCAAAGAAGGCCTGCGCGTTGATATCGTGAACAAAGGTGGCATTGGCGGGGCGACCGGTGACAGCCCACCAATCCACCACGGTCATGCCCATGGTCAATTCCGAGTGCGTCTCGATTTCCACATTGACGTGGCGGGCGGTAAAAAGATCGGGGCGCAAGAGCCAGCCAATCGTGCAGGGATCATGCAGCGGTGCACCATCCGCGCCGTGGCGTTCGGGGCGGTAGCGTTCATAAAACCCGGTCAGTGCGCCGACAGCCTCGCCCACCGGGGTTCCGATGGCGCGAAAGGCGGCGTTGCGGGCGGGGGTGACCAATGCCTGATGCGTGACATCGAGTGGCAGCAGGGTCAGTGGCACGCCAGAGGCGAGCACGCAGGCGGCAGCCTCGGGGTCGACATGGATGTTGAATTCTGCCGCCGGGGTCACATTGCCATGCGCGGCATGGGCCCCGCCCATAAGCACGATTTCCTGCACGCGCGCGATTATGTCGGGCGCGCGCTGAAAGGCTGTAGCGATATTGGTGAGCGGGCCGATGGGCACCAGCGTGATCGTGCCAGCGGGGCGCGCGCGCAGGGTGTCGATAAGGAAATCGACAGCGTGCTGGTCCTGAAGCGGCATGGTCGGTTCGGGCAGGTCGGGGCCATCCAGGCCAGAGCGGCCATGCACATGCTCTGCGGTCACCAGAGCGCGGCCAAGGGGCCGGTCGCATCCGGCAAAGACCGCAAGATCGGGGCGGCCCGCCAGTTCGCAGATTTTGCGCGCGTTGCGCGTGGTCAGATCCAGCGGCACGTTGCCTGCCACGCAGGTCAGGCCAAGCAGGTCGAACGCCTCGGGACAGGCCAAGGCAAAGAGGATCGCCACCGCGTCATCCTGACCGGGATCGGTGTCGATGATGATCTGTCGTGCCGTCATACCTGTCCTCGCGGTGCCCGGCGCACCATGGGGCGGATGTGGCGAAATGTCCACCAGTGGTGTCGTGCGAACGCTTAAGGTTGCCGATCCGAATCAAGGGCTGCGTGATCCGGATGCCGCGGCGCAGCATCTGCACGGGGCTAAGGATGTGTTGCCGCCCAATGGGTGTTGGGCACAAAAATCGCCCATGCTCAGCAAAAAACCGCATAGATTTCCGTCTCTTGCCCCGGCTTTCTGTTTGGGTTTCGCGGCATTCTGGCTATAGTCCCCTGCAACTGCCACAAAGTTACAAACAATAAGGCCGGGGGAGAGACCACCGATGATCCGATCGGAACTGATTCAAAAAATCGCTGACGAGAACCCGCATCTTTATCAGCGCGACGTCGAGCGTATCGTCAACACCATCTTCAACGAGATCACCGATGCGCTGGCCGAGGGCAACCGCGTCGAGTTGCGCGGCTTTGGTGCGTTCTCGGTGAAAAAGCGGGATGCGCGCACGGGTCGCAATCCACGCACCGGTGAAAGCGTGCATGTTGAAGAGAAAAACGTGCCCTTCTTCAAGACCGGCAAGCTATTGCGTGACCGGCTCAACGGAAAGTAATCCATGCGCTATATCCGCTATGCTTCGATTGCCATTTTCGCCCTTGCGCTGGTGCTCATTGCGCTGGCCAATCGCGGGGTCGTGACCCTGCGGGTGTTGCCCGATGAATTGGCGGGGTTTGCCGCGCTCAATCCGACCTATGATCTGCCGCTTTTTATCGTGATCTTTGGCGGCATTCTGATGGGTTTGATTGTCGGGTTCATCTGGGAATGGATTCGTGAGGCGGGCGAACGGGCGGCGGCGGCACGGCAGGCGCGCGAACTGGCAAGCCTGCGGGCCGAGATCAAGCGGCTTAAGGGCGAGCGGCATCAGGGCAAGGATGAGGTTCTGGCGCTGTTGGATCCGGCGAGTTAACCTGAGCGCATGGCGAGAGATATTCGTGTCAAGATTTGCGGTCTGACCGCCGCCGCTGACGTGTCGGCGGCGGTCGAGGCGGGTGCGGCTTATGTCGGGTTCGTATTCTTCGAGAAATCACCGCGGAATGTGGGGCTGATGCAGGCGCGGGCGCTTGCCTTGGGCGTGCCGCCGGGAGTGGCCAAGGTGGCGCTGACGGTCGATGCCGATGACGCCACGCTTGATGCGCTGACGGATCAGGTGCCGCTCGATTTCCTGCAATTGCATGGGGAGGAGAGCCCCGCGCGGGTATCCCAGATCAAAGCACGCTATGGCCTGCCGGTGATCAAGGCGATTGGGATCGCCGAAGCTGCGGATCTGGCGCAGATTGACGCGTATAGCGGTGTGGCCGATCAGCTTTTGATCGACGCCAAGCCCCCACCGGGGGCGACACGACCGGGCGGCAATGCGCTGGCCTTTGACTGGGGTTTGATCGCGGAGCGCGACTGGGCGTTGCCATGGCTTTTGGCGGGGGGGCTGAACCCGGACAATGTGGCCCTGGCGGTGGCGCGCACGGGCGCGCGGCAACTTGATGTCTCAAGCGGGGTCGAGGCCGCGCCGGGGATCAAGGACGCAGGCCTGATCCGCGCGTTTATCCGCAATGCCCAAGGTGCTTGAATTCCGCGAGGCGCGTCGTGATGAGGTTGCGCAGGTGGTTGCGCTTTTGCGCGACGATGTGCTGGGGCAGGGGCGGGAACTGGGGGATATGGCCGAGTATCTGACCGCCTTTGACGCCATGCAGGTCGAGGGCAACAATCACCTCATTGTGGGCGTTGACGCGCAGG
Organism: Roseovarius sp. AK1035; assembly: GCF_003288315.1. NCBI lineage: Bacteria > Pseudomonadati > Pseudomonadota > Alphaproteobacteria > Rhodobacterales > Roseobacteraceae > Roseovarius > Roseovarius sp. TM1035. Next base: position 3,635,045 of record NZ_CP030099.1, on the reverse strand, counting down.
GCGCGGTGCTGGCCACCTATCAAATCACGATGATCAGCGGGCTATCGCTTTTGGCGGTGCGGCGGGCGCAGGTGGAAAGCGTGCGGATTGCAAGGCATCTTCGGGGGCAGGGATTGGGGCATCTCATGTTTGCGGATGTCGAGGCGCGCGCGCGTGCCGCCGGATGCCGGTTGATCCAACTGACCATGAATGCGACCCGCACCGAGAGCCGCCGGTTTTACGAGAGCCTTGGTTACAGGGCGTCGCATGTCGGCTTTAAGCGGGCCTTGGATTAGGCGTTCCGGTTGACAGGCCCGAACCCGCGACAGATGCTTTTATAAAGAGCGACAAGAGGCTGCGATGACCCGTGATCCCGAGGATCTGAGCGATGTGTATGGGGCGAAGACGCCCGAGCAATCCCGCGCGATCTATAATGATTGGGCGCTGAGTTATGACGCCGACAATCTGGCGCGGGGGTTTCGGCTTCCGTCGCTGGGGGCGGCGATGTTTGCGCGGTTCATAGGGACGGCTGAGGGGCCTGTTTTGGATGCCGCCTGTGGCACCGGGCTGGTGGGCGAGAGCCTGCGGATCCTGGGCTATGGCCCGATCACCGGCTGTGATCTTTCGCCCGGTATGTTGGCGGCGGCGCAGGCAACGGGGCATTACGCCGATCTGGTCGAGGCGGAGATGGGGAGTGGTCTGCCCTTTGCCGATGACAGGTTTGCAGGCTTTATCTGTGTCGGGGCGTTTGGCCCCGGTCATGCCCCGGCGGAGAGCCTTATTCATCTGGCCCGCGTGACGCGCCCCGGCGGTATTGGGGTGTTCAACCTGCTGGAGGCCACATGGAAGGCGCAAGGCTTTCAATCGGTGCTGGAATCGCTTGTGGACAGTGGCCAGATCCATATCGCGCAGCGGTCAGAGCCGTTCTTGCCCTTTCTTTTGGCCGAGCCGGACCTTTGGTCGCGGCTCTATGTGATCCGCCGCCTTTGAAATTCTGCTTTTCGCTGGAAAATCCCCCGCGCGTCCCATATTCAACCCCAGACTTCCCCGAATGACAAAGGCCCGAGACAATGAACGATCTCTTCAACAGCTTTATGACTGGTCCCGACGAAAAGGGCCGGTTTGGCGATTTCGGCGGGCGGTTTGTGTCGGAAACCCTGATGCCGCTCATTCTGGAACTGGAAGAGCAGTATGAGCACGCCAAGACCGATCCATCGTTCTGGGACGAGATGCACGATCTGTGGACGCATTACGTGGGCCGCCCGTCGCCGCTCTATTATGCGGACCGTCTGACGCAGCATTTTGGCGGGGCCAAGATTTATCTCAAGCGGGATGAGTTGAACCACACGGGCGCGCATAAGATCAACAATGTGCTGGGGCAGATCATCCTTGCCCGCCGCATGGGCAAAAAGCGGATCATCGCGGAAACGGGGGCCGGTCAGCATGGGGTTGCCACGGCGACCGTCTGCGCCAAGTTCGGGCTGCAATGCGTGGTCTATATGGGCGCGCATGATGTCGAGCGTCAGGCGCCCAATGTGTTCCGGATGCGTTTGCTTGGCGCGGAGGTGGTGCCGGTCACGTCTGGTCGCGGCACGCTCAAGGACGCGATGAACGACGCGCTGCGCGATTGGGTCACGAATGTGCGTGACACGTTCTATTGCATCGGCACCGTGGCTGGGCCGCATCCCTATCCGGCGATGGTGCGCGATTTCCAATCGATCATCGGCAAGGAAACCAAAGAGCAGATGCAGGCCGCCGAAGGGCGTCTGCCGGATACGCTGGTGGCGGCGATTGGCGGCGGGTCAAATGCGATGGGGCTGTTTTACCCGTTCCTTGACGATCCAACGGTAAATATCATCGGGGTCGAGGCCGGGGGCCATGGCGTTGATGACCGGATGGAGCATTGCGCGTCGCTGACGGGCGGGCGGCCCGGCGTGTTGCATGGCAACCGCACCTATCTTTTGCAGGATGCCGATGGGCAGATCCTTGAGGGGCATTCCATCTCGGCCGGTCTTGATTATCCGGGGATCGGGCCCGAGCATAGCTGGCTGCATGAAACGGGACGCGCCAAATATGTCTCGATCACGGATGTCGAGGCGCTGGAGGCGTTTCAGCTTTGCTGTGCGCAAGAGGGGATTATTCCCGCGCTGGAACCCAGCCATGCCTTGGCCCATGTGATGAAAATCGCGCCGACCCTGCCCAAGGATCATCTGTTGGTGATGAATATGTGCGGGCGCGGCGACAAGGATATCTTTACCGTCGCCAAGCATCTGGGATTTGACATGAAGATCTGAGGCGTTGCGCGTCAGACCTTGAACACCTCATCCACCGGCACCTGAAGAGCGGTGGCGAGGGCGTTGGTTTGCGATGCCATGCCGATGACGGAGAGCAACTCGCCGTGCTGTGCGGGGGTCATGCCCTTGGCGCGGGCCGCTGCGGTGTGGGAATGGGCGCAGTATTCGCAGCCATTGGCGACCGACACGGCGATATAGATCAGTTCCTTGGTCAGGGGATCAAGGGTGCCGGGGCCCATCACGGATTTGAGCCGCTGCCATGTGGCGCTGAGGAGCGCCGGGTCATGCGCCAGCGCGCGCCAGAAATTGTTGATGAAATCGCTGCCGCGCGTGGCGCGGATGTCGTCGAAGACGGCGCGCACCTCTGGTGTGGCTTCGGCATCGCTGATGAGGGTCACTGTGGCCATGTCTTACCTCTCGGGGGCGGCATGTTGTTGCAGAACCTCGAGCGGAACGATTTCGAGGGCGCGCACATGGGTTGCATCAAGCCGCACCAAGGGCGCGCACCCCTCGTCATGGGCCTGAAGAAAGCGCGCGGCGCAGAGACACCAGTGATCGCCCGGTTTCAGGCCGGGAAACTGAAATTCGGGGTGTGGCGTGCTCAGATCATTGCCGACATATTTGGAAAAGGCCAGAAACTCTGCGGTCATCTGGGCGCAGACCGTGTGGCTGCCGTGATCCTCGGCGCAGGTGTTGCAATGACCATCCCGGAAAAAGCCGGTGAGCGGCTTGGTTGAACAGGGTTCCAGCGCCTCGCCCAGAACATTGCGGGCCTCATCCATGATCGACATTGCTTTGGTCCTTTCGCTGTTGGTCTGAGAGTGGCGGGTTTTGCGCGTGTTTACAAGCGGTTGTCAGCGTGCGTTCACTGGCGTTCTTCGGCCTTGGCCTGATCCCAGAGCGTGTCCATTTCGGCCAGATCCGACTCGATCGGGCGTTTGCCGCGTTCGGCCAAGAGCGCCTCGATCCGCTCGAATCGCCGGGTGAATTTGGCATTGGCGCGGCGCAGGGCGGTTTCGGGGCAAACCTTCATGTGCCGGGCGAGATTGGCCATGACAAACAGAAGATCGCCGAATTCCTCTTCGACCGCGTCTTGGGTCAGTTCGGTTGCGGCTTCGTGCAACTCTTCAACTTCTTCGCGTATCTTGTTGAGAACATGAGAGGAGTCGGGCCAATCAAAGCCCACCCCCGCGGCGCGTTTTTGCAGTTTGACCGCGCGCAGGAGCGCAGGCAGGCCAAGGGCCACACCGTCAAGCGTGCCGGTCTTGGCCTCGGCGGCGCGTTCGGCGGCTTTGACCACCTCCCAATCGCGGGTCTGTTGCTCGGCGGTTTTGTCGCGGCTTTCGGTGCCGAACACATGCGGATGACGTGCGACCATCTTGTCAGAGATGGCGTTGGCCACGTCCTGCACATCAAACAGGCCTTGGTCCTGGGCAATCTGGGAATGAAACACGACCTGCAAGAGCAAGTCGCCCAATTCGCCGCGCAGCTCTTGCCAGTTCTGCTGCTCGATGGCGTCGGCCACCTCATAGGCTTCTTCGATGGTGTAGGGGGCGATGCTGGCGAAATCCTGTTCGATGTCCCAAGGACAGCCGGTATCGGGATCGCGCAGCCGCGCCATGATGGCGATGAGGCGGGGCAATCCCCCGTCGGGATCGTGGATGAGCATATCGTCAGGCATTGCGGCGGCCTCGTCTTTGGGGTTGAGTGGACCCTGACGCGAGAAAGAAGGGATGTCCAGAGATGGCTGTGATCAATCGAATTGCCGGGTTTTCCGAGGAAATGACGGCGTGGCGGCGGCATTTGCATGCGCATCCCGAGTTGGGCTTTGATTGCCATGAAACAGCGGGTTTTGTGGTCGAGCGGTTGCGCGAGTTCGGCATAACCCAGATCGAAACCGGGGTGGCGACCAGTGGTGTGGTCGCGGTGATCGACGGGCGGGGTGATGGCCCCACGATCGGGTTGCGGGCTGATATGGACGCGCTGCCGATGACCGAGATTACCGGGCTTGAATATGCCAGCCAGACCCCCGGCAAAATGCATGCCTGCGGCCATGACGGGCATACGACGATGTTGCTGGGGGCCGCCAAATATCTGGCGGAGACGCGGAATTTTGCAGGGCGTGTGGTGCTGCTGTTTCAACCGGCAGAAGAGGGGCCGGGCGGCGGGCGCATCATGGTCGAAGAGGGCGCATTGAGCCGCTACGGGGTGGAGCAGGTCTATGCGCTGCACACGCTGCCCGGCGCGCCGGCTGGCACGTTCGAGACCACGCCGGGGCCGATCATGGCGGCGGTGGATACGCTGCATATCGACGTGATCGGTCGGGGTGGGCATGGGGCGATGCCGCATGAATGCCTGGACCCGGTGGTGGCGGCGGTGGCCATCGTTCAGGCGATTCAGACCATTGTCAGCCGCAACCGCAACCCGCTGGATGATCTGGTAATCTCGGTGACGCAGATTCATACCGGCACGGTTGATAACGTGATCCCCGAGACCGCCTATATCAACGCCACGATCCGAACCTTCACGCCCGAGGTGCAGGAAATGGTGCATCGACGCCTGCGCGAAGTGGCGTTGGGGACGGCGGCGGCGCATGGGGTGCGGGCCGAGGTGCGGATCGAGCTGGGATACCCCGCGACCTATAATGATGCCGACAAGACCGCCTTTGCCGCAGAGGTGGCGCGCGAGGTGGTGGGCGCGGATGCTGTCATCGCGGACCGCCCACGCGAGATGGGGGCCGAGGATTTTTCCTATATGCTGCAAGAGCGCCCCGGGTCGTATCTGTTTCTTGGGCAGGGCGAGGGGCCGGGCTTGCATCATCCGGGGTTCAATTTCAATGATGCGGTGGCGCCGGTTGGGGCCTCGTTTTTCGCGCGGCTGGTCGAGCGCGCGCAACCTGTGAGCTGAGGGAAAGCCATGGCACTGGAAGATGCGAAGAAGCAGGTGGATCAGGCGTTCACCCGCGCGGAGTTGCGGGGGGCAAGTTATGAGAACACCTTTGGTGGGGCGCTGTCCTTTGCGCGGAGGCGCTATAGCAAGGACTTGAGCGGCGTAGATGTGGCAATCACCGGGGTGCCGTTTGATCAATCCGTGACCAACCGGACCGGCACCCGCATGGGGCCGCGTGCGGTGCGTGAGGCGAGCGCATTGCAGGTCTATGATCCGCCCTATGGCTGGGATGGTTATGATCCGCTGTCCCATCTCAGCATTGTGGATTACGGGGATTTAGCCTTTGATTACGCGCATGTAGCGGCCTTTCCTAAGGCATTACATGAGCATGCCAAGGGTATCTTGGAGGCTGGGGCCGCCTGTTTTGCCATCGGGGGCGATCACTATATCACACTGCCGCTGTTGCAGGCGCATGCGGAAAAATATGGGCCGCTGGCGGTGGTGCATTTCGATGCCCATTCCGACACATGGGCGGATGACGATCTGACCCGCATTGACCATGGCACGATGATGTACAAGGCGGTGAAGCAAGGGTTTGTGGATGTGGCGCGCTCGGTGCAGGTGGGCATTCGCACCACCAATCCCGACACAATGGGCTTGACCACGCTTGATGCGCGGCAGGTGCATCTGGAGGGGCCGGTAGAAATCGCGCGCAAGATCAAGGAGATCGTGGGCGATGCGCAGGTTTATATGACCTTTGACATCGACGCGCTTGACCCGGCCTATGCACCCGGCACCGGCACGCCGGTCTGGGGGGGGCTGACCTCGGGGCAGGCGGCGATAATTTTGCGCGATCTGGCGGGGATCAATCTGGTGGGCGGCGATATGGTCGAGGTCTCGCCACCTTATGACACAACGGGGGCCACCGCGATTGCGGGGGCGCATGTGTTGATGGAAATGCTGTGCCTCTGGGGCTGGACCCGGCGAGATTGACGAAACAGGCGGCCGGTCGGTCCGGCCGCCTTGGTCGCTCAGGCGTTGGCTTCGCGGATTTTCTCGGCGGCGTCCTTGTCATAGGACACGCCGGATTTCTCAAAAAGGTCGTCGAGTTCGCCCGAGAGCGTCATCTCGGTGATGATGTCGCAGCCGCCCACGAATTCGCCTTTGACGTAAAGCTGCGGAATTGTGGGCCAGTCGGAATAGTCCTTGATCCCTTGGCGGATGTCCGCATCGTCGAGGACGTTCACATCCTTGAAATCAACGCCCATGTAATTCAGCACGCCCGCCACGCGGGAGGAGAAGCCACATTGCGGCATGTCCTTGGTGCCCTTCATGTAGAGCACGACATCGGCGGATTTCACGGTCTCTTCAATGCGGGTTTTGGCGTCAGTCATGATATGTCCTATCGGTCTCTTAGGTGGCCTTGGCCGGTGGAGTCGGTCTCTTCAGGGTCATAGCTGGTTTCGGTGTCGCCCAAAAGGGTGACATGGGTGCTGTCGGTTTCTTCGCAATACCCCAAGCCATAAGCTGCGCGCCCATCGCGACGATAGCGCAGAATTTCGTGCCACATCGTATAGGCAAAGATGCCAGCGAAGGGCAAAAGCAGCAGAGCGACGAGCAGGCGAGGTTCCATTGCGTCAGGCAGGGGCCTTGGTGGTCAGCGCCAGCGCATGCACGGCACCGTTGGGCCCATCCATTTTGCCCTTAAGGGCGGCGTAAACGGCGCGTTGTTGTTGCACGCGATTCATGCCGCGAAAGCTCTCGTCAATGACTTCGGCGGCAAAATGCACGCCGTCATCGCCTTCGACGGTGATCTTGGCATTGGGGAGCGCCTGACGGATCAGGGCTTCTAGATCAGAGGCGAGCATGGCCATCGGGGGTCTCCTTGTCAGGTCTTGCCCAAGATGTAGAGCGCCGCCGGGGCGAGTGCAAGGGAGGGTGCAGCGCTGCGCCCGGCTTGCGCGTGATCTGTGGTCCTTCTTGAGCGGGGCGTCAGTTAATGCGCACCAAAGTTTTGGGCCATGATGGGATCAGCCCCATCATGGCCATCGCGCCGCCCTTGGCCCCTTAGCCGAAGGTCGCCCCGAATGTGCCCCGGAAGATATCCGATAGCTCGCTCAGCGCCGCTTCGGATTTGCCCAAGCGCACGGTGTCACCAGTAAAGCGGCCCACGGCGGTGAGGGGCACGCCCGCACGGCCTGCGGCGATCATCAGCGCCTCGGCCTGATCGAAGTTGCAGGCAATGAGATAGCGCGCCTGATCCTCGGCAAAGAGGGTGGCTGTGTCATCGCTGTCGAGGTGGACGCCGACACCCGCCGCTTCTGCCAATTCGAAGGCGGCCAAGGCCAGACCGCCATCGCTGAGGTCGGTGCAGGCCTTGATCAGCGCGTGGTTGGCGCGGATGAAATCGCCATGCCGCTTTTCGGCGGCAAGGTCTACGGGCGGTGCATCGCCTTCGACCCGGTGAAACACCTCGGCCAGCAGCGCGGATTGCCCCAGATGCCCGTGGGTTTCGCCCAAGAGAAGGGCCACATGCCCGTCACGCACCTGTCCGGTGATTGCCGTTTCCGGATCGCGGATGATGCCCACTGCGCCGATGGTGGGGGTGGGCAGGATCGCGGTGCCGTCAGTTTCGTTGTAGAGCGAGACATTGCCCGACACGATGGGCATGTCGAGGGCGGCCACCGCCTCGCCGATGCCTTTGATCGCCCCGACGAATTGGCCCATGATCTCGGGCTTTTCGGGGTTGCCGAAATTGAGGTTGTCGGTGGTGGCAAGCGGGACCGCGCCCAAGGCGGAGAGGTTGCGATAGGCCTCGGCCACCGCCTGTTTGCCGCCCTCAACCGGGTTGGCCTTGACGTAGCGTGGGGTTACGTCGGAGGTGAAGGCCAAAAGCTTGTCGGTGCCATGCACGCGGATGAGACCTGCGCCCTGACCGGGGGTGCGGGCGGTGTCGGCCATGACCATGGTGTCATATTGCTCGTAAACCCACTGCCGGGCGCAGTAGTTGATCGAGCCGATCAGCGCCTTGAGGCCGTCAATCGGATCGACGCCGGGCACGGTCGCGGGGTCAAGCGGCGCGGCGGGTGTTGTTTTCACCCAAGGGCGGTCATATTCGGGGGCTGAGCCAGAGAGAGTGGCCAATGGCAGGTCGGCCTTGATCTCATTGCCGTGCAGGATCAGGAACCGGTCTTCGGCGATGGTTTCGCCGACGATAGCAAAGTCGAGATCCCATTTCTCGAACACGGCGCGGGCCTCGGCCTCAAGCTCGGGGCGCAGGACCATGAGCATGCGTTCCTGAGATTCGGACAGCATCATCTCATAGGCGGTCATGTTCGCCTCGCGCTGTGGTACGGCGTCGAGGTGCAGTTTGACGCCAAGCCCGCCCTTGTCGCCCATTTCCACCGCAGAGCACGTGAGGCCCGCGGCGCCCATATCCTGGATCGAGATGACCGCGCCGGTGGCCATCAGTTCGAGACAGGCCTCCATCAGGCGTTTTTCGGTGAACGGGTCGCCCACCTGAACGGTGGGGCGTTTTTCCTCGATGCTGTCGTCGAATTCCGCAGAGGCCATCGTCGCGCCACCGACACCGTCGCGGCCCGTCTTGGCCCCGAGATAGACCACGGGCATACCGACGCCCGAAGCGGCTGAGTAGAAAATCTTGTCTGCGTCCGCCAGACCTGCGGCAAAGGCATTCACAAGGCAGTTGCCGTTATAGGCCGGATCAAACCGCACCTCGCCGCCCGCGCAGGGCACGCCAAAGCAATTGCCATAGCCGCCCACGCCCGCAACCACGCCATGCACGAGCTGGCGGGTCTTGGGGTGTGACGGCATGCCAAAGCTGAGTGAATTCATCGAAGCGATGGGGCGCGCGCCCATGGTGAAGACATCGCGCAGGATACCGCCCACGCCGGTCGCCGCACCCTGATAGGGTTCGATATAGGAGGGGTGATTGTGGCTTTCCATTTTGAACACAACCGCCTGACCGTCGCCGATATCGACCACGCCTGCGTTCTCACCCGGGCCACAGATCACCTGCGGGCCGGTGGTGGGCAGGGTGCGCAGCCATTTCTTGGAGGATTTGTAGGAACAATGCTCGTTCCACATGGCCGAAAAGATGCCCAATTCGGTAAAGGTCGGCTCTCGCCCGATGATCTCGAGGATACGGTCGTATTCCTCGGGCTTGAGGCCATGGGCCGCGACGAGATCGGGGGTGATGGACGGTTCCTGCATCGGGCGGGCTCCTTCGGGGATATGCATGTGCGGGTCTTTAAACCACAGGTGCGGCGGGGGGAAGGGGCGCGTGATCTGGGGGGGCGATTTTGGTATCGGACAGCAAAACGGCCCGGCCTTTACAGGGCCGGGCCGCAGGCGCGCCGGGAGGGAGGAGCGCGCGGTGGAAAGGCAAATGGTTACTGCGTCATCGTCGCGACTTTCTCGGCCACGGCGGTGCGCAACTGCTCGAGGGTCATCGCGTATTCCAAGCCACCGTTTTCGGCAACGCTGAGTGTGCCAGCCTGAAAGCCGATACGCTCCGCCGGAATTTCGGCATCCGCATGCACATCGACGTAGATGTAGTGTTCTGCGCTTTCATCGCCTGCGTGCGAGACGACTTCGCCGATCACCTTGTCATCCACAGAGCTGAGCGTGGCCCCTGTTTCGGCCTCGGCCAGAATGTTTTCGACAAGAGTGTCGCTGGCCTTGCGCTGATCCTTGGCGGCCAGATCAAGGTCTGTGGGCGCGTGCAATTCGCCATTGTCGGCGACAGTGGCTGCGGACCAATTGCCCGATGCTGCGCTTTCTACCGTGCCTTGGCTTTCTTCATAGATGGCGTCGACGCCGCTGTTGTCTTGGGCCTGCCGTTCGGTGCCGCCTTCGTCTGCGGCATGGGCGGCGAGGGCTGCGACGCTTGTGAGGGCCGTTGCGAGAGCCAGTTTGCGGAACATCATATCGTCCTCCGTTTCTGCAGGGTCCATCCTGCGGTTTGCATCAACGCGCCAAATGCGCGCTTGAGAGATCAACGCAGGAGGTGTGCTGTGGTTCCGAACGGATGGAAAAAATATCTGGGTGAAGGCTGCGCAGGCGGCGAGCCCTGCGCAGTTGTGCTCATGTCGCGATTATTGATCTGTGGGGAGCAGGGTGGTGATACCCACTGAGGCCGCGCGCGCCAGATCAGGATCGAGCGACATCGGGATATACTCGCCGCGCCGCCAGAGTTGCGACAGGTTGTCGTAATAGCGGCTGAGGAAATGCCCTGATTGGCCGGTGGCGATGATAAAGACGCTGCTATCGGGATCGGCAAAGTCATAGACCCCGCGATACCCTGCCCCATGCACGTTGTGGAACGGGTCCGGCCCGTTGCCGCCACGCGTGCGCCCGCGCAGGAGCGTATTGTCGCCGCCCGAGGTGGATTGGCGGATGTTGACGAAATGGCGCAGGAGCGGCACGTCTCCCAGCACTTGATGGTCATGGGTCGCCTGATGCGCGTCGCCCCAGCGCAGGCTTTCGAGGGATTGGCCATAGCGCTCGGAAATCCAGATCAGCGCATCGTCGAGCGCCATGCGGGCGGTATCCGTGCAGGTCTCAATCGCCGCTGATTGCTTGACATCGCACCAGTCGGCGGCGCCATCGACATTGCGGAATACCCGTTCAATGAAGATCGGATCAGGGTGGTCAAACTCTCGCGAGAGGGGGCCCAAGTCATCGCGAATGAGCCGGTCCATCAGCGCCCGCATCCACGCGGCGTAAAGCAGCGGCTCGGGCAGATGTTCGTTCATTTCGCCGTTCCAGTCGGCAAGCATGGTGAGCGCGCGTTGGCGCAGGCGTTCGGGCGTGCCTTCGGGGGCGGATTCGCCGGTAAACCACAGATCGGCACCAATCAGGGGCAAAAGCGAGCGGGCGGTAAAGCTGACGGTGTCGAGTTGTGCCTCGATAAAGCTTTCTCGGGTATGCACCTCTCGCCCCTGCATGAGCCTGCGCCAGCGATGGACCCGCTGGGTATCACCCCAGAGGTGGCTCACATGCATGGGAAAGGGGCGATCAACGACCTTGTTGTTGGTATTGCCAAGGATGCCGCCAGAGGGGGCCACGAATTCGGGATTGGCGGCAAAGGGCAGCGTGCCCTGCCAGCGGTTTTCCGGCAGCCAGCCGCGCGCGGGCATCCGCCCCTCGCTCTCATGGCGGGCGTCACGGCGAGGCATTGCCCCGATGGTACGCATGGCGATCGTGCTTTGGTCCACCAAGGTAAGGTTCTGGGAGGGCGCAATATAAAGACGGCTGAGGTCAATCGCGTCCTGCACCGATTGCGCGCGCATCAGGCCGATGGCCGAGGACATGGTTGTATCCTCTGGGCTGAGCGCGGTCCAATTCAGCGCGGCCACATGGCCTGCGGGTGTCACTTCGGCCAGATTGTAATGGCTGCCGGGCAGGACGGGGCCGTTCTCTGTCCAGCGCAGGGTCAGTGTGACGGGATCGGCATCCTTGATCTCGACGATAGACCGCGTGGTGCGAAACGGTTTCCATCCGTCGGGCGTGCGGTATTGATTGGGATCATCGGGGTTCAGCTCTTCGATATAAAGGTCCTGATCGTCGAGATAGGACGAGGTGACCGCCCAACCCAACCGCGCGCTGCGCCCGGTCAGGATGGCCGGTATGCCGGGAATGGTGCCACCGATCACGCCACCGGATGTCAGGTTCAGGCGGGCGAGATACCAGATATTCGGTGCGGAAAAGCCCAGATGCGGGTCATTGGCCAGAAGCGTGCCGCCCGAGGCCGAGCGCGAGGGCGCAGCGGCAAAGGCATTCGAGGCCCCGGCAAAGGCGCGGCGTTTGAAGGGCGAGAGCGGATCACCTCTTTCAGGGCTCGTTTGCGCGATGCGCGACCAGTTGGCACCGGGAAAGAGGGCGGCATATTCCGGCAAGGCCGCGATGCCGCTGCCCGGTGCCAGTGGCATGATATCGGCCAAGCGATTAGGGTTTTCCAGCGCAAGCGCCGCTCGGGCAAAGAGCACTTCGTTTTCCAGATGCGAAGACAGCTGCACGGCCATCAGCTTGATCAGCGCAATGGAATCAGCCGGTTGCCAAGGCGCAATCGGGGCGTTGAAGATGAATTGTTCGGGTGCGCCGCGCCCCAGAGCCTCGCGGTTGATTTCGTTCAGGCGGGCGTTGACGCCATCGGAATAGGCCTTGAGCGCGGCCAGGGTTTCGGCGTCCTGCACGGTGACAGATTGGCGCGCGAGCGTGTAGAGGTCAAAGCGGCGCATGGTGCTGTCGATCTTGACGGTGCGGGTGCCGAACACCTCTGAGAGCCGCCCTTGCACGGTGCGGCGCATCGTCATCATCTGCCACAGCCGATCCTGTGCATGGGCATAGCCCAATCCAAAGAAGCTGTCGGCATCCGTCTGGCCCAGAATATGGGGCACATTCGCATTGTCGCGCACGATTTCGACCGGGGCGGTGATGCCCGGCACGCTCAGCGTCTTGTCATAGTCGGGCAGAGAGCGCGACAGCAGGAAATAGGCCCCCAACAGCGCCAGAACGGCCAAGAGGATCGCGCCGCCTGCCAGCCGCAATAACCATTTCACCAGCCCTGACATGCCCCGGCACCGCCCTATTTTCCGCTTGCATCACCTGCCGGGGATAGTCAGAAAACCCCGGCAAGACAATGGCACACAGTATGGGAGAGGACAGGACAATGGCAAAACTGGCGTTTCTGGGGCTCGGGGTTATGGGCTATCCGATGGCGGGGCATCTGGCAGCAGCCGGGCACGAGGTCTGTGTCTATAACCGCACGGCGGCCAAGGCCGAAGCCTGGGCAAAAGAGCATGGTGGGCGTCATGCCGCCACCCCGCGCGAGGCCGCCGAAGGGGCCGATTTCGTGATGGCCTGCGTGGGCAATGACGATGATCTGCGGTCGGTCTGTCTTGGGGCCGATGGGGCCTTTGCCGGTATGGCGGCAGGCGCGATTTTTGTGGATCACACCACGGTGTCGTCCAAGGTTACAGCCGAGCTTTATGCCGAGGCCAAGGCAGCGGGGCTGAATTTCGTTGATGCGCCCGTGTCGGGTGGACAGGCGGGGGCCGAAAAAGGCCAGCTTTCGATCATGTGTGGCGGCGATGAGGCGGCCTATGCGGCGGCTGAGCCGGTGATGCAGGTCTATGCCAAGCTTTGCCGTCGGATTGGCGAGAGCGGGGCCGGGCAGATGACCAAGATGTGCAATCAGATCGCGATTGCCGGTCTGGTTCAGGGTCTGGCCGAGGCGCTGCACTTTGCGGAAAAGGCAGGGCTGGATGGGCGCGCGGTGGTCGAGGTCATCTCTCAGGGGGCGGCGGGATCTTGGCAGATGTCGAACCGGTATGAGACCATGATTGACGACAAATGGAACCACGGCTTTGCCGTCGACTGGATGCGCAAGGATTTGGGTATTTGCCTGAGCACCGCTGATGAGACCGGCGCCAGCCTGCCGGTGACGGCGCTGGTGGATCAGTTCTACAAAGATGTGCAGAAGATGGGCGGCGGTCGCTGGGATACGTCGAGCCTGTTTGCGCGGCTGCGCAAGCTTGGGTGACATAGCGCGGTGTCAGGCGATTTTGCGGTCGCCTGACAGCCATTTGCGGCTGTCGATGACATCAAGGATCAGCGAAAAGACATCGACCGCCAGCAGGATCACCAGATAGTTGTGGTAGGTTGGGGTAATGTCTTGGGTCAAAAGCCACAGGATCAGGCCCAGCATCGGTGTCCAGATGAGGATATGCGGCAGTGCCATAACCTTGGAAAAGCCGCGCTCGATCAGCATCAGCACGCCATTGCAGAGCATCGCGCCGACCGCCATCGTCGCCAGCCACGCGCCTGCGGGATGCGAGATAAAAAAGAGCGAAGCGGCGTTGACCGGCACAAGGATGAGCGCGACCCAGAGTTGCACCCAGAGGGGCAGGCGGCGGTAGCTCTGCCAGATTTGCCTTATCATGTGCGCCCCTGCTCAGGCCTCTTTTGGGCGCAGGGTCAGCCATATGAGCGCACCGCCTGCCAGCATCAGGAAGGGGGCCATGGCGAGGTTGACCGCAGTCCAGCCCGCCTCAGGCGTGCCGCCGGAGCAGTTCATCAGGCCACCGGAGGACAGGGAGGCAAAGGTCACACCGCCAAAGACGATAAGATCGTTGAGCCCCTGCATGCGGCCACGTTCCTGAGGCTCATGGGCCCCTGCAAGCATGGTGGTGGCCCCGATAAAGCCGAAATTCCAGCCGATGCCCAAGAGGATGAGGGCGACGAAGAAGTTTTCCAGATGCACGCCGTTCAAGGCCACCGCGCCTGCGCCTGCAAGGATGACAAGGCCAATGGCCACGATTTTTTCCACACCAAAGCGGGCGATCAGATGGCCGGTGAAGAACGAGGGGATATACATCGCCAGCACATGCGCCGTGACCACATCCGCCGCATTGCCCGCGTCAAAGCCGCAGCCGACCACGGCGAGCGGCGTTGAGGTCATCACCAGATTCATCAGGGCGTAGGATACGGTGGCACAGATCACCGCCACGGCGATGCGCGGCGTTTTCAGAAGTTCCATCCGCGTGCGGCCATGCGGGGCGTCGACAGCGGGTTGGGGCGGTTTGGGGATATCGAGCAAGAGAAACAGGAACGCGCCTGCGATATTGAGAGCGATGACCGCGAGATAGGTGCCGAGAAACGGAATCACCATGGCCTGAGAGGTGGCCTTGACCAGTTGCGGCCCGATTACGGCGCTGAGCAGGCCCCCTGCCATGACGTAGGAAATAGCCTTGGCGCGGAAGGCGTCGCTGGCGGTATCGGCTGCGGCAAAGCGGTAAAAGCCTTGGGCTGACATATAGGTGCCGGTGATGAGGCTGCCCAAAAGGAAGATCGGGAAGGAGGCGGTATAAAGCCCATAGGCGCCGATGGCCCCGCCAAGCGCGCCTGCGCCTGCGCCGATGAAAAACCCGGTGCGGCGGCCATAGCGCTGCATCAGATGCGAAATCGGTGTGGCCGAGAGCATTGAGCCGAGCACGATCAAGGAAATCGGCAAGGTCGCGAAGCAGATGTTGGAGGCGAGCGATTGCCCGGCCAGCCCACCCACGACAAAGATCATCGGCATTTGCGCGCCCAAAATGGCTTGGGCTGCGACGAGAACGGCCACATTGCGTTTGGCGCGGCTGTCGTCGGGATGAAGGGCGATATCGGTCATGGCCGAAGTGCTAGACCCGTCGCGGGCAGGCTGCAAGCGTAATTCAGGCGCGGTCGATGAGATGCGCGAAAGAGCCGCTCACCCGGCCCGAGTGGAGGCCCATCGGGGGCAGCTCTGTGCCTTCGGCGTCTGTTGCGGTGAACAGCGTTGGGCCATCCGCGCGCAGGGTGGTGGCATAGTGGAATTCATGCGCGGCCCATGTGCCTGGAAATGGGCCGGTGTGCGCCGCAAGATGGCGGTAGCCGAGATGGAGACGGCGGGTGGCAAAGCTCGTGTCTAGCGGCAACAAGCCAGCCATGGTGTGCCGGGTGCCGCTGGCATCGGTCAGGCTGTCGCCTAGAACCATGTATCCACCGCATTCTCCATATATATCTGAGGTTTGCGCGGCGTTCTTGAGGCTTTGCATGAAAATCTGATTGGCGGCGATCTGACCTGCGTGCAGTTCCGGGTAGCCGCCGGGAAGAAAGATGAACTCTGCTTGTGGCACGGGTTCGTTGGCCAGTGGGGAAAAGGGACGGATTTCGGCACCTGCTGCCTGCCAATCGGCCAGCATATGCGGATAGGCAAAGCCAAAGGCGGGGTCTTGGGCCACGGCGATCACCTGAGCCGGAGGGGTGAGGCGTGGGGCCGCTTGGGCGTCGGGCAAAGGGGCGGCGAGTGCGAGCAGCGTTTCGCGGTCGAGTGTCATGGCGAGCGCGTCGGCGGCGGTGTCGAGGAACTGGTGCAAATCAGGGCGCTCGCTGGCCTGGACCAGACCCAGATGGCGCGAGGGTTGCGCCAGCGCCGGGTTGCGGCGGAGGGCGGCCAATACGGGCAGGCCAAGGGGGGCGAGGGCGCGGCGCAGCATCGCTTCGTGCCGGTCAGAGCCAACATTGTTGAGCATCACGCCTGACACGCGCACGCGGGCGTCAAAGCCTGCAAAGCCTGCTACAAGCGGCGCGATAGAGCCTGCCATGCGGCCTGCATCGACCACCAGCACCACGGGCAGGCTGAGATGCCGCGCGAGATCGGCCACAGCGCCGCGCCCATCGGGCGGTGCGCCATCGAAGAGGCCCATGGCCCCCTCGATGATCAGCAGACCTTGGCCCGCCGCGAGGCTGCGCAGGCGGTCGGGCGTCATGGCCCAAGCGTCGAGATTGGGGCAAGGCGCCCCGCAGGCGGCCTCGTGAAAGCGGGGGTCGATGTAATCGGGGCCGGATTTCGCACCGCGCACGGGCAGCCCCTCGCGAGACAAGAAGCGCAGAAGGGCGAGGGTGAGCGTGGTTTTCCCCGCGCCCGACGAGGGTGCAGCGAGGATCAGCCCCCGCATGCGGTCTCGGCGGGCAGGCCGCGCCCGAGCGGATCAAGATCACGCGGGGCGGCACCGGCCAGCATCCCCTGCCAGTCAAGCACTTGGCGCATGAGCACGGAGCGTCCGATGCAGAGGATCGCAGGCGGCTCGAACCCGCTTGTCTCGATATCGGCGGCAAGCTGTCCAAGGGTGGTTTCCAGCACGCGCTGATCTGGGGTGGTGGCGGAGGAGACGACGGCGCAGGGCTCATCCAAGGGGCGGCCTGCATCCAGAAGCGCCGCGCTGATCTGGCCTGCGTGCTTCATACCCATGTAGATCACGATGACCTGACTGCCCTGCGCAATCGCCTGCCAATTCAGCGAGGAAGGGGTGTGCCCGGACTGGTCGTGGCCTGTTACGAAGGTCACGGATTGGTTCACATCGCGGTGTGTCACGGGAATGCCCGCATAGGCCAACCCGCCGATACCGGCGCTGATGCCCGGAATGATGCGGATGGGCACGCCGTGCTGCACCAGCGTCTGCGCCTCTTCGCCGCCGCGCCCAAAGACAAAGGGGTCGCCCCCCTTGAGGCGCAGCACGCGCAGGCCTTCGCGGGCGAGATCAACGAGTTGCAGGGAAATATCGCGCTGCTTGGCCGAAGGTTTGCCGCCGCGTTTGCCCGCATAGATATGGCGGGCCTGCGGTGCCCAGTCGAGGATGCAGTCCTGCACCAGCGCGTCATAGATCACCACATCGGCCTGTTGCAGGGCATTGAGTGCGTGCAGTGTCAGAAGGCCGGGATCGCCGGGGCCCGCGCCACAGAGCCAAACCCAGCCGGGTTCCATCCGGGGCCAGTCGGTGCCGGGCAGCGAGGGGAGAGTGGGGTGGTGCGAGTCGGTCATATCTTTCTATGCCGCGAGTTTGATGTGGGGGAAAGGTGGCAAACGACCATGCACCGGGGTCAGAGCGACATGCAGAGGGTGGCCGGGCCATGGGCGGCCCGGCCAAAGGCGTGTTACATCTTGCACTCTGCGGCGTAGGCGTCGACGTGATCCTCTAGCGCCACGCCAATGATCTTGTTGGTGTAGACGTCGCCCTCTTTGATCACCTCGCGAACATAGATGTCCTGGATCGGGTGATGGTTGTTGCCAAAGGCGAAATCGCCGCGCGTGCTGGCGAAATCGGCCGCTTTGAGGGCGGCGCGGAAGGCGTCAGCATCCGAGGGTTGCGCTGTGTCCAATGCGGAAATCAGGAGATTGGCAGTGTCAAAGCCTTGGCTTGCGTAGAGCGAGGGCAGGCGGCCATATTTTTCCTGAAAGCTGGCGACAAAAGCGGCGTTGGTTGCGTTGTCGATGTCCTTGGACCATTGCGATGTGTTGACCACGCCAAGGGCCGCGTCGCCCACGGCCTGAAGGATGCCTTGGTCAAAGCTGAAGGCGGGGCCGACCACGGGCAGGCCGACACCGCTGTCGGCATATTGCTTGAGGAAGGAGATGCCCATGCCGCCGGGCAGGAAGAAGAACACAGAGTCAGCGCCGCTCGCGCGGATTTGGGCGATTTCGGCGGCGTAATCGGTCTGGCCGAGTTGGGTGTAGATTTCACCCGCCAATTCGCCCTTGTAGAACCGTTTGTAGCCGGTCAGCGCGTCCTGACCTGCCGGGTAGTTGGGCGCGAGGATGAAGCTGTTTTTATAGCCTGCGTCATTGGCATAGGCCCCCGCGGCCTCGTGCAGGTTGTCGTTCTGCCAGGCGACGTTGAAATAGTTGGGCAGGCAACCTTGCCCCGCCAGCGCCGAGGGGCCCGCATTGGGCGAGAGGTAGAATTTGCCTTGGGCCACGGCACCGGGCACCACCGCCATGGCGAGGTTGGACCAGATGATGCCAGTCATCACATCGACCTTGTCGGATTGGATCATCTTGTCCGAGAGTTGCACGGCGATGTCGGGTTTTTGCTGATCGTCCTCGATGATCACCTCGATATCGCTGCGTCCCGATTGCTCTAGCGCCAGCATGAAGCCATCGCGCACGTCAATGCCGAGCCCTGCGCCGCCGCCTGATAGCGTGGTGATCATGCCGACCTTGATATCAGCCTGCGCGGTGGCGGCGGCAAGGCTGAGCGCGCCTGCGATGGCCAGTGTCTTGAATGTCATATGTCATCTCTCCCTGATGTCGGGCGGTTTGGTCCGTCCCGGATTGCCCTTGGTCCCCCAGAAGGCGGTGCTTAATCCTTTCCACAGCTTTGGCAAAAGGTCCAGATGGCAGCGGATTGGATCAGGCTGAGGTATGGCGGGCCATGAAGCGGGCGGTTTCGGCGGGGGCCGGGGCGTGGCCCGAGAAATTCTCGACATAGGCGGGCATGCGGGCGATGCGGATATCGCGGGGTTCGGCCACCATCATCGAAATATAGCCGATCTGGGTGTAATAGACGGTATGGGCGCGGGTGTCGGCGTGATCGGGGGCGTAGCCGAATCGCGCGAACATGGCACGGATGGCGGTGATGCGGGTTTCATCGGTGCGTTGCAGCTTGGCCTTGACCACCGGATCCCCAAGCGCCCAGTTGCGGATCGCGAAATCAAGGCGGGAATCAAACAGCTCGCGGGTAAGCCAGCAGTCGAAGAGATTGTAGAGCGCCTCGTTGATCGAGTCTGCATAGGCTTCGGTGCGGGCGACAAGATTGCCGGTGTTCTGCGCCTCCCAGCGGTCGAGAAGGGCGGAAAGCAGCGCCTCTCGATCCTTGAAGTGCCAATAAAAACTGGTGCGTGACAGGCCAAGCATGTGCGCCAGAGGCATCACCTTGACCGCATCCACCCCGGCGGTGACGAGCACCTCATAGGCGGCACCCAGCCACAGATCCTCGGACCCGCGGGTGGCGGGATCGGGGGCGGGTTTGGCGCGGTGGTTGGTTTGGGTGCGGTTCATTGCCCAAGACTAGACGCTTTTTCGGGGGCTGGCAAATATCTTGACAGGTTAGTTGATTTTCTCGACAGTAGTGTCGATAAAGTTTTGATGCCACCGCCGGCGTAGTTCCGGCCAGCCCAGGATCAGGCACATGCCGCACGCGATACCTACTGAAATTTCCTGTGATACGCCTGTTCCACTTGCGCGTCGGGCGCGCGGCGGGCGCGCCGCCATGCAGGTGCGCCGGGGCACCGGGGCGGGGGCCGGGGTGAACCCGCTGCATGTTCCCTATATCACGCGGGGTATTCCCACCCATGACATCGCGTCAGAGGAATCGTTAGAGGCGATTATCGCCACCGCAGATCGAATTCTGGCCGAAATCGGGATCGAATTTCGCGAAGACCCAGAGACAGTGCGATTGTTTCAGCAGGCCGGGGGCAAGGCGCGCGAGGTGGGGCCAGAGGCGTGGAATGTCACGTTTGAGCCGGGGTTGATCCGGGGTCTTTTGGCCACTGCTCCGGCGGAATTCACACAGCATGCGCGCAATCCGGCCAAATCGGTGCGGATCGGCGGCAAGTCGATGGTGTTTGCACCCGCCTATGGGTCGCCCTTCGTGATGGATCTGGACAAGGGGCGGCGCTATGGCACGATTGAGGATTTCCAGAACCTGATCAAGCTGGCGCAATCCTCGCCCTGGCTGCATCATTCGGGCGGCACGATCTGTGAGCCGACGGATATTCCGGTGAACAAGCGGCATCTGGATATGGTTTACGCGCACATGCGCTATTCGGACCGGGCCTTTCTGGGCTCGATCACCGCGCCGGAGCGGGCTGAGGATAGTATCGAGATGTGCCGCATCCTGTTTGGGGCGGAGTATGTCGACAGCCATTGCGTGATCATGGGCAATTTCAATTCGACCTCGCCCTTGGTCTGGGATGGGGTGAGCACGCGGGGTATTCGCGCCTATGCGGCTGCCGGTCAGGGCTCCATCCATCTGCCGTTTCTGTTGGGGGGCGCTGTATCGCCGCTGACCATGCCGGGGGCGATTGCGCAATGTCTGGCCGAAAGCATGGTGGGATGTGCGCTGACGCAATTGGTGCGGCCCGGGGCACCGGCAATTCTGGGCAGTTTCCTGTCGTCGATGTCGCTGCGCACCGGATCACCCACGTTCGGCACGCCCGAGCCTGCGTTGGGATCGCTGGTGATGGGGCAGATCGCGCGGCGGCTGAAAATGCCGTTGCGTTGTGCGGGCAATTTCAGCACCTCAAAATTGCCGGACGGGCAGGCGATGACGCAGGCCATGATGTCGATGATGTCGGCAGTGAATGGCGGGGCCAATTTCATCCTGCATTCGGCAGGGTTCCTCGATGGGTTGCTGTCGATGTCCTATGAAAAGCTGATGTTGGATATGGATATGTGCGGCGCGCTGCATGCGTGGCTTAAGGGGTTGGAGGTCAACGAGGATACGCTGGCCTTCGAGGCCTTGGCCGAGAAGGGGCCGGGAGAGCACATGTTTGGCTGTGCCCATACCCTGCGCCATTACGAGACCGCCTATTGGGATAGCGGGCTGGACGACAACACCACCTATGAGACATGGTCGGAGGCGGGGGGCGTCGATGCGATGACGCGCGCCAATGGCGCATGGAAAGCGGTGTTGGCGACGTATGAGGCGCCACCGCTTGACGCGGGCATTGATGGGGCGCTCTGCGATTTCATCGCGCAGCGCAAATCCGAGATGGCCGACGCCTGGTATTGAAACGAATTGACGAAAGGCAACGCCCATGTCGCGTGACCCGCTGCTGCAACCCTATCAACTCAAGCATCTGACGCTGAAGAACCGGATCATGACCACGAGCCATGAACCGGCCTATCCCGAAGAGGGCATGCCCAAGGCGCGCTATACCGCCTATCACGCCGAGCGTGCAAAGGCGGGCGTGGCGCTGGCGATGACCGCAGGGTCGGCGGCTGTGTCCAAGGACAGCCCGCCGGTATTCAACAATGTCCTCGCCTATAAGGACGAGGTGGTGCCCTATATCCGGCAGTTGACCGATGCCTGTCACGAGCATGGCTGTGCGGTCATGATCCAGCTTACGCATCTGGGGCGGCGCACGGGCTGGTCCAAAGGGGATTGGTTGCCGTCTGTGTCCTCGACCAAGCATCGCGAACCCGCGCACCGGGCCTTTCCCAAGCTGGCGGAGGATTGGGATATTGCGCGCATCATTACGGATTTCGTCGATGCCACGGAGCGGATGAAAGAGGGGGGCATGGATGGGATCGAGTTGCAGGTGTATGGCCATCTTCTTGATCAGTTCTGGTCGCCGCTGACCAATGATCTGGACGGGCCCTATGGTGGGCAGAGCCTTGAGACCCGGATGAAGCTGCTTTTGGATGTGCTGGCGGCCATTCGCAAGCGGGTGGGCACTGAGTTCATCGTAGGTCTACGCTATACGGCGGATGAGGCCGAGGCGGGGGGGATCACGCCCGAGGAGGGGTTGGAGATTTCCAAGCGGCTGGCGGCGACTGGCATGGTCGATTTCCTTAATGTGATCCGGGGGCGTATTCATACCGATCCGGCGATGACCGATGTGATTCCGGTGCAGGGGATGCGATCTGCGCCGCATTTGGATTTCGCGGGGGCGGTCAGGGCGGCGACAGGCATGCCCACGTTCCACGCCGCCAAGATCCCCGATGTGGCAACTGCGCGGCACGCGATCCAAGCGGGGCTTTTGGATATGGTTGGCATGACGCGGGCGCATATGGCGGACCCGCATATCGTGCGCAAAATCATCGAGGGGCGCGAAGCGGATATTCGGCCCTGTGTCGGCGCGACCTTCTGTCTGGACCGGATTTATGCCGCAGGTGAGGCGCTGTGCATTCACAACGCCGCCACGGGCCGTGAATTGACCATGCCGCATGAGATTAGCCCGGCTGAGACACGCAAAAAGGTTGTGATTGTCGGCGCGGGGCCTGCGGGGCTGGAGGCGGCGCGCGTGGCTGCAGAGCGCGGCCATGATGTGACCGTGTTCGAGGCGCAGCCCGATCCGGGGGGGCAAATCCGGCTGACCGCGCTTAATCCTCGTCGGCGCGAGATGATCAGCATCATCGACTGGCGTATGGCGCAATGCGCGGCGCGCGATGTGGTCTTTCACTTCAACACAGTCGCCGAGGCCGAGGATGTGACCGCCCTTAACCCCGATGTGGTGATTGTGGCGACAGGGGGCCTGCCCAATCGCGAGCTTTTTGAAAGTGGCAAAGAGCAAGAGTTGGTTGTCACGGCTTGGGATTTGATTTCGGGCGATGTGAAGCCGGGGCAGACTGTCCTTATCTATGACGAGAGTGGCGATCATCCGGGGTTGATGGCGGCAGAGGTTGCGGCCAATGCCGGGGCGAGCGTTGAGGTGATGACACCGGACCGGGTCTTTGCGCCCGATATCATGGCGATGAATCTGGTGCCGTACATGCACAGCCTGCAGGACAAGGATGTAGCCTTTACCGTGACGCGGCGGCTTTTGGATGTGACGCGGGACGGCAACCGGCTGAAGGCAAAGATCGGCACGGATTATAGTAAGTTCACCTCTGAGAAGACCTATGATCAGGTGGTGGTGAATTATGGTACGCTGCCGCTGGATGATCTTTACTTCGAACTGAAGCCCCTGTCGCGCAATCTGGGTGAGGTGGATCAGGATGCGCTGATTGCCGGAGATGCGCAGGCGGTTGACAGCAATCCCGAGGGCGCGTTCCAGTTGTTTCGGATTGGCGATGCGGTGTCGTCGCGCAATACCCATGCAGCGATTTATGATGCGCTGCGGCTGATGAAGGATATCTGACGTGCGGCTGGGGTTTCTGGGCACCGGCACCATTTCCGAGGCGGTGGTGCGGGCGCTGGCCCCTGAGGGGCATGAGATCGCGGTATCAGAGCGCAATGCTGGGCGAGCGGCGCGGCTGGCGGGGGATTTTACCAATGTGACCGTCGCGTCCAATCAGCCTGTAGTGGACGCGAGCGAGGTCGTGTTTCTTGGGCTTATGGCGGAGATTGCGGCAGAGGTTTTGGGAACGCTGCGGTTTCGGGCAGATCAGCGGGTGGTGTCCTTTATGGCGGGGATGCCGCTGGAAGAGGTGGCGGCGTTGGTGGCCCCGGCGCGGGCCGAGGCGGTGATGCTGCCCTATCCGGGGATTGCGCAGGGTGGATCACCCATTCTGGCGCTGGGTAAGGTTGCGGTGATCGAGGCGCTTTTTGCGCCTGCCAACACGGTTTACAGCTTGCGGGACCGGGCGGAGTTGGAGGCGTATCTATGTGCGCAAGCGGTATTGTCGCCCGCGGTGCAGATGGTCAGCGGTGCGGCGGAGTGGCTTTGCGGGGGCGAGGCGTTTTTGCGGCATCTGGTGGGAAGCAGCCTGATGAGCGGGGCGTGTCAGCCAATGCTGGACGCGCTCAACACGAAGGGCGGATATAATCAGCGCCTCAGGCAGCATATGGAGAGTGCGGGGATGCGCGCGGTGTTGAGCGAGGGTCTGGACCGTTTGGCGGACAAGGGATGAGTGCGTTTTCGCATGTGTTTCGCCCTGCTGTGCTGGCGGGGCATGTCCTGCGTAATCGGGTGGTGTTTGGGGCGCATACGACGAATATGGCCGAGGACGGTCTGCCGGGCGCGCGGCATATTGCCTATTACGAAGAGCGGGCCATTGGCGGGGCTGCGATGATTGTCGTTGAGCCGATGCCGGTGCATCGCACCGCCGTGTTGACGCGGGGCAATTTCCGGCATTCCTCGGATGAGGTGATCCCGGCCTTTGCCAAGCTGACGCAGGCCGTCAAACGGCATGGCGCAGTGGTGGTGCAGCAGCTTTATCACGTGGGCGCGCATGGCGATCAGGACAATAGCTGGCACGCGGCATGGTCGCCCTCGGGCGGGCCAAGCTGGCATGACAGTGACGGCAGTCACGAGATGAGCGGCGCGGAAATCGAGGAGATCATCGAGAGCTTTGTAGCGGCGGCGCTGCGCTGTCAGAAAGCCGGGTTTGACGGGGTCGAGGTCTGGGCCGCCTATCATTGTCTGCTGGATCAGTTCTGGACGCCGATGTCGAACACGCGGGACGATGAGTGGGGCGGCAGCCTTGAGAACCGCACGCGGTTTTCGCGCGAAATCCTGCGCAGGGTGCGGGCGGCCTGTGGGCCGGGGTTTATTGTCGGACTGTCGGTGAGTGATGGTTCGACCGTCGAGGCGACGCTGGGGCATGAGGCCATGGCGGAGGTTGTGGCGTTGCATGATGCCGAAGGGTTGATGGATTATGTGACCTGCGGGTCAGGCAGCTATCTGGATTATCATCCCTTGATGCCGACATTTCTATATCCTGAAAAGCTGGGGGTTGATCTGGCGGCGCGGCTAAAGGGCGTGGTGCGACATGCCTTGGTGACGGCGGAAAGCCATATTCGCACGCCCGAGAATGCCAATACGGTGCTGGGCGCAGGCGAGGCCGACATGGTCTCGATCGTGCGCGGGCAGATCGCCGATCCACATCTGGTGGCCAAGGCCGAGGCGGGGCGCCCCGAAGATGTGCGGGGCTGCATTTCGTGCAATCAGCAATGCTGGGGGCGGCGCAGCCGGGATTACTGGATTTCCTGCCTGATCAACCCGTCGGTGGGATGGGAGCATCAATGGGGCGGTGATCGGTTCCGCCCGGCGGAGCAGGTCCATACTGTGCTGGTTGTGGGCGCTGGGCCTGCGGGGCTGGAGGCCGCGCGGGTGGCGGCAGAGCGCGGGCACCGGGTGTGTCTGCATGAGGCCGGGCCGGAGTTGGGCGGGCAGTTCCGGTTGGCGGGGTTGCAGCCAAGGCGGGCGCAGATTTTGGACCTGCTGGGCTGGTATGCGCGGCAGTTGGAGCGCTTGGGCGTCGAGATGCACTTTAACAGCTATCTGGACGCGGGCGAGATTGCTGCGATGGGGGTGGATCAGGTGATCCTCGCCACCGGGTCTTTGCCTGCGGGCACCGGGTTTCAAAAGGCGATACCGCAGGTCGCGGAATTGCCCGGCCTTGATGGGAATGTCTGGCCGGTCGAGGATGTGATGGGGCGCGCGGCGCGGCTGGGGCCCCGGGTGATCGTGCTGGATGAGGGCGGCAATTGGCGGGGGGGTGGCACCGCCTGGCATCTGGCCGAGGCGGGGCATCAGGTGGTGATCGTGACGCCACAGGCCGTTGTCGGGCGCGAATTGGAGCGGTCTGCCGCCGATGTGCCGCTCAGGCGGCGTCTGGCGGCGCTGGGCGTGCGGTTTTGGACCGAGAGCGCCATCACTGGCTGGCAGAACGGCGGGGCCGAGGTGGTGGACCTTTTGACCGGCGCGCGGTCTCATGTGGCGGCGGATAGTCTGGTGTTGGCGACGACCAATCGGGCGGATGTGAGCCTGCGTCACGGATTGGCTGATCTGGGCATTTCGGCGGCGCTGATTGGCGATGCCCATGCCCCACGGCTGGCGGCGCAGGCGTTTCACGATGGGCGCAAACTGGCGCTTAGCCTGTGAGGTCAAGAGCCTTGTAAGGAGAGCGGCCGCGACATACGATCCGAGCAAAATTGAGGAAGAGCGCGGCGGCGGTTGCCGGTGCTCTTGCGGTATGCTCAAGCCGTTGGGTCGACATGGAATTTCTGGAGTATTCGCATAATCTCTGGTTGGTCGTTGCGTCACTGAGCGTGTCGCTTGTGGCAGCCTTTACCGGGTTTTCGCTGACCCGTGGCATTGCGGCGCAACCCGTAGCGATGCGTAAACTTTCCGTGACCTTGGCGGCGATTGCGCTGGGTGGTGGCATCTGGTCGATGCATTTCGTGGCGATGCTGGGGCTGCAACTGCCGATCCCGATTTATTACGATGCGATGATCACGCTGGGATCGGCGCTGATTGCAATCCTGATGGTGGGGGCGGCGCTGCTGCTCTTGCATTTCTATCCGCGCACGCGGGCTAGCCTGACGGCGGCGGGCTGTGTCATCGGTCTTGGCATTGTGGCGATGCATTATCTGGGCATGTCTGGGCTACAGCTTTGCCGGGCGGTTTACACGCTGCCGGGGGTGGTGTTTGCGGTGCTGGCGGCCTGTGGGCTGAGCGTGGCGGCGATTTGGGTGGCCTATGGTCAGCGGCGGCCACGCAATATTCTGCTGGGCACATTGGCGTTTGGCTTTGCCGTGTTCCTTGTGCATTTCGCGGCGGTGTTCGGCACACGGTTTGTGGCAGTGCCAACGGCGCAGGAGATCGGCCCCTTGATGGGCAATGAGGTTTTGGCGCTGGGGGTGCTGGTCAGTTCGTTTGTTCTGTGCGGGGCGTTCTTGCTGACGGGGGTCACGTTTCTGGCGCAGGGGGCCAAAGCGGAGGGGGCTTTGCCTGTTGAGGCAGAGGTCAAACCCGTCCAAGTCTTGCAGCGCATTCCCTATGAGCACCACGGGCAGACCCATTTCATCGATGCGCGTGATGTGGCGTTTTTGCGGGCCGAGGGGCATTACACGCTGCTCTATACCGGGGCCAACAAGCATTTTTGCACGTGGTCAATCACCGAGGCCGAGCGGCGGTTGAGTCCCGGTCCGTTCCTTAAGGTGCATCGCAGCTATCTGGTCAATCCGGCGCATGTCTCGCATTTCGAGCGGCGTAAGGACAATGGGCTGTGCTATTTTCGCCTTGGCGGGCAAGACGTTACCACGCCTGTCAGCCGCTCGCGTCTGGCGGAGTTGCGCGAGGCTTTGGGGGTCTGAGCGCTGGCCCGCTCGGTCTGGTTTACTTTCCTTAAACCTTTGACGGTCTGATGCCTCTCAAGCGGGCAAGAGGCCCGGCGTCAGCGGGATCAAGGAGAGTAACGCGATGATACTGGATTTTTTCCGGCAAGGGGGCGGTGCCCCCGACGCGGCACCCGAACAAAAGGCAAGCGCGGCTGGCCGTGTGATGGCGTGGCATGGCGCGGGGCGTGTGGCCTGGAGCCCGCGCGATACCGTCAGCCTGACGCGCACCGGGTTTTCGGGAAATCCGGTGGGGTTTCGTTGTGTGAAGATGATTGCTGAGGCGGCGGCGGCGCTGCCGCTGGTGTTGCAGAATTCTGAGCAGCGCTTTGCCGTCCATCCTGTGCTGAGCCTGATCAAATGCCCCAATCCGGCGCAGGGGCGGGCGGAGCTTTTTGAGGCGCTTTATGGCCAGCTTTTGTTGACGGGCAATGCCTATATCGAGGCGGTGGGCGCGGGGGGCATTCCGTTGGAACTGCATGTGCTGCGCTCTGACCGGATGAGCGTGGTGCCGGGGGCGGATGGCTGGCCCGTGGCCTATGAATATGCCGTGGCGGGGCGCAAGCATCGGTTCGATGTGCGCGAGGGCGTTCCTTGCGTCTGTCATATCAAGACCTTTCACCCTCAGGACGACCATTATGGGCTGTCGCCATTGCAGGCGGCGGCGCAGGCGGTGGATGTGCATAATTCGGCAAGCCGCTGGTCGAAGGCGCTTTTGGACAATGCGGCGCGCCCCTCGGGTGCGATTGTCTATAAGGGGCCGGAGGGACAGGGGGCGATGTCTGGCGATCAATATGACCGGCTGGTCAGCGAGATGGAGGCGCATCATCAGGGCGCGCGCAATGCCGGGCGACCGATGCTGTTAGAGGGCGGGCTGGATTGGAAGCCGATGGGGTTCAGCCCATCGGACATGGAATTCCAGAAGACCAAGGAGAGCGCGGCGCGCGAGATTGCGCTGGCCTTCGGCGTGCCGCCGATGCTGCTCGGTATTCCTGGCGATGCGACATTCGCGAATTATCAGGAGGCCAACCGTGCGTTTTATCGGCTGACGGTGTTGCCTTTGGCCATGCGGGTGGCTGCGACGGTATCGGCCTGGCTGGGGCGGATGAGCGGTGAGGCGTTGGATCTTGTCCCCGATCTGGATCAGGTGCCGGCGCTGGCAGCGGAACGTGATGCGCAATGGGCACGGGTGAGTGGGGCAGACTTTCTGAGCGATGGAGAAAAGCGCAGCCTTTTGGGCTTGCCTGCACTGGCGGCGGAGGAGGTCAATGGCTGAGCGGGGAGTGCCGCCGCCGCGCTATGGGTTCGAGGCGTTCGACTGTGCGCCGGGGCTGCGAATGGAGGCGCATGAGCGGGTTTCAGAGTTTCAGACCCGCGCGATGACCGAGCGGTTGGAGCGCACCGAGGCGGCCTTGGAGCGGCTGGAGCGGCGATTGTGGCTGGCGGTTTACGGTGTGGTGGCAGCGATCCTCGCGCAGGCGTTTCAGCCACTTTTGGCGGTGTTGCCGGGGTGA
Organism: Roseovarius sp. AK1035; assembly: GCF_003288315.1. Taxonomy (NCBI): domain Bacteria; kingdom Pseudomonadati; phylum Pseudomonadota; class Alphaproteobacteria; order Rhodobacterales; family Roseobacteraceae; genus Roseovarius; species Roseovarius sp. TM1035. The sequence continues at coordinate 3,606,257 of NZ_CP030099.1, read as the reverse complement.
GGCAGAGCGAAAGGATCAGACGGATGGACATGGATACAGGGCTGGAACGCAAATTCGCGCGTCTGGATGGGGCGGTGCTGAGCGTGAGCGAGGCGGGGCAGATCGAGGGCTATGCCAGCCTGTTTGGCGCGCCCGACCAAGGGGGCGATATTGTCGAGCGGGGGGCCTATGCGGCCTCTCTCGGGCGGCTGGCCAAGGAGGGGCGGCGCGTCAAGATGCTGTGGCAGCATGATCCGGCGCAACCGATCGGCATTTGGGATGAGGTGCGCGAGGATGCGCGGGGTCTGTGGGTCAAGGGGCGGCTTTTGGAGAGTGTCGCGCGTGCGCGTGAGGCGGCAGCGCTGATCGCGGCGGGGGCGATTGATGGCCTCAGCATTGGATACCGGACGCTGCGCGCGGTGAAGAATGACAAGGGCCAGCGGCTCTTGACGGAACTGGAGCTGTGGGAAGTGTCGCTGGTGACCTTCCCGATGCTGCCCAGTGCGCGGGTGACGGCCAAGGGCGATGCCCCCGAGGCCCAAGCCCTGCGCGAGATGGCGGCGGCGTTCGACGCGGCCCGCCGGGAGATGGCGCAGGTGTAGCGCCCGAGCGAGGACCCAAACCTGAAGGATGGAATGATGATGACCCAAGCAAAGGCTCGGGCCGGGGAAGATCTGTCTCCGGTGGCCGAGGTGAAATCCGCAGTGGCGGGGTTTCTGAGCGAATTCAGCGGCTTTCGGGCCGAAATTCACAACCGACTGCAACAGCAAGAAGAGAAAATGACCATGTTTGAACGCAAATCCATCGCGCTTGCGCGTCCGCATCTGGCGGCCAGTTCTGACGGCTCTGCGCCGCATCGCAAGGCGTTTGACGCCTATCTACGCGGTGGCGACGATGACGGGCTGCGCGGCCTCGAATTGGAGGGCAAGGCGCTGAACACCGCCATCGCGGGGGAGGGCGGCTATCTGGTCGATCCGCAAACCGCCGAGACGATCCGCTCGGTGCTGAGGTCCACCGCGTCGATCCGGGCGGTTGCCAATGTGGTGGCGGTCGAGGCCACCAGCTTTGATGTGCTGGTGGATCACACCGATGTGGGCCATGGCTGGGCCACGGAAAGCGGCACAGTATCCGAGAGCGATACGCCGGTGATCGACCGCATCAGCATCCCGCTACATGAGTTGAGCGCGTTGCCCAAGGCCAGCCAGCGGTTGCTGGATGACAGTGCCTTTGACGTCGAGGGCTGGCTGGCAGGGCGCATCGCCGACAAGTTCGCGCGCGCCGAGGCGGCGGCGTTCGTTGCGGGCGATGGGGTGGACAAGCCGCGCGGGTTCCTGACGCATCCGAATGTGGACAATGATGTCTGGGTCTGGGGCAATCTTGGCTATGTGCCCACGGGCGTCGCGGGCGCGATCTCGGGGCCTGATCCGATTGTTGATCTGGTCTATGCCTTGGGCGCGCAGTACCGGGCGAACGGCACCTTCGTGATGAATTCCAAAACCGCAGGCACCATTCGCAAGATGAAGGATGCCGATGGGCGGTTCCTGTGGTCGGACGGTCTGGCCGCCGGAGAACCTGCGCGGCTGATGGGCTATCCGGTGCTGATCGCCGAGGATATGCCCGACATCGCGACCGGGGCCAATGCCATCGCCTTTGGCGATTTTCACGCGGGCTATACCGTGGCCGAGCGCCCGGATTTGCGGGTGTTGCGTGATCCCTACAGCGCCAAGCCGCATGTCCTGTTCTACGCGACCAAGCGAGTGGGCGGCGATGTGTCCGATTTCAAGGCGATCAAGCTTTTGAAGTTTGCCGTTTCCTGAGGACGCGGCGACGGGGCGGGGGTGATCCCCTCGTCCCGGGGCGCGTGCCGTTCGGGCGAGGCGTTGTCCAACTGTCCCCTCCGTCCGTGCAACGCGGAATGGCGCGCGCCTGAACCACCGGAGGGGTCCGGGATAAATGGAGTAGGTCCATGATGTTAATCGAAGAAACTGCGGTGCCCCTGGCCGCGCTGCCGCTGGCGGAGTTCAAGGCGCATCTGCGGTTGGGCACGGGCTTTGCCGATGACGATATCCAGGACCCGGTTCTGGAAAGTTTTCTGCGTGCGTCGCTGGCGGCGATTGAGGGGCGCACCGGTAAGGTCTTGCTGGAGCGCGAATTTTCTTGGGCGCTGCATCAGTGGCGGGATGTGACAGGCCAGGCCTTGCCGGTGGCACCCGTGCGGGCGCTGCTGAGCCTTGGGTTGCGCAACCGGGCGGATGAGGTCGAGGTGATTGACCCCGCGCATTACCGGCTGGAGCAGGATGTGCATCGGCCTGTGCTGCGGCCTGTGGGCACGTTCCTGCCCGTGATTGTGCGCGGAGGTGTTGCAGAGGTTCGGTTTCGCGCGGGCTTTGGCGTGGGTTGGGGGGATTTGCCCGCAGATCTGGCGCAAGCCGTGTTGATGCTGGCGGCGCATTATTACGAGTACCGGCATGACCTGAGCCTGAGCAGCGGGTGCATGCCCTTTGGTGTGGCCAGCCTGATCGAGCGCTATCGCACGGTGCGGCTGTTGGGCGGGGGTGCCCGGTGATGGCGCGCCCGAGGCTGAACCGGCCCCTCGTGCTGGAGGCGGCGGTGCGTCTGTCCGACGGGGCGGGGGGTGTCACGGAAGTCTGGGAGGTGCGCGGCACGCTTTGGGCTGAGGTTGCCGCGCGCACGGCCCGAGAGGCGGAGGTGGGCGGCGCGGCTGTGGCGCGCGCCGCCTATCGGATCACGGTGCGCGCTGCACCGCAGGGGGCAGCGTCGCGACCAGAGGCCGGAAACCGATTGCGCGATGGTGCGCGCGAATTCGCAATCCTGTCGGTCACAGAGGCGGATATGGGCGGGCGATACCTGTCTCTCTGGGCGCAAGAGGAGGTGGTGCCATGAGCTATGCGATGGCGGCAGGATTACAGGCGGCGGTGTATCACAGGCTGGTGCAGGATGTGGCATTAAGCGCGCTGGTGGGCGGTGCGATTCATGATGCGCTGCCGTCGGGCCGGGTGCCGCCGCTCTATGTGATGCTTGGCCCTGAGGAGGTTCGCGCACGTGGCGATGGCAGCGCTGGCGGGGCTTGGCACCGCTTCACCGTCACCGTTGTCAGCGAGAGTGGCGGGTTTCAAGAGGCCAAGGCCGTGGCGGGTGCTGTCAGCGATGCGCTGCTGGATGCTGACTTACCGCTGACCCGCGGGCGGGTGAGCGGCCTTAATTTCCTGCGTGCCCGCGCCCGGCGCGAAACGGCTGGGCAGGCGCGGCGGATCGAGCTGACCTTTCAGGCGCGCGTGGATGATGGCGCTTAACCTTTAAACTCTGGAGTGACGACAATGGCTGTACAGAATGGCAAGGATCTGCTGGTCAAGATTGACCTCAATGGCAGCGGCAATTTTCAGACGGTGGCGGGGCTACGGGCCACGCGCGTGAGTTTCAACGCCGAGAGCGTGGATGTGACCAGCCTTGAGTCGGCGGGCGGGTGGCGCGAATTGCTGGCGGGGGCGGGTGTTAAATCTGCAAGCATCAGCGGATCGGGTATTTTCCGCGATGCGACAAGCGATGCGCGGGCGCGGCAGATCTTCTTTGATGGGGAAATGCCGGATTTTCAGGTGGTGATCCCGGATTTTGGCACCATCGAGGGGCCCTTCCAAGTGACGGCGATCGAATATGGCGGCACCCATGATGGTGAGGCGACGTATGAGTTGGCGCTCGCCTCGGCCGGGCAACTGACCTTTACGGTGCTGTGATCCGATGGCCAACCCCTGGGCAGGCGAGGTGGCGTTGGTGATCGGCGGAGAGCGGCAGGTGATGCGCCTTACGCTGGGCGCGCTGGCCGAGTTGGAGGCGGGGTTGGCGAGCGGTTCGCTTGTCGATCTGGTGGCGCGGTTCGAAGGGGGCGCGTTTTCCACCCGCGATGTGCTTGCACTGATCGTGGCGGGGCTGCGTGGCGGTGGCTGGCGCGGATCGGCGGCGGATTTGCTGAGTGCCGACATCGAAGGCGGGCCGTTGGCGGCGGCGCGGGCAGCGGCAGAGCTTTTGGCGCGGGCCTTTGCCTTGCCAGAGGGGGCCGCATGAGCGGGCGGTTTGACTGGCCTGCGTTGATGCGCGCGGGGCTTCAGGGATTGGGCCTTAAACCAGCCGAGTTCTGGGCGCTGACGCCGGTCGAATTGCGCCTGATGCTGGGGGAGCGGCAGGGCGTGACCCCGATGGCGCGCGCTGGATTGGAGGCGCTCTTGCGCGCCTTTCCCGATGGAAAAGGAGAGATGAGCGATGGATGAGTTGGAGGCGCAGATTGCCGCCCTTGATGATGCAATGGGGCAGACGACCAGTATGGCGGCGGCCTTTGGCGCAGAACTGGCGCGGGTGCGGGGCGGCTTTGCCGGCGCCGAACAGGATGTGCAATCGCTGGAGCGGGGGCTGAGCCGGGGCCTGCGTGGGGCCATCCGGGGGGCTGTGGTTGATGGCGACGGCCTGTCGGACAGTTTGCGGCGGTTGGCCGCGATCATGGTCAATACCGCATTCAACGACGCTGCACGTCCGGTGACGGATCAAATTGGTGGCCTGATTTCGCAGGGGATCGGCAGCTTGGTGGGGGGGCTTTTCCCCTTTGCCAAGGGGGCGTCTTTTTCGCAGGGGCGGGTGCAGCCCTTTGCCAATGGTGGCGTCGTGAATGGTCCGGTCATGTTTCCGATGCGGGGTGGCACCGGATTGATGGGCGAGGCTGGACCAGAGGCGATCATGCCGCTCAGTCGTGGCCCGGATGGGCGTTTGGGCGTGCGCGCACAGGGCGGCGGGGCGGTAAGCGTGGTGATGAATATCCAGACCCCCGATGCCGAGGGGTTTCGCCGCTCGCAAGGGCAGATCGCGGCGCAATTGGGCCGCGTGATCGGGCGCGGCGGGCGCAATCGCTGAAAGGGAGTGGGACATGGGATTTCATGAGGTCAGATTTCCGGCAAACCTGAGTTTCGGCTCGCTTGGCGGGCCGGAGCGGTTGACGGATATCGTCACGCTCGCCAACGGGTTCGAGGAGCGCAACACGCCTTGGGCGCAGGCGCGCAGACGCTATGATGCGGGTGTGGCGCTTCGGTCTCTGGACGATATCGAGGCGTTGATCGCGTTTTTCGAGGCGCGGCGCGGGCAGCTTTTTGGCTTTCGCTGGAAGGATTGGACTGATTTCAAATCGGGCCGGGCCAAGGCTGCGCCGGATTACCGGGATCAGGAAATTGGCGTTGGCGATGATGCGACTGTCGCCTTTCCACTGGTCAAGTCCTATCGGTCAGGGGATCAGATCGTGCTGCGGCCAATTGTGAAGCCAGTCACGGGCACAGTGCGCCTGGGTCTTGATAATGTCGAGATGCAGGACGGCGTGCATTACACAGTTGATACCGCCACCGGGATTGTCACCTTTTCCGAGCCGCCCAATCGCGGCGTGCCGATCACGGCGGGATATGAATTTGATGTGCCTGTGCGGTTTGATACGGACCGCATTCAAACCAGCCTTGCCAGTTTTCAGGCAGGCGAGGTGCCCAATGTGCCGGTGGTGGAGATCCGAGTATGACCGATCTGTTGGAGCATCTTGGCACAGGTGTGACCACCACCTGCCGCGCTTGGGCGCTGACGCGGCGTGATGGGGTGGTGATGGGGTTCACCGATCACGACCGGCTATTGGCCTTTGAGGGAATCGCGTTTCGCCCCGACACCGGGTTGAGCGCCTTGGCCTTGCAGCAGACGACGGGGTTGTCGGTGGACAATACCGAAGCCTTGGGCGCGCTGAACGATGCCGCCATCCGTGAGGCGGATATCGATGCGGGGCGCTATGACGGTGCGGAACTGCGCGCTTGGCTTGTGAACTGGCAGGATGTGGCGGCGCGGCGCCTGCTCTTTCGCGGCAGCATTGGCGAGTTGCGGCGTGCGGGCGGGGCGTTTGAGGCCGAGCTGCGCGGGCTGACCGACGCGCTCAACGTTCCCTTGGGGCGGGTCTATCAAAAGGCGTGCAGCGCCGTTCTGGGGGATCGCGATTGTCGCTTTGATCTGGATACGCCGGGGTATGTTTCAGAGCGTCCCGCCGAGGAGGTGGAGGAGAGCCGCGTGTTTCGCTTTGCCGAGATGGGCGGGTTTGCCGAAGACTGGTTTCGCCATGGCGTGATCCGGGTTTTGAGCGGCGCGGCGGCGGGCTTGATCGGGCTGATCAAGCGAGACCGGACCGAGGGCACGGGGCGGGTGATCGAGCTTTGGCATCCTCTAGGGGCTAAGGTTATGCCCGGTGATGCGCTGCGGATTGAGGCTGGGTGCGACAAGCGTCGCGGAACTTGTCAGTTCAAGTTTGACAATCTTGTGAACTTTCAAGGGTTTCCGGACATCCCCGGAGATGACTGGACGATTACCGATCCCAGCAAGGCGCCGCGTCTGGATGGCGGGAGCCGCAGGTGAGCGGGCAGGGGGCGCGGATTGTGGCGACGGCGCGGGGCTGGATCGGCACGCCGTATCGGCATCAGGCGGCCTGTCGCGGGGCGGGCTGCGATTGTCTGGGGCTGGTGCGAGGCCTGTGGCGCGAGATGTGCGGTGCCGAGCCGGAACGCCCCCCCGCCTATTCGATGGATTGGTCAGAACCGGCGCGGCAAGAGGTGCTGTGGCAGGCGGCGGCTCGGCATTTGCTGGCAAAAGATTTGACCGAAGAGGCGGCAGGTGACGTGATCCTCTTTCGCATGCGTGAGGGGGCGGTTGCCAAACATCTGGGCGTGGTCGCGGAACTGGGCGCGCGCGCAAGTTTCATTCACGCCTATTCGGGGCATGGCGTGGTTGAGACCGCGCTGAGCGCGCCTTGGAGGCGGCGCATTGTGGCGCGATTTGCATTTCCCGAGGAGGGCTGAGACATGGCAACCATTCTGTTATCTGCGGCAGGGGCCGCGATTGGCGGGGCGGTGGGCGGCACCGCGCTTGGCCTGTCGTCCGTGGCGATTGGGCGCTTTGCCGGGGCGGTCATTGGCCGTTCGATTGACCAACGTCTGTTGGGCCAGGGATCGGAGGTGGTCGAGACGGGGCGCGTGAGCCGTCTGCGCCTGACCGGTGCGGGCGAGGGGGATGCCATCCCGCAGGTTTACGGGCGCATGCGCGTTGGCGGGCAGGTGATCTGGGCCACCGAGTTTCGCGAGAACGTGACCGTAACACAGGGCAGCCGGGGGGGCGGCAAGGGCAATCCGCGCCCCGCCACGCCAGACACGCGCGCGATCAGCTATTCGGTGAGCTTGGCGCTGGCGCTCTGTGAGGGGGAGATTACCCGCGTCGCGCGAATCTGGGCGGATGGAACAGAGGTCGCCCCTACAAGCCTAAACATGCAGGTCTACAAGGGCGCGCGCGATCAATTGCCAGATCCCCGGATCGAGGCGGTCGAGGGGGCGGGCAATGTGCCCGCCTATCGTGGCACGGCCTATGTGGTGATCGAGGATCTGGATATTTCGCAGTTTGGCAATCGTGTGCCGCAGTTCAGTTTTGAGGTGTGTCGCCCGTCTCAGGCCGAGACGCCGGGTGCCGCGCTTGATCCGGTGCGGTCGGTGCGGGGCGTGGCGATGCTGCCGGGCACGGGCGAATATGCGCTGGCTACAACGCCGGTCACAATGAATTTCGGTCTGGGCGCAAACGGAATTGCCAATATCAACAGCCCCTCAGGGCGCTCGGATATGGCGACGACGCTGGAGGCGCTGGTTGAGGAATTGCCAGCCTGCCGGGCCACCTCATTGATCGTGAGCTGGTTTGGCGACGATCTGCGCTGTGGAGTTTGCCAGATCAGGCCACGAGTAGAGCAAAAGAAATTCGAGGCATCGAACATGCCGTGGCAGGTCGCTAGCCTAGGTCGTTCAGGGGCAGGTGAGGTGCCCAAGGATGCGCAGGGCCGCGAGGTTTATGGCGGCACGCCGACCGATCAGGCGGTGATCGAGGCCATTCTGGCGCTGCAACAATCGGGGCAGGACGTGCTTTACTACCCGTTCATCCTGATGGAGCAAATGCCGGGCAACGGCCTGCCCGATCCCTGGAGCGGTGCCGAGGATCAGCCCATTCTGCCATGGCGCGGGCGGATCACCACATCCAAGGCGCCGGGGCAGGTTGGCAGCCCGGATCAGACGGCGACAGCAGAGGCAGAGGTGGCGGCGTTCTTTGGCACCGCGCGCGCGGCGGATTTTACGGTGACACCGATTGCGGCGCAGGTGGAGGAGAGCGCCGGAACCGGCGCGTTGGACATTCTGAGTTTTGGTGGCGCGCTCAAGCGCAGCCCGGTGGCCTATCACGGGCCGGATGAATGGTCTTATCGTCGCTTCATTATGCATCAGGCGGCGCTTTGTGCGGCTGTGGGCGGGATCGAGAGTTTCTGTATCGGGTCGGAAATGCGGAGCCTGACGCAGATCCGGGGCGCGAATAACAGCTTTCCGGCGGTGGTGCAGTTGATTGCCTTGGCGGCTGAGGTGCGCGCGCTGCTGGGACCGGAGGTCAAGATCAGCTATGCTGCGGATTGGTCTGAATATTTCGGCTATCAGCCGGGGAATGGCGATCGGTTCTTTCACCTCGATCCGCTGTGGGCGGATGCCAATATCAATTTTGTCGGGATCGACAATTACATGCCGCTCAGCGATTGGCGCGAGGGGGATGAGCACCTTGATGCGCGCGATTGGCCGTCGATCTATGATCTGGACTATCTGCAAGCCAATATCGAGGGCGGCGAGGGCTATGACTGGTTTTACCCCACGTCAGAGGCGCGCGCGGCGCAACGCCGGGTGCCGATCACCGATGAGGTGTTCGGTGAACCTTGGATCTGGCGGTTCAAGGACCTGCGCAACTGGTGGGAACACCGGCATTTCGAGCGGGTGGGGGGTCTGCGCGCGTCAGAGCCGACCGCCTGGGTGCCGCAATCGAAACCGATCCGGTTCACCGAATATGGCTGTGCGGCGGTGGACAAGGGCAGCAATGAACCCAACAAGTTTCTTGACCCTAAATCTTCTGAATCAAGTTTGCCCCGCCATTCAACAGGGCAGCGGGATGAACTGATTCAGATGCAATATCTGCGCGCCATGGCCGCCTATTGGAATGATCCGGCGCGCAATCCGCAGTCCGAAGAATACGCGGGGCGAATGCTCGACATGGATCACGCCTATGTCTGGGCCTGGGATGCGCGGCCCTATCCCTATTTTCCGGGAAATCTCGAGCTTTGGTCAGATGGTGCGAACTATGCGCGCGGGCATTGGATCAATGGTCGGGTCAGCGGGCGGCGGCTTGCGGATGTCATGGTAGAAGTGGCGGCGCGGGCGGGTCTGCGTGATCTTGACACAAGCCGAACTGAGGGTTTTTTGCGCGGGTTTCTGGTGGATCAGGTGGGTGCCGCGCGCGCGACCTTGCAACCCTTGATGCTGGCCTATGGTCTGGATGCGATCGAGCGGCACGGTGTGCTGCAATTTCGGGCACGCGATGGCCGGGCGGATCATGTGGTTGATCTTGATCTGGTGGTGCGCGATCCGGAATTGGGCGGCGTCATCGAGGAATTGCGCAGTAGCGATCTAGAGCTGGCGGGCCGGGTGCGGCTGCGGTTTCTGGAGGCGGATGCTGACTATGAAGCGATTTCAGAAGAGGCCATTCTGCCCGACGAGGCGACCCATGCGGTGGCAGCCTCGGAAATGCCACTTGCGTTGACGCGTTCTGAGGGGCGGCAAGTGGTGGAGCGGTGGCTCTCGGAGGCTCGGGTGTCGGTGGATACGCTGCGCCTGACCTTGCCGCCGTCGCGGCTGGACGTTGGGGCAGGAGATGTCATTGCCCTGCCCAAGGGGGGGGATGGCGCGCGGTTCCGCATCGACCGGATCGAGCAGATGGGCAATGCGCAGCGTGTCGATGCGGTGCGGATCGACCCCGAGAGCTATCGGCCGATCCTTATTGAAGAGAACCCGGCGCGGCTGCGCCCCTTTGTGGCACCGGGACCGGTGACGCCGCTCTTTCTTGATCTGCCGCTCTTGACCGGCGATGAGGTGCCGCATGCGCCGCATATCGCGGTGCTGGCCAATCCCTGGCCCGGCACGGCGGCGGTTTATTCGTCCGCCGAGGATGCCGATTACCGGCTTAACACCCTGATTGCGGCACGCAGCACGGTAGGGGTGACGCAAACGCCGCTTTTGCCTGCGCCGATGGGACGGATCGACCGCGGGGATGGGCTATTCGTGCGGATGCGGTTCGGGACGCTGGAAAGCGTGGGAGATACGGCGCTTTTGAATGGCAGCAATCTTTGTGCCATTGGCGATGGCACCCCGGGGGGGTGGGAGCTGTTTCAGTTCCGCGATGCAGAATTGGTGGCACCGGACACGTATATTCTGCGCCATCGGCTGCGGGGACAGTTGGGGACTGAAAGGGCTGGCGGTGGTGTCTGGCCTGCGGGATCGCTTGTCGTACGCCTAAATGGCGTGCCGCAACAGATCGAGTTGACCGAGGCACAGCGCGGGCAAGCGCTGCATTACCGGATCGGGCCGGGGGGGCGACCCGTGGATGACCCGAGCTTTGCCCATGCCATTTTGGCCTTTGATGGGGTGGGCCTGCGACCCTATGCGCCGGTGCATCTGAGGTTCACGGAGGCGCAAGGAGATTTGACCGTGACGTGGATCAGGCGCACGCGGATCGGCGGGGATCGTTGGGATACGCCCGAGGTGCCGCTTGGCGAGGAGAGCGAGCGCTATCTCTTGCGGGTGATGCGAGGGGCGCAGGTCTTGCGCGAGGTCACTCTGGAACGCTCGGATTGGGTTTATCAGCAAGCGGCACGCGTGGCCGATGGGGCAGATGCGGGCAAACGGATCGAAGTGGCGCAGCTCTCAGCGAGTTTCGGGGCCGGTACATTTGCAACCCGTGATCTCTGAGATGCCCAGGACGTGTTTGCGTATTTGTAGAACGGTAAAGCAGGGGCGGGGAGTGATCCCGCCCCGTAAAAATCAGCTTGAGGTTTGTGGCACGCAGCTACTGGTCGCCGCATCCCATGCGGTGCCTGTAACGCAGGAAATCGCCTGTTTCTGTTTGCTGTAGTTACAGCCCCCCGTTGCCAAGGCAAGGCTGGGTGTCACGACAAGCGCGAGGGCGGCCAATCCGAATTTCAACTTCATCATATGTCTCCCTGTTGGACAGGGGTTCAGGCTATCACGATTCCCCGAAAACCCGCGCGAAAATCGTGTTCACATGCTTTGTATGATAGCCCAAGTCGAATTTTTCAGCAATTTCCGCCGGGCTGAGGGCGGCAGTAACCTCTGCATCATTCAGCAACTCGGTTTTGAAGTCACAGCCGGTTTCCCAGACCTTGAGCGCGTTGCGCTGCACAAGGCGATAGGCATCCTCGCGGCTGACGCCCGCTTGGGTCAGGGCCAATAGAACCCGCTGCGACATCACAAGGCCGGGAAACTTGTTCATATTGGCCATCATGTTGTCAGGGTAGACCAAGAGCTTGTCGATGACATTGGTTAGACGTGCGAGGGCGAAATCGAGGGTGATGGTGGCATCCGGGCCGATCATGCGCTCGACCGAGCTGTGCGAGATGTCGCGTTCATGCCAGAGGGCCACGTTTTCCATTGCGGGCACCACAGCCATGCGGACGAGACGGGCGAGGCCGGTGAGGTTTTCAGTCAGCACCGGGTTCTTCTTGTGCGGCATGGCGGAAGAGCCTTTTTGCCCCATCGAGAAAAACTCGGCTGCTTCCAGAACTTCGGTGCGCTGCATGTGGCGGATTTCGATGGCGACATTTTCGATGCTGCTGGCCACGACACCAAGAGCGGCAAAAAACGCCGCGTGGCGATCGCGCGGGATCACCTGGGTGCTGATTGGCTCTGGCGTCAGGCCAAGTTGGGCGCAGACATGCTCTTCGACGCGCGGATCGACATTGGCAAAGGTGCCGACGGCACCGGAAATCGCCCCTGTCGCGATCTCTTCGCGGGCGGTGTGTAGGCGGCGCAGGTTGCGCTGCATCTCGGCGTAGAAACGGGCAAAGGTCAGCCCCATGGTGGTAGGCTCTGCGTGGATCCCATGGCTGCGGCCGATGCGCAGCGTATCCTTATGCTCGAATGCGCGACGCTTGAGGGCGGCCAAAAGCCCCTCCATATCCGCAATCAGGATGTCGGCGGCGCGGGTCAGCTGGATGTTGAAACAGGTATCAAGCACGTCCGAGGAGGTCATGCCCTGATGCACAAAACGCGCCTCATCGCTGCCTACATGCTCTGCCAGATGGGTAAGAAAGGCGATGACGTCATGTTTGGTCTCGGCCTCGATCTCGTCGATGCGGGCGACGTTGAACTCCACGTCCTTGGCTTTCCAGACCGCTTGGGCATTCTCACGCGGGATGACGCCCAGATCGGCCATGGCATCACAGGCATGGGCCTCGATCTCGAACCAGATGCGGAATTTGGTGGCAGGTTCCCAGATGGCGACCATGTCGGGACGGGAATAACGAGGTATCATGCGGCGATCCTTGAGCAGACTAAGGGGATTTGCCGCGCTTGTAGTCGCAAGAGGGGGGCGCGGCAAGCCGCGCTGCGGCCCCTTGGATCAGGCCGCCAACAGCAGGATCGGCAGAAACGCGAGCGCCAAGGCCCCAAAACCGAAATCGCCGCCACCGCCACCGCTGTCATCGGCATCGCCGGCTGCGGAGTCTGGGGCATCCTCTGGCTCTTCGGCGGGGGGGCTTGTCGGGATCAAGCTCTCGCTGCTGCCGGACCCTGAGCTGCCGGATTGGAAGAAATCTGCGAAGTTGAGGACATTGTCGACGACCTGATTGTCGCTTTCCTCGACGTCGATTTCGTCTGTCTCCTCGGGGGTGTCGGCGACCATACGGGCCAGTTCGGCGGTAAAGACGGGGTTGAGCATCTCGATCATCAGGATCTCGTAGGGCGCAAGGTCTGCGATCAGGATGCCGTCCTCGATCAGGTCTTGTGGGTTCTCGTTGGTCACAACGGGTTCGGCAGTGGACTCGCTTGGGTTTTCGCCCTCAGCCACGCCTAGGCGCGTGATTGTAACGTCGCCCAAATCGCGCAGGATGCTCATGAAGTCCACGACCTCTTCGCTGGGTTGGTCGCTGGTCGAGGCAAGGAACGTGACCAGGCGATCCGGGGCATAGAACGCATGCACATCCGCTGTTTCGCCCGACAGCTCCGTCTCGCGTCCTTCGCTTCCTGCAAGGCCGAGAGGGCGGGTGCCGGGCAAGGTTTCGTTCAACAGGCGGAACATTTCGCCGGGTACACGGATATCTGCATCGCCTTCGCCATCAGCCAGACCTGTGCGGCTATTCATTTGCAGGGGCCATACATGTGCCGCATCGACACCGCCCCAAGAAAACGCCTCAAGCACATTGAGCATCTCATGCGCTTGTTTCAGGCCGAACTCTTCTTGTGGGTCCTCGGACACCGAGCGTTTCAGGTTCCATTCAGTTGCATAGATATCCAGCCCCGGCATTTCCTTAAGCCAGGTGTCGGCAATCTGCGACAGTTCGAAATAACGGCTGTTGGGGGTGTCGGCCCCCTTGGAGTAGATATGGGCAACAACGCCGTCGATGGCGCTTTGCTCTGCGACGGTGTCGAACTCGTTGAGGATGATGGCATTGGCGACCTTGGCCCAAGCCACATCGCCAGAGGAATAGATGTATTCGTTTTCCGAAAGGTTCAGGTCATATGTTTCATTGAGCTCGGCAAGTTGATCTTCTCCCGTTCCTGAAAACAGGTTTGAAAGAGCGAACCGGCCATAATTCGTGCCCATCTGGACCAGAATATCGGTTTCCGAGAGATGCTCCGCGTCGGGGTGGCTGCGGATTTCGTCCTTGACGATGACGGCCATTTCCGAGGCGAGGCGGCCATATTCAAAGGTGTTCATGCCACCGCTGCCCCAATATTCATTGCCAATTTCGATGGCCTGAATATCTGCGGCTCCGTAGCGTCCGTCGAACACATCCTGCAGGAAGCTGCGCAGGGCGGGTTCGTCGATATCGGGCAAGCGATTGCCCTCTGCGTCTACCTCGGTGCTGAGAAAGTGCCGCGTGGGCAGAACGATCGTGACTGCGATCCCCTCTTCCTCGGCAAAGCCCAGAGCATCACTGATCGGCAGAAATGATGTTGCTTCGCCGGTCTCGGAGTTGACCACGATATCGTTATCCGGGTTGCGGATGTCGAAGTAATACTCGGTTAGGCTGCCGCCGGGGTAGCGGATATGTTCCACGCCAAGTGTGCGGGCAACGTCATCATAGGTGCCCTCGTCCCCAACGCGGTCCCTCAGGGCAAGCGCGTTGCCGCCGAAATGCGCCTGTGTAAAGGTCGTATCGGACAAGTAACCCGCTGAAATCGTAAATGGCATTCAAACCCCCGGCATCGATATTTGCCGCCAGAGCGTGCCGTTCTTCGGTTTGGATGGTCCGTACCAAGGCGGCGAAAACTCTCGCAGTCCTCGGAATTTCTAAAGAAAACAGGGATTTATGATACTACTCCGCCGGATAGGCGATGCTTCCGGATAGGGTGTTAACCATATTTGCGAGCTTGGTCCGAATGTTGCATTTTCCTGCCCCTCGGCACGGATGACCGAACGGCGTGCTGGGTGCCGTCACGCTAAAAAATGTATCAAAAACAGGTCAATGAATGTGGCCGACCGGTTGGGTGCCAAATTGAACGCTGATTGAGCCGCCCGATGCACGGGTGAGACATTTTTGCCGCCGCGCTTGGTGCCCGACGCCAGCATTCAGAGAATCATCTGGGGATTATTGGCGTTCGATACCCTCAACACCCCGTATTGCGCCGCCCCCGCCGCGCCTCTATATCCGGCGCCATGTTGGATACTCTTTCAAACCGCCCCGATCTTCCGGCTGAGATTGCCCGCCGCCGCACGTTTGCGATTATTTCGCATCCAGATGCGGGCAAGACGACGCTGACCGAGAAGTTCCTCTTGTACGGGGGCGCCATTCAGATGGCCGGGCAGGTGCGTGCCAAGGGAGAGGCGCGGCGCACGCGCTCTGACTTCATGCAGATGGAGAAGGACCGGGGCATTTCTGTGTCGGCCTCGGCCATGTCGTTTGATTTTGGTCGGTTCCGGTTCAACCTCGTAGACACGCCCGGCCACTCGGACTTTTCCGAAGATACCTATCGCACCCTGACCGCCGTCGATGCGGCCGTCATGGTGATCGACGGGGCCAAGGGCGTTGAAAGTCAAACGCAGAAGCTGTTCGAGGTCTGCCGGTTGCGCGATTTGCCGATCCTGACCTTTTGTAACAAGATGGACCGTGAAGCGCGCGATACGTTCGAGATCATTGATGAAATCCAGCAGAACCTTGCCATTGACGTAACCCCGGCAAGTTGGCCCATCGGTATGGGGCGCGATTTTGTCGGCTGTTATGACATGCTGAACAACCGTCTGGAACTGATGGACCGCGCCGACCGTAACAAAGTGGCAGAGTCGATCAAGATCGACGGGCTTGATGATCCGAAACTGGCGCAGCATGTGCCCGCAAACCTTATCGCCAAGCTGCGCGAGGAAATCGAAATGGCGCGCGAACTTTTGCCCGCGCTCGATCCGCAGTCGGTGTTAGAGGGCCATATGACGCCCATTTGGTTTGGCTCAGCGATCAACTCGTTTGGCGTCAAGGAATTGATGGATGGCATTGGCACCTATGGTCCCGAGCCGCAGGTGCAAAAGGCCACTCCGCGTGCGATTGCCCCCGAAGAAACTGCCGTGACCGGCTTCGTCTTTAAGGTGCAGGCCAATATGGACCCCAAGCATCGCGACCGTGTGGCCTTTGTCCGCCTCGCCTCGGGGCATTTCAAACGCGGCATGAAGCTGACGCATGTGCGCTCGAAGAAACCTATCACTGTCTCGGCACCGGTGCTCTTTCTGGCAGCGGACCGTGAATTGGCCGAAGAGGCTTGGGCTGGGGACATCATCGGTATCCCCAACCATGGCCAGTTGCGTATCGGGGATACGCTGACCGAAGGGGAAGCGCTGCGCGTGACCGGCATCCCATCCTTTGCGCCAGAGCTTTTGCAGCAGGCGCGGGCAGGTGATCCGATGAAAGCCAAGCATCTGGAAAAGGCGCTGATGCAATTCGCCGAAGAAGGTGCCGCCAAGGTGTTCAAGCCTGCGTTTGGCTCTGGCTTTATTGTGGGCGTGGTGGGGGCGCTGCAATTCGAGGTGCTGGCCAGCCGGATCGAGCTGGAATATGGGCTCCCGGTGCGGTTTGAGGGCTCTCAGTTCACCTCGGCCCGTTGGGTATCTGGCGATAAGCTGGCGGTCGAGAAATTCACTGCCGCCAACAAACAGCATATCGCCCATGATAATGATGGCGACATCGTCTATCTTACGCGCCTGCAGTGGGACATTGATCGGGTCGCGCGCGACTATCCAGATGTCACGCTGACCGCGACCAAAGAGATGATGGTCTAAAGGTCGCCTTGGCCTAGAGCATATGCCCAGATTTTGCGGCCTTGGTCGCGAGATAGTGATGATTATGCGTGTTCTCGCCCAGTTTCAGCGGCACACGCTCGATCACCTTGATGCCGTTCTGCTCCATCATCGCGATCTTGGCGGGATTGTTGGTAAGAAGCCGCACCGAGGAAAAGCCCATCAGCGACAGGATGCGCGCACCGATGCGGAAATCGCGTTCGTCATCTTCAAATCCAAGGCGATGATTGGCTTCGACCGTGTCGAATCCCTGATCCTGCAAGCTGTAGGCACGCATCTTGTTGGCGAGGCCAATGCCGCGCCCCTCTTGGTTGAGATACAGCAGCACGCCGGCACCTTCGGCCCCCATCTGCGCCAGAGCGCCGCGCAGCTGAGGTCCGCAATCGCATTTCAGGCTTCCCATCAGGTCGCCGGTGAAACAGGCGGAATGCAGCCGTGCCAGCACGGGCACGGCGCGGTCAGGTTGACCGATTTCGATGGCGTAATGTTCCTCGCCACCATCCTCGGGGCGAAAGATATGCAGACGCCCCGCCTCTGACACAGCAAGCGGCAGGCGCGCGCTGACCACCGGATGCAGCGGGCTTGTCAGTTCGAGTTGCGGTGCCGCGGCTGTATCAAGCAGGGTCAGCCCATGACGGCGCGCGAATTCCACGCCTTCCGTTAGTGGCAGCACCAAGGCGGCGGGCAAAAGCCGCGACGATTTCACAAGGCTCAGCGCCAGCCGGTGTAGATCGACCGCGCCCCCGCGCTCGGAGGTGAGCGGGCCTTTCATCGGGCTTTTGAGATCATCCGCCGGGTCCGCAACCGACAAGATCCATCCCAGAGAGACATCGGGCGGAAGAATAACGCGCGCGAGATCATCATCATAGGCCCGCGCCTTGAGCGTGGTGGCCCGGCGCGCAGTAATCGCCAGAACCGGAGTGCCGCCCAATGCCCGCAGATCCGCAAGCCGCTGCGCCTCAAGCGTTTCGGCAGCCATGATGAGTGCCGCACCTCCGCGCCCGCTTAGCACCACGGGCACGCCCATGCGCAGATCGCTGCGTGCGCGCGCGGCAATTTCAGTGAGATCCGGTGCAAGGCTCATGCGGGGCTCCTGTTTATCAGTCCAACCGTGATATAGTCTTTTGTAATGAATGGAAAGAAACGCTCGCGCCGCAACACTAGGGCGTGAGTGGAATGTTGCACATCTTGCCGCGACGCTGCTTGTACCGCATGTTCGACGAAACAAGAGGAAACCGAGATGGGACAAGTCAAAAAAATTCTTCTCGTGGATGATGACGACGACCTGCGCGAGGCGCTTGGCGAACAGTTGGTCATGACCGAGGATTTCGACGTCTTCGAGGCGTCAAGCGGTGCCTCTGCGCTGAGCAAGGTCAAGGACATGATCTATGACCTTGTGATCTTGGATGTGGGGCTTCCGGATACTGATGGGCGCGAACTGTGTCGCCTGATGCGCAAGCAGGGAATCAAGGCACCGATTCTGATGCTCACCGGGCATGATGGTGACGCGGACACGATCCTTGGGCTTGATGCCGGGGCCAATGACTATATCACCAAACCTTTCAAGTTCCCGGTACTGCTGGCCCGTATCCGTGCGCAATTGCGTCAGCATGAGCAGTCTGAAGACGCTGTGTTCCAGCTTGGACCCTATACGTTCAAACCGGCGATGAAGATGCTGATCACCGAAGATGATCGCAAGGTAAGGTTGACGGAAAAGGAAACAAATATCCTTAAGTTTCTGTATCGTGCGACGGAAGGCGTGGTTCCGCGCGATATTCTGTTGCACGAGGTTTGGGGCTATAACGCGGGGGTTACGACCCATACTCTTGAGACGCATATCTACCGGCTGCGTCAAAAGATCGAACCCGATCCCGGAAATGCGCGGCTTTTGGTGACGGAATCGGGCGGCTATCGGCTTGTTGTCTAAAAGGCACGGTTCTTTGACCAAGATCAAAGTCGTATCTGCGGTTGAGCTTTAATCTGCTATTATCCGTTATGTGTGCGGTTACACACATGAACCTCCCTGTTGGACTGCCCCGGCCCCTGTGCCGGGGTTTCTTTTTGTTTTGGCGCTCGGCTCTGTCTGGGGCAATCGCGGCTGGAATCCTTGGACGCATCGCTTTAGTGTCCCGGCGAATCCGCACGGGAGATGCCAGATGTCCTTTACCCTCGCCACATGGAACATCAATTCAGTGCGTCTGCGTGAAGGACTGGTGGCGCGCCTGATGCAGGAAGAGGGGCCTGATATCCTCTGCCTTCAGGAATGCAAAAGCCCGGTTGATAAGATGCCGCTCGAGGGCTTTGCCGCCCTTGGCTATGCCCATGTCGTCGCCCGTGGGCAAAAGGGCTACAACGGAGTGGCGATCCTGTCCAAATTGCCCATCGAAGAGGTCGGGGCGATGGACTTTGCGGATCTCGGCCATGCAAGGCACATTGCGGGCCGACTGGAAAATGGTGTTGTGATCCACAATTTCTACGTGCCTGCAGGGGGCGATGTGCCTGACCGGGCGGTGAATGACAAATTCGGCCAGAAGCTCGATTATCTTACGGGCATGCGCGATTGGTTCCATGACAGCCGTCCCGAAAAGGCGATCCTTGTGGGGGATCTCAACATCGCCCCGCGCGAGGATGATGTTTGGAATCATAAGCAACTGCTCAAAATCGTGAGCCACACCCCTGTTGAAGTGGATCATCTGAGCGCGGTGATGGCGGCGGGCGGTTGGCAGGATGTTACGCGCGCCGACATTCCCGAGGGGCAGCTTTATAGCTGGTGGTCCTATCGCGCAGCCGATTGGGACGCTGCGGATAAAGGGCGCCGGCTTGATCATGTCTGGGCCACAGGCGACATCGCCACTTCGGCGCATTCCAGCCGCATCCTGCGTGGCGCGCGGGGCTGGGAGCAACCTTCGGATCACGCGCCGGTGTTCGCAACATTTGATCTTTGACTCCGCCCGCCGCGTCCTCATATAGGGGGCAAATCTCTTAAGGAGGCTGAACATGCTGGAACTGGGTAAAACCAAAAGTGCCCCCGCGACGGGCGACCTGATCAAGGATGTGTCCGAGGCCAGCTTCATGGCGGATGTCGTGGACGCATCGCAAACCGTGCCGGTGATCGTCGATTTCTGGGCCCCGTGGTGCGGTCCCTGCAAAACGCTTGGTCCGGCGCTTGAGGCGGCGGTGACCCGCGCCAACGGTGCGGTCAAAATGGCCAAGATCAATGTCGATCAGAACCAGATGATTGCGGGCCAGATGCGGGTTCAATCGATCCCAACCGTCTATGCCTTTTGGCAGGGCCAGCCGATCGACGGTTTTCAGGGTGCCGTGCCTCCGTCAGAGATCGAGGCGTTCGTCGCGCGTGTTATTGCAGCCGCCGGGGGCGAGCCTGAGGATGGTTTGGACGAGGCGCTTGATGCCGCCGACGAGATGCTTGAAACCGGCGCTGTGGCCGATGCGGCCCAGACCTATGCCGCAATTCTGCAAGAGGACCCGCTGAATGCGCGGGGCTACGCGGGTCTTGCCCGTGCCCATATGGCGCTAGGCGAGTTGGATCAGGCCGAAGCGATCCTAAACGGTGCCCCGGCAGAAATCAGCCACGCCCCTGAAATTGACGCCGCCCATGCGCAACTGGCACTGGCACGTCAGGCGCAAGATGCCGGACCTGTCAACGAACTGCGCGCCGCCGTTGAGGCAGACCCCGCGAACCTTCAGGCACGATTTGATCTCGCGCAGGCGCTTTATGCCAACGGGCAGGCGCAAGAGGCGGTGGATGAATTGCTTGATCTATTTCGGCGGGATCGTGAGTGGAATGATGGCGCGGCCAAGACCCAGCTTTTCACCATCTTCGAGGCGCTCAAACCGAATGATCCGGTCTTGCTGAGTGGGCGGCGGAAATTGAGTTCGATGATATTTGCCTGAACCTATGCACGGGCTAGGTTAGCGGCATGACACACAAGCTCGATCTTCCAGAGATCATCCCCGTCTTTCCGCTGCCCGGTGCACTCTTGCTGCCGCGCTCGCGTCTACCGTTGCATCTATTCGAGCCTCGCTATCTGGCGATGCTTGAGGATGCGTTGAAAACTCCGGGTCGGCTGATCGGAATGATCCAGCCGAACCGGGTCCCGGGTCGCGCGGGCGGCACCGGTCTGCATGCAATCGGCTGCGTTGGACGTGTGACGCAATTCTCGGAAACCGAGGATGGGCGCTATATGATCACTCTGACGGGCCTGTCGCGGTTTCGCGTCCTCGAAGAGGTAGAGGGCTTTACACCCTATCGTCGGGCGCGCGTGTCGTGGACTGGCTTTGAGCGTGATTTGGGGCCGGTCGACAGTGATCCCGACTTTGACCGCCGCGCATTCCTTAGGCTTTTGGCGCGGTATTTCGAGGCCCGCGAGCTTCAAACAGACTGGGATTCGCTGAAAGAGGCCGAGGATGAGTTGTTGGTCAATTCACTCTCGATGCTGTTGGGCTTTGAGCCGGAGGACAAGCAAGCCTTGCTTGAGGCGCCATCGCTGAGCACGCGGCGCGAGACGCTGATCACGCTTATCGAATATGTGCTGCGCGGCGGCGATAACGAGGACATCATGCAGTGACCGAAGACACACCGCCCCCCCCGGCCTTTGACCGGCGCATGCTTGAGGCGCTGATCTGCCCACAGACCCATGTTACGCTGGAGTATGACGCGGCAGCGCAGGAATTGATCAGCCGCCGTGCCAGTCTTGCCTTTCCGATCCGCAACGGCATTCCGGTTATGCTGATCGACGAGGCACGCAGGCTGGATTAATTTCCCCGCGTGGCGGTCAACTCAAAGCGTATATCGACCCCAAAACCCAAGGACTTTTCGTCCGTCACCCCGTTGCCGATGTTGAAATTTCGGCGATCGAGGGCAAGCGTACCCATTGCCATGGCGCTATCGCCGGTGATGGTCAGGTCAAAGGGCATCTCGACGGGCACAGATTGGTCTCGGATGGTCAGCGTGCCGCGCGCCACAGGGCCTGTTTCACCAGACATCAAATCAGCGGCAAAGATCGCAGTTGGGAATTCTGCGGTGTTGAAGAAATCTGCTCCCATCGCCTGTTGTGTGACCGAGCCAAGCGAGAGAGAGGCGATGCTGACAGTCACCGTAACATCGCCGTGTTTGCCATCTGCGTCCGGGGTTTCGGAATAGGCGATTTCGGCCGTCCATTCCTCAAAGCTGCCGGTCACGGCTGAGCCCATTTGTTGCACTGTCACTTGCAATTGGCCGCTTTCGACCTGCCAGTCACTCTCGACCGCCGCAAGTGTGGTCGGGCCGGTTTGTGTTGTGTCGAACCAGCCAAGCGCCGTCGCGCCCCCAAGTGTACCAAGCCAAACCGCCACGGCGGCAACCATGGGCAGCACAGGGTTGGGTTGCCGCGCGGTGGGAATCGCATCCATACGTCCCGGCAACATCCGGCGCAGCGTCGCATCACCATCCAGCAGGTGATGTTTGAGAGCGCCGCCCACATGCGCCGCAATCGTACCCAACAAGACCAGCACAAACACAAAATGCAAGGTTGAGGCCAGGTCGGACAGGGCCTCAGACTTGGGCACCAATGGCAGGTTCTGCCCCAATGGCCACCAGATCGGCGCAAAACCTGAGGTTGCAGCGTGATGCACCCAGCCTGAAAGCGGCACCAGCACCAGCGAGCCATAGAGCAACCAATGCGCGGTTTCGGCCGCCCAGGCCTCGAGTCTGCGATCCCCGTTGAGCAATCCGGGTTTGGGCTGCGACATGGCCCAAAGAATACGGGCCAACGCCACAAAGAAAATTGTGACCCCGAGTGTTTTGTGAAGTGAAAACAGGAAAGTAGCCTGCGCGATCAGCGGTTCGGTTGGGGACGCTGCCACCGCCTCGGCGACTTTGGTCGCATACCAGCCCAGCGGCAGGTTTGACAGGATCAAGAGCGCCGTGAGCCAGTGAAAGCCCTTGGCGATACTGCCGTAGCTGGTGGCGGAATTGGTGCGTTGCATCGCGAATGTCCTCATGGTTGTGGCGTCACTCTAGCGGCATATGTCACGGGCGCAATCGCCGCCCACGCACAGGGCCTCTGCGTCTTTGCGTGTCTATCTAGCCCCGTTTAAAACCTGAGCAAACTCAGTTGAAATTGGGCAAATACGTTGCCTTGGCCTGCGTGCCGATGTATCGGGAGGCACTTTTCAAGGGAGGGGCAGGCCATGAGCCGAGCATTCGTATTTCCGGGGCAGGGCGCGCAGGTGATCGGCATGGGCGCGGATTTGGCCGCCAGCTATCCGGCGGCGCGCGCGGTGTTCGATGAGGTGGACGAGGCGCTTGGGCAAAAGCTTTCGGCGTTGATCTGGGAGGGCGCGCAAGACGAGCTGACCCTGACCGAAAATGCGCAACCGGCGCTGATGGCCACCTCTATTGCCGCGCTGCGGGCGCTTGAGGCAGAAGGTGTGAACCTTGCTAAGGCGGCATCCCATGTGGCGGGGCATTCTTTGGGGGAATATTCCGCCCTAGCGGCGGCGGGGGCGATCAGCGTGGCGGATACAGCGCGCCTTCTGCGCATCAGAGGGCAGGCGATGCAACAGGCGGTGCCTGTTGGCGTCGGCGCAATGGCGGCCTTGTTGGGGCTTGACTTTGAAACTGCCCGCGCCGTGGCGCAAGAGGCGGCGCAGGGCGAGGTTTGCCAAGCCGCGAATGACAACGATCCGGCACAGGTGGTGGTCTCAGGCCACAAGAGCGCGGTAGAGCGTGCGGTGGAACTGGCCAAGGCGCGCGGGGCCAAACGGGCCATGCTCTTGCCGGTAAGTGCGCCCTTTCATTGCGCGTTGATGGCACCGGCTGCCGAAGTGATGGCAAAGGCCCTTTCTGAGGTCGCTATTCATGCGCCGGCTGTGCCGCTCGTGGCCAACGTGCGCGCGCAAGCGGTGACAGATCCGGCGGAGATCCGCGCGCTCTTGGTCGAGCAAGTTACGGGCTCTGTCCGTTGGCGCGAGTCAGTGCAATACATGGAGGCGCAGGGCGTCACCGAAATTTGGGAAATCGGCGCGGGCAAAGCGCTCTCGGGTATGGTGCGCCGCATCGCGCGTGACCTCAGCTGCCGCACCATCGGAACGCCGGATGAAGTCACAGCGGCAGCGGCCAGCCTGACCGAGAAGTGAGCCGCGTATCGTTTACCAAGGAAGGACAGAACATGTTTGATCTGACAGGGAAATCTGCGCTTGTCACGGGCGCTTCAGGTGGCATTGGCGCGGCGATTGCCCGTGCTCTGCATGGCGCGGGCGCGACCGTCGGGCTGAGTGGCACGCGGGTAGAACCGCTGGAGGCTCTGGCTGCGGAACTGGGCAGCCGCGCGCATGTCCTCCCTTGCAACCTTGGGGATGCAGAGGCAGTTGAGGCGCTTGCAAAAGAGGCCGTTGGTGCATTGGGCGGGCTCGACATTCTTGTGAACAATGCTGGCATCACCCGTGATCAACTCTTCATGCGGATGTCTGACAAGGACTGGCACGATGTGCTGGATGTAAATCTGACGTCTGCGATGCGCCTCTGCCGGGGGGCTGTGCGGCCAATGATGAAGGCGCGTTGGGGCCGGATCATCAACATCGGCTCGATCGTAGGGGCGAGCGGGAACCTCGGTCAGGCCAATTATTCCGCCGCCAAAGCGGGGCTTGTGGGGATGACCAAATCCATCGCCGCAGAGGTGGCCAGCCGGGGTATTACCGCAAATGTCGTGGCCCCTGGATTTATCGCCACGCCGATGACAGATAAGCTGAGCGACGATCAGAAGGCGGGGCTAAACGCCCAAATCCCGATGGCCCGCATGGGCACAGCCGAGGAAATCGCCGCCGCCGTTCTCTATCTTGCCAGCCCCGAGGCCGGCTATGTCACGGGGGCTACATTGCATGTGAATGGGGGCATGTCGATGTACTGAGCCGCGGCTTGATCGCTGTGGCGGTTTTGGGCTGAGTGAAAGCATTTGCCATTGCCCGCGCATATGCTATAGGCCACCGAGATTAGCCGGAGGGATATGCGGATTCTCCCGGTGGCCTTGGTATTAAGGCAGTCGAGAACCGCCCACTGGGGCAAAATCATCGCCACTTCCCGGGCTGGGCGGGGGCAGACAACGGGCAAACCAGCCCAAGACAAAACGAGGAACAAGACATGAGCGATATCGCAGACCGCGTTAAGAAGATCGTTGTGGAACACCTGGGTGTCGAAGAGGACAAGGTCGTCGACAAAGCCTCTTTCATCGACGATCTCGGCGCGGACAGTCTCGACACCGTCGAACTGGTCATGGCATTCGAAGAAGAATTTGGCATTGAGATCCCCGACGATGCGGCGGATACAATCCAGACCTTTGGCGACGCGGTCAAGTTCATCACCGAAGCGTCCTGATATCGCCCCCGCGCGACAGGCGAAAGCCCTGCCATCCGGCAGGGCTTTTTGCGTTTCAGGCGAAGCATATCACAATTGCGTGTGCCTGACGCGCAATCTGGTGTTTTACAGGCACCGTGACGGTGCCATGAGACCTGATTAACACGTCGTTGATACATCCCCTTCCGACCGCTTTGGCCCATCGCTTTGGCCACGAGCATCCGCATGCGGCGCGCAACAGGAAAGGGATATCCATGAACAAGGCAATCACCGACGGCATCGTTTTCATGCCGCCCCCCTTTGCAAACGGTCTGGACCAGTGGTCGCGCGGGGATGGGCGACCGGGGTCTGACACCTATGCAAACGCCGTCGACGCAGCCTTTGTCCCCGCCGATCAGGATTTTGGTGGGGCGCTGGAATTGCAAAAGACCGAGGCTGTGCAGCGTTTGCGCTCGATGGGCGAAACGCCGATCTTACCCGGCTGCTACCTGCAAATCCGAGCGCGGATCAAGGCGATTGCCGGCAATCTGCCGAGTGTGCGCATCGCGGCCTTTGCCGGTGGGGCAGGGGGTGCCGCCCTGCCCGGGGTGACGGTGACCGGGCCGCAGGTCGCGTTGACCACCTATGGCGCGGTGGTCGAGGTGACGGCCATTGTAGGCACGGGCACGCGCACCGGCGTGGATATGCCTTGGGGGCGCGCTGCTATTTTCGGCCATTTCGGTCTTGATCTGAGCGGGCCAAGCGGTGGCGTGGTACGCATTGACGACATCATCATCGAGGATGTCAGCCGCTTTTTCCTGCGCGATATCCTCAGCACGGTCGATGTGCGTGATTACGGCGCGATTGGCGATGGGGTGACGGATGATCATGCCGCTTTCGAGGCCGCTGACACTGCGGCGCAGGGCCGCGAGATCATCGTGCCCGCAGGCCAATATTTCCTTGGGCAAAGCACCACGATCCAGAACCGCATCCGGTTCGAGGGCACGCTCGTGATGCCGGATGCGGCCATTCTCGCATTGACCAAGAACTACGATCTGCCCGCTTATATTGATGCGTTTGGCGATAGCGAACTGGCCTTCAAAAAGGCCTATCAGGCGCTTTTGAACAATCCCGATCACGTCACGCTTGATCTGGCTGGGCGCAAGGTGGCTCTGCGCGGGCCGGTTGATATGGCTGCGGCGGTGAACAACCGCTCTACCTATAACCAGCGCCACGTCATCCAGAATGGCCAGTTCACGATCCGGGGCGGCCCGGCTTGGGCGACCGATGTCGTGACCTCGCAGGCCAGCTATGACATCGCGAACCCCCTCCGCCTGACCAATGTGATTGACGTGGCCAATATCCCCGTGGGCGCGCTGATTGAGGGCAATGGTGTGGGCCGCGAGGTTTACGTCAGCGCCAAGAACGTGGCGGCACAGCGGCTCGACATCAGTCAGCCGCTTTTTGACGCGGCGGGCACGCAGGTTTTCACCTTCCGGCGGTTCAAATACCTGCTGGATTTCAGCGGTTTTGACGATGTCTCGCGCATGGTGTTCTCAGAAGTGGATTTCCAGTGCACGGGGGATTGCAGTGGCGTGCTCTTGCCGCCGCAGGGCTCTGCCAATCATTTCCGCGACTGTTTCTTTACCCGCCCCAAGGATCGAGGCATAACCAGCCACGGCGAGGGCGATCAAGGGATGATGATCGACCGCTGTCAGTTCATTTCGGACGAAGGGCCTCTGTTGTCGACCGAGCGGCGCAGCATCGCGTTCAATGCCAATGCCAATGACCTCAAGATCCGCGATAATCGCAGCGTTCTGTTTCGCCATTTCGCCGTGCTTGCGGGTAGCAGTTCCCTGATCTCCGGCAATCACGTGTTTCAGGGGGATACTTCGCAAGGCGGCGCGCGCGTCGCGGGTTTTGTGCTGACGCGGATCAACAATCGCGGCAGTGTCAGCGGCAATTACATCGACAACTGCTTTATCGAATGGGTGAACGAGCATGATGCCGAGCCCGAATTCGCAAGCGAGTTTTCGTTCAGCGCGCTTAGCATCACCGACAATGTTTTTCTGGCCGGCAACATGGCCCCTTGGTTCACCTATATCGTGGTCAAGCCGCACGGCGCGGGGCATTTTCTTGACGGGGTGACCGTCACTGGCAACACGTTCCGCACTATTGGCACCATTACCCGGGTCGAGATGGTAGACACGAGTTTTGCCGATCTCAACTATGATCGGGTGCGCAATGTCACCTTTGCCAACAACAGCTTTCACAACATCAATATCCCGGTCGCCAGTCCGCTGGTGATGCAGCACACCGAGGAAAGTGCTACTGCCACGTGGGAGGTCGAGCCTGCGCCACGCTTGCCGTTCGGTGCTTGGGCGCAGACGGTTGAGGCGGTCATTCCTGCCGGTCCTCTGCGTAATGCAGCGAATGCGGTGGTGTACGCGGCCCCCTATTTCGAGGCGCAGCAAGGGCCGAACCGGGATCGGATCAACCTGCGTTGGCCCAGCCCGGTTTCGGGATCGGTGGTGCTGCGTATCCGGATCGACGATCCGCTCTGACAGGTTCTTTGGGCCTCTAATGGGCTGTTAGAATGACCGCCAGAGGCCCAGCTTGACCCCCCGTTCGCCACCATCTGTCAAGGGCAGGATTAGCCCGAATTCCAGGTGCGCGCCGGGCTTGGTCGCATGCACATAGGAGGGTGCGAAACGCACATAGGTCTGGCCCTTCGCGGGCTGTCCGGTTTGGATCTGCGCGATCACCTTGCCGCGCGCAGTGATATCAAGACCAAGGGTGATATCGCTTTCGAGCGTCATCTGCCCCCCGCTAAACATCACGGCCCGCCCGTCAAACGCCGCCCAACCGTGCCGCCCCCAGAGTGTCAGCCCCCGCCCAAGCGACACTCCGGGACGCAGTGCGCGTTGCTCAGCTACTTCGCCCAAGCCCAATTCGACCGCGATCTTGACCTTTCGCGCCGGGCGTCCAACGGGCCACCGGGCAAAGACGATGGTCTTGGTCATTTGCAGCGCGTCGCCGCCCAGATCAACGCCCAGCGTCAACCGCTCTGTTGCGCCATATTCGGCATAGAGTGTAAAGCTCTGACGTGCGAGGCCGGTTTCGTCGGGCGCATCGAGCTGTCCCGTTGCCGCGATAAAGATTTGCCCTTTGGCGCGCGGCCACGCGCCCGCCTCTGCCATGCCAACGAGCCATGGCAGTATCAGCACTGCAAAGAGCGGGCGTAATTGCATCGTCACCTCTGCATTAACCTTCATTAAAAAGGGTAAAGCGCAGGTTAAGATGGGCCGGGAATTTACCGGGCAGGGGGCGCGTGCTAGGCTTGCTCCCAAAAGGAGGTTTCCCATGCCCCATATCACCACCGACACCGACCATCAGACCGTGCTCACCACCTTTGAGGTGACGCCGGGCACCTGCCAGGATCTGATGGATTTGCTGACCGCCGCCTATCGCGACTTTATCTCGCAACAACCGGGGTTCATTGCTGCGGGTCTGCATGTCAACGATGCCCAAACCCGTATCGCCAATTACTCGCAATGGCGCGCGCGCTCTGATTTTCAGGCGATGCTACGCAGTGATGAGATGCGCGCCCGCAATCGCGAAATCAGTGCACTCTGCAAAGGGTTCGAGCCGGTCATGTATGACGTGGTGGCAACCTTCGGATGACGCAAGACAACAGGCCGACCGACGAGTTGACACGCGAGGTGGCAGCCTTGCGCCGCGAATTGCAGACGCTGAATGCGCATCGCTTTATCCGTGTCCACAATTCCGTGCCGCGCATGTTGGCCTTCAGCTTGGTGCGGGGGCTTGCCGCCGGGCTTGGCACGGTGCTGGGGGCAACGGTGCTTTTGTCGGTGATGATCTGGGCCCTCAGCCAGATCGAGTTTTTGCCGATCATTGGCGATTGGGCGGCACAAATTGCGGCGCAGGTGCGCGACATGCAGAACTGAACCGGGCCTGATCTGGATCATGGCAGAGCGCTGTCCCCTAGGGGATGATGGGCCTATCCAATAGAAAAGGACAGCCCATGTATGCACATATTCTGGTTCCCATATCCTTTGATCAGGACCGCGATTCGAATGCAGCGCTACGTGCCGCGCGGCTTTTGGCGGGAGAGACGGGCCGCATCAGCCTCTTGCATGTGATCGAGCAGGTACCGGGCTATGCAATTTCTTATCTGCCCCAAGGCTATGTGAACGAGGCGCGCAAGGCAATCGAGGTTGAACTGGCCGAAATCGCCGCCTCTTTGCCGAATGCCTCTGCCCATGTGGTAGAGGGGCATTCGGGGCGCACTATCCTCGACTGGGCCGAGGCCCACACTCCCGACTGTATCGTGATTGCCAGCCATCGGCCCGGTATGCAGGATCTTTTGCTGGGTTCTACTGCCGCCAAGGTGGTGCGCCATGCGGCCTGTGCGGTGCATGTAATCCGCTGAGTGGCGGGATGTTTGCGCTCTGGGTTGCACCGTCAGCGGTGCGACCCCACATGCCACACAAGGCAACAAAAGGAGAGCGCCCATGCAATGTCCAATCGACGGCACGCAACTGGTTCTGGCGGAACGCGCCGGGGTCGAGATCGACTATTGTCCACAGTGCCGGGGTGTCTGGTTGGACCGGGGCGAGTTGGACAAGATCATTGATCGCTCCGCCTCGGCGCCTGCGACTGCGGCACCAGCGTACGAGTCGCGCGACCAAGACGATCGCGGACAACGCCCCCGCAAAAAGCGTGGCGGCTTTCTTGAGGATCTCTTCGACTTCTGACGCGCGCCCTTGAAGCGCCAAGATGTTGGGGCTATGCGCAAGAATGGTAAAAATCCTGACGGCCCTGATGACGCTTGCAATCGGCGTTACAACTCTGATGCCCTCCACTGGGGGGCACTCACCGCTTCTTGGGCTGGATAAGTTGGCGCATCTTGTGGCGTTTGCCGCTTTGGTTATTCCGATGACGCTGGCGCACCCGCGGAGTTGGGCGCTGATTTGGCTTGTGGCTTTGTCTTATGGCGGCCTGATCGAGATTGTTCAGCCGCATTTCGGACGCGGAGCGGAATGGGCGGATTTTGTGGCGGACGGGCTGGGGGCCGCGATGGGAATCGCCTTGGCGCTTATACTGCGTCGACGTTTACCCGCCTTTCGGCAGTAGTACTCTTGCAGTACGTGCAAAAAGAACCCTTTTAAGTCATCTTTTTTTCCTGCGCTCTGCAAAAGTTGACCTCGATCAAGTTTCACCATTTGGAAGCCGCCTAGGGTCGACAAAGGCCCAATGTGTGGTGTTCGTTTTGCAAGTGTCATGAGTGGTTCGGGTGTGGGTATCGCGAACGAGGGTCTTGCCCTGAAAATGATTTTTATAAAGAGAACGCCATGATCACGACCCGCCGCCGTTTCCTCAGTATTACTGCTGCCGCTCTTGCGGCCCCCTCTGCCGCCATGGCTGCGCAAACTGCGCATTGGCAGGGTCGCGCCATGGGCGCACCGGCTCGCCTTGCCATTGCGGGTCTTTCCCCTGACGCGGCGCGCCCAGTCTTTGCGGCCATTGAGGCCGAGTTGGAGCGTCTTGAACAGATATTCAGCCTCTTTCGCCCCGACAGTTCCTTGAGCTGGCTCAACCGCTCTGGTCGTTTGGTCGCGCCCCCGCCCGAATTGCTCGACGTGCTGCTATTGGCGGACCGACTGCACCACGCATCGGGCGGTGTGTTTGATCCGACGGTTCTGCCTCTGCTTGAGGTCGGCACATTTGGACACGCGCGCGCCAAGGTTTTTGGGTTGATTGGCTGGAACAAGGTTTACATTGACCCGCGCGAAATCTGTTTTGCCAAGACAGGCATGGCGCTGACGCTGAATGGTATCGCTCAGGGCTATATCAACGACAAGATCGCCGACCTCATGCGTGCCCGTGGCTTGACGGATGTGATGCTTGATATTGGGGAATTGCAGGGTATTGGCCAGTGTCCCTTGCACAGGCCGTGGCAGGCGCGGATCTTTGCCACGGACGGGGCCTATGAGGATCACATCGTTCTGCGCAACCGGGCTGTGTCTACAACGCGACCGTTTGGCGGGCTTCGCCCCGGTGGGGGGGATCACGTTGTCTGCCCCGACGGGCATACGCCTTTTCACTCCATCGTCACAGTCTCAGCACCCAGAGCTGCTGTTGCGGATGGCCTGTCGACCGCGCTTGCGCTCATCCCGCGCGAAGAGACCCTTGCGGTCGTGGCGCAATTTCCGGGCGCACGCATCGAAATGATCCGCTGAGGCGGCTGTTGCGGGCTGTCAGGGTCTGTTGGTCAGATGGTCAAGCCTTGTTTCGGGCTTGTTGATCGCACAGATCCTGACATGCAGCACAGGCCCGGATCGGCGTTGCGCCTTTGTGGTTCGATGGGTATCTTAGGTGCCAGTTTACCGGAACCAAAGGGCGGGTATTGACAATCAAGGTGCATCCCTTTGGCGATTATGCGCACCGTCAGCCCTTGGCCTATGATCCCATTCGCCGGGCCTGCGCGCCCGCGATTACGGTCACGGATACGTTTGATGCGGCGGATATCATTCTGCTTGCCCATACCAAGGACCTCGATCGCCATGCCGAGGCGTTAGCGCCACGACTGGCGGCGCATCAGCGCCTTGTGCTCTTGTCAGAAGAACCACTTTGGGATTGTGTCTGGGCCAAAGATCCGCTCACCCCTGCGCAGGTCGTTGAGACTGAAGCGGGGCCTTTGCCCTATGTTTTCCTCAACCATGTGACATCCGACATCTATGAGTTTGAGCGGATTCCCTACTTCCTTTTGACGGATTACGCCTATCCCACGCGCTATGGGTGTTGGTTCGCGCAAAACGCGCGTCTGTCACAAGAGGATTGGACGGCTCGGTTCGCTGAGGCAAAATGGGATATGGCCTTTGTCGCCGAATACCGGGACGAGCCGCGCTTTGATGCGGCCTTTCCTGAGGCCGGGTTTTACGGCCTGGGGCGTTGGCGGACACGGCTGGCATTGGCCTGCACCGGCGAGCGGCTGTTGCGGATGGGGGCCGGGTGGAATGTGCTGCCGCGCAGGCAGATCCTGCCGGATTGGCATCTTGAGAAATACCTTGATCTGCGCGGTCGCTGCGCTGTGCTTTCGGCGGTCGAGAACACCTATCACCGGTCCTATATCACGGAAAAGCTGTTCGACAGCCTCGCGATTGGCGCTGTGCCGCTCTATGTCGCGGGGGCGGATCACCGGGTTCATGACCTGCTGCCGCAGGGGGCATTTGTCAACCTCAACGGTCTGACGCCAGAGGCGGCGGCAGAGCGGATAGCCGGGTTTGCCGCCGATCCACAGACCTTGTCCGCCTATTGCGAGGCGCAGGCGCGGATGGCGGCGCTGTTCAACACGCCATCCCTACTTTGTGCGGAATACGAGCGCTTGGCGCAGGCGTTGACGCGCAACCTTGCTGCGCTGATCTGATCCGGCATCATTTTCCGCGCGTAAACAGGCGCCGTAAAGGGGCTGTAATGCGCCAACTGCGCGAGGCCAGAACAGCGTTTAGATGCGCCTGCGCTTGGTTCAATTCGGCCTCAAGTGTTTGGACCCTCTGCGCACAGGCGGCGGTTTCTGCCTCTTGCCGTTGCCGTTCGGCATAGGCATGCTCCAGCGCGCGTTGCACCTGATGCAACTGTGCCAACAGGATTTGCTCGCCCGGTGTTGCCTGCGGGTTGGGGTCGGTATGCCGCGTCGTGTTCATGGCCTCTCCTGCAGATGCTTCGCGATCTTATGCCGCTCGAATGGTGGCGTCCATTGTCGTGAGCGGCCCCTTGGCCAGTCGGCTTGCGAATCGCCGCGGACTGCCGCAGGGGATAGACCATGACACACACCGTCACCCTTGATGATTTTACAGGCGTCTGGACGCTTGAGCGGGTCATTCAACATGAGGATGGCGCTTCGGCTCGGTTCAGCGGGCGCGCCGTCTGGAAACCGCACCCCAAAGGTTTGGCCTATCATGAGACCGGCGAGATGGTGCTGGAGACAGGCGCACGGTTTCTGGCTGAGCGGCGCTATCTGTGGTCCGTGGATCTGTCCGTCTGGTTCGAGGATGGGCGGTTTTTTCACACAGTGCCGGCTCAGGGCGGGCTGACCGCGCATTGGTGTGATCCGGATCAGTATGACGGGCATTACGATTTTGCGGATTGGCCCGCCTTTACGGTCACGTGGCATGTGCGCGGCCCGCGCAAGGATTACCGGATGGAGACGCGCTATCATCGTTCAGACGATTTTGCGGATGCGGCGGCGCAGGCGCTTGGCTAAGTTTGCGGTATGACAGAGATTCTTCAGACCCGATTGCCCTATGATCCCGAGGCCGCGCATGCCTTGCCGGGTATTTCCCCGCTCTTGATGGCCGACTGGTTGCAGGTCGATGAGGCCTTTGCCGGTCAGATGGCCGAGCGTGCCCGTCTTTTGTCCGAACAGCGCGCCAAGGTTCTGGCGGTCACAGACGGGGCGGGTCCTGCGGCGGACGAGCTTTTGCAATTTGTGCTGGATTGGTTGCAGGAATACGGCCAAGGTTATGGTGTTTCCGCAAAGCAAGTGCAGCGCCCCGATGGTGTCATTGTGCCGATTGATCGCACTGATCCCATGGGGACTTTGGGGCATCTGGTGCAAGAGGATCTTTGCCTCATGGAACGGCGGGGCGACGAGCATGTTTTGACCGCCGCAGTTCTGTGCTTTCCGGCAAGCTGGCACCTTGCGGACAAGATTGGTCGGCCCCTGACGACCATTCACGTGCCGGTCAAGACCTATGATGAGGCTCTTGCGCGCCGGGTGCAGCGGCTCTTTGATGGGGTGCAGGAGGGGCGGCCGCTTTGGCGGTTCAATGCCTTGCGCTATGCTGATCCAACGTTGCATCAGCCCCGATCAAGGGTGCAACCGAGCGCAGAGGCTGCGTATCCTTATTTGCGCAGCGAACGCCAATGCGTCTTGCGCCTGCCGCAAACGCGGGCCTGCGTGTTTTCGATCCATACCTACGTTTTGGCGCGCAAGGACGTCTGCTGAGCCGGTCTTTGGGATCCCAGATCAGCTCAAGAGCGGCTGTGCCTCCCGTAGGGTGGTATAGGCCAAAAGTGCTGCACCAAGCGGCGGCACATGCAAAAAGAGCGTAAGGCCAAAGGTAACAATCGTCAGCCGCATTGGCAAAGAGGCCTCTGGCACCGCCAATCGTGCGTCCACCGCATCCTCGGGGATGGGA
This sequence comes from Roseovarius sp. AK1035, assembly GCF_003288315.1. Classification (NCBI taxonomy): domain Bacteria; kingdom Pseudomonadati; phylum Pseudomonadota; class Alphaproteobacteria; order Rhodobacterales; family Roseobacteraceae; genus Roseovarius; species Roseovarius sp. TM1035. Next base: position 3,572,282 of record NZ_CP030099.1, on the reverse strand, counting down.
TGTTTGGGCCGCGCGCTGCTCTGGCCTCTATGCTCTTGACGGCGGGGTCTGGATTGCCGCGGGGCCGGGGTTGGGCGGCGATGCTGCGTGGCCTCATTGGCGCAACCGGACAGCAGCTCGAATGTCATGTCGAGCAGCGCGCTGCTGATGGGGCGGTTCGCGGCACCGTGCAGGACCGCGTCAAACGGCAGATAGCCGCGCACCCGTTCGACGAGACGCCGGGTGAGCATCTCATAGGCTTCTGGATCAAGCGTGATGTTGCGCTTGGCGTTGCGCGGCCCCACGGCCAGCACCAGATAACTGGGCTGGTCGAAGCCTTGGGCCGGAAGCCAGCCAAGTGCTATGCGCACTGCGTCCCGATCAATCAGCGCGATATCTTCGCCATCCCATGTCAGGCGGCGCAACTGCGGCGCAAGGCGCTGAGACGCGATGTCAAACTCCTCGACAATGTCGGGGAAGTCCATTTCTGGAGGATCGAAAAACTCCAGCGCGGCGATCTGACCGTAATTCTGTCTGCTCATTTCATGCCCCGTTCTTGAGAGGGTTCAGATGAAACCGGACATACTTGGCACGTTTACTGTAGGAGAGGGCGAACGATTCCGCGTTAGCCCCCGTCGATTTGCGCGGCCATCAGGGCAATCGCTTTTTGATAGACCCCGGCGGCGTTCCATTGCTGGATCACGGCGAAATTCGGTTGGCCTTCCTGATAGCCCTGTCCGGGTTGCCAGCCTTTTTGGCGCAGGAAGTTCGCGGTTGACGCAAGCGCGTCGGTGAGATTGTAGAAATCCACCCGCCCGTCGCCATTGGCATCAACCCCGTAGTTTAGGGCATTGCCCGGCAAGAACTGGGTATGCCCCAACTCGCCGTGTTTTGCCCCCTTGGTCTGGGCGGTGATTGCGCCACGATCCACCAACTTCAGCGCGCCAACGGCATGGGGCCGAAAGAAATCAGAGCGGCGGCAATCATAGGTCAGTGTGACGATGGCCGAAACAACGGCACTATCCCCCATGAACCCACCAAAGCCGGTTTCCATGCCGTGAATAGCAAGGAGCACCCCGGCTGGGACGCCATATTGACGCTCTAACGCGTCGTAAAACGCGGCATCCTGTGCGCGCCGCTTGCGACCTTGGGCCACAATGGTGGGAGCCCCGCGAACCTGCATGAATTTCTCAAGACTGTACTTGAAGCTTTTTTGGTTGCGGTCCGCCGCAATGGTGCTGCTGGCATATTGCGCCCCGGCCAAGGCCTCGAGCCCTCTTGGGCCAACGCCCTCGGCGGCAGCCTCCTTGGCAAAGGCGGCCTTCCAATTTGAGAAGCCGTCCGCACTGTTGCCACAGGGCGCGGCGAGGGCGCTCGTGGCCAGCAGGCTGAAACCAAGAGCCATGGTGAGTGGCTGAAGGGGGCGCATCATGGTCGTGAACATTACAATCTCCCGTGAAATAGCTTTCGATTGGAGTGTAACGCGCCACGCGCGCGCCACAAGTGCGCCTCTGCGGGGAATTTTCCGGTCGAGGTCATCCCAATAGGTCCTGCATGGCCTGCAGAGCTTGGGCTGTCGCGCCATTGACCTGCAGGGTGAGGAACAAGCCGGTCATCGCCGCCGTCTGAGAGGCGAGACGCAAGTTCTCGCCGCGCATGAGGTTGACAATGGCGAGCGCGGCAGCAACCGGAAGAGCAAAGAGCCCCAGCGTGATCGTCAATATCCAGACGCTCAGGCGTAGGGGGGCTGTGCTCTCGCGGATGCTGTCAGTTTGTATTGTGGCGGCGGGCGTTGTTTCAAGACTATCGCGAAAAACCGCACGCAACGCGCCAGCTACATGATCCTCCGGAGCGGCGTCGCTCTCTGAGACATAGCGTGCATGCAGCGCTTGATGGGTAAGTTCGATGTCTGGCAAGCGACAACGCGCTGCGGCGGCATTGGGGTGCGGCACGATTTCAGCTTGTGGTGCGGCTGGCTCATACTCGTCCTGAAAGGTGACAGCCTCGAGAAACTCGGCATGACTGAGCAGGGCCAGCGGGTGAATCCATTGCACAAAGTCCGGGGCGAGCGTGCTGTGCAGCGCCCGCAGAACATGTGCCATGACCGACAGCGCCAATTGGGTTTGGGGCGGTGCCTCTGGATCGGTTTGCAAGAGGCTCAGCGCGAGAAAGTGCTCAGCGGGCTGAGACAAAGCGCTAAGCTTGTGGTCCTGCTGGATTTCAATCCGCAGAACAAAATGATCAGAATTCAGGTTTGCCTCGCAATCAGAAAGAATACGCAAGCCTGTTGTCTGCTCATCTAGCCAGTCAAGGACCATGCTGATCCGGTTGCCGATCCTGACGATGTCGAAGTTTCTCGTACCGAGAAATACTAGCCCTGCCGTTACCCTTTGAGTGGAATTGGCCATGGGAGGTTCCATTATCTGCGTTGTGAGTGATCTATCTATGACAACCGAAGGTGGAGCCGATTTGTTTCAAATGAGGATTAATTTGGGCAATTCGTCAAAAATGCTGAGATTGATGCCAAACACGCAACGGTGAAGGGCATAAAAAAAGGGCACCCCGAATGGGATGCCCAGAATTTACAATCACAAGCTGTGCAATCAGCAGCTGTAATACATGCCGAATTCGACAGGGTGCGGTGTGTGCTCGTATTTGTGGACTTCGTCCATCTTGAGCGCGATGTAGGCCTCGATCTGGTCTTTGGTGAACACGTCGCCTGCCAGCAGGAAATCGTGATCAGCGGCCAGACAATCCAATGCTTCGCGCAGAGAGCCACAGACGGTCGGGATGTCTTTCAGCTCTTCGGCGGGCAGGTCATAAAGGTTCTTGTCCATGGCTTCGCCGGGATCAATCTTGGATTTGATACCGTCGAGGCCAGCCATGAGCAGAGCGGAAAACGCCAGATAGGGGTTTGCGCTCGGATCCGGGAAACGGGCCTCTACGCGCTTGGCCTTGGGGCTTTCGGTCCACGGAATACGGACGCAACCCGAACGGTTGCGGGCCGAATAGGCGCGCAGAACGGGGGCCTCGAAACCGGGGATCAACCGCTTGTAGCTGTTGGTGCCGGGGTTGGTGAAGGCGTTCAGCGTCTTGGCATGCTTGAGAATGCCACCGATGAAATACAGCGCCTCTTGGCTGAGGTCGGCATATTTGTCACCGGCAAAAAGCGGCTTGCCGTCTTTCCAGATCGACATGTTCACATGCATGCCCGACCCGTTGTCGCCATAGATCGGCTTGGGCATGAAGGTGGCGGATTTGCCATAGGCATGCGCCACGTTGTGAATGATGTATTTGTATTTCTGAATCTCGTCGGCCTGCTTGGTCAGCGTGCCGAAAATCAGACCCAGTTCGTGCTGGCAGCTTGCGACTTCATGGTGGTGTTTATCCACCTTCATGCCGATCCGCTTCATGGTCGAGAGCATTTCGGCGCGCAGGTCTTGGGCGTCGTCGATCGGGTTTACCGGGAAATACCCGCCCTTGAGGCCCGGACGATGGCCGGTGTTGCCCATCTCGTATTCGGTGTCACTGTTCCAAGACGCGTCAACAGCGTCTACCTGATACGAGACTTTGTTGATGGTGTTCGAGAAGCGCACGTCGTCAAAGATGAAGAATTCAGCTTCGGGGCCAAAATAGGCCACATCGCCGATACCGGACGACTTGAGATATGCCTCGGCTTTTTCTGCCGTGCCGCGCGGATCGCGATCGTAGGATTCGCCGGTGTCGGGTTCAACAACCGAGCAATGGATGCAAAGTGTCTTTTCCGCGTAGAACGGATCGACATATGCACTCTCGGTGTCGGGCATCAGCTTCATGTCGGAAGCCTCGATCGACTTCCAGCCAGAGATCGACGATCCGTCGAACATAAAGCCTTCTTCGAGGAAATCCTCATCGACCAGGTCCGCGACCACGGTCACATGCTGAAGTTTACCGCGCACGTCGGTGAACCGGATATCGACGTAGTCAACATCCTCATCCTTGATCAGCTTGAGAACTGCGTCTTTGCTCATTCTCTTGTCCTTTTCTTGTTAGGGTAGATTTCAGAGCGCGTCCGAACCGGACTCACCGGTGCGGATGCGAATGGCTTGCTCGACGGGGCTGACGAAAATTTTGCCGTCGCCAATCTTGTCGGTTTTGGCCGCGTCGATGATCGCTGCAATGGCCGCGTCCACCTGATCGTCATCGAGCACGACGTCGATTTTCACCTTGGGAAGAAAATCGACTACGTATTCGGCACCACGATACAGCTCGGTATGGCCCTTTTGACGACCAAAGCCCTTGACCTCGATCACCGAGAGGCCCTGAATGCCAGCTTCCTGAAGCGCCTCTTTCACCTCGTCGAGTTTGAAGGGTTTGATAATCGCTTCGATCTTTTTCATCGGCTCGGCCTCTCGCGGTTACGTTTGGAACGTGCAGACCACTTCTCAGCAGGAGGCTCAATCGGTTAAGCTGGATTTTGCAGCGCCCCGGACGGGTTCAAAGAAGTAATTGCCTAACTTTTAGGCAAAATGCCGAAAAAAGCATCGAAAATAAAACGCAGAGGGACCCGGTATGCTAGAAATTCTGACAGCCACTGAAATGCGCGCACGGGAACAGGTGGCCATCGAGTCGGGCGGAGTAACTGGGCTTGATCTAATGGAGCGCGCGGGACGTGCCGTGGTCGAGGCGGTGTTCGCTGAATGGCCGGAACTTGCGCAAACGCCACAAACTGCGGCGGTTCTGTGCGGACCGGGTAACAATGGCGGCGACGGTTTTGTCATCGCGCGGCTTTTGAAGGCGTGGGGCTGGGAGGTGGGTGTCTACCTTTATGGTGATCCGGAGCGGCTGCCACCGGATGCGCGGATCAACCATGATCGGTGGTGCGCCATGGGATCTGTGCATGATCTTGCGCAGGCCTCTGTCGAGGGACTCAAGGTCGCGTTGATGGTCGATGCGCTGTTCGGAACCGGTCTGCGACGACCGCTAGAGGGCGTGGCGCAGCAAGGCTTGAACCAACTGGCGGCACGTGTTGTGGCCGTGGATCTGCCCTCTGGGCTGTGCAGCGACAGTGGGCGGGTGTTGGGCATGGTTTCAAACGCGGTCCGGGCGGCGCTTACGGTTACGTTTCACGCGCCCAAGCTGGGACATGTGCTGGCGGATGGGCCTGCGGTCTGTGGTCGGGTCATGGTGGCAGACATTGGTCTTGCGGCGCAGGCCGAGGGCGCGGTCAGGCTGATCGCGCCTCCGGATGCGCAAAGCCTTAACAAGGCAGAAACAGCACATAAATTTGGCCATGGTCATGCGCTGATCCTGACGGGTGGTGCGGGCACGACCGGCGCGGCGCGGTTGGCTGCGCGCGCGGCGCTTCGGATTGGGGCAGGGGTGGTGACCCTTGGCGTGCCGCCCTCGGCACAGATGGAAGTGGCTGCCCAAATCACCGCGCTGATGTTGCGCCGGATTGAAGATGGCCAAACCTTGCACGCCGCGCTGACGGACAAGCGCATCACTGCGCTCTGCTCGGGGCCAGGAATGGGCACAGCGCGGGCGCGCGACTTGGTGCCGGTGGTGCTGCGCCATGAAAGCGCCCCGCGCGTGGTTCTTGATGCCGATGCGCTGACCGCTTTTGCCGATGCCCCTGAGACTCTCTTTGGCTTGCTGCACGAGGGCTGTGTTTTGACGCCGCATGGTGGCGAATTCACGCGGCTCTTTCCCGATATTGCCGCGCGTTTGGCCGCGCCTGCCACGCAAGGCCCTGCCTATTCCAAGGTTGAGGCCACCCGAGAGGCCGCCAAGCGGGCTGGCTGTGTCGTCCTTTTGAAAGGGGCCGATACCGTGATTGCTGCGCCAGACGGCGCCTGCGCCATTCATGCGGCGGCCTATGGGCGTGCAGCGCCATGGCTGGCCACGGCCGGCGCGGGCGATGTGCTGGCGGGGTTTATCGCCGGGTTGCTGGCCCGTGGGTTTCCCCCGATGCAGGCCGCCGAAACAGCGGCGTGGCTACATGGCGAATGTGCGCGCTGCTTTGGCCCCGGCCTGATTGCCGAGGACCTACCCGAGGTCCTGCCCAAAGTGCTGCGCGCGTTGCCGGATCAGGCCGCGCGGGCGTCAAGCCGCATGTCGGCGTTGCTGGCCAATTCCAACCCGTCGACATAAAGGATGTGGGGGGCTGCGAAATCGAGGCTGAAGAGCGTCATTTCCTGCGCCGCCTCAAGCGTCACAAACTCGCCATCCACCAGCCGTGTCGCGGATACGAGCGCCTGAGTGTCGCCAAAAAGCGCCTTGGCGCGCCAGTCGCGCACAAGCAAAAGCTGGCCAGCAGGCAGGGTCACATCCCGTTCGGGCCGGGTATGCCCGAGCGTGCCCGCCATGATCCGCACCGCCGCCGTGCGCAGCCTGTGCCGAGCGATGCCACGCAAGACCGCCGTGCCGCTATCGCGGGTGATCACACGATCCCCGACATTCAAATCGGCAACGCGCCGCTCGCCGTCGAGGGTGAGAATGATGCTGTCGGCCAACAGGCCGCATGTGTCCACAGGTGGAAAGACGGCCAATCCGCCATCTGACCGCCCGACCGTTTTCGGTTTCATGGCGTGTCTCGCTTGTTTTCTGCCTCAGATTACATCCAGAATATGGCAAGATTGGGTTTATGTCCTGCTTTTTTTCGTCATGATCCTGTCAAGCCAAGCTTAATTTTCCTCTCGCATCCAGCGAGACGCTTTGCTAGACACCGCGCCAGCGGCCTGAAAGGGCGCGCGACGGATGCGGGTGTGGCGAAATTGGTAGACGCACCAGATTTAGGTTCTGGCGCCGCAAGGCGTGGGGGTTCAAGTCCCTCCACCCGCACCAACAGACCGGCGAAATCAGGCCGGATTCCCCTTGCACGTTGGCGGGGGCCTCAATAGAACACGCGTGATTTTGACCGCCGCGGACGCCTCCGCGGCCCGATGCATATGAGAGGACGAAAATGCAGGTCACCGAGACCCTGAACGAAGGGCTGAAGCGCGGCTACAAGATGATCTTGTCAGCCAAGGATCTGGACGAGAAGGTAAACGCCAAGCTCAAGGAGGCCCAGCCGGATATCGAGATCAAGGGGTTCCGCAAGGGCAAGGTGCCGCTGCCGCTCTTGAAAAAGCAGTTTGGCCAGCGCGTGCTGGGCGAAGCTATGCAAGAAAGCGTCGATGACGCGATGAAGGCGCATTTCGAAGCCAAGGGCGAGCGCCCGGCGTTCGAACCTGATGTCAAAATGGCCAATCAAGACTGGAAAGAGGGCGACGATGTTGAAATCGTCCTGAGCTACGAGGCTCTGCCCGCGATTCCCGATGTCGACCTCAAGTCACTGAAGCTGGAGCGTCTGGTCGCCAAAGCCGATGATGCCGCCGTTGATGAGGCGCTCAAGAACCTTGCCGAGAATGCGCAGGATTTCAAGGATCGCAAAAAAGGCTCCAAATCCAAAGACGGCGATCAGGTCGTGATCGACTTTGTTGGCAAGGTCGATGGCGAAGCTTTTGACGGCGGCAGCGCCGAAGATTATCCGCTGGTCATTGGCTCGGGCAGCTTTATCCCCGGCTTTGAAGAGCAGTTGGTGGGCGTCAAAGTTGAAGAGGTCAAGGCTGTGACCGTGACCTTCCCCGAGGCCTATCAGGCCGCGCATTTGGCGGGTAAAGAGGCCGTGTTCGATTGCACTGTCAAAGCAGTGAAAGAGCCTGTCGCCGCTGAGATCAACGACGAGTTGGCGCAAAAATACGGTGCCGAAGACTTGGCCGCGCTCAAAACTCAGATCTCCGAGCGTCTTGAGATGGAATATGCTGGGGCGGCACGTGCGATCCTCAAGCGTCATGTTCTGGATCAATTGGACGAGAAGGTCAGCTTTGACTTGCCGCCAAGCATGGTGGACGCCGAAGCCAAGCAGATCGCGCATCAGCTTTGGCATGAGGAAAACCCTGACGTGCAGGGCCATGATCACCCCGAGATCGACGTGACCGAAGAGCATATCAAGCTTGCAGAGCGGCGTGTCCGTCTTGGTCTCTTGCTCGCAGAGTTGGGGCAGAAGGCTGAAGTGCAGGTGTCGGATGCGGAAATGACGCAAGCGGTTATGAACCAGGCGCGCCAATATCCGGGCCACGAGCGGGAGTTCTTTGAATTCGTGCAGAAGAACCCGCAAATGCGCCAGCAGCTGCGCGCGCCCATCTTCGAAGACAAGGTCATCGACTATGTGGTCGAACTGGCTGAGGTGACGGATAAAGAGCTGTCCAAAGAAGAGCTTGAGAAAGCCATCGAAGCGATGAACGACGAGTAATCGCCAGACACGTTCTGGAAAAAATGAAGGGCCGCCCCGGGGAGAAGTGGGGCGGCCCTCTTCGTTCTAGCGCAAGTGACGTAGACGACAGTGCCGGTCGTCAGTCAGGATCGCGCGCCCCTGGGGGTCAGGCACGTTGATCCATGCGCGAACGAATCTTGTCCTCAAGAGCGGCCTTGAGCCGCAGAGCGGCAATCCGCTCTTTTTCCGAGGTTGCCGAGGCAATTTGCTCATCGCAATATTGCTCGAGTGGTGTTTTCGGTGTGACGTGGCCTGCAATCGCTGGCAGTGCGAGCGCCGCGTCATCGCTGATAAAAACGTCTCCCTCAACTCCGCCAAAGGCGCGGATGCGGTCGATTCGCTCGTCCGTGCAATCCAGCAATGCCGCGAGGGCGGGAACCTTGCCCATATCGGCAGTCTTGCCGACATAGTCATAGGGCGCGTTGCCTGAGCGTTTCAGGACCCGATCCATCACCGGATCAATCACGGTCACAATGTCCGAAACACCCGCACTTTTTGCCGCTTCGAGTGAGGCGATCATCAGTTCGCAGGTCGCGTAAGAGACCGAGTTGCGATCACGTCCGCGTCCGAGGCGACGTGTGTCGACGCAGAAGCGAGTGGATTCCCAAAGGGTTGCGCTGCGCAATGGCGGCTCGCCATCGAGGATATCGGCAAAGACATCGGCCAGCATGTGCGGACCAGTGGTCTGCAGCGCGCGCACGCAGGATACGACATTTCCTTCATCGTCGAGACCCACGGCGTAGGCCGGGTTCAGGTCATCGAACAGATCGCGCTCGCGACCATCCTTCACTTCAACCTGCCAACCGAGTCGATCCCCAAAGACTCGTGCGCGCAGTTTGAACATCTCATCCAGCACATGGCTGAACCTGTCCTTATTGATGGCATCAATTACCAAAATCATCGTTGCGTCTCCCCAAAAGTGGCGTGTCCCGTGTGAGTGGTGTATTCGGCAATCTTGAGGTTAGTAAATTCCACGAAGTATACCATTGGGGAAATCCCGTAGCGGTGCGCACGAACACGCACCAAAGTGTGAAAAAATGTTTGGAAATGAAGGTAATGCTACGCCTTTGATGAAAGGCGGGACCGCGTTCAACGCGGATAGATCAAACCGAGGTTGATCGCACGCCCAATTGCCTGCGGAGTTGTCAGCGCATTGAGCTTTTGGCGCGCAGACCGCAGGTGCACTTCGACTGTGCGGTGCGAGATCGACAGGATATCGCCGATGTCCTGTTGGGATTTGCCGGCTGCTGTCCATTGCAGGATTTCAATCTCCCGGGTCGAGAGAGAAGGGGTGTTCAGCATCCGGGTTAGGGGATCGGACTGAATCACCATGTCATGCATATGCACAGCCGCTGCCTGAAGGTTACCGATGATCCCCGAGATCAACAGTTGCCATTCGCGTTCAGAACAATCGCGATTGATGCTGAGGCCGCCGACATCACCATAGGGGCCATGAATGGGAATCGTTAGCCCTCTATCCGATATCCCGAAATCACGAGCCGCCTGAAAAATGGTTTGAAACTCGGCCCCCCGTTCCAGCCTGTTCCAGTCAACCGGCGCGATACTGTGGCGCGCCTTGAGCAGGGTGGGGTCAATCTCGTAGTACTTGTGCTGGAGATAGTGAGAGGTCCAATCCGCGCCATAGGTCATATGCCCATGTGATTGCCCGCTGATCGGATTCATTCCGGCATAGGCCACATGATCAAGCTCGAACCTGTTGCGCAGATCGTCAAGAAACTGCCTGAAGGGGTCGACCTGGATCATTTACGGTGCCCTCTTCGTCAGGTTGGGCGGACTGTTCGGTAGGGGAATGGAGATGAACAACATGCCCGTTCTACACTTGGGGCAAGTACTCTCATGGCTTTTCCCAAGGGACATTTTTTCAACACACAGGTGCTGCCTGTGGGGGGGCACCGCCCTATTCAGTCTGTGTGGATGTTCCATGTCGGGCGGACCCAAGAGTTGTGGTGACAGGGGAACTGGTTGGCCCCGAAACATTCGTCAGCAAAGACCATGACGATGGGGTTACAGCGCGAGAACCAAAAAAACACCAAACACTACGATCAAACAAAAGTGAACTCATCGTGAAGCGTAGCATTACATGGCTCATCTTGTCGACTACCACGTCACATAGCTGTGCCGCGCAGGGGGCTGCGCGGCACTTTATTCAGAACAATTGCCGAATTCAGGCGTTATTGTCGCGACGATCTGAATAATCGTCGTCGTCGCCGGCGGCACCACCGATGTCGTCAAACAGTTCGGCAATCTCAAAATCTGCGGCCTGATCGGCCTCGGCGGCGGCATCTTGGATGCTCTTGCCAGAGGCTTGCAGGGCTGCTTCTTCGACCGAACGCGCAACGTTCAACTGGATCATGGCAACCACCTCGGGGTGCAGCGTGACGAGAACGTCATGCAGGCCAAGGTCTTTGATCGGGCGGGTCAGGGCAACCTGCTTGCGCTCGACGGTAAAGCCATTCTCGGTGGCGGCATCAGCCGCATCGCGGGTGCTGACCGAACCGTAGAGTGCGCCGCTGTCAGAGGCCTGACGGATGACAATGAACTGCTGACCGTTCAGCTTGTCGGCCATCGCCTCGGCTTCTTTGCGGGTCTCGAGGTTCTGAGCCTCAAGTTGCGCCTTGCGGTTTGCGAAATCAGAAATGTTCTTTTCCGAAGCCGACAGCGCCTTGCCCTGCGGCAGCAGGTAGTTGCGGGCAAAGCCGGGCTTGACGTCGACGACATCGCCCATCTGGCCAAGCTTGGCAACGCGTTCAAGAAGGATCACTTGCATCTGAGGTCTCCTTATTTCACGGCATAGGGCAGAAGGGCGAGGAAACGGGCACGCTTGATGGCGCGCGCGAGTTCACGCTGCTTCTTGGCCGAAACGGCGGTGATGCGCGACGGCACAATTTTGCCACGCTCGGAAATGTAGCGTTGCAGCAGGCGCGTGTCTTTGTAGTCGATCTTGGGCGCGCTATCGCCCGAGAACGGACAGACCTTGCGGCGACGGAAAAACGGTTTTGTAGCCATGGTTTATGCTCCTTGTCTCAGGGGATGGATCAGCGACGTTCGCGGCGTTCGCCACGATCGGGACGGTCCCCACGGTCGGGGCGGTCGCCACGATCAGGGCGGTCGCCGCGGTCGGGACGGTCGCCCCGCTCGTCACGCTTCTGCATCTGAACAGAGGGGCCCTCTTCATGCGCATCGACCTTGACGGTCAGCACGCGCATGACGTCGTCATGCAGACGCATCAGGCGTTCCATCTCTTGCACAGCGCTCGAGGGCGCATCGCTCTTGAGAAAGGCATAGTGGCCTTTGCGGTTCTTGTTGATCTTGTAGGCCATCGTTTTGACGCCCCAATACTCGTGCTCGACGAGTGTGCCACCATTTTCGGTCAGCACGGCACCAAAATGCTCGATCAGGCCTTCGGCTTGCGCGCTGGACAGGTCCTGACGCGCGATCATCACATGCTCATAAAGCGGCATGTTCACTCCATTTCTATCAAGGCGCATTTCATAGGACGGGCTTTGGCTCTTTCGCGCCCCATCCACGAGAGACTGCGCGGTTCATAACGATTGCGAAAGATTGGGCGCGTATACATCGCCCCGCAGGGCGGCGCAAGGCGCATTGATCCGGCCCGCAGAATGCCGCTGACCTGCCGCAATACGGACGAATTTGGTGGGCACGGTTGTGTTGTTCGAGGTGAAAAGGAGTATGACCATGGTTGCCCTTCCGGATTTTGAGCGCGAGTTCACGCACGCACCATTCGATTACTACGAGAGCACTGGCCATGCTCAGGCAGAGGCCCCGGCACTCGATCTTGGTCGCGCCACGCAGACCTTGTGCGGCAGTGCGCTCATCTTTTCGGCCTTCGGTCTCTGGCTGGTTTCTGCGGGGGCGCAGGACTCTGCCATGATGATGATCAAACTTCTTTTTTTTGTAACTCTGCTCTTCGCGGGCCTGATGTGTCTGAGCCGCGCGCGTGCGGTGCAGGCAGGGCCTGAAATTCAGGTTGATGTGATGAACCGCCGCCTCCATGTGATCGCCCCGGTTGCGGGCGGTCGGGCCGCGCGGGTTGCGGTCCATGATCTTGACAGCCTTTCGGAACTGTCGATGCGGGACCGCGTGCTGACAGCGCGCGATGCCGCCGGTCGTCAGATCGTTGCGATGAAGATCGAGGATCGTGCAACGGCCAAGGCCCTGCGTCGTGCTTTGGGCTTTCCAGCCTGAACCAAGCGAGGGCTTGATGTTGGCAGGTGTTCGCCAATCCACAGAGGTTGTTTGAAACTACGGGATTGTGATTTCGTCCCAGAGCGCCAAATGTGAACAGGTAAGTCACATTTCACCCTCTGGAGGTTTCCGATGAAGAATATCCTGCTCGCCACAGCGCTTGCTTTGACCGCGACTGGCGCGGTTGCTGCCCCTGAAAAATATGAGCTAGACCCCAGCCACAGCCAGGTTGTGTTTTCTTACAACCACTTGGGATTTTCCACGACCTACGGCATGTTCTCTGGCTTTGCGGGTGAGATCATGTTCGACGCCGAAGACCCGGCCGCCTCGTCGGTCAATGTGTCGATGCCGGTCATGTCGATGTTCACCGGTTGGGAAAAGCGCGACGAGCATTTCATGTCCGAGGATTTCTTTGGCGCGACCGAGGGCGATATGGTCACCTTCACCTCGACCGGGATCGAGGTTACGGGCGACACCACTGCCCTTATCACCGGCGATCTGACCATGAACGGTGTGACCAAGTCGGTCGTGCTCGATGCGCGCCTCAATCAAAAGGCCGATGCACATCCGATGAATAGCAAGCCTTGGGTCGGGTTTGACGCCACCACAACGCTGCTGCGTTCGGACTTCGGCGTGGATAAATTCACGCCCTTCGTCAGCGACGAGGTTGCGGTGCAGATTTCCGTCGAAGCCGGCAAAGCCGAGTAAGGCGCAATCAGAGTCCCGTCGGGCCGTCCGTGGAGTGCGGGCGGCCCTTTTTATTTCGGGTCAGGTGCCGTAGGCGCGGCTGCGGCCCATCACATCCTCTGCCGCCAGGACCAGCGCATCGGCGATCAGATCAAGATCGGGGCGGGTCAGGCGCGCGGGCAAGCGGGTGTCGCAGGCGCGCATCAACATCGCGCGGGTTTTTGGCAGCACTGGGGCCGCACCCGGCAGAAACTGCCAGTTCCAAAAGGCGCGGGCATTATCGGTACTCAGGCCAAACACCTGCACCTTGATACCGCGGTCCGCCGCCGCTTGGGCAAAGGCGCGGGTGTCGTCTTCGGTCATCCCCTCCAGATTGAATTGGATGGAGTCTGGCGCGCGCTCTTCACGGGGTAATTTTTCGGGCACCTGCATCCAAGGCGAGGTATTGAGCCGCGCCGCGACATAGTCATGGTTGGTGCGCCCATCGCGCACCCGCCGCGCCACCTCGGCCAGTTGAGGGCGGATGATTGCCGCCGACAGGTTGTTGAGCCGCAGATTGTAGAGCGGCAATTGGTTCTGAGCGCGGGCAAACGCCGCCTCAAGGGCTGCATCCGGTGCTGTCAGATGCTTGGCCCAGTTGTGCTCATAAGCACCCGACATGATGACCGCGCGGGCGATCAGATCGGCATCGTCGCTGACCATGATCCCGCCTTCGCCAGCATTGACCAGCTTGTAGGATTGAAAGCTGAAACAGCCGATTTGCCCGATGGTGCCGATGTTGCGCCCGCCCCATGTGGTGCCAAGCGAATGTGCCGCGTCCTCGATCACTGGAATGTTCCGCGCTGCGCAGAGCGCCATGATCGCATCCATATCCGAGGTATGGCCGCGCATATGGCTGATGATGACCGCCTGCACCGTGTCCAGACGTGCCGTGAAATCGGCGATGTCGATGCGGTAATTCTCGCCCACTTCACAGAGCACGGGCACACAATCGGCATGCAGCACCGAAGAGGGCACGGCGGCAAAGGTAAAGCCGGGGATCAAGACCCGCGCATCGCGCGGCAGGCCAAGCGCCTTGAGTGAGAGAAACAGCGCGGCCGAGCAAGAGGACACGGCCAGCGCGTATTTCGAGCCCAGAAGTGCAGCAAACTCCCGCTCCAGCAGCGTCACGGGGGCATTTTCCGGAGCGGTATACCGGAAGAGATCGCCCGATTGCAGCATCCGGTCGATTTCCGCGCGGGCGGCTTCCGGGATGGGTTCTGCGTCATAGACATTAGGGGCAAGGGCCATGTTTTCGGATTTCCTGAAGCTAGGTTTCGGGTTTCCGGAACATATAGGCGTTAATTGTGACAGTTTGTCAAAGAAAACCCCACTGGCGATGGGGCAAAGGGCAATATCACGCTGATGATTGGATCAGAGACCGAGGCGGTCGCGCAGCGAAAACCATGTCATCGCCAGCACCAAAAGTGGGCTGCGCAGGGCGGTGCCCCCCGGAAACGCCGGGGCCGGGACGCGCGCCATGCAGTCAAACCCGGATGCCTCGCCGCGCACGGCCTCGGCCATCAGGCGGCCCGCGTGGGTGGCGGTGCCCACGCCATGCCCGGAATAGCCCGATGCGGTCAGAATATTAGGCGCAAGCCGTGCCAGATAGGGCATCCGCCGCATCGTGATGGCCAGCGTGCCGCCCCACGCATAGTCGAGCTTTGTGTCGCGCAGATGCGGAAAAATCTCGAGCATCGGTTTGCGCACGGTGGCACGGATATCCTTGGGAAAGCGATAGCCATAACTCTCGCCGCCACCGAACAGCAGGCGCTTGTCATGGCTGAGGCGAAAGTAATTGACCACGAACTTTGTATCCGCCACCGCCACGTCGCGCGCCAGCACGCGGGCTGCTGCATCCCCCAAGGGTTCTGTTGCCACGATGAAATTGTTGATCGGCATGACCCGCGCGGCGACCTTGCGCTCGAGCCCGCCAAGATAGCCGTTGCAGGCCAGAATAAGGTGATCCGCCTCGATTGATCCCGCATCGGTGGCAACGCGCAGCTTGGCACCGCGGGTGATCTGATGCACGGCAGAGCCTTCGTGGATACGCACGCCTGCCGCAAGAGCGGCGCGTGCAAGGCCGAGCGCAAGGCCAAGCGGGTGCAAATGTGCGGCCCCCATATCCAGAGTGCCGCCGTGATAGGCTGGCGAGGGACAGAGTGCTGCAAAGCCTGCTGCATCCAGCTTTTCGATCTGCTCATATCCGTATCGCGCGGCCAGATGATCGGCATAGTCGTGTTCCGCCGCCATTTCGCGCGCCGAGAAACAGGCATGTGCCACACCGGGCTTTAGATGACAGTCTATTCCATGTCGCGCGACGAGGGATTTTACCAGATCCTTGGCCTCTTCGGCCAAATGCCAGAGGTGCAGGGCATCCTCTGCGCCCACCAGACGTTCCAGCGCGGTTTGTTCCATCCGCTGACCGCTGCCCAGTTGCCCGCCATTGCGCCCCGATGCGCCAAAGCCCACGCGCTGCGCCTCGAGCAGGACGACATCAAATCCCGCCTCTGCAAGGTGTAGCGCCGCCGAAAGGCCGGTATAGCCCGCGCCCACCACGCAGACATCGGCCCGCTCTGTGCCGCGCAACGGCGCGAACTCTGGCAGGGGTGTGGCCGTGGCCGCATACCAGCTTGGCGGATAGCAGCCGCGCCGGTCGTTGGAATAGAGCAGGTTCATGGCTTCTTCTTGGTGCAAATACTCATTAGCACGCCCCTGCCGCGCGGCTCAGACGTTGAGAAGGAGATGCTCACGCTCCCATGGGCTGATGACCTGGAGGAATTCCTCGTATTCGGTGCGTTTCACGATGGCGTAGACACGGGCAAATTCCGGCCCGAGGATCTCGTGCAGCGCCTTGGCCTCTTCGAACATATCAAGTGCGTCGCCCATGACATTGGGGATATCCGGCTCACCGGAATAGGCGTCGCCCTTGAACTGTTTGTCGGGCCAATCCTCGTTGAGGATACCCAAGAGACCGCAGGCAAGGCTGGCCGCGATGCCCAGATAGGGGTTGCAATCCATGCCCGCCATGCGGTTTTCCACCCGCCGCGCCTCGGGGCCCGAGAGCGGCACGCGAATGCCCGTGGTGCGGTTGTCGCGGCCCCATGCAAGGTTGATCGGCGCGGCGTGATCCTTGACGTAGCGACGGTAGGAATTGACGTAGGGCGCCAGTACCGCGATGGCCGAGGGCAGGTGTTTCTGCAAGCCGCCGATAAAGTGGAAAAACGCGTCGGTTTCACCGCCCTGTGGCCCGGCAAAAATGTTGCGGCCTGTTTCCATGTCGAGGATCGAGTGGTGGATATGCATGGCACTGCCCGGCTCGTCGGCGATGGGTTTGGCCATGAAGGTGGCAAAACAGTCATGGCGCAGGGCGGCTTCGCGGATCAACCGTTTGAAATAAAACACTTCATCCGCCAGCTTTATCGGATCGCCATGGCGCAGGTTGATTTCCAGTTGCCCGGCCCCGCCTTCTTGGGTGATACCGTCGATCTCGAACCCTTGTGCTTCGGCGAAATCATAGATGTCGTCGATCACGGGGCCGAATTCATCGACCGCTGTCATGGAATAGGCCTGACGGGCGGCGGCGGGGCGACCGGAGCGGCCCATCATCGGCTTGATCTCATGCGCCGGGTCGAGATTGCGGGCCACGAGGAAGAATTCCATTTCCGGGGCGACCACGGGGTTCATGCCATGGGCGTGATACATATCGACCACCCGGCGCAGCACGTTGCGCGGGGAAAAGGGGATGGGCGCGCCTTCGCGGTCAAAGGCGTCGTGGATCACCTGCAGCGTCCAGTCGGCCGTCCAGGGGGCGGCGGTGGCGGTGGACATGTCAGGGCGCAGGATCATGTCGCGCTCGATAAAGCCGCCTTCGCCGGCTGCTTCGCCCCAATCGCCTGTAATGGTTTGGAAAAAGATGGAATCCGGCAGGTGAAAGTATTTCTGCCTGGCGAATTTTGTGGCGGGCACCGCCTTGCCGCGTGCGATGCCGGGCAGATCCGAGATGATGCATTCCACCTCGTCTAGGCGGCGGTTCTCCAGATAGGTCTGGGCTGTTTTGGGCAGGGAATTTGTAAGTTCACTTAGATCGGCCATGGCTGGCACCTCGTTTGAAAAACTCCGCCATGCGGGCGGCTATCGTTGCATTTGCGGTGGGATGGTCAAGTTTTGACTTGGCCGCTGCAATCAGGTCTGGGGGCACCACGCCGGGTGCGCGGTGGTGAATAAGGCGGTCAATCATGGTGGCGGTAAACTCTGGATGCGGCTGAATCGTGTAGATCCGATCGCCGTATAGCAGGGCCGCATTCTCGCAAAATGCGCTTGAGCCAACCACTTCGGCCCCTTTGGGCAGTTCCGTGACTTGATCTTGATGCCAAGCGTTGAGGGGCAGGCGCTGGCCTTCGATGTCATAGTCGGTGACGCCCACCTGCCAGCCGCCGCCGAATTTCTCGACCTTGCCGCCCATGGCCTGCGCGATGATCTGATGGCCAAAGCAGACACCCACCAAGGGACGCCCGCTCGCGTGGATGTCGCGGATCAGCTGTTCCAGCGGCGCGATCCAAGGATGGTCCTCATAGGCCCCATGTTTGGAGCCGGTGATGAGCCAGCCGTCTGCGGCGTCCGGTCCGGTAGGGAATTCTTCATCCACCACGTTGTAATGATCAAACTCAAAGCCGTGCCCATCAAGCAGCTGGGCGAACATCACCTCGTAGTCACCCAACTCGTCTTGGACGATGTCGGGGGCGTGGCCGGTTTTCAGGATGCCGATTTTCATGGCGGTCTCTTGATTTGATCAAATTAAGGCGGGGTTGCCCCTTCAGGCTACACCGTTTCGAGATAGGTCTTCCAGTGGTCTTCTTTGGGAATCGGCGACATATAGGCCAATTCCTGACGCTTGGTCATCACGAGGTTGCGGATCAGATCGGGGTGAAAGATGCGCGCCATCATGGCATCCTGTTCAAACCAGTCAATTGCCGTGGCCCAATCTGCGGCCAGTTGCGGCATCTCGACCTCGTAGGCATTGCCGCTGATGGGCGGGGGCGGGGTAAGCCCCTCTTCGATCCCGGTGATCGCGGCGCCTAGAATAGCAGCAAAGCTGAGATATGGATTGATATCGCCGCCCGCAACGCGGTGCTCGATGCGGCGCGCAGCGGGCGGGCCGCCGGGAATGCGGACCGCTGTGGTGCGGTTCTCATAGCCCCAGCCCGCACCGGTTGGCGCATGCGCGCCGGGCACCAGTCTTGCATAACTGTTGGCATGTGGCGCAAAAATCAGCGTGGATGGCGGCATTGCTGCAAGACACCCGGCGACGGCGGCGCGCAGGACGTCGGTGCCAGCCGCTGTGCCATCGTTGAAAACATTATTGCCGGCCTTGTCCATCACCGAGAAATGCATATGCATCCCGTTGCCGGTGTCATCCTCGAAGGGTTTGGCCATAAAGGTGGCGACATAGCCGTGCTGGCGGGCCAAGCCCTTGATAAGTGTCTTGAAAAGCCAAGTATCATCAGCGGCGCGCAGGGCGTTTTGGTGATGCAGGGTCAATTCGAACTGGCCAATCCCCGCCTCGCTGACGGCGGTCTCGACCGGAAGGCCCATTTCCAGACCGGCGTCGTACAAGGCGCTGAGAAATCCGTCGAACGCATCCATCTGGCCGAGCGAAAGAATGCCCGGAGATTTCATGCGGCGGCCATTGCGGGGGTCGCGTATGTTCTTGAGAGTATTGCCTTTTCCGTCCACCAAGGTGAACTCTAGCTCGGTCGCGGCGGCGACATGCCAGCCGTAGGCGGAGTAGCGATCCAGTACGGCGACCAGTGCGTGGCGGGGATCGCCGGCAAAGGGCGTGCCGTCTTCGTGGTGCATGACCATGGGCACAAGGCCCTGTGGCACTTCGAGCCAGGGCAGGGGCACCGGGCCGCGGTCGGTGGGCAGGAGCACGCCGTCGATGTCGCCCGTATCAAAAACGAGGGGCGAGTTTTCAATGTCTGCCCCAAAGATATCAAGATTTAGCGATGAGAGCGGCATACGCACGCTACCTGTGCTGAGTTTGTCGGCATGGGCGGCGGGAAGGCGTTTGC
Organism: Roseovarius sp. AK1035; assembly: GCF_003288315.1. Lineage (NCBI taxonomy): Bacteria > Pseudomonadati > Pseudomonadota > Alphaproteobacteria > Rhodobacterales > Roseobacteraceae > Roseovarius > Roseovarius sp. TM1035. The sequence goes on along the minus strand of NZ_CP030099.1, from coordinate 3,552,980 downwards.
CGCGCATCCGGCCATTGAGGTCACAGGCAGCCACGCGGAAGGTCTGGAACTGTGTAAGATCCATTGGAAGAAAGTCCTGATGATGATTTTGTAACAGCCTAGCCCGGCAATGGGGGGCTTGCCAAGATAATTTGATCAAAAAATTTGAAGGGTGACGAATGGTAAGGTTTGTAAGGTTGGTACGGGGGTTTTGTAAGGTGGTTGGGGGTGAGAGGTCCTCGGGTCAAGCCCGAGGATGACGGGGGATCAGGGCAGGCTTTGGTGCCAGCGGTTTTCGAGCTTTTCGATGGCGGCGATCCGTTCGGCGGTCTTGGGGTGGCTGAGCAACCATGCGGGCATGGCGCCGCCCGCACCGTTTGTTAACGCTTCGAGTTTTTCAAACAGCGATTTTTGCGGGGCGGTGCCGATGCCCGCCTTGGTCAAGAGGGCGGCGGCATAGGCATCGGCCTCATACTCGTCGCCGCGTGAGAGGCGGGCAGCGAGCAGCGTGGTCAGACCATTGGCGATCCAGACGCCCAGACCGGGGATGAAACGCGACAGGATCATTGCAAGGGCGGTGCGCAGGGCGTTCTGCCCGGAAAAGTCGATCATCCGGCGGCGCGAATGCCCCAAGGCGACATGGCCCAGCTCATGCGCGATGACCGAGGCCATTTCTTCGGCTGAAACCTCGCCGGTCTGAAACTTGCGATAGAAACCACGGGTGATGAAAATCCGCCCGTCAGGGGCTGCCAGACCATTTACCGGGTCAATCTCGTAGATATGCACCCGCACGCGGGGCAGGTCGAGCGCACGGGCGAGGCGGTCTGTCATCGCCTTGAGCTTGGGGTCGGCCAATTCGGTCGATTGCGCATCCAATTCCCGCGAGGTGCGCCAGACCGAGAAGCGGTACATGGCGAGCGCGTAAAGGATGGCGAGAAGGATCGGGGTGAATTTCAACATGAGGGGAATATGGGGTGGGGGGAGGGGGCTGGCAAGAAGGGTTTAAGGGGATTGGGGTTCGCTGAGATTTGCATCAAGAGATGAGCCGCGCGGCCCGGCGATCCGCGCGGCGGCGCGACGCGCCTTGTTCCGCGCGGGGTTTCCGAGCAAGGCGCAGGCGAAACCCCGCCTTTCCCGGTGGACGCCGCGCGCGCCCTCGCATAAGTCTGGGCGCGACTGCCCAAGACCGGAGCGCGTGCCATGATCCCACAGGTCTATCTGATCCTCTTCCTTGCCATTCTCGCTGAAACAGCGGGCACCACGGCATTGCAGGCAAGCCAGCAATTCACCCGGTTCTGGCCTTCGGTTCTGGTGGTGGTGGCCTATGCGATCAGCTTTTACCTTCTTGCGCAAACGCTTAAGGTGATGCCCGTGGGCGTGGTCTATGCGGTCTGGTCGGGGCTGGGGATCGTGTTTATTGCCTGTATTGGCTATGTGGTCTTTGGTCAAAAGCTGGATCTGCCCGCGATCATCGGGACCGGCATGATCCTTGCGGGGATCGTGGTCATTCAGTTATTCTCGCGCACAACGACACATTGAGTGTCCAGACTGGGCGGCAAAGGGGCTGGTCAGAACCGCCCCTTGCGGGTAAGGCACCGCCGCAAGAGAAGATGAGGCCGCCCATGACTGAGACCATCACCGAGCGTTGCGAAGCCAAAGGGCTGCGCATGACGGAGCAGCGCCGCACGATTGCGTCCGTGCTGGAAGGGTCGGATGATCATCCGGATGTTGAGGAGCTCTATGCCCGCGCCTCGGGGCGTGATCCTCGGATCTCGATTGCGACGGTCTATCGCACCGTCAAGCTGTTTGAAGAGGCGGGCATTCTCGACAAGCTGGAATTCGGCGACGGGCGCGCGCGCTATGAGGATGCCGAGCGCGACCATCACGATCATCTGATTGACATGAATTCGGGTGAGGTGATCGAATTTGTCGATCCTGAGATTGAGGCGTTGCAAGACAAGATCGCTGAAAAGCTGGGGTATCGCCTGATCGGGCATCGGCTCGAACTCTATGGCGTGCCGATCAAATCCGGTGAGTGACGCGGGCACCGTCAACGCGCGGGTGATGCGGCTGGCGATTGGCAGCCTCATCGTGGGGTTGATCGTGCTGGCGCTCAAGGCGCTGGCTTGGGCGCTTACCGGGTCTCTGGCGCTGATGTCGGATGCGCTGGAGAGTCTTGTCAATCTGGCCACGGCCCTTGCGGTGATTGTCGCGCTGAGGGTGGCGCGGCGGCCTGCGGATGACAATCACCCGTTCGGACATCACAAGGCAGAGTTTTTCTCGGCGGTGCTGGAGGGGGTTTTGATCGTCATTGCGGCGCTCTTTATCCTGCGGGAGGCCTATGACGGGTTTCAGGCCCCGCGCGCGATGGATGCGCCCCTGCTGGGCATGGCGATCAATATGGCGGCGGGGGCGATCAACGCAATCTGGGCTCTGGCGCTTATCCGCAACGGGCGGCGCTATCGCTCGCCGGCGTTGGTGGCGGATGGCAAGCATCTGATGACGGATGTGGTGTCTTCTGTGGGCGTACTCTTTGGGGTGGGGCTGGCGCTGGCGACGGGGTGGCTCTGGCTTGATCCGGCGATGGCGTTGTTGGTGGCGGTCAATATCCTGTGGTCGGGCAGTATGGTGATCAAGGCGTCGCTGAGCGGGTTGATGGATGAGGCGGTATCCGAGGCGGAACTGGCCACCATTCGGCGGGTGATCGAAACGGCGGCCAGCGACGATGCCGCGTTGCAGGCGCATGATCTGCGCACGCGCCATGCCGGGCCGGTCACGTTCATCGAATTCCATCTGGTGATGCCGGGGGCAACCACGGTTGAGGCGGCGCATGATCTTTGCGACCGCATCGAGGCGGCGCTGATGGCGGCACTGCCGGGGGCGCGGGTCACGATCCATGTCGAGCCCGAGCATAAGGCCAAGCATAGCGGTCATGTTGTGCTGTCATAGCTCTGCCGCTTTTTTGGGCAGGTGATCCGGGCTATCACGGGCGTTCCACCGATTTGCAACCCGGCCAAGAAAGTCTGAGATGGAAAACCTGCGCGGCAGTATTCTGATGGTTCTCTCGATGGGCGGTTTCGCGCTGGAGGATATGTTCATCAAGCGGCTGGCGGATACTCTGCCGGTGGGGCAGATCATCATTCTGTTGGGCCTGGGCGGGGCGCTGATTTTTGGCGCGATGACGCGGGCGCAGGGGGGGCGGCTTTGGTCGCGGGATCTGGTGTCTCGGTCGGTGATCCTGCGCAACTGCGGCGAGTTGGTGGGCACGCTGGGATTTGTCATGGCGATTGCGCTGACGCCGCTGTCGTCGGCCTCGGCGATTTTGCAGGCCACGCCGCTTGCGGTCACTTTGGGGGCCGCGCTCTTTTTGGGGGAAGCGGTGGGCTGGCGGCGGTGGGCGGCGATCCTTGTGGGGTTTTGCGGCGTGCTGATGGTGATCCGGCCCGGCATGGCGGGGTTTGAGCCAGCGTCGCTTTTTGCGGTTTTGGCGGTCTTTGGGTTGGCGGCGCGCGATCTGGCGACGCGCCGCGTGCCAAGATCGATCTCCTCCATGCAGCTGTCGACCTATGCCTTTGCCACGCTGGTGCCGACGGGGGTAATTTTGCTGGCGTTTCACGGCACGCCTGCGATGCCCACGGCGGTGAACTGGCGCGATCTGGCGCTGGCGCTTTTGTGCGGGGTGTCGGCCTATTATGCCATCGTGGCGGCGATGCGACTCGGTGATGTGGCGGTTATCACGCCGTTTCGCTATTCGCGGCTGGTGTTTGCGCTGATCATCGGGGTCACGCTGTTTGACGAGCGGCCCGATGTCTGGACGCTGGCGGGGGCGGGGATCATCATCGCCTCGGGCATCTATACCTTTTGGCGCGAGCGGCGATTGGCGCGGCGGATGGCCTTGGCGTGAGGTTCAGCTCGCGGCGGCGGTCAGGTCGTCGATCACCTTGACCCAGAGGTCGGTGGGTTGGCAGCCTGGCACGGCATGTTGACCGCCGACGATGAAGGTGGGCACGCCGGTGATGCCCATCTGGCGAAATTGCGCATCGCGGGTGCGGATGTCTTCGCGGTCGGCTTCGGTGGCCAAAAGGCGCTGGATCATGGCGCCATCCAAGCTGAGGCTGTCGGCGAGATCGGCCAGAACCTCGGGGTCGCCGATGTCGCGGCCTTCGTTGAAATAGGCCTGAAAGAGAGCCATCGCCATGCGGTCCTGACAGCCTTCGATGCCGGCCCAATGCAGCAGGCGATGGGCGTCGAGCGTGTTGGGCGTGCGTTTGATGGCGGCGAAATCAATCGTGAGCCCCGCCGCCTCGGCGCGTTCCAGCACGGGGGCATAGGCGCGGATGGCCCCGTCTTTGCCGCCAAACTTGGTCTCTAGATAGTCGCGGCGGTCCATGCCTTCGGCGGGCATGTCGGGGTTGAGCTGAAACGGATGCCATTCAATCTCGAACGGGTGATCGGGGCGCTGGGCCAGGGCCTGATCGAGCAGGGTCTTGCCGATATAGCACCAGGGGCAGATCGGGTCGGAGATGATATCAAGCTTGACCATGGAGGCCCTCATAGATCGGCCGCAGGGCGCGGCGCAGGATTTTGCCATTGGCCCCGGTGGGCAGGGCCGCGACGTGGTGATAGGCGCGCGGGGCCTTGTATCCCGCGATCCGCGTCCGCGCAAAGGCGTCGAGCGTGGCGGGGTCGAGGGTTTGGGGACCAGTATAGAAGGCCATGATGACGCGCGCATCCTCTTTCACCGCAATATCGGTCACGGCGACGGCGGTGATGCCGGGATGGGCGCTGAGTGCGGACTCGACCTCCATCGGGGAGACGCGGTAGCCACCGGCGTTCATCATATCGTCGGCGCGGCCCAGATAGGTGATGTGACCTGCGGCATCCATCATCCCCTGATCGCCCGTGAGGAACCAATCGCCGGTGAATTTCTCGGCCGTGGCCTCGGGCGCGCCGAGATAGCCCAGCATCAGGCCGGGGTCTGAGCGGTGGATCGCAATGGTGCCTTCGGTGCCAAGGGGCACGGGGGTGCCGTTGGCAAGGATCGCGACCCGGCGGCCTGTCTGGGGGCGGCCAAGTGTGCCGGGGGCGGCGGGATGATCGGGGCTGCCGGAAATGAAGGTTGAGCATTCGGACATGCCGTAGGCCTCGTAGATTGGCGTGCCGGTGGCGTTTTGCCAATGCTGGCGGATGGTGTCCGAGAGTTTTTCGCCTGCCGCCAGCCCGTGCCGCAGATGCGGCAGAGAGAGGGAAGCACCCGGCTGAAAGAGTTTGCGATAGACGCCGGGGGCGGCGGCAAAGATCGTGGCGTCATGGCGTTTGAGCAGGAGCGGCAATTGTTCGGGCGTGATACCGGGCGCGGGGATGAGGGCGGTCGCGCCCATGGTCCATGGGTCCATCAGGCCGGTGCCAAGGGTAAAGGTCCAGTTGAAGGCACCCGCATGGCAGAGCCGGTCATCTGCGCGCAGCCCGTACCAGCCGTCAGACATCATCTGCCGCGCCCAGATGGCGCGATGGGCATGGACCACGGCACGCGGAATGCCCGAGGTGCCGGAGGTATAGATGATATAGGCGGGGCGGTCGGGATCGCCCATGTGCCAATCGGCGGGGGGCAGATCGCGCATCGCCTCAAGGGTGGGTTCATCGAGCGTGGGGATATCGGTTTCAGGACAGGCCACGCCTGCGGCGCGCAGGATCAGCGCCGGTTGGGTGGTTTCGATCATGCCCGCCACCTCGGGCGCGGTCAGTTGGCTGGAGGTGGGAATGGGGATGAGACCAACGGCGATGGCCCCGAGATAGGCAATCGGAAATTCCACCGTATTGCCCAGCCGCATCAAAACCCGGTCGCCGGGGGTGAGACCCGCGCGCAAAAGGCCGGTGCCGGTGCCGCGCACAGCGGCCAAAAGGCGGCCATAGCTCCAGCGGTCGGCTTTGGCGAGGCTGAGGACCGCCAGCGCGATCTTGTCCGGCTGCGCCTCGGCCCGGCCCAGAACATGCGCGGCGAGGTTGAAGGGGGTGGGACAGGGGGCGCTTGGCCCTTGGTCGAATATCGCGGTCATTGCGTTGGCTTAGGAGGCTCTGGCGGCGGTTGCAAGGGTGTCTGCGCTTGGCCTATAGCATGGGGCTATGACCGATCAAGCTTTACCCCCTCTGCTGCGCGTGACGCGCGAGACCGGCGGTGCCGCCGCACCTGAGCCGCTTGATCTGGGTGCGCGGGTGCGCAGCCTGCGCAAGGCGCGCGGTTGGACGCTGGAACAGGCGGCGAAGCAGGCGGGGCTGGCACGCTCGACCCTGTCGAAGATCGAGAATGGCCAGATGTCGCCCACCTATGACGCTTTGAAAAAGCTGGCGCAGGGGTTGGAAATCTCTGTCCCGCAGCTTTTTACCCCGCCGTCGCGCGACCGGATCAACGGACGCATGGCGGTGACGCGCGTGGGCGAGGGCACGCCCAAGGCGACCGCCACCTATGAGCATGATTTGCTGGCCGATGCGCTGAGCCAGAAACGCATGATGCCTTACCGCGCGCGGATTCGTGCCCGCTCGGTTGAGGAGTTCGGCGGCTGGGTGCGCCATGACGGCGAGGAATTTCTGTATGTGCTGACTGGGGTGGTGCGGCTCTTTACCGAGTTTTACGAGCCCATTGAGATGCGCCGGGGCGACAGCGCCTATTACGATGCCACGATGGGGCATAACGTGATTTCGGTCAGTGTCGAGGATGCCACGGTTTTGTGGGTGACATCGCTTGATTGAGGCAGGCGGGCACCACGCGGCCCGGCCATGGTGGAGAATGGCCGGGCCGTCTGCGCCGTGAGTGTGGCCGTTAGTCGACCGGGGCGGCAGGGGTTTGTTGCGATGTTGCGCCGTCGATCACGCTGGGTGGGGCGGTGGTGTCGCCGGTGTTCGACGGGCTGAGCATGCTGAAGGCGATCAGCGCGCCCATCAGGATCACGACAACCAGCAGGCCCGTCAGCCCGCCGCGCGTGCCCGCCGCCGGATCATGGCCGGGTGGGCCATAGCGGTTGAGGTCGCGATTGGCTTGGCGTTGGATGTCATCTTGGGGGATATGCATGAGAGGCTCCTTTCTGACTGGGATCACCATAGACCAGAGGTGGGGTGATCACCGAGCGTGCCCAAGGCCTGTGGGGATTTCCGGCGCTTTGCTGCCATTTTGGGGGGTGTCAAAAGGCAGATTCCCGCTGTAGGCCGAAACTGGCCGCTGGCATGTCTGCGGTTTGGCAAGGATTGGCCGGGTTCAGCGCAGTTTCGGGATGCCACCGGCATGGGTGCTGCGATCCACCACGCCCGCGCGCAAGGACCGCCCGATGCGATGCGCCAGCGCTGACCATGACGCGGCCTGATCGGGAGAGAGTTCGCGCAAGAGCACCGAATCAAAGAGCGCGAGCCATGTAGAGAACATGCCCGGTTGCACATTGCGGGCGTTGACATGGGCGGCCATCGGGCTGCCGTCATAGACGCGTTCGTGCAAAATCGAATTGGCCCAGAAATCGGCCACCTTGGCCTCGTGTGTGGGCCAGTCGGTGACATGGACCGCAAAGATCGGCCCAAGACCGGGATGCGCGCGCACCGCCGCGTAGAACGCGGTCACGACCCGCTCGATCTCGGGTCGGGTGATGGGGAAACGCGGGGGCAGGGTGGCGGTCATGCGTCTTATGTGGCGCGGGGTGCGGGCAGAGGCAATCCCCTGATTTGCTCTGGTGGGGGCGAATTCCTGAAAAGAATTCGGGCCGCTTTCTTTTCAGACAGGCGGGGGCTGCGCCCTCTGGACGCTTGGCCGGAGCGCGCCTATAAGGCGTCGCATGATGAGACGCAAAGCGATCATTATTCGAATTACATGCCCGGCGCTCTGAGACAATCGAGCTGCCGGGACAAGGCGTATGGGCACCCGCGCCACCTTTCACCCCCCAAATTCCAGACCAGTGACAAGGACGCAAACCATGTGCGCCGACACGACACAGACACCGGGCCAGACGCCGGATTACAAAGACACGCTGAACCTGCCCGAGACCGATTTCCCGATGCGCGCCGGATTGCCCGCGCGCGAGCCTGAGTGGCTGGCACGTTGGGCGCGGATCGGGGTTTATGAAAAGCTGCGCGAGCAGGCCGCAGGGCGTGTTCCCTTTACGCTGCATGATGGCCCGCCCTATGCCAACGGGCATCTGCATATCGGGCATGCGCTCAATAAAATCCTCAAGGATATGGTCGTGCGCAGCCAGCAGATGATGGGCCGCGATGCGCGCTATATCCCCGGCTGGGATTGTCACGGGCTGCCGATCGAGTGGAAGATCGAAGAGCAATACCGCGCCAAGGGGATGGATAAGGACAAGGTGGATGTGGTCGATTTCCGTCAGGAATGCCGCAAGTTCGCCGAGGGCTGGATAGATATCCAGCGCGAGGAATTCAAGCGGCTGGGGATCACTGGCTGTTGGGATCGCCCGTACCTTACGATGGATTTCCGCGCCGAACGGATCATCGCGGAGGAGTTCCAGAAATTCCTGATGAACGGCGTGCTTTATCAGGGGTCAAAGCCCGTGATGTGGTCGCCGGTCGAGAAAACCGCGCTGGCCGAGGCGGAGGTGGAGTATCACGACAAGGAGAGCTTTACGGTTTGGGTGAAGTTTGAGGTTGTTGATCCCGTCTCAGGAGACGGTTCAAAACTTGAAAACCGTGATCTTGTCGGGGCTTACGTCGTCATTTGGACCACGACCCCTTGGACTATGCCGTCAAATAAAGCTGTTGTTTACGGTGACGGCATTTCCTACGGACTTTATGAAGTGACGAGCACGCCAGAGGAATGCTGGGCAAAAACTGGCGAGAAATTTATCCTCGCTGACACACGCGCGGAAGATGTCATGACCCGTGCGCGCTTGGAAAAGCAGCATTGGAAACGTGTTCGAGACGTCGATCCAACTGTAATTTCAGGTCTTAGGCATCCTCTGGCTGGGGCCGAAGGCGGGAATGGCGAATGGGATGACCTGCGCGATTTCCGGGCCGCTGATTTCGTGAGTGACGAAGAAGGCACCGGGTTTGTTCATTGCGCGCCCTCGCACGGGATGGAGGAGTTCGAGCTTTACCGCGACTTGGGCATGCTGGAGCAGGTGATTACCTATAACGTGCTGGAAGATGGCTCTTTCCGGCCTGATCTGCCGTTCTTTGGCGGCAAGTTCATCCTTGATCGCAAGGGCAAGGAGGGCAATGCCAACAAGGCGGTGATTGACAAGCTGGCCGAGGTGGGCGGGCTGCTCGCGCGGGGCAAGATCAAGCACAGCTATCCGCATAGCTGGCGCTCCAAGGCCCCTGTGATCTATCGCAACACGCCGCAATGGTTTGCGGCGATTGACCGGGCGGTGGGCGACGGGCAGGACACCTATGGCACCAGCATTCGCGAGCGCGCCTTGCGCTCGATTGATGAGTTGGTGACATGGACGCCCAAGACTGGGCGTAACCGGCTCTATTCCATGATCGAGGCGCGGCCCGATTGGGTGCTGAGCCGTCAGCGTGCTTGGGGTGTGCCGCTCACCTGCTTTGTGAAGAACGGCGCGCAACCCACGGATTCTGATTACCTTTTGCGGAATGAAGAGGTGAATGCGCGTATCCTTGCGGCCTTTGAGGAAGAGGGTGCGGATGCGTGGTATAAAGAGGGCGCGAAAGAGCGGTTCCTGTCGGGCATCGTGAACCCGGACGACTGGCGCAAGGTCGATGACATTCTCGATGTGTGGTTCGATTCCGGCTCGACGCATGCCTTTGTGCTGCGCGACCGCGAGGACGGGTCTGAGGATGGTTTGGCCGATCTATACCTAGAGGGCACGGATCAGCATCGCGGCTGGTTCCATTCGTCGATGTTGCAGGCTTGCGGGACACGCGGGCGCGCGCCCTATCGGGGGGTGCTGACGCATGGCTTTACCCTTGATGAGAAGGGCAACAAGATGTCGAAATCCTTGGGCAATACGGTCGCGCCCGAGGAAGTGGTCAAGCAATATGGCGCGGATATTCTGCGGCTTTGGGTGGCGCAGGCGGATTATACTGCCGATTTGCGGATCGGGCCGGAAATCCTCAAGGGCGTGGCCGATGGCTATCGCCGTTTGCGCAATACGCTGCGGTTCATGCTGGGGGCCTTGGCCCCGTTCACCGAGGCGGATCGCGTGGACCCGGCAGAGATGCCGGAGCTGGAACGCTGGGTGCTGCACCGTCTGGCGGAGCTGGATCACAAGGTGAAGAAAGGCTATGAAACCTATGATTTCCAAGGGGTTTTCCAGCAAATCTTTAACTTCTGCACGCTCGATCTGAGTGCGTTCTATTTCGATATTCGCAAGGATGCGCTTTATTGCGATGGCGACACCGCGCGGCGGCGGGCGGCGCGCACGGTGCTTGATCTGCTGTTCCACCGGCTGACGACATGGCTCGCGCCAGTGCTGGTGTTCACCATGGAGGAGGTGTGGCTGTCGCGCTTCCCCGGTGAGGAGAGTTCCATTCACCTGACGGATATTCCCGACACGCCCGCCGAGTGGCTTAATGAGCCGCTGGCGGCGAAATGGGCCATGGTGCGGCAGGCGCGGCGGGTGGTGACGGCGGCGCTAGAGGTGCAGCGGACAGACAAGGTGATTGGGGCCAGCCTAGAGGCGGCACCGGTGGTGCATATCCGCGATGCCGAGATGCTGACGGCGCTGAAATCGGTGGATTTCGCGGATATCTGTATCACGTCGGATTTGATGCTGACCGGCGATCCGCGCCCCGATGAGGCGTTTCGTTTGCCCGAGGTGGACACGGTCGGCGTGGTTTTCGAGCGCGCGGAAGGCGAGAAATGCCAGCGCTGCTGGAAAATCCTGCCGGATGTGGGGCAGCACAAGCATCCCGGCACCTGCGGGCGCTGTGATGCGGCCTTGGGGTAAGCTAGGCGTCTATTACCCGCCCCGGGTCAAGCCCGGGGTGGGGTTTGGGGCTTAGAGCGCTCTGGCGATCTGGCGCAGCACGGCGATATTGCCGTGTTTGACGCCCGGTTCGCGAAAGGCGCGGTCGGCGGAGGTGGCGATGATCACCACCTCGCGGGCGCGGTCGATGTAGATATATTGGCCGTAAATGCCGTGACCGAAGAATTCGCCGGGTTGGGCATCGGCGGGCATCCACCATTGAAAGCCATATTGCAGATCGCCCGGTGCTGTGGGGGCGGTGGGTGTTGTGGCCGCGCGCATCCAATCCTCGGGCACCACCTGTTGCCCGTTGTAGCGCCCCAGATTGGCGGCCATCAGGCCAAAGCGGGCATAGTCGCGGGTGGTGACGTTGAGGCCACCAAGCGCAAAGGCCACGCCCTCGCCATCGGTGAGGTAATAGGGTTCGGAGTCGAAGCCTAAAGGTTGGATGATCTTTTCCGACAAGAGGTCTGGCAGGCTGCGCCCGGTGGCCCCGCGCAGCACCATGGCGAGAATATGCGTGTCAATCGAGACATATTGCCAGCGCGTGCCGGGGGCGGCATCGCGCGCCGTGAGACCGGCGGCAAAGCCGTCCATCGTGCCGCCAAGGGCCAGCACGCGGCCCATGCGGTTGATGTCTGATGCGTAGTCGAGATAATCCTCGTCAAAGGCAACGCCGCTCATCATCAGCAACACGTGGCGGATGCTGGCGCCGTCATAGGCGCTGCCCGCGAGGCTGGGGGCGTAGCGCGTGACCGGATCATCGAGCGAGGCAATCTGACCCTCGGCTATGACCACCCCGAAGAGGGCCGACAGAAAGCTTTTGGCGACGGACCAGCTTATGCGGCGATCCTCGGGGGCGGTGCCACGGTGATAGCTTTCATGCACCACAGCGCCCCGGTGCAGGACCATGAGCGAGGTCACGTTGCGGGCGGTGATCCAGTCAGAGGCCACGGCGGGCAGGGTCATGGCCGGGCCTGCGGGCAGGGGCGAGACGGGGCCGGTGCCGCGCGGCACGGGCACGGATAAAAAGGCGCGGTCCATATGCGAGAAGTTCTGGACGATGCGGTCTGCGTCAAAGAGGCTGTTGACCGCCCAGAGGCGGGTGATCTGGTCGCGTTTCCAGAGGCCCACCGCTGCCGTAGCAAGGACCAACAGCAGCAGGATCCGTCCCAGCCATTTGAGAGCGTTGCGCATTCCCATCCTCTTCGGTTTTGTCGGCAGTTGAGCAGTGCCGCCGCGCTTGATCAAGCCTTACCTTGAGATCAATGGCCTAACGGAATTTGTCCATCAGCTTTTGCATGGGCGAGCGAGGGTCTGGTGTGGCCTCAGGCTCTGGGGGTGGGGCGCGGTCGGTCTGCACTGGGGCAGGGCGCGCGGGTTTGGGGGGTGTCATGGCCTGCGCCACGGCGTTCTGAAAGCGGTCGGGTTTGCCTTGGGCGAGCCATGGCGCGCCTTTGCCGATGCCGCGCAAAAGATCGTCGAGCCAGTCGGCCTCGGATTTGGCGAAATCCTGAAGGACGTACTGCGCTACGCGGTCTTTGTGGCCGGGATGGCCGATGCCAAGGCGCACGCGGGCATAGGCCTCGCCAATATGCTGATGGATCGAGCGCAGCCCGTTGTGGCCTGCGTGCCCGCCGCCCGTCTTGCAGCGCAGCTTGCCGGGGGCGAGATCCAATTCATCGTGAAAGACGGTGACATCGGCGGGGATGAGTTTGTAGAACCGCACCGCTTCGCCCACGGATTGACCGCTGAGGTTCATGAAGGTCATCGGCTTGAGCAGGACGGTGCGCGCGCCGTCCAAGGTGCCCTCAGAGACCATGCCCTGAAACTTGGACCGCCATGGGCCAAAGCCGTGATCCTCGGCGATGCGGTCAAGCGCCATGAAGCCGATATTGTGGCGGTTTCGTTCGTATTTCGCGCCCGGATTGCCGAGACCTACGAAGAGCTGCATGGGTGGTGCCCCCGATCCTGAATGGGCCACGGTCTAGGGGTTTGGGCGGCGGGAATCAACAGGGCGCGGTGGGGGCAAAAGAAAACGCGGCCCCGATGGGGCCGCGCGGTATAGAATAAGGTCTGGTCCGGCAGGATCAGTCCTCTTCGCCATCTTCTTCTTCTTCGTCATCGCCCTGCGAGCGCAGTGCCGACGGCGCGGAGATGTTGCAGATCACGAAATCGCGGTCCTTGATGACCGGCTCGGAGCCTGCGGGCAGATCGACCATCGAGATCGTGACGACATCGCCGATTTTCTCGACCTTCGAGAGGTCCACGGTGACGTGATCGGGGATATCGCCGGCGAGCACGTTGAGTTCCACCTCGGGGCGCACAACGGTCAGCACGCCGCCCTTGCGCAGGGCCTTGCACTGTTCGGCGTTGATGAAATCAACGTGAATGAACAGGTTGATCCGGGTGGTGCGGCGCAGGCGCATCAGGTCGACATGGGTCGGCAGATCCTTGACCACATCGCGCTGAACGTCGCGGCAGATCACGCGCACATCGTCATGGCCTTCAACCTGAAGGTTGAAGAGCGTCGACTTGAAGCGGCCCTTTTTCAGGCGCTTGAGCAGTGCGTTGAACGGAATGTTGATCGCCAGCGGCTCTTTATCGCCACCAAACACGACACCCGGAACCATACCCGCACGACGGGCTGCGCGAGCGGCGCCCTTGCCTGTCCCCGCGCGTTCCTGGGCTTGAAGATCAGGAATTTCTCCAGCCATTTAATCTCTCCATAAGTTAGGGCGGGGCTCCTCCAAGGCTGTAGTCCCCGCATGAAGCTGCGCCAATAGCCGGGTTTTGCGGATTTGAAAAGCGGAATCTTGTTGCTTGGGGGGGATGCCTGACCTATCCGTCGGTCCCGTGACGCAAGAGGAGCCTGACCCAAATGCCACGCCGCGCTTTCCTGCATGTCGGCATGCCCAAATGTGCAACGACGACGATACAGGCGGCGTTGGTGCAACGGCAAGAGGCGCTGCGGGGGCTGGGGATTGCCTATGAGATGCCCGAAGGGCCAGAGGCAGAGGGGCAGGGCAATGCCGCGCGTCTGGCGATTTCCATTTTGCGACAGCGGGAAGAGGCGATCGCGGCGGCGCTGGATTTCTTTTCCAGCGGGACGGGCGATGTGGTGCTGAGTTCAGAAGCGTTTTCGGCGCTTTATAAATCGGCGGCGGTCATCCAGTACATTGAGGCGTTGCGCGCGCGGGGGTTCGAGGTTTCGGTGATTGCGCTGTTTCGCAGGCAGGATCACTGGCTTGAGTCTGATTTCAAGCAGCATGTCAAAGGTGCCCATACCTGGGATGGCACCATCGCGGAACTGCTGGAAAAGCGCACGCAGCAAGATGTGCTGAACTATGCGCTTTTTACCCTGTATTGGGGGAAATATGTTGGTCGGGATCGGGTGTTCACTGCCGTGATACAGCCGGGGAGTGCGCGGCGCGATCCGGTGAATTTCGTGCTGGAGCAGATTGGCGCGGGGAGCCTGTGCTATGGCGAAGATGCCGATGTGCCACTGGCCAATGTCAGCCCGCCCACGGGCCTGATCGAGCCTGCGCGGCTGCTTAAGCAAGAGATGCGGGCGGCGGGGGCCTCGGCGGGGCAGGTGGATGTGGCGCTGGATCGGTTCTTTGCCGAAGCGCCGGGCGTGATCGCGGTGCCAAAGCGGCGGTTCTTGATGCCGCATGCCCTGCGGCAGGCGGTGGTGGACCGCTGGAAGGGGAGCAATCACGATCTTGTTCGGCGGGCGGAGCATCGCGGGGCGTTTGACGTGGATGTCGCAGAAGACCCTGCGTCGGAGGTGCCGTTGGACGAGGAGGCGCGCGCCGTTCTGGCGGCGTGGACTGCTGCTAGGGGCCCTGCGCCCGCACCTGAGGTGCAGGCGCGGCGCGGGTTCTTGCGGCGGTTGTTGGGGAAGTGACGCGCCTTACACCGTCCAGCGACCGGTGAAATCCTCGGGCACCAACAGGATATCGCGATCGAGCGTTTTCACGTCACGGCGACCGCAGAGGCCCATGGTGCTGTCCAATTCCTTGTGGATGACTTCGAGCGCGCGGGTCACGCCCGCCTCGCCCATCGCGCCCAGACCATAGACAAAGGCGCGGCCAATATAGGTGCCCTTGGCCCCAAGGCTGAGCGCCTTGAGCACGTCCTGACCCGAGCGGATGCCACTATCAAGATGCACTTCGATCTTGTCGCCTACGGCGTCGACGATGGCGGGCAGGGCGCGAATGGCCGAGAGCGCGCCGTCAAGCTGCCGCCCGCCGTGGTTTGACACGATGATGGCATCGGCCCCCACGTTGAGCGCCTCGCGCGCATCGACCGGGTCCATGATGCCCTTGATGATCAACGGGCCGTCCCACATCTTGCGGAATTGGCGGATGCGGTCCCAATCGAGCGCCTGATCAAAGGCCTCGGAGGTCCAGGTGCTGAGCGAGGAGGGATCGGTCACGCCCTTGGCATGGCCCACGATATTGCCGAAGAACCGCCGCTTTGTGCCCAGCATGCCCAGGCCCCAATGGACCTTGGTCATCATATTGGCGACGCTTTTGGGGGTCAGCTTGGGCGGGGCGGAGAGGCCGTTTTTCAGGTCTTTGTGGCGTTGCCCCAGCATTTGCAGATCGACGGTGATCATCGCCGCCGAACATTTTGCATCGCGCGCCCGGTCAAAGAGGCGCTGCATGAACTCATCGTCCTTGAGGGTATAGACCTGCATCCAAAAGGGTTTGGTGGTGTTTTCGGCCACATCCTCGATCGAGCAGATCGACATGGTGGAGAGGGTGAAGGGCACGCCGAATTTCTCGGCGGCGCGGGCTGCCTTGATCTCGCCATCCGCGTGTTGCATGCCGGTAAGGCCGACCGGGGCGAGGCCCACGGGCATGGCCACATCCTGTCCGATCATCTGGCTGGCGGTGCTGCGCCCGGTCATGTCGATGGCAACCCGCTGGCGCAGGTAAATCTTGTCAAAGTCGGTGGTATTCTCGCGGAAGGTCTGTTCTGTCCAGCTGCCGGATTCGGCGTAATCGTAGAACATCTTGGGGACGCGGCGGCGGTAGATCTGTTTGAGATCGGCGATATTGGTGATGACGGGCATGGCGTCCTCCGAAATTGGTTAGTTTCCTTTACCAACGCAAGCGGGGCCGCGCAATCACCCCTGTTGCCGCAGACTGCTGGGCTGTGATGGAATTTGGCGCACGGACCAGCGCCAGAACCGCACCAACATGAACACCCCTGCCAGCGCCAGCCCCGAGGCCAGGCCAAGCCAGATGCCGGGGCCACCCAAGCCAAAGGTGAAGCCCAGAAGGTAGCTAACGGGCACGCCGACCGCCCAATAGCTGAGGGCGGCGATCACCATGGGCACGCGGGTATCTTGCACCCCGCGCAAGAGGCCAAGCGCCTGCACTTGGGCGGCGTCCACCAGTTGAAAGAGGGCGGCGGCGGCAAGAAGCTGATGGCCAATGGCGATGACTTCGGCCCGATCAGGATCGTCGGGGGCCAGAAAGAGGCCCACCAGCAGATCGGGCAGCAGCAGAAGGAGTGCCATGGTCGCGAGCGCCACAGCGGCGGAGAGGCCAAGCACCACGCGCGCGCCGTCGCGCAGGGCCGTGCCATCGCCGCGGCCATGCGCCTGACCTGCGCGCACGGTCGCGACGTTGGAGAGGCCAAGGTGGATCATGAAAATGACCGACGTGATCTGCATGGCGATGCCATGGGCGGCCAAGGGCAGGGTGCCGAGCCACCCCATCATCACCGAGGCGGACGCGAAAAGGCCAACTTCGGCCAGATTGGTCAGGCCAATGGGCCAGCCTAGCCGAAAGACGCGGCCCAGTGCCTCGGGGTCGGGGCGCCAGAAGCGTTGAAAGATGGCGTGTTCAGGGGCGGAGCGATGAACATAGACGCCAAGCACCACAAAGGACGCGATATTGACCCCGAGCGAGGCGATGGCCGCGCCCTGCACGCCAAGTTCGGGAAAGCCGAAATGCCCGAAAATGAGCAGATAGTTGATGGCAGCGTTGAGCGCCACCGCGCCCAGCGTCACCCAGAGCACGACGGCGGTGCGTTCGAGCGCCGCGAGATAGGATTTGAGCACCATCACCATGAGCGCGGGTAGAATGCCCAGCCCAGCGATTTCGAGGTAGTCGGCGGCGAGGGCGGCGGTGGCGGGCTCTTGGCCCATACGGTCAAACAGAGCGCCAGAGCCCAGCATCAGCGGCAGCGTGGCAAGGCTGAAGAGGATCGAGGCCCAGAGGCCCATGCGCGTCACGCGGCGCACCTGGGGGATGGCCCCTGTGGCCTGTGCAGAGGCCACCATCGGCATCACGGCCCAAGCAAAGCCTGAGCCCATGATGAAGAGGACAAAGAACATGGTGCCGCCCAGAACCTCGGCGGCCAAGGCCTCGACCGAGTACCAGCCCAGCATGATTGCATCGGTGAAGGTGATGGCGAATTGCGCCACATGGCTGCCGATCAGGGGCAGGCCAAGGCCCAGCACGGCGCGGGCATGTTGGCGATATGTGAGCCGGGGTTGCATGGTCTTGGCGTTAGACGGGGGCGGGGCGGGGTGCAACCCTCGTCAGAGCGTGCCCAGCATGAGATGCGTCGAGAGTGCCGCAATGATCACGCCTGCCGCGATTTCAAAGAGCGGCAGGGCACGGGCGGTATCGCCAGCGGCGAGACGCGCCAGCGCGCCTTCGCGCAAGGTGACAGAGGCGAGGGCCACGGCGAGGGTGACGCTGGCGGTGCCAAGGCCCATCGCGAAAGCGCCAAGGATGCCCGCGAGGTCAAGGTCCATGCGCCAGGTGAGGATGAGGAGGAAGAGCGCACCGGTGCAGGGGCGGATCGCCACGGCGCCAATCAGGGCGGCGGCGTCGCGCCAGCCGGTGACGGCCTCGGCCTCGGCCAGAGTTGGCCCGTGTTTGTGCCCACAGGAGGAACAAGGCGCGTCGTGGTCATGGTGATTATGGTGATTATGGTCAGCGTGGTGGTGGTGGTCATGGTGCCGGGCGGGGCGGGATGCCCGCCAGCGGCGCAGGCCGCGAAAGGCCAGCCAGAGGCCGACGAGGGCAATCGCGGCGAAACTGGCGGGGGCCATGATGTCCTCGGCCAGATCGGTCATATGCTGGCGCGTGAGGTCAAAGAGGAACACGCCGGAGTAGACCAGCAGCACCGCCGCTGCGGCCTGTGCAAAGCTGGAGGCGAGCGCCAAGAGCGACAGGCGAAATGCGCTGACGCGTGCGGCCATGCCGTAGCCACCGATCAGGATCTTGCCATGGCCCGGCCCCGCCGCGTGAAAGAAGCCATAGGCAAAGCAAAGGCCCAGCAGCCCCGCCAGCGCCCCCGGTTCGCCCGCACGCAATGCGCGCAGAAGGCGGGCCATGGCCTGTTGCGTCTCGGCTTGTCCGGCGCGGGCCCAAGTTGAGACTTGCGCGGCCCCGCCAAAGCCCCAGAGCCAGATCACAAGGGCTGCGAGCGCAAGGGCCGCAAGGCTTAGGACGGGGCGGCGCATGTGACCGAAAGGCTCTCGGAAAAGAGATTGCCGATCTCGACCCCGGAATATTGTTCCTCGGCGCTGAGTTCGCTCAGCATCTGGCGGAATTGTTCCTGGCTTTCGTCAAGGTCGGGTTCGGTGATCGTATAGACGCAGCCCTTGGGCAGGGTGATGGGACCGGCAAGGCTATGGGCTACGTAATAGGTGGGATCGTACGCCTCGATGCGCAGAGCGTCGGCGTTGACTGGGCCGAAGGTGCGGGTATGGGTGGCAATGATGCGGCCATTGGTGAGGGCAATGCCGGTGGGGATCGGGTGATCAAGGGCAATCTTGGTCTCGCCCTGATACATGTAAAGATCGCCCTCAAAGCCGTCTGGCCACTCGATCAGATCAAACCCTTTGAGCTGGGCCAATTCCGCCTCGGTCAGGGTGCCGTCGCCATCGGGGTCTAGGCCCATGTCGGTGAGGATCAGGAGGGAAAAGAAATCATCATAGCTCCAGGTCACCTCGACCTCTGACAGGCGCCCTTGGGTATCCGCGGTAAAGCGCAGGGCAACATCAACAAACACATGCGGATGCGCGCCCAAGCGGGCGGCGGGCAGGCAGAGTGTTGCCGCGAGGGCCATCGGGATGAGCGGTTTCATACCGTCAGACTTAGGCGCGTGGCGCGCCTGCTGCAAGGCGCGTTTGCGGGGGCGGAATGCCCCGCGCGAAAGCTCGCCTAGGCCTTGATCACAAAGGATTGGCCGCTGGTCAGGGAGAGCACGTTTTCCGGCTTGTCGGCGAAAAATTCGTCAATCGCCTTTTTCGCGCCGGGGCAATCACCAGAGCCGTAATCGTCGCAGAGGATGACGCCGCCCGGCTTGACCCGAGGATAGAAGAATTCGACCGAGGCGAGTGTCGGCTCGTAAAGGTCCACATCGACATGGACGAGCGAAAATTCCTGATCCGCGACATCGTTGAAACGGTCGGGAATCCAGCCTTTGTGCAATTCCAGACGGTCGCCAAAGGCGCTGAGGTTCTGGCGCACGATATCCTCTGGCACGGCCAGATCACCCTTGGACCACTCCGATTTGCCACCCGATTGCACATCGGCGTCGCTGGGTTCCGACAGACCTTGGAAGGAGTCAAAGATGTGCAGGCGTTTGGTGCTTTGCGCGCCCGCGCCGGTCAGCAGGAAAAGCGAGGATTTGCCATAGCGCACGCCGCATTCGGCGAAATTACCCTCAATCGCGCGCACCATGCGGGCAGAGGTCATCAGCGTAAAGCAGCGATCATGTGGGCTGCCTTCGATGCCGCGGGCCTCGGCCATGTCGCGGGCGGCGATGAATTCGGGGTCTGTGAGCCAGATCAGATGCGGTTTGTAGACCTCAAAGCGCTGCCGCGCGGCCAGACGCTTGGCCAGTTTGTAATGGCCGCGGCGGTATTTTTCCCGCCCGAAAAGAAGCCCGCCGAGCGAGTCGAGTGCCTTGATGATCACGGATTGCCCCTTGTCTGACGCCTCAGGCGGGCCCTTTGACCGCCTGAGCGGTCTCTTGGCCCAGACCGGGGCACCGCGTCAAGGGGCGCGTCGTCGTGTCTCATCGGCTCTTGCGGTCCTCGGGGTGCAGGGATTTGCCCAAGATGTGATCGCTTTTGTGCAGCACATGCTGTGCGTTCGAGACGATGAGCGGATCGGGGGCCTGAGCGATTTTGGGGTCTTTGCCGGGGTAGTCGAGAGAGCTCAGGAAGTGCCGCATGCAATTGAGGCGCGCGCGTTTCTTGTCGTTCGACTTGATCACTGTCCAGGGCGCGTCGGCGGTGTCGGTGTAGAAGAACATCGCCTCTTTCGCCTCGGTGTAGTCGTCCCATTTATCGAGGCTGGCCTTGTCGATGGGGCTGAGTTTCCATTGCTTGAGCGGATCGGTTTCGCGGCTGGCAAAGCGGGCGCGCTGTTCGCCCTGCGTGACCGAGAACCAGTATTTGTAGAGCCGGATCCCCGAACGCACCAGCATCCGCTCTAATTCGGGGGTCTCGCGCATGAATTCGAGGTATTCATGCGGCTGGCAAAAGCCCATCACCCGCTCGACCCCGGCGCGGTTATACCAAGAGCGGTCATAAAGCACCATTTCGCCCGAAGTGGGCAGGTGTTGGACGTAGCGCTGAAAATACCACTGGCCGCGTTCTTGATCGGTGGGTTTGTTGAGGGCCACGACACGCGCGGCGCGCGGGTTGAGATGTTCGGTGAAGCGTTTGATTGTGCCGCCCTTGCCCGCTGCATCGCGCCCCTCGAAGATCAGCACAAATTTCTGCCCCGTCTCTTGGGCCCAAAGCTGCACCTTGAGCAATTCGGCCTGAAGATGCGCCTTTTGGGTCTCGTAGCTGCGGCGACCCATGCGGGTTTCATAGGGATAGGCCCCGCTTTCGAAGGCGTCACGCAGGGAATTGGGATCGTTCTCAGCCGGGGTGACAAGGAGGTTTGCCGCTGCAGGTGCCGGGGTTGGTTGCTCAACCGCAAGCTCGGGCAGGGTGGTGGGGATGGCCGCAGGTTCGGGCGTAGGCAGGGAGGACAGGGGCGACTCGGTCATGCGGCACTCCGTTTTGGATCAATGATTAATCCCGGAATGATATATGAATTTTTTGTGTCACACTTTGCGCCAAGTCAAATTTTGCGGGCAGAGCAGAGTGGGAGCTTGCCCGCGTCTCAGACCCCGGCTGCGCGGGCAAAGGCCACGAGCGCTGCGGTTGATCCGTCGCGCGTGGGGTTGGTGTCGCCGGTGAGCATGGCATCGACATCGACCGCCAGTACCTTGCCCAGTTCCACCCCCCATTGATCAAACGAATTGATCCCGAGGATCACGCCTTCGACGAACACGCGATGTTCGTAGAGCGCAATGATCTGGCCCAGACGGCGCGGCGTCAGCCGGTCATAGATCAGCGTGGTCGAGGGGCGGTTGCCGGGAAAGACGCGGTGGGCGGCCTGCCGCTCAAGCTCGGGGCCGGTGTAGCCTGCGTCGCGCATCAGCGCGCGCGCCTCGTCAAGCGAGCGCCCGCGCAAGAGCGCCTTGGATTGCGCAAGGCAATTGGCCACGAGCAGGCGGTGGTGATGCGCAAGCTCTGGCTCGTGCCCGGTGGCAGCCACGAGAAATTCGCAAGGAACCACGGCGGTGCCCTGATGGATCAGCTGATAAAAGGCATGTTGGCCATTGGTGCCCGGCTCTCCCCAGACGACGGGGCCGGAGGGGCGGCTGAGCGCTGCGCCGGACATGCTCACGCGCTTGCCGTTCGATTCCATTTCAAGCTGTTGCAGATAGGCGGGCAGGCGCGCGAGGCGTTGGTCATAGGGTAATACGGCGCGGGTGCCGTGGCCCAGGCCCTGATGATGCCAAAGGCCGATGAGACCGAGCATAAGGGGCATGTTCTCGAGCGGGGTGGCGGTTTGGAAATGCTGGTCCATCGCCTCGGCACCGCGCAGAAAGTCTTTGAACCGGTCTGGCCCGATGGCGATCATCAGCGGCAGGCCGATGGGCCCCCAAACCGAATAGCGCCCGCCCACGTAATCGCCAAAGCCGAATACAGCGCTTGCGTCGATGCCCCAGTCAGCGGCCCTTGCGGCGGCAGAGGATACGGCGGCGAATTGTGGCCCGGGATTGACCCCGGCGCGGGTCATCCACGCCTGCGCCGTGGCCGCATTGGTCATGGTTTCGATGGTGGTAAAGGTCTTGGAGGCGACAATCACAAGGGTGGTTGCCGGGTTCAGCCCCGCCAATGTATCGGCGATGTCGGCCCCATCGACATTCGAGACGAAATGGCAGCGCGGCCCGTCGTGATAGGGGCGCAGCGCGCGCACCGCCATCTCGGGGCCAAGGTGCGAGCCGCCGATGCCAATATTGACAACATCCGTGATCGGCCCCTGCCGGACGGTATCGGCAAAGCGGGCCATGCGGGCGCGGGTTTCGGTAATCTCGGCCATGATATCGCTGCCCTCGACCATCACCGGCTGGCCCGAGAGATTGCGGAGCGCGGTATGCAGAACGGGGCGCGCCTCGGTTTCGTTTATCGCCTCGCCCGCGAACATCGCGGCGCGGCGGGCCGCAACGCCTGCGGTTTGGGCGAGCGTCAGCAGGGCGGCGCGGGCAGGGACGGTGAGGGCGGTTTTGGAGTAGTCAAAAAGCATCCCGTCAAAACGGGTTGAAAAGGTCTCGGCGCGGGTGGGATCGCTGAACAACCCGGTGATGTCGATATCTCGCGCCGCTTTGGCGACCTCTTCCACCTCTGACCACATTTTGAAATCCTCTCAGGGGCACCAATGTACTCTGGCTCCCGCTAGCACGGCGGCAATCGGGGCCTCAAGGGGGCGCATATGCTGTGCGCGCTCGAACGCCGCACGTTTCTGTGTGCCGGTGATGACCACGTGTTTGCAAAGGGCCCCATTCAGGACATGCGCCGACAGGGTGACGCGCGGCTCTTCCAGACCCGGCGCGCGCATCGGCACGAGGATGGGCGCATCCTCGGCCAGCGCATCGGCGAGGCGATCGGCACCGGGAAAGAGCGAGGCGGTGTGCATATCTGTGCCCATGCCCAGCAGGCAGACATCAATCGGCAGGGCGGGGGCGATGTTGGTTTCCAACTCGGCCAGCACCTCCTCGGGTTCTGGCGATTTGGCATAGAGCGGCAGGTAGCGCGCCGCGGCGGCGCGGTCGCGCAAGAGGCGTTCACGCAGAAGGCGGGTGTTGGAGCGCAGATGTACCTCGGGGCGCCAGCGTTCGTCTGAGAGCAGGATATCGACCCGGTCCCAGTCAAGATCGAGGCCACAAAGCCCGTCAAAGATTGGCCCCGGTGTGGTGCCGCCGGGCACGACAAAGAGCACGCGGTCGCGGGTGCGCAGGGCGTTGCGCAGGTCGGTCGAGAGCACATCCACCAGCCCCATGACCAGCATTTCGTCATCGGCATAGTCTACGAAGGTCATGGTCGTATCTCCCGCCAGCGGCGTCCATCGCGGTGCATGAGCATCAGCGCATCATCTGGTCCTGAGGAGCCGGTGGCATAGTCGAGGGGCGTCGCGCCTTCTTCCTCCCAATCGGCGATAATGGGATCCGTCCAGGCCCAGGCTGCCTCGACCTCGTCGCCGCGCATGAAGAGGGTTTGATTGCCGCGGATCACATCCATGATCAGCCGCTCGTAGGCATCGGGGAAATCCGCCTCTTCCGGCCCTAGCGCCTCGGCAAAGGTCATGTCGAGGGGCACGTCGATCAGGCGCATGCCGCCCGGCCCCGGTTCCTTGATCGTCACGCCCAGCTCGATCCCCTCATTGGGTTGCAGGCGGATCGTGAGGATGTTGCGGTGTCGCCCGGCATCAGCGCCAAAGATCGAATGCGGCGCATCCTTGAACACCACGGCGATTTCGCTGGCGCGGTCGCGCAGGCGTTTGCCGGTGCGCAGATAGAACGGTGTGCCCGCCCAACGCCAGTTGGAAATATGCGCCTTTAACGCCACGAAGCTTTCGGTTGTGCTGTCGCGGTTGCCCACCTGATTGCGGTAGCCGGGTTGCGTGCCGTCGCCCTCATACTGGCCGCGCACCACATTGCGCCGTGCCACGGGATCAAGGGCGCGGATGACCTTGAGTTTCTCGTCGCGCACGGCGTCGGGTTCGAATTTCGCCGGCGGCTCCATCGCGATGAGGCACAAGAGCTGCATCATGTGGTTTTGCACCATGTCGCGCATGGCACCGGATTTGTCATAGTAATCACCACGCCCGCCGACGCCGACGGATTCCGCCACTGTGATCTGGATATGATCGACATATTGGCTGTTCCAGAGCGGTTCAAAGAGCACGTTGCCAAAGCGGATCGCCATCAGGTTCTGCACGGTTTCCTTGCCGAGGTAATGATCGATTCGGTAGATCTGACCTTCGCTGAAATGTCGCGCCAGCGTGCGGTTGAGGTCACGCGCGGTCTCGAGATCACGGCCAAAGGGTTTTTCCACCACGATGCGGCTGCGTTCATCGGCCATGCCGTGTTTGTGCAGGCGTTTGGCCAGATCGCCAAAGAGGGCCGGGGCCACCGAAAAATAGAAAGCGCGGATGCGGTCGGGGCGCATGAGGGCGGCCAGCGGTTCCCAGCCTTCGGTGCCGCGCGCATCGAGCGTGACAAAATCGAGCAGGTCGAGAAAGGCGGTGAGATCCTTTTTGCGGGCTGATTCCTCGCCGCCGAATTCGGTGATCGCGGCGCGCGCCATGGCGCGATAGCCGTCGCGGTCCATGTCGCCGCGTGCGGCACCGATCAGGCGCACATCGCCTTCGATCTGGCCTGCGACAAAGCGGCGGAAGAGGGCGGGCAAAATCTTGCGCCGTGCCAGATCGCCGGTGCCGCCAAAAATCACCAGATCGAAGGGATCGACCGGGATCACCCGAGAGGCCATGGCCCATCTCCTTTGCTCGTCATTCGCCCGTTTTTCGGGCGCAGTATCCGCCGCGGCAACTCTAACATGTTGGGGCGTCTTCACAATGGCGTCAGAACGCTTCTCTTGCCAGAGCGGGAGAGGTAGATAGGAAAAGAAAATCAGTTCGTGGATGACTTTATGAAAGATACCGTCACCGGCCCAGCCAATCAGGGCAAGTTTCAAGACCCGGCGCGCACCGCCAAGGGTGATGTGCGGGCCTCTGTTGCGCTAAGCCATCCTGAGACCTTGTGGTTCAACACCGGCACGCTCTGCAACATCGAGTGCCGCAACTGTTATATCCTGAGTTCGCCCAGCAATGACGCGCTGGTTTATATCTCCGAATCGGAGGTGCGCGACTATCTAGGGCAGGTGCGCGCGCGGGGCTGGCCGCTGCGTGAGATCGCGTTTACCGGCGGCGAGCCCTTTATGAATCCCGAGATGATCGGGATGGCGCGGGCGGCGCTGGAGGCAGGGTTCGAGGTGTTGATCCTGACGAATGCCATGCGCCCGATGATGCGCAAGACGATGCGCGCAGGGCTGCTTGATCTGGGGAAGACCTGGGGCGAGAAGCTGACCTTGCGGATTTCGGTCGACCACTGGTCGGAGGCTTTGCATGACGAAGAGCGCGGCGCGGGGGCCTTTGCCAAGACGCTGGAGGGCATGTGCTGGTTGCGTGACAATGGCATCCGAATGACCGTGGCCGGGCGCACCGTCTGGGGCGAGAGCGAGGCGCAGTCTCGTGCGGGGTATGCGGCGTTTTATGCGGAACACGGGTTTGAGATTGACGCCTATGATCCGGGTGCCACCGTGCTTTTCCCCGAGATGGACGAGGGGGCCGAAGTGCCCGAAATCACCACGGCCTGTTGGGATATTCTGGGCAAGCGGCCCGAGGACATCATGTGCGCCTCGTCGCGCATGGTGGTCAAGCGCCGGGGGGCGGCGCGGCCTGCGGTGGTGGCCTGCACGCTGCTGCCTTATGCGCCCGAGTTCGAGTTGGGCGAGACGCTGGCCGAGGCCGAGCGCGACGTGGCGCTGAACCATCCGCATTGCGCCAAGTTCTGCGTGCTGGGCGGGGCAAGCTGTTCGCGGTGAGGGGGGCTTGAGGTATCGGTAACGCGCCGCGCCTTGACTCCGCGCATTGGGGATTGGGGCAAACGTCCCCTCCAAGCCCCTCACGCCGCCTCACTCGCCCTTGAGCAGCCGATCCGCCTTTTTGCGCACCAGCACAGAGCGGAGGTCGTGCATCGCCAAGAGAAGCGAATCCGTCACCTGTTCAAGCTGGTCATCGGTCGCCTTGGACTGCACCCAATGGGTCGTGGTGTTGAGGTAATCCACCGCGCGCAGGATATCGTCGATGTCGCGATATTCGACCAGTTTCAGCCGTTCCTCCATCCACGCTGTGATGGCGGCACTGTCGGCGTCGGTCAGGGCACGTTCGCCATGCGGCTTGATTTCAGATTTGCGGATGTTGACGGTGGCGATCTGTTCCATCTCGATCCGGCGCTGCCGGTTCTCGGTATCAACCCGGAACACGAAGGCCCCGTTTTCACGGACCCTGAAATAATATTCTGGCAGATCACCCGCCATCCGTCCCCCTAGCTCAGCCCTTTGCAGAACGTCTGAATCCGCGTGCAGGCCTCGTGCAGCGCTTCATCGGAGGTCGCATAGCTGATCCGGAAATTCGGGGATAGCCCAAAGGCTGCGCCAAAGACCACGGCGACGCCGGTTTCCTCCAGAAGGGCCGTGGCAAAGGCCTCGTCATCGGCGATCTTGGCCCCGCCTGCGCTGGTCTTGCCGATCAGCCCGGCAATGGAGGGATAGACGTAAAAGGCCCCGTTGGGGGTGGGGCATTCCAGGCCCTCGATCTCATTGAGCATCGCCACAACCAGATCGCGACGGCGGGCAAAGACGGCGTTGTTCTCGGCGATGAAATCATGGCTGCCGTTCAGCGCCTCGACCGCCGCCCATTGGCTGATAGTGCAGGGGTTCGACGTGCTCTGCGACTGGATCTTGCGCATGGCCCCAATCAGGTCTTGCGGACCTGCCGCATAGCCAATCCGCCAGCCGGTCATGCAATAGGCCTTGGAGACACCATTGCAGGTCAGCGTTCGATCATAAAGCGCTGGTTCCACCTGAGCGGGGGTGCAGAATTCAAAGCCGTCATAGGCGAGATGCTCATACATATCGTCGGTCATGATCCAGACATGGGGGTGACGCATCAAAACGTCGGTCAGACCCTTCAATTCATCCCAGGTATAGCCCGCCCCGGTGGGGTTGCTGGGCGAGTTGAAGATGAACCAACGGGTTTTGGGTGTGATCGCAGCTTCGAGCGCCTCTGGCGTCAGTTTGAACCCGGTTTCGATACCCGCAGGGGCAATCACCGGCTCGCCGCCTGCCAAGAGCACCATGTCGGGGTAGCTGACCCAATAGGGCGCGGGGATCAGCACCTCGTCTCCGGGATTGAGCGTGGCCATGAGGGCATTGTAGAGGATTTGCTTGCCGCCTGATGCGACGCTGACCTGGGCTGGCACATAGTCGAGCCCGTTGTCGCGCTTGAACTTGGCGCAGATTGCGGCCTTCAATTCCGGGATACCGTCAACGGCGGTGTATTTGGTCTTGCCCTCTTCGATGGCGCGGATGCCCGCGGCGCGGATATGTGCGGGCGTGGCGAAATCCGGCTCTCCAGCCCCAAGCCCGATCACGTCCCGCCCGGCTGCCTTGAGTTCCTGTGCCTTGGTGGTCACGGCGATGGTGGGCGAGGGTTTGACACGCGACAATGTCGCGGAAAGACGGGACATGACCGGCTCCGGTTTGAATTCACTCATGGAATGTCTTAGGGTGCGCTCAGTGCATGATCAAGCACGATCACTTGAAAGGAAGACGATGACCGCAGACAACACCGACGGCTGGTTCGATCCCGATGCCACCACCTTTGGCGACCGTGTGACCGGCGCGCGCGAGCGCTCTGGCATGAGCCAGTCTGATCTGGCGAAGCGGCTGGGCGTCAAGCTCAAGACGCTGAAGGCGTGGGAGAATGACCTGTCGGAGCCACGGGCCAACAAGCTGTCGATGATGGCGGGGATGCTCAATGTCTCGCTTTTGTGGCTGTTGTCGGGTGAGGGCGAGGGGCCGGGCGCGCCCGAGATGGGCGAGCTGTCGCGCGATGTGATGGATATGCTGACCGAGATCCGCGACATCCGTGCGCAGATGACCCGCGCGACCGACCGTCTGGGGCGGCTGGAAAAGACGCTGCGCGCCAAATTGCGGGAGGAGGCCGGTGAGTGACACGCCTGTAGAGGCGCCCGGCGCCGCTGACGAGCCGCCCGCCCACCGGATCAAGCGCCTGCGGATGCGGGCCATGCGCCGGGGGATCAAGGAAATGGACATCATCCTGAGCCGCTATGCCGAGGCGCGGCTGGGGGCGATGGATGCGGCCGCACTTGACGGGTTTGATGCGCTGTTGTGCGAAAACGATCAGGATCTTTATCAATGGGTCACGGGCCAAGCCGCGCCACCGGCGCAGTTCGCCCCCTTGGTGGCAGAGATCGCGGCAGAGGCCAGCGGGGGAAAGTAGATCGCATTTTAGGTGGTTTGGCCGCGATTTACCGAATGTTCGGGTTTTTGCCAGATGGTCCCCAGCGAGCAGTATCGCATGGAGACCAACATGAGCTATCACAGCCCCCTGACGACGAGCGCTATCCAAAGTGCCTTTATCAGCAGCTACCTAGACGCGCTATCGCTGGTGGAGCGTTTGCACCGGCTTTTGCTGGATGTCATCAAGGACGAGTTCGAGCGCGTCGGCGTGTTGGAAATCAACGCGGTGCAGGCGCTGTTGCTGTTCAATATCGGTGACCACGAGGTGACAGCCGGTGAGCTGAAGACGCGCGGCTATTATCAGGGCAGCAATGTCAGTTACAACCTCAAGAAGCTGGTGGATATGGGCTATATGCACCACCAGCGTTGCGAGGCGGATCGCCGGTCTGTGCGGGTGCGTCTGACCGAAAAGGGGCGCACGATCCGCGATCTTGTCGGTGATCTTTTTGCGCGGCATGCCGAGGGGCTGGAGGGGCGCGGCGTGCTGGGCCCCGATGGGATTGACCAGATCACCGCCTCGTTGCGGCGGGTGGAGCGCTATTGGACCGATCAGATCCGCTATATTTATTGAGGTAGGGGGCGGGGCGTGGGATGGGGCAGGGCACCCAGCATGAGATCGTTGATTTCACGGTAGAGTTTGCGCGACATCGCGCGCTCGAAATCCTCGAACCCTTGGGCGATTTCGAGAAAAGCCCCCGGACCACGCAGCACCTCGCGGCGGTAGTATTGCGTGACCTGCTGATCGTGCCCTTCGATGACCAGACCATTCACAGTGATGTTGTCAAAGGGGAAATGTTTGTAGGCCAGATCCGGGCCGAAGCCCTGATTGTTGACCCCGTCGCCCGAGACGTCAATCACCTGACGATCGCAGCGGGGGCCGCGCGCCATGAGCGCCGCCCCATAGCCCAACGCCGAGCCAAGGCCGGTGGGATAATCGCTGGTCGAGCGCTGCATGCCCGCAAGCACCGCCACTGCGCCGGTGATGTCGGCATCGTTGCGCAAGAACGTCCAATCGAGATGCAGCTTGTCCTGAAAGCGGCCGCTCCACTCGTAGACCGCCAGCGCCACATCGCCCGACCCGCCGCGCAGGATGGCCTCGCGGATGTCGGGCGCGTTCAGCGCCGAGGCAAGCCCGACCCGTTGCAGCCCATATTCCGCGTCATCGACCGAAGAGGACACATCAAGCGCGAGCACCAGCGCAAGGCGGCATGCACCCTGCGCCGGGGCCGCAAGGCTTGCGGCCAGAAGACAGGCCGCGAGCCTTACCAATGGCCGATATTCTCCATGCTGGCCCATGGCTCTGCCGGGGGCAGGGCGTCGCCCTCTTGCAAAAGCTCGACCGAGATATTGTCGGGGCTGCGCACAAAGGCCATGCGCCCGTCGCGCGGGGGGCGGTTGATGGTGACGCCATTGTCCATCAGGTGCTGGCAGAGGTCATAGATATTGCTGGTTGCATAGGCAAGATGGCCGAAATGCCGGCTGTCCGAGGGCAGGCCCTCGTCGCCATCCCAATTGTAGGTCAGTTCGACCGGGCAGTCCTCTTGTCCTTCGGGGGCCATGAACACGAGCGTAAAGCGCCCGCCCTCATTATCCCAACGGCGGGTTTCCTTGAGCCCGAGAAGGGCAAAGAACTGTTGTGTCGCCTCAAGGTCTTTGACCCGGACCATCGTGTGCAGGTATTTGATGCGCATGGTCATCCTCCGTGATTGCAATGGGTTGGAGGATAGTGGCCCGCGCGCCGGTGTCGAGGGCAATCTGGGATGGGCTGGGCGCTAAAACTCGGACCGGATCCCGAGCGTGATCGAGGTTTCCTCGACATCGAAACGGCTGATGTTGGATTCGCTGCGTTCGGTGGTCACGGAGAGGGTGGGCACAAAGCCCATGTAGCCCCAGTCGTTGAACGTGGCCGTGACCCCGCCGAACACCGAAGTGTCATCGCGCCCGCCCGGCACGACGATGAACCCAACCTGATAGCTGGAATAATCCAACTGGCTGATGCCAAGCGAGAATTCGAGGTTTGCCGGGCCAAGGGCGCGGCCCATCTGATAGCTTGCGATACCGGTCCATTGATCCGAGGCGCGGTTGACGCCATTGCTGTCAGTGTCGCGATACTGCACCTGAAATCCGATCTGACCGCCCCCCGTCAGGTTGACGCCCAGACCGGCAAAGCCGGTGGCGACGGTGCTGTCGGCCCCGCGCGGGCTCTCGTAGAGTTGATCCTCGAAGCTGGCCCCGAAACTAAGCTGCAGGCGCGCGCCTAGGCGCTGATGCCGCGTGGCCCCGACCCGCGCAAAATCATAGAGCGGATCCCCCCCATACCAGACGCGCCCGCCGTCGAGGTCGAATTTCCAGGTCACGGCCTCGGAGGTGCCGCGCAGATACTGGCTGAGGCCCAGTTCCAGCACGGTTGAGGACAGATCATCACCGCTGAGCCCCGGCACCGGGTCTGAGATATCGACCCGCCGCGCGTTGACCCGGCCACGAAGCCGCGTCTCATGGGTCTCGCTCTTGCTTAGGCGATAGGAGAGGGCGGCCTGTGCGGTGGTGACAAAGCCCGAGAGCGCCTGGGCCGAGGGGCTGAGTGTGCCCACCACCGGCACGCCGTCGATCACGTTGAGCGGGCTGTTGGCGCCGTTGTTCACATTGTCCGAGGGCGTGGTGGAAAAGCGAAAGTCGAACCGCAGCGGATTGCGCGCGCGCACGTTCTGAAAGGCGGTGACGGTCTGGGCGCGGGCCACCTCATCGGGGGCGTGATCAACCGCGCGGCGCAGCCAGAATTGCGAGCCGGTGAACCTGTCATCGGCAAAGCTGAGCTGGGCCGCGAGATTGGCGGCCTGAAAGCGCTGCTCATCCGTTTTGGCGTGCCAATAGGCAAGAGCCGCTTTCTTTTCCGCCGCGCCATAGGCCTTGGCCTGCGAGAGCGCCAAAGCCTGATAATAATGCGCGCGGGGATTGCGGCGGTCGGCCTGCAAGAGGCCTTTGCTGAGGTCATAGGCAAGGCGAGGCTGGCCTGCGCCCAGCGCCTGAGCGGCCAAGGCGTCGGCCTGGGCGAGGGTGAGGTTGGCCGGCGTTGCCGCGCCAATCCCTGCCAGACCGAGCGCCGAGAGAAAGACCCCCGCGCGCAGCAGGTGCCGGATATGACGCGGTCTGAGTGCGAAGCCTGTCTGCGCCTTGGTGTTCAGAGTTGCGGTCATCCCGCCGCCTCTAGCGATCAAGCACGAAGATTCCGGTTTCCAGTTCGTTGTTCAGTCCGAGCGGGTTGCCCGGCCCGTCGAATTCGTTGAGTTTGATCCCGCCAGCGACTTCTGTTGCGCCGGTGCCGCCAAATACGCCGGCGGAAGAACCAATACTGGTGCCGGTCACACGGTCGGCGGGAAAGGCGGATTGATCGTATTCAACCGTTCCACTGAACGTGCCGCCCTCGGTGATCTCTGCGTTGATCAGAACGAGCGACGGCAAATCAATCACGACGCCACCCGGTGTTTCGGAGAGGCGCCGGTTGATAATATTGCCCTCGATCTGGCGATCCCCGAAATTCGCGCGCAGCACCACATCGCCTTGGGTCGATGCGGCCTGGGTGGGGATCAGTTCCGGGGCAAGTCCGGCGGGGGGTGGCAGCAAGTCGCCCCCTTGGGAGTCAAGGTTGGTTATGCCGACATAGCGGCCGGTATAGACCACCTCGCCACTTGTCGGCTGGGTGTAACTGCCGGTTCTCTCAAAGAAGGCCCCAGTAAAGAAGCGGTTGCGCGGTCCGCCGGTGGCGGCAACCCCGGCAGTCACGGCACCCGAGGTCTGGCTTTGCGCGGCAAAGGCGGTGCTGTGGCGGGATGCGCCGTCTTGCTGGATTGTGTAGGCTTGATAGCCCGGCACGTCGAGCGCTGCGGCGCGGTTATAGGTAACCGGGTCAGTCGTGCCGTCAAAAGAAAGCCCTTCGACGGTCAGTGTCTGGGTCACGGGATCGAATGCTACCCCGGTTACATCCTGTGCGATTTCGGCCGGCACGCTGCTGCCCGCAGGGGGCGGTGTGGTGGTGTCGTCGTCTTCGCCTCGACCGTCAAACGGGTTGGATGATCCGCCACCCCCACAGCCGCCCAACAGGGCAGCGGCCATCAGGCCTGCCACGATGTGTTTCATGATGAGACTGCCCTCAATATATGTTTATTGTTTGTTTTGCGGTCAGCCTCAGGCCATTGCATTTAAAAGTCAATTCCCGATACATCTGCGGATTGCAAAAACTGCTGTGCTGTGGCGCATGGGCAAACACCCGATATGGGCTTTGCGTGGGGGGTATCCCCAAGATATAGTGATCTCCGACTCGTTCTTGTGATGAAAGGCCTCGCCATGCCCCTCTCTCCTGACCAAAAGGCCGAAATCGACGCGCAGCGCGCTCAGAGCCATAGCACCCTGCGCGCCACGGCGGCGGGGATGGAACAGCATCTCTACACCGCCTATCCGGTGCTTGATCACGGCTTTGTCCGGGTGATCGACTATATGGGTGATGATGCCGCCATCGTGCAGGCGGCGCGCGTGAGTTATGGCGCGGGCACCAAACATGTGCAGAATGATGAGGGGCTTATTCGCTATCTCATGCGGCACTGGCATTCGACGCCGTTCGAGATGTGCGAATTGAAGCTGCATGTGAAACTGCCGGTATTCGTGGCGCGGCAGTGGATCCGGCATCGCACCGCCAATGTGAATGAATATTCCGCGCGCTATTCGATATTGGATCGCGAGTTCTACATTCCCACGCCCGATATGCTGGCGGCGCAATCGACCACCAACAATCAGGGGCGGGGGGCCGCGCTTGAGGGCGAGGAGGCGCAGCGCGTGTTGCGCATCCTGACCGAGGACGCGATGCGCTGCTATGACCATTACGAGGGCATGATTTCGCAAGAGGGCCAGCAGGGGCTGGCGCGGGAATTGGCGCGGATGAACCTGCCCGCCAATATCTATACGCAATGGTATTGGAAGGTGGATTTGCACAACCTTTTGCATTTCCTGCGCCTGCGCGCGGATGCCCATGCGCAATATGAAATCCGGGTCTATGCCGAGGAGATTTGCCGCCTTGTGGCCGATTGGGTGCCCTATGCCTATAAGGCGTTCGAGGATTACCGTATGGGGGGCGCGAATTTGTCTGCCCCCGCGCTGGAGTGCGTGCGGCGGATGCTGAAAGGCGAGGTCGTGACGCAAGAGACCTCGGGCATGAGCAAGGGGGAATGGCGGGAGTTTGAGGGGGTTTTGAACGGTCCGGCGTAGCGGGGGCATAGCGGGCATCGGACCCCGTAGGGTGCGCATTCATTGCGCACCGTTCCGCCAGAGGGACCACATGCGCGGGGTCGGGGGTTTGCGGCGGTGCCATTGGTGCGCAATGAATGCGCACCCTACGGGAGCGTGTGGTGCCGCTGGTGATGGTGCGCAATGAATGCGCATCCTACGGGGTTGGTGCCAGTGGTGATGACGGCGCATCCTAGGGCCAATCGGCGGGGCCGTCGCGGTGGATCGAGGAATAGGGCCAAGCCTCGGGGCGGTCGGCCAACCCATGTTTGACCGGGTTGATCCAGCAATAGCGGATTGCGGCGGTTTTGTCCGCTTCGCTGCGGAGATGATGTTCCCAGAACCGCCGCTGCCAGATGCCATGTTCGCGCCGGCCTGCGTGGCTGGGGCGGCGCGGTGTGGGGGGCATGGCGCGCGAGAACCGGGCTTTGATCACGCTCCAGCGGGTCGAGAAATCCCTATCACCGTCCGGCAGGGTCCAGACACAATGCATATGGTCGGGCAGCACAACCCAAGCGTCAATGGCGAAGGGCCGTTCGGCTTTGGTGCGCCGGACCGCCGCGCGCAAAGCTGCGATTTCGCGGGTGAGCAGCTGTGAGTGTCGGTTGGCGAGCGTCACGGTGAAAAAGACGCAGGCCCCGGCAATCTGGGGGCGGATGTAATTGGACATGGCTTCAGAGAACCATGGCAGGGTTAAGAAATCGTTGCTGGCCTTGGGAGGGGGCGGTGCCGAGGCCCCGGAGCGCCGCGCCAGCAAGCCTTAGCCCCCTCGCCCCTTAAGTGGCGTGCCAGTCGAGCGGGAATCCGGGGTCAAAGACGGTGACGGGCCCGTCGGCGGTGTCGATCTTTTGGGGGTATGTGACCGGATCGCCTTTGGTCAGGGTCAGCGTGGTCTCATTGGCGGGCAGGCCATAGAAGGCAGGGCCGTTCAGCGATGTGAAGGCCTCAAGCTGCGCAAGCGCGCCCTCTTCTTCGAACACATGCGCAAGGATGGACATCGTGTTGGTGGCGGTGAAACAGCCCGCGCAGCCACAGGCGCTTTCCTTGAGCGGGTCGATATGCGGCGCGCTGTCGGTGCCCAGGAAAAAGCGCGCATCGCCAGAGGTCGCGGCGGCGCGCAGGGCAAGGCGGTGCTCTTCGCGTTTGGCCACGGGCAGGCAGTAGTAATGCGGCTTGATCCCGCCCACGAGGATGTGGTTGCGGTTGATCACAAGGTGATGGGTGGTGATCGTGGCCCCAAGATCGCGATCATGGGCGCGCACATAGTCCACGCCGTTAGCGGTGGTGATGTGTTCCATCACCACGCGCAAACCGGGGGTGGCGCGGCGCACAGGATCGAGCACACGGTCGATAAAGACCGCCTCACGGTCAAAGATGTCAACGCTGGGGTCGGTCACCTCGCCATGCACGCAGAGCGGCAGGCCGATTTCGGCCATTTTCTCGAGCACGGCGCGCACTTTGTCAAAATCGCGCACACCGCTTGCGGAATTGGTGGTGGCACCGGCGGGGTAAAGTTTGACCGCAGTCACCAGCCCGCTGGCATGGGCGGCGGCCACATCCTCGGGGTCGGTGTTTTCGGTGAGGTAAAGGGTCATCAGCGGGGTGAAATCCGCGCCCTCAGGCATCGCGGCCATGATCCGCGCGCGGTAGGCGGAGGCATCCTGCCCCGTGACCACTGGCGGCACCAGATTGGGCATCACGATGGCGCGGGCGAAATGGCGCGTGGTTTCAGGCAGGACGGCGCGCAGCATTGCGCCATCGCGCAGATGCAGGTGCCAATCGTCGGGGCGGCGGAGGGTCAGGATCTGGCTCATGCGCTTGCGCATACACAATCGCGCGGGCCAAGACCAGAGGCGGATCAGAGGGTGTTAGTCGTCTGATTGGTCTGTCTGCTGGCCTTTGGTCTGCACATGCTTGAGCGCGCGCCGGAAGCGCGGGCCGCCGACGCCGCGGCCAATGGCGTTGCGGCAATGCAGGACGGTCAGGGCATCGCGTTCGTCCGCCATGAGCCGTTGAAGCACATTGGCGAGATAGGGCGTATCCTCGCGCCGTTTGCGGTAGAGCTGTGCAAGGCTGAGCCGCGTCAGGCGGTTGGCGCTGACTTGGGCCAGCAGGCGGAACAGCACGCCCATGCGCAGCAGCGCCGGTTCGATCTGATACCCCAGATAGCGGGTGCGGAATTTCATCACATTGGAGCGGGTGAAGAGGGCGGCATGCATGGCGTCCAGCTCGACCTCGGGATCGTAGATCAACACGGCAGAGGCCGCGGCATCCAGCATATCAGGGGCATAGCCGTAGCGGTCGCAGAACGAGACCCGCCGCATGCGCAGGAATCGGTCGTCCCATTCGGCGACGCGCGGATCGAGCGTGGCTTGGGGGCTGAGCATGACGACCTTGGCGCCGGGGGCCGCGACCGAAAAGGCCGCCGCCGCATAGCCGCAGGGGCCTGCACCGTAAAAGATTACCTGTTCGAAATCGTCAAAGAAGCCATCGTCGATCAGCCGGTCGAAATAGCCATAGACCCGCTTGTCGCGAAACCATGTGTCGCGCTCGCTGATGAGGCAGAGATGCGACCAGCCCAACGCCTTGGTCAGGGCCCAGCCCAGCGGCTGCGCCTGCGGAGAGAGCGTGGGCAGGCGATGAAACGCCTCGAAAGACACAAGCAGCGTGGGCTTGCGTTCGATCAGCACGGCGGCGTGTTTATCGCCCAGACGTTCGGCATAGCCATCCTCACCCGCAAGCTCGTTGGCGCGCTCGCACCAGGCGGCCCAATCCAGACCGGAGAGGTCGGCGTCAAAGATGTCGGCATTGTCCTGCATGGTCGCTCTTGTCCTCGGTCGTAGCGGCACCGTTCGAATGCGGGCCTGTTGAGACGGATCATGCCGGTGAAATCAGGCAAAACTTTGGAGAAACCGTGGGTATTCCGGGGGCGGGTCATCCAGGCCCTACCATAGCCGCCCTTGACCCGCCGGGGGTTGCGATGCAGTTCTGGTGCAAGCGAGGGCGACGGGAGGCGACAACGTGCAAAAACCCACATCCATTGACGCGGTGCAAAGTCTTTTTGCCGGGCAGGATTATGTCTGTGGCCGGGCCTTGGGCACGGTGACCTATCTGGCGCTGACGCTCGGTCGCCCGCTCTTTCTGGAAGGGGAGGCCGGCACCGGCAAGACCGAGATCGCCAAGGCGCTGGCACGGGCGTTGGGGCGGCGATTGATCCGGTTGCAATGCTACGAGGGGTTGGACGCGGCAAGCGCGGTTTATGAGTGGAATTTCACCGGGCAGATGATCGCCATCCGCGCCGCCGAGGCATCGGGGGGCGTGGACCGCAGTCATCTCAAGGACGAGCTTTTCACGCAAGAGTTCCTAATCGAGCGTCCGCTCTTGCAGGCGATGCGCCCACAACCGGGTGGCGCGCCGGTGTTGCTGATTGATGAAATCGACCGCACCGATGAGCCCTTCGAGGCATTTTTGCTGGAAGCGCTCAGTGATTTTCAGGTGACGATTCCAGAGCTTGGCACGATCCATGCGCCCGAGCCGCCGATTGTTATCCTGACGTCCAACCGGACCCGCGAGGTGCATGATGCGCTCAAGCGGCGCTGTCTGTACCACTGGGTCGACTATCCGACCTTTGATCGCGAGATCGAGATTTTGCAGGCCCGCGCGCCCGAGGCCGCAGAGGTTTTGAGCCGCGAGATCGTGGCCTTTGTGCAGCGGTTGCGCACCGAGGACCTGTTCAAGAAGCCGGGTGTGGCGGAAACGATTGACTGGGCCAAATGCCTGCTGGCGCTGGATGTGATCAGCTTAAGCCCCGAGGTGATCGCCGATACGCTGGGCGCGATTTTGAAATATCAGGACGATATCGCAAAATTGCAGGGCTCCGAGGCCAAGCGCCTGCTGGATGAAGTGCGGGCGGGGTTGGAGCCGACGTGATGTTTCAGCTGGCTCAAAATACCTCGGGGGTGTGGGGGCAGCGCCCCCACGTCGCGCCATGACCGACTATGCGCCGCTTGACCTTCCGGACGACCCGAAACTCACGCATAACATCACGCATTTCGCGCGGGCCTTGCGGGCGGCGGGGGTGCCGGTTGGCCCCGGGCGGGTGATTGACGCAATCCGGGCGGTGGCTGTGGCAGGGTTTTCCAGCCGGATTGATTTCTTTTACACGCTGCGCGCCTGTCTGGTGACGCGACCAGAGCATCTGCTTGTTTTTGCGCAGATTTTTCGCCTCTACTGGCGTGATCCGCGCTATGTGGAACATATGATGGCGATGATGCTGCCCGCCATTCGCGGCGTGCAGGAGGACCGTAGCGCGCAGGCAGCCGAAAAGCGTGCGGCAGAGGCGCTCTTGGATGGGGTGATGCGGGATGCCCCCCAAATCGACGAGCGCGACGACGATGAGGTCAAGATCGAGATCGACGCCACGGCCACGATGTCGGGCGAGGAACGGTTGCGACGGCTTGATTTCGAACAGATGAGCACGGCGGAAATGGCGCAGGCCAAGCGCATGTTGGCGCGGCTTACACTGCCGGTGAAGCCCTTTGCCTCGCGGCGGGGTATGGCGGCGCAAAGCGGCGCACGGTTGGATGCGCGGCGCACGCTGCGTGCGGGGCTGCGCCATGGCGGAGAATTGCGCCGCTTGCATTGGCAAAAGCCGCG
Source organism: Roseovarius sp. AK1035 (assembly GCF_003288315.1). Taxonomy (NCBI): domain Bacteria; kingdom Pseudomonadati; phylum Pseudomonadota; class Alphaproteobacteria; order Rhodobacterales; family Roseobacteraceae; genus Roseovarius; species Roseovarius sp. TM1035. The sequence goes on along the minus strand of NZ_CP030099.1, from coordinate 3,514,658 downwards.
CGAGCGCTGGCCCAATCTTGTGGTGCTTTGCGATATTTCAGGTTCCATGAGCCAATACAGCCGGATGGTTTTGCATTTTCTTCATGCTGTCGCCAATACCAAGGGGGCGGGCTGGGCGCGGGTGCATGCCTTTACCTTTGGCACGCGGTTGACCAATATCACCCGGCAACTGGCAACGCGGGACGTCGACGCGGCCCTTGCTGCCGCTGGAAAACAGGCGCAGGATTGGGAGGGTGGCACCCGGATTGGGGCCTGTCTGCATGCGTTCAATCGCGATTGGTCGCGGCGGGTGATGGGGCAGGGGGCGGTGGTGCTCTTGATCACCGATGGGTTGGACCGCGACGCGCCCGAGGCGCTGAGCCACGAGATGGAGCGGCTGCATCTCTCGGCGCGGCGGCTTATCTGGCTCAATCCGCTGTTGCGCTGGGAGGGGTTCGCGCCCAAGGCCCAAGGGATCAAGGCGATGTTGCCGCATGTCGATGCGTTCCGCGCGGGGCATTCCATCGCCACGTTGGAGGAGCTGGCCGAGGCCATTTCGCGCCGCGACGACAGTGGGGAAAAGGCACGGCTGATGGCGGCGATGCAAGGGAGATGAGCAAGATGGACCGTTTTGACGATATCCCGGAGACAGCCCTTGCCTGGCATCGGGCGGGCAAGGGGGCGGCCTTGGCCACGGTGGTCGAGACCTGGGGCAGCGCGCCGCGCCGGGTGGGCAGCCAATTGGCGATTTCTGGCGCGGGCGAGATTGCCGGGTCGGTTTCGGGGGGCTGTGTCGAGGGGGCGGTTGTGCTCGAGGCGGTGGAGGCCATCGAGACGGGCAAGCCGGTGCTCTTGGACTATGGCGTATCGGATGGCGATGCCTTTGCCGTGGGGCTGGCCTGTGGCGGCACCATCCGGGTGTTGGTGGAGCCCATCGGATCGGTGATGCCCGAGGCGCTGCTGAGCGATCTGGTTCTGGCGCGGGATGCCCGCGTGCCGGTGGCCTATGTCACCGGGCCGGATGGGCGGCGGCTGGAGCGCGAGGGGCATGACGCGCGGTTTCGCATGGACCGCTCTGGCTTTGAGGAGGATGGCGCAACCTTCGTGGCCATTCACAACCCGCCCCTGCGCCTGATCATCGTCGGGGCGGTGCATATTGCCCAAGCGCTGGTGCCGATGGCGCGGATTGCGGGCTATGATCCGCTGCTGATTGATCCGCGCGAGAGTTTTGGGTCTGAGACGCGGTTTCCGGGCGAGACGGTGGTGCAGGACTGGCCCGACGAGGGGGTGCGCGCCTTTGGTCTGGATGCGCGCAGCGCGCTGGTGCTGTTGACGCATGATCCCAAGCTGGATGATCCGGCGCTGATCGAGGCGCTGCGTTCTGAGGTGTTTTACATCGGCGCGCTGGGATCGACCCGCACCCATGCCAAGCGGGTGGCGCGGTTGCAGGAGGCGGGATTTTCAGAGGCAGAGATTGCGCGCATTCATGGCCCCATCGGTCTGGATATCGGGGCGGCGGGCCCATCGGAAATCGCGGTGAGCATCCTTGCCGAAATGACGCGCGTGCTGAGGAAAGGCGCATGAAATTTGGCCCCGTGCCGCTGGACCGGGCCGAAGGGGCGATTCTTGCGCATTCCGAACAGGTGGGGACGGGGCGGTTGCGCAAAGGGGCTGTGCTTGACGCCGATCAGATCGCGGCGTTGCGCGCGGCCGGGTATCGGGCGGTCACAGTAGCGATGCTGGACCCCGAGGACATGCATGAAAATGACGCGGCGGCGGCATTGGCGGCGGCCTTGGCTGAGGGGGCTGAGGCGATGACGTGCAGCGCGCCCTTTACAGGCCGGGTCAATCTGATTGCGGCGCGGCCCGGTGTGGTCTGTCTTGATGTGGCGGCGATCCATGCCGCCAATGCGGTTGATCCGATGATCACCGTGGCCACCGTGGTGCCGCATCATCAGATCCACGAAGGCGGTATGATCGCGACGGTCAAGATCATCGCCTACGGCGTGCCCCGTGCGGCGCTGGAACGCGCGGCCGAGGCGGCGCGGGGCGCGGTGCGGCTGGCGGTGGCGCAGTATCGCACGGCAAGCCTGATCATTACCGATGTCCCCGGCGGGCCGGGGGACAAGGGGCGCGATGCGATTGCGGCGCGTGTCACCGGGCTGGGCATGGAGATGGTGGACACGCTGATCTGCCCGCATGACGAGGCAGCGCTGGCGGCGGCGATCACCCGCGCCAAGGGCGAGATCGTGCTGATTCTGACCGCTTCGGCCACGTCGGACCCGTTTGACACCGCCCCGCAGGCGCTGCGCGCGGCGGGCGGAGAGGTGGAGCGGTTCGGCATGCCGGTGGACCCCGGCAATCTGCTTTTTCTGGGGCGCTTGGGGGCGCGGCCTGTTATTGGCCTGCCCGGATCGGCGCGCAGCCCGGTGCTGCACGGCGCTGATTGGGTTTTGGCGCGGGTGGCCTGTGATCTGCCCTGCGGAGCGGCAGAGATTGCGGCGATGGGCGTCGGCGGCTTGCTCAAGGAAATTCCCACCCGGCCCCAGCCGCGCCGGGGCGGGCGTGGCTGAGGGGCAAGAAACCGGGTTCTCAAGGGGCAAGAGGCATGCTTTAGTCGCACTGGACAGCGGGGCCTTTCCTACTAAGGTCTCATGAGGAGACGGACAATTCAAACCGGGAGGAGCCAATGCCTGAGGTCAAAATGACCGTGAATGGCAAGCCAGCGTCGGGCCAGATCGAGGGCCGCACGCTTCTTGTCGAATTTCTGAGAGAGACCCTTGGCCTGACAGGCACGCATGTGGGCTGTGACACCAGCCAATGTGGGGCCTGCGTGGTGCATGTGGATGGCAAGGCCGTGAAATCCTGCACGATGTTTGCCGCCGAGGCCGAAGGTGCCGAGATCAAGACCATCGAAGGCATGGCCGAGCCGGATGGCACGCTGCATCCGATTCAGCAGGCGTTTCAGGATCATCACGGCTTGCAATGCGGGTTCTGCACGCCCGGTATGGTGATGTCGGCGGCGGCGCTCTTGGCAGAGAACCCAACGCCAAGTGAGTCTGAGGTGCGCGATTACCTCGAGGGCAATCTTTGCCGCTGCACGGGCTATCACAATATCGTCAAGGCGATTTTGGCGGCCAGTGGTCAGGACGTGAGCCGGATCGCGGCGGAATAAGGCGTATTAGGGGGCGCTGCCCCCGCGCCTGCGGCGCACCCTCGGAGTATTGGGGGAATGATGAAAGCGCTGCGGGTTTGATGGGGGAAACCCCGCATCATTCAGGGAGGAGAATGTCATGCCAAAAGACGGCGGCATTGGCGCCAGCACCAAGCGGCGCGAGGATATCCGGTTTCTGACCGGGAATGGCAATTACACCGATGACATCAATCTGCGCGGGCAGGCCTATGTGCATTTCCTGCGCTCGGATGTGGCGCATGGGCGGCTGAACAAGGTCGACACGCGCACGGCAGAGAGCATGCCGGGGGTGTTGCGGATTTTCACCGGCGCGGATTTCGAAGGCGTGGGCGGGCTGCCCTGTGGCTGGCAGGTCACCGACCGGTTTGGCGAGGTCATGCAAGAGCCGGGGCATCCGGTGCTGGCGCGCGGCAAGGTGCGCCATGTCGGCGATCCGATTGCCGCCGTGGTGGCCGAGACCTATGCGCAGGCGCGCGATGCCGCCGAGGCGATTGAGCTCGACATCGAGGAATTGCCGGCGGTTGTGGACATGAAGAAGGCGCTGGAGGCGGGCGCGCCGCTGGTGCATGACGAGTTGAAGAACAACCTCTGTTATGATTGGGGGTTTGTCGAAGAGAACAAAGGCGCGGTGGATGAGGCCTTTGCCAAGGCGGCGCATGTCACCACGCTGGAACTGATCAACAACCGGCTGGTGGCCAATCCGATGGAACCGCGTGTGGCGGTGGGCGATTTCAACCGCTCAACGGGCGATTCGACGCTTTACACCACCAGTCAGAATCCGCATGTGATCCGCTTGCTGATGGGGGCCTTTGTGCTGGGTATCCCCGAGCACAAGCTGCGCGTGGTGGCGCCCGATGTGGGTGGTGGATTCGGATCCAAGATCTTTCACTATGCGGAAGAGGCGTTTTGCACCTTTGCGGCCAAGGCGCTCAACCGGCCGGTGAAATGGACCAGTTCGCGGTCCGAGGCCTTTATGACCGATGCCCATGGGCGCGATCACGTGACCAAGATCGAATTGGCGCTGGATGCCGAGAACAACTTTACCGCTGTTCGCACCGATACTTATGCGAATATGGGGGCGTATCTGAGCACCTTTGCGCCGTCGGTGCCCACCTGGCTGCATGGCACGCTGATGGCGGGGAATTACCGCACGCCGCTGATCTATGTGAACGTCAAGGCGGTGTTCACCAACACGGTGCCGGTGGATGCCTATCGTGGCGCGGGCCGCCCCGAGGCGACCTATCAATTGGAGCGGGTGATCGACAAGGCGGCGCGGGAATTGGGTGTTGATCCCATCGCGCTGCGTCGTCAGAACTTTATCACCCAGTTCCCCTATGCCACGCCCGTGGCGGTGGAATATGACACCGGCGATTACCATGCCACGATGGACAAGCTGGAAGAGATCGCGGATTTCGGTGGTTTCGAGGCGCGGCGTGAGGCAAGTGCCGCCAAGGGCAAGCTGCGCGGTCTGGGCATCAATTGCTATATCGAGGCCTGCGGCATCGCGCCCTCGAACCTTGTCGGGCAATTGGGCGCGCGTGCGGGTCTTTACGAGAGTGCGACGGTGCGGGTGAATGCCACCGGCGGGCTTGTGGTGATGACCGGCAGCCATAGCCACGGGCAGGGGCACGAGACCTCTTTCGCGCAGGTGGTGGCCGAGATGATCGGCATTGACGCCAATATGGTCGAGATCGTGCATGGCGACACCGCCAATACGCCGATGGGGATGGGCACTTACGGGTCGCGGTCCATCGCGGTTGGTGGCTCGGCGATGGTGCGTGCGACCGAAAAGATCATCAACAAGGCCAAGAAGATCGCGGCGCATCTGATGGAGGCCTCGGAGGCCGATATCGAGCTGAAAGATGGCAAGTTCAGTGTTGCGGGCACGGATAAATCGGTGGCCTGGGGCGATGTGACCCTCGCCGCCTATGTGCCGCATAACTATCCGCTGGCGGATATCGAGCCGGGTCTGGAAGAGACGGCGTTTTATGATCCGTCGAATTTCACCTATCCCTCGGGGGCCTATGCCTGTGAGGTTGAGGTGGACCCGGACACAGGGAAAGTCACGATCGAGCGCTTTGCCGCCGCTGACGATTTCGGCAATATCATCAATCCGATGATCGTGTCGGGGCAGGTGCATGGCGGCATTGGTCAAGGGATTGGTCAGGCCTTGCTGGAATCCTGCGTCTATGACGAGAACGGACAGCTTCAGACGGGCAGCTACATGGATTATGCCATGCCGCGTGCCGATGATGTGCCGTTCTATCAGGTGGATCATTCCTGTCAGACGCCCTGCACGCACAACCCCTTGGGTGTGAAGGGCTGTGGCGAGGCCGGGGCGATTGGCAGCCCGCCTGCGGTGGTCAATGCGGTGATTGATGCGCTGCAACGGTCGGGGCGGAACATCACCCATATTGATATGCCGCTGTCGCCGTCGCGCGTCTGGCAAGCGATGCAAGGGTAAGGAGAGCGATCATGTATGCATTCGATATCGAACGTCCCGCTACCATCGCTGATGCCATTGCGGCGCTGGGCACAGAAGAGGCACAGGCGCTGGGTGGGGGGCAAACCCTGATCCCGACGCTGAAGCAACGGCTGGCGGCACCTGCCAAGCTGGTGTGCCTGTCGGCGATCAAAGAGATGCAGGGGATTTGCACCGCTGATGACGGGGCGCTTTGCATCGGTGGGGGCACCACCCATGCCGAAGTGGCAGCCGGGGCCGGGGCCTATCCGGCGCTGGCGGGGTTGGCGGGGCATATCGGTGATCCGGCGGTGCGCAATCGCGGGACCATCGGCGGGAGCCTTGCCAATAACGACCCCTCTGCCTGTTATCCGGCGGCGGTGCTGGGATCGGGGGCGACGGTGATCACTTCCAACCGGAGCATCGCGGCGGATGACTATTTTCAGGGCATGTTCACCACGGCTCTTGAGGATGGCGAGATCATCACCGAAGTGCGTTTTCCTGTGCCGGAAAAGGCCAGCTATCAAAAGTTCGAGCAACCGGCCTCGCGCTTTGCGCTCGTGGGGGTGTTTGTTGCCAAATACGCCGGGGGTGTGCGCGTGGCCGTGACGGGCGCGTCGGAAGAAGGTGTGTTCCGCTGGGCCGAGGCCGAGGCGGCGCTGTCGGGCAATTTTGCGCCCGAGGCTTTGGAGGGGCTGACCCTGTCGGGGGATGGCATGATCTCGGACCTGCATGGGTCGGGGGCATACCGCGCGCATCTGGTTGGTGTGATGACGCGGCGGGCGGTTGCGGCGGCACACTGAGCGCTGTTAGACTGCGGTGAGGTTTGAAATGGCGGGTCTCGGGACCCGCCATTTTCATGAGGGACAGGGGACGACATGCAAGAAATCGACAATCCGTGGCGTGGTGAGGGATTGCCTGAGACGGTTCTGACCGGCGCACCATGGCCAAGCGTGGATGTGGGCGCGGTGCAAGCACTTTTGGGGCGGTGCCCGGCAGCGGCCGAAACGCCGCTGGTGCCTGTAACGGGATTTGCGCCAAAGGTCTGGGCCAAGGATGAGCGTGGCCGAATGGGGCTGGGCAGTTTCAAGGCGCTGGGGGCGGCCTATGTGATTGCCCATGAGGCGGCAGAAACCGGGGCCGAGGATATGAGCCACGCGCTGGCGGGGCGCACCTATGTGACGGCGAGTGCGGGCAATCACGGAATGTCGGTTGCGGCGGGGGCGCGGTTATTCGGGGCGCGGGCGGTGATCTATCTGGCGGAAACCGTGCCCGAGGGGTTTGCCGCGCGACTGCGTGCCAAGGGCGCCGAGGTGGTGCGCGAGGGGCAAGAGTACGAGGCCAGTATGGTCGCGGCGGGGCGCGCGGCGATGGATAACGACTGGACCCTATTGTCGGACAGTTCCTGGCCCGGTTATCTTGATTTGCCGCATCGGTTGATGGAGGGATATCTGGCCATGGCTGAAGAGGCCGCGCGCCAGATGCCGGAAGTGCCTACGCATATTCTGTTGCAAGCGGGGGTAGGCGGGCTGGCGGGGGCTTGCGCGGCATGGTTTCGGCAGGTCTGGGGCGATGCGCCCCGGATCATCGTGGTGGAACCTGACCGCGCGCCAGCCCTTTACGAGAGCATTCGCGCGGGACGCGCCCTAGAGACAAGCGGGCCGGTGTCCAATATGGGGCGGCTGGATTGCAAGGTGCCATCACTGATCGCGCTCAAGGGATTGGCGCGGGATGCGGATGCGTTCGTGACGATCACGGATGACGAGGCCGAGGCGGTGCTTGAGGGGTTGGCGGCGCAGGGGCTGGCGACGACGCCTTCGGGGGCGGCTGGGGTGGCGGCGATTGCGGGGCTGGCGCTTGGTGCGGGCGCGCGGGTGCTTTGTATTCTCAGCGAAGGTCCAGAGGCGTGAGGCGCGGGTTCGCGCCGGCAGAGTTCAAGGCGCGGTTGCGCGCGGCGCAAGCAGGTATGGCCGAGATAGGGCTGGGCGCGCTTTTGCTGACAACCGAGCCGGAAATCCGGTATTTCACCGGCTATCTGACCCGGTTTTGGGAAAGCCCAAGCCGCCCTTGGTTTCTGATCCTGCCTGCGTCGGGTGATCCGGTGGCGGTTATCCCTACGATTGGCGCGGCCCTGATGGGGCGGACATGGGTGCGCGATATTCGTACATGGGCGGCCCCGGACCCCGAAGATGATGGCGTGTCGCTCTTGGCCGAGACGCTGCGCGAGATTGGCGGGCCGGTGGGTGTGCCCTCTGGCCCTGAGAGCCACTTGCGCATGCCTTTGGCGGAGTTTGAGCGGGTCAAGCGCGCGAGCGGGTTGGTGTTTCGTGACGAGGCCGGGATTGTTGCGGGGCTGCGGGCCATCAAATCCGAGGCCGAAATCGTCAAGATCGCGCATATTTGCGATATTGCGGGGCGGGCCTTTGACCGGGTGGGCGAGATTGCGGAACCGGGCGTGCCACTGAGCGCAGTGTTTCGCGATTTTCAGCGGCTCTTGCTGGAAAAAGGCGCCGATTGGGTGCCCTATATTGCCGGAGGCGCGGGCCCGATGGGCTATGCGGATGTGATTTCGCCCGCCGGAGAGACACATCTGGCGGCGGGCGATGTGCTGATGCTGGATACGGGCGCGGTCTGGGATGGCTATTTTTGCGACTATGATCGCAACTTTGCCATAGGCCATGCCACGGCAGAGCAAAGTGCGGCGCATGCGCGGTTGATCGAGGCGACAGAGGCCGGGGAAGAGGCGGCGCGCGCAGGCGCGACCGCCTTTGACGTCTGGCAGGCGATGGCGCGGATCACCGGGGCGGATGAACGCTCGGGGCGATTGGGGCATGGTTTGGGGATGCAATTGACCGAAGGCCTGTCGCTAACGGCCAAGGATCACACGGTGCTGAGGCCCGGCATGGTGATCACGCTAGAGCCGGGGGTAGAGGTCGCGCCGGGGATGATCATGGTGCATGAGGAAAACATCGTGATCCGCGAGGGACGGGCGCAGCGGCTTTCCCGGTTTGCACCGCCCAACCTGCCGGTGATCTGAGCGGGCTGGATCTGAGCGGTCTGCCCGAAAATCCGGCAGCGCGAAAAAAAAGGCCGAGCACTAAGCTCGGCCGAAGTCCAACAGGGAGGTATGAGGGTGACTGCCTTGCGGCTATCACCGTCACGATTGGCAAATAAGGGTGCAGTTCTGTCCAATCAAGATGAAATTTGCCGCAGGTGCAGCATGCCCGCTATGCGGTTTGCGCATGGCTTAAACCAAGCCTGCTTGAAACCTTAGCTAACTGCCTGTTCCTTAACCGTTTTGCGGTAGGAGATGATTTCGTCTTGCACGAAATCCCGAAAGGCGGCGATCCGCTTGGAATGGCGCAGCTCTTCTGGATAGGCGAGAAATACCGGCACTTCGACGGATTGGACCTCTGGCAGGACGCGGACAAGCTGCGGAAAATCGCGGATCAGGTAATCGGGCAAAACGCCGATGCCCAGATCATTCAGCACGCCCTGCAACACCCCAAAGTAGTTGTTGACCGTCAGCAAAGACGAGATGTCGTTGGTCATCAGCTCGTTGACCAGCATCGCGCCCGCGCCCACCTGCGCCGAACGTGGATTCTGGCAGATCAGGCGATGCGCGCTCATGTCTTCTAGCGAGGAAGGTTCACCATGGGCGTCAAGATACGATTGCGTGGCATAGAGGCACATATGCACGCTCATCAACCGCTTGCGGATGAGGTCGGCCTGAGACGGTTCTTTCATGCGAATGGCAACATCGGCCTCTCGCATCGGCAGGTCGAGCACGCGTTCTTCGAGCATGAGGTCAATCTTGAGGTCGGGATATTTTTCGTAGAGTTTGGGCAGGCGCGGGGCCAGCCAAAGCGTGCCGAAACCGGTGGTGGTGGTGACGCGCAGATCACCGAACACCTCTTCTTCGCTGTCACGAATGCGGGCGGTGGCGGCGTCCAAGCGTTTCATCATCGCGCGGGTCGCATCGAACAGCAATTCGCCTTGTTCCGTGAGAATCAGTCCGCGTGCATGACGGTGAAACAGCGTAGCGTTGAGCGATTCCTCAAGCGCGCGCACCTGCCGACTGACGGCGGATTGCGACAGGTGTAGCTGCTCTCCGGCATGGGTGAGACTGCCCGCGTCTGCAACGGCATGAAAGATTCTGAGCTTGTCCCAATCCATAACTTTCACTTTCTTAGGAAACTGGCACCGATAACGTAATAGCAGATAATCATCCATCACTTATAGGACAGCTGCGACATTTTCACAAAAATCTACTTGGTAGGTCATAATTTATGACCTAATATTGCCCTATATTGAGGCATGGCCCTCAACCAAGGGAGGCACGCTATGACCACGCAAAAGGTGACGCTGAACGACCGTTTCGATCTGGAAAAATCGCCGGTTCTTTTGAATGGAACGCAGGCGCTGGTGCGGCTGATGCTGATGCAGGCAGCGCGCGACCGGGCTGCGGGATTGAACACCGCAGGCTATGTGACAGGCTATCGCGGTTCGCCGCTTGGGGCTGTGGATCAACAGATGCTGCGGGCAGAAAAGGTGCTGCGCGCGGCTGAGGTGCGGTTCGAGGAAGGGCTGAACGAAGATCTGGCGGCGACTGCGCTCTGGGGATCGCAGCAGGCGGAATTGCGTGGCGAAGGCAAATATGACGGTGTTTTTGGCCTTTGGTATGGCAAGGGGCCGGGGGTGGACCGCTCTGGCGATGTGATGCGGCACGCCAATATGGCGGGCACCTCAAAGCATGGCGGCGTTCTGATGGCGATGGGGGATGACCACACGGGCGAGTCGTCTACCGTGCTGCATCAGAGCGAATGGGCGCTGGTTGATGCCTATATGCCGGTGGTCAGCCCGGCGGGGGTGCAGGAGATCTTGGACTATGGCATTTACGGCTATGCGCTCAGCCGCTTTGCCGGGGTTTGGGTGGGTCTCAAGACGATGAAGGACACGGTCGAGGCGACATCGGTTGTGGATGGCCGACCGGACCGGGTGCAGCTTGTGACGCCCGATTTGCCGATGCCAGAGGGCGGGCTGAACATACGCCTGATCGACACGCCGCATGCGCAAGAAACGCGGATGATTGATTTCAAACGCTTTGCCGCCGAGGCGTTTTCGCGTGCCAATGGCATGGACAAGCGCATGTTGGGCAAAGCGGGGGCCAAGATCGGTTTTGTCGCGGCGGGCAAGAACTGGCTCGATCTGGTGCATGCGCTCGACCTTTTGGGGGTTGATGCGGAAGAAGCGGAGCGGTTGGGGATCACGACCTACAAGGTGGGGCAGGTCTTTCCGCTCGACATGCAGGGATTTCACGATTGGGCCGAGGGGCTCGACCTGATCGTGGTGGTTGAGGAAAAGCGCAAGCTGATCGAGGTGCAGATCAAAGAGGCGATTTTTGACGACCGGCGCGGGCGGCGCGTCTATGGCTGGTACAAGGGCGGCGCAGGTGGCATGCACCGCGAAGAGCTGTTCCCGACGCGCGGCGCGCTTGATCCCATATGGATCGCGGAAAAGCTGGGCGGTATCCTGATCGAAGAGGGGCGCGGCACGGACCGGATCAAGGCCGGGCTGGAGGCGCTGAGCGAGGCGCGGCGCAATGACAACGCGGCCGAGATTGCAACCCGTCTGCCCTATTTCTGTTCAGGCTGCCCGCATAACACCTCGACCCGGTTGCCCGAAGGCGCGCGCGCCTATGCCGGGATCGGCTGTCACTACATGGTGCAGTGGATGGACCGCGAGACGACCGGCTTTACCCATATGGGCGGCGAGGGGGCAAATTGGATCGGCGAGGCGCCGTTTTCGACGCGCAAGCATGTGTTCCAGAACCTTGGCGACGGCACCTATAACCATTCGGGCGTGCAGGCCATTCGCGCGGCTTTGGCCGCGGGCACGACGATCACCTATAAGATCCTTTACAACGATGCCGTGGCGATGACCGGCGGGCAACCGAATGAAGGCGGGTTGAACGCCCCGCGCATTGCCGCCGAACTGCGGGCCATGGGGGTGCAACATCTGGCTGTCGTCTATGACGAAAAAGAGGATGTTGACCTTAAGTCTTTCCCGCAAGGCATTGAATTTTCGGAACGATCTGATCTTATGGCGGTGCAGGAGCGATTGGCGGACATCGAGGGGGTGAGTGTCATCCTTTATATCCAGACCTGCGCCGCTGAAAAACGCCGCCGCCGCAAGCGGGGCAAGTTTCCTGATCCGGATCGTCGCGTGTTCATCAATACCGATGTCTGCGAGGGCTGCGGTGATTGCGGGGTGCAGTCGAATTGCGTTTCGATTGTGCCGGTGGAAACCGAACTGGGCCGCAAGCGGGCGATTGATCAATCGAGCTGCAACAAGGATTTTTCCTGCCTCAAGGGGTTTTGCCCGTCGTTCGTGACGGTGGAAGGCGCGAAGATCCGGAAAGACAGCACCGCCGAAGTGACCCTGCCCGAGATGCCAGCCCCCGCGCTGCCCGCGATTGACGGGACCTATAATGTGGTCATCACCGGGGTGGGTGGCACCGGGGTTGTGACCATCGGCGCGGTGATGGCGCAGGCGGCGCAGATTGATGGCAAGGGGGCGGGCATGATGGAAATGGCCGGTCTCGCGCAAAAGGGCGGGGCGGTGCATATCCATTGTCGGCTGGCCGAAAATCCCGGTGATATCAGCGCCATTCGCGTGGCGACGGGCGAATGCGACGCGCTGATTGGGGGCGATCTGGTGGTCTCTGCCGGGGCCAAGACCTTGGGCTTGACGCGGGCGGGCCGCACCGGGGCAGTGGTGAACAGCCACGAGATCATCACCGGTGATTTTACCCGCAACACGGAATTCACCCTGCCTGCCGACCGGTTGCGTCTGGCGCTAGAGGCGCGGTTGCGTGACGCGGTGCAGATGTTCGACGCCTCGGATCTGGCCAAGGCCGTGATGGGGGATTCGATCTATTCCAACATGATGATCTTTGGTGCTGCGTGGCAGCGGGGTTTGATCCCGCTCAGCCATGACGCCATCACCGAGGCCATTCGCCTGAATGGGGCGGCGGTGGATGCCAATCTGCGGGCGTTCGAGGTGGGCCGTTGGGCGGCGCTCTATCCGGCGGAGGTTGAGAAACTGTTGACGCCCAAGGTTGTCGCCAAGCCAAAAACGCTGGCGGAGCGGATCGATTATCGCGTGGCGCATCTGACCGCCTATCAAAGCAAGCGTTTGGCGCGACGGTATCTGCGCCTGCTTGATGGGATCACCGATGAGGGGGTCAAGGACGCGGTGGCGCAAGGCTATCACAAGCTTTTGGCCTATAAGGACGAATACGAGGTGGCGCGGCTGCATCTGGAGACGGCGCAGAAGGCGCGCGCCGAATTTGGCGGCGATTTCACACTGAAATTCCACCTTGCCCCGCCGATGTTGTCCAAGATGGGCAGCGACGGGCGACCGAAGAAGCGCGAATTCGGTTCCGGCATCCTGCGGGCCTTTGGCGTATTGGCGCGGCTCAAGGGGCTGCGCGGCACGCCGCTTGATCCTTTTGGCCGCACCGCAGAGCGGCGGATGGAGCGGGCTTTGATTGTGCAATACGAGCTTGATATGGCCGAGGTTCTGCCCAAGCTGACGGCGCAGACCCGGGACGCGATCATTGCGCTGGCGCTTTTGCCCTTGTCGATCCGGGGGTTTGGCCCGGTCAAGGAGGGTAACGCCGCCAAGGCCGCAACCCGGCGCACAGAGCTATTGGCGGTCATCCGATCGGGCGGAACGGAAATGGCACAGGCTGCAGAATAGGTGTCACGATAATGTCACGTGATCTGGTCACGTCTGTCGCATAACTCTATGAAACGCGACTCAGCCGAGGATCGCCTATGCGCCAAGACCGCCAAATCGCCCGTGACATTTCTTATTCCTATTCTGCTCAGACCAAGAGCGGGCGGGCGCTGATCCGCACGATGGAAAACCTGACCGGGCGGATCGAACTGATCAAGCGCGCGGCAGGCTATGAGACCGAGGTTTTGCAGGGTCGCGATTTCTGGGAAGTGATCGTCGAGCGCTATGGGCTCACGCTGGATGTGGTGGGGGGCAGTCTGTCGAATATCCCGAAAGAGGGGCCTTTGGTGCTGATTGCCAATCACCCTTACGGCATTCTTGACGGGTTGATGATGGGCCATATCCTGAGCCAGACGCGCGGTGATTTCCGCATTCTGGCGCATCAGATTTTTCGCAAGGCCGAGGATCTGAACAAGGTCATCCTGCCGATCAGTTTCGACGAGACCAAGGAAGCGGTCGCGCTTAATTTGGCCACCCGCAAGACGGCGCTTGATTATCTGGGGCAGGGGGGGGCTATCGGCATCTTTCCGGGCGGCACCGTCAGCACGGCGGCCAAGCCGTTTTCGCGCCCGATGGACCCCGGCTGGCGTGGATTTACCGCCAAGATGATCGCCAAAAGCCAAGCCGCTGTGGTGCCGGTTTATTTCGACGGTCACACCAGCCGCCTCTTTCAACTGGCCAGCCATCTGCATGTGACGCTGCGCATGGGGCTTTTGATCAAGGAATTCCGCAAGCGGGTGGATACGCCGGTGCGCGTGGTGGTGGGTGATCCCATTCCGCGCAGCACGCTGGCGCAATATGCAGGCGATACGAAATCCCTCATGGCATTCCTGCGCGCCAAGACATATGAATTGTCCCCAAGCCCGATTGTTGCCTCTGAAATCGGGTTCGAGTTCGAATAACGGCACTGGACGCGGGACATGGCGGTAGGAATTTTCGACAGCGGGCTGGGTGGCCTGACGGTGTGGGATGCGGTGAGCAAGCGCCTTCCGGAGGTGCCTCTTGTGTATCTGGGCGATAACGCCCATGCGCCTTATGGCGTGCGCGATGCCGATGACATCTATGATCTGACCACCTCATCGGTGGAGCGGCTGTTTGCGGCGGGTTGCGATCTGGTTATTCTCGCGTGCAACACCGCCTCGGCGGCGGCGCTGCGGCGGATGCAAGAATCCTGGGTGCCGCGTGACAAGCGGGTTCTGGGGGTCTTTGTGCCGCTGATCGAGGCGCTGACCGAGCGGCAATGGGGCGACAATTCCCCGCCGCGCGAAGTGGCTGTGAAAAACGTGGCGCTCTTTGCCACGCCTGCGACGGTGCGCAGCCGGGCGTTTCAACGCGAATTGGCGTTTCGTGCCATCGGTGTCGATGTCGAGGCGCAGGCCTGTGGCGGCGTGGTCGATGCCATCGAAGACGGCGACATGATCCTAGCCGAAGCGCTGGTGCGCAGCCATGTTGACGCGCTCAAGCGCAAGATGCCGCATCCCGAAGCGGCGGTTCTGGGCTGCACGCATTATCCGCTCGTGCAAGAGGTGTTTCAGGACGCGCTTGGCCCCGATGTGGCGGTTTATTCGCAGCCCAATCTGGTGGCGTCGAGCCTTGCCGATTATCTCGGGCGGCATCCAGACAAGATCGGGGCGGGCGCTGAGGCTGCATTCTTGACCACCGGTGATCCCAAGCGGGTGTCGAGCCGGGCGACGCAGTTCTTGCGACGAGAAATCAAGTTCTCTGCGGCCTGAGCCGTGCCGGATCTTACGGCTGTCGCAGGCATGACGTCGCCTTGTGGCGTGGCCTGAATTGAAATATTCTCAACCTATCTGAAAGTGAGGTCACAATGACCCATAACATCGCCATTCTGGGTGCCTCTGGCTACACCGGGGCCGAGCTTGTTCGGCTGATCGCCACCCATCCCAATATGCGGATCACCGCATTGGCCGCCAATTCCAAGGCGGGGCAAAGCATGGGGCAGGTGTTTCCACATTTGCGGCATCTCGACCTGCCCGATCTTGTCACTATCGAAGAGATTGATTTCTCGGGCATTGATCTGTGTTTCTGCGCCTTGCCGCATAAGACCAGCCAAGAGGTGATTGCAAACCTGCCGCGCGATCTGAAGATTGTCGATCTCTCGGCGGATTTCCGGCTGCGTGATCCGGCTGCTTATGAAAAATGGTATGGCAATCCGCATGCCGCGCCAGAGGTGCAGCAAGAGGCGGTCTATGGTCTGACCGAGTTTTACCGCGAGGATATCCGCAGCGCGCGGTTGGTGGCGGGCACCGGGTGCAACGCGGCGACGGGGCAGTATATCCTGCGCCCGCTGATTGCGGCGGGGGTGATTGATCTGGATGAGATCATCCTTGACCTCAAATGTGGCGTGTCGGGCGCGGGGCGCAGTCTTAAGGAAAATCTGCTGCATGCGGAATTGTCTGAGGGCTATCACGCCTATTCGGTGGGCGGCACCCATCGGCATCTGGGCGAGTTCGATCAAGAGTTTTCCGCTCTGGCCGGACGCCCCGTCGAAATACAGTTCACCCCGCATCTCATCCCCGCCAATCGCGGGATTCTGGCCACTGGCTATGTCCGGGGGGAGGCGGCGCAGATTCATGCCACGCTGGCGGCGGCCTATGCCAATGAGCCGTTTGTTGTGGTTCTGCCGATGGGCGAAACCCCGAGCACGCGGCACATTCGCGGCAGCAATTTCTGTCATATCGGCGTGGTGGCGGATCGGCGCGCGGGACGGGCGATTGTGATTGCCGCGCTGGATAATCTGACAAAAGGTAGCAGCGGGCAGGCGTTGCAAAACGCAAATCTGATGTTATCTGAGCCTGAGACCACGGGGCTGATGCTTGCCCCGGTCTTTCCGTAAGGGTGACACCGATGAAATCGCTCAAGAAAAAGCGCCGCGTTCAAATCATCGCGATAGCTGCTGTGGCGCTTGTGATGGCCACGGCCCTGATTGGCTATGGCATGCGGGACGGTATCAACTTCTTTCGTTCGCCCACGCAGGTGTTGGCCGAACCGCCCAGCCCGTCAGAAGTGTTCCGCATCGGTGGGCTGGTCGAAGAAGGCAGTCTCAAGCGTGGCGAGAGCGAGACCATCCGGTTTAACGTGACCGATGGCAATGGTGTGGTGGCTGTGACCTATCGTGGCGTTCTGCCTGATCTTTTTGAGGAAAATCAGGGCATGGTCGGCACTGGCAGTTACCGCGACGGGATCTTTGTCGCCACCGAGATCCTCGCCAAACATGACGAGACATACATGCCCAAGGAAGTGGTTGACGCGCTCAAGGCGCAGGGCGTCTATCAGGAGCCGGACGGCAGCTAAGGCTGCCACCGGCCTATTTGAAAGTTTTCCAAAGACATCCGCCGGTCATGCAAGGCCGGTGCGCGCGCTGAAAAAGGGTGGCGTTAACGCTTGGTTCTGATGCTGAGGCTCGTATTCCTCGGAAGAAGGCGGCAAGCGGATGCAAACTGTTGAACAGATAGCGCAAGAGATCGTCGCGCGTGAAGGCGGCTATGTGGATGATCCTGACGACCCCGGCGGTGCAACGAATTTTGGCGTGACAATTCATACGATGCGGCGCTTGGGGCTGGACCTGACGCGCGATGGCGTGGTGGATGCCTTGGACGTCCGGGCGTTGACGCGGGATCAGGCGGTGTCGCTGTTCATCGACCACTATTATCAGCGTCCGGGCATCGCGCGGCTTCCACAGAGCCTGCGGCCGAGTGTCTTCGATATGTATGTCAACGCCGGGTCCAATGCGGTCAAGATCCTGCAACGGCTCTTGCGTGAGATGGGGCAGGAGATCGAGGTGGACGGCGTGATCGGGCCGCAAACTGCGGCGGCGGCAGAGGCCGCAGCCAAGGCGGCCCCGGATCATATTGCCGATGCTTATGGCATTGCGCGGCGCAATTATTACCTGCGCCTTGCCGATGCCCGCCCGGAAAGTCGCAAATTCGCGCGCAGTCGCACGGGGGGCAAAGGCGGCTGGATCAAGCGGGCCGAAGTGTTCATCTCGCCGCGCTTTCACCTGAGTCAGGCTCAATTCAACGCGAGGATCAGCGCATGGTGATGGATATCTTGCGCGCGCTCTTTGGCAGCGGGGCCAATGTGGTGCGCGAAACCGCCGAAGTGTTTCGCGTCAATGCCGAGGCCGCCGACCAGCGCAGTATCGAGACGCAGCGCGCGGCGCTCGAGCAGATGGCGGGCGAGTTCCGCCTGGAGAACCGGGGGCTGTTTGACCGCATCATTGACGGTCTCAATCGCATTCCGCGCCCGGCGATGGCGCTTGGCACGATTGGTCTTTTTGTGGCGGCGATGGTTGATCCGCTGTGGTTTGGCGAACGCATGGCGGGGCTTGCGCTGGTGCCAGAGCCGCTTTGGTGGTTGTTGGGGGCGATTGTCAGTTTCTATTTCGGCGCGCGCTATCAGGCCAAGGGGCAGGATTTTCAACGCTCGATTGCCAGCACCGTCGCCCGCGCGCCGCATGTGGCCGAGAGCATCCGGACCCTGCGCGCGCTCAACCCCTCCAGCCCCGGTGTGGCGGACAACGGCGGGGACGCAGATCTGGCGCTGACGGCTTTGACGCCGGCCGACAATCCGGCGCTGGCGGAATGGCGGCGGCGGGGCTGAGCCCGCGACAATGTGGTCCGGTATTGACGTCGATTGCGATTGGCCAGAGCGTGCTCCTGTCCTATATTCGGGACATGATTACAGAACTCGGTCACTTCGCCCTCATCCTCGCCTTTCTGGTGGCCTGTGTTCAGGCCACCATCCCCTTGATTGGCGCCTATAAACGCTGGCCGGGCTGGATGGCCCTTGCCGAACCCGCAGCCACACTTCAGTTCATGCTGACGGCTGTGTCCTTTGCCGCGCTCACATGGGCCTTTGTGATCTCGGATTTCTCGCTGCGTCTTGTGGTGCTCAACAGCCACACGGATAAGCCGATGCTTTACAAGATTACCGGTGTCTGGGGTAATCACGAAGGGTCGATGCTGCTTTGGGTGTTGATTGTGACGCTGTTTGGCGCGGCGGTGGCGTGGTTCGGCTCTAATCTGCCGCCGTCGTTGCGCGCGCGGGTGCTGAGCGTGCAGGCCATGGTGGGTGTGGCGTTTTTCCTGTTTATCCTTCTGACGTCGAACCCGTTTTTGCGTATGGCGGTGCCGCCCTTCAACGGGCAGGACTTGAATCCGCTCCTGCAAGATCCGGGCTTGGCCTTTCATCCGCCGTTCCTGTATCTTGGCTATGTCGGTCTTTCGATGACCTTTTCCTTTGCCGTGGCGGCGTTGATCGAGGGGCGGGTGGATGCGGCCTGGGGGCGGTGGGTGCGGCCCTATACGCTGGCAGCCTGGATTTTCCTGACAATCGGTATCGGGCTTGGGTCTTGGTGGGCCTATTACGAATTGGGTTGGGGCGGGTTCTGGTTCTGGGACCCGGTTGAAAACGCCAGTTTCATGCCTTGGCTTATTGCCGCAGCCCTGCTGCATTCCGCAATCGTGGTGGAAAAGCGCGAAAGCCTGAAAAGCTGGACGATCCTGCTTGCGATCATTGCATTCGGGTTCTCGATGGTTGGTGCCTTCATCACCCGGTCGGGCGTTCTGACCTCGGTGCATGCCTTTGCCACTGACCCGGAGCGTGGCGTGTTCTTGCTGGCGATTCTTGCGGTGTTCATGGCTGGCGCGCTCACGCTCTTTGCGGCGCGGGCGGGGGTGATGCAGGCCAAGGGCGTGTTCAGCCTTGTCAGCCGCGAATCCGCGCTCGTCCTCAACAACCTGCTTTTGGCGGTGGCGTGTTTTGTGGTCTTTATCGGCACCATCTGGCCGTTGATCGCCGAGATGTTGTTTGATCGCAAACTGTCGGTGGGCGAGCCGTTCTTTAACGCGGCCTTTACCCCCTTCATGGTGGCGCTTGGGCTGGTTCTGCCGGTGGGGGCGATGCTGCCGTGGAAGCGGGCCACTCTGGGCCGGGTCATTCGGCAACTGGCCCCGGCGTTTGCGCTCGCTTTGGCGATTGGCGCACTTGCTTGGGCGATGCAGACCGGGCGTTCGGCGCTTGGTCCGGTGGGGCTGTTTCTTGCGGCGTGGCTGATTGGGGGCGCTGCGGTTGATCTTTGGTCGCGCACCGGGCGCGGAGACGGGCGTTTGTCGCGCCTTACGCGGTTGCCGCGGGCCGACTGGGGCAAAGCGGTGGCGCATGCTGGCCTTGGCGTGACCATGGCCGGTATCGCGGCGATGATGGCCTGGCAACAAGAGGATATTCGCGTTCTCAAGATCGGTGATCAGTTCGACATTGCGGGCTACACGCTGCGCCTTGACGAGGTTCACGACGAGGAAGGCCCGAATTATCTGTCCACGATGTCGACGTTTACGCTGTCCAAGGATGGGGTTGAAATCGCGACAATGACGCCTGAAAAGCGCGAATACCCTGTCGCGCAGATGCCAACCACCGAAGCGGCGCTCGACAGTGGCTTTTTGCGAGACATCTATGTTGTGATCGGTGATCCGCAGATTGGCGGGGGCTGGGCGGTGCGCAGCTATTACAAGCCTCTGGCCAATTGGATTTGGGGTGGCTCTATCCTGATGGCGCTTGGCGGGTTCCTGTCGCTCAGCGACCGACGCTACCGGGTGGCTGCGGGCGCGCGCAAGGTGCCGCAGGGGGTGCCTGCGGAATGAAACGCCTGATCCTTGCGCTCTGCGTGATTGCCGCGCCGGTGTTTGCGGTGCAGCCGGATGAAATCCTTGATGATCCTGCACTTGAGGCGCGGGCGCGGGATATTTCCTCGGGCTTGCGCTGTCTGGTGTGTCGCAACGAGAGCATTGACGATTCCAACGCGGAACTGGCGCGCGATCTGCGTCTTTTGGTGCGCGAGCGTCTGGTGGCGGGCGACAGCAACGATGAGGCCGTCGATTTCATCGTTGCGCGTTATGGCGAATACGTGCTGCTCAAGCCGCGGTCGGGCGGGGCCAACATGCTTTTGTGGTGGGCGGGGCCGCTCATGCTGGGGGCTGGCCTTCTTATTGGCGCGGCCTATTTGCGAGGCCGGGCGCGCACGCCCGAGACAGAGGTTGCCCGGCTTAGCGAAGCCGAGGAAAACCGTCTGCGCGAAATCCTCAAGGAGTGACGCGCGGTTTCGCTTGGCGCGCGGGATGGTCTGGGGTTTGATGCCGCAAACCAGACTGAAAGGCGCGAATCCGTGAAAGACTATCAAACCATCACACTGGAGATCGCCGACGGCGTGGCGCTTCTCAGCCTCAATCGCGCGGATAAGATGAACGCGCTCAACACCCAGATGCGGGCCGAAATCACCGATGCGGTGATCCATGCCGGGCGAGAGGCACGGGTTGTGGTTCTGACGGGCAACGGCAAGGCGTTCTGCTCGGGGCAGGATCTGAGCGATGGCGGCAACGCCACCACGCTTGATCTGGAGCGGGTGCTGCGCGAGGAATATGTGCCGATGCTGCGCGCCATCACCGATTGCCCGGTGCCCACGATCAGTGCGGTCAATGGGCCTGCGGCAGGGGCAGGGGCCAATTTGGCGCTGTCGGCAGATGTGGTGATCGCAACCGAGAGTGCCTATTTCCTACAGGCCTTTGCCCGGATTGGCCTTATTCCCGACGCGGGCGGAACCTATGCGCTGCCGCGCCAGATGGGCATGGCCAAGGCGATGGGCGCGGCGCTTTTTGCGGAACCGATCACGGCCCGACAAGCCAGCGACTGGGGCATGATCTGGGAGGCGGTGGACGACGCAGGTTTTGACGCCCACTGGCGGGCGCGGGCGGCAAAGCTGGCCATGGGGCCGACGCAAACCTATGGGGCGATCAAACAGGCGATCCGCAGCACGTGGGACAACACGCTTGAGGGGCAATTGGACCTTGAGGCCAAATTGCAGGGCGCCTGCGGGCAGACCCGCGACTTCAAGGAAGGCGTGGTGGCATTTCTGGAAAAACGCCCCCCGAGGTTCGAGGGGCGCTGAACCGGTTATGCGGCGACTGCCGGGGGGCGCGCAATGAGCGCGACATCGGCGGCTGTGAGCGTGCTGCCTGCGCCCAAGATACGGGCCACCGCGATCCCATCCGCGAGCACGGTAACATCCCCTGCGGCGTTGGTGGTCAGTGTTACAACAGGCGGGGCTGCATCTGGGGTGGCTGCCGTGTAGACATAGGCGATCTGATCGTCGGCCCGGTCGAAATCGGTGATCGTCGCGATATCGGCCCCGCGACCCCATTCGCCAAGCCAGAACTGATCTTCGCCGACGCCGCCCGTGGCGGTATCGTCGCCGCCGATGATAAGCACATCGTTCTCGCTGCCCCCTGACAGGTTGTCGTCGCCGCTTGTTTCTTCGGCTGAGCTGCGCGCAAAATCGTCAAGCAGAGCACGCGGGGTCGCAGGATCAAGGCCCTGTGCCGCAATGTCTGCGGCGCTGCCAGAGCCAAGCTGTATATCAATGCCAATGATCAGGTCGTTGCCCGCGCTACCGAACAGGACATCGCGCAGGGCACCGCCGATCAACACGTCATCGCCCGCTTCGCCCCAAACGCTATCCGAGCCACTGCCGCCGTCCAGAATATCGTTACCAGCCCCGCCGAACACCTGATCATCGCCGCCGCGCGCACCAACCACGTCGTTGCCTTCGAGGGCCGTGATTTCATCGCCGATTGAGCGCCCGGTGATCAAATCGTTGCCGGTGCTGCCAGTAATCTGGTTGAGCGGGGTTTCACGTTCGATGATCACGATTTCTGCTGCCGTCAGCGTGCTGCCCGCGCCTGTCACCTCGGCTACGGGTACGCCATCCGCAAGTATGATCGCATCCCCCGCCGCATTGGTGGACAGGGTAATGACCGGTGTTGCCGCGCCAAGCGCAACCGGGCTGTGGTAATAGACGATCTGATCTACAGCCGGCTCATAATCGGTGATGGTGGCCGTGTCTGCGCCCCCAACCCACTCGCCCAGCCAAAAACGATCAGCCCCAAGGCCGCCCGTCGCCGTATCATCGCCCCCGATCACGAGCACGTCGTTACCGCTGCCGCCCAAGAGCGTATCGTCGCCGCTGAGATCCTCTGACGGGGTGCGAATGAGACCTTCAAGCAGGGCCTCTGGTGTTGCGGAGTTCAGATTGAAGGCCGAGATGGCCGCCGCACTGCCAGAGCCAAGAGGAATATCGAGCCCTAGAATGAGGTCATCGCCGGAATTGCCCTGAAGCGAGTCGCCCCCGGCCCCCCCGATAACCACGTCATTCCCGACCCCGCCCCAGAGGATGTCAGCGGCGTTGCCGCCAAACACGACGTCATTGCCATCCCCCGCAAACACCTCGTCACGCCCTCCGCCAGAGGCGATGAGATCATTGCCGCCGCGGGCTGTGATTTCATCGCCAACGTTGCTTCCGTCGATGAGGTCAGCCCCGTTCGTGCCCCTCAGGATGTTCAGGCCGCTTTCGGTGCTGCTGTCATCTGCTCTCTCGGAGAGGATGACACTTGCTGGAGTCAGAGTTGTGGCGGCCCCCAAAACGCGCGCAATGACTACGCCATCAACGCTGAGCAAGGCGTTGCCATCGTCATCCGGCGCAACAGAGACTTGCGGAGCGGTGCCGTTGGACACGTAGCTATAGTCTATGAAGTCGGAGGCCGGGACATAGTCGGTGATCGTGGCCACAGTGTCCGCTTCGATCCAATCCCCGATCTGGAAACGGTCCTCACCGGCCCCACCAGTGCCAAAATCGCCACCACTAAGGAATAGCGCATCTTCTCCGTCGCCGCCGATCAGAGTGTCGGAGCCATGCTGATCCGTGCCGATACTTGGGCGCAAGGCGTCAATGGTCGGATTGCTTTGGATCAACCTATTCAATTCATCACCGGTTTGGCTGTTCAGGCCACCGTCAATGCCGATGAGCACGTCGTCGCCTGCGCCGCCTTCGATCAGGTCGTCGCCCCGGCCCCCGATCAGAACGTCGTCGCCGCCGTCGCCAGAGAGCGTGTCGGCACCGCTGCCGCCCAGGATGATATCAACGCCCGTGCCGCCCTGAACAAAATCATCGCCGCCGCCTGCCGATACGATATCGTCACCGCCGCGCGCCGTGATTTCGTCGGCGCGTGCGGTTCCATCAAGGATATCATCGCCAGGTGTGCCGGATATGGTATCATCAGTGTTGATGTCGTTAGTGTTGGTGTCGTCGTCGTCCTCGTTGACTTCGTCGATCACAAACGCCGTAAGTCCTACGCCTGCCAAAAGGCCAAGTAAAAGCAAACCACCCATTACTCAGGGTCCCCCCAGACCAATCAAATAAACATTCGCATCCGTGAATTCACTTACCCGTTCAGATATTCCCCAAACACGTTGAAAATCAAGTATAAAGTCGATTGATCCCGGGCTCCTGACAGGGGCTGGAAACAATGCGATACGGGGATTGGAATTGTTCTGATTGGTACTCTAAACAAGAAAAACCCCAGCCGTTGGAGCCGGGGTTCGTCTTTGATGATTTCAGCGCTTAGCGCTTTTCGATGTCAACATAGTCGCGCATCGTCGCCCCTTTGTAGAGCTGGCGCGGGCGCCCGATCTTGAGCTGCGGATCGGCGATCATTTCCTTCCACTGCGAAATCCAGCCAATGGTGCGGCTGACCGCGAAAATCGGCGTGAACATCGATGTCGGAAAGCCCATCGCCTCGAGGATGATGCCCGAGTAGAAATCCACATTCGGGAAGAGCTTTTTATCCGCGAAATAGGGATCGGCGAGCGCTTGCCGCTCCAACTCCTTGGCCACCTGAAGCGTCGGGTTATTCTCGACGCCCAGCAATTCCAGAACCTCATCGGCGGATTGTTTCATCACCTTGGCGCGGGGATCGAAATTCTTGTACACCCGGTGGCCAAAGCCCATCAGGCGGAACGGATCGTCCTTGTCCTTAGCGCGCGCGATGAATTCGGGGATGCGGTCTGGCGTGCCGATTTCCTGCAGCATTTCAAGACAGGCCTGATTGGCGCCGCCATGTGCCGGACCCCAGAGGCAGGCGATGCCCGCAGCCACGCACGCAAACGGGTTGGCCCCGGAAGACGACGCCAGACGCACGGTCGAGGTCGAGGCGTTCTGTTCGTGATCGGCATGCAGCGTGAAAATCCGGTCCATCGCGCGGCTCAGGATCGGGTTCACGACGTAATTCTCGGCCGGAACGGCAAAACACATGCGCAGGAAGTTCGACGCATAATCGAGCTCGTTGCGCGGATATTCGAACGGCTGCCCGATGGTGTATTTGAACGCCATCGCAGCGATGGTCGGCATCTTGGCGATCAGGCGGATCGAGGCCACTTCGCGCTGCCAGGGGTCGGTGATATCCGTGCTGTCGTGATAGAACGCGCTGAGTGCGCCCACCACGCCCACCATGATCGCCATCGGATGCGCATCCCGGCGAAAGCCGCGGAAGAGGAAATGCATCTGTTCGTGGATCATCGTGTGGTTGGTGACACGGCTTTCGAAATCCTCAAGCTGTGCGGGGCTGGGCAGCTCGCCGTAGAGCAGCAGATAGCACACTTCGAGATAATGCGATTTCTCGGCCAATTGGTCGATCGGATAGCCGCGATGCAGCAGTTCACCCTTGTCGCCGTCGATAAAGGTGATGGTGCTGTCACAGCTTGCCGTCGAGGTATAGCCGGGGTCATAGGTGAATACGCCCGCATCGGCATAGAGCTTGCGGATGTCGATGACATCCGGGCCCGCCGTCGGGGAATGCAGCGGCAATTCATAGGTCTTGCCGTCGATTTCCAGCTTTGCCACTCTCTTGACTTCTGACATCAGGGGTCCTCCCTCTCAGCGCCCGATTACGCCATGCGCGTATCGAGCTGAATAAACGTAGTGCCTTGCCAAGGGATTAATCCCCTCCGCAGGCCGCATCGGTCAACCGGGCGATGGTTTCATCCCGCCCAAGGACCAGCATCATGTCGAACACGCTTGGTGTCGCACTGCGGCCCGCCAGAGCCGCCCGGAGGGGGCCTGCCAGCTTGCCGAATTTCATTCCATGGTCTTCGGCGAATTGGGTCGCCAGACCCTCGATATCCTCACGTGTCCACGTAGCAGTTTGCAACTGCGGCGTCAATTCTTTCAGTATACCACGGGATACTGTGTCAAGCTGCTCTGCCGCCTTCTCTTCGGGCTGAATTGGCCGTGTTGCAAGAATAAACGCAGCCTTATCAAGAAGTTCCGGAAAGGTCTTGGCACGTTCCTTGAGGCAATACATGCCGCGAGAGAACAGCGTCAATTTCGTGTCGTCAAGCGCGGGTTGCCCCGTTGCGGCCAAAAACCCCTGCAATTCATGCAGCAGCGCAGCATCGTCAGCGGCGGCGATATGCTGACCACAGAGATTCTCCAGCTTTTTGAAGTCTAGCCGCGCCGGGGATTTGCCGATTCCCTTAAGGTCGAACCACGCCTGCGCCTGTGCGTCGTCAAAGAATTCCGCATCGCCATGGCTCCAGCCAAGACGCGCGAGATAGTTGCGTATCCCTGCCGCGGGATAGCCCATCTTTTGATATTCCTCGACGCCAAGCGCGCCATGCCGCTTGCTCAGCTTCTTGCCGTCGGGTCCGTGAATGAGCGGGATATGGGCGTAAACCGGCAGAGGCCAGCCCATCGCCTGATAGATCATCATCTGCCGCGCGGCATTGTTCAGGTGATCGTCGCCCCGGATGACATGGGTGACACCCATGTCGTGATCATCGACCGCCACGGCCAGCATATAGACCGGCGTGCCATCGCTGCGCAGCAGGACCATATCGTCAAGCTGATCGTTGCGAATGGTCACATCGCCCTGCACCTCATCCCGGATCACGGTCACGCCGTCGCGGGGGGCCTTGATTCGGATCACATGGGGCATGTCAGTGGGGTGCTGATCGGGTGTCGCGTCACGCCACGGGCTGTGATACAGGGTGGATCTGCCCTCTGCGCGCGCGGCTTCGCGGAAGGTTTCGATCTCGTCCTGTGTGGCAAAGCATTTATAGGCCATCCCTTCGGCCAGCAATTTGCGTGCCACCTCGGCGTGCCGGTCGGCGCGTTCAAATTGGCTGATCGCCTTATCATCGTGGTCCAGCCCAAGCCAGGCCAACCCATCGAGAATCGCCTGTGTCGCCTCGGGGGTTGAGCGCGCCCGGTCGGTGTCTTCGATCCGCAGCAGGAACTTGCCGCCGCGCCCGCGCGCAAACAGCCAGTTGAACAACGCCGTGCGCGCGCCCCCAATGTGCAGATAGCCAGTGGGCGAAGGGGCAAAGCGGGTCACGACCTGTTGCGACATGGGGCAGATTAACCTTTCGGTAACGATGATTGGGCTAGCGTTGTCGTCTGTCTATCGGCCTGTCATGGGGGAAACAAGCCTTGGGCATCTGGCACCGGTTTGAGGCTATCTGGCTCGCACAACGCGGCGCGCTTTTTCCTTGGGTGCCGGTTGGTCTGGCCTGCGGTGTGGGGACATATTTCGCACTGCTGCGCGAGCCGTCGGTTGCGGCGCTGTGGGGCTGTGGCGGTGCGGCGCTTTGCTCTGCGCTTTTGGCTGCACGGGGGCGGGAATGGTCCGGCCCGCTGCTCTGGACCGTGGCGCTGGTGCTGGCGGGCTTTGCTCTTGCGGGCTTGCGCGCGCATCTGGTGGCGGGGCCGGTGCTGGGTTGGCGCTACTATGGGCCTGTCGAGGGGCGGATCGTGGGCATTGACCGCTCGGCCTCGGATGCGCTGCGCCTCACGCTTGACCGCGTGGTTCTGGAACGCACAGACCCCGCGCGCATGCCGGGCCGGGTGCGGGTCTCGCTGCATGGCGATCAGAGCCATTTCATGCCGCTGGCGGGGCAGCGGGTGATGATGACGGCGCATCTGGGCCCGGCGGGCGGTCCGGTCGAGCCGGGCGGCTTTGATTTCCAACGCCATGCGTGGTTTCTGGGGATTGGGGCGGTGGGCTATACCCGCACGCCGGTTCTGCGGCTTGAGGCGGGGCAGGGCGGACAGCCGCTTTTTCGCGCGCGCATGGCCCTGTCGCAGCATGTGCAAAGCCGCCTGCCGGGGCAAACCGGCGCCTTTGCCGCGGCGATCATGACCGGCGACCGCGCAGGACTGAGCCTTGTCACGCTCGAGGCGATGCGGGTTTCGAACCTCGCACATCTCTTGGCGATTTCCGGGTTGCATATGGGGCTATTGGCGGGGTTCGTCTTTGCCGCCTTTCGCCTTGGCTTTGCCGCTGTCCCGCGCCTTGGCCTGCGCTTGCCCGCCAAGAAACTTTCTGCCTTTCTGGCGCTTGTTGCGGGGGCCGGGTATCTGGGCCTTTCTGGCGGGAATGTCGCAACCGAGCGCGCCTTTGTCATGGTGGCGGTGATGCTGGGCGCGGTGATCCTCGAGCGGCGCGCCTTTAGCCTGCGTGCTGTGGCGGTGGCGGCGATCATCGTGTTGGTGTTGCAGCCCGAGGCGCTGCTTGGTCCCGGCTTTCAGATGTCTTTTGCGGCAACGGTGGGTTTGGTTGCGGTGTTCGGCTGGCTGCGCGATGCGGGGTGGTCTCGTGGTCCTCGCTGGCTGCGCCCGGTGTTGGCTGTGGTGATCTCTTCCGCCGTCGCGGGGGCTGCGACAGCACCGGTCGCCGCTGCGCATTTCAACCAATACGCACAATTCGGCCTTTTGGCCAATCTGGTGAGCGTGCCCTTGATGGGGGTGTTGGTGATGCCTGCGGCCGTTCTGGCCACGCTCTTGTTGCCGCTCGGGCTTGATTGGATCGCGCTGCGGGTGATGGAGCTTGGCTTGCGCTGGATTTTAACGGTGGCAGACTGGGTTGCGGCCTTGGATGGTGCGCGTGTGCCGGTGGTGGCCCCCGGCCCCTATGTGCTGCCGCTCCTCGCGCTTGGGGCGCTCTTTATCGTGCTCTGGCAGGGGCGGGGGCGGATTTTGGGGGTCTTGCCGGTGATGGTCGCCGTTGCGCTCTGGGGGGCGGCGGACCGGCCTGTGATGATCGTGTCGGATACGGGGGGGCTGATCGGGATCATGACAGAGGCGGGGCGCGCGCTCAATAAACCTACAGGGGGTGGGTTCGTGGCTGACAACTGGCTTGAGAATGACGGCGATGATGCCAGCCGCGAGGTGGCTTTTGCCCGCTGGTCCGAGGATCTGGCCTTGGCCCATGGTGTGCGGGTGATGGCAGGCAAGGCGGCCACCGATATGCCGGATTTTTGCGACGGGGTCATGCTGGTTGTGATGAGCGTCACGCCAGATCCGCCCCCGGCGCAACACCGTGATTGTCAGATTGTCACGCCCGAGACGCTGCGCAAAACGGGATCGCTCGCGCTTCACCTCGATAAGGCGGGCCCGCGGCTTGTCAGTGCGCGCGACACCAACGGTGTGCGCCTCTGGAATTCTCAGTAGCTGCGGATCAACCCGACCAACCGCCCCTGAACCCGAACCTGATCCTCTGGGAAAAGGCGCGTTTCATAGGCGGGATTGGCCGCCTCAAGGGCGATAGCATTGCCGCGCCGATAAAAGCGTTTGAGCGTCGCCTCTTGATCCTCGATCAGGGCCACAACGATATCGCCATTATCCGCAACCGATGTTTCACGGATGATCACCACATCGCCATCGTTGATCCCGGCCTCGATCATCGAGTCGCCACGCACCTCAAGCGCATAGTGATTGGCGGCACCCCGGATCATGTTGCTGGGAACGGAAACATTGTGCTGCGCATGGGCAATCGCCTCGATCGGGACACCGGCAGCGATGCGCCCCATCAGAGGCACCTCAAAGGCATGCGCCACCTCGACCGGTTGGGCATTGGCGGGGCGGGGGGCATCGGACAGATCACCGTCAATGACGCGGGGCGAAAAGCTGTGCCGCGCTTCGCCGCCCAAGCTTTCAGGCAGGCGCACAATTTCAAGGGCCCGCGCGCGATGTGCCAGACGCCGGATGAAACCGCGTTCCTCCAACGCTGTGATCAAGCGGTGAATGCCGGATTTCGAGCGCAGATCAAGCGCTTCTTTCATTTCGTCAAAGCTGGGTGGAACCCCGTCCCGCTGCACACGCTTTTGGATAAACTCCAGCAAATCGAGTTGTTTCTTGGTCAGCATGGGCCGCGTCCTCTTACGGGTCAGTTTGTTTTGTTCTACACATGTTCCCGTTTTGTGTCAATCAGTGTGGCGGATCTTGGTTGGATGCTGTGCCTGCGCCATTGCATCGCGGGTGCGGGGGGGATATGCGCTGCGCCAAACCGTATGACCCTGTGACAGCAAAGGGGGGCCAGATGATTCCGACACCCTATTACCTGATCGACGAAGACCGCCTGTTGCAGAACATGCGCAAGATCGAGCGCCTGCGTGCGCTCTCGGGGGCCAAGGCGCTATTGGCGCTGAAATGTTTTGCCACGTGGTCGGCCTTTCCAACGATGAAGCCCTATATGGATGGCACCACGTCATCGTCGCTGTTCGAATTGCGTCTGGGGCGTGAGAAATTCGGTCAGGAAACCCATGCCTATTCGGTGGCCTGGTCCGATGCCGAGATTGAAGAGGCGGTATCCTACGCGGATAAGATCATCTTCAACACCGTCGGGCAGTTGCAACGCTATGATAGCCAATCTGCCGGAATTGAACGGGGTCTGCGCCTCAACCCCCGCTTTTCGACATCGAGTTTTGATCTCGCCGATCCTGCGCGGCCCTTTTCGCGCTTGGGCGAATGGGAAGTGAACAAGATCCTTGGGGTGATCGACCGGATTTCCGGCGTCATGATCCATTACAATTGCGAGAACCGCGATTTTGATCTTTTCGACCAGCAGCTAACCCGCATTGAAGACGAATTTGGGCCGGTGTTGGAGCGGTTGCAATGGGTCTCGCTTGGGGGCGGGATTCATTTTACCGGCGACGATTATCCGCTCGAGGAATTGGCCGCGCGGCTCAAGCAGTTTGCCGAGAAGTTCGACGTGCAGGTCTATCTGGAGCCGGGCGAGGCGGCCATCACCGGCACGACCACGCTTGAGGTGACGGTGCTTGACCTGCTCGACAATGGCAAGGATCTGGCCATCGTCGATTCCAGCACCGAGGCGCATATGCTGGACCTTCTGATCTACCGCGAAAGTGCAAAGCTGCCACAAGACGGCGCGCATACCTATCAGATCTGCGGCAAATCCTGCCTTGCCGGGGATATTTTCGGCGAGGCGCGCTTTGCTGCGCCGCTGAGCATCGGTGATCGGATTTCAATCGGTGATGCCGCCGGTTACACGATGGTCAAGAAAAACTGGTTCAATGGCGTGAATATGCCCGCCATTGCCATCCGGCGCGCCGATGGGCGCATCGACGTGATCCGCAGCTTTACCTTCGAGGACTTTGCCGCCTCGCTCTCATGAGGACTACTCGCTCTTTTTTCCGGGGCTGAACGCCCTCCTTCCCCTGTCCTGCAAGAAAAGGAGACAGCAGAAGTGAAACGTAACGTGCTCATCATCGGTGCTGGTGGCGTGGCTCAGGTCGTCGCCCATAAATGCGCCCAGAACAACGATATTCTGGGCGATCTGCACATCGCCTCGCGCACGCAGGCCAAATGCGACGCGATCATCGCCTCGGTTCACGAAAAATCGGCGATGAAGGTGCCGGGCACGTTTGCCAGCCATGCGATTGATGCCATGGACAGCGCCGCCGTGGCCGCGTTGATCCGTCAAACCGGGGCAGAGATCGTGATCAACGTCGGCTCGCCTTTTGTGAATATGTCGGTGCTCGATGCCTGTCTCGAAACAGGCGCCGCCTATATCGACACGGCCATTCACGAAGACCCCGCCAAGATCTGCGAAACGCCCCCTTGGTATGGCAATTATGAGTGGAAGAAGCGCGATCTTTGCGCGCAAAACGGCGTGACCGCCATTCTGGGGATCGGCTTTGATCCCGGTGTCGTCAACGCCTTTGCCCGTTTTGCCGCTGACGAATACATGGACAAGGTGACGTCCATCGACATCGTGGATATCAACGCAGGCTCGCATGGGCGCTATTTCGCGACCAATTTCGATCCCGAGATCAATTTCCGAGAGTTCACCGGCACGGTCTATTCTTGGCAAGACGGCGCATGGCAAGAGAACAGCATGTTCGAGGTTGGGCGCGATTGGGATTTGCCCGTGGTTGGCACCTGCCGCGCCTATTTGTCGGGCCATGACGAGGTGCACTCGCTGGCGGCCAATTATCCAGAGGCCGATGTGCGGTTCTGGATGGGTTTTGGCGAGCATTACATCAATGTCTTCACCGTGTTGAAGAACCTTGGCTTGCTGTCGGAGCATCCGGTAAAGACCGCCGAAGGGCTAGAGGTGGTGCCGCTCAAGGTGGTCAAGGCCGTGTTGCCTGATCCGGCCTCATTGGCCCCGAACTATACCGGCAAGACCTGTATCGGGGATCTGGTCAAAGGCACCAAGGATGGCGCGCCGGTTGAGGTCTTTGTCTACAACGTGGCCGATCACAAGGACGCGTTCGAAGAGGTTGGCAGCCAAGGGATTTCCTATACCGCCGGTGTGCCGCCGGTCGCGGCGGCAATCCTGATCGCGCAAGGGGACTGGGACGTGGGCGCGATGCGCAATGTCGAAGAGCTAGACCCCAAGCCCTATTTCCCGGTGCTGGATCGTTTGGGCCTGCCGACGCGGGTGCAGATCAACGGCGTCGACAAGGCTTGGAACGAATAGTCTGAAACCTTGGGGCAGGTGGGTTTCTCAACCTGCCCCAAGCCAGTGCTCAGGCGCTTTCCTTGCGGGCAAACCGCGCGTCAAGATCATCGCCCATAGAACCCAGATCGAATTCGAAACCGCCCTCTGATTTCGTGGCTTTGGTGGGTTTCGCCTGAGAGGCGGCCTTGCCACGCTTGAGCGGGATGACCGAGTTGGTCGCAGTGCTGCGGGTCTCGCGTCTGATCTCGCTGACGGGCTGTTCCACGACCTTGAAGAAGCCCATGGCGACCGTCAGCTCATCAGCGAGGCTGGCAAGCTGGGTTGCGCTGCTTGACAGTTCCTCTGAGGCTGCGTTGTTGGTTTGGGTCACAAGGTCAAGCTGCTGGATTGACAGAGCAATTTGCGACGAGCCGCTCGAAAGTTCGCGCGAGGCATCGCTGATTTCCGTGACCAGGCCCGAGGTGCGCTCGATATTGGGCACCAATTCCGCCAACATCGTCCCGGCCCCAACAGCCGTGCTTACGGTGGTGGCGGAGAGGGATGAAATCTCGGCTGCGGCGGTTTGGCTGCGTTCGGCCAGCTTGCGCACCTCTGCGGCCACAACGGCGAAGCCTCGGCCATGTTCCCCGGCACGGGCGGCCTCGACGGCGGCGTTGAGCGCCAAGAGATCGGTTTGCCGCGCAATTTCCTGAACGATCATGATGCGATCCGCAATCGTCTGCATTGCACTGACAGCGTCAGCCACGGCGCGGCCACTTGTGCGCGCATCCGCGGCGGATTTGATTGCGATGCCTTCGGTCGTTTGCGAATTCTCGGCGCTTTGCTTGATATTCGCGGTCATCTGTTCCACCGCAGACGAGGCTTCTTCTGTTGCCGCAGCCTGATCAGAGGCCCCGCGCGCCAGCTCTTCCGAGGTTTCCGCCAGTTGCGCCGCGCCAGATGACACGTTGCGTACCGAGTTTGTGACATCGGACACGATATCGCGCAGACGCAGAACCATATCGTTGATCGACGCTTGCAAGGTCGACACCTCATCGCGACCGCGCACGTCGAGCGTATGGCGCAGATCGCCCTTGGAAATGCCATGGGCCAGATCTGCGGCCTTTGCCACCCGCCGCGAGATGGAGAGCGTGATCACCGTTGCTGCAGCGAGGCCGACCAGCAGCGACAGGATCAGCATCAGAATGAGATTGAACTTGGCAGTTTCATAGGCTTCGGTTGCCTCCGCGGCGCGCACATCCAAGTTACCGATGATCGTCTCGCGCATCTCTTGCAGCGCGGCACGAATTTCCACACCCATATCCATCAGGTCAGTGTGAAACAGCGTGTTGGCCGCATCGCCATTGCCTGCGGCCTCAAGCGAGATCACGCGGGTGTTCATCGCAAAGGCGCGTTTGTGCAGATCTTCGAAGGCTTCCAACTCGGCCACCAGCTTGGGGCTTTTTGCCATTCCGCGCAGTTCGACGATCTTGTCGTCGACGATAGAGGCCTGCGCCACGACGCCTGCCTTTATCTTATCGAGATGACCCGTGGGGGCATTGGGCAGGCCAATCAGGTAAGAGGCTACACCAGTCAGAACCATCAATTTTGCTTCGAACATCTCGTTGATCACGCCGAGTTCTGTCACTTCCAGGCGCATGATGTCCTGAAGTTCCTGATCGGCGGCTCTGAGGTCCCTCAGGGCCATAACGACCGAGGCGCCAAACAGGGCAAAGATAAAGATGTAGGTTGCGGCTAGTTTGGCTTTGATACTCAATCTCATGGTCGGTCCTTTGGTCTGGCCGCGCCGCAACAGACTGCGGGTGCGGAGGAAATTAAGAGGGCGAAACACCGAAACGCTTGGCTCGCTGGTGCGCGCCCGGACCGGACGGCGCTGGATGCGCCGTGGGTGTTTGGCCCCAGATGTGTTTCAGTCTGTCCCGCCTGTGATGATCACCCTTCGCAGGGCTGGCGTGAGGCTCTCCTCACAGCTTTGAACGACCCGCAACATCACGGCTATTAGCTATCCTGATGGGTATGTTGTGGGCCAACGGGGCGGGGTTATTTCAGGGCTAGGCCCTTATACGGGCGATTTTTGCGCGCGACCGGTGGCAAAGCCGCGCTGGTGCGCGCGTTAGATCGCGCCGCAAACTTTCGCGACAAACGCTGATCTTTCGATGGGCCCAGCCGGTCTTTGGCGCTTGTAAACAATGCCAAGGCGCGACCGTTGAACGCGAAGACACCTGTTGAACCCGACAGTTCTGAAAAGGTCACGTTGACGACCCTTTCGGATCTGTCCCCAAGAACGGACCACAGACCCCATGACCAAGAAACTGCCTCTGACGGGGGATTTGAAGATCGCCGCGGCAGACGATCTTGCAAAGCAATTGAGCACTGCCCTGATCTCGGGCGATGTCACCCTATGCACCAAGAAACTCGTCAGCATTGATGCCGCCACCATTCAGGTATTGGTGTCGGCCTTTGTGACAGCGCAGGGCGCTGCGCATCGGTTTGCCGTCGACATGCCTGCGCAAAGCGTTTTGGAAACCGCGTTTGACCGGCTGGGGCTCTTGCCTTTGCTGGTGGTCGAGAATGGCGTTCTTGTCGGGATCAGGGACGCTCAGATTGTGCAGGTGGCGGCATGAAAACGGTTTTGGCAGTCGACGATTCCCCATCTATCCGGCAAATGGTTGGGCTGACCCTGCGCGGGGCTGGCTATAATGTCATCGAGGCCGTCGATGGGCAGGACGCTTTGGAAAAGGCCACCACGCTCAAGATTGACGCGGTTCTGACCGATCAGAACATGCCGAACTTGGATGGTCTGGGCTTTATCCGCGCCTTTCGCGCCCATCCCAGCAGTCAGGGTATCCCTGTCATCTTCTTGTCCACCGACTCGGCCGATGCGCTGAAGCAAGAGGCGCGCTCGGTCGGTGCCCTTGGCTGGATGGTCAAACCCTTTTCACAGGCGCAACTGCTGAGCGTCATTCAGAAGGTTCTGGGATGATGGACAATGACATTTCTGCGGTCTTTCTTGAAGAGGCCAGAGAGCTTCTTGAAAGCCTTGAACAGGGCCTGCTGAGGCTACAAGCTGACCCGAACAACATGGACCTGATCAACGCGGCCTTTCGGGATTTGCATACGATCAAGGGGTCCGGTGCGATGTTCGGGTTTACGGACCTTGCCGCCTTCATCCACAAATTCGAAACCGCGTTTGAAAAGATCCGCTCGGGTGAGATCAAGGTCAGTGCCTCGCTGATCCGCGTGGCGCTGCGCGCTGCAGATGAGATCAAGGGCTATTTGGCCGGAGAGGCCGCCTTGACCCCCGCACGTCAGGCGATCCTGGACGATCTTGAGCAGGCCGTAAGCCCCGACAAGGCGCTTGGCGAGCCCCTCGCGGAGACATCTTCTGACGCCGGATGGCGATTGGATTTTCGGCTGGCCTCGGATGCCCTGGCTCTTGGCGCGCGGCCAGAGGTGCTCTTGGACGAGTTGCGCGGGCTGGGGGCCACCAACCTTGTGGCGGACATCCGTCGCATTCCGTCTCTGGACCGGATCGAGGCGCAGGCCTGCCTATTGGGATGGTCCATGGACCTGCCCGCTGCGGCCCCTGAGGACGACATCAAGAGCGTTTTCATGTTCCATGAGGGCAACATGGAGTTCAACCTCGTCAATCTTGCGGCGCCTGTGGCGGATGTCGCCGTTGCTGCGCAACCTACCGAGGCTGCGCCAACCGGCCCTCAACCTGCCCAGCAAAGTGCGACGATGCGCGTGCCCGCCGAGCGTCTGGACGAGTTGATGGATCAGGTGGGCGAGTTGGTCATCGCCGAGGCCCGCCTGAGCGCTCTGGCCAACAGCAGCAAAGATCCTTCGATCATGGCTGCCGCCGAGGATATTCAGCGCCTCTCTGCCCGGATGCGCGACACCACCATGAGCATCCGCATGGTTCCCATCAGCTCGATCATCGGCCGGTTCCGCCGCCTTGTGCATGACCTTTCCGAAGGTTTGGGCAAAACGGTCAATTTTGTTGTCACCGGGGCGGATACCGAACTTGATAAAACCGTGATCGAACGGCTGGGTGATCCGCTGGTGCATATCATCCGCAACGCGATTGATCATGGGCTAGAGACCGATGAGGCGCGCGCCGCCGCCGGCAAACCGGATTGCGGGACTATCGAGCTTAGCGCCGAACATCTGGGGGCCGAGGTGGTGATTTCGGTCAAGGACAACGGGCGCGGTCTGGATCGCAACAAGCTGCGGGCACGGGCCATTGATCAAGGCTTGCTCACGCCGGACGCCACGCCGTCCGAGGCCGAGCTGTTCGCGCTTATCCTCGAGCCGGGATTTTCCACAGCGGCCAAAGTCACAGAGCTTTCGGGGCGCGGGGTTGGCATGGATGTGGTCAAACGCACGGTCGAAGGTCTGAGAGGCCGGATCGTGATTTCGTCCGAGCCGGGCCATGGCACAACCTTAACCCTGCGCTTGCCGCTCACGCTGTCGATCATCGACGGGCTTCTCGTCGAGGTGGGTGGCGATCGCTACATCATTCCGATGGCGGCCGTGCAAGAGATCGTGGAACTTCCCGCAAGCGATGCTGGGGCGGACACCATCTCCAGCTTTTTGCAGATACGCGATTCTCTGGTGCCTTTCCTGCGGCTTAGAACGCTTTTGGACTGTGCCGAGGAACGCAACACCTTGCAGAATGTGATCGTGGTCTCTGCGGCCAGCCTGCGGGTCGGGCTGGCGGTCGACCGCATCCTTGGCACCAATCAAACCGTCGTCAAACAGATGTCGCGCTTGCACGCGGGCGTCAAATCCATCTCTGGGGCGACGATACTTGGGGATGGCTCGGTCGCTCTGGTGCTTGAAGTTGGCAATCTTGTGGAGCTTGCCCGGACCGACCTCAGAAAAATCGAGAAAGCAGCATGACCAAAGACCTCAACAGATCGGCCAAGACCCTGACAGTGGTTGCCCTGCGCCTTGGAGAGCGAATTTTCGCGATTGAGACCAGTGCTGTTCTGGAAATTCTCTCGCCAATTCCCGTTACCCGCGTGCCCCATGGCGGGGCGTTCGCGCAGGGGGTCATCAATGTGCGGGGCGGGGTCGTGCCTCTGGCCGATCTGCGCGTGATCTTCAGCATTCCCACGCCCCCTGTCGATGAAAACACGCGCGTTCTGGTTCTGCAAATGCCGATTGAAAACGAACTGATCACCGTCGGTGTCTCCGCCGACGAGGTGCGCGAAGTGGTGACGATCGACTGTGATCGCATCGAACCCCTGCCACCCACGGGCACGATCTGGCCTGCCGATTATGTGCGGGGCCTCGTCCAAGGCCCCGAAGGCATCACCATCCTGCCTGACCTCAACAACATCTTTGCCGCACATATCGCGACAGCCAACGCTCTCTAGTTTTTCAAAGGTTACATCATGAGACTGACAATAAAGGCAAAACTGACCGCGACATTCCTATTGGTTCTGGGCATGGCTGGATGTGCCATGATCCTGGCATTGAAGGATATGGCAGAGTTCAATCACAGCCTGAATAACATCATGAACGAGAATGTCGCTCGTGTGATGGCATCAGAGGCGCTGATCACCGAGCAAGTTCAAATGCAGCGTGATATTCGTTCCTATCTCTTGGCCGACTCTGCCCTTGATAAACGTGACCTTCAGAAAACGATCAAGGCTGCCATAGACAAGAAGGTGGTGCTTTTCGACAAGCTCTTTGCGATTGCCAGCCCCGAAGGTCGGACCTTGTTGGACGATTACACCAAGGTCGAGGCGGAGCTTTTGAGTGTCTACGCCAAAGCCATGTCCATGAAGGACATGAACCAGCAGTCAGAGGCCGCCAGCTACCTCCAATCCGAGGGTGTGCAACGAGGGCGCGAGATGCAGGGCGTTCTGGACAAGATCAGCAAGATGAACACGGATGGCGTGGCAGAGGTCGTGGTGCAAACCAACGAGCAATTCAACACGTCCCGCAACATCCTGATGTTGCTGATGTCCGCCTCCATCGTGATCGGTGTTGGTGCGGGCGCTTGGGTCACGCTCTCGATCTCCAAGGGGCTTAAAAGCGCTATCGCCATCACGGGTCGGGTCGCCGCAGGCGACTTGACCAGAACCGTGGCCATTCGCGGCAATGACGAGGTCAGCGATCTTCTTCAGTCGGTCAATACGATGGTTGCCAAGCTGCGCGATGTTGTGGGGGATGTAACATCCGCCATCCGCAACGTGGCCTCGGGCAGTCAGCAAATGGCCGCCACATCCGAGGAATTGTCCCAAGGTGCCACCGAGCAGGCCTCGTCCACCGAAGAGGCGTCGTCCTCGGTCGAGCAGATGTCGGCCAATATCAAGCAGAGTGCGGAAAACGCCGCTGAAACCGAGCGTATGGCCGTCAAATCCGCGCAAGATGCCCGCGAGAGTGGCAAGGCCGTGGCCGAAGCCGTCACCGCCATGCAAGATATCGCCAACCGGATCATTGTTGTGCAAGAGATTGCGCGTCAAACCGACCTTCTGGCGCTCAACGCGGCGGTCGAGGCGGCGCGTGCTGGCGAACATGGGCGCGGCTTTGCGGTTGTCGCGGCTGAAGTGCGCAAACTGGCCGAACGCAGTCAGACAGCAGCGGCTGAAATCTCTGCCCTGTCGGCGACCACGGTTCGGTCAGCCGAGAATGCCGGGTCGATGCTCCAAGGTCTTGTGCCCGATATCGAACGTACATCGGTGCTTGTCAGTGAAATCTCTTCGGCCTCGCAGGAACTGGCTGCCGGTGCCACGCAGGTTAATCTGGCCATCCAGCAACTCGACAAGGTGACACAAGAGAACACCTCGGCGGCAGAGGAGCTATCTGCCACAGCCGAAGAACTGTCGACCCAATCCGAGCAGTTGCAGGTTGCGGTGTCCTACTTTGTCTTGGCAGAAAAGGCTGCGGCTGTGCAGGAAAACCCTGTCCCGGCCCGTCCTGCCACCCGAGCAGTCCAAGCCAGCTCGAGCAAATCCTCGCGGACCTCTGGCGGCTTTTCTTTCAATCACGGTGCGAACAAGGATGATCTCGATCATGGCTTTGCATCGCGCGATGCAGCGTGAGGCTGGTGCAATGAACGAGAACACCCAAGTCGTAACTTTTCAATCGAGCGGATCGCTCTTTGCTGTCCCTGTTAACCGGGTGCGGCAGATCCTCGACACGCAACCGATTGCTCCGCTGCCAAATAGCCCGGCAGAACTTTTGGGTCTGATTGACGTGCGCGGCGAGAGCATCGCCGTCACAGACCTCTCGGAGCTCTTGTCCCGAGGGCCGACCGAGGACACATCCGAGACGCGCATTCTTATCCTCAGCCTTGTGAATGGCCAACATGGCGCGACCGTCGGTCTTAAAACCGAGCGGGTGATCGAAGTAACAGAGCTGGACGCGGGCGGGATCAAATCCCCTGCCGATGCGGGCATCACCACTTGGGATGAAAATGTGCTGACGGGTATCGGGCGCCGCAACGGCACCTTTGTCTGCATTCTCAACCTCGAAAAGCTCTTTAGCGAGGGTGTCCGGCGCAAGACCCCAGAATTCGCGTCTCAACGCGCGATCGAGACTTCAGAAGAGTTTACGCTGACATGAGCCTGTCCCGTGCCAAATCCTATCACGACCACTTTGCAGAGGTGATTTCCCGCGAAACCGGGATCAAACTGCCGTCTGGTAAAAAGGTGATGATCGAAAGTCGCCTTCGCCGCCGTGTGCAAAGCCTTGGTTTCAACTCTCTAGAGGACTATTACCGCCACCTCTTCGAGGACGGCGGGTTTGGTGCGGAGCGTGATGATGTCATTGATCTCATCACGACCAACAAGACCGATTTCTTTCGGGAACCGGCCCATTTCCGTTGCCTCATGAATGACATGCTGCCCGAGATTTTGCGGCGCAAGCAGCGGCTCAACAAACCTGTCGATGTCAAGTTCTGGAGTGCGGCCTGTTCGGACGGGTCCGAGGCCTATACGACGGCTATGCTGCTGGAAGAAGCCGTGCGCAACGGGGCCGGGTTTCAATACGCCATCCTCGGCACGGATATTTCCACCCGCATGGTCGAGGCCGCCAAGCGCGCGATTTACACGACAGAGGCCCTCGCGCCTGTGCCCTCTGCCCTGCGCAAACGGTATGTTATGCAAGGTCACTCCGAAGATATGCGCGGGATGGCACGGATTGTGCCAGCCTTGAGAAGCAAGGCTAACTTTACTCATCTCAACCTTATGGATGACACATATCCCGTGGATCAGGACGTGGACATCATATTCCTGCGTAACGTGCTCATCTACTTTGAGCCCGAGGACCAAGCCAGGGTGATCGCCCGGCTGGCCCGCCACCTGACACCCCAAGGGTATCTGGTGGTTGGACATTCTGAATCCATGACCGTGAAACAACCCAATCTTAAGCAGCTTGCCACGGCTGTGTTTCAAAAAGAGTAGACCGCGATGCTGGACATAGCCTGCAAACCTCAGATTTCGGTCTTGATCGTTGACGATTCCGCCTCGGCGCGGGCCATGCTGATGCGGATTGTGGAAACTGATCCGACCCTTAAACTGTTTGGCACCGCGGCGGATGCGTTCATCGCAGTTTCAAAAATGCAATCGGGTCTGCCCGATGTCATGCTGCTTGATATGGAATTGCCGCGCATGTCCGGTCTGGAATTTCTGCGCAAGATCATGGCGCAGCGGCCAATTCCGGTGGTGATCTGTTCCAGCCATGCCGCAGCCGGGTCAGACCTTGCGCTGACGGCGCTTGCCAGTGGCGCGGTCGAGGTTGTCTCGAAACCGGCACCAAAAACGGATGCGGATTTTCAGGAATCCGCTATCGCAATCTGCGACGCGATCCACGCGGCTGCGGAATCCGGCCACAAAGCGGCCCGCAGGGTGACGCCCCCCCGCGAGACCGGCACCAAGCTTTTGGCGGATGCTCTGATTCCGCCTGCGCGGCCCAAAAACATCGCCCATACCTCGCCCATCGTTTGCATCGGGGCCTCTACCGGGGGCACAGAGGCCATCCGCTCGGTTCTGGTGGACCTGCCGGTGACATGCCCCCCAGTCGTGATCGTGCAGCATATGCCTGCCGGGTTCACGACGGCCTTCTCGCGGCGTCTGAACGGGCTGTGCCGTGTCAACGTCAAAGAGGCGGCCGATGGCGATCTGTGCAATCCCGGCGAGGTGCTGATCGCGCCGGGGAATTTCCACATGATGCTGGTCCGGCAGGGGCGCGGGTATGGTGTCAAGATCGTGGATGGTCCGTATATCTGCCGGCACCGCCCTTCGGTCGATATTCTGTTTCGATCCGCCGCCCAGACCGCAGGACATAACGCGCTCGGGATCATCCTTACGGGCATGGGCGATGACGGCGCGCGCTCGTTGCGGGAAATGCGCGAGGCGGGGGCCA
This sequence comes from Roseovarius sp. AK1035, assembly GCF_003288315.1. Classification (NCBI taxonomy): domain Bacteria; kingdom Pseudomonadati; phylum Pseudomonadota; class Alphaproteobacteria; order Rhodobacterales; family Roseobacteraceae; genus Roseovarius; species Roseovarius sp. TM1035. Next base: position 3,473,230 of record NZ_CP030099.1, on the reverse strand, counting down.
CGACCCTGGCGCAGAACGAAGAAACCTGCGTCGTCTTTGGCATGCCGCGCGAGGCGATCCGCATGGGGGCTGCGACGCGCGTTGTCGCTCTCTCCGAGGTTCCGGGCGCAATTTCCGCCTTTGCCAATACCCACCAGTTGCGTGCGAGGTAGACCGGATGAATCCTGCCATGCGAACCCTGTTGTCTAACGCCTATATCGACTGTCTCCGCAAGGCGACGGGCACTATCGAGGCGATCTTTCTAAGGGCCGGGCAGGGGCTTGGGACAAGCGTAGAGGACCTTATGCAACTGCGCGAGGTGCTCGCGCGGCTCAGCGTGGTGTTGGGCCCGGAAGAGACCCAGACGCTGCGGATGCTCTGCCTGAACTCTGTCGAGCACAGTGCAGAGATCAGCGGGGATGTGCAGGCCTTTGTCCAGATGGCCGAAACCCTGCGTGCGGGTATCCGCAAAATCCAGAGCAATGTCAGCCATCTGTCCGTGGTTATCCGCACGATGTCTGCCTCGGCCCCGATTTCGCGGATATTGGGGAAATCGCTGACAAGGCAGGAATCCAAGATTGACGAATTCTCGATCGAGCTGGCCCGCATCGCGGCCTCTGCTGACGAGCAACTCAAATCCCTGCAAGCCCATATCGAGATCATCGAGGTCGAGATGGCGGATCTTGATCTGATCTCTTTGAACCTCTCGCGGGATATGAAGGATAGGGTCATGCCGGCGCTTGATGGTCTCGAGGCGCAAATCAGCGAAATTCAACTGGACCGGCATGAATTGGCCACGGGCAATGCTGTAATCGAAGCCGGGATGCGGGACATCTTTGCAGAAATCTCTGCCATCGTCGGTGAACTTCAGACAGGTGACTCTGTTCGCCAGCGGCTGGAGCATGTCGAGGTGATCGCCCGCGCCTCTCTTGGTGCTGCTCTGGCCCAAGAGCGGCCAGAGGCAAGCGATGGGCTGGGCTATCTGGCAATTTGTCAGGCCGAGGCAAGTCGGGATGAAATGGCGCGCGATGTCGCGTCTGTTCTGGTGCGGCTTGCTGCCATACGTCGGAAATCCGATCAGGTTCTCGGGGCGGCGGAACAGGTCTATCTTGATCCCAATGACACCCAGAGAAAGCGGGTTTCGGCGATGATCACCTGTGCCAACCGGCTGTCGAGCGCGCTGCAATCCAGCCAGTCAAATCTGGATGTTCTGCACCGGATTGGCCGAACCACACAGGATCATATCGGGTCGATCCAGACCATCGCGGCTGAAATGGGGCTGCTCGATCATCATATTCGGATGCTTGGCCTCAATACATTCATTGTGTGTTGCAACATGGGTTCAGAGGCGGGCGCGCTTCAGGAACTCTCGCGTCAGGTCTTGTCGCTGACCAAGATATCCAACGAGATCTTTGATCAGATCGCCACAACGACGCGCGCGCTTGCTGCCACGACCATGCCCGATGTGTCGTCAGCGGATGACAAAATGTCTCGCACGGTGGGGTTTGCGCAGGATATTTCCGAGCGGCTGAATGCCACGGATCAGGCGGTTCTTGCGACCAAACAGGGCTGTGCCATCAAGGGCGACGCGCTCAAGATCGCGCTTCACGCGAGCGAGACATCGCTGTCGTCGCTGGTCGCGGCCAAGGCAGAGCTCGGCACTTTCATTACAGGCTTCAATGGTTTGATTTCAAATGAAAATGCAAATCGAAGCCTATATGACGTGCAGCCCTCTGAACAGGATCGGTTAAGCCAGCTTTACGCGATTTACACGATGGATGCCGAGCGCGAGATTCACGACCGCATTTTTGAAGGTGAGGCAACACCTGCCTCCGCATCCGAAATCGCGGTGCAAGCCCCCGGAGACGAACTGGCGGATATCTTCTTTTGAGGGTGATGGGCGGTGCGCTGCCTGACGCGATATCCGCGCCCAGCCCCCATAGCTCAACACAAAGTTAAAACGCGCGCACTCTGACGATGCGCGCGTTTCTGCTGTTTATTCAGTGGCCTACAGGGCACTTCTCAAGCGGGAAGGTGGATCTTGAACCGTTCACGAATGGCCGCGTCCGTCACCGGATCAAACCGGGCAGCCGCCCGTTCTGACAGAATCTTCAACTTCTTTTCCGTGGCTTTGGCGATCAGGTCGGGCTTGCCCAACTCGTCCCACTCCTTGGGCGACGAGCGGTTGGCGATGCAGGGATAAAGATAATCCGTCTGCATCCGCCCCAGCGTTTGATCCGCGCCAAGGTAATGACCGGGGCCACCGATGCAGGTGGCGCGGATCACCTCAAGGCTGAGCGTGTCCTCGTCCACTTCGATGCCACGCGTGCAGCGCAGGGCCTGACCAATAAGGTCATCGCCAAGGATCAGCGATTCAAGGCAGAACCCCAGCAAAGAGGCATGCATGCCCGCCGCCTCATAGACCATGTTCAGGCCCGAAAGGCCTGCCATGACATTCGAGGTTGCCTGTTCCCAGCCTGCCTGCATGTCGGGCAACTTCGCATCGGCGATGCCCGCCGCCGCGCCACCGGGAAGGCCGTAATATTTGTGCATCTGCGCGCAGCCTGCCGTCAGCAGCGCCTGTTCGCCCGATCCCCCGGACATCGCACCCGTGCGCAAATCGCTGACAAAGGGCCAAGTGCCGAAAATGGCCGGAAACCCCGGCTTGACCGCATTCACATAGACGAGGCCCGCCAGACATTCCGCCGTTGCCTGCACGATCGCCCCGGCAATCGGGGCAGGGGCGGTGGCCCCGGCCTGACCGGCCGAGAGAAGCAGCACCGGCATGCCCAAGCGGATACACTCCTCCATCACCAGACAGGATTCTGTGGCGAATTTCATCGGCGGTACGACAAAGCAGTTGGAGTTGCTGACAAAAGGCCGCTCGCGCCATTTATCCTCACCGCCTGCGATCAGATGCAACATCTCGATCGCATCGGCGACAAATCCCGGCTCGGTAAAGGAGGTGCCGACATGCTTCGTGGTGCCCGCACAGCAGGCATAGAGCGTGTTGAGGTCCATCTCGCGGTTGTCGACGATATCGCGGCAAACCATGGGGCGCTGCACGAAATGGATATTGTCGAGTTGGTCCGCGATGCGCGCGGCATCATGCAAGTCTTGCACGGTGCTTTCGCGGTAAGTGCGGGTGTTGACCTCGACCACATGCACCGCCGCCCCGGCGGTGCCGTAATGCACGCGGTTGCCCTGCAACAGCATATCGTGGCGCGGATCGCGGCCAAAGAGCGTGATCTCGCGGTTGGCCTTGGCAATCGTGTCCTCAATCAGCGCCCGTGGGAACCGGATACGCCCGTCAGAGCCAAGGATCGCGCCGGCCCCTGTCAGATAGGCCACGCCAGAGGGGGGCGCATCGGCAAGGCCGATCTGTTCCAGCGCATCCAGCACGGCGTGGTGGATGCGGTCCATCTGCGCCTTGCTCAGCGGGTGATAGGTGCCGCCCTCTTGGCCCGGATGAACGGGGCGCAGATTGGCGGCGAGCGGGTTGGAACGGGCCTCACGGCGGGCAGCGCGGCCACCGGCGCGGCGCGTAATTGTATCGGTCATATCTTGGGTATCCTGTTGGAAAAGAACGGGCTGGTTTTGCTCTGCTCAGGCCGCCACAGGGCCACCGCGCGCGGCACGGCCCCGCTCCGCACCGATGGTGCGGACAACGAGCGCGATCTTGCTGCGTGGGTGCATGATGTTCTCCAACAGATAGTCAAAGAGCATATGATTCTGGCTGGCCTGTCTGTTCCAAATCCGACGCGTGTCGCAAATGCGACCTCGATCGTCGCGCTTGACGGGGGCAAGGGCCGAGGCTACGAGGGGGTATGAACACCGCCCCCTGTATTATCTGCTGCATTTACACCTGAGTTTTCTCGGGCGGGCCGGTCTTGTGTTTCCAAGCGATCACGAAGTTGCTAAGCCCGCCGCGGGACCGCGCGCGAGGACAAGATGACGACGATCAAGCTGCACAACACCCGAACCCGTCGGAAAGAGGAATTCACACCTCTCGATAAGGATAACGTGCGCATGTATGTCTGTGGGCCGACGGTCTATGACCGGGCGCATCTGGGCAATGCGCGGCCCGTGGTGGTCTTTGACGTGCTTTACCGTTTGCTGCGGCATGTCTACGGGGCCGAGCATGTGACCTATGTGCGCAATTTCACCGATGTTGACGACAAGATCAACGCGCGAGCCGCTGAAAGCGGGCGCTCGATTGGCGAGATCACGGCGGAAACGACGCAATGGTTTCTCGACGATATGGCGGCTTTGGGGGCGCTGGAGCCGGACCACATGCCGCGCGCCACGCAGTATATTCCGCAGATGGTGGCGATGATCGAAGGGTTGATCGCCAAGGGCCATGCCTATGAGGCGGAAGGCCATGTTCTTTTCGCCGTCGATAGCTGGCGCGAGGGATATGGCAAGCTGTCGGGCCGCTCGGTTGATGACATGATCGCGGGCGCACGGGTTGAGGTGGCCCCCTATAAGCGCAACCCGATGGATTTCGTTCTCTGGAAGCCGTCGAGCGATGATTTGCCGGGATGGGACAGCCCTTGGGGGCGCGGACGACCGGGCTGGCATATCGAATGCTCTGCCATGGCGCATGAGCTTTTGGGCGAGAGTTTCGATATTCACGGCGGCGGCAATGATTTGATGTTCCCGCACCACGAAAACGAGATCGCGCAAAGCTGCTGCGCCCACCCCGAGGGAGAATTCGCGAAGGTCTGGCTGCATAACGAGATGTTGCAGGTCGAGGGCAAGAAGATGTCCAAGTCTCTGGGCAATTTCTTTACCGTGCGGGATTTGCTGGATCAGGGGATACCGGGCGAGGTGATCCGGTTTGTGTTCCTGAGCACGCACTACCGCAAGCCGATGGATTGGACGGCGGAGAAGGCCGAAGAGGCAGAGAAGACGCTAAGAAAATGGCGGGGATTAGTTCAAGGTGCTGAAACTGGACAAGTTCAAGAAATTGAACTCGCACCGCTTTATGATGATCTAAACACGCATGGCGTCATCCAACGTCTTCGCGCCATGGCGCGAGCGATTGAACTCGGTATAGATACTCCGGAAGGTACAGTAACGCCTGGGGATTTTTTGGCTACAGCACGGATGCTTGGATTACTTGAGGACGGGATGGGGGATTGGATTGCCCAGCATGCCGATGATCTGTCCGATCTTTCACTTACGCTTGATAAAGAGCGCATGAAAGCTAAGCAGACCAAAGACTTCACCATCGTCGATGCGCTGAAATCCGCCCTCACCGATGCAGGCGTCGAAGTTCGCATGACGAAAGACGGTGTAGATCTAATTCCCGGTCCCAACTTCGACCCCGCCAAACTAGAGGCGTTGAAGTGATGCGCCTGTCCGCACACCACCTACAAGCCGCGCGGTGCCCGACCGCCGGGGGGGCGCTGCAACGGCTGTGGTCGGCGCTTTATGGTGCCAAATACTTGAACGGTCGCGCAATGTGCGACGTTGCAAAAGCGCCCGCCCGGGGGGGCGGTCGGGCGCTCGCGCGGCGGCACCTGCGGTGCCTTGATTCCGCGCGGGGGTGCTGAATGACCAAGCACCGCCTCTATCTCTACGACACCACCCTGCGTGACGGGCAGCAGACGCAGGGCGTGAGCTTTGCCACGCAGGAAAAAATCCAGATCGCCCAAGCGCTTGACCGCCTTGGCGTGGATTATATCGAGGGCGGCTGGCCGGGGGCCAATCCCACCGACAGCGCGTTTTTTGACGACGCCCCGAAAACGCGCGCCACGATGACCGCCTTTGGCATGACCAAACGCGCGGGGCGGTCGGCGGAAAACGATGATGTGCTGGCCGCTGTGCTGAACGCGGGCACCTCTGCCGTCTGCCTTGTGGGCAAGACGCATGATTTTCACGTCACCGCCGCCCTTGGCATCGGCCTTGCGGATAACACCGACAACATCGCCAAATCCATCGCGCATCTGGTCGCTGAGGGGCGCGAGGCGCTTTTTGATGCCGAGCATTTCTTTGACGGCTACACCGCCAATCCCGCCTATGCGCTGGAATGTCTGCGCGCCGCCCTAGAGGCAGGGGCGCGCTGGATCGTGCTCTGCGATACCAATGGTGGCACGCTGCCGCCGCAGATTGGGCGGATTGTCTCTGAGGTGATTGCAGCGGGCATTCCCGGCGACCGTCTGGGCATTCACACCCATGACGACACCGGCAATGCGGTGGCGGGCAGCCTTGCGGCTGTGGATGCGGGCGTGCGGCAGATACAAGGCACGCTCAATGGTCTGGGCGAGCGGTGCGGCAATGCCAACCTCACCACGCTGATCCCGACGTTGCTGCTCAAAGAGCCATATGCCAGCCGGTATGAGACCGGGGTAAGCCTTGAGGGATTGCGCAGCCTCACCGCGATCAGCCGACAGTTGGACGAAATCCTCAACCGCGTGCCTCTGCGGCAGGCGGCCTATGTGGGGGCCTCGGCCTTTGCCCACAAGGCGGGGCTGCATGCCAGTGCCATCCTCAAAGACCCAAGCACCTATGAGCATGTCGATCCCGCCTGCGTCGGCAATCAGCGCATCATCCCGATGTCCAATCAGGCGGGGCAATCGAACCTGCGCCAGCGCCTGAGCGAGGCGGGGATTGTGGTGGAGCCGGGCGATCCGGCATTGGCACGCCTCTTGGAGACGATCAAGGCGCGCGAGGAAGAGGGCTATACCTATGACAGCGCGCAGGCGAGTTTCGAGATCCTCGCGCGCAAGGAACTGGGCCAGATGCCCGCCTTCTTCGAGGTCAAGCGCTACAAGGTGACGGTAGAGCGCCGCAAGAACAAGTATGACCGCATGGTCAGCCTGTCCGAGGCGGTGGTTGTGGTCAAGGTGGACGGCGACAAGAAACTGTCGGTATCCGAGTCGATGGATGATCACGGCTGCGACCGGGGGCCGGTCAACGCGCTGGCCAAGGCGCTGGCCAAGGATCTGGGCCGCTATCAGGGTCAGATCGACGATATGCGGCTGGTGGATTTCAAGGTGCGGATCACCCAAGGCGGCACCGAGGCCGCAACGCGCGTCATCATCGACAGCGAGGATGGGCAGGGGCGGCGCTGGTCCACGGTGGGGGTCAGCCCCAATATCGTAGACGCCAGTTTCGAGGCGCTGCTCGATGCGATCAACTGGAAGCTTTTGCACGGACAGGGCGCGGCGTGAGCCAACGGTTTGACGCGGATTTGACCGCCTGCGCCGATCTGGTGCGCCGCGCTGATCCTGACCGCTTCATGGCCGCAATGGCCGCGCCGGTCGCCGCGCGGTCGGTGCTGTTCCCGGTCTATGCGTTCAACGTCGAGGTGGCGCGCGCGCCTTGGGTCACGCAAGAGCCGATGATCGCCGAGATGCGGCTTCAATGGTGGGCCGATGCCTTGGACGAAATCGCGGCGGGCGGTCTGGTGCGGCGGCACGAGGTGGTGACACCCTTGGCGCATGCGCTCGACGCGCCCGGTGCCGCGCTGCTGGCGGATCTGGTCGAGGCGCGGCGATGGGATATCGCGCGCGATCCCTTCGAGGATGCAGCCCAGTTCACGCAGTATATCGAGACCACCTCGGGCAATCTCATGCAAGCCGCAGTACGGGCGCTTGGCCCTGCTGCGCCCGACGTGGCACGCGATGCGGGCTATGCGCTGGGCCTTGCCAATTGGTTCCGGGCCATTCCGGCGCTCGAGGCGGCGGGGCGCAAGCCCTTGGTGGATGGTCGCCCCGAGGCGGTGCAAGCCTTGGCCAAGGATGGGTTGGTGCGGTTGCGCCGGGCGCGCGCTGCGCGCGGGCAGGTGTCCCACACGGCGGTGGCGGCATTCTTGCCGCTTTGGCTGGCGGGGCCGCTGCTGCGACAAGCGGCGCGTGATCCGCGCGCAGTGGCTGAAGGACGGCTTGCGGTGGCACCGGCGCGCGCGCGCCTGAGCCTGATGGTGCGCGCTCTCTCGGGGCGCTGGTAGGCGGATCAGGCCAAGAGCGGGCACCTTTGCGGGCCAATCGCGGCTGTACCCTCGCGATTTTCGAGCGTTCGGTCAAGAATCGTACCACCGGGCGACGGCGAACACGCCTAACGAATGGGGGTTCCCGGTGATGGCAGCCCCGGCGTGCCCGCCTCTTCGGGATGGGTGGCCAGATAGCGGGCCTTGATGGTCTGGGATGTGCCCCGGCTGTTGTCATGGCTCCAGCCGGGGGGCATGAGGCAATAGTTCAACCGCTCGCGCCATGTCAGCCCCGGCTGCGTTGCATCGCGCCAGATGCCGATCCACTCGTGCAGGGCCACCCGCAGCGGGTTAAAGGTGCCAAGGTTGTGGACAAGGCCGTAATCCACTTTTTCCCGGTCAAGTTCCGGCACGAAGGTGCCAAACATCTTGTCCCAGATAATGAAAACCCCGGCATAGTTGCAATCAAGGTAGCGCGGATTGCGCCCGTGATGCACCCGGTGATGCGAGGGCGTGTTCATCACCGCCTCGACCCAGCGGGGCAGGCGGCCGATCGCCTCGGTGTGGATCCAGAATTGATAGATGAGATTGAGCCCGCCCACGAAAAGCACCATGGCCGGGTGAAAGCCCAACAGGATCAGGGGCGCGCGCACGATCATCATAAAGGTAAAGGTGCCGGTCCATGTTTGCCGCAGAGCCGTGGTCAGGTTGTAATGCTGCGACGAGTGGTGATTGACGTGGCTTGCCCAGACCCAGCGGATGCGATGCCCGAACCGATGCACCCAGTAGTACCGCAGATCATCAAGCACAAAGCAGAGCAGGATCACCCAGATCGAATGCCCCAGATCAAGCGGCGTGATCTGCCACAGCACCATGAAAAACCCATAGGCGACAAAACCCAGCACGATGCCTTCGGCCACATTGCCCGCCCCCATCAAGAGCGAGGTCAGCGCATCGCGCGTCTCATAGCGCCCGCCACGCCCCCGGATCACGATCCACAAGAGTTCTGCAAGGATCGCCGCGATAAAGAACGGCACAGCCCAGGTGACCACGTCGGGATAGGTCAGTGCATCGGTCATGCGCAAGACTCCAATAGTCTGTGCCACGTCTTGGCTTCATCGGGGGACAGTCTGAGGTGAATTCGGGGGGCGGTATAGTCGGGCAAATCAAGCGTAAGGCCGGTTTTGCCCTGCCGAACCCGCGCGCCCTTCAGATAGCGGGCGGTGGTGTCTGCGCCCATTGGCCAGACCACGCCAAGGCCGCGGGCTGTCTCGATCAGCGCGGCGTTGTGCGTGTGGCACCGTCGGATGCGCGTGGGTGTGTCTTCGGGAAATTCGCGCAGCCATGCCGCTCGTGCCGCCGCATCATCCGCCAAGATAGCCCGACGCGACAAGCCCAGAACATGCAAAAGCACCGCGACGCCCGCGATGCCCAAAATGACCATCGGCAACAGAATGATCAGTGGCATGAGCCCTCTCCCTTGATCGGTATCTAGGCCAAGCTGGGGGCTATTTGTCAAAGGCGGCGTTACGTCACCGGCACGCGCCGCCGCCGCCCTTCGCGCCAGATCAGCAACCCCGCCCCGCAGAGGATCACCGCCGCACCGGTGATCGAGGTGATGTCGGGCCAAACCCCGAACACCAGCCCGTCATAAAGCCCGGCAAAGATCAGCGCCGTATAAAAGAACGGGGCGACATAGCTGGCATCGCCGCGCGCCATGGCATTGACGAAGGCCATTTGCGCCAGCGCCATAAGGACGCCGAGCGCGGCAAGGGCTGCCCATTGGGCGGCGGTTGGCGGTGCCCAGACCCAGATCACCGCCAGCGTCGCGATGCTGAGGCCAATCGCGTTGTTCACAAGCAAGATTTGCCAAGGCCCTTCGCGCCCCGAGAGGCGCTTGAGGAAAATCAGCTCTGCCCCAAGACAGAGCGCTGCGCCAAGGGCAAGCAATGCGCCGGTTTCAACCACGCCACTGCCGGGACGGATCAGGATTGCGGCCCCCGTCAGGGCAATCACCGCCGCCGCCCATCGCACCGGTCCGACACGCTCGCCCAAGAGCGGAATGGCGAGGATCATGCCAAGCACCGGGTTGAGAAAGCTGATCGCCGTGGCGTCGGACAGCGGGATATAGGCGGCCGCCGCGAACATCAGGGTCACACCGCCCCAGCCCAGGCCCGAGCGTTTGACATGGGTGCGCAGATCCGGGCGCGTAAAGCGTGGCCGAACCAGCGCGACCGTGACGGAAATCGCCAGCAAGGCAAAAAGAAATCGCCCATGGCTGATCTGCAGCGGATGCAGCGGCGGGCCAAGCGTGTCGGTGCCCAGCGCCTTGGCCAAAAGCGTGGTGCCCGCCAGCAAGGCAGCGGCCAACACGGTCAGAAGGGCCGCAAGGCCCGGATTCGAGGCGCGGGGTATGAACATCGCCGCAGCATTGCCCGCTTGCTACGCTGGCCGCAAGTCACCGTTTCAGGGGGCAGCCTCAAGAAAGTTTTCAAGCGGCGAGACAAAAACGACAGGATGTCGTCGTTTGCCAATCACGCGCTTCGCATCCGTGATCAGTCTTACGAAAAATCGGAACGACTCCATGCACCAGCGCCGCATTCCTGAATGGCTCCGCCACGCCCCCACGCCCTCTGTGCGCGGCTTTGCCACCTTGGCGGGCACCGAGGCGATGGCGCGCGGCATCCTGATTTCGGTCATGCCGCTTGAGATGTATCGCGCGCTCCGCGATGCGGCGCTCGTCTCTGAGATTTATTTCATGGTCGGCCTTTTGTCGCTGGCCACGGGCCTGATGGTGCCCTTTGTGTCGCGGTTCATGCCACGGCGCTGGATCTATGTGACCGGCTGCGCGATGTTCGCGGGCGGGGCTGCGATGGGCGCGCAGGGTGGGGCGCTGGGCATGATCGCGGCGCTGGCAATGATCACGGCAGCCACAGTCACGGTCTTTGTCTGCTTCAATGCCTATGTGCTCGATTTCATTGCCAAGTCCGATCTGGGCCGCTGCGAGACCTCGCGCATGTTTTACAGCGCGCTGGGCTGGACGGTGGGGCCATTCCTTGGCGTGACGCTCTTGGGGATTTGGCGGCCATTGCCGTTCATGATCGCGGCGTTGGCGGCGCTGAGCATGATGGCACTTTTTCTTTACCTGCGGCTTGGCAATGGCAAACTGATCACGCGCGCGCGCCGTCCGGCCCCCAACCCATTGGCATGGATGCCCCGGTTCTTTGCCCAGCCCCGGCTGGTGGCAGGGTGGATATTTGCGGTCATCCGCTCCTGCGGGTGGTGGGCCTATGTGGTTTATCTGCCGATCTTTGCCGTTCAGCAGGGCTTGGGCGAGGATTTGGGCGGTATGTTGCTGTCAGCCTCGAATGGCATGCTGTTTCTCACGCCTTTCATGCTGCGCTGGATGCAGCGGCGGTCTATCCGCCACGCCGTGCGGGCGGGCTTTCTTGTGTCTGGGCTGCTGTTCGTCTTTGCGGCGATCCTGAGTGGTCTGCCATGGGTCACAGTGGCAAGCCTTGCCGTGGCCTCGGTCTTTCTGGTGTTGCTTGATGTCTCTGCGGGATTGCCGTTTCTGATGGCGGTCAAGCCATCCGAGCGCACCGAGATGTCGGCGATCTACGCCAGTTTTCGCGATGTTTCGGGCATTCTTACGCCGGGGGCGGCGTGGCTTGTGCTGCTGGTGGCGCCCTTACCGGGGATTTTTGCGGTCACGGGCGTGGCACTTGTGGGGTGCTGGCATCTGGCGCGGCAACTGCACCCGCGCCTTGGCGCGGCACGTGTGGCGATCGAGCCGGGACCAAAGCTTGACATTTCACTTCCCCTGACACGCAAAACCGGCTAGAGCGCGGCCATGATCACGCAAACCACATATTCCTGTTTGCGACGTCGACGCGACCGCGTCTGACGACCCTTTAGGTCGTGATCCCGGCGCTTTGCTGCGCCAACCCGCCAAATGCCAAATCTCCAAATGATTGACTCGGCCCCGCCCATGCGGCACTCAAAGGGCCTGTTTGACAAGGAAGCCGCCATGATCCCTTCGATCCTGCCAACCTATAACCGTGCGCCGCTCTCTTTCGTCAAGGGCGAGGGGGCTTGGCTCATCGAGGCGGACGGGCGACGTTTTCTCGATCTGGGCGCGGGCATCGCGGTCAATTCATTGGGGCATGCGCATCCCAAGCTGGTGGCGGCCCTAACCAAACAGGCAGAGGCGCTCTGGCATACTTCGAACCTTTACCAGATTCCCGCCCAGCAAGAGCTGGCCGACCGTCTTGTCGCCGCCACCTTTGCCGATACGGTTTTTTTCACCAATTCCGGCACCGAGGCGTGCGAATTGGCGGTCAAAATGGCGCGCAAGCACTTTTACGAGGCGGGCCAGCCGGAGCGTACGGATATCATCGCCTTCGAGGGGTCCTTCCATGGCCGGTCCTCGGCGGGAATTGCGGCGGCGGGGTCAGAGAAAATGACCAAGGGCTTTGGCCCGCTCTTGCCGGGGTTCAAACATGTGGCTTGGGGCGATCACGACGGGTTGCATGCGGCGATTGACGATCATACCGCCGCCATCTTGATCGAGCCGGTGCAGGGCGAGGGCGGCATCCGCCCGCTGCCGGACCAATGTCTCAAGGGGCTGCGCGCCCTTTGTGATGAACGCGGCATCCTGCTTATCCTCGACGAGGTGCAATGTGGTGTGGGGCGCACGGGGCGGCTTTTTGCCCATGAATGGGCAGGGGTGACGCCAGACATCATGATGGTGGCCAAAGGCATCGGGGGCGGCTTTCCTCTCGGGGCTGTTCTGGCCACCGAGCATGCCGCATCGGGCATGACGGCGGGCACCCATGGCTCGACCTATGGCGGCAACCCTCTGGGCTGCGCGGTGGGCTGTGCCGTTATGTCCGAGATTGCGACGCCTGAATTTCTGGCCGAGGTCAACCGCAAGGCCGCGTTCCTGCGCCAGCGGCTCGAAGGTCTGGTGGCGGCGCATCCGACGGTGTTCGAGGCCGTGCGCGGCATGGGCCTTATGCTCGGTCTCAAGTGCAAGGTCCCCAATGCCGAGGTGGTGCAGGCGGGATACGCAGCCCTTGTGGCGACCGTTCCCGCCGCCGACAATGTACTGCGCCTGCTGCCGCCCCTGACCATCACCGATGATGAAATCGCCGAGGCTGTGACACGCCTTGATGCGGCGGCAACCGCGCTAGAGACTGCGTAACTTCATCGTTCCCGAAATACTCCGGGGGTGTGGGGGTTGGCCCCCACCGAACCTCCCACCGAAAAGCGATCCGACCATGACCCATTTTCTTGATATTCACAAAACCACCGAGACCGACCTGCGGGCGATGATTGACCAAGCCCGCCGCATGAAAGAGGCGCGGCAGGGTCGCCCGCGCGGCACACCGGATGATGATCAGCCGCTCGCGGGGCGCATGGTGGCGCTTATCTTTGAAAAACCCTCTACGCGGACCCGCGTTTCCTTTGACATGGGCGTGCGGCAGATGGGCGGTCAGAGCATGGTGCTTTCGGGGGCTGATATGCAATTGGGCCATGGCGAGACCATTGCCGACACCGCCCGCGTCATGAGCCGCTATGTCGATCTGATCATGATCCGCACCTTTGACGAATCCGTGCTGCTGGAAATGGCGGAACATGCCGATGTGCCGGTGATCAACGGCCTGACCGACCGCACCCATCCCTGTCAGATCATGGCTGATATCCTGACCTATGAAGAACATCGTGGCCCGATCAAAGGCAAAAAGGTGGTCTGGTCGGGGGATGGTAATAATGTCTGCGCCTCTATGCTGCATGCCGCCGGGCAATTCGGTTTCGACCTGACCTTTACCGGCCCGATGCAGCTCGATCCCGAGCCCGAGTTCATCGGCCTTGCGCGCAAGGCCGGCAGCACGATCACCATCGAGCGCGATCCGTTCAAGGCGGTGGACGGGGCCGATCTGGTTGTCACCGATACCTGGGTCAGCATGCACGACAGCCAATCCACCAAAGAGCGGCGTCACAACATGCTGCGCCCCTATCAGGTCAATGACAAGCTGATGGCGGCGGCCAAACCTGATGCGCTTTTCATGCATTGCCTGCCTGCGCATCGCGGCGAAGAGGTGACATCCGAGGTAATGGACGGGCCGCAATCGGTGATCTTTGACGAGGCCGAAAACCGCCTACACGCGCAAAAGGCCGTGATGCGCTGGTGTCTCGGGGTCTAAGCGCGCCGCGCCCAAGTGCTGCGCGCTTGCAATCGCCGCGCCAAAGCGCTTAGCCTGTTTTGAGGCTGTTAGCGATAGCAGGGGAACGCATGGCGCAGATTGGCATCTATGGGTTGGGCACCATGGGCAGCGCCTTGGCGCTGAACATCGCCGAGCACGGGTTTGACGTCGCCGTGACCAATCGCGAGGTGGACTGGATCGCGCCCTTCATGACAGAGGCGGGCGATCTTGCGGTCCGGTTGCACCCGCATGAGCAGCTCGAGGCGTTTGTGGCGGCGTTGAACACCCCCCGCGTCATCCTCTTCATGATCCCGTCGGGCCCGCCGATGGATGCCATGCTGGCGCAGATCACCCCGCTGCTCAGCCCCGGTGATACCGTGATCGACGGCGGCAATGCCGATTTCCACGACACCCGCCGCCGCGCTGCGCAATTGGCCGAACGCGATCTGCATTTCGTGGGTTTGGGTGTTTCGGGCGGCGAGGCGGGCGCGCGGCAAGGCCCCTCGATGATGCTGGGCGGCAGTGATCATAGCTGGGCGCAGCTGGAACCGATTTTGACGGCCATCGCAGCCCGCTATGATGGTATCCCCTGCGTCGCGCGTCTGGGGCCGGACGGGGCGGGGCATTTCGTCAAGACGGTGCATAATGGCATCGAATATGCCGATATGCAGGTCATTGCCGAAATCTACAGCCTGTTGCGCAATGGTGCGGCCCTGCCGCCTGCTGAGATCGGCGCACTTTTTGCCGCCTGGGACCTTGGACCGCTCAAATCCTATCTGGTCGAGATCACGGCGCGGCTCTTGACCTATACCGATCCCGAGACCGGGCATCCCATGGTGGATGTGATCAAGGATGCGGCGGGTCAAAAAGGCACCGGGCGCTGGACCGTGATCGAGGCGCTGCGTCTGGGGCAATCGGCCAGCATGATCGAGGCGGCGGTAGGGGCACGGGGCTGGTCCTCGGAAAAACCCACACGGCAGCGGGCCGAGGCGATCCTTGGCGGCGCTGTTGGTGCGTTTGATGACACGCCCGAGGTTCTGGCCGAGGCGTTTCTGGCCGCGCGCCTGCTGACCTATGCCCAAGGGTTTCGCATTCTTGCGGCGGCGTCGGATGCCCATGGCTGGGGCCTTGATCTGGCAACCATTGCCCGCATCTGGCGGGCTGGGTGCATCATCCGTTCCGCGCTTTTGGATGATATCGCAGATGCGTTTGACCGGGATTTGCCACAGGGCGAATTGATCCTCGCGCCCGAGATTGCGCAGACCTTTGCGCGTTGCCTTCCCGCGCTGCGGCAGGTCGTGTGCAGTGCGGTTCATGGCGGGCACCCGGTGCCGGCGCTTTCGGCGGGGCTGGCTTGGTATGACAGCATGCGGCTGGGCCATGGCAGCGCCAATATCATTCAGGCGCAGCGCGATATGTTCGGGCGTCACGGATTCGAGCGCCTCGGGCGCGCGGGTCTGCATCACGGCCCTTGGTGGGATTAGGGCGACCCGGTTTTTTCTGATAATTGGAGCAAGACAAAGATGGATCAGGGATCGGACTGGCCCCAGGGCTATGGCCGCCGTGTGCTGGCGTCAGTGGACAGCACCAATGCCGAGGCGGCGCGCCTTGCGCCGCATCTGGCGGGACCAGAGTGGATATTGGCGCATCAGCAAACAGCAGCCCGCGGGCGGCGCGGCCGCGCTTGGGCCAATCCGGCGGGCAATTTCGCGGCGACGCTGGTCATGCGCCCGACCGAGAGCCCGGACCGCGTGGCGCTGCGGTCTTTCGTGGCCTCGCTGGCGCTTTTTGATGCGTTGGTGGCGGCAACGGGCCGGGCCGAGGTTTTTGCCCTCAAATGGCCCAATGATGTGCTCTTGAACGGTGGCAAGCTGGCGGGGATTTTGCTTGAAAGCGCCGGGGCAGGCGGCAGCCTCAGCCATTTCGCCATCGGCATCGGGGTGAACCTGCACAGCGCGCCCGAGGTGTCCGAGGTCGAACCGGGCGCGCTGCGCCCTGTTTCCCTCCTGTCCGAGACCGGCATCGCGATCGACCCAGAGGCGTTTCTCGACCTCTTGGCGCCCGCCTATGCGCGGGCCGAGGCGCAGTTTGTCACCTATGGGTTTGCCCCCATCCGCACCGCATGGCTGGCACGGGCAGCGCGTTTGGGCGAGGTCATCACCGCCCGCACCACGCGCGAGGTATACGAGGGCCGGTTCGAGACGGTGGACGAGGCGGGCAATCTTGTTCTATTGACCGCGCAAGGGCGACAGGCGATTGCCGCCGCCGAGGTGTTCTTTTGACGGAAAGGGACCGGCCATATGCTCTTGGCGATTGATTGCGGCAATACAAACACGGTGTTTTCCATCTGGGACGGACAGACGTTTCTGTGCACGCTGCGCACCGCGACGGATCATCAGCGCACGGCTGATCAGTATTTCGTCTGGTTCAAGACTCTGCTGCATCACTATGGTATAAAGGCCGATATAAGCGGGGTGATCATTTCCTCGACCGTGCCAAGGGTCGTGTTCAACCTGAGGGTCTTTTCGGACCGTTATTTCAATTGCCGCCCATTGGTTGTGGGCAAGCCCGAGTGCCGCCTGCCGGTCGATGTGCGGGTGGATACGGGCACGCAGGTGGGGCCTGACCGGCTGGTCAACACGGTGGCAGGGTTTGACCTTTACGGCGGTGACCTCATCGTGGTCGATTTTGGCACCGCGACCACCTTTGACGTGGTCGACAGCGACGGGGCCTATATCGGCGGGGTGATCGCGCCGGGCGTGAATCTTTCGCTGCAAGCCCTACATGAGGCGGCGGCGGCCCTGCCACATATTGACGTGACCCGGCCCGAACGGGTGATCGGCACCAATACGGTGGATTGCATGCAGTCGGGTGTATTCTGGGGTTATGTCGGGCTGATCAATGGGCTATGTGACCGGATAAAGGCCGAGCGTGGCCGCACCATGACGGTGATCGCAACGGGTGGGCTGGCACCTCTCTTCCAGCAGGGCACGGACGTGTTCGACATGTTCGAGGACAATTTGACGATGCACGGTCTGACCGTCATCCATGCGTATAACAAGGAGGGCTGACGCCCCATGAGCAGTGAACGACTAATCTACCTGCCCCTCGGTGGGGCGGGCGAAATCGGTATGAACGCCTATGTCTACGGCTATGGCAAGCCGGGAAAGGAACGGCTGATCCTTGTCGATCTGGGCGTGACCTTTCCGGATATGGACGGCACGCCGGGCGTCGATCTGATCCTGCCGGACATCTCTTGGCTTGAGGCGCGCAAAGGGCAGCTAGAGGCGATTTTCATCACTCACGCCCATGAGGATCACGTGGGCGCTGTCGCGCATTACTATGCCCGCCTTGGCGCGCCGATCCATGCCCGCGCCTTTACCGCCAATATCGCGCGCCGCAAGATGCAGGAACATGGCAACCCTGAAAAGGCGGTCCATATCGCCTCGACCTGGCCTGCCACCGTCAAGGCCGGTCCCTTTACCGTGGGTTTCGTGCCGATTTCGCATTCCATCCCAGAAAGCTCTGGTCTGGTGATCGACAGCGCCGGTGGGCGGATCGTGCATACCGGCGACTTCAAGATTGACGTCAATCCGGTGGTGGGCGAACCCTTTGATCGTGATCTCTGGGCCAGCCTGTCCGAGCCGGGGGTCAAGGCGCTGGTTTGCGATTCCACCAATGTCTTCAGCCATCACGAAGGCCGTTCCGAGAGCACCGTGGGCGGCCCGATCACCGATCTGGTCGCGGCCTCCAAGGGGCTGTTTGTGTGCACCACATTTGCCAGCAACGTCGCACGCGTGAAATCGCTGGCCGAGGCCGGCGTGCGGGCCGGGCGCTCTGTCTGTCTGATGGGGCGCGCCATGCAGCGGATGATCGAGGCGGCGCAGGAAACCGGCGTGCTCACCGGATTTCCCAAGACCATCAGCCCGGAAGAGGCGGGGAATGTCCCGCGTGACAGCCTGATGCTGATCGTCACCGGCTCTCAGGGCGAGCGGCGCGCCGCCAGTGCGCAACTGGCCAATGGCAAATACAACGGCATTACCCTCAAAGAGGGCGATACGTTTCTGTTCTCCTCCAAGACCATTCCGGGCAATGAGCGCGGCGTGATCCGGATCATCAACCAGTTCTCCGAGATGGGCGTCGATGTGATCGAGGGCGACGACCGCTATCACGTGTCGGGCCATGCCAACCGTCCCGATCTGGATGAGATGCACAAGCTGATCAAGCCGCAGATGGTGATCCCCATGCATGGCGAGCACCGGCATCTGCGCGAGCATGTGAAGCTGGCCAATGCCAACCGGCTCAAGGGGGTGCTGGCGGTCAACGGCATGATGATCGACCTCAGCGGCAATGCGCCAAAGGTGGCCGAATATATCGAGACCGGGCGCACCTATCTGGATGGTTCGGTGCAGGTCGGCGCGATGGATGGCGTGGTGCGCGACCGTATTCGCATGGCGCTGAACGGTCATGTCATGGTCAATGTCATCCTGGATGAAGAGGATGAACCCTTGGGTGATCCTTGGGTCGAGATTATGGGTCTGGCAGAAACCGGGCGCTCCAACGCGCCGCTGGTCGATGTGCTGGAAGAGGACCTGTCGCAGTTCATGGGCCGGGCCGGGGCCAAGATGCTGACCAATGACGACAAGCTGGAAGAGGGGCTGCGCCGGACCGCGCGGCAGAGCACGCAGACCGAAATCGGCAAGCGGCCCGAGGTGACGGTCGTCATCAGCCGCCTCACGGCGTAAGCGGGACGGCGCGCGGATGCGGATCGGCTATGTCATAGCAGAGGGGCGCGGGGAAACCGATCTCTTGCTGCATGACGTGGCGCGTGCGGCCCGCGCGCGGGGCCTGCGCCTGTGTGGCACGGTGCAGGTCAACACCAATTGCGGCGCGGATCGCCCCTGCGACATGGATGTCGAGGTGCTGCCCGATGGGCCGGTAATCCGCATTTCGCAAAGTCTGGGGCCGGGCGCGCGGGGCTGTCGGCTTGATCCATCTGCGCTGGAACTGGCGGTGGCTGCCGCCGAGGCGCGGCTGGCAGAGGGCTGTGATTTGCTGATCGTCAACAAATTCGGCAAGCACGAGGCCGAGGGGCGCGGGTTTCGCACGCTCATCGCCGAGGCGCTGAGCCAGAATGTTCCGGTTCTGGTCGGGGCGAACCGGCTCAATGCGCCGCATCTTGTTGCCTTTTCCGACGGGATCGCCGAGGCGCTCAGCCCTGACCTTGTGCATATTCTCGATTGGTTCGACAGGACAGCACGCGAGGCCTGTGCCTGACCTAGAACGCAATTGACCGGGCGGGGGGCATCTGTCATGCAGCAGGTTCAGTCACGATGAGGCAAGGACGATGAAGGTCATCATCTGCGGCGCCGGTCAGGTCGGTTGGCAGATTGCGCGGCATCTGTCGGGAGAGCGCAACGACGTCACGGTCGTGGACAACAATCCCGATCTGGTGCGCCGGGCCACCGATACGCTTGATGTGCAGGGGATAACGGGCTTTGCCTCTTATCCCGATGTTCTTGACCGTGCAGGCGCACGCGACGCCGACATGATCATTGCCGCGACCTATTCGGACGAGGTCAATATGGTCACGTGTCAGGTCGCGCATTCGGTCTTTGGCATCAGCCGCAAGATCGCGCGCCTGCGCAGCCAATCCTATCTCGATGCGATTTATTCAGACCTATACCGCCGCGATCACATGCCCATCGACGTGGTGATCAGCCCCGAGCGCGAGGTGGCGCAGGCGGCGCTGCAACGGCTTGCCTCGCCCGCATCCTTTGATACCGAGCTTTTCATGGGCGGGCAGGCGCAGCTTATGGGTATTCGGCTGGAAGAGGATTGCCCGGTGCTCAACACGCCGTTGCGGCAATTGAGCGATCTCTTCTCGACCCTCAGGGTGGTGGTTCTGGCCGTGCGCCGCGAGGGGCGGCTTTTCGCGCCAGAAGCGGGGGATCAGCTTTTTGCGGGCGACGAGTGCTATCTTTTTGCCCCCATCGAAGACGTGCCGCGCACGCTCGAAGTGTTCGGCAAGTCGCAGAAGAAACAAGAGCGGGTGGTCATCATCGGCGGCGGCAATATTGGCCTTGCCGTGGCCCAAGCGCTGGAAACGCGGCCCGGCGGGCGTGTCCGGGCCAAGGTGATCGAGAAAAGCCGCCCTCAGGCCGAGCGCGCGGCGGATGCGCTGGAGCGGACCATCGTGCTGAACGGGGATGGCCTGAATTCCGCGCTATTGGCCGAGGCAGGGATTGCCCGCGCCGATGCGGTGCTGGTTGTGACCGATGATGACAAAACCAATATGCTGGCCGCCGTGCGTGCCAAATCCGAAGGCTGCCCCTTTGCCGTGGCGCTGATCAACGATCCCACCATGGTGCCGCTGCTCGAGTCGTTGGGCATTGACGCCTATATCAACCCGCGCGCCACCACTGTCAGCTCGATTCTGCGCCACATTCGCCACGGCAAGGTGCGCGGCGTCTATTCCATCGGGGATGCCGAAGGCGAGGTGATCGAGGCCGAAGTCATGTCGACCTCCTCCATCGCCGGCGCGGCGATTCGTGATATCGACTTTCCAGAGGGTGTGCTGGTTGGGGCCGTGCGCAAGGGCGGCAAAATACACAAACCCGCAGGCGGTCTGAGGGTTGAGGCGGGCGATGTGATCGTGATCTTTGCAATGGCGGCGGATGTGGCGGCGGTCGAGCAGCTGTTGCAGGTCTCGATCGACTTTTTCTGATCCGATGATTGCCCGGCTGCTGACATTCCCGCTCATCCTGATCCTCGCCGGGATTGCCGCATTGATGATGTATCTGCCTGCGATAGATGCGGGCATGCGTGGCTTTAGCGGCGTCGGCAAGGCCTTTGCTTTTTCCGGCACCATCGGCTTTGCACTGGTGATCACCATAGGGCTGGCGCTGTCCGGGCGGTCCGATCAGCGGATGAGCGACACCCAAAACCTGATGTCGCTCTTGCTGGCCTATGTGCTCTTGCCGGTGTTTCTGGCGATTCCGTTTTATAGCGGCGTGCGGAACACAACCTTTCTCAATGCCTATTTCGAGATGGTCTCGAGCTTCACCACCACCGGGGCCACGCTATTTGGCACGCCGGGACGTTTGGTGGATAGCCTGCATCTGTGGCGCGCGCTGGTGGGCTGGGGTGGGGGGCTGTTGCTCTGGATTTCGGCGTCGGCGGTGCTTGCCCCGCTCAATCTTGGCGGGTTTGAGGTGACGGCCCGCGGCGAGCCGGGACAGGATGAGACCGTTCTGGGCCGGTTCGAGCGGGCGAGCCCCGCCAAACGGTTGGCGCAATCCACACGGGTGCTTGCCCCGGTCTATATCGGCCTGACTGCGGCGCTCTGGATCTGTCTTCTGGTGGGCGGAGAGCGGGCCTTTGTCGCGGCGGTGCACGCGATGTCGACCATGGCAACAAGCGGGATTTCATCGATTGGCGGCTTGCAGAACGGCACTTCGGGCTTTGCCGGGGAATTCGCGGTCTTCCTGTTTTTCTTCTTTTCCCTGTCACGGCTCACGTTTTCCTCGGACACGATTACGTCGATGCGTCCGGGTGTGGTCAACGATCCAGAGTTTCGGCTGGGTGTTGTCTTGCTCATTGGGGTGCCATTGATCCTGTTTCTGCGCCACTGGATCGCCACGCTGGGGGTCGAGGATACGTCTGATTGGCGCTTGGCGCTCCGGGCCTTGTGGGGCGCGGTCTTTACCGTGCTGTCCTTCCTGTCGACCACCGGCTTTGAAAGCGCCGATTGGCAGGAGGCGCGGGATTGGTCGGGTCTCGGCACGCCCGGCCTGATCCTGTTGGGCCTATCGCTGGTGGGGGGCGGGGTGGCCACCACGGCGGGCGGGGTTAAACTTCTCAGGGTCTACGCGCTCTACTTGCACGCCCGGCGCGAAACCGAGCGTCTGGTGCATCCCTCGTCGGTCGGGCGGGCAACCGGTGTCGGGCGGCGTATCCGCCGGCAGGGGGCCTATATCGCGTGGATCTTTTTCATGCTCTTCGCCATGTCTCTGACCTTTGTCACCGCTCTTTTGGCGCTTGCCGGGCAGGGGTTTGACGCGGCGCTGATTCTGGCGATTTCCGGGCTTTCAACCACGGGGCCGCTGATCCTGACCGCAAGCGACACGCCCATTCGCCTGCTCGAGTTGAGCGATGGCGCCAAGATGATCTATGCCATGGCCATGGTGCTTGGACGGCTTGAAACATTGGCCCTTATCGCCTTGCTTAACCCATCAATCTGGCGGGATTGACGCGGGTGCAACTCTCCGCCGCAGTTTGGAACGATTTTATTTTTGGGCTGGAAACTCTTGCACGGGCAAGACATACTCTGATTGTACGCAAGACCCCTCGCGCCGGTTCGCGGTGCGCGCAATAAAAAAAGGCAGGAAGACGCATGGCTTCTGATCGACAAAATTTACAGGACGCATTTCTCAATCAGGTCCGCAAGACCAAGATTCCTGTGACGGTCTTTCTGATCAACGGGGTCAAGTTGCAGGGCGTGATCACATGGTTTGACAATTTCTGCATCCTGCTGCGCCGGGATGGGCAATCGCAGCTTGTTTACAAGCATGCGGTGTCAACCATCATGCCGTCGCAGCCTGTCAACCTCTACGATGGTGACGACGCCAATTGATGGACCACGCGCGCCCGATCACCCGGGCTTGGGTCATCCACCCCGAAATTGACGGTGCCAACCGCGCCCGTGATCCCGCCTTGGCGTTGGAAGAGGCCGTGGCCCTTGCCCATGCTTTGCCGGATATCGACGTGGTCGGTGCCGATACGGTGCGCCTGCGCAAGCCGGATGCCGGGCGTCTCTTTGGCAAGGGCAAGTTGGAAGAGCTGCATCAGGCGATGGAGGCCGCCGAGGTCGAGCTTGTGTTGGTCGACGGCCCCGTGACGCCGGTGCAACAGCGCAATCTGGAAAAGGCTTGGGGCGTCAAGCTGCTGGATCGCACCGGGCTGATTTTGGAAATTTTCAGCGACCGCGCGGCTACGCGCGAAGGCGTGCTGCAAGTCGAGATGGCAGCGCTGAGCTATCAGCGCACGCGCCTTGTGCGCGCATGGACCCACCTTGAACGGCAACGCGGTGGTCTAGGGTTCGTGGGCGGCCCGGGCGAGACGCAGATCGAAGCGGACCGTCGCGCGATTGACGATCAGCTTGTGCGCCTGCGGCGTCAGTTGGAAAAGGTGGCCAAGACCCGCACCCTGCACCGCGCCGCGCGTGCCAAGGTGCCATTTCCGGTGGTGGCGCTTGTTGGCTATACCAACGCGGGCAAATCCACGCTTTTCAATCGCCTCACGGGGGCGGATGTGATGGCCAAGGATATGCTCTTTGCCACGCTCGATCCGACCATGCGCCGTGTCAACCTGCCCGAAGGCGGGCCAGAGGTGATCCTGTCCGATACCGTGGGCTTTATCAGCGATCTGCCCACCGAATTGGTCGCAGCCTTTCGCGCGACGTTGGAAGAGGTTCTGTCCGCGGACCTCATTTGTCATGTGCGCGATATTTCGCATCCCGAAACTGTCTCGCAGTCGCGCGACGTGGCGACAATTCTCGAGAGCCTCGGGGTCAGCGACAAGACACCCCAGATCGAAATCTGGAACAAGATCGACCGCTTGCCAGAGGATGCGCGCGCCGCTGCCGTGACCCAAGCGGCCCGGCAAGAGGATGTCATCGCAATTTCCGCGATCTCGGGGCAGGGGCTCAGTGATCTCATTTCGGCCATTGGGGACAAGCTGTCTGATGTAACGCATCTGACAGAGGTGCATCTGCGCTTTGCCGAAGGGCGCAAACGCGCATGGCTCTTTGAAAAAGAGCTGGTCGAAGCCGAGACCCAGACCGAAGACGGCTTTGATCTGACAGTACGCTGGACCGCGCGGCAAGAGGCGCGCTTTCGCGCTTTGTAACGACAAGGGCGGGGCAGGGGCGGGGCCGTGCGCGGCGACGCCTGTGGCCATGTGACTGCAGGTGTTTTCTGACCCTTCAAGATCCCAGCCTGAAAGGTCTCGCGCGCGGCGCATCTGAAACAGGGGCGGCTTTCGGTCCGCTCAACGTGCCAAGTGCCAAGTTTCGCCTTGATAGACCGTGCCGGATTGGGGATACCTCTGGTGATTTAAGTCAGGATTGAAAAGGATATCAGATGATTACTCCGGTTCTCCTTTGCGGCGGCTCTGGCACACGGCTGTGGCCCTTGTCTCGCAAATCCTATCCTAAACAATTTGTGGCGCTCTTGGGCGATGTCACGCTCTTTCAGGCTTCGGCTCAGCGGTTGTCTGGTCCAGAGTTTGCGGCCCCCATGGTGCTGACCAATGCCGATTTCCGCTTTATTGTGGGCGAGCAACTGGACGATATCGGGATCAATCCGGGCGCGGTTCTGATCGAGCCTTCGGGGCGCAATACGGCGCCTGCGGTTCTGGCAGCGGCGCTCTGGCAGGCACGCCAAGACCCCGAGGCGCTGATGCTTGTCGCGCCCTCAGACCATGTCGTGCCCGATCCCGAGGCTTTTCGACAGGCGGTCGCGGCGGGTGTCGGGCCTGCGCAGGCAGGGCAGCTTGTGACCTTCGGGATCAAGCCCACGCATGCCGAAACCGGCTATGGCTATCTGGAACTTGACGGCGTGCCCGGCGATCTGGCCCCGCGCCCCATCGGCCTCAAGCGGTTCGTTGAAAAGCCGAATGCCGAGGCGGCGGCGGCGATGCTGGCAGAGGGCACATATCTGTGGAACGCGGGGATTTTTCTCTTCAAAGCGGCAACCATCCTTGATGCATTCCGGGCCCATGCGCCGCAGCTCTTGGCACCGGTCGAGGCTGCGGTTGAAAAGACCACCCCTGATCTGGGCTTTTATCGCCTTGATCCCGAGGCTTGGGGCGAGGCCGAGGATATCTCGATCGACTATGCGGTGATGGAAAAGGCGCGCAACCTCACGGTCATTCCCTTTGCTGCCGGATGGTCGGATCTGGGGGGATGGGATGCGGTCTGGCGTGAAACCGGGCCGGATGCACGCGGCGTTGCGACCTCTGGCCATGCAACGGCGATTGATTGCGACAACACGCTTTTGCGGTCCGAAGACGCAGGGCTTGAGGTGGTGGGGATCGGGCTTGACGATATCATCACGGTGGCCATGTCCGATGCGGTTCTGGTGGCGCATGTCAGCCGGGCGCAGGATGTGAAACAGGCCGTCGCCGCGCTCAAGGCCAAGGGGCGCAAACAGGCCGAAAGTTTCCCCAAGGATCACCGCCCTTGGGGCTGGTTCGAGAGCCTGGTGATCGGCGAGCGCTTTCAGGTCAAGCGCATTCATGTTCACCCCGGTGCCGCCCTCAGCCTTCAAAGCCATCACCACCGCTCTGAACACTGGATCGTGGTGGAAGGCACCGCCAAAGTGACTGTGGATGACGTGGTCAAGCTCGTGAGTGAGAACCAATCGGTCTATATCCCCTTGGGCGCAGTGCACCGGATGGAGAACCCCGGCAAGGTGCCCATGGTGCTGATCGAGGTGCAGACCGGATCGTACTTGGGCGAGGATGACATCATCCGGTATGAGGATATCTACGCGCGTGGATGACAGGGATACCGCCCCAGACCTTGTCCTCAAGGCTGGCTTCAAGCGGTCAAACATGCTTGATAGAACGGGCGCGTAGCTGGTAGCAGACGATAAGATGCAGCATTTCCACATTGAGTAGCGAGCGGACGACATCATGAAGAGCAGCACAAACCGGGCCAGCCCACATGACAAAAGTGCGCAAGGTGGGGCGCCGTCCGGTGCCATGTCTGCTCCGCAAGTGGCAACGCGCCGGGTGCCGCATGCGCTGATATTCGTGATGCAAGATGTGACGCCAGCCTTCCAAGAGGCGCTGCACGCCGCTGGATTTGATGTGGCCCCTCTGGATAAAATGGCGGTATCGCAGGCAATCGCCTCTGACGAATTGCCCTGCGCCCTGATGTGGAGTGATCCAACAAATTGCCTTGCCCGCGCAATCGAAGAAGGGACTTCGATTGCAGAGGCAATCGAGGGCTGGCGTGCGCGCGCGGAAGAGATTTTGACGCTTCTTCGCAAGAACCGCCGCCACATCACACTGGTCGAGAGCGATCTTTTGACCGCCTCCAACACCGACCCCGCGTGGGAGGTCCTGCGCAAGAGGCTCAATATCCCCAAGGATGTCGTGCTGTCACAGCCGGGGGCACAATCAGCGCTGTCGCGGTCGGTGGCACGGCTTGCGGTGCCCCAGATTGAGAGCCTGCGCGAGGTTCTTGAGGAGTTGAGAGCCAGTGGCATCTCTCCTGCGAATGAGGGGAGTGCACTTGCCACTCTCGAGGCGGCGGCGGCAGTCTTTGAGGATCTAAGAGCTAGTCAGGATGAATTGGCGTTGCTCGGCGCGCAGGTCAGGCTTCAGGTCGAAGAAGCAGAAGAAAGCAGCGAAGAGCGCGGTTTGTTGCAAAGCCAGGTGATGCTGGTCACGCAGGAAATGCAGCGTTTGACCGCTGTGGAGACAGCATTCGAGGCGCAAAAGCTAGAGCGTGACGACGATCAAGAAGAACTGGCCTTGTTGCGCGAACAGGTGCAACTCCAGCTTAGAGAGGCCCACCGCGCCAGCGAAGAGAGCGCAGCGCTACGCGAACAACTGAACCGTTTGACCCAAGACATTAAGCGCCTCAGAACGGCCCAGACTGCGCTGGAATCCCGCCATGTGCAGGCGCTGCGCGACAAGGATCAAGCCTTGGCGCAAGCAGCCCAAGACCTTGGCCATGCCATGACCCTGCGCGCAGAGCTAGAGGCCCAAAACGCCAAGCTGGGGCATGATGTAGAGGGTTTGACCACGATGTTGGCCATGGTCTACGAGTCCACGTCTTGGCGTGTCACCGCCCCGCTGCGCGGCGTGAGGCGTCTGGTCTCGAAGTAACCCCAGATCCTAGCCGGTAAGACCACAAGGCCGCAGGTTTTGAGGCGGGCAGCTTGGGCGTAACAAGCGCGGGCCTAACCAATGGCTTGGTGCGCGACGCAATAAAGACACCCAGAATTGGTACTATAAAGATCGGTTGAATCCTTACGGGTGATGACCATACTACGGCGGACCCAAGCGGCGATTTCGCGGATGAGATCGACAGAATTTAATTGGCTAGGCAACTTTGGCATGAGTGAGCACCCTGTGAGCAAGACAAAACCACGCAGTTTCATTCATATTGGGGCTGGCACCGGCAAACGTCTTGCAGAGCTTCAAAAGCATGACCCAGACAAGATCGTGCTGGTTGAAGCAGATCGAAACGCTGCGGCGCGATTGACCCAGAAAAGCGCATCGGCGTCAAATGTACAGGTGATCCGGGCCGCTTTGGGCAAGGAAGAGGGCGATGCAGAGTTGTCCCTCTGGAACTTTTCGCGGCTGAACAGCACGCAGGAACCAACCCCCGCGCTCTACGAGCTTTTTCCCGGGTTGATCCGCAAAGAACGTCAGATCGTTCCCGTCATCACGCCCGCGCAGCTCTTGTCCGAGATGGGGGCGGTTGCAAGGCCAATGGCGCTTATCCTTGAGGCCCCCGGCAACGAGATGAATATTCTGAACGCTTGCAAGGCCGATGGCATGCTCGATCAGATCGACCAACTCGAAATCCTTGCGGCTGAAGAGGCGTTTTACGACGGGGCGGTCACGCGCGCCGAGTTGGAAGCATGGCTGAGTGACGAAGGATTTGACGTCACGCTGCGCGACGAGGCGGATGCGGATTGGACTGTGCTGCACCTTCAAGCCGATCAAAAGGCCCGCGCCTTGGCTCGGGCCCAAACACGCATCGAAACCTTGCGCACAAGCCTTGCGTCCCTTGAAACGACGCTGTCAGAGACGCAGGCCGAATTGAAAGCAGCCAAAGAACGGGCAGAGCTGCAAGAGGCTGCCCTATCCGAAGCGCGAGCGGCGACAGAGGCGAAAGCAAAGACCTTGGCAGAGCGCGATATAGCGCTGAAGGCGGCTCAGGAGCGGGTCGTCGCAATTGAGACGGCCTTGACCGAAGCGCGTGCCGCGACGGAGGCAAAAACAAAAGAGTTGGCAGAGCGCGATGCGGCGCTGAAAGCCGCGAACGATAAGATATCTGGCATCGAAACCAGTATGGTGGATTTGGAAAAACAGCGCCACAGTGCCGTGCAAAAGCGCGACGAAGCTGTCTCGACCTTGGATTTTCAAACCCGCTTTCAGGCGATGTTGCAGGTCGATTTGGAAAATTTGCGCGGTCGTCTCGAGCAGAGTGAGACACAGCGCCAACGGCAAGAAGACTTGCTGGGCAAGCTCACGGCAAAACTGTCGCTGGCGGCCGAATATCTGCGACAGTTGCCCCCGAGCGACCAAGAGAGTTTAGCGTCGGACCCCGCCCAAAAACTTTCGCCACCTCGTCGGCGCACTGCGGGCAAGAAGCAGAAAACAAAGGCCGGGCAAGGGTCAAAGGCATGAAGGCGGCGACACACTCGCAGTCAATCGCGATTGAAATCGAAGCGGCATTGGACATGCTGCAAGCCTACAAAGCATCTGTACCGGCGGTGCCGATCACCGACAGTTTCCCAAGTTTGCTGGACCAGTGCGAAGCAATGTGCCAGTCCTTTACTGGCCCCGAACCGATCCGGACATTGCATCATTTTGCCTGTTCCGGTGGCACCTTGATTGCGAAATGTATCGCGGCACTGCCCGGCGTTGTGCTGTTGAACGAGATTGACCCGCTCAGCCAAATTCATTTGCCGGAAAACAGGCGTGCCCCGAAATTTGCGCCGACGGATCTGTTTGGGGCACTGCAGATCTCTCGGCGCGAGGTTAACCCAACTGTTGTTGTCGACGGCTTCCGTGAGGCAACGCAGACAATCGTCGGCGGCTTGGCATCCAGAGGACAAAGCCTGGTGATCCGGGACCATGCGCATTCCCATTTCTGCACCCAGATTGATCCGAACAGCCGGCCTACGCTTCACGAGATTTTGGCGACAGGGCGTCATCCTGTGGTGTCGCTGCTTACGGTGCGGCATCCGCTCGATAGTTTCCTGTCCTTGCATGCGAACGGATGGTTGCATTTTTCGCCCTCCACCCTTGAAACCTACAGCCAACGATATGCAGAGTTTCTGGATCGCCATGCGGATCTGGACCTCGTCAGATACGAAGACTTTGTGGCTGCGCCCGAACTCACGCTGGAAAAGATCTGCCAGATCATTGCCCTGCCATACCACGCCTCAGCCTTGGAGCTATTTACCATCATTCGTCTGTCCGGCGACAGTGGCCGCAAGGGCGCGCAGATCGCCGAGCGCCCACGCCGCGAGGTTCCAATGGTGATCGACGCGCAACGCGGCTCTCGCGATTACAAAGCATTATGTGTGCGTCTGGGATATGAGCCCTAATGCGCGCACAGTCTGGCCCGGTATCAGACGACGCGAGGGGCTGGTTCACAAACTCCGCCGGATAACCTAAGGCGGATCAGCACTTGAGGATCAGATTTGGATTTGCGCAAGACCATCCGTAGGACACTTGATCAGCTCGGCGGGCTGCGGCGGCGGACTGAGACCGGGTCAAACTCTGGATTGGCGCAGTTCGAGAATCTGCACCAAGGCGAAAGCTGTGTCATCGTCTGTAACGGCCCGTCACTGAACCGGATGGATCTGCGGTTTTTGCGCAATCACACGGTGATCGGTCTGAACAAGATCCATCTGGGATTGGAGAAATTCGGCTTTGAGCCGCGCTATCTGGTTGCGGTCAATCCCAAGGTGGTCGAACAGGCGCGGGAGGCGCTGGCGGCCTTGCCCGCAATCCGCTTTATCGGGGCGCGCGCAGCCGGGCATCTCGAGGAGGGGCCGCGCACCTTTCACGTGCCGATTTTGACCCCGCCCGTCATGTTTTCGACCGACATCTGCAAAGGGCTGCGCGAAGGCGGCACCGTGACCCATGCCGCGCTTCAAGTGGCCTATTACATGGGCTTCTCAAAGGTTGTGATCATTGGAATGGATCATCGGTTCACCTATCACGGCGCGCCGCACGAGGCGCATGTTATGGAGGGGCCAGATCCCAATCACTTTAGCCCCGAATATTTTCGGGGTCAGGTCTGGGACAATCCGGATCTGGAGCGTTCAGAGGCGTCTTACAAGGTGGCGCGAGAGGTCTTTGAAGCGGCGGGGCGGCAGATTGTCGATGCCACTCTGGATGGTGCTTGCCCGGTGTTTGAAAAGGCCGATTACCGCGCGGTATTTGGGTTGCCGCGCGATCACGGGCCTAGAGAATAACCTGATGTTCGGCTTGGCCGTGGCAGGCGTGGGCGCTCAGGTCCACAGCATAGGTCATGCCCGCCTCGGGTGCTTTTGACAGCGCCTCGGTGTCCATCCCTTGTCGCGCGGTGGTGATGTGCAGCACTGACAGGTTGTCACCCCCAAAGGCAGGGCAAGAGGCATGGGGCGCGCCCACTGCGACGGCGCCCAAGAATTGCGCCTGCCGATCATAAATCGCCACACGGTGACTTCCCCATTCTGCCAGCCAGAGCCGCCCTTGAGCATCCAGAACCACACCGTCGGGATTGCGGGCCGCTGCGCGCAGGTCAAGCCAGGGTTCGGGATCGCCGATGGGCCAGCCCTGCGTGGCCTCAAGACGCTGGCGATAGACGATGCGGCCCGGCGTGTCGGTGAAACAGGCAAAGCCCGCGTCAGGCGCAAAGCAGATTGCGTTTGGAATGGTGATCTTGTCGAAGAGGCGGCGCATTTCACCCCGGTAATAGCGCCAGATTGCACCGGCTTGCGGTTCGGCGCCATGGCCCATTGTGCCGATCCAGAACCCTCCCCATGGGTCGGCGCGCCCGTCATTGGGGCGCAGCCGTCCAGCGGCGCAGTCAAGCGGCGCAATCGGGGTTGTGGTGCCTTTGGCTATGTCGAAGTGCAAAAGGTGATCGCTGGCCGCGATCAAGAGCGTGTCAGCGTCAATCCAGCCCGCCGCAGAGACAGGCTGTTCAAATTGCCAATGCTGGTTGTCGTCTTGGTCGCGCGACATAAGACGCCGCCCCGTGATATCGAACCAGAAAAACTGCCTGCGCTCTGGATGCCAGAACGCACCTTCGCCCAAATCACAGATGCGCCGGTCAAAGACCTGAGCCTGAGGTAGCTCGCTCATCCCGTTACAACCACGCCGCCGTCGATGACCAATGCCTGACCGGTCATCATCCGGCTGGCCTCAGAGGCCAGAAAAAGCGTGCCGCCGCTGATATCCTCGGGGACAAGGTGTTCCTTGAGGCATTGTTTCTCCAGATGCGCGGCAAGGTCCGTGGGCGTAGCCCAAAGGGTGCGTTGGCGTTCTGTCATCACCCATCCGGGCACCAGCGCATTGACCCGAATACGCTCTGGGCCAAATTCGCGCGCAAGAGCGCGGGTCATGCCGGTAATCCCGGCATTCGCGGTCACATAAGCAGGGTAGCCCGCATTTCCCATCATATAGCTGATCGACGAGAAATTGATGATCGAGCCGCCCCCGGCGGCCCGCATCTGGCCAACGACGCCCTGAATGGCAAAGAAATAGGCAGAAAGATTCACCGCAAGACTTGCGTTCCATCCGGCCTCGTCCAGATCCTCGGCGCGGTGACGCTGATCGTTGGCGGCATTGTTGACCAAAACCTGCACTGGCCCATGTGCATCGCGCGCAAACTCAAGTGCCTGATGCAGCGCTGTGCGATCCGTAATGTCGCAAGGCAGATACAAGGGGCGGGCCCCGTGACGATCAGCGATACTGTCACAAAACGCTGTTGCATCCGAACGTTGCACAAAGGCGACTTTGGCCCCTTGAGCGACAAACGCCTCGGTCAGGGCCGCGCCGATCCCAGAACCTCCGCCGGTGACAAAGACAGAGCGACCCTTCAGATCGGGATAGTGGGCGTCGGTCATCGCAAAAGTCCCCTCGATGGCGTCAATTCACCTCTTTTGCTAACGCTCTCAGCCAAGGATGCAAGCCGGAACTTCGCCTATTTTTTGATCAATCCCGCTGGAGTTTCGGCGGATTCCGCCCATTGGCCGCAGTGCTGAGGGTGGACATGCAAGGTTCAACTCGATAGATACGCCAAGTGTCGATAGTGTTCGGTTCGGTTGGTGTTCGTCTCACGCATATTTTAAATGGTACCGGTAACGGTAGGTTGTTGTGCCCAAAGCGACTTGCATAGGATGGTTCAAATGCTTGCAAGCATTGTGATTAGAACATTGAACGAAGCGCAGCACCTCGACGATCTTATGGTGATGATCGGCGCTCAACAGACCAACGGTCTTGACGTTGAGGTGGTCCTGATCGACTCGGGCTCAACAGACGGCACTGTTGAGATTGCAGAGCGCCATGGCTGCCGGGTCACAACCATCAAGAAATCTGAATTCTCTTTCGGGCGCTCGTTGAATCGTGGCTGCGATCACGCAACCGGAGATTTGCTTGTGTTCATCTCTGGCCATTGCGTGCCTGTTGATACGATGTGGCTGCAGAACCTGTGCCAACCGCTGATCGACGGCGTGGCCAGCTATAGTTACGGTCGCCAGATCGGGGATGACGACAGCAATTACAGCGAGCGTCGCATCTTTGCCAAATACTTCCCGGATGTCTCGGCCATTCCGCAGGACGGATTCTTTTGCAACAATGCCAACTCGGCACTGCTGCGCAGCGCATGGCAAAAGCATCCCTTTGACGAGGCACTGACGGGTCTTGAGGATATGGAGCTTGCCAAACGCTTGGTAAGCGCAGGGCATAAGATCGCCTATGTGGCGGATGCGCCTGTATTCCACCACCATCAAGAGAGCTGGGCACAGGTTCGACGCCGGTTTGAGCGCGAGGCGATTGCGCTGCGCTCGATCATGCCAGAGGTGCATTTGTCGCGCTTTGATGTTCTGCGCTATGTGATCCGCAGCGTGATCGGGGATTGGCGCGCCGCCGCACTCAACAACATTCGCTCGACCTCGCGCATGGATATGCTGCGGTATCGCTGGAACCAATACGTCGGATCGCACAAAGGCAATCACGAACACCGGCTGTTGTCGCAACACGCCAAGGAACGTTTCTTTTTTCCACAAGTCAATGAAAAGGCCGCACAAGATGACTGGCTCAGGCCGCTGCGTCGCACTCCTCCCCATGAAAGCCAACAGTCAAAGAGTTAAGGGCAAGAATTTCCGTCCACTACACGGCAAACCTCTCTTTGCTTGGATTTTGGATTCGCTTCTGGCGCTTGATGAAATTGATGAGGTCGTCATCAATACGGATGCCCGTCACATTCTTGCAGAGAATGGGCTGGTAGAGTCGGACCGCGTGCGAATCCGGGATCGCAAGGCAGAGCTGTGTGGCGATACGGTGTCGATGAATCTGATCTTGGCCGATGATATCGCCGCCGTAGAAGCGGAGACCTATTTGATGACCCATACGACCAATCCGATGCTGCGCCCCGAAACCATCCGGGCGGCTTTGGCCGCCTATCGGGCGGGGGTTGCGGATGGCACGGCGGATTCGCTCTTTTCGGTCAACAAAATTCAGACCCGGTTTTACCGCGCCGATGCCAGCCCGGTGAACCATGATCCGGACAACCTCGTTCAGACGCAAGACCTGGAACCGTGGTTCGAAGAGAACTCGAACCTTTTCATTTTCTCGCGGGATAGCTTTGCCGCGACCAATGCACGGATCGGGCGCAAGCCGATCCTGCATGAGATGAACAAGATGGAAGCTGTCGACATCGACACTCCCGAAGACTGGGCCCTTGCCGAGGCAGTGGCCAGTCTGCACATGCAACACCAAAAGACGGCGTGACCCAATGAAAGACGTGCTTGTAACCTGCCCTCCGATGCTGGGCCAAATCGACCTGTTCATGGAACCTGCTGCCGAAAAGGGCCTGCGCCTGCATCCGGCCAAGGTGACGCAAGTGATGACCGAGGCAGAGCTGATGGACCTTTTGCCGGGCTATGATGGCTGGATCATCGGCGATGATCCCGCCACGCGGCAGGTGTTCTCGGCAGGCCGGGCGGGGCGGCTGCGGGCGGCGGTGAAATGGGGCATCGGTGTCGATAACGTCGATTTCGATGCCTGCAAGGATTTGGGCATTCCCATCATCAACACGCCGCAAATGTTTGGGGCAGAGGTGGCCGATGTTGCCACGGGCCTTGTGATTGGGCTTGCCCGTCAGCTTTTCTTGATCGACCGGGGCGTGCGTGCGGGCGGGTGGCCCAAACCTGCGGGCATCAGCCTTGCGGGTCGCACGGTCGGCGTGATCGGATTGGGGGACATCGGGCGCAACACAGTCACGCGGCTTCAGGCGCTTGGGCTCAAGGCGATTGCCTATGATCCCGGCGTTACCGGAGATGCCGGACTTGATGGGCTGACGCGCGCGGCCTGGCCCGAACGGGTCGAGGAGTGCGACTTTCTTGTGTTCACCTGCGCGTTGAACAAGCACAATTTCCATATGCTCAACGCCGATGTTCTGGCGCGCTGCATGCCGGGGGTACGCATTGTCAACGTCGCGCGCGGCCCGCTGATCGACGAGGCGGCGCTGATCGCGGCGCTACAATCGGGCCATGTGCATTCCGCAGCCCTAGACGTGTTCGAAATCGAGCCGCTGCCAATGGATAGCCCTCTGCGCAGCATGGAACGCTGTATCTTTGGGTCGCACAATGGCTCGAACACCGTCGATGCCGTTATCCGCGCCAGCCACACCGCCATCGAGCGATTAAGCGGCTTTTTTTGAGACCACCCGCCTTTTGCTATGACTGCAAATTGCCAAAGCAAACGCAACGTGAGATCCAATGTCCAAAGTTTTCATCTATCCAGCCCTGCTCAATCTGGAAGACATTGACAATGTCGTGTGTCGCTTGGCGTGGTATTTCAAACCCTATCTGAGCAAGATTGACAGCATCCATTTCACAAGCCGCCGCGCATTGGTCGACGCGGCAAAATTGGCACCGCAGCTTGATCCGCTGGTGGCGGGTGATCTCGCGGCGGTGAAGGCCAAGATAAAGCTGCTGGATCACGAGGATTTTGCCGCTGCGATATCCGAGGTCGATCTTGCGCGGGACCTCTTGTTGATTTGGGATGAAACGGCAGAGAATAATGCGCCTGCGCCGGTCAAGGCGGCCATCAAGGCCTTGGGCGCAAAACAGGGGCTTTACCGGGTCGATCCTTTGCGGACACGGATGGAGGGCTCCTTTTACCTTTGGGCCGGTCTCAACCGCTACGCCGACCGCGCCGCACTGCTCGAGGTGAACCATGCGCGCATGCGCGCGATGGTGGCTGACATCGGGCAGCACGAGAAAGCCTATGTTTTCGGCAGCGGCCCGACGCTTAGTGATTTTGTTGAGGGGCACGACTTTAGCGATGGTATCTGCGTTATCTCCAACTCCATCGTCAAGAACCGCGATATCATCGCCGCAACACGCCCACGGATCATAACTGCCGCCGATCCGCTCTATCATGCGGGCTGTTCTGGTTATGCGGGGGCCTTTCGCGACGAGCTCATTCAGGCGTTGCGAGAAACGGGCGCATGGTTCGTTTGCCCGATGCGGGATTTCGCGATTTATGACACGTTCCTGCCCGTTGACCTGCGGTCTCGTATCATTGGCGTGCCCTTCGACAAAGAGGGCGCGCCGCCCAGCAATCTCGCAGAGACATTCTATCTCAAATCCTATCCAAACGTCCTGACACTGGCGCTCTTGCCGATCGCGGCCAGTATCGCGCGCAAGATCGAGATCGTTGGCTGCGACGGGCGTAATCTTACGGATGACAGTTTCTTCTGGTCGCATGACAAAAAGGCGCAGTTCAACGACAAGATGTCCGAGATTCAGGCGGCGCATCCGGCGTTTTTTGCGATTGATTACAACGATTACTACACCGATCATTGCCGCGACGTAGAAGAGGTGCTGACCGCTCTCGAAGCTGCGGGAAAGGTGATCGAGACCGCGACACCTTCGATGATTCCAGCCCTGCGCATGCGCGAAGCCCCTAATCCCGATAGCATGGCCGCCGGATCGAAAGTCGCGGTTTTCGCGATGATCGACCCGGATGCCAAGGATGACTGGGGTCATTTTCTGGCCTATGACAAGCGCGTCGCAGAGGGCTGTCATGATCTGAATACCGATTTCGCGCTGATCTGCCGCAAAGAGCTTGATCCCAAGTTCTTCCCGGACAATGCCGAACTCGTTTTGCCGGTCTTTTCGGTTCATAGCTGGACAGTGGGTAAGGACTGGCCACAGACGCGTCGCCGCGACATGATGCAATTTGCAAAGGAGCTTGACGAAGCCTTTTCTACGCTTGATTTGCGCTATCCGGCAGACGCGATCTGTGTGTTCATGTATATCGGCAGTATAGAAGTTGCAGAGACAGTCGAGCATCTCCTAATGAGGAGACCCAGGTTCCGGGCGGTGATCAACTTATTCTGGTCGTACAATTTTGATCAGAACGACCCGATCTACAAATCGCAGTGGTATCGCGTCGCCAAGCGTTTGGAGCGGTCGAACCAAGTCTTCCTTATGCATTCTACCGAGCAGATCGCTGATGAATTCAGCACGGATTGGTCGGTTTCTCTTCCGGTTTTGCCCCATCCCAGCACCACGTTCGACGACAAGACTGTCGTGACGCTGGATGAATTGCCCCTGTCCAAGCCGGGCAAACCGCTTCGGGCTGTATTCCCCGGCGGAACACGCAAGGAAAAAGGGTTTGCTCTTTCCACAGGCGCTTGCGCGTTGTTGGCGAACGACCCAGACCTTAGGCTCCGGTTGCGCGCACGCATAGATCGTGTGTCCGGAAAAGATCTTGAAGACGCCTTGCAGTCAATGACCGCCGAGGTAGGGACAAAGGTCGACATTCTTGGGGATGACATGTCTGATGGTGAGTTCATCGACATGATCCGCACGGCGGATATCGTGGTCATCCCCTACCTGTCCGAGGCCTTTCGGCGGCGAACCTCTGGAATTCTGGTTGATGCCTTTCTTCTGGGCAAGCCTGTGGTAGTGCTCAAGAACACATGGCTTTCCGATATTGTCAAAGCAGGGCATATCGGCCTTTGCGCCGATCCAGATCCGGCGGCATTGGCTTCCGCAGTGCGAGAGGTGGCTAAGCGCTATGATGAATTCCTGCCCGGAGTTGCCAAGGTTCGTAGTGACTACCTCGGTAAGCATTCATGGAAAGCTCTCGTTAAAAGCGTTGTGAAAAGAGCAGACCTTTCACTCCCAGCACCACGAAAGAACCTGACAAAGGCCGAAATGGATGGGTTAAAAAAAGAGCTAAAAGAGCTAATCTCAAAGCTTCCGACGCGCGCACCAATTTACCTACCGACAGAAAAAATTGCTGTCGAGGCCCAGATCAAGGGCCTAAAACGCGTGAAGCATATATATGAGAAAGGTCTGAAAGAGGTCTATTCGCCGCGTCTGCGCGCCTTGCGTGAAAAATACCGTGGCACCAAGCGTTGTTTCATTATCGGCAATGGTCCCAGCTTGAACGAGACAGATCTGAGCTTGCTCAAGGATGAGGTGACCTTTGCGGTAAATGGTTTTTTCCTTAAGGCAAAGGATCTTGATTGGACGCCTACTTTCTATGTGGTTGAAGACCATTTGGTGGCGGAGGATCGGGCCAAATGGATTAAGGCTTTCAAAGGGCCAACCAAGCTGTTCCCAGCGTACCTTGGATACATGTTTCCCGAATCCGAGGATACGATTTTCTACAATCATAGGCCCCGTAAAAGCTATCCCCACGGATTTGATTTCTCTACGCAAGCCGACGAAATTACTTACACAGGCGCGACTGTAACCTTCTCGATGCTTCAATTGGCATACTACATGGGCTTTGAAGAGATTTACATGATTGGTGTCGATGCGAGCTATGCTATTCCCGAGGATGCGCAACAAGCATCATCCTACTCTGTCGGGGTGATCGATATGAAATCCGATGACGTGAATCATTTTCACCCAGATTATTTTGGAAAAGGTTTCCGTTGGCACGACCCTCAGGTCAGTAAGATGGTCGAAGCCTATAAAGAAGCACGCAAAGTTGTCGATCAGACCAACCAGCGGATCTATAATGCCACTGTTGGCGGACAGCTCGAAGTTTTTGAACGGCGCAATTTTGCTGATCTCTTTCCACCAAAGCGACCTCTGGAACTTAGAGATTATCCGCGACTGCTGCTCCTTGATTTAACCCCGATTGGTAACGGCTCTGCAACAGGTGAACTTAAGCACAACCTTTTAAGAGATTGGCCATCAGAACAGATTTTGCAGGTGTCCTGCAGAAATTCTGAAGACTTGGTTTTGACACGGCAAAGACTGGGACCCGATTCAATTCCCTTTGAAGTTAAACCCAAAGAAGCAGCTGCGTTCGTAGACGCATTTGCGCCTGAAGTTGTACTTTATCGACCAGTACCCGACACTCGAGTCCTTCATGATTTTGCGATGCCGCTCATAGAACGTCTCCAAAAGCCGCTTGTCACTTGGATCATGGACGACTGGCCGCATCACATTAAGATCAGTGACCCAGCCCAGTATAATCGTATCCATGCCGACTTCGAGACATTGTTAAGCCATTCCTCGATGCGACTGTCGATCTGCAATGCGATGTCCGAAGAGATGTTCCGGCGATATAGGCTGCCATTCCGGTCTTTGGCAAATGGTGTAGCTCCCGAAGATTGGCAAACGCCAAAAAAACACACTCCGGGAACCATGGTCGTGCGCTATGCTGGTGGATTAGAGCCGAACATGACGCGAGCGAGCGTTTTGCGTGTTGCACGCGTGATCGAGTCACTCGGTAAGAAGGGGTATGACCTGCGTTTTGAAGTCAATACACGTGCAGCGTACTATAATCGAAACCTGAATGATTTTGGCAAGTTTAAGCATACCCGATTTACCAATAACGTTCTGTCTGCTGAGGGCTACAAAGGTTGGCTTATGCAGGCAGACGTTACCTTGATCGCCTATAATTTTGATCCGGCCACAGCCGATTATGTCAAATTCAGCATGGCCAATAAGATGCCGGAATGTTTGGCGTCGGGCTCGGTTCTGTTGGCGCACGGGCCCAAAGGATTTGCCACAGTTGACTATCTCGCAGGAGTAGATGGGGCCGTTGTTGTTACTGAGGATTCCGATGCGGCAGTTGAGGCGGCACTTTTGGCATTACGGGCTGACCCAGAGTGGCGCGCCGATTTGGCGACAAAAGCTCGTGCCACTGCTTTTGAGCGCCACAACATTCATCGCCTACGTGAGCAAATGTGGCTTATCTTAAGCCAGGCGGCGAAATCGGCAGATTCTGTTGTCGCGCGGCGCGTAGTTCAGCACATGCATCCGATTGCCCTCGCGGCAGAGCTTTTGTGTGCGCCCGCAGACGCCCTGCACCGGATCGACAGGGATGCGGCAGTCAAAGAGACGGTCGCGCGCACGCTTGATCCTGCCTTCCCTGACCGGCAGTTGAGCGCGCATCTTGAGAACTGCATCGCCTTCGCGCGCAAGAAAACGCGCGTATGACCGGGGTGCTTGCGATGGTTTGGCCCATGTGCTGCAATGCCCGAGACAGCCTTGGGGCAGGGCCAATCAAGAACGGAGAGTTGACGGAATGAAGAAAGCGCTCATCACGGGGGTTACGGGGCAGGATGGCTCTTACCTTGCGGAATTCCTGCTCGAAAAGGGCTATGAGGTGCATGGGATCAAGCGCCGCGCCTCGCTCTTCAACACCCAGCGGGTGGATCACATCTACCAGGACCCCCACGGCGGGCGGCAGAATTTCAAGCTGCATTACGGCGATCTGACCGATAGCTCGAACCTCACCCGCATCCTCAGCGAGGTGCAGCCCGACGAGGTCTATAACCTTGGCGCGCAATCCCATGTCGCCGTCAGCTTTGAGGCCCCCGAATATACCGCCGACGTCGATGCCATCGGCACCCTGCGCCTGCTCGAGGCGATCCGCTTTCTGGGGCTCGAGAATAAAACCCGCTTCTATCAGGCCTCCACATCAGAGCTGTATGGCCTTGTGCAGGAAATCCCACAGCGCGAGACAACACCCTTTCACCCGCGCAGCCCCTATGCGGTGGCCAAGATGTATGCCTATTGGATCACGGTCAATTACCGCGAGGCGTATGGCATCTATGCCTGCAACGGCATCCTCTTCAACCACGAGAGCCCCCGGCGCGGCGAGACCTTTGTCACCCGCAAGATCACGCGCGGGCTGGCCAATATCGCGCAGGGGCTAGAGGATTGCCTCTATATGGGCAATATCGACAGCTTGCGCGATTGGGGCCATGCCAAGGATTACGTCCGCATGCAGTGGATGATGCTGCAACAAGAGGTGGCGGATGATTTCGTGATCGCCACGGGCGTGCAATATTCCGTGCGCGAGTTCATCACATGGTCGGCGCAAGAGCTGGGCATCACGCTCGAATTCACCGGCACCGGCGTGGAGGAGATTGCCACCGTGACGGCCGTGACCGGCGATAAGGCCCCCGCCATCGCACCGGGGCAGGTGATCATGCGCATCGACCCCCGCTACTTCCGCCCCGCCGAGGTCGAGACCCTGCTGGGCGACCCCACCAAGGCCAAGGAAAAACTCGGCTGGGTGCCCGAAATCACCGTGCAAGAAATGTGCGCCGAGATGGTGGCCGAAGACTTGAAGACAGCACAGCGGCACGCTTTGCTGAAAGTGCACGGCATGGAGTTGCCGGTGAGTTTGGAAGGTTAATGGCTTTGCTTACCATCTTAGCGAACTGTCAGGCTGGTCCAATGGCGGCCCTGATATCTCAGTTTTGTCCTGATCTAAACGTAATCAGGTCACCACTGGTGCATCAAATAACTGACAAAAATCGCCTAGAAGTTATTCAAAATATTCAGAAGTCTGACATCGTTATTCACCAACCTTTGGGCCCGTCTTTCAAAGAATTATCCACTGCGGAATTGAAGTCGAAATTCCCCTCTAAGACCTTTGTTTCATTTCCTTCGATTTTCTTCGGTGGATTATTCCCGCAGCTATCATACCTCAGATTGCCCGAAGGTGGCACGATGAAAGGTCCGCTAAGCGATTACCATGATACACGGATTATAGATTGTTTTCTCAACCGAGAGTCGTCCGAAGTGTGCCTTGGTCGCATGAAGTCGGAAGATCCGTTGGAATTGAAATACTACGATATCTCATTGAAAGAGTCTTTGGGTCGTGACAGGGCAGTCGACATTCCAGTTATGGAAATCATCTTGGATGAAATGTCAAAATCTCCGCCGCTGTTCACATTCAATCATCCCACAAACCGGGTGTTGTGGCGTGTTTTAGAGCGGGTACTTAAACTCCTTGGGCTACAAGCGCCGCAAGCTCTTGATCTGTTGCCAGAAAGAGAATTTCTTGGCAACACGCGGGCAATGATACCGGACAGCATCCCAAAGTCATTAGGCCTCGATTGGAGACAGCCTAAATATTCTATTTGGGAAGACGAGTTACCATTGAGAGAGCTGATTACGTCTTTCTATCAACTCTACAATGAGATACCGAATTTTCCGGCTATCTGTCGGGACAACGAACAACGCTTCAATCTTCCTGTAAGACTGGGCCATTATTCATAATTTTGCGGCCTTCGTTAAATCAGAACAAACTCCGGAGACTCCCATGCATGTAAGTGCTCTACTCGGCAACCTAGATATCAATTGTTTCTCTGATATTCTGGGTCCGTATCGCACTCTGAATCCGGACCTCAAGATTTGTGTGGATGGTGGCGCAGGATTGGGCGAGACGGCAGAGAAGATTTTCAAGAATTTACCGCAAGACGACGTGAAGGTGCTGGCTTTTGAGCCAAACCCCAACAACATTGCCGAGTTCAAGTTTTCCGACCCTCGGTTGACAATAGTAGATGCAGCTCTCGGAGCGCGCCGTGCAACAGCAAGATTTCATGTTGCGGCAACGACCCAGCGGCAATCTGAAACCAATCCTTACCTTGTTCCGGGAACAAGTTTTGTAGGCAAGCTGGTCGATGAAGCTGCCAGCTTTGATAAGGGTGATCAGTACGAGGTTCAGGTTGTCCGAATGGATGACAGTTTACGCGAAAATGGATGTTCCGGGGCACAATTCATCAAGCTTGACCTTCAAGGCGGTGAACTTGACGCTCTTAAGGGACTTGGCGATATGCTTGGGGACGTCCACTGGATGTGGATTGAATATGGTGGTCAGCCAGAGCTTTTGGAACTTTTGATCGAGCGCGGCTTTGTATTGTTCGACACCCAGTACCTCTTTTTTGGCGACATGAAGCCAGAAGTGAAAGAAGCTTTCACCGTTACACGAAAGGGTAAGAACTCTGTCGGACGAGAGATCTTTTTTGGACGGCGCAAGCAGGTCTGGCGTAACTATGCTTCTCAGTTTTCTTATTGCCGCAAGTCCTTGGGCATGGTTCAAACAGACCTTGTTGCCGTCGCGCCAGCCTACATCAGCTCCTTTCTTGACGCCTGCTATTTGAAGGGAAAGTTGGGTGCACAAGGAGCGATAGTATCATGATCAAGCGACTTACCCTATTCCGCGAATATGCCTTACCAAATCTGATGAATGTTGAAGCGATCCTGAAGGAAATCTATACGGCTCGGTGCCAAGATCTCAAAGAGTATACTTTGTTCGATGGGGGCGCGCACAAAGGCTACCACACCATTCGAATGTTGGATTTGTCGGGGTGCAAACGCGTATATGCGGTTGAGGCTGATCCGTTCATGGCTCAAGCATTCAACACAATTCTTGAAACACAACGCCCCAATGACCTCGACCGCGTTTCCTTCCATCAAAAGGCTCTGCAAGACGATCCGGCGCGGGCATCTATTCCTTGGAAGTCGTCGACAACGCATGTAGGTCGGTCTTCGATCGTTGCGACAAACAGCGAGCGTCAGACTATATGGGGCGATAACCCGGATATGGTGTATCGCGAAAGTTTTGAAGTCCCCGCGACGACGATTGACGCGCTGCTTGCCGATGAGCCTCTTCCCATACCGTTCTTGAAGCTCGATTTGGAGGGGGCAGATTTGATCGCGCTACGCGGGGCCAGAAAAACCCTGCGTAC
This sequence comes from Roseovarius sp. AK1035, assembly GCF_003288315.1. Taxonomy (NCBI): domain Bacteria; kingdom Pseudomonadati; phylum Pseudomonadota; class Alphaproteobacteria; order Rhodobacterales; family Roseobacteraceae; genus Roseovarius; species Roseovarius sp. TM1035. The sequence goes on along the minus strand of NZ_CP030099.1, from coordinate 3,430,113 downwards.
TAAACGTCCGGTGGTTGCGTTTGAAAATTCTGTGCACGCACCCAAAGTGCACGGCTTTACTCTAGAAGAGATGGCGGCGTATTTTGACGGGCTGGGGTATGTGCCAATCAACTTTGTTGGTGAACGTATGACGCCGGATTCGTGGTTCGGGTTCTTCGAGGCATGGCTGGCACCGGAAGAAGACGCAAATTGGCTCGCGGGCCAATTGGATGAAGCCCTTGCACGGCGCGGCATCTGACGTCTTCAACTCAGGTTCCCATGACACATGAGAACGATAGGCCTGACCTTACAAAATAAGGTTACGAACCTTACAAACCTTACAGGAGCTACTCAATGACCCGGATCCACATTGCAGGCCATCGGGGGATGGTTGGGGCGGCTATTTTGCGGCGGCTTGAGGCGCGCAGGGGCGCGGGCGAGGACCTGACGCTGATCACCCGCACCCATGCGGAATTGGACCTGACCAGTCAGGCCGCCGTGCGCGATTTCATGCAATCCGAGCGGCCAGATGTGGTGATCCTTGCCGCTGCCAAGGTGGGTGGCATCCATGCCAACAACACCTATCCGGCTGATTTCATTTATGAAAACCTGATGATTGAGTGCAACGTGATCCATCAGGCCTTTGACGCGGGCGTGCGGCGGCTTTTGCAATTGGGGTCAAGCTGCATCTACCCCCGCGCCGTGCCCCAGCCCATGCGCGAGGACGCGCTTTTGACCGGCGTGCTCGAACCCACCAACGAGCCCTATGCCGTCGCCAAGATCGCGGGCATCAAGCTCTGCGAAAGCTACAATCGCCAGCACGGCACCGATTACCGCTCGGTCATGCCCACCAATCTCTACGGCCCCGGCGACAACTTTCACCCGGAAAATTCCCATGTTTTACCGGCACTTATCCGCCGCTTTCATGAGGCCGCGCAAGAGGGGCGCGACGAGGTGACGATCTGGGGCTCCGGCACACCGCGCCGCGAATTCCTGCATGTCGACGACATGGCCGAGGCCAGCCTCTTCGTGCTCGACCTGCCACGGGATGTCTATGCGGCCAATACCCAAGACATGCTAAGCCATATCAACGTGGGCTCTGGCACCGATATCTCGATCCTGGAGTTGGCGCAGATGGTGGCTGAAGTGACTGGATTCCAAGGCAAAATAACAACCGACCCCAGCAAACCCGACGGCACGATGCGCAAGCTGATGGATGTCAGCCGTTTGGCCACCATGGGCTGGCGCGCGCGCATCAGCCTGCGCGAGGGGATCGAGGATGCCTATCGCTGGTACCTCGCCCAAACCCCAGGCAGCGTGCGCGGGTAGGTGCTCAATTCTGGATAGAACACTTGGAGAGCGGATTGACACGATGGCTGCAAAACCAAATCGGGAGCGCAGCGAACTCGTCCGCTGGGTGAACTGCCTCCGAGATTATTTGTGTGCGCAGGCGGGAGGGTCGTAACCGCCTCATGGATACCGCGGCCTACGCGGCTTGACTTTGCGTCACGGATACCGGCGGCACCCAGTTCCAGGGGAGCAATTCGTCCAGCCTGTTGATCTTGTGATCGGTAACCGCGCTATTTGCACCGCCTGCCTGACGTTCGGACAATGATTTAAGCCAGGTGTTTAACGACGTCTCTTATGCGGGGTCTGCGATGCGGGGCGAAATTGTGGTGATTATCCCCTAGCAGGCGTTTGTAACAAATTTCGCGCGAGCCGCTATCCGCCGTTTTACGTTTTGTTCGATGCCATCATCCTTCGTTGATTTGACACTTTCGGACAGAACAGGCGTTGCTCAGGCAAAGGCATCAATGCAGTTTTTCTCGGACAATTTGATTGATCCCCTCTCTACCCAGAGTTGCAAGGATGTTATGTAAGCATCTGAAATAGTTAACAAGGTTTCGTTTGCTCGATTTTGTTTCATCCTGTTATCATTCTTTTGAATTTAAATTTTCTAGGTTCGGATCGCAAAAGACATTGATGATTGGTCCATGTTGATAATCACGTTTTAGAATATGGGGGTATTCTATGTTGATTAACATTAGCTCGGCATCGGTCGAGGAACGGGTAGCCTTTGGGAGTGGAGTTCTCGAATTCATCGTAACGCTGGATGCGCCTTCGGCAGGCACAGTGACAGTTGATTACCGCACGCGTCAAGGGACGGCTTCCGAGTTTCTGGATTTTACAGGGGAGAGCGGAACTCTTGTCTTCGCCGCTGGCGAAACCGTAAAAACGATCACCATTCAAACCGCAAGCGACAGCCTTGACGAGGTGGATGAGTTTCTCGAGGTTGAACTGTTCGATCCGACTGGTGGTGGCACCTTCGCAAATGACGTGGATGTCGTGCGCGCTATTGGCTGGATTGAGGACAACGATGGCACGCTTGATGATCGCGCGTTAGCCGTTTCGGATCCCGTAATCGAAGAAGGTGACAATGGCACCACCACAGCGCGCTTCACCCTATCAGTCTCGGAAGCGTTCGGCGTGTCGACGAATATGGGCTGGGCTACCGTCAGCGGGACGGCTACAGCCGGGTCGGACTTCACCGCTGCGTCGGGCATAGCGACTTTTCTGCCTGGCCAGACAAGCACCATCGTGAATGTGGATGTAACTGGCGATAACGCCGTAGAGTTGGCGGAGACTTTCGGTGTAAGCGTAACGCCATCTGCGAGTGTCTTTTCCGGATCAAGTGGCGCAGTCGGGTCGGCGACGATCCTTGACGACGATGCAGGCCCGCGCACGATCTCGATTGCGGATGCTGCGATTGATGAGCGAACGTTCTTCGGCAGCGGGGTCTTGCGATTTGCCGTGACCCTTTCGCAGCCCTCGACCGGGACCGTGACCGTAGACTATCGAACGGTGCAGGGCACGGCGTCAGAGTTTTTGGATTTCACTGGCGCAACCGGCACACTGACTTTTGCAGCAGGCGAAACGACAAAGTGGATCAATATCAGCACCGCAAGCGACGATATTGATGAAGTAGACGAGTTCCTCGAAATCGAGCTCTTCGACGCAACTGGCGCTGTGTTGGCAGGCGGTGTGGATCAGGTCCGGGCCACCGGCTGGATCCTCGACGACGACGGCACGGCGGATGATCGTGCGATGCAGATTTCCGATCCGATTCTGACTGAAGGGCAGGAGGCACAATTCATCGCCCGTCTGTCGCGTCCGGCCGATGACGAGGTGACGGTGGCCTATGCGACGTCGGGGGGCACCGCTCAATCGGGGGAGGATTTTACTGCGGCCAATGGTAATTTTACCTTTGCGCCGGGGCAGACGCTTACCGCGACGACGGTGGCGACGACAGCTGATGCCGTTGCTGAACCGGCCGAGACCTTCGATTTAATCGCTGTTGCGCCGGGCGCGAGTGTCTTTTCCGGCTCGAGTGGCGCAGTCGGGTCGGCGACGATCCTTGACGACGATGCAGGTCCGCGCACGATCTCGATTGCGGATGCTGCGATTGAGGAGCGAACGTTCTTTGGTAGCGGGGTCTTGCGTTTTGCCGTGACCCTTTCGCAGCCCTCGACCGGGACCGTGACCGTAGACTATCGAACGGTGCAGGGCACGGCGTCAGAGTTTTTGGATTTCACTGGCGCAAGCGGCACACTGACTTTTGCAGCGGGCGAAACGACAAAGTGGATCAACATCAGCACCGCAAGCGACGATATTGATGAAGTAGACGAGTTCCTCGAAGTCGAGCTCTTCGACGCGACGGGTGCTGTGTTGGCAGGCGGTGTGGATCAGGTGCGGGCCACCGGCTGGATCCTCGACGACGACGGCACGGCGGATGATCGTGCGATGCAGATTTCCGATCCGATTCTGACTGAAGGGCAGGAGGCACAATTCATCGCCCGTCTGTCGCGTCCGGCCGATGACGAGGTGACGGTGGCCTATGCGACGTCGGGGGGCACCGCTCAATCGGGGGAGGATTTTACTGCGGCCAATGGTAATTTTACCTTTGCGCCGGGGCAGACGCTTACCGCGACGACGGTGGCGACGACAGCTGATGCCGTTGCTGAACCGGCCGAGACCTTCGATTTAATCGCTGTTGCGCCGGGCGCGAGTGTCTTTTCCGGCTCGAGTGGCGCAGTCGGGTCGGCGACGATCCTTGACGACGATGCAGGTCTGCGCACGATCTCGATTGCGGATGCTGCGATTGAGGAGCGAACGTTCTTTGGTAGTGGGGTCTTGCGTTTTGCCGTGACCCTTTCGCAGCCCTCGACCGGGACCGTGACCGTAGACTATCGAACGGTGCAGGGCACGGCGTCTACATCCACGGATTTTACCGGTGTCGCTGGAACACTGACCTTTGCAGCAGGCGAAACGACAAAGTGGATCAACGTAAACACGACTGGTGATACAATCGACGAGATCGATGAAGCCCTTGAGTTGATCTTGTCAGATCCATCGGGTGCGGTGCTTGCGGGGGGAGTTTCGGAACTGGCCGCTGTGGGCTGGATACTTGACGATGATGGAGCACCAGAGGATCGGGCGCTCTATGTGCATGATACGAGGGTAATAGAAGGAGATTCAGGGACAGCCCAAGCGGTGTTTCAACCGAGGCTATCGCGTTCTTCTGACAGTGCCATTGAAGTAGATTACACCACGATCAGCCAAAGCGCTGCCGCAGGTTCGGATTTCGCGTCGAGGACTGGGATACTCACCTTTGCAGCGGGTCAGACAACTGGTGCGGTGTTCGTGCCTATCTTCGGAGACCTCGTTCAAGAAGACGCTGTTGAAGAGTTCCAGATGAATTTTGCCCCGGCCACAAACCAAGTGTTCAGCGGGCCAGGCTTCAACGCGACAGGCACAATCCTGGATAACGATTTCTCAAATTCTTTACCAACCGGGGCAGTTACATTGAGCGGCTCTGCGGTTGAGGGTAGCACGCTTACGGCTGACACATCGGCGGTTGCGGACGCGGATGGCTTAGGGGCCTTTAGCTATCAGTGGTTTCGCAACGGCCTTGCCATCGCTGCGGCAAACGATATCAGTTACACGCTTTTACCGCCAGACATAGGTTCAGAGATCACTGTCCGGGTCAACTATTCAGATGGCAATGGGGCAAACGAAACACTCTTGTCCCAAGGGTCATTGGTTGCCCCAAGACCGGGAACAAGTGCTGGCGAGTTGATCGTCGGAGGACCGTTGGGTAGCCTTTTGGAGGGATTGGGCGGAAACGATACACTTATTGGTGGCGGAGGAAACGACACGATCGCTGGCGGCGATGGTAATGACAGCATCGAGGCAGGCGGCGGTAATGACAATGTCTCGGCTTCAGAAGGCAACGATTTCGTGGATGCGGGCGCTGGCGATGACAGTGTTGGCGGTGGCGTGGACAATGACACGCTGATTGGCGGTGTTGGAAATGACGTCATGGGCGGTGGTTTTGGCGATGATTTCATGTCCGGCGGCGCTGGTAACGATGTAGTTGCTGGCGGCGCTGGCGATGACACGCTCGAAGGCGGCGAAGGCAACGACAGCATGTCGGGCAGCTTTGGCAACGATCTGATCTTTGGCAATGGCGGCGCGGATGATATCGGCGGCGGCACCGGGCGCGATACGATTGATGCCGGTGCAGGCAATGATAGCGTTGGCGGCGGTGAAGGAGACGACAGCATCTCGGGCGGTGACGGCAACGACTTCCTCGCTGGTGGCGGCCGTAACGATGTGGTCGACGGCGGCGCAGGCAATGACACGATCAATGCGGGCGCTGGAAATGACACGATCACCGGCGGAACCGGCGCCGATCAATTCGTCTTTTCGTCCTTCTTCGACGGCGAGGCGGATGTCGTCACCGATTTCGAAGATGGGTTGGACAGTTTCTTCATCCGCCGCGTGGACCCGGATACCGGCGAGACCAATATCACCAATGGCGGCAATGGTCTGGCGGGGTTCGTCGCGGCGATGAACATCGTCGATGTCGAGGGCGGGGCGCAAATGACGGTGAATGGCAACACAATTTTGGTTGAAGGCATCACGGCGGCGCAACTTGCCGTAGAAGATTTCCAGTTCCTTTGAAGAGTTCTGTCGCAAACTTACCGGTTCCATGACGATGGTTGATCTGTCAGCGTTGTCAGATGGTTGGAAGGGAGCTTGTGGCCCGATCGATTCCTAGGCGTACATTATCCTAAGTCGGCGATCCTGCATGCGGTGTTTTTCTATGTCCACTACGCAGTGTCCTACCGAGACCTCAAGGAGATCCTGGCGGAGCGCGGCGTTACGGTTGACCACGCCACGCTGAACCGCTGGGTGGTGAAGTTCGCGCCGCTCATTGCCGATCGGGCCCAGGCGAGGAATGAGGTGCCCCTAGTTTCCTAGACACCTGCTTCGTTTAGTTTCTGCTGTCTGGTTTCGAAGTCAACGGGTGACAGCATGCCGTTGTTCGTGTGCTTGCGCTTTGGGTTGTAGAACATCTCGATGTAGTCGAAAACGTCCTGCCTTGCAGCTTCGCGTGTCGGGTAGGTGCGGCGACGGATCCGTTCCCGCTTCAAGAGTTGGAAGAAGCTTTCGGCGACAGCGTTATCGTGGCAATTCCCACGCCGGCTCATACTGGCTTGCAGGTTGTGCTGGCTGAGAAATACTTGCCACTCACGGCTGGTGAACTGCGACCCCTGATCTGAATGAATCATCACCTTCGTCTTGGGTTTGCGTCGCCAGACCGCTGCAAGCAAGGCCTGCAGCGCCAGGTCGGTCGTCATGCGGGGTTGCGCGGACCAGCCTACCACACGCCGTGAGAAGAGGTCGATAACGACAGACAGATACAGCCAGCCCTCGTGGGTCTTGATGTAGGTGATGTCCGTGACCCAGACCTTGTCGGGCGCATTTACTTCGAACTGCCGATCCAGAGTGTTGAACGCGACGACAGCAGGCTTCCCGCCATATCGTCCCGGGCGGCGCTTGTAGCCAATCTGGGCCAAGATGCCCGCAAGGCTGGCCAGCCGGGCGACCCTGTTCTCAGAAACCTGCTCGCCGAGATCGCGCAGATCATCGGCCAGCTTGCGGTAGCCATAGATCTTGCCGCTCTCGCACCAAGCCTGTCGGATCAACTCTGTCTGCCGTTCATCGTCCTGCGCACGCTGGCTTAACGGTTCTTTAAGCCATGCATAAAATCCGCTGACGTGGACCATAAGCACACGGCACATTGACCGAACCGAAAACTCGGATCGATGAGCCCGGATGAAACCATACTTCAACGGGACTCTCGCGCGAAGTATGTGGCGGCCTTCCTAAGAAACAGCCGCGGTCTCGTGAATAGGCGCCAATACAAACCCGAGGGTCTTGGCGCGCCGTTGAAGGTTTGACAGCAGACGTTTCCGATGCCGCTCTTCATAAGCCGCCGCGCCCTGATCTTTATATGACATGCCATGCCGCACGGCATTGTAAAACAGCACCGCGATCTTTCGCGCTGTCGCCGTAACAGCCTTCTGCTTGCCGATGCGCGAGGACAGCCGCCGATAGAACGCACCCAAGGCCGTGTCGCTCCGGCCGATCGTCGTCGCGGCCAATCTGAGCAAGGCCGCAGCGCGGCTGGAGGACCGGCGTGTCCGCGAGGACAGCAGCTTGCCACCAGAGATCTTGTTGCCCGGGGCGAGGCAGAGCCAAGACGTGAAGTGCTTGGCACTCTTCCAGGCGCGCAGGTCCGTGCCGCATTCGGCCACCAGCTTCAGCGCCAGCGATGGCCCAAGGCCATGGATCTGAGTCAGGTCTGTGCCTAACACCCCGTAGAGCGCAGCCCGCACATCGAAGGACGGCGCATTGTGCTGCCTCCCCTTGATCCGCGCCTTGGGCAGTGGGGCCAGTTCTCCGTCTGCACGGGCCGTCAGCGCCCCAACCGCGGCCTCCAGCCTGCGGTCGCACGCCTCGATCTGCTCTTGATAGAAATCGTAAAGTTCCAGCGACTGTGTCAGGGCAAAGACATGTTCCTCGCGGTCGTTGCCGACCAGCGCGCCTTTGATCGTGTCCAGCGATGAATGGCAGCGGATATCCCGGAATGCGGCGAGAACTTCAGGATCGCGCTCGCCATCGACAATGGCGCGGATAATCCGCATGCCCGTTGCGCCGGTGATGTCGGAGACGACATGATGGAGTTGCAGGTTCATCTCCATCAGCGCCTTCTGCATGTGTTGGATGTGAGCGGCGGCATATTCGGTGAGCCGTTCGCGCTGGCGCATGTAGGCGCGCAGGGTGGCTATCTCCGCCTCAGGGCGGAAACTGCCGCGGAGCAACCCATAAGAATGTAACTGACGCAGCCACCCCGCATCGCTGACATCGGTTTTGCGGCCTGGCACATTCTTGGCGTAGCGGGCATTCACAAGGATAACCTCGAACCCATGCGCCTCCAGGATCTCGAAGGCCGGTATCCAGTAAACGCCGGTCGACTCCATGGCCACGCTGGTGACACCGCACGACTGGAGCCAGTCGGCTAGATCGTGCAGGTCTTGAGTGAACGTCCCGAAAGCTCGCACCGGCATAGCGGCGGTGTCAGGGTTCACAGCAGCCATATGCATGGTCGAGCCAATGTCGATCGCAGCCGCATTGGGGTTGACCACGTTCAAATCCGGGTGGCCGCCGGTCTTACGCTTCGTCATGGCATCTCCTCCGTTCAAGTCGAAGAGCGGGGGCCATGCAAGTTCGTCATCTTCCTAACCGGGATCGCCGCGATGGCGGCGTCACCACTCTCAAGTGCGCATCGACCCATGTGCCACGTTTTTTAACGGGGTCTGACCCTCCAATAAGCCATCGGCAACTGCCCTTCGGGCACAGCATAGCACAGGCTGTTACTACCGCGCACAGGCGGGCTGCGGCCCGGAACGGTTTTTTAATATATCGCGCTCCTCGGTCACGCGGGCCAGTTCCTTCTTCACCCGACGGAGCTCGACGGCCAGATCTGACTCCGCCTCTCGACCCTTGGCAGGCCTCGCAAACTGAGCCTTCCATGTGTAGAGCGACTTCGTGCTGACCCCCAGTCGCTCAGCCACTTCGCTGACCGCATAGCCGCGATCAACAACCTGCGCCACAGCGTCCCTTTTGAACTCGTCCGTAAACCGTTTCTGCGATGACATCCGCGCTTCTCCTTGGTTCCAAAATTACCAAGCAAAGCGTCTAGAAATCTAGGGGCACCTCAGTTGCCGCTCGCCACAACGGCGGTCGGCCCCAAGTTGCCGCATCGTTGGCGGTAACTCATACTCGAAGAACTAAGTGTTCTGCCTCTGAAACTAAACAACTTCCCGTTTTACACCGCGACTTCACGTTCAATTTTCAGTAGTTCCTGTTGCAGACTGTGCTCTTCTTCTTGGGTGAGGCCACAGTAAGACAACCTATGCTTGCCATCAAGAATATCTGAGAAAAGGTTTTCACCCTCAAATCCGAGACTGGCCCCATCAAAGTAACCGTCCAGCCATTCCCACGCAGTGTCAATAATTTGGCGCTTGGTTCGGCGCCAGCGATAGCTCTCCTTTTCGATCAACTCAATGCTGACAAACATTTCGCCAACGTCTTCGTCCTGCTGATCGCTGAGTCGGAATCTCAGCCTTACCCGTGCTGAGAGACGATCGCTTTTTTCGCGACGTGTTACAGTGACAATATCTGCTTCTATTTTGTCGAACGTTTTCAACACGGTCATTTGCCGCTGCTGGCACCCTTGCAAGTTGCGACGATCCGCTGAGATTTCATCGACGATCTGTTCTTCAGCAACCACACCCATACCAAAACACCGACCGCGCACACCGCAATTTGAATGGTCACCTCATCGGTTAACCTTATCGAGAGAATAAACGCGCAGATGATGATCAACCACCATATCCGGACCCATCTATTGCGTGCGGACAGAACGCGCACAGTTTCCGTTGTTTCACATTCCACGAGGTCCAGCGCATTCTCTGCGATGCTTAAGCTGCCCATTGGCCGCGCGGCAAAGTAAGCAAGGCCAAGTAATGCCGTGAAAAGCAAAATAGAAACAACAAGATATACAAAGAAACTCATCAGGAGACTGCTGCCGAGAATTGCAGAAACAACCGCCAGGCCAAATCCAATCACGCTGCTGACAGCAATCAGGATCACGGCGTTAACCGTGGTCACTTCGTGCAAATCGCCCATATCCCTGCTGTCTTCACATGGCGCAGCACGCAGTTTCTCACGTGGTTCGAACCCGGCCTCGCAGCTCTTCACGGTGTTCTGCGCATCCGGCACCTCCCCCCTCAAACAGGTCTTGTTTTCTCTTTGCATCAACATAGCGTCCGCTTATTGGTTCGATTGCCGCCGTTGCGCATCGCCTGTAACGACACGGCCGCCTCCTTGCGGTTCACCACGTAACGCGCGGTGATCATGTCTGAATTACCGGTGAGGGCATCGAGGCAGGGAAAGAGATGGAGTATCTCTGCCCGCACCTCTTCGCAGAGAGTTGACCAGCCGACACAGCCAGGATGAAAGCTCTCGGTCCAACACTGCTCGGAAAGAACGAGCTCGTGGCAGTCAAAGAGAATGTGGAAGTATTCCACATCACCCGGCAACTCGCGCAGGATCGTTTCTCCGTCGACGAGGTATTTGGCCGGAACCAGCACTTCCGTATGCCCCAGCAACAGCTCCAACATCGGTCCCTTCAGGAGAACGCGATGATTGGGTGAAATGCGCAGATCACGAACGTTCTGCAGAACGCCCTTGCGTATCCGGATCGGCGCGATCTCGACATGTGCCTTGACCGTTGTGCGCCCGATCCAGCGGATTTTCTGATAGCCGTGATCACGTGTGATCACGCGATCTCCAACGTTCAGATCCTCGACTGCTATCTCGCCATTGGCGCCTGTGATGCGCGTTCCCCGGCAAAAGCAAATGACATTCGTTGTATCAAAGTTCAGCGTTTGTGGATCGACCGTGGCGCCCCTGTTGGTTAGGGTCAGGCTGTTGCCAGCTGTCCATCCCGCCGCGCGCTCATTAAGGATCCCGTCATCATCGTAATCGGCACGCAGCCATTCCAGCGGATTGCGGATGACCGCGGGATCGATATCACCCGTCAGGACGGCGGCGTCGTAATTGGCCTGATTGTAAAAACCCGACAGATTCACAAAGTCGTTGTTCGACTGATCACCGTCCCGGACAGCATTCGTGTCGTCACTTCCAAAGTCCGAAATCGTGTCGTGCCCAGTTCCCGGCACGAAACGATCATTCCCCGTGCCTCCAGCAATAAGATCATCACCGTCCCGCCCCAGCAACAGATCGTCACCGGCATCACCAAACAAGGTGTCATTCGCAGAGGTGGTAATATTGGGAACGAGGGGGTTGGTATCGACAAAGAGCTCATAGATTGCCCCATCGATCGATCCAAACGTCGCCGTAGAGATGAAAACATCAAGGCGCGAATGCGGAATTCTGATCGTCAGCTCGAGGAATGCCTGTTCACTGTCCACCGGGTCGGCCAACAATCCGGTCAGCCTGCCGGCCGAGTCGATGGTGAAGGCACCGTTGCCTTCGAATGATACATTTCCCGACGCGATGGCGGCATTCAGATTGAGCGCAGTTCCGTCGAGGCTCAGGGTGACGACCTCCAAACTCTCTAGACGGCTCATGAGAATCCGCACACCGGGAATCTGGGTCGGAGACAGACCTTCGGTGTATCGGTGCGTATGCGTCTCGCTTTCAACAGCTGGGTTGGGAAGTGCTATATCCCCCATGAAAAAGCCGGACAAATCAGCCGTAGACCCGAATGCGACGGTTTCATTGGACGTTGTCGTGACGGTGAAAGCCCCACGTCCGTTAGCGCCGGCAACGGCCTGCGCACCGGCTGTCGAAATCTCCTGATAAATGGGTCCTAAGGCGGTATCACTGGCGTCGGTGCCCGTACCCCCGTCTAGGGTGTCATTCCCCATCCCGCCGAAAATCAGGTCAGCTCCGGTTCCACCATCGAGGCTGTCATTCCCATCGCCCCCGAGAATTGTGTCATTCCCGAACCCGGCCAGAACCGTGTCATTACCGCCAGACGCATTGACGAAATCCGCGTTGCTATTGACGAGCTCGCCATTCGTTCCCGCAGCGTCCAGATTATCAATTCGGTCGCCGTTAGGGTCCCCAACGTAATCCTGATTGATCAGATCATTGCCGAGCGTGCCGGTAATCAGCCCATCCCCAGCACTCAACAGAATATCGATGTTCGAAACATCACCACCCAGTGACATCACTCCAAAGCTCTGTGGAAAGCTCTGTGCCGATAAATCGATGTCCTCGCTTCTGACTTGGCCCGAAACACGTAGCGTCGCGACATCCCGTTCGGTGCCATCATTTTCCGAAAAGAGTGCGACCGCCCCCAAATCCTCCGCCGAAACGCTGAAAAAGAGATCGCCGTTCGACATCTGCACGACCGCCCCGGCCGGGACACGCTGAACATCTCCATCCATGAATGTTACTTGGAACGACGAGGTATAAACCTGTCCAATGGATGCACTCGCCAAGCCGCCCTCGACATAAAGGTAGCTTAAGTTCAGGGTACTTCCTTCTTTGCTGTACGCCCCGTCCAAAGCGACCCTGAGGTAGTCAACAGGTTCGAATAAATCCCCCCTCGACAGCTCGAAGACCTGCGCCCCGGTGGGCGTAGCCTCGGTCGAAGGATCGGCAGCAATTTTTCCAAGGAAAAGCCACGTTAGTTTTTTCATGGGTGGGTGGCCTTCTTACTTCAGCGGCACGCGAGCACATGCTCGGCACTGCACGCGTGCAACCTCGGCGCGGTGTTGCGATCGTGGCCTTCGGCAAAGCCGACGATCAGCAAGAGGCACAGCAGACAGCTCAGCATCACAGCTGCGCCGCGCAGGGCGTGGCGTTTGTGGCGGCGAAGGGCGTGCTGGCGCGGACCGGTGTTAGAGACTGATTGGTTGGGCCGCCCCCTCTTGCTGGGCAGACCAGAAAATTCAGAAGCATCGTGCATCATCGCATCAGCGCGCAATGCCTCGGGGGCGCGTAGCATTTCACTCTCTCCGTGCAGTAGAGCAATTCGTTTCGAAAACGACGATTGGCCGTGAGACCACGTTACGTCTGGTAGAAAAGCCGATGAATGTCGGGGGGTCCGAGATATATGCGCAAACGTCCAGTTCTGTGGTCGACAGATCTTAGGTCACGAGTGAATCACGGCAGTGGTAGAAATCATGGCGGCAGCGAGGCGCTCATGCGGGGTTTGACGAGCACATCCCCGGGGACGCAGATGATTTTCTACAGATAAAAGAACACGATACATGCTCAGCGTGGCCACTTAACGTGGCCTTGCGGGAACAGGCCCGCCGAAGTTTCGGCGGGCCTGCTTGTTTATGCTGCGACCTGACCCGTAGTGACGACCGGAAAGTCGATATCGGTGTCCGCCACGTGATTCAGATAGTTGGTAAAGATGTTCGCCACCACATTGGCGAGCGTCTCTACGATGTCGGCCTCGCTCAGCCCTGCGGCACGCGCGGAGACAAGATCGGCATCCGACACTTTGCCCTTAGCCGACACGATACTCACCGACAGTTTCAGGATCGCTGCCGTGCGCGGATCGTCGGAACGTCCGACAAGATGGTCCTTGACCGCCTCGGGTGCAACCTTGAGCCCAGCCGAGATCGCGGAATGGGCCGAGGCGCAGTAATCACAAGTATTGGCGCCGGCCACGGCGAGCGCGATTGCTTCACGGGTGCGGCCATCAAAGGTGCCGCCCGCCAGCGTCTCATTCAGGCCGAGCATTGCCGCCAGAACCGATGGCTGGTTCGCAGCAACGCGATAGAGATTAGGCACCATGCCGATCTTGCCCTTGATCGCGGAAAACAGGGCGCTTGCCTCGGGGGTGGCGGCGGTGTCGGAGACTTGGTTGATGCGTGCCATGGAATCTTGTCCTTTTGTTGGCAGGTGGGAAAGTGGGGAGTCAGGCCGCAGGCATCTGCGGTTCGGGCTTCGACAGCCCGATGACGGTGACGACCGCCGCGCCGTTAAGCCAGTAATAGGCGGCGTCCAAACCAGAGAAGCCAAGAGCGAAGGGCAACACCAGAAACAGCAGCCCGACCGCAAGATCGACTGCAAGATGCAGCTTGTAGGGCAGCACCCGGATCATCCCGAGATGGTGATCCGTAAAGACCGTGAGCACGAAAGCCGCCAGCCCGACAACGGGAGAGATCTTCAGCGCCAGCGGATTGGACGCACCGAGCCCCAACAGGAACGGCAAGCCCATAAGTGAGATGGCAACCGGGTAATCGAGATAGGCGTGGATGTTTTTGGTAACGAAGCGCATGGCGCAGGGACCTTTCTTAATGATTTCGAGAACGGCGGCTCGCCGTATTCCCGACATAGGTCCACTGACACGGACGGTGAATGTTCAGAAATCCGGTAAAACTGCGTGATCGTCCGGATTTCGACCGACTATTGCCTATTCCCGACGAACCTCCGCCACGGCGAGGGTCGTCACACCGACGGCAGGTCGATCACCCGAATTTCGATATCGCTCACTTTGCGCGCTCCGGCATGGTCGTAAAATACGCGGGCTGCGATGTTACAGACCCAAAGATCCGCCACGATGGCGACACATCCCAGATCCAGCGCCCGGCGTTTGACCGCCTGCAACAGCAAACCGCCGATCCCCAGCCCTCGGAGGCCCTCGTCCACGACAAGATCGGCCAGCCAGAGGGTCTTTTGTCGAGTGTGAAGTTCGAAACGTCGGCCATAGGCGGCAAGGCCGAGGATAACGCCACCCTGCTCCGCCACAAGAACGTCGAGCCATCGCTCCGTCCCGAAACAGGCCGCTACAATCAGCGACGTGTCATCGCCGGGATCGGGGTCTGCGACATGCACCGCCAGCGCCCGAGACAGGCGCGCTAGTTCGGCGGCATCATCGGGCTGCGCCTCGCGGATCTTCACCGGAGGCACTGTATTCACGCCGCATTCAATGCGTCACGCCCAGCTTTGGCAAGCAGTCGGACGGCTGCCGGGGTGACGCCGATCTCTTTCTTGAACACCCGGCTAAACGCTGATTCCGACGCATATCCCGAAACCTCGGCGGCCTCGGCCACCGACAGGCCGCGCTCGGCCAATGCCTCACGTGCAATCTGCATCCGCCATGCGGTCACGTAGCTCATTGGGGTCACCCCAAGCCGCGCCGTGAATCGTTCAGCAAAACCGGTGCGCGACAGACCCGCGATCCGCGCAAGGCCAGCCACCGTCCATTCGGCAGCAGGGTTGCGATGAAACATACTCAGCGCGCGTGCGATCTGCGGGTCAGCAAAGCCAGCGATCCCCGGAATGCCCTCGGGCGATTGTTCGATAAAGGCTCGGATGGCTTGGGCAAAGATTGCCTCGGACATCTTGAGCGCAATCAGATCGCCACCAAGCCGCGCGCCGCCCGCCTCAGCTCCGATAACCTTGAGCGTTGCATTGAGCCACCCCCCGGCCTCTTCACCATATCCTCGGAGATGAATGTACGGCGGCAGCCGATCAAAGAGCAGGTGGCGCGACCCCTCGGCTAGCGCAAAATGCCCGCAGATGAGCTGAGTATCTCGCGGGCTTTCCTCTCCACCCCATACAAGCGTGCCATATCCCGGAAACCCCGAGCGGGACAGCACATCATCAAGCGGCAAGGCCTCCTCTGGTCCGGTATGCCGGCATGATAAAACATGCGGCTCACCATGCGGAATGATCACAAGATCGCCCTGCGCAAGGGTCACCGGTGCCTGTTGCCCCGCAACACGCACCAACGCCTCACCGCGATGAGCATAATGGAAGCGCGCCACATCGCGATAAGCTGGCACACGCACTCCCCATGGTTCTGTAAAACTCGTGCGGAAGTAGAGCGTGCCGCGAAACGACAGGCGGGTAAGGATATCGCTGAGAAGGTCCAACATGCGGTACAGCTTACAGGTTAGGCGCGTAGAATCCAGAGCCGTGGACGATCGAGCAATAATTTCGGACGAGGCGCCATTCATCGCGCCGGAATTTTGCGGTGAACAGGCGCAGCCGCGTGACGACGGCCGACCGCATGGCGACGGTCTCGTCCGTCGACGCGGCTTTACTTAACCGTACCACGAGGAGACGCCTAAATGAGATCCAAAACCCTTGCCATGATCCTGTCCATCACAAGCCTGCCCGCTTTCGCTCAGATGGCGACAGAGGCAGGGCAAATCACCGTAGAACCCGTGCTCGAAGTGCCGTCCGAGGAATATCGCACCGGGTGGGTGCAGATCGGGGCGTTTTCGGTGCTCGCAGAGAACCCCGCTGAAGGTGCGCATGAAATTCACGCTGTCTTCATCGACGAAGACGCGCTCAAGGCCTATCTCGCCGAGGGTCGGTTTGTCGAGGGGACGAAGATCGTCAAAGAGGTCTGGGACACCCAAACCGAGGACCTGACAACCGGGCGCGCCAGCTATGCCGACACGCTCAAGGGCCGTTTCGTCATGGTCGCCGACCCCGACGGCAAGCTGGATGCAGGCCCGCGGTTTGGCGACGGTTGGGGCTGGGCTTTTTTCCCAGGACAGGAAACCCGGATTACCGATACCGAAGACTACCGTGATGCCTGCCTGGCCTGCCATGAACCGGCCCGCGATCATGGGTTAATCTACCTTCAGGGCTATCCGGCCCTGCGCAGATAATACAGAGGCACACCACCTCCGCAACTGGACGATTGAGCATAATATTAGGTCGAGCCAGCATTAATAATACGAAAGCCTCTAGGTAACGTGTCCCCACATCGCCAAAATGTACCGCAACTCACGCGGCGACATGGTGATGCCCCGTCCCAGCCGGGGTGGGGATTTCCATGACAAAGAAAGGACAACGAATGAAACGGAAACTGACACTTACCGCTGCAACCCTGTCAGCGCTTCTCGCCTTCGGGCCGGCAATGGCCGCAGACGAATTCAACGTCGTATCGGGTCTGACTGCGGCAGGTGCTCCGCTTGGGGTGCATGGCGTCGACGTGGTTTCGCTGATCGAGTACAACAAAGAGCAGGCCGGAAGCGCGAAATTTACCACGGTCTACGACGGGGTTTCGTACTACTTTACTAGCGAGAAGCACCAGAAATCCTTTGAAGCCAATCCGTCGAAATATATCCCGCAGAACGGCGGATTCTGCACTTTCGGGGTTTCTGTGGGCAAGAAGTTCGATGGCGACCCGAGCTTTGCGTCGGTGGTCGATGGAAAACTCTACGTCTTCCTGAACGAGGATATCTACAACCTTTACCTCAAGGATCAGGCCGGAACGATCCACAAGGCCGAAGAGAACTGGAAGAAAATCCAGCACACCGCCGCCAAGGATCTCTGACACAGAGATCTCGCAGAGCCGGCCGCACAAGCCGGCTCTGCGTCTTCCGCGTGATCTGACAAACGAATGGTGGCTTGGCCGCTTCCTGTCGTCAGCAAGCAGGTCATCCCCGGCGTCCGGCATATTCTAAGGATTCCGGACGATCACACAGAAATCTCGAACGCAATCGCATTCAGACGCAAGCAAAATTAAGGCAATTTCAGTCGCGAATATCTGAGCGAGAGAATAACCGATGAACCCTCACTGTTCTTAGGCGCCAATGCCCAATTTGATGCCACTCACACGCCGCCGCTTCGGTATCGGTCTTGGCGCGTTCCTGGGGTGCGCCGGAACGCTGCGCCGTTCACACGCGCACGATCGGGTGCAAGAGACAATGGTGCGAATCGACAATTCCACCTTCGAACCCTTGGTCGTTGAAATCTTTGCCGGGGATAGCGTGACCTGGGAGAACAACGATCTCGCGTCCCATACCGCGACGGCTCTGGACGGAAGCTGGGATACCGGGCCACTCGAGCGGGGGACGCAGGGCAGGATCATCTTCACCGAACCCGGCGAGTATCCCTATGTCAGCACTTTTCGTTCGCACATGAAAGCAACCGTTCTGGTGCGCAACCGCGATGGCGGATGAGCGAACTCGTAAATGCGAAATGCCATGGCGGGGATCTGCCGATGGCGTCAGGAGAATACCATGAAAAAGCCGATCACCCTCAACAGCCACGCGCTCTGCCCCTATGTGCAACGCATCGCCATAGCCCTTGTCGAAAAAGGTGTTGCGCATGAGCGACGCGTTGTTGATCTCGGCAACAAGCCGCAGTGGTTTCTGGAAATTTCTCCGCTGGGACGCACGCCTGTACTGACGGTCGGAGACGCGTCGCTCTTCGAGTCTACCGCAATCCTTGAGTATCTCGAGGATACGCAGCCCAATCCATTACATCCCGCTGACCCGGTTGAGCGCGCGCGCCACCGCGCCTGGATCGTTTTCGGCGCAGAGGTGCTCGACACGATCGCAGGATTCTATTCCGCGCGAGATGCCGTGACATTCGAGGCGAAGACGGCCGCACTCCGCCGTCACTTCACACTCCTGGAGGATCATCTTAGCGAAGGACCGTGGTTTTCCGGCGCAGACTTCAGCCTCGTCGACGTGGTTTTCGCTCCGGTTTTCCGATATTTTGACGTCTTTAACGAGATTGACAGATTCGAGTTCTTCGATGGGCTGACCAAGGTTCAAGCCTGGTCACTGCTTCTCGCGGCCCGTCCTTCGGTGCGAGATGCGGTGAGCGAGGATTACAACGCGCTCTTGCGCGCCTTTCTGCTTCGCCGCGACGGGGTACTTGCCACGCGCATCCGAATTTCGGGCGCCGCCTGAGCGAAGGCGCAGAATGATGCAGTCGCGCTCACATCATAATTTGACCTTCTCACGCCTTACGGAGGTGCCGCTCGAAACGCTTGTCGAGCATATGTCCGATCCCCGCGTCGCACGGCATATGCCGCTCTTGTCGCAACCTTGGGATGTCGATGCAGCGAAACACTTTGTCGCCGCCAAAGAAGTGTCGTGGCAGCGTGACGGGTTAGGGCATTGGGCGTTTCTGCAAGACGGCCACTACGTCGGTTGGGGCGGTTTCCAAAAGGAAGGAGCGGAGTGGGATTTTGGCCTTGTCCTACGTGGAGAGGCCTTTGGCCTTGGCCTCGCGATCACAAATGCGGCATTGAATTTCGCCCATGCGGACGCACGCATCCCTTTCGTCACATTTCTGCTGCCCCCTTCGCGTCGTCACCTTGGGGCTCTTGCTCGGATAGGCGCAGAGCTGGTGGGCGAGGTGCCTTATGAAACGGCACGATTTCTCAAATTTCGTCTTGATACCCCTTGCCCTGCCACACCCCCCACTTTGCGGAACTGAAAGGACAATCCATGACAATGATCGACCACCTAAGCCTCGGTGTTGCCGATATCTCTGCCGCTTGCGGTTTCTATGCCCGCCTATTCGAACCGCTCGGAATCAACTGTCTGGCCGCAGGCGACGGCTTTGCCGCCTTCGGTCGTGACCGGATCGCGTTTCTGTTGCTGCCGCCCTTCGACGGCAAACCGGCAAGCGCTGGCAATGGCGCGCATGTCGCATTCGCAGCACCTTCGCGCGAGGCGGTCGATGCCGCACATGCTGCGGGGCTTTCCGCCGGGGCGGGTGATGAAGGAGCGCCGGGTGTACGCGCGGCCTATCCCATGCCGAATGTCTACGCCGCCTATCTGCGCGATCCTTGGGGCAACAAGCTGGAAATCGTCCATGCCGGCTTCTCGGCCTGACAAGACCCGATCCGAGATCGAAAAGCTGCAGGCCGAAATCACGGCCTGCAGCGTCTGCTCAGACTTGCCGCTCGGACCTCGTCCGCTTTTTCAGATCGGCGCGGGGGTGCGCATCCTCATCGTTGGACAGGCACCAGGTCGTAGAGCACACCTTGCAGGACGGCTCTTCGACGATGCCTCAGGCGTGCGGCTGCGTAACTGGCTTGGCCTAGACGAAGCGACGTTTCGTGATCCGGAAAAGATCGCGATCCTGCCCATGGGCTTCTGCTTTCCTGGCACTGGCCGTTCGGGTGATCTGCCTCCGCGCCCCGAATGCGCCCCTCTGTGGCGTGCCCGCGTGATGGCGCTGTTGCCCGACATCATGCTGACCGTAGTGATCGGTCGCCACGCCCAAAGCTGGCATTTGCCCGAAATCTCACGCCTGCCCCTTGCCGAAGCGATGCGGGATTGGCCCACATGTTGGCCGGCCAGCATTCTTCTCCCGCATCCAAGCCCGCGCAATATGGGATGGTTTCAACGCAATGTTTGGTTCGAAACTGATCTGCTGCCAGTATTGCGCGCGCGCGTCATCAAACTCATCGGCACTGGTGAAAAGCAGAACAATTTAGGTGACTGACCCGAAATCGAACAGCGAGTGCCTTGATTGAAATCGCTGAGCCGCGCCAATAACTGACCTCCACGCCAGGTCGCAAAAACTGAGTTCTTTGAAAAATCCGGACCAGCACGAAACAAGCTGGCCCGGTGTTGGTTGCTCTCGTCAGAGATCCGTTGCGGCAGTGTGTTTGATCTTGCCCCAGTTGGCCTCAGCCTTTGCGACAGTGCCCGCCTGATCCTTGAGGTATGCCTTGTAAACATCCTCGTTGAGGAAAACGTAGAGTTTGTCGTGCATCACGGCTGCAAAGCTCGGGTCGCCGTCAAACTTTTTCCCGACCGAGACACCAAAGGCGCAGAACCCGCCATATTGCGGCATGTATCGCTCCGGGTTCGCCTTGAACGCCTTCATGTTCTGTTCCGAGGCAAAGTAATAGGCGACCCCGTCATGAGCGGCAACATAAGCGGCGCTGCCTTCGGTGTTTTCGCCATGATCAATTAGTGAAACCGGGTCGGCACCATGCAGGCCGAGCGGCGCACCGCTATAGGTAAGACCCGGAGTGACGTTGGCTTCGTCGGCAGCCATTGCAGGTCCGAAAGCAAAGAGCGCGGTCAGCGCGGTGGCCGCGAAGATCAACTTGCGAGACATTGGATTTCCTCTTTTCATAGGTGATTACATCCCGTACCGAACGGCACAGTCCGCCAAAGCCCGCGGGAAAAGGATTGCTTCCCGCCAACGAAGGCGCGGTGCCAAACTATCCAATCCAAGCGTTTCTTTAATGCCGGTTAGTCCGCATTATATATCTGTTCGTCCCTTTCGATGAACGATGCTGACTTGGCGGTCAAACAGTGTTTCCAAGTTAACGGACTTGAGGTTACTGGTTTACTGATTTGGACATATGCGGTGTCTATGCGGACACAGACGATCAGCTGCAAACGACACCAGTTTCGGCCTCAGATCATCGCTCATGTTGTCTGGCCCTACGTACGGTTCAACTTGAGCCTGCGCGAAGGTCGAGGAACTGATGATGGAACCCGGCATAGACGTTTCGCATCAGGCGATCCGGCGCTGGAGCGTCAAGTTCGGTCCGCTGATCACCCACGTTCTACGGCGACAGCAGCCGCGCCCCGGCAATGTCTGGTATCTGGACGAAGTCGTTGGAAAGATCGCAGGCCGGTCATATTGGCTCTGGCGCGCGGTCTACCATCACGGAGTTATGCTCCAGGAAAACCTCCAATCGAGTAAAGACAAGCGCGCCACAAAGTGGCTTCTAGTCAAGCTGATGAAACGTGGGGGCTTAATGCTAAAAAGGATTATTATGGACAAACTGCGCTCCTATTGCACAGCGAAGCGCGAGGTTGCGCCTGGCCTTGATCATTGGTCACAAAAGGGGTTCAATAACCGCTCAGACTCGTTTCGCTTTTGCTGCTTGCCAGCGAACTCGACAATGACGCCCTCGATGAGCTCTTATTCATGGTAGAAGACCTCTCTACGTAAGCGCAGGGCAAACTGGTCAGCAAATGACCTTCATCCAATGATACCAACCCGTGAGGTCCACGTCTGCTTACGTCGGGATGTAGTAAGCCGTTATGCCTTCGGCACCCGATCGTCCACCTCGACGAGACACCAATAAAACTCTTCAGTGACCAAGCAGGCTGTAGAAGCCAGGATGTGGGTTCTGTCCCACATCCTTGTTTCTCAGTTTTGGTGGTTTGATAAGTTTAGTGGCTCACTCACACAAAATAGGTGCCTCAATACTTTCATTTCGTCCAAAGAGTATTAAGAATAAATAAATTATATCAATAATTTACACTCTTAAACCACTTTCATGTGTGGCTTTTGGACTAAGTAGCGCAATCAGACCGAGAACCGCGCAGCCTGGAGGCACACGAAGATTAAAAACCTAAATATTTCCTTTGTAAACATTAAGATAAGATAAATCCTGTTCTGGCAGTCTCAATCTCGGGTGAGAGATGAGTAACCGAAGGGCTGATGCATAAGTTCTTCGGGTCGTCGACTGCAAAAATTGAGAATGACCGAGCTTTCAGGGACGCCTGAAGGACCAAAGCGGTCATCTCAAGGACCTGCTCCTCTCTCTGAGTTGCCCGATGGGCATTTGTGAGCTGTGGGAGCGTTTCATGAGAAATAACCTGTCTATCGCGCTTGGTTCGGAAAACTTCGCAAATGAAGGACGGCAGATTTCCTCTTCAGCGCTTGGTGCAGAATTTCTGGGCTGGGAGTTCTTTTCTGGATTCGAGAACAGACAGCAACAAGTCGGATTTGATCATGTACGTTGGGCTGGTGGGCTGCCCGTCGAAGAGGGGATCAATACAGACGAAAGCCCGGATGGATCCCGCGAAGTCGTATTTGACCTGACCTTCGAAAACATTGTCGACTGGGACCGCAATGTCTCAAATGGCTATTCTGATGATCCGGTTCCGCGCGAAGGCATTCGGGAGATGATGCAATTCGCGGTCGAGCATAATGCCAGTTTCGCAATGATCGCGCCCACGGTGCGTTACATCGATGTGGCCTTCGACGACCCTGTATCGGCCTTGGAGCAGGCGCGCAACGACATTCGCGTCTTTGCAACCCGCCTCTTGAACGGTGAGTTTGGTGATTTGCCCAAGGAGTTCATCCTTGAGGTTGGAACCGAGTACTACTCCGTAGCCACCCTTTGGCGCGAACATTTCTCAAGACCCGGTATCGATATTGCGAGAACGGCGGGCGAGGTCTTTGCCGCCATGGTGGATGAGCTTGACAAAGTGCTGCGCGATCCGGCCCTGAACCCGACGGGCTATGACATCAATATTGCTGTGCAACTCGGGCGTTCCTTTTCCAGAGATGACGATCCCAGCCGGGGGTTCGATGCCAATGGCGACATCAACGGCGGCTGGGGCGAACACGCGGACAATCAGGACTTCATCACGGCTTTGCAGGACATCGGCGCGCTGGATGCGGTGGATTCGGTCATCTTCCACCGCTATGTGCCAAACTTCTGGGGAATCGAACGCGGCCTCTGGACACCTGTGGGCGGGGTCACGCTTGAGACGGTGATCGATCAATGGGAAAGTGCTGCAGGCCGTGACCTTGGGCTGGTCGGGGGACATCTTGCGCCTGCAGCACAGGGTGACGACGATATTGAATTCCATGCCCCCAGCCTCACCAGCATTCTCCAGCTCACGACCGCCTTACTTGCCAATGGCATGGATTATGGCACCATCTTCGGTCTGGGCTTTGGCACGGATGGATCATTGGGATTTCGGAGCGAGGTTTTTCTAGGCGGGCAACTCTACGGGATGATGGTGGAGAGCCTACCGGGACTGGCTGTCCATGATGGGTTTCAAAACAATACCTCGCCGGTCGACTCTGTCTGGCAAGATGGGCGGATCGTGGACGAGTTTCTGCGCGTCGATGATAGCGTCAATTCCTATGTGTTCGAGAACGAAGATCTGGTTGTCATCTTTTTGGTCGCGAAGGATTTCGCGGCCGAGACGCTTGAGTATTCCCTCCACTTTGAAGAGGCCTTCGAGACTGTCAGTATTTCAAGGCTGTGGGACGATGATAATCAATTCTTAAATCCCCGCACTGACGAACGGATCGGTCATATTGGGCAAATGGCCCATGAGGCAGATGTCCCTTTGAGCGTGACCGGAAGCGGGTCCCGCCTGGACCTCTCCTTCCACCATGATTTCGAGGTTATCCGTGTCACGCTGGACCGGCGCGTTGTTGACGCGTTCCAGGGTACGGATGGTGATGATCTCTTCCGCATAAATCATCGTGAGGATCAAGTGTTTGACGCCGGCTTGGGAAATGACACTGTACAAAGTTCCGTTGACTTTGTGCTCCGCCATGCTTCGGCTGGGCGAGACATCGAGAACCTGCACTTTGTCGGCTCTGATGATCTCACCGGAATCGGCAATGCGGCGGATAATACTCTTCTAGGCAACTCCGGAAACAATCATCTCAGTGGTGTCTGGGGTGACGATACCGTGAGCGGGGAGGACGGCAATGATACGCTGGTCGGGGAGGTGGGCGATGATCTCTTGATTGGGGGGCGCGGGTTCGATCACCTTTTTGGTGGGGATGGGCATGACACTCTGCGCGGTGGCGACCAGGCAGATTACCTGTCCGGAGGGAGCGCCGATGATGTGCTGCACGGTGGTGAGGGGGCCGACACGCTTATTGGGGGTGACGGCGCAGATATCTTCGTAATCGACCCCGCATCGATGAGCAGTGATATCATCGCGGATTTCACCATTGGTGTAGATAGGATCGATGTGTCGCGCTGGCAGTTAGAAGCCTTCTCAGAAATCATCATTTCCTGGATTGATGGTCAGACCTTTGTTCAGGACGCCGTCGGCAGTTTCTTCTTCATTGACAACTTGAGCCGGGGCGAAGGAGAGTCACTTTCCGTCGACAACTTCATTCTTAATGCCGATGACGAGCACATTGGTTCTGTTGAAAACAACACCCTTGCGCCTTCTGTTTCGCCGCCTGCAGCATCACTCCATCCGCCGACACCCATTATGCCTGGGGTCGCACCGGTTTTGCAGGTGGGCGGCACAGAAGATGACCTGCTTGAGGGTGGAACCGGAGCAGACGCGCTTGCGGGCAACACTGGTGCTGACACGCTACTCGGCCACTCGGGCAACGACCGTCTGGCCGGGGGAGATGGAGATGATCTGATCGAGGGGGGGGAGGGGGATGATAATCTTGGTGGCGGGTTAGGGGCTGATCATCTTGAGGGGCAGGCCGGGAATGATACAATTGGCGGCGGCGGCGGCAATGACATCCTTTTTGGCGGTAACGGTGCGGATGTGTTGAGTGGTGGGGAAGGCAACGACCTGCTCGCAGGAGGCGAGGGCAATGACCGGCTTGCAGGCAGCTTCGGCCATGACACGTTGCGTGGCGGAAACGGCAATGACCGCATCGGAGGCGGGCCGGGGCGTGATATTCTTGAAGGAGGACAGGGCAATGATGAACTTGGTGGAGGAGAGGGCGACGATATCGTTACAGGCGGTGCAGGGGATGATTTTCTGGCCGGCGGCGGGCGCGAGGACCTGTTGGATGGCGGCACGGGCGACGACACCCTAAATGGCGGCCTAGGTAATGACCGTCTGATCGGCAGAGAGGGGGCTGACGTCTTCATATTCAACGAATTTACTGCAGGTGAGCGCGACGTGATTGTTGATTTTCAGGTCGGAGAGGATCACCTGCGATTGGCTGGGATCGAGGGGCAGGGGTTGAACGGGCGCTTTCTAGCGCTCACCATTCAGGATACGGACGAAGGCGCGCTCCTGCGCCATGCGGGCCATGAGATCCTGCTCGATGATGTGACGGCAGCCAGCCTGTCGCATTACGATTTCATCTTCTTGTGAAGTGGCACAAGGCGGGAAGGTTTTGATTAACATGGCCACCAAGCCGAAAGCTCCATGCCTACTGTCCCAATCTGGCGCACACCAAAAAACAAGACGTCTCCAAGCATTCACGGATCAGGGCACCCATGCTCAACGCAATTGACGGGTTGGGAACCGAACTACATTCTTCGGTTTCATCGCTTCCACTTCTTGCTCAAGCTCTGGATAAATTGCAATAAGAGCCTCACTGGACCGGTGCAGCCCATTCACCCCCGCGTAGATGATCATATCCAAAACGGTATCCAAAACCCAAACGTGCGCGTCCAGCTTGTCCATGTTTCCCCCAGAATCTAAAAGTAGAATTTTATCTCTCTTTTAATTGTTAGGGTTGTGTTTGCTAACAAAGGGTTAAGACTGCACTCCGTAGTTTCTTTTTGATGCACCAGCGCATTTTCATTTGGCTTTACGCCGATCCTTGGCACTATTGCTCCGCGAACCTCGCCCAAAAATGCAATGTAACATCGCCTAAAACAGCGCCTCGGCAGCCCTGTCGTTGAACGTCGTCTCATCCCGTACATAGCTGACGCGTGACAGATCTGAGGCATATACAGTCTGTGCTCTTACCGTATGGGTCGGCAAACCCCGGCCTTGATTATTGTTTGCAAGGATTGCCCGCAGGGAATGGCCAGTGTGCCATTCAGGTTCGATCGCCGCTCCGGTGAAGCGGTCTTGCAGGATGGTGGAAACGCCATCGGCCCGCAGGCTTTGATGCTGGCAATCGCCGTGGCAATCTAATAGGCGGAAGATCGTGCCGCATTCGCAATAGTTGGGTTTCTGAAACTCAGCCAGCGCGGCAACTGGACAGCATGGGTTTATGACCAATGGGGACGTCGATGTTTCAGCCTTTGCCTGTCTGGCCGGTTTTAGACTGTGACAATTGCAGGACCCGCACCTCATGGACTTTCCCGACATCTGACCACTCTAGCCCAACCAGTTCCGACGCCTAGAAGCAATGAAACGCTAAATCACTCCAATTTTTAATTTTCCATAAGGCTCCTGCCATAAGTAACTTTTATTAACAGGAGAAAGTTATGGACGAACATAGGAATTTTGCACGCAAGCAACATGTGGGCCACGGCACCAAACTTAGGGCGCAGTTCACAGAATACGCCGTCGCAGGACTTCGAAAATCTGATTACGCGGGCGTGTTTCAGAAAACCAAGGACCGCGGCCGACCTGCATGGCTTGCAGAGATAAAACTGGACGGTTTTCAACGGAGCCTTTTTATCAAGTTATGGAGTGCCGTTGACAAGGCTGGCAATATCCGCCGTCTTGGATTGCTGCAGGGTCTGCCATTGACCTTCGAGAAACGGTCGTTTGATCTGATCGTCATCCCCGAAGGCGTCGACCGGTTCCACGGGATAGTCGAGCTGCAAGACGCCCGCTTGATTATCAATGTGTTTCCTGCTCCAGCCCGCGGGAAACGCAGAGTTTATTTGTGTCATCTCGAGGTGGCCCGAAGCGACGGTTCGGTCGAGGCCTAGGGGTGCGCTGATGTTTCAACAAATCTGTTACTGCTTTTTACATTTCTACGACCACGTTGCGGAGTTTCGTTACCACGGTGCTTCCATCAGCGGTCGCATGACAGGTCAAATTCAAGACTGCTCAAAGGCTTGGCTTAACCATCCTCCCCGCTACGGAGTGGGGGAACACTACGTGCGCCTATGGGATATTCAATTTCGAACCCACTGGTCGCAAGCGGTATCTGAACACAAATTTTTAAAAAGAGAGAGATTTCTATAATGACATATTTTGAAGCCAATGTTTTCAAACCAGAGAAGGACGACTGGAGTAGCCCCCTGAAAGTGGTCCACCAACTGGGATAGATTGTCCCGTGAATTGGAGGATCAGCGATGGCTGGAAAACGAGAGAAGCCCGAAGAGATCGTATCGAAGCTTCGGCAGGTTGAAGTTCTGCAAGGACAAGGCGCGACGATCGCCGAGGCGGTGCGCCAGATCGGCGTGACACAGCAGACGTTCTACAGGTGGCGTAAGCTCTATGGCGGGATGGGGAGGTCTCAGCTCGCACGCCTGAAGGAGCTTGAGAAAGAGAACCAGCGATTGCGGCGGGCTGTGTCCGACCTCACCCTGGACAAGCTGATCCTGACCGAGGCAGCAAAGGGAAACTTCTGAGCCCTTCGCGTCGCCGGAAATGCATCGACCATGTGCGGCGGGAACTTGGCGTATCAGAGCGCCGGGCCTGTCGCACACTGGGGCAGCACCGATCCACGCAGCGTAAGATGCCGCAAGGCCGTGCTGACGAGCAGCGTCTGACCGACGACATCATTGAATTGGCTGATCAGTACGGGCGCTATGGATATCGCATGGTCACTGGCCTGCTCAACAATGCAGGTTGGTGTGTGAACCATAAGCGGGTCGAACGCATCTGGCGGCGTGAAGGGCTGAAGGTCCCTCAAAAGCAGAAGAGAAAGGGGCGGCTCTGGCTGAACGACGGGTCGTGCGTGCGTCTGCGGCCCGAGCGCCCCAACCATGTCTGGTCCTATGACTTCGTCCAGGATCGCACCGCAGATGGCCGTGTCTACCGGACACTGAACATTATCGACGAATACACCAGGGAGGCGCTCATGATCCGCGTCGATCGCAAGCTCAACTCAACGGACGTGCTGGATGCACTGACCGATCTGTTCATCCTCCGCGGCCCGCCTGAATACATCAGATCCGACAATGGCCCGGAATTTATCGCTCAGAAGGTGCGGGACTGGATCGCCGCCGTCGGAGCGAAGACGGCCTATATCGAGCCGGGATCACCCTGGGAGAACGGATACTGCGAAAGCTTCAACGCCCGGTTCCGTGACGAGCTGTTGAACGGCGAAATCTTTTACAGCTTGAAGGAAGCCCAAATCCTGATCGAGCAATGGCGGGTTCACTACAACACGGTCAGGCCGCACAGCGCATTGGGCTATCGCCCACCCGCGCCCGAAAGCATCGTTCCGCTGGATCAAAGGCCCACAATGCACTAACAATCAAATCGGACCACCCGATGGGGGCAGACCACGACCTATTCACAGACTTGCAAGCGGCATCTGATAACAAATGGCTTGAAAACGATTTCTTTAATAAGAGTATCGCGGCCTATCAGTTGGCCCTGCATTCTAGCATAAAGTATTCAATTGCAGATCTTTATCGGTCAGGCAGCTGGCAAAAATATGAGCAGCGGGCGGCAGCTTTAGCGCGCAAGCATCCCTCGCGAGATCCCTATGCGGCGTATCTATCTCGTGCCGAGCATGACGATTGGAGTGGGGTGAACAGTCGTCAAAGCTATCGCTCAGCACTTGTGCGGTTAGCCGCTCAGACGGTGCTTGAAGTGGGCCCGTCATTCTGGCGGTATGTCCTCGTTAAGACCAACGACACTGAGGCTCGTAACCAGCTGGTTCGTCAACTTAAGCGGCATCTAGATGAAGAGGTGTGGTATCAGATCAAGACGGTCACTGCTGCACTTTCTAGTGTTGAACTCAAGAAGCTACGGGGTGCTGCCGCGTTCTTGATTCAAGTTCCGCCGGATCCTGAGCACACGGCGGTGCGGCGGGCTTCGACCAACGGCCAAAAAAAATCGTCTAAACCTCGGACAGAAAACTCAAAGAAAAAAACGCTCTATGCGCTCAATCAACATCAACGACGCCGCGCCAAGGAGAGCCCGGGGTACGACTGGCGCAGTCACCTGTGGGCAAGGGCGGTACTGCCAGACCGATATTTAGATGATAACGCACGTGCTGCCATTGCAGTGCTTATGCTGACGGGATGCCGCCCGTCCGAGCTTGCCGATGACTTGGGCGTTGTCATCATGGCTTTTGAGCGCGGCGACCTGGATCACCTCGCATTTGAGATTTCCGGCGCGAAACTGGCCGAGGCGGATGCCGGGGGACATGGAAAAGGGCAAGATCTGCGCAAGATCGAGATTTGCTGTCAAACTCCTGAAGCACACTGGCTCTTTACACATGTCTCAGATCACTCCGGTGGTCAAATGCTCATCAAGCTGGCGGCACCGACGCATAGCCTGACGGGACTCGCACTCATGCCGACGGAACGACAACGTCGCGTGACGAACAGGCTTGGGAAGCTGATGGAGAGGCTTGGCCGGATCGCGTTTCCGCGTCTACAGCAAAGATTGTCGCCGTACGTATTTCGGCATGCGCTTTCTTCTGATCTGCGATCTGGGGGAGCTGGGTGGAGCAAAGAGGAAATAGCGATCGCCCTCGGTCATCAAAGTACCCGCACCCAATCGAATTACGGTAGTTCGAACACCTCCCGAGGTCTCGCAGGAAATCGGGCGGAGCAGGTCACTCAGGTATCAGCACTCAATCCGGTACGGAGTTCAGAACGCGGTGATCCGGGCGCGCCTGACGGGCCGCGTTCGGCATGAGGCAAACAGGGAACTTCGGAACTCGTGTGATTGCGTCAGTTCAACGGAGAAATTGATCCGCCACTGCTGTGCTGACATTGAAGCCACCGACCTGCGGACCGCCAAATTGTAAGCCGGAGAGCGTGGGCAGAGGGCAGAAAAAGACAGTTTGTCACCTTTAAGCGCGCGCACCGATGATACGCCAAGGGCCAGGGGGCAGTATCTGGTTTCTAAGCCCTTGGGAGTCGTGCAAATATTCAGGCAAGGGGAAATATTCGCTCCAAATACACGTTGCCCTCGGTTTCGCCAGTTGGGAGCGAGAAATCTATCCGTGGGATTGCGATTTCTGTTCAAGCCAGTCCGCGAGGATGCGACGGATCATTTCTGGACGCGTGGGGACGTCAGCCTCAATTCTTCTTACATCATCTATTTCTTGAAGCATGGCTTCCGATATGCGGAGCATCACAGCTTGCGTATCAGTTTTTGGACGTCCCATTTTTTTCATTTTGACGTTTTTCTGTATTTAGGGGTTGACTTAATGATATTAATATATCATAAATTGGCAAGCGAGACAAGAGCTGCAACTCCTGTCCCGCTCTAACACAAAGATCTATGAAGGAGATCATCATGTCTAAAAATATCACTACCACTCGATCCCGCGCGGCGAAAGCCGTGGTAAAACCAGAAGACAATTTGTTCGATCATTTTTGCGAACTGATGGTCCGCGTGCTGCTTGCGCTTGAGGAAGAAGAGCTTGCCGCAGATGCGGGCTGGGATACGGCTGTTCGCCAGCCTTACTGCGCAGAAGTCGACGCGGCCTGGAAACTGGTCGCACTTCAAGCGGATGTGATCGCGGCTCTGAAACCGCGCTCCGCAGATGAAAAGCTTCTGCATAGCATGGCTGTGCTTATCTCATGCGCCGTTTCTGCCACCAGCATTCGAGTGCTCGAGGCTGCGCGGGCCCATGCGATGCGGTGCATGCTCAAAGCGGATAAGGACATTTCACCGGAGGTACGTGACCTCGCAGATGAAGCGCGCGACGGCATTGAACAAATGCTCGAGCATACGTCTGCTCGTTCTTGCGACAATAATTCGACGCGTCACTTGCCGCTCGCGGCCTGATTTTCAGCGATTTTCAACAACGTCATTTCTCTGGTCGGCGCGCCCGCGCTGGCTGGTTCAACTCATAACTCAAAAAGGAATAAAGCATGAGTAAACAACTACTTCTGAGTGGATTCGAAACGCTGTGCGCGTCTCAAATCGACAGCACCCACACCAACGATATTCGCGATTTTCCGAACCTGTCGCGGGACACTATGACCCGAAACGCAAAATGGTTTGGCCTTTCTGGCGAATTTTTCGTCGACAGCATTCTCTTGCGTTTCGGTATTTACACATCGCAGTTGCCTGAGGTGCTGCCAGCAGATCGGATCGTCTATCATCCAAGAGCTGATCTGCGGATGCAGATCAAGACCTGCTGCCGCGCGCGTGACGGATATTTTCATTTCAACTTAAGCAGGGGCTATCACCGTTCCCCGACCGGTGTGAAACCCTATGAGACGAATGATTTTGATCTCGTGGCACTGGTCGCATTGTCGGAAAACGCCGTGAAATTCTCCGCGGATCGGCAGGGGTCGCAGAGGATTGCAATCTCCGAAATTGAAACTTTGCGCGCAGACCCGTGCGCTAGTCTCGAGCAGGCGATTGATGACCTAGGCTTTGCCGGGGGGAAAGCCCCCGGTTCCAGCCTTTCGCCGACGTTGGGCGGAGGAGGTTGCCGATGAGCTCACAACCAATCTGCAAGACGGCTAAAGCGAGTAACTTTGCTGCTGCGCTCGCCAGCGCCACAGCCCGCAGTCTCTTCAACTCGACTTGGAACGGGACTATCGAAATCCGCCAGGACTATGACGAGCCAGACGACGCGCATTTTGATGCAGGCGTTTTGATTGATGCGCCATCACCTCCCCGACAGATGTCAGAGGTTGGGCCGCAGCCGCCGATGGCCGAGAGCATGGAGGCCGCCGAAATCGCGGCCTCTATCCGAGATGGCGTCGATCCTTGGGCGCAGTCGTCCCCAGATGAAGGTTCTTCATGGCGCAGAGGTAACCCAACGCCGTCACTCATCGTCTCTGCCTTTGCCATGGCGCAGATCGTTGAAAGCGAGGAACAACTGAAAGCTCTTTTCCGCTCGGGACAGATCACGCATTTTTGCTGTCACTCCCTGGCGTTCCTGCACGTGATGGAACAGATATTACCGAACGTCATCTCATATTGGCGTCGTCTCCTGCCGACTTCCGACACGGCACCGCTCGAGAGTATCGCTTTCGGCGCGGATGCCGGGACAGCGGGTAAATCCGCGCGGCAGAAGCTTAGCCCTTTGGACGCAAAGATCGAACGCAGCTTGTCGCTTGGAGCTTCGGTCTTGCTCGTAACGACGGCAGAAACTCAGCTATCCGCCGAAACGCGCGCACTCGTTACGCGCCGGGTTGGCTGCTGGGGACCAACACAGGATAACGTGATCGAGACCCTGAGGTTGACGCACAGCACAACCGGTCTGCTTGCGGAGAGTGAAATTCGCAACCGATTGCCGTCTGAACAGCTACTGAAAAGGGTGACACCGGCGCAGATTGATGCAGCCTTCGCGGCACCAACAAGCTTGAACGTCGCAGATCGGCTCGCTGAAATCGCCCAGAAAATGACGCAAGGGCAGCCAGACCTGACCCTCGATGCGGTGCATGGCTTGGGCGAGGTGCGAACCTATCTGAGCCGAATGCTCAACGATCTGAACGCGTGGCGAACAGGGGCACTTGCATGGGCTGAAGTGACGTCAAGCGCCGTACTCTATGGCCCACCGGGGACCGGTAAAACAACGCTCGCGAACGCCTTTGCGGGCTCTGCTGGTATCCCAATTATCTCCACCTCCTACGCGGATTGCCAGAAGCACGGCCACCAAGGCGATATGCTGCGCGCGTTGGACGACGCCTTTGCTACGGCGAAAGAGGCTGCGCCAGCAGTGTTATTCATCGACGAGTTGGACAGCTTCACCCAACGAGACACACCGGATTATAACGGGGGCTATATGCGCGGTGTCGTCAATGGCTTGCTCGAACAGATCAACCGCGCGAAGGATGTCGAGGGGCTGGTTCTGCTTGGTGCAACAAACGAGCTGGAAGCGGTCGATCCTGCCGTGATCCGCAGCGGTCGGTTCGATCTTAAGTTGCATGTGCCGCTCCCTGACAAGAAGGGGCTTGAGGCAATTCTGACGGCAAAACTCGGATCCGAGACTGCCATAAGGCTCGATCTCGCCAATCTTGCCGCCAGACTACTGGGGCAGTCCGGAGCCGTGGCGGAGGCAATCGTTCGTGATGCTTTGGGACGCGCACGGGAGGACCGAACGACCATTCGACAAAACCACCTCGAAAGCGCAGCAGACCAGATTGTGCCCAAATTGGACCAGGAAATTCTGCGTCGGACGGCAATACACGAAGCTGGACATGTGGTCGCCATGACACAGCTCGGATGGCCCTTGCCAAAACGTGTGTGTCTGACCGGCGAGGGGGGAAAAGTTGAGCACGAACCGTTTAACTTCCTGACGCCCTGTAAAGCTCGAGAACGATTGGTCGTCCTCTTGGCGGGAAGGGCGGCAGAAATATGTGTGCTTGGGGCACCGAGCTCGGGCGCTGGTATTGGTGAGAAAAGTGATTTGGCGAAAGCTACTTCTGTCGCAATGTTCATAGAGCGACAATGGGGCTTTGGGGAAACAGGCCTGCTTTGGGACGGAGAAGCTGCAACAAATATCTGGAGCGTACCCGGGTATGTGAGACGGCGTGCAGAACAGCATCTGATGGAAGCTGAACGAAACGCTCTTGCTCTGATGAAAGAGCACAAGGCACAGCTTATCACGTTAGCAAAGCATCTCCTACGCGTCAGGGATATGACCGCGCATGATGTCGAGCTTTTCAACTATTATCATGCTTCGCAAGGCTCTGAACGAATGTCTTTGAGGTGAAAGCACTGCGCATTGGAAAAGAAACATCATGAACTTATTCTGCCCGGCTGAACTGGCCCCTTTTTCGACCGGACACCTGGGCAAAATAAAGCGCGTCAGGCAACGCCCAAAACCTAAACCTCAATTAGCACAGATTTGCCCTGACAGGCCAAAGCATCCGGGCAACCACCAGCTCTGTGATAAGAGCGGTCGCCCGGATGGTGGCGCACGCTTATGCCGCAATCTCGCACGCCCAAAAGTGGCAACATTTTCCGCTGCCTTTGGCCCACTTTTGTTCTGCCGTTGATATGTTGCCACGACATTTATGCCGCAGCTGTCCAAGACATTTAGTCGCAAGGAAGTCACATGAATTCGGTTCGAGGCAACAATCAGAGCGGCAAGGCACCGACGGCGCCCCGCACCGGCCTCCCTGACCATTTCCGATCAGCAGACTGCAGCCCTGAGGGGTTTGCTTGCCCGAAAGGGTGCAAAATGCTATTCTCAGTCATTATTATCTGCGCCTTTCTTCAATGATATCAGTTTCTGCCGGGATGAATTTCTCTCGGCTCTGAGACAAAAGGATCGTTTTCATGGGCTTGGAACTTGACGCCTATAAGGCGCGTACGGATCAGACAATCCTAAGATTACAAGCGCTTCAGGATGTGACGTTCCGCATTGGCACGCTGATATCCGCAGCCCAGTTCGGCGTCACGAAATACAAGACTGCGGACAAGACAGCAGAGAATATCGACGATTCCCTTTTCACGGTGAACAATCTTTTGACCGTCGCCGGGTTCGTTTCTCCGCTCAAAACGCCGGTGACGGCCCTCAAGACAGTGCTGAATCGCATCGAGCCGGTCGTTGACAGGATCGACGACAAATTCGACGAAATCAGCGGCAAGGATAATACGGCCACCCCAGAGACCGAAGCGGATGGCCAGTTTGTCGAGACGATCGAGACCGGGCTGACAGGTGCTGCGGTCACGTTCAGCATCGTGGCAGATTTGCTGACCCTGCGCGTGCGGCAACTTGAAATCGCCTCTGCCGCGACGGGAAGCTTTTCAGACGCGCTTGACGCGGCCACCCGTGGCTCCGAAGGCTGGAGCGGTAATTTTACGGCATTGAACGCGGCAGTCGAAGCACAAATGGCCGCGCGGAACGACCTGATCCAAGGTGTCCAGACCCTCTACACCAACGTCAAGGCCGAGGTGGACGCGTTTCTTGCTGTCTTGGTGGACATTGATTTTGAAAGCATTCTTGGCGAGCTTGTCGATCTTGAAGAAATCGGAAAGGTGTTTGATTTCCTCAAGGCCCCTCTCAGCGCCGCCGAGACCCTTCTCGCCCCCATTCAACCGCTGTTGAACGCGGTCGATTTTCTGGTTGGGCTGATCGTCAATCCGATCATTGATTTCGTCATCGAAACCCTGAACCTCGACAGCATCCTCGAAGCCACCGAAGCGGCGATTGATGCGCTTATTCCCTCGATCAACCTGTTGGATGCCTTCGAACAGCTGATCCAGCCCCTTCAGGATTTCCTGTTGGAATACATCGTTGACGGGCTGGGCACGATCCCCTTGTTGGACACGGTGGAGGATGCCTTTTTTGGTGGCGTCGTGGGGAATGCCGATCAGGGGCCAACCGGCTGGGGCAATGATGTTGCGAACCTGCTCGCCGGAGACAGCGGCGATGACATCCTTGATGGCCTTGACGGAAGCGATACGATCTTGGGCGGCGGCGGCAATGACGTGCTTATCGCCGGGGCTGGCTATGACCTGCTTGAGGGGGGCGCGGGCAACGATCTGTTCTATTTCGGGGCAAGTTTCACCGAGTATGAATTGGCCCGCGATCCCGATACCGGCGATATCATCGTAAGCCATCTTGCGCCGCAAACTGCGGTCAACACCGGCATCGACGTTCTTGTCGCCCTTCAGGATGGCGACCACGTGGTGTTTACGGATATCTCCTTTAGCGGGGCCGACCTTAATAATGCGCTCATCGGTGGTTCGGTCCTGAATGGTGACCGAAATGGGTTTGCCGAGGATGATCTTCTGTTTCTCAATTCAACGGGAACCCCGGTAAACGGATTTCATGTGGCGAATGGCCTTGGTGGCAATGATCGGATCTTTGGCTCGACCCTGAACGATCAGCTCAACGGCGGTTCGGGCGACGATGTGCTGGTGCCGGGGCGTGGCGACGACCAAGCCAATGGCGGCACGGGCACAGATACGTTTCAGGTGCTCAGAGGGGCCAATTCCAGACTGACGGTCGATCTTATTGCGGGGACTTCGTTTGGGCAGGGGCGGGACACGCTGAGTTCGGTGGAAAATGTCATTGCCTCTCCGGATCAGGATCACAAGATCCGCGGCACCGATGGGGCAAACGTGATCTACACAGGCGATGGGATCGACGTGATCACGGGTCTGGACGGCAATGACACGATCGACGCTGGCGGCGAGGATGATTACATCATCGGCGGGCGCGGTGCGGATGTGATCAATGCTGGCGCAGGCAATACCGATGTGATGATTTCGGGCAGCGCGGCACAGGCTGGGATCAGCGATCACTATATAGGCGGCGACGGCTTTGACGTGGTGTCCTACACCAGCTCGTCGAATACGATCCGTTTCGATATCAATGATCAGACTGATGATCCGTCGATCCTTCAACAACTTCTCAGCTACATGGATGGGATTGAGGTCAGCGGCCCGGTGCGGATTGATGCGGGCAGCGGTCGCATCAGCCGGTTTGATCTGGCGGGAAATCTGGTCACCACGGATACGACTGACGGTGTCGAAGGGTTCATGGGGTCGGATCTTGCGGATACTCTCTTTGGTGCGCCGACCGCCCGTCTGTTGCATGGTGCGGGCGGCGATGACGTGATCCACACAGGGGGCACGGAAAACATCGACGGCGGAGAAGGCGATGACCTCATCCTGATCGAAGAGGTTGAGGGCGGATCGACGGCACTTCAGGTCAAGGGGGGCAGTGGCTTTGACCGCTTGCAACTTGATGGTGTTGGTGATGCGCGTTGGTTTTACCGCGTGGAAAGCGCGATTTCCCTTACCCTACGGGCGCATAAAACCACCGTTCAAGGCGAAGACCTGCGCAATGCAGGGGATGTTTTCTTTTCCCTGCGCCCCAGAGAGGTTGAGGAAATCTCGCTCGGTAATTTCGACGACCACGCCATCTATGCCCCGGGGGGCAGTGCGACGGCGTTCTTCTTTTTGCAAGACGGGAACGATCGGTTCGACGGGCAAAATGGCTTTGCCGATGTGCATGCCGGGCTTGGCAATGACATTGGCAATTTCAACACTGGTGGTGGCGGTATTTTCCGGGGTGGCGCGGGGGATGACTTTGCCGTGTTTGACGACGCCGGTAGGGACAATGCGGCGATCATGGGCGCGGATAACGATGTGGTCCGGATCGAGCGGTTTCGCGGCACTGCTGACGGTGGCACGGGCTATGACACGATTGCCTTCGATGTGAATTTCAACTCGCGGATCGTCGCCAACCTTGCAGCGGGCACGGTTGTTTCGTTCAATGGTCTGGTGGTCAACAACTCGGAACAGGTCGATATGACCTTGGAAAACTTCGAGGTGGTCATCGCGACAGAGTTCAACGACCTGATAGACGGCAGCAGCCGATCCGAGCAGATCCTCGGGCGTGGCGGCAATGACACGTTGCGCGGCGCAGAGGGCCGGGACAAGCTTTATGGCGGTGCGGGCAATGACACGCTCGAAGGTGGCGCTGACGAGGATTTGTTGCATGGCGGTCCAGGGAATGACCGTCTTGACGGGGGCGCAGGCAATGACACCGCGTCTTACACATGGGCCCGTCCCGGCGGTCTGGACGGCGCGATTATTGCGGATAGTTTCGGGGCTGTGACGGTCAATCTGGAAACCGGCAGCGCAACAGGTGCCTTTGGCACTGATGTTTTGATTTCCATAGAGAATGTGATCGGCACCGGCGCGGATGACCGTCTGATCGGCAATGCGCTGAACAACATGCTGTCGGGCGGTGCGGGCCATGACAGCTTTGAGGGCGGAGGTGGTGACGATATTCTCATCACGGGTGCAGGGGATGATACCGTCGTTGCAGGGGCAGGGGATGATACGGTCGTCGTCGGACTTGGCAGCAAGACCCTTGATGGGGGTTCTGGCTTTGACACGCTGGACTTTGGCACATCATCCGGCGCGATCAACCTGAACCTTGCCACCGGTATCTATAGCGGCACGCTAATTGACCGCGCCCCACGTTGGGCAGACCTAGACCCGAATGGCGATGGCATCGCCGAGAGCGATGGCACCGAGGCCCGTATCTTTGGTGGTGTCGCCCTGACGCCTTTGGACGTGTTCGAGGCCAACCCGAGCCAAGCCAATAGCGCCGATGACCTGAGCAGGGTCTTGCCCACGCTGCAAGACAGCAGCTTTGCGGCGTTTCAGATCGCCTTGGTGGACGTTGCGGTTGCCACATCGGGCGGTTTTGCGGGGTTTGAACGCGTGATCGGCGGGGATGGGAACGACACCGTTTCGGGCACATCCGAAGGCGATCAAATCTTGGGTGGGGCCGGGCGTGACAGCCTTTCAGGTTTAGCCGGGAACGACGTGCTGAGCGGTGGAGAGGGCGATGATACGCTGAGCGCGGGTGAGGGCGATGATACGTTGGAGGGCGGCCTTGGCAATGACCGCCTTATTGGGGGCGCAGGCTTTGATCTGGCGGTGTTCACAATCGCCTCAACCGAGGTCAGGATAGCTCAAGAGGGCACCTC
Organism: Roseovarius sp. AK1035; assembly: GCF_003288315.1. Lineage (NCBI taxonomy): Bacteria > Pseudomonadati > Pseudomonadota > Alphaproteobacteria > Rhodobacterales > Roseobacteraceae > Roseovarius > Roseovarius sp. TM1035. The sequence goes on along the minus strand of NZ_CP030099.1, from coordinate 3,391,448 downwards.
TTTGTCGCTTGTCTCTTCCGAAGGCCGGGACACGGTCGATGGCATTGAGCAGTTCCGCTTTTCGGATGGCACGCTCACCCTTGCGCAAGTGTTAACCTTACCGCCTGCCGGACGGCTAGAGACGGGAACAGTGGGTGACGATACGATCATCGGCAGCTCTGGTGACGATACGTTGAGCGCACAGGGCGGCAACGACTCGATCAATGGACTTGGCGGAAATGACGGCGTCTTTGGCGAAGATGGAAACGACACTCTGTCGGGGGGTGAGGGCAATGACACGCTCGCCGGTGCGGATGGTGACGACGACGTAAGCGGCGGCCCCGGTGATGACAGTATGGGCGGTGGGCTGGGCAATGATACGCTTCGCGGCGGTGAAGGCGATGACATCATCGGGGCCGGGTTCGGAGACGACTCCGTGTCCGGTGGCACTGGCAATGACGTGGTGGCTGGTGGCGCAGGAAATGACACCCTGTCCGGCGGCGATGGCAATGACAGCATGTCGGGCAGTTTCGGCAACGACCTGATTGAGGCAGGCAACGGCGCGGATGATATCGGCGGCGGCACCGGGCGCGACACGATTGATGCCGGTGCGGGGGATGACCGCGTTGGCGGTGGCGAGGGCGACGACAGCATCCTTGGCGGTGACGGCAACGACTTCCTTGCCGGCGGCGGGCGCAACGACACCGTCGACGGCGGCGCGGGCAATGACACGATCAATGCAGGTGCTGGCAATGACGTGATCACTGGCGGAACCGGCGCAGATCAGTTCGTCTTTTCGTCCTTTTTCGACGGCGAGGCGGATGTCATCACGGATTTCGAAGATGAGATCGACAGCTTCCTGATCCGCCGCTTTGATCCTGATACTGGCGTCGAGAATATCAACAACGGCGGCAATGGGCTTGCCGGGTTCGTGGTGGCGATGAATATCGTCAATACAGCCGCGGGCGCGCAGATGACGGTGAATGGCAATACCATTCTCGTCGAGGGGATCACCGCCGCGCAGCTTACCGTGGATGATTTCACCTTTATCTGAGCGCTTAAAAGCAGCTTGGCCCAGACATGCGCAAGCAAGTTCTTTGCGCTTGATGCAAGGCCCGACCTCGCGCGTGGCGTGACGAATTGGTTACGGGCAGATCACGCGACGCTATGCGCCTCCGAGGGCATCTGATTGTTTCGCTGGGCTAATCCCGGTTAAACTACCGGCCAAGGCAAAAGATGATCGCGATGGATTTGCATATGCGTCTTGATGAACTCCATCACAGCACGCTCGCGCAGCATGGCGCGCACATCCCGGTGACAGGTCAGCCAATAGCTGCGCAGGATCGTGATCTCTGACGGCAGGACCGGCACCAGATCGTCATAATGCCGCGCGATATAGCAGGGCAGCACGCAGAGGCAGAGACCCGCCCGCACGGCCGCCAGTTGATTGAAGATCGAAGAGCTTTTGAACACTGGCCTGATCTTGGGGTGGACATCCCCCAGATAATCGAGACCTCGGGCAAAGATCATATCCTCGATATATCCGGCAAAGGGATGGTTGAGCAGATGATCGGGCGTGGTGATCGGGATGTGGTCGCCCAAATACTGGCGGGTGCCATAGACCCTGAGCGCGTAGTCCACGATCTTTTCGGAATGGTAGGGTGACGCCTTTGTCGGATCCAGTGTGACCGACAGATCAGCCTCGCGGCGCGACAGGGACATGACCTGCGGAAGTGTGATCAGCTCTAGCGCGATGTTGGGAAATTTGTCCATGAACACCGGCAGCAGGCTTTCGCTGAAGAAGCTGGCGAAGCCTTCGGGCATGGCCACACGCAGCAGGCCCCGCTGCGCGCTGATGTCTCCCGTAAGATCCAGCAAAAGACGCTCTGCTTCTTCCTCCATGCGCTCGGCGGTTTCAACCAGCCGCCGCCCATTGCTGGTCAGTTCATAACCGCGTGGATTTCGTTCAAAGAGGCGCAGGTCAAGACCCGCCTCTAGCCGGTCTATCCGGCGGGAAACGGTCACATGGCTGGTTTGCAATTGCCGCGCTGCGCGCGAGAGCTGACCTTCGCGCGCAACTGCCAAAAAGAATTGCAGATCATCCCATGTCAGATGCGCCATATCGCCAGCCTGTTCATTTTCGTACAGATAGTGTATGAAATTAGATAAAAGTGAACTGTTGTGTCAAACTTTAAAACCTGTATCACTAGGGCACCGATGCGTCTGGGGAGGCGGTCGGGGACTAGAATTGAAATGATGACACAACCTTTGGGCGCCCGTTGAACGGGAGTTGCAGCCGAAGGTTGGTTTGGGAGGATACTCATGCGTAAACTGCTTACATCCGTGGCGGCCATTGGCCTTTTGGCCGCGCCTGCACTGGCACAGGTCAGCGACGACAAGGTCAAGATCGGCATCCTGAACGATCAGTCCGGCGTCTATGCGAACTTTGGCGGTCGCTATTCCTATGAAGCCGCCCTGATGGCGGTTGAGGATTTTGGTGGCACCGTTTTGGGCGCGCCGGTCGAAGTGACCACCGCCGACCACCAGAACAAGGCCGATATCGCGTCGAACATCGCGCGTCAGTGGTATGACACCGAGCAGGTCGACAGCATCATGGAGCTGACCACCTCTTCGGTCGCTCTTGCTGTTCAGGCGCTCTCGAAAGAGGCCAACAAAATCACCATCACAACCGGTGCTGCCACCACCGAACTGACCGGCGCTCAGTGTTCGCCTTACGGCTTTCATTGGGCTTATGACACCCACGCTCTGGCTGTGGGGACCGGCGGCGCACTGGTCGAACAGGGTGGGGATACCTGGTATTTCCTGACTGCTGACTATGCCTTTGGCTATTCGCTGGAAGAGAACACCGGCAATTTCGTAAAGGCGAACGGCGGTGAAGTTGTCGGCGCAGTCCGCCACCCGCTGGCCTCTACAGATTTCTCGTCCTTCCTGCTTCAGGCGCAGGCTTCTGGTGCCAAGGTGATCGGTCTGGCGAATGCCGGGGCCGATACGCAGAACGCCATCAAGCAAGCTGCTGAATTCGGGATCGTGCAAGGGGGGCAGCGTCTCGCGGCGCTGTTGTTCACGCTGTCCGAGGTGAATGGTCTGGGTGCAGAGGCTGCACAGGGTCTGACCCTGACCGAGAGCTTCTACTGGAACCGCACCGACGCTTCGCGCGAATTCGGCAAGCGTTTCCTTGAGCGCACGCAGGCGATGCCCAACATGATCCATGCCGCGACCTATTCGGCCGTGACATCGTATCTCAAGGCGATTGAAGCTGCCGGCACGGACGAGACCGAAGCGGTCGCCGCCAAGCTGAAAGAACTGCCCGTGCAGGACCTTTTCGCTGAGAACGGTGTTGTCGCTGCGAACGGTCGCATGATCAAGGACGTCTACCTGATGGAAGTCAAAGCGCCCGATCAGATCACCGAGCCGTGGGATTACTATAACGTCCTCTCCACGATCCCCGGCGATGTGGCCTATATCAAACCTGCCGAGAGCGGTTGCCCGCTCGTGACGCAGTAAGGCATCGCAGGCTGATGACCGCACATCCTGTGAGCAAGCAGGACCAACCGCGGGTGGTACTTTCCGCCCGCGGTCTTGGTAAGGACTTCTCGGGTTTCACCGCTGTGAACAACGTCGATCTTGACGTGCAGCACGCGCGCATCCACGCGCTGATCGGCCCGAATGGCGCGGGCAAGACGACGGTGTTCAACCTGCTGACCAAGTTCCTGCAACCCACCCGGGGCAAGATCACCTTGCTTGGGGCGGATATAACAAAGATGAAGCCTGACCGTGTCGCCCGGATGGGCCTTGTCCGGTCTTTTCAGATTTCCGCCGTGTTTCCGCATCTGACGGTGCTGGAAAACGTGCGCGTTGCGCTGCAACGGCCCAACAATCTGGCAACCCAATTCTGGCTGCCGATGTCGGCGCTGGACCGTCTGAATGCGCGGGCGGATGTTTTGATTGATGATCTGGGGCTACGCGAATACCGCGATACCCGCGCGTCTGATCTGTCTTATGGCCGCAAACGTGTGCTGGAAATTGCAACCACGCTGGCCCTCGACCCCGAAGTCCTGTTGCTGGACGAGCCGATGGCGGGGATGGGGCGCGAGGATGTGAAGCTTGTGGCGAATATCATACGCGATGTCGCGCAGCACCGCGCCGTGCTGATGGTTGAACATAACCTGTCGGTTGTGGCCGACATTTGCCACCATGTCACCGTGCTGCAACGGGGCGAAATCATCGCTGAGGGCGATTACGATAGCGTCTCGAAAGACCCGGTCGTGCGCAGCGCGTATATGGGGAGCGAGGCATGAGCGAACCGCTTTTGAAGGTCACGGACCTGCATGCGTGGTATGGCGAAAGCCATATTCTGCATGGCGTCAACCTGCATGTGAACGAAGGCGAGACCATCTGTATTCTCGGCCGCAATGGCATGGGCAAGACCACGACGCTGCGCACCATCATGGGTATCCTGCGCAAGCGCACGGGCCAAATGCGGTTTGCCGGACAGGATCTGATGACCATGCCCCTGCATCGCACAGCGCATACCGGATTGGGATTTGTCCCCGAAGAACGCGGGATATTCGCGACGCTGAACGTCGAGGAAAACCTTATGCTACCGCCAAAGGTGGCCGAAGGTGGCATGTCGGTCGAGGAGATCTTTCGCCTCTTCCCCAATCTCAAAGAGCGGCGCAACAGCCCCGGCACGAAACTCTCGGGTGGCGAACAGCAGATGTTGGCGATGGCCCGGATTCTGCGCACGGGCGCGCGCTGTCTGCTTTTGGACGAGCCGACAGAGGGCCTTGCCCCGGTCATCATCGACGCCATTGGCGAGGTGCTGACCGAACTCAAGAGCCGGGGTATGACGGTTGTACTGGTCGAGCAGAATTTTCGCTTTGCCAGCCGGGTCGCGGACCGCTTTTACCTGATGGATCACGGACAGATGGCGATGGAATTCCCGGTGGGCGACCTTGAGGCGCGCCGTGAAGACCTGAACCAAGCTCTGGGAGTGTGAGATGATAACGATATTCGGAGTGCCCACAGCCGCCCTCTTTGGGCAGCTTCTGGTTGGGCTCATCAATGGCTCGTTCTACGCGCTGCTCAGCCTGGGCCTTGCGGTGATCTTTGGTCTCTTGCGGGTGATCAACTTTGCCCATGGGGCGCAATATATGCTGGGTGCCTTTGCGGCCTATCTGCTGTCGCTCTGGCTTGGTCTGGGTTATTGGTCGGCGCTGATCCTTGCCCCTGTGATCGTGGGCCTGTTGGGGGCTCTGGTCGAGCGCACGATGCTGTCGCGCCTCTACAAGCTGGATCACCTTTATGGCCTGCTCTTTACGTTTGGCCTTGCCCTGACGATCGAAGGTACGTTCCGCTATTTCTATGGGGCGGCGGGCCAGCCCTATGCAACCCCGGCGGCCCTTTCGGGCGGCGTGAACCTCGGCTTCATGTTCCTGCCGATCTATCGTGGCTGGGTCGTTGTCGCCTCGCTGATCGTCTGTATCGCTGTCTGGCTTTTGATCGAAAAGACGAAACTCGGCTCTTACCTGAGGGCCGCGACAGAGAATCCGACGCTTGTTCAGAGCTTTGGGGTCAATGTGCCGCTCTTGCTGACCTTTACCTATGGTCTGGGCGCGAGCCTTGCAGCTTTTGCCGGGGTTCTGGCGGCACCGATCTATCAGGTCAGCCCGCTGATGGGATCCAACATCATCATCATCGTCTTTGCGGTCGTGGTTGTGGGCGGTATGGGGTCCATCCTGGGCGCAATTGTGACGGGCTATATGCTGGGCATCGCTGAGGGCTTGACCAAGGTCTTTTACCCCGAGGCTTCAAACATCGTGGTTTTCGTCATCATGGCGATTGTCCTCATCCTGCGTCCCGCAGGTCTGTTCGGAAAGGATGCGTGACATGGCAGGCAAATCTGAACCCGTTGCAAGCGAAACCATTGCCACCTTGCCCAATGCAGGGACGGTGCGGATCGTGCTGCTTTTGATTGCCTTGGCCTTTCTGCTGGTGGCTCCGTTTTATCTCTACCCAATCTTCGTGATGAAACTCCTGTGTTTCGCTCTCTTCGCAGCTGCCTTCAACCTGCTCTTGGGCTACACTGGGCTGCTCAGCTTTGGGCATTCCGCGTTTTTCGGCGGGGCTGCGTATTTCACCGCCCATGCGGTCAAGGAATGGGGCTGGTCGCCGGAGTTTGGCATCCTTTTGGGCGTTGTGGGGGCTGCGGTTCTTGGGCTGATTATGGGTGCCATCGCCATTCGTCGTCAGGGTATCTATTTCGCGATGATCACGCTTGCCCTCAGTCAAATGTTCTTTTTCTTCTGCTTGCAGGCGGGCTTTACCAAGGGTGAGGACGGTATCCAATCCGTACCACGCGGAGTGCTGTTTGGCTTCATCGACCTCTCAGAGGCCACCAACATGTATTACTTTGTGTTGGGTGTGTTCCTCTTGGGCATGTTGATCATCTGGCGGATCGTCAATTCACCGTTTGGCATGATCCTCAAGTCCATCCGCGAGAATGAGAGCCGCGCAACCTCGCTTGGCTATTCGGTGGCGCGTTACAAACTGGCGGCCTTTGTGATGTCAGCGGCATTGACCGGCCTTGCGGGTGGGATCAAGGCGCTGGTGTTTCAATTCGCCACGCTGACCGATGTCACATGGCAAATGTCGGGCGAGGTCATCCTGATGACCTTGCTGGGCGGCATCGGCACGCTGATCGGGCCGATCTTTGGCGCGGGCATTGTTGTCACCTTGCAGAACTATCTCGCCACCTCTGACTTTCCGGTGACGATCATCACGGGCGTCGTGTTCATGGTCTGCGTGCTGCTGTTCCGCCGGGGTCTTGTGGGTGAATTCTACGCCTCGCGTCTGGGGCGGCGTCTGGGATTCAATCCTGAAAACTGACCCATTGGCCGGGCTGCGTTGAATAGCCCGGCCTATTTCTGATCTAAGAACGACCGGTCACGTCCGGTTCGGTGACTCGTGTCGTCATGCGGCAGGGAATGGAGTAGGCGTATGGATCAATATGATTACATCGTGATCGGGGCGGGCAGTGCGGGCTGCGTGCTTGCCAACCGGCTATCGGCAGACCCGGCAACCCGTGTGCTCTTGCTCGAGGCAGGAGGGAGCGACAATTACCACTGGATTCATATCCCGGTCGGATACCTCTATTGTATCGACAATCCCCGCACCGACTGGCGGTTTCGCACTCAGCCAGAGCCGGGGTTGAATGGCCGCTCGCTGCTTTATCCGCGCGGCAAAGTGTTGGGGGGCTGCTCTTCGATCAACGGCATGATCTACATGCGCGGTCAGGCGCGCGACTATGACCAATGGGCGCAGATGGGCTGCACCGGCTGGGGATGGGACGATGTGCTGCCGCTTTTTCGCTGCGCCGAGGATCATCACGCAGGTGACAGCGATTTGCACGGGGCAGGGGGCGAATGGCGCGTGGAAAAGACCCGCGTGCGGTGGCAGGTGCTGGATAGTTTCCTTGAGGCGGCCGAACAGGCGGGCATCCCGCGTACCGACGATTTCAATTCCGGCGATAATGAGGGCGGCGGCTATTTCGAGGTCAATCAACGGGCTGGCATTCGCTGGAACACGTCCAAGGCCTTTCTACGCCCGGCCAAGGCGCGCAAGAACCTGCATATTTTAACCGGCGCACAGGCTGAACGGCTGATCATAGCAGAGGGCGAGGTCAAGGGCGTGGTCTATCACCACGAGGGCCGCAGCATCACCGCCCACGCCGCCCGCGAAACCGTGCTATGCGCGGGCGCTATCGGCTCTCCGGCCCTGTTGGAGCTGTCGGGCATCGGTGATGGCGCGGTGCTGCAGAACGCAGGTATCGCGCCCGTGGTCGAGGTGCCGCAGGTGGGGGGTAATCTGCAGGACCATCTGCAATTGCGTCTTGTCTACAAGGTTCACGGTGTGCCGACCTTGAACGAAAAGGCCAGCAGCCTGCGCGGCAAGCTGGGGATCGGGTTGGAGTATCTTCTGTCCCGCTCGGGGCCAATGTCGATGGCTCCCAGCCAATTGGGTATCTTTACCCGATCAGGCCCGGAAAAAGAAACGCCGGACCTGCAATACCATGTGCAGCCCGTCAGCCTTGATAAGTTCGGCGATCCGGTACACCCCTTTCCCGCGATGACGGCCAGCGTCTGCAACCTGCGCCCCGAGAGCCGAGGCAGCGTGCATGTGACCGGCCCTGATTTTCGTGCTCCCCCCTCCATTCGCCCAAATTACCTGTCTGCAGAGGCAGACCGCGATGTCGCGACCCGCGCCATCCAATTGACGCGCAGGATTGTCGCGCAACCCGCCTTCGCGCAGTATCACCCCGAGGAATATCGGCCTGGCCCCACGTATCAGAGCCGCGATGACCTAATCCGCGCCGCAGGTGAGATCGGCACCACGATCTTTCACCCGGTCGGCACCTGCCGGATGGGGGCGGATGAGGCGGCGGTGGTCGATCCACGCCTGCGGCTGAAACAGCTCAGGCGCCTGCGCATCGCCGACGCGTCGATCATGCCCACCATCACCTCTGGCAATACAAATTCGCCGACCGTGATGATCGCCGAAAAGGCAGCACAGATGATTCTAGAGGACGCCCGCGCCTGACATCACAAAGGGTGGGACGCCAGCCGCGTCATGCTCAAGGCAGCTTTGGCGCGCTAAGACCTTGTGACCAGAAGGGCATTGACCGCCCTATGATGCGGGCCGCATAAGCAACGTGTGCTCCCTAACCTGTGACACGGCGGGGGAGAGCCTGCGACTGCCATAATATCTGGACCCAAGCATGATCTTGCCCCAACTTGCGATTGGAATGTTGGCGATTTCGGTCACTGTCGCCATTCATGCAGGGTTTATGGTGGTGGCAGCGCGGTTCGGGCGCAGGGCGTCGCGTATGCCAAAGAGAGCCGTGACCAAGGCCTTGGCCGTGATCTCTGTTGTGATGTGGTTCTTTCTGTCCATCTGCGCGCAGTGCTGGTTCTGGGCCATGTTGCTGATCGGATTGGGCGCTCTTGGCGGTGTCGAAGAGGCGCTTTATTTCACAACCGTCACATTCACCACGCTTGGCTATGGCGATGTGGTTCTGGGGCCGGATTGGCGATTGCTTGGTGCCTTTGCGGCGACCAATGGCACGATTATCGTTGGCTGGACGACGGCAATGATCTTTGTTGCGGTCCAGCGGGTCTATGGCACCGCAGGTCGGTGACGACTGCGTCGCTGGTCAGCAAAGATAGTAGCATAGAGGCAAGGCACGACGAAAAGGGTCAAGAGCGTGCCCACGCCCAGACCGAACATCATCACGATGGTCATGCCGCGCCATAGTTCCCCACCAAAGAGATGCAGCGGCAGCAGTCCGAGGATGGTGGTGAGCGTTGTCATCACGATAGGGCGCAGGCGCGCTGCACAGGCCGTGACCAATGCTTGCCCAAGGTCATCATTGTGGGCCCGCTCGGCATCTATGCGCTCGATCAGGACAATGCCGTTATTGATGATGATCCCCGCGAGTGACAGCACGCCAAGAAGCGCATTGAAATCCAAGGTTCCCTTCATCAGCAACATGCCGGGGGCCACGCCCACCAGCACGAGCGGAATCGTGGCAAAGATGATCGCCGGGCGGCGGAAGCTGTCGAACTGCCAGATCAACAATAAAACGATGCCCAGCAGGCACTGTGGCAGTGTCGCAAAAAGCGCGGCATTGGCGTCCGCCTTTGCGACGACTTCGCCATCGGGCTCCCAGCGGATGCCCTGTGGCAGGTCCAGCGCCTCAAGCCTTGGCGCGACCTCGGCGAGCAACTCTGCGGCGGATAGGCCGGGGCGCAGGGCCGAGATGGTCAGGGCGCGCTCTTGTTGCACACGTCGGATCACCCAAGGCTGCAACTCTCCGCCGTAGTCGGCGATCTGCATGAGGGGCACCGCCACGCCATCCCCTGACAACACCGTCACATCGGCGAGCGCATCCAGACTGTTGCGCGCCTCTTGTTCGGCGCGGATCAACACTGGAATTACACGGTCGCCTTCGCGGTAATCCGTCACATGCGCCCCGTCAAAACGCGCCGCAAGGGTGCGGGCAACGGCCGATGGTGCGACGCCCGCGCGCCGGGCACGCGCCTCGTCGATCAGGACCGTCAGTTGCAGAACGGGATTGGCCCAGTCACCACGGATCTGCCGCGTGCCGTCTATGTCGCGAAAGACCCCCTCGACCACCCGACCCGTCGAGAACAAGGCGTCGGCATCGCCGCCGATAAGGCGTATTTCGACCGTTCCGGGCGGTGTTTTTCCAAGGAATAGCAGCTCTGTCCAGCCGCGCGCTTCGGGTAGATTGGCGGCCATCCAGTTCTCGACACGTTCACGCACGACAGACACGGACGTGGCATCAGCAATGTTCACAACGGCAAAGGCAATATGTGGCGCAGGGTCTAGGGGGGAGAGCGCGAGAAAGAAGCGCGGTCCGCCAGCCCCCACATAGACCACATTGCCAACGATTTCGGGGTTGGCGGTGGTGTCGCCAAGAAAGCCTGCGAGGCGGCGCGCGACACGCGCGGTTTCGTCTTCGGAGATGCCAGCGGGCAATTCAAGGCTCAGCACGAATTGTGCCCGTTCCGAGGGGGGCAAAAGGCCGGTGGGCACACGGCCTAGCGCCGCAAGCGCCACGGCAAAGGCGAAAAGCGTGGCAAGAAGCACAAGTGCCCGCGCCCCCAAGGCCCGGCGCAGCGCCGCCTGATAAAGCCGCGTACCGCGACCCGGCGCCGTTTCTGTTGGGCCCTGCGTGGATCGCAAAAAGCGCACGCATAAAAGGGGCGTGACTGTCACCGACAAAAGCCAGCTTGCCATCAATGTCAGTGCCAGCACTTGTGCCAGGGCGCGCAGGAATTCGCCCGTCGCGTCGCTGGCCAGCATCAAGGGAAGAAAGGCAAGGATCGTGGTCAATGACGAGGTCAAAAGCGGAATCGCAAGCGTGCGGCTGGCCTCGAGCGCGGCGTCGCGCGGTGTGGTGCCGCCGTCGATGCGCCGCTTTATATCCTCGGCCATGACCACGCCGTTATCCACCAAAAGGCCGAGCGCGATGATCACCGCCGCAATCGAAATGCGGTGCAGCGGAATACCCCAGAGCGCCATGCCCACCAGCGCCAGCACGATACTGAGCGGCACAATTGCCCCGACGATCAGCCCGGCGCGCATCCCCAAAAAGAGGATCACCACCGCCATCACAGTAGCGATGGTTTGGAACAGGTTCTCAGTTGCATCGGCAACAGAGGCGGCCACAATGGGCGGCTGATGGGTCACAAGATCAAGGGAAAGGCCAAGGGGCAGGGCGCTGCGCAGGTCTGTGAGCGCGGCCTCGAGGCCCGCACCGAAGGTTTGGATTGCGCCACCTTCCACCATCGACACCCCAAGCGTCACTGCCGGATTGCCGTTGAAGAACACCGGATTGCGCACCGGCTCGATATAGCCGCGCGAAATCTGCGCAAGGTCGCGCAAGACTGTGGTGCCGCCTGAAGGCAGAGGCACTGGCACGTCACCAATGGCGCGCCAATCCTCAAAGGCCCCGTCCGTGCTCAGCGCATAGCGAAACCCTGCCTCGGTCTGAAGCGCGCCCGCCGAGAGGATGAGGTTCTGATCTGCTACAGCATCGAGCATTCGCTCAACCGTTAGTCCGGCCTGATCGAGACGGGCGCGGTCGAACTCGATCCAGATCCGCTCGTCCTGCACGCCGTAAAGGTCAATGCGCCCAATCAGGGGCACTGTCGCCAGACGATCACGCAGCCAGCGGGCCGTTGCGCGCAATTCAGACGCAGAGAAATCCGCACCATGCAGCGCGAGCGTGGTCACGGCCACGCGCCCATAGTCATCATTGACCAGTGGGCCCACCGTCCCCTCGGGCAAAGAGGGGGCGAGCTCATCCATCCGGTTGCGCAGCGTGGTCCAGACCGGCTTGACCAGCGTCACCTCAGATCGCAGCTCGACCTTGACGGTCGCAAAGCCGGTCTGTGCGGCACTCTCGATGGTGTCGACCTCGGCAATCTGGCGCGCGGCCTCTTCGATGGGTTTGACCAAAAGCTGTTCGACGCGCTCTGCTGACATACCGGGAAAGCGGGCTGTCACCACCGCGGTGCGAATGGTGATTTCTGGATCTTCTTGGCTGGGATGGGTGAAATAGGTCATCACCCCGGTCACAATCAGCACCAGCGTCACCGCCAGCACCAGCCGCCAGCGATCCAGCGCGGCGCGGGTCAAGCCTGTCATTCCGGCAGGCTCCAGAGGCGCACGGGTTCACCATCGCTCAAAAGAGCAACTCCGGCGGTCACGACGTGTTCGCCGGGCGATAGCCCCTCTGTCACCAGCAGGTCAGTGCCGACCACCCCGTCGATGCGCACTTGGCGCGCCCGCACGGTGCCGGTGGCCTCGTCAAAGACGTAGACGGTTGCGCTGTCGCCCGCTGTCGGTTCGGATCGCGTGTCTGCAAAGATCAGTGCGGACAAGGGTATGTCGATGGCACCGGCAGCGCGCGGCAGCGTGAATGAGACGGCCGCCGAAAACCCGGTCTTTGCACCTTCGGGCGGATCAGCCAGTCGCGCCTTGACGCGGTAAGCGACACCCGCCTCTGCGTCAGCGGCGATTTCTGTCACTTCGGCGGCAAAGCTTTGGTCGGGGAAAGCGGGCAGCCGCACCGCGACCGGCGTTCCCGGCGCAATCACGGCCAAGAGCGCCTCGGGGGCGAGCACCTCGGCCTGAAGCGCCGCCGTCACGGCAACCTCATAGACAGGCTGGCCCGCTGCAAGCTCCTCGAACCGATTGGCCAGTAGGGCCGTCACCACGCCCTCGCGTGGGGCGCGCAGCGTGATGCGGTCGAGCCGGTCGCGCGCGGCGGCAAGGTCTGTCTCTGCCACACGGCGGTCGGCCAAGGCGGCGGAAAGGTCCGCCGAGATGCGTTCAAACCCGGCGCGTGCGACAAGGCCGCGCTCAAAGAGCGTGCGCTGTCGCTGAAATTCGGCGTCCGTGGCATCAAGGCGCGCAAGCGCTGCCGCAAGTTTTGCCTCAGCAGCCGTGATTTCCCGCTCGATGTCGGCGGGATCAAGGCGGGCGACCGCCTCTCCTTGGGTCATCCGATCGCCCGCGCGCAGCGGCACGTCGATCAACCTACCTGCCACGGGAAAGGCAAGGCGCATCGTCTCGGCTGCGGTCAGCACGCCGGGTAGGGTGCGATACGCGTCCTCGCCCCCTTGGGCGACGATCATTGTGCGGACAGCGCGTGGCGGCTTGGGGTCTGCTGGGCCTTCGTCGTCGTCGCAGGTCGTCAACGAAAAAGCGGCCAAGAAAACCATCAGGCGGAGGCTCATTGTCGGGGCTCCGTCACGGGGCCAAAGTGGAAAGGGCGCAAGCCTTGCACCGGCAAGGCCCATCGCGGAATGCGCGCGTGGCGGAATAAGAGGCTCTGGGTGGCATTGCAGGCGCTCGCGTTTGGGACCGTGCCAGAAATGCTATGTGCCCTTTGAATCTAGAGCAAGCGATGAGGCGCTCGAAATGGCCAGTCACCCTGGGCGCATCGCGGCTCTATTCCCTCAACATCTGGTCATCAGGAATGTGCCCCTCAGCGGCACGTATTCACCAGCGCCTCAAGGTCGGTGAAGAGGCGCGCGATCCGGTCAATCGCGCGCTGATCCATCTCATTCAGATCTACCCTTGCCCCGGATATCCCGTCCCGATGGCACATTGTCCAACTATTGTTTGGCAACTGCGTGATCCATCCCTTTTGCCGCAGAAGTTCAAGTTTGCGGCGCACGGTCTGGCGGGGAATGGCTGTCACATCCGCGATGCGCGACGCGCTGATGCCCGGCCGCTCGAGGTTTGACAGGGACGGGTCTTGGTCGCGAATACCCGCATCGCGGACCGCCCTGAGCGTGACCTGACCGATGATGGCCAGAATAAGCATCTGCTGTAGGTCCCCACGAAACGCGCGGCTAACGTCTTCGAGATGTTCGACGAAAAACTCGACAAAGCGATACTGGTAGTCGAGGTAATTCTCGGCGAAAACATCACGTATCTCGGTTGCGCGTCTGGATTTTGCCGTGGCCGCCCCGATTGTGCCTTTGGGTTCGGGCGATGTGCCCATGGTGAACGCTTTTCCTGACATCGGCTTTGTCGGCTCCCACGCTGCAAAGGTCTAAAAAATCGCTTCGGTTCTGTCATCGCCCCTGAGGACATGCTCGTTTTGAGCAGGACGCCGCTATCGGTGGCCCCGGTCCTGCTATAACCCTTCTGGCTGAAGCTTGCGAAGTCAATCCTCAGCCAAAGGTGTGTTCCGTCAGGGCCTTTGGGTGTCGTCGGAAGAAGAGTGCCCTTATGCCCACACGCACAGCCATTACCATCTTTCAGGCCCATAGGATGGACCGCTGGCTTTGCTTCGGGGTGGTCTTGATCTGGCTTGCCGGATGCGCGCCGCGTGCGGATATGGTTCCCGATGCCGCCGCTCTGACGGGAGAGACCATCGTTCCGGTCTATGTCGGCACCACCCGCGCGCAAGAGGCGGCAGGGGTGTGGTCGTCAAAGTTTGCGGGGCCTCTGACCTATGCAAGGGTGGACGTCAGCGTTCCAAAAACGCGCAGGCCCGGGATTGTGATGCTACCGGGTATGCACCCGGACCCTGACAGGCATTTTTTGACGCGCGAGGTGGCCTCTTTCTCTGGTCGGGCTGCATTCCGCGAGGAGGTCGCGCGCGCCTTGGCCTCGGACCGGATCACCGACAAGGAAGTGGTGGTCACAATTCATGGGTTCAACAATACCTTGGGGGACGGGGTATTTCGAACTGCGCAGATGATCCGCGACTTTGATATCGACGCGTTGACCGTTCACTATGCTTGGCCGTCGCGGGGGGCGCCTCTGGGCTATGCCGCAGATCGGGATGCAGTTCTCATTGCGCGGGACGGGCTTGAACAGATGCTCGAGGATCTTGGGCGTGCGGGCGCGCGCGACATTGTCCTTGTCGCGCATTCGATGGGGGCCCAGTTGACGATGGAGGTGCTGCGCCAAATGGCGATCCGCAAAGACCAGACAATGCTGTCGCGGATATCTGCGGTGGTCCTGCTCTCGCCAGACATTGCCCCGTCGGTGTTTCGCGCTCAGGCAGAGGCCATCGGTGACTTGCCTGATCCGTTTGTCATTTTCACCTCGCAAAACGATCCCGCCTTGCGACTGTCCGCACGGTTGACGGGCGTGCCCAGACGTCTTGGAAATATAATGGGCGTTGAGGAGGTGGCCGGGTTGAATGTGACAGTCATCAACCTGTCGTCCGCCCAAGACGCTGCTTCGAACCATCTTGCTGCGCTGACATCGCCCTCAGTTATCAGCTTTCTCAAACAAACCGAAGCCGTGCGACGTAACCTTGAGACAGATCCCTCTGGGCGGGCGGGGCTTCTTCCGGGGACAATGCTGCTGGCCCAAGAGGCCACAGCGATCATGCTTGCGCCTGTCGCATTGGTGGAACGCGCAGGCAACTGACAACAAAGGGTTGTTCAATTTGCGTGGTCGCGGAAATCTTGGACCATCTTCCACTTGTTTGCCGCGCGACTGTCGGAATGATCAAAAACTGCAAGCCGCCCCTTGATATGCGCAACAGCAATTTTTTACAGCAAGTGATGGGTGTGAGGGCCGGGGATGGGCCCCTGTTTGCTGCGGTGGTGGCAAACAAGCGGCACTCGTAAGGTCAATAATGATTGGTCGTCTCTATACTTGTTATGGTTGGCTTCTTTTCCAAACGCGGGCGCGATCCGGTTTCGCCAAGGTAGCCTGATCCATCTTTGAAAGCACGCGACCTTAAGTTTTTTCTGCCGTGTCTGAAACTTTGGGCGGCGGTGTCCCGTGACTGCTCTGTGATGCATGCAAACGGGAGGTCAAACCATGGCACATCTAGCGACGAACTATTCCTCTTTTGAAACCTTTCTGCGGGGCGCTGAGTCTACCTATACGGTAGATTTCATTGCTCTCAACGGCTCGGGTGTCAGTGGAACAGCGATCCTTGCGATTGGCGCGCCTGAAGCCACCGGCGAACAATATCTGAACGTCTCCATCACCGTAGAGGGCATGGAGCCGAACCAACCTGTTCCGCAGCATATTCACGGTCTTTTTGATCTGGAGGGAAATCCTGCAAACTCACAAACCCCGGATATCAACAGTGATACTGACCGGGATGGATTGGTGGAAGTGCTGGAAGGGGTAAGCCAATATGGCGACGTGCTCTTGACTCTGACCGAAGACGGCGCTGCTCCCATGACCAATGCGGATGGTTCTTTCACATATATTCGGGCCTTTGACCTGAACGATGCGGCAAATTTCTTTAGCCCTGTCACAATGAATGATTACGTGGGCGCGGATATTCTTCCACTCACCTTGCGGGAAATCGTCCTGCATGGGGTGTCGGTGCCGAATGGCATAGGGGCAGGGACACCGGGCGAGGTAAATGGCCTTCAGGATGGTTTTGTTCCTATTCTGCCTGCGGCGGCGGGTGAGATCGAGGAGATCACGCTAGAACAAGCGTTGTCGCTTCTTGACGATCAGCGGGCCATGGGCGGTGTCACCCTCGCCTTGGGCGATGCTGGCGAGACCGTGACAGGCACGGAAGGCGACGATGTCATCAACGGCGGGGCAGGCGATGACGTGCTCATCGGACTTGGCGGCAAGGACACCCTGACAGGCAACGGCGGCAGTGACGACATTGACGGCGGCCAAGGGGATGACGTGATCATGGCAGGCAGCGATGCCAATATCCCGAATGGCGCTGATACTGGGGCCTCGGGTGCATTGCCGCGCACAGAATACGACAACGGCTATGCCGGCGGTGCGGGTGATGACTTGATCGAAGGTGGCGCGGGGGATGACATCATCACCGGCGATGACGATAGCCGCGTTTCGACCGCCACAGGGGGCGTGTTTGATGCAGGTGCCGACGGATCGGATACGATCTTTGGCGGCGCGGGCAATGACGAGATTCACACCGGAAGCTGGTCGGATGGCGATGATGGTCTGAGCAATATCTCGACTGGCGTCCTAGGAGATGTGGCCCACGGTGGGGACGGCGATGACATCCTGCGCGGTGCGGGTGGCGACGATATCCTCAACGGCGATGCTGGCAATGACGATGTCGGTGGTGGCGGCGGTGCAGATAGCATCACAGGCGGCGCGGGCGATGATGTGCTGTTCGGCAATGCAGGTGCAGATGTGCTTGATGGCGGCACGGGCAATGACACGCTGAGGGCTGGGCCGGGCGACGATGACGACCCGTTCAATGCCGCCAGCTTTGGGGCTTCGGGGGCGCTTCCCCTGTCGGAATACGACAATGGCTATGCTGGCGGTGCGGGTGATGACCTGATCGAAGGTGGCGCGGGGGATGACATCATCACCGGCGATGATGATAGCCGCGTTTCGACCGCCACAGGGGGCGTGTTTGATGCAAGTGCCGACGGATCAGATACGATCTTTGGCGGCGCGGGCAATGACGAGATTCACACCGGAAGCTGGTCGGATGGCGATGAGGGTCTGAGCAATATTTCGACCGGCGTCATGGGAGATATGGCCTTTGGCGGTGAAGGTGACGATATTCTGCGTGGTGCGGGTGGCAATGATTTCCTAGCTGGTGAGGCAGGGAACGATGACATTGGCGGCGGCGGCGGCGCGGACAGCATCGTTGGAGGTGACGGCAATGATGTTCTCTCTGGCAATGGCGGCGATGACATCATTTCCTCAGGGAATGGTGATGACGTGGCCATGGGCGGCGACGGGGATGATCGGATCGGTGGGGGGCTTGGAAATGACCAGCTGTCCGGCGATGCGGGCGACGATGTCATTGGCGCAGGCCTTGGTGACGACACCGCAGATGGCGGCGACGGGAATGATCTCGTCAATGGTGGCGGCGGTGACGATGTTCTGACGGGCGGGGCCGGGAACGACAGTATGGGCGGTAGCCAAGGAGCGGATACGCTGAGCGGCGGCGATGGCGACGACCTGATGGGAGGCGGCACCGGAATGGACGTCATGAGCGGTGGCGCCGGTAACGATCAAATGGGTGGCGGTTTCGGCAACGACATGGTGGATGGCGGTGTCGGTGATGACTTTGTTGCTGGCGGCAATGGTCGCGACACGCTTCTCGGGGGTGAGGGTAACGATACCATCAATGGCGGCAACGGCGACGATCAGATGCAAGGCGGGGACGGGGCGGATGTCTTTGTCTTCAACAGCTTCAATGCCGGAGAGGTTGATGTGATCTCGGATTTCGACACTGCGGGTGATCTGCTGGATCTGCGTGGAGTGATCGGCGGCTTTGAGGGTCTGAGCATTGCTGCGACAACCTTTGACGGTTCTGGTGCCACACAGGTCAGCTATCTGGACCACACGATCATACTGGTCGATGTAGAGGCGACAACGCTGGATGGTGGTGACTTCATCTTCGGCTGAGCCGGACATGGGGCAGGGTCCCTCGCCATCTGCGGGGGGCCCAACACATTCTGTCTGCGGAAAAGCGCGCCTTGTGCCGGTTAACAAACGGATGTGGAGATAAGCTCATCTCGGTTCTTTCTGGAACCAGATCACTCGCTTTGGTCTAGGCTGATATCCGCAGTCGCAAAGGCATCCTCGGACGACTCGAGGAGGTGCACCGCGGCATCGACCTCGTGTTCACTCATTAGAGTAAATATCCGTCATCGGATCTGCGCCAAGCACCGTCATGAGGCGTAGGACCTCGGCCTTCCATCCGTCTTTTACCCGTCTTGCCAACTGCGACATCGGGCGCAATCTGGGGACAAAAATGGCGCAATCATATCGAAGGTCTTGCGCGAGCGGACGAAATACCAACGCATCCCCGTTCAGCCTTGATTGCTGTTCGCTGGCCACGGTCATCGGATCGACGATGGCGCAGCATTGCCCTTGGGACACAAATTGCAAAAGCGGGATGAAAAATTGGCTTTCGATGATTTGATTGTACCGTGCGCCATGCCCCTGAAATGCCATGTGAATACGTTTTTGAAGCCAATGCGCGCTGTGCAAGCCGCCCATCGGTTGATCATGCAAATCTTCCCAAGATAGCGCTGCTTTTTGAGCCAAGGGATGCGCCTGAGGCAAGGCGCAGAAGCAGCGTGCAGAAAAGGTTTCTGCCGTCAAAAGACCTTTGCGCTTTTCAAGCTGAAAATCCAGATCCGCAAAGCCGAAATCAATGCTTTGGGTGGCCACCAACTCGAGGATCTGTTGCGAACTTCGCATCGTCAATGTCAGCTTGATATCCCTGAAATCGCCGAGAACCCGACTGATATATCCGGGGAAAAGATAACTGGATGGTCCGGGCATCGCGGCAACCTTCAGATTGCCGCTCGCGGCATCCCCGAGGCTTTTCATGGTGCGAGACACTGTAGACAGTCGGTCAAGCACTTCATCCGCCTCTGCCAACAGGTAATAGGCCTCTGGCACCGGGATAAGGCGGCGCCCCTCACGTTCAAAAAGAGTGATACCGAGCGACGCTTCGAGTTCTCGCAAGGAAAGGCTGATCGCAGGCTGCGTGCGCCCCAAACGCCTCGCCGCCTGCGAGACGGAGCCGGTAGCCATGACTTCACGAAAAACAGAGAGTTGCTGGAGCTTCACTATATAAGTTTTTCCTTGTTTTTTAGAGTTATAACAAATTTGTCTTTATCAACGCTACCATTAAGCTCGCGACCACGACAAACCTTCGCATCGCGGAGGTAAAGCCAATAAAAACGGGGAGTTTAGAATGGCATTGATGAAGAAAATGGCAGTGGCAGCTTTGGCAACGGCCTTGATGGCCGGCACGGCAATGGCCCAAAGCCCAACTTTTTTTCGAATTGGAACCGGCGGTGCAGGCGGAACTTACTTCCCGATTGGCGGAACGATCGCCAACGGGATTTCCTCTCCTCCCGGATCTCGACCCTGCGAAGAGGGGGGACAGTGCGGCGTTCCCGGACTGATTGCGATTGCGCAATCTACAACCGCATCAGTTTTTAACAACGCGGCTGTGCAGAACGGCGAATTGGAAGCCGGCCTTGCTGCTGCCGACGTGACGCGTGAGATGTACCTTGGTGTTGGCACATTTGAGGGCAAAAAGCATGACAAGCTGCGACTTGTCGCCAACCTCTTTCCAGAAGACCTGCATCTTGTGATGCCCGCCGGGGCAACCTTGGACGGATTGGGTGATCTGGCAGGCAAAAGGGTTGGCATTGCGCAGGCGGGGTCTGGCACCCAAGTGGCTGTTCTGAAAATGCTCGAAGAATGGGGTGTGAACCGCGACAACATGGAAGAGGCCGAGTTGAACAATTCGCAATCTGCTGAACGTCTGGCGGATGGGCAATTGGACGCCTTCTTTTATGCGGCGGGTTGGCCTGTGGCGGCGATGGTTCAGCTTGCATCGACCAAGGGCATGACGCTGTATTCCTTCAGCGACGAAGAAATGCAGAAAATCAACGATGTGGTGCCTGCCTACATTCCCTCAAAGATTCCCGGTGGCGTATATGAGGGTATTGATAACGATACGATGACCCCTGCGGTTTCGGCATATCTTGTTGTCTCCTCGGATCTTTCGGACGATCTTGTTTACGGGATCACCAAGGCGCTCTGGAATGACAATACCCGCAACTTGCTCGACAATGGGCATGCGAAAGGCAAGCTGATCCGGCCGGAAACGGCGTTGAACGGGGTGGATAGCCTTGGGGTGCCGCTGCATCCCGGAGCAGAGCGCTTTTATCGCGAAGCAGGGCTGCTCAAATAAGCCGTCTTCATTCTAGGAAACATTCCAAGCGATGCCCCCAGCGGGCATCGCAACCTCTTTTCATGAATGACAAGGCAGGCCCGTGACCAACAGCAGCAATGACCTGAGCGCCGAAGAACTGGCCAAGCTGACCCCAGAGCAGTTGGCCGAGATAGAACGGAAGTATGACGAAGGCGCTGCGACGCGCGCAGTAGGCCCGAACGTTGGCATGGTCTTGCGCGCGGTGGCACTGGTCTTTGCGCTTTATCACTTTGTGACTGCGGGGTTTGGTCTTCCGGCCGATCATTGGCACATGGGCTGGCATCTTTCGGGATTATTCATTCTCACCTACGCGCTCTTTCCAATTTTTAAGAGTGACAGCGCCTTTGCAATGAAGGTCAGTCGCCTTCGGCTGGGGAATATTCCCCTTTATGATCTGGTCTTCATGGCATTGGGCGTGGCGTCATCGCTGTATGTGGGCCTGGCGTGGCGCGGCATTCCGGCGCTTGGCATCGAGGAACAAACCTTCCGAATGGGTAATCCCAACGGGTATGACGTATTTTTTGGTGTCATTATAATCCTGTTGGTTTTGGATATTGCACGGCGGACCCTAGGTTGGGTTTTGCCGCTCATCATCTGCGTATTCATTTCCTACGCGCTTTTCGGGACCTATTTTCCCGGTTTGTTGCAGCATCCCGGCGTGAACTTCAAAACTTTCGTCTCGTCGATGTATTTCCCACAAGAGGGTATTTTCGGTGTCACCCTTTGGGTCGTATCAACGATTGTATTTCACTTTGTCCTGTTTGGCGTCATCGCGCAGCGCACCGGTTTGGGGCAATTATTCATAGACAACGCAACCATTCTTGCCGGGCGCTATGTCGGTGGTCCGGCAAAGGTGTCGGTTGTATCCTCGGCATTTTTCGGGACAATTTCCGGCTCTTCCGTTGCGAACACAGTGTCTACGGGGGCCCTTACCATTCCGAATATGAAACGGCTGGGCTACCCCGGACATTTTGCAGGTGGCGTTGAGGCCGCTGCCTCGGCGGGTGGTCAGATTACGCCGCCGATCATGGGGGCCGCAGCCTTCATCATGGCAGAGTTTCTACAGCTACCCTACACCACAATCGTGATTGCAGCGATTGTCCCGGCGGTATTGCATTACGTCGGTGTGTTCGCTGTGGTGCACCTAATGGCCTTGAAACTTGGCTTGAAGGGCATGGCAAAGGACAGCCTGCCCCAATTCGCGGCCGTATGGCGAGAAGGCTGGGCGAATATCATTCCCTTGATCGGCCTGCTGGTTGTGCTTTTCTCTGGCTACACGCCTTACATGTCTGCGTTTTGCGGCATCTCTCTGGCAGTGATCGCGGGCATGGCGCGGTTACGTGAACCGACCACTTTGATCTATCCTGCGGCCTTCATTGCCTTTGTTTTGTGGAAATGGATGGGCCAAGGATTTGAGGGGCAAATGGCCCTGCTGCTTGTGATCGGTGCGGTTGTTGCCACCTTGAACCCGCAAGCGCGTATTCGGCTGCCTCAAATGGCAGAGTCGCTAGAAGTGGGTGTAAAATATGCCCTGGCTGTCGGGGCGGCCTCGGCGGCTGTGGGCATTGTCGTCGGTGTCATCAATACCACGGGTATTGGGTTTCGCATGGGCTTTATGGTGACCCAAGGCGCGGGTTCGATGGCCATGAGCTTGAATGATATGTTCACCTTTGGCGGTTGGGAAATGATCTCAACCCCAGATCTGCAATTGTTCCTGTCACTGGTGTTCATCGCGATTTCTTGCATCTTGATGGGGGCAGGCGTTCCGACGACAGCGCTTTACATCATGCTTGCGTCGGTGGCTCAGCCTGCTCTGGCACAGCTTGGCGTGCCTCCGATCGCCAGCCATATGTTTGTGCTCTACTATGGTGTCGTATCGGAAATTACGCCCCCCGTTTGTACTTCGGCCTATGCGGCGGCGGCCATCGCCAACTCCAATCCTTTCCGGACAGGTGTGTCAGCCTTTACCTTGGGCTTGGGCAAAGTCGTCGCGCCAATGGCCTTTGTGTACGCGCCTGTCCTGCTTATCGTTTCCTCAACGGGATTTGATTTATGGGAGTTCACCTATACCGCCACGAGCTGCATTTTGGGGGTTCTGGCGCTTTCAATGGCGGTTGTTGGATACTGGAAGGCCCCGATGGGTGCCTTCATGAGAGTATTGCTGGCAGTGTCGGGCATAGTGTTCATTGCGCCCTCGCTGCAGGCCGATTTGATTGCCGCGTTGATTGCTGCTCCGGCCATTTTGAGCCAGCTTTTCAAACGGCGTTCAACACCTGCGGCGGTCTGAGGTATGGACGGTCATGTAACCATCATCGGTGCCGGTATTGTCGGGATTTGCACGGCGATTTCCCTTTGTGAGCGTGGTTTCTCGGTACGCCTGATTGACAGAGGCATACCCGGACAAGAAACCTCTTTCGGGAATGCCGGTGTTATCTCTCCGTGGTCCATTATCCCGCAATCCATGCCAGGGATATGGAAGACCTTGCCTGGATTGCTATTGGACCGAGATAGCCCACTTTCGGTGCGTCCCCGCTTTTGGCCGCGTATGATCCCTTGGGGGCTGCGCTTCTTACGACACGCAACAGAGGAAAAGGCACGTGCCGCGTCCGATTGTATGGAGTATCTGTGCGGTCCATCCGTGGACCTGTATCGCCGTCTTCTTGCCGGAACTGGCCATGAGGATTTGCTTGCTGAGAGCTATTACATCCACGCTTTCCGCACTGCGGACAAAGCCAGTCTGAAGAACCTTGATTACCGCATCCGTGTGGAAAAGGGCGGGGATCTGGCTCTGATAGGTCCAAGGGAGTTGCAGACGCTGGAGCCCGGACTTTCGTCTGACTTCAGGGCCGCGGTGGTGATCAAAGGTCAGGCGCGTGCCCGCGCACCCGGTCAGCTTGGTCAGGTCCTGACCGCGAAGGCGCGGGGGCTTGGGATCGAGGTGGTTCAGGCTGAAGTGATCCGTCTGTCGCATCAAAATGGCAGTTGGACGATTTTCGCCAAAGGCCAAAATTTCACAGCGCCGCGCGTTGTTCTGGCTGCGGGGGTTTGGTCAGCAGACTTGCTGCGGGCCCTTGGGATCACCCTGCCTCTGGTGGCCGAGCGCGGGTATCATGTGGAGTTTGCGGCCCCCGGTGTCACTCTCAATCACTCGGTGATGGATGTCGATGGCAAGGCCGTCGCCAGTTCCATGCTTGGCGGATTGCGTTTGGCTGGTACCGCAGAGTTTGCGGCCATTGACGCGCCACCTGATCCCCGGAAACAAGCTATTCTGACACGTCAAGCCAAGGCGATGTGCCCTGATCTAAGCACTGCGCAAGGGTCCTTCTGGATGGGCCGCAGACCTTCATTTCCCGACAGCTTGCCCGCATTGGGCGCGGTGCCGGGGCAGGGTGGTCTCTTTGCGGCTTTCGGCCACAGCCATTATGGGCTGATGATGGCCCCCAAAACCGGCGAAGTTTTGGCGGATATCATATCAGGATGCCCCGCAAATGCCCCGCTTGATGCCCTCAAAATGGATCGGTTTCTCTAGGTCCGTAGTGTTCAGCTCAGCGAAAAGCCACCTGACGCCTTCTGCGAGTTGCGAGAGTAACATGGGGATAGTTTAAATCACTCTATGGTCGAAGGATTTGTGAGCAAAGACCTTGATACGGATGGTTGCATTCGCGATATTCGACGCAATCGCGGTCTAGGCTGAACGCTTAGTTTGTGCAGCCTTGAAGAAGCTTTGGGAGTAGCGGCATCAAAGTCCTGTTTCTTGTGTCAAGCGCCTATGGGCACATGGATTTTGGCGGTCTGGGGTTCTTGCGCCTTAGCCAGAAGTTTGAGGCCGCAGGGCACAGCAGCGTGTGGATCACATATGGGGATCAAGTCGCGCGGTTACGCGGACATGGCTGCGACGTGGAGCAAGCGGGCGATCTCAACCGGCTGCGCCTGATGCCCATGCCGCATATCGACGACATAGCGAAAAACCCAGCAGGACATGACGGTAGGGTCGCAAGTTTGCGGCGCGTTGTGGAGCGCATTGCGCAGCATCGGCCTGACATGGTCTTTATCGACCGCCTGCTTGTAGGAGCTGGACTTGCTGTCGCTCAGCTTGATCTGCCTTATGCGGCGATGGGAACGCCGGGTGGGTATTGGCGTTTCTTCCCAGACCCGGCCCAAGGGCACCTCAACATTCACCCTTGGCCGGAGCCGGTGCAGGAGTATCATGATCTTGGTGAGCGATGGAAGGACGAGCTTGGCTGGCAGAAGGGCGGGCTGGACAGTGGATGGCTCCGATCACCGTATCTGAACGTGCAGTTTCTGCCGACGCGGTTCTACGCGCACGTGAACGATCCAGCGAGCATCAGCATCCACAACCATACCTCGCCCGCGCTCGCACCCAATGTCCGCCGTATCGGGGTGTCCTTCGGAAATCAGGGTTGCACAGAACATCTGTTACGCCTCACAGAGGCGCTGATCGCAAACATACCCGAAGGCAACGGTGTAAGCCTTTTTTTAGGCAATCATCCTGACCTGCACGCGCATTTCCATTCGGTCAGTTGTGGCAGGGATGTCGAATTGCACCAGTGGATTGAATTCAATACGGTGATGCCGGGTCTATCGTCGTTTCTGTTTTTGGGTGGTGTCGGCACGATCTGGCACTGCTTGCAAAACGGCGTACCGATGATCGTAGCCCCCGGATTTATCGGGGATCAGCTGGAAAACGCCCGACGAATTGCGGCACTTGGGCTTGGCGCACATATGACCGAAGACCAGCCATGCCAGGACATCGCGGCCATTGTTCAACGTGTAACCATGGATTCAGATATTCGAAACCGTCTGGCAGAGGCACGCGAGCCAGCCTCTTTCTCGCATACGATGGACAGCTTTTTCGAACTCATATGCGATTTGACCAGATGATCCTGTTCTGCAACCTGTGTTGCGGGGTAACCATTTTAGTGTCAACGAGCAGAGAGACGACATCGACCGGCTTGACGAATTAAACTACATACCAAATCGGACCAACGTGAGCGATGGTTCTTCGGCACAGCAGGGCGGCTTTAGATGGCAAATACCTACGCGGCAAAGACTGTTTGCATCCTTGGGATGCATCGGAGCGGAACGAGCTGTCTGGCTGGATGTCTGGAGGAACGCGGTCTGTTTCTTGGTGATGTGATCAATTTTGCCAAGTTCAATCGACGGGGCAACAAGGAAAACCCCGAGATCATGCAAATCAACAATGACCTTCTGAAGCTGAATGGCGGCACTTGGGACAATCCACCCGAAGAGATGCGATGGAGCGATGAGCTTCGGGCGCGTCGGGATGCACATATTGCATCCCTTGCCAGCCGTCCGATTTGGGGATTCAAGGATCCACGCACCGTTTTCACATTGCCATTCTGGCAGGAGGCGGTGCCGGATATGCACTATGTCGCCACCTTTCGTGACCCCTTTGCCGTGGTTCGCTCACTTCAGCGCCGTGGCCCTAACCTACTCCCCGTTATCGCCCCCATTGATTTGTGGATGAAATATAACCTTCGACTGCTGCAGCATATCACGGCCCATGACATCCCGCTGGTCAGTTTTGACTGGCCTGCCGATGTTTATAACAAGGCGGTGGATTATATTGCCGATACCTTCGGTGTCTCGACGGAAGGCCTGACAGAGGCGCCTTTTTACGAACAGAGCCTGCGCACAAGCGATGAGGACGAAGGGATGACGCAGTCAATGGAGCCTGAAGTTCGCATGGTCTACGAGGCGCTATTAGAAAGGGCTATGCCCGTCACTGACTTTGTGTAAGCGGCTGTCGCATGTCCACCCAAACGGCCAAGATGACCCCTTCAAGGTTTATCAGTTTGCAGGCAACCCGTCGGTCATATAAACCGCTAAGACGAGATAACGCCCAGGGATATATCAGGTCCATATATCGGGAGGGCCGCACCACGATGCTTTCTAGCTCATTCAATTTTATCTTTATTCACGTGCCAAAGACGGGCGGCAATTCAATTCAAAAGGCTCTCTTACCCTACAGTGATGATCGCATCGCCCTGATTGGACCTCACCACGACGGGATAAATCGATTTGAGATACGTTCCCCTGAATTCCAAATTCACAAGCACGCGACGTTGGAGGATTATCGACGCCAATTGGACCAGGAGCGCTATGCGCGGCTGATCAAAGTTACCTGCGTGCGAAATCCGTGGGACCGCTGCGTCTCGTATTATTTTTCGCCGCACCGCGGCACGGTGGTGTGGTCAGAGCAAGATTTCGCGCATTTTATCAGCAATACGGTCCATCCTCATGCGCACTATCTTACCCTTGATGGTCTGAAGAGCGATCCGTTTGACAACGTCGATGTCATCTTGAAATACGAAACTCTGGAGATGGATTTCAAGGCACTTTGCGGACGGCTTGGGCTTGGTGACGTCGCTCTTCCGCGCCTCAATGCTTCTGTGCGCGACACCTATAGATCCTATTTCGTCCGAGACGATGTTATCGAACTCGTGGCCGAAAAATTCGCGCCCGAGATTGATCGTTTCGATTACTCCTTTTGATCCCTTACGCGGTTCCTGCCCATGCAACCAAATATCGTTATCATCAATCCAGATCAAATGCGGTGGGACTACGCCTCGTGTCAGGGCC
Source organism: Roseovarius sp. AK1035 (assembly GCF_003288315.1). Classification (NCBI taxonomy): domain Bacteria; kingdom Pseudomonadati; phylum Pseudomonadota; class Alphaproteobacteria; order Rhodobacterales; family Roseobacteraceae; genus Roseovarius; species Roseovarius sp. TM1035. The sequence continues at coordinate 3,364,054 of NZ_CP030099.1, read as the reverse complement.
ATCCGTTCATTGCTACCCGGCACTTGGACCGGCTGGCAGCGATGGGAACGCGGTTCAGCCACGCCTTTGCGGCAAGCCCTATGTGCGGGCCGAGCCGGACGAGTTTTCTAACTGGGAAATATCCCATCGAACACGGCATTCGGCAATATGGTGGCACCTACGATCAGGCGCAGCCCAATGCCCTGCGCGTGCTGGGTGATGCGGGCTATGTGCGAGGGATTTGGGGCAAGGACCACACCTTCAAAGGAAATGTGATTGGTAGCCTGTATGATGAAGGAGAGGACATCTGCATAGGGATCATGGGTGGCCACCCAGACTATATAAATGCATGGGACAGCACGAGCCTTGATGTCGGGTCAAAGTGGAACCTGACCAAGCGTCTCACAGATGAGGGGCTCGCGTTTATCCATCGCCAAGCTCGGACAAGCCAGCCATTCTTTTTGACCCTCAATTATCAGGACCCGCATCCATTTTTTGCCTGCCCTGAACCCTACTCGTCCTTGTTTCACCCAGATCAGTTTGAGCTTTCACCGAATTATCGCAAGGCGCCAGTGGACGGAGAAATCACCCGGCTGACAAACTGGCGCATTCACAGCAATGAAATCAACATGCCGGTCGCAGAGCTCAAACAGGCGATGGCGATCTACGCCGGGCAGATCCGGTATGTTGACGATCAGGTTGGGCGTATTCTGAACGAGCTTGAGGCTCTAGACCTGCTTGAAAACACGATCGTCCTCTTCTGGAGCGACCACGGTGAATTCATTGGTGATTTTGGTGTGACCCACAAGATTCCAGCGTTTTACGAGTGCTTGATCCGGGCGCCGATGGTGATTTGGGATCCGACCGGGCGCGTGCCGCGCGGCGTGTGTTCTGGCTTGGTCGAGCTGATGGACGGCATGGCGACAGTTCTCGATCTATGCGGTCTCAAGCAGCCAGAAGGCTCGCATGCCCGGTCGATGGCGGGCACGGTGGTGGGACGACGTGACGTTTACGCCGATTCAGGCATGCTTGTGCGACAGCCGCTAGAGCCGATATCCGGCCATGTCATCAAAGGGGCAATGCCACCGACGGCGTTTGGACCTGGATCAATGCTGCGCACGGAGGACTGGAAGCTATGCCTTTACGGTGAAGACAAAGGCGAATTGTTCGATCTGCGGCGGGATCGTTACGAGACGACGAACCTGTTTGGTGCGCCACGACATGCTCAAATCCAGGACGAGCTTATGCTGCGCCTCACACAGCGCATGATGTGTTTGGGACAGATGCCCGAAGCGCTTCCAACCCTAAAAGTTTGATTGCAAAACAAAATCGGATTTTGGCGATTTATCGAGTTTACGCTGAAGCCGCGTAAGTCATACCATTCTCTGCCATGTTCCATTGCTCACTCAAGCTACGCAACGCCTTCGCTCACGATATCCATACAACCTTCGACACACCAAGCGTCAAGGACAGATGCGCTACGTTGCGGATGAAGGCAGATGACTGCGACAGTGGAGAACTAGGCGAGTTTCGTGTGAATGCCGCTGGCCAATTTGAGACCGCCGCAGTGGCTCTCATCATGAATTTGCTGAACCGGCCGCACTACGTTGCGAAGCAGCGCAGGACACCTCAAGAATGGCGCTGCTAGGCTGAAATAAGCGACAAAAAAGCGACTAACCCAAGGAAAAGGGGTTAGCAGTTTCCCGCTAACCCCTTGAAATCTTTGGCTCCGGCGGTAGGGATCGAACCTACGACCAATTGATTAACAGTCAACTGCTCTACCGCTGAGCTACGCCGGAACACGTGGGCCGTATAGCAACCGGATTCGGGGAGGTCCAGAGGCTTTGTGACAAAAATTTAGGACGAGGTGCAGGTGGTTTGGAGGCGTGCGAATTTTGCGTCTGCCTGTAGTCCGCCGACTGGCGCGACTTGGGATTTCTGCATCAGGTCGATGAGATGCGCGAGCACGTTGCGGCGGGCCGCGGTGAGGAGGCTTTGTGGGGTGTCGGCATAGACGCGGCTGGTAATCTCGGTGGCGGTCAGCGGTGCCCGCGTGAGGGAATCGAGGATTGCCGCCTCGCGCGCCTTGCGATGCGCGACGAGCCAGTCGACGCGGGCCTTGGGATGTTCGATCACTGCCCCGTGGCCGGGTAGAAAGCGCCGCGCCTTCAGCGCGCCAAGACGTGCGCAAGACCGCAGAAAATCTGTCAGATCGCCGTCTGGTGGCGAGACCAGAGAGCTGGCCCAGCCCATCACCAGATCGCCGGACAGCACGCTGTCTGCGATCTCAAAGCTCATGTGATTGCCGAAATGCCCCGGTGTCCAATGCGCGGTGATCTGCCAGTTGTCCCCCATGATCCGTTCCCCGTCGCAGAGCACCAGATCGGGGGCAAACTCCGTATCCACGCCCTCACCACCGCCCATAAGCCCGCTTTCGGCGAGGCTCTGCATCACGGCGCTGCGCCCGGCGGTGGCATCGCCATAGGCCAGCACCGGTGCGCCGGTTTCAGCCGAGAGGCGCGCGGCAAGAGGGGAATGATCCAGATGCGCATGCGTGACAAGAATATGGCTCACGCTCTGGCCCGGACCCAAGGCCGCAAGGATCGCTGCGAGATGGGCAGGGGTGTCGGGGCCCGGGTCAATCACCGCAAGGCGGCGCGTGCCCACAAGATAGGTGTTGGTCCCCCAAAACGTCATGGGCGAGGGGTTGGGCGCAAGAATGCGACGGATCGCCTGTCCGACATCCTCGGCCATGCCTACAGGGGGGCTTTTTCCTTGGTCGGCTTGCATGGCTCTTCCTTATGGCTGCGCGCGCGGCTAGGTTTAGCCATGTCGTTGCGTTGGCTCAAACCCTATCTTCCGCGAAGTCTCTATGCACGGGCCGTGTTGATCCTGCTTTTGCCGGTGATCACGCTGCTCTTGGTGGTGTCGCTCGTGTTTGCCCAGAGGCTGTTTGACGATGTCACGCAGCAGATGGTCAAGACGGTGGCGCGCGAGGTGCGCTTGGTGCTTGATGAGCCCGAAGGCAGCCCGGTGTCAGAAATGCTGGAAATCGAGCGGCGGCGGGTGCCCGCATCCGAGATGCCAGAGGCCGATGACTATGATTGGTTCGACCTTTCAGGAAGCGTGGTTATTCGCGAATTGCGTGGCTATTTTGAGGATCTCGAGCGTGTTTCACTGACCGATAATCAGTTTGTTATGCTTTATTTTCATAGGGATGGTGGGGTGGTCGAGCTTGTGTTTGACCGGCGCCGGGTGTCCGCGCGGCGGCCCTATCAAGTGCTGCTCAATCTGGCGTTCTATGGCATCCTCATGACCGTTGTCTCGTATGTCTACATGCGCAAACAGCTCAAGCCGATTACCCGGCTGGCTGAGGCGGCAGAGGCCTTTGGGCGCGGGCGGCATGTGCCCTATCGGGCCTCTGGTGCCCTAGAGGTGCGGGCTGCGGGCAATGCCTTTCTCGACATGCGGGCGCGGCTTGAACGGCAGATCGAGCAGCGCACGCTGATGCTCTCGGGCGTGAGCCATGACCTGAGAACGCCGCTGACCCGGCTGAGATTGAGCCTTGCGATGCTGGAGGATGAAGAGGCGGCCCCCATGCTGCGCGACGTGCGCGATATGGAGCGATTGCTGGAAGGGTTTCTGGCCTTTGCGCGCGGGGCGCATGAGGGCGAGCCGGAACCGGTTGATCCGATTGCGCTTGTGACACAGATTGTCGAAGATGCCCAACGTGCACAGAATGACGTGACTTTGGTGGAGGCACGGGGCGTGGGCACGGTGGCTTTGCGGGCGGAGAATATTCGCCGGGCGGTCGAGAACCTGATCAACAACGCGGTGCGCTATGGCTCGCGGGCTGAGGTTTCGGTGGTCATGACCGAAAAATCATTGAGAATCAGGGTTGAGGATGACGGGCCTGGGATTCCGCCTGACAGCAGGGACGATGCAATCAAGCCATTCACCCGGCTGGAACCTGCGCGAAACCAGAATCGCGGCATGGGGGTCGGCTTGGGCTTGTCCATCGTGCTAGATGTGGCGCGGGCACATGGTGGCACGCTGCGATTGGGAGAGAGCGCGCGGCTAGGTGGCCTGTGCGCGGATATTGTCATTGCGCGATGATCTCATCTCAGCGCGCAATGATTTTTGATAAAATGCTTCTAAAGTAACAAGTTACCCGGTGCGCCTCTCATCAAAGCTGAGTGCGATGAAGCTGGGCAGATGATCCCCAAGACCCATGACACGCGGCCCGCCACCGTGATCCTGACGCCCGCGGCCCTCTCGGTGGCGCGGGGCGTTATCGTCATTGCGGTCGCGATTGCGGTCCTGCCGGGGTTCCGGCGTCCGCTCAGGGCGGCGTTCCTGTGGGCGTTCCTGCGGTGGGGTCGCCTCAACTGCCTGTTCGGAAACTGTTTCCGGGGCCTTGTGGCTGGCGGCGGGACGCTCTTCGGGCTTTCCGCGGCTCACGTTGCGTGCGCGGCGCGGTTTGGCGGGGCGCTCCTCGCTGCCCTGCGGCGGTTCGGTTTCTGTGGTCGGAGGGGTGAAGGTCACGGGGCTTTCAACCCGGGGAATTTCCTTTTGAATCAAGGCTTCAACCCCGGCGAGGTTCTTTTCGTCGCGCGGGTTGCAGATCATCAGCGCCTTGCCGCTGCGCCCGGCCCGGCCGGTGCGCCCAATGCGGTGAACGTAATCTTCTGCATGGCTGGGCACGTCAAAGTTAAACACATGGCTGACCGCTGGCACGTCAAGGCCACGGGCGGCCACGTCGGAGGCGATCAGAAAGCGCAGCGTGCCTGCGCGAAAGCCGTCGAGTGTGCGCGTGCGCTGGCTTTGGTCCAAGTCACCGTGAATGGGCGCCGCATCATATCCGTATTTTATCAGAGACTTAGCGACCACATCTACATCAATCTTGCGATTGCAAAAGATGATGGCATTGCTACAGGCAGCACCTTCGCGGTCGATCAGTGCGCGCAGCAACTTGCGTTTTTCGCTATCGGCATTCTCACGGCGGGACGGTTTGAACATCACCACGCCTTGCTCGATCGTCTCGGAGGCGGTGGCCTGACGGGCAACCTCGACCCGAGCGGGGTTCGACAGGAAGGTATTGGTGATGCGCTCAATCTCGGGTGCCATGGTGGCAGAGAAGAAAAGCGTCTGACGGGTGAAGGGGGTAAGGCTGAAAATTCGTTCAATATCAGGGATAAAGCCCATGTCGAGCATGCGGTCAGCCTCGTCCACGACCATGATCTGAACACCGGTCAGCAAGAGCTTGCCGCGTTCGAAATGGTCGAGAAGACGACCTGGCGTTGCGATGAGAACATCAACGCCCTTGTCGATCAGCTTGTCCTGTTCCTTGAAGCTGACGCCGCCGATGAGCAGCGCCTTTGTAAGCTTTAAGTGTTTGGAATATGTATCAAAATTCTCGGCCACTTGGGCTGCGAGTTCGCGCGTGGGGCACAGGACCAAGCTGCGTGGCATGCGGGCGCGGGCGCGTCCACGTGACAAAAGCGAGAGCATGGGCAAGGTGAAGCTGGCGGTTTTGCCGGTGCCGGTTTGGGCGATGCCGAGAACGTCGCGGCCGACGAGCGCGTGAGGGATGGCTTCGGCCTGAATGGGTGTGGGCGTTTCGTAACCGGCCTCTTCGATGGCCTTTAACACCTTGGGATTCAGGTTCAGATCGGAAAATTTTGTCATGTGTATCCGTGGTTTACGGACGCAATCATGGCCCGTACGACTGATGCGGGTTCGGGCCCCTCATGGGCCTGTGGTTCTCCACATGGATGCCCCGCTGCGCCGCACTTACCTGAGAACGTCACCAGCGTCAATGCACCGCATAATCCGCGCAACAATCCAAGGGGTACGGAGAGGGATTATGCATTTATTGGAAACACTTAGCTATGATCCGGAAAGTGGCGGGCGCGCTTTGCGTCAAGGTCGAGATTGATGTGATGAAGGTGGCCGAAAGACGCAAGGCGTTTTTGCAACTCTGGGGTGGCGGTGCAGACCTCGGAGAAGAAGCGGCGCAGGGCGGGTTCCCCTCCGTCTTCCTCAAGCATGTGAAAAAATTCATGCATATTAAAGGCATAGCCGTCGGAGTGGGGGGCTGGCTTTAATTCTGCACGGTAGGAACCCAGGCTGAGGCGGTAGCGGTAGGCGGCGAGCCAGTGATCCCAGGTGGCGGCATGATGGTGACAGAGGCGAAGTTCATGTAACTCCTCAGCTTTGTTGTCCATCTCTTTGTTTATAAATGCATTATGTATGCGCAGGCTGATATCTGGTTGCCCGGTCCGCACAAAGACCTTGCCTGCAACGTGGCTGAGGAAACCGCCGTTGAGATAGGGACCGTAGGTGGGATAAATGGCGTTGGTCTGGGCGCGGCGGTCTGCCTGTGAGAGGGCGCAGGATTTGTAAGCTCTGTAAGGTTCGGCCTCGATTTTGTAAGGTCCGGGGTCCAATGCCTCGATGGGGCGAACACGGGCGCTTAGGCGGTCCGGGGCGACGCGCGCGAGACGGTCGGCGATGGGGGTTTCGGACCAGAGAAACTCATCCACGTCGATATGTGCCAGCCAATCGACCTGTGGACGTTTGTTGAGGCAGTGGGTGGCATTGAGGCTTTGGCGCGGCTGGTGTTTGTCGGGGCGTCCCTTGCGTGACCGGCGGTTCCAATAGTCGTCGTCACAAAGGATGACACGGCATTTTGGATGGGCGCGCAGGGCGGCTTCGGCCTGCGGGTCGGGGGCGTCGAGATAGATATGAACCCGGTGAGCGCCCAGATCGAGATGATGGGCGGCAAACGTGAGGATGTCGCGGGTGGGGGCCTTGATCGTGGCGACCACGCCCCAGTTGGGTGCTGCGTTCATGGGCGCAGAATGCGGTCAGGCCGCAGTGCGCGCAAGAGCTGTCAGTCGAACTTGCGCGAGGGGGCCAGAACCGTGGCTTCGCCGATCAACACCTTTTTGCCATTCACCAGACAACGGCAGTCGAGTTGCACGCGGCGCTTGCCGTGGTCGATGCCGATCACCTCGACCTCTGCATGGACCATGTCGCCGGGACGCACGGGGGCGAGGAATTTCAGGGTCTGCCCCATGTAGACGGTGCCATGCCCCGGCAATTGCTCGCCAATCACCGCAGAGATGAGGCCGGCGGTGAGCATGCCATGGGCGATGCGCCCCTCAAAGATGGTGTCTTGCGCATAATCGTCATCGAGATGCACCGGATTGCGGTCGGTCGAGACCTCAGCGAAGAGTTCGATATCGCGGTCGGTTACGACTTTGCGCAGATGGCGGGTCATGCCCATCTCGATGTCTTCGATACAGATCGTGCCGCGTGGCATATTGTCCAACATTCGCCCCTCCAGTAGGTTTGGTGCGCAATTATTGGGCTGTATTTTGGCCCATGTTGGAATTTTATTACTTTGCGGATGCAGAAAAATCAAGCGCTTTCTCTTAGCGCAAAAATCCGATCGTATAGGTGGGTGCGGAGTTTTCCTTGGAAAGATAAGTGGTTAGCGCGGCCTCATCGGGCTGGTGCGACGTTTTAGTCTCAGTCGCGGCCAAGCCGCCGGAAATAAAGAGGGAATCGATATCCTCGCCCATGGCCCCGTCGATATCGGTATGCACCCCGTCGCCGATGGCCAGAATGCGGCCGTTTTCGACATCGCGGCCAAGCGCCAAGAGCCTGCGGCGGGCAAGGTCGTAGATGGGGGGATGCGGTTTGCCGAAATAGAGGCTTGTCCCCCCCATGTCAGTATAGAGGCGGGCAAGAGCGCCTGCGCACCATTCCCGCACCTCGCCGCGATCGACCACGATATCGGGATTGGCGCAGAGGAGTTTGAGCCCCTTTTGCTTGGCATAAAGAAACTGCGGGCGCAGGTCGGCGGGATCGGCCAAAGGATCAAAGGGGCCGATGCAGACGATGCCTTCGGCCTCTTCCAGAGGCACACGGGCGATGGGCACGGGGTTTTCGATCAGGTGGAGTGGGTCAAAGAAGCGGTCATCGAACGGCTGGCCGATGAACCAGACCTTTTCGCCCACCACGCCCTGAAACATGGCGGCGCGCGCGCTGTCGCCGGAGGTGGCGATGCTATCCCAAGCGTCGCGGGGCACGCCAAAGCCGTCGAGTTGTTTTTCCACGCCGCCCCGCGCGCGGGGCGAGTTTGTGACAAGCACCACGGTGCCGCCGCCCGCGCGGTAGGCCTGAAGTGCTGCGACCGCATTGGGCAGGGCGCGCACGCCGTCATGCACACAGCCCCAGAGATCGACAAAGAGCGCGTCATATTTGTCGGAAATATCGCTGAGGGCGGTGATGATGCGGGTCATGGGCGGCTCCTGTTCCGGGGTGGGCGCAGATATGGCAGGGGGGCCGCTGTTTGGCCAGCGGTGGAATTGAGTATTTTGACCAAGAAGACGCAGGGGGTGTTCAGTGCCCGTGCGGGCGTACGATGTGGTAATCGCCACTGAGATAGGTCAGCGGTTTTTGCCCAGCATTGGTGAGGGCTGTGACGGTGCCGATGCAGATGGCGTGGCTGCCATGGGTGATCCGGTCTGTGAGCAGGCAGGAAAAGGCGGTTGCACGCGGCAGCACCGGGCCTTCGGGGCGGGGGGTGACCGTGAGCCCGTCAAAGCGCGCGGCGGGGTTTTCCGGCGAAGAACCGGCAAAGGCGCGCGCCACCTCGACGGCATCCTCGGGCAGGACATTGACGCAGAAGGCGCCATTTTCTATCACCGCGCGCGCGATGCGGCTGTCGGTGCGCAGGCAGATGAGCACCGAGGGCGGATCAGCGGAGAGCGAGGAAAAGGCGCTGACCGTGGCCCCGGCGCGGCCTGAGACCCCGTCGGTGGTGACAACCGTCACAGTGGCCGCGACCTGCCGCATGGCGGCCAAGAAGGCGTCGCGGTCTACGCTGAGGGTGTCTGAGGTCACGGGTGGTGCTCCTGTATCGGGGGCGGACCCATTGGGTAGCCCTGAAATGTGGCGGGGTAAAGGAAATCCCGTGCCGGGACCGTAGGTAGTGTGGTTCTGTGGGCTTTCAAACCGTTTGGGTCTCAGACCTGAAAAAACCATGCGGGCCGGGCCTGCGGTGTCAGGGGCCGGTTGATCCGCCCTTGGTTTTGAGAGAGCTGCGCGGGGGCGCTTGGGCAGTGGCAAAGCCCAAAGGTCAGGCGCGGCCAGCATCCGATGAGAGCATCAGGGGTGAGATGCCAAGGCGGGTTAGCGCGGCCTCCCATTTGGCGGGATTTGGGGTGTCGAACACCAGTTCCATATCAGCGTCACAGGTGAGCCAGCCGTTTTCCGCAAGTTCTGATTCGAGTTGACCCGGCCCCCAACCGGCATAGCCAAGTGCCAGCAGGGCGCGATCCGGGCCGGTGCCACGGGCCAGATCCTCGAGAATGTCGAGCGTGGCGGTCATTGCGAAATCCTCATTCACCTCAAGCGATGTGAGAGTGGATTGATACCCCCGATCATGCAGAACAAATCCGCGCCCGTGTTCGACCGGGCCGCCGAAATGCACTGGCAGATTGCGGGTTTGGCCGGTTGGTGCAATCGAGAGTTGTTCAAGCAAGTCGCGCAGGCGAAGATCGCTGGTTGGTTTGTTGATGATCAGCCCCATGGCCCCATCGGGCGAATGGGCGCAGAGCAGCACGACCGAATGCGCAAAGCGCGGATCGCCCATGCCGGGCATGGCGATGAGCAATTTGCCTGTCAGATCCATATCTTGACTGGTTCGGGTCACGGGCTGTCCCTGTGCTTGTTACTCATGAAAATGGGGCGAGCGGGCCGGGGGTGCAAGCCATCTCTTCATCCTTTGGCAAGAATTCTCGCCGGATTGTGAGTTGGCAATCGGCGCGGAATGGCCCATGTCAGCGGCATGATACAGGTTTGGCGCATCGTTTTTCTGACGGTTCTTTCGGTTCTGGTGCCCCATTCGGGGGCGCGGGCGCAGGAGGATATGGTCGCGGTCAGCATCGTGAACGGCTGGCAAACGGCCGATGGCAGCCATGTGGCTGCGCTGAAATTCGACCTGGCCGAGGGATGGAAAACCTATTGGCGCGCGCCCGGTGAGGCGGGGATTCCGCCGCGGTTCGATTGGCGCGGGTCGCGCAATCTGGCGCGGGTCGAGATTGAATGGCCGACACCCAAACAGACCGTGACCAATGGAATGCGAACCATCGGGTATGAGCATGTGTTGGTGTTGCCGCTGCGTTTGACGCCGGAACGTGCCGGACAGCCGATCACCTTGAGTGTGGATATGGAGATCGGCGTGTGCAGTGATATCTGCGTGCCGGTGTCTTTGACGGTGGCGCAGGGCTTGGATAGCGATGCGCGGCGGCCTGATCCGCAGATTGCCGCTGCCTTGGCCGCGCGGCCCTATACGCAGGCAGAGGCCGGTGTGGGGCGGGTGGTCTGCAAGGTGTCGCCCATAGAGGGCGGTGGCGTGCATCTGGTGGCAGAGGTCGATGTGGCGGCGATGGGCGCGCAGGAGATGATGGTGGTCGAGACTGCCAATCCTGCGCTTTGGGTCGCACAATCCAAGAGCGTGCGACAGGGCAACCGTTTGCGCGCTGAAGCCGAGATTTTCCATGCGGAGGGGCGCGGCTTCATGCTTGACCGCAGCGGGCTGCGGCTCACGATCCTGAGCAGCGGCGATGCGGTTGATATTCGCGGCTGTCCGGCGGGCTAAGGGTGGTTTGAGGGGCTATTGACCGGGCCAAAGGTGCTGGACGGCACAGGCCCGCTTTTGGTTTTTTCCCTAGACAGACCGGGCGCGCAGCGGGCGGCCATCAGGCAATGAGATATTGGCGACCTGTTCGGAAATCGGATCGTTGACGAGAGGATGCGCCTGCGCGCGGAATTCCTCGGGATCACGCATTTTCTGCCAGCGGTTGCCGACATAGACTTCGAGACCCGAGAAGGCGGCCTTGTACCCCATTTTGGGGCTGCCGGGCACCCAATAGCCCAAGTAGACATAGGGAAGCCCGTTTTCGCGCGCGATGGCGACGTGATCAAGGATCACATAGGTGCCCAGCGATTCGCTGCTGCGCTCGGGGTCGTAGAAGGAATAGACCATGCTCACGCCATCATCGAGAATATCGGTGAGGCAGACGGCGGTCAGCGCGCCGGTTTCGGCCTCGGTGTATTCCACAACGCGGGTGCGGATCGGGGTCTCCTCGACCATGGCGGCAAATTCGAACGTATCCATATCGGCCATGCCGCCGGTGGCGTGGCGGCTTTCGAGATAGCGGCGGAAAAGGCTGTATTGTTCTTCGGTGGCCCAAGGCGAGGTGGCGCGGCGCTTGAGGGCCGCGTTGCGGCGCAGAGTGCGGCGCTGACCTTTGGAGGCTGTGAACTCTGCCACGTTGATCCGCGCCGAGAGGCACGCGGCACAATCGGCGCAGGAGGGGCGATAGAGCACGTTTTGCGAGCGGCGAAAGCCCTGTTTCGACAGACCGTCATTCAAACGCTGCGCGCCTTCGCCCTGAAGAGCGGTAAAAAGCTTACGCTCCATCCGGCCCGGAAGATAGGGGCAGGGCTGTGGCGCCGTCACGTAGAACTGGGGCGCGATGGGAAGAGTATGCCGCATGGTTGATCCGTTATCTGTCTAAGCGGCACGATAACAACGATAAAGCGCCCCGCCAAGAGGCTTGTCATGGGGGCGTTACATGGCCGCGCGGCGGTTGATCGCGACGCATCCCATCACCCTGTCGGTGAGGCCCTGCGCCCGCTCGCCCGTGAGCATGAGCACGATGGAAATGACCTGTAGGATCGGGATGCTCAAAGAAACCGTGAAGCCAAGCGTGTGCAAGACAGCCTGCGACAGGTCAAAGCGCGCGCCCTTGGCATCGCGGAATTCGATGGCTGTGAGGCGCATGCCCCATGTGGCCGAGCCGCGCGCGAGGGTTACGACCCGGTAGGCAAAGCCCACCACTGCCGCGAGCAGGGGAAAGAAGAAAATCCCGGTAAAGGCGGTGAACGGCACGATCAAGAGGCTGATCCCGATGATCACGACCGTATCGACGAGAAAGGCCAAAAGCCGCTTGAGCGGCACATCGGCGTAAAACTCTGGCTGGGTGTCGGGATTGGGCAGGTGCCAGCTTGTATCGGTCATGGGGTCAATCAGTATCCTTGTTGCGCCCTCAAGGTTGGGGGTGCGCAGGGGCATTGCAAGGGTTCAGGCGGTGAAATCCTCGACCGTGGCGCCGGAAATCTGCAAAAGCTGTGCGGGGTCAATGCCGAAGAGATGCCGGGGCGTGCCGGCGGCGGCCCAGACCATTGGGAAGGTCAAAAGATGCGGGTCAAAGAAGGCGCGCGGCGGGGTGAGATGGCCCAAAGGCGCCACGCCGCCAATGGCAAAGCCGGTCTGCGCGCGGATGAGGGCGGCATCGGCCTTGCCCAGAGGTTCGCCGGCAAGGGCAGAGGCGCGGTGATCGCAGACGCGGTTGGCACCGGAGGTGACAAAAAGGAGCGCCGCGCCGCTCGTCTCGCCCCGAAACATGATGGATTTGGCGATTTGCCCGATGGAGCAGCCGATCAGATCAGCCGCCATTTGCGCCGTTGTGGCATCGCCGATCTCTTGGGGGGTGATGTCGTGCCCTGCCAATTGCAGGGCCTCGGTCACGCGTCTGAGGCTCTTGCTCATGATCTTCTCCGGTTTTTTCACAGTATTTCAGGCGCGTGGGGCATTGACCAGCCTTGCGCGGGTTGTATCACTCGGGTCATGAATTTTCTTGATCGCCTCACCCGCTTGCCGCGCCCCTTTGATCCTGCCGAGGGGGAGGAGGCGCGTGACGCCTTGCCCAGTCTTGACCCCAAGCTATCGGATCTGGTGGCGGGGGCGGCAGGGTGCAGCCCGTTTCTGAAATCGCTGATCCTGCAAGAGGCCGCGTGGCTGGAGGGGGCGTTTGACGATCCTGAGGCGGCGCTGGTCGCGCTTTTTGCGGCGTTGAAGGAGGCCCCGGCGGAGCGTCTGGCCTCTGGCTTGCGCGAGGGCAAGCGGCGGGTGGCGCTGATCACCGGGCTTGCTGATCTAGGGGGCGTTTGGCCGCTGGAGGAGGTGACGGGACATCTGACGGACTATGCCGATCTGGCCTGCGATCTGGCGCTGAAGGCGGCGCTGGCGGCAGAGATCAAACGCAGCAAGCTGCCCAGTATGACCGAGGCGGATGTGGCCACGGGCGCGGGCATGGTGGTGCTGGCCATGGGCAAGATGGGGGCGCATGAGCTAAACTACAGCTCTGACATTGACCTTATCTGCCTTTTTGATGAGACGCGGCTGGCGCGCGAGGATTTTCACGAGGCGCGCGCCGCCTATGTGCGGGCCACGCGCAAGATGTCGGCGATGCTGAATGACCGCACCGCCGAGGGCTATGTGTTTCGCACCGATCTTCGGCTGCGCCCGGATTCGGGGGTTACCCCGGTCTGCATGGCGATGGCAGCGGCAGAGGCCTATTACGAAAGCCTTGGACGCACATGGGAGCGTGCGGCCTATATCAAGGCGCGGCCCTGTGCCGGGGATATCGCGGCGGGGGAGCGGTTTTTGCGCACGCTCAAGCCCTTTGTCTGGCGCAAGCATCTGGATTTTGCCGCGATCGAGGATGCGCATAACATGCGTCTGGCCATTCGCGAGCATAAGGGGCTGGGGGGTGCGCTGTGTCTTGAAGGGCACAACATGAAGCTGGGCCGGGGTGGGATACGCGAGATCGAGTTTTTCACCCAGACCCGTCAGTTGATCGCGGGTGGGCGGGATGCCGACCTGCGGGTGCGGGGCACGGTTGCGGGGCTGGCGCGGCTGGCCGAGAAAGGCTGGGTGCCGCAGGCGGCGGCCGAGACGCTGACCGGGCATTACCGGTTTCACCGCGAGGTAGAACATCGGGTGCAGATGCTGCGCGATGCGCAGACGCATTTGTTGCCCAATTCGGCAGAGGAGTTTGATCGGCTGGCCGCCTTTATGGGGCGTGACACGGCCGAGTTGCGCGCCGAGATCAAAGCGCGGCTGACCGAGGTGCATGATCTGATCGAAGGATTTTTCCGGCCCGAGGAAGCGCCGGAGACACCTGAGGCGGCGGAGGCGCTGAATGGCGATGTGATCGCGCGTTGGCCGAGTTACCCGGCGTTACGCTCGGATCGGGCGGTGCAGATTTTCAAGCGGCTGAAGCCGGATATTCTGGGGCGGCTGGCGCGCACGGCGCATCCCAATGAGGCGCTTGTGGCGTTTGATGGGTTTCTGGCGGGTTTGCCTGCCGGGGTGCAGGTGTTTTCGCTGTTCGAGGCCAATCCGCAGTTGATTGACCTGCTGGTGGATATTGTTGGCACGGCCCCTGCGCTGGCGGCGCATCTGTCGCGCAATGCGGGCGTGTTCGATGCGGTGATCGCGGGCGATTTCTTTGCCGATTGGCCGGGGCGGGCGGCGCTGGAGGCAGAGCTTGCGGCGCGGCTCGCGGCGGAGTCTGATTATGAGCGGGCGCTGGATGCGGCGCGACGTTGGCGCAAGGAATGGCATTTCCGGATCGGGGTGCATCATCTGCGGGGGTTGACCGGGGCCGACCATGCGGCGGCGCAATATGCCGATCTGGCGGGCGCGGCGATTGCGGGCGTCTGGCCAATGGTTCTGGCGCAATTTGCCGAAAAGCATGGGACGCCGCCGGGACGGGGTGCGGTGGTGCTGGGGATGGGATCGCTGGGGGCGGGGCGGCTGAATGCCGGGTCTGATCTTGACCTCATTGTGATCTATGATGCGGGCGAGGCCGAAAGCTCGGATGGGCGCAGGCCCTTGGCCGCGCGGCCCTATTATGCGCGTCTCACACAGGCGATGATCACGGCGTTGACCGCGCCGATGGCCGAGGGGCGGCTTTATGAGGTGGACATGCGGTTGCGCCCCTCAGGCAATCAGGGGCCGGTGGCGACAAGCTGGCCAAGTTTCCAGAGCTATCAGCAGGAGGAGGCCTGGACCTGGGAGCATCTGGCGCTGACGCGGGCGCGGGTGATCACGGGCGAGCCGGGTTTGGCACAGGACGTGGAGGCGTTCCGCGAGCGGTTGATCAGGGAAAAGGGTGCGCCCGAGGCGGTGCTGGAGGCGGTGGCCGAAATGCGCGCGCGGGTGGCGAGCGCCAAGGCGCCTGCCGGGCCATGGGATGCCAAGCTGGGGGCGGGGCGGCTCTTGGAGTTGGAGTTGATGGCGCAGGCGGGCAACCTTTTGGCGGGGCAGGCGGCGCGCGATGTTGTCTCTGGCTTTGCGGGGGGTGTCGCAATCGGGTGGCTGAGTGACGGGGATAGCGCAGCGCTGAACGCGGCTTATGCGCTTTGCTGGCGGGTGCAGATGGTGGCGCGGCTGATCAGCGACAAGCCGCTGGAGCCTGAGCGTATGGGCGAAGGTGGTGCCGCGTTTTTGTTGCGTGAGACCGGGCAGGAGGGGTTGGCGATGTTGCAAGAGCGGCTGGAAACACTGAGCCGAGAGGCGTCCGAGGTGATGGGTGCGGCGCTTGTGCGTCTGCCCAAGGGGCGCTGAGCCATGGCACGTGATCCCATGGACCCCAAGGGGCTGATCACCGAATCCTACCGCATCGAGGGCATTACCGAGCCGGAATGTCGGTCGGTGTTCCTTGACTGGGCGTTGTCGCTGCCAGTGGGGCAGGAGGTGCCGGGTGCCATTACTGAAATGGTCGCGCGATATGGTGGTGATAATCCTGATCATCCGATGACGCGGGTTTTGCGCGAGGGCATGGTTAGCGCTGCCCCGGCGCGCAGGCGGGGGGGATGGCGATCCCGACCCCGCGACACAGGGGACCAGTCATAACCCTGCGTGTTTCGCATGGGTTGAGTTCCCGCTTGGGTGGTGAATGACACCGTAATACA
Source organism: Roseovarius sp. AK1035 (assembly GCF_003288315.1). Classification (NCBI taxonomy): domain Bacteria; kingdom Pseudomonadati; phylum Pseudomonadota; class Alphaproteobacteria; order Rhodobacterales; family Roseobacteraceae; genus Roseovarius; species Roseovarius sp. TM1035. The sequence continues at coordinate 3,348,232 of NZ_CP030099.1, read as the reverse complement.
CCGAGTTTGTCTCAAATGCGCCCTAATCCGGCGTCATCCATAGGTTGCGACAAGGGACACAGCCCATGGAGGAAGACATGAGCTATTTGAGAATCATTACGGTGGCGATGCTGGGATTGACGCTGTCGGCCTGTGCGAGCGTCGAGACGGCAACCCGCAACGCCCCGCTGGAAACCCCAGCCCTGCGGGCAGCCGCTGTGACACTGGATGTCCAGCAAATTCGGGTGACTGTGCCCAAATCCCTCAAGGTTTCGGAGGCTAACAGCTATTATCCCATGGGCGATATCGTCTGGCGCGAGGATAGGCCGGGGGATCGCCATGCGCAGGTCAAGTCCATCGTTGAGACGGCGCTGGCGCGCGGTGTGGGCGACGGTGTGCCGGGCGGCATGCCTGCGGTGCTTGATGTCCAGGTCACCCGGTTCCATGCGCTGAGTGAAAAGGCGCGCTATACCATCGGCGGCATGCATTCGATCCATTTCACCATCACCCTGCGCAACCCCGAGACGGGTGCACCTTATGGTCCGACGAAACCTGTCAAAGCCAGTTTCAAGGCCTATGGGGGGCAGGCAGCGGTGGCCGCAGAGCAGCGCGGGATCACCCAAAAGGTGCGGATTACCGATCATCTGGCCAAAGTGATCCGAGGCGAATTGGGTCTGCCGCCGCGCGCTGAGACCGATCTGGTCGCGGCCTTGAGCGTGACCGAGTAAATCTGATCTTTTCCATGGGCTACAATCGGCGTAAGGGGGCGGTATGACACCGCCCCCTTATCCTGTGATCCGCCTTCGCCCGAATGTCGAGCCGCGCGCCATCCGTCATGGTGCGCCTTGGGTATTCGATAATGAAATCGTGACCGACCGGCGCACCAAGGCGCTGAGCGCGGGCACTATCGCGCTTTTGGAGGATGCGGACCGCGCGCCTCTGGGCCTTGTCGCGGTCAATATGGCGTCAAAGATCATGGCGCGGATGATGGAACGCGATGTCAGCGTGGCCATTGATCGCGCATGGCTGGTGGCGCGTCTGACCCGCGCCTATGAGATGCGCGAGCGGATGCATGACGCGCCCTATTACCGTTTGGTACATGCCGAGGCCGATGGGTTGCCCGGCGTTGTCATTGACCGCTTTGACGATATTGCCGTGATCCAGCCCAACGCAGCCTGGGCCGAGGCGATGCTGGGCGATCTGGTGGCCGCCGTGCAAGAGGTGACAGGCGTGGGCACCGTGCTCAAGAACGCCGGGGGCCGGGCGCGGGGGCTGGAGGGGCTTGACGATCAGAGTGCTGTTCTGGCGGGTATGGCACCTGAAGGGCCGGTGCCGGTGCCGATGAACGGGGCCATTTACATGGCCGATCTCTTGGGCGGTCAGAAGACCGGGCTTTTCTATGATCAACGCCCCAATCACGCCTTTGCGGCGCGTCTGGCAAAGGGCGCGCGGGTGCTGGATATGTTCAGCCATGTGGGCGGGTTCTCATTGGCCGCTCTGGCTGCGGGGGCAGAGTATGCGCTGGCGGTCGATGGGTCAGACCCTGCGCTGGGCCTTGCAACACAAGGTGCGGCGCGCATGGGTCTGGCCGAGCGGTTCGAGACGCGGCGCGGCGATGCGTTCGACGTGATGGAGGCGTTGGCGGCAGAGGGCGCGCAATTTGATGTGGTCATCTGTGATCCGCCGGCCTTTGCGCCGAGCAAACAGGCGATGGAAAAGGGGCTGCGCGCCTATGAGCGGGTGGCGCGGCTTGCGGCACCTTTGGTGGCACCGGGCGGCTATCTGGCGCTTTGTTCCTGTTCGCATGCGGCGGATTTGAGCAAGTTTCGCGCTGCCTGCACGCGCGGCATTGGGCGCGCGGGGCGGGTGGGGCCGTTGATCCATACCGGCTTTGCCGGGCCGGATCATCCGCTGCATGCCAATCTGGCAGAGTCTGGCTATCTCAAGGCGCTGTTCTATCGGTTATGAAAGTCTTGCTCGACACCTGCGTGATCTATCCCACGGTGATGCGGGAAATGATCCTGGGGGTCGCGGCGGGCGGCGCGTTTGAGCCGCTTTGGTCTGAGCGTATCCTTGGCGAATGGCTGCGCGCGGTGGTCAAGCTGGGACCTGGGGCCGAGGCGCAGGCGGCGGGCGAGGCGGCGATGATGACCGCGCGCTGGCCGCGGGCGTGCGTGACCTATCCGTCGTCGCTGGAGGCGCGGCTGTGGTTGCCTGATCCGGCGGATCGCCATGTGCTGGCAGCGGCGATTGCTGGCTCTGCGGATGGGATCCTCACGCTGAATGCCCGCGATTTTCCACGCCAAACGCTGGCCGAAGAAGGGGTTTGGCGGGCCGATCCGGATGGGTTTTTGCACGGTATCTGGCAGGCGCAACCGGGCCTGGTGGCGGCGGTGGCCGAAACGGTGCTGGACAAGGCGCGGGCGTTGTCGGAGCGCGACTGGGACATGCGCCCGCTTTTAAAAAAGGCCAAGTTGCCGCGTCTGGCCAAGGCGCTTGGGGCTGACTGACGGGCCTTTGCATTTTTTTCCGGCGTGGGTGGAATAATCCTTGCGCCGCGACGTTTCTCTCTTGTCCGCCCCGTTGCCGGGGTGTGGATCACAAGAGGAGAGAACCATGACACAGGACAAGGATAGAATGCTGACGCGGCGGCGCGTGCTGGCCCGTTTGGGGCTGGCGAGCGGGCTTGCCTATGTGGCCCCGGTGATGATGCATCTGGGGGCGGCGCATGCGTCGGGCGCAGGCGGTGATGGTGGCGGCGGTGACGGCGGCGGCGGCTCGGGTGGTGGCGGGTCTGGCGGTGGCGGGTCTGGCCCCGGTGGCTCGGGCGGCGGTGGTGGGTCCGGCCCCGGCGGCTCGGGCGGTGGGGCTGGCAATGCGCGCGGCTCGGGTCCTTCGGGGCGCGGATCCAACCGCAGTTCTGGTCCTTCGGGACGCTAGGACCAACGGGCGATCGTGGCGCAGCGGTGCCCTGATCGCCCGCACTCACCGCGCAAAGCGTTGGGCAGGGTCGGCGAAAGCCTGCGCATCAGAGCGCAAATCGGGATTTTCTGTCCAGCCAGATTAGGTTCTGCGACAGGATCCCCTTTTGGGTGGCTCTGCCCATCTGATGAAACAAGCACAGGATGAATGATATGGCACATAAGGACGAGACACATCTCACGCGGCGGCGCTTGCTGATGCGGTTGGGGCTGGCGAGCGGGCTGGCCTATGTGGCCCCGGTGATGGTGCATCTGGGGGCGGCGCATGCCTCTGAGGCCAGCGGGCGCGGATCACGCGGGTCGCGGGGATCACGGGGATCGCGCGGTTCCGGTGGGGGCTATTCCCGCAGCGGGTATTATTACGGGCGCGGATCGAGCCGGGGGTCCTATGGGTCGGGGCCGTCGGGCCGTGGCAGGCAAGGCTACGTAAGTACGGGTCAGGTGGTCGATGGCATCATCGGCACCTTGAACGATTTGAACAGGCTGCGGTGACATGCGCGCCATGTTGCATCCGGTAAGACAGTTTGCGGCCCGGCTGCGCGCGGCGTCTGACTCCGCAGAATGCCTGTTGCGATTCGACACCGTGCCGCAGGAGGTGGTGCTAAGCCGCGCCGAGGCGGTGGCCGGGGCGTTGTCAGAGGTGATGCCGGGCTGGGGCTGTCGGAGCCTGCCGGGAGCGCCCTCTGAGGCCGTGCCGGTGACGCGGGTCACAGCAGAGGACAGCGGGCGCTATAGCTATCAGTCGTGGTGGTCGCGCGCGCCGTTGACCGATCTGGGGCTGGCGGGGGCGACCTGTGGCGTGGTGGCCGACCTGGTGCAAAGCTATTGCGATGCGCGCCCTGAAATGATCGGGCTGCATTGTGGCGCGGTCGAGGTGGGGGGGCATCTCTTGGCCTTTACCGGGCCATATCGAGCGGGCAAGACGACGCTGGTCACGCGGCTGGCGGCAGAGCCGGGGGTGCGGCTTTATTGCGACGATGTGTTGCCGGTGAACCCAGACGGGCAGGGCGTGGCGCTTGGGGTTCAGCCGCGCCTGCGCCTGCCCTTGCCTGAGGGGGTTTCGGATGGGTTTCGCGCCTATGTTGCGGATCATCTGACGGTGCAGGACCGGCGCTATGGCTATGTGCGGTGTGACGGGCAGGCCCCGCTGGGTACGCAGGCCCCCTTGGCGGGGCTGATCGTGCTGCGGCGCGAAGCCTCTGGTCCGGCGCGGCTGCACCGGATGCGGGTTGCGGATGCGGTGGCCCATATGATCCGCCAGAATATCGCCGATCCCGGCGAGACCGAGGCGCATTATGATCGGCTTGCGGCGCTTGGTGCGCAGCTTTTCTGCGCGACGCTGGTCTATAGCGATCTGGAGGAGGCGGTGCAGGTGGTGCGCGATCTCTGTGCTGCGCCAGAATTGCCGGGGGGCGGCGTGCAGATTGGCCCGATGCTGCCACCTGATCCGGTCGAGGCGGAGACCGTGCCGGCCGATCTGGCGCAGGTGTTTTGCCGCGCCGAAGAGGTCAGCGCGCGCGAGATCGGGCAGGATGTGTTTTTGTGGCAGATGGCGGGGCGCAATTTCTTTCGCCTCAATCCCGTAGCCGGGGCGGTTTGGGCGCTGTTGGAGGAGCCGTGCTATGGCCATGACATTGCCGAAACGCTGGCAGAGGTCTTTGTGGGCACGCCCCAAACGATGATTGCCGACGACCTGTCGGACCTTCTGGGGCAGATGTGCGCGCGCGGGCTGGTGCGCGCCGACGGTTAACGCAGCAGTGCCCGCATGCCTTGATCGAGCCCGGCGAGGGTCATGGGCACCATGCGGTCCTCGAAAATCTCGCGGATCATGGCGATGGACTGGGTATAGCCCCATTCGCCCTGTGGCACCGGGTTGATCCAGAGGTGATGCGGCCATTGGCTGCGTGCGCGCGAGAGCCAGACCTGTCCGGCTTCGGCGTTCCAGTGTTCATTGGCGCCGCCGGGATAGGCGATTTCATAGGGCGACATGCTGGCGTCGCCGACGAAGATGCATTTGTAATCCGGCCCATAGGTGCGCAGCACCTCTTGGGTTGGGATCTGGGCATTCCAGCGGCGGGCATTGTCGCGCCACACGCCTTCATAGAGGCAATTGTGGAAGTAGTAATATTCAAGATGTTTGAATTCGGCGCGGGCGGCGCTGAAGAGTTCCTCGACCACCTTGATATGCGGGTCCATCGAGCCGCCGACATCGAGAAAGAGCAGCACTTTGACCGCATTGCGCCGCTCTGGCCGGGTTTGCACATCGAGATAGCCATGTTCCGCGGTGGCGCGGATGGTGCCGTCAAGATCAAGTTCTTCGGCGGCCCCGTCGCGCGCCCATTTGCGCAGGCGTTTCAGCGCGACCTTGATGTTGCGCGTGCCCAGTTCGACCGAGTCGTCGAGATTGCGGAATTCGCGTTTATCCCAGACCTTGACCGCGCGTCGGTGGCGGCTTTCATCCTGACCAATGCGCACGCCCTCGGGATTGTAGCCATAGGCCCCGAAGGGCGATGTGCCAGCGGTGCCGATCCATTTCGAGCCGCCCTGATGGCGACCCTGCTGTTCCTTGAGGCGCTCGCGCAGCGTTTCCATCAGCTTGTCAAAGCCGCCAAGCGCCTCGATTTCGGCGCGCTCTTGGGGTGTCAGATGCTTTTCGGCCAGTTTTTGCAGCCATTCGGCGGGCAGGTCGACGGCATCAAGCACGTCTTGGGTGCTGATGGCCTCTAACCCGGAAAAGCTGGCGGAAAAGGCCTGATCAAAGCGGTCAATATGACGCTCGTCTTTGACCATCGCGGTGCGGGCGAGGTAGTAGAAGCCGTCGACGTCATAGGTGACAAGGCCGCGCCCCATCGCCTCGAGAAAGGTCAGGTATTCGCGCAAGGAAACCGGCAGGCCCGCGCGTCTGAGGTTCTCAAAGAACGGCAGGAACATCGCAGATCAGAGCGCGCTGCGGTGGATGATCAGCGTCGCAAAGAGACCCAGAAGGGCGAAAATAAGGGCATATACAAAGGCGTATTGCAGAATATCCGCCAGCTTGCCCTTGCGCCGCCGTGCCATGAACGCGCCGGTGAGCGCGCCCAGTAGTGCCCCGATGATTACGATCATGCCTTACCCGTTCGGTCCTTTGAGCGGGCTGAGCGCGCCAACTTCGCGCAGTTTGGCACGCACGGCCCAATCCGCGCCATACCCGTAACGCGCCCAGCCCAGACTGTCCAGCCTGACGGCCTGCGCCTCTGAGACGCGGCCCGAGAGATCGAGCGCCTCGGCGCGCAGCATCATCAGCGTGGCCAAGAGGGCCGCGTTTTCGGCGCGCTCAGCCGTGGCCAGATGTGGGCCGATCAGCATCAGCGCATCCTCGCCGCGCCCTTGGGCGATGGCATAGGCGGCCAGTTGGGCGGCCGCAAAGGCACGGTGCAGGTCTGTGCCGGGGTTCGCCTCGTAGAAGCGTTCGGCAAGGACAAATTGTTCCTGTGCAAAATCGGGATCGGAGGCTTGGGTGATCCGGCCGAGCGCGAAATGGCTGAAGGCGCGGCGGTGATCGTTCCAGCCGACGGCCTGTGCGATGCGCACCGCATCTGTTGCGGCGGCGCGGCGTTCCAGCGGGCGCGCGCCCGGCCCAAGAGCCGTCTGGATGGCGTCGATCCAAGCGCGGGGGGTGGACCCGGCAAAGCGCGGGGCCAACCCATCCCCGGCGGGATTGAGGCGTGACAGGATCGCGGGCAGACGTTCCTCGACTTCGCGGCGGGTCATGCCGGCGCGCAATTCGGGGGCGTAAAACACCTTGAGCACCAGCATGTCGAATCCGGTGAGCACGGCATGGACGTTGTCATCGTTAAAGACGCTGTCCGAGAGGCGGTAAAGATCGTTGAGGGGGCCAAGGGCCTGCGCGAGTTCCTCGTGCAGGCAATCGCGCACCTCTTGCGGGCTGGTGTCATTGGGAACGAAGATGGCGATTCTCTCGCGTTGGCGCAGCTGGCTCCAATCCGTGGCGCGGGAATTGCGGGCGGCGCGGTATTGCGACAGGCGCGAGATATTGGGCACGACGAAACAGGCGGCCTTGGGCAAGCTGCGCTGGATGGCGTCGCGGCTGACGGCCTCGATGGTGATATTGGCGGGGCCTTCGGAGACGCGGCTGATGTTGATCCCAGCCTCGGTTTGCAGGCGGTGCATCAGGCGGTTGAGGTCTGAAATGAGGGTGATCGGAGGTTCGCCGGTCACGCGCACAGTGATCGGCCCCTCGAAGCGCGAGAAATGTTGCAGCATGCGACCCGATTCAAGCTGAAATCCAAGATCGAGGATGTCGCGCTGAATATCGCGGTTGGAGCGTTGCGGGGGCAGGGGGCGGGGGGCGGAAAACGCCTTCATCGGCGGCATCCCGGCCTCTTCCGGCATCGCGGCGCGGGTGGCCGGTTCGTGATAGCTATAGGTGCCGGGCACACAGGCCCCTAGCAGCAGGCAGATCGGTAGAATGACACGACGCATAAGACCCCCGTAACCTAAATCGAAACCAAGGAGCCCGCAGCCGCCGTGGCGCGGGCCCAGTCGCCGACGGGGGCGGGCAAGGGGCGTGCAAGACCCATCGGCCTTGCGCAGCGTATCCCTGCCACGGCCTTTGCCGGGTCGGGGGTAGAATTCATTTTCATCCTGTCCCGCGTAAGGAGCATTTGCGGCAAAATTGTGGCAACTGTATCTTAGCACGGAACAGGGCGCATGCCATGGTTGAATAGCATTCTAAAACAAGAGGATATCTCTTGAAACTTTTATCTCTGGCGGCGCGCCATGAAGGCGAGACGCTCAAATAGATGCACATCCTGCTCGTTCTTGAGAAGCGCGCCGTGCAGTTTGGGCAGGGCATCTGCCCCGTCGCGGCGTAGATCCTCGGGGGTCAGATCCTCGGCCAAGATCAGTTTGAGCCAATCCAAAACTTCGGAGGTCGAGGGTTTTTTCTTGAGGCCCGGCTGATCGCGGATCTCGAAGAACTGGGTGAGGGCGGTCGACAGGAGCGCGTCCTTGATGCCGGGATGGTGCACCTCGACGATGCGCCGCAGGGTTTCGGGGTCGGGAAAGCGGATGTAGTGAAAGAAGCAGCGGCGCAGAAAGGCGTCGGGCAGTTCTTTTTCATTGTTCGAGGTGATGATGATGACGGGGCGGTGGCGGGCGCGGATGGTCTCGCCTGTCTCGTAGACATGGAATTCCATGCGGTCGAGTTCTTGCAGCAAGTCATTGGGAAACTCGATATCGGCCTTGTCGATCTCGTCGATGAGCAGAACGACCTTTTCGTCAGAGGCGAAGGCCTCCCAGAGTTTGCCGCGTTTGATGTAATTGGCCACATCATGCACTCGCGCCTCGCCCAATTGGCTGTCGCGCAGGCGGCTGACGGCATCGTATTCATATAGGCCCTGTTGGGCTTTGGTCGTGGATTTGATATTCCACTCGATCAGCCGCAGGCCAAGCGCACCTGCCACTTGCCGGGCCAATTCGGTCTTGCCTGTGCCGGGTTCGCCCTTGACCAGCAGGGGGCGTTCCAATGTCACGGCGGCGTTGACGGCGACGGTCAGGTCTTCGGTGGCGACATAGGCCTCGGTGCCTTGGAATTTCATCGGTTTTTCAATCCTGTCAGAGGTCAGCGGCGCTGTATTCGGTGGCAACCTAGACGGTTAGACAATTCACATCAATGGCGCGTGATTGGCTAGTGACAATCCTGAATGTGCCGTGTAGATCACCGCCCATGGGGCGCCGACTGTCTGAGGAGTTCATTATGCCAGACACTGGCCTTGATGAGGGGATCGAGATGAAAGCGGAAGTATTTCTGCCCGAAGATTACCAGCCAGCGGAAGATGAGCCGTTCATGAATGACCGGCAGCTGGAGTATTTTCGGCGCAAGCTGATTGCCTGGCGGCTGGAGTTGCTGGAGGGCAGCAGGGAGACAATCGAAGGATTGCAGGATGGCACTCGGGCCATTCCGGATGTGGCCGACAGAGCCAGCGAAGAAACGGATCGTGCGCTGGAATTGCGCACCCGCGACCGTCAGCGCAAGTTGGTGGGCAAGATCGACGCCGCGTTGCGGCGGATTGAGGATGGCGAATTTGGCTATTGCGAGATGACCGGCGAGCCGATCAGCCTCAAGCGGCTGGACGCGCGGCCCATCGCCACCATGACGCTGGAGGCGCAGGAGCGCCATGAGCGCCGCGAAAAGGTGCATCGCGACGATTGAGCTCACGGCCCAACAGCGAAATTTAAACGACAGAGCGCGCCGGGACTTTCCTCCCGGCGCGTTTCGTATCAAGAGAGGTGCCATGACACTGGATGGGCTGAACATCGCGGTCATTGGGGCCGGAATTGGCGGGCTGGCCGTCGCGCGCGCGCTGTGCCTGCGCGGGGCGGATGTGACCCTGTTGGAGCAAGCGCCCGAGATTTCCGAAGTGGGGGCTGGATTGCAGATCAGCCCCAATGGCTTTGCCGTGCTGCGCGCGCTTGGGCTGGATGTGCCGCTTGTGGCGCGGTCGATGCAGGCGCAAGCTGTCAGTCTGCGCGATTATCAGCGGGGCGAAGTGCTGCGGCTGGATCTGGCGGGATTACAGGATCGAAATTATCATTTCATCCACCGTGCAGACCTGATCGACGTGTTGGCCGAGGGCGCACGCGAGGTCGGGGTCAAGGTGCGGCTGATGCAAAAGGTCAGCGCGGTCGAGGGCGGCGAGCGCCCCTGCGTGCGGATGGCCAATGACTCGCGGTTTGATGCGGATCTGGTGATCGGGGCGGACGGGCTGCATTCGGTGGTGCGGCGCGCGCTGAATGGCACGCTGGCGCCGTTCTTTACCCGGCAAGTGGCATGGCGGGCGGTGGTGCCCAATCTTTTGGGGCGCGGCCCTGAGGCGCAGGTGCATATGGGGCCGATGCGCCATGTGGTGAGCTATCCGTTGCGGGGGGGCACGCTGCTTAATCTGGTGGCGGTACAAGAGCGCGCCGCCTGGACCGAGGAAAGCTGGAGCCAGAAGGATGATCCGATGGCGCTGCGCGCGGCCTTTGGCGATTTCGGGCCAGAGGTGCAGGCGATGCTGTCGGCGGTCGAGGAGGTGCATCTGTGGGGGCTGTTCCGGCATCCGGTGGCGCAGGTCTGGCAGCGGGACGGGCTGGCGCTTTTGGGGGATGCCGCGCACCCGACCTTGCCCTTTATGGCGCAGGGGGCGTCGATGGCGCTGGAGGATGCCTGGGTGCTGGTCGATGCTCTGAGTGCTGCGGAGGGGCTTGCCGAGGGGCTGGCGGCCTATCAGGGGCGGCGCGACGCACGGGTGCGGCGGGTGGTTGAGGCGGCCAATCGCAATGCGTGGAAATACCACCTGAGTTTTCCGCCGCTCCGTTGGGCGGCGCATACGGCGTTACGGGCCGGCGGGGCATTCGCGCCCGAGCGCATGTTGCGGCAGTTTGACTGGCTTTATGGCCATGACGTGACGCGCAAGGCGGGGTAGGGGCGTACGCTCAGGCAACGCCACTCTGCCCGCCTATTTGAAGTTGCGGCTTTCCTTGATCTGTTCCCACGCCCAGACCACCTGTTGCAACTGTTCTTCCTGGCTGCGGTCGCCGCCGTTGATATCCGGGTGCAGCACCTTGATCAGCGATTTATACGCTTTGCGCAATTCGGCCTTGGTCCAGGTATCTTCGGCCTCGAGGATCTCGATGGCGCGGCGTTCGGTGGGGGGCAGTTTGCGGGTGCCGCCTTTCTTCTTGCCGGGGTTCTGGGTGGCGTTGACGCCCAGCACCTGATGCGGGTCCTCGATGCCCAGGCGTGCCCAAGCGCGCGCCTCGGGATCGGTAATGCGGCGTGTTTCACGCTCCCACACCTTGTCCTTGGACATCTGCGCGTTCAACTCTGCCTCGGTGGTGCCATCAAAGAAGTTCCACTTGAGGTTATAGTCGCGCACATGCTGCTGGCAGAACCAGAAGTAATCGTCGAGCACATCGGGCGCCTTGGGGGCGCGATATTTGCCCGCCTCTTCGCAGCCCTCGTGATCGCATACGCGGGTCGAGGTTTCGGAAGCGCCGGACATGCCCCGCCGACCGCGCGGATTCTTCTTCTTGGCCGAGGAGACGGACATATCGAAACCGAAGGGATCTGATTTGGACATGGGGCTTACCTTTGCGAGTCGGAGACGAGAGTGTATGCCAAAACGCGCGGAATTGAAGGGGCGGCGGGCAAAATATTCCGGGTCGGGGCGCGCATTCGGGGCTTGACAGAGAGCCCGTGCGCAGGGTCAGGCGGCGGTCAATCCGTCTCAATCACATCCGGGGCACGTGGGGGGATGCTGGCTGTATCCGGCGCGGCGGTCTGTGCCGTGCCGGGGATCACCACCTCGCGGCGAAAGACCGCAACCGAGCGATAAACGGTGTGGGTCGAGGTCAGGCCTTGCCGCTCTTCGCTGGGGAGAATGTCTGTTCGCAGATATTCCCAACCGGCGCGCGCCATATCATTGAGCAGATCCTCGACGCCCAAGGCAAAGCGCGCCTCGGGGGTTTTGACGCCGGGGGCCTTGCGGCCACGGGTGGGCGCGGGCAGGACCTTGTATTCGAAAAGGGGCATTTGCAGCTCCGGATTGATGCAGGCGCCATACCTTACGCGACTGGTCTGGGGGCGCAAGCGAAACACGAAGCCCCGGACGATGGGTCCGGGGCTGTGCATTTGGTCAAGGCGGGCAGGGTTACTTGGGGCCCGGTCCGATCACCATGATCATCTGGCGACCTTCCATCTTGGGCATGTTCTCGACCCGGCCTACTTCTTTGATGTCATCGGCGATGCGTTCAAGAAGTTGGCGGCCCAAGTCCTGATGCGCCATTTCGCGACCACGGAAGCGCAAGGTGATCTTTACCTTGTCGCCGCCTTGCAGGAATTTCACGACGCTGCGCATCTTGACGTCATAGTCATGCGTGTCGGTGCCGGGGCGGAACTTGATTTCCTTGATCTCGATGATGTGCTGCTTCTTGCGGGCCTCGGCCTCACGCTTTTGCTGCTCATACTTGTATTTCCCGAAATCCATGATCTTGCAGACCGGCGGCGTGGCGCTTGGCGAGATTTCGACCAAATCAAGTCCTGCCTCTTCGGCCATTTCAAGCGCACGTTGTGGGGTTATGAGCCCGACGTTTTCGCCATCTGCGCCGATCAGGCGAATTTCATCACAGCGAATGCGGTCATTGATACGGGGGCCGGTTTCGCGCGTAGGGGGCGCGTTGTGGGGTCTGCGGGCTATGGCTTTGTTCCTTCGATTGTTGTTCGGGTCGGGTGAATTTGACGCTGCAAGGTAAACGCGGTGCGCCGCGCTTTCAAGCTGCAAATAGGCTGATCTGAGCCGAAAGCCGGTCAATTCCCCCTTGCGCCTTTCCTTTTGTGTCTACATTTGGGAGGGAGTTAGCAAAGGACCGCGCGACAAGCGTGCGGGCCAGACAGTTTTGGGGAGATGGTTATGAAAAACCTGATTTGGATTCTCGTGGCGGCGGTTGTGCTGGGGGGGGGCTATCTGCTCTTTTCCGGCAAGTCGGTGGAAGAGGTTGTCGAGAGCGTGAGCCCGACCGAGACCGAAGTCGAAGCGCCGGCCGCGTTGGAAGATGCGGCAACGGCAGTTGGTGACGCGGCAGAGGCCGTGGCGGACACCGCAGCCGAGGCGGTCGAGGCCACGCAAGAGGCCGCCGAGACAGCCGTTGAGGCTGTGAGCGATACGGCAGCGGCCGCAGGCGATGCCGCAGCAGAGGCGGTTGAGAGCGCGACAGAGGCTGTGACAGAGACCGCGACCGAGGCATCCGAGGCCGCAGGAACCGCAGTAGACGCCACGACCGAGACTGCGACCGAGGCAGCGGACGCAGCACAGGAGACTGCCGCAGAGGCGGTTGAGGGCGCGCAGGACACGGCTACCGAGGCCGCGGACACCGCGACCGAAGCAGCCACGGCTGCAACCGAAACCGCGACCGAGGCCGCGGACGCAGCACAGGAGACGGCCACAGAGGCGGTTGAGGGCGCGCAGGATACGGCCACCGAGGCCGCAGCGGATGCGGTTTCGGCAGCGGTTGATCAGCCTGCGACGGCGGCAGAAGTGGCCCCGGAGGCGCTGACGGTTGAGGGTTTTGACCTGGCCACGGTTCAGACGCTGATTGAAGGCTCTGACGTCGGTGCGTTGCAAAAGACGATGCTGCTGGAAGGCGTTAAGGCGGCGCAGGACAATCCCGAATTGCTGAAAGCGGCCCTTGAAGCAGCGCGTGCGGCGCTCGGCTACTGAGCCCTGAGATTACATGAAGAAACCCGCGCAAGGTGTTGGCCTTGCGCGGGTTTTTTTATGCCTGACGTTTGGGGCTCTCAGTCGAGGAACGCTTTTTCCACGACATATTCCTTGGGGTCGGAGTTGGCCCCCTCGCGCAGCCCGTAGCCCTCGAGCATGTCCTTGATCTCGAGGTTGAAGGCGAGGTTGCCGCAGACCATGGCACGGTCGGTCTCTCGGCTGAGCGGGGCCACACCCAGATCAGCAAAGACCTCGCCCGAGCGCATGAGGTCGGTGATCCGGCCCATCTTGGGGCTCTCCTCGCGCGTGGTGGTGGGATAATAGCGCAGTTTGTCGGCAAAGCCTTCGCCGATCAGTTCGGCCAGCATTTCGTCGTTGCGAATGCTCTCGATCAGATCCGCGCCATATTGCAATTCGCCCACTTCGCGGCAGGTGTGGGTGATGATGACCTCGTCATAATCGCTATAGGTCTGCGGGTCGCGCAGAAGCGAGGCAAAAGGCGCAAAGCCGGTGCCGGTGGCAAAGAACCAGATCCGCTTGCCGGGCAAGAGCGCGTCATGCACCAGCGTGCCCACGGGTTTGGGGCGAAGGATGATTTCATCGCCCACTTCGATATGCTGGAGGCGCGAGGTGAGCGGGCCGTCCTGCACCTTGATCGAGTAGAATTCCAGCTCGTCATCCCAAGAGGGCGAGGCGATGGAATAGGCGCGCAGAAGCGGTTTTTCCTTGCCGGTTTTCTCGTCGGTCTGCATGAGGCCGATCATCACGAATTCGCCCGAGCGAAAGCGCAAGCTGGCGGGCCGCGTCACGCGGAACGAAAACAGCCGGTCGGTCCAGTGTTTCACCTCTGTCACGATCTGCGCATCGGGGATCGCAAGGGTTTTGGGCGCTTTCGCGGTCGCTTGGGTCACGGCGGTCATCTCGTTCATGGTGTCATCTGCCGGTCGTTTAAACCGACATCCTTTTCTAATCTTTGATTCAGGTCAGGTGAAAGGGCTAATCAGCCGCGCAGCCGCGCCTGATAGTCATGCGCCTGCCAATCGGCGCGAAAAAGCCAATCTGCCTCGGGCTGACGGGCGGCGAGGCTATCGGAAATCTCGACCTCGTCGAAACCCGACCGCCGCGCCATGGCGTATTGATCGGCGATGACATGGCCGCGCGCGCGCAAGCGCCCGGTATAGCCCATGAGCCGCAGTTGACGCGCGATGGAATAGCCGCGCCCGTCGGCAGCCGCTGGGAAATCGACGCGAATGAAGGTGATACCCTCGAGCCGCCCGGCGAGCGTAGCGGGGTTGGTGTCATTGGGCAGATCGAGCGCTGTCGTCTCGGCACCCGCCTCGGCCAGGGGTGTAATCGGGGCGGTCCAGTCGTCGGGCGCAAAGCCCCGGTCGGTGATGATGACAGTCATGCGGATACTCCTTTTCGCACCATCTTGCCGTTGACAAAATGGATGCCACATTCGGTTTTGTCCTGATCGCGCCAGCGGCCGGATCGGGGATCTTCGCCCGGTGCAACGGGTGTTGTGCAGGGCATGCAGCCGATGGACGGGTAGCCGCGCGCGACCAGCGGATGCCGGGGCAGGCGGTTTTCGTCCATATAGGTGCGGATATCTTCGGGTGCCCAATGGGCGAGTGGATTGACCTTGATGCGCCCGGTCTCGTCCTCGACCTCGAAGAAATCGAGCGCGGCGCGGGTGCCGGATTGATAGCGTTTGCGCCCGGTGATCCAGCCATCAAAGCCTGTGAGCGCGCGTTGTAGCGGCGCGGATTTCCGCAGGGCGCAGCAGGCATTGGTATCGCGTTGATGAAGGGTCGCATCGGGGTCTTGGGCCCTCAGATCGCCCGCATCCGCGCGGATGATGCGCAGGCCACTGAGGTTAAGCCGCTCTGCCAATTCCTGTTGATAGACAAGCGTTTCGGCAAAGAGCATTTCGGTGTCGATGAAAATCACCGGCGTGTCGCGACGGGTGACCGAGACCATGTGCAAGAGCACGACGGATTCCGCGCCAAAGCTTGAGACAAGCGCCAGCTTGCCCGCTTGTGGATCGCGCAACGCATGCTCGAGCACCGACACCGCCGAATGATGGCGGTATCGGTCGTTGAGCGCGTGAACCCGTGTGGTCAGGTCACTCTGCGGCATGGGCGCGGGCCTCTGCATCGTAGAGCGCGGATTTGAAGGGGGCCATCCCGAGGCGATTATAGGCCTCGAGGAAGGTCTCTTCCGGTCCTTCGCGCAGATCGAGATAGGCAAAGATCAGACGCTCGATGGCGGGCACAATCTCGTCATAGGCAAAGCCCGGCCCGGTGCGGGTGCCGATGGCCGTGTTTTCCGACGCATCGCCGCCAAGGGTGATCTGGTAGTTTTCAACGCCCGCACGGTCGAGGCCAAGAATGCCGATATGGCCCACATGGTGATGCCCGCAGGCGTTGATGCAGCCCGAGATCTTGATCTGGAGGTGGCCCACCTCATGCTCGATCTTGAGCTCTTCGAGGCGGGTGGCGATGCCTTGGGCCACGGGGATCGAGCGGGCGGTTGCCAGCGCGCAATAATCCATGCCGGGGCAGGCGATGATATCCGAGGCAAGGCCGATGTTCGCCGTCGCCAGCCCGACAGCTTTCAGGGCCGCATGCACTGCGGGAATGTCGGCCAAGGCCACATGCGGCAGAACAAGGTTCTGCGCGTGGGTGGCGCGGATGTCGTTATGGCCGTAGTTTTCCGCCAGATCGGCAACGAGACGCATCTGATCGGCGGAGGCGTCGCCCGGTGTTTGCCCATGCGCCTTGAGGCTAATGGTGACGATGCCGTGATCGGCGTGTTTGTGCGCTGTCACATTGGTATCGGCCCAGGCGCGGAACACCGGATCGGCATCGCGGGCGGCGTAATAGGGGGCGGCATCCCGTTCTGAGAGGGTGGGCGTGACAAAGGCCGCGTTGATCCGCGCCAGCCAGTCCTGATCGACGCCAGAGAAGGCGGCGCGGCGGCGGGGGAATTCCTCCTCGACCAGGGCGCGGATTTCATCAAGGCCGTTCTCGTGCACGGTGATCTTGATACGCGCCTTGTATTTGTTGTCACGCCGTCCGATGCGGTTGTAGGTCGCCAGCACCGATTCCAGATAGGGCAGCAAATCTGCGCGCGGCAGGAAATCGCGCAGCAGTTTGGCCACCATCGGCGTGCGGCCCATGCCACCACCAACCCAGACCTCAAAGCCGCGCGCGCCATCACGCTCGACGATCTTGAGGCCGATGTCATGGCTCTTCATCACGGCGCGGTCGCTGTCAGAGGCGATGACGGCAATCTTGAACTTGCGCGGCAGGAATTGGAATTCAGGATGGTCGGTGGACCATTGCCGGACAAGTTCGGCCACCGGGCGCGGATCTTCGATTTCATCCGCGGCGGCACCTGCGAAATGGTCGGAGGTCACGTTACGGATGGTGTTGCCAGAGGTTTGGATGGCGTGCATCCCCACCTCTGCCAGAGCATCGAGCATATCGGGGATATCGCTGAGCTTTGGCCAGTTATATTGAATGTTGGTGCGGGTGGTGAAGTGGCCATAGCCCTTGTCCCACCGCTCTGCCAGATAGGCCAGTTGGCGCAGCTTGGCCGGATCGAGCGAGCCATAGGGGATCGCCACGCGCAGCATATAGGCGTGCAGTTGCAGGTAGAGCCCGTTCATCAGGCGCAGGGGGCGAAATTCATCCTCGGTCAGGTTGCCGGCAACGCGGCGGTCCACCTGCGCGCGGAACTGGCGGTTACGCTCTGCGATGAATGCGGTGTCGAAGTCGTTGTATTGATACATTTTCTGGGTTCCTTACCTTGGGAGGTCCCGGGTCAAGCCCGGGACAGTCCTTCGGATTGCTTGCCGTGAAAGAGGTTCGAGGGGCCCTTGCGGCGGAAATCCTCGCGGAAATGGGTGGGTTCGGGGCCGTTCGGGCCATGTTTGACATCGGCGAGATAGGCCCCGACGATTTCGCCTGCGCGTGCTTGTGCTTGCAGCAAACGATAGTCGGCATCGGCCTCGTCGGTCAGCACCTCGGCCTGAGCCAGATCGCGCGCCCATGTGTCGGCGGCGGTGAGATAGACGACATCGCCCTCGATCAGGGCGTTGGCGGTGACGACCTTGGGGGTGAATTCTTGGGCCATGTCAGGCAAGCTCCTGTTGGGATTGGGCAATTTGGGCCTCTGCCGCGCGGGGCGCGAGACCGAGAAAGGTGAGGGCGGGGCCGGTGATCGCGGCCTCTGCGAGATCCGTGGGCAAGCGATCCAGTGTTGTGGCAAGGATGCGTTGATCGGGGCGGCTGGCATTCTCGATTACAGTCACGGGCGTGGCACGGTCGGCCCCGTGCATGATCAGGCGGCCTTGGATGAAGCGGGCAGATTTCTTGCCCATGTAGATCGCGGCCACCTCGCCGGGCCGCGCGAGCGCGGACCAATCGTGATCGGCAAAGCCCTTCATGTCATGGCCGGTGAGAAACCGCACCGAGGCGTTGCGGCCACGTTGCGTGAGGCTTTGACCGATGCTGGCCACCGAGGCGGAGGCGGCGGTGATGCCGGGCACCACATGCCACGCGATGCCAGCGGCGGTCACGGCCTCGATTTCCTCGTCCAAGCGACCAAAGACGGTGGGATCGCCACCCTTGAGGCGCACCACTTGCGCGCCGGTGGCGGCATGTTCGACGATAAGGGCGTTGATCGCGTCTTGTGACATGGAGGCCGCAAAGCCCTCTTTGCCTGCGTCAATCAGGATTGCCTCGCGGCGGGCGAGTTCGAGGATGGCGGGCGTTACCAGACGGTCGTGGATCACCACATCGGCGGTGTCGAGCGCCTTGCGCGCCTTGAGGGTCAGAAGATCCGGATCGCCGGGACCGGCCCCGACAAAGGCGACGTGACCGTCACGCTCTTGCGCGTTCAGATGCTGATCAAGGATTGCGTGCAGCGTGGTTTTGACCTGCTCTTCGCCGCCCTGATCCATCGCGCGGGGGCCTGCGTTGAAATAATAGTCGGCCCAGAAATCGCGGCGGCGGCGGCCCATGGGCAGCACATCGGCGGCCTTGCGAAAGGCCTTGCCCAACCGGGCAAGAGGGCCAAGCGTGGCGGGCAGGCGCGCCTCGAGATCGGATTTGATGGCGCGGGCCAGAACCGGCGCTGCACCTTCTGTACCGATCGCCACGGTCACCGGATCGCGATCGACGATGGCGGGGGTGATGAATTGGCTATCCTCGAGGTTGTCCACGATATTGACGAGTGCTCCGTCCGCCCGCGCGATGGCCGATGTGCGGGCATCCTCGGCGGTATCCTCATCGGCGGCATAGAACAGTACAGCGCAAAGGGCATCGCCGGGCTGCATCGCGCGCTGCTGCAGGCGCAGGCGGCCTGCGGCGGCCCATTGCACGATTTCGGGCGCAGGTTCGGGCGCAAAGACGGTCACATGCGCCTCGGTCTTGAGCAGGAGGCGCAATTTCGCCAGAGCGGCCTCGCCGCCACCGGAAAGCACGATACGACGTCCCTCGACGGCGACAAAGATCGGGAAATGTTTCATCGGGCGGGCCTCGGGGAACGGTTTGACTCTGCGGTTAATATAGGAAATATTCCCGGTTAAGCGCCATATGCTGGGCGGAATAAGGAAGTTTGTTCCAATTGCAGCGCAGGTCAGTTGGAATGTTTCGGCAAAAGGAAGAATTTGGAATGGCTGTTCGTCTCGATGATCTGGATCGGAAAATCCTCGTGCAGCTGCAGGAGGATGGCGGGCAGTCGCTGGATGATATCGCCAAGAACGTCGGCAGTTCCAAGACGCCCGTCTGGAACCGGATTCGCAAAATGCGTGAGGCCGGGGTGATCCGGCAGCAGACCTATTTGCTGGATCCTGAGTCGCTGGGGTTCGAGGCGTGTTTTTTCGTGCTGATCCGCACGTCAGAGCATGATGCGGGTTGGCAGGCGGCATTCCTCAGGGCGCTGAAGGCGCGGCCCGAAGTGCAGGAGGCGCACCGGCTGGCGGGGGATATCGACTATATCCTCAAGGTTCGGGTGGCCAATGCGCGGGCGTATGACGTGTTTTATCAAGCGCTGATTTCAGAGGTGAAGGTGCATAATGTGACAGCGCTCTTGTCGATGGAAGAGATCAAATCAACCACGATGCTGCCACTTTGAGCGGGGAATGGGGGCGCTGCCCCCGGCCGCCTGCGGCGGCCACCCCCGGAGTATTTTTGCCAAAAAGAAGCGGGATCAGGCCTGTTCAAGCGCCGTGATGATCGGCGAAAACTCGGCAGTGGTCAGGCTTGCGCCGCCCACAAGCGCGCCATCGACATCGGCCAGTGCGAAAATCTCGGGGGCGTTGGCGGGTTTAACGGAGCCGCCATAGAGCAGGCGGATGCCTTGGGCGGCTTCTGCCCCAAAGCGCGCGGTAAGTTCTGCGCGCAGGAAGCGATGCACCTCGGAGATTTGTGCGGGGCTGGGGGTGAGGCCGGTGCCGATGGCCCAGATCGGTTCATAGGCGATGACGGTATTTGTGCCGGTCGCGGTATCGGGCAGGGAATGGCGCAGGTGCTCGGCGATGACATCAAGGGTTTGTGCCGCCTCACGTTCGGCCAAGGATTCGCCCACGCAGATGAGTGCCGTGAGATGGGCGGCATGGGCGGCGGTGGCCTTGGCGGCGACAAGGGCGCTCGACTCGGCATGATCCTGACGGCGTTCGGAATGGCCCAAGATGACCGCCACGGCACCGGCATCGGCCAGCATCGGTGCGGAAATATCGCCGGTATGCGCGCCGGAGGCGGCAGCGTGGCAGTCTTGTGCGCCGATCATCAGGGGGCTGTCGGCACTGAGCCCTGCGGCCTGCACAATGAGCGTGGCGGGTGGGCAGATCAGGATATCCACGCGCGGTGTGGGATGGGCGGCGATGAGTGCTTGCAATTCCGTCAGGCTAGCATTGATGCCGTTCATCTTCCAATTGCCGGCGGCAAGCTTGCGTCTCATACGTGCACTGTCCATTTATTACAAAGACTTGTGAGGCGAAGCTCACATATTGGCGAACTTGATCGACTCGCCGCAGCCACAGGCCTCTGTCACGTTGGGATTGTTGAAAACAAAGCCGGATTCAAGGAGCGATGTCTTGTAGTCAATCTCGGTGCCGAAGAGGAACATCTGGGCCATAGGGGCAATGAGCACGCGCGCGCCGTCCTGTTCGATCACCTCGTCATGGGGATCAATCTCGGTCACGTAGTCCATGGTGTATTCCATACCGGCGCAGCCGCCCTTTTTTACCCCGATCCGCAGCCCTTGATGCCCGTCGCGCTGCATCAGGCGGGTGATCTGGGTCACGGCGGCCGGGGTTATGGAGACGGGCGGTTTTCCGGGTATGCCAAACATGAGGTCAGCCTTCCAGTCTATTGATTTCGTTACATGAACCCGAGTTCAAGGCGGGCTTCATCGCTCATCATATCCATGCCCCATGGCGGTTCCCAAACGAGGTTGACATCAACCTGTTTGATACCTGCCAAGGGTTCGATCGCATCGGCCACCCAACCGGGCATTTCGCCTGCCACGGGACAGCCGGGGGCCGTCAGGGTCATGGTGATCGAGACCGTGTTTTCGGCATCTATATCAATGGTATAGATGAGGCCAAGATCATAGATATTGACCGGAATTTCCGGGTCATAAACGGTGCGGCAGGCCTCGACCACCTGTTCGAAGAGCGGGTGATCTGTGCTGGAGGGCGCGATCAGGGGGGCGCCTTCGAGCGGCTCTGAACTGTTCATCATGATCGTATCCTGCGGTTATCCTGAGCAAACATATAGGGTTTATCGAGGCCCGCGTCCAGAGGGGGACGTCAGCGGGCACCACGCAGCTTAGTCGGTGCCAGATTTGCGCCGACGCACCGGGACCGGGCGCGCGCGGGTCTCGATCATTTCGTAAAGCGCGCCGGTGATGTTCTTGCCGCTGGCCCCTTCGATCCCCTCAAAGCCGGGGGAGGAGTTGACCTCGAGCACTTTGGGGCCGCTGTCGGAGCGCAAAAGGTCTACGCCCGCCATGTTGAGATCAAACACACGGGCGGCGCGGATGGCGGTATCGCGCTCGGCCTTGGTGATGCGGATGGTCTTGGCGGTGCCGCCACGATGCAGGTTGGAGCGGAAATCGCCCTCGGCCCCGGTGCGTTTCATCGAGGCCACGACCTTGCCGCCGACAACAAGGCAGCGGATGTCTTCGCCCGCCGCCTCCTTGACGAAATCCTGTACGAGAAAATTGGCCTTGAGCCCGCGAAAGGCGTCGATCACCGACTCGGCGGCCTTTTTGGTCTCGGCCAGAACCACGCCTTTGCCTTGGGTTGATTCGAGCAGTTTGACGATCAGGGGGGCTGTGCCGACAAGGCCCATGAGGTTGCCGGTGTCCTTGGGCGAGGCGGCGAAGGCGGTGTTGGGCATGCCCACCTGTGCGCGCGCCATCAGCTGATGGGCGTAGAGTTTATCGCGGCTGGAAATGATGCCCGCCGAAGGATTGACGCAAAAGGTGCCGATGGTTTCGAACTGGCGGATCACGGCGGCACCGTAGGCGGTGATGGACGCGCCGATCCGCGGGATCACCGCGTCATAGCGGGGCAGGCGTTTGCCATCGTAATGCACTTCGGGGGCGAGCGCGTTGATCGCCATGTAACAACGGGTGGTGTCGATCACCTCGACGGTGTGACCGCGCGCCTCGCCTTCCTCGACGATGCGGCGGGTGGAGTAATTATCCTCGCGGCTGAGCACGGCGATGCGCAGGGCGCGTTTGGGCTGCGCGGTGCGGACGCGGGCGGTGTGATAGACATCATAGCTGAGTTCGGGTTGCAGAAAGCGGTCTGTGGCGACGATGGAAATATGATCCTTGAGCGCCTGACGGCCCAAGAGCATGCGGCTTGTCATGCTGGAGCGATTGGTCAACGTGATCTCAATCGGCCATGTATCGCCGCCGACCGAGAGCTTGGAGGCGATGACATAGCGCAATTCCCGCTCGCCATTCGACGAGGTCACATCGCGCCGGTCGATGATCGGGGCGGAGCAGGGGATGATCAGATCATCACGGCCCGGAATCGGATGCACGGTAAAGCGCACCTTGGGGCGAGAGGCGGGACCGAAGGTTTCGATGTCAAAGGCATGCAGCGCCGAGGTGCGCGCGCCGGTGTCGACCTTGGCCTTGATCGCGGGGACGCCAAGATCAGGCAGGCTGACCCATTCCTCCCAGCCGAACTGGAGAGGCTGGGGGCTGTCGGGGGTATCGGTCATCGGGCGTGTCCTGTTGCGTTGAGTCGCGGCGGGGGCGCGCGTGCCGCCTCTCTACTTGGGATGGACCTGAGGATGCAAGGAATGGGGGGGCAGGTTACTTGTTGATATCTTCGCGGATCACGCGGCTTTGGTCATCGGGAGCGCGAAAGAGCCGCCGCAGGATTACCCAGGCGGCCAAGGAGAGAAGCGTAAAGAGGGCGAGAAGCGCCGTGAGGCCAAGATTAAGCGGCAAGAGCACCAGCAGCGCCACGAGGGCAGCCCCAATGGCGAAGCCCAGAAAGATGAAACCGGGCACGAGGATTTCGAGGATGGCCAGCCCAAGGGCTGCCGCAAGCCAGACCCACCAGAGATGCCACAGGACCGTTTCCATCAGCTGCGTCCCTTGAGCATGTTGAAGGCATTGCCAAACGCCTCGAGCGCGTGAGCGGGCACGAGAATGGTGTTGGACGAGGGGCTGTTGCCAAGGGTGTTGAGCGCCTCGACCTGTTTCAGCGCCACTTGATATTGCGCGGCCTCCAGCCCATTGGCGGCGATGGCGGCGGCGACCACGCCGGTGGCATAGGCCTCGGCGTCGGCCTCGATGCGGCGGGCCTTGGCGGCCTGTTCGGCGGCGTAAAGCTCGGCATCGGCCTGAAGCTCGACGGCGCGTTTATGCCCCTCGGCCTCGGTCACCTGCGCGCGGCGGGCGCGCTCGGCGTTGAGCTGTTGCAGCATCGCGGCGCGGGTGGCCTGATCAAGATTGACATCGAGAATTTCGGCGCGGGTCACTTCGATGCCCCAGTCATCGACGGCGTTTTCAACCAGCGATTTGATCGTGGTGATCAGTTGAGTGCGGTTGGATTGCACCTCGTCTAGGTCCATCTTGCCGATTTCGGCGCGCACGATGCCGGCCACGGTGGTGGCAATCGCGCCATCCACCTCGCGGATGCGGTAGACGGTCTTTTCCGGGTAGAGGATGCGGTAGAACACCGAGGTTTCGACCTGCAAAAGCACGTTGTCGCGGGTGATGGCATCCTGGCTTGCGTTGGGCAATTGCCGCTCAAGGATCGAAATCTTGTGCCGCACCACATCGAGAAAGGGCACGATCAGGTTGATGCCGGGGCCAAGCACCTTGTGCAGTTTGCCAAAGCGTTCGACGACATATTGCTCTGACTGGGGCACGATCTTGACCCCGCGAAAGATTATGATGATCCCCAAAATCGCGATCAGGAGCCAAACGACATTTGTGGAAATCAGGTTCAGGATCATGTCTTCGGTCATGGGAACTCTCACACTGGGGCGGCCAAGACGGCATTTTACAAGGCAGGGTAAACCGCTTTAAAGGGGGGCAAAAGGGCTAAAGCGATAGGAATTGACGGCATGCGGTTCGGGTTCGAGAAACTGGCACAGGACGGCGCGGCGCGGGCAGGGGTGATCCGCACGCCGCGTGGTGACATCCGCACGCCAGCCTTCATGCCGGTGGGCACGGCGGCCACGGTCAAGGCG
Organism: Roseovarius sp. AK1035; assembly: GCF_003288315.1. Classification (NCBI taxonomy): domain Bacteria; kingdom Pseudomonadati; phylum Pseudomonadota; class Alphaproteobacteria; order Rhodobacterales; family Roseobacteraceae; genus Roseovarius; species Roseovarius sp. TM1035. The sequence goes on along the minus strand of NZ_CP030099.1, from coordinate 3,324,274 downwards.
ATGATGCCCGAAAGCGTGCGCGCTACGGGGGCGGATATCCTCTTGGGCAATACCTATCACCTGATGCTGCGGCCGGGGGCCGAGCGGATTGATCGCTTGGGCGGGTTGCATCGGTTCATGAACTGGGATCGGCCGATCCTGACGGATTCGGGCGGGTTTCAGGTGATGAGCCTTGCAGGGCTGCGCAAGCTGACCGAGCAGGGTGTGACCTTCAAGAGCCATATCGACGGGTCCAAGCATGAGCTGACGCCCGAGCGGTCGTTGGAAATCCAGCGGTTGCTGGGGTCTGACATCGTGATGTGTTTTGACGAATGCCCTGCCTTGCCCGCGACCGATAAGGCGGTGGCCGAGAGTATGCGGCTGAGCATGCGGTGGGCGGCGCGCTCGAAAGAGGCGTTTGGCGACCGGCCCGGTCACGCGCTCTTCGGGATCATGCAGGGGGGTGTTACGCCCGAGTTGCGCGAAGAGAGTGCCGAGGCCCTGAAAGCCATTGGTTTTGACGGCTATGCCGTGGGCGGTCTGGCCGTGGGGGAAGGGCAAGAGGCGATGTTTGGCGTGCTTGACTATGCGCCGGGCTTTTTGCCGGAGGATCGCCCGCGCTATCTCATGGGGGTGGGCAAGCCCGATGACATCGTGGGGGCCGTGAAGCGTGGCATCGACATGATGGATTGTGTGCTGCCCAGCCGGTCGGGGCGCACCGGGCAGGTGTTTACCCGGCATGGTGTGGTCAATATCAAGAACGCGCGGCATCAGGATGATCCGAGGCCATTGGATGAGGCCTGCACCTGTCCGGCCTGTCGGAATTATTCCCGCGCCTATCTGCATCATGTGTTCCGGTCGCAGGAGATCATCAGCTCGATGCTGCTGACATGGCACAACCTGCATTATTTCCAACAGATCATGTCAGAGATGCGCGCAGCGATTGCCGAGGGGCAGTTTGAAGCGTGGGAGGCTGCGTTTCACGCGGGCCGCGAAGAGGGCGATATCGACCCGCTCTAAGCGCGCGCCTGTCAATGGCCGGGTTCTGTGCGGTGGTGCGGCAAGGCCTGTGGGATAGGGCGCAGCTGGCGGACTTGTGTGGCGGCAGCGGGGGCATAGGTTGAGTGCAAGCGTAAATCGCATGCACAAGGAGCATTCCCCATGAGCCACAAACTGTTTTCCCGCACCAAAGCTGGTGATCTTGATCTGTCCAACCGGGTTGTCATGGCCCCGCTGACACGCAACCGCGCCGATAATGACACGGGCGAGGTTGGTGCGCTGCATGTGGAATATTATGCGCAGCGCGCCGGGGCCGGGTTGATCATCACCGAGGCCGCGCAGATCAGCCCCGAGGGCAAGGGCTATGTCGGCACGCCGGGCATTTACAGCCCCGGGCAGGTTGCCGCGTGGAAAAAGGTGACAGAGGCGGTGCATGCCAAGGGGGGCAAGATCGTCATTCAGCTCTGGCATGTGGGGCGGATCAGCCATACGTCGTTGCAGCCCGATGCGCAGGCCCCGGTTGCGCCGGTGGCGGTGGCGGCCAAGGCACAGACCGTGACGACGGCTGGGTTCGAGGACACATCGACGCCGCGCGCCCTGCGCGCGGATGAAATGCCGCGGCTGGTTGCGGATTATGTCCATGCCGCCAAGGCCGCCAAGGAAGCCGGGTTTGACGGGATCGAATTGCATGCCGCCAATGGCTATTTGCTGGATCAGTTCCTGAAGGACGGGCCGAACACCCGCGAAGATGCCTATGGCGGATCAGTGGGCAATCGGGCGCGGTTACTGTTTGAGGTATTGGACGGGCTGGAAACCGTCTGGGCACCGGGGGAAATCGGTATTCGCCTTTCGCCGTGGTCCGGGTTCAATGACGCGACGGACAGCGATCCTGATACCAGCTTTGGCTGGGTGGTCGAGCAGCTTAACCGGCGGGGTCTGGCCTATCTGCACCTGATCGAGGGCAGCACGGGTGGCGCACGTGACGGCGCGTTTGACGCGCTGCGGGCCAAATGGACCGGGGTTTACATGGCCAATAATGGCTATGACCGCGATCTGGCGCTGACGCGGGTGGCGACGGGCAAGGTTGATCTGGTGGCCTTTGGGCGGCCCTATATCGCCAATCCCGATCTGGCCGAGCGGCTAGAGCTGAATGCGCCGCTGAATGAGGGTGATCAGGCGACGTATTATGGCGGCGGGGCAGAGGGCTATACCGATTATCCGACGCTTGAGACCGTTTAAGGATCGTCTGACATGATATTTTGCGCGCGGCCTGTTGGGCTGCGCGCAAAGATGGCGCGATACGTGCAGGATCGCAGCAGGTGACGAGGGATAAGGGACTTGGACAGCGCAGGACGATTTGTGCCGGTCTGACCCTAAAGTTGTATAAAGCATGACCGTTTAGCCAAAGATGCAGGCGGTGTTGTCTGACCCTTCTGACCATGAAACATACTGCACGAGGTGGATATGCACGCCGACGCCGCACGGTCTGGCCCAAGGGCCGACAAAACACTTGTCGACCAAGAGGTTCCTTTTCGAGCAGATGAGCTGTTCTTTTCCCGCACCGACACGCGCGGGGTGATCCGGGCGTTCAACCCCGTGTTTGCCCGTGTCGGGGGCTACAGTGCCGAGGAACTGGTTGGCGCGCCGCACAAGCTGGTGCGGCATCCCGATATGCCCAAAGGTGTGTTCTGGTTGATGTGGGAAGGGTTGAAACGTGGCCATTCGGTTGGGGCCTATGTCAAGAACCGGGCCAAGGATGGGCGGTTCTATTGGGTGTTCGCCGTGGTTTCGCCGGTTGATGGCGGCTATTTGTCGGTGCGGCTGAAGCCGACGAGCGCGCTCTTCACGACTGTGAAAGAGGTATATGCCCGCGCCTTGGGCCGCGAGCGCGAGCGCAGTCTGACGCCTGAGCAAAGTGCAGCGGCCATTGAGGCCGATTTGATTGACGCGGGCTTTGCCAATTATGGCGTGTTTCAGATCGAGGCATTGCGCCGCGAACATGCGTCACGCGAGGGAGCGCGTAAACGCGCGGTCACGCCTGCCTTGGCTGCGTCGGGTCATCTTTTTGACGTCAAGCGCGAGATTGAGCAGGAATTGCGGGTGCTCTGCGTCAATCTCAAAGAGGCTGAGCTGATCACAACCAATATGAAGATCCAAGCCTGCAAGCTCAAGTCTGACAGAGGGCCGATCAACGAGATTGCCAAGAATTACGAAATGATGATGCGCGATATTCGCAATCATCCGCGCGTGATCCAGACCCTGCGCGACGATCAGGGAACTTGGGATGTGGCCGACGAAGCAAAATCGGTGTTCATGATTGCCGTGGCCGATCTTATGGAGGAAATGGTCACGTTCTTTACCCAAGAAGCGGAGCGCGAAAACCATCTGGGTGCGACCGCCGAGATGGAGGTGGTCGCGGGCCTGCGGGATCGGTATCGGATCGAGGCGGATCGCGCCATGCAGGACGGCTATCGCGCAGTCCGGCAGTTGTCGGCGGATGCCGAGATGATCCGGCGCATGGTCACGGGGTTGGCGATGGTGCGGGTCGTGCTGCGTGTCGAGGCGGGTATTCTGCGCGAGCGCTTGTCGGGGCTGCAATCCATCTTGGGGCAGTTGGACCGCTTTCATGACGAGGTCAGTGCCGCGCTGGAGCGGGTGCAGGACGCGGTGACGTCGTTGATGCGCGACCGCAGTCTGGCGGCCTGAGACACCATGCAAAGCGGGGCCTGGCCTATGATGCGCCCTTGTGCCCGGTCTGATCTGAGGGCAATGTTTGCCGAATCTGTTGAAACCTGACGGGGTGCGCCCCAAGTTAGGACTAACGTAACGGAGAGGGCCGTGGTTGCCGCCGCGCGGGGCCGGTGCCCTCTTGCTAAAAACAGGAATACGAGCATGCAAGACACCCTTAACGCCTCTTATCCGGTCCTGCCGCTGCGGGATATCGTGGTGTTCCCGCATATGATCGTGCCGCTCTTTGTGGGGCGCGAGAAATCTGTGCGCGCCTTGGAAGAGGTCATGGCCGATGACAAGCAGATCCTGCTGTCGAGCCAGATTGATCCCGCCGATGACGATCCCGCCGAGTCCGGCATTTACCGCGTGGGCGTGCTGGCCAATGTGCTGCAACTGCTCAAGCTGCCCGATGGCACCGTCAAGGTGCTGGTCGAGGGCGTGGCGCGGGTGCGGATCACCGAGTATCTGGCCAATTCCGAATTCTTCGAGGCCAAGGCCGAGTATCTGAGCGAAATTCCCGGCGATGCGACCACGATCGCGGCGCTGTTGCGCACGGTCGGGGATGAATTCGCGCGTTATGCCAAGGTGAAAAAGAACATCCCCGACGAGGCGATGGCCGCTGTCACCGAGTCCGAAGAGCCGGCCAAGTTGGCGGATCTGGTGGCGGGTCATTTGGGGCTGGATGTGGGCCGCAAGCAGGAACTGCTTGAGACGTTGAGCGTGAGCGAGCGTCTGGAGAAGGTTTACGGCCTTATGCAGGGCGAAATGAGCGTTCTTCAGGTCGAGAAGAAGATCAAGACGCGCGTCAAATCCCAGATGGAGCGCACGCAACGCGAATATTACCTGAATGAGCAGATGAAGGCCATTCAGAAGGAATTGGGCGATGGCGAGGATGGCGCGGGCGAGATTGCCGAGCTGGAAGAGCGCATCGCCAAGACCAAGCTGAGCAAGGAAGCCGCAGAAAAGGCCGAAGCCGAGCTGAAAAAGCTCAAAAGCATGAGCCCGATGAGCGCTGAGGCGACTGTGGTGCGCAACTATCTCGACTGGATGCTGAGCATTCCATGGGGTGTCAAAAGCCGCACCAAAAAGGACCTGCACAAGGCGCAGGATATCCTTGATGCCGATCACTATGGTCTGGACAAGGTCAAAGAGCGGATCGTCGAATATCTCGCGGTGCAGCAACGCAGCCAAAAGCTGAAGGGCCCGATCATGTGCCTTGTCGGCCCGCCGGGTGTGGGTAAGACCAGCCTTGGTAAATCCGTGGCGCGGGCGACGGGGCGCGAGTTCATCCGGATTTCTCTGGGTGGGGTGCGCGACGAGTCCGAGATCCGTGGCCATCGCCGGACCTATATCGGGTCGATGCCCGGCAAGATCATTCAGGCGTTGAAAAAGGCCAAGACCACCAATCCGCTGATCCTGCTCGATGAGATCGACAAGATGGGGCAGGATTTCCGGGGTGATCCGGCGTCGGCGATGCTTGAGGTGCTTGATCCCGAGCAGAACTCGACCTTTGTCGATCACTATCTTGAGGTGGAGTACGACCTTTCGAATGTGATGTTCCTGACCACGGCCAACAGCTATAACATGCCGGGGCCTCTCTTGGACCGGATGGAGATCATTCCGCTGGCGGGCTATACCGAGGATGAAAAGCGCGAGATTGCCAAGCAACATCTGGTCGACAAGCAGGTCAAGAACAACGGCCTGAAGAAGGGTGAATTTGCCCTGACCGATGCCGCGCTGACCGATGTGATCCGCTATTACACCCGCGAAGCCGGGGTGCGGAACCTTGAGCGTGAGATTGCCAAGCTGGCGCGCAAGGCGGTGACGCGGATCATCAAGGGGACGGACAAGGCGATCACGATCACGCCGGAAAATCTTGATGATTTCCTTGGGGTGCGCAAATACAAGTTCGGTCTGGCCGAAGAGAGCGATCAGGTGGGTGTTGTCACCGGGCTGGCCTATACTTCTGTGGGCGGTGAGTTGCTGAATATCGAAGCGCTGCGCCTGCCGGGCAAGGGCCGGATGAAGACCACCGGCAAGCTGGGCGATGTCATGAAAGAGTCGATTGACGCTGCCTCAAGCTATGTCCGCTCTGTGGCACCTGATTTGGGGATCAAGCCGCCCAAGTTCGAGAAATGGGATATTCACGTCCATGTTCCCGAAGGCGCGACGCCCAAGGATGGCCCCTCGGCTGGCCTTGCGATGGTGACCTCCATCGTATCGGTGCTGACCGGCATTCCCATTCGCAAGGATATCGCCATGACTGGCGAGGTCACGCTGCGCGGCAATGCGCTGCCTATTGGTGGCCTTAAGGAAAAGCTGCTGGCGGCGTTGCGGGGCGGGATCAAGACCGTTCTCATTCCGCGTGAGAACGAAAAGGATCTGGCCGAGATCCCGGACAATGTGAAAGAGGGGCTGGATATTATCCCTGTCGATCACGTGCGCGACGTGCTGAAACTGGCGCTGGTGCGGGCACCGGAGCCTGTGGAATGGGACGAAGAGGCCGAAGAGGCCGCCGCTGCCGAGGCCGCGCTGAAATCCGGCGAAGAGGGCCGGGGGGCCGTGGCGCACTAAGCTGCGCAGGCCCTTTCCGATCTGACATGACAAAACGCCCCTAGCTCATCGCTTGGGGCGTTTTCCATTTGGTATATGTCCCAAAATGAAACCGGCCCCGCTGTTGAACGGGGCCGGTGAAATTTTTGCCTGGACCAGTATTTATCCGAAGAGGAAATTATCTGCGGTGAGGTCCGCCGCGAGAACCGCTTCGAAGGTGATGGTCTGGCCGTCGACCGCTACAACCGCACCGGCGACCGTATCGGTGATGTCGAGCGTGTCGAAACTGGCCACGCTGCGCAGGATCACGGTTTCGGTGCTTGCATCGAAATCGGTGATGATGTCGGCCTCGCCGCTGGTCAGCGTGTTGAAGACGAAGGTATCCACACCCTCGCCGCCAGTCATCAGGTCATTGCCCGAACCGCCGTTGAGCGTGTCATTGCCTGCGCCGCCATCCAGCACGTCATCGCGCCCGCCGCCTGCGACAAAGTCATCACCTGCGCCACCCAGAACGGTATCGTCACCCAAGCCGCCGCCGAGGCTGTCGTTGCCTTCGCCCCCATCAAGCAGGTCAGTGCCCGCGCCGCCGCCGATGAAGTCATCGCCGGTGCCACCCTCGACCGTGTCAGCGCCCTGACCGCCACCGAGGCGGTCATTGCCGTCCTCGCCCCGCACCAGATCGTTGCCTGCGCCGCCATTGGCCACATCGTTGCCAGCACCGCCGTTGACGATGTCGTCACCCAAGCCAGCCCCGATAGTGTCGTTGCCAGCTCCGCCGTTCACCGTATCATTGCCAAAGCCACCGCCGAGGTTGTCATTGCCTGCGCCGCCGTTCACGAGGTCGTCGCCCGCGCCTGCGCCAAAAACATCGTCACCGTCCGTGCCCACCAGCGTATCGTCGCCATCACTGCGCCCGGTCGGGGAGCTGTCCACGCCGAGGTTGTCGAGGTTGTAGATTGCGGTGTTGCCGTCGCCCTCATAGGCGATGGCGATCTGGGCAAATCCTGTCGCGCTCTGCTCTGCCGGGATAAAGGCGATGGTTTCGGGGCTGATGTTGCCGTTGGCCTCGCTGTCGATATAGCTGTCAAACACCGGGTTTGCGGGGTCGGAGATGTCGAACACCATAATGCCGCTGTCGCGCTCAAGCCCGATGAAGACATAGGGTTTGCCTTCGACAACACCCACGGCGATGGCCTCGGGCTCAACCCCTTTGTCGTCTGAACGGTTGTCGCACTCGCCTTCGTCCTGATTGAAGAGCTCGGGCCGGATTTCGGCGATAAGCTGCGAAAACTGCGACCCGCTGTCAAACACGATCTCGCCCGCGGCGTTGTAGATGGTGAAGGAGCGCGCGCCGTAGTGGAACAGCTGATCGTAATCGCCATCGCCGTCGGTGTCGCCCAGATCGGTGCGCACGTTGAGGCGGCCAAGGTTTTCGTTCAGTTGCAGGATATCGGCATTTGGAAAGGCCGTCGGATCAAGATCAAGGCTGCCAATCCGGGCCTCGGTCGCATCGCGGGCGTCGCCTTCGTTGGCGGTGAAGATATAGGTTTCGCCGCCGATTTCGATTGAGGTGATCGCGTCGGGCTGGCGCATGCCGAAGAGGTTGTCATAGGTTTGCAGGTTGATCGCGTTGTCGCGGTTGGAGGCGTCGATCTCGTTGCCCTGAAGCGAACGATCCACGAGGCCAAAGCTGCGGATGTCGGTCACGGTGTTGGTCGTGAGGTCGATGACCGCGTAGGCATTGGCCTCTTGCAGGCTGACCCATGCGGTGACGCCATCGGGCAGCACGGTGATATACTCCGGCTCCAGATCCTGCGAGGCGGAGTTGCCCGGTTGGATCAGAACGCCGACCTCGCGCAGCGCGTCCTCTTGGCCGTCGAAGGCCGAGAAATCGAGCGTGACAGCGGTGGCATTGGCCGCGCCGCCGCTGAGGTCGATGATGGACACAGACCCGAGCGGATCGGTGCCGTCGAGCGGTTCACCCTCATTGGCCACAAGGATGCGCGTGCCATCGGGGGTGAAGGTGAGCATGTCGGGCAGATTGCCGACCTCAATGGTGTTGAGCAGGGTGCCTTCGAGATCAAAGATCGCAACCACGCCATTGGCCTCGGCCGGCGTGACCGAAATGGCCGCGGCGACAAGGCCGTTTTGGGCAGTGACCGATTGCACGCCGTCAAAACCCTGAACCTGACCTAGATCGAATTCAAAGAGCTTCTCGCCGGTGGTGGCATCGAATACGTCAACCCGGTTTTGCGCGCCGTTGGTAACATAGGCGCGGCCTGCGTCCACCGAGACCACTTCGGAGCCGCCGGTGAAAAGCTCGGTCTCGCCGCTGAGCAGGTTGGCAGCGATGGACACCTCAAGCGTTGGGGTGTTTTCGTCCAGCAGAATGCGGTCAATCCCGCCATTGCGCGCCAATTGAACAATGCGCAGGTCGTTGGCCACATCGGTTTCGGCATTGGCAAAGGCGGTGTCTTCGTCGGGGAAATTCTCGGACATGAAATCGCCCAAGGCCTGCTGTTCGCCAAGGCGATCCGCCTCTGTGTCGGATGTGATGCCGCCTTCAGGCGTCAGGAATTGCACATCCGAGATCAGTTCCTGAAACGGATAGCCGTCGCCATTGCTCTGCATGAGGAAATCGAGCGTGACCATGCGGATCGTCTCGGGGGCCTCAGCCGTAAAGGCGCCATCGCGAAAGATCACGATGTCATCGCCGGTTTCGGGATCAATCAAGGCCACCGTCTTGATCCGGTCGCCCGCGACGGCCACTTGCGGGCGGTCGGTGGCCGGATCGACCACGTAATCGCCATTCGCATCGGTCACGAGTTGCTGGGCGGTGCCTGCCTCATCAAAGCTGACGCGGAAACCGCCGATCTGAAAGAAACGACCGGGGGTGTTGCCTGCGTCGGTATCGGTGTCGGCCACGCCATGCTCGAGCAGCATGAGAAAGCCTTCTTTGGTCACGGTGGCGACGGCCAGACCGTTGTTGAACCGCAGCGAGTTTTGCAGGTCGAGCTGCGACAGCACGCCGTCGCCTGCATCAGTGCCGGTGTTGGTGGCCGAGCCGATTTCGGCGCGGATGCCGCCACCGTTCTTGAAAGAGACGTTGACGGTGGTATCGGCACCCCGCGCCGCCGAGAGATTGGCATCGGCAGTCAGGTTGCCAAGGTTGCTTTCTTCGGTGCGCACGGTTTCGCGGCGTCCGTCAAGGAACACGTCATGGTTGCCAAAGGCGATGGCGTCGGCCTCGTCTACAATGACCTGCACCGCATCGGTCAGGTCCTGTACGATGCTGGCCTTGGCCGAAGCGTCGAGCGCTTCTGTCAAAGTGGCGGCACCGGTCACGTCGAGAACGCCCTGAGCATCGGTTGCGAAAGCGCCCGAGACGGCGGTGTCTATGGAATCGGCCATAAGAACGCCGTTGTCGTCGAATTCGACCACGAGGCGGCCAAGGTAGCTGTATTCGCCATCAGTCGAAACGATCGCCACGGGATGGCCATTCGCATCCACGGTCAGGAAAGGATAGGATTCGGCCGCTGCATCGCCATCGCGCAGCCGGTCATTGGCATCGGCCTGAAGCGTGTTGGAGCCGCCCGCGATAATGATATCCACCCCGTCAAGCAGCCCTGCCAGTTCCTTTTCCAGCGAAATCTGCTGAAGATGCGAGGTGAGGATGATCTTGTTGGCCCCCGCCGCGATCAACGCGTCGATCTGCGGCTGAATGACGGCGGCGAGAGCGGCCATATTGTTAGCCCCGCCGGTGATCTCATTGGTGCCGCCGGTCGAGGAAATCGTCTCGATGATCTGGGTGGTGGCCCCGACCACGCCGATCAACTCGCCGCCTTCTTCGATCAGAGTGGCGGGGGCGATGGCCGGGCCGATATTGCGCGCCGCCAGATCGGCCAGCGATTCCGCGAAGATATCCGAGGTCAGGATCTCGTCGGTAAAGAGGCGGCCAAGGCTGTTGTCGCCGGAAAAGTCGATGTTGGCGGAAAGATAGGGGAAGAGGGCACCGACCCAGTTGATCTCGCCATTGCCGCCAGAGGCATTGATGATGCCGGCAAAGGCATTGGTGCCGGGGTCGAATTCGTGATTGCCGACTGCCGAGGCGTCAAAGCCGAGCACGTTCATGATAGTGATGTCGACGCGGCCCGGGCCTTCGTCGATGTCGAGCGTCACGCCGGTCAGATCAAGGCCCAGAACCTCTGTGTAAAAGCGTTCATAAGCGGCGGTCAGGGTGGCCCCCATCGAGAAATCCGCTGCGGTCGAAAAGAATGGACCGGGAATGTAATTGTCTCCGGCAGAAAGCAGGATCGTGTTCTCGAATGTATCTTCGAGCGTGTCGACGATCGCGGCAAAATTTGGCGCGTTGTCCAGAGCGGCAACGCCACCCTCAAGATCGTTGGCATGCAGAAGTTGGAGCGTATAGGCCATAGGAGGGTCCACCCAGATTGAGACATGATACCGGGGACCGATAGAGGCGGTTTGTGACGTGGGTTTGAGAGATTTGTAACGTCTGCGTAAACGGCGCGGGTTCGCGGGGCGGGGTGCGCGGTGGTCCGTCTGACAGATGTGGCGCGTGGTTTGCGCTTAGTCGCGTTCTGGTGTCTCTGCGCGCGCGCGATTGCGCAGGCGCTGCGCCCGAGCGAGCCTGTCCACTTGGTTCATCGCTTGCAGGATGTTTCCCGTGGCGGCTGTGAACAGCGCTTCGCGCTCTGCAAAGAAGGGGTCGGCGAATGTCTCAAAGGCGCGGCGCGCGACGGCGGCACCGGTTTTGAGGTGGCGATGCCGTGCGAGGGCCTGCAGCATTTCCTTGTGATATTTGGGCAGCGTCTTGCGGGCGCGCATCTCGGAATAGAACCAGGCGTTGTCCAGCGTGCCGGTGCTGGCCTTGCGGAACACCTCCTTCAAAAGACCCATGGCGTCAAAGGCTTCGGGCAGGCCGTGCCCAAGCAAAGGGCTGCGCAGGTGCCGGACATTTTCCCCGGTAAAGCGCGCGGCATGACGGCGATCTTCGCTGTGGAACGGATCATAGAACAGATAGACCTCGGCGGCCTGACGCGATTCGACGGCGGCATCGTTGAAGAGACCATCCCAGCGTTGCCGACGTCCTTTGCCGTGGTTGGTTTCCCAAGGCACCAGATCGGCATGTAGGGTGCTTTGTGGGGTATAGCTGATCACGCGGCAGCCGGGGGCCAATGACGAAAAGGCCGCCGCACCAAAGCCGCCCATAGAGGTGCCGGTCATGACGACCTGCGCGAAGTTTTGGAAAAAACCCCGGTCGCGCAGCGCCAGCAGGCTGGCGTGCAGGGCAGGGCATCTGAACCAATCGGTGTCATCCGCCATGACACCCAGAACGGAATGCCCCTCTTGCAAAAAGAACCCATGCCCCCAAGCCCGCCTGTTCGGCACCCGGCGCTGCGCCGCGACGGCATTGTCAAAGGACACAACCAGCACGGGCCCAGCCGCCGTGAAGGACAGGCGGTTCTTCGGCAGGATAGTCTCGAAATCCGTAACGAGTGGCATGGCGTTTTGTCTCTGTGCTTGGCCTGCTCAGGCCTCACCTCGGCGGCACTGATCGTTGCAACTGCATAACCTCTTGGCGCAGCAGTCTCGCGGATTTTAGGCGACATCACAATGAAGAGCGATGCCAGAAAACACACAGCCCGCCCAAAAGATTTTAAGTAGGTAAATGACTTAAGGGGATTGTGGCGGAGAGACAGGGATTCGAACCCTGGGTGGGGTTGCCCCCACAACGGTTTTCGAGACCGCCCCGTTCGACCACTCCGGCACCTCTCCGCGGGGGTCTGGTGGAGCAAGCGTTTATTTGCCTTTGGCGGGGGGGGCAAGGGGGATTTGCATTGTTTCGCGGGATAATTTGCCTAGGTTGGGCTAAGGTCTGAGCGAAGCGATCTGGAAAGGATGACGTGTCATGAGCGAGGTTCGCTTGCGGTCACCGGCGCGCGGCGTCGTTTTGACGGTTCTGGCGGTGGTGATGGTGGCGTTGATCGCAGGGCCTCTGCGTGCGGCGGATCGGGCGCGGCTGGAGGCGTTTCTGGAGGTGACGGGCTTTGGCGTGGCGCTGGACAGTATCGCGCTCTCGGCCTCGGGCGCGCCGGCGATGCTGGGGCTTTCGGCCAGTGATTTCGGGCAGGGCTGGAGCACGCTGGCCGATGAGGTGTTTGAGACCGCACGGATGCGTGAGATGGGGTTGAGCATCCTCGAAGAGGCGATGGACGACGAGATGTTGGGCCATGCGGCCGAATTCTATGCCTCGGATTTGGGGCAGCGTCTGGTTTTGGTCGAGAATGCCGCGCATCTGCATGAGGATGACGACGCCAAGCGGGCTGAAGGCGAGGCGCTGTTGGCCGCGATGCCGCCTGAGCGTGTCGAGGTGCTGCGCGCGATGAATGCGGCGGTGGACAGTGCGGGCACCGGGGTGCGTGCGGTGCAGGAAATTCAGGTGCGGTTCTTGCTTGCGGCCTCTTACGCGGGCGTGCTGGAAAGCGAGATCGACGAAACCATGCTGCGGGCGCTTTTGGCGGAGGACGAAGACGAATTGCGCGAGAGCCTGCGCGCCTCGGCGCTGGCCAGTGCGGCCTATACTTATCAGAGCCTGCCTATTGAGGATCTGCGCGCCTATGTTGCGGCGCTCGAGCATCCGATCATGGCGCGGGTTTATGAGCTTATGAATGCCGTGCAATATGAGATCATGGCCAACCGGTTCGAGGTTTTGGCGGCGCGGATGCGGGGGCTGACCCCGGCGCAGGAGCTGTGAGGGTGCGGGCGGTTCTGTTTGCCTGTGCGGCGCTGCTGCTGGCGGCGCTGCCGCTGCGCGCGGGCGAGGTTGATCGGCTGATGGCCGCGCTGCACTTTGAAGAAACCGTGGCGATCATGCGGGCCGAAGGGCTGCGCTATGGTGGCGATGTGGGCGACGAAATGTTGAGCGCGGTCGAGCGGGCCCGTTGGGATCGGGTGGTGGGCCGTGTCTATGATGCGGATCGGATGCTGGCGCAGGTGCAAAGCCGGTTCGCACAGGCGATGGACGGCGCCGACACCGGCGCTTTGCTTGGGTTTTTCGAAGGGCAGGGTGCTGAGGTTGTCGCCTTGGAAATTGCCGGGCGTCGGGCGCTGTTGGATGACGGCACAGAGGCTGCGGCAGAGGCGCGCTATGCCGAGTTGGCGGCGGCGGATGCGCCGATTGTGCGCCATGTGGCGACCCTTATTGCGGATAGCGATCTGATCGAGCGCAATGTCGCGGGGGCACTGAATGCCAACCTTGGATTTTATCGAGGGCTGGCTGATGGCGGCGGTCTTGATCTGAGCGAACAGGAAATGCTGGCGGAAATCTGGGCGCAGGAGCCTGAGATGCGCGAGGAGACCCGCGATTGGTTGCAGGCCTATCTGACCATGGCCTATCAGCCGTTGCCGCAAGAGGTGCTTGAGGCCTATATTGCCCTTTACCGCAGTGCCGAGGGCCAGCAGTTGAATCATGCGCTGTTCGTGGCCTTTGACGCGATGTATGAAGAGTTGTCCTATCAACTTGGGTTGGCCACCGCTTTGACGATGCAAGGCGAGGATTTATGAGGGATTTGGCGTGGTTTTGCCCGGCTGGGCCTTGACTCTGACGATGGAGTTTGGCATCAGCGCGCAACCCGGCGGGATGATCTTGCCGGGTTTGTCTTTGATATACACCCCTATAGGGGCGCAGTTCGAGGTGGCCTGAGGGCCGAAAACGCCCGGTTCATCCGGGGACCACAGAGCGCGGAGAGAAAAGGAAGAGCCCATGTTTGCGGTCCTCAAGACCGGTGGCAAGCAATACAAGGTGTCGTCGGGCGACATTCTTCGTGTTGAGAAACTTGCAGCTGATGCTGGTGAAAAAGTTCAGTTCAACGATATCCTGATGCTCGGTGGCGATGCCCCCGTGATCGGTGCGCCTTTTGTGGCCGGTGCGGCCGTTCAGGCCGAGGTCGTTGATCAAATCAAGGGTGACAAAGTTATCAACTTTGTCAAACGCCGCCGTAAACACGGCTCGCAGCGCACCCGTGGCCATCGTCAGAAGCTGACCCTGCTGCGTGTCACCGAGATTCTGGCCAGCGGTGCAGACGCAACAGGCGTCAAAGCGGCTGTCGGTTCCGGCTCGGTTGCGACTGTGGTCGAAGCGAAGCCCGCCAAGAAATCCAGCGCCAAGCCGGCAGCGGGTGGCGATGATCTCAAGCGGTTGTCGGGCGTTGGCCCCGCACTTGAGAAGAAGCTGCTTGAAGCGGGTGTAACCACCTTTGCCCAAGTGGCGGCATGGACCGAAGCCGATGTGGCTGCCATGGACGAAAAACTGTCGTTCAAGGGCCGGATCGAGCGTGAAGGCTGGATCGAACAGGCCAAAGAGTTGGCTAAAGGCTAAGGAGAGACCAAATGGCACATAAAAAAGCAGGCGGTTCATCCCGTAACGGGCGCGACTCTGATGGTCGTCGCCTTGGCGTCAAGAAATACGGTGGCGAAGCCGTGATTTCCGGCAATATCCTCGTGCGTCAGCGCGGCAACAAGTTCTGGCCGGGTCTGAACGTGGGTGAAGGCAAGGATCACACGCTGTTTGCCGTCGCGGAAGGCGCTGTAAAGTTCCACAAGGGCCTCAAGGGCCGCACCTTTGTTTCGGTTCTGCCAGTGGCGGAGGCCGCTGAATAAGCCGTCCTTAGGGTTTTTAGACTAGAGGGGATCGGCGAGACCGCCGGTCCCTTTTCGCTTTTGCGGGCTAGGGAGCGTGCTCGCTGGGTGACGACACTGCACAATTGCGCGAGCGTGCCGTTGTGCTTTGGCGGGGAGGGGCCATCTCTTGCCATGACTTTGGCGCTGATCGGAGGAGCAGGCGCATGAAATACGAAACGATTGTCAACCAACCGGTGATGCCGGCGGAACGGTTCGATCTGCGCCCTTTGCGGGTGTCGGATGCGGGGTTGATCGGGATGAATGCCGGGGATGAGCGCGTGGCGCGCTTTACCCGAAGCATCCCGCATCCCCTGCCACCGGGAGCCACGGAGGCGTTGATCACCCGGGCACAGGCCGAGGACCGGTCGGAGGATATCTGGGCGATCGACGGCACCAAGGCGGGCGGCTCTGAGGTGATGGGCCTCATCAGCCTTGAACGGGTGGATGACGGACAGTCCGAAATCGCCTATTGGGTGGCTCCGGCCTATTGGAATACAGGGGTGGCCTCGGCGGCGGTTGAGGCGCTCTTGACGGCCAATCCGCACCGGGCGCGCACGATCTTTGCCTCGGTGTTTCAGGACAATGCGGCCTCGGCACGGGTCTTGACGAATTGCGGGTTTCAGTATCTTGGAGATGCCGAAGCGTTCAGTGTTGCGCGTGGGGCCAAGGTTCTGACTTGGACCTATAGTAAAAAGATGATCTGAGGCCCCGCACTGGGCCTTTGCGATAAGGACAGACTATGAAATTTCTCGATCTCGCAAAGGTCTATATCCGCTCTGGCGGCGGCGGCGCGGGCAGCGTCAGCTTTCGCCGCGAAAAGTTCATTGAATTTGGCGGGCCGGATGGCGGCGACGGCGGCAATGGCGGTTCGGTCTGGGCCGAGGCCGTCGATGGGCTGAATACGCTGATTGATTTTCGCTATCAGCAGCACTTTTTTGCCAGAAGCGGCACGCCGGGCATGGGGCGCCAGCGCACCGGCGCGAGCGGGGATGACATCGTTTTGCGCGTGCCGGTGGGCACGGAAATCCTTGACGAGGACATGGAAACAGTCCTGGCCGACATGACCGAAATCGGGCAGCGCGTGCTTTTGGCCCAGGGCGGCAATGGGGGCTGGGGCAATCTGCATTTCAAAACCTCGACCAATCAGGCCCCGCGCCGCGCCAATCCCGGGCAAGAGGGGATCGAGCGCACGATCTGGTTGCGGCTCAAGCTGATTGCCGATGTCGGGCTTTTGGGTTTGCCCAATGCGGGAAAATCGACATTTCTTGCCGCCACGTCGAACGCGCGCCCCAAGATTGCCGATTATCCCTTTACCACGCTGCATCCCAATCTGGGGGTTGTGGGCGTGGATAATGTGGAATTCGTGGTGGCCGATATTCCGGGGCTGATCGAAGGCGCGTCTGAGGGGCGCGGACTTGGTGATCTTTTTCTGGGCCATGTCGAGCGGTGTGCGGTGCTGCTGCATCTGGTCGATGGCAGTTCAGGCGATCTTGTGGGCGATTATCAGACCATCATCACCGAACTTGAGGCCTATGGTGGGGGTTTGGCGGATAAGCCGCGTGTGGCGGTGTTGAACAAGATTGACACCTTGGATGATGAAGAGCGCGCGTTTCTGCGCGATGAGCTGGAGGCCGCCTGCGGCACGCCGGTGATGCTCATGTCTGGCGTGTCCGGTGAAGGCGTGACGGAGGTGCTGCGCGCGCTGCGCGAGCGCATCGACGCGGACCGCCTGCGCCACAAGGTGAGTGACGAGGACGAAGAAGACGCACCGTGGCAACCGTAACTGACGCAAAACGACTGGTGATCAAGATCGGCTCGGCCCTGTTGGTGGACCGGGTCGGTGGGGCCTTGCGGGCCGAATGGCTGGGCGCGCTGATCGAGGATGTCGTCTGGTTGCGGCAGCGCGGCACAGATGTGATCCTTGTCTCGTCTGGGTCTATTGCGCTTGGGCGTCGGGTGTTGAACCTGCCGCAGAGTGTGCTGACGCTGGAGCAGTCGCAGGCAGCCGCCGCCGTAGGGCAAATCCGGCTGGCGGGGGCCTATGATGCTGCCTTGGCCGCGCATGGGCTGACGGCGGCGCAGGTCTTGGTGACGCTCGAGGATAGCACCGACCGGCGGCGCTATCTCAATTCCCGGGCCACTCTGGAACAGCTTTTGCGCTTGGGGGCTGTGCCCATCGTCAATGAGAATGACACCGTGGCCACGGATGAAATCCGCTATGGCGATAATGATCGGCTGGCGGCGCAGGTTGCAGTGACGGCAGGTGCGGATCAGTTGATCCTGCTTAGCGATGTGGACGGGTTCTATACCGCCAACCCTGCGCAGGACCCGACCGCGCGACGGTTTGACACCGTGGCCCTGATCACGCCCGAAATCGAGGCGATGGCGGGTGACGCCGTATCGGGCCTGAGCAAGGGTGGCATGAAGACCAAGCTTTTGGCGGCCAAGACTGCCACGGCGGGGGGCTGCGTGATGGCGATCACGCAAGGCGATGTGCTGCATCCGGTGCGCGCGCTAAATGAGGGGGCCGCCGCGACATGGTTTCTGGCGCAAGGTGATCCGCAGCAAAAGCGCAAGGCGTGGATTGCCGCGATGAAGCCCAAGGGGCGGGTCATCGTTGATGAGGGCGCTGCGCGCGCTCTTACAGCGGGCAGCAGCCTGCTTGCCGCCGGTGTGACAGAGGTCTCGGGCCGGTTTGGCCGGGGCGATCCGGTTGAGGTGGCCGATGCGGCGGGGCGCGTGCTTGGCCAAGGGCTTACGCGCTATGATGCGGCGGATGCGGAGCGGATCAAGCGGCTGCGTTCGGATCAGATCGAGGCGGTGCTGGGGTATCCGGCGCGGGGGCCTTTGATGCATCGTGACGATATGGCATTCTGATAGCCCGGAGGGCGGACTATGAAAGACCAGACAGAGATTGCGGCGCTGATGGCCGAAATCGGGGCGCGGGCGCGTGCGGCATCTGCGGATTTGGCCATTGCAGATGCCGCGAGCAAGCGCGCAGCGTTAGAGGCGGCGGCAGAGGCGGTCTGGGCCGGGCGGGGCGAGATCCTGGCCGCCAATGCCCGCGATCTGGACTATGGTCGTGACAAGGGGCTGTCTCATGCGATGATGGACCGGCTGGCGCTGGATGAGGCACGTATTCAGGGTATTGTCGACGGGTTGCGTGCGGTTGCGGCGCAGGACGATCCAGTGGGCGAGGTTTTGGCGGAATGGGACCGGCCCACGGGCCTGCATATTCGCCGGGTGCGCACGCCTCTGGGGGTGGTCGGCGTGATCTATGAAAGCCGCCCGAATGTGACGGCGGATGCCGGTGCCCTCTGCGTGAAATCCGGCAATGCGGTGATCTTGCGCGGCGGGTCAGAAAGCTTTCACTCCTCGGGTGCGATCCATGCCTGTCTGGTCGCGGGATTGCGCGCGGCGGGCCTGCCAGAGGATGCGATTCAGCTTGTGCCGACGCGGGACCGCGCCGCGGTTGAGGCAATGTTGACCATGACCGACACGATTGATGTGATCATTCCGCGCGGCGGCAAGGGCCTTGTGGGCCTCGTGCAGCGTGACGCGCGGGTGCCGGTCTTTGCCCATCTTGAGGGGATCGTGCATATTTATCTCGATGCGGCGGCGGATGCGGCCAAGGCGCTTCGGGTTGTGCTCAATGCCAAGACCCGGCGCACCGGGATCTGCGGGGCGGCGGAATGTCTGCTTATTCATCGCGATATTGTCGACACCATCGGCCGGGATGTGATCCGCGCGCTGATCGAGGCCGGGGTCGAGGTGCGCGCCGATGCGGCGTTGCAGGGGATTGCGGGAACTGTGCCGGCCACGGACGAGGATTGGGGCCGCGAATACCTAGACAGTATCATCGCCGTCAAAGTTGTTGAAAACATTGATGATGCCATCGCGCATATCCGTCGCTACGGGTCGAACCATACCGAGTGCATCGTGACCGAAGCTGATGCGGCGGCGGCGCGTTTCTTTGCCCGGCTGGACAGTGCGATTCTGATGCGTAACGCCTCGACGCAATTTGCCGATGGGGGCGAATTCGGCATGGGCGCTGAAATTGGGATCGCCACCGGCAAGATGCATGCGCGCGGCCCGGTGGGGGCGGCGCAACTGACCAGTTTCAAATATCTGGTTGAGGGGGATGGAACCGTCAGAGCGTGACGCGAAACTCTGTGTCGGTGAGTTGGCGCTGAAGGGTTGCGCCCTGCGCCGCGAGGCAGTGATGCAAGAGCTGGAAATGCACCTGCGCCGGGGTGGGCCGGGGCCAAGGCCCCTCTGCGCAGAGCGCGCGCCAAAGATCCACATCCGGGGCAAGACGGGCCGCAGTGGCCACGATCTGCCATCCTCCAGGCGTTTGGCTGACGGCGAGTTGCCCGCCCTGCGGCAGGGCCTGTTCCACGCACAGCAAGCCAAGCAGCAGGATTTGCGCCATCGGGCGTGGCAGCGGAGCGGTGATCTGAAGGGTAAGCGTGATGCGCCCCCCCGCGTGCAGGGTGCCAAGAATGTCGCGCAGTTCTTCGGCCCGCGTGACGTGATCGTCCTCAGCCTGACCAAAGGCCAGCCGAAAGAGCCGCACCCGCGCCAAGGCCTGCGCTGCCGAGGCCGCGATTAGCGCCATTTCCGGCCCTTCCATAGTGCCGGACAGGCCCATCAACTCTAGCCCATTGCCGATCGCCCCCAGCGGGCTGACGAGATCATGGCAGATGCGCGAGGCTATCAAAGCGCCAAGAGCATGGGTATGTTGGGGCATGAGATGACTCCGGGACGGGATGCAGCATGACGGATATGAATTCGATACTTGAGCCAGGAATGCTGGTGCTGCATCCGCATAGGCCGGATTGGGGAACGGGGCAGGTGCAATCCAACATTGGCGGACGGATCACGGTTAACTTTCGCGAAGAGGGTAAAGTGGTGATTGATGGTAATCGCGTGGAACTGATACCTCTTCTTGATCCCTGATCGAGGTTAGCAAAAGGTTAACAACCGCCGAACCTTGCGACCAGTGGTATCGTTGCACTTGTTGGCGCTCTTGCCTAAAAGGCGGCGCAGACCCCAGAGACAAGGCCGATGATCGCAAGCGCCCCCAAGTTCCGTGTGAAGCTGGCCGATACGCCCGAGGAATTGCGCGCGGCTCAACGCTTGCGCTACGAGGTCTTTGTCGAGGAATTGGGCGGTGATGGGCCGCTGGTTGATCACGCGGCGCGGTTGGAACGCGACCGCTTTGATCCGTTCTTTGACCACCTGTTGTTGTTGGACGATGCGAATAATGCTGCCGTTGTCGGCGTTTACCGTCTGTTGCGTGACGATCTGGCCGCGCGCGCAGGCCAATTTTATTCCGAAGACGAATACGATCTGAGCGCGCTCAAGACCAGTGGTCGGCGGCTGATGGAATTGGGGCGGTCCTGTCTGGCGAAATCTTATCGCGGGGGACCGGGCATGTATCATCTCTGGAACGGTCTGGGCCGCTATGTGACGGATCATGGCATCGAGATCCTGTTTGGTGTGGCCAGTTTTCATGGAACAGATATCGCGCATCTGGCCCCGTCACTAAGTTTTCTGCATCAGCGACATTTGGCGCCTGAAACTCTGCGTGTGCGGGCGCGGGAGGGACATTTTCAGCGCATGGACCTGATTGCCGCGCGCGATCTAGATCGGCGCGCGGCGATGCGCCAAGTGCCCGCGCTGATCAAGGCCTATCTGCGATTGGGGGGCTATGTTGGCGATGGCGCTTTTGTGGACCATCAGTTCAATACGACCGATGTCTGCCTGATTCTCGATACAGACCGTCTGAGTGAGAAGCAGAAAAACATTTATCAACAGAGTATTACGTCTTGAAGTTCAGGTGGCAGTCCGAGGTGCCGCCCCCTGAGTTCACGCTGACACCCGGCGGGTGGTTGCGCGTGGGCCTGCGGGGGCTGGGTATGGCGCTGGTGATTCTGGTGGGCGTGGTCTTCGCGGTCGCATTGCGGCTGGTCGAGCGGCCCTTGTATGGCGTGCACCGTCCGTGGACGCCCTATGTGACGCAATGGGTGTGTTGGGCGGTGTTTCGCGTGCTGGGCATGCGGCATGAGGTGGTGGGCACGCCGATGCATGTGCCCGGTGCGGTGGTGGCCAACCACGTCTCTTGGCTGGATATTTTCGCGCTCAATGCCTGTAAGCGGGTGTATTTCGTGTCAAAATCCGAGGTGGCGGGTTGGCCCGGCATCGGGCATTTGGCGCGGCTGGTGGGCACGGTTTTCATCACCCGCGATCCGAAAGAAGCCAAGGCGCAGACCGAGATTTTTGAAGAGCGCCTGTTGGCGGGCCACAAGCTTTTGTTTTTTCCAGAGGGAAGCTCTACCGATGGGATGCGCGTTATCCCTTTTAAATCAACGCTCTTTCAGGCGTTCTTTAGCAAACGGCTAGAGCATTCAATCCACGTTCAGCCGGTTTCGGTGATCTATCAGGCCCCCGTGGGTCAAGATGCCCGTTTCTATGGCTGGTGGGGAGATATGGATTTTGGCACGCATCTTTTGCGTGTTTTGGCGGTGCGGCCTCAGGGCCGGGTGCGTGTGGTCTATCACGCCCCGGCGCGTGTCGATTCCTTTGCGGACCGCAAGGCGCTGGCCGCTTGGGCCGAGGCGCAGGTGCGCAGCGGCATGCCAGAGGCGCGCCGGGGGCAAGAGTGACGAGGTTCAGCCCATCGCGGCGATGAAGCGGCCAAGGGCGGCAACCGGGTCCTCTTCGCGCCAGATTTCTTCGCCAAAGGCCAGAAAATCCGCCATAGGCGTCAGTTGCGCCACCAACGCCAGATCAAGCGCGCCTTCGGCCACGACCGGCAGTTCGATCACCTTGGACCACCAGTCGAACACATCCATATCAACCTGCGCGCCGTCGTCTAGCGGGGTGGCCCCCACGGGACCAAAGCTGATGTAATCAGCGCCTGCCTCGCCTGCGTTCATACCGTCATGGCGGGATGTGCCGCAGAAACAGCCGACAATCGCATCCTCGCCCAATTCCTTGCGCGCGGCGCGCACCGAGCGTCCGGCATCGGGAAGATGCACACCGTCCAACCCATGCCGCTCGACCAGCATCAAGTGGCTCTCGATGACCAAGGCCACGTCACGGGCATGTGTCACCTCACGACAGGCATCGGCCGCACGCGCGATGCGATCCTCGTCACGGCTGGCAAGGGCCAAACGCACGCAGGCGACGGGATGACTGTCGAGCACGCGGGCCAATGTGTCGGGAAAGACGCTCAGCTCGAATTCGGGCGGGGTGATGAGGTAAATCTGTGGCTGCTCGGTCTCGGCCATTGGGGCGCTCCTGATGGATTTTTGCCCCTATACCGTGGAAAAGCGGCTTTGACCATTGGGCAGGTCGGGCTTCCTCTTGGGTCAGATGCAAACCGTCTCACTCTGGTTCAGGGCTGCGGGGAACGCCCGGGCGCAATTGCCCCTAGCAACCCCTCTGGCGGGTCTCTATCTTGAGCGCACGAGAAAAAGGGGCAGTTCTTGGCGATTGCAGGTTTGGCAGACGGGGTGGTGCGCAGCATCGAAGGCTTGGGCGACCGGGTTGGGCAGGCATTGTTCGAGCCGGTGATCCGCGTCGGTGTGACGGGCCTTGCGCGCGCTGGCAAGACGGTGTTCATCACCTCTCTCATCGCCAATCTGATGGACCGGGGGCGGATGCCCGGCCTTTTGGCGCAGGGCGAGGGGCGGATTCTGGCGGCCTATCTGCAGCCGCAGCCCGATGTGACCTTGCCGCGTTTTGACTATGAGTCGCATTTGGCCGCGCTGACCGGCCCGGAACCGCATTGGCCCGAGAGCACGCGCACCGTGTCCGAGCTTCGGCTGTCGCTGCGCGTGCGGCCTGCGGGGCTTTTGTCGGGGGTCACGGGGCCTCGGGTGATCCATCTTGATATCGTGGATTATCCCGGCGAGTGGCTGCTGGATCTGGCTTTGTTGGACAAAAGCTATGAGGAATGGGCCGCCGAGGTGCTGGCGCGGATCGGGGCGCGCAGCGAGGCGGCTGCCTATCTCGCACAGGTGACAGAGGTGGATACGGCGGCACCCCTTGATGAGCCATTGGCGCAGGCTTTGGCCGCTGGCTTTACCGCTTATTTGCATGCGGCGCGTGCCGCTGGTTTCTATGATTGCACGCCGGGGCGATTCATTTTGCCGGGGGATCTTGCAGGATCGCCGGTGGTCACCTTCGCGCCCCTGCCTGAGGGCAAGGCGGGCCGGGGCAGCCTGCGCGCCGAGATGGCACGGCGCTATGACGCCTATAAGCGTGAGGTCGTAAAGCCGTTTTTTCGCGATCACTTTGCCAAGATCGACCGGCAGGTGGTTTTGGTGGATGCGCTTGATGCCATCCACAAGGGGCCGCAGGCGGTCGAGGATATGCGCCGGGCGATGGCGGATATCCTGAGCGCGTTTCGGCCGGGCCGCAATGCGTTCCTGACACAGTTGTTCTTGGGGCGGCGCGTAGAGCGCATTCTCTTTGCCGCGACCAAGGCGGATCACCTGCATCATGCGCAGCATGGGCGACTGACGGGGATCATGGCGGCCCTCTTGCGTGAGGCGCGGGACAGGGCCGAGTTTGCCGGGGCCACGACGCAGGCAATGGCCTTGGCCGCATTGCGCGCCACGGTCGAGGAACGGGTAAGCCACAATGGCGAGATGCTCGACTGTGTCCGTGGACGGCTGCTCGAGACCGGGCGGCAGGCGGCGTTTTATGCAGGCGATCTGCCGGATGATCCGGGACAACTCTTGGCCCCGGCACGGGCGGGGGCCAAGGAGTGGTTGGGGCGGGACTATCAGGTGATGCGGTTTGCGCCTGCTCCGCTCAACCTGCGGCCCGGCGAGGGCCCGCCGCATATTCGGCTGGACCGGGCGGCGCAGTTCCTGTTGGGGGACAAGCTATGAAGACGGCGCGTGGGCGGCTTTGGCATTTGCCGCGTCTTGCCATGATCCTTTGGGCGTTTACGCGTGCCACGCCATGGTTGCCAAGGGTGCGCAGTCACTGGGACGATCTTCGCGCGCTGGCACGGGTCATCCGTTGGGGATGGGTGCGCGTGATCCGCGAGCAGGGCCGTGTTGCCGGATTTCTGGTGCGCGACGGCGATATCCTGCACGCGCTCTATGTCCATCCGGTGCTGCGTGGGCAGGGGTTTGGCCGGGCACTTTTGGCCGAAGCCAAGGCCGAAGCGGGCGTGCTGCGCCTTTGGGTGGTCGAGGCCAATGCCGCCGCCCGAGCATTCTATGCGCGCCAAGGATTCGTCGAGGCGGCGCGCAGTGCGGGTCTGGGAAATGATGAAGGGCTGCCGGATATCCTGATGGTCTGGCGTGGCGAGGGAGTGAGCGCGTGAGCGTTGATAAGGCCAAGGGCCCGGTATTGATTGAGATGGAGGAGCGTGCCGCCGAGGGACCGGACCGCGCGCCGCCTGTGCCCGATCTGGTTGAGCGGCCAGACGGGCGGGCGATGCGGGCGGTGATCACGCGCGGTGCGGCGGGGCCGTCTTGGCTGGGCCGGCTGTTTTGGGGTTTGGCGCTTGGGCTGATGGGGGCCGCCTTATCGGTGGCGGCATGGGATTTCGCAGTTGGATTGATCGCTCGGGTGCCGGTGCTGGGCTATGGCGTCGCGGCGATGGGCGTGGGCCTTTTGCTGGTGGCAGCGATGATCGGGCTGCGCGAGATGGCAGGATTTGCCCGGTTGGGGCGGCTCGATACCCTGCGGCGCGCGGCCGCTGCGGCGCTGACCGGAGGCGATCTGGAGGCGGCGCGAGCGGTCGTGGCGCGGCTGCGCGCGCTTTACGCCGCGCGCCCCGAGGCGGCTTGGGGGCTTGAGCGGCTTGCAGAACAGCAGGCGGATCAGTTCGACGCCGAGGCGCTGTTGGGGCTGGCGGAGGCCGAGGTTCTGGCCCCTCTTGATGCGCTCGCGTTGCGCGAGGTCGAGACTGCGGCGCGGCAGGTGGCAATGATTACGGCTTTGGTGCCGCTGGCCTTGGCCGATGTGGTGGGGGCGCTTGTCTCTAATCTGCGCATGATCCGGGCAGTGGCCGAGATATATGGCGGACGGGCGGGGTTTCTTGGCAGTTGGCGCTTGGCCCGTGCGGTGATGGCGCATCTTTTGGCCACCGGGGCTGTGGCGGTGGGGGATGACCTGATCAGCAGTGTGGCTGGGGGCGGCGTGCTGTCAAAGGTGTCGCGACGGTTTGGCGAAGGCTTGGTCAATGGTGCGCTGACAGCGCGGGTGGGCGTGGCTGCGATCGAGGTGTGTCGCCCATTGCCGTTTCAGCGCGGGCGCAGGCCCTCGGTGACAGGTGTCGTGCGTCGGGCACTGACTGGCCTGTTTGGGCAGGGGTGATCCATGGACGCGCTGGCAGTTGTCATCGGGCTTGGGATACTGGCGCTCCTCGTGATCGGGGTGCCCTATCTCTTGGTGTCGCATGCGCGGCTCAAGGCGCGGGTGGCGCGGCTTGAGGCGGGGTTGGGACAAACGACGCCAGAAGTTGTGACAGAGACTGTGGGTGCGCCTGTGGTCGAGGACCGGGCCGGACCCTGGGCAAGCGCATCTGTTGTTGCGCCTCAGACCGAGCCGACGGACACACCGCCGCGCGCCTTTGTGCTGCGGGCGGACAGGCTTGGGGCACTGATGGCGTGGCTGAGGGCCAATTGGGCCTTGGCCGTTGCGGGTGTCTCGCTGGCCTTGGCGGGCGTCTTCATGGTGCAATACGGCGTCGAGCAAGGGGTGCTTACGCCGTTTTGGCGGGTAATGGGCGCGCTGGCGCTTGGTGCCGCGCTGATTGCAGCGGGCGAGCGGCTGCGGCGGCGCTATGGCGACGAAGCGGCGGGCGCGGTCACGGGCCTGCCCTCGGTTCTGTCGGGGGCGGGGGTGATCGCGCTTTTTGCAGGCGTTTTGGCGGCGCGGGGCCTTTATGATCTTATCGGGCCGGGCATGGCCTTGGCGGGGCTGATAGGTGTTGGGGCCGGGGCGGTTGTACTTGGCTGGTTCCATGGGCCGGTGCTGACGGCGCTCGGCTTGATCGGCGCAGGTGTGGCACCGTTCCTGGTGGGCGGACAGTCTGATACGCCGGGGGTGTTTTACGGCTTCTACGCGCTGCTTGCAGTCGTCGGGCTGGCAGTGGATGCCGCGCGCCGTTGGGCATGGATTTCAGTCTTGGCATTGATGGTCAGCATGGGCGGTGCAACGCTGCTATATCTGGGGGAGGCTGGAGCGCTGCTGTATCTGGCGTTCTGGGCCGGGCTGGTTGTTTTGACGCTGCTGGTGCCCGAGGCGCGGATGATACCCCAGCACGCGGGAAATTCGCTGCTGCGACGCGTCATGGCTGGGGGCGCATATCCTGATTTTCCGGTGCGGCTGGTCTGGGCCGTGGTGGTATTGGCAAGCCTTGCTGCGCTGATGCTGGCGCGTGACGCGGGCGAGGCGCTGGTGGTCTGGGG
This sequence comes from Roseovarius sp. AK1035, assembly GCF_003288315.1. NCBI lineage: Bacteria > Pseudomonadati > Pseudomonadota > Alphaproteobacteria > Rhodobacterales > Roseobacteraceae > Roseovarius > Roseovarius sp. TM1035. The sequence goes on along the minus strand of NZ_CP030099.1, from coordinate 3,297,866 downwards.
CGCACTGAGCCTGCTTGCGGGATTGCTGGCGGCATTGACCCTTGGCACGCGGCGGGCTGAGGCGCTGGAGGATTTGCCACTGGTTCCGGCTTTGGCGGCGCTGGTGCTGGTGACGCTCGAAGGTTTTGGGAAGGGGCCGGTCTCGTCGGGGTTCATGGCCGGGATCGAGCGCTTGCCCGAATCCCCGATGCCCATGGCGGCGAGTGTCATTCTGGCGGGCGGGGCGGTGGCCTCGGTCGTTTTTGCCTTTCGCGCCCGATATGCGGCGGGGACGGTGCCGGTGATCCTGTGGAGCCTTGGGGCGGCGGTGATGGCGCCGGGGCTGGCGCTGATCCTTGAGCTGCTTTGGACCCCGGCCATGGTGATCGGTGCCTATGGTTGGGCTTTGCAGGTGATGGCCCTGGCGGGGCTCATGGTGGTGTTTGCGGTGCGGGCACGGGGATCTGAGGCCCGGTTGGTGGCAGCGGTATTCGCTGGGGCAGCGCTGGTGCTGATCACGCTGGCCCTTTTTGTGATGCTGAGCCAGGCGGCGTTGACGCTGGCGCTTGGGGTGATGGTGCTGGCGACGGCGCTGATTGATCGGCGGTTCAATCTGCCGCTCTTGGGCGGGGTGGCGCAGGTGGGCGTTGCGGTGATCGGCTACCGTTTGGTGATTGATCCCGGTCTCTCTTGGGCGGTGCGCGAGGCGGGCTTGGGGGATGTGTTGCTGTCGCATCTGGGGCCGCTGATATTGCTTGGGGCGGCATGGTTTGTCATGGCGGCGCGGGCCGGTGGCACGACGCGGGTGGTGATTGAAAGCGCCGTTTGGAGCATCACGGCGATCGTGCTCAGCGTGCTTTTGCAGCGTTGGCTGGGGGGGCCGGGGGCGATGGGCCATGCGGGTCTGGGCCTGACGGCGGTGGTGTGGCTGGCCTCTGCCATGGTGCAACTCTGGCGTTTGCGCGCGGGCGGGCGCGTGGTGCGATGGCTGCGGCTGGCTCTGGCGGCGGCTATGGGCGCGGTGGCGCTCGTGACGCTGGTGGCGCAGGCGCTGTTGACCAATCCGCTTGTGCCGGTGCTCTGGCGCAAGGAGTTCGTGAGCGGGCCGCTGATCCTTGATACATTGGCCGCCGCCTATTTGCCCGTTGCCTTGGTTTTTGCCTTGGCCGCGTGGAAACTGGATCATCTGCCACGTTTGCTGCGGCAGGTCTTTGTCGTGGCGGGCGCGGGCTATGGCGCGTGGTATCTCGGGCTTGAAATCCGGCGGCTTTGGCAGGGGGATGATTTGAGCGTGCCGGGGGTTAGCGATGGTGAGCTATACAGCTACACGGTCGCGCTCATTCTGGTCTCGGTGCTGCTTTTGATCCTTGCATTGCTGCAACGGTCCGAGACGCTGCGGCGGGTGGCGATGGCCGGGGTCGCGTTGACCGTGGCCAAGGTGTTTCTGGTCGACATGGCAGGATTGGCGGGGCTGGTGCGGGTGGCATCGTTCCTTGGGCTTGGCCTGTCTCTGGCGGGGCTGGCCTGGCTCAACCGGCGGATTGCCGAGCATATGGGGCGCGGGGCAGCTTAGCCCTGAGCGGCGCGCCATGCCGCCCAAGCCTCGGGTGTGTCAAGGTCGGTTGTGGCATGCTGACGGGGCAAGGGAACGGGCGTCACGGGATGCGCGCGCAAGAGGTCACGCGCGCCAGTGTCGCCGGTGATCTGGGCTAAGTCTGGCAGAAGGCGCGCGGGCAGAATAACCGGATGGCCGGGGGTGCCATCCGCATCGCATGCCCGAAAGATATGTTCACAATCATTTACTTGCAGCATGATCTTCATGTCATCTGCGGTCAGGTCCGGCAGGTCGGGGAGCAAGACCATGAGGGCTGTGACCCCTTCGGCCATTGCCCATGTCGCCCCCGCGCGCAATGAGGCGGACATGCCGGTTGCGGCATCAGGCACAGGCAGGAGAGTGGCATCTAAACCCTTTAACGCCGTGCGGCGTGCATGCCCCTCTGGTGGCAGGGTTACGGCAACGTCGCATCCGGTGCCAAGCGCAAGCGTCACGCGGTCTCGCAGAAGCGGTTGGCCACGCACCATTTCCAAGAGCTTGTCCGTCCCCCGCATCCGCGAAGATGCCCCGGCCGCGGGCACGAGAATCGCCACAGCCCCCATCAGCGGATCAGGTTCATCCGCAGGCTGAGCTTGCGGCGGTACTCCTGCGGCAGATGGCGGTTGAGCCGGCGATTGATCAGGCCAAAGACACCGATCACAACCAGCGTGAGCAAGATGAAATAGCCGGCAAGAATGGGGTAGGGCACGAAGGGGTTAAAGGTCTTGTCCGCGAAATACTTGGCGTAATACAGCGCATCGCCGCGCTGTTGCCAGACCGGAAAGCCCGAAAAGAACACCAGCGTGGTGGCGTGAAAGAGAAAGATCGCCTCATTGGTATAGGCGGGCCATGCCAGCCGCAGCATGGTGGGCCAGATGATCCGGCGAAAGCGGGGCCAGCCGGAAAACCCGTAGGCATCCGCCGCCTCGACATCGCCCTTGGGAATGGAGCGGAGCGCGCCATAGAAAATCTCGCCGGAATAGGCTGCGGTGTTGAGGAAAAGCACGATCAACGCCCCGAGCCACGCCGAGGTCAGAATGTCAAAGAAGGGTGAGACGGATTTGAGCGATAGAAAGAAGAAATAGGCAAAGAAGAACTGGATAAAGAGCGGCGATCCGCGAAAGACAAAGATGAACCATTCCGACAGCTTGCGGATCACGCGGTTGCGAGAGCCTTTGCCAAGGGCCACGGCAGTGGCAAGGATGAAGCCGCTGATGAGCGCGAAGAACCCGAAATAGACATTCCAGATCAGGCCAGAACCGATGAGGGTGAATTGCTGGCATAGGGTGAAATCGCTTTGTGGCAGAAGGCGTTCCCCAATACCAATGGCGCGCAGTCCGTAGGCTTGAATGGTCTCAAGGCAGCTCATGCCGCTTTCCTTTGCGCTTCACCGCCGGTGGTGGCCTGCCCCAGAGTGAGGCGCTGCATCAGGCGTTCCAGCACCACTTCGGAGATGCGGGTAAAGCCAAGGTAAAACACCATCAGCCCGAGAAAATACCACATCCGCCAGTCGCCATGCGGGTATTCCGTAAAGCGCGGGTTGGCGGTGGCACCGAGTTCGCGCGCCCAATAGACGATATCCTCGACCCCCAAGAGAAAGAGCAACGGCGTGGCTTTGATCAGCACCATCCAGAGATTGCCAAGGCCGGGCAGGGCGTAAACCCACATCTGCGGCACCATGATCCGCCAAAACGCCTGACGCCGGGTCATGCCATAGGCCTCTGCGGTTTCCATCTGGGCGCGCGGCACGGCACGCATCGCGCCAAAGAGCACGTTGGCGGCAAAAGCACCAAACACAATGGCAAAGGTCAGCACTGCAAGGGTGAAGCCGTAGGTTTCATGCACCCATTGTGGCGCGGTCCCTAGTGGCAGTTTGGCGGCCTGACAGACCACGAAATCATTGCCTTGACGGATCGGTTGATCCCAGTCAGGGCAGAGGATTTGATGCCGCGCCCATTCAAACGCTTGGTCAAGAGCGATGACAAAAAAGAGGAAGAACGCGATGTCGGGCACGCCGCGCACGATTGCGATATAGGCTTTGCCGAGCCAGCGGACCGGGGCGATATGTGCCCGCGCGGCCATGGCCCCGCCAAAGCCAAAGGCGAGGGCCGCAGGTGCCGTGATCGCCAGCAGCAACAGCACAGTGCCCACCGCATAGTAAAGTTGCAGGTGTTTGGACGTGGTGAGATAACAGCTCAGCCACGCAAGCCCGTCGAGATTGGCCGGATCGGAGCAAAAGGCAAACATCGCATTCAGCCTTGTTGGAGGGGGCGGGGCCGCATCGGACCCCGCCGGTCGGTCAACCTCAGAAGGTCAGGCCGATTTCCCATTTCTCGATGAGCGCGTTCAGGCTGCCGTCGTCCTTCATGGATTGGATGGCGGCGTCGAGTTTGCCTTTGAGTTCGGTGTCGCTTTCGCGCAGGCCAAGGCCGATGCCGCCGCCGATCATCACCATCTCTTCAAGCAGTTCGAGCCCTGCATCCTCTTCTGCCACGGGCAAAAGGAAGGCGCGGTCGGCCAGCACGGCATCTGCTTCGCCATTGCGCACGGCGGCGATGGATTCTTCGGGCGTGGCATATTCCACCAGCGTGGCACCGCTGCTGGCAACGTAGGACGCCTGAATGGTGCCCGACTGGGCCGCGATGACGCCGGATTTCACATCGACATCCGCCGACGGGGCAAGATAGGCCGAGGGATCGGGCAGGGTGTAGTTCTGGGTAAAGTCGATGACCTGATCGCGTTCTTCGGTAATCGACATGCCTGCGATGATCACGTCATAGTTGCCCGACACAAGGTTGGGAATAATGCTGTCCCAGTCATTCGTGACCCATTCGCAGGTCAGTTTGGCGCGCTTGCACAGCTCATCGCCCAACTCGCGCTCGAACCCGTCAACTTCGCCTTTGTCGTTGATGAAGTTATACGGAGGGTAGGCGCCTTCGGTGCCCAGCCGAACGGTGTCGGCCATGGCAAATCCAGCCGAGAGGGCCAGTGCGGCGGTGGTGAGTAGTAGTTTCTTCATGGTTTTCTCCCTTTGAGTGGTGGTCTTGCCTCAGCCGCCAGTGGTGGAACTGAGGAATTGTTGCAGGCGCGTCGATTTCGGCGCGCCAAAGAGGGTGTCGGGCGGACCCTGTTCTTCGATCAGCCCTTGGTGCAGGAACACGACATGGTCGCTGACATCAGCGGCCATCTTCATATCATGGGTGACGATCATCATGGTGCGGCCCTCATTGGCCAGATCCTTGATGACGCGGATCACCTCTTGCTCCAGCTCTGGGTCAAGCGCGGAGGTGGGTTCGTCAAACAAGAGCGCCTCCGGCTCCATGCAGAGGGCACGGGCGATCGCTGCGCGTTGTTGTTGACCGCCGGACAATTGCGCCGGGTAAACATCGCATTTGTCGCCAATACCCACCTTGTCGAGATATTTGCGCGCGGCGGCCTCAACCTCGTGCCGATCCCGGCCCAAGACCGTAACGGGTGCCTCCATCACGTTCTGCAGGATCGTGAGATGCGCCCAGAGATTGAATTGCTGAAACACCATGCTGAGATTGGTGCGGATGCGCAGCACTTGTTTGGGGTCAGCGGGGTGGCGCGCCAAGCCTGCGCCCTTCCACTGAACCGGCTCGCCCTTGAAGAGGATGTCGCCCTGTTGGCTATCTTCAAGCAGGTTGGCGCAGCGCAGGATGGTCGATTTACCAGAGCCCGAAGACCCAATGAGCGACACAACATCGCCGCGATGGGCGGCAATATCGACCCCCTTGATCACCTCAAGCGCGCCATAAGCCTTGTGCAGGTTGCGTATCTCGATAACCGGGGGCGTGTCTGACAAGGGGTGCTTCCGTTTTGGTGCGGTTTTGACGGCTTTATGACAATAGGGCCGAAAAAATGGGCCGATGCAACTTGCAAAACGGGCGATTGGGGGGCGGTTTGTGCGATTTGACGCGCCGTCAGCTCAATTCGGAGGCGTGAGTGGCGGGGGCGGCGCAGGATTGGGCGGGGCCAAATAATCCTCGGCGGCAATATAGGTCACGCCCTTTAACCCAAGGGTTGCGCGCGCCGCCGCAGGCAGCGCCATGATTGCTGCCTCAAGGGCGTCGCGCAGTGCGTCTGCATCGCGCCCGAGCGCGGTAATGTAGGGCAGCGCCGGGGTAGGATCGGTATGGGCCAACTCGCGCAACCCCGTCGTGAAGGGATCATGTGCCTGCATCAGGTGCCAACTCAGCACATCGAGCGCGGCAATATCGGCGCGCCCTTCGGCCACGGCCATAGCCGAGGCGCGATGCGCGCCGGTGTGGACGGGCGTGGTAAAGGAAAATCCACGCGCGGCGGCCCAGTTCTGTGGCGCGGCCCAACCCGATTGCGACAGACCGTCGTTATAGGCCAGACGCGCGGTGGCGAACGCCTCGGGATGGGTGCGTGGATCATCTGCCCGCGCGACAAATACGCTATGGTAATATCCCGGTGGGCAGCTTGGCAGGTCAAGCACGGGACTGGCCACCAGCGTTACATGCCCGTGCAGCCGCGCACGGTAGGGATAGCCGCAGGTTTGCGACAAAAGCAGATCAGGGCTACGCCAGTGATCCCAGAGGTTACCGTCCCGGGTGAGGGTCTCTGGCCCGTCGCCCAAGGCTGCACGCATGGCGTTCCAGAGGGCATCGTTGCACGCCGCCGTCTCGGGGCGGTCATACATGGGTAGGCTGACGATCACGTGCTGCCCATGACGCGCTGACGGGCGCGCGCGCTTTCCTGATCGGTGATGCCCAAGAGGCTGGCCACGAGACGCAAGAGCGCGTCCTCATCGGCCTCTCGCACCCCATCGGCCAAGGCCACTTGCCAGAGCGCTTCGATCACACCAAGGCGATCCTCATGTGGCACCGCGTCCTTGATGGCGCGCGTGAAGCGCACGGTGTCGGGGGCTTCGCTCTCAAGCGTTTCGGCCTCTTGGCGCAGGGCTTCGGCCTCTGACTGAGGCAGGTCGTAGCGGGCAGAGATGATGCGCGTGATGCGGATGATCTCAGCGGCGGAATAATCTCCATCGGTGCGCGCAACGCGCACGAGGAGGGCACAGAGCGCCAGACGGGCATCACCGCCGGTCAGGGGCTCGGGGGCTGGTTGGATCAGCCGTTTGAGGAAATCTGCGAACATGCCATAGGTATAGGGTGCCAACCGCGACGCGCCAATGGGGAATTACTGCGCCTCGGCCAAGGCGCGGGCGGCGTCACTATCGGCATGGCTCAGGCCCATCGCCTCTCGCGCGGCGTCTATCACCTGCAACTCTTCTGGCTGGCTTGCGCCGTCGGACAGCACCACTTCCCACAGCGCCTCGAGCGCACCAAGGCGAGCCTCGAGGCTGACGGTCTCGCGGATGATGTGGCCAAAGCGATCCGTATCGGGGGCTGCGTGCTCAATCCGTTCCGAGACTGCGCGCATCTTGGCCGCCTCAACCGGGCCAAGCCCATAAATGCGCGCCAACAGACGATCTATCCGCTTGATTTCGGCCAATTCGTAATGGTGATCGGATTTCGCGACACGCACCATCAAGGCGGCCAAGGCAAGTTTCTCATCCGGCTCTGGCAGGGGGCCGGGTTTTGACGCAGAGAAGCTGTGTAGAAGGCGATTCAACATACCCAAAGTTTACGCGCCAAAGCAGCGCGCCCCAAGCAAATTTTTATGGGCTGCCCAAATGGCGTCACAGTTGTTCCGCAGAAAGCGCACTTTCGGCGCGCAGAGATAGCGCATTGTTTTTTCGCGATAGTTACGGAGCCGATGATGCCGCAAGCCAGTCCGTTTGATTGGTCCGCAAGCCCTGTTGCCGAGCAAATCGAGTATTTGCGTGGCCTGGCGCCAGAGTCGTTTCATCAGGCGCTCATCGAGTATGACTGGGCGCTTGCGCCTGAGCCTGTCTTGGGCTGGGCCATGGCACAACGGGGTATTGACCTGTGCACAGCGCTTTCCGTTTTTTTCAACGGCGATCCGGGGCGGTTCAATTACATGCCAAAGCCACATGTGCCAGAGCCATATCGCGGCGTGGCACGGGTGCTGGATAATATCTGTTTGCGGGTCAACAGTGGATTTTACCTGATTTATCCCGGTAAACTCCCGTGTTGCCAGCACCGGCTCTCGAAGTGGCTGAGCTACCAGCAGGCGGACCGCGACGAAGGGCGGCGGGGGCGATGGATGCTGGATGAGCGTATTCTGGAACCGATGCTACAGGATGATCTGCGCTTGCCGCGCGATCAGGCCCCGGTGAACAAGCCGCGCCCGAGCCTCTGGCGCGATTTGCTGAGCCCACTCATCGGGCTGGGGGTGGATCGCGACGTTCTGAAATACAAAGACCGTTTGTGACACGCGCCCTCAGAGCTTGCGCACTTTCAATCGCGTGATGCGGTTGTCCTTGCGGGCCATGACCTGAAACCGGAAGCCGTGAAAGATAAAGACCTGATCCACCTTGGGGATCATCTGCGCCTCATGGATCACAAGCCCTGCGACGGTATTGGCGGCCTCGTCGGGGAGGTTCCAGTCGTTGGCGCGGTTGAGGTCGCGGATGGTCATCGCCCCATCGACGAGAAACTGATTGTCTTCGGTCCGGCGCACGGGATGTTCGGCATCCGGGTCGAATTCATCGGTGATCTCGCCGACGATTTCCTCCAGAATATCCTCGAGCGTGATCAGACCCTGAAGCGTGCCGTATTCATCAACCACCATGGCGAAATGGCTGCGCATCCGCAGAAATTGGCGCATCTGGTCGTCGAGCGTTGTGGTTTCAGGCACGAAATAGGGTTTGCGCGCGATACTGCATACGTCGAAATTCTTGAGCGCGGCCGCGCCATCCTGCGATTCTGTCACCAGTTTGTGCATGGCGCGCAACAGATCCTTGGCGTGCACCACGCCGATGATGTTGTCAGGGTCGTCGCGATAAAGCGGTAAGCGGGTGTGGTTGCTCTTGAGGCATTGATCGAGAATCGCGTCAGGCTCTGCTTCGGCGTCGATCATCTCGATCCGCGAGCGATGCAGCATGATTTCCTCGACGGCACGTTCGCCGAGGTCGAGCGCGCCAAGGATACGGTCGCGGTCTTCCTTTTCCACCACCCCTTCGGATTGCCCAAGGTAAAGCGCACCAGCGATTTCCTCGCGCACGGCCAGAATGTGGCTGTCAGGATCGGTTTGCACGCCAAAAAGCGCCAGAACCCGGCGCACGAACCAACGCACGGCGGTGACGATCGGGGAAAAGATCTTGATCACCCAGACGATGATGGGCGCGGTGCGCGCAGCGGCGGCCTCGGCATTGGTGATGGCATAGGTCTTGGGCAGGACTTCGGCAAAGACCAGCACGAGCAGGGTCATCACCAGCGTGGCAAGGGCAACACCGCTCTCGCCAAAGAGGCGGGTAAAGAGCGCTGTGGCCAGCGACGCGGCCAGAATGTTCACCATGTTGTTGCCAAGCAGAACCGAGCCGATGAGCCGCTCGTTATCCTCGGTGATCCGCAGCGCCGTTTCCGCCCCGCGCGAGCCCTTTTCCGCCTGCGCCCGAAGTTTCCCGCGGGAGGCGGCAGTAAGCGCAGTTTCGCTGCCCGAGAAATAGGCAGACATGACCAGCAGGGTGACGATCGCACCGCAGGTGATCCAAAATGTCAGGTCGGTTGCGCTTGACGCGGCTTCCATCTCTTTGCAGTCCCTTTTAATTTATTGGGTTATGGGGTGTCCGTCCCCTGCATTCAAGGGAGCATGGGCCATGCGGATCATGGATTTGGGAGAGTTGTTTGGTCCTGTGCTGATTTTCGGTGGGCCCTATTCTAATTTGCAGGCGACGCAGGCGTTGCTGGCATGGGCAGATGCACATCACTTTCCACCGGAGCGCCGGATTTGTACGGGCGATGTCGTGGCCTATTGTGCGAACCCTGCCGAAACGGTGGCCCTTATTCGTGCGGCGGAGTGTCCTGTGCTTGCGGGCAATTGTGAGCGACAGTTGGCGCGCAATGAACTGGACTGTGGCTGTGGCTTTGGCGCGGGCACGCAATGCGATCTTTTATCAGCGGGGTGGTATCGTCACGCCGACCGATTCAGTGGGGCTGCGGATCGGGGCTGGATGGAGACGCTGCCAGATCTCATCCTGTTCACCCATGCTGGTCGGCGTGCGGCCGTGATCCATGGCGGTCTGAGGGATGTCAGCCGATTCGTCTGGCCGGTGTCGGATGAGGCGGTTTTTCTTGAGGAAATATCACATATTCAAGAGGTTGCAGGCCATATTGATTATGTTTTTTCAGGCCATTCCGGGGTGATGTTTCAGCGACGTATCGGCGCGGTGGACTGGATTAATGCGGGGGCAATCGGCATGCCGCCCCATGATGGACGGGTTGAGACCGGATTTGCCGTACTGGACGCGCACGTGACCTTTCATCGTCTCGCCTATGATTATCTGGGCGCGCAGGCTGCGATGCGGGCGGCGGGGCTGGTGCAGGGCTATGATACGGCCCTTACGACCGGCTATTGGCCATCCGAGGAGGTTTTGCCCCCGGTCTTGCGCCGGGCGGCCTGTGCCAACGGGTGATGCTCTTGCACAAGCGCCTGAAGGCGGGCTTCAAGCACATGGGTATAAATCTCGGTTGTGGCGACATCGGCATGACCAAGAAGCGTCTGGATCACGCGTAAATCGGCACCGTTGGCCAAAAGATGCGTGGCAAAGGCATGGCGCAGGGTATGCGGCGTGACCTTGTCGGGATCAACATGAGCTTTGACAGATATTTCTTTGATAAGGTTGTAAAATCTATGGCGCGTGAGATGTCCGGAGGCACCCCCTGAGGCGAAGAGATAGGGGGAGGATTGCACGCCTTTGGCGCGGCGCGCGCTCTCTTCGGCATCGCGAATCGCGAGCCAGTCGCTGAGGGCTGCGCGCGCGGGCGGCGAGAGTGGCACCATGCGTTCCTTGCCGCCTTTGCCGCGCACCAAAATCATGCGTGGATCGCCCCGCGCGGCACCAAGTGGCAAGGACACCAGCTCGCTGACGCGCATGCCCGTGGCATAGAGCAGCGCCACAAGGCAGGCGTTGCGGCTGCGCTCCGACGCTGTGCGCCCATGAGCGGGGGCCATGTCGAGCAAGCGGCTGACCTCTTCTTCGCTGAGGGTCTTGGGCAGGCGCTGTGCCTTACCCGGCCCTTTGATGCGAATGGCGGGGTTATCCGCGCGCAACCGCTCATCAAAGGCAAAGCGGTAAAGCTGACGAATCGCCGAGAGCCTGCGCGCCCGCGTGGCCCGCGCGAGGCCCTGTGCATCGCAGAAGACAAGATAGCGATCAATGTCAGGCTGAGTGAGAGTTTGCAGCGCAAGCCCTTGATTTTCAACCCATTCGGAAAAGTCTTTGAGATCCCGTGCATAGGCGAGCAGCGTGTTTTTTGCGGCCCCAAGCTCGGCGGCCTGCGCCTCGAGAAAGAGATCGATCCAGCGCGCGGCCTCGGTCACCCGCGTGGGTCCAACAGCAGCAATTGTAAAGCCGCGCGGCGGGCGGTGTCCTCAAGCCCCAAGGTGCGCAGCGTGGCAATTGCCCCTGGCAGTGCATCGCGCGCCCGGTCGCCATGGCCGATCTGTCGCGCAGCGGCCAGAATCGCCTCGCCCAGTCGTCCGGCGTCGATCAGCGCCTGATGATCTGCCGGCGGGGCGCTGTTGGCGAATCCTGCGGCGATCGCACTTTGGAGTGAGGTGCGCGCCGCTTCGGCCGATGGGGCACCACGGGCGGTATCAATCAGGAACTGTTGATCCGACGAGGGCGAGGACAGCCGCGCAGAAGCAGTTTCATACTGCTCTGATAAAAGCATGATTTCAAAGACTTGCGAGGCGATGTTTTGCGGGATTTCCGCAGCATCAAGGCGCTCTGCAAAAAGCTCGGCAAAGATCACCTCTAGCCGTTGGTCGCGCGCGGCGCGCCAGGCTCTTGGCAAGGCTTCGACAAGGTCTTGCGATGCTCCTTCGCTTAGCGCCTGATCGAGCGCCTGAATTGCCGCAACCCGATCCCAGACGCCGCCTGAGGCAGCCGGGCGGCGATCTGTATAAAGGCCCAAAAGGCGCGAGGCAGGCACGGCACCTGTGCGCGCTAGACGTTCTGCCGCCTCGATTTCGGCCTTCCAGCCGGAATTGCCGCGCAAATCAGCCATGGCGAAGGCGCGCGGCAGATTATGGGTTGGGAGGGCGGTGCCGATAGCCTCAAACAGCCGAAATTGCAGCGCTGTAAGGGATTGGGGTGGTTCCGGCGGTTCGGTTTCCTCGATCAATTCGGGATCAAGGTAGAGTGCCAGAAGAGTGGCATCGGTTTCGGAGAGTGTGCCGAGGGCGGTCGCGCTGTGATAGGTGAGCGCGGCGGTGTTCCAGTCGCCACTGCGGGCGGCGCAGTAGATACGCGCGCCGATATCCGACGTCAGACGCGGCTTGCGGCTGAGCATGGCGCAGGCGGGGTCCTCTTGTCCGAGCAGAAGAGAGAGGTCAAACCATTGATCAAAAAGTGATTTCGTCATGGGTCCGGCCCGCTCTGCCATGGCCTGTGCGGGTTCTATCGCGCCAAAGCTGCGCAGCGCCTTGAGGCGTGCTTGCAGGAATGCGGCATCTGATCCGGCATCAAGAGGGGCATTCGCCTCGGCCAGCAGCAGGGTGTAATAGAGCGCCTGAATGGCAGGCAAGGGTTCGGATTCTAGATGTGACAGGGCACGTAAAAGCGTTGAAGTTGTGCTTTTTTCCCAAAGGGTTACTGGCAAGCCTGTGGTGGTGCTGGGCAGTAGGCCAACAGCATCCGCACGCGGTGCGTCCAGCGCGGTGACGGTCACGTTCGGTACGGTGACGGTATTCGCGGAGGGCGGTTCCGAGAATGAAGGGCGCGGTACGGTCGTGACGGCTGCGGTGCTGGCCTCATCCAACCACTCAATCGCAGAAAGCGGTTGCTGCGCGAGGGCGGCACCCGTCGTGGTCAATCCAAGGAAAACTACCGTGCTAATCCGTCTCAAGAATGATGTCCTGCCGAATCTCGGTCTGGTCAGGTGAGAAATCCGCGCCAAAGAATGGCCCGATATAGGCATAGGCCACTAAGGCAATGAAGCCTAGAATAGCCAGATAAATCAGCCACTTGATCAATCGCAGCATGTTATCCCCTGCCTGAATTGCCCGTTCTTTTTCCCAAGTTATAACTGGCCTTTTGCGCAAGATCACGTCATTGAGTGAAAAACTTTGTGAATGGGCAAGGGAGCGCCGAAAGTGTCGGGCAAAGGGCACTGGACATTGGGCAAGACGGTTGTGCTGGTGGGCATGATGGGGGCGGGCAAGACGGCGGTGGGCAAGGCGCTGGCGGCCCGGATTGGCGTGCCGTTTCTCGATTCGGATGCCGAGATCGAGAAGGCCGCGAATATGGCGATTTCCGAGATATTTCAAAGGGATGGCGAGACGTTCTTTCGGGCGCGGGAGACCGAGGTGATCGACCGTTTGCTGGATGGGCCGAGAGCGATCCTGTCCACGGGTGGGGGCGCGTTTTTGGCGGAGCGCAACCGGGATCTTGTGGCGCGCAAGGGGGTTTCGGTCTGGCTCGATGCTGATCTTCCGCTTTTGTGGTCTCGGGTAAAAGGAAAGAATACCAGGCCCTTACTGCGCACAGCTCATCCATATGAGACGCTTGCGGATATCTATAATGCCCGTGTGCCGATCTATGAGTTGGCAGAGATCCGGGTGCGGGCGCGGCCGGAGTACAGTGTCGAGGCAATGGCCGAGCAAGTTCTTAACGCGCTTAGCGCGCGCACGGACGTATTGGAGTGGGTGGAATGACCGAAATCGTGCATGTGGGCCTGCCGGGACGGGAGTATGATATTCACATCGGGCCGGGTCTGTTGGGGCAGTCCGGGGCGCTGATTGCACCGCTGTTGCGGCGTCCGCGTGTGGCGATTGTGACCGATGAGACGGTGGGGCCATTGCACTTAGCAACGCTTTGCAACGGATTGGAAAAGAACGGTATTTCTTCGGTTTCGCTGACGCTTCCGGCGGGGGAGGCGACCAAATCCTGGCCGCATTTCGAGCGGGTGGTCGAATGGTTGCTGGAGGAAAAGGTTGAGCGCAATGACGTGGTGGTCGCCTTTGGCGGTGGCGTGATTGGTGATCTGGTCGGGTTCGCGGCGGCGGTGCTGCGGCGGGGCGTACGCTTTGTTCAGGTTCCGACGAGTTTGCTGGCGCAGGTCGACAGTTCTGTGGGGGGCAAGACCGGGATCAACGCGCCGCAGGGCAAGAACCTGATCGGAGCGTTTCACCAACCAAGCCTTGTTTTGGCGGATATCGAGGTGTTGGGAACGCTGACGGAACGCGATTATCTGGCTGGATATGGCGAGGTGGCCAAATACGGATTGCTTGGAGATAGTGAATTCTTTCAGTGGCTTGAAGGCAATGCTTCACGTGCCGCAGCGGGTGATATGGCAGCGCGACTTTATCTTGTGACGCGGTCGGTTGAGATGAAAGCCGAGATTGTGACGCGCGATGAGACCGAGCAAGGTGACAGGGCCTTGCTTAATCTGGGTCATACATTTTGTCATGCTTTGGAGTCTGCCACACAGTATGATGGGTCGCGGCTCTTGCATGGGGAGGGGGTTGCGATTGGTTGCGCGCTTGCGTTCGAGGTGTCGGCGCGGCTTGGCCTGTGTTCGCAGGAAGACCCAAGCCGAGTGCGGGCGCATCTGCGCGACATGAAGATGAAGGTTGATCTTTCTGATATTGCAGGAGATTTGCCAGATGCCGATGGGCTGATTGCGCTTATGGGGCAGGATAAAAAGGTTGTTGATGGCAAGCTGCGGTTCATCCTTGCGCGCGGGATCGGTGAGGCGTTCATCACCTCGGACGTGCCGCCGGATGTTGTGCGCGACGTGCTGCGCGAGGCGCTGCGCGGGCCGGGGTGACCCTTACGGACCTTACAAATCGTAAGCTGATTTTGTAAGGTCCGCTGTTACTGTTAGCCGCTCAGTCTGACAGCTTGACGAGAGCGTGACGTTTCTTGCCCGCCGACAGCTTGATCGGCGATGTCAGGGCTGCGGCGTCGATCATCAGGCCCGCGTCGGTTAACGGTTCGTCATCCAGACGCGCGCCGTTTTCAGTGATCAGGCGCTTGGCCTCTTTGCCGGATTTGGCAAGACCGGCGCGCACGATGAGTTGCACGATGGAAATCCCCTCGGCCAGTTCATCCGCTGTCACCTCGACGGTGGGGAGGTCATCACCCACGCCGCCATGTTCGAACACCTCGCGCGCGGTGGCCTCGGCCGCCGCCGCCGCCTCGGGCCCATGCAGGAGGGTTGTGACGGCGTTGGCGAGAATGATCTTGGCGGCGTTGATGTCGGAGCCTTCCAAAGCGCCAAGGCGGTCGCATTCTTCAACCGGCAATTCGGTGTAGAGTTTGAGGAAGCGCCCGGTGTCGGCGTCGGTGGTGTTGCGCCAGAATTGCCAGAATTCATAGGGGCTGAGCATATCGCCCGAAAGCCAGACCGCGCCGCCCGCCGATTTGCCCATCTTGCGCCCATCCGAGGTGGTGAGGAGCGGCGACGTGAGGCCGAATACCTCGTGGTCGATGACGCGGCGGGTGAGGTCGATGCCGTTGATGATATTGCCCCATTGATCCGAGCCGCCCATTTGCAGCACACAGCCGTGGCGACGGTTCAGCTCAAGGAAATCATAGGCTTGCAGGATCATGTAGTTGAATTCGAGGAAGGACAGCGATTGCTCGCGGTCAAGGCGCGATTTCACCGATTCAAAGGACAGCATCCGGTTCACGGAGAAATGCCGCCCGATGTCACGCAGGAATTCGAGGTAGTTGAGACCGTCGAGCCATTCGGCGTTGTTGAGCATCATGGCATCCTGCGGCCCCTCGCCGTAGGCAAGGTAGCGGGCGAAGACGCGGTTCATGCCAGCGATATTGTCGTCGATTTGCGCGGGTGAGAGCAGCGGGCGTTCATCCGAGCGGAACGAGGGATCGCCCACCTTGGTGGTGCCGCCGCCCATAAGCGTGATCGGGCGGTGTCCGGTCTTTTGCAGCCAGCGCAGCATCATGATGTTGAGCAGGTGCCCAACGTGCAAAGATTTCGCCGTGGCGTCGTAGCCGATATAGGCGGTGACGGTTCCAGCACTCAATGCCTCGTCCAGACCCTGATAATCGGTGCAGTCGGCGAGATAGCCGCGCGACATCATCACGTTCAGGAATTCGGATTTGGGGCGATAGGTCATAATGCTTGTCCCGGCTTGGTTTGCGCGGCATGTATATGCAGTCGGTGGGCAAAGGAAAAGGCCATGTTGAAGGCGGAGCGCCTCTGGGCGTTGGGGGCGATGTCGGGCACCTCTTTGGATGGGGTTGATGCGGCCATGGTCGAGACTGATGGCGCGGCAATTTATGCCTTTGGCCCAAGCGCTTATCGTGCCTATTCCGCCGAGGAGCAAACGGTGTTGGCGGCGGCGTTGGGCAAGTGGCCGGGCGAAGATTTGGCGGAGGCACAAGCGCTGGTTGAGAGCGCGCATCTGGAGGTTTTGAGCCGGTTTGACGGCGCGGCGCTGGTGGGGTTTCACGGGCAGACCTTGGCGCATGAGCCGCGCGGGCGGGGCACGCATCAGCTGGGGGATGGGGCGCGTTTGGCCGAGGGGCTGGGCCTGCCGGTGGTCTGGGATTTTCGCAGCGCGGATGTTCGGCTGGGCGGTGAAGGCGCGCCGCTGGCCCCGTTTTTCCATTTCGCCTGTGCCAAATGGATCGGGGCGACGGAGCCGCTGGCGTTTCTGAACCTTGGCGGGGTGGGCAATATCACTTGGGTTGATCCAAGTTTCGCGCGGCCTGAAGAGGCGGGGGCGGTGCTGGCCTTTGACACCGGGCCTGCCAATGCGCCGATCAACGATCTGATGCTGGCGCGGCGGGGCGAGGCGTTTGACCGTGATGGCGCCTTGGCGCGTCAGGGGGAAGTGGCGCAGGGGGCGTTGGAGCTGTTTCTGGACGAGCCTTATTTTCTGCGCATGCCGCCCAAGTCACTGGACCGGGACACATTTGCCGACATGATCGGATTGGTGGGAGAGTTGGGCGATGCCGATGCGGTGGCGACATTGACCGGAATGGCGGCGGCGGCGGTGTTGCGCGGCATGGAGCATTGCCCGCGCCCGCCGGTGCGATTGCTGGTGACGGGGGGCGGGCGGCATAATCGCGTGATGATGCAGATGCTGCGTGCCGCCCTTGATTGCCCGGTGGAGCCGGTCGAGGCGGTGGGGCTGGATGGCGATATGCTGGAGGCGCAGGCCTTTGCCTATCTGGCGGTGCGGGTGGCGCGGGGGTTGCCCACCTCTTGTGCCAGCACCACGGGGGTGCGGGCCGCAGTTTCGGGTGGAACAATCAGCCGGGTGGAGGGGGTGTGATGCAGTACGATCTAGATGAGGGCGCGGGGGCGGGGCTTCGGCTGGGCATGATCATGCTCAGCACGGATGAGACGGTGGAATATGAGGCGCGGATGGTGCTGGCGGGGCGCGATGTGAACCTGATGCATGCGCGTATTCCGGCGAAGGCCGATGTGACGCCCGAGGATCTGGCCAGCATGGCGCCCGAGATGACGCGCACGGCGGCGCTCTTGCCACGCGATTTGCGGGCGGTGGCCTATGCCTGCACGTCGGGAGCGACGATCATCGGATCGGACGAGGTGGCGCGGTTGATCAATCTGGCGCATCCGGGCGTGCCGGTGACGAACCCGCTGAGTGCGGTGATCGCGGCCTTGCATCGGTTGCAGGTGCGGCGGATCGCCATGGTGACGCCCTATGTGCGCGAGGTCAGCGGGCCGATGGCGGCGGCGCTTGGCGCGGCGGGGATCGAGGTGATCCATTCGGTTAGTTTCGGTCAGAAAGAGGATTGGACCGTCGCGCGGATTGCTGAAACAAGCACGCGGCGTGCGATGCTGGAGGCAGGGCGCGTGCCGGGGGTTGAGGCGGTTTTTGCCAGTTGCACCAATTTACGCACCTATGGGGTGATTGACGCGGTTGAGGCGGAATTGGGCCTGCCGGTCGTGACCTCGAATCAGGCGCTTTTTTGGGATATGCTGCGGCGGGCCGGGGCTGGGGCACTGGGATGGGGGCCTGGGCGGTTATTCACGATGGACTATGGAAAGATCGACGCATGAAGAACGAACCGCTGAAACCCGCAACAATCGCCGCGCAGGCAGCGGGGGCCAAAGACAGTGCCACGGCGGGCGTGGTGCCGGGAATTTCGTTGGCCACGACCTATACGCGGGGGGCCGATTATGCCCTGCTGCGGCCCGACAATATCTATGGGCGCGATCAGAATGATACGGTGCGGCAGGCGGAAGAGGTGATCCGGCAACTCGAGGGTGCGGCGGCGACGCTGCTCTTTCCCAGCGGTATGGCGGCGGTGGCGGCGGTGTTTCGGGCGTTGCCCAGTGGCGCGCGGGTGGTGATGCAGAATGGCATTTACTGGGGCACGTTGAAGTGGGTGCGGGCCTATTGTGTGCGGCGTGCCATCCTGCTTGATGAGATTGACGCGGCGGACCCGGCGGCGCTGGCGGCGGCATGCCGATCCTCGGCAGATATGGTCTGGATCGAGACGCCGTCAAACCCGTGGCTGAAAACGGTCGAGATCGCCACGGCGGCGGGCATGGCGCATAAGGCAGGGGCGCTATTGGTGGTTGACGGCACAGCGGCGACGCCGGTGCTGACGCGGGCGCTGGACCTGGGCGCGGATATTGTCATGCATTCGGGCACCAAGGCGCTCAACGGGCATTCGGATGTGTTGGCGGGGGTGCTGTCGTGTCGCGAGCCGGGCAATCCGATGTGGCAAGAGATCGCGACAGACCGGCATGATGCGGGCGCGGTGATGGGGCCGTTCGAGGCCTGGCTGCTCATGCGCGGCATGCGGACGCTGCCGCTGCGGATGGAGCGGATGTGCGAGAATGCGCTGGCGGTGGCGCGGTATCTTGAGGAGCATCCGAAGGTTGAAACGGTGTTTTACCCCGGATTGGCCAGCCATGCGGGCCATGCCATTGCCACGCGGCAGATGTGTGGCGGCTATGGCTATTTGCTGTCTGCCGTGGTGGCGGGTGGGCGGGAGCGGGCGCTGGAGGTGGCGGGCCGGTTGCAGCTGTTCCAGCGCGCCACATCGCTAGGCGGGGTCGAGAGCCTGGTGGAGCATCGCCACACGATCGAGCCGCATACCGGCATTCCCGAGGGGCTGTTGCGGTTTTCCGTGGGGATCGAGGATGCGGGCGACCTGATGGCTGATCTGGCGCAGGCGTTGGAGGGGTAGGCTGGGTTTTTCTTGGGTTGTTTGAGGGGGTTGAGTGAGGTCCCGGGTCAGGCCCGGGACGGCCCCTAAGGAGGACACGCCCCGGCCTTGAGCCGGGGGGGCTTGCTTTTCGTCTATGAGGTCCCGGGTCGAGCCCGGGACGGGGTGGTGCAGAGTGGCAAGAGGTCCCGGGTCGAGCCCGGGATGGGGTTAGTGCGCCGAGCGGATCGCGGTCAGGAGCGCGTGATGCAGGGAGCCCGCCGAGGAGCGGGGGCCGATCACTGAAATATGGCGCGGGCTGTGGCACAAGAGGAAGCAGCCCATATGCTCGACCGCGGCGCGCTGCGCCTCGCCGCCCGTAAAGGCGCGGGTATTGGCGTTGGTGAGGCGTTCCAGCACATCGGCCAGCCCATCGCCGCTGAGGTCAAAGCGGCACCATGCGCCGGTTTGATCCGTGACGCTTGCGGCCCCTTTGGCCTGCGCCTTGACCTGCTTGGCCAAATCCTCGTGGGTTTCAATAGGCGCTGACAGCATCCATTGATCCGGTCCCATCCAGAAGGCGGTGAGTGTGTCACCGCCCATGCGGGCCGGGCCGGGGGCCGGGGTGCCGATCAGGGCGGCTATGAGCGCGCTTGTCTGTGCCTCATGCCCAAAGCGGGCGGCGACAGAGGCCAAGGCGCGGTCGGTGACTTCGGTCAGGGTCACGGGGCCGTGGCTGTCGATACGGGGACGGGTCGCCCCGAGCGGGGTGATGGCGATGAGATCATGCACGGAGGCGTTCTCCTTCTGGATCGACGAAATGGGCGCTGACGACTTCGACGTCATGTTCGACGCCGGTCAGGGGGGACACAAGGCGCAGGGTTTCGCCCATGCGGGTATCGCCGGATTTAAGGAAGGCCAGCGCGATGGAATGCCCGAGATTGGGCGAGTAGCAGGCGGAGGTCACATAGCCCTGATCATGAGCGGCATCGACCGGGCTGCCCTTGGTCATCAGATGCGCGCCTGCGGGCACGGGTTTGGAGCGGTCTACCGGGCGCAGGCCGACAAGGCGCAGCGCGTCCGGTGCATTGAGACCGTCGCGGCGCGAGAGCACGGCCCCGATGGAATCCTTGTTGGCCGAGACCATCTTGCCCATCCCGAGATTGAGGGCGGTGGTGGTGCCATTGAGTTCGTTGCCAGCCGCGTGGCCCTTTTCGATGCGCATGACGCCGAGTGCTTCGGTGCCATAGGCCACCACGTCAAACTCGCGCCCTGCCTCCATCAACCGGCGGATCATGGCATCGCCATAGCGCGTGGGCACGGCGATTTCATAGGCCAATTCGCCCGAAAAGGAGATGCGGAAGAGGCGCGCGGGCAGGCCACCGCAAACGGTGATCTCGCCACAGGCCATGAAGGGGAAGCCATCGTTCGAGAGGTCGAATTCCGGGTCCACCACCTTTTGCAGCAGTTTGCGGGCATTCGGGCCTGCGACGGAAAACTGCGCCCAAGCCTCGGTCGTGGAGATGAGTTGCACATCCATGTCGGGGCAGAGGCATTGGCGCACGAATTCCATGTGGCGATAGACCGTGACCGCGTTGGCGGTGGTGGTTGTCACCACGAAGTGATCCTCGGCCAGACGCGCGGCGGTGCCGTCATCCATGGCAATCCCGTCCTCGCGCAGCATGAGGCCATAGCGGACGCGCCCGACGGGCAGTTTGGCGAAGGCGTTGCAATAGATCTTGTTGAGGAAGGCGGCGGCATCGGCCCCCTGCACGTCGATCTTGCCCAAGGTGGTCACATCGCAGATGCCAACGGAAGCGCGGGTTTGCAGCACCTCGCGGTCGACGCTTTGTCGCCAATGGGTTTCGCCGGCGCGCGGGAACCATTGGGCGCGCAGCCACATGCCGACCTCGACAAAGACAGCGCCCTGTTCCTCGGCCCAGAAATGGCTGGGGGTTTTGCGGGTGGGGCGGAAATCCTTGCCGCGCGCGCGGCCCGCAAAGGCGCCGATGGCGGTGGGCGTATAGGGCGGGCGGAACATGGTGGTGCCCACCTCGGGGATGGATTTGCCCGCCACCTCGGCCATGATCGCCATGCCTGCGGTGTTCGAGGTTTTGCCCTGATCGGTGGCCATGCCAAGCGTGGTATAGCGCTTGAGATGTTCGACGGAGGTGAAGTTTTCCTGATGCGCCAGTTTGATATCCTTGGCGGTCACGTCGTTTTGTTGATCGACCCAGGCGCGCTTGGCCCCCTGCACATGCCAGAAGGGGGTGATCGCCAGCGGTGTATCCTCGGCCTGCGGCAGATCGGGGCGCGTGGCGGTGTGGCCAAGGTCGGCCGCAATCTGGGCGGCGATATCGGCCCCCGAGGTCAGGGCGGCATGAGTCGAGAAGAGGCCGTTGGCCGCGCCCGCAACCACCATGCCCTGAGGCAGGGTGCCGCCGGGCACGAAGGCGTGAATATCCGCGTTCCATGTGGGGCGGCCACGCTGATGGCAGGTGAGGCTGACGTTGGGGTTCCAGCCGCCCGAGACGCCAAGCGCGCCACAGGTCACGCTGCGGCGATTGCCGCGCGCGTCCGTCACCTCGACCTTGGTCAGGCCAAGGCGGCCTGAAGTATTGGTGATGGTGCCGCCAGCGATCACCTCATAGCCGGTGCCTTTGGGCGCATCGGGGCGGGTGTCGATCACTGCGGTGACGGTGACGCCCTTGGCCAGAAGATCCCGCGCGGTGCGATGGCCGTCGTCATTATTGGTGAAGACGGCGATCTCTTGCGCCGGGGTGGTGGCCCAGCGGTTGGCATAGGCGCGCAGCGCGCCTGCCATCATGATGCCGGGGCGGTCGTTATTCTCGAAGACGATGGGGCGTTCGGTGGCCCCGGCGGCGAGAATGGCGCGGGTGGAATAGATGCGCCAGAGGATCTGGCGCGGCTTGCCCTCGGGGGGGACGGGCAGGTGATCGCTGACCCGTTCCAGCGCACCGTAGATGCCGTGATCGAAGGCCCCGAGCACGGTGGTGCGGGTCATCAGGCGCACATTGGGCAGGGCGGCCAGCCGTTCGGCGGTTTCTGCCGCCCAGTCATGGCCGGGCTGCTGGCCCATGGCAAAGGTTTCGGCATTGAGGCGGCCACCGGGCAGGGAATCTTCATCCGCGAGGATGACGTTGAGACCGGATTCGCCCGCCGTGAGGGCGGCGGCCAAGCCTGCGGGGCCTGCGCCGATGATCAGCAGGTCGCAATGCAGATAGCCCTTGTCGTAGCTGTCAGGGTCGGCTTGCAGGCTGAGCGATCCCAGACCGGCGGCGCGGCGGATGATCGGTTCGTAGAGTTTTTCCCAGAAGGCCGCGGGCCACATGAAGGTTTTGTAATAAAACCCGGCGGCAAAGAAGCTGGAGAGGCGGTCATTGATCGAGAGCGCATCGAAGGCGAGCGAGGGCCAGCGGTTTTGCGATTGCGCGGTCAGGCCGTCGAACAGTTCTGCGGTGGTGGCGCGGGTGTTGGGCTCGCGCCGCGCCCCGTCGCGCAGTTCCACGATCGCGTTCGGCTCTTCCGAGCCAGCCGAGAGCGGGCCGCGCGGGCGGTGGTATTTGAACGAGCGGCCCATCAGGCGCACGCCATTGGCCAGAAGTGCCGAGGCAAGCGTATCGCCGGGGTGGCCCTTCATCCATTTGTCATCGAAGCGAAAAGAGATGGCGCGGCTCTGGTCGATCAGCCCGCCCTTGAGGCGATTTACTTGGGTCATTTGGAGCGTCCCTCGCGGCGGGCCACGTCGCGGGCCAGTTCCACAGCGGTGATTTCATGGGTGAGCGTGTTGCGGGTGACGACCAGCCAAGAGCGGTCGCCCTGTTCGTGAAACCACAGTTCGCGATGTGCCCCGGCGGGATTGTCGCGCAGATAGCCGTAGTCGATGAACTGCGCCAGCGCATCGGGTGCGTCCGGGTCGGGGCGGTTGATAAGGGCGGCGTCGCCTTTGTAGACGAATTCGCTGGCGTCGCGGGGGCCAAGGAGGGGGTGATTGATCAGCATGGCGCGGTCTCCCTCAATGCAGGTTGGGCTGGTTGCCCATGCCTTTTTCGTCGATCATCAGCCCTTTGGCGAAGCGATCGAAGCGATAGGCGGTGGCGGTGGGATGGGGCGTGTCGGTGGCGAGCAAATGGGCATAGACAAAGCCTGAGGCGGGCGTTGCCTTGAACCCGCCATAGCACCAGCCGCCGTTGAAATAGAGCCCCTTAATGTGGGTGTGGTCGATGATGGGCGAGCCGTCCATGCTCATGTCCATGATGCCGCCCCACATGCGCAGGAGCCGCGCGCGCCCGATCATCGGAAAGATCGCCATGCCGCCTTCGCAGACATCCTCGACCACGGGCAGGTTGCCGCGTTGGGCGTAGGAATTGTAGCCGTCGATGTCGCCGCCGAACACAAGCCCGCCCTTGTCGGATTGGCTACAATAGAAATGGCCTGCGCCAAAGGTGATGACGCCGGGCAGCACGGGTTTGAGGCCCTCTGACACAAAGGCCTGCAACACATGGCTTTCAATCGGCAGGCGCATGCCCGCGTGGGACATGAGGCGCGAGGACGAGCCGGCAACGCAAGCGCCGACCTTTTTGGCACCGATGAAGCCGCGCGAGGTTTCAACGCCAAGGCATGTGCCGTTCTCGATGCGGAAACCCGTGACTTCGCAATTCTGGATGATGTCCACACCGCGCTGATCGGCGGCGCGGGCATAGCCCCAAGCCACCGCATCATGGCGCACGGTGCCGCCGCGATGCTGCGCCAAGCCGCCCTTGATCGGGAAGCGGGCGTCATTCACGTTGAGGAAAGGGTAGCGCGCGACGATCTGCGCGGTGCTGAGCAGGTCGGCATCGGCCCCGTTCAGCATCATCGCATTGCCGCGCCGAATGAAGGCATCGCGCTGTGCGTCGGTGTGAATGAGGTTCAGGATGCCACGCTGACTGACCATGGCGTTGTAGTTCAGGTCTTGCTCGAGCCCCTCCCAGAGCTTGAGCGAGAATTCATAGAAGGGTTCATTCCCATCAAGCAGATAGTTGGAGCGGATGATGGTGGTGTTGCGGCCCACGTTGCCGCCGCCGATCCAGCCCTTTTCCAGCACGGCGATGCGCGCCTGCTTGAATTCCTTGGCCAGATAATAGGCCGTCGCCAGCCCGTGCCCGCCGCCGCCTATGATGACGTAATCATAGGACGCCTGCGGCGCGGCATCACGCCAAGCGGGGCCCCAGCCCCGGTGGCCGGTAAGGGCCTCTTTGATGACCTTGAATCCTGAATAGCGCATTGTATCCGACTCCTTTGCCCCAATTTCGGGCAAAAAGGGCCGCTATGGTATATCGAATTCGGTCAAAGCCGGTCACAAATCGGACTCTGTGACAAAATGATTGCGCGCGATGCCTAGTCGGCGCGGATCGCTTCGAATTCGAGGATGATCCCGACAGCATCGCCCACGAACTCGGGCAGGGCATAGGTGCTGCCGAAATCGCTGCGCAGGATTTCGGCAGTGGCAGAGATGCCAAGCGTCTCTTTGCCGTGGCAGCAGGGGTAGACGGCGCGTTTGTTCAGGGTCACGTCGAGGGTCACGGGCTGGGTCACGCCGCGAATGGTCAGATCGCCCGTTACGGTGCCGGTTGTTTCAGAGGTGGGCGTGCTGTCGGTGGCGGTGAAGGTGATCATCGGATGGCCGCCCGCATCCAGAAAATCAGGCGAACGGACGTGTTCGTCCCGCTTTTCGTGGTCTGTGTTGACGCTTGCGGCACCGATGCGGGCGGTCACCTCGCCCAGTTCCTGCGTCTCGGGGTCGTAGACAAAGCTGCCCTCGATGTCGGAAAAGCGGCCCAAGACCTTGGCATAGCCTGCGTGCATGATGGTGAAGGCCACCACTGTATGTTCGGGGTCGATTGTCCATGTGGCGGGGGCGGCCTGAGCGGGATGTGCCAAGCCAAGCGCGAGGGTGGTGCAAAGTGTGGTGCCAAAAGCGGTCAGTCTGAAAGCGGTCATGCGGTCTCTCCCATGTCAGGCGGTGTTGGCGTGGAGGGGGGCGGATTGCAGCGCGGGGCGGCGATCTTCGGGAATGTCAAACAGGCCGGTGGCCTGCGACCAGCGGCTGGGGCGGGGCAGGGTCGACAGCACCGCCACCGGGATCGAGAGGAGAAGCGCCAGCAGCACCGGCGCGCCAAAGATCAGCGCCCAAGGGGCCTGAATCCAGAACCACAGGCAAAGCGCGCCGCCAAGCAGGGTTTGCGGCCAGAGCACGCGCGCGGCCTCATGCCATTCGAGCCGGTCGCGGCTGCGTTGTTGCGCGCTCCAACCGATGCGCTGGCCGAACACGAGCCCGATGGCGAATTGTGTGAGCGCCACAGCCACCACTGGCGAGGTGAGCATGGAAAACACAATCTCTGCGAGGCCGCCCAAAAGGACACGCGCGCGCCCGCCATAGGCCGCAGAGCGCGGGGAAGAGCAGAGCACCTGTGCAAGCCCCATGAGTTTTGGGCTGAGGCTGAGCGTCATGAGCACGGCAAAGAGTGTCAGACCGGCGGCGGCGGGAATGGCGTTGATCTGGTCTGCTGTGCCTGCGAGGGCGGCACCGATCAGAATAAAGGCAATCCATGCCGGGGCGCTGATGTACATGAGGATGGCCAGCCCCAGTTGCAGGCGGCTCACAGGTTTCAGGCCGGGCATCGAGAGCAGTTTGAAGTACTGCATGTTGCCATTCATCCAGCGGAGTTCGCGGCGGATGAAATCCACGAGGCTGGGCGGATTTTCCTCATAGCTTTCGGATTCTTCGGCCAGAACGCGCACCTCATAGCCCGCGCGGCGCATGAGCACCGCCTCGACCTGATCGTGGCTGAGGATCGCGCCGGAAAGCGGCCCGCGCCCCTTGAGGACCGGCAGCATACATTGTTCGCGGAAGGGGGTGGTGCGGATCACGATGTTATGGCCCCAGTTGGGGCCGCAATCGCCCTGCCACCAAGCAGAGCCAAGCGTGTAAGAGCGCATGCCGTGGCGCATGCCGAACTGGAAGGCACGGGTAAAGAGGCTGCGCGCGGGCAGGCCGGTGACAAGGCTTTGCAACATGCCGATTTCGGGGCTGACCTGCATGACGCGGATCAGCCGAAAGACCGTATCGGCGCCCATTTCGCTATCGGCGTCGAGCGGCAGGAAAAGATCGCTGGCACCTTCGGGGCTGTGCAGGAACTCGGCGATATTGCCCGCCTTGTAGCCGGTATTGTCGGTGCGGCGGCGGTAGTGGATCGCGGCTGTGGGCCGTGCGCTGCGCCATTGCGCGATGCGCGCCTCTTCCTTGAGCGCGACATGGGCGTCATCGGTATCGCTGAGCACGTGGTAGGAGAAGCGCCCCGCATAGGGGCTACAGGCGATTTCCTCTTCCAGACGCCGCAGGCGGGCGATGGAGGCGTCCGGGTCTTCGTTGCGCAGGGGCATGACGACGGCGACGCGGGCGGTGATGGCCTCATCCCCGCGAATGCGCGACAGGGCCGGGGTGACATGGGCAGCGGCCCCCGCACCGTGGCGCAAATCAAGCAGCAGGCCAAGAATGCTGTTCCAGAGGCCGATTGAGAGCCAGGGAAGCGTGAGCAGGAAGGCGGTGAGCATCGCGCCTTCCGCCCAAGTGATGCCTAGCGGCAGAAAGAGTGCGAGCATCGCGGAAAAGAGCGCCGCGACCGTCACCACATTGAGCGCCAGCACAAGGCGGCGGCGGGTGGCGAGCGCGGGCGCGCGGCGCAGGCGCGGCGCGAGCGGCGTCACGTCGGGGGAGGTCGGGCGGCTTGGGGTCAACTCTGTCACGGTCACTCTCTCGATGCGGTTTCGCTGCACACAGTTATGGCGGCGCGTCGGCAGGTCCAATGAATTTCTCGGGTGCGCGCGGTGTTTCGCCGATTTGGTGCTGAGGCTTGACGCAATCAAGGTGCGTGTTAGGTCTCGGCTGCCATTCAAAGAAGGAAAGTTCCATGTTTGCCGTCGAAGTTCGCGATCACATCATGATCGCCCATTCCCTGCCCAATCCAGTGTTCGGCCCTGCGCAGGGGGTGCATGGTGCGACCTTCGTGGTCGATGCCGCGTTTTACACTGAAGATATTGATGCGCACGGGCTGGTTGTGGACATTGGCCTTGCCTCTGACGCTCTGGCGCGGGTGTTGGCCCCGTTGCGCTATGGCAATCTGGATGACAAGCCAGAATTCAAAGGCAAGTTCACCACCACCGAATTTTTGTGTCATCACATCTGGACCGGCCTGCGTGACATTGCCCGGTCCGAGGGGTTGGGCGATGCGGGGCGGTTGCGGCGCATCCGGGTGAAGCTGCATGAAAGCCATATGGCGCGCGGCTGGTACGAGGCGGATATCTGAGATGGGGTTTGCCCCCGAATGGCTGGCGCTGCGGGAACCGGCGGACAGGGCGGCGCGGGATGCGGCGCTGTTGGCTCGGGCGGTGGCGCTGGCCGATGGGGCGGTGCTTGATCTGGGGTGCGGCACGGGATCGACCCTGCGCGCCTTTGCCGGAGAGCGGGCGACGGGCGCGGGCTGGCGGCTGTTTGATCATGACGCGGATTTGTTGGCGCGGGCCGCAGCCTGGCATCCTGAGGCGGTGATCCATCAGGGGGATCTGGCCAGGGTGGAGGATCTGCCGCTTGAAGGTGTAGGTATGGTGACCGCGTCGGCGCTGTTTGATCTGGTGTCGCGGGCGTGGGTCGAGCGATTTGCAGCACGGTTGGCGGGGGCTGGCACTGCGCTTTATGCGGCGCTGAGCTATGACGGGGTGATGCGCTGGCATCCCGAAGACCCTGATGACGCGATCGTGACGACGCGTTTCAACGCCCACCAGAGGGGCGACAAGGGCTTTGGTCCTGCGCTTGGGCCTGAGGCGGCAAAGGTGATGGCGGCGGTCTTTGAGGCGCTTGGCTATGAGGTGCATTATGCACCGAGCCCGTGGCGGCTGGGGCCGCAAGATGCGGAAATGCAGCATCTTTTGCTGGCGGGCATTGCGCAGGCGGCGGGCGAGGCGGGGTTTGCCGGGGCCGAGGCATGGCATGGGCGGCGCGCGCAAGTTCTTGCCGATGGTTGGGCCGAAATCGGCCATATTGACCTTTTGGCGCTGCCTCCGGGGCTGGTTCAACGGGCATGACATTTTTGAAAAGCCGTCTATCTCTGATATGCACACGATAAAGGCGCGCCCGAGTGGCGCGTGTTCAACCATGGCGAAACGCCGAGACGTAATGCAAAACGGAGACCCGGATGCAAAGTGCTGATGTCACCCCCAAGGTCTGGGAGCATATTTTGGCTGCGCGCGCGGGGCAGGCGTGTTTATGCTGTGGAGACTGGGCACCGGGCGAGCGTGCGGCGATGGCGCTCTATGGCTCGATGATGGCCGCGCCCGGCACGCCGCAGGTCGTGGCGCAGATCGGACAATCGCTGGATGGTCGGGTGGCCACGGTCACGGGGGACGCGGCGGATGTGTCGGGGCCGGATGGGTTGGCGCATCTGCACCGGATGCGGGCGCTGGTGGATGCGGTGATCGTGGGGGTCAAGACGGCGTTGCATGACAACCCGCGCCTGACGGTGCGGCTTGTGTCGGGGCAAAACCCGGCGCGGGTGGTGATTGATCCCTCGGGGCGGCTGCCCAATGACGCGCGGCTGTTCGCAGAGGATGGCACGCGGCGCATCGTCATTCAGGAGGTGGACAAGCCCCGTCCCGCCGGTGTCGAGGTCATTCAATTGCCGCGGAGTGACTGGATTTCACCCCCCGCCATTGTAAGCGCCCTGCGCAAGGTGGGCCTGCATCATCTGATGGTTGAAGGTGGGGCGATCACTATTGCGCGATTTATCGAGGCAGATTTGCTGGCGCGGCTGCATGTGGCGGTGGCGCCGCTCTTGATCGGGGCGGGACCGCAAGGATTGACGACGCGGCCCGTGGCACGGTTGGCGCAGGCGCGGCGGCCGGAAACGCAGGTTTATGGGTTGGGCACGGATGTGCTTTTTGATTGCGTCATGGGCGCGCGGGTGGCGGCAGAGGTCTGGCCCCACGCGCGCCAACCCGCTGTGCGGCTGGGGTGAGCGGCGTGTCTGAGGGCGCGCGCGCGCTCTGGATTGTGGCACCGGGGCAGGCGGAGGTGCGGCCTGTCACGGTTGCGCCCGGCGCGGATGAGGTTGTGATCGAAACGCTATACACCGGCATCAGCCGGGGGACCGAGCGGCTGGTCTTGGACGGCCGGGTGCCTGAGAGCGAGCATGGCACGATGCGCGCGCCCTTGCAGGAGGGAGAGTTTCCCTATCCGGTCAAATATGGGTACTGCGCCGTGGGGCGCGTGACCGGCGGGGCTGCGGCGGGGCAGGTGGTGTTCGTGCTGCACCCCCATCAGACGCGCTTTGCCTGTCCGGCGCAGATGGCGGTGCCAGTGCCCGAGGGCGTGCCGCCGGGGCGTGCGGTGCTGGCCGCCAATATGGAAACCGCGCTCAATATCCTGTGGGATGCGCAGATCGCTGCCGGGGACCGGGTGGCGGTTGTGGGCGCAGGCACGGTGGGGGCGTTGGTTGGATATCTTGCAGCGCGGGTGCCGGGCACAGAGGTGACCTTGATTGATCGCGACGCGGCGCGGGGGCCGTTGGCTGAGGCGTTTGGCTGTGGCTTTGCGGCACCGGAGCAGGCGGTGGGCCGCGCGGATGTGGTGATCCATGCGACGGCCAGCGCGGCGGGATTGGCCACAGCGATCCGCCTTGCCGGGATTGAGGCGCGGGTGGTTGAGGCCAGTTGGTATGGCAGCGGCGATATTCCCGTGGCGCTTGGCGGGGCATTTCATCAGCGGCGGTTGCAGGTTGTCTCGTCGCAGGTGGGGCGAATTCCGGCGAGCCATGCGGCGCGGTGGGATTACCGGCGGCGGATGGAGGTTGCGCTGCGACTGCTGGCCGATCCGGTGCTGGATGCGTTGATTTCGGGGGAAACGCGGTTTGATGATCTGCCGCGCGCCTATGCGGGGATCTTGGCGGCGGCGGGGACGCTGTGCCATCGGGTGCGCTATGGCGACTGAGGAGGGGCGCGACATCGCCTTTGCCGTGCCGGGTGATCCGGGGTTGACGACGGGCGGCTATCTTTATGATCGGCGGTTGGGAGAGGCGCTGGTTGCGCGGGGTCTCAGGCTGCGGCATCTGCGGCTGGGCGATAGTTTTCCGCATCCCGATGCGCGGGATATGGCGGATGCCTTGGCGCAGCTTTCGGCGTTGCCGCGTGATTGCCCGGCCTTGGTGGATGGGCTGGCGTATGGTGCGCTGGACCCTGAGGGGGTGGCGCGGTTGGCGGCACCCATGGTGGCGCTGGTGCATCATCCGCTGGCGCTGGAGCCGGGGTTGAGTGCGGCGCAGGCTGCGGATATGGCGGTGCGCGAGCGGGCCAATCTGGGCCGGGCGCGGCATATCGTGGTGACGAGCGGGCATATCGCAGGCCTTTTGCGCGAGGCCTATGGTGTGGCCCCAGAGCGGATCAGCGTGGCGCGACCGGGGTTTGTGGCGCCCCGAGCCAACGCAATGCCCGATGTGCCGCCACTGATCCTGTCGGTGGGATTGCTCGCGCGGCGCAAGGGGCACGATGTGCTGTTGCGGGCCTTGGCGCGGATTGCCGATCTGGACTGGCGGGCGGTGATTGTCGGGCGCTTGCATGAGCCCGAGACGGTCGCAGAGTTGCGGGGGCTGCGCGATGTCTTGGGGCTGGTGGAGCGGGTCGAGATTGCGGGGGAGGTATCGCAATCGGATCTGGACGCGCTTTATGGGCGGGCGACGGTCTTTGCACTGGCGACGCGCTATGAAGGCTATGGCATCGTGTTTGACGAGGCGATGGGCCACGGCTTGCCGATCGTGAGCACGCAGGCGGGGGCGGTGCCAGATACCGTTGCCGCCGGTGCGGGAATTTTGGTGCGCCCCGAGGATGACGCGGCCTTTGCAGAGGCGCTGCGGCGGATGCTGAGTGAGCCTGCGTTGCGGGCGGGTTGTGCCTGCGCGGCGCGGAAGGCGGCGCAGGGTTTGGGCGATTGGGCGGCGGCGGCAGAGGTTGTGGCGGCGGCGCTCAACCGCCCTTAGACATCGGCGGAGTAGTCGAGCACGCGTTCGCGGTGTTTGCCGCGCATATCCGAGGGCGTGACACCGTAGAATTTCTTGAAGGCGGTGGCGAGTGTGCCGGTCGAGCCAAAGCCGGTGGCGGTGGCGATGTCGATCAGCGGCAATTTCGTGCTCTGGATCAGGTGATGGGCGCGACGCACGCGCAATTGCTTGTAATAATGCCCCGGTGAGGTTTCAAATACCGCGCGAAAGCGGCGTTCGAGACAGCGTTGCGAGGTGTCCACCTCATCGGCGATTTCCGCGATGGAGAGTGGATCGGTCAGATTGTCCTCCATGATGGCGAGCGCGTCTGACACGGCCTTGTCGTAGAATTTGTGAAACGCTTCGGGGGCGAAGGGCTGAGTGCTGGAGCTGGTGCGGATTTCCGGCAAGAGCAGGTGGCGGCCAATCTCGGTGATGTCGGACACGGGCAGATCACGGGCCAGAAGGCCAATCACAAGCTCTGCTGTGGCGCCGCGTCCCGCGGCCGTGATGATGCCGTTGGAAAATTCTGACAGGTTTTCCGTAAGGCGCGGTTGATCTTGGGTCTCGCGCAGCACCACGGCATCGGCCCAATGGGTTGTAACCGCGCCCGTCTCGATCTGGGTGCGGGCGATGAAGGTGGTGGAGGCATCCGCCAAGAGAATGACCGAGCGCCCGAGCCGCCGCATGCTGCGGATGCGGGCCATCCAGACGGCGGGATCGGCGGTTTTCGACGCGATGACAATCAGGAAATCGGCCATGCAGTGATCGGGGATCACCGGCTCTGCGCGCACGAGACAAACGCCGTTACCCTGAACGAGCCCCGGTCGGTCTGAGATGATCCGCCAGCCAAAATGCGCGGAGCCATGTACCATATTGGCGGTTTGCAGGGTGTGAATGACCGACGCAAGTTCGAGATCGCAGAATTTTCGCTGCACAAAGATTTCAAAGAGAACCTTTGGGTCCTCATGGGTGACAACGGGGCGTGGCGTCTGGTTGGTCATGGCGATTCTATAGACTGGAACGTGCGGGATAAAAACCTTGATTGAATGCGCGGCAGGATCAAGCGCTTGTTACAGGTGGGACATCGGGGCTGTTGCGCGGGGCGGTGCTCGTGTATTCTGCGCGGGAGAACGAACCGGGAAACGGCGTATGAGCAGGATCATTGGCATAGGGCTAGCGCTTGCGCTGGTGATGGGCGGCGCGGCTGTGCGGGCGCAGGAGAGCGTGTTTAGCGGTTTGGCGCGGCTGGAGGCGAACGCCAGCAGCATTACGGACAGCCGCCGCGGGGTGGAGGTGACCTTGAGCCTGTCGCAGGGAGTGCCCTATCGCGTCTATACGCTTGATGCGCCGCCGCGTCTGGTGCTTGATTTTCAAGAGGTGGATTGGCAGGGCATCGGGGCTGAGGATCTGATCGCTGGCGCGCGCGTCAAAGGCTTGCGGCTGGGACAGATTCGGCCGGGCTGGTCGCGCATGGTGGCCGATCTGGACGCGCCTTATCCGCTGGAGCAGGCGGGGTTGGAGATTGACCGCGTGAGCGGGCGGGCGACGTTGAAGGTTGCCCTTGGGGCGGCGGATGCCGAGCGGTTTGCCGCCACTGCGGGCACGCCTGCGTTGCCCGGCTGGGACCTGCCCGATCCCAAGGATGCGCTGGCGGCGGTGCCGGTGGGGGTGCCGGGCGAGGGGCCGCTGGTGGTGGTCCTTGATCCGGGCCATGGCGGCATTGATCCCGGAGCCCAAGAGGGAGAGCTGACCGAAAAGGCGCTGATGCTGCAGTTTGCGCAGGAATTGCGCGATGAATTGCTGCGCGCTGGCGGATTTGAGGTGGTGCTGACGCGCGAGCGTGACGAATTCGTGAGCCTTGAGCGGCGGGTCGCCCTCGCGCATTGGGCCGGGGCGGATGTGTTCTTGTCGCTGCACGCGGATGCGCTGTCGGGGGCGCAGGCGCGGGGGCTGTCGGTTTATACCCTGTCCGAGAGCGCCTCGGACAAGGCCAGTGCGGCGCTTGCCGAACGGCACAATCGTGCCGATATGCTGGCGGGTGTGGACCTGAGCGGTAAGGATGATGTGGTGGCAGATGTGCTGATGGATCTGGCGCGGGTCGAGACGCAGCCGCGCACCGCGCATCTGGCCCAAGCCTTGATCGAGAGCTTTGCCGCGCATGAGTTGCCGCTTTTGTCGCGCCCCCTGCGGGAGGCGGGGTTTTCGGTGCTGAAAGCCCCTGATATTCCATCTGTTTTGATCGAATTGGGGTTTCTGTCTAGCCCGCGTGATCTGGCGCGGTTGCGCGATGAGGAAGGGCGGGCCCGGATCGCCGCAGCGCTGCGCGCGGCGCTGACTGCCTGGCGCGACGCTGATGCGGCGCGCGCGGGATTGGTGCGGCAATGAGGGGGGCGCGCGGCGATACCCGGCGGACAGTGACGCGACGCTTGGCCCATTCCCTTTTGACCCTGAGGCCCACTAGGCCTATACCCGGCGCAGCAAGCATGCGGGGGCCCTTGTGATACGTGCGATTCTCAGCCTTTTTGGGACTGTGTTCAGTTTGATCACGCTGGTTGTGGTGGTGATCGGCCTGAGCATTGGTGCCGTGCTGCATATCTATGGTCAGGATTTGCCGAGCCATGAGAGCCTTGCCAATTACACGCCGCCGACCATCAGCCGGATTTATTCGGGCGAGGGGCGGATCATCGACGAATTCGCGCGCGAGCGGCGGTTGTTCACGCCCGCTGAGGATATTCCTGATCTGGTAAAGCAGGCGTTCATCAGCGCGGAGGACAAGAATTTCTACACCCATGGCGGCTATGACGCCGTGGGTATCGCCTCGGCTATCGTGGATGCGGTGAAGTCGCGGGGGCGCAATGTACGCGGTGCCTCGACCATCACGCAGCAGGTGATGAAGAACTTCCTGCTATCCGGCGACCGGCAGATGGAGCGCAAGATCAAGGAGATTATCCTTGCCACGCGGATTGAGGAAACTCTGAG
Organism: Roseovarius sp. AK1035; assembly: GCF_003288315.1. Taxonomy (NCBI): domain Bacteria; kingdom Pseudomonadati; phylum Pseudomonadota; class Alphaproteobacteria; order Rhodobacterales; family Roseobacteraceae; genus Roseovarius; species Roseovarius sp. TM1035. Next base: position 3,263,992 of record NZ_CP030099.1, on the reverse strand, counting down.
CAAGGATGATATCCTTGAACTCTATCTCAACGAGATTTTTCTGGGTCAGAACAGCTATGGCGTGACTGCCGCGGCACAGACCTATTTCAACAAGACCCTCACGGACCTTGCGCCGCATGAGGCCGCCACCATCGCCGCGATGCCGAAAGCCCCGAGTGATTATCATCCGGTGCGCGAGAAAGAGCGGTTGCTGGAACGGCGCAATTTCGTGCTGCGCGAGATGTGGGAGAACGGGTATCTGACGCAGGCCGCCTATGAGGAGGAGCGGGCCGCACCGCTGCGCTCTGTGCAGAATGGGGATTTTCCGCCGTTCAGCGCCGAATTGCCGCCGCGTGATTATTTCACCGATGAAATCCGACGGCAGCTGAGCCTTGATTTCGGTGAGGGCGAATTTTTTAGCGGCGGTTTGTCTGTGCGCGCGACCATTGATCCCGAATTGCAGGTTCATGCCGCGCGGGCGTTGCGGCGGCAGTTGGAAAATTATGACCGGGGGCAAGGACGGTGGCGCGGCACGGGCGAGAGCCTGCCCGCCGAGGCGTTGGGGGATGAGGCCGCTTGGCGAGCGGCGCTGGCAAGCGTCAGCGTGGCCCGGGATGTGGATCTGGATGGGGTCTGGCATCCGGCGGTAGTGCTGGGCATCGGCGATCAGGCAATGCAGGTGGGCATTGAGGGCGTCGACGGCGTGCAGGAGGTGCCGCGCAGCGATATCAAATGGTTGCCCGGCGATTTCGAGGCGACCTTTGATCTGGGCGATGTGGTGCATGTGCGCGCCGTGACCCAGGAGGGGACCTTTGTGAATTGGTCGTTGCGGCAGGTGCCTGAGGTGCAGGGCGGCTTTGTTGCAATGGATGTGAACACGGGCCGCGTGATTTCCATGCAGGGCGGGTTTTCCTATCAGGCTTCGGTCTTTAACCGCACGACGCAGGCGTTGCGGCAGCCGGGATCGTCGTTCAAGCCGTTTGTGTATGCGGCCGCGCTGGACAGCGGCTATTCGCCCGCCACCATCGTGATCGACGCGCCGATTGAGATCAACACGCCGCAGGGCCTGTGGAGGCCACGGAATTCGTCGAACAAGTTTTACGGCCCCACGCCGTTGCGCACAGGCATCGAACAGTCGCGGAACCTTATGACCATCCGTCTGGCGCAAGAGGTGGGAATGGATGTGGTCGCGGATTATGCCGAGCGCTTTGGCGTTTATGAAAACATGGGCCGGTTTCTGGCCAATTCGCTGGGGTCCGAAGAGACCACGCTTTATAATATGGTTGCGGCCTATGCGATGTTTGCCAATGGCGGCGAGCGGGTGCGCCCAACGCTGGTTGACCGCGTGCAGGACCGCTATGGCAAGACCGTCTATCGCCATGATCAGCGCGATTGCGTCGATTGCGGTGATGCCGGAATCCCTGCGGATCGCGGCCCGCGCATCGTGTCGGATCGGGAGCGGGTGATGAATGCGGTCACGGCCTATCAGCTGACCTCGATGCTCAAAGGGGTGGTGGATCGCGGCACGGCGTCGGGGGCCATCAACCTGCCGGTGCCGGTGGCGGGCAAGACCGGCACCACCAATGACGCGCGCGATGTGTGGTTCGTGGGCTTTACCAGCAATATCGCGGCAGGCTGTTACATTGGCCATGACCAGCCTCGGGGTCTTGGACGGTCGGCCTATGGCTCGTCGCTGTGCGGGCCGGTGTTTCAGGATTTCATGGTCGAGGCTGTGAAGAAATATGGCGGTGGTCCGTTCGAAGTGCCACCCGGCGGGCATTTCATCAAGATCGACCGGTTCACTGGCGCGCGGCTGCCAGATACTGCCGAGGGCGACAATGTGGTGGCCGAATATTTCCGCGACGGCGAAGAGCCGGTGTTTGGCGTGGCCTATGACGGGGGCTTTGCCATGGGCAATGACCTTGAGCTGTTCAGTGCGGGCGAACGCGAGCAGGTTCAGGAGGTTACGACCTCGACCGGCGAAAAGGCGCGGGTGGGGGGCAAGGCCAGTTTCGGGTCTATGAGTTCGGGCGGGCTTTACTAGGCTTCGGGCTCTCTTGCCCGGCCCGGCGCGCTGCGCTATCACCCGCACCTGACCAGACAAGGACATTCCGATGCGCGCAGAAACCCAGAACCTCGTGGCTGAGATCGAAAAGTCGTTGGAGCTCTTGCGGCAGCGGCTGGGGTGGGAGACGGCCCGCCACCGGCTGGAGGAATTCAACGCGCGTGTCGAAGATCCCACGCTTTGGGATGATCCCGCGCGGGCGCAGACACTGATGCGCGAGCGGCAGGCACTGGTGGATGCGCTGGAGACCCATGACGGCATCAAGAACGAGCTAGAGGATAATCTTGGGCTGATCGAGCTGGGCGAGGCTGAAAGTGACGCCGAGGTCGTGGGCGAGGCCGAGGCCGCGATCAAGGCGCTGGCCAAGGTGGCCGCCGCCAAGGAGTTGGAGGCGCTGCTGGATGGTGAGGCGGATTCCAACGATACGTTTCTGGAGATCAACGCGGGCGCTGGCGGCACCGAGAGCTGCGACTGGGCGTCGATGCTGGCGCGGATGTATGTTCGCTGGGCGGAAAAGCGTGGCTATACGGTCGAACTGCAATCGGAATCGGCGGGCGACGAGGCGGGGATCAAATCCGCTGCCTATAAAATCAGCGGTCACAATGCCTATGGGTGGCTGAAATCCGAATCGGGCGTGCATCGTCTGGTGCGGATTTCGCCGTTTGATTCGGCCGCCAAGCGGCACACATCGTTTTCGTCGGTCTGGGTTTACCCGGTGGTGGATGACAATATCGAGATCGAGGTGAACCCGTCTGATATTCGCATCGACACCTATCGTTCGTCTGGCGCGGGTGGGCAGCACGTGAACACCACCGACTCGGCGGTGCGGATCACGCATATGCCCACGGGTATTGTTGTGACGAGCAGCCAGAAATCGCAGCATCAGAACCGCGACATCGCCATGAAGGCGCTGAAATCGCGGCTTTACCAGTTGGAATTGGACCGGCGCAACGCGGCCATCAACGAAGCCCATGATGCCAAGGGCGATGCGGGCTGGGGCAATCAGATCCGGTCGTATGTGTTGCAGCCCTATCAGATGGTCAAGGATCTGCGCACCGGTGTTGAAACATCGGACACCAAAGGTGTGCTGGATGGTGATCTGGATGAATTCATGGCCGCCACGCTGGCGATGAATGTGAGTGGCAAGAGCCGGGCCGAGGCGCAGGGGGGTGATTGACCCGTGCGGGTCGGCCTGCGTAGGGTATGGTCCGGGCAAATAAGTAGGGAATCCGGGGGGCATCGCTGCTTTGCCGCTTTTATCCGCCGGGATGACCCATTAGATACGAAGCTGAAATTCCCGGGGACGACAACCGACCCCCGAGAAAGGGAGAAATTGAAATGCTGAACAATATTGGCCTTCCGGGGCTTCTTCTGATCGCGGTGGTGGTGCTGGTGCTTTTTGGGCGCGGCAAGATTTCGTCGCTCATGGGTGAAGTGGGCAAGGGTATCACCTCTTTCAAAAAGGGCGTGGCCGAGGGCACCAAGGAACTGGATGACACCAGCAAAGAGTCTGCTGAGACCGCGCGCGACGTGACCCCGACCGAAGACAAAGACAAGGTCTGATCCTTAAATGTTCGATCTTGGCTGGACGGAGCTTTTGCTTATCGGCATCGTGGCCTTGATCGTGGTGGGCCCCAAGGACCTGCCGGGAATGTTTCGGGCTGTGGGGAATTTTGTGGGCAAGGCCAAGGGCATGGCCCGCGAATTCAGCCGTGCTATGAATGATGCCGCCGATCAATCCGGCGTTGGCGACATTCAAAAAACCTTTAAATCCGCCGCAAACCCGATGAAGACCGCGATGGATGAGGTGCGCAAGACGACGGACAGCGTCACGCGCGATCTGAACGATGTGACCAAGCCCACGCTGAGCGCCGAACAGCAAGCCTCGGCCGAAAAGGGCCGCGCCGCCACCGCTGAGATGGCAGAGGCGCGCAAGGCTGCGAAAGCCGAGGCTGAGGTCGCACCGGACAAGGTGGCGTCCAAGCCCAAGGCCGCCGCGAAGCCCAAGGCTGCGCCGAAAGGGAAGACGTCCAAGCCAGAGGACGAAGCATGACCCCGCGCGACGAGATCGAGGACAGCAGTGCGCCGCTGATCGAGCATCTGGCCGAGCTGCGCACCCGGCTGATCCGGTCGGTGATCGCGTTTATCATCGGGATCTGTTTGGCCTTTGCCGTGGCCGAGCCGATTTTGCAATTCCTGCTTGAGCCGATCGAGGCGACATTGCGCGAATTGGGCGACCCGTCGCCCACGATGCAATATACCAGCCCGCAGGAATATCTCTTTACGTTGTTCCGCATTTCGATGGTGTTCGGCTTTGCGCTGGCTTTTCCGGTGATCGGGTTCCAGATGTGGCGCTTTGTGGCGCCGGGGCTTTATAAGCAGGAAAAGAACGCGTTTTTGCCGTTCATGATCGCGTCGCCGATGATGTTCCTGTTGGGGGCATCCTTTGCGCATTTGGTGGTGACGCCTCTTGCGATGGCGTTCTTTCTTGGCTTTGCCGATGTGCCCTCGATCATCGCCGATCTGATGACGGGATTGGTTGGGCCAGAGGTGGTGCCGGGTGCGGCGGTGGCCCCTGAGGCTACGGGCATTCGCATCACCTTTTTTGGTAAGGTCAACGAAAGCCTTGATATCACGCTGAAATTCATCATCGCCTTTGGGCTTTGCTTTCAATTGCCGGTCTTGCTGACGCTGATGGGGAAAGCGGGGCTGGTGAGTGCGATTGGTCTGAAATCGGTGCGCAAATATGCCGTGATCGGTATCCTTGTTCTGGCCGCGCTGGTGACGCCGCCTGATGTGGTGACGCAACTGATCCTTTTCGTGGTGGTTTACGGCCTGTACGAGATTTCAATCCAACTGGTGACGTGGGTTGAGAAAAAGCGTGAGGCGGAATTGCGTGCGCAGGGGCTGTGGTTTGACGAGGAAGAGGCGGCGGATGCTGCTGAGGCCGACGCGTCCGAGGAAAAAGGCAAGAATTGAATGAGTGATCCGTTGGACCGTATCGCCGCCGCGCTGGAGCGGATGGCCCCGGCACCGCTTTCGGCCCCTGATTTCGATACTGCGGATGCCTTTGTCTGGCATGTCAGCCCGGATAGGTTGGAGCCGGTGCGCCACGTGAGCCGGGTCGATATGGGCCTTTTGGTGGGGGTGGATCGGTCGCGCGATACGCTGTTGCAAAACACGCTGCAATTCGCGCGGGGGCTTCCCGCCAATAACGCCCTCTTGTGGGGCGCGCGGGGCATGGGAAAATCCAGCCTTGTGAAAGCGGTGCATGCGGCGGTTCGGGCAGAGGGCCTGCCGCTCAAGATCGTGGAATTGCAGCGCGAAGACTTGCCGTCGGTCAGCCGGTTGCTGAACCTCTTGCGCGGTGCGCAAACCCGGTTCTTGCTGTTTTGTGATGACCTCAGTTTTTCCCATGACGATCAGCATTACAAATCGCTCAAGGCGGTTCTGGATGGCGGGATCGAGGGGCGGCCAGACAATGTGGTATTTTATGCCACGTCAAACCGCCGGCACCTGATGCCCCGCGACATGATCGAGAATGAGCGGTCATCGGCGATCAACCCGTCTGAGGCGGTCGAGGAAAAGGTGTCTTTGTCGGATCGGTTCGGGCTTTGGCTTGGGTTCCATGCCTGCGATCAGGATCAGTATCTGGCGATGATCCGGGGCTATTGCGATGCCTACGGTGTCGAGATTGACGAAGACACGCTGCGCGCTGAGGCGATTGAATGGCAGGCCACGCGCGGCGCGCGCTCGGGTCGGGTGGCGTGGCAATACTTCACCGATTTGGCGGGGCGGCGGGGCGTCAGCGTCGCCTAGGGGCGGGATGCCGTGCCTGCTGCGCCTCAGGAATAGGCGATCATCCGACCGCAGAGCAGGACGGCGATCCACAGGCAAAGCGACAGTATGGCCGCCGCGCATTGGCGGGGGCGTGACAGGGCCAGCGGATGCAGATGCAAGGCCGCGTTCATCAAAGCCGCGACCAGAAGTACGATTTTCCAGCGGAACCAGCTATTTGCCACATAGTCCGACGCTTGTGCCGCAAAAAGCAGGCTGCCGCAGGCAAGCGCGAGACAGAGTCCGCCAATCGCATAGACGCGCAGCATCCTGATCGCGCGCAGATCGCCGCGCAAGAGCCGGACATCCATGGGCACGACGGCCCCGATCAACAGGGCCAGACCAAGGATATGACCCGCATTCACCAGCGGATATGTCCAGCGCGAGGCCCGCAGGGCCTGAGCGAAGGGCTGGGCCTCAAGCGTTGCCGCCCAATCCATCAAAGGCGTTCGGGGTACAGCTCAAAGAGCGCGCCTGAAAGCTCGATCGCCTCGGCCTTGACCAGACGCTCCTTGGGATCAGCGGCGCGTTTGCCAATGATCTTTATGTCCGTGCCGGGGGCAAGCATGGCGTCAGTCAGACCGGCGCGTTCGTTGCGCCACGGCTGGCCGACCTCGGCCTTCCAGATCTCGCCCTCTGCGTCGATGGTCAAGACGCCATGCGGATTGCCCAAGCGTGCCTCGGTGATGAGGCCCCGCAATTCGAACCGCCCATCGTCGGTCCAGCGCCAGCCGTGATGGGCGATGGCGGGCCGGGCAAAGAGGAGCGCGGGTAGGCCAAGCGCGATGAAACGGCGTGTCAGGGTCATAGCGGTCTCCTTTCGTGCTGTGCCAAGTAGGTGGGGGCGCGACAGGGCCAGGTCAAATGAATTTTGCCTGACCATCTTGCGGCGCGGTTCTGTACGGGCGGCGATGTGCCGAGGACGGGCAGGGCGATTGTTGCATGTTCGCGCTCTGTTCACAAAATTACCTTGGAAGCGGCGCGGCTCTCGCCTATGTGTGGGGAATGGTGATCCGGGGGGTCAGAATGGCCGATCTGAAATATATCGAGGTGCGCGGGGCGCGCGAGCATAACCTCAAGAATATCGACGTGGATATTCCACGCGATCAGCTGGTGGTGATCACCGGGCTGTCGGGCTCTGGCAAATCCAGCCTCGCCTTTGACACGATCTATGCCGAGGGGCAGCGGCGCTATGTCGAATCCCTGAGCGCCTATGCGCGGCAGTTCCTTGACATGATGGAAAAGCCGGATGTGGATCATATCAGCGGTCTGAGCCCGGCGATTTCGATTGAGCAAAAGACGACAAGCAAGAATCCCCGTTCGACCGTGGGCACGGTGACGGAGATTTACGACTATCTCCGGCTGCTTTTTGCGCGCGTCGGCACGCCCTATTCGCCCGCCACCGGCCTGCCCATCGAGGCGCAACAGGTGCAGGATATGGTGGACCGGGTGATGGCGATGGAGGAGGGGACGCGCGCCTATCTGCTGGCCCCTATCGTGCGCGACCGCAAGGGCGAGTATCGCAAGGAATTTCTGGAACTGCGCAAATCCGGGTTTCAGCGGGTCAAGGTCGACGGGCAGTTCTACGAATTGGATGAACCGCCCACGCTCGACAAGAAATTCCGCCATGACATTGATGTTGTGGTGGACCGGCTGGTGGTCAAAGACGGGTTGCAGACGCGGCTTGCGGATAGTTTCCGCACGGCGCTTGATCTGGCGGATGGCATTGCCGTGCTGGAAACCGCGCCCAAGGAGGGTGACCCGGAGCGGATGATCTTTTCCGAGAAATTCGCCTGTCCGGTCAGTGGCTTTACCATTCCGGAAATCGAGCCGCGGCTTTTTTCGTTCAACGCGCCCTTTGGGGCCTGTCCCGAGTGTGACGGGTTGGGGGCGGAGCTGTTCTTTGACGAGCGGTTGGTGGTGCCCGATGAGGCGCTGAAGCTGGCGGATGGGGCGATTGCACCCTGGCGCAAGGGCAAGAGCCCCTATTTCACGCAGACCATCAATTCCATTGCCAAACATTACGAATTTGACCGCAATAGCCCATGGAAAGACCTGCCTGCGCATGTGAAGCAGGTGTTCTTGCACGGGTCTGGCGAGGAAGAGATCGGATTTCGCTATGATGAGGGCGGGCGTGTCTATCAGGTGAGCCGGGTGTTCGAGGGCGTCATTCCCAATATGGAACGCCGCTATCGTGAGACCGATTCAAGCTGGGTGCGCGAGGAATTCGAGCGCTATCAGAACAACCGCCCTTGCGGGGCCTGCGGTGGCTATCGCCTGCGGGCCGAGGCGCTGGCGGTGCGGATTGCGGGCCTGCATGTGGGCCAAGTGGTGCAGATGTCGATCCGCGAGGCACTGGAGTGGTGCCGCACGGTGCCGGATCATCTGGGCAAGCAGAAAAACGAGATTGCGCGCGCCATTCTCAAGGAAATCCGCGAGCGGTTGGGGTTTCTCAACAACGTGGGGCTGGATTACCTGACGTTGAGCCGCAACGCGGGCACGCTGTCGGGTGGCGAAAGCCAGCGCATTCGGCTGGCCAGCCAGATCGGCAGCGGGTTGACGGGCGTGCTTTATGTGCTGGATGAGCCGTCGATTGGCCTGCATCAGCGCGACAATGGGCGACTGTTGGAAACCCTGCGCAATCTGCGGGATCAGGGCAATACGGTGATCGTGGTCGAGCATGACGAAGAGGCCATTCGCACCGCTGACTACGTGTTTGACATTGGCCCCGGTGCCGGGGTGCATGGGGGCCGGGTGGTGAGCCATGGCACACCTGACGCGGTGGCGGCTGATCCTGCGTCGCTGACCGGGCAATACCTGTCTGGCGCGCGCGAGATTGCGGTGCCCGAGGTACGGCGCAAGGGCAACAAGAAGAAGCTGACGGTTGTCAAGGCGACGGGCAACAACCTCAAGGAGGTGACGGCGACCTTTCCGCTGGGGCAGTTTGTTTGTGTGTCGGGCGTGTCGGGTGGGGGAAAATCGACGCTGACGATTGAGACGCTGTTCAAGACCGCTTCGATGCGTCTGAACGGCGCGCGGCAGACGCCCGCGCCCTGTGAGACGATCAAGGGGCTGGAGCATCTCGACAAGGTGATCGACATTGATCAGCGGCCCATTGGGCGCACGCCGCGTTCGAACCCCGCAACCTACACGGGGGCGTTTACACCGATCCGCGATTGGTTCGCCGGTCTGCCCGAGGCCAAGGCGCGCGGCTATAAGCCGGGGCGTTTTAGCTTTAACGTCAAGGGCGGGCGCTGCGAGGCCTGTCAGGGTGATGGTCTGATCAAGATCGAGATGCATTTCCTGCCGGATGTCTATGTGGAATGCGAGACCTGCAAGGGCGCGCGCTATAACCGCGAGACGCTGGAAATCCGCTTTAAGGGCAAGAGTATAGCGGACGTTCTTGATATGACGGTGGAAGAGGCGCAGGAGTTTTTCAAGGCGGTGCCGAGCATCCGTGAAAAGATGGATGCGCTGATGCGCGTGGGGCTTGGCTATATCAAGGTGGGCCAGCAGGCGACGACCCTTTCGGGGGGCGAGGCGCAGCGGGTGAAGCTGTCGAAAGAGCTGGCCAAGCGGTCCACGGGCCGCACGCTCTATATTCTTGACGAGCCGACGACGGGGCTGCATTTCGAGGATGTGAACAAGCTGTTGGAAGTGCTGCATGAATTGGTCGATCAGGGCAATTCGGTCATTGTGATCGAGCATAACCTTGATGTGATCAAGACGGCCGACCACATCATCGACATTGGCCCTGAGGGCGGCGATGGCGGCGGCGAGATTGTGGCGGTGGGCACGCCGGAAGAGGTGGCCGAAGAGCCGCGCAGCCATACCGGGCGCTATCTCAAGGAGATATTGGCGGCGCGGCGCGTGGCTGCGGAATAGGGATGCGGCGCGCTGCGGCGATCTGTGGACGCGGCTTGGGGATCGCTTGGCTTTTGGGGCTTGCGGTCTGGATTGGGCTAAGCCTGCATTTCCAGATCGCGGCACCTTGGATTTATCTGCTTTATCTGGTGGGGGTGTTCGTCTGGCTTGCGCTTGTGCGGATGCTGTTGCGGGGGCGTTTGCGCCGGGCCTTGGGGCTGAGCGCCGTGGTTTTGGCGGTCTGGGCGCTGTGGTGGAGCGGGATTGCGCCGCGACAGGACCGGGATTGGATGGCGGAAGTGGCGCGCGGTGTCACCGCAGAGACGATGCGCGAAGGCGCGGTTCTGGTGCGCAACATCCGAGATTTTCGCTGGTCAAGCCCGACCGAGGCGGTTGAGCGCTGGTATGATCTGGAGGTTCAGCCGGAGCAGATCACCTCTGTGGATATGATCATGTCGGTCTGGGATAGTCCGGAGATCGCGCATACGCTGGTCAGTTTCGGGTTTGCCGATGGGCGGCACATTGTCTTTTCCGGCGAGATCCGCAGGGAAGTGGGCGAAGAATTTTCGGCCATTGGAGGATTTTTCAAGCGCTATGAGCTGGTGTTGATTGCCGCCGATGAGCGCGACATCGTGCATCTTCGCACCGATGCGCGAGGCGAGTCGGTGTCGCTCTATCCGGTGGCGATGGGTGCTGGGCAGCGGGCGGCGTTGTTTCGGGCGTTTCTGGACTATGGCAACGCCTTGGCCGAGGACCCGCGCTGGTATCACACGCTTTGGACCAATTGCACGACAATGCCCTATCGGTTGGTGCGCGGCATTGCGGAGGGTCTGGTGTTTGACCTGCGGGTCATCTTGTCGGGGCGGTTGCCCGGATATCTTTATGATCTGGGGGTTTTGCCGGGGGCAGGGACGGTGCCCTTGGCAGAGCTGAAAGCGCGCGCCGTCTTGCCGCCCAGCCCGGTTGACGGGCTGAGCAGTCAGGAGTATTCGCGGCTGCTGCGGCAGGGGTGGCGCGACTAGCGCCTTGTCGCGAAGCGGTCAGTTCAGAACCGCCGCCGCAGCGCCGATCAGGTCGAGAATTTCGCGTGTTTCGCGGTTCACGCGGTATATCTGATCGCCGACGCGGTAGTAGGTCTCGTTCCGGTCCAGACCGTAGCGACCGGGATTACGCAGAATGATGTAATCCTCGTTGATGCGGTCGCCGATGCGGTAATATCCTTGCTGCTTCGCCTGACCGGGGGGCTGACAGCCGTTGTATTTCTTGGCCAGTCCCGGCGGGCAATGGCCGTTGGCCGCAAAGGCCGGGGCCCCGCCGAAGGTGATACCCAACATCAACAGGATCATCGTGTGTTTCATGGCCTGTCCTTTCGTGTGTACGACAGACATGGGCCGTGTCACGCCCGATGCCAAGACGGGGCGTGCGCCTTGGGCGAAACCTTGCCGTTATTTCTTGAGCGGGCAGGTCGAGAGGCCGAGGATCGAATAGAGCGGGCAGGAGGACATGAGACCTGTCACCAGCGGGATGATCCCGATCAGATAGAGCCAGCTATAGGCGCCCTCGCGGTTCAGCGCGAAACCTGCCAGCAGCGCGAGGCCAAAGAGGATGCGCAGGGCGCGGTCAATAGAGCCAACATTTTTCTTGAGCATGGGATCACCTATGGATTGAGGGGCGCGGAGGCCCGGTTGATGCGCCATAGTCGCATGCGGGTGGGGGCAGCGTCTGTGATCTGGTCACAGAGGGGGATAGATTGGTGGCTCAGGCGTTGAGTTCAACCCAGAGCGGGACGTGATCCGAGGGTTTGTCGCGGCCACGTATATCCTTGTCGATGCCGCAATCGGTCATCAGGTCTGCTGCCTGCGGGCTGAGCAGGAAGTGGTCGATGCGAATGCCGTCGTTCTTGTTCCAAGCGCCGGCCTGATAATCCCAGAAGGTGTAATGCCCCGGCCCCTGCACCTGCGCGCGAAACGCCTCGGTAAAGCCGAGGTTGAGGATGCGGCGAAAGGCGGCGCGGCTTTCGGGGCGGGCCAGCGCATCCTCGCGCCATGCGTCGGGGCGGGCGGCATCCTCATCCTGCGGGATGATGTTGTAATCGCCGCCCATCAGCACCGGTTCTTCGCTGGCCAGAAGGTCGCGGGCGCGGGCGTGCAGGCGGTCCATCCATGCGAGCTTATAGTCGTATTTCGGCCCCGGTGCGGGATTGCCATTGGGCAGGTAGAGACCGCAGAGGCGCAACGCGCGGTGATCGCCGACAACTGTTGCCTCGATCCAGCGGGCCTGTTCGTCTGTGTCGTCGCCGGGCAGGCCGCGCGTGACATCCTCAAGCGGGCGCTTCGAGAGGATCGCCACGCCGTTAAAGCCCTTTTGCCCATGGGTTTCGACGTTATAGCCGCGCTCTTCGAAAAGCTCGCGCGGGAAGCCGTCATCGACGGATTTGATCTCTTGCAGAAGGGCCACATCGGGGGAGGCCTCGTCAAGCCAAGCGGGCAGGGCGTCAATCCGGGCTTTGATGCCGTTGATATTGAACGTGGCGATTTTCATGGCGCGGCCCCCTTTTGTCCTCTGGCAGTCTCTATCGCGCAGGGGGGCGGGGGTGACAAGCGGTCACATCGAAAACGACGTGCCGCAGCCGCAGGACGAGGAGGCGTTGGGGTTGTCGATGATAAAGCGCGCGCCAATCAATTCCTCGGAGAAATCAATCGTGGCCCCGGCAAGAAACGGCAGGGAGGTGGAATCAACCACGACCTTTTGCCCGTCGCCTTCGAGAATCAGATCGTCTTGGGCGGGCTCGTCGAGTTTGATTTCGTATTGAAAGCCAGAGCAGCCGCCGCCCTCGACGGCGACGCGCAGGGCTTGACCCTGATCGCCTGCACCGATTTCGGCGAGGCGGGCAAAGGCGCGGGGGGTCACCTTGGGCGGCAATTGCATCGGAATGCTCCTGACTGGTTCACGTTTGCTGTCAGGTGCAATATATGGGGCCTGACCTCTGGCGACAAGGATAAGCAGCGATGACGGCCCCCTATGCCTCTGATCCCGCGCAGGTGCGTGGGCGGCGTGTTGCGGAAGAGGAAAGCGCGTTTCGCTCGCCCTTTCAGCGCGACCGGGATCGCATCATCCATTCCAGCGCGTTTCGTCGGCTCAAGCACAAGACGCAGGTGTTTGTGGCGCATGAGGGGGATTATTTCCGCACACGGCTGACCCATTCCATCGAAGTGGCGCAGGTGGCGCGCACGATTGCGGGTGCGCTTGGGCTGAATGGCGAGCTGACCGAGGCGGTGGCGCTGGCGCATGATCTGGGGCATCCGCCCTTTGCCCATGCGGGTGAGGACACGCTGGATGCGTTGATGGCGCCCTATGGCGGGTTTGACCACAACGCGCAGGCGGTACGGATCGTGACATCGCTAGAGCGGCATTACGCCGAGTTTGACGGGCTGAACCTGACATGGGAGACGCTGGAGGGGTTGGCCAAGCATAATGGCCCTGTGACGCCCCTCCGGGGCGATGGGCCTGTGACGCCCCTCAGGAGTGATGACCCTGTGACGGGGTCGTTGCCCTATGCCTTGGCGGATTACAATGCGCGGCATGATCTGGAATTGCACACGCATGCCAGTGCCGAAGCGCAGGTGGCGGCCCTGTCGGATGATATCGCCTATAACAATCACGATCTGCATGACGGGTTGCGCGCGCGGTTGTTTGACGATGACGAAATCGCAGGATTGCCCATTGTGGGGGATTGTTACGCCGAGGTGGACCGGCTCTATCCCGGGCTCGATCGCAAACGCCGCAGGCATGAGGCGCTGCGCCGCGTGTTTGGGGTGATGGTGGGCGATGTGATCACGCGATCACGGTATCTGTTGGAAGACGCTGCTCCGGTTTCGGTGGCGGAGGTGCGGCATCTGGGGCGTCCGGTGATCCGGTTCTCGGATGCGCTTTGGGGGGATTTAAAGCAAATCCGGGCGTTTCTTTTTGCGCGTATGTATCGCGCGCCCGAGGTCAACGACATGCGTCTGAGGGTGCATGGGGTGGTGAGCACGCTGTTTCCCCATTATCTGAACGCGCCGGATCACCTGCCCGAGGAGTGGCGCCGCGACGTGGCGCAGGCGGCGGATGAGACCGCGCTGGCGCGGCTGGTCAGTGACTATATCGCAGGGATGACGGATCGGTTTGCCCTGCAGGAATATGCAAGCCTAACGGGTGAAGGCGCGCGTGATTTCTCCGATAACGGTGTCTAAGCTCTTATAACGAAAAAGTTTATACGCTTCTGCGTGCAGCCTGCGTTGTGTGCTGGGCGGCCCGATGCTAACCATCTCGTGGTATTTGGGGCGCTTTGGTGATGGTGGGTTTCGCGGAGCATGTTGCGGGCAAGACCGTGCTGATCGCTGCGGCGGGCTGTGCGGCGGGTGTTGTGCTCGCGCAGGGGTTGGCGCGGGCCGGGGCGCAGGTGATCGTGATTGACCGGGAAGATCGGCGGTGTCAGGCACTGGCGCGGTTGGTTCCGGGGCGCATCGAGACGCTGGCGCTGGATGTGCTACGCCCGTCGGTCTGCGCGCGGTTGGGGGCGCTTTGGGGGCAGACACCGATTGATTTGCTGATCCATTTGCAACCTTTGCGCATGGCGGCGCGCTTGGGGGCGGTGACGATGGGCATTGCCGGGTTGAGCCGCGCGCTGCGACCCGGTTTGCAGGCGGGGCAGGGCCGGAGCTTGATTGTCAACGCAGTCCCCTGCGCGGGGGCAGGGGCGGCGGAACGGGCGTGCCGTCTGGGTCTGGATCATTTGGGCGGCTATCTGGTGCAAGAGGCAGGTGGTGCGCAGCCGGTGCACACGCTGCGTTTGATGCGGGCCGAGGGGCCGCGACGGGGCACGACGGCTGCGCTGTCGGTGGTGTTGGAGCCTGCTATATTTCTGGGCTTTGCACCTGGGGGTGAGGGTGGGGTGCAGTCGTCTTGCGTGACGGTTTGCGCCGCTTGTGATTGACGCGCCGCGCGCCGTTGGATAACCCGAGCCAAGGCAGCAAGGATAGCTTTTATGAACCTTTTTACCGATATGCGCGACCTCGTGCTGGAAACGCTGGCGGCAATGCAGGCAGGCGGCCAGTTGCCCGCGGGGCTGGATATGACCAGTGTGACGGTCGAGCCGCCGCGCGATGCGGCGCATGGCGATATGGCAACCAATGCGGCGATGGTGCTGGCCAAGCCTGCGGGCCTCAAGCCGCGCGAGATTGCCGATGCTTTGGCGGCACGGCTGGCCGAGGATGGCCGTGTCGAGAGCGCCGAGGTGGCGGGGCCGGGGTTTCTTAACCTGCGGCTGGTCCCTGCGGTGTGGCAGCGGGTGGCGCGTGCGGCGCTGACCGAGGGCACGGGCTATGGTCGCTCGACCCTTGGGGCGGGCAAGCGGGTGAATGTGGAATATGTCAGCGCCAATCCGACGGGGCCACTGCATGTGGGCCATACGCGGGGCGCGGTGTTTGGCGATGCTCTGGCGCGGCTGTTGGATTATGTGGGCTATGAGGTCACGCGCGAATATTACATCAACGACGGCGGTGCGCAGGTCGATGTGCTGGCCCGGTCGGTTTATCTGCGGTATCTTGAGGCGCATGGGCAGGCGGTGGCCTTTGCCGATGGCACCTATCCGGGTGATTACCTGATCGAGGTGGGCGAGGCGCTGAAGGTGCAAGTGGGCGATGCCTATGTTGGGCAGCCCGAGGAGGTTTGGCTAGAGCCGATCCGCGATTTCGCCACGGACAAGATGATGGCGCTGATCCGCGAGGATCTTGCGGCGCTTGGCGTCGAGATGGACGTGTTCTATTCGGAAAAGTCGCTTTATGGCACCGGGTTGATCGAGGCGGCGATCGAGGATTTGCGCAGCAAGGGCTTGATCTATCGCGGTGTGCTGGAGCCGCCCAAGGGCAAAATGCCCGAGGATTGGGAGCCGCGCGAGCAGACGCTGTTCAAATCCACCGAACATGGCGATGATGTGGACCGCCCGATCATGAAGTCGGACGGTGGCTGGACCTATTTCGCGCCTGATATCGCCTATCATTATGACAAAATCAGCCGGGGGTTTGACCTTTTGATCGACGTCTTTGGCGCGGATCATGGCGGCTATGTCAAGCGGATGAAGGCGGCGGTGTCGGCGCTGTCGAATGGCCGGGTGCCGGTGGATATCAAGCTGTGCCAACTGGTGAAGCTGTATAAGAATGGCGAGCCGTTCAAGATGTCGAAGCGCGCGGGCACCTTTGTGACGCTGCGCGATGTGGTTGATCAGGTGGGCGCGGATGTGACCCGTTTTGTGATGCTGACGCGCAAGAACGATGCGCCTTTGGATTTCGATTTCGACAAGGTTTTGGAGCAATCCAAGGATAACCCGGTGTTCTACGTGCAATATGCCAATGCGCGGGTGAATTCGGTGCTGCGCAAGGCGGCAGAGGCCGGAATTGCGGTGGAGGATGCGACATTGGCGCAAGCGGACCTCAGCGGGTTGACCCATGAGGCAGAGCTGGCGGTGGCGCGCAAAATTGCGGAATGGCCACGCTTGGTCGAGATTGCCGGGCGCAGCAATGAGCCGCATCGCGTGGCATTCTATCTCTATGATCTGGCGTCTGATTTGCATGCCTTGTGGAACCGGGGCAATGACGATGCGTCGCTGCGTTTCATCCAAGAGGGCGATGTGGCCACATCACAGGCGAAAATCGCCCTTGCGCGTGCTGTAACCGTTGTTATTTCCGCAGGCCTTGGTATTCTGGGCGTAACTCCGGCGGAAGAGATGCGTTAACGCACCAAGCCGGGGATGAGGCAGAACAGTACATCCCCGGCGACCATGTATCGCCGGAGAGCAAGAGGCGACATGGCAGATATGCACTATGCACGGCCCGAACCGGGGCCTGAGCACGCAAAGCTCATTGTCAGGCTGACCAATCTGACCGGCGCGGCACTCTCGCTTGCGCTGATCGCGGGCGTTGGGGTGTGGGGCACCAAGATGGTCCTGCGCGATGTGTCAGGCGTGCCGGTGGTGCGCGCGGCCGAAGGGCCAATGCGCGAGGCACCCGCCGATCCCGGTGGCGATGCTGCAGCCAATCAAGGGCTGTCGGTTAATGCCGTGGCCGCCGAAGGCACGGCAGCGGCCCCGGCAGATCGGTTGGTTCTGGCCCCTCCACCGCTTGAATTGTCGCTGGAGGATGTGGCCCCGCTGACCCCGACGTCGGAGGTCGCAGAGGCCACTCCGCGTGCAGAAGTCACAGAGCCTGCGCCACAAGCTGTGCCGGAGGAGGTTCAAAACGCCTCAATCCTTGCGCTTGCGGATCAGATTGCGGCGGGGGCCGCGCCGATAACCCCGCTGGAGGAAGAGGTGACGGGCCCGGAGGCGGTCGAGACCCCTGACGTGGAAGACGTTGCCGTTGCGCAAGCGGTCGTGCGCCCGCGTGCGCGCCCTGCATCGCTTACCTCGGTGTCCGAAGCAGTCGCCCTTGCGGTGGCGGCGGCGCGATCTGCGCCCTCGGATGAGGTGGATGCGGAAACGATCCCACTTGGCACGCGGTTGGCGCAGCTTGGCGCGTTTGACTCGGCCGAGGTGGCGCGCGCGGAATGGGACCGGCTAGCGGGGCGGTTCGGTGATTTCCTTGATGGAAAACAACGGGTTATTCAACGCGCGGAAAGTGGCGGGCGCACATTCTACCGGTTGCGGGCCATGGGCTTTGCCGATCTGGGGGACGCGCGGCGGTTCTGTTCGGCACTGGTCGCGGAGCGCGCCGAGTGCATCCCGGTGGTCACGCGGTGACGCGGTTTGGGGCGACGATCCTCGATGCGGAGGGTCTGCGGCTGACGACAGAGGAAAAGGCGCTGTTTCGCGACACACGCCCTTTTGGGTTTATCCTCTTTGCGCGCAACATCGACAGCCCGGATCAGGTGCGCGCCCTTGTGGCAGAGATGCGTGAGGCCGCAGGGCATGATGCGATGGTCACGATTGATCAGGAGGGAGGGCGCGTGCAGCGCCTGCGCGCGCCGCTGTGGCGCGAGTGGCCTGCGCCGTTGGATCAGGCAGAGGCGGCGGGCAGCCGCGCGGCTGAGGCGATGTATCTGCGCTATCGTCTGATTGCGGCAGAGTTGCACGCGCTTGGCATCGACAGCAATTGCGCGCCGTTGGTGGATGTGGCGGGGCCTGCGACGCATCCGTTTCTGCGTAATCGCTGCTATGGCGTTGATCCCCATACGGTGGCGCATCTGGGCCGTGCGGTGGCGAATGGGCTGCTAGACGGGGGCGTATTGCCTGTGGTCAAACATATCCCCGGACATGGTCGCGCCGAGGCGGATAGCCACCATGATCTTCCGGTGGTCACGGCGCTGAAGAGTGACCTGCAAGATACTGATTTTGCGCCTTTTAGAGCGTTGAACGACCTGCCTTTGGGGATGACGGCGCATCTGGTCTATAGCGCGATTGATGCCGCGCCTGCGACCCTATCCGCACCGATGATGCAGGTGATCCGGGACGAAATCGGTTTTGACGGGCTGATTATGACTGATGACATTTCCATGAAAGCGTTGCAGGGCACCTTGCCGGATCTGTCGCGGGCGGCCTTGCAGGCCGGGTGCGATGTGATCCTGCATTGCAACGGGACGCTGGCGGAACGGCAGGCGGTGGCCGACGCCGCAGGCGAGATGACCGAGCCTGCGCAAATCCGTGCCGACCGGGCGTTGACATGGCGCAAGACCCCCCAAGAGATTGACATTTCCGCCCTATCGGCACAGCTTGATGCGCTGACGGGCGGGTGTGCGCATGAGTGAGGACGATTTCGACAGGGATGAGGGGCCGGTCAATGTCGCCGAGCGGTTGGCCGCTGAGGCGCTGATTGTCGATGTCGATGGGTTCGAGGGGCCGCTTGACCTTTTGCTGACGCTGAGCCGGACGCAAAAGGTGGACCTGCGCAAGATTTCGGTGCTGGAGCTTGCGCGGCAATATCTGGCCTTTGTGGAACGCGCCAAGGCGCTGCGGCTGGAACTGGCGGCGGATTATCTGGTGATGGCGGCGTGGCTTGCCTTTCTCAAATCGCGGCTGCTGTTGCCGCCAGACCCGAGCGAAGACGGACCCTCGGGCGAGGAGCTGGCGGCGCATCTGGCGTTTCAGTTGGAGCGCTTGCAGGCGATGCGCGATTGCGCGGCGCGTCTGATGGGACGAGACCGGCTGGGGCGCGATTTCTTTGCACGCGGGGTGCCAGAGGACGTGGCGCGCCTGCGGCGTGTGACCTATACGGCGACGCTGCTTGACCTCATGCAGGGCTATGCCCGGATCAGGACGCGCGATGAATTCCGCCCCTTTGTGATGGATCGCGATGCGATCTTTACCATGGAGCAGGCGTTGGAGCGGATGCGGGGTTTGATCGGCTATGCAGGAACCTGGACCGATATCCTGAGCTATTTGCCGGAGGGGTTCACCACCGATCCGGGGCGGCGGCGATCGGCCACGGCCTCGACCTTTGCGGCGGCGCTGGAACTGGTCAAGGAAGGGCGGGCAGAGGTGCGGCAAGCGGAGATTTTCGCCGCTATCGAGCTGCGGCGCAAGGATTAAGAGTATGTCGGAAGCACCTGAAGAAAAAGAACAAAGCCTGTTTCAAGCGCCCCCCATTGGCGAGCAGGAGCGGATGATTGAGGCGATGCTATTTGCGAGCACCGAGCCGCTGACCACCCGCGACATGGTCGAGCGGATGCCGCATGGCAGCGATCCTGCCGAAGCGCTGGTGCATCTGCGCAAACGCTATGAGGGGCGCGGCGTGCGTGTGGTCAAGGTGGGTGATGCCTGGGCCATCCGCACCGCGCCGGACCTTGGCTATTTGATGAGCCGCGAGACGGTTGAGACCCGCAAGCTGAGCCGGGCTGCGATCGAGACATTGGCGATCATCGCCTATCACCAGCCGGTGACGCGTGCCGAAATCGAGGAGATTCGCGGCGTGGCGGTCAGCCGGGGCACGGTAGATCAATTGCTGGAGATGGAGTGGATCCGGTTCGGGCGGCGCAAGATGACGCCCGGGCGGCCTGTGACCTTTGTGGTGACGCAAGAGTTTCTGGATCATTTCGGACTAGAGAGCGCGCGGGACCTGCCGGGGCTCAAGGAGTTGCGGGCTGCGGGCCTGTTGGACAATCGCCCGCCGCCGGGGACCATGCCGCAGATGGGCAGCGAAGAGGACGAGGACGAGAGTGCACCGGGACAAAACGAGCTCTTCGAGGACTGACGCGGCAGATCCGTGCCGTCGGGGCGATTGCGGCGGCGATTGAAGGGCGCCGGCCATGGATAAGAGGGATCGCCAGCCTCTTGCCAGAGTACCCTAAGCGTGCGGGCCGTCTTGGTTACAGGCCTGCGGCGGCTACATTCTTCTTTTGCAATCCGACCCTGCGCGGCATCTGTCCAGTGCTGATGGTGGCCTTTATCGGTGAGATGTAAGATCTCGACTTTGAGTCTATACCGATGGCCGGAGAGGGTGTCAGATCCGGGGCAAAAATCCTCAGCCCAAAAGACGGCGCTTTCCGGATGAATACAATTGACAAGGCAAGTGCCGGTCTCAACTATCGAGCTGCGTGCAGGCGTCCGGTTGGGTTTTTCGGCCATCTACCCAGTCTAAAAGGAGAAATATATTCGTGCCGGAGAATGAATTTCAGGGTCTGTGCACGATTTGCGGCCATGTGGGCGTATTTCGACGTGGCGATCACCGCTCTTTGCGCGAGTCCTATCCCTGCCCAAATTGTCGGTTCACGATGCGCTGGCGTGACCAGGCGGCCGTTATCCTTGATGAATTCGGACGCGGGCAGGCTTTGTCGATTGACGAATTGGTGGCACGAGGCTTTCTGTCCAATGTCGCCGTCTATGAGCCAGCCTTGCGGGGACCTTTCGTTGCGCGTTTTAATACGCTGCCGCACTATACAAGATCCTATTTTCGGCCCGACCTTGCGATCGGGGCACTAGCACCTGATGGCGTGCGTAACGAGGACCTGACCAAGCTGACCTTTGACGAGGACAGCTTTGATCTCATCATCACGAGCGATGTGATGGAGCATCTTCCCGATGTCGAAAGCGCATTTGCCGAAACCCTGCGCGTTCTTCGGCCCGGCGGGATTCACGTCTTTACCATTCCGAATGACTATCCCTTTCCTGACCGGACCGAACCGAGGGTTCGGGTAGAGGAGGGGGCGGAGGTGCACCTGAAGCCGGAGCGCTACCACAACGCTGGCGACGGGACGAAATGCTTGGTCTATACGGATTACGGGGCCGATCTTGCGGACATGATCCGCTCGCTTGGGGGCAGGCTGACCATCACGCGCCGCGGCGGTCCTGTCGAACCTCTCAACACCAACGCCACATTCATCCTGCGCAAGATTGCATCGGCGGGCAAACGGCGCCCGGTGTCGTCGCTCTCTGGTGCGGACAAACCTGTGGCCGAGGTGAAATCCGTTCAGGGTGCCCCCACGATCCGGACGGTTGACGAGGATCTTTGTTGCCCGATCTGTCACGGGACCGAGTTCGAGGATTTCAACGGTCGCTCCCATGCGCGGTGTTCATCCTGTCGGGGGGTGGAGCGCAACCGGCTTATGTGGATGGTGCTTGATCGACTGGGCGCTTTCGAGAAAGGCAAACGCATCCTTCATCTTGCGCCGGAGTTGGGACTGGCCCGAAAATTTGTCGAGCTTTCAGGGGATGCCTATCATGGTGCGGATCTTGATGCGGAGCGCTACAAGAGCAAGTTTCTCACGGTTCGAAAGCTTGATCTGTGCGTCGATCTGGCCGGCATCCCGGATGCAAGTTATGACCTGATCGTGCATAGTCATGTTCTGGAACATCTGCCTTGCTCAGTTGATGGCGTGCTGCAGGACCTTGACCGCATTCTTGCACCCGGCGGGTTGCATTTCCTGTCGGTTCCAGTCCGCGGCGAACACACGCTAGAGGATCTGTCGCCAGATCTTCGCCCGGTCGATCGACTGACGCGCTTTGGTCAAGAAGACCATATGCGTATTTTCGGGGCGGTGGATCTACAGGCGCTTCTGACCAAAGTATGGGGGCCGGGACAGCATCTGATCGTGCCTGTCGATTTGTTCGCGCGCGACGATCTGCGCCGCGCCGTCATTCCGACGGTTGCTTGGCAAGGCGTGTCGGGTCACAGCATCTTTCACTATCGCAAGGGTGCTAGACCTCCGGCAGAGATGCTGACCACGCAGGTGGACGCGGCACCGCCGTCTGATGTGGGGCGGTCGGTTGCCCCAAATGCAGCGAGTGGGCCGCAGGGCGCAAAGCCCAAGACGCAAGAGGCCGATCTTGCCGCGAACGCCCCAACGGGATCGCGCGTCATCCTGGGCCTCGACGCCTTGCAGAGGGATAATCCCTGGCCGGAGTTTCCATGGGATGAACACGCACCGTTTCACCTTGCGCGCGACGCGGACGGTGATGGCGGTCGCGAGATCATCTTGCGACAGATCCTGAACCGGGACATCCGATTGATGGCCGAGGTGGGGTGTTTCCTTGGGGGGTCTTTGCTGCATTGGCTCAAGGCAAAGCCTGATCTGACGGTCATTGGGATAGACCCGTGGGATGGAGATTGGGCCAGCTTTGTCGAAGGGATGGCGCCCCATGCCAATCATCTGTCCGACGCTGAGGTCACGCGCATCGCCCGCCTACTGCGAAAGTACGGCAATTTCGCCGTTGCCCTGAACGCTCTACGCTTGTTCAAGGATCGCTTTGTTCCGGTGGGCTGTGCATCTCTAGAGGCGTTGCACGACTTGCGGCGGCGCGACATCCCTATTGAGCTGATCTACCTTGACGGCTTCAAGAACCGCGACGAGCTTGATGTGGCGCATGACCTCTTTCCCGACGCCGTGTTGTGCGGCGATAACTGGCTGTGGCAGGACCAGACAGGTGCATTTGTCGTGCAACACAGCATCACGGCATTCGCGCAGGATCATGGGTTTGATATCGAGGATTTGCGGCAGTCTTGGATCTTGCACCGTGAGAGGTAGGCCGGGCGACCATCGGGTAATAGCCATGGGGGGGGCGTCAGGACGGGGTCGCAGGCTCGAGCGTGAGAAGCGGGCCGATGTAGCTGCGCAAGGGCCGCTCTGGTTCGCCCTTGAGCAGTTTGATTTCGGGGGCTTCCACGGTGGGGGATATCGTTATCTCACGCAGGTGGAGGCCGCGGTAGAAATCGAAGGCGACGGTTCCGATTCTGGGTGCGTAGCTGAAAGGATCGACGGTGGAGACTTGCAGACTATGGCCCGATGGGTCGAGGCGCAGGTTGATGTGCCCGCCAGCTCGGTGGAACAGGTGGACGAGAGCCTGGGCATGATACTCTTGCCCAAATCGCAGGACTGCGCCCGTGTTTTCGAGACGCATGTAGTGGAGGGGCAAATCCATGCAGTCATGACGCTCCATCGGGTGGTCGTGCAGAATTGCATCGGTGTCGAGGAGACCGCGGCGCCAGATCGGTTTGGGCAAGGAAACGGCGTGGAACCAAGCAGCCTGATCGAGGCAGCGTTTCAGGAACGGGGTGACGCGGTCTGCCATGACCTCACCACCTTCGTAGGTCGTGTGGACATCATCGCGCAGGAGGCCCGCCACGACATCGGCCCCAACCTCGGCAAGCCATTCTTCGGCCATGTCCAAAAATGGGATGCGAAACTCCTTGCAGAATTCGCGGGTTTGCGCGTTGAAATCGTGATGAACCGGAGATGTCCAACGGCGGTGGTGAAGAAAAAAGGCCGGGTCGGCCCCGATATCCTGAGCCACAAGTGCCATGTCGAGAAGCAGTTCGCGCCCGCGCGCCGGGGTCGTCAGGGGATGCAGGGCAAAGGCCGACGCGTTTACCTCGAACAGAACGTGGCTGAATGGCCCGAGCTTTGCGGCGGCAAGGCGCAGGTAGGGTGGGATCACATGCGGCTGTTGGGCGCCCAGCCCGACCCGAAGCACGGTAACGTCTGGTGTCTCGGCACGAAGCCGGTCGATGGTGGGATCGGAGAAGCCGGATCTTGTGGCCACGTTGGAGAAGCCGATGATCAAGAGACGGCGGGTTGGCATTTAGGTCCCCTTGCAGCGATGTTGGAACACACCTTGCGCGGCGGCCAAACCATGACCGAGGCGCTGACGATACCCCCGCCCTTGATCAGACCTGAGGTTGCGACATGACGCAATCGCTTTTCGAACACTGCGTGGCGCGTGCTGAAGGTGCCGCAGCGGCACTGGCAAGCCAAACTGTGCCGGGCAGGGTGCTGGCGCATGCAGCGGCACGGCCAGATGCGGCGTGCTATTTCTTTCACAACCCGGCCGGACCACCGGATGTGCTGAGTTTCGAGGATCTGGTGAAACGTGCGTCACATGTCGCGGGGGTCTTGACCGCAGCAGGCTGTAGCCATGGCGCGCGCGTGGCGTTGATCTTTGAGCATGGACCGGGTTTTGTGATCGCCCTGTTCGGGGCCTTCTTTGCGGGCTGTGCTGCGGTGCCGGTCGCGGTGCCGACCAATGAGACGAAAAGAACGCGGGCGGGCGCTATTTTGGCAGAGGCTGACTGTGCGGTTCTGCTGACGTCGCCTGCCATCGCCAAAACACTTGCTGAGGACGGGATCGGCATCGCGGCCTTGCCGCCGATCATTGCGCTCGACACCGTCGACCGTGCCGCATCGTTTATTCCTAGCAGGATTGTGCCCGAGGATGTGGCCATCATTCAGTATACATCCGGCTCGACAGGACATCCGCGGGGGGTAGTGGTGACGCAAGGCGCGCTCCATGCCCAGATGTGTGCGATAGACCTCTGTCTGCGAAGTGAGAGCGAGGAGCGCGTGGTCACATGGCTGCCGCCCGAACATGATATGGGGCTTATGGGCGGGCTGCTCTTCAATCTCTGGCGTGGCGATCCGACTTATGTTCTCGCGCCCGAAAGCTTCATACGGCGTCCCTATCTCTGGCTTGATACAATCAGCAAATGGCGCGGCACGGTTTCGGTTGCACCGAATTTCGCCTTTGACCTCTGCGTGCGCGGCATTCCTGCTGACCGCCTAAAATCTCTTGATCTCTCAAGCTGGCGTGTCGCGTTGAACGGGGCGGAACCTGTCCAGCCCGAAACCCTTGCCCGCTTTGCCGACGTGTTCAAGCCTGTGGGCTTTGATCCTCAGTGCTTTCTGCCGTGTTATGGACTGGCCGAGGCGACGCTTCTGGTTTCGGGTGCTGCACGTGGCGGCGGGGCCACGACCCACTGGTTCGATCCGGAGGCTCTGGAAGCGGGCAGGGTTGTGCCACTGTTGGCGGGAACGGGGCGCTGTCTTGTTTCTTCCGGCCCGGTTCGCACGACCGGCGGGGTCCGGATTGTCGAGCCGGAAACTGGCGTTCCCTGCCGCTCTGACCGCATCGGCGAAATCTGGATTGCAGGGGAAAGCGTAGGCTCTGGGTATCATGACCGACCCGAGGAAAGCGTTTCGACATTCGGGCAGTTCACCGCGACTGGCGACGGACCATATCTGCGCAGCGGGGATTTAGGATTTCTTTGGAACGATGAATTGTATGTGACGGGGCGCATCAAGGACATCGTGCTCTGGCGGGGCCGGACCCTGCACGCGGCTGACCTGGAACTTTTGATCACCGGCGCAGATCCAGCCATCCGGCCCGGCCGGATCGCGGCCTATCAGCGGGACGCAGGAAATGTCGATCTGATTGTTGAGATCGCGCAGGGCCGGCTTGGGGCGGATGGCGGCACCGGTGTAGCCGAACGGATCTGGCGTGACCTCATGGCAGGGTCGGGGGTTGATGTGGCGCGCGTGCGTCTGGCGCGGCCCGGAACATTGATGTGGACTTCAAGTGGCAAGCTCCGGCGCCGCGACACGCACGCAAGGCTGGAGACGGAGTGCGGGCTGCTGGTGCTTGATTGGGAGCCGGGACCGCTCAGAGCGCGCGGCGCACAGATCGAGGCGACCCGGACCCTTGCCGGGGCTATCGCGCAGAAGAGCGCGGGGCCGGGCGCATATCTGCGTTTTCTGACCGATTGGGTTGCCGCAGCGGTCAATTGCGCGCCGCAAGACGTTGATCCCCATCTGCCCTGGGCGGACCAAGGCATGGATTCGTTGATGATCACGGAAATGGTGGTGGATTTGGAACAGGCAGTTGGGCGCGACATTCAGCCCGAACTGCTTTTCGAAATTCCCACCCCGTCTGGCTTGGCGCTTGCGCTCGCGCAAGGTTCGTCATGAGGCCGGACGAACCGATCGCTGTTATTGGTCTTGCCTGCAGGTTCCCCGGAGTGGACGGACCCGCAGAGCTGAACCGGCTGCTCCGCTCGGGGCAGACAGGCATTCGCGACATTCCGCCCGACCGATGGGCCTTGTGGGGACTGTCCGAAGACCTGTCCCTGCGCGAAGGTTTTCCCGTCACGCGGGCCGGTACTCTGGATGATATCGCGTTCTTCGACCGGCGTCCGTTTCGGATCTCGGCGAACGAAGCCCCGCTGATCGACCCGCAGCAACGGCTTGCTCTGGAAACGAGCTGGCACGCGCTTGAGGATGCCGGGTTTTCGCCGGCTTGCCTTGAGGATGCGCCCATCGGCGTCTTCATGGGGGCTGGGTCGTCTGACTATGCGCTCCGGATGGCCCAAGCGGGCATATCCGGTGCTGGAAACCCCCATTGTGCGAATGGCGCGCAGAATGCTGCGATTTCGGGGCGTATCAGCTATTGCTTGGGTCTGACAGGGCCAAGCCTGACCATCGATACTGCCTGTTCCTCGGGGGCCGCCGCCGTCGCGTTGGCGGGGGACAATCTGCGCCTTGGTCATTGTGATGTTGCGCTTGCAGGGGGCGTGAATGCTCTTTTGACGGTTGAGCCCTTTCGGGCACTTTCCGGGATGAGTGTGCTGTCGGCCAAGGGTGAAACCCGCAGTTTCGACGCGACCGCATCAGGCTTTGTCCGCAGTGAGGGCTGTGGCGTGCTGGTTCTGAAACGGCTGTCATGCGCGTTGGCGGCTGGCGACCGCATCCATGCCGTCTTGCCCGGCTGGGCGATGGGACAGGATGGCCGCAGCAACGGGCTGAGCGCGCCCTCGCGCCGGGCGCAGGCGCGCGTCATTCTGCAAGCGGTGGAGGCAGCCGGACTAACGCCCACCGATATCGGGGCCATCGAGGCACATGGATCTGCCACCGTATTGGGTGACACGATTGAGATATCGGCATTGGCAGACGTCTTTGGTGATCGGATTGACACAAAGATTGTCGTGGGATCGGTGAAGGCGACGCTCGGCCATCTAGAGGCTGCGGCTGGGGTGGCCGGTCTGATCAAGGCCATCTTGATGGTCCGCGACGGATTCATGCCAAGGCAGCCCTGCTTTGCGACGCCGTCGCCACGGATCAACTGGGACGAGGCGCCATTCGAGATTGTGCGGGATCAGAGGGTCTGGCCCGGTCCCCGCCGGGTGATGGGGGTCAGTTCCTTTGGCATGAGCGGTCTGAATGCGCATATCCTTGTGTCCAATGCCGACATATCACACCATCAGGCGTTGCCTGCTGGTGGTCGTCATCTTTTCCTGCTGTCCGCCGCATCGCCCGACAGTCTGAGAACGCGCACAAGCCAACTGCTGGAGACGCTCCGCGCGCCGGGGGCCGATCTGGGAAAGATCGCCTTGGCGACGCGGCGCCGATGGGTCGGACTGAGCTACCGATCCGGATTTGTCGCGGCATCGCAGGAGGAGGCGCAGGAGGCCCTCACGCGCAGTCTCGCGTCGCCCTCTCCGGGGCCCGTCGCACCGGCGGCAGAGATTGCGCTCAATATCCCCTCAGACAGGGCTGATCTGCATCGGGTGTTGCAGCAGGTCTGGCCCCGCTACGCTCTTGGCTTGTCGCAGGCGGCGGTGCCCGATCCGGGCACCCGTCCCGAGACGATGGAAGACGCGGTCCTTGCCCTGCACCTTGCCGGCGCCACGCTTTGCCTGGATGCGATCAGCCCGTCAGCCGCGGATGGGACGGACCTGCCGGGCTATCCTTTTGACCGACAGCGGCACTGGTTCGACGCAGTACGACCGGCCCGAGCACCTAGGGGATGAGACATTGACCTTTTATCAGCGACTTAAGGCAGGCTGGGCCAACGCGGATGCCATTGCTTTTCACGACGGGGTGGTCACGCTTACCTATGGTGAATTGGACGCGGCGACGGGACGCGCGGCCTCGGCGTTGCTTGCCCAAGGTCTTGAACCCGGTGACCGGATTTGCCTTGCCATGCAGAAATCGCTGGCGCAGATCGTCGTGCTTCTGGGGGCTCTGCGGGCGGGGCTTGTAGTTCTACCGCTGAACCCGGATAGCCCCGCAGAGGTTGTGGCGGACCAGATTTCCCGAACCGGGCCTGTTCTGCTGATCGGGGAGCGCGAGGACGGATGGCGCGCGCGGACGGAGAGCGGACCTGCGGCGGTGCCCCGATGTCTTGACGCTGATCCTGCAAGGCCGCACGATCCCCTCCACGCGACGGACCATACCGACCCGGACAGATTTTCCGTGGATGACGAGGCTGGTGCCATCATCCTGTTTACCTCTGGCAGCACCGGAAGGCCCAAGGCCGTGATCCACAGTCACGGTGCCTTGTTCGCCAACACGGATGCGCTGAGGATCATCTGGGACATCGACGCGTCCGATCGCCTGCTGCATGTCTTGCCAACGACGCATGCTCACGGCCTGATCGTTGCCCCCATGCCGATCCTGCTTGCAGGTGGCACCGTGGTTTGGCGGCCCCGCTTTGATCCGGGCGATGCTGTCGCGTGGTTGCCTCGGGTCACCTGCTTTATGGGCGTGCCCTTTTACTATGGGCAGTTGCTTCAGCATCCGCAGTTCACGGCGGGCGCGGCCCGACAGCTGAGGCTCGCTATCTGCGGCTCGGCTCCGATCCTTCCAGAGGTCCGGGAACAGGTCGAAGACAGGCTGGGGCTGCCGTTGCTCGAACGTTACGGGATGACAGAGACGCTGATTATGACTGCCAACAGCCCCGCACGAAACCGGGCCGGATCGGTCGGTCTGCCTCTTCCGGGGTGGAGCCTGCGCATTAGGTCCCTTGTGACGCACGAAACCGCGCCTCCGCAAGAGATCGGAGAGGTAGAGGCCCGCGGCCCTCTCGCACTGCCCAGCTATCTCGATGACTGGGCGGAAACGGCGCGTAAAACCGCGCCTGACGACTTTTTTCGTACCGGAGATGTCGGATGGGTCGACACGGACGGCTTTCTGCATATCACGGGGCGTGCCGATGACCTCATCATCTACGCAGGCCTGAACATCCAGCCCTCCGAAGTCGAGGCTGCGCTTGTCGCGATCAACGGGGTCGTTGATGTCTGCGTGTTTGGCGTTCCGCATCCGCACGCAGGCCAGGCTGTCATGGCCGCGGTTGTCTCGGCGGCGGGCACAACCCTGACACCTGCCGCCATCCGCGCGGAATTGATCGGCAAATTGCCCGCAACCAAAATCCCCAAGCGTGTTTATGTGGTGTCGACCTTGCCCCGAAACACCATGGGCAAGCTTCGGCGCGATCTTCTTCGCAAGGCCTGCGAGCACGGCACCTTATAACTCATCCGGTTTTTCGGCGACGGCAATCACGTATCCTTTGATGGACCGCTCAAGCCCGCGCGCATAGGCGGCCATCGCGTTGCGTTTCAGCATCCTGACAAAGGGTAGGGTGGTGTCTGCGTGAATATCCTCGACTGTCACGGGCATCAGACCTGCGGCCTCGAGCGCCGAGCGGTAGGCCCTGACCGTGGGAAGAACATTCTCGTGGGGCACAAAGCTCGTTGGCTTTTCAACAAGGACATCGGTAAGGATCAACCGCCCACCGGGACGCAAGAGCCGACGCGCCTCTTCAAGGAATTGCTGGCGCGTGCGGAAATGCATGGCGGTCTCGATAGCATGAATGCAGTCGAAGGTTTCATCCTGAAAGGCGATGCTTTCGGCGCGCATCCGTTGGAAGGAGATGCGCGGGCCTGCGTAAAGGCGGCTTGCATGGTCAATCTGCGCGCTGGAATAATTGATCCCGATCACGTCTGCCTGCGGATAGGCCGATGCGATCTGCGCCGTGCAGGCCCCCAGCCCGCACCCCACATCAAGCACGCGGCGTGCCCGCGCGCGGTTGGGATCTTGTGCGATGTGGCGGCGGACCAATTCGCGGGCCGCTTCGCCGGGATGGTCGATCCGCTGCCCATCTGCGTCATGCCAAAATCCAAAGTTGTAGAGGTCGCTCTCACCATAGAACTGCCGGAACCGTGGATGGAAAATGGCGGTGTCATAGGCTTGCTCTGACAACCGGAGGCTTTCGTTCGCGTCTTGATCTGCTGGGTGTGATTGCATAGCATTAGTTTTTGTTGAATACTGCTGTGCAGGCAATACACAATCGCATTCCAGCTCTGAAAGGTCGATCATGCCCTCTGAAACGCAGCATCCGGCACGTGCCGACGCAAAGAGCATCGAAACTTGGATGGCAAGTTACATCAGCTCTGTGATCGACGTGGCGCAAGACCCGTTTCCGGTGGATGATCGGTTTGACACTTACGGTTTGGATTCGGTCGAGATCACCATCATGTGCGGCATGATGGAAGAAGAGTTCGAGATCGAAGTGAACCCCGATCAAGTGTTCGACCACCCAAGCGTCACCGCCTTTTCCCAACATCTGGCCAAGCGCTTGGACGAGCGGTCCGTCGCAGCCTGAAGAGTCGTGATGATGGTGCAGTGGGGCGGGCCCTGTGAATGGCAGCAGTCCTTGATTCTGCCGCCGCTGCGATTGCCTGTCATCCGGACATCAGGTGCTCGGGCGTTATCGGAGCCTCTGGCGGGGGGATAATTGGGCAAAAATGATACGAAAGTTGCGGATTAATTCTGACTTGCCCTCAAATCGGCACGTTTAGGCATTATGTTGATGCCAGAGGCAGCAAGAGGAGTGGCGCGATGAACGCCAATCAGATGATCAACATGGTGGTGCGGATGATCCTGCAACGGGTGACGCGCAGTGGCATGAATGCGGTAAGCAAACGCATGAGCGGCGGCGATGACGCGGCGGCCCGCAAGACCGTGCAGCGGGGGCGGCAGGCGATGAAAATCGGTCGCAAGATGGGGCGCTTCTGAGGCGTTACGCCTTGAAATGCTTGGACAGTTTCAATCCTTGGCCTTGGTAGTTCGAGGCAATGCCCGCGCCATACAAATGGTCGGGCACCTGATCCATGCGTTCATAGACCAGCCGCCCGACGATCTGGCCATGTTCCAGAACAAAGGGGGCCTCGTGGCAGCGGACCTCAAGCACGCCGCGTGATCCGGTGCCGCCAGCGGCGGCATGGCCAAAGCCTGGATCAAAAAAGCCTGCGTAATGCACCCGGAATTCGCCCACCATGGCCACGTAAGGGGCCATTTCGGCGGCGCATTCGGGCGGGATATGCACGGCTTCTCGGCTGACAAGGATATAGAACGCGCCGGGATCAAGGATGATCTGGCCGTTCTCGGAATGCACCTCTTCCCAATAGGCGGCGGGATCGTAGCGGCCGATGCGGTCAAGGTCGATCACGCCGGTATGCGGCTTGGCGCGGTAGCCCACCAGCGTGCCCGAGACAGGACGCAGATCGACGGAAAAGCCAAGCCCGTCGTCGATCATCGCGGTGCCATCCACCAGCGGCGTTTGTGCGTGGAGCGCGCGCAGGGCATCATCCGAAAGCACCGCCTGACCGGCGCGAAAGCGGATTTGATTGAGGCGCATGCCGGGGCGGACCAGAACCGAAAAGGAGCGTGGGCAAATCTCGGCATAGAGAGGGCCAGCATAGCCGGGCGTCACGCGGTCAAATTCCACACCACCATCCGTGATCAAGCGCGTCAGCAGATCGAGTCGCCCGGTCGAAGATTTGGCGTTGGCCACAGCCTGCACGCCCATGGGCAGGGCAAGCGATTCCATCAGTGGCACAACATAGACGCAGCCTTTTTCCAGCACGGCCCCGGCCTTGAGGTCGATGCGGTGCATCTCGAACTCTGCGAGACGGTCCGTGACCGTGCGCCCGGCCCCGGTCAGAAAAGAGGCGCGCACGCGGTAGGCCACCTGACCCAAGCGCAGATCGAGGCTGGCGGGCTGGACCTGTTCGGGCAAGATCGCGGGCGTGCCCAACAGGGTGCCCGTTTCGATCATGGCGCGGATTTGCTGGCTGGAAAGAACCCCGGTCATCTCTGCCCCCCTCTCGTTGCGCCCCGCGATTTGGTCAGGGTGCCCGAGGGGCCGAGGCGGGCAGGATCGTCGGTAATTATGGTCGGGCTAGCAGGACTTGAACCTGCGACCTTCCGTCCCCCAGACGGACGCGCTACCAGGCTGCGCTATAGCCCGACGATGGGCCGTTCATAGCGATTTTGACCGCAGGGGCAAGAGGTAAATCCCGAAATCGGGCAGGGATTTAGCGGTCTTTTGTGCCAGAGGCTGCGTGGGTCCGGAGGGCCGCGACCAGCGGGGCCAGACGTGCGGCCAATTGCGGCGATACGGGACGGGGCAGGGCGCTGAGGGCCGTGAGCAAACCCGGAGCGGCAGCCACATCATCAGACGGATCGGCGGGCAGATCAGAAGGCGCGCGTGGATGCGGCGCGGTTTGCGCAGGGGGCGCGTCCGGTTCCAAGGACGGGATCTCATCCTCTGCGCCCGCTGCGGTGTCGCCCTCGGGTTCCGGCGCTGTGTGAAAAGAGGGGGCTGTGTCGGACAGTTCTGGCGCGGCGGGTGGTGCCTCGTGAGGCGTCTGGTCTGCTATTGGCGGTAAGGCAGGCGCGTCCAAGTCTTCTTTGGGCGCCGGTGCCTTGGTCTGCGGCGAAAGCGGGGCCTCTGCGTCTGCCTCATATGCGCCGTCATCCAGTGCCTCAGGCTCTACTGCGACCTCAGCCGTGTCCTCTGGGTCAGCGGCGGGGTCATCGGCCCCGTCGGGGCGGGTAAAGGCCAGCACATCGGCGGGGCGGGCGGGAACAGAGGGCACATCAAGCGCAATGCCGCTGAGCGCGCCTTGGGCCTCTTCATCCAAGGGCGGCGACATATCGGATACTTGTTGGATGCCATTCTCGCGCAGGAATTTCTGCGCGCCCTTGATGGTCATGCCTTGATCGTGCAGCAGAACCTTGATGCCCCCAAGCAAGGCCATATCCGCGGGGCGATAGTAACGGCGCCCACCTGCGCGTTTGACCGGCTTGATCTGCGTGAACTTGCTCTCCCAAAAGCGCAGAACATGCGCCGGGACTTCAAGCCAATCCGCGACTTCGCTGATGGTTCGAAAGGCGTCGGCGGCTTTGCCCATGGGCGGCGATATCCTTAGCTTTTGGTGCCGTCGGCGACGCGGTCTTTCATGAGGTGAGAGGGCCTAAAGGTCAGCACACGGCGCGGGTTGATCGGCACTTCTTCGCCAGTCTTGGGGTTGCGGCCCACGCGCGCTGTCTTGTCACGCACCGAGAAGGTGCCGAAAGACGATATTTTAACCTGCTCGCCGCGCACCAGCGCGTCGGACATATGGCCCAGAACGCTTTCGACCAGTTGGGCCGCATCATTGCGCGATAGCCCCACCTCGCGAAAGATGGCCTCGCTCAAATCCATCCGTGTCAATG
This sequence comes from Roseovarius sp. AK1035, assembly GCF_003288315.1. Classification (NCBI taxonomy): domain Bacteria; kingdom Pseudomonadati; phylum Pseudomonadota; class Alphaproteobacteria; order Rhodobacterales; family Roseobacteraceae; genus Roseovarius; species Roseovarius sp. TM1035. The sequence continues at coordinate 3,230,676 of NZ_CP030099.1, read as the reverse complement.
TCTTGTCAGTCATCACATCCCCGCGATTTTTTTCGGTTACTTTGCGGCGAAGAATTTTACGAGTCAATCTCAACCACTTAGCGGCAGCCGTTCACCCGCGTGTTTTCGCCCATTTTCCGACGTTTTACCAGCGCAGGGCCACCGCGCCCCACGCCAGACCGCCGCCAATCGCCTCGGCAAGGAGGAGATCGCCGCGTTTGATCTTGCCCGAGGCCACGCCAACCGAGAGCGCGAGGGGGATGGAGGCGGCGGAGGTATTGCCATGATCCTGCACGGTGACGATCACGCGCTCCATCGGCAGGCCCAGTTTTTTGGCCGTGCCCTGGATGATGCGGATATTGGCCTGATGCGGGACGATCCAATCCACATCGGAACCGCTGAGGCCGATTTTTGCCAGGGCTGTTTCGGCGGTTGAGGCCAGTTTTTCCACCGCTTGACGAAAGAGCGGGTTCCCTTGCATGCGCAATTTGCCCGCCTCGCCGGTGGTGGACACGCCGCCATCGACATAGAGCATGTCGCGGTAGCGCCCGTCGGAATTCAGATCGGCAGAGAGGATGCCGCGATCCTCGGATGTACCAGCCCCCTCTTCGAGGCCCAGCACCAAGGCCCCTGCGCCATCGCCGAACAGCACGCAGGTGGAGCGGTCTGTCCAGTCCATGATGCGGCTGAAGGTTTCTGCGCCGATCACCAGCACGCGCTGCGCCTGACCCGAGAGGAGGAGGGCGTTGGCGGTGGTGAGCGCGTAGATAAAGCCTGCGCACACGGCCTGCACGTCAAAGCCGAAGCCGCGGGTCATGCCCAATTCGCTTTGCACCATGGTTGCGACCGAGGGAAAGGTCAGATCCGGGGTAGAGGTGGCCACGACGATACCGTCGATGTCATCGGGCGTGAGGCCCGCATGTTCGAGCGCGGCGCGGGCGGCGCGCACGGCAAGATCCGAGGTGGGTTGATCCTTGGCCGCGAAATGGCGGCGTTCTATCCCAGAGCGCGTGCGAATCCACTCATCCGACGTGTCGAGGGTTGCTTCGAATTCCGCGTTGGGAACGATACGTTCAGGCAGATAATGTCCGATGCCTTGGACGACGGCGCGCAGTGTCATTCAGATTCGGCCTCTGGTTGGGGCTCTGGGTGGGCATCCTGATCGAGCAGGGCGGCGGAGGCAACCCGCGCCGCCAGCCGTTCAGAAAAGCCGGATTGGGCCAGCTCGAACGCCAGCTTGATCGCCGAGGAGACGCCCATGGAATCGGCGGCACCATGCGATTTGACCACGGTGCCGTTCAGCCCGAGGAAGACCCCGCCATTGGCGCGGCGCGGGTCGATCCGCTTTTTCAGGCGCGCAAGCGAGGTATAGGCCAGCACCGAGGCCAGCCGCGAGAGAAAGGAATAGGCAAAGGCCTCGCGCAGCAAGTCGGCGATCAGTTTGGCGATGCCTTCGCCGGTCTTCAGAGCGACGTTGCCGGTAAAGCCGTCGGTGACGATCACATCGCATTTGGTGCCGGGCAGGTCGCGGCCTTCGACGAAGCCCACGAAATCGAAATCCGCAATCCGGGCATTGGCGGCGATAAGATCATAGGCCTCTTTCAATTCGGCGCGGCCCTTGTGCTCTTCGGTGCCGACATTGAGCAAGCCGATGCGCGGGCGCTCGAGCCCAAAGCCGTTGCGGGCATAAGACGCACCCATCAGGGCGTATTGCATGAGGTCCTTGGCATCGGCGCGGATATCCGCGCCACCGTCGAGCATGATGTTATGCTTTTGCGGATTTTTCGAGGGCCACATCACGGCAATGGCCGGGCGGTAGATGCCCGGCAGTTTGCGCAGGCGCAGCACAGACATGAGCATGAGCGCGCCGGTATTGCCGCAAGACACACATACGGTTGCCTCGCCCATGCGCACCGATTCGAGCGCGGACCACATAGAGGTGTCACGCCCGTGGCGCACCACATGCGACGGCTTGTCGTTCATGGTGACGACTTCGGGGGCATGCCGGATTTCACACCGTTCAGCCAAGCCGCGACGCTTGGCTATCAGACGCTCAAGCTCTTCTTTCGGGCCGTGAACGATAAAGCCGATATCGGGGTTTTTGGACGCAGAATAGGCAATGCCGGCAACAACCGTTGCCGGCCCCTGATCCCCGCCCATGGCGTCAATCGAGATGATGGTGCGTCCTGCACCCGCCTTGGAATGGTCCCTGCGAGCGGTCATGCAGCAAATCGCCTATTGCGGGTTCAGGCCGCGTCGTCTTCCAGGTCGATTTCTTCCACCAATGCCACGACCTCACGGTCGGCATAGTGTCCACACGCCGAGCACACGTGATGCGGGCGCTTCAGTTCGCCGCAGTTGGTGCACTCGTTCGGGTTGCCTGCAACCAGCGCGTCATGGGCGCGGCGATTGTTGCGGCGCGATTTCGATACTTTGTTCTGTTGGACGGCCATGTCGCAACCTCAATTCCTGTGGGCCGATCTGGCCCTGTTTCACGGGTGTTCGCGGCTCTTAGTATGTTACGAGCCGCCGGTTCAACCCCAAATTCCGGTGAGAGCGGGAAAATACAGAGATTTAATGCCGGGGCAAGCGATTCTTGGCGTGCGGCGGGATCATTCCGTGTCGGGCTTGCCCAGCTTGTCGCGCAGGCCCGAAAGGGCGGCGAATGGTTTGGTTTCCTCATCCTGCATCGGGGTCACGCCCTCTTCGGCCACGGTCAGTTGGCCGAGTTCGGCCCCATCCTTGCGGGGATAGGGGGGCAGGGCGAGGCTCAGCGCCTCGATCATCACGCGCGCAAGGTCGATTTCCGTGCCCAGCGGTTCGAGTGTGTCATCCTCGGGCATCTCGATCTCGGCGCCCGGATCCGGGGCGTCAAGCCGCGCGTCGGGGGAAAAGCGGCGCATCACCGACTCGTCGATGCGGGTCTGCACAGGTTCGAGCGTGACGACACAGGGCTGCGAGACGGTGGCACCCAGTTCGGCCTGCAAGAGCCAGTCGGCGCGCCCCTCTGCCGTGAGCGTGCCGCGCAGGCGCAGCTTGCGCAGACCCAGCACCCCAAGATCGCTTGCGATGCGGGCCATCTCTGCGGCGTCGGGGGCGATATCGAAGGTCACGGGACGGCGCGCCGAAAGGTCGGCCACGCGGATCGCTCGGGTGTTTTGCGGGTGTTGTGACATCTTTCCCCTCGCTTCCTTTCTTGAACCATTGCATCACCTTGCTGTAAACGGGATAAAAGCCGAAGCAGGCCGATACAAGAGGGCAGAAATGACAGCGATCCGAAACCGAGTGATCAGCGCCTTGGCGCTGTGCTGTCTGATGGTCGTCACGGGCTGCGCTGCCACCTATCGCAATCACGGTTATGTTCCACCCGAAGAAGATCTGCAAAACCTCGTGGTGGGCGTGGATAGCCGCGCCACTGTGGATGATGTGATCGGGCCGCCATCGCTCTCGGGGGTGCTGGCGGATGGCGATTATTATTATGTGCGCAGCCGGGTGCGGGAATATGGCATGTTCCGCCCACAGGTGGTGGAGCGCCGCGTTCTGGCGATTTCCTTCAATGACAATGACACGATCGCCAATATCGAGGAATTCGGGCTTGAAGATGGTCAGGTTGTCCCACTTGCGCGGCGCGTGACCGATTCTTCGGTGGTCAGCAACGGCTTCTTGCGTCAGCTCTTGAGCAATATCGGCAACATCAACCCTGTCGAAGGGTTCGGCAACTAGGCCGGGTCATGCCGCTGTCACAGCTTGCGTGCTAGAGCGACCGGGACTAGGGTCGCTCAGCGCAGACGAGGTCGCGGCATGGCAGGGCTTGGCAATCAGCGGTATCAGGCACGGATCGGCACAACGCCCGAGGATCGGGTTGCTGCACAGCGGTTGCGCGCACGGGCCTTTCTGGGCGAGGCCGATGGGCTGGATTGCGACCGTTTCGATGACATTTGCACGCATGTTCTGATTGAAGAGACGGGCAGCGGCGCGTTGGTGTGTTGCTTTCGGATGCTGATGCTGAATGGCGGGGCCGAGATTGCGCAGAGCTATTCGGCGCAATTCTATGACTTGTCAGCGCTTGCGGGGTTCGAAGGCAAAATGGCCGAGATGGGGCGGTTCTGTATCGCACCGGGGCGGCTTGACCCCGATATCTTGCGGGTGGCTTGGGCCGCTATGACGCGGTTTGTCGATGACAATGGCGTTGAGATGCTGTTTGGCTGCTCCTCCTTTCATGGCACCAAGACCGAGACCTATCTGGATGCCTTTGCCATGCTGCGTGAACGGCATCTTGCGCCGCGACGCTGGTGGCCGCAGGTCAAGGCACCGGCCGTGTTCCGCTTTGCGGAGCGGCTGCGGCGGCACAAACCTGACCTGAAGCTGGCGATGCGGCATATGCCGCCCCTCTTGCGCACCTATTTGATGATGGGCGGATGGGTCAGCGATCATGCGGTGATCGACCGGCATCTGAACACCTTGCATGTGTTCACCGGTGTCGAGATCGGGGCCATTCCGGCGACGCGCAAGCGGCTGCTGCGCGCGCTTGCCGGTTGAGGTCTCTTGACGCTGGCGAGGCGGCAGGATAGCCCGCGCCCATGGCACGCGCACCTCTTTTACAGCTCACCGACATTTCGCTTACCTTTGGGGGTGAGCCTGTGTTTCATGACCTCTCGCTAGTGGTGCAACCCGGTGACCGGGTGGCGCTTGTGGGGCGCAACGGGTCGGGAAAATCGACGCTGATGAAGGTGATGGCCGGTCTGGTCGAGCCAGATCGCGGGCTTCGGGTTGTGACGCCGGGGATCAGCGTGGGCTATATGGAACAAGAGCCCGATATGGTCGGGTTCACCACGCTCGGCGACTATGCCGCAAGCCTGTTGGACCCGGCTGAGGCCTACCGCGTGGAGATGGCGGGTGAGGGGCTGAAATTTGATCCTGCGCGCCCGGTCAGCACAGCGTCGGGGGGCGAGCGGCGGCGCGCGGCCCTGGCCAAGCTGATGGCCGAGGCCCCGGATCTGATGCTGCTCGACGAGCCGACCAACCATCTTGATATCGAGGCGATTGCCTGGTTGGAAAATGAGCTGCGCGAGACGCGCAAAGGCTTTGTTCTGATCAGCCATGACCGTGCGTTTTTGCGTGAACTGACGCGCGCAACCCTTTGGATTGACAGGGGAATGACGCGGCGACAGGAAAAAGGGTTCGAGAATTTCGAGGCTTGGCGCGACAAGGTTTGGGATGATGAGGATCAGCAACGCCACAAGCTGGATCGCAAGATCAAGTCCGAGGCGCGGTGGGCGGTCGAAGGCATCAGTGCGCGGCGCAAGCGCAATCAGGGTCGGGTGCGCGCCTTGGCCGAATTGCGCGCCGAGCGTAGCAGCCAGATCCGGCGGCAGGGCACGGCGGCCATGGCGTTTGATTCGGGGCCAACGTCGGGCCGTAAGGTGATCGAGGCTGTTGATATTTCAAAGGCTTACGGTGACAAGCTCATCTTGCAGAAGTTCAGCATCAAGATCCTGCGTGGGGATCGCGTGGCCTTTGTCGGCCCCAATGGGGTGGGCAAGACGACATTGCTCAAGATGCTGCTCAAAGAGATCGAGCCCGACAGCGGTGCCGTGACCCATGGCACAAATCTGGTGCCGGCGGTCTTCGATCAGGCACGAGCGCAGCTTGACCCCGAGATGACCCTCTGGGAGAGCCTGACGGGGGATGCCGATATGCGCGTCTCTGGGCAGGCGGATCAGGTGCTGGTGCGCGGGCAGCCCCGGCATGTGGTGGCCTATCTCAAGGATTTCCTGTTTGACGAGCGGCAGGCGCGTGCGCCGGTCAAGTCGTTGTCCGGGGGAGAGAAGGCCCGGCTTTTGCTGGCTAAGTTGATGGCGCGCGAAAGCAATCTGTTGGTCTTGGACGAGCCGACCAACGATCTCGACATCGAGACGCTGGACCTCTTGCAAGAGTTGCTGGATGATTTCGACGGCACCGTCCTTTTGGTCAGCCATGACCGTGATTTTCTCGACCGTGTGGCGACCACGACCATCGCGATGGAGGGGGATGGCCGGGCCACCACCTATGCCGGTGGCTGGTCGGATTACCGCGCGCAGCGGGGCGCGGATGCCGCCATGGAGGCAGATAAAAAGGCAAATAAAACAGACGCCAAGGCACCGGAGTTGAAGCAATCCAAGGCTGCTGTCACGCGGCTCAGCTTTACAGAAAAGCACCGATTGGAGGAGCTGCCCGCCGTGATGGCACGGCTTGCCGCCGAGATTGGCAAGCTCGAAGAGCTACTTTCGGATGCCGCGCTTTTTGCCCGCGAGCCGGTCAAGTTCAAGAAAGCCACCGAGGCGCTGACCACCCGTCAGAGCGCTCTGGCCGAGGCGGAAGAGGAATGGCTGGCCTTGGCGGAGCGCGCAGAGGGCTGAGCGTTACTGCATCCGCAGCGCGCCATCGAGGCGGATCACCTCGCCGTTGAGATAGCCGCAGTCGATGATGAAGGCGGCAAGCCGGGCATATTCTGCCGGATCACCCAAGCGTTTGGGAAATGTCACCTCAGCCGCCAGACTGTCCTGCACCTCTTGTGGCAATCCGCGCAGCATTGGCGTCGCAAAGGTGCCGGGGGCAATGGCCATAACACGGATGCCTTCGCGCGCCAGATCGCGCGCCATGGGCAGCGAGAGGCCAACAATCCCCCCCTTGGAGGCGGCATAGGCGGCCTGGCCCTTTTGCCCGTCAAAGGCGGCGATGGAGGCGGTGTTGATGATCACGCCGCGCGCGCCGTCTGCGTCGGGCGTGTTCAGCGCCATTTGCGCCGCGGCCAGCCGTGCCACGTTGAACGAGCCCACAAGGTTGATGTCGAGCGTGCGACGAAAGAGATCGAGCGGGTGGGGGCCGTCGCGGCCCAGCACCTTGGCGCCGGTGGCGATGCCTGCGCAATTGATTGCGGCGGTGATCCGTCCCATGGCGGATGTGGCTGCTGCGATGGCGGCGGCGACTGATGCCTCATTTGTCACATCGGTTTCGACGAAATATGCGCCAATGTCGGCGGCGATGGCCGCGCCACGCTCTGCATCGCGGTCGAGCAGCGTCACCTGAGCGCCCATGGTGCGGAAATGCCGCGCGGTCGCCTCGCCCAACCCCGAGGCCCCACCGGTGATGATCGCGGCCGTATCCTCTATGCGCATGGTGCCCTCGTTTGTTTTAAATGAACATATGTTCAAATACTGCCTGCGACCTGTCCTGTCAAAGACTGTCTTGGGCCTCTTCTTGGTACAAATACTCGACTCCGTCGCTTACCCTTTGCGCTGTCGCAGGCGGGTGATGACCCCCAGCGTCAGCACGGTCAGCACGATGCGGTAGATATGGTGGATCGTCACGAAGGCCGGATTTGCCTGAAGGCTGAGCGCCACCAGCGCCATTTCGGTGACACCGCCGGGGGCAAGCGTGATGAGGAGCACATCGACCGCCTCGCCTGTCATCTCGTGCAGCGTAACGGCCAGCACCACACCCAAGGCCAACATGGACCCGACCGCCGCCAAGGCCAGCGCCGTTCCGCGCAGTAAGAGGCCACGGCTGAGCCCGGTAAAGCGCATGCCCAGCGCTGTTCCAAGCACGATTTGTGCCATATTTACAAGCCATTGGGGGATGTCAAAGCTGAGCCAGCCGCTAAGCGACAGGGCTGCGGCAAGGGCCATCGGCCCGGTCATCTGCCCCGCTGGCAGGCGCAGCAGATGGCCCAGCCCCAATCCCCCCAGCCCCGCCAGCACGATCAACGGCAGGTCGGACCAAGGCACATCCGGGCGGGCCATGGTCATACCCGCCGAGCTGCCCACAGGGGCCCCAAGCCAGAGCGAGAGGCCAAGGGGCAGGGCCGTCACCACCACGATGATGCGCAGGAATTGCTGCATCATCAGGCGGGTCACGTCGGCACCTGCTGCCTCGCCCATTTCGATGCTTTCATAAAGCCCGCCGGGGGTGCTGGCGTAAAAGGCGGTGGTGGGGTCATAGCCGCCGAGATGCCGAAAGATCGTATAGCCCATGGTATGGGCCAGAACGACGAAAAGTGTGACAGCACCGAAGGTTAGCGCGTAGTGATGGGCCTCGGTGAAGAGGGCGGGTGTGACTTGGGCACCGATCATCAAGCCGATGATGGCGATGAACATCAGGCGCAGTTTTTGGGGAAAGCGGTAGCCAGAGGGCAAGCGTTCGGGCAGGGCGGTGGCGATCAGGGCAGAGATCGCCAACGGACCCAACAGGAAGGGCAGCGGCAGGCCAATGGCCTGGCCCACAAAGCCCGAAAGAGCAGAGCAGGTCAGCAGCAGGAGGGTGGTCGCATGGATCGGCATGGTGCCTGTTCAAGCACCGGGCGCGGGCAGGGGCAAGGGGCGCTCAGAGGAATTTGACGAATTTCTCAAAGGGCATTTCACGCAGGCGTTGCCCCGTGGCGGCAAAGATCGCATTGGCCAGCGCGGGGGCTGCGGGGGGCACGGGTGGCTCTCCGATGCCCTTGATCTTGGGGCCGTTTTCCAGCCCACGCACGGTGATTTCAGGGCATTGATTGAGGCGAAGCGATTGAAATGTATCGAAATTCATCTGCTCTGCTGCGCCACCGGCATAGGTGATCTGACCGTGCATCGCATGGCCCAGACCAAAGAGCACACCGCCCTTGACCAGCCCTTCGAAGTTGATGGGATCTAGGATGCGGCCCACATCGGCGGCGACGAAGACGTGGTCGAGGCGCAGGCCGTTTTCGGTGTTTGTGACCTCGACGACTTGCGCGCAGGGCACACCGAAGGAGAGGCAGAAGGCCACGCCACGCCCTTGACCGGGGGCAAGCGGGCTGCCCCAGTTCGACATCTCGCCCACCGCCTCGAGCACCTGCCGGGAAGGGGCGTGATTGCAGAGGCGCAGGCGCTCGGCCAAGGGATCGGCCCCGGCGGCGTGGATCAATTCGTCAAGCAGGCTGTCGTGAAAAAACCCGTTGGACGAGGCCCCGACCGAGCGCCAAGATGAGATTGGGGTCAATTCGGGCGTACGGTATCCGGTGACACGGTAGTGAGGAATATCAAAGGGTTGATCCCATGCTCCGGCCACGATTTGCAGGTCTGGACCGGGGGCGGGGATGCCTTGGCGGCCCATTTGCGAGGCGAGAACCGAGGGCATGGCGATGCCCAGATCATAGGCCGCGACCTGACCATTGGCGACGCGCCCGCGCCCGCGCGCCATAGCGATCTGGCGGGGGAAGTCGTGGGTCATATCCTCTTCACGGGAATAGGTGAGTTTCACGGGCCTGCCGGGCAGTTCCATGGCGATGCGGGTGGCGTGGCGCGTCACCTCGTCTTCGAGGCGGTGGCCAAAGCTGCCGCCGATCATCAGGGCGTGAACGTGGATTGCGTCAGGCGTAAGGTTTGTAAGCTTTGCCACGTTATTTTGTACAAAGCGCGGCACTTGGGTGCCGGTCCAGATATCGACCCGCTCGGGTGTGTAGAGCACGGTGGCGTTGAGCGGTTCGAGCGGGGCGTGGGCGAGGTAGGGCGCGCGGTATTCGACCTCAAAATCGGGGCCCTCTGAGAGGGCGGTTTCCACATCGCCCGAGTCGCGGAATTGGCTGTCTTGGCGGTCGGGGGTGAAACTGTCGGAGAGGGCCTGCCAATGGGCGTCCATCTCGGACGGGATGGGGGCGGGGCCCCATTCGACGGGGATGGCGGCGACCGCCTGCATTGCCCGCCAAGTGTTGTCGGCGATGACGGCGACGCCTTGGGGCAGGGCCACGACCTTGATCACGCCGCGCATTGCGAGGGCAGGGGTGGCATCATGGCTAAGGCGTGCGCCGCCCATGGCAGGGTTGAGGCGCAACGCGGCATGGGCCATGTTTGGGAGGGTGACGTCGATGCCATAGTTTTGCGTGCCGGTGGATTTGGCGACGATGTCGATCCGTTGCATCGGTTGGCCGATCAGGCGCCAGTCGGAGGGCGCGCGCAGGGTGACATCGGTTACGGGATCGGTGTTTGCGGCCTCGGCGGCAAGGCTTTGGTAGCTGAGACCGGTGCCATCGGGCAGGATCACCGCGCCACGGTCGGTGCGTAAATCGGTTACGGAGATGTTATGCAGCCGCGCGGCGGTGGCTTTGAGCGTTTCGCGCGCGACGGCCCCGGCGTGGCGCAGTTTGTCGTAACTATCAGGCACGGTGGTGGACCCGCCGGTGATCTGCATGCCCAGAAATTTCATCGGCGCGTCGGCAAGGCCGCGCACGGTTTCGGCAAGCCAGCTATCGTCGGTGGCGCGGAACGGCACGGCATCGCCCGACAGGGCGGTGTTGTAATAGGCGGGGCTGGGGGGGCCGGGATCGGTTTTGATCTGGTCCAGATCCACATCGAGTTCTTCGGCGATCAGGGCCGCCTGGAGGGACACCGCGCCTTGCCCCTTGTCGGCGCGGGGGGTGATGAGGGTGATGGCGTCCGAGGTGATCAGCACATAGGGGGTGAGGGCCGCCGCCCCCTCGGGCAAATCGGTCAAGAGCGGATTGGCATAGGGCGTCTTGTACCGCCAGACACCGAAGGCCACGCCGCCCGCAATTGCGGCGGAGCCGATCAGGACTGTGCGGCGGGCGATGGTTTTGGCGCGACCCATGAGTCATGCCCCCTTGAGCGTGCGCGCGGCGGTTTTGACCGCCTCGCGGATGCGCGGATAGGTGCCACAGCGGCAGAGATTGCCGGAGAGTGCGTCGTCAATCTCGGTATCGGTGGGATCGGGGGTTTCACTCAGGAGGCTTGCGGCCTGCATGATCTGGCCGGACTGGCAATAGCCGCATTGCGCCACCTGATGCGCGATCCACGCGGCCTGCACGGGATGCGGCACGTCGGGGGTGCCCAGCCCCTCGATCGTGGTCACAGGCCCCCAGACATCGCCCACCGCCACCTGACAAGAGCGGGTGGCCACGCCGTCGATATGGACGGTGCAGGCACCGCATTGGGCGATGCCGCAGCCATATTTCGGCCCGTTGAGGCCCAGAACATCGCGCAGCGCCCACAGGAGCGGCATCTCGGGTTCGAGATCCTCAAGAGAATGTACGGTGCCGTTGACGGTGAGTTGCATGGGTGGCCTTTGTGACAGGGATAGGGTCAAGGATAAACTGATCGGTTCAGTTGTCCAGATGGCATGGCAATTGCTGTTTCACTCGGGCGCAAAGACCGTATAGTGAGGGGCAATGATCCAAGAGACCGGAAAACGGATGCAGGTTGTCATTCACGCAGGCGCCCATCACACTGACGAGGACAGGCTGATCAACTGCCTGTCCGCCAATCGCGAGATGCTGGCGCGTCACGGAACCAATGTTCCCGATCCGCAGCGCTATCGCCGTTTGGTGCGCGATGTATTGCACCACGCGCAGGACGCGGGGCTTGCCCCGGATGCGCGTGATGTTTTGGTGGATGCGATCAGCAACGAGGGGGCTGTGGATCGGCTGGTCCTGTCCAATCCGGGGTTTTTCGGCACGCCCAAGATGGCGGTGAATGGGGGCGTATTGTATGGCGCGGCCGAACATCGGTTGAACCTCTTTCGGCAGTTGTTTCCGGATGATCATCTGGAACTGTTTATCGGGGTGGTCAATCCGGCGACGTTCCTGCCGCCTCTTCTGAAAGAGACCGACTTTGACACGGTCGAGGCGCTGTTGCGGGGCCATGATGCGGCGCATCTGCGCTGGTCCGAGTTGATCACGCGGGTGCTGCGGCATCATCCGGATATTCCAGTGACGGTGTGGTGCAACGAAGATACGCCGCTGATCTGGAGCCAAGTGGTGCGGGAAATGGCGGGCATTGATCCTACGGTCGCATTTGAAGGGGAATTCAGCCTGATCGAAGAGATCATGACCCCAGCGGGGCGTGAGCGGTTTCGCGGCTATCTGGCGTCGCATCCCGGCCTGACCGAGGTGCAGAAGAGGCGGGTGGTGGCGGCGTTTCTTGACAAGTTCGCCGATGAGGCGGCGATCGAAGAAGAATTGGATGCGCCGGGCTGGACCGATGCGCTGGTGGCCAAACTGACGGAACTCTATGATGAGGACCTGTATACGATCCAGCGCATGCAGGGCGTTCAAGTTATCACGCCCTGAGCACGCGATTTCTGCTTGCAGAGGTGGAAAGGCTTGGCTAATCAGGCGCGCAAGCCCCTATAGCTCAGCTGGTAGAGCAACTGATTTGTAATCAGTAGGTCCGCGGTTCGAGTCCGTGTGGGGGCACCATTTCCCAAAATGTGATCAAGACGGCGGCAGGTTTAGGCCTGTCATGCGGATGTGGCCGGGGATGTTATCCACAGCTATTCAGAGATTCGCGGCTATCTTTGGAGAGTCGTGTTTCCAATCTGGCAACAGAGACGTTTTGTGTGGTGCATTGTTGCCGAATTTTCCGCTCTGCCTTTTTTTAAACACAGAGGCGCCCTGAAGCCCGTGTTTGCGCGGATATGTCATGGGATCCGAAACAAACACACGCTATGCGTGTGAGTCGTGCTGAAATCCGAGCGTTTTGCTTTAATTTCGCGTAATTTTTGATCAATCCCTGCCCAGAGGCAGAAACAGTTGGCGTGTCTTGGGAGGGGGATTTGTGGCGATAACAAGGCCAAAATTAACCTAAGAGGCGTATTTTCGGCACGTTTGCGCCAGATTCCACTTGGGCCAGACTATTCAAAAGGATAATGTCTGGACAGCCCATCTGGGGGGTCATGTCTGTAGGTCGCGGGGGCGACCGCACACAACCAACGCGATGTTTCGTGGAAAGCTGCCGCAATCCCCGACTCTTTAATGATCGCAGTTATTGGAAGTTTTGGGCTGTTTCGTCCCGTTGTGTAATGCCGTTGGGCATTCCTTCCCTTTGGTTCTGTGCCGGTCGCTCTTGTTCCGTTGAATCGGGATTGATGCAGGCGTTTTGAACAGGGTCGCAAGCATGTGTCGTTGAGGCACGGGAGATGGAACATGGCAATTAACAGAGTCGACGGCGACAATTCCGGAAATAGAATTGATATTGCCTACACGGGCGATCCCGAGGGGGATCGGATTGATGCAAATGATGCGCCCGACGGGTCGAACGATGACGTCGTGGACGGATTTGGCGGCGATGACACCATTCTGGCTGGTGCTGGTAACGATACGGTCTTTGCCGGATCGGGAAGCGACTCGGTCGAGGGCGGCGCGGGCAATGACCTGTTGGTGGGCGACACGCCCGATGCGACGGCAGGTGCGCGGGAAGTGTTCCAGTGGAGCGAGGCGCCCGATCCCAATGATGCCGATCCGATCGACGCGGGCGATCCAATCACAGCGTTTACCCAGAATACCGGCTCTGTCGATGTGACCTTTTCGGTGCTGACCAGCACCGTGACCGATGATACCACCTTTGCCGACAATCCGCAGAATGTGACAGGGGTTGTCACGGATGGCACTGTGGCCGATGGGGGCAGTTCGCTGTCGGCGGATCTGGCAGCGCCGGGATCGACCGATCTCAAGCTTGAATTCTCGTCCGAAGTTTCGAATGTTTCGTTCAATATCAATGACCTGGATGGCACAGAGAATGTGCAAATCTTTGCCTTTGACGCGGCGGATAACCTGATCCCCGTGACCCTTGTCGGCGGCTCTGCCGTGACGGTGCTGAGCGCGGAGCAAGCGATGGGTGCGGGGTCGGGCACCGATGATGGCCCGGCGCATAGTCTTACGGTGTCGATTGCGGGACCGGTATCGCAGCTTGTGATCCGGTATTCTGATGCCGATGGCACGTCGGATGGTCTGAATGTCACGGATGTGTATTTCGGGCTGACGGGCGGCGTGGTCGATGCCGGATTGCCGGGCGACGATACGCTGGTTGGCGGCGAGGGTGACGATACGCTCTTGGGTGAGGCCGGGAACGATGTTCTGTCGGGCGGTGCCGGTGCGGACAATATCTCTGGCGGGGCTGACGAAGACTTGATCATCGGCGGCACGGCGGGCGATGTGGTGGATGGCGGCAGCACGGGCGTGGACAATGACACGCTTGATCTGCGCGGTGCAGGCCCCCTGCGCGTGGTGGATGAGACGGTTGATCCGGATGGCAATTCGACCTCTGGTCGGGTCGAATTTCTGGGCAGCGATGGGGCTGTGACCGGCGACATGACCTTTGCCGAGATCGAAAACCTGATTCGGCCCGACAATACCGTGCCGGATGCTGTCAATGACGACGGTGTCACGACAGGATTTGAAACAGAGGTTACGATTCCGGTTCTGGCCAATGATACCGATGCGGATTTCGACCCGCTGTCGGTGACAGGAGCCACGGATGGGGCCAATGGCACCACCACGGTCAATGGCGACGGCACCGTAACCTATACGCCGAACGCCGGGTTCAGCGGCACGGATACGTTTGATTAAACGATTTCGGATGGCAATGGTGGCACCGATACGGCCACCGTGACAGTCACGGTGGGCATCGCCCCGCCGCCGCCGCCGCCCACCCGTGACGGGATTGTGGATGGCACTGCTGGAGACGATCTGATTGATCTGGGCTATGCAGGCGATCCGGACGGCGATTTCGTTGATAACGATGACGCGCTTTTGCCGGGGGCTGCGCCGAATGATGACAGCATCCGGGCGGGTGCCGGGGATGACGTGGTCTTTGCCGGGGTTGGCGATGATCAGGTTGACGGGGCTGACGGGGCTGATCTGATCTTTGGCGAGGATGGCTCTGATACGATTGACGGCGGCGCGGGCAATGACACCATTGATTCCGGCACCTCTACGTCGACCTTGCCTTTGCCTGATCTTGGTTTTGGCACCACGGTGCCGGCCGATCTTGATCCCGAGAATGACCGCGATCTGGTGTTTGGCGGTGATGGCGACGATGTGATCACCACCGGCGACGATGCGGATACGATTTCCGGCGGGGCCGGGGCGGATTTGATCGACGGGGGCATTGATGCCGATGTGATCGACGGCGATGACGGCAATGACACGCTGATCGGTAGCGAAGGGTCTGACACGATCAACGGCGGTGCCGGGGACGATGTGATCTTTGGCGGGCTTGAAGAAGGCTTTCCCGACTCGATCAATATTCCCGATGCGACCGATCCGGAGCCGGGCAATGGCCGGGACCTGATCGACGGTGGCGATGGCAATGACACGATCTTTGGTCAGGACGATGATGACACAATTCTCGGCGGTGCCGGGGATGATGTGATCGACGGTGGCATTGACAACGATTTCATCGTGGGCGCTGACGGCAACGACTCTTTGATTGGTGGTCAGGGGGATGACACGATCACCGGCGGTGCCGGCAATGATACGATCAGCGGTGGTTTGGGTGCAGATCGTCTTGTTGGCCTCGATGACCGCGATGTGTTCGTTGATGTTGGCGCGGGTGACACGATTGATGGTGGCACCGGCGGCGACGATTTTGACACGCTCGACCTGCGCGGTCTGGGTCGGTTCGAGATTGTCGGGCAAACAACGGACCCGGACGGCGATTCGACCTCGGGCACGGTCAACTTCCAGGATCGTGATGGGACGGTTACCGGATCTTTGGTGTTCGGCGAGATCGAGAACCTTATTCCTTGCTTTACCCCTGGCACGGCGATTGCCACGCCGCGTGGCGAAAAGCTGGTGGAAGAGTTGAAGGTTGGAGACAAGGTGATCACCCGCGACAACGGTCTGCAAGAGATCCGTTGGATCGGTCAGCGGGGGCTGAGCGGGGACGAATTGGCGCGCTCGCCGCATCTGCGCCCAATCCTGATCCGTGCTGGTTCGCTGGGGCATGGTTTGCCGGAGCGGGACATGCTTTTGAGCCCGCAGCACCGCATCCTGCTCAATTCGGATCGTGCCGCGCTCTATTTCGAAGAGCGTGAGGTGTTGGCTGCGGCCAAGCACCTGATCGGGATCGAGGGTGTGAGCCAAGTCGAGACACGCGCAGCGACCTATATCCACTTTATGTGCGATCAGCATGAGGTGGTTCTGTCGAACGGCACCTGGACCGAGAGTTTCCAACCCGGTGAGCAGGTTCTGGACGGCATGGGCGCGGCACAGCGGGACGAGATCTATGACCTCTTCCCGGAGTTGCGGGCGGTCGAGGGGATCGAAGCCTATCAGGCGGCGCGGCGCTCGCTCAAGCGGCATGAGGCGCAATTGCTGGTGCGCTGAACGGCGGGCCTGATTGTTATCAAAACGTGGACAATCCCGGTTAAGAGCCGGGATTGTTTCGTTTTGATGGGTGGTTTGCGAGGGGCGGCTGGGGCAGGGGCGTGAGGGGTGTTTTGTGCGCAGAGGGGCGGCAAAGCACCGCATCTTGCATCGACACGCCTAGGCAAACGCCCCAGATTTTTGGGCCAGCGGGCAGATTCAGATTGTTAGAAGAATTTCAGCTGGATCAAGGGGATAAGTGGCGGACCGAGGAGGATTCGAACCCCCGACCCCTTGATTCGTAGTCAAGTACTCTATCCAGCTGAGCTATCGGTCCGTGAGGGCAGCAATTAGACTCTGACGTCGGGCAATGCAAGGGCGTTTTGGAAGAAATTATGACGTCGCGCCGAAATTTCCCTTGGGCAGGGTGATACAGAAGGCGGTGCCCGTGGCGTCGCTGCGTTCGAGAATGAGCGTGCCGCCATGGCCGCGCACCAGTTCTGCGGCGATGGTCAGGCCAAGGCCGCTGCCGCCCTTGGTGGTGCCGCCCTGAAAGGGTTTGAAGAGATGTTCGCGCGCCCGTCGGGGCAGGCCGGGGCCGGTGTCCGCAACGCGGATCATCCATTCGGCGGCATCCTCATCGGCCATCACGCTGATCTCGCCGGGGCGGCCACTATTGACGATGGCTTGGCGGGCGTTGC
Source organism: Roseovarius sp. AK1035 (assembly GCF_003288315.1). Lineage (NCBI taxonomy): Bacteria > Pseudomonadati > Pseudomonadota > Alphaproteobacteria > Rhodobacterales > Roseobacteraceae > Roseovarius > Roseovarius sp. TM1035. The sequence continues at coordinate 3,213,900 of NZ_CP030099.1, read as the reverse complement.
GCACGAGGTTGCCGATGATGCGATAGAGCTGTTCGGCATCGGCCAGCACGACGAGGTCGCCGGGCACATCCTCGGCAAAGCTGACATCGGCATCGCCTGCGGCGAGACGCTCGCTGTCGATCACATCGGCCACGACATCCGCGAGATAGAGGCGGGCAAAGACGGGCCCCGGCTCTTCGGCCTTGCCATAGGCCAGCGTGGCTTCGCACAGATGCACGGCGCGGGTGAGGGCGTTGATGAGTTTGGGGGCGAGGCGTTTGACGGTGGGATCTTCGCTGGTCTCGATCCGGTCAGTGAAAAGCTGGGCGGAGGTGAGAATATTGCGCAGGTCATGATTGACCTTGGCCACGGCCCCGCCCAGCTGGGCGAGATGCTCTTTTTGCTTGAGTGCGCCGGTGAGTTGGGTTTGCAGAGATTGCAGGGTTTCCTCGGCCTCGCGCAGTTCCTTGACGCGGGCGGTGGGGCGCAGCACGCGGCGCACATCCTCGGGGGCGGCGGCATAGGTCTGCATGGCGGCAACCACGCGCTTGATCGGTTTGACGAGGGTCACGCGCACGGCGAGAAAGAGCAGCACAGCCGTGAAGATGGAAATCACCAGCGAGAGCCAGAGGATGCGCAGGCCATAGTCGATCATCGCTGCGCGCAAGCCGGAGGAATCGAGCGTAATCTCGATCAACATCCCGCCCATGCGCACCGGCTCGCCGATGACACGGATGATCTGGCGGTCGGGTGTGACGAGCCGCATCATGGCATCGCGGATCAGGGTAATGGCGGGGGCGTCGCGCAAGTCGAAGGTTTGCGCCACGGGTTCGGGCACGGGGGAGGACAGGATCAACTGGCGGGCATCATCGCGCAGCAGCACGACGTTGAACACCTCGGCGTTGCGCAAGAGTTCTTCTTGCAGGTCAGGCGTTACCTCTTCATCGGCCAGAAGCACGAGCGAGGCGATTTGGGACCGTTCCAGCCGGGTCAGCAGGTAATCTTCGCGAAAGCGAGCGATGGAGGGGACAAAGATCAAAATCTCGGCCAGCATCACGAAAATGGCCGTCAGGATCAGGAAGCGCCCGGAAAGCGAATTCAGCAAAATGTCCCCTCCCGAGGATGGCTGCGATCAGGGTAGCCAGCGTTGCACAAAGCCAACGATACGCTTGACGCCTGCGCTGTCAAACAGGCGGGGCGAGAAATAGGCCCCGGCGGCGCGTTTGTTGATTTCGCCCATGGTGGGGTAGGGGGCAACCATATTGGCCACGTGTTTCATCTTGAGCCCGTTGGCAAGGACGAGCGCCCAGAGATTGATGAGTTCGCCCGCTTGTGCACCCGCGATAGAGACTCCGACGGGGCGGCCGCGCACCACCATGACCTTGATCAGACCGGCTGTTTTGCGGTCTGCAATGGCGCGGTCGTTGTGGGAATAATGGAAGCGGACGACTTCGAGATTGCCGCCGTGTTCCTCACGCGCCTGAGCCTCGGTTAGCCCGACTTGGGCCAGTTCGGGATCGGTATAGGTGGCCCAAGGAATGTGATCGGTGCGATTTTTCGCGGGCAGGCCCAAGAGCGCCTGACGGATGATGAGGCCCGCGTGATAGCCCGCAACATGGGTGAATTGCAGCCCGCCCGCGACATCGCCAATGGCATAGACGCGGCGGTTGGTGGTGCGCATGGACGCATCGACCTTGATGCCGCGTTTGGTGGTTTCGATGCCTGCGGCGTCGAGATTGAGGCGATCTGTGTTGGACTTGCGGCCCACGGCCATGAGCAGGTGAGAGCCTTTGAAAATGCGCCCGTCTTTGGCCTCGATCTCGATGGCGCCCGCCTGTCCGCGAATTTCGGCGGCCAAGGCCCCTTCTTCGATCTCGATGCCCTCGGCGCGGAATTGGTCGATCACCACGGCGGCCATTTCGGGATCGTCATTGCCGAGCACCTTGGCCCCCTCGATCACCGTCACGGCGCAGCCCAAGCGGCGGTGCGCCTGCGCCATTTCCATGCCGATCGGGCCGCCGCCCACAACGAGCAGATGGTCGGGGCGTTCGCGCAGATCAAAGAGGGTTTCGTTAGTTTCATAAGGCACAGTGTCGAGCCCCGGAATTGGCGGGACAAAGGGAGATGAGCCGGTCGCAATGACGATGCGGCGGGCGGTGATGATGTGCTCGCCAGCCTTGACCTCGGTCGGTGAGAGGAATTCGCCGTAGTCACGGATCACGCGCACGCCCAAGCCTTCGAAGCGCTCTTGGCTGTCGACGGGTTCGATCTGGGCGATGATATCTGCCACATGGTCCTTGGCGGCAGCGTAATCCACCTTGGGGCTTTGGTCCGCGATGCCGAATTGGGCGGCGTGCGATTGGGCATAGGCCGCTTTGCCGCTGGCGATCAGCGCCTTGGAGGGCACGCAGCCGAAGTTGAGGCAGTCGCCGCCCATCTTGTGCCCTTCGAGCAGGATCACGCTTGCGCCCATTTGCACGGCGCCAGCGGCCAGCGACAGGCCGCCGGAGCCGGCCCCGATGACCAGAAGATCGGTCTTCAATCGTGTCATGTTCAGATTTCCTTTTTGCCACGCAGGGCCTTGAGGATCATCGGCATGGCGGCAAGCGCGCTGAGGCCCAGAATAGGCCCGATGATTTGGGGTTCCCAGAGCAGGGAAAGATCGGGGGTTCCACCCCGGTCAAACACCTCGCCCAAGCCCACGCCAATCCAAGTAAAGACGACGGCACCAGGAATGATGCCCAACACGGTGGTGAAGGCGAAGTTGAAAAAGCGCACGCCGACCAGAGCGGGCAAGAGATTGGCCACGAAAAACGGCACGGCTGGCACGAGGCGCATGAGAAAGAGCACGCTGATCTCGTTCTCATGCAGCCCTTCCTTGAGCCGCTTGAGCGTGCCATCGGAGGTTTCGAGCTTGGCGGCGAGGGTTTGGCCCAGCCCGGCGCGGGCTGCAAGAAAGATGGCGAAGGCCCCGAGTGAGGCGGCGATTACGTTAAAGCCTGTGCCCAGCACGAGGCCGAAGAGAAAGCCGCCCGTGACCGAAGCCACCGCCGCGCCGGGAAGCGAAAAGGCCACGATCACGAAATAGATTGCGATGAAGGCGAGCGCCATCAGGGTGATATTCGCGTCGCGATAGGCCAAGAGCGCCTCGCGATTGTCGCGCAGCGTATCGAAGGTGAGATAATCGCGGAGCGTGATGAACCCGACCACCGCTACGATCAGAATGATCGCAAGCGGCAGATGCCGTGCGACGGAGGGCTTTGCCCCTTTGCTGTTGCCTGTACTGTGATCCATGATCGCTATCGTCTCGCTTTGGGTTGGGCCTCTGACATCTAGTTGCATGCTGCGGGTGCCCTGCGCCAGTGGCCTCACGCGGGGGTGATCATGGGTGATGGGATGACGCGGTGTTGGGCCTGTGTTATGCAGAGTTTGTAACATTCATTGGCCCGGTTGGAGCATGTTTTTGTTGCAAATCTCTGGCCCGGGGTTTGACACGGGAAAATGGGCGCTCTATAGGACGGGCTTCGGATAGATATGATCGTTGCGCGATTCCTCAGACGCGTGGCCCAATAAGTCGGAGACGGAGCGATGAAACGCACCTTTCAACCCTCGAACCTCGTTCGCAAGCATCGCCACGGTTTCCGTGCGCGTATGGCAACCAAAGCTGGCCGCAAGATTCTGAATGCGCGCCGTGCACGGGGCCGCAAGTCGCTCTGCGCATAAGCGCGCGCGATAGCGAGACGAAAATGACACCGCCGGAGGCCCCCCGCAGTGATGCAGGGATAACGCCACCGGCGGTTTCGTCATGTTCACCGCGAGCCACTGAGCCGCAAGGCCATGTACCGGAAAAATGGACAGTGCTGCGCAAGCGCGCTGATTTTCTGGCGGCGGCGCGGGCGCGGCGGCAGGGCACCGGATCAATGCTGGTGCAGGGGCGTGACCGGCGCGATGGTGATACGGCAATCCGGGTTGGGTTTACCTGTTCCAAGAAGGTTGGCAATGCCGTGGCGCGCAACCGTGCCAAGCGGCGGCTGCGCGCCTTGGCGCGCGAGCTTTTGCCCGCTCAGGGCCTGCCGGGATGGGACTATGTGCTGATCGGCAAGGCGGAAGAGACCGGCGCGCGCCCCTATGAGGCGCTTAAGCGTGATCTGGCTTATGCGCTGCGCAAGCTGTCGGGGGGGGCATGAGCCCGCTTGCGCATGTGCTGGCGCTGCCTATTCGGGCCTATCGGCTGATCCTGAGCCCTTGGGTGGGCTGGCATTGCCGCTATCATCCGACGTGCAGCCAGTATGCGCTGGACGCGCTGGAAAAGCATGGCGCGTTGCGCGGGGGGCTGTTGGCGGGCTGGCGTATCCTGCGGTGCAACCCCTGGGGACAATGTGGCCATGACCCGGTGCCCGAGCCGCGCAAGAGGCGGGACGCTGCGGAATAAAAGGACGAATCGCCCTTTTACCTCATGCCTATCCATGCAATAGGGAAGCGCCAAACGAGCTGTCCATGGAGATATGCGATGGAGATTCGCGAGGCCCTCACCTTTGATGATGTTCTGCTGGTGCCGGCGGCATCGAGTGTGCTGCCCAACACGGCGGATACACGGACGCGCGTGACGCAATCCATCACGCTGAACATTCCACTTTTAAGCTCGGCCATGGATACTGTGACCGAGGCGCGTATGGCGATTTCCATGGCGCAATCGGGTGGCATGGGGGTGATCCATCGCAACCTGACCATCGAGGAACAGGCGCGTGAAGTGCGCCGCGTCAAGCGGTTCGAAAGCGGGATCGTCTATAATCCCATCACGCTCAGCCCCGATCAGACGCTGGCCGATGCCAAGGCGTTGCAGGACCGCTATAACGTCACCGGCTTTCCGGTGGTGGATGAGACCGGGCGCGTGGTGGGGATTGTGACCAATCGCGACATGCGCTTTGCCGAGGATGACCGCACGCCGGTGCGGGTGATGATGACGAGCAATGATCTGGCAATCCTGCAAGAGCCTGCGGATCGCGACGAGGCCAAGAGCCTGATGAAGGCGCGGCGGATCGAGAAATTGCTGGTGACAGACAAGGCGGGCAAGTTGACCGGCCTTTTGACGCTGCGTGACACAGAGCAAGCGGTGCTCAATCCGACGGCCTGCAAGGATGATCTGGGTCGGTTGCGGGTGGCGGCGGCGTCAACCGTCGGCGATGCCGGGTTCGAGCGGTCGCAGGCGCTGATTGATGCGGGCGTCGATATGGTGGTGATCGACACCGCGCATGGCCATTCCGAGGGCGTGGCGCGCGCCGTCGAGCGGATCAAGGCGCTGTCCAATGCCGTTCAGGTGGTGGCGGGCAATGTCGCCACAGCCGAGGCCACGCGCGCCCTGATCGGGGCCGGGGCCGATGCCGTCAAGGTGGGGATTGGCCCTGGCAGCATCTGCACCACGCGGATGGTGGCGGGTGTGGGCGTGCCACAGCTGACCGCTGTGATGGACAGCGCGCGCGCCGCTGGCGACGTGCCGGTGATCGCCGATGGCGGGATCAAGTTTTCGGGTGATTTCGCCAAGGCGATTGCGGCGGGTGCGTCTTGTGCCATGGTGGGCAGCATGCTGGCGGGCACCGATGAAAGCCCCGGTGAGGTCATTCTGTATCAAGGGCGGTCGTTCAAGGCCTATCGTGGTATGGGAAGTTTGGGCGCAATGGCGCGCGGTTCGGCGGATCGCTATTTTCAAAAGGATGCCGCCAGTGACAAGCTGGTGCCCGAGGGCGTTGAGGGCCAGGTGCCCTACAAAGGCGCTGCAGGCAGCGTGATCCATCAGCTTGTGGGGGGGCTGCGGGCCGCGATGGGCTATACCGGCTGTGCCACTGTCGAAGAGATGCGCCATAACTGCCAATTCGTGCGGATTACCGGTGCGGGTCTCAAGGAAAGCCATGTGCATGATGTGCAGATCACCCGTGAGAGCCCGAACTATCGGATTGGCTAGGGTTTTCATTGTGTTGTGCGGTGTTCTTGAGGTGAAGCGGTGACGCCCGGCGCGCGCGTCGCCGCAGCCATCGAGGTGTTGGAGCGTATTCGCGCGGGCGAGCCTGCGGAAAAGGCGCTGACCAATTGGGCGCGGACGGCGCGCTATGCTGGCTCCAAAGATCGCGCGGCGTTGCGCGACCATGTGTTTTCGGTGCTGCGCTGTTGGCGGTCTTGTGCTGCGTGGGGCGGCGGTGAGGATGGCCGCGCCCTCATGCTGGGCAGTTTGCGCCTGCAAGGGATTGATGCAGATACGGTTTTCACGGGAGAGGGGCATGCGCCCGCGCCGCTGACGGAGGTTGAGCGCGTATCAGCTGTGCCGGATGCGACGGCGGTGCGTGACCTGCCCGATTGGCTCTGGGAGCGGTTTGAGGCGTCTTTGGGGGCCAATGCAGAGGCTGCTGTTGAGGCTCTGCGCGTGCGGGCCCCGATCATGCTCCGGGTGAATGCACGGCGTGCCACGCGCGCGGCGGCGCAGGCGCGGCTGGCCAGTGAGGGGATCGTGGCACAGCCGGTAGAAATTGCCAGACATGCGCTGCAAGTGATTGACGGCGAGAGGAAAATTACAACATCGCAGTGCTATGCCGAGGGCTGGGTCGAGCTTCAGGATGGCAGCAGTCAGGCGGCGATGGAGGCGCTTGATCTGCCGGACGGGGCGCGGGTTCTGGATTATTGCGCAGGTGGCGGTGGGAAGGTGCTGGCCTTGGCCGCGCGCGTGACAGGCGCGTTCTTTGCCCATGATGCGGCCCCGCAACGGATGCGCGACCTGCCGGTTCGGGCGGCGCGAGCCGGGGTTGATGTGGGCCTTCTTACGCAGCCCGAGGGGGAATTTGACCTTGTTTTGTGCGATGCGCCCTGTTCGGGCAGCGGCACTTGGCGGCGCACCCCCGAGGCGAAATGGGCGTTGACACCGGAGCGGTTGGAAGAGTTGACGCGGCTGCAGCTGGGTATTCTGTCAGAGGCCGCGCCGTTGGTCGCCCCGGCCGGACGATTGGTCTATGCGACATGCTCTGTCTTAAAAGAAGAAAATCAAGACGTTATAGCGCGTTTTGCAAGTGAAAATCCCGAATGGACGGTGCGCTATATGCAGCACTGGCCGATTTCGGAAACGGGTGACGGGTTTTTTCTCTCTCAATTAGAGAGAGTGCGTTAATAATCCATCAACCTTGACGGGTGTATTTGGCCACCGTTAAGTCTCGCTTAACTGTTCGTCCGTAAAACGGTGCAGGAATCGTGAAGCGAGGGCACGGCGTGGCGTTCATCCCGCAGGCAGGAGAACAATTTCAGCAAGCGGCGCTGCGGCTTGGGCCGCGTGCCGGTCTGTTGATGCTGGCGGCGGCGCTTTTTGCGGCTACGGCCTTCTTTGTGCCACCGGGTCAGGGGCAATGGCTTTTGGTGTTGGTCGCGGCGACGCTTGGCGGTGTCGCGCTCTGGGTTATGGTCGTCACGAGGGGGATCAACCGGCGGGCCAAGGGAGGGCGGCAGGCGGTGGCGCATCTGGCACAAGACATGCTGGAGGCGGATCCGGTGCCGCTGGTTTTGACCGGGGGCGCGGGGCATCTGATCCATGCCAATGCCGCCGCGCGGCGCCTGTTGGCGGCGGATCGTGCAACGTCGCTTGTGGGTGCGCTGCGCGAAGTTCTGGCCAATCCCGAACCTATCCTGTTTCGGATGGAGGCGCGCGCGCTGGCCAAAGGGGCGGCGGTTGAGGATTTGGTGACGCGGGGCGGGCATCTGCGTATCGGTGTGCATCGGAGCGGCGACGAGCATTTCCTATGGCGGATCGAAAAATCTACTGAAAATGTGCCGCGCGAGGCCGAGGCGCAGGCCCTGCCGATGCTTACATTGGGCCGTCGCGACGCGGTTCTCTTTATGAATGCGGCGGCGCGGGATCTGGTGGGCGAGCGGGTACGGACGCTGGACCGGCTGTGCGTCGCACCGCCGCTGCGCCCCGGTGCGGTCAATGACATCGCGACCCCGGATGGCCCCATGCCCTGCCTTGTGGTGGTGCGCGAAGGGATGGCCGGGCGGCGTGAGATGTTTCTTTTGCCGGGGGTCGAGGGGGGCGCACGCGCGCTGGATGGCTGGGCGTTTTTCGATGCGCTGCCGGTCCCTCTGTTGAAGGTGTCGGCACGGGGGCTGATCCAGCTGTCAAACCGGCCTGCCCGCGAATTGCTGGGTGTTGAAAGTGTGACGGCCTTGAGTTTGGGAGATACGCTTGAGGGTTTGGGCCGGTCGATCACGGATTGGCTAGGGGATGCGGCGGCGGGGCGTGGCACGGTGCATGCCGAGTTTCTGCGCGTACGCCGCCAGGATCGCGAGGTTTTCGTGCAGGTCACGCTGAACCGTACAATGGAGGGGGACGAGCCGGTTTTGATCGCGGTGCTGAGCGATGCCACCGAACTCAAGACATTGGAGGCGCAATTTGTCCAAAGCCAGAAAATGCAGGCCATCGGGCAGCTTGCAGGAGGGGTTGCGCATGATTTCAACAACCTTTTGACGGCGATTTCAGGGCATTGCGACCTCTTGCTCTTGCGCCACGATCAGGGTGATCCCGATTACGGTGATCTCATGCAGATCAACCAGAATGCCAATCGCGCGGCGGCGCTGGTCAGCCAATTGCTGGCCTATTCGCGAAAACAGACGTTGCGCCCCGAGGTGATTGACCTGCGCGACACGCTTGCAGATCTCACGCATTTGCTAAACCGGCTGGTGGGAGAGAAGATTTCGCTCTCGCTCAGCCACGATCCAACGCTGGCCGCAATTCGTGCCGACAAGCGGCAGCTGGAACAGGTGTTGATGAACCTTGTGGTGAACTCGCGCGACGCCATGCCAGCGGGTGGGGAAATTCGGATTGTTACCCATAACCTGACCTTGACCGAGGCACTGTGTCGGGATCGGGCCGTGGTCCAGCCGGGGCGGTATGTTTCGGTGCAGGTGATCGATGCAGGAGCGGGGATCGCACCGGACAAATTGCAAAAAGTGTTCGAGCCCTTCTTTACCACCAAGCGCACGGGTGAGGGCACGGGCCTTGGCCTCTCGACGGCCTATGGCATTGTAAAACAGACCGGCGGTTTCATCTTTGTGGATAGTACTCTGGGCGAGGGCACCTGTTTTCAGTTGCTGTTTCCGGCCTATTTGGGCGAGCCGCAGAGCGTGCGCGAGGTGCCCCGCCTGGCGGTATCGGAAACGCGCGGCTGTGGCGTTGTACTGCTGGTGGAAGACGAGGCCCCTGTGCGCGCCTTTGCCAGCCGGGCGCTGCAATTGCGCGGCTTTACCGTGCTCGAGGCTGAATCGGCGGAAGATGCTCTGGAAATCCTCGAGGATCCGGATCTCCAGGTTGATGTGTTTGTGACCGATGTGGTCATGCCGGGGATCGACGGGCCCGGCTGGGTGCGGCGGGCGCTGACGACACGCCCTGCGGCACGGGTGGTGTTCATGTCGGGCTATGCCGAAGAGACCTTTGGCGACCGGCAGGCATGCATTCCGCAATCGGTTTTCCTGCCCAAGCCGTTTTCGCTCAATGAATTGACAGAGACGGTGCAGCGCCAGTTGAGGTAAGGGCAAGGCTTGCGAGGGCGCGGGCGATCAGGTCTGCGCGTCTGGCTCGGGCTTTGCTCGGGCGGGTTGGGGCGTATAGGCACCGCCTGCGCCGATCCCGGACCAGAGCGTGAAATCCTCGGCATATTTGCGCCGCAACCGGGTCTCGATCCGGGGCGAGAGGCTGAGGGGCAGGGCGGGGGAGCGGTTGAGCGGGGCAGGGTCGACCGCCACGCCAAGCCGGGCCGCGAGAAAGCTGCGCAACCCCGGCTGATCCTCGTAACGGAAAAGATGGGTAACCTGGGCCCCGCTGCGTTGGGGCTCTAGAAACTTGGCCTGACTGCCGACCCGGGCGTAAGCTGGTGGCTCGCCGGTGCAATAGGCGCTCACGAAATCATCAAAGCTAAGCCCTTGGGTGCTGTTGGCGTGGCCGGCAAGTTCCGGGCGCTGGCGGTAGCGATACCAACTCCCAAGCCAGTCGCGCGGTTCACGCATCACCGCAACGATATCAAACGGGCCGTCAAAGAAGCGCTCGATCATCGGTCGAAAGAATCGGTTGTAGCGAAACACTGGCGCATGTTTGAGCTCGGGCGGGGCCGAGACGGCAATCGCGGCCTGGGGGGCGAGGGCGGTCTCATAGGCGGTGCTGCCGGTCTTGGGGACCGACAAGAGCACCAGCCGCGCCTTGGAAAACACCAGCATTTGCGCCTCTCGCAGGGAAATTTCATCGGTTTCGGCTTGTGTAAACTACTTGTTAATCTTGCGCGCCGAAAGTGGGGGCATCAGAATTTTCTTGAAATGTTCACATTTTGTCCGCATAGAGATGAGAACAAGAGGTGAACGCAGGCAATGATTGCCGCCCGTGACAGGGTGTGGAATAAGGGACCGAACAAATGGCAACGGCAGATCTTCTCTCGATGGATAACAAGCGGAACGCGGACAAGCAAAAGGCGCTCGACAGCGCGCTGGCGCAGATCGAACGGCAGTTCGGTAAAGGCTCGATCATGAAGCTGGGCGGCGACAACGCCGTCAAGGATATCGAGGCCACGTCGACCGGCTCGCTCGGGCTCGACATCGCTCTGGGTATTGGCGGAATTCCCAAAGGCCGGATCGTTGAGATTTATGGCCCCGAAAGCTCTGGCAAGACCACGCTGACACTGCATTGCGTGGCCGAAGAACAAAAGAAGGGCGGGGTTTGCGCCTTTGTCGATGCTGAACACGCGCTCGACCCGGTCTATGCGCGTAAGTTGGGTGTTGATCTGGATGAATTGCTGATCTCGCAGCCCGATACCGGCGAACAGGCGCTCGAGATTGTCGACACGCTGGTGCGCTCGGGCGCAGTGAGCATGATCGTGGTCGATTCCGTCGCCGCCCTTACGCCCAAGTCGGAGCTTGAGGGGGAAATGGGTGATAGCAGCGTGGGCGTGCATGCCCGCCTGATGAGCCAGGCCATGCGCAAGTTGACCGGCTCGATCAGCCGGACCAATTGCACGGTGATCTTCATCAACCAGATCCGCATGAAGATCGGCGTGATGTTCGGCAGCCCCGAGACCACGACCGGCGGCAATGCCCTGAAATTCTACAGCTCCGTGCGCCTCGATATTCGGCGCATCGGCTCGATCAAGGATCGCGACGAGGTGGTGGGCAACACGACCCGCGTCAAGGTGGTCAAGAACAAGGTGGCACCGCCCTTCAAGCAGGTGGAATTCGACATCATGTTTGGGGAAGGGATCAGCAAGACTGGCGAGTTGATCGACATTGGCGTCAAGGCAGGCGTGGTGGAGAAATCCGGCAGTTGGTATAGCTATGGCGACCAGCGAATTGGACAGGGGCGCGAAAACACCAAGGGGTTTCTGCGCGACAATCCGGCCATGGCGATTGAGATCGAGGACAAGATTCGCGCCTCGCATGGGCTTGATTTTCACATGACCGAAAGCTCTGATGACGGCGATGTAATGGAGGCTTGAGGGCCGCTGAGGCGGAACTTGACCGACAGTAAGAGGCCCGTGCGCTGCGCGGGCCTTTTTCTTGCGGTGGACATGCCCGGACGGCCCCGTTAAATCAGCGGAACGCAGGCCCACACACGCCCCGGAAAGAGATGCCCATGCCCACGCTGAATGAAATCCGTTCCACTTTTCTGAGCTTTTTCGAGCGCAACGATCACCGCGTTGTCGACAGTTCACCGCTTGTGCCGCGCAACGATCCGACGCTGATGTTTACCAATTCCGGCATGGTGCAGTTCAAGAACTGTTTTACCGGGGTGGAGCATCGCGATTATGTGCGCGCGACCACCAGCCAGAAATGCGTGCGGGCGGGCGGCAAGCACAACGATCTGGATAATGTGGGCTATACGGCGCGGCATCACACGTTTTTCGAGATGCTGGGCAATTTCAGTTTCGGCGATTATTTCAAGGAACAAGCGATCCCCTATGCTTGGGATCTTTTGACCAAGGATTTCGGGATCGACAAATCCAAGCTTTTGGTCACGGTTTATCATACCGATGATGAGGCCGCGAATATCTGGAAGAAATACGCAGGCCTCAGCGATGACCGGATCATCCGGATCAAGACGGATGATAATTTCTGGTCGATGGGATCGACGGGCCCCTGCGGCCCCTGCACCGAGATTTTCTATGATCATGGCGACAGCATCTGGGGCGGCCCTCCGGGCAGTGCCGAGGAGGATGGCGACCGGTTCATCGAGATCTGGAACCTTGTCTTCATGCAGAATGAGCGGTTCGAGGATGGCTCGATGCGCGCGCTTGACATGCAGTCGATTGACACAGGCATGGGCCTCGAGCGGATTGGCGCGCTATTGCAGGGCAAGCATGACAATTACGACACGGATTTGATGCGCAGCCTGATTGAGGCGAGCGCGCATGCGACGAGCCAGGATCCGGATGGTCCGGGGCGGGTGCATCACCGGGTGATCGCGGATCACTTGCGGTCGACGTCGTTTTTGATGGCTGATGGCGTGATGCCGTCCAACGAGGGGCGCGGCTATGTGCTGCGCCGGATCATGCGGCGGGCGATGCGGCATGCGCATATGCTGGGGGCGAAGGACCCGGTAATGCACCGTTTGGTGCCTGCCTTGGTGGCGCAGATGGGGCAGGCCTTTCCGGAACTGGGCCGCGCACAGGCGATGATCGAAGAGACGCTGAAGCTGGAAGAAACGCGGTTCAAGCAGACGTTGGAGCGCGGCTTGCGGCTGCTGGATGACGAGTTGAGCGATCTGGCCGAGGGCGCGGCCCTGCCGGGTGTGACGGCGTTCAAGCTTTATGATACCTATGGTTTCCCGCTTGACCTGACGCAGGATGCGCTGCGTGAAAAGGGGCGTGACGTGGATACCGCCGGGTTTGACGCGGCAATGGCCGAGCAAAAGGCCAAGGCGCGCGCGGCTTGGGCGGGTACGGGCGAGGCGGCGGATCAAGCGGTCTGGTTCGATATTGCCGAGGAAAAAGGCACGACGGATTTTCTGGGGTATGACACGGAGCGGGCCGAGGGGCAGATCGTGGCCTTGGTGCGTGACGGGGTCCGGGTCAGCGCGGCAACCATGGGCGAGAGCGTTCAGATCGTGCTGAACCAGACGCCGTTTTATGCGGAATCGGGGGGGCAGGTGGGCGATAGCGGCCTGCTCAAGACCGAAACAGGTCAGGTGCGTGTGACCGATACCAAGAAGGTGGCGGGCGTTTTCGTGCATATCGCCGTGGTCGAAACCGGAGAGATCAAGGCGGGGCAGGCGGCACAGTTGGAGGTGTCGCATGCCCGCCGGAGTGCGATCCGGGCCAACCATTCGGCGACGCATCTCTTGCATGAGGCGCTGCGCGGCGCGCTTGGCGAGCATGTAGCACAGCGTGGCTCGCTGAATGCGGAGGACCGGCTGCGGTTCGATTTCAGCCATGCCAAGGCGCTGAGTGCTGCGGAGTTGGAGCGGGTCGAGCGCGAGGTTAACGACTATATCCGCCAGAATGCGCCGGTTGAGACGCGGATCATGGCCCCCGATGACGCGCGTGCGCTTGGCGCACAGGCGCTTTTTGGTGAAAAATACGGCGATGAGGTGCGTGTCGTGTCGATGGGGCAGGCCGAGGGATCGGGCAAGGGTGCTGATGGTCGGACCTATTCGATCGAGCTGTGTGGCGGCACGCATGTGCGGCGCACGGGGGATATCGGTGTTTTCGTGGCGCTTGCGGAGTCGGCGTCGAGTGCTGGCGTGCGCCGGATCGAGGCGCTGACCGGTGCGGCGGCGTTCGATTATCTGAGCGGGCAGGCGGCGCGTTTGGGGCAGGTGGCCTCGGACCTGAAGGCGCGGCCCGAGGATGTGGCGGAGCGCGTCAAAGTGCTGATGGAGGAGCGCCGCGCATTGGCCAATGAGGTGGCGCAGCTGCGCCGCGAATTGGCGATGTCAGGCGGGGCCGGGCAGGGAGGTGGCGCTGAGGCGCGCGAGGTGGGCGGTGTCAAGCTCATCGCGCAGGTGCTAACGGGCGTGCAGGGCAAGGATCTGCCGCCGCTCATCGACGAGCATAAGGCGCGGCTTGGCTCTGGTGCGGTCTTGCTTATTGCCGATACCGGCGGCAAGGTGGCTGTAGCGGCGGGTGTGACCGAGGATCTGACCGACAGGATATCGGCGGTGGAGATGGTGCGCGCGGCGGTGGCCGAACTGGGCGGCAAGGGCGGCGGTGGCCGTGCGGATATGGCGCAGGGCGGCGGTACGAGCATGGACGGGGCGGAGGCCGCGATTGCGGCGGCCACCGGGGTTATCGAGGGGGTCATGACCTCCTAGGGAGGATGGATGAGCGCCTATATCATTGCCCGGATCACGGTTACGAATCCGCTGGATTATCAATCCTATGCCAGTCAAACCGTGGCGACAGCCGAAAAGTTCGGCGGGCGGTTTCTGGTCAAGGGGGGCGCGCAGCAGGTGCTGGAGGGCAATTGCCCCGACCGGCATGTGATCATCGAATTCCCCGACCGGGCAAGGGCACTGGAGTGGTATGGCTCTGACGCCTATCGCCGCATTTTGCCACTGGCGCTAAACAGCAGTGAGCGTGATATCGTCCTTGTGGACGGTATCTAACTGAAACTACAGGAGAGTTCTACAATGCCTGCCCTCTGGATTGCCCATGTGACCGTGACCGACACCGAGGCCTATGGCCGGTATGCCGCCCTTGCCGGGCCTGCGATTGCCAAGCATGGCGGCGTGTTTATCGCACGCGGCGGGCGGTTCGTGCAGTTGGAGGGCAAGGAGCGGCCGCGCAATGTGGTGGCGCGGTTCCCGACTGTCGAGGATGCCGAGGCGTGTTACCACAGTCCGGAGTATCAAGCGGCGCTTGATCATGCGCGCGGGGCCTCTGAGCGGGAGTTGGTGATCGTCGAGATCACTGAATAGGCTGGACCAGCTGCCGCGTGGCCCTAGCTTTTGCGTCAAAGCAGGAGTGGGCGATGCGGTTTTTACTGACATTTTGGATGATCGTGGCGGGCAGTTTGGCCGGGGCTGCGGATCTGTCTGCACTTAAGGCACCGGGCGTGGTGGCGTTGATGCGGCATGCTTTGGCACCCGGAACGGGTGATCCGGCAGCGTTTCGGCTAAGAGATTGCGCAACGCAACGCAATCTGGATGCGCGGGGGCGGGCGCAGGCGCAAGAGACCGGAGCAGCCTTGCGGGCGGCGGGGGTGACTTTTGATCACGTCTGGTCCAGCCGCTGGTGCCGCGCGCTCGACACAGCGGCGTTGATGGAGATTGGGACGGTGGTGGAACAACCGCCGCTCGATTCCTTTTACGCGGGGCAAGGTGACCCCGAGGGGCAGACCAAGGCGACGTTGCAGATGATCGAAACATTGCCCGAGGCGGCGCGGGTGCTGATCGTGACCCATCAGGTCAATATCACGGCGCTGACCGGCCTTGGTGTCGGATCGGGCGAGATCATTGTGACGCGGCGGGGGGCCAAGGGGCTGATCCCCGTCGGGCGTTATATGATCGCGCCTTGAAACAAAGTCCCCGGCGCGGGGCCGGGGACAATCGTTTTAGTCTTTCTTGGACATGCGCTTGCGCTCATGCGGATCGAGATAGCGTTTGCGCAAGCGGATCGATTGCGGTGTCACCTCGACCAATTCGTCATCGTCGATATAGGCGATGGCCTCTTCCAGGCTCATGGTGATGGGCGTGGTCAGGCGCACGGCCTCGTCAGTGCCCGAGGCGCGCACGTTGGTCAGCTTTTTGCCCTTGAGGGGGTTCACCTCGAGATCGTTGTCGCGGCTGTGCTCGCCGATGATCATGCCGGTATAGACCTTGGCCTGTGCGCCAAGGAACATGCGGCCGCGCTCTTCGAGGTTCCAGAGGGCGTAGGCAACCGCCTCGCCATTCTCCATTGAAATGAGAACGCCCGCGCGGCGACCGGGGATCGGGCCGCGATGGGGCGCCCAAGAGTTGAACACACGGTTGAGCACGCCTGTACCGCGCGTGTCGGTCAGGAATTCGCCATGATAGCCGATGAGGCCGCGCGACGGCACATGGGCGATGATGCGCGTTTTTCCGGCACCCGAGGGCTTCATTTCGACCAGATCGCCACGACGCGGGCCGGTGATTTTCTCGATCACGGCGCCGGTGTATTCGTCGTCCACGTCAATCGTGACTTCTTCGATCGGTTCCAGACGTTCGCCCTTGTCACCTTCGCGCATCAGAACCTGCGGGCGCGAAATGCTGAGTTCAAAGCCTTCGCGGCGCATATTCTCGATCAGAACGCCCATCTGCAATTCGCCGCGCCCGGCCACCTCAAAGGCGTCACCGCCGGGGGTGTCGGTGACTTTGATGGCGACGTTTGATTCGGCCTCTTTCATCAGGCGTTCGCGGATCACCCGGCTTTGGACTTTTTTGCCTTCGCGCCCGGCGAGGGGGCTGTCGTTGATGCCGAAGGTCACGGTGATGGTGGGCGGATCAATCGGCTGTGCTTCGATCGGCTCTTCGACGGCGAGGGCGCAGATCGTATCGGCCACAGTTGCCTTGGACATGCCCGCGAGGCTGACGATATCGCCGGCTGTCGCCTCGTCGATGTCTTGGCTGGAAAGGCCGCGGAACGCTTGAATGCGGGTCACGCGGAACTGTTCGATTTTCTGGCCGATGCGGCTCAGGGCTTGCACGGTCTGGCCCACCTTGAGGCGGCCTGATTCGACGCGGCCTGTCAGCAGACGACCAACGAAGGGGTCGGCACCAAGCGTGGTGGCCAACATGCGAAAATCTTCGTCGATATGGGCGAGTTGTTTCGGCGCGGGCACGTGGTTGACGATCAGGTCAAAGAGCGCCGAAAGATCCTTGCGCGGGCCTTCAAGATCGTGATCGGCCCAACCGGCGCGGCCCGAGGCATACATATGCGGGAAATCGAGCTGATCGTCATTCGCATCGAGCGAGGCGAAAAGATCGAAACATTCGTTGAGCGCGCGGTCAGGCTCTGCATCGGGTTTGTCGACCTTGTTGAGCACGACAATGGGGCGCAGCCCGAGGCGCAGTGCCTTGGAGGTTACGAATTTCGTTTGCGGCATCGGGCCTTCGGCGGCATCGACAAGCAAAACGACACCATCGACCATGGACAGGATCCGCTCTACCTCGCCACCGAAATCGGCGTGGCCGGGGGTGTCGACGATGTTGATGCGGGTCTTTTTATAAAGAACGCTGGTGGGTTTGGCGAAGATGGTGATGCCGCGCTCGCGTTCCAGATCATTGCTGTCCATGGCGCGTTCATCGACGGCCTGATTGGCGCGAAAGGCACCGGATTGTTTCAGCAATTGGTCGACGAGCGTGGTCTTGCCGTGGTCGACGTGGGCGATGATGGCGATATTGCGCAGATCCATGGGGTGTAGCTGTCCTGACATTGTTCGCCTGCGCCCTATACGCCGCGACGCGGAAAGACCAGAGGCAAAGCATCCCTCGGGCCGGATCATGCCGCGTGGTTGTGTCGCTTTGGGAACAGGGGGGTGACACGGGGCAGGGCCAGCATACTCGGACCAAGGCGTTGTGCCAAGGCACCGCTGCCCAGTTTGAGGCAGGCAAGGCGGGGGGATTGCGCGGTGTCGGCGGGGCCCTGGATCGGAGATTTACCGGTTCCTGCGCCCGATCAGAGCGCAGGAACCGGCGAGGGCGCGTTAAAGGCAGCGCATCAGAACGGGATTTCGTCATCCATATCGCGCGCGGGGCGCGACCCACCGTCGCTTGATGCGGGGGCCGGGGAAGAGCCGTAGTCGCCGCCATAATCGCCGCCGTAGCCCTGATCCTGACCGCCGCCATAGCTGCCGCCGCCGCCGCCACTGGCCCCGCCTTCGCCACGCCCATCAAGCATGACGAGGGTTGCATCAAAGCCTTGCAGCACGATTTCGGTGCTGTACTTGTCCTGACCGGACTGATCCTGCCATTTGCGGGTTTGCAGCTTGCCCTCCAAATAAACCTTGGAGCCTTTGCGCAGATACTGCTCGGCCACGCGCACCAACCCTTCGGAGAAGATGGCGACGGTGTGCCATTCGGTGCGCTCGCGGCGTTCGCCGCTGTTGCGATCCTTCCACGTTTCGGAGGTGGCGATGCGCAGGTTGCACACCTTGCCGCCGTTCTGAAAGGTCCGGACCTCGGGGTCGCGGCCCAGATTGCCGATGAGAATTACCTTGTTAACAGAGCCGGACATCGCGCCCTCCTTGAATCATGCCGTGGTTCGCGTCTGACGGTTACACCACCGCATCGGCGTGAAGGAAAGGTTAAAATTGTCGGTAAATACGACGAAAGCTGCTGATCCGGGGCCAAGGGGCAAAAGAAGTCTCGAATTTTCGAAATTATTGCATATAGTGCGGCCAAAGTGGTGGATGAGGGCAGGACAGTAATGCGGTGGATCGCAAGCGCGCTTGTGGCCTTTGGGCTGATTGTTCCGGGTGTCTCAGAGGCGGATGTTCTGTCGAGCAAGAGCCGGGTCAGCCTGTTCAAATCTCAGACCAAGGTTCTCGATAACCGCGCGCGCCAGCAATACAACAATTCTGTGCGGCTTCAGCCAGAGCGGGTCAAGACGCCGACGATGTGGGATGATCTGTCCCCGGCGTTCCGGGGGGCCTATCGCGGGCCATATCTTGATTTGGCCAAGCAGGCGGCGCGGCGGTATCAGGTGCCTGAGGATTTGTTTTTGCGGTTGGTGCAGCAGGAATCCGGCTGGCGGGCGGATGCACGCTCGCACAAGGGGGCGATTGGGCTTGCGCAGCTGATGCCCGATACGGCGCGGATTCTAGGTGTCAATCCACATGATCCGCGTGAAAACCTAGAAGGTGGCGCACGCTATCTGGCGGAGCAGTACCGCACGTTTGGGTCGTGGCGTCTGGCGCTTGCGGCCTATAACGCGGGGCCGGGGGCAGTGTCGAAATACGGCGGGGTGCCGCCGTTTAAAGAGACGCGCAATTACGTCAAGGTGATCTTGGGCAGCTGATCCTGTGCGCAGTCAGGCGGCAAAACCGATCCGGTAGAGGTGAATCTCGTTGGCGGGATGTTTTTCGGCATTCACCACTTGGCCGTTGTGATGGTTGAAAAGCGCGCGCCAATAGGGCTGAATGATCACGCCCTCGTCGCGCAGGATGGTTTGTAGCTGTTCCATCACCGTGCGGCGGCGGTCGGCATCGCTCAGGCGGTTGGCCTCATCGAGCAGGGCATCGAATTTCTCATCCGCAAAGCCGCTTTCGTTCCAGGCGGCGTTAGAGCGATAGGCAAGGCTGAGCACCTGCACATCAAGCGGGCGGTGGTTCCACTGTGTTGCGGAAAACGGAAATTCGCGCCAATTGGACCAAAATTCCGGGCCGGGCAGGATGCGGCGGCGCACGGTAAGGCCAGCGTCACGCAATTGCGCCGCGACCGCGTCGCCGGTGTTGCGCTGCCATTCGTCATCGACGGTGACTAGCTCGTGCTCAAAGCCCAAAAGCCCTGCCGCCTCGATGGTCGCGCGGGCCTGCGCGGGGTCATAGGGGGCTGGGCCGATATCGGCATAGGCGGGATGAATCGGGCTGACATGGTGATTGGCCGCTACCGTGCCGCGCCCGCCATAGCCCAGTTCAAGACAGATTTCGTTATCGACAGCGAGCGCCATGGCGCGGCGAATGTCGCGGTTGAGATAGGGGTTGGTGCCAACCATGCGCGCAGATTGTGAGGCGCGGATCACGGTTGTGGCGGCGGTTTCGGTGCGGGTGCTGGCCCAGCCAATCCCGTCCATCGCATCAATGAAATCGCCGACTGTTTCATAGAGAAGGTCAATCTCTCCGCGTTCCGCAGCGCCAAGCCAAGCCGAAGGGTTAAGGCCAAGGTCCACGAACTCTACCCGGTCAAGATAGGGCCCGCCAAACACTTCGGTGCCCCACCAGCGATGCTCGGGATGGCGTTCGAGAATGCACCGTTCGCCGGGAATAAGGCTGACGGGGCGGAACGGGCCGGTGCCGATGCCATTGAGGAACGGATCACCGCCGTCATAGCTTTCGTGCACAAGGGCGGCGGGATAATCGGCCATATTGGCGATGACCGAGATATCAGGTTGCGAGAGGCTGAGCACAAGGGTCAGATCATCAAGCACGGTGATGGCATCCTTGCGCGCCTGACCGGTATCGGGGTCGATCAGCCCTGCAAAGCGGCCAGCCATTGAATTGCGCTCGGCCGTGGTGTCGCACCAGCGGGCGATGTTTCGGGCAACATCCCGCGCTGTAAAGGGATCGCCGTTGTTCCATGTCACATTGGCGCGCAGGTGCAGCAAATAGCGGGTGGCGTCCTCATTCACCTGCCAATTGTCGAGCAGCATGCCGGTAAAGGTGCCGTCGCTTTGGTATTCGACAAGATATTCCAGAAACCCGCGCGTTTGGTTGCCCAGTTCGCTCCAGTCATAGCTGCGCGGATCGCTTAGGGGTTTTACATTCTGCTGGATACGCAGGGTGCCGCCCTGAGCGATGGCGGGCTTTGCGTGCAAAGGTTGGCTGAGACCACCCAGCGCATAGGCTGCACCGGCGCTGAGACCCAAGGCCGTGGCGCGCGTCAGGAATTCGCGCCGCTGCATCCTGCCTGCGCGCAGGGCCTGCGCATCGCAAAGGGTGGCGGAGTGCGGAACGGGGGGGATTTGGCGCGGCATCAGGGGCTTTCGGTCTATGCGAGGCAGTCTGTTCTGCTTCATTAGATAATGCGCGTGCTCAAAGCGCAACCCGCTGCACGATATCGTGCACGCTCAGTGTGCTGCAGCCATCGGTTTGCGTGTGGTCGCGGCCTGACGCAGCGCCGATGGGGTAACGCCCGTGTGTTGCAGGATGAAGCGCGAGAAATAGGCGGCGCTGCCAAAGCCCAAGCTGGCAGCAATCTGGCCAATGGGCAGCTCGCCCGCTTCGAGCATGTCGCGGGCGGCGTGCAGGCTGCGTTCTGTCAGCAGGTCAGCGGCGGTCAGGCCGGAGGCCTGTTTGCACACGCGCGTCAGATGGGTTGGCGTGACGCCCAGCGCGCGCGCATAGACCGCCATGGCACGCCCGCTGGTGAAATCGCGGGCCACAAGGGCCGCATAGGCCTGCATGAGCCGGGTGCTGGAATTGGGCCGCTCTTGCGGTCCTTGGGCAATCATGGCGCGACGCAGCCAGACGGTCAGCATCCGCGCCTGTGCGTTAAGCGCCTCGTCCATGAACTCGCGGCGGGCGGATTGCTCGCGCTGCATCGCCTCGAGAATGGCGGTGAGTTCATTTTGGCTGGTAACATCGCGGATGCGCAGATGTTGCGCGTGATCCGGCATCAAGATGGGACCACCCGCAGGCAGGATGCAGACCAGACCAAAGCCGGTCTTACCTAGATCAAGGGAAAACATCGACCCTGCGGGAATGGCCAGCGCATTATGCACGCCGATACCGCGTCGCACCCCATCGACAATGGCGATTCCCTGCCCACGGGTGATCCAGATGAGCGCGTGATCGGGGCATGTGTGCTGAAGCGTGAGGTGCCAATCGGTGCCCCGCGCCCATTGCGCCACGGTCTTGATCTCGGCATGTGGCATTCTGCGTGACCTCAAAAGTCGGGTTTTGGCAAGTATTGCACGTCAAATATGGCAAGTCAGGGGACAAAGTCTGAAAAATCTAAATAATGGGCCTGTTTCGGCGGTGCTATGCCCAAAGCCTGAGCAGGCTTGTGATTGACGGGTGACAGCATCTGTGTATAAAATGAACAAGTGTTCAATAAAACCGTTTCGAGGGAGGAAGCGCGATGTTCAATGCGGTCATGCAGTTTGATCTGGGCGAGGATGTGAACGCCCTGCGTGAGATGGTGCATCGCTGGGCGCAGGAGCGGGTCAAGCCGATGGCGGCTGAGGTGGACCGCAGCAACGCCTTTCCCAATGCGCTCTGGCAAGAGATGGGGGATCTGGGCCTTCTTGGGATCACCGTGCCCGAGGAATACGGCGGGGCCGGGATGAGCTATCTTGCGCATGTGATCGCGGTTGAGGAAATCGCGCGGGCCTCTGCCTCAGTTTCGCTGAGCTATGGCGCGCATTCCAACCTCTGTGTGAACCAGATCAAGCTGAACGGCACAGAAGCGCAGAAGCGGAAATATCTGCCCGGTCTGGTGAGTGGTGCGCATGTGGGTGCGCTGGCCATGTCGGAGGCGGGTGCGGGCAGCGACGTAGTGAGCATGAAGCTGCGCGCCGAAAAGCGCAATGACCGCTATGTTCTG
Organism: Roseovarius sp. AK1035; assembly: GCF_003288315.1. NCBI lineage: Bacteria > Pseudomonadati > Pseudomonadota > Alphaproteobacteria > Rhodobacterales > Roseobacteraceae > Roseovarius > Roseovarius sp. TM1035. Next base: position 3,191,693 of record NZ_CP030099.1, on the reverse strand, counting down.
AATGGCACGAAATACTGGATCACCAACGGGCCGGATGCCGATACTTTGGTGGTCTATGCCAAAACCGATCCGGAGGCGGGCAGCAAGGGGATTACCGCCTTTCTGATTGAGAAGACGATGACCGGGTTCAGCACATCGCCGCATTTCGACAAGCTGGGGATGCGGGGCAGCAATACGGCCGAGTTGATCTTTGACGATGTGGAAGTGCCGTTCGAGAATGTGCTGGGCGAAGAGGGGCGCGGCGTGCGCGTGCTCATGTCGGGCCTTGATTATGAGCGGGTCGTCTTGGCGGGGATCGGGACGGGCATCATGGCGGCCTGTCTGGACGAGATCATGCCCTATCTGGCGGAGCGCAAGCAGTTTGGCCAGCCGATCGGGAATTTTCAGCTCATGCAGGGCAAGATTGCGGATATGTACACGGCGATGAATTCGGCGCGCGCCTATGTCTATGAGGTGGCCAAGGCCTGTGACCGGGGCGATGTGACCCGGCAGGATGCGGCGGCCTGTTGTCTTTATGCCAGTGAGCAGGCGATGGTGCAGGCGCATCAGGCGGTTCAGGCGATGGGTGGGGCCGGGTTTTTGGCTGATGCGCCGGTGGCGCGCCTGTTCCGGGATGCCAAGCTGATGGAGATCGGGGCGGGCACGTCGGAAATCCGGCGCATGTTGGTGGGCCGCGAGTTGATGGGAGCGATGGCATGAGAGCGATCATCTTCGCCGCATTGATGCTGCCGGTTCCTGCCATGGCGCAGGACCTTATCTTTGATATCGCGCCGGTCGCGGCCTGTTTGCAATCGGGTGGTGGCGAGGAGTGCGCAGGCATCGCCGCAGAGGCGTGTATCAACGCCACTCCCGGCGGCTATTCCACTGTGGGCATGGGCGCCTGCACGGAGTACGAGCGGGCCGCTTGGGATGGCTGGCTGAATGAGGTGTATCAGGCGCTGTCCACGAAATTTAAGGCACAGGATGCCGAGGCCCCGCCCTATGCTCCAAAGCAGGCCGACGCCTTGCGCGAGATGCAGCGGGCGTGGATCGGGTTCCGCGATGCGAAATGCAGCTATGTCGCGTCGCAATGGGGGGGCGGCACGGGGGCGGGACCGGCCTCGGTCAGTTGTCATCTGCATGAGACCGCGCGCCAGATGCTCTATCTGCAATCGAGCCAATTGGGGGAATGATCCCATGCCGCGCCGTCTGTTCTTTGTGCCGGTGCTGGCGCTGATTGCGGCGGTGGCTGGCATCGGGCTTTTGCTCGGGGGGCGGGCGGTGTTGACGACCGAGACCGCGGTGATCGAGCGGGTCGCCGCCCGGTATCTGGAAGAGGCGGGGCAAGGGGCGTTGCGCAGCGATTGCGCCGCGCGCCCGGCAACGAGCGCCGATCTGTGGTTGGTGGTGGTGTGCGGGCGCTATGAATATTTCGTCGATGCCTATGGGCGGGTGGCGCATGTGAATGTGGCGGAGGTCACATCATGAACGGGATGCGCCCTTTGCTGCGGTCAGCGCCCTACGCGCAGCTTTGTGATGGGTTCCGGTGGAGCATCCCGGCGCGGCTGAACATGGCGGCGCAGGTCTGTGACAGTTGGGCCGAGGCAGAGCCTGCGCGTGTGGCGATCATTGATCTGTCCGGCGAGGGGCCGCGTGATGTGACGTATGGCGCGCTGCGCATCATGGCGGATGGGCTGGCGCATATTTTGGTGGCGCGCGGAGTGCAGCGCGGCGACCGGGTGGGCGTGCTGCGCAGTCAAGGCGGGTGGTGTGCTGTGGCGCATATTGCGATCTGGAAGATCGGCGCGATTTCGATCCCGCTCTTCAAGCTCTTCAAGGAGGATGCGCTGGTCAGCCGGGTGGGCGATGCGGGGGCCAAGGTGGTTGTGACCGATGTCGAAGGTGCCGCGATGCTGCGCGCCTTGCCGGGGGTGACACCGCTTATACCTGAGCATAGGGCACTGCCTGAGGGACGATTCGCAACCGTGGACACAGGGGCCGAAGAGCCCGCCGTGCTGATCTATACCAGCGGCACCACGGGCAGCCCCAAGGGTGCGCTGCATGCGCACCGCGTGCTGACCGGGCATTTGCCCGGCGTCGAGATGAGCCATGATTTTCTGGGTCAACCCGGCGATTGTCTTTGGACGCCTGCGGATTGGGCGTGGATCGGTGGGCTGTTTGATGTGCTGATGCCGGGCTTGGCGATTGGTGTGCCGGTGGTGGCGGCGCGGATGGCCAAGTTCTCGCCCGAAGACTGCGCGAGAATCATATCGCAAGGCTCTGTTAAAAATGTGTTTTTTCCGCCCACTGCGCTGCGGATGCTCAGGGCTGCTGAGGCGCGCATCGCGGGCCTGCGCAGTGTTGCCAGCGGCGGCGAGCCGCTCGGGGCAGAAATGCTGGAGTGGGGGCGCCGCGCCTTTGGCGTGACCATCAACGAATTTTACGGCCAGACCGAATGCAATATGGTGGGCACGTCTTGTGCGGCGCTCTTTCCGGCAGTGCCGGGCAGTCTGGGCCACGCGGTGCCGGGGCATGATGTGGCGGTGATTGATGCCAACGGCTGCGTCACAGAGGGCGAGGGCGAGATTGCGGTGCGGCGTGGTTCCGCCTCGATGATGCTGGAGTATTGGCAAAGACCGCGTGAGACAGCAGAGAAATTCCGTGGGGATTGGTTGCTGACCGGCGACCGAGGGGTGATCGAGGGCGGGCATATCCGCTTTGTGGGCCGCGAGGACGATGTGATCACGAGTGCGGGCTATCGGATTGGACCAGCGGAGATCGAAGATTGTCTGCTGACCCATCCGGCTGTGGCGACCGTGGGCGTGGTGGGCAAGCCCTGTGCCCTGCGCACCGAAATTGTCAAAGCCTATGTGGTCTTGAAACCGGGCCACGCACCGTCCGAGGCGCTGACGCGGGCGCTACAGGATCACGTCAAAGGGCGGTTGGCGGGCTATTCCTATCCGCGCGAGATTGTCTTTCTCGACGCGCTGCCCATGACCGTGACCGGCAAGGTCATCCGCAAGGACCTGAAGGCGCGGGCCGTGGCGGAGGGGCAGACGTGATGCGCGTTGATCATGAAAAAAGGGCTGGCGTATGTGCCAGCCCTCAGTGTCCGATCCAATTTGGGAGGGGATCAGAATTTCATCACATAGGCGACGTTGAAGACCCACGGGTCGATCTTGACCTTGCCGATCTGCGCGCCGCCAACTTTGACGTCGGTTTCGATGTCGATGTAGCGCACATCAAGACGCACAGCGGATTTCTCGCTGATGGCGTAATCGGCACCTGCGTGCAGCGCGAGACCCCAAGAGTCGTCGAGGTCAAGCGAGACACCGGCCAGCGGACCTTTGCCTTTTTCATCGAAGAAGTAGGTGTAGTTGACGCCGACGCCGACGAAGGGGGTGAAGGCGCTGGAATTGGTGAAGTGGTATTGCAGCGAGAGGGTCGGCGGCAGGTGCTTGACCTCGCCAACCTGACCGGCACCGGCGAGGTCGACGTCATGCTCGAAGGGCAGCGAGGCCAAAAGCTCGATGCCAACATTCTTGGCAATGAAGTATTCCACCGTGATCGTCGGGCTGAGCGCGCCATCGGCGCTCACGCGGCCCACGGCAGTTGTCGTGGCGCTATCGGGTTCGATCCAGCCAAGACCGAGGCCGAGCAGGAAGTCGCCCTTTTCCTGGGCGAAGGCCGGAACTGCCGCAGAGGCAAGCAGAGCCGAAAGGGTGAGGGCGGTAAAATGTTTCATGGTCTGTCCACTCTTGTTCTTACAAGGGGCGGTATGCGCGCATTCGACTCGGAAAACTTTGATATGGGTCAAGTTGGCCCTTGGCCGCGAGGGCGCGGTATATTTGCAACAATCGTGCCAAGGCAGGGAGAGGCTCTATGCGTTTGACATCATCGGTTCTGACGGGGTCTGAGGCGTTCAAGGCCAATCGGGCCGGGCATCTGGAGGCGTTGCGCGTGGTGCGCGAGGCTGCCGAGTGGGCGGCGGCGGGGGGCGGTGCGCAGGCCCGCGAGCGGCATGTGTCACGCGGCAAGATGCTGCCCCGCGACCGGGTGGCGGGATTGCTTGATCCCGGCAGCCCGTTTCTAGAGGTGGGGGCCACGGCGGCGCATGGGCTTTATGAGGGCGCTGCCCCCTGTGCGGGCGTGATTGCCGGCGTCGGGCGCGTCATGGGGCGCGAGGTGATGGTGGTGTGCAATGACGCCACTGTGAAGGGCGGCACCTATTATCCCATGACGGTCAAGAAGCACCTGCGCGCGCAGGAGATCGCCGAGGAATGCCATCTACCTTGCGTCTATCTGGTAGATAGCGGCGGTGCCAACCTGCCCAATCAGGATGAGGTTTTCCCGGACCGCGACCATTTTGGACGGATTTTCTACAATCAGGCGCGGATGAGCGCGAAAGGCATCGCGCAAATCGCGGTTGTGATGGGCAGTTGCACCGCCGGTGGTGCCTATGTGCCTGCGATGTCGGATGTCACCATCATCGTGCGCGATCAGGGGACGATCTTTTTGGCTGGACCACCGTTGGTCAAGGCGGCAACCGGCGAGGTTGTCACCGCCGAGGATCTGGGCGGCGGTGATGTGCATACGCGCCTTTCGGGTGTGGCGGATTATCTGGCCGAGGATGACGGGCATGCGCTGGCATTGGCGCGGCAGGCGGTTGGATCGTTGGGCAAAGCGAATGCGCCGACCCTGCGTTGGGAGGCGTCAGAGCCGCCGGCCTATGACCCCGAGGACTTGCTGGGCGTCGTGCCTGCTGATCTGCGCACGCCCTATGACATCCGCGAGGTGATCGCGCGCGTCGTCGATGGCTCGCGTCTGGATGAGTTCAAGGCGCGGTTCGGCGAGACGCTGGTCACGGGCTTTGCCCATATCAAGGGCTGTCCAGTGGGGATCATAGCCAATAATGGCGTCTTGTTCTCAGAGGCTGCCCAAAAGGGTGCGCATTTCGTAGAATTGTGCAGCCAGCGGCGTATACCCCTGATCTTTTTGCAAAATATCACCGGTTTCATGGTGGGTCGCAAATATGAGAACGAGGGCATCGCGCGTCACGGGGCCAAGATGGTGACGGCTGTAGCGACGACCTCTGTGCCCAAGATCACCATGGTGGTGGGCGGCAGCTTTGGCGCGGGCAATTACGGCATGGCGGGGCGCGCCTATCAGCCACGCTTCATGTGGTCCTGGCCGAATTCCCGCATTTCGGTGATGGGGGGCGAACAGGCGGCGGGGGTGCTGGCCACGGTCAAGCGGGACGCCATCGAGCGCAAGGGGGGCACGTGGTCGGCCGAGGACGAGGCCGAGTTCAAGCGCCCCACGGTCGAGATGTTCGAGCGGCAGGCGCATCCGCTTTATGCATCGGCGCGGCTATGGGATGATGGGATCGTGGACCCGCGCAAAAGCCGCGATGTGCTGGCGCTGTCCTTGCGCGCGGCGCTCAACGCCCCGGTGGAAGAAACGCGCTTTGGCGTGTTTCGGATGTGAGGGGGCAAGCCGTGGAATTTGGGTATTTGAAGACCGATGACGGTGGGGTTCAGGCTTGCTAAACGCGCCCAAAATTGAGGATCGTAATGGGCTTGATGGTAGTTGCGATCTATATCTCGACAGCGTTTTTGTTACGCGCTGTCGTTGCTCATTAGATTTCGGATTAGGCGAGTTTTTATTGGAAGATCCGGTGGCTGACAGTATCAGCTACGAGTTCTCGAGCTTGTCGATCAAAAATGCCGAATTTGTTACGCAAACCGGTGTTTTGAAAGCAGGTGATATCAAAGTCTCTTTCGCCCGCTATAGTCCATCAAGTGGTGGTTTTAGCGTCGATGACACGGTTCTGAACAGGACCTTAGATACAGTGCGCTTAGCACCAGTTTGGCGCATGGTCTGCAACCAAGAAATTACCCTAAGAACACAGCAAGAGTGCGACGAGGTTTATCTGCGTCCAGGATACAAGCGCTTTTGTGTAAATTTAAGTGACGAAATCGTTCTGAAGAGTTTTGCCAAAGGTATAACCTTCATCTCAAGAGGAGCTCTTGGCAACTTGCACCGAGTTGCGCTCGAAATCGCCTTGGGAGGACCAACGAAAGTATTCGCGAAACAGAGCCGCTATGATCTCTCAATTTTTTTGAACGAGTGGCGATCAGAGACCATATATCGGTCTTTTTTCGACAGTTCAAAAGGCGGGGTCTTTAACGAAGAATTGCAAGCCTCTGGACTGAAAGAAGTCTTTCAGAAAGCTGTCTCCTATCAGGAGCGCCAGTCTGACAAAGGAGAGAACTTTCGGTTTGCGGTAAAGGCTTTCATAGACGCGCGCAGCGCCTGTGCAAGTTACACCATCCAAATGCTTGCCGCACTTCAGTTTCTGGAGTGGCTTGATGGGGAAACAACAATGAAACCCCACAAAATGGCTGAAAAATTCGGCATCCCACCAAAAGCTGCAAAAGCAATACTGATTTTGCGAAATGAGTTTTTTCATAACCCGAAACAGAAGGCATCAAACGTCAATCTTTTACTGAGTGTGGAAAAGGCAGGTGAAGCGTTCGAGGCTTGCGGTATTGATATTCAAGGTCTTGGCGGCGGAAGCCGTAACTCTGCAGTTCTGAACTATGTCGTGTCGTTGGCAGGCTACCTTTTGATGCGAGAGATTGGAGCTGATGTGGTGCCGACGTTTTTTATTCCGGGACATGGGGAATACACACCATGAGGAGAAACATACATGTTTGAACGTATCTTGATCGCGAACCGGGGAGAGATTGCCTGTCGGATCATGCGCACGGCGCGGGCGATGGGCGTCGAGGTGGTGGCGGTCTATTCCGACGCGGACCGGGATGCGGCGCATGTGGCGTTGGCGGACCGCGCGGTATGGATCGGCGGCGCGGCCCCGGCGGAGAGTTATTTGCGCGGTGAGGCACTCATTGCGGCGGCGCTGGAAGCTGGGGCTGAGGCCATTCATCCGGGCTATGGGTTTCTGAGTGAGAACCCCGATTTTGTTGAGGCGGTCGCGGCGGCGGGGCTGGTCTTTATCGGGCCGTCGGCGCGGGCCATTCGGGCGATGGGCCTCAAGGATGCCGCGAAAGTGCTGATGGAGCAGGCGGGCGTGCCGGTGGTGCCGGGCTATCACGGGGCCAATCAGGACCCCGAGCATCTGGCCGGGGCGGCGGAGGCCATCGGCTATCCGGTGCTGATCAAGGCCGTGGCGGGCGGCGGCGGCAAGGGCATGCGTCTGGTCGAGCAACCCGAGCACTTTGCCGATGCTCTGGAAAGTGCGCAGGGCGAGGCGCGCACGGCGTTTGGCAATGCCGCCGTGCTGATCGAGAAATACATCCAGAAGCCCCGGCATATCGAGGTGCAGGTGTTTGGCGATGGCAGCCGCGCGGTGCATCTTTTTGAGCGGGACTGCTCGCTGCAACGGCGGCATCAGAAGGTGATCGAAGAGGCCCCCGCGCCCGGCATGACCGAGGCGATGCGCGCGGCGATGGGACAGGCAGCAGTGCGCGCGGCAGAGGCGATTGGCTATAGTGGGGCGGGCACGGTCGAGTTTATCGTCGATGGGTCTGACGGGCTGCGCGCCGACCGGTTCTGGTTCATGGAGATGAACACCCGGTTGCAGGTCGAGCATCCGGTGACCGAGGCGATCACCGGCGTCGATCTGGTCGAATGGCAATTGCGGGTGGCGGCCGGTGAGGGGCTGCCCGCGCAGCAAGAGGAACTGACGATCAACGGCCATGCCTTTGAGGCGCGGCTTTATGCCGAGGATGTACCGAAGGGGTTTTTGCCCGCGACTGGGCGGCTGACGCATCTGAAGTTTCCGGCGCTGGCCCGCGCCGATAGTGGCGTGCGGGCGGGCGATGAGATCAGCCCTTGGTATGATCCGATGATCGCCAAAGTGATCACCCATGGCCCGACGCGCGCTGTGGCGTTGCGGCGTCTATCGGCAGCACTGGAAGGCACAGAAGTGGCGGGCACGGTCACGAACCTTGGGTTTCTGGGGGCCTTGGCGCGGCATGCGGGCTTTGCCGGAGGGCAGGTTGATACCAGGCTGATCGCGCGCGATATCGAGACATTGGTGGTGGTGCCTGAGGCGGGGCCGCAGCATTTGGCCTTGGCCGCACTGGCGGGGCTGGGGCTGCTGGAGGGCGCGCCGTCTGATGCGGGCTTTGTTCTATGGGCCCCGCTGGAGCGTGAGGTGCGATTGATCCATGGCGGTGCAGAGATCGTGGTGCGGGTGGCCACGCAGGGCGCTGCGGCGCATGATCTGCAGGTTGCTGACGTGCGGGTCGAGGCGCGGCATGTGGGCGGCAGTTGGCGGCTGGATGGTCAGCCTGCACCGGCAGTGGCGGTCGATGGCCACCGGATCACGGTATTCGCACGCTATGGGCTGGTCTTTGATCTGGTTGATCCCTTGGCGCGGGAGGGGGCCGCCGGGGGTGATGCCACGTTGATCGAGGCCCCGATGCCGGGGCTGGTCAAGGCGGTCTATGCCACGCCGGGGCAGGCGGTGGTGAAGGGCGACCGGCTGGCGGTGCTGGAGGCGATGAAGATGGAACACAGCCTTTTGGCCGCGCGCGATGGTGTGGTGGCCGAGGTGCTGGTTGCGCCCGGGGATCAAGTCAGCGCCGGGGCGGCGTTGGTGCGGCTGGAGGAGGAGGCCGCATGATCCGGCTTCATCATGTGCCGCTGGCGCGGTCGCTGCGGGTCATGTGGCTTTTGGAGGAGCTGGGGCTGGACTATCAGGTCGCGTATTATTCGATCCGCGACGGCTCGATGCGCAGCGCGGAGTTTCTGGCGCTGTCGCCTGCCGGTCGCGTGCCGGTACTGGAGCATCAGGGCGCAGTCTGGTTCGAGAGCGGCGCGATTGTGCAGCTTTTGTGCGAGACCTATCCAGAGGCTGGCTTGATGCCTGCGCTAGGGAGTGCGGAACGGGCGCGGTGTCTGGAGATTTTCGGCTATGCCGAAACGGTGGGGTGTCTTTTGGAAAACCTTAATCTCAATCAGGTCTTTTTGCGCCCGCCCGCGCAGCCCGCGCCGGTGGTGGTCAAGCTGCTGAATGCCCGCCTGCGCGCCAGCCTTGCGGCGATGGAGGCGCGGATGGAGGGGGAGTATCTGTTGCCTTCCGGCTTTTCGGCGGCGGATGTGATGTTTGCCTATGGGTTTGAATTGGCGCGATATTACGTTGATCTGGACGCGTATCCGCGCCTTATGGCCTATTGGGCACGATTGCGCGCGCGGCCTGCCTATGTGCGGGCCAAGGCGCGGGACGGGGTGCAGGATCTCTATACCCAAGAGTTTTATCCGGTGCCGGAGGGGGCATGATGGGCGCGCGTGTCGAGATTTTCGAAGTTGGTCCGCGAGACGGGTTGCAGAACGAGGCGCGGCACATTCCCACGCGAGACAAGATCGCGCTGGTGGATTGTCTAAGCGATGCGGGCTTTGCGCGGATCGAAGTGGCAAGTTTCGTCAGCCCCAAATGGGTGCCGCAGATGGCGGATTCGGGCGAGGTGCTGCGTGGTATTCGGCGCGCGCCGGGGGTGCGCTATGCAGCGCTTGCACCGAATATGCGCGGGCTTCACGATGCGCTGGAGGCCGGGGCAGATGAGGTGGCGATCTTTGGTTCTGCGTCAGAGGGGTTCTCGCGTGCTAATATCAACGCCACGATTGACGAAAGCCTTGCGCGGTTCGCGCCGGTAATGGCGGCGGCGGGGGCCGAAGGGCTGCGGGTGCGGGGCTATGTCTCTTGTGTGGTCGAGTGCCCCTATGACGGGCCGGTGGCCCCGTCCGAAGTGGCGCGGGTGGCCGAGGCGCTGTGGGCGATGGGGTGTTACGAGATCAGCCTTGGCGACACCATCGGGCGCGGCAGCCCCGAGGCGGTTGCCGCGATGCTGGCGGCGGTTGCCGAGGTGGTGCCGGTGGAGCGTTTGGCGGGGCATTTCCACGATACGTCGGGCCGCGCCCTTGAGAATATCGAGGTGGCCTTGGCGCAGGGGGTGCGGGTGTTCGATGCGGCTGTGGGCGGTCTTGGGGGGTGTCCCTATGCGCCGGGTGCGGCGGGAAATGTGGCCACTGAAGCCGTTCATGCGCGGCTTGCGGCGCTTGGGTATGAGACGGGGCTGGATGCGGGTGTGTTGGCGCGGGCGGCAGATATGGCGCGGGCGATGCGCGGTGCGGGGCAAGGCTCGTGACAAGGGGATGGCGATGAGCGAGACGATCAGCATTGAAAGAGACGCGCGGGGGGTGGCAACCCTTACGCTGGCGCGGGAAGACAAGCATAATGCCCTGTCGGCGCAGATGATTGCGGAATTGCATGAGGCCGCCGAAGCACTGGGTGCGGATGACGGCGTGCGGGTTGTTGTTCTGGCGGCGCGCGGCAAGACATTTTGCGCAGGGGGCGATCTGGGCTGGATGCGCGATCAGTTCGACGCCGAACCGGTGCAGCGCGGGCGTGAGGCCGCCAAGCTTGCGCAGATGCTGCGCGCGCTCGATTCGATGCCCAAGCCATTGATTGGCCGGGTGCAGGGGAATGCCTTTGGCGGAGGTATCGGCCTGATGAGCGTTTGCGATGTGGCGATTGGGGCGGATCACGCGCTGATGGCGCTGACCGAGACGCGTCTTGGGCTGATCCCGGCCACGATTGGCCCTTATGTGGTGGCGCGGATGGGGGCGGCCCGCGCGCGGCGCGTTTTCATGTCTGGCCGCCGGTTCGATGCCGCCGAGGCGGTGCAGCTTGGCCTATTGGCGCGGGCGGTGCCCGAAGCGGACCTAGAGGCCGCTGTTGAGGCGGAAGTGGCGCCCTATCTTGACTGCGCGCCGGGTGCTGTTGGGCAGGCCAAGGCGTTGGTGCGCGCGCTTGGTCCGCGCATAGACGAGGATACGATTGCCATGACGATCAGCGCGCTGACGGACTGCTGGGAAGGGGCGGAGGCACGCGAAGGCATCGGGGCTTTTTTCGAGCGACGCAAACCGCACTGGCAGGGCTGAGTCGCGCGGATTTGCCGCGTTCCGGCATGTGAAAACGCTGTTCTGCGGGGTTTTCTGGGCTTATTCGGCATACCGTCGCATGCAAAACGCGAAATTCCGGCGTTTGGGGGGGGCAAACCTGCGCGCGCTCGGTTGACCCCTGACCGGGGCGGGTTTAAACCCGGCGTAGTCATGCAGCCATCTTGATGCGCCGATCCATGCGCATGAAAGGAGCCACCTCGTGGAAGAGATGCTGAGGGAATACCTTCCCATCCTCGTTTTCCTGGCCGTTGCCATTGGATTGGGCCTTGTTCTGATCCTCGCCGCCGTTGTTCTGGCCGTGCGCAACCCCGATCCCGAAAAGGTCAGCGCGTATGAATGCGGCTTTAACGCCTTTGACGATGCGCGGATGAAGTTCGACGTGCGATTCTACCTCGTGTCGATCCTGTTCATCATTTTTGACCTCGAAATTGCGCTGCTGTTTCCATGGGCTGTCGCGTTTCAGGATCTGAGCATGACGGCGTTCTGGTCGATGATGGTATTTCTGGCCGTGCTGACAGCCGGGTTTGCCTATGAATGGCGCAAAGGAGCGATGGAATGGCAGTGATGACGGGTGCCCATACCGCAGGGCCGGATCGCGAGGTTGCAACGCAAGCGCTTAATGCCGAGTTGCAGGACAAAGGTTTTCTGCTGACCTCGACCGAGGATATCATCAATTGGGCGCGCACAGGGTCGTTGCACTGGATGACCTTTGGTCTGGCCTGCTGCGCGGTCGAGATGATGCACACTGCCATGCCGCGCTATGATGTGGAGCGCTTTGGCTTTGCGCCGCGCGCCAGCCCACGTCAATCGGATGTAATGATCGTGGCGGGAACGCTGACCAACAAGATGGCCCCGGCGCTGCGCAAGGTCTATGACCAGATGCCCGAGCCGCGGTATGTGATCTCGATGGGTTCCTGTGCCAATGGCGGCGGCTATTACCACTACAGCTATAGCGTTGTGCGCGGCTGCGACCGCATCGTGCCGGTTGATATCTATGTGCCGGGTTGCCCGCCGACCGCCGAGGCGCTGGTTTACGGTATCCTGCAATTGCAACGCAAGATTCGCCGCACGGGGACAATTGTCAGATGAGCGCAACACTCAAGGAACTTGGCGGCTATATCGAGCATAAGCGCGGCGATTGTGTGCTGGGCTGGGATGTCGCCTTTGGCGAATTGACGGTGGATGTGGCGCTGAACCATATTGATGGGTTGGCGGAGTTTCTGAAAACCGACCAGAACTGTGCCTTTTCCACGCTGGTGGATATTACGGCGGTGGATTACCCCGACCGGGCCAAGCGGTTCGATGTCGTCTATCATTTCCTCAGCATGTATCAGAACCACCGCATCCGTTTGCGCGTGGCTGTGCGTGATGAAGATATGGTGCCCTCGATCACCGAGGCCTATCCGGCGGCCAATTGGTTCGAGCGCGAAGTGTTTGATATGTTTGGGATCCTCTTTTCTGGCCACCCGGATTTGCGGCGTATCCTGACCGATTACGGGTTTCGCGGGCATCCGCTGCGCAAGGATTTCCCGACTACGGGCTATACCGAAGTGCGCTATGACGAGGTGCAAAAGCGCGTGGTTTATGAGCCTGTGAGCCTGGTGCAGGAATACCGGCAGTTCGATTTCATGAGCCCGTGGGAGGGTGCCGAATACATCCTGCCCGGTGATGAGAAGGGGGCGAAGTGATGGACGGCAGCAAAGGTTTCGATGACGCCCTGACCGGCGAGCAGAAGATCCGCAATTTCAACATCAACTTTGGCCCGCAACACCCTGCAGCACATGGCGTTTTGCGTCTGGTGCTGGAGCTGGACGGCGAGTTGGTGGAGCGCTGTGATCCGCATATCGGCCTGCTGCATCGCGGCACCGAAAAGCTGATGGAGAGCCGCACCTATCTGCAAAACCTGCCTTATTTTGACCGGCTGGATTATGTGGCGCCGATGAATCAGGAACATGCCTGGTGTCTGGCCATCGAAAAGCTGACAGGGGTCGAGGTGCCGCGCCGGGCAAGCCTTATTCGGGTGCTGTATTGCGAGATTGGGCGCGTTCTTAATCACCTGTTGAACGTCACCACGCAGGCGATGGATGTGGGCGCGCTGACGCCGCCGCTCTGGGGCTTTGAAGAGCGCGAAAAGCTGATGGTGTTCTATGAGCGGGCCTGCGGCGCGCGTTTGCACGCGGCCTATTTTCGCCCCGGTGGCGTGCATCAGGATCTGCCGCCGGCGTTGATCGACGATATCGAGACCTGGGCCAATGAATTCCCCCGCGTGCTGGATGATATCGACGGGCTTTTGACCGAAAACCGCATCTTCAAGCAGCGCAATGCTGATATTGGCATTATCAGCCAGCAAGAGGCGCTTGATTGGGGCTTTAGCGGTGTGATGGTGCGCGGGTCTGGCATGGCGTGGGATTTGCGCCGCGCGCAGCCCTATGAGTGCTATGACGAGTTCGATTTCCTCATTCCGGTGGGCAAGAATGGCGACTGCTATGATCGCTATCTGTGCCGGATGGAAGAAATGCGCCAATCCCTGCGGATCATCCATCAGGCGATTGCCAAATTGCGCGCGCCCGAGGGGCAGGGCGATATTCTGGCGCGGGGCAAGATCACCCCGCCTGCGCGCGCTGAGATGAAGCGCTCGATGGAAGCGCTTATTCACCACTTCAAGCTCTATACCGAAGGCTTCCGTGTGCCTGAGGGCGAGGTTTATGCCGCTGTCGAGGCCCCCAAGGGTGAGTTTGGCGTGTATCTGGTCGCGGATGGCACCAACCGCCCCTACCGCGCCAAGCTGCGCGCGCCGGGCTTCTTGCATTTGCAGGCGATGGATCATGTCGCCAAAGGGCATCAACTGGCCGATGTGGCGGCGATCATCGGGACGATGGACGTCGTCTTTGGGGAGATCGACCGGTAATGAGCTGGGCGAGCCTTGCCATAGCGCTTTCGGGCGCGGGAGTGCTGGTGACGGGGGCGTTGGCAGCCCTGTTCCTGCGCGACCCGGTGGCAGGCATGGTGGCAACAAGCCATCGCGCCGAGCAACTGCCGCAGGTGATGGCCAATCGCTATGTGGCAATGCTGGTGCTGGCGGTCGGGGCGACTGTGTACGGGGATTTAAAGGTGATCGCGCTTCTTTTCGCGGCGTTCGCCTATATGGCGTTTCATGATTCCTGGATCTACGCCCGTGCGGGGCAGGCGGTGAGCAAACACATCGGCGCGGGAATCGCAGCTTTGATCGTGTTCGGTGTAACGGTTTTGGCGATTGGGCAGGGATCATGAGCGGTTTTGATACGCTGACGGTTTGCGCGCCGGTCGCTGATTTCGCGGGTGCGCGTGGCGCGCGTGCCGGTCAGCTATCGCCCTCTCAGCCCAGCAAGAGGGTACCAGAGGCCGGGTTGGTCGACACGGGGCTGCATCTGGTCATCGGCAGGATTTTCCAAGAGGGGGAGGTGGTGACGAACACCAACGATACCTTCGTCTCGATTTCACAAGAGGTGTGTGCCCTATGATCATGGTGCGTCTTGCGGCACTGGCCGCGTTTGGAGTTCTGGCCGGATGTGCCCTGCCGCCAGAGGGTGTGGGCGCAGAGGGTATTGCCCGTTATGATGCGGCCGCAAAATCCTTGGGCTGCCGCCTTGTGACCGAGCCAGACTATCTGGCTGCTGAAATCCAGACCGGGTTGGAGCGGCAGCAACTGCTTGACATCACCGCCTATAAACTGTCCTCGGGCGGAGCCGTTCGGCTGCCTGATGGGGGCGTGAAACTGACTACAGGAGCCTGTGCCTGAGAATGCTACGTCGTCTCTATCATCAACAGCCCGAGAGTTTTGCCTTTAGCCCCGCCAATCAGGCCTGGGCCGAGGGGCAGATCAGCAAATATCCCGAGGGTCGTCAGGCCAGCGCGATCATCCCGCTTTTGTGGCGCGCGCAGGAGCAGGAGGGCTGGCTGAGCCGTCCGGCAATCGAGCATGTGGCTGACATGCTGGCGATGGATTACATCCGCGCCCTTGAGGTGGCGACGTTCTATTTCATGTTCCAGTTGCAGCCCGTGGGCAGCGTGGCACATTTCCAGATTTGCGGCACCACCACCTGTATGATCTGCGGTGCCGAGGATCTGATTGCCGTATGCAAAGACAAAATAGCGCCCAAGGCGTTTGATCTGTCGGCGGATGGCAAGTTTTCCTGGGAAGAGGTGGAATGCCTTGGGGCCTGTGCCAATGCGCCCATGGCCCAGATCGGCAAGGATTATTACGAGGATCTGACCGCCGCCCGCTTTGCCGAGATTATCGACGAATTGGCGGCAGGCAAGGTGCCTGTGCCGGGGCCGCAGAATGGCCGCTATGCCGCCGAGCCGAAATCGGGGCTGACCAGCCTCAAGGATTTTGACAGTGGCCGCGCACAGTATAATGCCAGCGTGCAAGCGGCGGTTGATATTGGCGATACGGTCAAGCGGATTGATGGGACTGAGGTGCCGCTGTTGACACCCTGGCGTGACAAGGGCGCGATGCACAAGCCCGCGCCATCAGCCGTCAAGCAGAACGCAGAGCCTGTTGCCATTGTGACCAAGGTTTCCCCTGCCACGCCTGCGGATGCCACCGGAGCCACGAAGGCCGAGGCACAGGCCACACCGACGGCGAAGCCAGCGGTTGAACCGGCGGCCAAGCCCGTGAAGGCCGGGGCCGAGCCCACGCCGGGCAAAAAGCCCAAAGTGCTGAGCGCACCGCGCAAGAGTGGCGCGGATGATCTGAAGATGATCAAAGGTGTCGGCCCCAAGCTGGAGCAGCTTTTGCACAGCATGGGTTTTTACCACTTTGACCAGATCGCAAAATGGACGGAGGAAGAGATCAGTTGGGTCGATCAGAACCTTGAGGGTTTCAAGGGGCGGGTCAGCCGGGACAACTGGGTTGAGCAGGCAAGATTGTTGGCTGACGGCAAGGAGACGGAGTTCTCTGCCCGGGCCAAGAAAGGTGGCGTCTACTGAATACGCCTGGCTGAACACAACAGGGGGTAACTGTCATGTCTGATACGTCGAAACTGAGCACTTGCCAGATCATAAGCTGGGGCCTCGCGCTCTTGTCTGGGGTTCTGGTGATCTGGTCCACATCCGGTGCGGTTGGGTTCTTTGCTGCGCTTTTGTTGGGGCTGGCCTTTGCGGTGTTCTTTGGTCTGGTCATCACCGGTCTGGTCTGCACCGGCTATAACGCTGGGGATCGCGGGATCGAGGTGCGGGATGTCGAGGCGACGTTGCGGGATATGACGGGGATTACCGGCTACAAGGCGCCGGATGTCGAGGAGGAGGCCCCAGCACCTGCCGCCTCTCCGGTGGCCTCACCGGCGCAATCGGCGTCTGTGAGTGTGGCGGCGGCACCGGTTGAGGTGGAAGCAGAGGCAGATGCAGAGGGCACGAAGCCTGCGGCGCTTGCGGCCCCGCGTGATGGTGCGGCGGATGATCTCAAGCAGATCAAGGGCGTAGGGCCCAAACTTGAAGTGCTGTGTCACGAACTGGGCTTTTATCACTTTGACCAGATCGCGGGCTGGTCTGCAGCAGAGGTTGCGTGGGTCGATCAGAACCTTAAAGGGTTCAAGGGCCGGGTTAGCCGGGACAATTGGGTCGAACAGGCCAAGATCCTCGCCGCAGGAGGCGAGACAGAGTTTTCCAATCGCGTCGCACATGGCGGCGTTTACGAGGAATGATGCAAGCGATGCGCGGGCAAGACAGAGACAGGCAAATGGCACGCAAGGGCCGCACCGTGGGTGTGGTGATTGCGGCGACCATGCTGATCTGGATGGCGGCGCAATGGCTGGGCGCGCAGATGGGATGGCCGATCCGGTTCGTCTTTCTGTTCGATCTGGCCGCCATCGCCGCCTTTATCTGGGCGTTGGTGGTGACTTATCAAATCTGGCGCTTGCGCCGGGATAATCAGGGGTAGCGGAATGCTCAAGGACCAGGACCGTATCTTTACCAATCTCTACGGGATGCACGATCGCAGCCTCAAGGGGGCCTTGGCGCGTGGGCATTGGGATGGCACGGCCAAGATATTGCAGAACGGGCGTGACTGGATCGTGAACCAGATGAAGGCCAGCGGGTTGCGCGGGCGCGGCGGCGCGGGCTTTCCCACGGGCCTTAAATGGTCGTTCATGCCCAAGGAAAGCGACGGGCGGCCATCCTATCTGGTGGTGAATGCGGATGAATCCGAGCCGGGCACCTGCAAAGACCGCGAGATCATGCGCCATGATCCCCATACGCTGATCGAAGGCTGTCTGATCGCGTCCTTCGCGATGAATGCGCATGCCTGCTATATCTATATTCGCGGCGAATATATCCGCGAGAAAGAGGCGCTCCAGACCGCGATTGATGAGGCCTATGCCGCCGGTCTGGTGGGCAAGAACGCCTGCAAATCCGGCTGGGATTTCGACATCTACCTGCATCATGGCGCGGGTGCCTATATCTGTGGCGAGGAAACGGCCCTGCTCGAAAGCCTTGAGGGCAAGAAGGGGATGCCCCGGATGAAGCCGCCGTTCCCGGCGGGGGCTGGTCTTTATGGTTGCCCGACGACGGTGAACAATGTGGAATCGATTGCGGTGGTGCCCACCATCCTGCGGCGCGGGCCAGAGTGGTTTTCAGGCTTTGGCCGACCCAACAATTCGGGCACCAAGCTTTTTGCGATTTCGGGACATGTGAATAACCCCTGCGTGGTTGAAGAGGCCATGTCGATCACGTTCGAGGAATTGATCGAGAAACATTGCGGCGGCATTCGCGGCGGTTGGGACAACCTCAAGGCGGTTATTCCCGGCGGGTCGTCTGTGCCCTGCATTCGCGGCGAATTCATGCGCGAGGCGATCATGGATTTTGATTACCTGCGCGAGCAGCGGTCGGGCCTTGGCACCGCAGCGGTGATCGTGATGGATAAATCAACCGACATGATCAAGGCGATCTGGCGGCTCTCGAAATTCTACAAGCATGAAAGCTGTGGACAGTGCACGCCCTGCCGGGAGGGCACCGGCTGGATGATGCGGGTGATGGATCGTCTGGTTCGGGGCGAGGCGGAGGTCGAGGAAATCGACATGCTGCTTGACGTGACCAAGCAGGTTGAGGGCCACACAATCTGCGCGCTAGGCGATGCGGCGGCGTGGCCCATTCAGGGCCTTATCCGCAACTTCCGCGACGAGATCGAGGACCGGATCAAGGCCAAACGCACCGGTCGCGTCAGCGCAGTGGCGGCGGAATGAGCGTGCTGCAGAAATACCGCCGGGGCGGGCTGTTTGTGATCGCGTTGGCTATGCTTGTCGGCTGTGCCCAGCGCGAAGAGCGTGTGCTGTTCAACGGCAACTATTACCCCGGCAAGGCGCGGGCCGAAAAGGAAGACCGACGCAATTTCACCGCCTTTGTGCGGCGGGCCGGTCGCGGGGTCGAAGGCGCACAGCAAGCGGCGCTTTATGAGGCGACGCGCTATTGTCTGGATAATTTCGGCACGTCCGAGATTGAATGGGTTGGCGTTCCTGCGGGTGCAGAAGGGCCTGTCTATGCGCGTTCCGGGGATACGGTATCGGTGAGGGGACGCTGTATCATATGGTCATAAACCGTTTCATATCAGGGGTTTGCCACGCTTGCTATTGCATAGCAGGCGGCATCGGACCCATCTGCGATGCAGATGGGCGTGCCGTGATGGCCTGCGCCTGCACTGATATGAAAGGAATGATCTGATGCGTATGATCCTGTCTTTTGTCCTGAGCCTTGGTCTGGGTGTTTCGAGCGGCGTGGCCGCTGTGCGTGCCGAATCGCTGGCGCAAGAGGCCGATATCAATCAGGGCCTGTTTTACATGGCGGTCGCCGATGAAATCCGCAAACGCTGTGGTGATATCTCGCCACGGGTTATGACCGCGATTTCTTATATGCGCGCGCTCAAAGCCGAGGCGCAGTCGCGCGGTTACACCGAGGCCGAGATTGACGCCTATATCTCGGACAAAGCCGAGAAGAGAAAGATACGCGGGCGCAGTGACGACTATATCCGGTCGATGGGGGCGATGCCCAATGACGGCCCGAGTCTGTGCGACCTTGGCCGAGCAGAAATCGCGAAACAGAGCCCGATCGGCAAGTTTCTGAAAGCAAAGTGAGATACCATGGCTGACCTACGCAAGATCATCATCGACGATCAAGAGATCGAGGTCGAGGGCGCAATGACCCTCATTCAGGCTTGTGAACAGGCCGGGGTCGAAGTGCCGCGTTTTTGCTATCACGAGCGTCTGTCGATTGCTGGGAATTGCCGGATGTGTCTGGTCGAGGTCGTGGGTGGGCCGCCGAAACCGGCCGCAAGCTGTGCCATGCAGGTCAAGGATCTGCGGCCCGGCCCGGATGGCACGCCGCCGGTGGTCAAGACCAACAGCCCCATGGTCAAGAAGGCCCGCGAGGGGGTGATGGAGTTTCTGCTGATCAACCACCCGCTGGATTGCCCGATCTGCGATCAGGGCGGCGAGTGCGACTTGCAGGATCAGGCCATGGCCTATGGCGTTGATTTCAGCCGCTACCGCGAGCCCAAGCGGGCGAGCGAGGATCTTGATCTTGGCCCGCTGGTCGAGACCCATATGACGCGCTGCATCTCTTGCACGCGCTGTGTGCGCTTCACCTCTGAGGTGGCCGGCATTATGCAGATGGGCCAGACCGGACGCGGTGAAGATGCCGAGATCACCAGCTATCTGGGTCAAACGCTCGATAGCAATTTGCAGGGCAATATCATCGACCTTTGTCCGGTGGGGGCGCTTGTAAGCAAGCCTTATGCCTTTACCGCGCGCCCGTGGGAATTGACCAAGACCGAGACCATCGACGTGATGGACGCGCTTGGCAGCAATATCCGCGTTGATTGCAAGGGGCGCGAGGTGATGCGCATCCTGCCGCGCAATCATGACGGCGTGAACGAGGAATGGATTTCCGACAAGACACGGTTTGTCTGGGACGGGTTGCGGCGTCAGCGCCTGGACCGGCCCTATATCCGGGAGAATGGCAAGCTGCGGGTGGCCACATGGGCTGAGGCCTTGGCCAAGGTGGCAGGCGCCATCAAGGGGGCCAAGAAACTGGCCGGTCTGGTCGGCGATCTTGTGCCGGTCGAGGCCGCCTTTGCGCTCAAGGCGTTGATCGAGGGGCAGGGTGGCCATGTGGAATGCCGCACTGACAGTGCCCGTCTGCCTGCAGGCAATCGCAGCGGCTATGTTGGGAATGTCCGTATCGAGGATCTTGATACGGCCAAGAATGTGGTGCTGATTGGCACCGATCCTCGGGTTGAAGCGCCGGTGCTGAATGCGCGTCTGCGCAAGGCGTGGATCAAGGGGGCCAATATCACGCTGGTTGGCCCCAAGGTTGATCTTACCTATGACTACACCCATGCGGGCACGGATCGTGCCGCGCTTGGCGGGCTGAGCGTGCCTGAGGATACGATTGTCATCGTCGGCATGGGCGCACTGCGCGAGGCCGATGGCGCGGCGGTGCTGGCTGCGGCTATGGCGCTGTCTGGCCGGATGCTGGTGCTGCATACTGCGGCCGGGCGTGTGGGTGCGATGGATGTGGGCGCTGTGACCGAGGGTGGGCTAGAGGCCGCAATCGACGGGGCCGATGTGATCTATAACCTTGGGGCGGATGAGGTTGATATCGCGGCGGGGCCGTTCGTGATCTATCAGGGCAGCCATGGTGATCGCGGCGCGCATCGCGCCGATGTGATCCTGCCTGGCGCTGCCTATACCGAGGAGCAGGGGCTGTTCGTCAATACCGAAGGCCGCCCGCAATTGGCGTTGCGCGCCGGTTTTGCCCCCGGTGACGCCAAGGAAAACTGGGCCATTCTTCGGGCGCTGAGTGGCGAATTGGGCGCGGTTCTGCCCTATGACAGCATCGCGCAGTTGCGTCAGGCGCTGGTCAAGGCGGTGCCGCATCTCAAGAAGGTGGATCAGGTGCCCGCGAATGACTGGCAACCGCTGGAAACAGCCGCGCTTGGCAAGGCTGATTTCCGGTTGGCGATTGCGGATTTCTATCTGACCAACCCGATTGCCCGCGCGAGCGAGCTGATGGCGGAATTGAGTGCCAATGCCAAGGCGCGTGGCACGCAACCGATGGCGGCAGAGTGAGGATGGTCATGGCCCTCATATCGCCTGTGGCGCTTGGGCTGGCGGGCTGCGCAGAGAGTGCATCCCCTGTGCCCTTTGCGCCTGACTATCAGGGGATCGAGACGCGGCTCTTGGATGGGGATCTGGTGAATTTCCACGTGTCCATGCGTGGCGCGCGCGATCCACTGGACGTGGAACGCTATGCCGAATGCGCCGCTGCGCAATATGCGCTGATCCGGGGCTACGGCTTTGCGCGCCACCTGCGCACAAGCGTCTCGGAAGAGGCTGGCATCTGGCAGGGCGATGCGGTTTATACGATCTCGGCGGCGCTGCCCCGAGGACTACTGACAATCGACGCCGAAGTCGTCGCCGCCAATTGTGCGGAAAACGGAATACCGATGGTGTGAGGACCTGATGGCTGAATTCTTTACAACCCCGCTGGGAACCTTCGTGATCATCCTGGCACAATGCCTTGCGGTGGTGGGCTTTGTCATGGTCTCGCTCTTGTTCCTTGTCTATGGCGACCGCAAGATCTGGGCCGCCGTGCAGATGCGCCGGGGTCCGAACGTCGTGGGCACCTGGGGCCTGTTGCAGACGGTGGCGGATGCGCTGAAATACGTGGTCAAAGAGGTCGTGGTTCCGGCGGGGGCCGACAAGGCCGTGTTCATGCTGGCCCCGATGACGAGTTTCGTTCTGGCGGTGCTGGCTTGGGCCGTTATTCCGATGAACGAAGGCTGGGTGCTGTCGGATATCAACGTGGCGGTGCTCTTTGTTTTCGCGGTGTCCTCGCTTGAGGTTTATGGCGTGATCATGGGGGGCTGGGCGTCAAACTCCAAATACCCATTCCTCGGCTCTTTGCGCTCTGCTGCGCAGATGATTTCCTATGAGGTGTCGCTGGGCTTGATCATCATTGGTGTGATCATTTCGACCGGATCGCTCAACTTCAGTGCCATCGTGGGCGCACAGGATACGGCCTATGGGTTCTTTGGCTGGTATTGGCTGCCGCATTTGCCGATGGTGTTCCTGTTCTTTATCAGCGCATTGGCCGAGACCAACCGCCCGCCGTTCGACCTGCCTGAGGCGGAATCCGAGCTGGTGGCTGGCTATCAGGTGGAATATTCCTCGACGCCGTTCCTTTTGTTCATGGCGGGGGAATATATCGCGATTTTCCTGATGTGCGCATTGATGAGCCTGCTGTTTTTCGGCGGCTGGCTGTCGCCCATTCCGGGCCTGCCGGATGGCGTGCTGTGGATGATTGGCAAGATGGCGTTTTTCTTCTTCCTCTTCGCCATGGTCAAGGCGATCACGCCGCGCTACCGCTACGATCAGCTTATGCGGATCGGTTGGAAAGTGTTCCTGCCCATGTCCTTGGGCTGGGTGGTGATCGTGGCGTTTCTTGCGAAATTCGAAGTGCTGGGCGGTTTTTGGGCCCGCTGGGCGATTGGAGGCTGATCCATGACCAAGATAGATTACGGCCGTGCGGCGGGGTATTTCCTGCTCTCCGACTTCTTCAAAGGGTTCAAACTGGGGCTGAAATACTTTTTCGCGCCCAAGGCCACGCTCAACTATCCGCATGAAAAGGGGCCTCTGTCGCCGCGCTTTCGCGGAGAGCATGCGTTGCGCCGTTATCCCAATGGGGAAGAGCGCTGTATCGCGTGCAAGCTGTGCGAGGCCATTTGCCCCGCACAGGCCATCACCATTGATGCAGAGCCGCGCGACGACGGCAGCCGCCGGACCACGCGCTATGACATCGACATGACGAAATGCATCTATTGCGGTTTCTGCCAAGAGGCCTGCCCGGTTGATGCTATCGTCGAAGGGCCGAATTTCGAGTTTGCCACCGAGACCCGCGAAGAGTTGTTCTATGACAAGGCGCGGCTCTTGGCGAACGGCGACCGTTGGGAGGCCGAGATTGCCCGCAACCTAGAGATGGATGCACCCTACCGATGAGCGATCCCAGCAACCCCTTCGAGATGATGATGCGTCAGGCTCAGGAAATGGCCAAGGCGCTCAATCCGGCGCTTGAATCCTTTTCGCCCAAAGGGTTCGAAACGCTGTGGCCAACCATGCCCAAGGATTTCATGGAAATGAGCTTTGGCAAGGGGTTGAACAAGGAGGGGCTGGATGCCAAGACGCGCCTGCTCTTGACCCTTGCCGGGCTGACGATGCTGGGGGCGCAGAGTGACACGCAAATCCGCATGACCGTGCGCCATGCGCTGGAGGCCGGGGCAACCCGTGACGAGATTGCCGAGACCATTGCGCAGATGGCGATGTTCGCCGGCATCCCCTCGATGACGCGCGCCATGGATTTCGCCCGCGAGGTCATGGACCAGGGCGATAAAGAAGGAAAAGACAAATGACGTTTGCGGCCATGGCCTTTTATCTCTTTGCGGTGTCGCTGCTGACCGGCGGGTTGATGACCGTGATCAGCCGCAACCCGGTGCATTCGGTGCTCTGGCTGATCCTGTCGTTCATCAGCGCTGCGGGGCTTTTCGTGCTTTTGGGGGCAGAGTTCGTGGCGATGCTGCTCATTATCGTCTACGTGGGCGCGGTCGCGGTGCTGTTCTTGTTCGTGGTGATGATGCTTGACGTCGATTTCGCCGAGTTGAAGGCGGAAATGGCGAAATACATGCCCTTGGCACTGCTGATCGGGGTGATCCTGCTCATGCAATTCGGGCTGGCGTTCGGCAATTGGGAAATGGCGGATGGGGCCGAGGCGGCGCGCCGCGCGGTGACACCCGAAGGGGTTGAGAACACCGCCGCTTTGGGCCTCTTGCTCTATGATACCTATTTCATCCTGTTCCAGCTTTCGGGTCTGATCCTGTTGGTGGCGATGATCGGGGCGATTGTGCTTACGCTGCGGCATCGCACGGATGTCAAACGGCAGGATGTGCTGGCGCAGATGTACCGTGATCCGGCCAAAGCCATGGAACTGCGGGATGTGAAACCGGGGCAGGGGCTGTAATGGCGGATCTGCTGCATCATGCGGTGTCAGCCCTCGGGCTGGCGGGGTTGGCCGCGATCTGGAGTGTAAAGATGGTGCTGGGATTTTTCATCCTGCGCATCATGAAAAGAAGAAGATTGAGGGTCAGAGGGTGAAACGATGATCGGACTTGAACATTATCTGACGGTGGCGGCAGCGCTGTTCGTCATCGGTATCTTTGGCCTTTTCCTGAACCGCAAGAATGTCATCATCCTGTTGATGTCTATCGAACTTATGCTGCTTTCGGTGAATATCAACCTTGTGGCGTTTTCGTCGCATCTGGGCGATATGGTGGGGCAGGTGTTCACGCTTTTCGTGTTGACCGTTGCCGCCGCAGAGGCCGCGATTGGCCTTGCGATCCTCGTTTGTTTCTTCCGCAATCGCGGCACGATTGCTGTCGAAGACGCCAATGTGATGAAAGGCTGAAGCCATGGAAACCATTCTCCTCTTCGCGCCTCTCGTGGGCGCGCTCCTTGCGGGTTTTGGCTGGCGCATCCTGGGTGACAAGGGCGCACAATGGCTGACGACGGGCCTGCTGTTTCTGTCCTGTATCCTGAGCTGGATCGTGTTTCTGGGGCATGACGGGGTCATGCATCAGGTGCATCTGCTTGATTGGGTGCAATCGGGCACGCTGGATACGGCTTGGGCCATTCGGATGGACCGGCTGACCGCGATCATGTTGATCGTGATCACCACCGTCTCGGCGCTCGTGCATCTGTATTCCATGGGCTACATGGCGCATGACGAGAATTTCCGCGAAAACGAGAGCTATCGGCCCCGTTTTTTTGCGTATCTGTCGTTCTTTACATTCGCGATGCTGATGCTGGTCACGTCGGACAACCTGCTTCAGATGTTCTTTGGCTGGGAGGGTGTGGGCGTTGCCTCTTACCTGCTCATCGGCTTTTACTTTCGCAAGCCGAGCGCCAATGCCGCGGCGATCAAGGCGTTTGTGGTCAACCGGGTAGGTGATTTCGGCTTTGCCCTTGGGATCATGGCGATTTACTTCCTGACGGACTCGATCAAGTTCGATGATATCTTTGCCGCAGCGCCCATGCTGGCAGAGACGCAATTGACGTTCCTGTGGACAGAGTGGAATGCGGCCAATCTGATTGCCGTTTTGCTGTTCATCGGCGCGATGGGTAAATCTGCGCAGCTGTTCCTGCACACCTGGTTGCCGGACGCGATGGAAGGCCCGACTCCGGTGTCGGCCCTTATTCACGCGGCGACGATGGTGACGGCGGGGGTGTTCCTTGTGTGCCGCATGTCGCCGCTGATGGAATACGCGCCGGAAGCTATGACCTTTGTCGTCTTCCTTGGGGCCACCACCGCGTTTTTCGCGGCAACCGTGGGTCTGGTGCAGAATGACATCAAGCGCGTGATCGCATATTCGACCTGCTCTCAGCTTGGCTATATGTTTGTGGCGGCTGGTCTGGGCGTCTATTCGGTGGCGATGTTCCACCTTTTCACGCATGCGTTCTTCAAGGCGATGCTGTTCCTTGGGGCGGGGTCCGTGATCCACGGGATGCATCACGAACAGGACATGCGCAACTATGGCGGTCTGCGCAAGAAGTTGCCCTATACGTTCTGGGCGATGATGATCGGCACGCTGGCCATTACCGGTGTGGGTATTCCCCTGACACATATCGGCTTTGCCGGGTTCCTCAGCAAGGATGCGGTGATCGAGAGCGCGTGGGCGGGCACGGACGGCGGCTATGCGTTCTGGATGCTGGTGATCGCGGCGCTGTTCACGTCATTCTATAGCTGGCGTCTGATGTTCCTGACGTTCTTTGGCGAGGCGCGGGGCGACAAGCACACACATGAGCACGCCCATGAAAGCCCGATGGTCATGCTGGTGCCCCTGGGGGTGCTGGCGCTTGGCGCGGTCTTTGCCGGGATGATCTGGTTCAACAGTTTCTTTGGCAGCCATGAGAGTGTGAACAAGTTCTTTGGCATCCCGGCGCATCATGCTGAGGCGTCTGAGGGGCATGGCACAGAGGGTGCTGCGGATCACGCGGAGGAAACGGCAGAGGCGCATGCCCCGGCCATAGGTCAGGGTGAGGCACCACAGGGGGCCATCTTCATGCATCCCGACAATACCGTGATGGATGACGCGCACCATGCCCCGAAATGGGTCAAGGTCAGCCCCTTTGTTGCGATGCTGACCGGGTTCCTGATGGCAGTCTGGTTCTATATCTGGGATCCGGCGATGCCACGCCGTGTCGCCGAGACAAATCGCCCGCTCTACCTCTTTCTGCTCAACAAGTGGTATTTCGACGAGATCTTTGATTTTCTCTTCGTGCGGCCCTCTAAGGCGCTTGGCCATCTGTTGTGGAAGCGCGGCGATGGCGATGTGATCGACGGGTCGATCAATGGCGTGGCAATGGGGATCATCCCATGGTTCACCCGCCTCGCCGGTCGGGCGCAATCCGGCTACATCTTTACCTATGCCTTTGCCATGGTGATCGGGATCGCGGTTCTGGTGACGTGGATGACGATCTTCGGGGGAGCCAACTGATGGACAACCTGCTTTCCATTGTGACCTTCATCCCGGCGGTCGCGGCGGCCATTCTTGCGGTGTTCCTGCGTGGTTCGGATGAGGCGGCACAGCGCAATGCCAAATGGGTGGCGTTGATTGCCACCACGCTGACATTTGTCGTGTCGCTGTTTATCCTGTTTGATTTCGACGCCTCCAATACCGGGTTTCAGTTCGTTGAAGAGCGCGAGTGGCTTTTGGGCCTGAAATACAAGATGGGCGTGGACGGGATCAGTGTTCTGTTCGTGATGCTGACAACCTTCATGATGCCTCTGACTATCGCGGCGTCCTGGGGTGTGACCACGCGCGTCAAAGAATACATGATCGCCTTCTTGCTTTTGGAAACGCTCATGCTGGGCGTGTTCATGGCGCTGGATCTGGTGCTCTTTTACCTCTTCTTTGAGGCGGGGCTGATCCCGATGTTCCTGATCATCGGGATCTGGGGCGGCAAGGAACGGATTTACGCCTCGTTCAAGTTCTTCCTCTACACCTTCCTTGGCTCTGTGCTGATGTTGGTGGCGATGGTGGCGATGTTCTCGGATGCGGGCACCACGGATATCGCGGCCTTGCTCAAGCATGAATTCGAGAGCGAGACATTCTCGATCCTCGGGGTTCAGGTGATCGGCGGGATGCAGACGCTGATGTTCCTGGCGTTCTTTGCCAGCTTTGCGGTCAAGATGCCGATGTGGCCGGTGCATACCTGGTTGCCGGATGCCCACGTGCAGGCGCCGACAGCCGGGTCGGTTGTGCTGGCGGCCATCCTCTTGAAGATGGGCGGCTATGGGTTCTTGCGCTTTAGCCTACCGATGTTCCCGATCGGGTCGGAGGTTCTGACGCCACTGGTGCTGTGGATGAGTGCCATTGCCATTGTCTATACCTCGCTGGTGGCGCTGGCGCAGTCCGACATGAAAAAGCTGATCGCCTATTCGTCAGTGGCGCATATGGGTTACGTGACTATGGGGATTTTCGCGGCCAATCAGCAGGGCGTGGATGGGGCGATTTTCCAGATGCTGAGCCACGGCTTTATCTCGGGCGCGCTCTTTCTTTGCGTCGGCGTGATTTATGACCGGATGCACACGCGCGAGATTGACGCCTATGGCGGTCTGGTGAACCGGATGCCCGCGTATGCGCTGATCTTCATGTTCTTCACCATGGCGAATGTGGGCCTTCCGGGCACCTCTGGCTTTGTGGGTGAATTCTTGACGCTTGTGGGTGTGTTTCAGGTCAATACTTGGGTTGCGGCGGTGGCCACATCGGGTGTGATCCTGTCGGCGGCCTATGCGCTCTGGCTGTATCGCCGGGTGGTGATGGGCGACCTGATCAAGGAGAGCCTGCGCACGATCACCGATATGACCAAACGCGAGCGGGCAATTTTTGCGCCGCTGGTGGTGATGACGTTGTTGCTTGGGGTCTATCCCCGGCTTGTGACCGATATCACCGGCCCCTCGGTTGAGGCGCTGATTTCCAACGTTGAGACGGCACAGGCGATGGCGCAGACCACGACGCAACTTGCCGAAACCTCGCATTGAACCGGAGGCCCTGAGACATGCAGGCTGATCTAACCATAATCCTGCCCGAGATCGTGCTCTCGGTCTATGCGATCTTGGCGCTGTTGGGCGTGGCCTATACCGGGCAAGACCGCATGGCGGGCATGTTGGTCTGGGTGACGGCGGGGCTGTTTGCCTTGTTGGCGATCTGGATCGGTGCGTCGGGCGAGGGCACTCGTACGGCCTTTGGCGGAATGTTCAACGACGATGGCTTTGCGCGCTTTGCCAAGGTTACGATCCTGTTGTCGGCAGCGGCGGTGCTGGTGCTGGGGCAGGATTACATGCAGCGGCGCGGTATCCTGCGGTTTGAGTATCCGCTCTTGGTGGCGCTTGCTGTGGTTGGCATGATGGTCATGGTCAGCGCGGGCGATCTTATGGCGCTTTATATGGGCCTCGAATTGCAATCCCTGTCGCTTTATGTCGTGGCGTCGCTGCGTCGGGACAGCGCCAAATCAACCGAAGCGGGCCTTAAGTATTTCGTTTTGGGCGCGTTGTCGTCGGGTCTCTTGCTCTATGGCGCGTCGCTGACCTATGGCTATGCGGGCACGACGCTGTTTTCCGGGATCATTGCGGCGGCTGAAGGTCAGGCGCCCGTGGGCCTTTTGATCGGTCTGGTGTTCGTTATTTCGGGTCTTGCGTTCAAGATTTCGGCGGTTCCGTTCCATATGTGGACCCCGGATGTCTATGAGGGCGCGCCGACACCTATTACCGCATTCTTCGCCACCGCCCCCAAGATGGCGGCAATGGGGCTATTTGCCCGTGTGGTCCATGATGCATTCGGAGGTGTGGTCGCGGATTGGCAGCAGGTGCTGGCGCTTCTGGCACTGCTGTCGATGTTCCTTGGGGCCTTTGCGGCGATTGGCCAGACCGATATCAAGCGTCTGATGGCCTATTCGTCGATTGCACATATGGGCTATGCGCTGATGGGTCTGGCGGCAGGCACGGTCTTTGGCGTGCAGGCGATGCTGATCTATATGGCGATCTATGTCACGATGAACGTCGGCACCTTTGCATTTATCCTTTCGATGGAGCGGGATGGCCAACCGGTGACGGATATTCGCAGCCTTGCGATGTATTCGCGTGCAGAGCCGGGCCGGGCACTTGCCATGCTGATCCTTTTGTTCAGCCTTGCCGGTGTGCCACCGCTTTTGGGCTTTTTCGGCAAGCTCTACGTGCTGCGCGCCGCCTATGAGGGCGGGTTGGCGTGGTTGGCGATTGCCGGCGTTATCGCCTCGGTGATTGGTGCCTTTTACTATCTGCGGATCGTGTTCTACATGTATTTTGGCGAAGAGGGCGCGGGGCTGCAAACCGGCCGTTCGGCGGTGCAATGGCTGTTCCTGATGGGATCAGCGGCGGTGATGCTGCTTGGTATCGTCAATATGTTCGGGATTGAGGCCATGGCACAGGCCGCGGCAGCGACGCTGGTCAACTAAGCTGTATCTGCCTTGCAAGAGACCAAAGGCGCGCCCCGGTGGCGCGCCTTTCCTGTTTATGGGGTGAGGTATTTTTCTAGCACGATAGCGGGCATGGCCCCGCGCAGCAGCATATCCGGCAGGACATAAGAGGGTGCCATATCAAGACCGAGTTCGGTGGCAAAGGCCATGTCGTTGGCCATATCGAACGTGTTGATGCGCAGGCCAAGCCGGTCTGAAAGCGCTCGCAACTCGGCCTCGGCGCTGGCGCAATCGGCGCAATCCGCCTGCGTAAAGAACGCAAGTGCGGCGGTGGCACCCTTGGGGCCGAAACCGGGCAGATCAGGTGCAAAGAGGCGCGGCGCAGCGCGTTTGAGCAGGTTCAGATCGCGCGCGGACTCGTCGCCATAAAGATCGGCGGCCGTCAGCGGAATAGGCTCTCGTAAAGGGGCAAGCAGCGAGTGTGTTTCGATCAAGACGTCACGGATCGCTGCGCCCAAGAGGGGGCGTGACTGATCCGGAAGGTCCTGCGCCCATGCAGGTCCAGCGGCCCCAAGAACAAGGGCCGCCCAAAGGGAACGTCGCAGCATGGTTATTGCGCGCGAATCTCGTCGGCAATGCGCTGCATGGCGTCCTGTGGCAGATACCCACGCAGCATCTGATCGCCCATCACGAAAGAGGGCGTGCCGCTGATCTGCATCCGTTGGCCAAGGGCGTGATTGGCGGCGATCACTTGGGTCACCGCGTCACTGTTCATTTCGGCGATGATCGCCGGAGCATCAAGACCGAGTGAATCGGCCAGACGGGTAAAGCCCGTTTCGCTCATGCTGCCCGAATATGCCATCAGGGCGTCATGCACAGATGCATAGGCCTCATCGCCTGCGACCTGACGCGTGGCAATGGCAAAGCGCGAGGCCATAACCGATTCTTCACCCAGGATCGGGAATTCCTTGATGATAAAGCGGATGTTGCCATCGGCGGCCAACAGACCCTTCACGTCTTCATGGGCGCGGCGGCAATAGCTGCAGCGATAGTCCATGAATTCCACAAGGGTCAGATCGCCGTCCAGATTGCCGCCGACCCAAGAGTTGGGATCATTGAACAGCGCCTCGGCATTGACCTTGACCAGATCGCTATCGGCCTCGGCCTGACCTTTGGCCTCGCGCTGTTCCAGCACGGCAACTGCTTCCATGATCACTTCGGGGTTTGCCAGCAGGTATTCGCGAATTTCAGCGCGCAAAAGCGTGCGGTCTGCGTCGCTCAGGCTCTCAAGGTCGAGAGCTGCGGCAGGCTGTGCGAAGGCAAAGCAGAGGCCAAGGCTGGCGGCGGATAGGATCATACGTGGCATCAGGATCATTTTCTCCGTTTTTCTTCGGCTTCTGCAGCGAACAGTACATCCTGTGCTCTTTGCCATGCGGCGGAACCACGGGGCAAGAGGTTGGAGGCGCGTTCGGCGTGTATCTTAGCATCTTTGAGCCGCCCCGCGATGGCATATCGTTCAGCGGTCAGCACTGAGGCCATGCCATTGTTGCCCAGCTTGGCGTTGGCCTGCGCCAGATCACGCAGGATGCGGATATCACGGCCATCGCGGCTTCGTGCGGTTTCGAGAAATTGCACGGCTTTTTGCGTCTGATTGTCGGCCAAGAGGGCGCGCCCATAAGAGCCAAGGATAAGCGCATTGTTGGGGGCAAGGTTGGCCGCGCGGGCATAGGCGGCAACGGCGGGCTTGATCTGGCGGCTTTCCATGAGGATCTGACCGCGCAATTCGTGCAAATAGGGATCGTTGGGCCGCAGAGCCACAGCCCCGTCAATCGCGGCCAGCGCGCGGCGCAAATCTGCCTGCCGGTGATAGGCGATGGCCTGGCGCATCAGCTTTATGTCAGGATAGCCAAATTCCCCGGCGCGGGTCAGGGTCCATTTGGGAGAGCGTTGAAATGCGGAAAGTTTGCTTTTGGCCCGGGCGAACCAATAGGTTGCCTCGGGATCGGGGGCGACGGTGCGGCCCTGTGCTTCGGCCAATTGGGTGATCCGGCGGAACCGGTCGCGCGACAAGGGGTGGGTGCGGGCATAGGCATCCTGTCGGTTCACCGAGAGCGCCTCTTGGCCGTTAAAAAGCTCCATCACCTGGACCGCCCCGCGCAGGTCAATTCCTGCGGCCATGAGAAAGCGCATGCCGCTGGCGTCAGCGGCATTTTCTTCGGCGCGGGTGTGGGAAAAGAAGCTGCGTAGTGCCGCACCTTGAAGCCCGGCAGCGGCCCCTACCGCAAACTCTCCACTGCCCGCCGCGGCCCCAGCGACCGCCGCAAGGGCCGTTCCGAGCGCTGCTGCTGTGCGGGCGTTGCGGGCATTGATCGGGCGGCGCATCAGGTGGCCATTGGCGATATGCGCGGCCTCATGCGCGATCACAGATTGCAGCATGGCCGGTGTATCCATCCGAAGGATCAAGCCGGAATGGATAAAGATGCTGTCGGCATCAATGACAAACGCATTCATGCTCGAATCGTCAATCACGAGGATATCCACCCGCGCGGGGCTAAGCCCCGCCGCCTGGAGCACTGGCGCGGCCAGCGCGCGCAAAGCCTGTTCGATGTCTGGGTCGCGCAAGAGCGTGACGGCACGCGCCGGCAGCGCCAGCGACAGGAGAAGCGAGAGAAGGGCAAGACGGAGAAGCAGCATTGACCTTGGCGGCCTTTTCCAGTGAGACGGGTCACATGTGGGGTCAGTCTAGGAGAAAACCAATGCGGAACTCAACCCGGAGCCAAATTGATCCCTTCATCGTGATGGATGTGATGGAGGCCGCCCGCCGCGCCGAAGCTGCGGGACGTGACATTGTCCACATGGAAGTGGGGCAACCCGGCACATCCGCGCCAGAGGGTGCGCGCGCGGCGTTGGCCCGAACCATGGCGACAGAGCCCATGGGCTATACCGTGGCGCTTGGCCTGCCAGCGCTTCGGGCGCGGATCGCGCAGCTTTATGGCGATTGGTATAATCTCGATTTGAACCCGGAACGTGTGGTGATTACGCCCGGTTCGTCCGGGGCCTTCATTCTGGCCTTTACAGCGCTTTTTGACGCGGGCGACCGTGTGGGGATCGGCGCGCCGGGCTATCCCAGCTATCGCCAGATCCTGCGCGCGCTTGATCTTGTGCCGGTGGATATCGAGACGGCGGCGGAAAACCGCCTGCAGCCGGTGCCGGGCGATTTGCAGGGACAGGATTTGCAGGGGCTCTTGGTTGCCAGCCCGGCGAATCCTTCGGGTACGATGCTGGACCGCGCGGCGCTTGGCGGGTTGATTGCGGCGGCAGAGGGGCAGGGCGCAGCATTTATAAGTGACGAGATTTATCACGGCATCGAGTATGAGCGTCGTGCGGTCTCAGCGCTGGAAATCACTGACGATTGTTATGTGATCAATTCTTTCTCAAAGTATTTTTCGATGACGGGCTGGCGGATTGGCTGGATGGTGGTGCCCGAAGATCATGTGCGCGTCATCGAACGGCTGGCGCAGAACCTCTTTATCTGTCCGCCCCATGTCAGTCAGGTGGCGGCCCTTGCGGCGATGGACTGTTCCGAGGAGTTGGAGGCCAATATGGCCGTTTACCGGCGCAACCGGGCGCTAATGCTGGAGGGGCTGCCCAAGGCAGGGTTTGACCGTATCGCGCCGCCCGATGGCGCGTTTTACGTCTATGCCGATGTCAGCCATCTGACCCAAGACAGCCGTGCCTTTGCTGCCGAAATTCTGGAACACGCAGGGGTTGCGGTCACGCCGGGGCTTGATTTTGATCCCTTGCGCGGGGCGGGAACGCTGCGGTTTTCCTATGCCCGTGCCACGGCGGATATCGAGGAAGGTTTGACGCGGCTTCGACAGTTCATGGTCAGCCGGGGCATGGCAAGGGCGCAAGATATCTAAGGGCGGACCTTTTAAGGGCCGCTTGTCAGAAATTTGCCACATTCTGGGCATGTTGTTGCCGAACGGCTGTGTCACTTTCGTGCCGACTCTGAAACTTTCGATACCGGGGCATGACATGCAACAGATCAGAAATGGCTATCGCGGGGCACGCGTGCTTTTGCATGTGAACGCGGATTTCCTGCTCTATGTGGCGACCCTTGGGGCGGCACTCTTGGCGGCGGCCTATATCGGCACCCTATGAGCTGTGAGGTTGCGCGGCCCGCACTCGCATTTTGACAAGGCCAGACAGACGGGTTACTGACATCCTCAATGGGATGTCTGACTGGGTTTGAGCAATGAATAATCGCGACGTGGATCGGCCAAAGGGCCGCAACCTTTTTCTTGCGGCGCGGATAGGCGCAGGTGGCATCTTCGCGCTCTTCTTTGTTGTTTTTCTGCTTGGAACGGGCCAGCGGGCCGATGCGCAATCCTATCGCTTTTCTTCTGTGGCGATTGAAGGAAACCAACGGATCGAAACCGGAACGATTCTGTCCTATGCGGGCATTGCGCGCAACGAGACCGTCTCGGCGGGGCAGCTGAACGACGCGTACCAAAAAATCCTTGGATCGGGTCTTTTTGAAGATGTGGAGCTGGTGCCGCAGGGCAGCAATCTTTTGATCCGCGTGGTCGAGTTTCCGACGATCAACCAGATCGCGTTTGAGGGTAACGACAAGATCAAGGATGAAGACCTTGCCGGGTTCATCCAGAGCAAATCGCGTCAGGTGTTCAGCCCGACACAGGCCGAGCGGGACGCTGGCGTTATCTCTGAGGCCTATAGCCAGAACGGCCGCATCGCTGCGCGGGTGACACCCAAAGTGATCCGCCGGAGCGACAATCGCGTCGATCTGGTGTTTGAAATCTTTGAAGGACGCAAGATCGAGGTTCAGCGCATCGGTTTTGTTGGCAACAAGGCCTTTTCCGACACGCGCCTGCGTCGTGTGGTTGAAAGCAAGCAGACAGGCCTTCTGCGCGCCCTGATCGAACGGGATACATTCGTCGAGGACCGCGTTAATTTTGATCGGCAGGTTCTGAGCGATTTCTACAATTCGCGCGGGTTTGTCGATTTTCGCGTCACCGGCACCAATGCCGAGCTTGCGCGCGAGCGGGATGCCTATTTCGTTACCTTCAACATTCAAGAAGGCCAACAGTTCCGGTTTGGGGAAATCACCACCGTTAGCGAAATTAACGGTGTCGAGGCCGAAATCTATGGCGACACACTCAAGATCAAACCCGGAGTGGTCTATTCACCGACGCTGGTCGAAAGCTCCATCGCCCGGATGGAGCGTTTGGCGCTCAAGAATGGTGTCGATTTCATGCGCGTCGAGCCACGGATCACGCGCAACGACCGGGATTTGACGCTGGATGTTGAATTCGTGATCCAACGCGGTCCGCGCGTATTTGTCGAGCGGATCGACATTGAAGGCAACACCACCACGCTTGACCGCGTGATCCGGCGCCAATTTGATCAGGCCGAGGGTGATCCCTTTAACCCGCGCTCGATCCAACAGGCTGCGGACCGTATCCGGGCTTTGGGCTATTTCGAGGACGTCGACGTGAACGCCCGCGAGGGATCACGCCCCGATCAGGTTGTGATCGAAACAGATGTCGAGGAAACCACAACCGGCACCGTTTCGGTCGGGGCGAGTTTCTCGACCAACTCGGGTCTTGGCGTTTCGCTTGGCTTTTCCGAGCGCAATTTCATCGGGCGCGGTCAGCAACTGACGGCTCAGATTCTCGCGACGGCTGACAACATCAACTACAACTTGGGCTTTGTTGAACCGGCCTTTCTTGGGCGGGACGTGGCGCTTGGTCTCGATTTCTCTTTCCGGGAAACCGAAAGCGACAACAGTCTTTTTGATACGGCAATCGGAACGTTCCGGCCCAGTCTGACGTTTCCGACTGGCGAGAACACGCGCCTGAATGTCTATTACAATACCAGCTACGAGGATATGACCGACTATCAGGGCACGTCCGGCATTCTTCAGAACGAGATCGCGCAAGGCGGGCTATGGACCAGTTCCGTGGGCTATAATTTCAGCTTTGACACGCGGGCCGGTGGGCTAAACCCCAATGCCGGTGTGCTTTTGTCCTTTGGTCAGGAATTCGCTGGACTTGGTGGGGATAACGATTTCATCAAAACCACGGCGCGGCTTGTGGGACAGACCACGGTCTTGAACGAGGATGTGACGCTTCGCGCAATCCTTGAAGGGGGCGCGCTCAACTTCTCTGGAAGCAGGGATAGCCGGTTCCTCAATCGTTTTGGATCTCAGGTCATTCGCGGGTTTGAGCCGAACGGCATGGGACCGATCGAAGGTAACGAGCTTTTGGGCGGTGATTTTTTCGCAGCCCTCAAGTTTGAAGCAGAGTTCCCACTTGGTCTGCCGGATGAATATGGCATCACGGGCGGTGCTTTTTACGATATCGGCTCAATCTGGGGTATTGGAAACCGGGGATCGGTTGCGCCGGGCAATACACTGTCGTCGACAGGGTTCAAGGCGCGCCACGTGATTGGTGTTTCCTTGTTCTGGTCGTCGCCATTTGGTCCGATCCGGATGAACTTTTCCAAGGCCCTCGAAAAGGAACCGGGCGATATCGAGCAGACCTTTGATCTGACCGTTCGCACGGAATTCTGATCATGCGTGCGGCGCTTGCCCGGTTGGGCCTGTGCCTTGGGGTCACTCTTGGCGCGGCCTTTCCTCTCTATGCGCAGCAGATCGGCGTCATCCAGAGCGATGTTTTGGTGATCGACCCCGAACGCATGCTGCTCGAGTCCGAATATGGCAAGCGTTTGCAACAAGACATTCAGGCCGAGCGGGACCGGCTGATCGCCTATAATGAAACGATCGCGCAGGAGCTGGAAGCGGAAGAGCAGAGGCTGACCGCGTTGCGCGCGACCACGGCACCCAATGCGTTCCGGGACATGGCCGATGCATTTGACCAGAGGGTCGAAGAGCTGCGTCTTGAGAGCGAGCGGCGCTCTCGGGAATTGGAACGGCGGCGCGAATTGATCCCGATTCAGTTCATGCGTGTCGTGCAGCCGGTGCTGTCGGACCTGCTGACCGAGGCCAATGCAATGGTGATGATTGATGCGCGCGCGGTGTTGTTGCACAGCGGCGCAGCAGATGTCACGGACTTGGCAGTGCTGCGGATCAATGAACAGATCGGTGTTGGGCCGCTGGTGCCAGATGCGACGGTGCCCAGCGATCAGACGCCAAGCCAACCCGCACCCACGAACGATTAGGTAACGCAAGTCATCTTGCCCATAGTCCTGCGGATTGCTACGCACGCGGGGCACGGCACGTGAAAGGACAACCCATGACCGAGTCCCTCAAATCCGCAGATATTCATCTGATTCAGCGGATCATCCCGCATCGTTATCCGTTTTTGCTGGTGGATAAGGTGGTCGACATTGACGGTTATCAATCGGCGCGTGGGATCAAGAACGTGACCATGAACGAGCCGCATTTCCAAGGGCATTTTCCCGGCAAGCCGATCATGCCCGGCGTCACCATCATCGAGGCCATGGCGCAGACGGCTGCCGTAATGGTGGGCACCGCGCTTGAGATGCAGGATCGCAATATGCTGGTCTATTTCATGGCCATCGACAGCGCCAAGTTTCGACGCATGGTGGTGCCGGGCGATGTGCTTGAAATGAAGCTGCACACGACGCGGGGCAAGCCGGGGGGCAAGGTCTGGAAATTCTCGGGGATTGCAGAGGTTGAGGGTGAACTCGCCGCAGAGGCCGAGTTCACTGCTATGATGGACCTGCCCAAAGCCTGAAGCGCAGAGTTATTGAGGCGTGGTGATCGCTTCGATCTTGGGCATGATATCTGGCATTGCGTCTTGAAGCGTGGCTGAAATCATCGGCTGCTGAATTTGTGCCAATTGCGGCATCTTGCGCATGACTGCGCCGCCGTGCTCGGAGGTGTAGAAATCACGCAGGGCGGTCAACTCCTCTAATGTCATGAGGTCGGCCATGACCTCATCTTGCTTGCGCATCACATCGGTCAGGGGCTGTGTCAGGTGATCGAGAAAAAGTTTGTCGATCTCGGCAAGCTGCTCTTCTGACAGTCGCTGACCGTTGGCCGCTATTTGCTGGATCATAGGCTGCCAGAGGCGGCGAATAAATTCCTCGATGTCCGCGTCGGTCACGGTGGCGTCGATATAGTCCTTGGCAATAGCGACACGGGCGGCGCGCTCATCCTGTGCATGCGCAGGTATGGCAAGGCAAAGCGCAACCAAAGCGCCGGTCAAAATCCGCATGGGGAGCAACTCCTGAGGGTGAAAGATCGTTGTAACCAAACAGCTCTGTGCCGGGCTGTCAACGGACGGCCGCCATATGGCTTGCACAGGTGGCGAGGGGTTGATATTTCCAGCGGACAAAACCCGATAGAATTGATCGGATAGACCAAGAGGCCCCGGTGCAGACCCCAATTCCCCGGCTGGAAATCAAGAACCTGATGCGCCGCTACGACGGTCGGCATGTGGTCAATAACGTCTCCTTGCGGGTGATGCCGGGGCATGTGACCTGCCTGCTGGGGCCGTCTGGATGTGGCAAATCGACGACGCTGCGGATGATCGCAGGGGTCGAGATGCAGGATTCGGGCGAGATATGGGTGGATGGCTCGCTGGTCTGTGACACGGTCTATCGCGTGCCCCCCGAGCGGCGTCATATCGGTCTGATGTTTCAGGATTTCGCGCTGTTCCCCCATCTGAGCGTGGCGCGGAATGTCGGCTTTGGCCTGAGCGGGGATAAGGCCGCCAAGCAACGTCGCATCGAGGAATTGCTCGATCGGGTTGGGCTTTCGCGATATCTTAACGCCTATCCCCATGAACTTTCCGGGGGCGAGCAGCAGCGCGTTGCCCTTGCGCGAGCATTGGCACCCCGTCCCGGTATCATGCTGATGGACGAGCCTTTTTCCGGTCTTGATAACCGCCTGCGCGACGGTATCCGCGACGAGACGCTGGAAATTCTGCGCGAACAGGATACGGCGGTGCTATTGGTGACGCATGAGCCCGAAGAGGCGATGCGCATGGCTGATGAGATTGCGCTGATGCGCGATGGGCGGATCGTGCAGCAGGGTGCGCCCTATAACGTCTACAACGCCCCCGTGGATCGCAGCGCCATGGCGTTTTTCTCAGAGGTCAATGTGATCCGGGGGCGGGTGCGCGGCTCGCTGGTTGATACCCCGTTTGGTCAGTTTCTCTCGCCGGGGGCCTATGAGGGCAGCGAAGTCGAGATTGTGATCCGGCCACAGCACATCAAGATCGACTTTGACCGGCACGGGCGCGGCCCCAATCCAACCCCACAGGATGGCACGCCCGCGCGCGGTGTGGTCGAGCGCGCGCGCTTCATGGGGTCCGAGAGCCTGGTCGAGTTTCGTATGGATCACGACGGGTCACTACTCAAGGCCACCGTGCCCAACGTGTTCCTGCCCAGACCGGGCAAGGCGCTCTGGCTGATGATCCGGCGCGACCGCTGTTTCCTTTTTCCCGTTAAGGGCTGAGGCGCGCGTCTTAGACCAGACGCGAGGTTGCAAGCGCCGCGCGCACGAAATCCGCAAAGAGCGGATGCGGCGCGAAAGGCTTGGATTTCAGTTCGGGGTGATATTGCACGCCGATGAACCACGGGTGATCTGACGATTCCACAATCTCGGGCAGGCGGCCATCGGGCGACATCCCCGAAAACGTCAGGCCGCAGCCTTCGAGCTTCTCGCGATACTTGGTGTCCACCTCATAGCGGTGGCGGTGACGCTCATCAATCGCGGTGGTGCCATAGATCGCCGCAACCCGCGTGCCGTCCTTGAGCACGGCATCATAGGCCCCAAGACGCATGGTGCCGCCCTTGTCATCGCTGACCTTGCGCTGAACCTTCTCGTTGCCCTGCACCCATTCCTTGAGGTGGTAGACGACCGGCTCGAACCGGCGCTTGCCAGCCTCATGATCGAACTCTTCTGATCCGGCGTCCTTCATGCCGGCCACATTGCGCGCGGCCTCAATCACCGCCATCTGCATGCCAAGGCAAATGCCGAGATAGGGGATCTTGCGGGTGCGGGCGAATTCTGCTGCCTTGATCTTGCCCTCGGTGCCACGTTCGCCAAAGCCGCCGGGCACAAGAATGGCGTGAAACCCCTCAAGGTGGGCGGCGGGGTCTTCCCGCTCGAAAATCTCGGCATCGACCCATTCCACGTTGACCTTGACCCGGTTGGCCATGCCACCATGGATCAGCGCCTCTTTGATCGACTTATAGGCATCCTCAAGCTGCACATATTTGCCGACAATGGCGATATTGACCGCCCCGTCGGTGTTTTGGATGCGGTCCACCACATCAAGCCAGACTGTCAGGTCGGGTTTGGGGGCGGGGCTGATTTGAAACACATCGAGCACGGCCTGATCCAGCCCTTCGCGGTGATATGCCAGCGGGGCCTCATAAATGGATTTGAGATCATAGGCCGCGACGACATGTTCTTTGCGGACATTGCAAAACAGCGCAATCTTTTCGCGTTCCTTGTCCGGGATCGGCTGTTCCGAGCGACAGACAAGGATATCAGGCGCGATGCCGATGCTCTGCAATTCCTTGACGCTGTGTTGCGTCGGTTTGGTCTTTAACTCGCCACTGGCGGCAAGATAGGGCAGGAGGGTTAGATGCATGAAAATGCACTGTCCGCGCGGGCGGTCATGGCTGAACTGGCGGATCGCCTCGAAGAAGGGCAACCCCTCGATATCGCCGACAGTACCGCCGATTTCGCAGAGCATGAAATCAACCTCATCCTCACCAATGCTCAGGAAGTCTTTGATTTCATTGGTGACATGCGGCACCACCTGAATGGTTTTGCCGAGGTAATCGCCGCGGCGTTCCTTTTCCAGCACATTGGAATAGATGCGCCCGGAACTGACCGAGTCAGAAATCCGTGCTGGCACGCCGGTGAACCGTTCGTAATGGCCAAGATCAAGATCGGTTTCGGCACCATCATCGGTCACGAAGACTTCGCCATGCTCAAAAGGCGACATCGTGCCGGGATCGACATTGAGATAGGGATCAAGTTTGCGGAGCCGTACTGAGAACCCGCGCGCTTGCAACAGCGCCCCAAGTGCGGCCGAAGCAAGCCCTTTGCCGAGCGAAGACACAACGCCGCCGGTGATGAAAATATATCGTGCCATGCGCTGAGGCCCCCGTGATCTCGTGTTTTTTATGGTCGGTCAAAAAACCCAGAGATGGCCCAAAAGACCACCCTGCCACGGGATTTAACCTCTACAGGATTCGCTAGGATTACGCAAGCCAACCGCTAGATGATGTTGCGTAATCCCGTCGTGCCCTCAAAGAATTGTGTCAGTCCGCTGTCGGTGTCAAAGGTGCCGTATCGCCTGCAGGCGGTGGCATCAATGCGTCAACATCGGGAAGCGCGGGCGTGGTCGTCTCTGCCGCGGGCGGCTGATCGGTCAGACGGTCCAGAACCGAGACCCCAGCGGCATTTTGCGCCGCGATGATGGTCAGCGTGATCGAGGTCACGATGAATGCCGCCGCGAGAATCCATGTCATCTTGCCCAGGGCCGTGGCCGCCGCGCGGCCTGTCATGGCCCCGCCACCACCGCCACCCATGCCAAGCCCGCCGCCCTCGGAGCGTTGCAGCAGCACCACGCCGATAAGGGCGAGCGCAAGAAGAAGATGGACGGTCAGAACGACATTTTCCATGGATCAGGGGGCCTGTGCTTATGTCTCGATCTGCCGCTATCTATGCAATTCCGCGCCCGCCCGCAACCCGGCAATCGGCTCTGGCGTGCCAAATCGGGGAATGTAACGGCGTCTCGGGGGGCTGTGGTGAATTAGATGTTTCACCCGGCGCATCCCCCCGTTATACCGGCGCGCGGTTTGGACCAAATGCCGAGGGGTAAATCATGGCAAATGTCG
This sequence comes from Roseovarius sp. AK1035, assembly GCF_003288315.1. Classification (NCBI taxonomy): domain Bacteria; kingdom Pseudomonadati; phylum Pseudomonadota; class Alphaproteobacteria; order Rhodobacterales; family Roseobacteraceae; genus Roseovarius; species Roseovarius sp. TM1035. Next base: position 3,150,315 of record NZ_CP030099.1, on the reverse strand, counting down.
TCGTCGTCGGGGCCCAGTGGGGGGACGAGGGAAAAGGCAAGATCGTCGATTGGCTGAGTGAACGCGCCGATGTGATCGCGCGCTTTCAGGGTGGCCATAATGCGGGCCATACTCTTGTGATCGACGGCAAGGTCTACAAGCTCAACGCGCTGCCCTCTGGCGTGGTGCGGGGTGGCAAGCTGAGCGTCATTGGCAATGGTGTGGTGCTGGACCCTTGGCATCTGGTCAAAGAGATCGCGTCGATCCGCGAGCAGGGCGTGACGATCACACCCGAGACGCTGATGATTGCCGAAAACACCCCGCTCATTCTGCCGATTCACGGTGAATTGGACCGCGCCCGCGAAGAAGCGGCCAGCAAAGGCACCAAGATCGGCACCACAGGGCGCGGCATCGGGCCTGCCTATGAGGACAAGGTGGGGCGTCGTTCGGTCCGGGTGGCGGATCTGGCGGATGAGGCCACTTTGATCGCGCGCGTGGACCGCGCGCTTCAGCATCACGATCCGTTGCGGCGCGGTCTTGGCATCGCCCCGGTTGATCGTGAGGCCCTGATTGCTCAGCTGAAAGACATCGCGGCGCAGATCCTGCCCTATGCCGCTCCGGTGTGGAAGGTGCTGAATGAACAGCGCCGCGCGGGCAAGCGGATTCTGTTTGAAGGCGCGCAGGGCGCCCTTCTGGATATTGATTTTGGCACCTACCCGTTTGTGACCTCTTCCAATGTGATCGCCGGTCAGGCGGCCACCGGCGTGGGCCTTGGGCCGGGGGCGATTGACTATGTGTTGGGCATCGTCAAGGCCTATACCACGCGCGTGGGCGAAGGGCCGTTTCCGACCGAATTGCACGATGCGGATGGTCAACGCCTTGGCGAGCGCGGGCATGAGTTTGGTACGGTGACGGGGCGCAAGCGGCGCTGCGGCTGGTTTGATGCTTGTCTCGTGCGGCAAACCTGCGTGACCTCTGGCGTCACTGGCATCGCACTCACGAAACTTGATGTGCTTGATGGGTTCGAGACGCTGAAAATCTGCGTGGGCTATGATCTGGACGGCACGCGGTTGGATTATCTGCCGACCGCTGCCGATCAACAGGCGCGGTGCACGCCGATCTATGAAGAGCTGCCGGGTTGGTCGCAATCGACCGAGGGCGCGCGCAGTTGGGCCGATCTGCCCGCCGAGGCCATCAAATATGTGCGCCGCGTCGAAGAGTTGATCGACTGTCCCGTCGCCCTACTATCTACCTCACCCGAGCGCGAGGATACGATCCTCGTGACAGACCCTTTCGCAGATTGAGGAGGACCGATGCCGCTCAGTTACAAGGCCCGGAAACGCTGGTCATTGGTGGTGTTGCTGGTGGGCTTGCCTGCCTATGTGGTGGCGGCAGTGACCCTTGTGAACTGGATGGATCGGCCCTCGATCTGGGTGGAATTGCTGATTTACGTGGGGTTGGGATTCCTTTGGATCGTGCCGCTCAAGCGCGTGTTCCTTGGGGTGGGGCAACCTGACCCGGACGCGTCAAAAGATTAACTTAGCCGTTCATATCCCTGAAAATACGTAAAAAACCGGCGCTTGCCCCTGAGCATGCGCCGGTTTTCTATTTCAGCCGCGCATCCGCGCCCCGTCCACGTCAAAGAGTGCTTCGGTGAGCATCTTTGCCGCCCGCTTGTGGCCCAAGATTTCGATCTCGGCCTGCAGCCCCGCCTCGGCCAGATCTGCGGGAATGAGGGCGAGCGCGATGGATTTGCCCGCATGGTGCGAATAGCCGCCCGAGGTACAAAAGCCACGCACCTCGCCGTCGATCCAGACCGGTTCGTATCCGTTGACATCGGCGTCCAGCGCTTCGACCTCAAACGCCACCAGTTTACGCGCCGCACCTGTCGCACGCTCCGCCTCGGCCGCCGCGCGACCAAAGAAATCGGTGTTCTTGGTAAAGCTGATGAACCGGTCCATCCCGGTCTCGCCGGGCGTGTAGTCTGGCGAGAACTCGTTGAGCCAAGAGCCAAAGAACCGATCCAGCCGCAGTGACATCATCGCCCGCATCCCAAAGGGCTGCATCCCGTGCTTTTGCCCCGACGACCAAAGCACATCCCAGAGCGCGCGTTGTGCCATCGGATCACAGAAAATCTCATAACCCAAGTCGCCGGTATAGCTGACACGCTGCACAAGGCAGTCAACCATCCCCACGGTGGCGCGGCGCACATCCATAAAGCGCATCTCGCCCAGCGGGTCACGGGTGCAGGCCATGAGCACCTCGCGCGCTTTTGGCCCGGCGATTTGGAACCCGTTAAGCCGGTCGGAAATATTCTCAACACGCACGCCTGTCGCCTCGTTCTGCGCGAACCAGCGCATATGGACAGCTTGCGCGCCATAAGAGGCGGTGAGTTGAAAGGTCGTGTCATTGAGACAAGAGACCGTGAAATCGCCCCAGAGCCGCCCCTTGGGCGAGAGCATCGGCGTGAGCGAGAGCCGCCCCGGCTTGGGAATGCGCCCGGCCATGATCCGGTCGAGCCAATCGCGGGCATTTGGCCCAGTGACAAGGTATTTGCCGAAATTATGCACCTCATTGATGCCCACGGCCTCGCGGACGGCTTTGACCTCGCGCGCGGTTGCATCCCATGCGTTGGAGCGGCGGAACGAGGGCGTCTCATAGCGCGGCTCGTCGGCTTTGGCAAAGTAGTTGACCACCTCCAAACCATATTGTGCGCCCCAGACTGCGCCCATACCGTCGAAGACCTCGTACATCGGTGTTTGGCGGAAAGGGCGTGCGGCGGGCAGTTCTTCGTTCGGGTAGCTGACGCTGAACCGTTTCTGATAGTTTTCAATGACTTTGGGCCGGGTGTAGCCCGGCGTGATCCAGTCGCCAAAGCGCGCCACATCCATCGCCGTCACGTCGCGTTCGCATTCGCCGTGGATCATCCATTGCGCCAGCATGAGGCCGACGCCACCGCCCTGAGAAAAGCCCGCCATCACGCCGCAGGCCGACCAATAGCCGCGCAGTCCGGGGATGGGGCCGACCAGCGGGTTGCCATCGGGGGCAAAGGTAAAGGGGCCATGAATGACCGATTTGACGCCCGCGTCTTCGAGAACGGGAAAACGACGATAGGCGAATTCGATGCTGGCTTCGATCTTGTCGAGGTTGTCGGGCAAGAGCTCGTGGCCGAAATCCCATGGCGTTCCGTCAACTGCCCATGGCCTGCAAGGCTGTTCATAAAAGCCGATACACAGCCCGCGACCCTCTTGGCGCAGATAGCTTTCGCCGGCGGGGTCCATGACATGCGGATGTTCGGTTTCGCGGTTGTAGATGTCGGGAATTTCGTCGGTGACGATGTACTGATGTTCCATCGGATGCAGCGGCAGGTAGACGCCCGCCATTGCCCCCACCTCGCGCGCCCAGAGGCCGCCCGCGTTGACCACATGCTCGGTGTGGATGGTGCCCTTGTCGGTTACAACATCCCAAGTGCCATCGGCGCGCTGTTTGGTTTCACGCACCATGCAATGCGTCTCGATGCTGGCCCCGCCCATGCGCGCAGCCTTTGCATAGGCATGGGTGGTTCCAGACGGGTCAAGATGCCCGTCCAGCGGATCGTAGAGACCGCCGATGATCCCCTCGATATTGGTCACCGGCGCGATCTTGGCGATTTCTTCGGGTGTTACGATATGGGTGTCGAGGCCCATGTAGCGGTGTTTGGCCCGCTCGGCCAAAAGCATGTCAAAGCGGTCCCGGTTGTCGGCAAGCGTCACACCGCCAACATGATGCAGCCCGCAGGACATGCCGGTGATCTCTTCAAGCTCCTTGTAAAGGCGGATGGTATAGCCCTGAAGGGCCGCCATATTGGTATCACCGTTCAGCGTATGAAACCCGCCCGCGGCGTGCCAGGTAGAGCCGGAGGTTAATTCCGAACGCTCCAACAGCATGACATCTGACCAGCCCAGCTTGGTCAGGTGATAGAGCACGGAACAGCCGACGACACCGCCGCCAATCACGACCACACGGGTGCTGGTCTTCATTTTATAACTCCCTGAGATTTTGCCAGAGCCTGCCAGTGGCGCTGGAAAGATCATGTCTGTTAGCGACAGATTATGCCGTATTTGCCTAGGGCTTTGCGCGGTATGGCACAGAATCCACCAGAGATTGCTTTAACAAATCTTGTGAAAATACAATCATAGGGAGAATCATTGAAAAGATTATCCCTTTAAAGTATTAGTTAATTGCTCGCGTTATTGTGCGGGTAACATCAATTTAACCTAGGAGGCCTTTGAAATGGCACAAGATTTTTATGAATTTGATCAAAGCGCAGTTGATGCCGCCCTTGACGTCGCGCGCCGCAGGCATGAGGGCCATACCGCAGCCAAGAATCTGACCGCACAGTCCGCTCTTCCGGCGGGTGGTGGGCATGTTGCGGTCGCGGCTCAGTGCATCTCTGTCAGCGTGTCAAACCATCAAGTCTGTATCAACCTTCCACTCGGGCTTGGCAAACATTGCCTGCCTCTGCCCGTATCCATCCCCGATGGCACTGCTGCCGAAGCGTGTTTGGACATTTGCACCAAGTTCGGCATCCCGACCGGCGTCAAAGTGTCGGTCAAGGTTGCCGGAAGCACGGTGATCAGCGAGACCTTTGGCATTTGCTGAGGTAACGCAGCTCTGACTCTTCTGACCGATTTATTTGGTGTGCGGCCTGTCCCTGTGGGGGCAGGCCAATCTTTTGCTCATTGGCGCTGACTTGCATCACAGCGACAGAATATGTCGGGGATCGGCAATCGAATTGCGGTCCACCGCTTCAGGATATGGGCAGAAAATTCCAAAGGGACCCCCCATGAAAACCCATGCACAGGCTGTCGTGATCGGCGGCGGCGTTATCGGATGCTCGATTCTCTACCACCTGACCAAGCTCGGGTGGACCGATGTTGTCCTTTTGGAGCGCAATGAATTGACCAGCGGAAGCACATGGCATGCCGCTGCGAATATCCACGGGCTGCACGACAGTGCCAATATCAGCCGGCTGCAACATTACACGATGAACCTCTATAACGAGTTGGAGGCAGAGACCGGACAAAGCTGTGGCGTGTTCCAGCCCGGCAGTCTCTATCTGGCACAAACCGAGAATCGCGAGCATCAGTTGCGCCTGCAAGCTGCCAAGGCCAAGCTTTACGGCATGAATTTTCATGAAATTGGCCGGGACGAGGCAGAACGCCTGCATCCGCTGGTGAATTTCGACGGTATCCGCTGCATCATGTATGAGCCCGATGGCGGCAATGTTGATCCGTCTGGCGTGACCAATGCCTATGCGGTGGGCGCACGGCAGCGCGGTGCGGAAATCCACCGCTTCACCCCGGTTACGGCGACAGTGCAGCAGGCGGATGGGTCTTGGATCGTCGAGACGCCCAAGGGCAATATCCATACGCCTTGGGTGATCAACGCGGCAGGGCTTTGGGGGCGTGAGGTGGCCAAGCTGGCGGGCATCGAATTGCCGCTGCAACCCACCGAACACCAGTATTTCGTCACCGAAATGATCGCTGAGATTGCGGGCCTGGATCGGCGTTTGCCGTCGGTGGCGGATCGCGACGGGGAATATTACCTGCGCCAAGAGGGCAAGGGGCTGCTGATCGGCGCCTATGAGCGCGATATGCGGTTCTGGGCCGAGGACGGCACGCCACTCGATTTTGCGCATGACCTATTTCCCGACGATCTGGAGCGGATTGAAGAAAACATGCTGCGCGCGATAGACCGGGTGCCTGTTGTGGGCACGGCGGGGATCAAGCGGGTGATCAACGGCCCGATGATCTGGTCACCCGACAGCAACGTGATTCTGGGGCCTGTGCCCGAGCTTAAGGGGTATTTCTGTTGTAATGGCATCATCCCCGGCTTTAGCCAGTCGGCGGGCATGGGCTGGATGGTCGCCGAATGGCTGATCAACGGCGAAATGAAATATGACATGTTTGCGTGGGACGTTGCGCGGTTTGGTCTCTGGGCCAATAATCGCGAATTCGTAAAGGCCAAGGTTCGCGATCAATACGCGCATCGCTTTTCGATCCATTTTCCGAATGAAGAGCGCAGCGCGGGGCGGCCTTTGCGGACACGGCCCGTCTATCAGATGCAAAAAGACATGGGTGCGGTGTTTGGCCTGAACTATGGCTGGGAGCATCCGCTGTGGTTCTCGGACGCGCCCGGCACGACTGACACCAACGGGTTTACCCGCCAGAATTGGTGGGGGCCGGTGGGTGAGGAATGCAAGATGCTGCGCGCGCGGGCCGGTATCATCGACATCTCGAATTTTGCCAAGTACCGGGTCAAGGGGCCGGGGGCGGAGGAGTGGCTGAACGCGGTCTTTGCCAACCGGATGCCTAAGGCGGTGGGGCGGTCGTGCCTGACGCCGCTGATTGGCGTGCGAGGCGGCATCGCGGGCGATGCCACCGTAACGCGGCTGGCCGAAGACGAGTTCTGGGTGATCTCCTCGGGCATGGCCGAGCGTTATCACAAGCGGTTCTTTGATGCCGTGCCGTTGCCGGAAGGGACCACATTCGAGAGCCTGACCGACACAGTCTGTGGGTTCAACGTGGCCGGGCCTAAATCGCGCGAGATGCTGCAACGGCTGACCAATGCCTCATTGGCGACAGAGGATTTCCCCTTTATGCGCTCGGCGCGGATTGAACTGGCTGGGGTCGATTGCGTTGCGATCCGTGTCAGTTTCACCGGCGATCTTGGCTGGGAATTGCACTGTCCCGCCGAGGATCAGGCGCAGCTTTACGCCGCCTTGTTGGCAGCGGGCCGCGAGATCGGGGCCGGGCCTGTGGGCAGCCGGGCGCTGATGAGCCTGCGCATCGAGAAGGGGTATGGATCGTGGAGCCGCGAATATAGCCCCGAATATTGGCCGCAAGAGGCGGGGCTTGCCGCGCTGTGCAAGATGGACAAGGATTTTCTCAATAAGCCCGCGCTTGAGGCGGTGATCGGCCAAGAACCCCGTGAGCGGCTGGTGATCTTGCATCTGGAGGAGGCGGATGTAAGCGCATCCAATGCCGATGCCACGGGTGGCGAGCCTATTTTCAAGGACGGTTTGGGCGTGGGGCGCGTGTCTTCGGGGGCTTATGGCTATTCCGTCGGCATGAGTTTGGCGCTTGGCTATGTCAAGGGCGGGGCGATGCCGGGCGATGCGGTGGAAGTGATGGTGCTGGGTCGCCCGCACCGCGCGCATATTCTGCACGCGGCACCGTTCGACCCAGAGGGCGCACGCCTGCGCTCCTGAGGCTTCAGGCGTCGCCGCTGTCGTTTTTAGCGCCAGCGGCGGCCTCTTTTGCGGCCTTCATGCGTTTGAGCTTTTCCACGAGATAGGCCCGCGCCTTGATATTGGCGCGGCGCACACGCACAGCGGTCAAGAACGCCTCTTCGGCGGTTTGTGAGGTGGCCCCGAGGATCTTTTGCACATCGGTGATAATCATCTCATCGCCGGTCGCCTCGACCGCCTTGATCACGTCGCGGGCCAATTCGTCGGCCAAATCCTCGGTCACGCCCATGGGGTGCTCCTTAGCGTGTATTTTCGGTCAGGCGCCGTTTGACATAGGTGCTGACCGATCCGATCATCGTGTCCATATGCGGCTCTTTGAAGAAGTGATCCGCACCCTCGACCTCTTGATGGGTGATGGTGATGCCGTGCTGTTCATGCAGCTTGTTCACCAAAGACTTGGTATCCGCAGGCGGGGCCACCCGATCATGACTGCCGTTGATGATCAGGCCAGAGGCGGGGCAGGGTGCCAGAAAGCTGAAATCATACATATTGGCGGGGGGCGACACAGAGATGAAGCCGGTGATTTCGGGCCGCCGCATCAGAAGCTGCATGCCGATCCAAGCGCCAAAGGAAAAGCCTGCGACCCAGCAATGTTTGGAATTGTTGTTCATGGATTGCAGGTAATCAAGCGCCGAGGCTGCATCGGACAATTCACCGATGCCTTGATCGTATTCGCCTTGGCTGCGACCCACCCCGCGGAAGTTAAAGCGCAGCACGGTAAAGCCCATGTTGTAAAAGGCGTAGTGCAGGTTATACACGACCTTGTTGTTCATGGTCCCGCCGAATTGCGGATGCGGATGCAACACGATCGCGATGGGCGCGTCTTTTTCCTTTTGCGGGTGGTAGCGGCCTTCGAGCCGGCCTTCGGGGCCGGGAAAGATAACCTCGGGCATGGGTTCCCTGTGTCCTCTTCATGGGTGAGTGCGATAATCTTGACGACTTCGCTCGGGCACCTTAGAAATGTTCTAAATTGTGATCCGGGCCAGGATGGCTCAGAGCGAGATAAGCCTTGTGTCGCGCAAGGTCAATCTGTTCGCGTGGGGGGACGCCAATGAAACTGAGCACAAAAGGGCGCTATGCGATGGTTGCACTGGTCGATATCGCCTTGCAGCCGGCGGGATCGGTGGTGACTCTTGGCGATATTTCGAGGCGGCAGGATATTTCGCTGCCGTATCTGGAGCAGCTTTTCGTCAAATTGCGGCGGGCAGATCTGGTGAAATCGGTGCGCGGGCCCGGTGGGGGCTATCGTCTGATGCGCCCGGCGTCGGAAATCCGGGTCACGGATATTCTGGCGGCAGTGGATGAGACGATTGATGCGCTGCACAAGGGCGCGGGTGCCTCGGGTGCCGCGAGCGGATCGCGGGCGCAGTCTATGACCAACCGTTTGTGGGAGGGGCTGAGTGCGCATGTCTATGTGTTCTTGCACCAAACGCGGCTGAGCGATGTGGCGGGCAATTCGTTGGCACCCTGTCCGGCGGTGCCGCATCTTTTTGCCGTGGTGGATGACGAGTGATCAGGCTTGTGTAAGGGCTGCGCTGTCGCAGACCCTGCGTATTTCACTTGGAAGAACGGACAATCATGCAGAGAGTCTATCTCGATTATAACGCAACCGCCCCGCTGCGCGTTGAAGCGCGCGAGGCCATGCTGGACGCGATGGATCTGATCGGTAACCCCTCGAGCGTGCATGCCGAGGGGCGCGCCGCCAAAGGGCTGATCGAGCGCGCGCGGGCGCAAGTGGCGACGGCGCTTGGCGCGGATGGGGCTGATGTGATTTTCACCTCTGGGGCGACCGAAGCGGCGGCGCTCGCCTGTATTGGGCGACACCTCCATGGTGCTGCGGTCGAGCATGACGCGCTGACGTCTTGGATAACGCCCGATTTGCCGGCTGATACCGACGGGCGGGTTGCGGTTGCGGATCCGGCGCAGGCTGTCTTGCAACTGGCCAATTCCGAAACCGGCGTGGTGCAAGCGCTGCCCAATGGGCTGGCCGTTAGCGATATGACCCAGGCCTTTGGCAAGCTGCCGCTGGCCTTTAACTGGTCCGGTGTCGAGATGGCGTTGATTTCGGCGCATAAACTTGGCGGACCGAAAGGGGTAGGGGCGCTGGTGATCAAGCGCGGCACCGATCTTGCGGCGCAGATCCGAGGGGGTGGGCAGGAAATGGGCCGCCGTGCGGGCACCGAGAATGTGGTTGGAATCGCCGGATTCGGGGCTGCGGCAGAGGCGGCCGGGCATGATTTGGCCGAGGGTATCTGGGGCCCCATCGAAAAACTTAGAAACATTCTAGAAAATACCATTGCAGAGTTTTCAAATGAGACTATTTTTGTCGGGAAAGCTGCGCCGCGATTGCCGAACACCAGTTGTTTCATCACGCCCGGATGGAAGGGCGAAACACAGGTGATGGCGATGGACCTTGCCGGGTTTGCGATCTCTGCCGGGAGTGCGTGCTCCAGTGGCAAGGTCAAATCCAGTCGGGTGCTGCGCGCGATGGGGTTTGACGAGGCCATGGCGGGAAGCGCTATCCGCGTATCGCTGGGGCCGCAGACGACCGAGGACGACATTTTACGCTTTGCCGAGAGTTGGCTGAAGCGCTTGCAAAAACATCGTGGCCGTTTGGCCTGAGACGTAAGGAGAGGGGAATGGCTGCTGTGGACAAGGTTCAGGTCAAAGACGGGGTAGACCAGGAAACCGTCGATGCGGTCCGTCAAGTCGGCGAGGCGTATAAATACGGCTGGAATACCGATATCGAGATGGATTACGCGCCGCTTGGCCTGAATGAGGACATCGTGCGGCTGATCTCTTCCAAGAATGAAGAGCCGGAATGGATGACCGAGTGGCGGCTTGAAGCCTATCGCCGCTGGCTGACCAAGACAGAGCCCGAATGGGCGATGGTCGATTACCCCAAGATCGATTTTCAGGCGCAGTATTACTATGCGCGCCCCAAGTCGATGGAGGTCAAGCCCAAGTCATTGGACGAGGTCGATCCCAAGCTGCTGGCAACCTATGAAAAGCTTGGTATTCCGCTCAAGGAGCAGTTGATCCTTGCCGGGGTTGAGGGGGCAGAGGATGCGCCCGCCGAAGGCCGCAAAGTGGCGGTCGACGCGGTGTTTGATTCGGTGTCCGTGGGCACCACCTTTCAAAAGGAACTGCGCCAGGCCGGGGTGATCTTTTGCTCCATCTCCGAGGCGATCCGCGAGCATCCTGAACTGGTCAAGAAATACCTCGGCTCTGTCGTGCCGGTCAGTGACAATTTCTATGCCACGCTGAATTCGGCAGTCTTTTCAGACGGGTCTTTTGTCTATGTGCCGCCCGGCGTGCGCTGCCCGATGGAATTGAGCACCTATTTCCGGATCAATGCCGAGAATACGGGGCAGTTCGAGCGGACGTTGATCATCGCCGACAAGGGATCGTATGTCAGCTATCTTGAAGGCTGCACCGCGCCCAAGCGTGACACCAGCCAGTTGCACGCCGCTGTGGTCGAGATCATCATCGAGGAAGACGCCGAGGTGAAATATTCCACGGTGCAGAATTGGTATCCGGGCGATGAGAACGGGAAGGGTGGCATCTACAACTTTGTCACCAAGCGCGCCGACTGCCGGGGCGACCGGGCCAAGGTGATGTGGACGCAGGTGGAAACCGGCTCTGCCGTCACTTGGAAATACCCGTCCTGCATCCTGCGCGGCGATGACAGCCAAGGCGAATTCTATTCCATCGCTATCGCCAACAACTATCAGCAGGCCGATACCGGCACCAAGATGATCCATCTGGGCAAGAATACCCGGTCACGCATCGTGTCCAAGGGCATCAGCGCGGGCCATGCACAGAACACCTATCGTGGGTTGGTCAGCATGCACCCCAAAGCCAAGAACAGCCGCAATTACACGCAATGCGACAGCTTGCTCATTGGTGACAAATGCGGCGCGCATACCGTGCCCTATATAGAGGTCAAGAACAACTCGAGCCGGGTCGAGCATGAGGCCACCACCTCCAAGGTGGATGACGATCAGATGTTCTATTGCCGCGCCCGTGGCATGGACGAGGAAGAGGCGGTGGCGCTTGTCGTCAACGGATTCTGCCGCGACGTGTTGCAGGCGCTGCCGATGGAGTTTGCCATGGAAGCGCAGCAGTTGGTGGCGATTTCGTTGGAAGGGTCGGTGGGCTAACGTCCACCCTCGGGGAAAGTGCGATGATTGTAACCACAACTCCGAGTGTAGAAGGCCGCAAGATAGTGGATTATCGCGGCATCGTCGTGGGTGAGGCAATCATGGGGGCCAATATCGTGCGCGATTTCTTTGCGCAGATCACCGATGTGGTGGGCGGTCGGTCTGACTCTTACGAAAGCAAGCTGCGCGAAGCGCGTGAAGTCGCGTTAAGCGAGTTGGAAGAGCGCGCAGCAGAGCTTGGGGCCGATGCCGTGGTTGGGGTCGATCTCGATTACGAGGTGGTGGGCGATTCGATGCTTATGGTCTCGGCCAGCGGCACAGCGGTCGTACTGGACTGATATGGTTGGGTCAGACACCATAGACAGGCCGGTTCTTACCCTGCCCGATGCAGAAGCGGCGCATCTGCGCGAGGTGTATGCGCGGGCGGGGGTGATCCTTGAATATGGGTCTGGCGGTTCGACCGTGGTGGCCGCCGAGATGCAGGGCAAGCGGGTCTTTTCGGTCGAAAGCGATCAGGCCTGGGCCGAAATGATGCGTGGTTGGTTTGCACAAAATCCACCCGTGGCAGGCACAGAGGTGGACGTGATCTGGTCTGATGTCGGACCGACCAAGGATTGGGGCTTCCCGCGCGATGCGAGTGGTTGGAAGACCTATGCGCAATATCCGCTCAAGATCTGGGATATGGCAGGTTTCGCGCAACCCGATGTGGTGTTGGTGGACGGGCGGTTTCGTACCGGCTGTGCCCTGGCGGCGGCGCTGCGCACTCAGCGACCTGTCACGGTTCTGTTCGACGATTACGCCCCGCGCAAGCATTACCACCGGATCGAGGATTTCATCGGCGCGCCCCGGCGGATGATCGGGCGGATGGCAGAATTCGAGGTGACCCCGCAGGGTGTGAACCCTGCGCACCTCTTGACGATCATAGAGATGATGACGCGGCCCTGATGCCGCCAAGATATATAGAAGGATCATGGAAAATGTTGGAAATCAATAACCTGCACGTCGATCTTGAAGAAGAAGACAAGACCATTCTCAAAGGGGTCAACCTGAGTGTTGAGGCCGGCACAGTGCATGCGATCATGGGGCCCAACGGCTCTGGCAAGTCGACGTTGTCCTATGTCCTTTCGGGGCGCGACGGCTATAAGGTGACGGATGGCAGTGCCACTCTGGCCGGTGTTGATCTGCTCGACATGGACCCAGAAGAGCGCGCGGCGGCGGGGCTGTTTCTGGCGTTTCAATACCCGGTCGAAATTCCGGGCGTGGGTAACATGACCTTTCTGCGCACCGCCGTAAACGCGCAGCGCAAGGCGCGCGGCGAAGAGGAAATGAGCGCGGCAGAGTTCCTTAAGGTCGTCCGGGAAAAAGCGAAGACGCTCCAGATTGACGCCGATATGCTGAAGCGTCCGGTCAATGTGGGTTTCTCCGGGGGTGAGAAAAAGCGCAACGAAATCCTCCAGATGGCGATGCTGGAGCCCAAGATGTGCATTCTCGACGAGACCGATTCGGGCTTGGACGTGGACGCAATGAAACTGGTGTCGGACGGGGTGAATGCGCTGCGCGATGCGGGCCGTGCCTTTCTGGTGATCACGCATTACCAGCGGTTGCTTGACCATATCAAACCGGATGTCGTGCACATCATGTATGATGGGCGCATCATCAAGACCGGCGGGCCCGAACTTGCTCTCGAAGTCGAGCAGAACGGCTATGCCGATATTCTGGCGGAGGTCGCGTGATGGCGCAGCCGCAAGCTAAGCAAACAGCGCTTGAGGCGCGGCTGGAGGCCATGACATTGCCCAAAGGCGGGCTTTGGGCGACGGGCGCGCGTGAGGCGGCGCTGACGCGATTGCAGGCTATGGGCCTGCCGGATCGGCGCGATGAATACTGGAAATTCACTCGCCCCGACAGCCTGGCGCAAGCCGAGGCACCGCATGCGGCGCTGTTTCTCAATGACGATGAGCCGGATAGCTTTGCAGCGGTTGATCGGCTCAAGCTGGTTTTCGTCGATGGCGTGTTCGATGCCGAGGCGAGTGATGATCTGACACTGGAAGGGGTGCGTATCGACCGGCTGAGCATGGCCGCGAAGAGCGATATCCATTGGGTGCGCGATCTCTACGGCGTGCTCGAAGAACGTGGGCAAACGCCTGTGGTGCGTCCGCTCGCCGCTCTGAACACCGCCTATGCCTCGGACGGGGTTCTGATCCATGTGACGGGCCGCCCGAGCAAGCCCATCAATCTGGTTTATGTGCATAAATCAGAGGTTTCTGATGCGATCCTGCATCATGTGATCAAGCTTGATCCCGAGGCCGAAGTTACCATTCTCGAGAATGGCCCCGCCGCCGCGCGGTTCAACAAGGTGATGGAAGTTGACGTCGGCGACGGCGCACGGTTTCACCATATCCGCACGCAGGGGCGTGATCACGAACGGCGCGCCGCGACCCATGTCTTTGCCCGGTTGGGAGCGGAGAGCCTCTTTAAATCCTTCACCCTGACGGCCAATGGGGTGATGACACGCAATGAATGTGTGATTGAGCTGTTGGGCGATGATGCGGTGGCGCATGTGGCAGGGGCCGCCATGGGCGATGGAGATTTCCATCAGGATGACACGGTCTTCGTGACCCATGATGCGCAGCGCTGTGAGAGTCGACAGGTGTTCAAAAAAGTGCTGCGCAACGGGGCGACGGGCGTGTTTCAAGGTAAGATCCTGGTGAAACCCGGCGCACAAAAGACGGATGGCTATCAGATCAGCCAAGCGCTCTTGTTGGATGAGGACAGCCAGTTCCTGGCCAAGCCGGAACTGGAAATCTATGCCGATGACGTGGCCTGTTCGCATGGCTCGACCTCGGGGGCGATTGACGAGGATGCGCTCTATTATCTGCGGGCGCGGGGCATTCCGCGGCCGATCGCAACCGATCTGCTGACGCTCTCGTTTCTGGCCGAAGCCGTTGAGGAAATCGAGGATGAGGGCCTGCGCGAGGATATCAACAGCCAGCTTGCTGCCTGGCTGGAGCGCAGGCGCCGCTGATGCCGGTCACGACCGATCTTGTGGCCACCTATCGCGGTCCGCGCCGGGTGGTGCGGCGCTTGTTGGCCATGGGCCCGCGTGAAGACCGCGCGCTGGTGATGCTGATTGCGGCCTGTGTGGTGGTGTTTGTGGCGCAATGGCCACGCCTTGCGCGAGAGGCGCATTTGACGGGCCAAGAGCTTAATCCGCTGCTGGGGGCCTCGCTCTTGGCTTGGATTTTTATTGCGCCGTTGATCCTCTATGCACTGGCACTTATGAGCCATGGCATTGCACGGGTGTTGCGTGGCAAAGGAACCGCCTTTGGCGCGCGGATTGCCCTCTTCTGGGCGTTTCTGGCCGCTAGTCCGTTGATCTTGTTACATGGTCTTGTCGCTGGATTCGTCGGGCCTGGGCTTGAATTGCAGGGGGTGGGCCTTTTGTGGTTGCTGGTTTTCCTGTGGTTCTGGGTGTCGGGGTTGATCGAGGCAGAATGGGGCGGGGCATGACGCAGGCAGAGTTCAAAGCGCTGTTGCTGGAAACCTTGTTTCGCCCGCGAGAGGCGGCACGGGCGCTGATCGGGTTTGGCCTGCCGCAGCAGATACTGTGGATGGCACTGGTGCTGATGTCGGTGCTCAATGCTATCGTGTATTCTGTGTCATTGCGCCTTGCGCCGCCGATGGACCCGACCGCGCCAACGCTGATGCCGCCGGCGTTTCATTCGCCGCTGCTTTTCACCCTGTTCTTGTTGGGGGCGCTTGTCATCACGGTCTATGCGCTCTTTTGGGTCGGCGGCATGCTGGGGGGCAAGGCGGCAGTGCAGGATGTTCTGGTGCTGATTTGCTGGTTGCAGGTCCTGCGCCTTATCCTGCAAGCGGCGGTTGCCGTGCTTGTTCTGGCCTTGCCAACGGTGGCAGCCCTGTTGATCTTTGTGTCGTCGGTCTGGGGGATTTATATCCTGACAGGATTCGTAGATACGGCGCACCGCTATGACAACATGCTGAAATCATTTGGAATTATCATCCTGTCCATTGCCGCAATGGCGGTCGGACTAAGCATTCTGCTAAACCTTGTCGGCGTGGCCGCAATGGGAGGGGCATAAGATGTTCGATGTCGAGAAAATTCGTGCCGATTTCCCAATCCTTGCACGAGAAGTGAACGGTAAACCCTTGGTTTATTTGGATAATGGGGCATCCGCACAAAAGCCGCAGGTGGTGATCGACGCAGTCACTCGGGCGTATTCGATGGAATATGCCAATGTGCATCGCGGGCTGCATTACCTAAGCAACCTCGCCACCGAGAAATACGAGGCGGTGCGCGGGATCGTTGCGCGGTTTCTGGGGGTGGCCGATGAGGATCAGATCATCTTCAACTCTGGCACCACCGAGGGCATCAATATGGTCGCCTATGGCTGGGCGATGCCACGCATGGAAGCCGGTGACGAGATTATCCTGAGCATCATGGAGCATCACGCCAACATCGTGCCGTGGCACTTTCTGCGCGAGCGTCAGGGCGTCGCGCTGAAATGGGTGGATGTGGATTCGCGCGGTTCTCTCGACCCGCAAAAGGTGATTGATGCGATCACGCCCAAGACGAAACTGATTGCAATAACACATCTTTCCAATGTGTTGGGGACCAAGGTTGATGTGAAGGCGATCTGCGATGCTGCCCGGGCGCGCGGTGTACCGGTGCTGGTTGATGGCTCTCAAGCGGCGGTGCATATGCCGCTCAACCTTGATGAGATGGGGTGTGATTTTTACGCGATCACTGGGCACAAGCTCTATGGGCCGTCGGGATCAGGGGCGATTTTCGTCCGAAAAGAGCGGATGGCCGAAATGCGCCCGTTCATGGGCGGCGGCGATATGATCCGCGAGGTGACGCGCGACGGGGTGACCTATAATGATCCGCCAATGAAGTTTGAGGCGGGCACGCCGGGCATCGTCCAAACGATTGGCCTAGGGGTCGCCTTGGAGTATATGATGGGCATTGGCATGGGGGCGATCAGCGCCCATGAGGATGATCTGAGCCACTATGCGCAAGAACGTTTGGCGGGGCTCAACTGGATCAATGTGCAAGGCACGGCACCGGATAAGGCGGCGATTTTCTCTTTTACCATGCAAGGTGCTGCGCATGCCCACGACATCTCGACCATTCTCGACAAAAAGGGCGTGGCGGTGCGGGCCGGGCAGCATTGCACCGGGCCGCTGATGGAGCATCTGGGGGTAAGTGCCACCTGCCGCGCGTCTTTTGCCATGTATAACACGCGCGAAGAAGTGGATGTGTTGGTCGAAGCTCTTGAGCTGGCGCATGAGCTTTTCGGCTGATTTTACGATTGCGGGGCCGGTCTGGCCCCGCTATACCACCGCAAAAGTGGACCCATAGCTCAGCTGGATAGAGCGCTGCCCTCCGAAGGCAGAGGCCAGAGGTTCGAATCCTCTTGGGTCCGCCATTAACGCTCCTCAGTGACAAATCTCACCTTGCCGATATAGGGCAGGTTACGATTGCGTTGGGCATAGTCGATGCCATAGCCCACGACAAACTCATCGGGGATCTCGAACCCGATCCAGTCGGCCCGAATATCCGCCTCGCGGCGGGAGGGTTTGTCGAGAAGGGCGATGGTTCGGAGCTTATGCGGCCTTCGGCTCTGGAGGAGGTGCAGCACGTGAAAAAGTGTATGACCTGTATCCACGATATCTTCGACAACAAGCACGTCGCGCCCTTCAATATCGCCACGCAAGTCCTTGAGAATACGCACTTCTCGACTGCTTTCCATGGCGTTTCCATAAGAAGAGGTCTCAACAAAATCAACCTCGACCGGCAGGTCAAGCTCGCGCACGAGATCGGCGATAAAGATGAAAGAGCCGCGCAAGAGGCCCACCACCACCAATTTTTGGGTGCCTGCAAATTCGGCCTTGATCTCATGCGAAAGCGCCTCGATTCGCGCGGCTATGCTCTTGGCCGAGATCATTTTATCGATAACATAGGCGTGCTGCGGCATGTGACCCCCTTGAACATCCCTGGACAGTCTAGGAAAAAGCGACGCACTGTCACGCGGAAACCGGGGGGCGCATGCCAACACATTCAGAAACACGTGTTCTACGCTACACGGCTGAGCAGATGTATACGCTTGTCGCTGATGTGGCCAGCTACCCGCAATTCCTGCCGTGGACGGCGGCCGCGCGGGTGCGATCCGTGCGCCCGCAAGACGATGGGTCTGAAATCATGGAGGCGGATCTTGTGATTAGTTTCAAGGTGTTCCGTGAACGCTTTGGCAGTCGCGTTGTGCTCTGGCCCGAGATGCGGCGGATTGAGACCGAATATCTGGAGGGGCCATTTCACCACATGCGCTCGAACTGGGCGTTTCACGATGTCGAAGGCGGGTGCGAGGTCAGCTTTGATGTGGATTTTGCCTTCAAAAACAGGTTGTTGCAATCGGCAGCGGATCTGTTTTTCTACGAGGCGATGAAGCGGATCGTGCGGGCCTTTGAGCAGCGGGCACAAGAGCTGTATGGCGCTGCATGAATTATGGGCGACAAGTTACTCATTTAAAGCGATAAAAAGCATTTTCAAAGCGTGGTCGCGCGCGTTTTCACGAACACCGCTGCGGCCCAGAGGGCCAAACTCAACCGTTTCCGTTTTGGTCGGGTGGCCCGCCATCGCGAGGCCAAAGCAAACGCGACCTTCGGGTTTGTGCTCGGACCCGCCGGGGCCTGCGATACCGGTGATGGATACGGCGAGATGGGCGGTGCTATGGCTGAGGGCCCCTTGCGCCATTTCCTGTGCCACCTGCTCTGAGACTGCGCCATAGGTGGCGAGCGTGTGCTCTGACACGTCTAGCATCTCGATTTTCGAGGTATTTGAATAGGTTACAAAGCCACGTTCAACCACAGCAGAGGAGCCGGGAACATCGGTCAAGGCGGCGGCCACCATGCCGCCTGTGCAGCTTTCTGCGGTGGCGATCATGAGGCCGCGCGTGCTGGCGAGTGTTAGAATTTCGTTTGTGATCATAGGTCTAGAACCCCGTGATAGAATCCTGCGGCCAGCAGCACACAGAGGGCTGCGGCAAGGCCTGCGAGGATATCATCAAGCATGACGCCAAGTGCGTCATTGCGGCGGTCAGCCCAGCCGATGGGGCCGAGTTTGGTTATGTCGAAGAACCGAAAGGCGACGAATGAAAAAACAAAACCTGGCCAAAGGCTTAGGAGGTCAGCCCCGGCATGAGACGCCCCAATCGACACTGGCAAAAAGGCAAGCCATTGGCCGGCCACCTCGTCGATCACGATCTCTGACGGGTCGTGGTTATCTTTTCCTTTTGTTTCCAGATGGGTAGCCCACCATCCTAAAGCGAAGGCGAGTACAATTCCCACGAGGAGGAGGGCGGGACCACCGGCCAGATGTAGCACCCATGCCACAGGCAGAGCCGCAAGAGACCCCCAAGTGCCTGGAGCTGGGCGCAGGTGGCCCACGTAAAAAAACGTGCAAATCAGATGGGTTAGGCGCATGTCTTGACCAATGTCACAACGGCCTGCGCGGCAATGCCTTCCTCTCGTCCGGTAAAGCCAAGGCGTTCGGAGGTGGTGGCTTTGACGGAAATCCGGTCCGGCGCAATGCCGGTGATCTTGGACAAAGCGGCCTGCATGGCGGGGGCATGGGGCGTTATCTTGGGCCGTTCACAGATAAGAGTGACATCTATGTTATTGATTTTAAATCCTAACTCGGATGCCAATGCAACAGCATGACGCAAAAAATTGTGGCTGTCGGCCCCTTTCCATTGGGGATCGCTGGGGGGGAAGTGGCGGCCAATGTCGCCCTGCGCCAAACCACCATATATCGCGTCTGCGAGAGCGTGGAGCCCTACATCCGCATCGGAATGGCCTTGCAGACCGCGATCATGGGGGACGGCCACACCGCAGAGCATGCAATGGTCGCCGGGGCCGAAGCGATGCACATCAAAACCTGAGCCGACACGTATATCCATCTGATTTCCAAGTATTTTCTCGGCACGCGCAAAGTCGTGCGGGTGGGTGATCTTGAGATTATCCTCATCGCCGTCGAGGATGGCAACCTTTATGCCTGCGGCGCGGGCCACGGCAACATCATCGGCGGCGTCGCCTTCATGCGCCTGATGAGCGGCAAGGATAGTTTTGAAATCAAAGGCTTGCGGCGTTTGGGCGCGGTAGAGGCCGGTGCGGTCGCGGGTGCCGGTTACCTCGCCTTCGGCCCCAATCCAGAGCGCATCTGTGACGGGCAATGCCGGGGCCAGTGCGGGCAAGTCGGTGTTGGCGATTTTGTAAGCTATGTAAGCTATGTAAGCTGATTTTGTACAACAGCGCGCGACATCGTGGATAAGCACGTGATCGGGCGGGTCGCTTGCCAGCGCTTCGAGCCCATTTCGGACCGAAGAAGACCGGGTTGCACCGCCGGTTGTGACCGTGATCCGGGGATGAGGGGCGAGCTGGCCGAGGTCGTCGGGATGGAGCACGACCAAGATGCGGTCGATTCCATCGGCACCCAGAAAGGCGTCGAGCGTCCAGTCGATCACGCGGCGGCCCAGAAGGGGCTGCCATTGCTTGGGGCAGTCCCCGCCTGCGCGGGTGCCACGACCGGCGGCGACGATGAGGGCGGCGGTTGTCATGCCTCTTGATTAGGGCGGGTTTTATCCAAGCGCAATGGCTGAGCATCTGCCTATTTATTAGGCGTTACGTCGCGCTGCGACTGTTATTTGGGCCTGTGATCATTGTTTGACACAGGGTTCACGGGTAGAACCGAGGTTGTGCACAAGGATTAGGCAGGGACATGCTCAGGATCGCGGACAAGGCTTTGGCGACACCGGTTCTTTTGGCGCCAATGGCGGGAATCACGGACCTGCCGTTTCGCAACGTGGTGGCGAGCTTTGGCGCGGGGCTTGTGGTAAGTGAAATGGTCGCCAGCCAAGAGATGGTGCAGGCCAAACCCTCGGCACGCGGTAAAGCGGAATTGGGCCTCGGGGCCGAAAGCACGGCGGTGCAACTGGCGGGCTGCGATGCGCAGTGGATGGCAGAGGCGGCGCGGGTGGTTGCGGATCACGGCGCGCGGATCATCGACATCAACATGGGGTGCCCGGCCAAGAAGGTGGTGAGTGGCAGCGGATCTGGCGCATCGGGCTCGGCCTTGATGCGGGATCCGGATCATGCGCTGCGGCTGATCGAGGCGGTTGTTGGCGCTGTTGATGTGCCGGTGACGTTGAAAATGCGCCTAGGTTGGGATCACGATTGCCTGAACGCGCCGGAATTGGCGCGGCGGGCAGAGTCGGCGGGCGTGGCGATGGTTACGGTGCATGGGCGCACGCGCTGTCAGTTTTACACAGGAGCCGCCGATTGGGCGGCAATTTCGGACATTGTTGCGGCTGTTAACATTCCAGTCATCGTCAACGGCGATATTGTCGACAGTGCCACGGCTCGCAAGGCGGTGGCACAGTCGGGGGCGGCGGGTGTGATGATTGGCCGGGGCGCGCGTGGGCGGCCTTGGGTCTTGGCAGAGGTGGCGGCGGCGATGGGGCAGGGCGCGGCCCCCTTGGTGCCGCAGGGGGCGGCCTTGGCCGATCTTGTGGCGGGGCATTACGAGGCGATGCTCGGCTTTTACGGGGGTGACCTGGGCCTGCGCGTCGCGCGCAAGCATCTGGGTTGGTATATGGATGCGGCGGGCACGGGTGATCGCCTGCGGCGGGCGGTGCTGACGGCGCGCACGCCTGCTGTGGTGCTGGAGCACTTGCCCGAAGCGATGGAGGCGCGGGCAATGGACGCGCGGGCAGCAGCATGAGCGGGGAGGATGCGATCTGGACCTCGCTGCCGGTGCCGGCGATCCTGCTTGATCCGCAGGACCGCATCGCGGGGATCAACCCGGCGGCGGAAGGGTTCATGATGTCGTCGTCACGGGCGCTGATGGGACAGCCGGTGTGGGACAAGCTGGCGGTCAACGCACCGCTGGAAGAGGCGTTCGAGCGGGCGCGGGCGAATGATGCCCCGCTTTTTGTCAATGATGTCGATGTGGGCACGGGCGAGCGCGCGCCGATGCAGTGCAATTTGCAGGTGGCACCGCTGACGGGCTGTCCGGGGCATATGATCATGCTGATCAGTCCGCGCGAGTTGGCTGGGCGCATGGTGCAGAACAGCAATGTGAAATCGGCGGCGAAATCGGCGATCGGCATGGCGGAAATGCTGGCGCATGAAATCAAGAACCCGCTGGCGGGCATTACCGGCGCGGCGCAGCTTTTGTCGATGACTTTGGGGCCAGAGGATCTGGAACTGACCGATCTCATCGTGAGCGAGAGCCGCCGGATCGTGAGCCTGTTGGAGCGGGTCGAGCAGTTTGGCAATATCAGTGCGCCGGATATGCGACCGGTCAATGTGCATGATGTGCTCGACCGTGCGCGGCGCTCTGCCATGCTGGGCTTTGCCGCGCATATGGCGCTGATCGAGGATTACGATCCATCGCTGCCTCTGGCGCTTGGCGATAGTGATCAACTGCTGCAGGTGGTGCTGAACCTTTTGAAGAACGCGGCAGAGGCGGCGCGGGGCAGACCCGGCACAATCCGTCTGCATACCTATTATGAACAGTCGCTCAGGGTGCGGCGGGGCGAAGGGCAGGGCAAGGCGCTCCCCCTTCAGATCGAGATCATCGACGATGGCCCCGGTCTGCCGCCAGAGATTGCCGATCAGGTGTTCGATCCCTTTGTTTCGGGGCGCGAGAATGGGACGGGGTTGGGCTTGGCCTTGGCGGCCAAGATCATTTCGGACCATGACGGCTGGATTTCGGTCAATTCCGTGCCGGGACGCACGGTGTTTCGGATTTCGTTGCAACGGGCAGCGGACGCAACCAAGGAGGCTTGAGGATGGATGGCACGGTACTGGTCGCCGATGACGACCGCACGATCCGCACGGTTCTGACGCAGGCGCTGACACGGGCGGGGTGCCGGGTGCATGCCACCTCGAGCCTGACCACGCTGATGCGGTGGGTCGGTGAGGGCAAGGGCGATGTTGTCATCTCGGATGTGATGATGCCCGATGGCAACGGCCTTGAGATGCTGCCCAAGATCGCGCAGGACCGGCCCGGTTTGCCGGTGATCGTGATTTCGGCGCAGAACACGATCATGACAGCGATCAAGGCGGCAGAGGCGGAGGCCTATGATTATCTGCCCAAGCCCTTTGACCTGCCGGACCTGATGAAGCGCACAGCGCGGGCGCTTGAAAGCCGGGCACGGCGGCCCATCCGCGAGGTCGAGGTGGAGCGGCCCGAGGAATTGCCGCTGATCGGGCGGACCACTGCGATGCAGGCGCTTTACCGGGTGGTGGCGCGGATCATGAATACCGATCTGCCGGTGATGATCTGTGGCGAGTCGGGCACGGGGAAATCGCTTATTGCCAAGGCGATCCATGATTTCTCAGACCGTCGCACGTTGCCTTTTGTCACGGTCACGCCAGGGGATTTGCGCGAGCTGGATGGGCCATCGCGGATCATGGCGCGGGTCAAGGGGGGCACGATCGTTCTCGACGAGGTGACGGATCTGCCGCTTGAGGCGCAGGGCCGGGTGGTGCGGATGATGGATGCGCCGGGCGATCATGTGCCGCGGTTCATGGCCACAAGCCGGGTGCCGCCGGGGCAGGCGCTGGAAGAGGGGACCTTGCGCGAGGATCTTTATTATAGGCTGAGCGGGGCGGTGATCGACGTGCCAAGTTTGCGGGCACGGGTTGAGGATATTCCGCTGTTGGCAGAGCATTTTCTGGCGCGCGACGAGCGGGATGGACAACCCGCGCGGCATCTGTCGGAACAGGCGGCCGAGCTGATGCGCGCCTATAGCTGGCCGGGCAATGTGCGGCAGTTGGAGAATGCCGTGCGGCGAATCGGGTTGACCGCAATGGCAGAGGAAATCAGCCGGACCGAGGTTGAGGCGGTGCTGGGAAATCAGCCGCGCGCCGAGCCGGTGATGCGCGAGGGGCGGGGCGAAAGCCTGACAGCGTCGGTTGCGGGGCATTTGCGGCGGTATTTCGATCTGCATGGCGATGCCTTGCCGCCACCGGGGCTATATACTCGCGTTTTACGGGAAATCGAGCTGCCTTTGATCGAGATTGCCTTGGATGCTACGGCGGGCAATCAGGCGAAATGCGCCGATCTGCTTGGCATCAACCGCAATACGTTGCGCAAGAAGATCACCGATTTGGATATTAACGTGACACGCCGCCGCAAGTTGATGTAAAACTGCAACAGGGCTGTTGCTGAACGGGGGCTTGTGCCCTCTGACAGCCCATATGTTGCGGGGAAGCAGATGCAGCCCCACGAGGGAATGGGGGGTGTGCGTGGCAACGCAGACACGCGGGTTCAGGGGCAGACGGTTGTCGTGGGAGGGTGTGAGCCGCCTGCGCCGGTTGCAGCGTCTTCAGAATGGGGCAACGCTGAGCCTTGTGCTGTTGGGTCCTGTGCTGGCGCTTGCGACCTATCTTATGATGGGGCCGCTTGATCAGGGGGCCACGTCGAACGGGCTACGGCTGGTTCTGCTCTGCGACATGATCTATGTGTTGATGGTGGCCGGGCTGGTCATGCAGCGCGTGGCGCGGATGGTGGCGGCGCGGCGCAGTCGCTCGGCGGGATCACGGCTGCACCTGCGGTTGACGGGGGTGTTTGCGCTGATGGCGCTGTTGCCCACGATTACCGTGGCGGTGTTTGCGACATTGTCGGTGAATATGGGCCTAGAGGCGTGGTTTTCCGAGCGTGTGGGCCGGGTGGTGGACAGTTCCGTTGCAGCGGCGCAGGCCTATGAAGAGGAACATCGCCGCGATCTGGAGACGGATATTCGCGTGCTGGCGCGGGTGATCAATGCCACCAAACGCGCCGCCGTATTCATGACGGATGGGGATATTCGGCAAGTTCTGTCCTCTGGGCAGCGCGAGATTCAGCGGGGGCTGCGCGAGGCCTTTGTGATTGATGGCACGGGCGAGATCCGGGCCCGCGGTGAGCGGTCGTATCTGTTTGACTATGAGCGCCCGACGGCGGCGCAGATTGCCGAGGCGCAGGCCGAGGGCGTGGTGGTGATCCGGGATTGGGAGAATAACGAGTTTCGCGCGCTGATGCCGCTTGAGGCGTTGCCCGACCGGTTGCTTTACGTGAGCCGCACGGTGGATGGGGCCATTTTGAACCTGCTGGATGAGACCAAGGAAACCGCGAATTTCTACAAGCAGCGCGAGAGTGAGCGGGGGCGGGTTCTGTTTGAATTCGGGCTCTTGTATCTAGGGTTTGCCGTGATCCTGATCCTTGCGGCGATCTGGCTGGGCATGTGGTTTGCCGAGCGGCTGTCGCAACCGGTTGGGCGGCTGACCTCTGCGGCGCAGCGTGTGGGCGAGGGGGATCTGGATACGCAGGTGCGCGAGGAGGAGGGCGACGACGAAATTGCGCAACTCAGCACCTATTTCAACCAGATGACGCGGCAATTGAAGGGGCAGCGTGAGGCGCTCTTGACCAATACGCAGCAGATCGAGCGACGGCGGCGGCTGTTTGACTCGGTGCTTGGGTCTGTGTCATCGGGCGTTGTGGGATTGGATGCTGAGGGGCGCGTGACCTTTGTCAACCGTGCGGCAGAGCGGTTGCTGGATTGGTCCGAGGATCAGCAATCGCTGGCGCTGAATGCGGTGGTGCCGGAATTTGGTGCGCTGTTTGATCGGCTGCGCATGGTGCCGGGCGGATTTGTGCAAGAAGAAATCAAGGTGATGCGCGGCACGCGGCAGGAAAATTTGCTGGTGCGGATGTCGACCCGGATCAGCGAGGCGGGCACGCGCGAGGGCTATGTGGTGGCGTTTGACGATGTGACCGATCTTGTGAGCGCGCAGCGCATGGCCGCATGGGGGGATGTGGCGCGCCGGATTGCGCATGAAATCAAGAACCCGCTGACGCCCATTCAATTGAGCGCTGAGCGGATCAAGCGCAAGTTTGCCAAGCAGTTGCCGCCCGAAGAGGCGCAGAGCCTCGAGCAATTGACCGATGTTGTGGTGCGCCAGACCAATGATCTGCGTCGGATTGTTGACGAGTTTTCCAAGTTTGCGCGGATGCCAGAGCCGGTGACGCAGCAAGAGAGCCTGAGTCAGGTGTTGCGCGAGGTCGTGCTATTGCAAGAGACTGGGCAGCCGGGGGTTGTGTTCGACCTGCGGTTGGATACGGCACCGCTTAGGGCAGATATTGACGCGGCGATGATCGGGCAGGCCCTGACGAATTTGGTGAAGAACGCCGGGGAAGCGATTGAAACGCTTCAAGAAAAAGGAGCGCCAGACGGGCATCGCCCAACGATTCGGATCGAGAGCGGAATCGAGGAAGACCGCGCCGTGATCCGCATTTCTGACAATGGGATCGGGTTGCCGCAGGACCGCGCGCGGCTGTTCGAGCCCTATGTGACGACGCGCGACAAGGGCACAGGTCTTGGCCTGCCCATCGTGAAGAAGATCATCGAAGAGCATGGCGGAACGTTGGTGCTGGTCGATGCCGAACCGTTCGAGGCGGGGGCACATGCAGGGGCGATGGCCGTGGTCAGCCTGCCGCTGGTTGTGCAAGACACTGTAGAGGCCAAATTGGCTGTTTGAGGGACCGATGAGTGATATTCTGATTGTCGATGACGAGCGTGATATTCGAGAGTTGATCTCGGATATTCTGGAGGATGAAGGCTATGCCACCCGTCGGGCGGGCAATTCTGACGAGGCGATGGCAGCGATTGCCGCGGAACAGCCGGGCCTCTTGATCCTCGATATCTGGCTCAAGGATAGCCATATGGACGGGATCGATATCCTCAAGACGGTCAAACGCGAATATCCGGATGTGCCGGTGGTGATCATCTCGGGCCATGGCAATATCGAAATCGCCGTCGCGGCGATCAAGCAGGGCGCCTATGACTTTATCGAAAAACCGTTCAACATTGATCAGTTGATGGTGGTGATCCGGCGCGGCATGGAAACCAGCCGGTTGCGGCGGGAAAATCAGGCGTTGAAGCGGCGGGAAACGGCACCGTCGGAGATGTTGGGCGAGGCTTCGGCGTTTCGGGCGCTGATGGGGCAATTGGACAAGGTGACGAAATCCAACGGCCGCGTCATGCTGTCGGGCCCTGCGGGGGCCGGCAAGGAATTGGCGGCGCGCTATATTCATGCCAATTCGGCGCGCGCTTCGGCACCGTTTGTCACGGTTGGCTGTGCCTCGATCGCGCCGGAGCGGATGGAAGAGGTGCTCTTTGGTCGCGAATCTGACGAGAGTGGCGTGGTGCCGGGCCTGTTGGAAGAGGCCAATGGCGGGGTGATCTATTTTGACGAGGTTGCGGATATGCCGATGGGCACGCAATCCAAGATTTTGCGGGTATTGGTGGATCAGACGTTTTTGCGGGTGGGGGGCAGCAGCAAGATTCAGGTGGATTTGCGGGTGATCTCTTCGACCAGCCGGGATCTGGAAGCGGAGATTGCCGCCGAGCGATTCCGGCGGGAGCTGTTTCATCGGCTGAATGTCGTGCCGATTGCGGTGCCGAGCCTCGAAGAGCGGCGCGAGGATATTCCGGCGCTGGCTGAGCATTTCATTGCCATGTTCCACAAGACCCAAGGGCTCGCGCTGCGGTCCCTGAGCGAGGAGGCGGCGGCGCTGTTGCAGACGATGCGCTGGCCGGGGAATGTGCGGCAGTTGCGCAATGTGATCGAGCGGGTGTTGATCTTGGGCGAAGGCAGCGGGCCGATTGCGGCGCGCGAATTGCCCAGCGAGAGCAGCGGGCCGGTTGACGAGGGGCGTGTGGTGTTGTCGGGGGCGATTGCCACCATGGCCCTGCGTGAGGCGCGCGAAGCGTTCGAGCGGGAATATCTGCTGACACAGATCAACCGCTTTGGCGGCAATATCAGCCGCACGGCGGAGTTTGTGGGCATGGAGCGCAGCGCCTTGCATCGCAAGCTGAAATCCTTGGGCATTGTGACCGGGGCCAAGGGTTCGGGGCGCGGGGACGAGAGTGAGGATTTTGAGGCATTCGGATAGAATGATCTGGGCGTTACGTATGAATTGGAAAAATATTCGTATTTGAGCGGCGTTGTAGTATCTTGATGGGATGACATCCCGCTGACCGGACGATGCGTCTTATTCGCGCGCGCGGCTGCGAAATAGGGGCGGATGTCTTGTTGTTACGCTATGCCGGGCCTAGGTACGGCGTCAGAACATCAAGGGGAGATCACCATGTTTGACAGCTTTAGAAAACTGGGACTGGCGGCGGCGCTGGCTGTAGCACCGCTCACCGCGATGGCGCAATTGGGGCCGCTCACCAACCCGGAGGAGGTGACGCAGGCGCAGGCGACACAAGAGGCGATCGTGCTCGATATTCGCCCCGGTGACGCTTATGAGGCCGGGCATATTCCGGGGGCGATCCCGGCACCTTATGGGCTGTTTCGCGGACCGGCCGACAATCCCGGACAAATCGTGCCCGAAGACAAGATGACCGAAGTTCTGCGCAGTCTGGGTGTGACGGCGGGACGGCCCATTGTGGTTGTGCATCAAGGCAGCGATCAGACCGATTTTGGCGCGGCAGCGCGGGTCTATTGGTCGCTCAAGTCGAGTGGGCTGACGGATCTGGCTATTCTCAACGGTGGTATGAACGCCTGGGAACAGGCGGGCAAACCGACCGCGACGGGTGCAGCAGGGGCAATCACCCCAAGCGATATAACTGTGACCTATGATCCGACCTGGACCGCCACGCGCGAGGATGTGAAGGCGATCATCGACGGCAAGGACAGCGCCGAATTGATCGACGCGCGCCCCGAAGCGTTCTGGAAGGGTGAAACCAAGCATGCCGCGGCCACCCAACCGGGCACCTTGCCGCAATCGCGGTATTTCACGCATGACCGTTGGTTCGGGAATGATGAGCCGTCGCTGATCAAGCCGGACCTGATCCGCGAGTTGGCAACGAAAAACGGGTTTGAGGCGGGGGATCGGCTGGTTTCTTTCTGCAACACCGGGCATTGGGCCGCGACCAACTGGTTCGCCCTGAGCGAAGTGGCGGGCATTGAAGGGGTGCGGATGTATCCCGAATCTATGGTCGGCTGGTCGAATGCGGGCTATGACATGGCCAATGTGCCGGGGCTGTTCCAGAATCTGCTGAACAAGATCACCGGCAAATACTGAAATAACACCTGATAGGAGCCCCGCGTGAGCCAAGCCGCTTCTGCCGCGATGTCGTCCTCACCCGGCGCTCTGTCGCGCCTTTTGGCTCTGGCCGCTGTGGCGGCGGTGGTTCTGGCGGTGGCCCTGTTCGCAGGGCCCCGCTATGGTCTTTTGCTGCTGATCGGGCTTGGCTTTGGTCTGGCGCTTGAAGGGTTTCGCTTTGGCTTTACCGGGCCATGGCGGCGGATGATCCTTGAGCGGGATGCCTCGGGGTTGTTGGCACAGCTTATTTGCATTGCCCTTGTGGCGAGCGTTGCCTTTCCGCTTTTGGCGGCGAATGGGGCAGAGCTGAAGGGTGCGCATGCGCCGATTGGCGTGGCGATGATCGGCGGTGCCTTTGTGTTCGGCGCGGCGATGCAGATCGTTCTGGGCTGTGGATCGGGCACGCTGGTCAATGCCGGGAGCGGCAATGCCATCGGCGCGGTGGCGCTGCCATTCTTTGCCATTGGCAGTTTTGCGGGCGCGTATCACCTGACATGGTGGACCAATCTGGGCAGTCTACCGGTCGTCGCGCTGTCGGGCGGGCAGGGGTTGGCGATCACGATGGTGGGTCTGGGCGCAGTCGCGGCCCTTGCCCTGATGGTGGGCAAGCCCGGCTCTTATCGCCTGCCTGCGCGGTATTGGGGGGCAATTCTGGCACTTGCGGGGCTGGCGATCCTGCATCTGGTGGTGGCGGGGCAACCTTGGGGCGTGGTTTACGGCTTGGGTCTCTGGGTGGCCAAGGTGGTGGTGGCCGTGGGGGGCGATCTGTCGGGATCGGCGTTCTGGTCGGCACCGGGCAATCAGGGGCAGGTGGCGGCAAGTGTGCTGACGGATGTGACCTCGCTCACCGATTTCGGATTGATCGGGGGGGCGGCGCTGATGGCGTGGTGGCGGGCCGGTCTCGCCTCGCCGGTGGGTGTTCTGCCTGCGCGGGCCTGGGCTGCGGTGATCATCGCGGGGCTGGTGCTGGGCTATAGTTCGCGGCTGGCCTTTGGCTGCAACATCGGCGCGTTTTTCAGCGGTATCGGCACCGGATCGGCGCATGGCTGGGTGTGGTTTGTCGCGGCCTTTGCCGGGTCTTGGGTGGGCGTGCGGTTGCGACCCTTTTTGGGGTTGGAGGCGCGCAAATGATCCGGGCGCATGTGACAGGTGCAGTGCTGGTGCTGATCGTCGCGATTGTTGCGTTTGATGCCGGGACGGCAGAGCCGCTCAATCCCTATACCGCGCCGCCGATGCTGGCGCTTGGCTCTGGCATGGCGGCGGCGGGGGCGCATTGCGCCGCACCGCCGCCGAAATAAACCCCGAGACAGTTAGCCCCCGAGAAAGCCCATCGGATCGACGCTGTCGAACCCGTCGCGCACCTCGAAATGCAGGGCGGGGGTGCCGGTACGACGGATCTCGGCCAGCTTTTGGCCGCGTGTCACGCTATCGCCTTTCTTGACGGTCAGACCTTCGACATTGGAATAGACGGTCAAGAGCGAGCCTGCGTGTTTGACCACGATGATCGGGATGCCGTTGGTATCCTCGGTGATGGCGGCGACGGTGCCCGCATCAGCGGCCACGACCGGCGCGCCCGGAGCGGCGGAGATGTCGATGCCATCATTGCGGCCCTTGGCATATTCACGGATGATATCGCCCTTGACCGGGAAGGCCATGCGCGCGCTCGTGGTCTTGGTTTCGGTCTTGCCCAGATCGGGAGCGGCGATTTTCTCGACCGGCGCGGCCTTGGGGGTTGTGACCTCGTCGGGCAGCGGTTTGGAGGCGCTCGGCGGGGTCGGGGTGGGCGTGCCTGCGCCGGGGGGCGTGACGGCGACCACATCCGCCTCGTCAAAGGGTTCGGTTTTCTCGCCCGGAAGCGCCACCGGGATCAGCAGGAATTGCCCCTCGCGCACCGCGAAATCCGGGCCTAGCCCGTTCCAATCGGCCAAGCTGCGGATCGAGACATTGTAGAGCCGGGCGATGGAAAAGGCGGTTTCGCCGCGCTCGACCTTGTGGCGCACGGGTTCTGCGCCGACCTGCGCCGGGGCTGTGGCGGTGCCGGGCGTTGCGGGAGGCAAGGCGGTGGCGGTCACAGTCTGGGAATCCGCGCGGCGGATCGCACCATCGGCGATGCTGCCGATGTCGACGCCGGAGGGCGATTGGATCGGGCCGCCCAAGGGTTCGGCGACGCGGCCGGGCAGGGCGATGATTTCGCCTTTGCGCAGGGGATCGCCGGTCTGCACGCCGTTGAAGCGGGCAATCTCTCCGGGGTCGGCCCCGATGCGGCGGGCAAGGCTGCCGACGGTATCGCCACGCTCGGCCACGGCGACCTGATAGCCGGGGTAAGAGATGATGCCGCGCGCATCGGGTTGTGGGCGCGGGGCGGTGGCATTGCGTGCCGCCTCGGCGGTGCTGGGGGCATTGCCAAAAGCGCCGCGCATGTCGAGATCCAGCGGTTTATCACAGGCCGCCAGAGCGAAGGCCATCGTCGCCAGAAGCGGTGCGGAGCGGGAAAATTTGCGCATCTCGATCATCCTCTTGAGTGGTCCCTTGTTGGCCGGGGCCTTGGGTTTACTGTTACTTTACGACGCCGTGGGTCACCGTATTCAGTTGTCATTGTGTTCAGTTGTCACCGTGGTCACCCATCGCGCCCCAGCCCCTCGACCAGAGGGACAAAGCGCACGGGGCGCAATTCGTCATAGTCAAACCCGGCCTCGTGCCGGGTTACGCGGATCAGCCGCTGCACGGCATCGGACTGGCCCACGGGCACAACCATGATACCCCCGATCTTGAGCTGGGCCAATAGGGGGCCGGGCGGGTCTTCGGCGGCAGCCGTAACGATTATTCGGTCAAAGGGGGCCTGATCGGGCAAGCCAAAGCTGCCATCGGCGGTGAGCGCGGTGATATTCGTCAGATCGAGGGCGCGAAAAATCTCGGACGCCTCTGTGACCAGACGTTTGTGACGGTCCACGGTATAGACACGGCGGGCCAACTGGCTGAGGATCGCGGCCTGATAGCCCGATCCGGTGCCCACTTCGAGCACCTTGTCGCGGTTCGTGACCTTGAGGGCCTGCGTCATCAGCCCCACCACAGAGGGTTGGCTGATGGTCTGGCCACAGGCGATGGGCAGCGGCATATCCTCATAGGCGCGCTCTGCGAAGTAGCCCCGGATAAAGGGGCCACGGTCGATCTGCTCCATCGCGGTCAGAACCCGCGCATCGGTCACGCCCTTGGAGCGCAGGGCAAAGAGAAACTGCATCTTGCGTTCGGCGCTGCTGTGATCCTCGTCGTCGGTCATTCGATCGCCTTGAGCGCCTCCAGCGCGTCATGGGCGGTAAGATCCGCGCGCATCGGGGTGACGGATATATAGCCTTGCAGGTTCACATCGGCATCTGATCCGGGGCTGGTGGGCTCGTTCTGGGGCGCGCCCGTGACCCAGAGAAAGCGCCGACCGGATGGGGCGACATGCGGTTCGACGCCAAAGCCCATGTCCCGGCGGAACCCTTGGTGTGCGGCGCGGATGCCCTTGACCCCGGAGGCAGGAAAGGGCGGAAAGTTGATGTTGTAGAAGATGCCGTAATCGTCACGTGTCCAGACGCCTTTATCCAGCAGGCGCTTTAGTGTGGGCAGGCCGTGCACGCGCGCCGCCTCGAATGTGTCGTCAAGATCGCGATTGGCGGGGCCGTAATATTGGCTGAGGGCCACGGCGGGCACGCCTTGCAACGCGGCCTCCATCGCGGCACCGACGGTGCCAGAATAGACGGCGTTTTCTGCGGCGTTGTTGCCGCGATTGACGCCCGAGAGCACAAGATCGGGGCGGGCGTCCTTCATCACGTCATGCAGACCTGCGAGAACGCAATCAGCGGGGCTGCCTTCGGCGGCGTAGCGACGCTCTGCCATTTTCGAGATCATCATCGGGCGCGTATAAGAGATGCAATGCCCGACGCCCGATTGTTCAAAGGCGGGGGCCACTGTCCAGACTTCGCCATCTGGACCGGCGAGCGCGTTGGCGATTTCGTCAAGGACAGCCAGACCGGGGGCGTTGATGCCGTCGTCATTGGTGATGAGAATACGCATGTGCCTGCCCTTTGTTTTTGTCTGGTCTCTGTCTAACGGGCGCGGGCGCGGGCGGCAAGCATGGGACGCCGGATCAGGACAAGGCCGCCATCAGGCGCGCTGCCTCGTCCCGCGGAGAGGCGAGACCCTCGCGGTCTTCACCGGGGTGAAAGCGGGCG
The DNA here is from genome assembly GCF_003288315.1 of Roseovarius sp. AK1035. Lineage (NCBI taxonomy): Bacteria > Pseudomonadati > Pseudomonadota > Alphaproteobacteria > Rhodobacterales > Roseobacteraceae > Roseovarius > Roseovarius sp. TM1035. The sequence continues at coordinate 3,117,495 of NZ_CP030099.1, read as the reverse complement.
CGGGTGGCGGTTGGCATGGGGGCCGGTGCCAAGATATGCACGCGCGGGCCGGTTTTGGCGGTCTCGGCTTGCCAAGAGCGCGCGAGCGCGATTTGTGAGGCTTTTGTTGCGCCATAGGCGCCATAGAATTTTTCGCCTGCGCGGGGATCGTCAAAAAACACAGCCTGACCATCTGTGCCCAGAAGCGGCGCGATGAAAGGGATCAGGATGCCGGTGGCGGTGACGTTGCAGGCCACGGATTTGGCCCAATCCCCCTCAGAGAGATGCGCGACAGGGGTCAAGGGGGCGGCATGGACCGCCGCGTGAACCCATGTTGCAACAGCGCCCCAGCGGTCGTGGATCGAGCGGCACAGCTGCGCCATGGCCCCGGTATTGGTGATGTCCATCGGGGCCAGCGTCGCCTGACCGCCTGCGGCCTGAATGCGGTCATCCAGTTCCTCAAGCGCGCCAGTGGTGCGGGCGACCGCGACGACGTGATGGGTTTTGGCCAAGGCTTCGGCCATGGCGGCCCCAAGGCCGCGCGAGGCGCCGGTGACAAGGGCGATCGGGAGGGGTGTGCTTGTGTCCATATAAGGGAAATCCCACCAGTTGCGGGGCAATTCAAGGGCAATCGCTTGACTTTCTCGCGCATGCAGCGAAAAAGTCGTGCCAGAGACATAACAGAGGGACGCGAACCATGCGCGATACAGTTTTGACCAAGGCCGTGATCGGTCACGACACAGTGCTCCGGAAGGTGGGGCTGGTTCTAGGCGGCTCTTTCCTGATTGCTGTGGCGGCACAGATCAGTGTGCCGTTCTATCCGGTGCCGCTCACACTTCAGACGCTGGCGATCCTGATGGTCGGGTTGACCTTTGGCTCGCGTCTGGGTGCGCTGACGCTGCTGGCCTATCTGGCTGAGGGCGCGATGGGCCTGCCGGTGTTTGCAGGTGGCTTGAACGGTGTGGCGTTGATGGGGCCGACCGCCGGTTTCCTTTTTGGGTTTGTCGCCATGGCCTATCTGGCCGGTCTTGCGGTCGAGCGTGGTCTGGCGCGCGGCGTCGTATCCACGGCGCTCTGTGGCATGGGCATTTCGGCGCTGCTTTATATTCCGGGGCTTGCATGGCCTGCGGCGATGCTGGGCAAGAGCGCGGATGCGCTGTGGTCGGGGTGGATGGCACCCTTCCTGCTGGGCGATGCGGTCAAGGCTGTGATCGCGGCGATGATCGTGACCGGGGCAACCGTGCTGATCCGCGCGCGCAAGGGCTGAGCCGCGCGCCAAGCGTACAACGTCAAAGAAACGCCGCCTCTGTAAAAGGGGCGGCGTTTTTCTTTGGGTGCATAGGATCAGGAGGCGGGCAAACTGAGGCGTTCGCTGCGGCCTGCGCGGGCGAGGATCACGACCCCTTCGCCAATGGCGGCGACGGTCGCGCTGCCAAGGTCTGTGCCGACCTCGACGGTGTGGACCGCGCCCTTTACGCGCAACAGCGCACGGGCATGGGACGGGCCGTGCAATGTGCCCAGCAGAACAAGCCCGGCATCGGGCAGAGCGCCGCGCAGGGTTGCGGCCTCTAATGTGGCGAGAGGAGTTTCTGTTTGATCTGTCACCCTGTGCCTCTTTCGTAAGATACTTTGGGGGCATCTAGACAGGGCAGGGGGCAGGGAGAAGGGGGGCCTGCGCGCATCGGCAAGGAGTTGCCGCAACGCAGCATTTCACGCGCAATTATCCGCTCAGCCGGGTTTCAGGGCTGAGCGGAGCGGTTTTATTCGGCGGCTTTCAGCGCGAAGCCTTTTTCGATCATGTCGGAGGGGGCCACCGGGTATTCGCCCGAGAAGCAGGCATCGCAATATTGCGGGCATTTGGCATTACGCCCGCCCGCTTCGCCCACGGCGCGATAGAGACCGTCGAGCGAGATGAACTTGAGGCTGTCCACCTGCAAGTGATCGCGCATCTCATCCTCGGACATGGTGGCGGCGAGCAGTTTTTCGCGCTGCGGTGTGTCGACCCCGTAAAAGCACGGCCAAGCCGTGGGGGGCGACGCGATCCGGAAATGCACCTCGGCGGCACCGGCATCAAGGATCATCTCTTTGATCTTGCGGCTGGTGGTGCCGCGCACCACGCTGTCATCCACGAGGATGACGCGCTTGCCCTCGATCAGGGCGCGGTTCACGTTGAGTTTGAGGCGCACGCCCATGTTGCGGATCTGTTCGGTGGGTTCGATAAATGTCCGGCCCATGTATTGGTTTCGGATGATCCCCATTGCAAAGGGAATGCCCGATTCGTGGCTATAGCCGATGGCTGCAGGCGTGCCGCTATCGGGGACGGGGCAGACCAGATCGGCATCAACCGGGGCTTCACGCGCCAGTTCCACCCCGATTTGATGGCGGGTTTCATAGACTGAGCGGCCACCGATGATGGAATCGGGGCGCGAGAAATAGACATGCTCGAAGATACAGAAGCGCGAGGATTGGCGGCGGAATGGAAAATGGCTTTCGACGCCGCTTTTGGCGGAAATCACCACCATTTCGCCGGGCTCGATCTCGCGTACGAAGGTGGCACCGATGATGTCGAGCGCGCAGGTTTCCGAGCTGAGCACCCAGCCTTCGCCCAACTGACCCAAGACCAGCGGGCGCACGCCCAAGGGATCGCGCACGCCGATCAGTTTGGAGCGGGTCATGGCGACCACGGAAAAGGCCCCCTCGACCCGGCGCAGCGCATCTTCCATCCGTTCGGGGATGTTGCGTTGCAGCGAGCGGGCCATGAGGTGAATGATACATTCCGTGTCCGAACCGGACTGAAAGATCGAGCCGCGCTCGATCAGTTCCTTGCGCAGCGCGATGGCGTTGGTGATGTTGCCATTATGGGCAATCGCCGCCCCGCCCATGGAAAACTCGCCAAAGAAGGGCTGCACATCGCGGATGGCGGCCCCTTTGGCCCCGGCGGTGGAATAGCGCACATGGCCGATAGCCAGCGGGCCGGGCAGGGTTTCCATCAGCGATTGGCTGGTGAAGTTGTCGCGCACATAGCCAAAGCGGCGCACGGAATTGAAACCTTGGTCGGGGCAATGGCTGACAATGCCGCCAGCCTCTTGGCCACGATGTTGCAGGGCATGCAGGCCGAGGGCTACGAAATTGGCCGCGTCGGTCAGACCGATCACGCCAAATATTCCGCATTCCTCCTTCAGCTTGTCATCGTCGAAGGGGTGGGCGGGGGGCATATGTTTGGGCAAAGCGGGCAGCTCCGAATCCATGGATATCGCTTGGGCGTGTCATACGCGCTCAGGCGACGCATGTCACGAAACTATCACAGATAACGTGGGGATGCGATGGGGGCCGCCGCGTCAGAACCGGGAAAGAATAACGCCGGTTCCCACCAAGAGGGCGGCGGTGAGCCGTGTCCAGGAGAGATCGCGCGCCGCGATGCCAAAGGCACCGATGTAATCGAGCACCATGGACCCAACCATTTGGCCAAGAATGAGCGCTGCCGTGGTGGTGAGCACGCCCAGAACCGGCACGCTCCAGAGGGAGGCCCAGACAAAGAAGGCCCCAAGCAGGCCCCCCAGCAAAAGCCAGCGTGGCGCTAGGGCCGCGCGACCAAAAGCGGCGCTATCCCCCGAGAGCGCCACCAAGAGCACCAGTGCCACAAAGCCCACGCCAAAGGAGACAGCCGCCGCCGCGACCGAGCTTTCGATGCTGCGTCCGAGGGCCGAATTGAGCGGAGCCTGAATGGCCACGGCAAGCCCGGCCACGGCCATGAAGAAAAGGGCGAGAACGGGGCTCTGCGGGAGCATGGGTTACTGCGGTGCCTCGCATTTGGCGATCAGCTGTTCGTATTGCCGGGTGATCCAGCCCAAGGCCTCATCGGGGTTGCGATCTTCGATCTTGCCGGTCAGTTGCGAGAAGACACGGGCCGAGCGGCTATCGTCGATGATCTGGATGGATTGCGAGGATATCACCGTCTGATAGACGAAATAGGCGATGGCAATCAGCAGCACGCCGCGCGCCACGCCAAAGACAAAGCCAAGCCCCTGATCCAAACCGCCCAGAACCGAGCGTTGCACCAGCGACGAAAAGAGCGGTGTGATCAGAGAGGCAATGATCAGCCCCACGGCAAAGACCACCGCGAAGGCCCCGATCATCGAAAGTTCGCAGCTATCGGCGATGAATTCGCCGATCACGGGGATTTCCTTGACCAGCGGTTCCACCTGCGGGGCGAAGATAAAGGCGAGAATGCCCGCCACAACCCAGCCTGCGATGGCCAGAGATTCGCGCACGAAGCCGCGCGAATAGGCGAGCAGTGCCGAGAGCACGATGAACAGCGCTACGACGCCGTCGATGATGGTAAAACCTTCCATATGCCTCTTCCTGTCTCGATAGACGCCTAACCCGCGCCGAAAATGTCACCCACGAATGTGGTCAGATCGCCCATATGGGTGAGTTTGAGACCACTGTCGCCCGTCGTCTTGCCACCCGACGGGGTAATCGCGGCTGTGAAACCAAGTTTTTGCGCCTCTTTCAACCTGTTTTCGGTCTGACCCACCGGGCGCAGCGCGCCAGAGAGGCTGATTTCGCCGAAAACTACGGTTTCTGCGGGGAGGGCGGTATCCTCACGCGCGCTCAAAAGAGCGGCGGCAACGGCCAAATCGGCGGCGGGTTCGCTGATCTTGAGACCACCGGCGACGTTGAGATAGACATCAAGCCCGGCAAAGGGGATGCCGCAGCGCGCCTCGAGCACGGCGAGAATCATCGCAAGCCGCGCGCCGTCCCATCCAACAACCGCGCGGCGCGGTTGGGCATGGGGCGTAGGGGCAACAAGCGCCTGCATCTCGACAAGCAGGGGGCGCGTGCCCTCGATGCCGGAAAACACGACCGAGCCGGGGGTGGGCGCGCCGCGCCCCGAGAGAAAGAGGGCAGAGGGGTTGGCCACCTCGGCCAGCCCTGCGCCCGTCATCTCGAACACGCCAATTTCATCAGCGGGGCCAAAGCGGTTCTTGACGGACCGCAGGATACGGAATTGATGGCCGCGCTCGCCCTCGAAATAGAGCACGCAATCGACCATGTGTTCGACCACGCGGGGGCCAGCGATCTGGCCGTCCTTGGTGACATGGCCGACAAGGATCACGGAGGTGCCAAAGCGTTTGGCAAAGCTGGTCAGTTCATGGGCGGCGGCGCGCACCTGGCTGACGCTGCCGGGGGCGGCCTCGACCGTGTCGGACCAGACGGTCTGGATCGAGTCGATGATCACGAGATCCGGCTTTTCGGATTCCATCGTGGTCAGTATGTCGCGCAGCGATGTGGCGGCGGCAAGTTTGACAGGGGCCTCGCCCAAGCCCAAGCGCTGCGCCCGCATGCGGACCTGCGCGCTGGCCTCTTCGCCGGAGATGTAGAAGGTTTTGAGGCCCGCGCCCGCAAAGCGCGCGGCGGCCTGCAAGAGCAGTGTGGATTTGCCGATGCCGGGATCGCCGCCCACCAGAATGGCACTGGAGGGCACAAGGCCGCCGCCCAAAACGCGGTCTAATTCGCCGATGCCAGAGAGGGTGCGGGGCGGCGGCGCCTCTTCGGTTGAAAGGTCGGTGAGGATGAGGGGCGTGCCGCGTTTGCCGCCCAAGGTTTTGCCCTTGGGACCGGTCGAAAGCGGCGCTTCCTCGATAATGCTGTTCCATTCGCCGCAGGCGTCGCAACGCCCCGACCAGCGGTTGTGAACCGCGCCGCAGGCCGTGCAGGTGAAGGTGCCGGGTTTTGCCATACCCGCCTGATGCCCCAAGCGGCGGGCGCGGTCAAATGCGAAACCTCAGAGTTGGTTATTCGGCGGCCTTTTGGGTGATGTCGATCACGGTGCCGTCATGACGCAACACATCCTCAAGCCCCAGTTCTGGCAGCACGTCGCGCAGGTCGTCGCGCAGGCGTTGCAATTGGCTTGCGGCGACGCTTTCCTCTAACTCGACCTCGTGGGACCAGTGTTTGAGTTCGCGGGTGATCTGCTTGGCCTGATCGAGCCGGGCATTGAAGGCCTCGACCTCTTGCTGGCGCTGCGTGAGGAAGTTTCGGGCGCGGGCGATACGGTCGTCGGAATAGACCTGCGCCAATTCCCGGCTGATATGGGACATTTGCGCCGCGACCTCTAAAAGGTCCGGTTCCAGCGTGCCCAGATCAGGGTGGTCACGCAAGTAGGCGAGGCGTTCGCGCACCGCGTCGAATTCGGACGAGAGGCGGAATAGACCTGCGCGATCCGCCGCATGGGCCGCGTGATAGGCGCGGGCCACGTCCTGCATGCCGATGTTGAACCGCCGGTGCGAGGTTTCCAACGCCATGATGCGGGCATTGGCAGGCAGAAAGACGCAGAGCAGCACCGCCAGAACGGTCAGGCCGATCTGGGTGATCTGGCCTGCGTTATCGTAGAGCGTGCCGCCAAAGGCGACGCTGAACTGGAGCCAAGGCAAAGCCCCGATGCTGGCGGCGATGGTCGCGGCGCTGAAACAAAGAGCGCAGAGCAGAAAGGTGATAAAGGCCAGACGTTGCAAAATGGAATGGGTTAAGAGTGCAGCAGATTTCAAAGTGGCGGTCATGACTTCCCCCTGAAAGATCATATCCAATATCGGCAAGTTTACGCCGATTGCCCAAAAGGCATAGCGTTAAATCCATCACCCCGGAGTCAAGTTTAGCGGAGTGTGGCGTGACTGCCCCGCAATTGTTGCGTGAAATCAGACAGTATCCGGCGGGTTGGGGGGATTGTGCCGGTGCCTGAGGCTGATCGCGAGAGAGGCGAGGATGCAGGCGGTAAAGAGGTAGAGACCCCAGGCCACCTCGACCCGCGCGAGACCGACACCTTTGACCACGATGATGTAGAGCGCGATGAGGAAAATATCGGCCATGGCGAGTTTGCCCAAGAGATGCAGCGCGGGTAGGGCGCGCGGCGAGAGAAGACCAAAATCGAGAAGGGCCAAGCCGATGGTCTTGAGATAGGGGGCGAAGAGGGCAAAGACCGTGACCAGAAGGGCCAAGTAGACATCGCTCTGCCAGAGCGCTTGCAGGCCGGAGATGATGCTGATTTCGGAGAGGCCAAAGAGCGGCAGGTCAATGCCTGCGCGCAAGAGGGGGGCGAACCACGCGAGGGGGAAAAGCGCAAGAAGTGCAAGATTTCCGTATCGCAGGGCTGCGTTCACCGCACCGCCTCGATCGGTCCCTCGGCGCGGCCGTGGATGAACTGGTCGAGATAGGGATCGCCGGAATGGTCCATCTCGGACACGGGGCCGGTCCATTTGATCACGCCATCATGCAGCATGGCGACATTGTCGGCGATGGCGCGCACGGAGGTCATATCGTGGGTGATGGTCATGGCGGTGGCGCCCATTTCGGTGACGATTTCGCGGATCAGGTCGTTGATCACGCCGGCCATGATGGGATCAAGGCCGGTGGTGGGCTCGTCAAAGAAGATGATTTCGGGTTCGGCGGCGATGGCGCGGGCGAGGCCCACGCGCTTTTGCATGCCACCCGAAAGCTCGGCGGGGAATTTATCGGCGACGTCGGGTTTTAGGCCAACGCGGCGCAGTTTCTCGATGGCGATTTCGCGGGCCTCGGACAGGGGCCGTTTGAGCGAGCCGCGCAAGAGGCGGAAGGCGACGTTTTGCCAGACGGGCAGCGAGTCAAAGAGCGCGCCGCCCTGAAAGAGCATGCCGAAGCGGGCGAGAAAAGCGTCGCGGTCGCCCTTGGTCACGTCTTGGCCGTCGAGGGTGATGGTGCCGCTGTCGGGGCGGATGAGGCCGAGAATACATTTCAGCGCCACGGATTTGCCGGTGCCTGAGCCGCCGATGATGACAAGCGAGGTGGCAGAGGGAATAGTCAGATCAACGCCGCGCAGGACGCGGTTGGAACCAAAGGCTTTGTGGACGTTGTGAAGCTCTATCATGACGCGAAAAACAGTTCTGTCAGGAGGTAGTTGGAGGCGAGGATCAGCACGCTTGCTGCCACAACCGCCGATTTGGTGGCGCGGCCCACGCCCTGCGCGCCGCGGCCCGAGTTCATGCCATAGTAGCAGCCCATCAGCGCCACGATAAAGCCGAAGGCCGCGCCCTTGATCAGGCCCGAGACCACATCCCAGGTTTCCAGAAAATCAATCGTGTTGTGCAGATAGGTCGCGGCGGAGAAATCGAGCCGCCCCACGCCCACGAGAAACCCGCCCATGATGCCCAGCACATCGCCCACGCCCACGAGGACCGGCACGGCCAGCGTCGCGGCCAGCACACGGGGCAGGGTGAGGTATTTCATCGGATTGGTCGAGAGGGTGGTGAGCGCGTCGATCTGCTCTGTCACCTTCATCGTGCCAATCTCGGCGGCAATTGAAGAGGCGACGCGCGCCGCCACCATGAGGCCGCCCAGAACGGGGCCAAGTTCACGGGTGAGGCCGATGGCGACAATCGAGGGCACCACGGTTTCAGCGTTGAAGCGCGCGCCGCCCGCGTAGATCTGAAGCGCCAGCGCGCCGCCGGTAAAGAGCGCGGTCATGCCCACAACCGGCAGCGAGAGCCAGCCGATCTGCACCAGCGCATGCAGGAATTCGCGAAAGTAGAAGGGCGGGCGTGCCAATTGACTGATCGTATCGGCCGCAAAGAGCGCGATGCGCCCAATGGCGGCCAGACCTGACAGCACGGTGCGGCCAATAGAGGCCAGAAAACCAAGAATAAAACTCATCCGCCGATATAGCGCCGCGTATAGCGCGCCCCCAGTGAGGTCAGGATTTCATAACCGATGGTGCCTGCGTTATCGGCCAGTGTGTCGATGGTCTGATGTGGCCCCAAGAGGTTCAGGCTGGCGGGATCGTGGCCGAGATCGGTGATGTCGACGCAGATCAGATCCATGGAGATGCGGCCCGCGATGGGGCAGGGGGTGTCATCCGCCCAAAGGCTGGTCTTGGGCCCCATGGCGCGCAGGATGCCATCGGCATAGCCTGCCGCAACGGTGGCGATGCGGGTGGGGCGGTTGGCGGTGAAGCTGTTGGCATAGCCCACCGTTTCGCCGGGCAAAAGATCGCGGCACTGGATCACGGGGATCTCGAGAGTGACAACGGGGTGTGCTGCGTCGAACGGACGCCCGCCATAAACGCCGATGCCGGGACGGGCGAGATCAAAATGATAGGCTGCATCAAGCAGGATGCCGCCGGTATTGGCAAAGCTGCGCGGCACGTCGAGCCCATCTGTCATCTCGCGGAAGGTGGCAAGCTGTTGCGGATTCATGGCGTGATCGGGTTCATCGGCGCAGGCGAGGTGCGACATGATGAGGGTTGGATTTTGCGCGAGCGCAATCTGGCGCAGGGCGGCCCATTCGGCAGGCTCCATGCCCAGACGGTTCATGCCGCTATCAAGCTGGATGCCAAACGGGTGCCCCGGCAGTGCCTCGGCATGGCGGATCATCTGATCGAGGGAATTGATCATCGGAATGAGCTTATGCGCGCGGAGCATCTCGGCATCGCCGGGCATATGGCCGGAAAACACATAGATTGCCGGGACCGCGCCCAGCGTCTCGCGCAAGGGTGCGCCCTCTTCGGCGACGGCGACGAAGAAATGCCGCGCGCCGGCGCGCGCGAGGGTTGGGGCCACGCGGGCGGCACCAAGGCCATAGGCGTCAGCCTTGACCACGGCAGCGGTTTCGCTGGTGTTCATAGCATCCAGCGCGCGCCAGTTGGCCACGATGGCGTCTAGGTCGATGGTCAGGGTTGCGGTGCTCATGGGGCGGGTTTTGACAGGATGGGCGGGGGCGTCAAGGGGAAAGGCATGGACACCTCCGGATCACGGGAAAACCGGCCCGTACCCAAGAGGGAGCAGGCGATAAAACGCTTGGGGAAAGGCGCGCCGAGTGGATCAGAACCAGCTCTGAACGCCGCGTGCCGCCCCGGATATATCCCGTCCTACACCATCAATCGTGGCGCATCCGGCCAGCGACGCGAGAAGGGCGAGCGCAATCAGTTTTCGCATGGGTTTGCCTGTCATTTGCCTGTGTCTGCTGCGATTTTTTATTATTAGTCTTGTAACCACCATACCTCGGGGAGGAATCCAATGCCATCCCCATAGATCGGCAGCCGTTCCGAAGGGTATGTCAACTGTGACTTATGCGCAATACGACCCACGCTATATTGATGGATCGGGATCACGTAACGCCCTGCTGTCAGCACCCGGTCAAGCGCGCGGGTGGCGGCGACAAACTCGGTGCGGTCGCGGGCGGTCAGCATGGCGCGGATCATCGCCTCGGCGGCGGGGGATTTCATGCCCATCAGGTTACGGCTACCGGGTTGGTCGGCATACTCGGCCCCCCAATAGAAGGTCTGTTCATTGCCGGGGCTGAGCGAGAGCGAGCGGCGCATCATGGTGAGGTCAAAATCAAACTGGGCCTCACGCTCGGCATATTGCGCCTTGTCGGTCATCTCGAGCTTGAGGGTGATGCCCAGCCGTTCGAGCGCCCGCGTGTAGATATCCATCATGGCGCTGGCCTGTGCCATGAGGCCATCCTGTTGCAACAGCACGGTGAGGGTGAGCGGTTGGCCTGCTGCGTTGACAAGCTGCCCATTCTCGACACGCCAGCCCGCCTCTTGCAGGAGATCGGCGGCGCGGCGCAGATTGCCACGGTTGCGCGCGGTGCCATCGCCCACCGGCAGGCTGTACCCCTCTAGCGTGCCGGGCGGGAGCGTATCGGCGAAAGGGTCCAGCAGGGCGCGCACGCGGCCCGTCGCGGGGCCATGATCCATGCCGAGTTCCGAGCCCGAGAAATAAGAGGTGATGCGCGGCTGTCGCCCGCCAGTCAGGGTATCGTTGATATATTCGAAGTTGAAGGCGGTGATCAGCGCCTCGCGCACGCGCCAATCGTCCAGCGGCGCGCGGCGGGTGTTCATCACAAAGCCGGTCATGCCCGAAGGTTTGCCATGGGGAATTTCGCTTAAGGTAATGTCGCCACGCTGAACGGCGGGGAAATCATATTGGCTGGCCCAAGCCTCGGCGTTGAATTCGCGCACATAGCTGACCAGCCCCGCCTTGAACGCCTCTTTCAGCACGGTGTCATCGCCGTAGAATTCGATGCGGATTTCGTCGAAGTTATTGGTGCCGCGCCGCAGGGGCAGGGCGCGGCCCCAATAGTCTGGGTTGCGCTTCAGGGTGACGTGGCGATTGACCTCGTAATCGCTGACCACATAGGGGCCGGTGCCGAGGGGGATGTCCTCGATCCCGGCTTCTGTGATGTCGCGCCCCTGCCATTGTGATTTTTGCAGGATCGGGCGCAGGCCGGCCAGAAGCGCCAATTCGCGATCCTCTTCTGAGAAGGTCAGGCGCACAGAGCGCGGGCCGGTTTGCGCGATGCTGGCGACCTTGGTCCAGAAGCCGCGATAGCGCGGGTGGCCTGCGGTGCCCAAAGTCTCGTAGGACCAGATCACATCTTCGATGGTCACGGGCGCGCCATCCGAGAATCGGGCCTCGGGGCGCAGGGTGAATTCGACCCACGTGCGGTCTTCATCCGTCTCGACCGATTCGGCCAAAAGGCCATAAAGTGTGAAGGGTTCATCCCAAGAGCGGCCCATCAGCGTCTCATGGGTGAGGTCAGCCAATTGCCAAGGCGGGGTGCCGCGCAGGATGAAGGGGTTGAGCGAATCAAAGCCGCCGACATTGCCGGTGACGACCCGGCCCCCCTTGGGCGCGTCGGGGTTGGCATAGGGCAGGGACACAAAATCAGGTGGCAGCGCCGGGGCCCCATACATAGCTATGCCATGCGCGGGGGCGGCAAGCCCCGGACCACCCGCCCAGACCAAGAGCATCGCGGTCAGTCCGGCCCGGATATGGCGGAATAAATCTGATCTCATTTCAGCGACAATCCCTTGATGCCCTTGTTTCCTTGGGTCGGACCCTAAAGAGGGATTCAAGGCTTTTCAAACTTTTAGCTTGGACTGCGGCGCAGGATTGCTTATAAGGGGGGCACTGCTCGATAGGTTTCTTGCCTGTATGAAACCTGCCTCAATAACTTAACGCCCGCTTCGTGCGGGCGTTTTTTTTGCGCCTGTCTGGCAGGCAGTATGGCTATTCCCCGTGCAATTTGCAGATGCAGCATATATGCTGCGCACGCAATGTTTATTGGGAGAAACCGCATGACTGTTAAAGGCAAGACCGCCGTCATTACCGGCTCGAATTCCGGCATCGGACTTGGCATCGCCGAAGAACTGGCGCGGGCCGGGGTCAATGTGGTGCTCAACTCTTTTACCGATTCGGAAGAGGATCACGCGCTGGCCGCGAGAATCGCCAAGGAGACGGGTGTTGAGGTGCGCTATATTCAGGCGGATATGTCCAAGGGCGATCAATGCCGGGCGCTGATCGAAAAAGCGGGGCGTTGCGATATTCTGGTCAACAACGCCGGTATTCAGCATGTCGCGCCGATTGACGCGTTTCCGAGCGAGAAATGGGACGCGATCATCGCGATCAATCTGAATTCCGCGTTTCACACCACGGCCGCTGCGCTGCCGATGATGCGCAAGGCGGGGTGGGGCCGGGTGATCAATATCGCAAGTGCCCATGGTCTGACCGCAAGCCCCTATAAATCAGCCTATGTGGCGGCCAAACATGGCATCGTGGGCCTGACCAAGGTTACGGCGCTGGAAACCGCAAAAGAGCCGATCACGGCCAACGCGATCTGTCCGGGCTATGTGCTGACGCCGCTGGTCGAGGCGCAGATCCCCGATACGATGGAGAAATACGGCATGGGGCGGGAAGAGGTGATTGAGAAGGTCATGTTGGAGCGGCAACCGTCCAAGGAATTCGCCACGACCGAGCAGTTGGGCGGCACGGCGCTGTTTCTATGCTCGGATGCGGCGGCGCAGATCACCGGCACCACGATCAGTGTTGATGGGGGGTGGACCGCGCTCTGAGAGGAGAGGCCGGGGGCGCGGCCCCCGGACCCCCGAGGTATTTCGGGCCAGATGAAACAAAGTCTGGCGCTCTGTTGCATGACAGGGCCGCATGGGATGGCGCGCGGGATGTCTGGGGCAAATGCCCCCCCTAATCCTCTGATTTTTTGCGCATTTCCTCGGATTTCTTCTGATCCGGATAGACCAGACCGGCGGAAATCACCAGTTTGGCGGCGTCTTCGATGCTCATATCCAGTTCGATCACATCCTCGCGCGGGAAATAGAGCAGAAAGCCTGAGGTGGGGTTGGGCGTGGTCGGGACGAAGACACTGAGCACCGCGCCGTCGGTCCGGGCCTTTTGGTTGATCTCGCCGCGCGCCTCGGTCGAGATGAAGCCGATGGCCCAGATCCCCTTGCGCGGATATTCGACCAAGCAGGCCTTTTCGAAGCTGCGTTCGGATTGGGCAAAGACCGTTTCGGCAATCTGTTTGACGCCAGAATAGATCGAGCGCACCACCGGCATACGGTTGACAAGAGATTCCGCGAAAAGGATCAGGGACCGCCCGATCAGCCCCTTGGCCACCCAGCCCACAAGCACGGTGAAGATCAGAAAGATGATCACCCCGACACCGCGCAGGTTGATGCCGATATATTGTTCGGGCTGATACTGTGCGGGGATGAGCGGCAGGACAAACCCATCGACCCAACCGATCAATGTCCACATCAACCAGACGGTCAGGCCCACAGGGGCAATGACCACAAGCCCGGTGAGAAAGGACGCGCGCAGGCCGCCGAAGCGTTTTGGTTTGCGCGGCGGAGGGGGCAGATCGTCAAAGGGAGTGTTCATCACGGTTCCATCCTGCGGATCACGCGGATATCTAGGCACAATGGACCCCGCTCACAATGGGGCATAGGGCCCTGTTGGCGACGTCGCTCAAAATACCTGAGCGGGGCTTGTATAGGGGCCAGAGGGCAGGTATACGCGCGCCACTGTAACCCGCAGGCATGGGCGGGCTGTTGGGGGAGACATCCCCAACCGTCCACCGGTTGAAGCATCCGCTTCTCTTCCCGTGTCGAGGCGAAAACCGGAAAAGGAACTTTGTAATGGCTCTTCCCGAGTTCACGATGCGTCAGTTGTTGGAAGCTGGCGTTCACTTTGGCCACCAGACGCAGCGTTGGAATCCCCGCATGGGCGAATTCATTTATGGCGCGCGCAATGGCATCCATATCATGGACCTCACCCAGACCGTGCCGCTGCTTGATGCCGCGCTGCATGCCATCCGTGAGACCGTGGCCAAGAACGGCCGCATCCTGTTTGTCGGCACCAAGCGTCAGGCCGCACAGCCGATCGCCGAAGCCGCAGAGAAATGCGCCCAGTATTACATGAACCACCGTTGGCTGGGTGGCACGCTGACCAACTGGCAGACCGTGTCCAAGTCGATCCAGCGTCTCAAGCAGATCGACGAGATGATGGAGCATGGGGCAGAGGGCCTGACCAAGAAAGAGCGTCTGGGCATCGAGCGCGACCAGATCAAGCTTCAGGCCAGCCTGGGCGGGATCCGCGAAATGGGCGGCGTGCCGGACATGCTGTTCGTGATCGACGTCAAGAAAGAGGCGCTTGCCGTGGCCGAAGCCAACAAGCTGGGCATCCCGGTAGTGGGCATCGTGGACACCAATTGCTCGCCTGCGGGCATTGATTACATCATCCCCGGCAACGATGACGCCGCACGTGCCATTGCGCTTTATTGCGATCTGGTCAGCCGTGCCGCGCTTGACGGTATGTCGGCACAGTTGGGTGCTGCGGGCGTTGACATGGGCGCGTTGGAAAACCTGCCGGTCGAAGAAGCGCTGGCCGAAGCCGAGAGCTGAGGCACCGTCATCAAACTGACATGGGGGCAGGGGTATTCCCGCCCCCAATCCCGAGACCGAATTTGAGGAGAGCCGAGATGGCGATCACTGCTGCAATGGTAAAAGAACTGCGCGAGAGCACAGGCGCAGGCATGATGGACGCAAAGAAAGCGTTGACTGAGACAGATGGCGATATGGAAGCGGCGGTTGACTGGCTGCGCACCAAGGGTCTGGCCAAGGCCGCCAAGAAATCCGGACGCACCGCTGCCGAGGGTCTGGTTGCGGTCAAGGTTGCGAATGGCGTTGGTGTCGCGGTTGAGATCAACTCCGAAACCGATTTCGTCGCCAAGAACGCCGATTTCCAGGGCATGGTTGCCGCGATCGCCGAGGCTGCCGTTGGCGTAGCTGACGTGGACGCGCTGAAGGCTGCAACCGTGAACGGTAAGGCTGTTGCCGATCTCGTGACCGACAAGATCGCCACCATTGGCGAGAACATGGCGCTGCGCCGCATGGCCCGCGTTGAGGGTGACGGCGTGGTCGCCTATGTCCACAATGCCGCCGCTGAGGGCATGGGCAAGATTGGCGTTCTCGTGGCGTTCAAGGGCGATGAGGGTTTTGCCCGTCAGGTGGCCATGCATGTTGCCGCGACCAACCCCGCCGCGTTGAACGAGGCGGTTCTGGACCCGGCGATTGTTGAAAAAGAGCGTCAGGTGCAGATCGACATCGCGCGCGAATCCGGCAAGCCGGACGCGGTGATCGAAAAGATGATCGTGGGCCGGATGGCCAAGTTCATGGCCGAAGTCACGTTGATGGGTCAGGCGTTTGTGATGAACCCCGATCTGACGGTCGAGGCCGCGGCCAAGGAAGCCGGCACCGAGATCTCCGCATTCGTGCGGTTGGAAGTCGGCGAAGGCATCGAGAAGAAAGAAGAGGACTTTGCCGCAGAGGTGGCCAAGGTCGCTCAGGGCTGATCCGCCCGACAGATCACCCAGACAGGGCGTCCCGGTGGGGCGCCCTTTTTTATTTTCTGCGCTTTGGGCCTGAGGTCTAAATGAAAAAACGGTGCCTTCCTTGCGGAAGGCACCGTTTCTTGACCGGCGCGTCTATTGGGGATGAAACACCGATCAGGTAGCGCCGACCGTCAGTCCTGATAAATAAGAACCAACGGCCGACATCCGGATTAGCCGGAGTGAGAAACACCGCCTGTCAATTGATCAAACGATCCTGCCCACATTTGTTCCCAGGCAAAATAGCCACCACTCACGGAACGATCTGATCATGCTACGTAACGTCAACTTGCGAAAGTAAGGAAATCCATACCATCGCTTACAGGCTTCATTTTATTGACTATTTTTCAATAAAAAAGATCTGGTTCTGGAATGCCGCCTTTAGCACCGCCTGTGCCGTGGTTTCAACAGACAGCGCCTGTCGCGCGAGGCGCAGGTGCTTTTCAACCGTGGCCGGGGTCAGGCCCATGATGGTGGCGGTGTCTTGGATCGTCTTGCCGTCGCCAACCCAGCCCAACACTTGGCGCTGTCGTAGGGTCAGGGCGCGGCCCGGTGCGCAATAGGGCAGCGAGAGAATGCGCAGATGTGCGACATTGTTGAGGGCAAGGATCTGCTCGCCGCACCGTTCCCAGAGGTCGTCCACCTCTGACTGAGTTACGCCCTTTCGCGCCGTGAGGGCAATCGCGCCTTTGGTGCGCGGGCTGAACGATTTGAAACTGATGGAATAGCCTGCCGTCACACCATGGGCATGGTTGAACTCGACGACCCGGCGTTCCTGGGGGGTGAGGGTGCCGCTGTCGGTCATGTGGCGCAGCACAGACCAAGAGCAGGCGCCTTCATTTTCAAGCGCCCAACGCACCATGGGCGCGTTGAAATAGAGACCTTCACCCACAAAGACATTCGTGTAGCAGGGATCGTGATTTGTCAGCATCAGGAAATCGTCGGGATCGCCGAGCGATGTTGCGGTGCGATACCGTGTGTAGCCATAGATCAGCCGGTCAAAGCCATACTCTGCCATGAACTGGGTATGATGATCCCACAGTTCCTCAATCGTGGCGGCATTGAGCAGGGTGTTGACCCTCGCGGCTTCGATCATCCGGCGCGCTCCAGATGGCCGAGCATTGCGTCAAGCGCCAGAACATAGCCTTGCGCGCCAAAGCCGCAGATCACCCCAACGGCGACGCGGGCAATGTAGGACTGATGGCGAAACGCCTCGCGCGCATGCACATTCGACAGATGCAGTTCGATGGTCGGAATGGCGACCGAACTGATGGCATCCATCAGCGCCACAGAGGTATGGGTATAGGCACCGGCGTTCAGAATGATGCCGTCATAGGTGCCACGTGCCGCGTGAATCTGATCGAGCAGCGCGCCTTCGTGATTGCTCTGGAAAAAAGCAAGAGTGACGCCGCGCTGACGGGCGGCATCCTGACACATGGTTTCGATATCAGCGAGGGTGGTGTGCCCGTAAACCTCGGGCTGCCGTGTGCCCAAAAGATTAAGATTGGGTCCGTTCAGAAAGAGAAGTGCGGTCATGGTAAAACTCCTGCAATCTTCTCTTAAACCGCGAATCCGTTCCGAGTCGAGGCCTGCGTGGTCGTACCGCGCGCATCTGCAGGGTGATGTGTATTCTGATCACTGTTGCTGCAAGGAGTCTCACATCAAGAGTAAGGTGTAAGATGTTGGTTTTAAGTGTTTTACGGCGAGCGTTGTATGCTGTGACGCGGTTTTCGTGATCTACATTAATTACATAATACTGATTATGCGAAATAAAGATATAGATCTTCAGGACCGGCTGCACCGGTTCATCACCACCTGCATGCGTTGGTCGGGGCATGAGAAATGCCCCAACAAAGGATCCTTACACGGTGCTTCGATCACGCGCAGGCTGAGCCATGTGGCGACACCGGCAAAGACCACCCCGCCAAGCGCCTGACCCAAAAGAACCCCCGGCGCACCCCAGATCATCCCGAAGGCCACCGCAAAGGGCCAAATCCCCAGCGTGTTGCGCGCCCAGTTGATCCATGTCGAATAGCCCGGATGGCCAAGGTTGTTGAACGAGGCATTGGCGATGAAGATCGCCCCGTTGAAAAAGGACGCAAGCGCCAGCGGGCCTAGGTAGAGGTAGAGCAAGCTGCGCATCTGTCCGGTGGCGTCAAAAAGATCAGCAATCGGCCCGCGAAGCACAAAGAGCAGCGCCGACATCGTGAGAACGTAGAGAGCCAGAAACTTGAGCCCGTCAAAGAAGGTCTCTTGCACCCGGTCCAGCCGCCCTGCCCCAAAATTCTGGCCAAAAATCGGCCCGATGGCCCCAGAGAGCGCCAGAACCACCGAAAAAACAACGGGCACCAGCCGATTGATCACCGCCATGCCGGCCACAGCATCTGCGCCATATTTGGCCATTTCCCGCGTCACGATCGCGGCACCGACGGGGGTTGCGACGGTTGCCAGCATCGCGGGCGCGGCAATCTTGATCGCGCCGCCGCAATCGCGCGCCACGCAGGCGAAATGTGGTTTGGCAAAGGCCTGATAGCGCGAGATGGCATAGCCCAAGGCCAATGCCATGGTCGCGATACGCGCAAAAACCGTTGCCACTGCAGCCCCTTCGAGACCCATGTTGAGGCTGAAGATCAGGATGGGATCAAGCACAAGGTTAACGCCAGCGCCCAAGAGCGCGGGATACATCGCCCCGCGTGCATCGCCATAGGCACGCAACACCGCCACGGCAACCATCGAGAGGCCCGAAACAAAGGTAGAGGGCAGAATGATCCACAGATAGGTCGCCGCCATGTCGCGCATCGCTCCGTCTGCGCCCACCAATCCGAGGATTTCATTGACAAAAGGCAAGGCCAAAAGGGGCACAAGCAGACCCACCGCCATAGCAAATACCGCCGTTGCGCTGGCCGCTTCGCGCGCGGCGGCGCGGTCTTTGCGCCCTTCGGCCTGTGCAACAAGCGCCCCTGCGGCGATGGAGAGGCCGATGTTGATGGCGCTTGCAAAGAACATGATCGTGCTGGCATAGCCTGCGGCGGCCGCCAATTCCTCGCGGCCGAGCATGGCAATGAACAAAATATCAATAAGATCAACGGCAAAGATAGCCATCAAGCCGATGCTTGAGGTGAAGGACATCACCGAGATATGCCGAAAAAGATTGCCTTGGGTAAAGCTGCCGCCGGTGTCGGTGAGGGCCATGTTCTGCTCCTGTTAACTTACCGGTGACCACATATACCCTAAGCAAAGGGGTGCAATTGGCACGCGTTCAACACTTAGTGTGCAAATCTGCTCAGCCGCGGGCCGCCACCGCATGAACCAGCCGCGCGCCGGTCTCGTAATAGAGCGATTTGAGGGTGACGAACTGCTCTGCATGGCTTTCGACCACGGGAACAGGAAGGCCGCTGTGATCGCCAGACAAGAGCGCCAGCGCGGCGGCACGGCCAAAGACGGTGCCGGGGCCGATGCCCCGCCCGGAATAGCCAAAGATCGCCAGAGCGCCCGGCCCCATGCGCTGAATCCGGGGCAAATGGTCGTGGGTCATGGCGATGCGACCGGCCCAAGCGTGCTGAATTTCCACGCCAGCCAGACGCGGGAAAAGCTGTGTCAGCTTGCGCCGCGCCCAATTGGCATGAACGGTCACATCCCCCCCCATGCCCCCCAGTATAACGCGCCCTGCCCCGTCGCGGCGCACCGAGGTCATCACGAGGCCCGTATCCCAGCAGCCCTCGCCACCCGCCAGAATATCGCCCGCCAGATTGTCGCCGATGGGGGCAGTCGCCAGCTGGAAATACTCGACTATCGGCACATCGGGGCGCGAGACATGGGTGACGGGGCGGTGATAGGCATTGGTGGCGATCAGCAGATGCCGCGCCCGGAGTTTGCCGCCGGGGGTGGTGATGATCCACTGGCCGCTGCGATGTTCGGCGGCGGTGACAGGGGTTTGCTCACAGATCAAGGCGCCTGCGTCATGGGCGGCGCGGGCCAAGCCGCGCGCATAGGAGAGCGGCTGAATCGTGCCCGCGCGCGCATCGTGCAATGCGCCATAAAACCTATCCGTGCCCGTGCGTTGCGCGGTGCTGTTCATGTCAATCAGGCGCACAGGCGCGCCGCGTGCGGCCAATTGCGCGTGGCGCGATTGCAGATCTGCCATCGCCTTGGGCGCGTGGGCCAGATGCAGGGTGCCGTTGCGGGTGGCCTCGCAGGCGATGCCATGCTGTGCGATCAGGTCAAAGACCAGCGATGGGGCCTCGGCGAGAACCGCGTTAAGATGTTCGCCCGGCCCAGGCCCGAGGATTTTGCACACATCATCGGGTGGCAGCCAAAGCCCGGCGTTGACAAGGCCCACGTTGCGGCCAGAGCCGCCCTCGCCCACGGTTTCGGCCTCGAGCACGGCGACATCAGCCCCCTGCCCGGCTGCATGCAGCGCCGCCGACAGGCCCGTAAACCCCGCGCCGATGATGGCCAGATCCACCATGCGTTCACCGCGCAGGGGCTGTGCGGTGAAGGTTTCAACGGCACTTGCGCGCCAGAGGTTGCCAAGCCCCGGCATGGATCAGAAGAAGGCCTGAAGCCCGGTCTGTGCCCGGCCAAGGATCAGAGCATGCACATCATGCGTGCCCTCGTAGGTGTTGACCGTTTCGAGGTTGACCATGTGGCGGATGACCTGAAACTCTTCGGAAATGCCGTTGCCGCCGTGCATGTCGCGGGCATGGCGGGCTATTTCGAGCGCCTTGCCGCAATTGTTGCGCTTGATCATCGAGATCATTTCGGGTGCGGCATTGGCCTCGTCCATCAGGCGACCGACGCGCAGCGCCGCTTGCAGGCCGAGGGTGATTTCGGTTTGCATATTGGCCAGTTTCAGCTGAAAAAGCTGGGTTTGCGCCAAGGGGCGGTTGAACTGCTTGCGATCCAGCCCGTATTGCCGAGAGGCGTGCCAGCAGAATTCGGCGGACCCCATAACGCCCCATGCGATGCCATAACGGGCGCGGTTGAGACATCCAAAGGGGCCTTTAAGCCCTTGAACATTCGGCAAAAGAGCGGATTCCGGCACCTCGACGTTATCCATCACGATCTCGCCGGTGACAGAGGCGCGCAAGGAGAGTTTGCCGCCCACTTTGGGCGCGCTGAGACCCTTCATGCCCTTTTCGAGGATGAAGCCACGGATTTTCCCGTCATGCGCCTCGGATTTGGCCCAGACAACAAAGACATCCGCGATGGGGCTGTTGGAAATCCACATCTTGCTGCCGGTCAGGCGATAGCCGCCCGTTGTGCGCACGGCGCGGGTTTTCATGCCGGCAGGATCGCTGCCCGCATCCGGCTCTGTCAGGCCGAAGCAGCCGATCAGATCGCCACTGGCCAGACCGGGCAGATATTTGCGGCGCTGTTCCTCGGAGCCATAGGCATAGATCGGATACATCACGAGCGAGGATTGCACGCTCATCATCGACCGATAGCCCGAGTCCACCCGCTCGATTTCGCGGGCGACGAGGCCATAGGTGACATAGTTCGCACCCAGCCCGCCGTATTCCTCGGGGATCGTGGTGCCCAAGAGGCCCATTTGGCCCATTTCCTTGAAGATATCGGGGTCAACGCGCTCTTCGCGGTAGGCGGCGATGACGCGCGGCTGCAAAACCTCCTGCGCAAAGGTGCGGGCGCTTGCCGCGATCATGCGCTCTTCTTCGGAGAGTTGGTCATTGAGGCGAAAGGGATCGGCCCAATCAAAACTGTTGAGATCCGGGGCATCCTTGGCGCGCAGGGTTGGAGTATTGGCGTTCATGGCGGGCTCCTGTCACTTAATTTGCGAGTTGGGCACAGGTTACACTGGCAAAACGCCGATGAATAACGATAAATTCACATTGACATATGAGTAAACCGCAAGAATGACCCTGCCCCGCCGCTTTCTTCCGTCGATTGCCTCGTTGCGTGCGCTAGAGGCGCTAGACCGTTTGGGCAGCGCCACAGCGGCGGCGGCGGAACTGTCGCAAACGCAAAGTGCGGTCAGCAGGCAGTTGAAAACATTGGAGGATCAACTTGGCGTGGGGTTGGTCGTGCGGCAAGGGCGTGGCATTCACCTGACGCCGGAAGCCGCCGATTATGCCGATAAAATCCGGGGCGCGCTGCAACAGATTGCTCAAGCGTCGCTCAAGCTGACGACGGACCCGGCGGGCGGGAGTCTGAGCCTTGCGATTCTGCCGACATTCGGGATGCGCTGGCTGGTGCCGCGATTGGCCGAGTTTGCGCGGCTTTATCCCGAGGTGACGATCAACCTGTCAACACGGCTGAAGCCGTTTAACTTTGTCACGGAACCCTTTGATGCAGCCATACATTTTGGCAAGCACGATTGGTTGGGCACCGAAGCGCTCCGGCTGCGGACCGAGCGTGTGGTAGCGGTGGCAACGCCAGAATTCTTGGCAGCGCATGCGCCAATCGAACGCGCGGCAGACCTGATGCGCCTGCCGCTCTTGCAGATTGAGACGCGCCCCGGTGCCTGGCCTGCGTGGTTCGAAGCGCAGGGCGTGACCGGGGCCAAGGTGAGCGGCACCATCTATGACCAATTTTCAACCATCACGCAGGCGGCGTTGCATGGATTGGGGGTCGCTCTTTTGCCGGATTATCTGGCAGAGCAGGATCTGGCGACGGGCCGATTTAGATCAGCTTGGGGGGACAAGACGCTGATTTCCGGGGCTTACTATCTTGTTTGGCCCGTCCAAAATGCGCGCGATCCGGCGCTCTGCAAGTTCCGCGATTGGCTGGCGGGACAGGCCGAGGATGAAGACCTGCTGCCGCGCTGACGGGGATCAGCCCAAGGCATAGCCCGCGCCGCGCACGGTGCGCAGCGGATCATCGCCGCCGTGCTGGCACAGCGCCTTGCGCAGCCGCCCGATATGGACATCGACGGTGCGGGTGTCGACATAGATGTCACGGCCCCAGACGCGATCAAGAAGTTGCTCGCGGGACCAGACGCGGCCCGGTTTTTCCATGAAGGTCGACAGCAGGCGAAATTCCGTAGGGCCGAGTTTGAGCGGCTTTTCACAGCGGGTCACACGGTGGGTTTCGGCATCAAGCACGATATCGAGATATTCCAGCCGTTCGCCTACTGTAGCGGGGCGGGTGCGGCGCAGTTGGGCGCGGACACGCGCCATCAGTTCGACCAGCGAATAGGGTTTGATCACATAGTCATCGGCCCCGGTTTCCAATCCGCGCACGCGGTCCACCTCTTCAGAGCGGGCCGAGAGCATGATGATCGGGATGCCGCGCGTTTCCGAGCGGGTCTTGAGCTGGCGACAGACCTCGATGCCCGACACATTCGGCATCATCCAATCCAGAACGATGATGTCGGGGGGCATTTCCGCCACCATCAAGAGCGCCTCTTCACCATTGCTGGCGGTCAGAACATGAAAGCCGTCGGCCTGGAGATTATAGCCCAACACTTCGCGCTGTGCCGGTTCATCCTCGACCAAGAGGACGGTGGGTTGATCAGCAGACATCGGCGGCTCCTCGTTTTAGTGGCTGCCCTTGGGCGCAAGGCTGGGGTCAACCGAGGTCGTATCGCTTTTGGGGCGCGGATCATCGGGGAACTGGCCCGAGACAAGGTAGATCACCTGTTCGGCGATAGAGGTGACAAGATCGCCCATGCGTTCGGTGTTCTTGGCGATGAAATGCAGATGCATGCAGGGCGTGATGTTGCGCGGATCTTCCATCATGAAGGTCAGGAATTCGCGGAAGATCGCGTTATACATCTGATCGACATCGAGGTCGCGGCGGATTACCTCATGGGCGAGGTCCATGTCGCGCTGGATATAAGCGTCGAGCACGTCTTTCAGCATTTCTTCGACCTCGCGGGCCATGCGCCGCAGGGCCGAGGGCGAGCCGTTGACAGCCGCCATCTGGCTGAGGACCGAGGTGCGTTTTGCCATGTTCTTGGCATAGTCACCGATGCGTTCAAGGCTGGCGGAAATCTTGATCACGGTCAGGACAACCCGCAGATCGCGCGCGGCGGGCGACCGCAGCGCCAGCACGCGGGCGGCCTCTTCGTTGATCTGCTCTTCGAGCGCGTCAATCGCCTTGTCGCGGCCGCGCACCTCTTCGGCCAGTTCGTCATCGCGGGTTTCAAGCGAGCGAGCGGCGTCGGAGATCGCGCGTTCGACCATGCCGCCCATCTTCATGATATGGGCCTGAATGGTCTCGAGGTCGCGGTCGAAGGATGAGACGATGTGCTGATGGTCAGACATGGAGCGTTCCTTAGCCAATGCGCCCGGTGATGTAGCTTTCGGTGCGCTCATCCTTGGGGTTGGTGAAAATCTGGCCGGTATCGCCGAATTCGACGAGATGACCGAGGTGGAAGAAGGCCGTTTTCTGGCTGACGCGCGCGGCCTGCTGCATTGAGTGGGTGACGATCACCACAGAAAACTCTTGCCGCAATTCGTCGATCAATTCCTCGACCTGCGCCGTGGCGATGGGATCAAGCGCCGAGCAGGGTTCATCCATCAACAGAACCTCGGGCGAGGTGGCGACGGCACGGGCGATGCACAGACGCTGTTGCTGGCCGCCCGAAAGGCCGGTGCCGGGCTGATCGAGCCGGTCCTTGGCCTCGTTCCAGAGAGCGGCGCGGCGCAGGGATTTTTCGACAATTTCGTCGAGATCTGCCTTGGTGCGGGCAAGCCCGTGGATGCGCGGGCCATACGCCACGTTGTCATAGATCGACTTGGGGAACGGGTTGGGTTTCTGAAACACCATGCCCACCTTGGCGCGCAATTGCACCGGATCGACCTTTTTGTCGTAGATGTCTTCGCCGTCGATGCGGATGTCCCCCTCGACGCGGCAGATGTCGATTGTGTCGTTCATCCGGTTGATGCAGCGCAGGAATGTGGATTTGCCACAGCCCGACGGGCCGATAAAGGCGGTCACGGTCTTGTCCAGGATATCGACATCCACGTCCTTGATGGCATGCGTCGCGCCATAATAAACCTGCACCTTGCGCGCGGCGATCTTGATATCGTTATTGGTCACTGTCGTCTCCGCGAATTTGGGGGCGTCATACATGGGTCTATACCTTTGTTTACCAGCGGCGTTCAAACCGTCTGCGCAGCAGGATGGCGGCGATGTTCATGATCACGAGGAAGACGAGCAACACGATGATGGCCCCGGATGCGCGTTCCACAAAGGCCGGGTCGCCACGCTGCGTCCAGTTATAGACCTGCACGGGCAGTGCGGCGGCGGGGTCAAAGAACCCTTCGGGCGGGCCTGCGGGATATTCGCGCACAAAGGCAACCATACCGATCAGCAGCAGGGGTGCTGTTTCGCCAAGCGCCTGCGCCAGACCGATGATCGCGCCGGTAAGGATGCCGGGCATGGCCAAGGGCAGGACATGGTGAAAGATCGCCTGCATCTTGGACGCGCCCACACCGAGGGCTGCATCGCGGATCGAGGGCGGCACAGATTTCAGCGCCGCACGGGTGGCGATGATGATGGTGGGCAGGGTCATCAGCGTGAGCACGAGACCGCCCACGATGGGGGCCGATTGCGGCAGGCCCACCATATTGATGAAGATCGCCAGACCCAGGATACCGAATACGATGGAGGGCACGGCAGCGAGGTTCGAGATATTCACCTCGATCAGGTCGGTCCAGCGGTTCTTGGGCGCGAATTCCTCAAGATAGATCGAGGCCGCGACACCCAAGGGCAGTGACAGGACCAGCACAATCAGCATCATATAGGCCGAGCCGATGATCGCCACGCCCAGACCGGCGGCCTCGGGGCGGGTGTCAGAGGCATCGGGCGCGGTGAAGAAGGCCCAGTTGAATTTGGTCGTAAGGATGCCTGCGTCTTTGAGCTGTTGGGCAAGCTGCAATTGCTCGGGCGAGACATTGCGGTCGAGTGCCGCGCTTTCCATCGTCACGCGGCCTTTGAAGAAGCCGTCGATGCGGCCTGCGGCCAGCAGATCGAAGGGCACGGTTTCGCCGATCCTGTCCGGGTTGGCCAAAACAAAGTCGCGCAAGGTGGCGGGGGCCTCTTTAGAGATCAACTCGCCGGCAGCCTTGGCATTCGCGACATCCGAGGTGACACCGGTCCGCTCGATCGCGGCGACCATTGCCGCCTCGATCAGCGGGGTATAGCCGAAGGTCGAGACCTTGGCGATGTCGTCGCGATTGCGGTTGCCGTTTTTGTCAAGTTTTGCGGGGTCCAGATAGACCTCAAGCTCGACATAGGTCTGCTGAAAAGACGACAGGCCACTCGCAAGGATCGAGGCCAGCAGGCCCACCAAGGAAAGAACACCGATGGTGACGGCAACAAGCCCCATCATGCGGAACCGCGCCTCTTTGGCATTGCGTTGCTTGGTGCGGGCATCCTGCGTCAGCAAAGACCCTTTGCGCGGTGCCGGAACAGCGTCTGAGGCGGTGAAATCGGTCATTCGTACTGCTCCCGGTATTTGCGCACGATCACAAGGGCGATGACGTTCAGCCCAAGCGTGAAGACAAAAAGCGTAAGGCCGAGGGCGAAGGCGACCAGCGTTTCAGGGCTGGCGAATTCGGTATCGCCGGTCAACTGGCTTACGATCTTGACGGTGATGGTTGTCATAGCCTCGAACGGGTTGAGGCCAAGTTTGGCGGCGGCCCCTGCCCCCATGACCACGATCATGGTCTCGCCAATAGCGCGGGAGGCGGCCAAGAGGATGGCCCCGACCACACCGGGCAATGCGGCGGGCAGGATCACCTGCTTGATGGTTTCGGATTTGGTAGCGCCAAGGCCATAAGAGCCATCGCGCATGGATTGCGGCACGGCGTTGATGATGTCATCCGAGAGCGACGACACGAACGGGATGAGCATGATCCCCATGACCAGACCGGCCGTCAGCACCGAAGAGGACGAGGTGCCAAGACCCAGTGGCGAGGCGATATAATCGCGCAGGAACGGGCCCACGGTGATCAGCGCAAAGAGGCCATAGACGATGGTCGGGATACCGGCGAGAACCTCGATGGCCGGTTTGGCAAAGGCGCGCAGCGGCTTGCTGGCATATTCCGCCAGATAGATCGCAATCATCAATCCCAGAGGCACCGCCACCAGCAGGGCCAGAAAACTGACATAGAGCGTGCCCCACAAGAGCGGCAGGATGCCCAGATCAGACCCGCCCCGGAATTGCGGGTTCCACACGGTCGAAAAGAAGAAATCGCGCGCCGGATACATCTTGAAGAAATTGATGGTCTCAAACAGCAGCGATGCGACAATACCCGCGGTGGTGAGGATCGCCACCAGCGAGGCCCCGATCAAAAGCGCCAGCACAAAGGTTTCAGAGGCGTTGCGCGCGCGTTGATCGGGATGCACCCGCGACCAAGACCACGCCAGCAGGCCAAGCGACAGCCCCAGCACCGCTAGGGTCATCAGAAAGTTCCCGGCATTTTGCGATTTGCGCAGCTCCTTGGCCGCCTCGAACACGGGCACCGGCACATCCGAGCCAAGCGCCACGCCGACAGTGCCAAGCCGGTTGCGAATGTCGGTGAAATCCGCGCGCATTGCGCCCAGATCGTCCTCGGACATCTCGCCTGCGGCCATCAGGGCATCAAGCCCGCCCGCAATCCGGCGCACATCGGCCATGACAAGGCTCTTGGCGCCGCCTTCGGGGATCACACTGTCGGGGATCATGCCCGCGACGCGCCCCTCAATCATCAGGGGCTGCAAAAAGAGCCACGCGAGCATCAGCAATAGCGCCGGGACTGCCGTATAAAGCGCGACCGCCTGACCATAATAGTTCGGCAGCGAGTGCAGTTTCTTGCCCGTGGTCTTGGAGGTTGCATAGGCGCGTGCGCGCCCCAAGAAAAAGCCCAGCCCACACAGGCCGAGCACGATCAGGGTGATATAGCCGGTACTCATCTGCTCTCCGCCAAAAAGGGAGGGATGGCGCGGATGCGCCACCCCTCAGAGGTCTTGGTCTTAGTTCAGCACGCCCATGGGCACGCGGTTGGCAACCATTTCCTGCGTCTTGGCAAGCTCGGGGTCGGACACGAGGCCATAGGCCGAGAGCGGGCCATCGGGGCCTGAGATTTCGTCGGACACGAAGAACTCGATATATTCCTGCATGCCGGGGATCACATCGAGATGCGCGTTCTTGACGTAGAAGAACAGCGGACGCGACACCGGATATTCACCCGAAGCGATCGATTCGACCGAGGGAACAACGCCGCCCATGGTGGCAACCTGAAGTTTGTCGGTGTTGTTCTGGTAGAACGAGAGGCCAAAGACGCCGATACCGTTCTTGTTGGCATCCACACGGGCCAGCGTTTCGGTATAGTCGCCGTCGATGTCGATGGACACGCCATCGGTGCGCAGCGCCATACATGCCTTTTCAGCGGCTTTCTCGTCGCCGCCATTGGCCGCAAGATGCAGATCATAGGTGCCGTTTTCTTCGCAACCGGCGATGATCACCTTTTCGTCGAACACTTCGCGGGTGCCGTGCTTGGTGCCGGGCACGAAGGCGAGGATTTCGTCGCCGGGCAGATCGGCGCGAACATCGGACCATACCTTGTTGGTGTTGTCGGCCAGAGCGCCATCCTTGGACACCTGAGCCGCCAGAGCCGCGTGCCAATCGGCCGGGGTAAAGGCATAGGCCGGGCCGTTAATGTCAGAGGCAAACACGATGCCGTCATAACCGATGCGGACTTCCATGATCTCGGTCACGCCATTCTGGGCGCAGAGGTCGATGTCGGATTGTTTGATGCGCGAAGAGGAGTTGGCGATGTCGATGGTGTTTTCACCCACGCCTTCGCACAACTTCTTGCGGCCAGCGCCCGAACCACCGGATTCCACGACCGGGGTTGGGAAATCAAAGTTTTCGCCAAACGCTTCGGCGACGATGGCGGCATAGGGCAGCACGGTCGAGGAGCCAGCGATCTGGATGTTGTCACGGGCCGCAGCAGTGCCAGCGGCGAGGGCCGTCAGGGCCAGGGCGGAAACGGTGGATTTGAACAGCATGAGTTGCTCCTGAGTTCGGTTTCACGGGACGCCCAGGCAGGGGCGACCTCGGGATCACCACTAGGTGAGAACCACAACGCTTTTGTTACACTTATGTAACGGTTTTATGACACGCGGAGAAGTTGGTGGTTCTGGGCGATTTTTTCGCGGTCGAGGCGGGCGTGCTCAGGCCTCTTGGCGATCCCATTGCGGCAGAATCACTGAAAATTCGGCACCCTCCCCAAGGGTCGAGGAGATTCGCAGCCGTCCACGGTGGCGATTGACGATATGTTTGACGATGGCGAGGCCAAGGCCCGTGCCCCCCATCTCGCGCGAGCGGTGGGTGTCGACGCGGTAGAAACGCTCGGTCAGCCGGGGAATATGCAGCGGCTCGATTCCGGGCCCCTGATCACGCACCCGCGCCAGAATGGCCGGCGCACGCAGGGTGGCATCGCGCACAATACGTTCCAGCGTGATGGTGATATGGTTGCCTGTACCGCCATATTTGATCGCGTTTTCAATCAGGTTGGTAAAGACCTGCTGCAACTGGTCATCATTGCCGCGCACGATCATGCCGTCGGGCGCCTCAAAGGTAATCTCGCAGGCACGATCACGCGCCAAGGGGCGCAAGGCATGCAGAACCGAGCCGATCACCTGACCCAAGTTGACCTCTTCGCGCGGGCGCACGCGCTCTTCGCTCTCTACCCGGCTGAGGGACAGAAGATCGCGCACTAGGCGCTCCATCCGGGCCGCTTCGGACTGCATGATCCCAAGGAATCGGTCGATGGCGGCCTGATCGTGGCGCGCAGGCCCTTGCAGGGTCTCGATGAACCCCATGAGCGCGGTGAGCGGCGTGCGCAGTTCATGGCTGACATTGGCCACGAAATCGCGCCGCATCTGGGCGGCATGTTCGCGCTCGGTCAGGTCCTCGAAACACACGAGCGTGCCGCGCGCATCCAGCGTTTCGACATAGCCCACATGCACCTGAAAGCTGCTGTCACGCCCCGCCTCGGATGTTTGATAGGTGATCTTGCGCGGCTGTCGGTCGCGCAGGCTGGCCTCTATTGCCTCGAGCACATCGGGCTGTCGGAGCGCGGTCAGGAGATGTCGCCCCTCAAGCCCCTGCCCCAAATGGTCACGCGCGCCTTGGTTGGCGGCGATGATGCGATCATCCGGCCCCACCAGAATGGCCGCCAGCGGAATACCTGCCAGAACCGTGGCCAGACCCTGCATCGCCCGTCAGAGCGCCACAAGCCCGGTGCGATACCGGCGCATATTCTGTTGGTAATGCAGCGCTGTGGCGCGCAGCGTGGCAATCGCGGCGGCGTCCAGACTGCGCACCACCCGGCCCGGCGCGCCCATCACAAGGCTGCCTTCGGGAATTTCTTTGCCTTCGGTGATCAAGGCCCCTGCGCCGATCAGGCTGTTGCGCCCGATGCGCGCACCATTAAGCACCGTGGCCCCCATGCCGATCAGCACGTTTTCTTCCAAAATACAGCCATGCAGCATCGCCTTGTGCCCGATGGTGCAGCCCGGCCCGATGACGAGCGGATAGCCCATATCGGTGTGCATCACGCAGTTTTCCTGCACATTGCTGCCCGCGCCCACGCGGATTTCCTCGTTATCACCGCGCAGGGTGCAGCCGAACCAGACCGAGGCCAAATCCTCGATCACCACTTTGCCAATCAGATTGGCATCGGGGGCGATCCAGCTGTCTTCGGCAATCTGCGGCGCATGGCCGTCGAGCGTATAGATCGTCATTGCATCTCCTCGAATTCAGTTTGCAGCGCGCGCACATGTGCGGTTAGCCCCGGTTGCTGGCTGCGGCGCAGGCGCGTGGCCTCGATAATCGTTTTGAGCCGCGCCTCGGTGGCGTCCAGATCTTCATTGACCAGCACGAAATCATAGCCGTCCCAATGGCTGATTTCGTCCCAGCTTTTCTCCATCCGCTTGGCGATGACATCGGGCGCATCCTGTCCGCGTGTTTCCAGCCTGCGGTGCAATTCGCGGATCGAGGGCGGCAAAAGAAAGATCGAGAGCGTATGCGCGCCCAAGGCCGAGTTACGGATTTGCTGCGCGCCCTGCCAATCAATATCAAACAACACGTCACGCCCCGCGTCGATGGCGGCCTGAACCGGGCCCCGTGGGCTGCCGTAAAAATTGCCAAACACATGCGCATGTTCCAGCATATCGCCGGCGGCTACATCCTGTTTGAACTGCGGCTGCGACATGAAGTGATAATCTTGCCCGTCCACCTCTCCGGGGCGTGGCGCACGGGTCGTGGCCGAAACCGAAAAGGCAATCGTCGGGTCCCAGTCACGCAATCGCCGTGACAGCGTGGACTTGCCCGCGCCGGACGGCGAGGAAAGAATGATCAAGAGGCCCCTGCGGTTGCTCATGCTGTCCCTTGTCCTTCTTCTTGGTGCAAATACTCAAATCCTGCGCGGGCCGCGCGTGCCTCATTCGACATTTTGCACCTGTTCGCGCATCTGGTCGATCACCGTCTTGAGGCTGAGCCCGATCTCGGTCAGGCCGCTATGCTGCGCCTTGGAGCAGAGCGTATTGGCCTCTCGGTTGAACTCTTGGCTGAGAAAGTCGATCTTGCGGCCCACGGGCGCGCCGGACTCAAGCAGGGTGCGGGCGGCTCGCACATGGGCGCGCAGGCGGTCCAATTCTTCGGTCACGTCGAGCTTGACCGCGAGCAGTGCCAATTCCTGTGCCAGACGTGCGGGATCGAGATCGGTGGCGCTGTCCCGTAGGCGGGACAAGGCCGTTTGGTGCGCGCGGGCGATGTCGGCGCTACGCTGGGCGAGCAGGTCTTGGGCCGCTTGCGTCAGGCGGGCGATCTCATCCAGTTGCGCGTGCAGAATCTGCGCCAGAGCCGCCCCTTCGGCGGCGCGCATGGCAAGAAAATCGGTGAGCAGCGGTTCGAAATCCGCAAGAAGGGCGGCGCAGAGCGCGGTGCTGTCACTCTCGCCGGTGCCAGCTTCGAGCACGCCGCGCAGCGTCAGGATGTCGGCGGCGGTGGCCGGGGCGAGCGACAGACCAGAGGACATGGCGCGATCCTCGACGAGGGCCATGGCGCGCAGCACATCCTCGAGCCGGTCCGGGTTGACCGCCACTTGGCCGCTGGCATCCGCACTGTTGAGCCGCAGGGTGAGCGAGACATTGCCCCGCGCCAGCACCTGCCCCAGCCGCGCCCGGAGCGCGGGGTCCAATCCCTCGATCCAGTCGGGCACGCGCAGGCGCAGGTCGAGCCCTTTGCCATTCACGCTGCGCAAGTCCCATGTCCAGTCATGGCCCGGAATGGCCCCTTTGGCAGTGGCGAAAGCGGTCATCGACTGGATCATCGGCGGTCGTCCTTGGGGCTTGCGGCGTTGCCCCGTCCTAGTGCGTGACCCGGCGGCTGGCAAGTCCCCGGTGGCCTGCCCCACCGCCCCGAGAGGTTAACCAATCTCCGCGATTTTTAGATAAATTCCCAAAAACTTGTGGCAGTCTTGGTCCAACGTGCGGTGCCTCAGGCGCTGCGCAAGGTTCATCAGGCAGGCTGTCGTTGCAGGGCTTGATCGGCAGGGTGCAAAGGCAGGGTGCAAAGGAGTGGGTCATGCAGGATGACAGAACCATCTCGTGTTTTCCGGGGGTCACAGCCGTTGACCGGCTGCATGCCGCCGATTTGCAGGCGCTTCACAGCTATTGGGCGGGGCTTTGCGAGGGGGCCGAGGTGCCGCGCCGCTCAGACATCAACCCGCGCCATATTGGCGGGCTGCTGTCCAATGCCTTTATCGTCGAACGCATCGCACCGGGGGTGACGCGGCTGCGGGTGGCGGGGTTGCATCTTAATGCGTTGATGGGGATGGAAGTGCGCGGCATGCCACTGTCGAGCCTGATCACGCCTGCGGCGCGCGAAACCTTTGCGCTGGCGCTGGTGGATCTTTTCGAGCGGCCTGCGCGGTTGGACATAGACCTGCACGCCAAGGCGGGATTGGGACGGCCCGAGATGACGGGGCGTCTTTTGCTCTGGCCGTTGCGCAGTGATCTGGGGGATGTGTCGCGGGCGCTTGGCTGTTTGGTCACGCAGGGCGACATCGGCCGTGCCTCGCGCCGGTTCGAGATGACGTCGGTTCGGGTGCTGCCCTTGGACGCCACAGCGGCACCGGCGGCAAAGCCGAATGAACCCTTAACCGGAGGTCTGCGCGGTGAATGGCCGGTGCGCGGTGCGGCGCGCGGGCGTGCGCATCTGCGGGTGGTCAAGTAAGCCGCGCTGAGGCACCAACCCCAACAGGGCCTTGCTCCCCGTTGCGGTCTGGCAGTTCTCTTATCCTGCTTCGGCCTGACGGCGATCATGGCGCAGGGATTTCAGTTCTTCCGCCACGAGGAAGGCCAGTTCGAGCGATTGGCTGGCATTGAGGCGCGGATCGCAGGCGGTGTGATAGCGCGCCGACAGGTTTTCTTCGGAGAGCGCCCGCATGCCTCCGGTGCATTCGGTCACATCCTGCCCGGTCATCTCGAAATGCACGCCGCCGGGGATGGTGCCCTCGGCCTTGTGGATGCCAAAGAATTCCTGAACCTCGCGCAGGACCAATTCAAACGGCCGGGTTTTATAGCCGGTCGCGGATTTGATCGTATTGCCATGCATCGGATCACAGACCCAGAGCACCGATGCCCCCTCTTCCTGCACCGTGCGGATCAGGCGCGGCAGGTTTTCCGCCACCTTGCCCGCACCAAAGCGCGCGATCAGTGTCAGACGCCCGGCCTCATTGCTGGGGTTGAGCGTGGCCAAGAGCCGCTTGAGATCGTCCGAGGTCATCGACGGGCCGCATTTAAGGCCAATGGGATTCTGCACGCCACGCAGAAATTCGACATGCGCGCCATCCGGCTGCCGGGTGCGGTCGCCGATCCACAGCATGTGGCCAGAGCCCGCCAGCCATTTCCCAGAGGTGGAGTCGAGCCGGCACAGCGCCTCTTCATATTCCAGCAAGAGGCTTTCATGCGAGGTGTAGAAATCCACGGTCTTGAGCGTATGGGCATTGTCGCTGTCCACACCCGCCGCTTTCATAAAGTCGAGCGCGTCCGAGATGTGATTGGCCATTTCGCGGTATTTCGCGGCTTTCTCGCTTTCGGTAAAGCCCAGCGTCCAGGCATGGACCTGATGCACATCGGCATAGCCGCCGGTTGAAAAAGCACGCAACAGGTTCAGCGTGGCCGCAGCCTGCGTATAGGCCTGCAACATCTTGTCCGGATTGGGAATGCGCGCCTCGGGGGTGAAGGCCAGTTCGTTGATGATATCGCCCCGGTAGCTGGGCAATTCCACGCCCTCGATCACCTCGGTCGGGGCCGAGCGCGGCTTGGCGAATTGCCCCGCCATGCGGCCAACCTTGACCACTGGCACCTTCGCCCCATAGGTCAGCACCATCGCCATTTGCAGCATCACCTTGAAGGTGTCGCGGATCGCATCAGCCGAGAATTGATCAAAGGCCTCGGCGCAATCGCCGCCCTGAAGCAAGAACGCTTCGCCGCGCGCAGCAGCGCCGAGCGCACGTTTGAGCCGGCGCGCCTCACCGGCGAAAACCAGCGGCGGATACTGCCTGAGACGGGCCTCGACATTGGCCAGTGCGGCGGCATCGAGATAATCAGGCATCTGCACCCGCGGTTTCGCGCGCCAGCCCGTTTTCTGCCATTCCGTCATCGTCCTTACTCCGCATTGAACGTAATCTGAGACCCGTGCTTAGCAAAGCGGCGGGCAAGAGGCCATATGAAACGCACAAGAATGCGTCGCAAATCGACCATGGCTCTCTTGTCAATCGCGACAGATTCGTGACAGACCGCTATAGAGGCCGTTGTGCCGGGGAATCGAGTGATGATGACGTCAGAGGCCACGAAGATCGCGGTGAAAGCGCCGAAGGAGCCCAAACGCTTTGTGTTTGTGTTGCTGGACAGATTCACCCTGCTCAGCTTTGCCTCGGCCATCGAATGTCTGCGCATCGCCAATCGTATGGCCGAAGAAGAGCTGTATAGCTGGGTTTTGACAGGTGATTCCGAGGATGTGATCACCTGCTCTGCCGGGGTGCGGTTCAATCTCGACTTTGCGCTCTCCGATTTGAACCGCGAGGATGTGGTTCTGGTTTGCGGCGGCATGGATGTGCAAAAGGCCGCCACCAAGCGCATGTTGAACTGGCTGCGCCGTGAGGCGCGCAAGGGGCTGCGCATGGGGGGGCTGTGCACCGCGTCCTATGTTCTGGCGCGCGCAGGGCTTTTGGATGGCAAGCGCGCGACGATCCATTGGGAAAACCATGACAGTTTTCTCGAAGAATTCGAGGATGTCACCCTGACGAAATCGGTCTTCGTGATTGATGGCAACCGGATGAGCACGGCGGGCGGCACGTCGTCGATTGACCTCATGCTCAATATCATCGCGGATGATCATGGCGAGAAGCTGGCCAATGCCGTGGCGGATCAGCAGATCTATAGCTCGATCCGCACCGATCAGGACACGCAGCGTCTGAGCGTTCCGACACGCATCGGCGTTCGGCATCCCAAGCTGAGCCAAGTCATTCAGATGATGGAAACCAATATCGAAGAGCCGATCAGCCCTGCGACATTGGCACGCGATGTGGGCATGTCGACCCGGCAGTTGGAACGGCTGTTTCGCCGGTATCTCAGCCGCAGCCCCAAGCGGTATTACATGGAACTGCGCTTGCAAAAGGCGCGCAACCTGTTGATGCAGACCGATATGACCGTGATCAACGTGGCGCTGGCCTGCGGATTTGCCTCGCCCTCGCATTTCTCAAAGTGCTACCGGGCGCATTATAACACGACGCCCTACCGCGAACGCGGCGCACATAGCTCGCGCCTGTCTGTTTGAGGGTGCGGCCAGGCTGGGGGCGCTGCCCCCAGACCCCCGAGGTATTTCAAGCCAGATGAAGATCAGCCCGGGCTGAGACGGTAGGCGGCACCCTGCCCGACGCTGAGAAACCAGATTGACCCATCCGGGGCCTCTCGGATGTCGCGCACGCGCTGGGTTTCGCGGGATTTGAGGCGCTCCACCTCTGTAAGCGGCGTGCCATCGAGGCGCGAGATCATGTCGAATTTGAGGGATCCGACAAAGATATCGCCGCGCCATTCCGGAAACATATCGCCCTGATAGATCATCATGCCAGAGGGCGCGATGGAGGGATCCCAATAATGCGCGGGCTGTTCCAAGCCGGATTTCTGCGTGCCCTCGCCGATTTTCAGCCCTGAATAGTGGCGACCATAGGAAATCACCGGCCAGCCGAAATTCGCGCCTTTGGCGATGCTGTTCACCTCATCGCCGCCGCGCGCGCCATGTTCCACCACCCAGAGATTGCCCTTGGCATCAAGCGCCGCGCCTTGCGGGTTGCGGTGGCCATAGGACCAGATTTCAGGTTGCGCCCCGGCGGTTTGCGTGAACGGGTTGTCCGAAGGGATGGTGCCATCGCGGGCGATCCGGACGACCGCGCCGTTTTGCCGTGCCAGATCTTGGGCCGAACTGTCATCGCCCCGGTCGCCGATGGTGGCGTAGAGCATCCCATCGCGCCCCTCGACCAGACGCGAGCCGAAATGCCGCCCGCCAGAGGAGCCGGGTTCCAACTCGAATATCACGGTCCAATCGGTGAGGCGATCCGCCCCGGGGGCAAGGCGGGCATGGGCGATGGCGGTGCCTGCCCCGCCCGGTTGCGGTTTGGAATAGGTGAAATAGAGCTGACGGCTTTGCGCGAAATCGCGGGGCACGAGAATATCAAGCAATCCGCCCTGCCCGCGTGTGGCAACATCCGGCAGGCCGGTGATGGCCCGACCTTGGCCTTTTATGACATGCAGAAGGCGGCCACCTTTTTCGGTGATGAGCAGGCTGTCATCGGGCAGAAAGCCAATGGCCCAAGGATCGTTGAGCTGGTCAACCATTTTGGTGACAGTCAGTTTGCCCGCGCTGCTATCGAGCGCGTGGGCCGGGGTTATGGCGAAACAGGCCGCCAGAATGAGAGGGATAAGGCGCATCGCTTTCTCCTTTTCCCATCCAGATAGGTATGTCAGGCGCGTTTTCCAGCCAGTTGTGCGATGCCCAGCACGTCAAGCACCCGCGCTTCGATGTCGGCGGCGTTCAGACGCGCGACGGCATACATATCCTCGGCGCTGGCCTGATCTATGAACGTGTCCGGCAGGACCATGGAGCGGAATTTGAAGCCGCGATCAAAGACCTGAGCTTCGGCCAAGAAGTGACTGACATGGCTTGCAAATCCACCAATCGCGCCCTCTTCGACGGTGATCATCGCCTCGTGGTTCTGGACGAGATCGAGGATGAGCGCCTCATCCAGCGGTTTGGCAAAACGGGCATCGGCGATGGTGGGCGTAATTCCGCGCGCACGCAGGGCTTCGGAGGCTTTGAGCACCTCTGAGAGGCGCGTGCCAAAGGAGAGGATCGCCACGCGCGCGCCCGTCTGGATGATGCGCCCCTTGCCAATTTCCAGCGGTTCGCCGCGTTCGGGCATGGTGACGCCCATCCCCTCGCCGCGTGGATATCGGAACGCAATCGGGCCCTCATCATGGGCGGCGGCAGTGGCGACCATATGGACAAGCTCGGCTTCGTCGGCGGCGGCCATGACCACAAAACCGGGCAGATTGGCAAGAAAGGCCGTGTCGAAGGCCCCCGCGTGGGTGGCGCCGTCTGCGCCCACAAGCCCCGCACGGTCGATGGCAAACCGCACCGGCAGGCGCTGAATCGCCACATCATGCACGACCTGATCGTAGCCGCGTTGCAAAAAGGTGGAATAGAGCGCGCAAAAGGGTTTGAGCCCCCCCGCCGCCAGACCGGCCGAAAAGGTAACGGCATGCTGTTCCGCGATGCCCACGTCAAAGAGCCGCGAGGGGTAGCGTTCGGCAAAGAGGTTGAGGCCGGTGCCATCGGGCATGGCGGCGGTCACGGCGCAGATCTTGTCGTCCTGTGCGGCATGGGCCAGCAGCGCCTTGGCGAAGACGCCGGTATAGCTGGGGGCGTTCGAGGGCGATTTGCGCTGTTCGCCGGTCAGCACGTCGAATTTGGCGGTCGCATGGCCGCCATCGCGGGCGCGCTCGGCAGGGCCATAGCCCTTGCCCTTCTTGGTCAGCACATGAATAAGGATCGGCCCGGTGGCGCGCGCCTTGACGGTGCGCAGAACCGGCAAGAGTTGGTGCAGGTCATGGCCGTCGATGGGGCCGACATAGCTGAACCCCAGTTCCTCGAACAATGTACCGCCCACGGCCAGCCCCTTGAGCATATCCTTGGCGCGGCGCGCGCCCTCTTGAAAGGGGGGCGGCAGCAGGGAAATGGCACCTTTGGCGGCGGCCTTGAAATCCTGAAACGGGGCCTCGGCATAGAGCCGCGAGAGATAAGAGGACAGCGCTCCCACTGGCGGGGCAATCGACATCTCGTTGTCGTTGAGGATGACAATCAGGCGTTTCTTCAGGTGGCCTGCGTTGTTCATCGCCTCAAAGGCCATGCCAGCCGACATCGCCCCGTCGCCGATGACGGCGATGGCATCGCCAAGGCCTGATGGGCAATTGCCCCCCAGATCGCGGGCCACGGCAAAGCCAAGTGCGGCGCTGATCGAGGTAGAGCTATGGGCCGCGCCAAACGGGTCGTAGGGCGATTCCGAGCGTTTGGTAAAGCCCGACAGCCCGTCCTTTTGCCGCAAGGTGCGGATGCGGTCGCGGCGGCCCGTCAGGATCTTGTGGGGGTAGCATTGATGCGACACGTCCCAGATGATCTTGTCGCGCGGCGCGTCAAACACGTGATGCAGGGCGACAGTCAGCTCCACCACGCCCAGACCGGCCCCCAGATGCCCGCCGGTTTCCGACACGGCGGAAATGGTTTCCGAGCGCAGTTCATGCGCCAGTTGCACCAATTGGCTATCGGAAAACCTTTTGAGATCGGCGGGGCTGGCGACCTGATCAAGCAGCGGTGTTTGCGGGCGGTCGGACATCATGCCCCTCCGTGGGGTAAATTCAGCAAAGTCTAGCTTTGGCGCGAGATAACGAAACGGGCAAGGTCGCGCAAGCGTTCGCCCCGTTCCCCGTAACAAGATAGTGCGTCGCAAGCGGCGTCAACAAGGGATGCGGCGCGGGCGCGGGCCCCGTCCAAGCCCAGCAGCGAAACAAAGGTGGCCTTGCCTGCGGCGGCATCCTTGCCCACGGCCTTGCCTGCGGCGGCGGCATCGCCGGTCACGTCGATCACATCGTCTTGAATCTGGAACGCAAGACCAAGCGCGCGGGCATAGGTGCTTAGCGGGGTCATATCGGCATGGGCCATGCACGCGCCTGCGGTGGCGGACCACAGGATGAGCGCGCCGGTCTTGCCGGCTTGCAACGTCGTGATCTCATCCAAGCTGAGCGGCGATGTGGCGGTTTCGGCGGCAATGTCGAGCGCTTGGCCCAGAACCATCCCCTGCCCTCCGGCTGCACGAGCAAGGCTAAGTGTCAGACCGGCGCGCACCTCAGCCGGGCCGCAATCGGGATGCGCCACCAATTCGAACGCCAGCGATTGCAGCGCGTCGCCCACAAGAATCGCGGTCGCCTCGTCCCATTTGATATGGACGGTGGGTTGACCCCGGCGCAGGTCGTCATTGTCCATGGCGGGCAGATCGTCATGCACAAGGCTATAGGCGTGCAAGGCCTCAATGGCCGTGGCGGGCCAAATCGCGGCTGTCTCAGGCACATCGTGCAGCCGCGCGCTTTCCATCACCAAAAAGCCTCGGATGCGCTTGCCGCCCTGCGTGGCATAGCGCATGCCCTCGGCAACGGGGCCGGTGCCAAAGGGGGCAAGAACGCGGGAAAGATGCGTTTGAATGGTTTCAGCCTCGGCGGCAAGTCGCGCCTGCATCTGGATCAGAGACCTGTCACCGGGGTCGTGCCGGTGGGCTGGCCATCGGCGTCGAGCGTAATGGCGGCGACTTTTTCTTCGGCCTCTTTCAGTTTTTCTTCGCAGCGTTTCTTGAGCTTGGCGCCGCGCTCATAAAGCGTGATCGACTCGTCCAGCGCCACATCGCCCCGTTCCAGCCGCCCAACAACCTGCTCCAGCTCTTTCATCGCCTGTTCAAAGGTCATCTCGGAGGGGGGCGTATCGGTCATCGGCTGGTCCTCGTGCTGGGCATTTCAGCACCTAGCATAGGGTGCTGTGGCGGGGGGTGCAATTCGGTTGACGCTTCATTGCGGCTGAGGG
Organism: Roseovarius sp. AK1035; assembly: GCF_003288315.1. NCBI lineage: Bacteria > Pseudomonadati > Pseudomonadota > Alphaproteobacteria > Rhodobacterales > Roseobacteraceae > Roseovarius > Roseovarius sp. TM1035. The sequence continues at coordinate 3,077,645 of NZ_CP030099.1, read as the reverse complement.
ACAGTTGGCCCATGTCAGAGCCTGTCCTCCCCCTGTCCGACCTTGATGCGTTGGCCCGTTTGGATGCCCGCCTGCGGGCATTGGTGACGGCGCATCCGGACCTTACAGGGTTGGACATCTCAGAGGTGCTGCGCATTGTACCGGGCAAGCGCGCGGTTCTGGCCGGGCGTCTTGATGGGCGCGCGGTGGTGGCGCGGTTGGTTGAAGAACGCGGTGCCGAGGCCTTGGCCAAGGAATGGGCGGAGTTGCAGCGCATCTGGCCGCATATGCAGAGCGGGCGTTACCGTGTCGCCGAACCCATTTGCTACCTGCCGGATGCGCGGATTTTGGTGATGGAACGCGCGCCCGGTGAGGCGCTGTTGGAACATCTCTGGCAGGCGGATGTGGGCAGCCGAGCGCAACATCTGCGCCCCGCTGCCGAATGGTTGCGGGACTATGTCGAGATCAGCGAGGGGTGGAAGCCGGGCAATGCCAAGGGCTGGCTCGCGCGGGCCGCGCGGGCCGCTGCCACGCAACCGTTTGGGCGATTACGCCGCATCGAGAGTGGCATTCTCGCGCATCTGACAGAGATGGCGACCGCGCTAGACGGGGCTGAATGGCGCGTCGCGATCAGCCATGGTGATTTTCATCCCAACAACCTTATTCTGGGAGAGGATCGCCTGACAGGGATCGACACCGGCGGCTCTGGCCGGTTGCCCGTCTGCAAGGATATCGCCCGCTTTCTGGTGCATATGGGGCGACGTGGCATGATCCCGTCGGGGCGGCGGTATCTGGGGGTTGATGCCGAGGGGCTCGAGGTTTTTGCCGAGGTCTTCGCGCTGACCGAGATCGAGCGCAACCTTTGGCTGCCGTTCTTTATCGGCATCGAGGCGCTTATTCGGGTCGAGACCCGCGCGCTCAAACACAGTCGGATCAAGCGCGCGGAAGAGTTGTATGGCCTCTTGCTGGATGACCTTGCCGCGCTGTGAGCGCGCTCAGGTCTAGAGGCCAAGCGCCGCCTCAAGCGTTGCGATCCGCGACAAGAGCGGGGCTGTCACGCCGTCGATCTGCTCCATGCTGAAGCGTGGGGTAATGTGCTGGGGGCAGTTCCAGTCAAACCCTTCGACGGTGATCAAGAACCCGCGCTCGATGCGGGCGCGGTAATCGGGCAGGTCCAGCCGCGCCAGTGTTGCCGTATCTTCAAGCCCCACAGCCCGCGCGCGCCCAAGAATCTTGAGCCGGCGGCGGTTTGGATAGTCCATCAAAAACAGCGACACGCGGTCATCGGTGCTGAGGTTGCCAAGGCTGATATACTGGCGATTGCCGCGAAAATCGGCAAAGCCAAGGGTGCGATCGTCCAGCACGCGAAGAAAGCCCATAGGCCCGCCGCGATGCTGGATATAGGGCCAGCCGGTTTCGGTGACCGTGGCCATATAGACAGAGTCGCGGGCCGCGATGAATTCGGCTTCGACTTCGCTCAAATATAGGTTCACCGGACCGTCCGCAGCCTGCATCCGGGCATAGGAGGCGCGGCTGCCCTGCTCCTCTTGCAGCCGTGTCACCGTTGGGGTGAAGGCGATATTCGCAAAATGATGGGGCATGACATCCTCTGAGGGTTATAGGCCAAGATCGGAAAGGCCGGGGTGATCAGCGGGGCGCGGCCCTTGTGGCCAATGGAACTTGCGCTCAGATTCTTTGATGGGCTGGTCATTGATGCTGGCAAAGCGCAGGCGCATGAGGCCCTTTTCGTCAAACTCCCAGTTTTCGTTGCCATGGCTGCGATACCAATTTCCGGCATCATCGCGCCATTCATAGGCAAAGCGCACGGCGATACGGTTCTCGGCAAAGGCCCAAAGTTCCTTGATCAACCGATACTCCAACTCGCGAGCCCATTTGCGGATAAGAAAGGCCGTGATTTCCTCGCGGCCAACTGGAAATTCGGCGCGGTTGCGCCAACGGCTATCGGGCGTATAGGCCAGCGCCACGCGCGCGGGGTCGCGCCCGTTCCAGCCGTCTTCGGCCATGCGCACTTTTTGGGTTGCGGTCTCGTGGGTAAAGGGAGGAAGCGGGGGACGAGCGTCTTGGGTCATTGGCGATCCTTGGTTGGGGGCACAGCGCTGGGCGGCGCTGTGCCGATCTGTGCTCAAGCGGCGGTGTTCAACGTGACCTTGGGAAAGTCGATCTCGACCTGTGTGGCCTTGCCCAGGATATTGGTAAAGATATTCATGGCAACATGGGTAATGATTTCGACGATCTCAGCGTCGGAATGACCAGCGGTGCGCAGGGCGGCAAACTCTGCTTGGCTCACTTCACCTGCATGTTCGACCAGCGTACGGGCAAAGGTCAGCGCCGCCTCGGCCTTGGCATCGGCGGAACGGCCCGCACGGTTGGCAAGGATTTCGTCACTGTCCAGCCCCACCTTGCGGCCAATCGCGGTATGGGCAGACACGCAATACTGGCAGCTGTTCTGTTCGGCCACCGCAAGCGCGATGCGTTCGCGCGTCAATGGGTCAAGCGCCCCTGCCCCGGCAATGCCATGCAGCCCAAGGAACGCCTGAAGCGCCGCGGGGCTATTGGCCAGAACGCGGATGAAATTGGGCACCATACCAAGCGCCGATTGCACGGCATCCAGCAGCGCCTTGGCCTCGCCTGTGGCGGTTTTCGGGTCGATAACAGAAATACGGGCCATGTCTTTTTGTCCTTACATTGAGAGCGCGCAGGCAATGCGCCGCGCTTGGGCATAAGGTGGAGCAGAATGGTATTTGAAAGAATAGACGAAATGTGGAATGGTTTATTCCGTTGAAAGGAATAATTGATGAACCGTTTGCACGAGATTGAGGTGTTCATCGCTGTGGCAGAGGCCGGCAGCTTTGCGGGTGCGGCACGGCGCCTGCACCTGTCGCCGCCTGCGGTGACGCGGGCGATTGCCGCGCTTGAGGATCGGTTGGGCGCGCGCGTCTTTCAGCGTACCACGCGCAGTCTGACCATCACCGATGTTGGCGAGCGGTTCTTGGGTGCCGCGCGGCGCGTGCTTGGTGATCTTGACACCGCAGAGCGTGAGGCGATGGGAGAGACAACCGCGCCGCAGGGGCATTTGACGGTCACCGCGTCGGTGACGTTTGGCCGTTCCGCCCTTGGGCCGATGGTTGGCAGCTTTTTGGTGGCGCATCCGCGTGTGTCGGTCTCGGTGCTCTTGCTCGACCGGGTGGTCAATCTGGTCGAGGAAGGCGTGGATCTGGCCATTCGCATCGGGGAGTTGCCCGAGTCCCGGCTGATTGCCAAACGGTTGGGTACGGTGCATCGCATTCTGGTGGCAAGCCCCGAGTATCTGGCGCAACACGGCACGCCCGCTGCCCCTGCGGACCTGCGCCACCATGCGGTGATCGCCTTTACCGGGCTGATGCCCAACCGCGAGTGGCGGCATCGCAGCGGGCAGCGCAGTGCCAGCGTGGCACTTGCCCCGCGTCTCGAAATCAACGACGCGGTGGCCGCCATCGACGCGGCAATATTGGGTCAGGGCATCACGCCCACCCTGTCCTATATGGTGGCAGGCCACATTCGGGCGGGGCGTCTGGTGCCGGTGTTACAGGCCCATACTCTGCCGCCGCAACCCGTTAATCTCGTGTATCCCGAGGCGCGGCTGATGGCCCCCAAGCTGCGCGCCTTTCTGGATTTCGCCGGTCCCCGTCTCAAATCTGCGCTTGCGGATCTGGCCGAAGGTGTGGCCGTGCCAAAGGCGCTCTGACGATCACAGGAACTGGAAATCGTCCACCGTCAATTGCGCAGCAGTGACCCCCTCAACGAGGATGGTGTTGCCATTCACCGTCATCTGCGCGCCGCCCGCCCAATCGACGATCTTCATCGCTGCCAGAAAGCCCGCCAGACCGTTGCCACCGTTGTTGATGTTCTCAACGCCGGTATCGGGATCGAAGCGGCGGATCAGGAAGATATCTGAACCATCCTCGAAATCGGTGATCGCATCCGACTCGCCGTCGAAAAAGGCGCTGAACACGAAAAGATCGGCATCCGCACCGCCAGTGATCACATCGTTGCCCGCCCCTGCGTTGATCGTGTCATTGCCCGCGCCGCCGTCGATCACATCGTTACGCCCGCCGCCAGCAAGGAAGTCATTGCCGTCGCCGCCAAAGATGCTGTCATTGCCCTCGCCGCCGCCAACCCGGTCATCGCCCGCGCCTGCGTTGATGGTGTCCCGACCGGTGCCGCCGCCGATATCATCCGCGCCCTCACCGCCATCAATGCTGTCATTGCCGAAGCTGCCCGACATGCTGTCGTTGCCCTCGCCACCCTGAAGCGTGTCACTATCGGCACCACCGGCAACCACGTCATTGCCCGCGCCGCCCGTGATGCTATCCGCACCAAAGCCGCCGCCGATGATGTCGTCACCACTGCCGCCGTCGATAGTGTCATCGCCCTGACCCCCGCCGATGCTGTCGTTGTCAGCACCGCCGGAAATCAGATCATTGCCATCCGAGCCGGAAATGGAATCGTTGCCGCCGTTGCCTTCGAGCGTGTCGTTGCCGGGCCCGCCCGCGAGCCCGTCATGGCCCTGTTCCCCGATCAAGGTATCGTTGTCATCGGTACCAATCAGGGTATCACCCCCCTCTGCCGCCACAAGAAACACGCCCGGACGCCCGACGATTTCCTCGATCAGGTCGCTCACCAGAACGGATTGCCCCGCAAATTCGACCTGCTCGATGTTGATCAGATCATCCACGCCTTCAGAGGGCGAGGCAAGGCGCAAGCCGGTCTCAGTCAGAGTGATCTGAAACTCGCTCGGCGAGCCAATGTTATAAGTGGCCGTATCGAAACCTTCGCCGCCGTCCAGCAGGTCATCGCCCTCGCCGCCGTTTAGCACGTCATTGCCGTCAAGCCCCAGCAAGGTATCCTGCCCTTCGTCGCCTGTGAGAAGGTCTTGACCGTTGGTGCCAATCACAAGCTCGTCGTCTGACAGCTCTGACACCGTTGTGTTGGCGAAGGCACTGATTGCAATCGGCTGATTTGGGGCGAATGGCCCTTGGGTCACAGGGTTGCCGCCACGGATGGAGGAGACAAATTGCCTGAAAGACTCAAGATCATTGGGTTGCGGAACAGAGGAGGTGCCTAACTGGAAGAAATAATTGTCATTGGTCCGGACATTAAAAAACGACAGCATGACAGCAGAGCCGGATGTAGCTGTAAGCACCCCTAAAGACGCCAGACCAATCGCGTTATCATCCAGTCTGAGGTCAATGCCATCAAGGCGCGCGATCTGAAACTCGCTGAGGTTGTTGATGATGACGTCTGGAATCTCTCCGGCGGTGGCGGGCTCTGCCAAGCGATAAGAGAATTGATCGGCTGGCACGGAGAGTTCCAGCGACACAGTTCGGAAATTCCCAGCCAGGACCGAGAGTGTGCCATTCGGGAGTACAAAGATGCCATCAATACGCGCCGCAAAACCGTTAACCGTAAAAAGATTCATGACCTCACCCACCAACGCTTTACGCGTTCGGTAAAACCGAATGCCGCCAGTTTCAAGCTATGAAATCTATGCCCTTGCGTGGGCCAATGTTGTTGATACCAAAAGAGCGCCCTTGGGCGCTCTGATGCAGTGGCTTAGCGCGAGAACCATTAAAGAAACTGGAAATCCTCAAGCGTCAGCTGTGCGGCGGTGATGCCTTCGACAAGGATCGTGTTGCCATTGACGTTCATCTCTGCGCCCGCTGCGGTGTCGGTGATGCTCAGCGCCGCAAGGAAGCCGACAAGACCATTGCCGCCGTTGGTGATATTCTCAAACCCGGTGTCGGGATCAAACCGGCGGATGAAAAAGCTGTCCACCCCATCTTCGAAATCGGTGATCACATCCACCTCGCCATCGAAAAAGGACGAGAACACGAATTGATCCGTGCCTGCACCGCCGCTCATGCGATCACTGCCCGAGCCGCCGTTGATCGTGTCATCGCCAGTGCCGCCGTTGATCGTGTCATCGCGACCGCCCCCGGCGAGAAAATCGTTGCCGTCTTCGCCAAGGATGCTGTCATTGCCCTCGCCGCCGCCCACGCTGTCATCGCCGGCACCTGCGTTGATGGTGTCCTGACCGGTGCCGCCGCCGATGTCATCCGCGCCATCATTGCCAAAGATCAGATCACTGCCAAAGCTGCCCGATATGCTGTCATTGCCTGCGCCGCCCGAGAGCGTGTCATTGTCGGCACCTCCTGCGACCACGTCATTGCCGTCGCCGCCCAAGATGCTATCCGCCCCAAAGCCGCCGCCAATAATGTCATCGCCCTCGCCGCCGTTGATGGTGTCATTGCCCGGACCACCGCCGATATCATCGTTTCCGGGGCCACCTAGTATGAAATCATTGCCATCAGAGGCGGAAATCCTGTCATTGCCTGCGCCGCCATCGAGACTGTCATTGCCCAAGCCCCCCGAAATTATATCATCGCCGTCGCCGCCGATCAGAGTATCGTCCGAGTCTGTGCCGAACAGCATTTCGCCCGCGTCACCCGCCATAACGAAATCGCCCGGAAACCCGAGCATCGCGACGCGCACCTCAGCCACAGACACTGTCTGATCCGCGAATTCCATCCATTCGACATCTGTCAGGTCGTCAATCCCAAGCGCAGAGACGACGCGCAGCCCACCGGGCGTCAGGCTGAATGCCACCGTATCAAAGGTGACACCTTCAAAAACGGCCACGTCATCCCCGATACCGCCAAGCATCAGGTCATCGCCCAAGCCGCCGATGAGGCGGTCATCGCCAGCCCCGCCATTGAGCGTGTCGTCACCCGCGCCGCCGTTGAGAATGAACCGTGGCCCTTTGACATTGGTATGATGATCCTCTTCGCCCGGCACATCGCCAAGGCTGAGCGGGTCATCACCCACGGTGACAGTCACGGTCCGGCTCGCCTGTCCGGGTTTGGCCGCGACACCATCGGTGACCGCCTCAAGATGCAGATAGACCAGGGACCAAGCCTGCATGGTCACAAGAAAGGATTCCAGATCCTCGGCGGAAATCAGATCGACAAACTCAGTTTCCAGCACGACCTGTGCGGCTTCTTCGTCCTGTCCCCCGGCCCCGCCATCCCATAGCTCGCTATAGGACACGCGATAGAGCGTCGCGGAGGGATCGAGCACGGCACTGAAATCAAGCGTCTTGTCTGTGGCTGTGCCGCTTAGATCAGCCAGGATGAAGAACGACTCTGGGCCGTTCTCGAACCCGTGGATCGTGATGTTATCCGCTTCGAGAAAATCCAGAACCGGGGTCATACCAACGGCTTTGTGCAAGAGGGAATACGATTCTCCTGCGATGGTGAGATGCCCGCGACAAGTGCAGACCAGCGTGACGGAGCGGCTGTTGTTGAAGAGCGAGGGCCAGTAATGCGCGGTGGTCACGTCACGCGTTACCATCTCGTAGAACATGGCGACATCAAGGATTGCGTGTTGCAGGCCGCGATTGTTTGCCTCGTTCACGTCGCCTGTGCGGCTTACGTTCCATTCGGTGATGTAGTAATCGAGTTCCGGCAAGGCCGCGCTGCGGTTGCCCAGATTCACCCGCCAGAATTCAAGCTGGGTAAAGCCGAATTGTTCCTGCGTATCGACGGCCCCCAAACCACCATCGAGGTAATAGTGCTCGCTGATGGCATCGATTGCGTTGGCTGCATCAGACACGTCGATCGAGAAAATTCCGCCATTTGCGGCCTGCACCAACATCGACTCTTGCGCGAAAGCCGAAAGGATCACGGTGTTCTGGGTTTTGGCGTTCCCTTGCGAGGGCACGGCAACCTGCGTGAGCTGTGTGAGCGGCGGCACGCCCGCATCACCAATCTGGGTTGGCTGATACACAAACCGTGTGAGGGGATCGACATACAGCACGCCGCCGCCATTTGGCGAATAGACGCCCGCAGCACTGAGGGTTTGCACCACGATGTCAGGTTGCTTTGCGCGAACAAGGTCCAGATCGAACAACGTTGTCTCAACCGTTTGGGCCACGGCAGCGGCCAAACTGCCGTATTCATGCGCGGTCATACGCCCCGAGCCCCAGAATTCATTGCCAATCTCAAAGGCGTCGATCCGCACACCTGCCGCCGCCGCACTTTGCACCGCCATCGTGACGAAATCGGCCACATCCTGAAGATAGCTCGCGGACACAAGCCGGCCGCCATAGGTGCCCGCCAACAGCGCCTCGCCTGCGGTTTGTGTGAAACCCACCGAGGTGGGAATAACAAAGGTTGTGCTGGTGCCAAGCGTGGCGGTGAAATCGAGAAAATCGGAAAAGGCGATCAGGTCAAGCGCGCCGCTATTCTCGAACGATCCCACCGTGCGCTCGTGGCTGCCGCCTGCAATGTCGGAAATGTCAAAATGGCTTTCGGTGATCGAGCCACCGGGGAACCGCAAATTGGTGATATTCGCCTCTGTGAACCGGTCGATCACCTTGTCCCGCAAGGAAATATTGGTGGTGATTGTGAGGTTGGTGCCGAACATTTCGGGCGTGACCGTGGTGCCCGAATTCCGGTCCGTTTGATCTACAACTCGTATCATTCAATCATCCTCAACGGTCTAAAACACCGGATTACCAATGACACACAACAATGAATACAACCGGTAGTTTATATTTCTCTTTTCGGGAACCTATCCTTATGGGGTGGATCCTCAACAATTGCTGCAAAAATCGTTCCAAATGTGCGGGCTGGATCAGCCAATAAGAGACATTTATTATGTATCTTTTACTTCCGATGAGAGCTCTCGGCGGCGCAATTCAGCGCATAAAGACGCAGCATTTCCGGAACGGGGAAGGCGTGGAGGGTTCTAACAAGTGTCAAGCAGCATGCAAGCCTTTGGTTTTCCTCAGATTTAATCAAAGCCCCTCGCGCAGCTGAAATTTTGCTTAAGGTATATTCCTGATAGATGAATTATGGCGAATGATTGAGAAGCGTAGAAAAACCAGACGAAACTTTGCAAAAAAACACGCGGCCCCACTACTTTTGACGCCCCCGCGACAATTTTAATGTCGAAACGTCGCGCCGTAGCGATTAAGAGAGCGTCAAAATCTCGACGAACCCTCCTTTTGCAAGAACGGACAGACAGCATGACCTCTTACGGACGCGGCAATCCCAGCCCCGAGTATCTCGACATGGTCGCCATGTATGAGAGGCTGCACGAAGAGGGCGAAGCGGCGGCTGGAAAATCCGGCACCCAGACCTTTCCCGGTAAAATGTTGATCCGCCACGCGCCCGGCATCAAAGAGATGATCGACCGAACCGGCGCGGCGGATATTCTGGATTACGGCGCGGGCAAGGCTGTTGGATATGACCTGCGCGATGTGGCGCTGACCAAAGAGCTGACGGTGCCCAGCATTCAGGACTATTGGGGCGTGACCGATATCCGCTGCTATGACCCGGGTCATGAACCGTTCAAGGAATTGCCCGACCGGCAGTATGATGGGGTGATCTGCACCGATGTGCTGGAACATATCACCACGCCCGATGTGCCGTGGATCGTCGAAGAAATGTTTGGCTATGCGCGCAAGTTTCTTTACGCCAATGTCGCCTGCTATCCGGCGGTCAAGGTGCTACCCAATGGGCAGAATGTGCATTGCACGGTCAAATCCCCCGAATGGTGGGCCGGTCTGTTTCACGGGATCGCCATGCGGCATACGGATGTCTCTTACCGGCTGATCACCTCGACCGCGACGGGGCGCAAGAAGAAATTCGGCTTCGCCAAGAACCGCAAGAAAGAATACCAGACCGTCGAGCGGATGGCCTGATCCGCGCCAGTGACTGAAAAGCCCGACGTGTGCCGAGTGCGTTCATCATGAAGTATCGCCCCGAAATCGACGGTTTGCGTGCGATAGCGATCTTGCCGGTCGTATTTTATCACGCGGGCGTTACGTGGTTTCCCGGCGGGTTTGTCGGCGTCGATGTGTTCTTTGTGATCTCCGGCTATCTGATCACATCGATTATCCTGAGCGAGCGTGCCGCGGGCAACTTTACGCTCACCGGATTTTATGGCCGCCGTATCAGGCGCATTTTTCCGGCGCTTTTTGTGATGATGGCGGTTAGCTATCCCATCGCCTGGGCGCTGCTGGACCCTTCGGCGATGGCCGAATTTTCCGGCAGTATCGCCGCCTCAACCGTGTTTTTCGCCAATGTCTATTTCCTTGAGGTCAGCGGCTATTTTGCGACGGCGGCAGAGTTCAAACCGCTTTTACATAATTGGAGCCTGTCGGTCGAGGAACAGTTCTACCTGATCTTCCCCATGGCGGTGCTGCTCACATGGCGGGCGGGGGCAAAATGGCAGGTCCGCATTTTCATGGCCGTGGCACTCCTCAGTCTTGCGCTGGCGCAATGGCAGATTGCACGGGGCAATGAGGCGCGCGCCTTTTTCCTGCTTTATGCGCGGCTGTGGGAATTGTTGGTAGGCGTTCTCATTGCCTATTGGCTGACCACGCCGCAGGGGGCCGCCCTGCGCGATGGCGGGCGGTTTCGGCATGGCGCGCTGTTGGGTCTGGCGCTCATTCTCTGGGCTGTGTTCACCTATGACACCGAAACCGCGTTTCCGGGGCTTGCCGCGCTCTTGCCCTGTGTGGGCGCGGCATTGGTCATCGCCTTTGCCAAAGGGCAGAGCCTGATCGGGCAGGTTTTGGGCTGGCGTCCGGTCGTCTTTGTCGGGCTGGTCAGCTACTCGCTCTATCTTTGGCATGTGCCCGCGCTGGTGTTCACGCGCATCGGCACCGGGCGAGAAGACCTGTGGCTCATGCTGGCCGCCTGCGCGCTGGCCTTTGCGCTGGCCTGCCTGAGTTGGCGCTATGTCGAGCGACCGTTCCGGCGCATGCACGCGCTGCCGCCCCTGCGCCTTTTTGGCACTGCGGCTGCCTGTATGGTGGTTCTGGGCGGTCTGGGCCTTTTGGGGCAGGAAACCGACGGGTTCCGCGCGCATTACCTTGAGCATCGGCTCGATCCCGTCACCCGCGCCAATTACGAGAGGTATAGCCCGACCGCGACCCGCTCGCGCGTGGCCGATGACGGCTGCCGGTTCCGCGATGAAGAGCTGACAGAGGAGTTTGGCGCGCGGTTGCAAGACTGCGCCGCGCGGCATGGGCCGGGGATCTTTATCCTTGGGGATTCTCATGCCGAGAATGTTTACAACGCCCTGCGCAGCACTGAGCGGTTTCCGTTTTTGGTTGGTCTGACGCGTGGCGGCTGTCGCCCCTATCAATACAAGGCCAAATGCTCTTACGAGGCGGCGATCCCCTTTTTGACCACCTATCGCGACTCGGTGGCGCAGGTGGTCTTTCACGTCTCAGGCTCGCATTACATCCTTGATCACCGCAACGAGGGCGACAGTGATGCAGCCTTTGAGCCGGGCACCGAGGGACGGATTGCCGAAGAGAATGTGACCCTGACCTCGGCCTATCTGGCAAAGCTGCCCGAGGGGCTGGATGTGGTCTGGCTTGGCCCCTTTGCCGAGGCACGGGTGGACCTGAGCAATCCCGGAAATTACAGCACCGAGCGGCTACAGTTCAATCCCGTGGCCTTGGCGCATTTCGACCGGCTTGAAGCGCGGCTCAAATCCGAGGCCGAGGGGCAGACTGCGTATCGTTACCTGTCGTTGCTTGACGCGCTCGATTTCGGGCCTGACGCGCTGTTACAGGGCGATTGCCTGACCTTTTGGGATGTGGATCACTTTAGTCCCTGTGGCGAGCGCCTGTTTGGCCCCACCATCGCGGATCTGGTTCTGAGCAAGGCTCCGCTGACGCAGTGATGCTTTTGATATGGCAAATCGGACGTAGAATGGGTATGCGACCCCCAAAACCGGTCATGGTGGCACATCCCCCCGCGACACCGGCAGAAAAGGCCCAAGACCATGCGTGACACCCTCCGCCTTCTCCGCGCCTCCTTTCCCGAGGCCAGCAAGGTTGTCTGGCGCAAGGCCAGCCGCCGCCTGCTCAAGCTCAAGATGGACATGACAGGCGCAGATCAAGACGAGCGTATCCGCGCCGAACGCCACATGCGCGGGCGCGAGCAATTCGCCAGCCTGCAACGCGCCGATGCGGTGGTTGTATCCTTTGGCAAAAGTGGGCGCACATGGCTGAGGGTGATGATTTCCCGGCTCTATCAACAGGTTTATGACCTGCCCGAGGATATTTTGATCGGGTTCGACAATTTTCACAACATGGACCGGCGCGCGCCGCGTCTGTTCTTTACCCATGACAATTACATCGGCGATTTCACCGGAAACACCGACAACAAGGCGGATTTCTACGACAAGAAGGTTCTGTTGATGATGCGCGACCCGCGCGATGTGGCAGTGTCGCAATTCTTTCAATGGCGCTTTCGGATGCCATCGGAGAAAAAGGCGCTGAATGAATACCCGGCCCATGACGATGAAACGCCGATCTATGATTTTGTCCTGCATGAGGGCGGCGGTCTGCCCAAGATCATCGACTTTATGAACCTTTGGGCGCGGGAAATGGACAAGATGCGCGCGCTCTGCCTTATTCGGTATGAGGATATGCGCGCCAATCCCCACTCGGTTCTGACCGAGGTGGCGCAGTTTCTGGACATTCCCACCGATGCCGCCGCCATCCAAGAGGCGGTGGATTATGCCTCGTTCGAGAATATGAAAAAGAAAGAGGCTGACAGCAGTTTCCGCCTGAGTGGCGCGCGCGTGGCCCCCGGCGATAAAAGCAACCCCGACAGCTACAAGACGCGGCGCGCCAAGGTGGGCGGGTATCGCGACTATTTCGACGATGCTCAAGTGGCAGTGATCGACGCGCTGGTCGAGGCACGGCTTGATCCGGTTTATCGCTATGCAGCCACGGCAAACGCGGACAAACCGGCGGAATGAGCCAGCCTGACGCGATGCCCCGCATCTGGCGGGTTCTGGGGGACAAGCGCGGCGACAATGCGCAAGTCGAGATTGTCGCCGAAGCGCTGGCGCGGGAACGCGGCTGGGTGTCGGAACTGCGGCACCTCGAAATGCTGCCGAAATTCGTGGTGGGCAAACCGCGCGTCGGCCCCACGCTTTATCACATTGACCAGAGCCTGAGCGATCCGATCGAGCCGCCTTGGCCAGATGTGATCCTGACGCGCGGGCGGCGCCCAGCCAATGTGGCGCTCTGGATCAAGAAGCAATCAGGCGGGCGCACGCGGATTGTGCTGGTGGGCAAGCCTGCGGGCTGGTTCTCGCATCAGATGGCGCAGTTTGACCTTATCGTGACCAGTGCCGAAACCCTGCCCGCGCCCTTTGAAAACGTGATGCAGATCGACCTACCCTTGATGAAGATCAGCCCCGAACGGTTGGAGGCGGGGCGCAAGGCGTGGCAAGAGCGCTTGGGCGCTTTACCCCGGCCACTGGTGGTGTTTCTCATCGGTGGGCCGACCAGCCCCTTTATCTACAACACCGAGATGGAGGCGCGGCTGCGCGCACGGATGGCACAGGTGCTGTCCGAGGGCGGCACGCCCTATATCGTCGGCTCGCGCCGCACACCCGCAGGGTTTCTGGACCGCGTAACCGCTGGGCTACCCGAGGGCGTGCAACGCTTTGACTGGACCCAACCCGACAGTGAAAACCCGTATACCGGCCTTTTGGCACTGGCAGACCGCTTTGTTGTGACCGGCGACAGTATTTCGATGCTGGTTGAGGTGGCGCGGCTTGGAAAGGCGCTGGAAATCGTGCCCCTACCCTTTGGTCCCTTGGGCAAGCTTGACGATGCCCGCAGGCGCGCAGCGGCGTGGATGTTTCAGGCGCGCCGCAATGCAGGGCCGGCAGAGCGGCTGCGCCTCGCACTGGCGCGTGGGCTTTATCATTTGCGGATGCTGCAACAGACCCGGCACTTCCCCCGGTTTCACCAGATCCTGATTGATCGCGGGCTGGCCACATGGATGGGCGAGGGTCAGGATGCCAGAATGGGCGACCGCCCTGCCCTGTCGGCCACCGATGCCGATGTGGCGCGTATCCTTGCGCGGATTGATCCGCTCTTGTCGGGGCGCTGACATGAGCACGACCCGCATATGCATGATCAGCAACCCCACCAGCGGCAATAACCGGAAATGGCAGGCGCATATCGAGGCGCGGCTCGCGGCCTATCCGCAGGTTGCCCATCACGTGACCCGCTCGCCCCAAGAGGCCGAAGCGCTGGTGCCGCAACTGGCCGCCTTACGGCCCGATGTGGTGGTGATCAATGGCGGCGACGGCACCATTGCCGCCGCTCTGGGCATGATCCTAAGCCATTGGCCGCGGGAGAGCCTGCCGCTGATCGTGCTTTTGCCCGGCGGCACCGCCAATATGACGGCGGGGGATATTGGCACCGCCTCTTCGCATAGGCGGGCGTTGAAGCGGTTTTTTCGCTGGCTTGATCGCGGCGCGCCCCTTTCGGGGGATATTCGCGCGCGCCATATCATGCGGGTAACAGGCGCTGCGGATGGCCATATCCGGCACGGTATGTTTCTGGGCACCGGGGCGATCATGCAGGCCACGCGCTTTGCCCATAAGACCGTGCATTCGCGCGGGCTGGGCGGCGAGATCAGCCTTGGCATCATCTTGATCCGCTCGGTCTGGGGTCTTATTCGCCAAGACCCGAGATTCTATCAGCCGACCCATGTGGCGTTGCGGGTTGAAGATAGCACGCCCACGCCTGTGACCCGCGACGCAGCCCCGATGCTGATCCTTGTGGCCAGCACGCTGGGGCGGCTGTTTCTGGGTATCCGGCCCTTCTGGGCCAAGCAAAAGGCCCCTATTGGCCTGACCGCAATTCGGGGTGGTGCGGCGCGGTTTGCCCGCGCCTTTCCCTCGGTGCTGCGCGGGCATCCCAACCGGCATGTCACCGCAGAGAATGGCTATGAAAGCTTTCGTGGTGCGCGGATCGAATTGCGCTTTGACGGCGAATTGAACCTTGATGGCGAACTGTTTGCCACAGCCGGGGGCGATGTGCCGCTGGTGATCGGCGCAGAAGGGCCGATCCGGTTCCTGCGCCCCAAATAGGCGCGGGCAGTTGGCGCGCGCCTCAAGCGCGTATAGAACGGCGGGCACCACCCGATGCAAGGCAGCACAGATCCATGACCGGCGCGCAGTATCCCACCCCGGACGGCCCGACCTTAGACAGCTCTGCGGAATTGCGCGCGCTGATGACGGCGTTGACCGCACGCTTTGGCGATGGGTTGCAGGCGGTGATCCTGTATGGATCGTGCCTGCGCAGCGCCAATCTGCTGGATGGGCTGGTGGATTTCTACGTGCTGGTCGAGAGCACGCCCAAGGCCGAACCCCGCCTCTGGCTGCGGCTGGGCGGTCGGCTCTTGCCGCCCAATGTCTATTACTTGGAGGCGCCTCTGGGCTCCGACACGGTGCGCTGCAAATATGCGGTCCTCAGTCTGCGGCAGTTTGAACGCGGCACCGGCCCCGGCTGGTTTCAATCCTATCTCTGGGGGCGGTTTGCACAGCCGGTCAAACCAATCTGGTGTCAATCACAGGATGTGGAAACGCGCCTTCACGCCGCATTTTTGCGCGCGGGCGAAACGCTCTTGCGCCGCGCCCTGCCCGCCTTGCCACCCGAGGGATCGGTCGAGGCGCTCTGGCAAGGCGCGCTGGCGCTGAGCTATGCCACGGAATTGCGTGCCGAAAAGCAGGGCCGCGCGGCAGAGTTGGCGGGGCATGGGCGGAGCTTCTTAACGGCGATGACGCAGGCGCTCTTGCCGCGTATGGCGGATGTCTTGCAGCTTGAGCAAGGGGCGGAGGGCGCGCCGAGGTATCGCAGCAACGTATCGCCCCGCGCACGCCGCCTTGCACCCATCCTCTGGGCGCTGCGCCGGGTGCAGGGCAAGGCGCTGTCGGTGGCGCGGCTCATCAAGGGGCTGTTCACCTTTGAAGGCGGCCTTGATTACCTTGCGTGGAAACTCTCGCGCCATTCCGGCCAAGTGGTCGAAATCCCCGACAAAGTGCGCCGCCGCCCCCTGATCCATATCTGGGGCTTTATGCGGCAGCTTTATCGACGGGGTGTGTTCCGCTAACGCTGGCGCGATGGGCGAGAACCCGCGTATCGCGATCAGGTTCAGTTACAAACGTGTAAGATTGGGGCTATTCTCTGATCCAGATCAATACATGACAGTTTTAATTGTGTTTCTGGACATGGCGTCTCTGCAAATTCTGCTGTATAGAGCCGCTCAGAACAAAAAACCGAGGTTGCGGATCACTCATCATGAAACACGCTGTATTCATCCAGACGAACCACAAGCAGATTGTCGGCGCCATCGTCGCGGAACACGCGCTGCGTCGCTACTCCACCAACAATGACAAATTCGAGGTGCATATCGTCAACAGCCGCGATTACCCCTTCTTCCTTGCCCGTGAAGGTCAGGAATATATGCGCGACGGCGTGAAGCGGGTTTGGTTGAACGAGGATCTGCAATCCTTTACCCCCACCCGCTTTATGCCGCCCGAGTTGATGGGCTATGAGGGCCGCGCCGTGGTCATCGACCCCGACGTATTCGCCTGCGCCGATATCTGGGAACTGCTGAACCGCGACATGAAGGGCAAAGCCGTGATGGCGCGTATGCGTTCTGGCACCAAGGGCCTGATCGACAAGGCCTATGCCAGCTCTGTGATGCTGCTCGATTGCGCAAAGCTCAAGCATTGGAAGGTTGAGGAACAGTTCAACGCCATGTTCGATGGCGACCACGACTATTCCCGCTGGATCGGTCTGCGCAACGAGGACCCCACCACGCTGGAGTTCATCGAAAACGAGTGGAACGATTTCGACAAGTTCACCACCGACACCAAAATGCTGCACACCACCCGCCGCAAAACCCAGCCATGGAAAACCGGCCTGCCGGTGGATTGGCGCCCCGCAGAGCGGTTCCGCCTGTTCCCGCCAGCCGCATGGGTGCTGCGCCTGCGCCGCAAGATTTTTGGCGAATACGGCCTGATGGGCAACTACAAAGAGCATCCCGACAAGAACCAAGAGAATTTCTTTTGGGGTCTGGTCAAGGAATGCGTCGAGCAAGGCAAGCTGACGGAAGAGTTCCTGCGTCAGGAAATGAAAGACAACCACGTGCGCCACGATGCGTTGGACGTGATCGCGCGCGTGCCCAGCCTGCCGCCCGCACCGGCGCATCCGCTGAGCACCGGCAATCTGGCCAAGGCCGCCTAAGCGCTTAGGCGTTCAAAACAGCGCGCGGATACGTTCCGCCGCAACATGCGCTCCGACCGATGGGTCGGGGCGCATTTTCTTTGCCCAAGTCTCGCCTGTGGCAATCAACTCTGGCGCGTCCTCTAACCAGCGGGCCTGCCCCGCCTCCACCAGTGCCTGTTGGATGCGCGACACATCGCGGCGCATCCGGCGCGGGGCAAATCGCATGGCAAGCGCGTGGCTCAGCGGTTTTGGACGCAAGTTATGCGCATGCGACCACCATGACCCCGGCGCATCACCCGGATCAAAGATATAGAGCGGGCGACCAAGGCTTGCGGCCTCAGCCAGCATCGACATGCTTTCGCCGGTCACCACAAAGCGATCCGCAAGGCCGAGATAGGCCGAATAGGGATTGGGCGCGGCCTTGTCGCGATTGTGCCACCAATAGCACTGGGCCGGCACATCAAGGGCGGCGCTGATCGCCTCGGCCACAGCGGGCGGGGTGCGGGGGCTGCCGCTGACCAATGCCGTGCCGCCGGTCTGGCGGATCAGGCGATTCACCCCTTGTGCCAAAAGCCGGCCCTTGTCCGGGGTAAAGACAAACGGCCCACTGTCGCCGCCAATCAGAATAGTCGTATAGGGGCGTGGCAGATGGGCCAGTGCCGTGGTCGCCGCCGTCGCGGCTTGATCCACCCCAGCACGGGTGAATTGGTGCAAGGGCAGAGGATTGATCAGGACCGTGGGTCCGGGCGTCAGGAAATACTGCGGCGTGCTGACGATCAGATCATAGCTCTCAACCGGTGCCCAAGGGCGGCCCAGATGCACCAGCTTTGTGCGCCCCCCCGATTGCCGCTTGATCCAACGCGCCACCGGCTCGTTGCGGCGGCCAGCGCTGATCACCAGATCGGGCCAAGGCGCGGTCAGTGGGCTGGATGCATGTTGGTCGATCCCCAAGAGCGTGACCCGCAACAGGAGATGTGGCACAAGTTCCCAACCACGCGCGAGGATCGACTTTTCCTCCATCGGCCAGCCAAGCGCATGGGCCAAGGCCAAGACCTGCGTGTTATCGCCCGCTTTGCGCCCCAAGAGACACCAGACCTTTGGCTCTTGCGATGTGGTGCTGGGCTGCACAGGCCTCTCCCTTGTTGTTGCGCGATGGCGCGGAATCACGCCGGATGCGACACGGGTCAAAATTACCCATACAAAGACCGAGCGATACCCTCTATGAGGACCGCAAGAAACCCCGATCCCTGACCAGAATGCCCAACATGACCAATTTATCCTATCGCGAGATCCGGGACGTGGCCGCGCGTCACCTCATTCTCTCTGCCCTGTTCTTTCTGCCCAAGGGCCAGAAAATCGCGCTGGAACGCCGCCTGCGCGGGCGTCAGGAGAATGCCAAGCTGCGAGAGGCCGATTGGGCGCTGGTGTCTTGGGGCAAAAGTGGGCGCACTTGGTTTCGCGTGATGCTGTCACGGTTCTATCAGCTGCATTACGGGCTTGAGACCGAGTATATGCTGGAATTCGACAATTTCCACGCTCTGAACCCAGCCGCGCCCAAGGTGCTGTTTAGCCACAACAATTATATCCGCGACCATTTCAACCATGGTGACGATCTGGCCCAGTATCGCGGCAAGAAGCTGGTGCTCTTGGTGCGCGATCCGCGCGATGTGGCGGTCTCGCAATATTTCCAGTGGAGCTATCGCATGCGCCCGCGCAAGAAGGCCCTGAACGCCTATCCCGCCCATGGCAGCAAGGTGGCGATCTATGACTTTGTGCGCAATCCCGATTGCGGCATCCCGCGCATTGTCGCGGCGTTCAATGCCTGGGCGCGGTCCTTGCCCAGCTTGGGCGAGGATGTGTTGGTGGTGCGCTACGAGGATTTACGTAGGGATCCGGCCGAGGTGCTGCGACAGGTCGTCA
Organism: Roseovarius sp. AK1035; assembly: GCF_003288315.1. Lineage (NCBI taxonomy): Bacteria > Pseudomonadati > Pseudomonadota > Alphaproteobacteria > Rhodobacterales > Roseobacteraceae > Roseovarius > Roseovarius sp. TM1035. The sequence goes on along the minus strand of NZ_CP030099.1, from coordinate 3,058,618 downwards.
GCTTTACCGGCATTGATCCTGACCCGGCGCATATAGAGGCGGCCAAAGACTATGCTGCCTATGAAAACATGAAAAAGCGTGAGGCGTCGAATGAGGGCATGCGCGGCAGCGGTCAGCGCGTCAAGCCGGGGGATGAGAGCAACCCCGACTCGTTCAAGGTGCGGCGCGGCAAGGTCGGCGGCTATCGCGATTATTTCACGCCCGAAGAGGTGGCGGTGGTCGATGGACTGGTCGAGGGCAAGCTCGATCCTGTGTTTGGGTATAACGAGGTGTGAGAGGGTAGACCCCTCGCGATGAGTCGCGCGGTCGCTGGGCCGGGGACTAGCGAAGCAACGGAAGTGACTGCCACTTTATGCCAGCCTAGTCAGTGCACCCCGTCAGCGATACGCTCGCTATCAAAATCGCTAGGCCGCGGGACGGCCCAGCGATCCGCGCGGCGGCGCGTGCCGCGCCTTGTTCCGCGCGGGACGGTTGGGGCCAACGCCTGAGCTATGAAATCACCCCTACGCCCCGCCGCGCCCCTCGGCGCTATATTGCTGCACCAGCACGTAATCCGACAAGGAATCCACATCGACCGAGGCATGGGCATAGGGCAGGATGACCACACCGATGCGCACGCCCACCCGGCGTGACAGGCGTGCAAGTGCGCGATCCAGCGTGAGCCAGCCCATGCGATAGCTCAAGAGCGACCAGAGCCCCAAGAGCCGGATCACCACCAGCGGCTTTTTGCGGTCTTTCTCGACCTGCCGCCAGAAATCCGCCACCCGGCGCCCGTCCTCGGTCAGAAAGCCAAAGAGATTGCACCCGCAATAGCCACCGTCGCGGAACCGCAGCACCGTCTTTTTCAGCTCTGGGTAGGTCGCGCGCACCAAATCATAGGGGGCCAGACCAATCACCACGTCGCAGCCACTCTTTGCTGCGCCCCGGCAGAAATGATCAACGATTTCACCGGTCAAAAGCGGATGATCGGCAGTCGTGATCATGACCGGCTGAGTGGCGGGAAAGCGGCTGAGCATCTGATGCGCGCTGGTGCTGGGGGATGGGCCAGAGGCAACCCAAGCGACCTCTTTGCGTGCCACCAATCCCGCCAGCCCGGCATCGCTTTGAACACAGGCCTCGGTCGGGCCACTAAGATGGATCGTGCCAATCGACTGCGCAGAGCGCAGCGCGTCAATCACGCGGCGGATCATCGGCGTGCCGCCGATATCGAGCAACGCCTTGCACGCCACACCGGTTTCGTCGCGCAGGGCGTCGCGGTCATCCCGTTCGCCCGCAAGGATTACGGAAGCAAAATCTGTCACGGTCTCACTTTCTCAGTGCCTTGGTCTGGCCTTCGGTCGCGCTACAGGGGTTTCTGATAGACGCGATAGCGCTTGTAGATCGTGCTGCCGATGGCCTCGATGATATGCCGCATGCCATGATTATCCTCGAGTATCCAGCCCATCTCGACCGAAGTGACGTTTCGTTGCTGCATCGCCTTGCGCACCGCGTCGATCACCAAAAACGCCAACGTCGGCCCAAGGCGGGAGTTCTGGTATTCCTTGCGCACCCCCATAAGAGCCACGCGCGCGCTTTTCGGTCCGCGCACCTTGAGCCGCCACAAGAGCTTGGCCCAACCAAAGGGCAAAAGCCGCCCGCGCAGATCGCCGATCAGCTCGTTGAGATTGGGAAAGGCGGTGATAAAGGCCACGAGGCGTCCGTCAATCTCGGCGAACTGGATGTAATCGTCCGAGAGCAGAAACGATAGAACCTTGGCGGTTTCGGCGAATTCTTCGCGCGTAAAGGGCACAAAGCCCCAATTGTCCGACCAGGCATCGTTGAAGATATCGCGCATCGCCTCGTAATCCGCCGCCTTGCCCTTGCTGTTGAGGGGGCGGATGGTGACGGTGCGGCTGGCACGTTGGGCCAGTTTTGTCATCACCTCGGGGGCGACGAAATCGGGGCGCACCTTGTAGGTCAGCAGATCCTTAATCGTCGCAAAACCGCGATCCTCGATCTGTCTTTGGTAATAGGGCCGCGCGTGGCCCATCATCACGAAGGGCGGATCGTCGAAATTCTCAACCAAAAGGCCAAGGTCTTCGTTGATCGAGAGATTATAGGGCCCGCGCAGATGGGCCGCGCCCCTATCGCGCAGCCACGCCTCGGCCGCGCCAAAAAGCGCATCGAACACGGCGCTGTCATCCACCGCTTCAAGCATCCCGAAATAGCCGATCTTGCCCCCCTCTTCGGCCTCGGGTTGAAGCGTATCAAGCTGCGCGGTGATGCGGCCCACGGGCACGCCGTCGCGGTAGGCCACCCAACGGGCAACCTCGCAATGGGCAAAGAGCGGCGCATTCTCGAACACGCGCTGCTTTTGCTCAAAGATCAGTGGGGCCACCCAAGCCGGATCATCGGCATAGATCCGCTCTGGCAGATGCAGGAAATCCCGGACCGCCGCGCCATTTACGGCCTCGACCAGCCGAATGTGAGCGCCCTCAGGCTGTGTTGGCGACATCTTGGGCCTTTCTTGCGATGATACGGGTAAGGCGGCGCGCAGCCCTGCGTGGCGCGCATGCCAGAGCGGCGGAACCAACCATGGAAACTGCTTGCAATTCCGGCACCTTGCCTCAATTAACAGGACAAGTATCCACACTGCATCAGAAGAAGTCGAGTCCTCCTTGGCCAAATTCATTCTCGCCAATGCCCATCGCGACAAGCTGTTCAATAACCGCGTTGCGCGCAATGTGCTGTGGTTCATCGACTATGTGGTCTTGGCCTCGGTCATGTCGCTTTTCCGTTTGATGCCCGTGACATGGGCCTCTGCGCTTGGGGCGCGTCTGGGGCAGATGTTTGGCAGGATCTTTGGCCGGCGCAACCAGCATGTGCGCGCCAATCTTACAATGTCCCTGCCTGACAGGTCGCCGGCTGAGATCGACAATCTGGCCAATCAGGTCTGGGCCAATGCTGGCGCGGTGCTGGGCGAATATCCAAATCTGGCCAAGCTCTGCAATCCAAAGCGCGACACTCTGGAAATCGAAGTGCTTGAGCAGATTCCCGCCTATTCTGATCCGACCAAACCGGCGGTTTTCGTGTCGGCGCATCTGGCAAACTGGGAAATGATGGCCACCGCCATCGCGCGTTTGGGTGTGCGCCCCTGTGCCATGTACGCCCCGCTGACAAACCCGTGGCTTGACCGCACGATGCTGCAATATCGGGGCATGCTGGGCTGCGAATTGGTGTCGCGCAACGAGGGTTTGCGCGCCTTTGTTGATGCGCTGAAGTCCGGGAGGTCGCCAATCATGCTGACGGATCGGCGCGTTGAGGGCGGCAAACCGATTCCGTTTTTCGATGAAGACAAGGAATCCTCGCTCTTGCCCGCGCGGCTGGCGTTGCGGTTTGGCGTGCCTTTGGTTCCCGTGCAGGCCGAACGGCTGCCCGGTGCGCGCTTTCGCGTGCGGTTCTATCCGCCCTTGGTGCCCAGTGACCCCACGATGGACCGCGACAATCAGACCGTTGACCTTGCCCGTCAGATCAACGAGAAGTTCGAACAATGGATAACGGCAAAGCCCGGAGATTGGCTTTGCACGAGCAAAATCTGGCCGTCTTCTATTCTTCGGGCTAAAACCGACATATATGAAGACGCATAAGTCGGCGCAGATCAGGAGTGCCCAAAATGACAAGTCATCAACCCAGTCGCACGCATCGCGTCGACGAGTCGGTTCGCCTGTTCGAGAACCCGCTTCTTGAAAAGTTGAGCCATGTGCATCCCATCGTGCCCTTGCTGGTCTGGGGTCCGGTGGCCATCTGGTTGATTGCCCGCGCTGTGATGGTGCATGGCATCGGCTGGGGCGGCATGGCGATGATCGGGGTTGCGGGCCTTGTGACATGGACGCTGGCGGAATACCTGCTGCATCGCTACCTCTTTCACTTTGAGCCCAAGACCGACATGGGCCGCCGTTTCATCTATCTTTTTCATGGCGTGCATCACGATACGCCACAGGACAAAACGCGCCTGCTGATGCCGCCCGCGGGCGCGCTTCCCATCATCGCCGTGCTCTATCTCATGTTCTACACGGTCCTGCCCTACCCCTGGGCCGAGCCGTTCACTGGGTTCTTCATCATCGGCTATCTGGTCTATGACTATATCCACTATGCCACGCACCATTTCCCGATGCGGCACCCGGCGCTGAAATTCCTTAAGCATTACCATATGCGGCACCACTTTTCGGATGATGCCGGGCGCTACGGTGTCAGCTCTCCGCTGTGGGATCTGATCTTTCGCACCTACCCGACCAAGCCGGAACGGTCCGACCGCACCTAGGCGCGGGTCTTATCCGCGCCACAAGTCCGGGAACGGATATCCGCCATGGCAAAATTTTTCCTCACGCCCAAGGGGCTGATCGCACGGTTTCCGTGGGTTCAGACCCCGGCTTGGATGGTTGAGGCGGGCGTGTTCTATCTGATGCTCGGGTTTGCGCGGCTGCTGCCATTTTCTGTGGCCTCAGGGCTTTTTGCACGCGCTCTGGGGTGGCTGGGCTATCGCAACGCGCAAAAGCGCCGCACGGTCGGGCGCAATCTTTCGCATGTGCTGCCCGAGGCGAGTGACACCACACGCGACGCGGTGATGCGCGATATTTTCCGGTCTACCGGACGTGCGGCTGCGGAACTTTTCCTGCTCGAACGGCTTTGGCAGAACCGCACGCAGCACTTGGAGTTTTTCGTTCATCCCGAGGCAGAGGAAATCATCGCGCGCAAAGAGGCGATTGTCTTTGCCACCGCCCATGTCAGCGCGTGGCAGCTCTGCAACCTGATTGGGCGCGAGCGAGAGTTGACGATTTCGGTGATCTATACGCCCGAGCCAAACCCGTGGCTGCACGGTTTTTTTCTTTCGCTGCGTCGGGCGTTCGGTGGTCCCTTGGTGCCAAGTGCGGGGGGCGCGCGGGAACTCTTGCATGAGTTGGCAGCCGGTCGGTCGGTTGGTGCCGCCTTTGACACCCGCGTTGATCAAGGCGAGATGGTGCCCTTTTTTGGCACGCCCACGCCCACCAGCACCCTGCCTGCCTTGTTGGCACAGCGCGGCTATCCGCTGGTGCCGATACGCGCCGTGCGCCTGCCCAACGCCCGCTTTCGGATCGAGGTTCTGGCCCCCCTTGCCCCAGCCGATCCCGATCTGCCGCGCAAAGAGCGTATCTTTGACATGACACATCGTCTGAACCTGATTTTTGAAGATTGGATCAGGGACTATCCCGGCGAATGGATCTGCATGAAACGTCGTTGGTTCAAGACCCGCGACAGCGCCCCAAAGGCCCCGGATGCCTGAGGCCAACGTGACCCCACGCGTCTGGGTGCTGGATGCCTACCGCTCTGGCGAGAAAACCCAAGTGCGCGCGCTGGCACAGGGGTTGGGCTGGCCTTATGAGATCAAAACCCTGCGCTATCGCAAAAAGGAAATCCGCACCACGCTGTTTCGTGGGCGTGATTTGCGGGGGGTAGACCTGCCCGCCTCTGATCCGCTGAGCGCCCCTTGGCCCGATCTGGTGATTTCCATGGGCATGCGCAACGAGCCTGTCGCGCGCTGGATCAAGGATCAATCGGGCGGGCGCACGCGGCTGGTGTTTTTGGGGCGGCTTTGGGCCGATCCTGCACATTTTGATCTGGTCATCACCACGCCACAATACCGCGTGCCCGACCGACCCAATGTGTTGCGCAACGCCTTGCCCCTTCATCCGCTGACGCCCGAACGGCTGGAGGTGGCGCGCGCGCACTGGGCCCCCAAATTGGCGCATCTGCCCCGGCCTTATCTTACGCTGAATATCGGCGGCCCGAGCGGCCCCTATGCGTTTGGCGCGCGCGCCTCTGCGCGGCTCTTGCGCGATACGATGGCGCTGGCACAGGCGCGGGGCGCATCGCTTCTTATCAGTTCCAGCGCCCGCACGCCGCCTGAGGCCATCGCTGCCTTTGCCGCGCAAACCGATGTGCCGATGCAGCTTTATCGTTTTCGGCCCAATGACCCGGAAAACCCCTATCTTGGGTTTCTGGCCATCGCGGATGAGATCATTGTCACTGCTGACAGTATCTCGATGTTGTCTGAGGCCTATGCGACGGGCAAGCCCGTGCATATGTTCGATCTGGGCGCGGGCACGCTGAGCATGCGGCACGATGCGCTGGTGGCGATCGGAGAGCGTGCGCAGGCACGCGCGCTCGCGCGCCACGATCCTGACCGCCCTGATCTTAGCCTTGGTGCACTGGCCTACCGCGCCTTGATGCGTTGGGGCTGGAAGCATCTGTCGCGCGACATCAGCCAGATGCACCTGCGGCTTGCGCGCTCGGGCCGCATGACATGGCTTGGAGAGCCTGTGCGCCCCGCCTCAGACACGCCCGCGCCCAGTGACATGGCGCGTGCACTGGACCGGATCAACGCCTTGATGGGTCGCAGCTAAGCCTCGTCTGTTGTGCCCTTTGACGCCGCCGCAGGCTCTAGCCGGTGGACGACATCGGCGGCATCCGACAGGCTGCTGTTATGTGTGATGGCAAGAATTGTAAGCTGCTCACGCAGGCCGCGCAGCGTTTCGATGATGGCGGCCTCGCTTTCGGGGTCAAGAGCGCTGGTCGCCTCGTCGAGGATCAGAAGCTGCGGCGCGTTGATCAGCGCGCGGGCAATGGCGACCCGCTGACGCTGACCCCCTGAAAGCCGCCCGCCGCGCTCGCCCACGAGGGTATGGATACCTTCGGGTAGATCCTGCACGAAATCCCAGGCTCCAGCCTGTTTCAACGCCGCCTCTACCCGAGCCTCGGAAATCTGCGGATCCCCCAAGGATACGTTGTGCAAGACGCTGTCATGCAGCAGCACCGTTTCCTGCGGCACATAGCCCACCATGCGACGCCACGCCTTGAGGTCGATTTCCTCGAACGGACGGTCATCAATCGTGATCTGGCCCGTGTCCGGCCGCAACAGACCGATCACCAGATCAATGATCGTCGTTTTGCCCGACCCCGAGGGGCCGACCAGTGTCGTCATCTGATGCGCGGGAATATCAAGATCAAAGCCGGAGAGCACCGTGTTGCCGTCATAGGAAAACGCGATATCGCGCAGGGCGATCCCCTTGGTCAGCGCCGGGGTGGCATGGCCGCCCAGATGCTCTTGTTCTTCTTCGGCGCGGCGATTGGTGTCGATCAGCGACCAATAGGCGCTCTCGCTCTGCATCATTTTCTGATATTGCTTCTGCACCTTGCCCAGAAAGTTATATCCGCGCCCCAGCGTCACTGCCAGCATCAGCACAATGGCGAAATCCATCGAAAGAATGCCGAGCGCCAGATAGACACCAAAGGCGATGACCATGATGAACATCAGATCCTGGCCAGAGTTGAGCGCAGCACTGGCCAGAACCTGACGGCGCAGCGCCTTGTTGAGACGGTTGGTCTCGTGCTTGAGCAGCTCATCCGCCAGATGTTCGCGGGCCATCGCCTTGAGCGGTTTCACCGATTGCAGCGTATCGGTCAGATGCGACATCAGCGAGACCATAAGATCGGTTTGTTTCTGGCCGGCCTTGCGGGTGATCCGCACCAGAAAATGCGAGAGGCCGATGATGACGATCCCGCCGATCAGGCTGAGCAAGGTTGCTTTCCACGAAATCACCACCGCAACCGAGGTATAGACCAGCGCCTGAATGAAAAAGGTCAGCGCCGTTGCGCCATTCATATAGGCATCCGCCGCGCGCTGCGCCTCGGTGGCCAGCGTATTGGCCAGCTTGCCCGCCGGTTGATGCAGGAAGAAATGCCAGCGGCTACGCATCATGTTGCGCAAGATCTGCAGGCGGAGATCGGTCGCAACACGGGCAGCGGTATAGCCCACCTGCCGTTGCGCGATCAAAAGCAGCACCGCCTTGAACGTGGCCGCCACCACGATCAGGGTCAGCAGCGCCCCGAGTGTCACGGGAATTCCGGCCCATGCGAGCACATCAAGCACCATCTGTTCCATCTGCCCCGGCGGCTCTGCCATCGTGCCGGATGGATCGGTGTTGAGCACGATCTTGAGCATTGGCAACATGGCGGACAGGCCCAAGCCTTCGGCCAGACCCGAAAAGAACAGCGCCAGCACCATGAGGAAACTGGCCATCGGATAGGCGCGGAACAGGTTCAGCATCAGGCGCATGGAAGGTCTTTCATGGTCTTGCAGGACAGTTTGCGCCTCTGGTGCGCCGGTCTCTTGTCTTGGCGGCTGCGCCCTTGGCGCGTGCCGCATTTGGTTTCAGCGGTGTCATCACGGCGCGCATGCTGCATGGGCGCGCGCCAGTGTCAACCGGGTGCAGCGCCCGGTCGCCATCTCTTGCTCACGTGTCGCGTGCCGTGCCGTAACGTCAATCTCCCAGCCCGCGGCGGTGGGCCGGATTTGATAGAGGTGATAGGCGGCCGCCTCGGGATAAAGCGATGAGGCCGACGGCACGCCAATAACCGGGGTTGGCCCATCGCGGGTTTCAAGTGTCTGGTGATGGTGGCGGTGGCTATGGCCATGCAGCACCAATTCCACGCCTTCCGCCTGCAGCACGGCACGAAACGCTGCCGCGTCGCGCAGGGCCTTGCGCGCCGATACCGTGCCATCGAGCGGCGGGTGATGGATCATCAGCACCCGGCAGAGGCCCGCACCACGCGCCTTGCGCAACATAGGTGCCAGCCGCGCCAATTGCGCCGGACCGACCGCGCCGCTGGCAAAGGCCGGCGGGGTGGCCACAGCACTTGAAACGCCGATCAGGGCCAGCATCCCCCGCCGCCGCATATATGGAAAGGCGTCGGACACATCCACCGTTACGGGTGCGGCATCGCCCTGCCAATAGGGCAGCCACTGCGCCGCCCCCGCATCCCATGCGCCCCGAATGAGGGCCTCGTGGTTGCCAGGGATGACCATGACGCGCTCCGGCCTTCCTAGGTTTTCAAGCCAGCGACGCGCGGCACGATACTCGCTTTCCAGACCAAGATTGGTCAGATCCCCCGTGACCGCAATTTGGTCAGGGGCATGGGCGCGCATATCGGCGATCAGCATCGCGAGGATTTCTGGCCGGTGATGATGGCGGCGCTTGCGATGCCATGACAAAAGGCTCAGCGCCCGCTTGTTCAGCACGCTATGCCATGGCACCGGCCCCGTCAGCGGCAGATGCGGGTCCGACAGATGCGCCAGCGTGATGCCAGCGCCTGTCTCTGGGTCGGATCGCCCCTGCCCTGTCATGTCTCAGATGTCCGCCCACGGTTGGGCGTGCCGGGAATGACCCGGCCCGCCGATTTACTGCGCTGCCGTGCTCTGGGCGGTGCGGGTGGCCGCCTCGGGTGCCACGGTCTTGAATGCGGCGATGATGGTGTCAATCTGGTCAAAGCTATGGGCCGCACTCAGGCTGCACCGCAAAAGCGCTGCCCCTTCGGGCGCGGCGGGCGGCAGCACGAGGTTGACATAGACACCATGCTCCATCAGCGCATTCCAGATCCGCGCGCCCTCTTCACGTGAGGGCACCCGCACCGCGATGACCGGGGAAACGGGCGCGGCCAATTCATAGCCTGCCGCACTCAGCCCGTCGTGCAGACGGGTGGCATTGGCCCAAAGATTGGCCTTAAGCTCGAGCCGCGTGCGCACTGCCTCTAGGGCTGCGGCGGCGGCACCGATGCTGGCCGGGCTGGGCGAGGCGGTAAAGATATAGGGCCGGCTGCCATAGCGCAGCAATTGCAATTCAGGATGACGGCTTACGCAGAAGCCGCCCAGCGAGGCGAGGCTTTTGGAGAAGGTGCCGGTGATGAAATCCACCTGATCGAGAATGCCCGCCTCTTCGCAGAGGCCCAAACCGCGTTCGCCGTAGACGCCAAAGGAATGCGCCTCATCAACCATGAACCACGCGCCATATTCCTTGGCGATGGCGCAGAGTTCAGCCAACGGGGCGGTATCGCCCAACATGCTGTAGAGCCCTTCGGCGATCACCAGCGCGCCTTTGGCCTCGTCCCCCAGACGCCGCAAACGCTTGCGCAGATCCTCTGGGTCATTGTGGCGGAAGGCAAGGAAATCGGCCCCGCTGATGCGGCACCCGTCATAGATGCAGGCGTGGCTATGGCTATCCAGCACGACCTTGTCACCGGGGCGCAGGATGCCCATCAAGAGGCCCAGATTGGTCTGATAGCCGGTCGAGAACACCATCGCCGAGGGCACGCCGTAAAAATCTGCAAAGGCACGCTCTAATGCGGCATGGCAGGCAAAGCTGCCATTGGCCATGCGCGAGCCGGTGGTGCCGCTGCCCTGCTCATGCAGCGCGGCGCTTGCGGCCTCTAGCACTGCTGGATCAAAGGTCAGCCCGAGATAGTTATTCGTTCCGACAAGGATTGTCGGACGGTTGCCAATCATCGCCTCGGTAGAGGACAGGATGCGCTCCATCACAATGCGTGTCGGGTCGGCCTCTTCGGCATCCAAAGCGTCACGCAGATGCGCCAGTTCGGCAAAACGGTCTGAAATGCTCATGATTTTTTCTCCACAAGCAGTTTGATCTGATCGGCAAGGTTCTGCACCGTATCGACATTGGCCATCATGTTGAGCGGAAAGCTGACGTCAAAGGTGTCCTCAACCTCCATCAGCAATTCCATCATATTGACGGAATCAAGGTTCATATCGGCGACAAGGCTGGTGTCCGCAGACAATGCGCCGGATTTCACCGGGAATTTCGACAGGCGCTCGAACAGCACGTCGAGGATTTCCTGTTCAAGGTCTTGGGTGTCATGTGACATTGGTGATGCCCCTATCAGATTTCAACGGCGTCCCGCGCAAGATCGAGGATAGCCCGTTCTCCAGAGAAATCAGCGGCAGCCATCCGGTGTCGCGGCTGATTTCGGTGTTGTCGCACACCCAGTCAGGGTGGCGCAGTTCGTTGACCTTGCCGGGTGTCAGCATCGGACTGTACCCCAAAAGCCGCGAGGCCAACAGATTGCCCGTGGCCACCGCTCGCAACAGGCCGCCCGGAAGTTTCACGCGCCAGCCGCGCCCGCGCCCCGCAACCTCTTCGACAATGGTCGCGATCTCGTCCCAGCTGTAGCCCGCCCCGTGCCCGTCGTCGAGTTCATAGGTAGCCTCTGCCGCGCTGTCCAGAAGTTTGACAATTGCGCGCGCAAGGTCATCGACATGCAAGAGCGAGGCCCGCGCACCGGCCACACCCGGCAGTGGCACGATGCCCCGCGCCATCGTCTGAAAGAGCGGCACAAGTTCGCGGTCCTCGGGGCCGTAGATCGCGGGCGGGCGCAATATGGCCGATGTGAACCCCGCACCAATGGCCACCTTGGCCAGCCGCTCTTCGCCCGCGCGCTTGCTTGCGGCATAGGGCGAGAGATGCGGCGCACGCGCCGCGAGCGAGGAAATCAGGATCACGCGGCGTACGCCAGATGCCTGCGCGGCCTCTGCAACATGGGTCACACCATCGGCGTTGACCCCCAGAAAATCCGCCAGATCGCGTCCGCGCACCTGCCCCGCCACATGAACGACGGCCTGTGCACCCGCCATCAGCTTGGCAAGTGCGGCCTTGTCCGACAGGCCACCCGTCACGGTTTCGAGCAAGGGATGGGTGATCCCAAGCCCCTGACGGTGCACAAGCGCCCGAACAGGGCGTTCGGCGTCCAGCAATTGTCCGATCAGGGCGCGCCCGACAAAGCCGGAGGCGCCCGTGACGGCCACCGGGCCGGTCATGCGATGTAACGGACCTGCGGCATCGCCTCGTCCATGGGCAGGCTATTGGCCGGTTCCGGCTGATGCTGCATCTTGGCCGCCTGACGCCGCCCGAGATAATCAAGCCGCGCCCGCGCCCGTGCCAGCTTGCCCGAAGACGTGCGGGGCAAGGTGCGGGTCGGCACCAGTTCGACCACAACATCAATCCCGAATTCCGAGCGCACCAGCGACGCGATGGTCTTGACCAGACGCGCACGCTTGATCTCGTCGCGCTCGCGGCATTGCACCACCAGAACGGCGGTTTCCTGTTGATCCACATCCGAAGGCACCGAGAAAGCGGCAGCATCGGTATAGTTGACGCCCGGTTGCGTCTTGGCCAGATATTCCAGATCCTCGGGCCAGATGTTGCGCCCGTGGATGATGATCATATCCTTGCGCCGTCCGGTGACAAAGAGCCGCCCATTGGCCAAGTAGCCGATGTCGCCGGTATCAAGCCAGCCATCTTCGCTCAGGCATTCGCGGGTGATCGCCTCTTCCTGAAAATAGTGGCTCATCACGCTGGGGCCACGCAGGTGGATCACACCAGCCTGACGCTCGGGCAGATCGTTGCCATGCTCATCGCGGATCGCAATCTCGAACGTGGGCAGCAACGCGCCACAATCCACATAGCGCGCGACGCGGCGTTTGGATTTCTGCGCCTCTTCCGGGTCGAGCGGCGTGGCGATGCTGTCTTCTTGCATCTGTTCGGCATCGACATAGTCGATCTGCAACTCTTCATCGAGCCCGGCAAAGCTGATGCCCAGCGAACATTCGGCCATGCCATAGCATGGCAAGAATGCGGTGGATTTGAACCCCGAGGGGGCCAGCGCCTCGGCAAAGCGCTTGAGCGGTTCAGGATTGATCATCTCTGCCCCCACGCAAGCGACGCGCAGCGCGCTCAGATCCCATTGCTCGGCATCGCTTGGGCGCACCCGCATCGCGGCAAGGTCATAGCCAAAGGGCGGGCCAGAAGTGATCGTGGTGCGGTTGCCGGACATCATTTCCAGCCATTTGCGCGGCCGCATCGCAAAATCCTGCGTGCCAAGGAAATCGACCGAGCGTTGGGTCGCCATCGGCATCATGATAAAGGCAACCAGGCCCATATCATGATAGAACGGCAGCCAAGATCCAAAGCGGTCCTGCTCGGTCATCTTGAGGCCATGGGTCGCCATATCGTTGATATTGGCCAGCACCGTGGTGTGGTCGATAACTACGCCGCGCGGAAACCGCGTGCTTCCAGAGGTATACTGGAGATAGGCGATGCTGTCCGGGGCCACTGTTGGCAATGTCGCGGTCGAGGGCGTCAGACGATCAAAATCCTCGGGCGTGCCGACAAAGCTCAGTGTCAGGCCCGTTGTCGCCTCTTCCAGAAAGCTCATCCATTCAACAGGGGCCATGGCCACCGCTGCGCCGCAATTCTCGATCAAGCCGCGCAGTTGCGCGACATATCCTGCATGGCCCCCGATATGCATCGTGGCCGGCAGTGGCACGGGCACCAGCCCGGCATATTGACAGGCCCAGAAGAAGCGCACGAAATGCGGCGAGGTTTCGGCCACAAGGCCCACCCGCGCGCCCGGCTCAAGGCCCAGTCCCAAAAGACGCCGCGCGAGATCGACAACCTCGACCTGCAAATCGGCATAGGTGGAGGTTGCATAAAGCTCGCCGCGCGCGTTGTAGAAATTGACACCCGTGTCGCCCTTGGCGGCATAGTCGAGCGCCTCGATCAACGTCGTGAAGTCGCCGCGCCGCAACGCGAGACTGTGCGAACTGCCTGTCGCCTGCATCCCAATTTTCCTTGTTTCGCTTCCGACTCTGGTCGGTTTGCCCTCTGTCATACCAAGTATATGGCATTTGAGGGTCTGATGGCACAAGCTGGCGTTTCAGGTCAAGGACTTGGCCCGCGGCCAAGGCACCCCCCGAGACACCACTTGGCACAGTCTGCAATGCCAGAGCGTAGCCCGTTCCCGCCCCCTTTACCCAAATCAAACGCCCGGGTTGCGGCATAGTGCAGAGCGGCGTTAGAACAGAGCCCCTATTGTTACGCCTCCACCCGGCAAGCCGATGCAGATCATCAGCTTTTGATAGGTCGCCCTCTACCCTCGCGCGCGTGAGCGATTGATGAATTTTGGGCAGGCAACCTTGAATGGCATTCATCTTTTATCTTTTAATTACTTACACATATCATCCTTTCTTAAACTCGGGGAATTCAGCAGCGCGCCACACGAAGATGCGCCAGAATAGTTCGGTCAAACCGCAGCGGCCCGTTAGATTTGGATCGCCAACCTGGGGCGACTTGATTGATCAGGTGCCGCGCATCGCCCCTCAGCGACTTCGCGGGTTGCGTTATGGAAATCCTATGCGCTACATGAGGACGGCTGAGCCAAGAACCCGGCCAAAAATGCCGACAGAGACAATCGGCAACATGTTGCCCCGATTGTCACATTTGGTTTCCAAGTCGTAACATCTTCACAAGATGCAGGAAAAGGCAGCCCCAAACGCGCCTTTGTGGCCCTTGCCACCAAGGGGCGCATCAGACACCTCAGGCCCCAGACCGCAACGTTGCGCGATGGGAATTAATGTGGGCTGTGACCCTAAAGCGGCGGGACAAGCCGTGCTGATCACCCTAGAATTCACCGGATGCGGTCGACCTGCCTTGAGCATGGGCCTGCGTGGCTTACTTCACCTGTCATGAAATACGTGATCGTTGTGGCCTTAAGCCTTCTTGCCGCCTGTGGACGCGGCATTCCAGAGACTGCGCGCATCGTGGTGGCGGGGGATTCTGTTATGGCGTGGAATCAATCCGCCGGGGCCTCGGTTGCAGATGGTCTGCAAGCACGTCTCGGAGAGCCGGTCGGCGATGTGTCACTTTCACTGGCACAGGTCGCGGGTGGGTGGAGTGCCTGGAATATTCCAACCCAGCTTGAAGGATTGAGGGCCGAATGGGTGGTGCTGAACGGCGGTGCCAACGATCTGAGCACGGGCTGCACCTGCTCAAGCTGCGGGGCTGTGCTGGATCGGCTGATCTCCGACGATGGCAAACGGGGTGCAATCCCAGACCTCGTGGCCAACTTGCGGGCGCGGGGATCAAAGGTGATCTGGGCAGATTACTATACTGCGCCACGCTATGCAGGCACCGCATGTGAAGCGCCCTATCAGGTTCTAGAGCAAAGATTGGGCCGAATGGCGCATGCTGACGCGGGCGTGACGCTGGTAGACTTGGATGACGTGTTTCTTCCTGACGACCTTTCACTTTTTGCCGCGGATCGGCTTCATCCGTCACAGAAAGGATCGGCGCGTATTGCAGGGCAAATCGCTCCGCTATTGGCGAGGTAAGCGTTGCGCAGGGCAAAAGATGCTGGATTTCATTTGCCAAGGTGACATGCGCGAGCGGCTATCATCTCTGCGCGGTGGTCGGCGACATATGATAGTCAGAGCGTTCCGCTGACCCCTCTTGGCCTGTGTGCCAGTCAATCGGTCTTGACCCGATGCTAGGCACGAACGGGCTTAACCTCAGCGTGGCTCATAGGTCTGGTCAGTCGCGGTAATAGCTCAGCTTGAGAAATCAGCGGCCTTCAAGCACCGCGTTCTGCACGGTCTCGTCCCAACCCAAGTAAAACGTGTCCCCGTCCTGAATCACCGGGCGCGCCATGACCTTGGGCTGCGCTGCGATCTGCGCCTCGGCCTCTGAATTCTTCAACCAATCACTAAGCGCGCGGTAATCATTCGATTTGCGATCCACGAGCCGATCCCCGAACTCTACGATCAGCGCCGCTAATTCCGCCTCGCTCAATGGTTCGGCTCGGATATCACGAAAAGAAACATCCAGCCCTTCCGCCTCCAATGCTTTGCGGACCTTCTGACAGAGTGCGCAAGTCTGCAAGCCGTAGATCATCATGTCGCAAACTCCCTTTGCGTCGATCGTGCACCCTTGTCCAACGCCGCGCCAAAGGCAACCATCTGAACGGTTGCCTGTGCTGGCCGACAGCTGCGTTCGACCGGATGTTTCGCAGTGTCATATCTGCGCTTAACCGAAGGATATGCTTGCAACAACGCCATTCCGCCGCCATTCATGCGGATGTGAGCATTTCATCAGATCAGCCCTCAATTTCATTGGCCGCGCTCGGCTGGTTTACGTTCTTTTCCGAGCAGGTAGAGGATGGCGAGGCAGAGCTTGCCCCCATGCGTATTGCGACTGTTCACCGGGACCGTGTCACAGCAATCTCCGAACGTGGCCCAGTGCGGCTGGAGCTTTCCGCGCAGTCCCTTACGACGGATTTTGCCGTGGGCGACTGGGTTTTGGTGAACCCCGAGACCCGCTTGCTGATGCGGCGGCTGGATAGGCGGATGCTGTTACAGCGAAAAACCGAAGGCGGCCGGCCCACACAACTGATTGCCGCGAATGTCGACACGTTGCTGATCGTCACATCCTGCAACGATGATTTCAATCTGGCGCGCCTGGAGCGCTATCTCGCGCTTGCGAATGAGGCTGGGGCGACCCCGGTGATTGTCTTGACGAAGATCGATCAGACGGCAGATGCCGCCCCTTACCTGCAGCAGGCAAAAACGCTTCAACAAGGGTTGGAGGTGGTCCTGTTGAACGCAACCGGGCCAGAGGCCGCCCTGACCTTGGCACCATGGTGCGGCCCCGGACAGACCGTTGCGCTTGTCGGATCGTCTGGGGTGGGCAAATCGACTTTGCTCAATACATTGTCAAACAAATCATCAGAGGACGCACAGCCGACAGGCCCCATTCGCGAGGCCGACGCCAAAGGGCGTCACACAACCACGTCGCGGTCACTTCATGCAATTGCCGGTGGCGGCTGGGTGATTGATACGCCCGGAATGCGAACGCTGCATGTTCGCGATGCTGCGGCCGGTCTCAACACGCTGTTCGCGGAAATTGTCGAGCTTGCCGCTCGGTGTCGTTTTCGGGATTGCACCCATGATCACGAACCCGGTTGCGCCGTTCAAAGCGCGGCAGCCGACGGCACACTCGATCCGGCGCGCCTTGCCCGATGGCGCAAGCTGACGCAGGAAAACCTGACCAATACCCCCGTCCAGTCCGGCCCCCGTGGCAACAAGATCACGAAACCCCAAGGCAAACGACGCTGACGCGGCCCGCCCTATTAGCGCCGCGCAGCATGCCCGAAGGATAGAACGCCCAGCAAACAAAGCTGCCCACGCGCCTGCGTTTTTGCATGACCGCACTGGTAGAAACTGCCGCGTTCGATAATGGTGTTGAAAACCCGAACTAAGGTGGTTCCAGTCCATGTTTCGCGATCTTTCAGTATCAGCCTTTTCAATGGGGGTCCTTGCAGCTTTCGTCGGATACTCGGCCTCATTCGCCATTGTGTTGGCCGGATTGACGGCAATGGGGGCCACGGCGGCGCAGGCGACCACAGGGCTATTTTTTGCGACCGTTGGGATGGGCATTTGCAGCATCTGGCTGCCTGTCGTGACGCGAATTCCCGCTGCGGTGGCCTGGTCCACGCCCGGAGCTGCGTTTCTTGCAGCAACGGTTACCCTGCCCGGCGGTTTTGGTGAGGCTGTCGGCGCGATGATTTTTGCAGCCGGGTTGATTGTGTTGACCGGGTTCATTCCAACCCTTGGCCGGGTCGTTGCCGCCATCCCGAAACCCATCGCCAACGGATTGCTGGCGGGCGTCCTGCTCAAGCTCTGTTTTGCCCCCGCGATTGCGCTTGGGAGCATTCCTCTTTTGGTTCTGCCTGTTCTCGTGGCGTGGCTGGTGGGTTTGACATGGAACAGGCTGGCCGCAATGCCGTTTGCTGTGCTTGCGTTTCTTGCCGTTCTTTACTTCAGCGTCGAGACTTCAACAGACGCTCTGCAGGCCGACACAACATGGCTTCCTGCCTTTACACCGACCATCCCCATTTTCACGGTGCAATCGTTCTTTTCCATCGCTCTGCCCCTTTATCTGGTAACGATGGCAGGGCAAAACATCCCCGGCTTTGCGGTCTTGGAACTGAACGGCTATCGGGTGGAACGCCAACCCCTGATCCGGAAAACCGGCATCGTCAGTCTCGCGTTTGCCCCGTTCGGGTCAATTCCCGTCAATATGTCGGCGATCACCGCTGCGATGATGGCTGGTGAGGATGCTGGCCGAGATCCGGCAAAGCGCTATTGGGCCGCGATCACATCGGGCGTCGTCTATGTCGGGCTGGCATTTGCGGCAGCGCTTGTAACGTCATTGGCCAGCCTTGCGCCGCTCGCCCTTATCACGGCGGTGGCTGGGCTTGCGCTTGTTCCCGCTTTGGTTGGGTCGATGTCAGCGGCATTCAGTGACCGCACCCAATTGGAAGCCCCCGCGCTGACGTTTTTGATAGCAGCGAGCGGCATGACGCTTTTTGGCATCAGCGGGGCGTTCTGGGGCGTTGTCGTTGGGGCGCTTATCTGGTTGGCAAAGGCGTTCGCGCATCGATCCATCGACCCGTAACCCTTCTGCGTCACGGATCACGCCAGCCCCCTCGTGCTTCTCTATGCGTTTCCAACAAGGCGTTTGTGACAGCCCGACCTGCTCGGCGATACGGGCGACCGGCACGGTCGCATCCCGATGCAAATTGTCGTGGATTTTCAGGTCTATCCGGTCGAATGTCATCGCGCCTGCTTTTGTTCCAAGATGGCCGCAGCAAATGAGTCGGTGCGAGCAGGCCACAATTTTTCTCAATGTCGATCCTCCTTATCGTGTTTTGTATTCACGCTCGCTTGTGCTTTAAACTTGATAATCTTGACCTTGTTAGTCGCCGTTTTGAGAGCCATATTCAGCCTATGATCACTCATAAGACCAAATATGCGCTCAAGGCACTCATGGTGCTTGCTGACGAGAAGGCTGGTGAAGGCGTGGCCCTGCGCATCGAAGATATCGCGGCTCGCTCGGGTGCGCCCAAGCGCTTTCTCGAGCATATCTTGCTGGATCTCAAGCGCGCCGGTCTGATCGGCAGTCGCCGAGGTCGCAATGGCGGATACGAGATGATCAAAGAGCCGAGGCGGGTATCGCTTGCCGAGGTTCTGCGTCTGATTGATGGGCCAATGGCCCCCCTGCCCTGCCTGTCGCGCAAAGCTTACCAGCGCTGCGAAGATTGCACGGATGAACAGACCTGCCGGGTGCGCGCCGTCTTCGGTGGGTTTTACGCCACCTACATCCTGATGATCGAATCGCTCACTGTCGCTGATCTTCAGAGGGATGCACGGCCCTTGGAAAGCTTTGGGCTTTCCTAACTCGGCACAGGAGAATGATCTTCTATAATCACGACAAAAAGAGCGTGAGTCTTCCTGTGCAACTCACGATTAACTCTGTCGTATTTAGGTGTCAGGCAGCGCTGGTGGCGCAGACGCACAAGCACGCGCCGTGATCGACGGGCTCAAGGCGACAGTGGTCACAGTGGCGCTTTCGGCTGACAGTGATGCAATTTCCGAGCGCAGGGGCCTCTTCCGGGCGGACTGGCACTCGCGCTTGCCGCAAAATTCCTCGCCCTAGACGTCCACCATCCTCTTTCTTGCGCGTGACGGGAACCCTAAGGGCATCTAAGACCGGAACGACCTTGTCGTCGACGGCGTATAGGTCATCCCCCCAACCCCTCAAGACCTCCGGTGGCACGCGCTGGACTGTCCTCGCCGCTTGGGCCTATGCCGAGCAGAGCGGGCTTGATCCAGCAGAGTTCGTCGGCGCGCTCTATCGCAATGTGCCGTATCGAGTAGGTCGGCAAACCCGCCACTGACTTCGCGCGTGATTTCACGGCCGCCTGACGCTTAGAACGGAAAGAAGATCGGGATGATCAGCACCGCGACCACGGCGAAAATGATGTTGAGCGGCAGGCCCACCTTGATGAAGTCGGTGAATTTATAGCCCCCGGCCCCATAAACAAAGGTGTTGGTCTGGTAGCCGATAGGTGTCGCGAAGCTGGCCGAGGCGGCGAACATCACCGCCATGATGAAGGGGCGCGGGTCAAATCCCAACTCGATGGCCAAGGCAATGACGATCGGGCCAATCAGCACAGCGACCGCGTTGTTCGAGACCATCTCGGTCAGCGCGCTGGTCAAGACATAGACGGCGGCGAGGATGGCGAGAGGGCCAATCCCGCCCACGGCACCCACCACCGCCTCGACGATCACGCGGGCGGTGCCGGTTTCCTCCATCCCCATCGACAGGCCAAGCATCCCGAAGATCAGAAACAGGATACGCCAGTCGATGGCGTCAAAGGCTTCCTCGGGATCGACGCAGCGGGTCATCATCACCACCACCGCCCCGATCACTGCGAGACCGGCGATGGGCATGACGTCGAAGGCCGCAAGCCCCATCACGGCAAGGATCGTCGCAATGGCAATGGGCGCCTTGGAGCGTCGCTGCGGGCGTTCGGTCGGGGTTGACAGGTTGACGATGCCGCCATCCTCCATCATCCGTTGAAGCCCCTCGGGGGGACCTTCCAGCAGCAGCGTGTCAGCGAATTGCAGGCGCAGATCCTGCAATTCCTCGCTAATGTTCTGTTCCTGCCGATGCACGGCCATCAGGTAGACGCCGTATTTGCGGCGCAGCTTCAAATCTTTGATCGGCCGCCCGCGCAGATGCGAGTTCGGGCCGACGCTGGCCTCCATGGTGATCGTCTGGTCGGCGGTCACGGGCTCCACATCGTGGTCGTCCCTGTCCCGGAACGCGATCTGTCCGTCTTCCTTAAGCCCGAGAATCTCACCCGTTCCGGTTTTCAGAACCAGCCGATCACCAACCTCGAGCACGAGGTCGTGCATCGTGCGGCGCATCGAAACTTCTCCGCGAACGACATCGAGGATGCGCGTCTCGGCGGTGTTGAAGGGCAAATCAGACAGCCGCCGCCCCACGTATTTCGATCCGTTGGGGATCAACAGTCGGGCCAGAAAGCGGCGCTTGCCCTCTTGCCCCAGCAACCCAGAAAGCGACGCACGGTCGGGCAGCAGAAAGCGGCCGGCAAAGATCATATAGGCCATGCCCACCCCGGCGAATATCAGACCGGGCAGCGTCATCTCGAACATCGTGATCGAGGGCTGGCCCGCCTCCTGCGCGACGCCGCTCATAAGTATGTTGGTCGAGGTGCCCACCAGCGTCAGCGTGCCACCAAAGATCGCCGCAAAGGACAAGGGGATCAGCATACGCGAGGGGGCCACGCCCACCGAGGCCGCGACCGAGATCATGATTGGCGTCAGCAGGATCACGACAGGCGTGTTGTTCATAAAGGCCGAGGCCCCCATGGTGCCGACCATCATCAAGAGCATCGCCCGCAGGAACGATCCCCGCGCCTGTTGTTTCAGCAGGTCACCCACGATGGTCAGCACGCCAGTGCGTTCAAGCGCTGCGGAAATGATGAACATCATCGCAATGGTGATCGGCGCTGACGAGCTGAACACCGTCAGAAAGTCTCGTGTTTCGATGATTCCCGTGGCCAGCAATGCCGCCGACGCCGCCAAAGCGGTGACCTCGGGCGGGTATACCTCCTTGACAAAGCTCAGGAAAACCACGGCGACAAGCGCAAGAACAAAGATCTGGTCGAGACTCATGGGCGATACTCTCGAAGGCGATGGCATTTTCCAACAATAAACGATAAAGTAACTCGTGTTTTCAATTGTAATCTGCCGAAACTCCCCGAAATCACCGGGAAAAAGCGATGGCTCCAGAGGATCGCCCTACCCCATGCTGCGCAAGCTTGGCACCGTCTCGGGTCTGACATTGGTCAGCCGTCTTCTTGGCTTCCTGCGCGACGTGGTTTTGGCCGCAACGCTGGGTGCAGGGCCGGTGGCAGATGCCTTCATGCTGGCCTTTCGTCTGCCAAACCATTTTCGCGCCCTTCTGGCCGAAGGTGCGTTCAACGCCGCCTTCCTGCCGACATGGGCCGCCGCCGATGCAAGCGGTCGCGACAGCGCGCGCCTTGGCGCAGAGGTTT
Source organism: Roseovarius sp. AK1035 (assembly GCF_003288315.1). NCBI lineage: Bacteria > Pseudomonadati > Pseudomonadota > Alphaproteobacteria > Rhodobacterales > Roseobacteraceae > Roseovarius > Roseovarius sp. TM1035. The sequence continues at coordinate 3,036,994 of NZ_CP030099.1, read as the reverse complement.
TGGGTTGGCTCATGCTCGCCAATCTTGTGCTGTTGTCTTTGGCGCTTGGGGCGACCGGCTGGATGCTGGCGGTGCTGGCGCCCGGCCTGTCACCTGCCGACGAGACTTGGCAGCTGGTCGTCACGCTCACGCGGATCACTTTTCCTTACCTGCTCTGCATGTCACTGGTCGCCTTCCTCGCGGCCCTCTTGAATGGGCGCGATCACTTTGCCGCGCCAGCGGCAGCGCCGATCCTTCTCAACCTGTGCATGATCGGCGCATTGCTTATGGCCCAACACTTTCCAAGCACCGCCCATGCCGCCGCCTGGGGCGTCATGGTGTCGGGCGTGGCGCAGGTGATCCTATTGGCCGGTGCCGCAGGGCGCGCGGGCCTGCCCCTGCCGCGCCCCCGGCTGGGCCTGTCGCCCGATACCCGGCTGGTGTTTCGCCGCCTTGGGCCCGCGATCCTCACCTCGGGCGCGCTGCAGGTGGCGATTTTTGCCGACACGATCATCGCCACCTTCCTGCCTAGCGGATCGCTCTCGCATCTTTACTATGCCGACCGGCTCTACCAGCTGCCCATCGGCCTGATCGGTGTTGCACTCGGCACCGTCATCCTGCCCGATATCGGGCGTCGCGCGGGCCTAGGAGACGAGATGGGCATGCGCGCCGTGCTCGACCGGGCGCTGCTAATCTGCTTGGCCGTGGGCGTGCCCGTCGCGGTGATGATGGCGACACTGGGCGATTGGGCTTTGCGCATTCTGTTCGTCCGGGGCGCGTTTGATCTGGCCGCAGCCGAGGCGTCAGCGGCCATCCTTGCGGCTTATGCTCTTGGTCTGGTGCCCGCGCTCGCGCTGCGCTCGCTCGTCGCTGGGTTCCATGGGCGCGGGGATACAAGAACACCACTGCGGCTGCTTGTTGCAGCAACTGTGGTCAATATCGCACTCAAGATCGCGCTCACCCCGTGGCTGGGCGCTGCCGGGCTTGCCGTCGCAACATCGGCTGGGATCGCGCTCTACGCGGCGCTCTTGTTCCAGACAGGCCGCACCCGAGGTTTCCTCACAGGCCCATCTGCACGGTCGAGCGCGATCCTGATCGCATCCGGTGCGGTATCGGCGCTGGCAATCTGGTGGTGGCGGGATGCCATCCTCGACGCTTTGGTCGCAGTGGGACCGGCAGGCGGGTTGCTCACAGCGTTCCTTGTCGTGGTGTCCCTCTCCGGCGCATTTCACGGGGCTGCGACCTTCGTCGCACTGAAGGTTGGCCACACCCGACCATAGCATCAAGCGCGATGCGCTAGCCTACGCCTCACGCTCCTTTTCTACTCGATGACCGGGGGGGGCGTCGCCCTCACGAGGACGGCAAGCTGCCTTTTGACAGTGGCAGGCATAAGGCCCGCTCTGTCGGTCACTAAAATGTCGTCTCAATCCGCACATTGACCACCGCTTGCTTCACTAGTACCTTTGATCGCGCGCGGGACGACCCGTGCCTGACGCATCCATTTCGGGACGACCCGACCTTAACATGAAGGGGTCTCCTTTGGCTTGGATCTATCTTGTTCTCGCTGGCCTGCTTGAAATCATTTGGGCTTTTTCCATGAAGAAATCCATGGGGTTCACGTTGCTGATACCCAGTGCGATCACCATTGGAACCATGATCGCAAGCTTCGCCTTGCTCGCCGTCGCGATGCGGTCGCTCCCGCTCAGCACCGCCTATACTGTTTGGACTGGGATTGGCGCTATTGGCGCTTTCACGGTGGGTGTCTTGGTCCTGGGAGAGTCCGCGTCACCGACGCGACTGATTGCGGCGGCTTTGATCGTTTCAGGCATTGTGCTGATGAAGATCTCGAGCTCGACTGCCTAGCAAACGTCGCTTTAGAACCCGCACTCCGCCGGTCAGCCTCAGGTCTCATTGGCTAGTCCAGTGGCAATCCGATCAGGGATCTGCCGCTGAACGTGATGTTGGTCATCCGACATCGCTTTCAACGCCCGCGGCGGACCTCCTACCTAGACTCGATGTGCCCAAGGGTCTTGACCCGTGCGCAAAGTGACGCCAGCATTACACATACACCCTTATGATTTTAGAATTTTGGTTCAATATTCTGTAGTTAACCCACAAAGCATTCTTGGGAGCGCCTATATGACAACCTATTTTATCGTCCTCCGTGAGCTTGGAATAAACGAAAGCGACAATCTCAGCGGTGCGAATATCGCTCTACCGGACAGCTTTGATGCAACTGTTGACGCGCTGATTGACGGCTTTGGTGCCGTGCCGTTCCGGGTCGCTGCGGAAACTTTGCCCACAGTTTTGGCTGCACGAAACGGCATTGACGGCGTTCTTGTCCCAGAGGAGCTGCTACTGGGCGTCGATCCCATTGATTTTTCCCAACTCAGCGTGGCGACATTCCGAGTTGACGACGGATTCTTCTCAGGCGATGGCGCCTTTGTCTTGATCCCCAGCGAGCTGCCGGTCCCTCCAAACACCGAGACGGGCGAGCCAAACACGAATGAAGAAACCCCAATAGACTCCGAGGGGGGCACGAGCACACGGATCTATCTGCTTTCCCGCGACGGAGCCCTAAGCGACACGAGCGCTATTGCAGGCTTGAAGATTGCCGTAGAGGCGGACGTCGATGACAGTGTCATGACACGCCTCTCCAACCTCGGCGCGATCCCCATCCGCATCGCGGTTGCGGAACATTACCAAGCCCTACAGACCGGCGTGGTTGATGCTGTCGTGCTGACGGAAAGCCGTCTACTTGGTGACATCGGCACGAGCTTGCTCGCAGACTTCGATTTGGACGTGTATTTGGTTGACGACAGTTTCTTTACTGGAATTTTGGCAGGGTCCGTCGCCACAACCGAACTTCCCGGCAACGGAGGCCCGGATACGGGCGGACCCGATGAGCCCAATCCACCTCCACCGGACAGGTTCTTAGAGGGATCAGGTGGCAACGATACGCTCCGTGGGGGTGAGGGAAACGACACGATTGCCGGGGGCGATGGCGATGACAGCATCGAGGCGGGTGGCGGCAACGATAATATTTCCGCTTCGGATGGAAATGACTTTGTAGATGCCGGCGCGGGCAATGACAGTGTCGGCGGTGGTCTGGGCAATGACACGATCTTTGGCACTACTGGGGATGATGTCATGGGTGCCGGTTTTGGCGACGATGTCGTATCGGGAGGCCTTGGCAATGACGTGGTGGCTGGCGGTGCTGGAAACGATACGCTGGAGGGGGGCGACGGCAATGACAGCATGTCTGGCAGCTTTGGCAATGATCTTATCAGCGGTGGGGACGGGGCTGACGACATAGGGGGCGGCACCGGACGTGACACGATTGACGCCGGAGCAGGGAATGACCGCGTCGGAGGCGGCGAGGGAGATGACAGCATTCAGGGCGGTGCTGGCAACGACTTTCTTGCCGGCGGCGGCCGCAACGACACCATCGACGGGGGCAGCGGCGCTGACACGATCAACGGGGGCGCTGGCAATGACCGCATGACAGGGGGTGCGGGCGCCGATCAATTCGTATTCAGCGCCTTCAACGAGGGCGAGACCGATGTCATCACTGATTTCCAAGATGGGATCGATCGTCTTTTCATTCGGATCATCAATCCCGACACTGGTGAGACGAACATCACCAACGGCAACGCGGGGCTTTCTGGCTTTGTGGCGGCCTTGGGCATTCTCGACACAGCAGCCGGTGCGCAACTCAACGTGAACGGCCATCGCGTGCTGATTGAAGGGATGGCAGCAGCGGATCTTACTGTGGATGATTTCCAGTTTCTGTGAAGCGCGAAACGCAGGCCGTTCAATCCCTTAATTTTGGATAGGGGTTTGGATCGGGGGCAAAAATCGCTCTGTTTGAACAAGGCATCGGGCACGTAGAGCTGCGGATCGCGTCTTTACCGGTGATGAGACGTAGTTGGATTTCAGAGGTATCTGCGTCCAAGCCCCCTCGCGTAAGGGCCAGTGCTCGGCTCCAGCCGCATAACCCTAGAATACAACGCAAATCCAGCCGCAGCCGGATCGGGAGAAGAGTTTTTCAGGGTCATGTGGCGGAGCGCGAGGGGCGCGAATCCCACCTTCTTCGCCCTCATCGGGAAGTCGCCCTGTCGGCCTAGGCGGGCTCATCGTCTTCAAGATCGGCCCAGAACGTCGATAGGTGGGTATCCGGCGGCTGCCAGCACGTGACGGACGCCATGTTGAGCCGGTCGCCGTCGACAAACGGTACCCCCTCTGCCTGAAGAAGGCCGATCTGGCGTATCGTGCGCGGGCGTCCCATCTGCGCCTTCGTGAACGCGCCACCTCTCGGGATTACCCTGTGCCACGGCAACAACTCGGCTTCATCATCGCCAAGCCGCGACAGGATATGCGCCACGTGGCGAGCAGGCAGTTTCAGCGCCTCGGCCAGCGTCGCGACCTCCACCACCGAACCGACGGGGATTTCGCCCAAATATCTCAGAAGTGCACGCCTCATGTTGGCGTAGGCGACGGACCTCTCAGGCAAGGTTGAGCCGCGCCCGAGCGCCCTCGATAAACCGCGCTGTCTGGGCCGGAAGTCCGGCCGCGTGCCTGCGACCGACGACACGGCCCCAGACCGGCGCAAGAGGCCCCGTGATCTCGATATCGACGCGGATCCTGGTCCCGAGCCCGTCCGGGATCAGCGTGTGGCGGGTGCGCATGACCGCAAGCGGCATTCGGCAGACATCGGCGTAACGCGACGGCGCTTCGAATTCGCCGATGACGAAGTTCAGTCTCGGGCCGCCTTTCGGTTTGAGGACGAAGGTCACTCCGAGGCCCGGCTCTTCATCGATCTTCAGACACTCGATATTCCGGTCCACCTCGGGCCAGCGGGCGACATCCGCGAGAACGGGCCAGAGGTCTTCGCACGTCAGGGGCGTGTCTTCCTCGTAACGGTAGTGCCACATTGCGTCCTCGCAAAACCTGATTTATCTTGATGATCAAGATTTATGGCTACTATCGAGCCTGTCAAGAGTGGGAGAGAGCTTTCACTCACAAGCTGGCGCAGAACGGGAGCATGACATGAAAATTGAGAACTTACCCCGCTCTTTACGCGTGTCCTATCCACAATCCTTCTGGTTTTATGGCTGATCGCCGCGGCCGTCTTATGGGTGCGCAGCAGCCCGGACGATCCTCTCTAACCTTGGACATGGTGGCCTCTAACCGTCTATGTCATCGGCGTGCTGGCCGCTCTCGTTCACGCCAATCGTCGACCGTCGATCACCCTCGACATCGGGCGACCTGGGCACATGACACTCACCGTGGCGACGCTGTTCCGGCGGCGGACGCGGCGGATCAGACCGGATGATGTCATGGGCATTGCCGTTTCCGAGAGGGAAGATCAGGATGGTGATCCCTACTTCCGCGCAATTGTGTCATTCATGGATGACAGGCAGTGTGTCGTCGCAGACGGGCATCACCGGAACGTGATCGACAGAACCGCCGCGATGGTGAGCGACGCCTAGCGAGCGACCCGAGACGTTAGCTTGGGGTGAGCAACAAGAGAAAGGCCAGCCTTGACAGAACATTCACACCGCGGACGGTCAGACGAACTCCTCGCTGCAACGCGGCGCCTCTACGAAGCCGTGTATCGCTTTGACTCTTGGGCGGCGTCCGAGCTGGGACTGCATGTCACCGACCTTCGCTGCGTGAACGCGCTGGAAAACGGGCCGCTCACGGCAGGTGAGATCGGCGGGCGCCTTGCGCTGACCAGCGGATCGGTGACAGCGTTGATAAACCGCCTTGTGCGTGCGGGGTTCGTGGAACGTATCGAAGATGCCCACGATCGCCGCCGCGCCAAGATCGCACTGACATCAAAGTTCCGTGCCAATGCGGACCGCGTCTATTCCTGCCTCGGCCGCGCGATCAGCGCCGAATTCGCGCAATGCAGCCCTGCCGAGAGCCTCGCTGCAATCAATACGATCGAAAAGCTGGAAGCGGGTTTTTCGGTAACGTTGCACCGAGATTGAACGCAGCAAAGCGAGGGATTCCACACGCCCCCAAGACACGCCCCTGTTTCGATTTGGGTCGAGATTGTGTGGCGGAGCGGGAGGGATTCGAACCCTCGAGACGGTTCCCCGCCTACACACTTTCCAGGCGTGCGCCTTCGACCACTCGGCCACCGCTCCATCGGGCGAGTTCTAGCCGCAGGGGGACGGGGTTTGCAAGGGGGAGAATGCATGCAAGGGCGGGAAAAGAGCAAAGCGCTTGACATCGACCTGCCACAAGGTTCTGTCGGAAAACTGTCAGGCTTGGCGTTTTCCGGCATTCCGGGGCGGGGGCGGATTTGTAACGCTGGCGCGCGAGCAAAAGGCAAAGGCAGGCGAAACGTGACAGACCACGACTATATCATCGTCGGCGCAGGCTCGGCGGGGTCGGTACTGGCCGACCGGCTGAGTGCCAATGGGCGGCACCGTGTGTTGATTCTTGAGGCCGGGGGACGTGGGCGCAGCCCTTGGATCGCCCTGCCCCTGGGCTATGGCAAAACCTTTTTTGACGAGCGTCTGAACTGGAAATACGAGGCCGAACCGGAAGAGGCACTCGATGGGCGGCGCGGTTACTGGCCACGCGGCAAGACGGTGGGCGGATCGGGGGCGATCAACGCGATGGTCTATGCTCGCGGCCTGCCCCACGATTTCGACGATTGGGAGGCGGCGGGTGCCACCGGCTGGGGCTGGAGCACCGTTCGTGCCACCTATGACGCCCTAGAGACGCAGGTCTCGGCCGATGGCACGCGGCGCGGCAGCGGACCGATCACGGTGCAGGATGTCTCGGACCAGATCCACCCGGTCAACCGGCATTACTTTGCCGCGCTCGATGAATTGGGTTTGCCGCGCACTGACGATCTCAACGACCCGAGTGGCGAAGGCGGCACCGTTTACCGCATCAACACTGCGGGCGGATTGCGCAACTCTTCGGCGCGCGCCTGTCTCAAACCCGCGCTGAAACGCCCGAATGTGACGCTGGTCACAGGGGCCTTGGTGGACCGCCTCGAATTTGACGGCAGCCGGGCGGTCGCCGTTCATTACCGTCGCGGCGGGCAAAGCCACGTTGCGCGCGCGGGGCGCGAGATCATCCTGAGTGCGGGTGCCGTTACCTCGCCGCGCCTTTTGCAGCTCTCGGGCATCGGCCCGGCGGAGATGTTGCGCCAGCATGGCATCACGCCATTGCGCGATTGCGCCCATGTGGGCGGCAATCTTCAGGATCATCTTGGAATCAACTATTATTTCCGCGCCACCGAACCGACGCTCAACAACGATCTTGCCCCCTTCATGGGCAAGGTGCGCGCGGCGCTGCGTTTTGCCCTGACGCGACGCGGGCCCCTGTCGCTCTCGGTCAATCAATGTGGTGGTTATTTTCGCTCAAAACCGGGGCAGAACCATCCCGATCAACAGCTCTATTTCAACCCTGTCACCTATACGACCACGCCTGCGGGCACCCGCTCGGTCGTGCGCCCCGATCCGTTTCCGGGGTTCATCATCTCGTTCCAGCCCTCGCGCCCAACCAGCCGAGGCCGCATCGACATCAGCGGCCCCAACCCCGAGGCGCCGCCCCTCATTCAACCCAATTCGCTCGCGACCGAAGAAGACCGCGCGCAGGTGATTGCGGGGGGCCGGCTGTGTCAGCGCATCATGTCCACGGCAGCACTGACCGCCTTGGTCGAAAGTGCCATGTATCAGGACCTGCGGACCATGGACGATGCCACCATTCTGGACGATTTCCGCAAACGCTGCGGCACCGTGTTTCACCCGGTCGGAACCTGCCGTATGGGACGCGATCCGGCGCAGTCCGTGGTCGACCCACAGCTGCGGGTGCATGGGGTCACGGGGCTGCGGGTGGTTGATGCCTCGGTGTTTCCCAATGTCACCTCGGGCAACACCAACGCGCCCACCATGATGCTGGCTTGGCGCGCCGCGGATCTGATCCTTGGGGATGCCTGAGACCCGCTACAAATCAAGGCAGGCGGCGGAAACACCTGATTTTATAGGCGAAAGGCCACGTTCTGCGATTGTCAGCCGACGCGATATTCCCGATACTGCATCCTATCCAAATCAGAAGCAGGCCAGACGGTGACACCAAGAGACCAAGACACGCGCCCTACCGGCCAGAGCACGCCAGAGTTGCAGCGCATCCGCACCGTGGCGCAGATCATCATCGCCTTTGCGGTGGTGCTGTTTCTCTTGGTGCAGGCGCGGTTCTTGCTGATTTCTTTGGCCACGGCGATCATTTTGTTCAGCCTTACCTCGGATGCCATCACCTCGATCGCGCGGGTGCGCCTTGGGCCGGTGCGCGTGCCCAACTGGCTGGCCAGCATCGTAGCGCTCTTGCTGATTTCGGCGGCGTTGCTCAGCCTCTCGGCGGTTATCCTGTCGCAGATCAACACGGTGCTGTCGACCACGCTGGCCTATACCGACCGCGCGCCACAGGCGATATCCGCGATGGTGGCCTGGCTCGGGCCTGATGCCGAAGAGGCGGTATTCAATGCGGTCTCGACCCTTGATGTGGCGGGCTATCTGCGCGCCTTGGCCGGTCAGGCCGGGGGGATCATGCAGGGCACAGTGCTGGTGATCCTTTTTGTTGGCTTTCTTTTTGCCGAGCGGATTTGGTTCACAACCAAACTCGAAAGCCTCTTTGGCGATGCCAAAAAGGCCGAACGGGTGGGCCGCATCATCAGCTCGATCATCCACCGGGTAAATTACTACCTGCTGGTCAAAACGCTGGTCAGTGTCGTGACAGGCCTCATGGTCTATGGCGTGGCGCAGTTTTTCGCGCTCGATCTTGCCGGGGCATTGGGCATCCTGACGTTCGTGCTCAATTATATCCCTTCCATCGGTTCGATTGTGGCCACGGTGCTGGTGGCGCTGGTGGCCTATGTGCAACTGGCGGATGGCACCACGGCGCTGGTGATTTTCCTGATCGTGGGGATCATTCAGTTTATCAATGGCAATATCATTGACCCGATGCTGATGGGCCGCGCGCTGCGCGTCTCCTCGTTTGGCATCATCATCAGCCTTGCGTTCTGGGCGGCGGTCTGGGGAATACCGGGGATGTTTCTGGCCGTGCCGATCATGGTGGCGCTGATGATCGTCTGCAGCCATGTGCCGGGTTTCCGCGCCATCGCCGTCTTGCTGTCGCGGGAAGGGCTGCCAGAAACCGATCAGGATCTTGACGCGCCCAAGCGCAGGCGGGGCTGATCGGCACAGGCCTTTTTCGGAAATCCCGAAACCGGCTTTCAGCCGCTGGAAAAAGCCGATCCTTACATCGGCAAATCCCTTGCCGTTGGCCGCAACGCCCCCCATTCCTTGGGTCAAAGGAGTTGCCACCATGCCGATCACCCCGCTCAAGACCGCCCCCGGAGAGCCGCCGCACACCGCCCATGACGTGGCCGATACCGTCCAGATCATGCTGGCCCGGTTGCGCACAGGCGGCGCACAGGTGGCGCTGGAATATGCACGGCAGCTTGATGGCTGGCAGGGTGGCATCACCGTGACCCACGCCGAGGTTGCCGCCGCCGTATCCCGTGTGCCCGCATCGCTCAAGGCGGATATCCAATGGGCGCATGACAATATCTCGCGCTTTGCCGCCGCACAGCGCGCCACGGCGCAGGACATGGAGATTGAACTGCGCCCCGGCCTGCGCGCCGGGCAACGTCAGATACCCCTTGGGGCGGCGGGCTGTTACGTGCCCGGCGGGCGCTATAGCCATATCGCTTCGGCACTGATGACCATCGCCACCGCGCGCGAGGCGGGCGTGGCTGACATCACCGCCGTCTCGCCCCCCTGCGGCGATCAGGGCATTCCCGATGCCATGCTCTATGCGATGGATCTGGCAGGGGCCACGCGCATCCTGACCATTGGCGGGGTGCAGGGGGTTGCGGCCATGGCCTTTGGCCTCTTTGGCGCACCGCCTGCCGATATTCTGGTCGGACCCGGCAATGCCTATGTCGCCGAGGCCAAGCGCCAACTCTTTGGTCCCATCGGCATTGATATGTTCGCAGGCCCGACCGACAGCCTCATTCTTGCCGATGACACGGCCGATCCCGAAACCGTCGCCGCCGATCTGGTTGGACAGGCGGAGCATGGGGCGAATTCGCCGGTCTGGCTCGCAACCACGCATCGGCCATTGGCCGAGGCCGTGATGGTCCGTGCCCCGGCCCTTATCGCCAGCCTGCCAGAGCCGAACCGCGCCGCCGCCACCGCCGCTTGGCGCGATCTGGCTGAGGTGGTGCTGTGCGATACGCCCGAGGACATGGCGCAATATGCCGATGCCAAAGCGCCCGAACATCTGCATGTGCAGGCGCGCGATCTGCCATGGTGGCGCACACGCTTGCAGGCCTATGGCTCGCTCTTTCTTGGGGAAAACACGACCGTTGCCTTTGGCGACAAGGCGGCAGGCCCCAACCATGTCTTGCCCACCTCTGGGGCTGCGCGCTATACCGGGGGCCTATCGGTGCACAAGTTCCTGAAAACCGTCACCTGGCAAGAGGTAGACGACCGCGCGCTGCCTGATCTTGCGCGCGTGACCGCCAGCCTCAGCCGCGCCGAACGGATGGAGGGGCATGCCCGCAGCGCAGACATCCGCACAGGTCCGATTGACCGCGCGGCAACATCGACAGGATAAGACCGCCAGATGAGAACCGTGGGCATTCTGGGGGGCATGGGCCCCGAAGCGACCGTGCTTTTGATGCAAAAACTGCTGGCCGCCGTGCCCGCGCGTGACGATAGCGATCATATTCCGCTCATCGTGCATCAGAATTCGCAGGTACCCAGCCGGATCAAGGCGCTGATCGAGGGCACCGGCGAAGACCCCGGCCCGGTTCTGGCCCGCATGGCCTGCGATCTACAGGCAGCGGGGGCAGAGGCGCTGGCGATGCCCTGCAACACCGCGCATCACTACGCGCCCGCCGTTGTGGCTGCCACACCCCTGCCCTTTCTCAACATGCTGGATCTGACGGCCCAGTCGCTCGCCCGCCAAGGCGCGCGACGGGTCGGGATGCTGGCCTCACCCGCAACCCGGCTGGCGAATGTTTTTGCCGCGCCCTTCGCCGCCCATGGGCTGACCCCGGTGTTCCTGCCCGATGACAGTGGAATTCTCGCGATCATCCGCGCGGTCAAGGCGGGGGAACCACTGGCAACCCTCAAGCCACAGCTCGCCCAAGAGGCCGAGGCGCTCTTGGCCCATGGGGCCGATCACCTGTTGGTGGCGTGTACGGAACTGTCCTTGATGACAGATGCCCTGCCCGCAACGGCCCCGCATACCGACAGCCTCGATTGCCTCACCCAAGCCATAGCAGACTTTGCAAAGGGCTGAACGCGCTCAATCTTCCAAGTGAAGATAAACCCGGCGGTTGTGGCGGCCTTTCTTTTCGATCTTGCCAAGGCGAAGCCGCCCGATCTCGCCCGTGCGTGCCACATGGGTGCCGCCGCAGGGCTGCAGATCAACCTGATCCGTCCCCTGCCCGATCCGCACCAAACGCACCCGGCCAGACCCCATGGGTGGCGCCACCGACATGGTCTTGACCAGCCCCGGATTGGCGCGCAGCGCGTCATCGGTGATCCACTCTTCGGTCACGGGCAAATCCTGATCCACCAGCTGATTAAGGTAGTCTTCCAGCGTCTCGCGGTCTTCTGGCGCTTCGGGCATGTCGAAATCAAGGCGGCTGCGCGTCTCGGCAACGGCCCCGCCCGAGACCGGCAGCGGGATCACCACCGACAAAAGATGCAGCGCCGTATGCATCCGCATCAGGCGATGCCGCCGGGGCCAGTCAATCGCTTGCCGCAGGGCCGTGCCAATGGGCGGCAAGGCCATAGGTTCTGCCATCACCAGCGCGATCTGTTCCCCCTCGGCCTTGACGGCCGTGGCAATGGGCAGGCTGCGCCCTTGGCACATAAGCCGCCCGCTATCGCCCGGTTGTCCGCCCCCCATGGGATAAAATAGCGTCTGGTCCAGCACGATCCCACCCTCTGGAGTATGCGCCACAACGACGCCGGCCGCCTCGGTTTGATAGGCGTCCAGCCGAAAAAGGGGTGTCGTCATCGCCCGTCACCGTCTCCCTCGCCCTCAACATCGCCCTCTGTCAGGGCGGCGGGGCTTTGGCTCGTCTTGGGTTTGACCGGGGCCTTGGGCTCTTTTGCCTCTGCAGTGGCGTTGCGGAACCACACATCCTGTTGCGGAAAGGGAATTTCGATGCCTTCTTCGGCAAAGCGGCGGGCAATCTCGTGGTTCATGTCTGATTTCACACTGGCCACCCAGTTGACATCGCGCAGGATCGCCCGGATCTCGAAATCAAGCGAACTTGCGCCGAAATTCTGGAACAGCACCGTCGGCGGTGGCTGCATCAGCACCATTGGATGTGCCTCGGCCACGTCGCGCAGGATCTTTTCCACCCGGCGCGTGTCTGTGCCATAGGCCACCCCCACCGGCACAATCACCCGGCCCACGGTATTGCCGCGCGTATAATTCGTGACCGTGCCACTGACAAAATCGGCATTCGGCACGATCACATCCGTGCGGTCAAAGGTCTCGATCCGGGTTGAACGCACCGAGATCGACCGCACATAGCCATGCTGCCCGCCGACCTCGATCCAGTCGCCTTCGGAAATCGGCCGCTCGATCAAAAGGATGATGCCCGACACAAAGTTGGACACGATGTTTTGCAAACCAAACCCGATGCCCACCGACAGCGCACCCGCAACGATGGCCAGTGAACTCAGGTCAATCCCCGCCGCCGTGATCGACACCAACGCCGCAAGGAAAATCCCGACATAGCCCACGCCTGACACGATGGCATTACGCCCGCCCATATCGAGCTTGGTTTTTGGCAGGATCGCATTCTTGAGCGTGCCCTGAATGAGCCGGGTCAGCAGATAGCCAAGGGTAAAGACCACAGCAAGGATCAGAAAGCCGGTGGGCGATAGCGTGATGCCGCCAAAACTGACCCCTTGGGTGAAACTTAGCCACGCCTCTTGCAATTGTGCAGGCCGCGCGCCCCAGATCAGGGCAAAAACCGGCACCGACCCGAGCACGAGGAAAAAGCCCAAAAGCACCGGAAAGAGCGAGTCATCAATGCTCTGCGCGTTGCCACGCAGCATGATATAGACCTCGGACAGCACCCGTTGGACCAGCAGCAGCGCCGCGATCATCATCAACGACAAGAGAGCAGGCAACATCATCGCCTCGGCGGCGGACATATAGCCGATCGCGGACAAAAGCGGCGCAAGCAGCGCCAGCGCCCAGAGGGCACGCGCGAGAATACGCACCAGCTTGCTGCGGAACGTAAGCTCTGTCTCGGGCTCGTTCGCCGCCGCTTTGCTGTGCCGCATCAAGAGCCGCGCAAGCCGCAGCAACAGCAGCGACGCCAGCACCATCAACGGAAAGATCATGACATTGCGGGCCGCTTCGGACCAATCAAACCCATCGGCGAGGTCCTGCACATAGGCAAACCCCGCAACCACCAATCCAAGAGAGCCGCCACTAAGCCGCCCGGTGGCGCGCTCGGACGGGCCAAGCGTGAGCAAGGGCAACTGCCGATCATCGCGGGGAAAGACCCGAAGCGACAACCAACGCGCCAGCAGAAGGATAAAGGCCGCCGCGGGCAGCGACTCGAGCACAAGGTTTCCCTTGGATCCCAAAATCCCGGTCAGAACGCCCGCCACGACAATGGAAATCACCCCAAGATAGGGCAACAACCATTCGCCAAACGAAATTGCAAAAGCCGCAAGACGGCGTCCGGCGGTCGGGGTGTCGCCCAAAACGCGCGCCGCCAGACGCATTGTCCAAACCCGGCCCCGCGTCATCAGCAAAAGGCCGATAAGACCCAGAGCAATCACCCCCGGCAGGTTGCCCTGAAAGCGCGTGCGCCGAAAGCTGCTTTGCCAATTGGTCGCCGTCTCGGCCCGGACGGTATCCACCGCGCGGTACAGTTCCTTGACCGCTGTCGGCCAATGCAGCGGATTGACCGGCGATGGCCCAAGCCGCAACAGCGCTTGGGTCTGCCGGTCACGGATCGCCCCATCTATATTCGTGACCAGCCCATCGGCGCGACTGCGCGCCAGATCGGCCAGCTTCACCGGTGCTTCTAACCGGGCCAGACGCCGGTTAAGTTCCGCACGCTGCGCTGCGATGTCCTCGGCTTCTTCGCCGGTCTCGGGCACAGGCCCCAAAGCGGCGATTTGATCGCGCACAGTTCGGATCGCAGTGGAATTCAAGCCCTGCATCTCAACAAACTGTTGCCGCCAACCGTTGATCTGGGCGCGCATGTTTTCCAGTTGCCCGGTGGAGGCCTCGCCGTTGGCAAGCATCTCGTCGGCATCGGCCGCAAGTTCCTCCCACGTCACATAATCGACCGCGTCAGGCGTATGCTGCCCCTGCGCAAGCGCGGTATCGGGCACAGCAACTGCCGCGCCCAACGCCAGACAGAGGACTAGGCAAAGCAGCCGCAGCATTCTTGTCACCCCGCGAAAACCCCCGGAATCGAGCGCGGAGCCTGATCCAGCCAATCTGGCGTCGGCAGGTTGTTGGCGCGCAGGAATTCGGGATTGAAAAGTTTGGACTGATAGCGTGTTCCGTAATCGCACAGGATCGTCACGATGGTATGGCCCGGCCCCATGTCGCGGGCCATCTGCATAGCGCCAGCGATATTCACACCGGTCGAGGCCCCCATGCACAGCCCCTCATGCTGAAGCAGGTCAAAGACAATCGGCAACGCTTCGGCATCGGGCACCTGACAGGCGAAATCTGGCATGAAGCCTTCAAGATTGGCCGTGATGCGCACCTGCCCGATCCCCTCGGCAATCGACGAGCCTTCGCTCTCCAACTCGCCTTTGGTATACCAAGAAAAAAGCTTTGCGCCCATCGGATCGGCAATACCCACCTTGACGCCCTTGGGTTGCAGCGCCATGCCGACCCCGGCCAAGGTGCCACCCGACCCCACCGCGCAGATGAAGCCATCAACCTTGCCGCCGGTTTGCTCCCAAATCTCGGGGCCGGTTGTTTCGATATGGGCCTGACGGTTGGCGACATTGTCGAACTGATTGGCCCAGATCACACCGTTAGGTTCGGTTTTCGCAAGCTCAGCGGCCAATCTCTCCGAGTATCGGACAAAATTGTTCGGATTTGAATAGGGCGCTGCGGGAACTTGAACCAAATCGGCACCGGCCAGACGCAGCATATCCTTCTTTTCTTGGCTTTGGGTTTCGGGGATGACGATCACCGTCTTGAACCCGAGAGAGGCCCCGACCAGCGCAAGGCCGATGCCGGTATTGCCTGCCGTCCCCTCGACAATCGTACCGCCGGGTTTCAAATCACCGCGCGCGATGGCGTCGCGGATGATAAAAAGCGCGGCACGATCCTTGACCGATTGACCGGGGTTGAGAAACTCGCATTTACCCAAGATGTCACAGCCAGTTTCCTCACTGGCGCGGCGCAAACGAATGAGCGGGGTATTCCCGACAGCGGCAGCCAAATCCTGTGCAATGCGCATCTTTCATGCTCCTGTAGGCAAAGTGTTCCCTTGGGTTTAGGCGCTTGGAGAACGGAACTCAAGCGGATGCACGCAGCCGTGCGCGTTCACGCTCAAGCCATAGAAGGCAGAGGATGAGCGGCCCATTATTGGCCTCTCCACTTTGCACAAGCGCCATTGCCTGCGCGAAATCAATCACATGCGTGCGAATATCCTCATGCTCTGTGGCCAGACCGCCGCGCCCCTGTTCCAGATCAGGCAGGTCGCAAATCCCCAGAAAGAGGTGAAAGAATTCGGTCGAATATCCCGGCGTGCAATAGTGCTGGGAAATCTTCTCGAGCGCGCGCAGCGTCAGCCCCGCCTCTTCCAGACATTCGCGGTGCGCGGCGTGTTCGGGGCTCTCGCCGCCGTCAATCCGCCCGGCGACCGGCTCTAGCATCCACGGGCGCGGATCGCCGCGCCCATAGGGCCCCATGCGGAACTGCTCTACCAAAAGCACCCGGTCGCGCACCGGATCATAGGGCAGCACAAGGGCGGCATCCGTGGCGACAAACACTTCACGCCGCAAGGTATCGCTTGGCGTGCCATCAAAACGGGGATGCCGCAACGTATAGGCGCGGCCAAGGAAGAACCCCGCATGGGTGATCTCGCAGGCGATCTCTTGCACGGTCGCAGCCTCGGTCGCACTGCGCACATCGGCGGGCGCAGGCGTCTGCGCCGCCACCCGGCCCGATGCGCGCGACAAGATCATGGGCAGGCCCGCGCACAGGTCTTGCGCGGCAATACGGCCCCTCAAGCTGAGTATCTCTTGAACTGCATAGCGCAGGATCGGCGCGGCGCGGCGCGACCAGTCTTGGCCATCCCAGTCCATGGGCCCCGGCCGACCAGGAAAGACACGCGCAGCGACGGGGCGGCCGTCTTGACTGACGGTAATGACATCCGAACGCCCCAAGCCAAGCGCCTCGGCGATGAAGGTCACCAACTCCACTGTGTGGGGCTCTGACACCAACCACCCGTCTACGGCCCCTAGCCCCCGGCGCAGTCCCGCCAAAGGCAGGGGCGCGTCATCACAGCAAATCTGCACGCCCTCGGCGCGCGCCTCAGCCGCAACAAGGCCCGGCAAGGCTGCCTGCAAAACGGTGATGTCAGCCAAGGGACCGTACAGAAAGACCGGTGTCACGACCACCGATGCGAGACCCATTCCGAAACGAGGCCCACCACGATCCCGCCGGTGACCAGTGCGCCGATCAATGGCCCGTTGATCATAGTCATGCCATAGTCAACCATCAAGTCGAACATCGCGGTCAGGCCCTTGATCACCCCGTCATAGCGGTTATCAAGCGCACGTTTGAGCATCTCATTCAGGCTCTGAAGAAAGAGCGCCCAAAACACCAGTGCGGCGACGCCGGTCAATCCGGCGCTGAACCCTTCGGCATAGCCATAACCCAGCCGCCTGCCCGTCACGCGCCAGCCGCAAATCGCGCCAAGAACAACATTGACCACGTTGAACCAGCCGAAATTGGTGTCTTCTGGCATAAGCGGGCGAAAGAGCTCTGATCCAAACCATCCCACAATGCTAAGTCCGATCGCCGCGACCAGCCGCGCGGCGGTGGGCATTTGATCTGTAACGGGCATCTATCCAGGCCTTGCGATGGTGATCTGCGTCACATCGCAACTACCCCCTTTGAAGGCCCCCGCGCAAGAGGTCAGATAGAAATTCCACATCCGGCGGAACCGGTCATCAAAGCCCATATCGGCGATTTCGTCCCACTTGTCGTTGAACGCCTGATGCCAGCGGCGCAGGGTTTGGCTATAGCTTTCGCCAAATTCGATAGACCGCGCAACACTCAGCCCCGCGCGCTCGATCTCGGCGCGCAACGCGGTGGGGCTGGGGAGCATACCGCCCGGAAAGATGTATTTCTGGATGAAATCCACATCGGTACGATAGCTTTCCCACCGCCGGTCCTCGACTGTGATGATCTGCAGCGTGGCCAGCGCACCGGGATTAAGCCGCTCGCGCAGACTGTTGAAAAACACCGGCCAATAGCGCTCGCCTACGGCCTCGAACATCTCGATGCTGGCGATGCCATCATAAGTGCCGCGCTCGTCGCGGTAATCCTGCAACTTGAGCGTGACCCGATCAGACAGCCCGGCGCGCGCGATCCGGTCCTGCGCATATTTCAACTGTTCCGCGCTGATCGTGAGGCCCGTCACGCGCAACCCCCGCTCTTTGGCGGCGTATTCGGCAAAGCCTCCCCAACCACAGCCGATTTCCAGCACGTGATCGCCGGGCTTCACCCCCATCTGATCCACCATGCTGGCATATTTGGCGATCTGCGCCTGTTCCAGACTGTTCTGACCGGGCTGAAAAATCGCACTGGAATAGGTCATCGTTTCGTCCAGCCAGAGGCTGTAAAACGCATTGCCCAGATCATAGTGGTAGCTGATGTTGCGCTTGGCTTGGGTCTTGGAATTCCGTTTGAACCAAAAGCGGATGCGCTCGTAAATCTGCGCCAGCCTTTGACCGGGATAGCCGTTGTAAATACCGTCATTGTCGTCGTTGAGAAGGTCCATAAAGGATTGAAGGTCCGGCGTGGACCAGTCCCCATCCAGATACGCCTCGCAAAAGCCCAGATAGCCCTCGCGCACCAGCCGCGCAAACACCTCGGTGTCGTGGATTTCCAGCACCGCGACCGGGCCGGGGCGCGGCCCTTCGGCGCGGAACACACGGCCATCGGGCAGGCGAATATCAAGCCGTCCGGCGTCGATATTGCGCGCCACGCCAAAGCAACGGCTGAAATAGCGCGGCAGGCCCGTCTGGCCGGTGGTGTCGGTCAGGATCATACGTTCGGTCCCTTTTTCCTTTTGCGGCGCGTCAATCGCCGATCTTGCGGTCAGTATGGTCATGTTTCAAAACTCCCGCGCTTCATAGGCGTTGAGCGCTCTTTGCCGCCCCTGTGACAAATCAACAATCCGCCCCGGATAAAGCATCGACGGATCAAGCTGCCAGGCGCGCGGCACCGCCTTGAAATAATCCAAGGCCGTGGCGGGTGGGGTGCGCTGCCCCTCGGCGATCCAGCGCCGGGTATAGGCCCCGCCACGGTCGAACTTGTCCAACTGTGTCTCGGGATTGAACACCCGGAAATACGGCGCTGCGTCGGGCCCACAGCCCGCCGCCCATTGCCAGCCCATCGCATTCGAGGCCGGATCCCAATCGGTCAGACATTCGGCGAACCAGTCCAAGCCAATCTTCCAATGGGTCATCAGATGCTTGGTGAGGTATGAGGCCACGATCATCCGCGCGCGGTTGTGCATCTTGCCGGTCACATACATCTCGCGCATGGCGGCATCGACAAAGGGTTCGCCGGTGCGGCCCTGTTTCCACGCGATGACCTCGGGATGATCCGCATCGGTGGACCATGGAAAGGCATCCCAATCGGTCCGCCAATTGCCGCTCAGAATATGGGGCGTGTGATACATGAGGTGATAGGCAAACTCGCGCCAGACCAGTTCCTTGAGCCATGTCTCTGCGCCTTTGGCCCCGCCATGCAAGGCCCGCTGCCCCGCATGCCAGCACTGGCGCGGCGAGATTTCCCCATAGGTCAGGTTTTCCGACAGCGCAGAAGTTGCATCGACCGCCGGAAAATTCCGGGCGTCCTGATACTCTGCAATCGCCCCATCGGCAAAGGCATGCAACCGCTCCATCGCCGCGGCCTCGCCCACCCGCTGATAGGGCAAGCACACGTCGGCCCCCCGATACATGGCGGCCCCCATCTGCCAATCATCCAGACTGTCAGAGGCGGGCCAAACCTTGGGGGCCGGGATTTGCCCGGGCGCTGTCAGCGGCACCGCCACATCGCGATCCTTCACCGCGCGCCACATTGGGCTGTAAACGCGGTAAAAGCCGCCGGTCTTGGTCTCAACCGTCCAAGGCTCGAACATCACATGGCCCGGGTGGCTTTGTGCGTCCACCCCTGCCTCACGCAGCGCGGATTTAACCGCCTTGTCGCGCGCGATGGACTGCGGATCATAAAGCCGCGACCAGTGCACCGCCCCTGCCCCGGTTTCAGCCACCAGCGCACGCAGCACATCCAGCGCCGCGCCCCGGCGCAGGATCAAGCGGCTGCCGCACGCCGCCAGATCACGCGCAAGCGACGCCAGCGACAGGCCCAGACGCCATTTTGGTGCAGCGCCCAGAGCTTCGACGCTCTCATCATGGATGAAAACAGGAATAACCGCGCCGCCGCCTGCAAGCGCTGCGCAGAGTGCCGGGTGATCGGCCAGACGCAAATCGCGCCGTAGCCATACAATTGATGGTGCTATATCCGTCATCCCCTGCCCCGGTCTTTGATTGCAATACGGGCCGGGGACGCGGGCGGATCAAAGAATATCATCAAGGGCGGTTAAGAGTTTGTCGACCTCGGTGCGGGTCGTGTAATGCACAAAACTCAGACGCAGCACGCCGCGCTCTGGGTCAACGCCCATCGCCGTCAGGGGCCGCACCGCGTAGAAATCGCCGCCTCCCGCCATGATCCCATGCTGCGCCAGTTGCGCCGCCGCCTCGGCCCCCGGCCGATTTAGCGCAACAGCCACGGTCGGCGCTTTTTGTTCAGCCTCGACCGGGCCGATCAGCCGCGCAGAATTGCGATCCTTGAGGAAATCCAAGAGCGGCTGCAAAAGTGCTGTTTCATGCCCGCGCATCAGGTCATGCACCCCGACCGCCCGCGTCACGGCATCGCCCGTGATCCCGTGATGCGCCGCCAGATCGTCGATATAATCCGCCATACCGGCGCTTGCCGCGACCTGTGCATGATCCGGGCCCGCTGGCGTGAACCGTTTATAGAGTGTGCCCGCGTTGAAATAATGCGCCTGATTGGGCAAGAGATTGCCCAATTCCCGCCGGATCACCATGATCCCCTGATGCGGCCCATAGGTTTTATAGGCCGAAAAAAGGTAAATATCCGGCCCCATCCCCCCCACATCCGGCAGGCCATGCGGCGCATAGCTAACCCCATCGACACAGACAAAGGCCCCGGCGGCATGCGCCAGCGCCGTAATCTCGACCACCGGGTTGATCGCCCCCACAACGTTGGAGCAATGCGGAAAACACACCAGCCGTACCCGGTCATCCAGCAGATTTTCAAGATCGGCCGGATCAAGCAAACCGCTCTCGGGGTTGATTTTCCACTCACGCACTTCGAATCCTGCGTCCGCCAACCGCCGCCACGGCCCGGAATTGGCCTCGTGATCCTGATTGGTGACGATGATCGCATCGCCCGGTTCCATCCACTGCCGGAATGCTTGCGCCAGAACATAGGTGTTCTGCGTGGTCGAGGGGCCAAAGCTTAGCTCATCCGTGGCCACCCCCATCATCGCCGCCAGTCGCGCCCGCGCCTCGTCCATCTCGGCCCCGGCCAATTGGCTCGCCTCATAGGGCGCGTAGGGCTGCACCTTGCGTTGCCGATAATACCGCTCCAGCCGCGCAATCACCGGGCCGCAGGTATAAGAGCCACCGGCATTCTCAAAAAACGCTTGTCCCTCAAGGCTTGGCTCGGCAAAGGCCGGAAATTGCGCACGCACGAAATCTGTATCGAGTGTCATCACTGTCCCCATTGTCCCTTTTTGCGGCCACAAAACAGCAAAGCCCCCCGGCGCGCAAGCGCCGGAGGGCCTTGGACCGCATGACCATGGGTCGCTCAGAGGATCTTTCGCTCGCTCTGCAAGCCGCGAAAGATCGCCCAGCACATCACCAACAGCACCAATGTAAACGGCAGGCCGGTTGAAATCACCGCCGATTGCAGCGCTGTCAGGCCCCCGCCGATCAAGAGAACAATCGCGACGGCCCCCTCAAAGATGCACCAGAACACCCGCTGTGGCACGGGCGCGTCAACCTTGCCGCCCGCCGTGATCGTGTCGATCACAAGACTTCCAGAATCCGATGAGGTGACAAAGAACACCACCACAAGAACAATCCCGATGGTCGAGGTGATCGTCGCCAAGGGCAAAGGATCAAGCATCTGGAAGAGTTTAAGCTCCAGAGGGGCATTTTGTGCCGCCTCGTAGCCCCCGGCAATCACCTGATTAAGCGCGGTGCCGCCAAAAACACTCATCCACAGGACACAGACCAGCGACGGAATGAGCAATACGCAGATCACGAATTCCCGCACCGTGCGGCCCCGGCTGACACGCGCAATGAACATGCCCACAAAGGGCGACCAGCTGATCCACCACGCCCAATAGAACGCCGTCCAGCCCTGCATGAAATTGGTGTCTTCGCGCCCAAAGGGATTGGACAGCGCGACAAGGTTTTGCAGATAGGCCCAAAGGCTGTCGAAAAAGAACGTCAGCAGGAAAATCGGGCCACCCACAAAGAACACGAACAGCAGCAACAGCGCCGCCAAGCCCATGTTGATCTCGGACAGCACCTTGACCCCGCCATCAAGGCCACGCACCACCGAGACTAGGGCAATCGCCGTGATGCCTGAAATCAGCAAGACCAAAAGAAGGCTCGAATTTTCAACGCTACTTTCTTCGGTATTGCCATAGGAAATTCCCAGGAATGCGCGCGTGCCCTCTGCTGCGTCGCCCGACCCATAGAGAAAGGTCAGCCCCGACGCCGCCTGCTCTGCCCCAAAGCCCAGCGAGGTGGCCAGACCAAAGAGCGTGGCAAAGACTGCCAGCGTGTCGATCACATGGCCCCACCAGCCCCAGACCCGCTCGCCCAGGATCGGATAAAAGGCCGAGCGCAGTGTGAGCGGCAGACCCTTGTTATAGCTGAAAAGCGCCAGTGCCAGTGCCACCACCGCGTAAATCGCCCAAGGATGCAGACCCCAGTGAAAAATGGTGGCCGCCATGCCAAGGCGTGATGCCGCCTCGGGATCACCGCCAGCCGCCCCAAGCGGGGCCCAATCGCTGCGCGCACCGTCCTCCATCGCCGTGCCACCCAAGGCGCTGGAAAAATGGCTCATCGGCTCTGACACGCCAAAGAACATCAGGCCAATGCCCATTCCGGCCGCAAAAAGCATCGCGAACCAGCCCAGATAGCTGTAATCCGGCGTCGCCTCATCCCCGCCCAGCCGCACGCGACCATAGGGGCTGACGATCAGGAAAAGGCAGAAGATCACGAAGACATTGGCGGCACTCAAAAAGAACCAGTCAAACCCTTGGGTAACTGACGCAAACAGCCAGTCAAACACCGATGCCGCATGACCGGGCAGCGCCAGCGCGTAGAACACAAAGATCACAATGCTAAGGCCCGAGATAAAAAACACCGGGTTGTGAATATCGAGACCAAAAGGCCCCACCTGTGGTTGCACATTGTCCTGCCCGATCTCGTACACTGTCTCGATCAGGTCCGACTGCCCTTCGGGCGCGGGTATGCCTTGATTGGTTGTTTCGTCGGCCATCTGGCCCCCTTTTCTTGTTTTTCTGCTGCCCGTTGCGCCCGTCGCAGGGGACAAAGGCGACGCACCAGTGCGGCACGTGGCAGCGCTTCGAGGTCTCGCGCACGAAAGAAGCAGACACGTTGTCCGCAGGCGCACCGGGCCTTGCATGCCCGGATCGTCACAACCTTTTAGCAAGAAACCGCCCAAAACTGCAACCCGGCGGTACGGAAACGTCACGTTTGCGACCTGCACCATGTCGCCAAACGACAATCACAAAGGGATTCGCGCGCCCTGTTTTCATGGAAAGCCGATTTCAGTTTCGTTGCGCAGCGGATCAATCCGGTTGAACCCCGCGCACAGATGGCCGCAATTCCACACCCCAATGGTCGTAATTTGCGCACGGAGCGCCGGATTACCCGCTCGTTACACGGGCCTCGGCGTGGGAAAATGACGGGATGGGGCAACAGGCCGATTTCAGAGCCACACAAGGACCCCGTTCAATCGCAATGGATCAGGGACGTCACAGATGAGTATAAAACCCCCTTTCACAGATCTCGAGATAAAAACCGCCCCACAGGGGTTCTACGAGGGCTATAGCTTGCCCATCGCGCTGATTTCCAAAACCTCGATGGCGCTCTTGGTGATCTGGGCGCTGGTCTGGCCGCTCAATGCCAATGCCACACTGTCGAGCCTCAACTGGTCGCTCCTCGAAGGGTTCAACACCTTCTATATTCTCGCCACCGGCATGTTTGCCTTTTTCCTCTTCATCGTGGCGCTCTTGCCCGCGACAGGCAGGCGCATGATGGGGCGCGTGGGCGAAAAACCCGAGTTTTCAAACTTCTCTTGGTTCTCGATGATGTTCGGCGCGGGTCTTGGTGTGGGTCTCATGGTATTCGCCACGGCGGAACCGCTGGGCCTCTGGGGCTCGAACCCCGAGACTGTGACCGGGGCCGTCATCGGCAACACGGCAGAGGGCGTAACCCCGGCCTATCGCTACACCTTTGCGCATTACGGCTTTCACGCCTGGGCCATCTATGTGGTGACAGGGCTCAGCCTTGCCTATTACGCCTATACGCGGGACATGCCGCTGACCATCCGCTCGGCGCTGACCCCGTTGCTGGGGCGTGCCGCCAACGGCATTTTGGGTGATCTTGTCGACATTCTGGGCGTCGTGGCCACCATTCTCGGCGTGTCCGTCACCATCGGCTTTGGCGTGTCGCAATTTGTCGATGGCGTCTATGCGGTCAGTGGCATGGAATGGCTGATGAACACCACGGGCGAGGCCCCAAAACCCACCACCGCAGGCCTCATCGCCGCCCTGCTTGCGATCATGGGCCTGTCGATCCTATCAGCGGTCTCGGGCGTGGGACGCGGCATCAAATATCTCTCGAACCTCAACCTCGTGTTGTCGGTGGTTCTGTTGCTGGTCTTTATCGTCTTTGGCTCTTTCGCCTTTGCCATGACCAAATACGCAACGGCCCTTGCCGATTACATCCTGCACTTCACCTCGCTGTCGTTCAACGCCTATGGGCCGCTCTCGTCCGAGGCTTTTGCCGCCGCGCTTCCCACCGAAGCGGCCCCGCTTGCCGCCGACCTTTACGGCGGCGCAACGAACGCATGGGGCAGTTTTGATGGCTTTGTCGGCGGTCTGAGCGGTGCCGCCGCTGAGCTACCCGAAGCAACCAAGATCGCCGCCTACGAGGCCGGTGCCCAAGGTCGCCTGTTTGGCTGGCAGGCGGGCTGGACAACCTTCTACTGGGCGTGGTGGATCGCGTTTTCGCCCTTCGTTGGCCTGTTCCTTGCGCGCATCTCGAAGGGGCGCACCGTGCGGGAATTCATTCTTGGCTGTGTGATTGCCCCGGCGCTTGTGTGCTTTGCCTGGATGACCATCCTCGGCGCGACGGCGATTGATCTTGAGCTTAGCGGTGTGGCGCAAGGGGCCATCATCGGTGCCTCCAACACCAACAAACTCTTTGTCACATTGGGTTTCATGATTGATGGCGGGCTGCTGACGGCTGTGACGATCATGTGCGTGGTGCTGGTGCTGACCTTCCTCGTCACCTCGGCAGACTCGGGCATCCTCGTGATGAACACGATCATGTCAGGGGGTCAGGCGGAAACCGGCATCAAACACCGGATCATCTGGGGCGTCATCCTTACGCTGGTGATCGGCGCGCTGATCATCGCGGGCAATTCGGGGGCCTCTGCCGACCCGTTCGAGGCGCTGAAGAACGCCATGATCATCGGCGCGCTGCCCTTTGCCATGGTGATGGTGTTGATGGTGGTGGCGTTGACCAAGGCGCTCTACCGCGACCATCTGCGCGACAAGCACGGGCTTTTGGCCGAACAACCGGCGGAATAATCCCACAGCAGAACCTGAGCGACATGACGCCGCGCCCCTCGCGCGGCGTCAGCCGTTCAACAAGGCCCGATCCCGGTAATACGCCAGAACAAAGAGCCGGATCGCCGTTGCCAACCCGGTCTCGATCCCGCGACCCGCATCAATTTCGGCAGCCAAAACGTTGAGAGCCATGGATTTTTCCTCGGCAATCTCGCGAAAGGCCTGCCAGAACTCATCCTCAAGAGACACGCTGGTGCGATGCCCACGCAGGGTAAGCGAGCGTTTGACCGGGCGCGCGCCCATCATAGGTCAGACAGGGGGGCGCTGCCCCCGTCCTGGATGATATCCAGGACTCCCCCGAGGTATTTTGGGCCAGATGAAGCCAAACTCAGTCCTCGTCCCGGCGATGCTGGTCAAGCGTGGCGCGCGCCTTTTCGGTCTGCGCCTGCTCCAGCGCCTTTTGCGCCTTGGTCCGGCCAAAGCGCGCGGCATTCTCATCTGCGCGGGCCTTGTCCTTGGCCCGCGCCTTTTGCTTGCGCACCCGGTTCAGATTGACCGGGGCATCGCTCATTTCGGGCCGATCATGTCTTCGGGGCGCACCACGCGATCAAAGGTCTCGCCATCGACAAAGCCAAGCGCGATCGCTTCTTCGCGCAACGTCGTGCCGTTCTTATGCGCGGTCTTGGCAACCTTGGTGGCATTGTCATAGCCGATGGTGGGGGCCAAAGCCGTCACCAGCATCAGGCTTTCCTGCATCAGCTTTTCGATGCGCGGGCCATTGGCCTCGATCCCGTTGAGCATCCGCTCTGTGAAGCTGTCGGCGGCATCGCCCAAAAGCTGCATGGATTGCAACAGGTTATAGGCCATCATCGGATTATAGACGTTCAACTCGAAATGCCCCTGAGAGCCTGCGAACTTGATCGCGGCATCATTGCCCATGACATGGGCGGCCACCTGCGTCAGCGCCTCGGCCTGTGTCGGGTTGACCTTGCCCGGCATGATCGAGCTGCCCGGCTCGTTCTCGGGCAGGATCAATTCGCCCAGGCCCGACCGCGGACCCGACCCCAGAAACCGGATGTCATTGGCAATCTTGTAGCAAGACCCGGCCACAGTAGCGAGCGCGCCCGACATGAACACCATCGCATCATGCGCCGCCAGCGCCTCGAATTTGTTGGGTGCTGTGACAAACGGCAGGCCGGTGATCTCGGCCATTTGCGCCGCAACGGTCGTATCCCAGCCCTTCGCGGTGTTCAGACCGGTGCCCACAGCGGTGCCGCCCTGTGCCAGCTCATAGATACCGGGCAAACACAGATTGACCCGCGCGATGCCCTGCCGCACCTGATGCGCATAGCCCGAGAACTCCTGCCCCAGTGTCAGCGGCGTGGCGTCCTGTGTATGGGTGCGGCCGATCTTGATGATGTCCTTGAACTCTTCCGACTTGGCCTCAAGCCCGGCCAAAAGCTTGGCCAACCCCGGCAAAAGCACATCGCGCGCCGTCATGGCAGCGGCAATATGCATGGCGGTGGGAAAGGTGTCGTTGGATGATTGCCCCATGTTCACATGGTCATTGGGATGCACCGGATCTTTGGAGCCAATGACACCGCCCAAGATTTCAATCGCGCGGTTGGCGATGACCTCATTGGCATTCATGTTGGATTGCGTGCCTGATCCGGTCTGCCAGACCACCAGCGGGAAATTGTCGTCGAATTTGCCTGCGATGACTTCTCCCGCCGCTTGGATGATGGCATCGGCGCGACGCGCATCCAGCGCACCGCTGGCCTTGTTCGCTTGCGCACAGGCCTGTTTGATCACGCCAAGTGCGCGCACGATGGCCACGGGCTGTTTTTCCCAGCCAATCGGGAAATTCATGATCGAGCGCTGCGTCTGCGCGCCCCAGTATTTGTCATTCGGCACCTCAAGGGGGCCAAAGCTATCGGTTTCGGTGCGGGTGGCGGTCATGGCAAAGCCTTTCGTGACGGGTTTGCCCCGTTCATACCGCAGTTCTGCAAAAGATCAATGCTGTATACGACGGGATACAAAGACCGCAGGCCGCGACAAAGCGCCCGTTACTTGCGGAAACTGTCGAGCCGCACCACCTCGGCCTTGCCGGGGCTGGGATCGTCATCGGGAGGGTCGGTATCATCCAACTCGTCGATATCGTCATCCACTTCCTGCGTCTCAAAGCGCAGGCCGAATTCAACCGAAGGATCCACAAAGGTCTGGATCGAATCATAGGGCACATACAGCCGCTCGGGCGCGTCGCCAAAATTCAGCGTCACGCCAAACCCATCATTCGTAACCTTGAGGTCATCATACCAATGCTGCATGACCACCGTCATTTCTGAGGGGTAGCGCTGTTTCAACCAATCGGCGAGCTTGGCCTCGGGGTGTTTGGTGTCAAACGTGATGAAGAAATGATGCGCCCCGGGCAAACCTTCGGCCTGCACCTTGCTCAGCACCTCTTGGATGAGGCCGCGCATGGCACGATGCATAAGATTTCCGTAGTCGATTGAACGAGACATGTTTGACCCTTGGGGAATTGCTGCATGCCAGCATAGGGGATTCGAAACAAAACAAAAGACCCGCAATGCGCGCCTCAGATCAAAACATGAGCCAGCCCCGCCAGCGCCGCCATAAGCACCAGAACCGGCACCATTGGCAGGCGAAGACCCAGCAATAAACCGCCCGCAACCGCCACATAGACCGCATCGCGCAGCGAAAAACTGCTGATTTCGGGCTGGGGCCCAAAGGCACCCATCGTCACCTGCCCGAACAGCACATGCAGCGCGAACCACACCGAAAGGTTGAGGATGACCCCCACCACAGCCGCCGATATCCCGGCCAAAGCCCCCTTGAGACGGGGCCGCGCAAGGATCTGTTCGATATAGGGGGCCCCGGTGAAGATCCACAAAAAGCAGGGAATGAACGTCACCCAAAGCGTAAGGCAGGCCGCCAGCACCGCCATGCCCACTCCGCCCTGCGCATAGCCCGCCAAAAGGCCCACAAACTCGGTCACAAGGATCAATGGCCCCGGCGTGGTCTCGGCAAGCCCGAGCGCATCAATCATCTCGGCCGTGGTCAACCAGCCCTTGGTCGCCACCACGGTTTCGGTCATATAGGCCAGCACCGCATAGGCCCCGCCAAAGGTCACCACCGCCAATTTACTGAAGAAAAGCGCCAGATCAGTCAGAAACGTGGCCCCCGTGCCCCAAACCAGCAGCACCGGCGCGGCCCAGAGCGCACCCCATATGAGCGCGGTCGCCACGGTCTGAGAGAGCGCCACAGGCACAGGGGCGACCATGCTCGCATCCACCGCCACACCGCGATGCGACCACGCGCCCCAGAGCGCTGCCGCCGCGATGATCAACGGAAAGGGCACCGACAAAAAGAACATCGCGACAAAGCCCAGGCCCGCCAGAACCCAGCTGTCCCAGCCTTTGAGAGCGCGCCGCGCCAACTTGAGCAAGGCTTGCAGCACGATCACCACCACCGCCGCCTTGATGCCCAAAAACACCGCCTGCACCAGCGGCAGATCGCCATAGGTGGCATAGCCCAGACCAAGCACCAGGATCACCGCCGCGCCCGGCAGCACAAAGAGAAGCCCGGCAATCAATCCGCCCAGCACCCCGCGCAACCGCCAACCGGCATAGGTGCAAAGCTGCATCGCCTCTGGCCCCGGCAAGAGCATGCAAAACGACAGTGCGCCCAGAAATTGCTGTTCGGTCAGCCAGCCGCGCCGCTCTACCAATTCGTCATGCATCATCGAGATTTGCGCCGCCGGCCCACCAAAGCTCAAAAGACCAATGCGGGCAAAGCTGCGAAAGATCAGGGCAAGGGGCGGCGCGCTCATATGTCTTTGTCGCGCGCCACGCGACGACACGCAAGACATAGTTTTATGACGCCAGTTCCGCGCCTTATGGATCATTATTAAAGTGAAAGTGCAGGCTTCTGTTGCCAGGTGCCTGCGAACCCCGCCTTACGCGGCTAAGCGCAAGGGCTTAAGTTTCGGTTTGGTTACTGCTTACGCAGCAACGGCCACCGGAGCACGGTTGTCATTTGCAACTGTACGTTTCGGACCGATAACGGTGGTACCTCACCGGGACAAAGCATAACCCCTTTAGACGTTCGTCGATCCTATTTCGACCCCATGATCCCCAAATGAAGGATGTTTGGTGGAGTCGCCGGGTACCGCCCCCGGGTCCGATCCGCTTATTACGAGCGCGTTTATGTCCATAGTCCGCTTGCGCGAACACCCCATACATAGGCGCTCTGAGGCGGCTTGCAAAGGGGTGCCGGTCACCTTGGCGAAAGTTTAAGCCAGATCCCGTCACGCCCCCGCACCGTCAGATGCGCCACCGGCACCGGTGGGCGCTCGGCCACCGGGCTCAGGCGATAGGCCCGAACCAGCATGGCCAACAGCAAAGGCCCCTCAATCATCGCAAACCCCGCCCCGGTGCAAACCCGCTGCCCGGCGGAAAACGGGATGAACGCCTCGCGCAGACAGGTCTTACCATTCTCGGTGCCATAGCGCGCCGGATCGAACCCATCGGGATTATCCCAAAGCCGTTCGTGCCGATGCAGATGCCAGGGGCTGATCACCACCTGCGCGCCACGTGGAATATCGCGGTCGCGGAAGCGTTCGGGACAAGCCGTCTCGCGAACCATCATCGGCACCGGCGGATAGAGGCGCAGCGTCTCGCGAAACACATCGCGGGTAACACGCAACCGCGCCATATCGGAAAACTCTGGCACACGGGGGCCAAAAACCGCCTCTGCCTCTTCGGCCACCCGCTCTTGCCACTCGGGGTATAGCGCCAGAAGATACAGCGCCCAAGCCAGCGCCGACGCGCTCGTCTCATGCCCCGCGAGGAAAAAGATCGCTACCTGATCGACCATCTCTTCGGTGTCAAACCGCGCGCCGGTTTCCGGATCGGCAGTGGTCATGATCTTGGTCGCCAGATCGTCGGGCGCGGTGCCCGCCGCAATCTCGGCCTGCCGCCGGGCGGTCAATTCTGTGATCAGCCCCCGGATAGCCCGCGCCGTTACCCGCGTCTGACGGCGATGAAATCGTGGAAACCAACCGGGCAAGGGCACAAAGGCGGCAAGGTTCAGCACGGGTTGCATGCGCTGATGCGCCTTGAAGGCGTCAAACACCTGCGCGGCGGTGCGATCCTCGATGGGCAGCGAAAACAGCGTGCGAAAGATGACATCGGCGGCAGCATGGCTGGTGTGGCCCTCAATATCAAACCCGCTTCCATCGGCCAGCGGGGCCAACCGTGCAACCGCCCCCTGCCCGGCTGTGACCATCGCGGCAAAGGTATCGCGCAACCGCCCGCCTTCGAATGCGGGATCAATGATGCGCCTCTGCCGCTTCCATGTCTCGCCATTAGTGACAAAGACCGATTGCCCCAGTAGGGGCCGCAACCCTTCGGACACGCGGGCGGATTTCGGGAAATCATCGGGGCGTTGTTTCAGCACCAGATCAACCAAGCCCGTGTCATTACACAGGTAAGAGCGAAAGAACGGCGTGCGGAATTCAGCCATCCACGCGCGATAGAGCCGCGCAGGCTGTGCCGACAGAATATCGGCCCGAAAGAGCCGCAGATACCGCCAGAGCGACACATGGTCCGGGCGCGCGGGCGGCTTGGGCGGGATCATGGGGCGAGGCTCGTGTACCGCGAGGTGGCACGCTCGATCCGGCTTTTTGAGGGCGGTCTGTCACGAAACCGCGCGGCCAGTGTCAATGGCCCTGCCGTGACGCGGAAATAGTCAAAGTCACCGGGCCGATCAAAGGCGCAAAGATATTGAAAATGCAGCCGGAAAAACCGCCACCGCAAGGCGCGCCACCGCTCGGCGCTCAGCGTTTGGGTGAACGCCGCCGAAATCACCAGCGGCCAGCGTTTGTCCTTTGGGGCCACGCCCGACACCGCCACCGGATCGCAAAGCGCAAAGGCGCAGCCATCGCCGGGTGCCGTGACATCCACCCAAGTCACCTCGTCCCGCGCGCTCAGATAGGCCAAATCGGCCCGTAGCCGGTACGCGCGCGGCAGAAAGGACACCATCGGCACCACCTGCCCAAGGCTCAGGAACGACAGCGCCGGGCCGTGCTTGGGCACCTGCCCACCCCGGATCAGATCGGCCAGAATCGACACCCCCAGATGCGCGCCCGAGGAATGGCCAACCACCAGCACCTCATCACAATCTCCCTGCAAGGCCTGCGCGATCTCGGCGGTGAATTCCGCCATCCGCGCCTCCAATTCAGGCGGATTGGCCCCCAGATACCGCGCCGAATAGGCGTAATCATGCATCAGGTAATAGGCAAAGAACCGGCCATCCAGACGCCGGAACCATTCAAGAATGAACGGCACCACACCAAGCCCGCCCCACGCCGCCCAAGGATGCCAAAGCGCCAGCACGCGGCCCAATCCCCACGCCACCATGAACGCTATGCCAAGCTGCACCAACAGAAATCCAACCGGATAAAGCGCCGCAATCACCGGACCCTTGCGCAACCGCATAAGCCGAAACAGCGCGCCCGTGCCGATATAGATCGCCGCCGTGCGGATCAGCTGCACATAGGTGGCCAAAATCCCCTGATCCATGCTGCCTTTGACAATATCGGACCAGACCAGCACTTCAACCGCGCTCTCAACCTCGGCCCCCTCAATCTGCGCAGAGACATTCCAGCCAAATCGCGCCTGAGCTTTGGCTTGCAAGACATTGATTTCATATCCGGAAATAACAGCCTGCTCAGCGCTTTCCTTGCGGTAAAGCTCGCGGTATCGGCGCGGTGGAATCGGGTCATAGCCCGGAATATAAAACACGCGCCTGCGGCGCACTTGGGGCTCGCTGCTCATGTCCAACCTCATGTTGCAGCAAACCTAGCGCGGAAATCGGGCAAGCGTAAGGCGTTATCCAAGCACCGCTAGGGCGGGGAATGTTTCGAGCAACCAAAAGGAAAACGCCGAAAACCCGCCGGTGAGCATCAAAAGACCAATGGTCCAAAGCAAAAGCCCCATCACCCGCTCGATCTGCTCCATATGGCGTTTCATCCAGCCCATCAGCCCCTGCAGACGCGGCAAGAAGGCAGCAACCAGCAGAAACGGCACACCAAGGCCAATGGCATAAATCGCCAAGAGCATCGTGCCCCGCGCAACCGACCCTTCCGACGCCGCCAAAGACAGGATCGCACCCAGTTGCGGACCGATGCAAGGCGTCCAGCCAAAGGCAAAGGCCAGCCCCAGAATATAGGCTCCAAAGGACGATCCGCCTCGGTCGCCCGCATCCAGCCGCGCCTCGCGGTCAAGGAATTTGATCCGATAGACGCCCACGAAATGCGCGCCGAAAATCATCACAAGAATGCCAGCTACCGTATTGAAATAGCTCTGATATTGCAGAAACACCGTGCCAATGGCAGAGGCCGTGAACCCCAAAAAGATAAAGACCGTCGAGAGGCCCAATACAAAGAAGAGCGCCGGCACAACGGCCCGCGCGCGGCTCTGCCCGCTCTCAGAGAGATCATTCAGGCTGACCCCGCTCATATAGGCCAGATAGGGCGGGACGATTGGCAGAACGCAGGGGCTGAGAAACGAGATGATTCCAGCGGCCAAGGCCACGAACATTGCGGGCAAAAGCGCTGCGTCTATGATTTCGATTCCGAACATGCGCCAGACATAGCCCGCACTGCGACCCGCGTCACCCGACATTCTGTCACAACCTTGTGGACAGGCTGTAACAAGCCCGCTATCTCACGCCTCATGACACCCGATGATACGCTCGACGCCTGCGGCCTATTGTGCCCCCTGCCCGTCCTCAAGCTGCGCAAGCGCTTGAAATCCCTGGGTATTGGCGCGGTGATCGCGATGCAGGCGGATGATCCCGCAGCCGTGATCGACGTGCCGCATTTCTGCGCCGAATCCGGGCATGATCTGATTTCCGCGACCGATGCGAATGGCGTGCAGACCTACGTGATCCGCAAGACGCGCTAAGGCGTTCCGCGACCGCTGGAACACACACATCCCGGGCTTGACCCGTGACCTCGCTGCAACTGCGTCAAGGCCCTGGCTCTGGGCCGGGGCGATGGGAAACCGATCAGACGCGACGCGCTCGTGCCATACAACGAAAAATGCCGCGCCCGAGGGCGCGGCATCCTTGATTTTCGTTTTCTTCCGCTCAGCCCAAAGACCACCAACCGCGGCGCTTTGGCTTGGGCTCTTCCTGCGGTGCCGGGGTTTCGGCCACAGGTTCAGGCGCTTGCGCGGGCTCAGGCGCTTCTGCCTCAGCAACCGGCTCTGGCGTCACCTCTGCAACCGGCTCCGGTGCCACCTCTGCAACCGGCTCTGGTGGTGCCTCTGTTGGCACCACTGCCGCCTCTGGCGCTGCAGTCACGCTGCTCTCATCTGCAACCGCCGCCGTGGCCTCGGGCTCTTTTTTCTTGCGCGGCGTTGGGGTGCGTTTGGGCTTCGCTGCCGCCTTGGCCTTGGGGGCCTCCTCGTCAGAGACTGCCTCCGCGGCGCTTGCGGGCTCTTTCTTCTTGCGCGGTGCGCGGGTGCGCTTGGGCTTCGGCTGCTCCTCAGCGACCACAGGCGCCTCGGCCTCTGCCGTCACCTCAGCCGGGGCCTCAACCGGGGCCTCAACCGGGGCCTCTGGCTCAGCAGCAACCGCAGGTACTGCGCTGTCTTGCTCCTCGCTCCCCTCGGACGCCTCAGCGTCATCGTCCTCCCGATCCTCATCGGTGCCTTCGCCATTGCGCTCCGCACCGTTGCCATTCTTGGGCTTGCGGCGGCGGCTACGGCGGCGACGGCTCTTTTTGGGCTTGTCGCCCCCATCGCCCCCGGTGGTGGGCGCGCTCTTGGCGTCGTCGCCGGCTTCGGCTTCGACCTCCTCGTCGATTTCGTCCTCGACCTCGTCGTCGATGTCATCCATCAGCGCCGATGTGCCGGACACGAATTGCGCCATCGGCACTTCGGGCACGTTCCGGGTCGCTGTTTTGAACTTTTCCATCGTGAAATCGGGGCTGACCAAACGCGGATCACCCTCGATCCGCACCGACAGGCCATAGCGCCCTTCGATTTGCGCCACGTGATCGCGTTTCTGGTTCATCAGATAGTTGGCGATGCCCACCGGGCATTTCACCAGCACCTCACGCGAGCGGCGGCGCACGCCCTCTTCCTCGATCTGACGCAGGATCGACAGCGCAAGGCTGTCATCCGACCGGATAAGCCCGGTGCCATGGCAGGCCGGGCATGGCTGCGTCGTGGCCTCGATCATGCCGGGGCGCAGACGCTGGCGCGACATTTCCAAGAGGCCAAAGCCCGAGATGCGGCCCACCTGAATACGCGCCCGGTCGGTCTTGAGCTTGTCCTTGAGCCGCTTTTCCACCGAAGCGTTGTTGCGGCGCTCGTCCATGTCGATAAAGTCGATCACGATCAAGCCAGCCAGATCGCGCAGGCGCAATTGACGCGCCACCTCTTCGGCGGCCTCAAGGTTGGTTTTGAGCGCGGTTTCCTCGATCGACCCTTCCTTGGTGGCACGGCCAGAGTTGACGTCGATAGCAACCAACGCCTCGGTTACACCGATCACGATATAGCCGCCGGATTTGAGCTGCACCGTGGGGTTGAACATGCCCGAGAGGTAGCTTTCGACCTGGAATCGTGCAAAGAGCGGCTGCTGATCGACGTAATGCTTCACGTTCTTGGCATGGGACGGCATGATCATCTTCATGAAGTCCTTGGCGATGCGATAGCCGCGCTCGCCCTCGACCAGCACTTCGTCAATCTCGCGATTATAAAGATCGCGGATCGAACGCTTGATCAGATCGCCCTCTTCATAGATTTTCGCCGGCGCCATAGAGCGCAGGGTCAACTCGCGGATCTGTTCCCACAAACGCTGCAGATATTCGTAATCGCGCTTGATTTCGGCCTTGGTGCGCTTCGCCCCGGCAGTGCGCACGATCAGACCCGCGCCGCGCGGCACGTCGATCTCGGTGGCGATTTCCTTGAGCTTCTTGCGGTCTACAGCATTGGTGATCTTGCGGCTGATGCCACCGCCACGCGCGGTGTTCGGCATAAGCACGCAGTAGCGACCCGCAAGGCTGAGATAGGTGGTCAGCGCCGCCCCCTTGTTGCCGCGCTCTTCCTTGACGACCTGCACCAGCATGATCTGGCGGACCTTGACGACCTCTTGGATCTTGTAGCGCCGCGCACGGGGCTTGCGCACCGGGCGGATATCTTCGCTGTCATCCTCTTCGGCGACGGATTCGATCTCGTCATCCTGAGCGGCGTGATCGCGGGTGTCGGTCTCGGGCTCATCCTCGCCCGCCTCGTCGGCACCGTTATCCTCGGGCTCTTCCACCGGGGTCTCGGCCACGCGCTCCATCGGCGATGTGGCCTCGGGCACTTCGGCGGTTGCGGCGGTCTCGTCCTCAAGGTCGATGGTTTCCATCCCCGAGATTTCAGAGGTGGCCACCGCATCGTCAGTTTGCGTCTTTTCGGCGCGTGTGCGCGAGCGGGACCGTGACCGCGAGCGGCTATTGCGCCCCTCACTGCGTCCGTCACTGCGCCCCTCGCCACCGCTGCTGCGACGCGGACGATCTTCGTCCTCGTCGTTTTGCGCATTGGCCAGCGCCTCTTCCTCGGCCATCAGGGCCTCGCGGTCGGCGACCGGAATCTGATAGTAATCGGGATGTATCTCCGAGAACGCCAGAAACCCATGCCGGTTTCCGCCGTAATCTACAAAGGCCGCCTGAAGCGAGGGTTCAACCCGCGTCACCTTGGCCAGATAGATATTGCCAGCTATCTGGCGTTTATTTTCAGACTCAAAGTCGAATTCCTCGACCTTGTTTCCGTCGACCACCACAACCCGAGTTTCCTCGGCGTGGGTGGCATCAATGAGCATTTTCGTAGCCATGTTTTCCGTTTGCATCGCGGCGCGGCCGCCTGCCCCGGTAGGGCGGCGCGTTGCGGCAGATGTCTGATAAGGGCGATGGCGGACGCGCAGCCAAGGGTGCCGGTATCGGCCCCTGCACTGACAAAGTGATGTCTCGCGCGCTTCATCGCGGTTCTTCTTCTCCGGCCCCTCGCGGAGCCAATTCAGGGCCTGTCCACCGTTTTCAAGGGTCAGGCTTGTATGTGGCCCCCGTGAACGGGACCCAATCGGTCTGCTCAATCATGTCGGACTGATCCGGACGGAGGACTGAAACAGCGAATCTCTCGAGGTTTCGGGGCGGATTACGCCCGTCACCATAGTATCACAGTAAAGCGACCCCTATGCCAATGACAATGGACAAAATGAAAAGCAGCGCGTGCCGCCCTCAAAGATAGTCGGACCGTTGCAAATTATACTTGGCCATTTTCTCGTTCAATGTCCGACGCGGAAGGCAAAGTTCGTCCATCACCGCCGCGATGCTGCCTTTGTGGCGGCGCATCGTGTTGTCGATCAGCATCCGCTCGAACGCCTCGACATATTCCTTGAGCGGCTTGCCCTCGGTGGTCATCACCGGCTGCATGTCCTGATGGTCCGACATCAGCAGCGATGTGATCGTGCCCGACCCCCGCCGTGCCTGCAACACCGCGCGCTCGGCCACGTTGAACAGCTGGCGCACATTGCCGGGCCAAGGCGCCTGCAAAAGCTGTGTGGCCTCCTGCGCGCTGACCTGCGGCGCGTCACAGCCGTAATCTTCTGAAAACTGCTCGGCAAAGCGGGTGAAGAGCGTCAGAATATCCTCGCCCCGCTGACGCAGCGGCGGCACGGTGATCCGCAGGCTGGCCAGACGGTAAAACAGGTCAGAGCGCAGCGCATCCTCACAGGTATGCCCCTCGTCCTGCATGTTCGAAATGGCCACCACACGGGTCTCGGGCGGCGTGCCCTCGGCGTTGATATGGGTCAGCAATTTGGCCTGCGCCGCTTCGCTCAGCGCCTCGATATCCTCTAGCACCAGGGTGCCGCCGCGTGCCTCTTCAAAGGCGGGCAGGCGCGCATCCTCGGGCTGCACCGGGCCAAACAGGCGCTTGATCAGCCCCTCGTCATCAAAGGCAGCACAGGCCACCGACACAAACTTGCGCCCCGCGCGCGCCCCCACCGCATGCAGCGCATGCGCCACCAGCGTCTTGCCGGTGCCGGTCTCGCCCTCGATCAGAACATGGCCATCGGCCTGCCCCAGATCTAGAATATCCTCGCGCAACCGCTCCATGGCATTGCTGGTGCCGATCAGCTTTTTCATCAGCTGGCCACCATCCGACAGGTCCTTGCGCAGCGCACGCGCGTCCAGCGTCATGCGCCGGGCGTTGGTGGCCTTCTTCGCCAATTCGGTCATGCGGTCCGGGTTGAAGGGCTTTTCCAGAAAATCGAACGCCCCGATGCGCATCGCCTCGACCGCCATGGGCACATCGCCATGCCCCGTGATCATGATCACCGGAAGCGAACTATCGGCCCCCATCAGCTTTTTGAGAAACTGCATCCCGTCCATACCGGGCATCCGCACGTCGGTCACGACGATACCGGGATAATCCGGCCCCAGCGATTTCAGCGCATCCTCCGCCGAGGCAAAGGCCTCGGTGTCATAGCCCGACAGGGCCAACCACTGACTGATCGACTGGCGCATGTCTTTTTCATCATCGACGATGGCGATTTTCATGGCTGCTGGCATTTTACATCACTCCGCTGCACGGGTCTCTTCGGCCAATATGGGGAGCTGCATCTCGAATACAGCCCCCCCGTCGGGCGCATTGCGCGCCACCAGACGTCCGCCAAGGTCGTTGACGATCCCCGAGGAAATGGCAAGCCCCAGCCCCACCCCGTCGCCTGGCTGTTTGGTGGTGTAAAAGGGCTCAAAGAGGTTCTTGAAATCCCCGATCCCTTCACCGTTGTCACGCACTGTCAGCACCGCCGTTTCCCCCGCCGCCAAGAGAATGTCGATGATGGCATCGGGCACGGTATTGGTGGCATCAATGGCATTGCGCAACAGGTTGACGATCACCTGTTCCACACGCACCCGGTCCCCCATGATCATCACCGGCTGATCGGGCAAAGTGCGGGTGATGGTGATCTTGCGCTGACGCAATTGCGGCTCCATCATCGACAGCGCCGAGGCCACCGCATCCGCCATGTTTACAGGGGAAAACTGCGTGCCTGACTGGCGGGCATAGGACTTGAGCTGCTTGGTGATCGCCCCCATCCGCTCGATCAGATCGTCGATCCTCTGAAACGCCGAGATCGCCTCGTCGGGCCGGTTGCGCGACAGCAAAAGCCGCGCCCCCGCAAGGTAGGTTTTCATCGCCGCAAGCGGTTGGTTCAACTCGTGACTGACCGCCGCCGACATCTCGCCCAGAACCGCCAATTTCGAGCTTTGCTGAATGGTCTGTTCGGCCTGTGCGAGGTTCTCTTGCGCGCGTCTACGCTCGGCGATTTCCCGCTGGAGGCGGGCATTCAATGCGCGAAGCTCTGCCGATTCCCGCTGAAACAGCGCCATCCGAAGCGCCGCCTTGCGGTTGAGAAAGTAAAACGCGAGCGCCAGAAGAATCGCGAATCCCATGATCTCGAGCGCGAGATAGCCGTTCACCTTGTCACGCACCGCCGTGTAAGTGGTGAACCCGGCGATCCGCCAGCCGCGAAAGGCCACGCGCCCCTCGACCCGCATCACCGCCTCGCCACGCACATAGGCATCCGCCGGCAGCGCCGTCCAATCCGAGGTCGCCTGAATGGCGCGCTGGATGGCGCTGTTGACCGGCTCGCGGCGCAGCGCCTCGGCCTCTGTCAAGCCACGCCAACGCGGTTCGGTGGCCAGAATGATCCGCCCCTCGGTATCCGTGACCATGACCGCATCGGAAATCCCGGCCCAGGCGCGCTCGTATTTGCGCAAATCCACTTCGACAACGATCACCCCCAAGGTGCCGTTCTGCGTCTCGATCCGGCGCGAGTAGTAAAAGTTGAATTGCCCCGTTTCCTGCCGCAAAACATGGAAAATCGTATCGCGCGAGCGCATCGCATCCACGAAATAGGCGGCGGCCTTGTGACTCTCGCCCAGGCGCGCCCGCTCTGTCGTCGCAACCGCCCGCCCGTCCCTGTCGAGCAGCGTCAAGTTCGCCGCACCGATTTCTTCCAGAAATGAAATCAGCCGCTGTGTGGATTGCGCATAGTCTTGCGTGTTGAGCGCCGCAATCAGCGCCGGGTCCCGCGCCAAGAGCTGCGGCACAATCGCATTCTGGCGCAATTCCGACAGCAGGTTGCCCGAATACAGCACCAGCCGCAGCTCTGCGCGGTTGCGCGTGTTCTCGGTAAAGCGATCCGTCAAAAGGCGGTTGGTGGTCAGAACCACCGCCACCGCCACCACAAAAAGGCAAAACAGCACCGCACGCGCGCGCCATGAAATGGTGCGCATCCGGTGCCGTGCGGTCGAAGTGGCAGCTTTGCTCATGCGATCAGACTATGCCGCGCCGCGCCGCTTCTCAAGCGCAAGCGCTCAGGCGCGTTCCAGCGCCCCCATCAGCCCGCTAAAGAGCGCGGCCCCATCGGTGCCGCCCTGCAACGGCTCGGCCATCCGCTCGGGATGCGGCATCATCCCCAGAACTCGGCGATTCTCGGACAGGATGCCCGCAATATCGCGCGCGGAACCATTGGGATTGTCCGTATAGGTAAAGGCCACACGGTCTTCGCCCTCAAGCCGGTCGAGTGTTGCGGTATCAGCGAAATAATTGCCGTCGTGATGCGCAATCGGCACGGTGATGGTGCGGCCCGCCTCATAGCCATGGCTAAAGACGCTATCGGCCGTCGCCACCCGCAGGCCCACCGGCTTGCAGACATATTTCAGACCCGCATTGCGCAGCAAGGCACCCGGCAGAATCCCCGTCTCGGTCAGGATCTGAAAGCCGTTGCAGACACCCAGCACATAGCCACCCTTGTCCGCATGCGCGATAACTGACCGGCAGATCGGAGAATTCGCGGCAATCGCACCGCAGCGCAGGTAATCGCCATAGGAAAACCCGCCCGGCACGCCCACCACATCGACACCCTGCGGCAGGTCCGTATCCTTGTGCCAGACCATCGACACCCGCGCGCCCGCGCGCTCGAATGCAACGGCCAGATCGCGGTCGCAGTTAGAGCCGGGAAAGACGATGACGGCGGCATGCATCAGGCCAACTCCACCGAATAGCTTTCGATCACGGTATTCGCGAGCAGCTTTTCGCACATCTCGGTGACGGTGGCCTTGGCCTTGGCCGCGTCGGTCTCTGCCAGATCCAGCTCGATCACCTTGCCTTGCCGCACCGCTTCGACACCGTCAAAGCCCATCGACCCCAAGGCATGGCGCACCGCCTCGCCCTGCGGATCAAGAACGCCGGATTTCAGCATGACATGCACGCGCGCTTTCATGGGATACCTCTTTAGTTGATCAGTTTTGGCCGCGCCATCGGCGTGCTGCCTTTGGGCATGACACCCAGACGGGTCGCCACCTCGGTATAGGCATCCGTCAGACTGCCCAGATCGCGGCGGAAGACATCCTTGTCAAGCTTGCGGCCTGATGCGATATCCCACAACCGGCAACTGTCGGGGCTGATTTCATCGGCCACGATCAGCCGCTGGAAATCGCCATCATAGACGCGGCCGATCTCGATCTTGAAATCAATCAGCTTGATGCCAACGCCATACATCACGCCCGCCATGAAATCGTTGACGCGCAGCGCGAGGCTGAGGATATCGTCCATATCCTGCTGGCTGGCCCAACCAAAGGCGGCAATATGTTCCTCGGTGACCAGCGGATCGCCCAGCTTGTCATCCTTGAGGCAATATTCCACGATGGGGCGCGGCAATTGCGTGCCTTCCTCGATCCCCAGACGCTTGGCCATGGTGCCCGCCGCATAGTTGCGCACAATCACTTCCAGCGGAATGATCTCGACCGCACGAACCAGTTGCTCGCGCATATTCAGCCGCTTGATGAAATGCGTCGGCACGCCGATGGTGTTGAGCCCGGTCATGAAATATTCGGACAGCATGTTGTTCAGCACGCCCTTGCCCTCGATCACGGCCTTCTTTTCGGCGTTAAAGGCGGTGGCGTCATCCTTGAAATACTGGATGATCGTGCCCGGCTCTGGGCCCTCATAGAGGGTCTTGGCCTTGCCTTCATAAATCTTCTTGCGCCGCGCCATGGGAACTCCATCGTTGAGGGTGGGGGGCGTGAGTCCCCTCATGCCGATGCGCTCTCATAGTGCATGGGCCAACACGTCGCAAGATGGCGTTGGCCCCTTGCCCTTTTGCGTGCCAGATTGCATATCGGAAGCAACGGCAACGCATGCAAGGGGACCGGCCCAATGACCACCTTTGACGATCGCGAAAGCGCATTCGAAAACAAATTCGCCCATGACGAGGAAATGGCCTTTCGCGCCGTGGCCCGCCGCAACAAGCTTCTCGGTCTCTGGGCTGCGGAAC
Organism: Roseovarius sp. AK1035; assembly: GCF_003288315.1. Classification (NCBI taxonomy): domain Bacteria; kingdom Pseudomonadati; phylum Pseudomonadota; class Alphaproteobacteria; order Rhodobacterales; family Roseobacteraceae; genus Roseovarius; species Roseovarius sp. TM1035. Next base: position 2,995,383 of record NZ_CP030099.1, on the reverse strand, counting down.
TGATGGGCAAAACCGGCGATGACGCCAACACCTACGCCCTCGAAGTGGTCAAGGCCGACTTTGAAGAGGCCGGCCATGAAGATGTGGTGCGCAAGGTCGCATCGGATCTTGGTGACATCGCCGATGCCGACACCATCCGCGCCAAGATGGATGAGCTGCTCAAGATCGCCAAAGGCCAACTGGCCAAAGAGGCCTGAGCCTGCTCATTCGGCGAAATCAGGGGCGCGTCACATCATGGCGCGTCTTTTACGTCTTGGTCAGGCAATACAAACGCGCCTCACCATTTACATGAAATTTATGCATTTGCGCGCTTGCCTGATTTAATGGCACATCTGCGTGCTCACGGATTACGGGACAGCCCAAATGACAAACGCCCTCACCAAGATGCTCGCCACTCGCGATTGGATTCTCGCTGACGGGGCCACTGGCACCAATCTTTTCAACATGGGTCTGCAATCGGGCGATGCGCCCGAAATGTGGAATGACCAGCATCCCGACCGGATCAAGCGCCTTTATACCGAGGCCGTGGATGCAGGCAGCGACCTGTTTCTCACCAATTCCTTTGGCGGCAACGCGGCGCGTCTGAAACTGCATGGCGCGCAGGGCCGTGCCCGCGAGCTGTCGCGCATCTCTGCCGAGATTGGCCGCGACGTGGCCGACCGATACGACCGCACGGTGATTGTCGCGGGCTCTGTTGGCCCCACCGGCGAAATCATGGCCCCGATGGGGGCGCTCACCCATGAACTGGCAGTCGAGATTTTCCACGAACAGGCCGAAGGCCTTAAGGAAGGCGGGGCCGATGTGCTCTGGCTCGAAACCATTTCCGCCCCCGAAGAATACAAGGCCGCCGCCGAGGCGTTCAAACTCGCCGATATGCCGTGGTGCGGCACCATGAGCTTTGACACCGCCGGGCGCACGATGATGGGCGTCACCTCGTCCGACATGGCCACCATGGTGGAAAAACTGGGCAACCCCCCGATGGCCTATGGGGCCAATTGCGGTGTTGGTGCCTCGGATTTGTTGCGCACCATTCTGGGCTTTGTCGCTCAAGGATCTGAGCGGCCCATTATTGCCAAAGGCAATGCCGGCATCCCAAAATATCATGACGGTCACATCCATTACGATGGCACGCCCGAACTGATGGCCGAATACGCCGTGCTGGCCCGCGACTCCGGCGCCACGATCATTGGCGGCTGCTGCGGCACCATGCCCGAACATCTCTCGAAAATGCGCGCCGCGCTAGAGAACCGCCCACGCGGTGCCCGCCCCACACTGGAAGAGATCACCGAGGCGCTTGGCGGCTTCTCATCGGGCGGGGATGGCACCGGGGACGATACCGCAGCACCCCGCCGTCCGCGCCGCAGGCGCGGCTGATCGGCATGTCAGGGAAGATGATGCGCCGCATCTTCCTTGCCGCCGCCCTGCTGGCCCTTGTGGCATGGATCGTGGGCTATATCTGGATCTCCGGCCTTGCCTGCGCATTTGGCAGCCCAAATGGTCGATGTGCGTTCCCAATGCCCTGGGATATGCGCGGCGAGGATCTGATGATCCTCGTGCTTTTCCCCGCAGCCTTGGTCGCAACACTGCTCGTGCTTGCCCGGATCAGTGGACGCCGCTCTCAAAACAGCGATAACTGATCCCCCCGCGCCAGCGGCACCTCGAACAGGTCCGTGCGCAACACCGCCTGCGCCTGATCCAGCCCCAGCCGACGCGCCGCCAAATCAAACCGGCGCGCAATCATGCGGGCATGCACCCCCTCGCCCCGCATCCGCCGGTGCCACTCGGCGCTATACTCCTGCCCGCCATGCATCTCGCGCAGCCGGTTCATCACCTTGCGCGCCCGGTCGGGATACTGCGCCGCCAGCCACTCCTGAAACAGAGGCGACACCTCGCGCGGCAGCCGCAGCATGATCCAGCTTGCGGCCCCTGCCCCGGCCTCGCGCCCGGCCGCCAAAATCGCCTCGATCTCCGGATCGGTCAGCCCCGGAACAACCGGCGACACCATCAACCGCACCGGAACCCCCACCTCGGACAACCGCCGGATGATCTCCAATCGCCGCGCCGGAGTGGGCGCGCGCGGCTCCAACCGCCGCGCCAGCACCTCATCAAGGGTGGTGATAGAAATGCCCACCCGCGCCAGCCCACGCGCCGCCATATCCCCCAGAATATCGAGATCCCGCTCTATCAGCGCCCCTTTGGTGATAACCGCCACCGGATGATTAAAGCGCTGCAACACTTCCAGACAGGCGCGGGTGATGCCAAACTCTGCCTCAATCGCCTGATAGGGATCGGTATTGGTGCCAATCGCCATCGGTGCGATCTTATAGCTGCGCGCCCGCAACTCTGCCTCTAGCCGTGCGGGGGCCTCGGGCCGCGCGATCAACCGTGTCTCGAAATCAAGCCCCGGCGACAGGCCCAGATAGGCATGGCTCGGGCGCGCAAAACAATAAATGCAGCCATGTTCACAGCCACGATACGGATTGATCGACCGATCAAACGGCAGATCGGGCGAGCGATTATAGGTGATCACCCGGCGCGGTCGCTCTGTCGTCACCTGCGTGCGCAACACACGCGCCGCCTCCCCGGGGTCCTCGGCCTCATAGGCAACGCCATAGGCCTCGAACCGGCCCGCGGCGTTGCTCAACGCGCCCCGCGCCCGCACGCGCAGATCATTGGGAAGGGTTTGCTCTGGTTTCATGCCCCCAAATTGGAACATAACGCGAACACTTGCAAGAAACCGATAATCATCATGCTGATAATTCAGTCACATCCCGCGCGATTCCAAGCTATACGTCGGTTGCGGCGCGGGCAGCGTCGCAATTCGGAAAGTGGCCGCGCCGCAAATTGACGAAAGCTGCGTCCAGTCAACCCAGATGCGCGCGCGCAGAGAACTCAAGGATTCCCCCAATGTCCGACCAAGACGACGACATCATCCTCGCCGACCTCGACGATGACGAGCTTGTCCAACAGATGTTCGACGACCTCTACGACGGCCTCAAGGAAGAGATCGAAGAGAGCGTGCACATCCTCTTGGATCGCGGCTGGGCCCCCTACCGCGTGCTGACCGAGGCACTCGTCGGTGGCATGACCATCGTCGGCAAGGATTTCCGCGATGGTATCCTCTTTGTCCCCGAAGTGCTGCTCGCGGCCAATGCGATGAAGGGCGGCATGGCCATCCTCAAGCCACTTCTGGCCGAAACCGGCGCACCGCGCGTGGGCAAAATGGTGATCGGCACCGTCAAGGGCGACATCCACGACATCGGCAAGAACCTTGTCGGCATGATGATGGAAGGGGCCGGTTTCGAAGTGGTCGATCTCGGCATCAACAACGCGGTCGAAAAATACCTCGACGCGCTGGAAACCGAACAGCCGGACATCCTCGGCATGTCGGCCCTGCTGACCACCACCATGCCCTATATGAAGGTCGTGATCGACACGCTGGTCGAACAGGGCAAACGCGATGACTATATCGTGCTGGTCGGTGGCGCACCGCTCAACGAAGAATTTGGCAAGGCCATCGGTGCCGATGCCTACTGCCGCGATGCCGCTGTGGCCGTGGAAACCGCCAAGGATTTCATGGCGCGCAAACACAACCGGCTGGCCGCGAGCTGAGCATCCAAAACGCTCCAACACGGCCCGCCCCCGCGCGGGCCGTTTGCATTTGAGGGAACCGGCCATGGATCTGACCGACGATCATCTCACCACCCAAGGGCTAGAGGCCGAAGGTCGCGGTCGCCTTCTCCTGATCGCTTGCGGGGCCCTCGCGCATGAAATTCTCGCCCTCAAACGTCACAACGGGTGGGATCACATGGATTTACAATGCCTTCCCGCCAAACTGCATCTCTACCCGGAAAAGATCACCGAAGAGGTGGAAAAGGCCGTGATCGCCCAACGCGCCAACTATGACCGTATTTTCGTGGTCTATGCCGATTGCGGCACGGGCGGGCTCTTGCAGGCGAAATGCGCCGACCTTGGCGTTGAAATGGTGGCAGGCCCACATTGCTATGCGTTCTACGAAGGGTTGGACCGCTTTGCCGCGCATGAGGATGAAATCAGCGCCTTTTACCTCACCGATTTTCTGGTGCGGCAGTTCGATGCATTCGTCTGGAAACCGATGGGCCTCGACCGTCACCCGCAGCTGCGCGACATGATTTTTGGCAATTACACCACGCTGGTTTATCAGGCGCAAACCGATGATCCGGCCCTGCGCGCCAAGGCCGAAGCCTGCGCCGCCCGCCTCGGCCTCACCTATGAATACCGCTTCACCGGCTATGGCGATCTTAAAGCATCACTTGAGAAACAGGCCGCAACGCATTGATTTTAAATTCATCTGGCTGAAAATACCTCGGGGGCTTGGGGGCAGCGCCCCCAAACCTTGCCTCTCACGCGGCCTCTGACGCCACGAGCCTGATCCGCTCGATCATCGCGCGCACCCCGTTTGAGCGTTGGGCGGACAGATGTGCATCTAGCCCCAGCCGGGCCAATTCGGCCGGGGCATCGACACGCTCGACCTCCGCCACCGGCACGCCGTTATAAAGCGCGCGCAGCACCGCAATCAGGCCGCGCACGATCATCGCATCGCTATCGCCATCAAAGCTGAAAACACCCGCTTCGATTCTGGGATGCAACCAAACCTGACTGGCACAGCCCTCGACCTTGGTCGAAGGCACCTTGAGCGCCGCCTCCAGCGGTTCCATCGCCCGGCCACGGTCGATCACATAGCGATAGCGATCCTCCCAATCGTCGAGAAACTCGAAATCCTCAACAATCTCTTCAAAGGCGGCAGTGGCCATGACACTCTCCTAGCAGTCTATCTCAGACCTAGGGCCGGGCCGGAAAAAGGTCCAGACCCCGCTTGCACCTTTTCAAGCCAGAGAGGATAGGATAGTCGGAAGGAAAAGATGACAGGGGCGCATGGCATGCAACGGCGGGTCTTTCTATCATTGGTGGCAATGTCGGCTTTGGCGGGCTGTGGCGGATATCGCCGCTCTCGCGCAAATCCGCGCAATTGGTTCGGGCGCAGCACGCCGCGCCGCCGCACCGCCGAACCCGCGCCCGCCAATACCAATCCCCTCATCCCCGAGCGCGAAGACACGATCTTTCGTCGCCGCCGGGACAAAGTCTATGAAGGCACGCCGGTGGATCAAGTCACACGTATGGTGATCGAGCGCACCAGCGACGGTGGTATCGTCCGGGTCGAAGGCGTGGCCCTGCGCCAAGGTGCGTTTGACGTGCGCCTCGTGTCCGACACCGAAAACGAGCCCGTGAACGGTGTGCTGGAATTGCGCCTCATGGCCATTCAACCCGAGGATCAGCCGCAAGGCTCTGAACGTGCCCGCACGGTGCTGGCCGGGGTGTTCCTGTCAAATCAGGCGCTCGAGCGCGCCAATGAGATTCGCGTCATCGGCGCGCGCAACGAGCAGGTCAGCCGCCGCTGAGGGCAGAGGGCACCACCCCTGCCGCGCGCGCCCCGCAGTGCTCAGAGATCCACAGTCTCTACGCCACTGCCCTTGACCGCCAAGGCCACCTCGCCCTTGCACAGGCGCAGCGCGTCGGCACCAAACACATCCAGCCGCCAGCCACGCAGCGCGGGCAGATCGCGCATCCCCGCCGCAATGGCGTCAAGGTCACTGGCACTGGCAATCAGCTTGGCCGCCACGCCATAACTCTCGCTCTTGGCCTTGAGCAGCACCCGCAACAGATCCGCCAGCGCCGGGTTGACCTGCGCGCGATCTTCCAAGGCCTCGGCGCGCGGCATCCGTTCTGCCGGGCATTCCAGCCCCGCCTTGACCGCTGCAAGAATTCCATCGGCAATGTCGCCCTTGCGCGCCTCGCGCAGCAAAAGCCGCGAACGCCCCAAATCCTGATGCGTCACAGGCTTGGTTGACGCCAGTTCGACCAACGCATCATCCTTGTAGACCCGGCTGCGCGGCACGTCATGCGATTGCGCATATTCCTCACGAAACCGCGCCAATTCGCGCAGAATGGCCAGAAACTTGGGCGAGGTGTTGCGCGTCTTGACCCGCTGCCAGGCATCGGCAGGGTCGGTGCGATAGGTGGCGGGATCCGTCAGCACGCTCAGCTCTTCGGCCACCCATTTGTCGCGCCCGGAACTTGCCAGCTTCTTCGCAAGATATTCGTAAATGACCCGCAGATGCGTTACATCCGCCAGCGCATAGACCTTTTGCGCCTCGGTCAGCGGTCGGCGCGACCAGTCGGTGAACCGAGAGCTTTTGTCGACCGTCTGCTTGGCAATCCGCTTGACCAGCGTTTCATAGCCCACTTGCTCGCCAAACCCGCACACCATGGCCGCCACCTGCGTGTCAAACAACGGATCGGGAATCACCCCGGCATCAACATGGAAAATTTCCAGATCCTGCCGCGCGGCATGGAACACCTTGACCACCGATGTGTCGCGGAACAACTCGTAAAGCGGCTCCATCGACATCTCGGCACCGTCAATCGGATCAACCAGAACGGCAGTGTCGTCATCCGCACCCGGCACAGCCATTTGCAAGAGGCAGAGCTTGGAATAATACGTGCGCTCACGCAGAAACTCGGTATCGAGCGTCACATAGGGGTGTTTGCGCGCCATGGCGCAAAAGGCCGCCAGATCGTCAGTCGTGGTAATGGTTTTCATATGGGGTGATCTTTGCTCTTGTCTTGAATGCCCGGTTCTGTCCCCCGGTCCCAAGCTATAGAGAAGAACGCCAGAAATGCAACCGCTGCGCTCAGGGCAGATAGAGAGGCGCGCGATTGCCTTGGGCAAAGCGCCGCAGCACCGCAGGGTAAAGGATATGTTCCTGCACCAGCACCCGTTCCGCCAACGTGTCGGGCGTATCCGTTGCCAGCACCGGCACCCGTGCCTGCCCCAGAATAGGCCCCTCGTCCAATTCCGCTGTCACCTCATGCACGGTGCAACCCGCCTCCTGCTCGCCCGCCTCCAGCGCGCGGGCATGGGTGTGCAGCCCGCGGTACTTTGGCAAAAGCGAGGGGTGAATGTTGATCATCCGCCCCTGCCAAGGTGTCACGAACCCCGCCGTAAGCACGCGCATGAACCCTGCCAGACAAATGATGTCGATGGCATAGGGCCGCAGCCGCGCGTCAATCTCCGCCTCAAACGCGGCGCGGTCACCGCCATGGGGCCGGTGATCCACAACCTCGGTCGCGATGCCCTGCGCCTTAGCCCAGGCAATACCGCCTGCATCGGCCCGGTTCGACAGCACCAGCGCAGGCCGCGCCGGATGCTCGCCCGTCATGCTCGTGACCAGGGCGCGCATGTTCGACCCACCGCCCGAAAGCAAGATCGCGACGCGTTTGCTCACAAAAGACGGCCCCGATACGCCACACCCTTGCCGGGCACAACCTGCCCCAAACGGTGAACCGTCTCGCCTGCCTCGCGCAGCGCCCCCTCAATCGCCTCGGCCTCGTCCGCCGCAACCACGACAATCATGCCAATGCCGGAATTGAACGTCTTGAGCAGTTCTGCCTCGGCCATATTGCCGGTCTCGGCCAACCAGCGAAACACCCCCGGCAGCTGCCATGCGCCAAGGTCAATTTCGGCCCCCAGCCCCTCTGGCAACACCCGCGGCAGATTCTCGGTCAGCCCGCCGCCAGTGATATGCGCAAGGCCGTGGATCCCGCCCGCCTGCAGCGCCGCCAGAACGGGGCGCACATAAAGCCGCGTGGGCGTCAGCAGAACCTCTCCCAGACTGCCCTCGGCCCAAGGGCAGGCATCCGTCCAGCCCAGCCCCGACATCTCGACAATCCGGCGCACCAACGAATAGCCGTTGGAATGCACCCCGTCCGAGGCAAGACCCAAAAGAACATCACCCTCCGCCACATGCGCCGGAAGTTCCGTGCCCCGCTCCATCGCACCCACGGCAAAGCCCGCCAGATCGAAATCGCCCTTGGGATACATGCCCGGCATCTCTGCGGTCTCGCCGCCGATCAAGGCACAGCCAGAGCCTTCGCAGCCCCGCGCAATGCCCTCGATGATGCGCGTCGCCTGCTCCAGCTCCAGCTTGCCCGTTGCGAAATAATCAAGGAAAAACAGCGGCTCGGCACCCTGACAAATCAGGTCATTGACGCACATCGCCACCAGATCGACCCCCACGCCATCGACATGGCCCGTGTCAATCGCAATCCGAAGCTTGGTGCCCACCCCATCGGTCGCGGCCACCAGCACCGGATCAGAGAACCCGGCAGCCTTGAGATCAAAAAGCCCGCCAAAGCCACCAAGCCCCGACATGACGCCCGCCCTGTTGGTCCGCTTGGCCGCAGGCTTGATCCGTTCCACAAGCGCATTGCCCGCGTCGATATCGACGCCCGCATCGGCATAGGTGATCCCGTTCTGTCGCTCGGTCATGGCCTCAAGTCCCCATCGCTAGAATGCGCCACCCGTTAGCCGATTGGCCGCCGCTGCGCAATCTCAAAGCCTTGACCCTGCCGCGCCTCCAGCTTACCAGTTGCCTCAGGTCGGGCCTGTAGCTCAATTGGTTAGAGCAGAGCGCTCATAACGCTTTGGTTGGGGGTTCGAGTCCCTCCGGGCCTACCAGTTCAACGGATTGCCACCGATGCCCGCTCCTGTCTCGTCCATCCGCAATCTCGGCCCCGCCTCGGACGCAGGCTATGCCCGCGCGGGTATCCACGACGCCGACAGCCTGCGCGCCATGGGGGCCGATGCCGCCTATGAGGCGCTTTTGCGCAACGGCACAGCCCCGCACTTCATCGGCTACTATGCCCTTGTGATGGGCCTGCAGGGCAGACCGTGGAACGATTGCCAAGGGTCCGAAAAAATCGCGCTCCGCGCACGGTTTGACGCCATCAAGGCGCGGGTTTCCGGTGCCGGTGACGCGCCCGACAGCGCCATCGAGGCGATTCTGAACCAGATCGGCACGGGATTGCGCCGCTAGGCCACATTGCACCTGATCGCTATCACATCGCCCCGGCGCCTCTTCCCCATCTCGGCGAGGTCCCGGGCCAAGCCCGGGACGGGTGTGGTTGAGATAGGGCGCACCGCGCCTTGGCCATCAGACCGAGGGCACCGGCAGATTGCCTTTGACCCGCGTCAGGTTGATCCGCTGCCGATCCTCGCGCGGTGAAATGCCAAAGGCATCACGGTAATGCCGCACCAACACCTTGGAACTGGCATAGCCCACGGCCTCGGCGATCTGCGCCATTGTGTCGTTGGAATACATCACGATCTGCCGCGCCGCCTTCATCCGCATGGCGCGGAAATAATTGGTCGGGTTCTGGCCTGTCGCGCGCTTGAAACTGCGCTCCAGATGCCGAGGGGTGATGCCCAGATCTTCGGCCACCTCGGCCATCGACAGCGGGGCCGCCATATGCTGCGCCATCAGATCAATCGCCCGCGCCACCATCGGCGGCAGATCGGTGGCCCGCGCCCCCTCGCCCAGCACCGGCACCATTTGCTGCACGCCCGCCTTGCGCATCATCGGATGCTGGAACCAACAGGCCACTTCGGTGGCAATGCCCGCCCCTAGCGCTGTGTCGACCATATGCAGCGCCAGATCAAACGCCGCCGCCGCGCCTGAGGCGGTGACACAGCGTGGCGTGATCTCGATCACCTGATCCGAGGCCGGAACGCCGGGAAACTCCGCCAGAAAGGCCGCCTCATAGCACCAATGCACCGATAGCGCGACATCCGCCACCGCCCCGCTGCGCAAGAGCGGGAAGACACCCCCACTGATCGCCCCCAGCACCGTGCCATGCCGCGCCATGCGTCGCAGATGCGCCGCAGAGCGTGCATCGGCAAACCGGCTGGTGGGGGCCGACAGCAGCAGCAGGTAATCGCAATCGTCGGTCTCGGACAGCCGCCGACCGGGCTCAAACCCGATGCCCGCGCTCGACATGACGCGCTCCGCGCCTTCAGCCACCAAATCCCAGGCAAATGTGCGATGCCCCGAGATTTCATTGGCCGCGCGCAACGGCTCGATCACCGAGGTCAGGCATGACATCGGAAACCCCGGAAAGATCAGGAACCCTATTCGGATCACGCGCTGTGTCATCTCGGTCGGCCTTTTGCCCTTAGCGCTTTTGCCTCTACGTAACATTTTCCACTTGGGAAAAAATTATGCAATATGGTGAAGAGCATAAGGTAAAATAGACATTCTGGCATTTTCGATCCGCCCGGCCTAAATCTGAGAGGAAAACAATGAGCATCATGGAACCCGCGAAATTGGTCAAACTGACTCAGGACCCTCATAAGCTGCGCGACGAGCGTGAAAAAGTGCTTGAGGTTGCCATCGGCCGCGAGGTGCGCGCCTATCGCAAGAAACAGAACATCACCGTGGCCGAGCTTTCGAACATGACCGAACTTTCCATCGGCATGCTCTCCAAGATCGAGAACGGCAACACCTCGCCCTCGCTGACCACGCTGCAAACACTGGCCCATGCGCTTTCGGTGCCGCTGACCGCGTTTTTCAAGGAATACGAAGAACGCCGCGAGGCGGTGCATACCAAGGCGGGCCAAGGCGTCGAGATCGAGCGCGCCGGCACCCGCGCGGGACATCAATACAATCTCTTGGGTCACATCGGATCGAACAGCAGCGGCGTTATGGTCGAGCCCTATCTGATTGAACTCAACTCCGAATCCGACACGTTCAAGACCTTTCAGCATGAGGGGATCGAGATGATCTACATGCTCGACGGCGAAGTCGGCTATCGCCATGGCAACGAGACCTATCACCTTACCCCCGGCGATACCCTGTTTTTTGATGCCGACGCCCCGCACGGGCCGGACCAGTTGATCCGTTTCCCGATCCGGTATCTGTCAATCATCAGCTATCCACAGAAAAGCTAAGGCTTGGGGGAACGATTGCTTGCCTTAACCGCAAACGATGAGGTCCGCGGTTCGCTAGGCCGCAGGACGGCCCGGCGATCCGCGCAGGGAATTGGGGCACCCTTGGCAACAGCCACCACACCCCCTCATTTCTGCAATGGCGGCTCTGTCTCCAGATCTGGCCAGATACCGGGGCTGGTGGGCAGGCCATCGTCATACTGGCTCAGATACTCGATCATCATCGGGCGATTGGCGATGAACCCCTTATAGGTCGCCAGTTCCTCGGGCAGATCGCGCACCACACGGTGCAACCGGCGGCCCCATTTCGGCACGCTGACAACATCCTGAAACGCAATCAGATAGCACCGGATCGGAAACAGCAGCGCATTGGACCGCGGCAGCCGGAAAAACGTCTGCAACTCCACCCGCAAATGCTGTTTAGCGCCGATGTTTTCAGGCGTCAGCGTGGTCTTTTGCACGCCCCATTTGTGGTAATTCTCGGGGCTGGTATCCAAGAGCGGATTAACCGTCATCGTCCAGTTCAGCCGCCGCGCGGGCGCGCCTTGCTGCACATTAAGCAGGAATTTCAGCGCGCGCTGGAAAATTCCCATCTCATGCGCCAAGGGCACCGGCGCGTGCCATTCAAAGAAATTCATGCCGATATCGAAATCAAGCGACCAATCCGCCTGTGTCGTGACCATCCCGGCATCCATCCACAGCATCTCGTCGCGCTGATCGAGTACCGCGAAATCGCCCTGCGTCTGGCGGGTGATATATTCCAATGGGCCGCAGGGCAGCGTGGTTGGGTCAAGAAAGGTGAAACTGTGGTCGATCCCCATCGGCTTGTTGATCCAGCGCCAGCGGTTGCCATCGCGGTGCAGTTCAAAGAGGTCGGGGTAATCCTCGGCCTTGCAGGTCATGATAAGCTCGAGCACGTCCCACCCGGCCAGCGTCATATGCGGCAAAGATTGACAGCGCAGCGGATCATCGGCCAGCACCAGTGCCCGGTCGCGCATCTCTGACAGGTAATGCTCGTCGACATCGAACCGCTTTTCATAGACCGAGCCCGCAGGCCCGCCGCGATGCTGCTCCATATTGACCGAATACATATAGCTGTCTTCGTGGAACGGGAACGGGAACCGCTTGATCGCCCAAGCCGAATTGCGGAACGAATAATCGTCGCGGAAGGTCTCGTTATTGAACTGAATGGTCATCTCGCGTGGCTCCTTATCGGTCCAGAACCAGCGTCTTGCCGATGAAACGGCTGACGCAAGGCATGATTTTCTTGCCGCTGGCATGATCGGCCTCGTCCAGCCAGTGATCGCGGTGCACGATTTCGCCGTCCACCTCGACCACATCGGTCTCGCATTGGCCGCAGGCCCCGCCGCGACAGAGGAACGGCGCATCAACCCCGGCCCGCTCGATCGCCTCGAGCAGGCTTTCGTGTTCGCCCACCTGAATGACCAGATCGGATTTGCACAGCCGCACTTCAAACGGCGCACCGGGTTGCGGCGCAAGGAATTCCTCGGAATGCACCGCCTCTTCGGGCCAGCCAAGGGCAGCGGCACGGGTCTTGACCCAAGTGATCATCCCCTTGGGACCACAGACATAGATATGCGTGCCCAAAGGTTGCCCGCTCAAGAGATCATCGAGCGGAATCGCCTGCTCCTGATCGTCGTAATAGACATGCGCCTTGTTGGGATACTTTCCCCGCAACTCATCGGCATAAGTGCCAAGTGCGGCGCTGCGGCAGGCATAATGCAATTCCCAATTGCCATTCGATTGCTCCAACTGCGCGATCATCGCCATGAATGGCGTGATGCCGATGCCACCGGCAAAGAACACATGCTTGCGCGCCCGCAAATCCAGCGGGAAAAGGTTGACCGGATAGGTAATGGTCATCGCATCACCCGGTTTGACATGGCGATGCATATAGAGCGAGCCACCCCGCCCCTCGTCATCGCGCCGCACCGAAATGGCATAAAGGGAACGATCACCGGGATCAGACATCAGCGAATAGGGGTTAAGCCGCGTGCGCCCCTCGTCGTGCATTTCCACGACCGTATGGGCGCCCGCCGAAAACGGCGGAAACTCCGCCCCGTCCGGGCGGCGAAATTCAAACCGCGTCACCAGCTCATTCACCGGCACCACGGCGGCGACAACCACCTCGATCTTTTCAGCCCCGGCGCGGGCCTTTTGGGGGGCGGCGCTCATGAATAAATCTCCTTTGCAGGGGGGATATTGCCGGGGTCTTCGGCATCGATGCACACGCCCTGAAAGGCTGCCAACCGGCGCGAATAGTGATCGCGCACAAAGAGGTTGAGGCCGCAATGCGAACACACAAAGGGATCGGTGGTCACATCCTCTGTGATCCCCTTGCAATGCACACATTGCATGCGCCGTGCGGTGGAGCCGCGATGCTCGGTCTGAATGGCGCTATGCGGAATACCCGCCGTCACCGCCTCATTCATTGCCTGCCCCATCAGCCCCTCTGTCCCCGCAAGATAGACCTGCAAGCCCATATGCGCATCCGACAACACCCGCCGCAGCCGCGGCACCGAAGCGGCATAGCTTGGCCCGACATAAAGCTGCGCCGGACCCGCCGCGCGCAGCTTGTCCACATAGGTCTCGCCCGTGCCCTTGGGGATATAAAGGACATGCGTCTTGGCCATCAGCCCCGCATCTTGCGCGGCCAGATCCAACAGCGCCTCAGCCCCCTCGGCATCGGCGATCATCAGATGCGCCTTGCCCGGTCGCGGGGCCAATGTGCCATAGACCGGGCGGCTGGCGATACTCTCCGGAAACTGGAATTTCGACATCTTCGCGTCTGCTCCCTTTCGCGTCATTAGAGCCAAAGGCCCGTGGGCCAAGGGGTTACCCCTTGGCCGCGCGGATCAGCTTGTCCTTGTCATAGAACGGCATCTCCTCGGCCACGCAACCGACCTCGGTGCCATCCGCATAGCGCACGCTCATCTTGGTGCCCGGCACAGCGCAGTCAACCGGCATCCGCGCGATCCCCACGTTATACCCGTTGAGGTTTGAATTCAGACCAAAGGTCACCACACCGACAACCTCGCCATCCTTGAGCAGCGGCGCGCCCATATCCGCCGCGCGCTTGCCCTCAAGCCGCACGCCGTAGATTTTGAAACGCTCTTTTCCCTTCAGCGCATAGTGGTTTTCCGAGCCGCGGAACCCGGTCTTGCCCGGCGAGACGGTGAAATCAAGCCCCAGCTCCCACAGCGTATCGCCGCACAGATCGTCCTTGAACGGGAAGGTCTCGGAATTGTCACCCGGATAGAACAGCAGGTAGCTTTCCGTGCGCAAGAGATCGAGGGTCGAGAATTGCACCGGCACGATGCCCATGTCCTTGCCCTCTTCCAGAATCCGATCCCAAATCTGGATCGCATGCCGGCCCTGACAGAAAATCTCATAGCCGCGCTCGCCGGTATATCCGGTGCGCGAGATCATCACCGGCAGATCAAACAGCTTGGTTTGCAGAATGCCGAAATAGGCCAGATTGCGAATGCCCGGCACGTGTTTTTCAAGGAAATCCACCGCGACCGGCCCTTGCAGCGACATATCGTGCAGGTCGTCGTCAAACAGCATGGCGACATTCTTGCCATAGGCGGCCATCGCCAGCGTTTCGTGGCCGGTGCCGGTGCCATGCACCACCATCCAATGATTGACCGACAGGCGGTAAATCACGCAATCGTCGATGAACTTGCCCGCATCATTCAGCATGCACGCATAAACCGCACGCCCCGGCATGATCTTGTCGACATTGCGCGTGGTGGCACGGTCGATCACGGCGGCGGCATGCGGCCCGACGATGTGCACTTTCTTGAGGCCCGACACATCCATCAGCCCCGCCTTGGTGCGGACTGCCAGATAATCCGCCTCGGCGCGCTCATCCGTGTGGTCATAGAACCATGCGGTGCCCATGCCATTCCAGTCGGTCAGCTCGCCACCGATCTCAGTATGACGCGGTGCGAGCGCAGATGTTCTGTAGATAATGGCCATGTCAGCCTCCCTGTCGGTGTTGTGTTTGGCGATATTCAGACGCAGATCGCAGCAAAAATCAATACTTCTATGCAGATTATTTTCCTGACGGGAATATATTTTTGCTGTATGCGCAAATACCGGTGGTCACGCCAAGTGAGCGACACTTCGATTCAAACTGGTTGACAGAGCGAGAAATCTTTGTCTCCCTTAGAAGAAAAAGTTTTCACCACCAATAAAACAACAAACTGCACAACAGGGAGAGTGCGATGAACGGCAACCTTGATGCGTTGACGACCATCTTCACCGAATTTTACTATTGGGTGACGGTCGTTTTCATGTTTCTGATCCACGTTGGGTTTTGCATGTATGAGGTGGGCGCCAGCCGCCGCCGCAACCACATGCATACGCTGATGAAAAACGTGATGGTGATTCCCCTCGTTACCGTGACCTTCTTCTTTTTCGGCTGGTGGATTTATTGGGCCTTCCCGATGTTCCCCTTCTTTGGCGGCCTGAATCATGAAATGGCGAGTGCCAATTTGCCATGGTCACCGAACATGGCCACCAACCTTGACGACCGGATCACCGGTGTGTTCTGGGCGGCCTTCCTGCTGTTTTCCTGGACCGCCGCTTCGATCGTGTCCGGCTCGGTGATCGAGCGGATTCGCTCCTCGGCGCTCTGGGTGCATGCGGTTCTGATCGGCTCGGTCTGGTGGATCATCGACGCGGCCTGGGGCTGGCACTATGACGGCTGGATGGTCAAGTATCTGGGCTACCATGACGCCTACGCGTCTGGCGTGATCCATGCCATCGCGGGCGGCTATGCTCTGGGTGTGATCATGGTGCTGGGTCCACGGATCGGCAAATTCGCAGCCGACGGCACCCCGCGGGATATCCCGCCGCATAACCCTTGGATGCTGACCATCGGGATTTTCCTGATCTATACCGGCTTCTGGGGCTTTTATGCCGCCTGCAACGTGCCGCTCATCTCGCCCGAAGTCATTGGCGGCCAGATCACCGGCACCACCTGGACAGCCACAAATATCTACCTCGCGCCCACCTCGCTGTCGGCCATCACCTTCAACTTCCTGATGTCGCTCTCGGGCGGTCTGATGGCGGCCTATGTGGTGTCCAAGGGCGATGCCTTCTGGACGTTTTCGGGCGGTCTTGCCGGGATCATTACGGCCTCGGCAGGTAATGACCTCTATCATCCGGTTCAGGCCATGCTGGTCGGTGCGGTCGGTGTTGTGATCGTCTACAAACTGCACTTCTGGGTCGAGCGTCGCTTCAAGCTTGACGATGCTGTGGGCGCTGTTGCCGTGCACGGGTATTCCGGCGTGGTCGGCCTGATCATCGCGGGCTTCCTGCTCTGGGGCGCACCCTCCTCTCCGTTTGAGGGCTACGCGACAATCAACCCGCTGGGTCAGACCCTTGGTGCGGTGATCATGTTCTTCTGTCTGGGCTTCCTGCCCGCCTTCATCGTGGCCAAGATGCAGGCCGCCGCTGGCGTGCTGCGCATCCCGGTCGAAGTCGAATTGCAGGGTCTCGATTACGCAGAACACCACGCCTATGAGGATGCCATTGTTCAGGTCATCGAGGCCGACAAGGCCTATCTCAACACCAAACCAACCCCCGCAGAATAAGGATAAGGCACATGTCTACAATCGGATACGAATCCTGGGCAGTTGATCTTGCCGAAGTTGGGCCCATCTACCCCTTCCAAGGGTATGAAATCCCGATGGTCGTGGCGGGTGTGATCTTCTGGCTCGCATGGCACCGCATTCAATTTGTCCGCGAGGGCGAACATCTGGAAGAAGCGCGCAAGATGGGCGATCCTGAAAAGATCCGCAAACATCTCGAACGCTACTGATCCTGCTCTGATTTGCGCGGGCGACAGCTGCCCGCGCAAATACTTACAGGAAACTTTTATTCATTTGAGTTGCAGTCACCGGAGCCCGATGTTAGCCTCGGACTGAAGGGCCCCACGGGGCAGAATCACTAAAGTGGAGCAAACGCGAATGTGCGGGATTGTCGGACTTTTCCTGAAAGACAAAGCACTTGAACCCCAGCTTGGCAGCATGCTGACGGATATGTTGATCACCATGACGGACCGTGGCCCCGACAGTGCCGGGATCGCCATCTATGGTGCGCCTCAGGCGGGCCATGCCAAACTGACCATCCAGTCGGATACCGCTGCCCGCGATTTCGACGGTCTGGCAGAACGCCTGTCGTCCGAATTGGGCGCACCGGTCACCCTGACCCGCAAGGATACCCATGCGGTGCTGGATTTCCCCGCCGACAAGGCCGCCGACACCCGTGCAGCGCTCGAGCGCCTCGTGCCCGGTGTGCGCGTCATGTCCGCAGGCGAAAGCATCGAGATTTACAAAGAGGTGGGCCTGCCCAAAGACGTGGCCGCCCGCTTTGAGATTTCCGCAATGAGCGGCACCCATGGCATCGGCCATACCCGCATGGCCACCGAGTCGGCTGTGACCACGATGGGCGCGCACCCCTTCAACACCGGGGCTGATCAATGCCTTGTGCACAACGGGTCGCTCTCCAACCACAACTCCCTGCGCCGCAAACTGCTGCGTGAAGGCGTGCGGATCGAGACCCAGAACGACACCGAGGTTGCCGCCGCCTATCTCACATGGAAAATGCGCGAAGGCGCAACGCTGGGCGAAGCGCTGGAAAGCTCGCTGGTCGATCTCGATGGCTTTTTCACCTTCGTGGTCGGCACCGAAGATGGGTTTGGCGTGGTCCGCGATCCCATCGCCTGCAAGCCCGCCGTCATGGCCGAGACCGATCAATACGTGGCCTTCGGCAGCGAATATCGCGCCCTCGTCAACCTGCCGGGCATCGAACAGGCCCGCGTCTGGGAACCCGAGCCCGCAACCGTCTATTTCTGGAAGCACTGACATGCAGACATTCGACCTAGCAGCCGATGGGCTGCGCAGCCTCAATGCCACCCTTCAGGCCCAGGCCAATGAAACCAACCAAACCGGTTGGGATATCATCAATCCGCGCGGCAGCCATGCCATCGCCGTCGGGCTCGACGCCCCTATCGAGGTGCATGTCATGGGCTCGACCGGCTACTATTGTGCCGGCATGAACAAACAGGCGACCGTGCATGTGCATGGCTCTGCCGGTCCGGGTGTTGCCGAAAACATGATGAGCGGCACCGTGATCGTCGAGGGCGACGCCAGCCAATATGCCGGGGCCACCGGCAATGGCGGCACGCTTGTCATCAAGGGCAATGCCTCGTCGCGCTGCGGTATCTCGATGAAGGGTATCGACATCATCGTGCATGGCAACATCGGCCATATGTCCGCCTTCATGGCGCAATCCGGCAATCTCGTGGTCTGCGGCGATGCGGGCGACGCGCTTGGCGACAGCCTCTATGAGGCGCGCTTGTTCGTGCGCGGTTCCGTGAAATCGCTTGGTGCGGACTGTATCGAGAAAGAGATGCGCCCCGAACATCTCGACCTTCTTGCCGAGTTGCTGGAACGTGGCGGCTGTGACGCCAAACCAGAAGAGTTCAAGCGCTACGGCTCGGCTCGCCAGCTTTATAACTTCAAACCTGACAACGCATACTGAGGGCTCAGACCATGAAAGACGAGACCCACGGCGCTCCGCGCACCCAGCCGATCCAATCGGCAACCTTCACGCAGTCGATCAACGCCGAAATCCGGCGTGCGGCGGCCACCGGCATCTATGACATTCGCGGCGGCGGTGCCAAGCGCAAGGTGCCGCATTTCGATGACCTGCTCTTCTTGGGCGCGTCCATCTCGCGCTACCCGCTCGAGGGATACCGCGAGCGCTGCGATACCTCGGTGACCCTGGGCACCCGCTTTGCCAAAAACCCCATTCATCTCGACATCCCGGTCACCATCGCGGGCATGAGCTTTGGCGCGCTCTCTGGCCCCGCCAAAGAGGCGCTTGGGCGTGGGGCGACGCTGGCAGGCACCTCGACCACCACCGGCGACGGCGGCATGACACCCGAAGAGCGCGGCCATTCCAAGAAACTGGTCTATCAATATCTGCCCTCGCGCTATGGCATGAACCCCGACGACCTGCGCCGCGCCGATGCAATCGAAGTGGTGGTGGGCCAAGGGGCCAAACCCGGCGGCGGCGGCATGCTCTTGGGTCAGAAAATCTCGGACCGCGTCGCGCAGATGCGCAACCTGCCCAAGGGGATCGACCAGCGCTCGGCTTGCCGTCACCCCGACTGGACCGGCCCCGACGATCTGGAAATCAAACTGCTGGAACTGCGTGAAATCACCGGCTGGCGGGTGCCGATCTATATCAAGGTCGGCGGTGCACGCCCTTATTTCGACACCACGCTCGCGGTCAAGGCGGGGGCCGATGTGGTCGTCCTCGATGGGATGCAAGGCGGCACAGCGGCCACGCAGGACGTGTTCATCGAACATGTGGGCCAGCCCATCCTCGCCTGTATCCGCGAGGCGGTGCGCGCGCTCCAAGATCTCGGCATGCACCGCGAAGTGCAGTTGATCGTCTCTGGCGGCATCCGCACCGGGGCCGATGTGGCCAAATGCATGGCGCTTGGCGCGGATGCGGTGGCCATCGGCACGGCGGCCCTGATCGCGCTTGGCGACAATGACCCCAAGTGGGAGTCCGAGTATAACAAGCTGGGCACCACCGCAGGTGCCTATGACGACTGGCACGAAGGCAAAGACCCCGCAGGCATCACCACCCAAGACCCCGAGTTGATGAAGCGTTTCGACCCCATCGAAGGGGGCCGCCGCCTCAACAACTATCTCAAGGTGATGACGCTCGAGGCGCAGACCATCGCGCGCGCCTGCGGCAAAAGCCACCTGCACAATCTCGAACCAGAGGATCTGTGCGCCGTGACGATGGAGGCCGCCGCCATGGCAAAGGTGCCGCTCGCCGGCACCGATTGGTGGCCCGGCAAACCCGGCACCAGCTTCTGATCCTCCGCCAGGCGTGGCCCCACGGGCCACGCCCGCCAACATCCGATAACACATGACAACAGGGACCGAAAAAATGACCAGTGATCTGGCGAAATTTGCCAAGGACAAGGGCGTAAAATACTTCATGATTTCCTACACCGATCTGTTCGGTGGACAGCGCGCCAAGCTGGTGCCGGCAGAGGCGATTGCCGACATGCAAGAGGACGGTGCCGGTTTTGCAGGCTTTGCCACCTGGCTTGATCTGACGCCCGCGCATCCCGACATGCTGGCCGTGCCAGACCCCGCGTCGGTCATCCAACTGCCGTGGCAACGCGATGTGGCATGGGTCGCCGCCAACTGCGTCATGGACGGCAAAGACCTGCCCCAAGCGCCGCGCAACGTACTGCGCCGCCTCATTGCCGAGGCCGCAGCCGAAGGCATGCATGTCAAAACCGGCATCGAGGCCGAATTCTTCCTGCTGACCCCCGAGGGCGATCAGATCAGCGATCCCTTCGATACCAGCGGCAAGCCCTGCTATGACCAGCAGGCCGTGATGCGGCGCTATGACGTGGTGCGCGAAATCTGCGATTATATGCTGGAACTTGGCTGGGAACCCTACCAGAACGACCACGAAGACGCGAATGGCCAGTTCGAGATGAACTGGAAATATGACGACGCGCTGGACACAGCCGACAAACATTCCTTCTTCAAATTCATGACCAAATCCGTTGCGGAAAAGCACGGCTTCCGCGCCACCTTCATGCCCAAACCGATCGAAGGCATGACCGGCAATGGCTGTCACGCGCATATCTCGGTTTGGGATGGCCCCGGCAAACAGGCCAAGACCAACGTCTTTGCAGGCAAAGGCGAAGGCCAGACCGGCGAAGTCGGCCTGTCAGAGCGCGGCAAGCATTTCTTGGGCGGCATCATGAAACATGCCAGCGCGCTTGCGGCGATCACCAACCCGACCGTCAACAGCTACAAACGTATCAACGCGCCCCGCACCATTTCAGGTGCCACATGGGCGCCCAACTCGGTCACATGGACCGGCAACAACCGCACCCATATGGTGCGCGTCCCCGGCCCCGGCCGGTTCGAGCTGCGCCTGCCCGATGGCGCGGTCAATCCCTATCTCTTGCAGGCCGTGATCATCGCGGCGGGCCTCTCGGGCATCCGCTCCAAGGCTGATCCCGGCAAGCGTCACGATATTGATATGTATGCCGACGGTCACAAGGTGCGCGGCGCGCCCAAACTGCCGCTCAACATGCTCGACGCGCTGCGCGAATATGACAAAGACAAAGAGCTCAAAGCGACCATGGGCGAAGATTTCTCCGCCGCCTATCTCAAGCTGAAGCGCCAGGAATGGAATTCCTTTGTCAGCCATTTCACCAAATGGGAACGCGACAACACGCTTGATATCTGAGGGCGTGACACGTCGGACAATTGGCCCGCGCAAGAGATTGCGCGGGCCATTTTTGTTTGAGTTGCGCGCGCGAACTACGCAATTGGGTTTTACACGTGCTGTGTGTTCCCGCGCGGAACAAGGCGCGGAACGCGCCGCCGCGCGGATCGCTGGGCCGTCCCGCGGCCTAGCGATTTTGAGACGAAACACCATACTGTCACGTTAGACAGACGTTGCTGGGATTAAGTGCCAGTTTACGCCGTTGCTTCGCTAGTCCCCGGCCCAGCGACCGCGCGGCTCACAACTTAGCCACGCGCCCCTCACGCCCCCGACACCGGGCACTCCTGCCCCAGGTGACCAGCCTCTTCCCGCCAATCCGGCACTGTGTTGATCAGCATATGCGCCGCACGGTGCAAGACCGCGCGAAATCGCTCGACCACCGGCCCTTCCATACCCTCAGCGCGCAACGCCGCGTCGAATGTCTCCAGCCACATGGTCACATCCGCCTGCCGGATCGGCACATGCGCGTGAATCTCGCGCAGGTCCATATGCCCGAACCGCTCGCGATAATACGCACGTCCCCCCAGAAACCCCGACAGGAATTCAAACTGCGTCTGGCGCGTATGCTCCAGACCATGACCGCGAAAATGCAGCCGGTGCAGCGCGTAGACCGCAGGGTCCTGCTCCATCCGGTCGTAGAACGTCCGAACCAGATCCCGCAGTCGCGCTTCGCCGCCAATATCGTCAAGGGCTGTGCTCATGGTCCCCACTCTTGCAACCCTGCACGCCGCCTGCCTTGACCGAAATCAAGAGCGCGGTTTGGTCTTTTGCGGATCGTAATGGGCAAAGGGCACCACCTGCGCGGGCAAACGTTTCTGCTGCCCGTCAAGCTTGCCGATCTCAACGGCTGTGCCCACCGCATGATGCGCCACATCAAGCCGCGCCAAGGCGATATTCTTGCCCAAAAGCGGCGACCGCATCGAGGATGTCACCTCACCAATCTGCGCCCGACCGATATGAACACAATCGCCATGGCCCACAGCCACATTGCTGTCGATATCCAAGCCCACCAACACCCGCGCCGGATGTTCCTTGCGCCGAATAAGCGCCTTGCGCCCGATGAAATCATCCGGTTTTGATTTCAACGGCACGGTAAACCCGATCCCCGCCTCGAACGGATCGGTCTGATCGCTGAAATCATAGCCGGCAAAGATCAGCCCCGCCTCGATCCGCACCATATCCAACGCTTGCAGGCCCATGGGCGTCAGCCCGTGATCCTTGCCCGCCGCCCAGACCGCATCAAAGACCTCGACCGCATGTTTGGGGTGACAGAAAATCTCATAGCCCAACTCGCCCGTATAGCCGGTGCGCGACACCACCACAGGCACGCCGTCGTGATCGCCAATGCGCGCGGGCGCGAAGCGGAACCAGCCCAGCTCTTCAAACTTGGGCTGATGCGGCGCGGTCCAGATCACCTTTTTCAAAAGATCGCGGCTCTCCGGCCCCTGCACGGCGATATTGTGCTGCATATCGGTGGACGAGCGCACCAGCACCTTCAGCCCCAGTTCCTGCGCCTTTTCGCGCAGCCATTCGCCACCATAATCACTGCCGCCAATCCAGCGGAAATTGTCCTGCCCAAGGCGGAACACCGTGCCGTCGTCGATCATGCCCCCATGCGGATAGCACATCGCGGTATAGACCACGCCGCCCACCGGCAGTTTCTTGATATCGCGGGTAAAGACATACTGACACAGCGCCTCGCTATCCGGCCCGGTGATCTCGAACTTGCGCAGCGCGCTCAGGTCCAGCACCACGGATTTCTGGCGGCAGGCGTGATATTCCTCGATCGGCCCGGCGCTCGACATGGCACTAGCCAGCCAGAAACCGTTATACTCGATGAAATTCTCGGTAAACCGCGCGAAACACGGGTGAAATCCTGTCTGTTTGGTCATTTTTGGCTCCGCGTCGGGGGTGGGCCGATAGGCCACCGATCTTTGAAAGGTTTCCTTGCCGCTATAGGTGCGCACATGGATATCCGTGGGATTCCAGCCATTTGCGGCGGTGGTGTCATCCGGACAGGCCGAACTCACGCACACAAGATCCGTCAAGGCGCGAAGCAGCACATAGTCCCCCGGCCGCGTCCAAGGCTCGTCTGTATACAGCACCCCATGCGCGTCAATGCCGGTGTTGAAGAAGAAATTGATCGCCATCCAGCCCGCGCGCCCCGTCACCCCATGCGGGGCCAAAGCGCCGTTGAAATTATCCGAACAGTTCACATGCCCCGGATAGCCGATATCGTCGTAATATTTCGCCGCACAGGCCAGAGCAAAGGCATCATGCCGCCCGACCGTGTCCTGCACCACCTCGACCAGCGGCAACATATCCTGATCATAGTATTTCGCATGCAGCCCCGGCATCGGATAGGCATGGCCCATCAGCGTGCGGGTCGTGGTCACATCCAGCGCATGCTCGATGCCCTTGTCCAGCTTGCGCGCGGCAAAACACTGGAAATCGGTGCATTGCCGCCCGTCCACATCAAGGATCTGGATATAATCCCCGGCTTTTACGAAATAGGCCTCAGCCGTGGCCGAATGCACCCGCAAATCCGTCACCGGATCGGCCAGCGGATCGGGCAATTCAAAGCGCGCAGCGGATTTCAGCTTGGCACGCGTTACCCAAACGGTAAGCGGCGTCGCGGTATCCTGCGCTGCGAAATCCATGATCCCGCCGGGGGCCGCGATCACCGCCACCCCGTCGCGCAGCACGGTGAATTCCGCCGCATCCCCGGCCGGGCTCATGCTGTCAAACACATCCACCGACCGCACCCGCGCCAGATCCATGCCGCGCGCCTCAAGGCCCATGCGCAAACCGCGCAATGATGTCTCGGACCCGGCAAGCAAGGCCTTCAGCCCAGCCGCATCGCCCGTGCCCGCCTCGCCCAGAATACCGGGATCAACCGTCCCATCCGGCCCCGCCGCCACGATCTCACAGCGTTGCCCGCCTTCGGTATTCACCACCCGCAGGCGATCTCCCGCTTCGATCCGGATTAGGATTGCACCCGCGCCGTCGACCACATAGCGTTCCGTCCCAGGAGGCAACGCAAACACCCACGGCTCGACAATCACACTTGGCCGGGGCGGCCCCGCCTGAACCTCGGGATAGCGCGTTTCCAACACCTCGGACCTCCTTTTTCCCTGCAAGCTATTTGCATAAGCGGAATATTTATTTAACAATAAGAATATCGCAAGCCAGCCTTGCCAGCAACATGAAACCCGAACCAGAGCCAGAATTGTCAGCCCTCGACAAAGGACCAGACCTAAAATGACTGCGTTGATCTTGGGGCTTGTCGCAGCCCTCGCTTGGGGCACCCATGATGTTTGCGTGCGTTATGTCAGCCAAAACAATGGCATTTTCGCGCCGCTCGTCTGGGTTCTGGCCTTCGGCCTTATCATCGTGACACCGATCAGCGCCTATGCGGGGCTGCACGCGCCCGAGGGGGGCGACATCGGCTTGGCGGTTTTGGCTGGTCTTTGCTTTGGCGTGGGCGGCACCGCGCTCTACCGCGCCTTTTCTATCGGCCCGGTGCGGCTGGTGGCGCCGGTGATCGGGGCCTATCCGATTCTCTCGGTGGGCTGGGCCAGCCTCAATGGCGCGCCCACGACAGCGCTCGAATGGATCATGGTCGGCCTCATCATCTGCGGCGTGGCCTATATTGCCCAGAGCGATGCCGGTCACGACCATGCCGAGGCCCCAAGCCCCCTGCCCGCCATCGCCTGGTCGCTGCTGGCCGCCGTGGGCTTTGCCCTGACCTTCGCCATCGGGCACAAGGCCACGGCGACGGGCGGCGAATTGCTGCTCTTGGCCCCGACCCGCGCCGCCGCCCTTGTGGTGGTGTTGGGCTTTGCGCTCGCGCTGCGTGCGCCTCTCGCCCTCACCCGCCGCCACACGCCGCTGCTTATCTTGATGGGCACACTCGACGCGCTGGCCATCGGCTGCGTGATTGGCGCAGGTCAGACCGCGCGGCCCGAATTCGCCGCCATCGGCGCCTCGACCTTTGGCGTGATCACCGTGCTCTTTGCGGCCATCTTCCTGCGCGAACGCCTGCGCGGCTCGCAATGGCTGGCGGTGCTGGGCGTCTTTACCGCCATTGGCGTGCTTGGCGGCGGGCACTGACCCGCCGCTTTCCTCGGCCTTCACAGATGCAAAAACCTCAGCCCTCGGAGATCAACAACGCGGCGGCCAGAAATTTGCGCCCGTCATCGAACACCGGCGGCTTTTCCCCCCGCCACCGCGCAGAGATGGGCCGTTCGGGCCGCGCGCCCGCCAGCAACTGCCGCAACGCCTGATCACTGTCCGCGGCAATCGCGCGATAGCGCTTGCGCATATTGTCGTGGAACGTATCGCGGTGCAGCGCCTCCATCCGCAGATGAAACAAGGACGAGCGGCTGCGCGGCTTGAACACCAGTCCACCCGCCACCTCAGGCGCAGTCCGCCACAGGGTCAGCGCCCGCTTTTGCAACTGCTCCGCCCGCGCGCCCTGCCCGGCATCCCGCGCCAGTACCGCAAGATTGGCAAGGCTTGTCGCCCGCCGCAAATCCCGCGCACTGAAAAACAGCCGCGCCACCCATCCGGCCCGCCGCAGCATCCGGTCTGCCCCCAAACGGTCGCCCGCCTGATAACAGGCACAGCCCGCCTCGGTCAGACGTTCCCAGACCAGATCAGCCCGCGACCAACCCGCCGCCCGCGCCACCTGCATTTCGGCGTCGCCGCGCTCAAAGCCCCAGGTACGCGGCGCGAACATGTTCATTTCCACGAAGCTCATGGGCAGGCCCCTCCATTGCGGTGTTTCCGGTTTCCAACACATAGGCATGATGCGCCAGTTCCAACGCCAGTTCGGCATTCTGCTCCACCAGCACCACCGACAGCCCCTGCGCGTTGATCTCTTCGATGATCCGCGCGATTTCTTCGACAATCACCGGGGCCAGCCCCATCGACGGCTCATCCATCAGCAACAAACGCGGCTTTGACATCAGCGCCCGGCCAATCGCCAGCATCTGCTGCTCGCCCCCCGACATGGTCTGCGCCCGCTGCACCCGCCGTTCCCGCAGGCGCGGGAAACGGTCATAGACCTGCTCCAAATCGCGCTCGATCTCGGGCTTGTCGCGCCGCAGAAACGCGCCGGTACGCAGATTTTCCTCAACCGTCATATCCTTGAAGATACGCCGCCCTTCGGGCACATGCGCGATGCCATGCGCCACCACCTTATGCGCGGGCAGGTGATCAATCCGCGTCCCCTCAAACAGGATTTCCCCCGCCACAATCGGGATCATCCCCGACATGGCGCGCAGCGTCGTGGTCTTGCCCGCGCCATTGCCGCCGATGATCGTCACGATCTTGCCCTCGGGCACGGCAATGGAAATATCGCGGATCGCATTGATCTTGCCATAGTTGACGGCGATCTTGCGCATCTCAAGCAACATGGCGCGCGCCTCCCAGATAGGCCTCGATCACCGCCGGATGATGCCGGATATCCGCCGGCCCCCCTTCGGCCAGAAACTTGCCGAAACTCATGCAGGTGATGGTATCACACAGCCCCATGATCGCCTGCATGTCATGCTCCACCAAAAGGATCGTGATCCCATCCGCCTTGAGGCGGCGCATCAGCTCCATCATCTGTCGCGTCTCCTCGGGGTTCATGCCGGTGAATGGCTCATCCAGCAGCATCACATCGGGATGGCTGGCATAGGCCACCGCCAGCCCCAAAGCGCGCTGATGCCCATGCGACAGATCCCCGGCCCGCTCGTCGGCTAGATCGCCCAAACCAAAAAACTCAAGCGCCTCGCGCGCCCGCGCCTCTGCCCCACGCCGATCCTCGCGGTCCCAGCCGATGATCGCGGCAAAGATATTGGGCCGGAACGGCATATGCGTGCCCACCAGCGCGTTTTCCAACACCGTCAACTCGGCAAAAAGCGTCGAGTGCTGGAATGTCCGCACCACACCGCGCCGCGCCACCTCATGCATCGCAAGGCCGGAAATATCCTCGCCCCTGAGCAGGATTTGACCAGACGTCGGCGTATAGAACCCCGAGATCATGTTGAACGTGGTGGTTTTGCCCGCGCCATTCGGCCCGATCAGCCCATGGATACTGCCATGCGCCACTTTGAACGACAGCCCATCCACCGCCATCAACCCGCCAAAGCGCATGGTCAGGCCGCGCATTTCTAGAAAATCGGTCATGCTGCGGCCTTTCTATCGGGTTTCGCCGTGGCTTTGCGCGGCAGGATTTTCTGAACAATGCTCTCCAACCCATTGGGAAGAAACAGGATCGACAGGATCATGATGGCCCCGTAAAATAGCGGCCGCGCCTGTTCGAACCCCATCCCCCGCAGCACGACCTCATTGATCACCGTCAGCAGGACACAGCCCAGAATGGGGCCGTAAAACGTTGTCGTCCCCCCCACGATGGCCCATGTCAGCACAAACACCATCACCTCGATGTCAAAGGAATTGGGGTTCACCGTGCCCACGTAATGCGCCTGAAGCGCCCCCGCGATCCCGGCAAAGCCCGAGGCGATGGCAAAGGCCAGCGTGCGATAGGCCCGAAGATTCACCCCCGACGCCTGCGCCAGCTTGTCTTGCCAATGCACCGCGTGAAAGGTCAGGCCCACGGGTGATTTCTCGATCCGCCACAGCACCCAGAGGCAGACAGCAACAATCGTCCCGGCAAAGTAGTAATAAGACACCGGCTCGAAGAAATCGAAACTGTAAAACCCAAGCGAGAAATCCGGCATCGGATCAATCCCCGAAATGCCACGGGCACCGCCGAAGGGTTCGCGAAACCGCTTCCAGATCAGGCGGATGATCTCGCCCGCCGCGAAGGACCCGATCAGGAAATAAAACCCCTTCATCCGGAACAGCGGAAAGGACAAGAGCACCGCCAAAAGCGCCGCCGTAACCCCGCCCAGGATCATGCCAACCGGCACCGGCACGCCAAGGTTCTTGGTCATGAGAGCCGAGGCATAGGCCCCCACCCCCATGATCACCACATGCCCCAGCGACCATTCGCCAGTCAGCGTGAGCAACCGGTAGGACATGACCAAGAGGATATTGATCACCAGAAAGACAAGAATTTCCTGTTGCGAGAAACTCAGGCCATGCGGCAGCGCGATCAGCGCGGCAGCACCCAAAAGGAACATCACCGGCTTAAGCACGATCCGCACTCCCGAATAGGCCCGTAGGCTTGACGATCAGCACCACCAGCATAAGCGACAGACCCACGATATCGGCCACCACCCCATCCGAGAATGTGGTGACGAACGTATGGACAAAGGCATAGACCACCGAGGCGATGATTGCCCCCTCCAGGGATCCGACCCCGCCCACGATGATGACGATAAAGGCCGTGACAATCACCGAATGGCCCATATGCGGGTTGACCGAAACCAGCGGCGCGGTCAGCGCGCCCGCCACCCCCGCCAGCGCCGCGCCGATGAACATGGCGATGCGCGCGGTTTGCGTGATCGAAATCCCCTGCAACGCCGCCGCCTCCGGGTCTTGTGCCGAGGCGCGCAGCGCCCAGCCAAACCGCGTCCGCTTGAGGAAATACCACAGCGCGCTCAACAAAACGACCGCCGCCACGATCACATAGATGCGCGCCACCGGCAGCCCCACCTTGTCAGATATGCGCCAGACCTCTTGCGTCACGGGCGGAATATGCTCCATCCGCACGCCAAACCCCATCACCGCCAGCGATTGCAGGATCATCAGAAACCCGATCGAGGCCACCAGACCGCCCAGCGGATTGCCCTTGAGCGGTCGAAACAGCCCGCGCTCCATCACAAGCCCCAGCATGCCCACAAAAATCATGCCAATGGGCACAGCCACAAAGAACGGCAGATGCATGTCAGCATAAAGCGCCACCACCGCATAGGCCCCGGCCATGAACAACTCGCCATGGGCGAAATTGATCACGCCCATCACGCCAAAGATCAGCACAAGGCCAACGGCCACCAAAGAAATATAGCTTGCTGCATAGACGGCGTTCAGGCCGGTCTGCGCCAGGAGTTCCATCATCGGAATGCTCGAATTTTAGAGAGGAAGGATAACAGCGCCCGCGTGCCGGGCGCTGTCCTGAACGTGCATCAGCCGCGCTGATCCCACATCTGGCCATAGGCCTGCATATGCTTGATCAAAAGATCGCCATGGCGGCTATACCAGTCGGGGATCGAGCGGAATTCCTTGATCACGGCCTTGCCGTTTTCAATCGCCACCACCGGCCAATCGCCGACCAGCGCATTGTCGATACCAAAAAGCTCGGTGCCCCACCATTCCGCCTCGCCAAAGGCGTGGTTGCCGGGGCCGTCTTTCATTGCCGCCAGCACCGCCTCGGGATCGGCAGAGCCTGCCTTTTCCGCCGCGACCTTCCACAGATCCATGATCGAGGCATATTCCCAGCTTACCGCGCCCCACTGACCGGGATGCCGCTTGTTGTATTCGGCATAAAATCCGTTGGGGTCCTGGAAATTCACGCTCTCGGCATTCAGCGCCGGATCGTCGAAATCGGGGAACTGGAAAATGAACCCTTCCATGAATTCCTTGGAGGTCTTGGCGATCATCTGGTCATAGAAATCCGCCGTACAGCTGATGATCTGACCCTTGAAATTCTGCTGGAACAGTTGCTCTGCGATGGGGTGCACATAATCCGAATAGCACGTGTCGAGACAGATGATATCGGGGTTCTTGGCCATCAACCGCGTCACCACCGGCGCGAAATCCGTGGTGGCCGGATCAAACAGCAGCGGTTCATCGAGCATCTCGATCCCTGCCGCCTCAAAGGCCGCAAGATAGGTGGCCACCGACGGCAGGCCAAGCGCGTCATCCTGCGCGCACATCACCGCCGTCTTCAATTCCGGCTTGTTCTGCGCCAGCCACTCGACACCCGTCACGTTATAGATGGGATGCACCTCGGCCGGGGCCAACAGCGTCTTGGTATCGGGCGACAGATCCGACGGCAGCAACGTGGAAAAGAGCATCCCCGTGCGCTCTGCCACCGGCTGCACACCGGGCCAAGGATCGCCACCCAGCATCATGATAAAGCTCACGCCATCCTCACGGATCAGCTTGGTTGCCCCGGTGCGCGCCTTGGCGGGATCGTATTCCTCGTCATAGGCCACGAATTCAACCGGATGCGCCCCATCCGCCAGCGTGATCCCGCCCGCGGCATTGACCCGCTCGGCCCAGATCATACAGCCATCAAGGCCCGGCTTGCCCCAGGCCGCCACAGCCCCCGTCAAAGGGGCCAGAAACCCGATCTTGATCGGTTCACCCGCCGCCAGCGCCACTTTCGGCAGGCCAAGCGCGGCAGTCGCCGCTGCGGAGGTTTTCAGAAAGGTCCGACGTGTGAACCCCTTAGAGATATATTTGGAAAGCATGCGTTCCTCCAACTGTTGGCACCGCGCGATATCGCGCAGCAGAGCGGAGCCAAGGACGACCTGTTTTGGTTCATTACCAATCCCAGAGACTATACCAGTTTCCGAAATTGGTTTCGGCTCACCAGCAAAGGCTAGCAAAGCGATTTGAAACTCACAAGAAAATTTGTTTCTTAGAGTTATAATTTACCCCGCCTATCCCGCCAAATCTCTCATATTGCTCAGAATTTTAACTGGGTCGTTTTAGAGGCATCCGACCAATCTGCGCCCGCAGCCCGCAAAACTGGTCCGGAAGGGGATCGAAATTGGTTCCATGCCGCTGACCTGCGGCTTGTGCAGGGAACCGGTTCCGCCTAGATTTGCTGCAAACGGCCCCCGCGCCACACGAAGGACCCCGCTACGATGGCCAACCAGAGCACCACAGCCCAGCTTGTCACCAGCCATTCGGTCGGGGCCACCGTGCAGGTGGTGATCGACAGCCTCTTTGCCCGCATCAAATCCGAGGAATATCCCGAGGGCGCGCGCCTGCCGTCAGAACGCACGCTTTCGTCGGAATTGGGCGTGGCCCGCAACACCGTGCGCGATGCGCTCGATGTGCTTGAGGCGCGCAACATCATCCGCCGCCGTGCCGGATCGGGCAGCTTTGTCACGTACAAAAGCGAACTCACCCGCACCCCCAGCCGCAGCGCGCTTGCCGAAAATACCAGCCCGCTTGATCACCTTGTCGTGCGCGGCATTCTAGAGCCGGAAATGATCCGCCTCGCGGTCATCAACATGACGCCGCGCGACATCATGGAGCTCGACGACATCCTCACCCGAATGGAGGCGATCAGCACCGACGCCGCCGAATTCGTCGCCTGCGAAGAGGATTTCTATCGCAAAATCGCGGCGGGCACCGGCAATCCCCTGCTTGCCTCCTGCTATGATCTGGCGATCGAGGCCTGTTTGCAAACGCATCGCTCCACCATGATGCGGCGGCATCTCACGCCCAAACGCATCGAGGATTACCAGAAACGTTATAACGCGCTTTTCAACGCGATTTCTTCGCGCGATGTGGAAACCGCCGTAGAATACATCAAGCTGCACCTGATCGAGGAACAAAAGACCCTGCTGCAAGAGGATTGAGCGCAGGACGGCGCAGCCGCCTCAGCTCACCACCAGCCGCGCCTCAAGACAGGCCTTGCCCGCCCCCTGCCCGTGCCGCTGATGCCAAAGCTGGCCAAGGGCCGCCATTTCCGCCCGCAACAGCGGCTCATGCCGCGCCAGCCAATCGGGGATTGACCCGAAACCAACGATCCGCGCCTTGCCGCCTTGGATTTGCACCACCGGCCAATCGCCAATCAGCGTGTGATCAAGGCCAAACATATCCTGCCCCCACCATTGCGCCGGGCCAAAGGCGTGGTTGACCTCGCCCAATTGCCGCATCGCCGCCAGAACCGAGACTGAATTGACCGTTCCCGCCCGCTCGACCGCCGATTGCCAGATATCAAGGATCGCGGCATATTCCCAACTCACCGCCGTCCAGCTGCCCGGAAACCGCGCGTTGTATTCGTCATAAAACGCCTGCGGCTGGTTAAAGAAAAACGCCTTTTCCGCCAGCGCCGGATCGTCGAAATCGGGAAACTGGAACAAGAAGCCTTCCATGAACTCGGGCGAGGTAAGCGCGATCAACTGCTCATAGCAATCCGCCGTACAGCTCAGGATTTGGCCCGCATAGCCCTGATGATAGGCATATTCCGTCATCGCATGCACCATCGGCGTATAGCTTGTACACCAGCACAGCATATCGGGTGCGGCCGCCAGCATCGGGGCCACCACCGCAGGGGCCGATGCCGTGCCCGGATCATACCGAATTTCCTCGATGATCTCGATGCCCACCGCCTTGAACGCCGCGCGATAGGCGGCCAGCGCCGGCAGGCCCAACGCATCGGTCTGCGCACAGAGCGCCACGGTCTTGATCTCGGGTCTGTTCTTGGCGATCCATTCCACCGCCGTCACCGTGTAAATCGGCAGCGATTCGCCCGGCGCAATCAGATAGGGCGTGTCCGGCGACAGATCACTGGTCAGCAAGGACGAGGTCAGCACCTTCTGCCCCATCAAGTAATCGCGCACCTCCGTGAACGAATCGCCCCCCAGCATCATCACCAGCGCCGCATCATGTTCCTGCACCAGATGCCGCGCCCCGGTCAGTGCATCCGCCCCGTCATATCCGCAATCATAGGATTCGAGCCGCACCGGGAATCGCCGCCCCCCCATCAGCACGCCCCCCGCCCGGTTGAGCCAATCCACCCACAAGCGACAGCCCTGCAATCCCGGTAGGCCCCACGATTCGACCGGGCCACTCAAAGGGGCCAGAAAGCCGATGGTCAGCGTCTTGCGCATGCCGACCGAAAACCGGGGCAACGCGCTCTGAATGGCCAGACGTTGTGCAAAACTCGAATTTGACATGAGCAATTTCTAGCAGGTTCCCGGCATTGCGCCAGCGGTTCATGGGAAAATATTATTCTTGGAAAGAAAAATTATTGACAAGCCCGCCCCCACAACTTCAATCTGGCATGAACCAAAGGCACCAATACCTGAATATTGGTCCATACCAGCTTGGAGGGCAACATGACCAAAAAACGAATTGCAATCATCGGCGCAGGACCATCGGGCCTGGCCCAATTGCGGGCCTTCCAATCCGCCGCCGCCAAAGGCGCAGAGATCCCCGAAATCGTCTGCTTTGAAAAGCAGGACAACTGGGGCGGCCTCTGGAACTACACCTGGCGCACCGGCCTTGATCAATATGGCGAGCCGGTTCACGGCTCGATGTATCGCTACCTGTGGTCGAACGGCCCCAAAGAAGGCCTTGAATTCGCTGACTATTCCTTTGAGGAACATTTCGGCAAGCAAATCGCCTCTTACCCGCCCCGCGCCGTGCTCTTCGACTATATCGAAGGCCGCGTGCTCAAGGCCGGTGTGCGCGACCTCATCCGCTTTTCCACCGCCGTCCGCTGGGTCGAGAAGGACGGCGAGAAGTTCAACGTCACCGTTTGCCATCTCCCCGAGGATCGCACCTATACCGAAACCTTCGATCACGTGATCGTCTGTTCGGGCCATTTCAGCACGCCCAACGTGCCCTATTTCCCCGGCTTCGAGAATTTCAAAGGCCGCGTCCTGCACGCCCACGACTTCCGCGATGCGCTGGAATTCAAGGACAAGGACATTCTCATCGTCGGCACCAGCTATTCCGCCGAAGACATCGGCTCGCAATGCTGGAAATACGGCTGCAAATCCGTGACCGTCAGCCACCGCACCGCCCCCATGGGCTTCAAATGGCCGGACAACTGGCAAGAGGTCCCGCTCCTGCAAAAGGTCGAGGGCAACACCGCCTATTTCAAGGATGGCACCACCAAGGATGTGGATGCCGTGATCCTCTGCACCGGCTACAAACACCATTTCCCCTTCCTGCCCGACGATCTGCGCCTCAAGACCGCCAACCGCCTTGCCACCGCCGATCTTTACAAGGGCGTGGCCTTTGTGCGCGAACCCGCGCTCTTTTACCTCGGCATGCAGGACCAGTGGTTCACCTTCAACATGTTCGACGCGCAGGCATGGTGGGTGCGTGACGCCATCATGGGCCGCATCGCCATTCCCGACCAAGCGGCGATGGAGGCGGATGTTGCCGACCGTGTCGCCCGCGAGGACGCCGGACAGGATGACTATGACGCGATCTGGTATCAGGGCGATTACGTCAAGGAACTGATCGACGAAACCGATTATCCCAGCTTTGATGTCGAAGGCGCCTGTCAGGCCTTCAAGGAATGGAAGGGCCACAAGAAGAAAGACATCATGGGCTTCCGCAACAATTCCTATAAATCGGTCATCACCGGCACCATGGCGCCCCTGCACCACACGCCGTGGAAAGACGCGCTCGACGACAGCCTCGAAGTTTACCTCCAGAACTGAGTTTCCCTACCTGAGGTGGGCGGCCCTGCGCTGCCCACCCTTTTTTTGCCTCTGCATGGGGGCTTGATCTTGGCCGCGCGTCGGCGCATGCACAGGGCTATGTTGCATCCCTGCCCTCAGCCCGATTTTCCTTGATGCCGATAACCCTCGACAGTCTTGCGGCGCTCGCCGCCCTGCCCTTTGACGAGGTGATCGATGTCCGGTCCCCCGCCGAATATGCCGAGGATCACATCCCCGGCGCGCTGAACCTGCCGGTGCTCTCGAACGAGGAACGCGCCCGCGTGGGCACCATCTATGTGCAACAGGATCGCTTTCTCGCCCGCAAAATCGGTGCCGCCCTCGTCTCCCGCAATGCCGCCGCCCATCTTGAGGGCCCGCTTGCGGATCGTTCGGGCGGCTGGCGTCCGCTGGTCTATTGCTGGCGCGGCGGGCAGCGCTCTGGGTCCTTCACCGTCATCCTGCAACAGATCGGCTGGCAGGCCGAAACCGTCAAAGGCGGCTATCAATCCTACCGCCGCCTTGTTGCCCGCGCTCTCTATGAAGAGCCGTTTCCCGCCCCCGTCCGCCTGATTGACGGCGGCACCGGCACCGGCAAGACCCATCTCTTGACCCATCTCGCAGCCCTTGGCGCGCAGGTGATCGACCTTGAGGATCTCGCCGCGCATCGTGGCTCGGTCTTTGGCCCCGTCGCGGGCGGGCAACCCTCGCAAAAGTCATTCGAAAGCGCGCTTGCCGCCCGCATGGCCCGGCTTGATCCCACCCGCCCGGTCTATATCGAGGCCGAAAGCAGCCGCATCGGGCGCATCACCCTGCCCCCCATGCTGGCCCGCGCCATGCGCAGCGCCCCCGTGATCCGGATCAATGTGCCGCTTGCCGCCCGCGTGTCCAATATCTGCACCGATTACACAGACCTTATCGCCGATCCCAACCGGCTTGACGCGATCCTGTCGCGCCTTGTGCAATATCACGGCCATGCGCAAGTGGACCAATGGCGCGCCCTTGGCGCATCGGGCGATTTTCCCACCCTCGTGGCGCAACTGATCGAGACCCATTACGACCCGCGTTACATCCGCAAACCCCGCCCCGAAGGCATCACGCCACTCGAACTGCCCGATCTGTCAGAGGCAACGCTACAAGCGGCAGCAAAGGGCTTGATCCAGAGCGGGTAGGCTTGGGTTTACTGTTGACCACTAAGCCGGGCGGGTCGCTGGGCCGGGGACTAGCGAAGCAACATCCGCGGCTGCCACTTTATGCGTGCCAAGTCCGTGTGACCTCTCAGCGAGGCACTCCCTCTCAAAATCGCTAGGCCGCCACGCCAAAGGCGTGCCGGGATAAAGCGGCGCACCTTCGGTGCGACGGACGGCCCAGCGATCCGCGCGGCGGGCTTCGCCCTTGATTCCGCGCGGGGGAAACCCGCGACCCTCACCCCTTCACCACAATCCCCACCGGCCCTGCCACAACCCGCCCGATCACCGCCGCCACATGCCCCGCAGCGCGCAATCGCGCCACTAACTCCTCTGCCTCTCCACCATCGACCGCCGCCAGCATCCCGCCCGCCGTCTGCGGATCATGCAACAACGCCACCCGCGCGCCCGCGCCACCCGTCACCGGTGCCGCCGCCACATTCGCCGCCCAGATGGTAGACCGCACGCCCGCCGCCGCCAACGCCTCGGCCCCATCGTAAACCGGCACCGCCGCCAGATCGACCTCGGCCGCAACGCCCGAGGCCCGGCATATGGCCATCAAATGCCCTGCCAGACCAAAGCCCGTCACATCCGTCATCGCATGTGCCCCCAAGAGTATCTCCGCCGCCGCCCCCTGCGGCACCTGCAACGCCGCGAGCAGCGCCGCAATATCGCGCCCATCCGCCAGCCCGCGCATCTCAGCCGCCAGCAGCACGCCCGACCCGATGGGCCGCGTCAGGATCAGCGCATCGCCCACCCGCGCCCCCGCCACCGTGATCGCGTCGCGCTCGAGCAGCCCTGTGACCGTAAACCCAATGCTGGCCTCCGCCCCTAGGGTGGAATGCCCGCCCACGATCTCGGCCCCAGCCGTACGCAAGGCCTCCCCCGCCTGCGCCATGATCTCGGCCATGGTGCGTGCCTGCAAACCTTCCGACATGCGCGGCACAGTCACCGAGACCAGCGCCGCCTGCGGCTTTGCCCCCATCGCCCAGACATCACCCAAGGCATGCAGCGCCGCAATCCGCGCCATCACCCCCAAATCCTCGGTAAATCCCCGCAGATGATCCGTGGTCAACACCTGCCGCACGCCGCCAACCATGATCATCGCCGCATCATCCCCCGGCCCGGTCACGATATCCGCCCGCGCCGGGGGCCGTTCCTGCGCCAAGACTGCGGACAACACCCCTGGGGCCACCTTGGCCCCGCACCCCCCACACAGCGGCTCTGGCCCAAGATCGCCCAAGGCCCGCACAGCCGGGGCCTCTGCCGCGCCCATCACCGGCAAATCGCCGAATTGCACCATGAATTTGCGGTCAATCCGATCCTTCAACCGCCAGAGCAACCGCCCGCCAAAGGCCATCCCCATCTTTTCCGCCAAGGCCGATTTTTCACCCAAGGAAATCAGCTTGAGGTAATCGCGCTGCGGATGAAACGCCCGCGTTGTCCCCCCGCTCAACACCGCGCGCAGATTGTCGCGCAGCACCGGGGCCGCGCGCACGGCATAGACCCCGGCCTTGGGGCGCGGCGCATGGGTCAGATGCGCGCAATCTCCGGCGGCAAATATCGCCTCTTGCCCCTCAACCCGCAAATCCGCCCCCACGCGCAAAAACCCATCCGCCGTCACCGGCAATCCGGTCTTTGCCAGCCAGCCATGTGCCCGCGCCCCCGCCGCCCCGGCCACAAACCCCGCCGCAATCTCTGTGCCATCGCCCAAGATCACGCCCGCGCCCGTAACCTGCGCCACGTCACCGCCCGTCACAATCCGCACGCCCGCCGCTACGCAGGCGCGCGTCAGACGCGGGCGAATCACCGGTGCCCCCGGCGCAATCTCTGCTGACCGCTCGATCAGCGTCACCTCGGCGCGTCCGGCAACGCCCTTCAACCGATAGGCCATCGCCATCGCCAATTCGATCCCGGCAATCCCGCCACCAATCACCGCCGCTTGCGGCGCGGCACCATCGGCCACCCGGCGCAAAAACTCCTCCCACGCCCCGGCAAAGGGGCCAAGCGGCTTGGCCGCGACACCATAGTCAGCGAACCCCGGCACCTGCGGCATGGCCGAATGAATGCCCACATCGACCGAGGCCACGTCAAAACCGATCTCGCCCCGCCCCGCGACCGTCACCCGGCCCGCAGCAGCATCAATCCCCGTGACCGCACCCACGATCAGCCGCGCACCCGCAAAGCGCGCCAGCCGCACCAGATCAATCTCCAACTCCTCGCGCCGGTAATGCCCCGCCACCAGCCCCGGCAACATGCCCGTGTAGGGTGCCACCGGATTGGGGTCGATCACCGTCAGCCGCGCCCCCGGCAGCGGGTCCATCCCCCACATCCGCAGCACCAACGCATGTGCATGGCCCCCCCCGATCAGAACCAGATCGCGGGTCAGGGGAACATAGGCAGGCATCATGGGACATTCTCCGGTTTTCGGCTACCGGGATAAGCCAAGCCGCAGCACAGGAAAAGCGGCGAATGCGCGCGCCTCAGCCGCCCTTAAGCCGCTTGAGCAACACAACTTCGCTATCGGGCTTAATCGGCGTGAACCAACTGTCGTTATAGACGCGCCCGTCGATCGACACCGACACGCCGCGCTCCAACTCTGCGCGCAGGCCGGGGAATGTCTCGCCCAACCCATCCAGCAATTCCCGCAAGGTGGCGGCCTCTACCGCCACCTCGCGTTGGCCTTCCGCGCTCTCGGCCAAAGACCCCCAGAGCACGACCTTGACCATCAGCCCTTTGCCGCCTGAATCGCGGCCAGAACACGCGGCGGCGACATCGGCAGCTGCGTCATCCGCACCCCCGCCGCCGCCGACACCGCATTGGCCACCGCAGCCAAGGGCGGCACAATCGGCGTTTCGCCCACACCGCGCACGCCGTAGGGATGGCCGGGGTTGGGGATTTCCAAAATGACCGTGTCGATCATCGGCAGGTCAGAGGCCACGGGAATACGGTAATCAAGGAAGCCTGCGTTTTGCAGAATCCCATCCTCGCCATAGATATATTCCTCGTTCAGCGCCCAGCCGATGCCCTGCACGGCACCGCCCTGAAACTGTCCTTCAACATAGGCCGGATGCACTGCGCGGCCGGCATCCTGAAACACCGTGTAGCGCAGAATTTTGGTGGCGCCGGTATCGGGATCAACCTCGACATCTACCATATGCGTGCCAAAACTCACGCCCGCGCCCTCGGCTGTCACCTCATGGTGCCCGGCAATCGGCCCGCCGGTATTGCTGGCCACGGCGGCAATCTCCTTGATGGTCATGGGGGGGAATTTACCGGCATTGGGGCCGGCCGGGCGCGCAGCCCCGTCTTCCCATTCGACCGCCTCTTCGTCGATACCCCAGATCATCGCGGCACGTTTGCACATCTCGCGCTTGGCGGCGCGCGCCGCCTCAATGGTGGCCAGACCCACGGCAAAGGTCACACGGCTGCCGTCCGTCACCTCGTTCTGGCCCAGCGATCCGGTGTCGGCAATCACCGTGCGCACCTGATCATAGGGAATACCCAGCTCTTCGGCGGCCATCATCGTCATCGACGCACGCGACCCGCCAATGTCGGGATTGCCCTCTGACACCGTCACCGTTCCATCCGGCGTTACATTCAGGCTGACGCACGTATCGCCACCAAAGTTGAACCAAAATCCGCAAGCCACACCGCGCCCTTGGTTTTCGCCCAAGGGGGCCGTCCAATGCGGATGCGTATGGGCCGCCTCCAAGGTCGCGATCAGGCCAATCGCCGGATAGGTCGGGCCGTAAGAGGCGCGCGTGCCCTCTTTCGCCCCATTCATCAACCGCACCGCCAGCGGATCAAGGCCAAAACCCTTGGCCAATTCGTCAATCGCGCTTTCCACCGCAAAGGCCGCCATTGGCGCGCCGGGCGCACGATAGGCCGCCGCCTTGGGCCGGTTCGTGACCACGTCCCAGCCAACGGTTTTGACATTTTCCAGATCATAAGGCGCAAAGGCCGACATCGAGCCCATATCCACCGGCGACCCCGGATAGGCCCCGCCCTGATAGCGCAATTCGGCAAAACCAGCGGTGATCCGGCCATCTTTCTTCATGCCGATGCGCACATCAATCGAGGTAGACGAGGTCGGCCCCGTGGCACGC
The DNA here is from genome assembly GCF_003288315.1 of Roseovarius sp. AK1035. Classification (NCBI taxonomy): domain Bacteria; kingdom Pseudomonadati; phylum Pseudomonadota; class Alphaproteobacteria; order Rhodobacterales; family Roseobacteraceae; genus Roseovarius; species Roseovarius sp. TM1035. Next base: position 2,955,581 of record NZ_CP030099.1, on the reverse strand, counting down.
AGCACCTCAGACCGGCTCATCACCATCTTGACCGGGCGGCCCGATTTCTTGGCCAGCATCAACGCGACCGGCTCAAGGAAAACCACCGTCTTGCCACCAAAACCGCCGCCGATTTCGCTGGCCGTCACCCGCAATTGCCCCTGCTCCATCCCAAGGATCGCGGCACAGACATTGCGCACCATGTAATGCCCTTGTGTGCAGACCCAAAGATCGGCCTGCCCATCCGCGCTCATCGTCGCCAGACAGGCGTGCGGCTCGATATAGCCCTGATGCGTGGCCCCGGTGCGATAGGTCCGCTCGACGACGCGGTCAGCCTTGGCCAAACCGGCCTCGATATCGCCATGTCCGAACTCAACCCGCGAGATGACATTGCCCGAATATCCCTCGGGCACCGTTTCCTGCTGCGCGCCCTCATGCAGCACCGGCGCGCCGGGCTTCATGGCCGCGTCCACATCCGTCACATGCGGCAGAACCTCATACTCCACCTCGATAAGCTTGAGCGCCTTTCGCGCCACCGCCGCGGAATTGGCGGCAATCGCGGCCACCGCGTGCCCATCATAAAGCGCCTTGTCGCCCGCCATGCAATTGTCGATCACATCGGCCACATGATCCGGCACATCACCGAAATCGGCGCGCGTCACCACTGCCTTGACTCCCGGCAGCGCCTCGGCCTTGCTCGTGTCAATCCGCAGAATGCGTGCATGGGCATGCGGGCTGCGCAGAACGCGCCCCGTCAACATCCCCGGTGCCACCATATCCGCGCCAAAGCGCGCCCGCCCGGTGACCTTATCAATGCCGTCAGGCCGGTTGGGCCGCGTGCCCACAACCTTGAAATCCTTGGTTTTCTTGGTGTCATCCAAAGCCATTACGACGCCCTCCGCATGTCCGCCGCCGTTTCCATCACAGCGCGGATGATCTTGTCATAGCCGGTGCAGCGGCACAGATTGCCCGCCAGCCAATAGCGCACTTCCTCTTCGCTTGGGTCCGGGTTGCGCTCCAGCAGCGATTTCGCCGCGACAAGGATGCCCGGCGTACAGATGCCACATTGCAGCGCTGCCATCTCGATGAACTTCTTTTGCAACGGGTGCAGCACCTCGCCTGCCGCCATACCCTCGATCGTGGTGATCTCGCAGCCCTCGGCCTCGGCCCCCAGCATCAGGCACGAACACACAAGCCGCCCATCCACCGTCACCGAACAGGCGCCGCAATCACCAGTGCCACAGCCCTCTTTGGTGCCCGTCAGGCCCAGTTCGTCGCGCAGCACATCCAGCAGCGTCGCCTCTGCATCACAGAGAAACTCGGTCTCGTCGCCATTGACCTTTGTCGTCACATGTATCCGGCTCATGCCTTGTCTCCTTTCGCGCGCGTCTCGGCGATCACCGCCGCCCGGCGGGCCAGAACCCCCGCCACATGGCGGCGAAACTCAACCGTGCCGCGCTTGTCCTCTATCGGGTTGGCCGCCTCGGAACAGGCCGCCGCCAAATCTGTCAGCGCCGCCTCATCAAGCGCCCGGCCGATGATGGCCTCTGCCGCCGCGTCAACCAGCATCACCTTGGGGCCAACCGCCCCCAAGGCCACCCGCGCGGCAGACACTTTGCCCTCGTCATCGAAACTCAGCGACACGCCACAGCCCACCACTGCGATATCCATCTCGGTGCGCGGGATGAACCGCAGATAGGCATCACCCGACCGCGCGCCGCGCGCAGGCAGAAAGACCGAGGCGATGAATTCGCCCGCCGCCAGCGTGGTCTTGCCCGGTGACTTCGGAATATCAATCACCGCCACGTCGCGCGGGCCCTTGGGGCCCACAACCCGCACCACAGCCCCCGCTGCCACCATAGCTGGCACCGAATCCGCCGCAGGCGAGGCGTTGCAGAGATTGCCCGCCAAAGTGGCCCGCCCCTGCACTTGGGTCGAGCCGATAAGCCCCGCCGCCTCGACCACACCGGGCCAATCCGCGACCAGCCCCGCATGCTCGCCCATCTCGGCCCCTGAAACAGCCGCGCCAATGCGCCAGCCGCCCGCCTCAGCCGTGATCGCCTTCATGCCCGCAATGCGCTTGATGTCGACCACCAGTTCCGGCTCGACCATCTCAGAGCGCAGCTTGACCAACAGGTCCGTGCCCCCCGCCAGCACATATGCCCCCTGCTCCGCCGCGAGCAGCCGCACTGCGGCCTCGACATCCTGAGGTGCCTCATAACGCATTTCGGCCATCCTTTCCTGTTCACTCTTGATCAGACCTCGGCCTGACTCGATCCCATTTGCCTCGACTATCCCGCAACTCGCGCCCAGACGCAAACCGCTTGCCGACCTTTGAGCGCCGGCGCGCGCCACATCGGCCTTGATCGAAAAGCGCCTTATCAGCGCACAATTCCCGCGCTAAAATCGCCGTAATCCTTTTGCAATCTTATCGCCGTTACAGAGTACACGCATTCACAAGAGGTTATTCATGTCCGACACCGATAAGCGCCCCAAGCTCGACCGCGCCCGCCATGCGCTTTTGTTCGAATTGATCCGGCAACGCGGCATGGCACATTCTGTCTCGCACAGACACATCAGCCAGCCGGAAACCGATCCCTCCGACCTGCACCTCTTTGTTCAGGCCGCCAGCCGCTCCATCGCGCCCGAAGACGGGAAAACCCACTGACCGCTCAGCCGCGAAACCCTGTGGCCACCACGAATTTCTCGGAACTGTCCGCACGGGACGCGGGCGGCTTGACATTGGCCACCTTGTCAAACCGCTTTTTCAGCAGCGTCTGCAACTCGCCCTCGGCCCCACCTGCCAGCACCTTGGAGACGAACGTGCCACCCACCTCCAGCACGTCAAAGGCCAGATAGGCCGCCGCCTCACACAGCGCGATGATGCGCAAATGGTCCGTCTGCTTGTGACCAGAGCTTGAGGCCGCCATGTCCGACATCACCACATCGGCCTTGCCCCCCAGCCAGTCCTTGACCTGCTGATCGGCATCATCCGCCATGAAATCCAGCTGATGGATCTCGCAGCCCATGATCGGCTCGACCTCTTGCAGGTCAACCCCGACAATGCGCCCAATCGCCTTGCCCTGTTTCTCGCCAAGCGCATTGACACGCGGCACCGCCACCTGACACCAGCCCCCCGGCGCACAGCCCAGATCAAGCACCCGCGCGCCCGGCACCAGAAACCGGAACTTGTCGTCCAATTCCATGATCTTGAACGCCGCGCGTCCGCGATAGCCCTCAACCTGCGCGCGCTTCACATAGGGATCGTTCAATTGCCGCTGCAACCAACGCGTCGACGACGATGTACGCCCGCGCGCGGTCTTGACCTTGACCGTCAGATCACGCTGGCCCCGCCCCGAGGTGTTTTTCCCATCCGGTGTCTTGGCCATCTAGCCTGCCTCACACATTTTCAATTGTCAGTCCTTCATGGGCGATCTCAATCGATTCAATCGCCACCTCATTGCCCTTGGCCTTCAGATCGGCGGCTGTCAGCTTGACCGGAAAGGCGTTTTTGACCCGCCAGATCATCGTCGGAGCACCGCTTTGATCCAGCAAGGCGATCGTCATATCTTTGCGCTTGATCACGTTCATATTGATCTCGGCGAACCAGTCAAAGATTGAGTTATCCTTGATAAGGATTCCCTTTTTCATGGTGATATTGCTCGGTTTTACTATACCCGGCATTTTTACCTGCGAAAACACGGGCGAATTGCCCGCGCGATAGGCAATCGTCTGATTGTCCGGATCCAGCCCAGAGACCTCTTGGAAATTCAGCTCCGCGGTATCCCATGTCACCCGGAAATAAAACTTCGGCAAAGGCCAGATGTTTTGCGATTGCGCCGATCCGTCATCCCCCATCTATCCGTCCCTTTCCGTCAACACGCCATCCGCCGCCATCTGGGCATACAGCATGCCTTCGCGCAGGCCCCGGTCTGCCACGCTCAACCGATCCGTAGGCCAGCACCGCAGCAGCGCCTGCAAGATCGCCGCCCCCGACATGATCAGCGCTTGGCGGTCCTGACCGATACGCGGATCACGACGCCGCCCCGCAGGCCCAAGCGCCAGATAGGACCGGATCACCCGATCAATCTCGTCGCTGGTCATGGTCAAGCCATCCACCTTGTTCCGGTCATAGCGCTTGAGGCCCAGATGACTGGCCGCAACGGTCGTCACTGTGCCAGAGGTGCCAACAATCTGAAACCCGTCCCGCGATTGCTCGTCCTTATAGGGGGCGAACTCGGCAAGGTTCTCTTCAAAGAACCAACTCATCAACGCAAACCGCGCCGCGTCATCCTCGACATCGCGAAACTGATCGCGCAAGGTCGCCACGCCTAGCGGAACACTGATCCAATCCACGACCCGCGCCGCTGGCAGGCCAACGGGGCTGGCGTGAAACCCCAGATGCATGCGCATGATCGCGCGCCGCCGCTCGGAATGCGGCACCGCCGTCAGGTCGATCCACACCAGTTCCGTGGACCCGCCGCCAATATCCACCACCAGCAATTGATCGGTGCGCTGATTGACCAGCGGCGCACAAGAGACAACCGCCAATTGCGCCTCTTCTTGCGGCGCGATGATATCCAGCCTCAGCCCCGTTTCGCGCTCCACGCGCTGCATGAAATCGGCCCCGTTGCTGGCACGCCTGCAGGCTTCGGTTGCAACCAGCCGCATCCGCGTCACCCCGTGACGCTTCAACTTTTGCTTGCAAACCCGGAGCGCCTGAATCGTCCGGTAAATCGACGCCCGCGACAAGCGGCCAGAGCCTTCCAGCCCTGCGCCCAACTGCACCGATTTCGAAAAGCTGTCCACGACTTTGAACTGATGACCCTCGGGTTGGGCAATCAGCATGCGGCAACTGTTTGTTCCCAGATCAAGTGCCGCATAGAGCGGCCCCCGATCCGGACGGGTCAGTGCGGGGCTCTCAACCGTGTTCGGGACCGCGCCCGCACTTTCGGGACGCTTGGGCGTCATCGCAACACGCCCTCCATTTCAAGTTATCCCCAAACTAGTCCGAAGCGCAGGCGCACGCAAGCGTTGCGAGGGGTCATGATGATGATGAGTATTTTTCGCAATTGCCCCCATGGCCCCTCTGGCGACGCGCCGCTACTGTGCGCAGGTCGCATGACGCGCCCGTTCTGTCGAAATCCGACCCTGCGCAACGTCGCACCTGCATTACGTAGGGACCACGAAGGAAAAAGGAATCAGCCATGGTTGACGTCACCATCGTTTACTGGCGGGACATCCCCGCTCAGGTCATCGTCGGCAAAGGCCGTCGCGGCAGCAAGGTTCAGCTGCCCGAACGGTTTGAGCAGGCCATCGACCGTGCAGCGATGAAATGCGGCGCAGCAGGCACCGATGCCTATCTCGCTGAATGGCGCAAGGCTGATCCCTATCCCATCGAAGGCGAACCCGACGCCGTCGCCCAATCCGAGGCGGCCCGGATCGACGCAGAATTCGATCAGGAGCGTATCAAGGCCCTGATCGCGAATGATGGCTGGGCGTGAATGCGCTCTGGAACTCTATGGGAGGCCGCGATGGCTCTGTTCAATTTCAAGAAGCGTGAGAAGTTCACCCCCGCCAATGGTCAGCTCGAGGCTTTCCTTGAGGGCTATTCCATAGAGGTGATGCCGCGCACCGCCGAAAAAGTCGAGAATTTCCGCGACCTGCTGCCCGCAGGCACCCGCGTCTACATCGCCCATATCGAAGGCACCCCGATCGAGGATATGGTCGCCACCGCCAAGCGTCTGGCCACCGATGGCTATCCCGTGATGCCGCACTTCCCGGCCCGCATCATCAAGGACCGCGCCACCCTCGCCGATTGGATCGCCCGCTACCAAGGCGAGGCAGGCGTCGACCAAGCACTCCTGCTCGCCGGTGGCGTCACCACCCCGCATGGCGATTTCGACAGCTCCATGCAGCTCATGGAATCCGGTGAATTCGACCGCGCAGGCTTCAAGCGCCTGCATGTCGCTGGCCACCCCGAAGGCAACAAAGATATCGACCCCGACGGCAGCATGAAGAATGTCGAGGATGCCCTTCGCTGGAAACAGAAATTCTCGGAAACCACCGACGCCAAAATGGCGCTCGCCACCCAATTCGCCTTCGAGGCCAAGCCGATCATCGCATGGGCCGACAACCTCAAGGCCGCCGGCATCAACCTGCCCATCCATATCGGCATCGCTGGCCCCGCCAAGCTGCAAACCCTGATCAAATTCGCCATCGCCTGCGGTGTCGGCCCCTCGCTCAAGGTTCTGCAGAAACGCGCCATGGATGTCTCGAAACTGCTCCTGCCCTATGAGCCGACCGAGGTTTTGACCGAACTCGCCGCCCACAAGGCCGCCAACCCCGATTTCAACATCGAGCATGTGCATTTCTTCCCGCTTGGCGGGATCAAGGCCAATGCCGAATGGGCCATCGACAACGGCGGGGCCTCCGCCACGCCCGCCAACCAGCAAGGATAAGACCAAACCATGACCCGCACCATCGTCGAGAGCAAAACCAAAACCGCCGTCATCGGCTTTGACGAGCCCTTCTGCGTCATTGGCGAACGCATCAACCCCACGGGCCGCAAGAAACTCGCCGCCGAACTTGAGGCGGGCGATTTCTCCACCGTCGAATCCGATGCGCTCGCACAGGCCGCAGCCGGGGCCACCGTGCTCGATATCAACGCAGGTGTGGTCTACAACTCCAACCCCAACCCGAACGAGACCGAACCGCCCCTCATGACCAAGATGATCGAGCTGGTTCAGGGCCTCGTTGATCTGCCCCTCTGCATCGACTCATCCGTGCCCGCCGCCCTCGAGGCCGGTCTTATGGCCGCCCATGGCCGCCCGCTCCTCAATTCGGTGACGGGCGAAGAAGACCGTCTCGAATACGTCCTGCCGCTGGTCAAGAAATACAACGTGCCGGTCGTCGCCATCTCGAACGATGACACCGGCATTTCCGAAGACCCCGATGTGCGCTTTGCCGTCGCCAAGAAAATCGTCGAACGGGCCGCCGATTTCGGCATCCCCGCCTATGACATCGTCGTCGATCCGCTGGTGATGCCCGTGGGTGCCATGGCCACGGCGGGCCGTCAGGTCTTTACCCTTGTGCGCCGCCTGCGCGAGGAATTGGGCGTCAACACCACCTGTGGCGCGTCGAACATCTCCTTTGGCCTGCCCAACCGCCACGGCATCAACAACGCCTTTCTGCCCATGGCGATGCAGTCGGGCATGACCTCTGCGATCATGAACCCGATTGCCCTGCCGGTGAAACAATCCGAGATCGAGGCGAAAAAGGCCGAAGTCGCCGCCTCTGGCCTGATCCTCCCCGATGACATGGATGACGAGACCTTCTGCCAACTCTTTGGTCTCGGCTCCACCAAGGCGCGTCCGGGCAAGGAGATGGAGGCGATCATGGCCGCCAACTTCCTGATGAACGCCGATCCGCATGGCGGCAACTGGATCAAGTTCAACAAAGCCCCGCCCAAACCCGGCGAAGAAGTCCGCGCCGGTGGCCGCGCCGGAAGCCGCAGCCGCCGCCGGGGCTAACCCCCCGCCCCGGCCCCGAGCCGGGGCCTCCCACACCATCCGCCCCGGGCTTGACCCGGGGCCCCTCCCCCCAATCACCAAAGCGCGGGCCCAAGGCGCGCAGCGCCGCCGCGCAGCAGTCATGCCAAAGGCATGCCTCCGGCATCACCCGCCCTCACAACCGTCACCCTGGGCTTGACCCGGCGTCTCTTGAGGTTTCCTTGGTCAAGGCCAGAGCAGCGTAATGCATAATGACTTCCACTCGAAGGTCATGCAAATTACCCCTAAGTTATCACGAAGGGTGCGAAGAAGGTGCGGGTAAAATCTATAGAGTTCCGAGACTACAAAACATTTTCGCGCTTTGTGATATCAGCGCGCTCAAAGAACGTTCTCGTTGGCCCCAACAACGCAGGCAAGTCCACCACCTTAGATGCATTCAGAATTGCATTTGATGCGCTGAGATATGCAGGCCGTCGTTCAGCAACCTTCCGAAGCCAAGAAAAAGATGGTGTTTGTTCGACATACGAAGTACCTCAGTCCGTTATTCAAACAGATTTAAGGTATTGCATTCACAACTTTGGTGACGGTTTCGCTCGCATCGAGATCTCAGCCGATAACGGAAATTCAGTTGTCTTGAAGATTCCCCAAGGTGGCGACATTCAACTTTATCTAAAATCTGACGTATCACCGCAGAAAAACTCGTCTTTTCTAAGAAACCAATTTCCTCTTGATATAGTAATCGTTCCAACACTTAGTCCGCTTGAGCAAAATGAAGAGCTTGTTCAGCAGGCGACAGTAGAGAAGAATAGATACAGCAGACTGGCCAGTCGAAATTTTCGGAACTTCTGGCTTCACAAAACAAACGATGAATTTCAGGATTTTGCCGATTTGGTTGAGATCGGATGGCCTGGAATCAGGCTAATGAAGCCAGAGATTGAAAGAGGTGGAGCGCGACCTGTCGTCAGAATGTATTTCCGAGATGGGCCACACGTTCGTGAAGTGCAGTGGGCAGGGTTTGGGTTTCAAGTTTGGATGCAAACTATGATGCACTTACTCCAAGCGGACCATATGGAGTAGCCCCCTGAAAGTGGTCCACCAACTGGGATAGATTGTCCCGTGAATTGGAGGATCAGCGATGGCTGGAAAACGAGAGAAGCCCGAAGAGATCGTATCGAAGCTTCGGCAGGTTGAAGTTCTGCAAGGACAAGGCGCGACGATCGCCGAGGCGGTGCGCCAGATCGGCGTGACACAGCAGACGTTCTACAGGTGGCGTAAGCTCTATGGCGGGATGGGGAGGTCTCAGCTCGCACGCCTGAAGGAGCTTGAGAAAGAGAACCAGCGATTGCGGCGGGCTGTGTCCGACCTCACCCTGGACAAGCTGATCCTGACCGAGGCAGCAAAGGGAAACTTCTGAGCCCTTCGCGTCGCCGGAAATGCATCGACCATGTGCGGCGGGAACTTGGCGTATCAGAGCGCCGGGCCTGTCGCACACTGGGGCAGCACCGATCCACGCAGCGTAAGATGCCGCAAGGCCGTGCTGACGAGCAGCGTCTGACCGACGACATCATTGAATTGGCTGATCAGTACGGGCGCTATGGATATCGCATGGTCACTGGCCTGCTCAACAATGCAGGTTGGTGTGTGAACCATAAGCGGGTCGAACGCATCTGGCGGCGTGAAGGGCTGAAGGTCCCTCAAAAGCAGAAGAGAAAGGGGCGGCTCTGGCTGAACGACGGGTCGTGCGTGCGTCTGCGGCCCGAGCGCCCCAACCATGTCTGGTCCTATGACTTCGTCCAGGATCGCACCGCAGATGGCCGTGTCTACCGGACACTGAACATTATCGACGAATACACCAGGGAGGCGCTCATGATCCGCGTCGATCGCAAGCTCAACTCAACGGACGTGCTGGATGCACTGACCGATCTGTTCATCCTCCGCGGCCCGCCTGAATACATCAGATCCGACAATGGCCCGGAATTTATCGCTCAGAAGGTGCGGGACTGGATCGCCGCCGTCGGAGCGAAGACGGCCTATATCGAGCCGGGATCACCCTGGGAGAACGGATACTGCGAAAGCTTCAACGCCCGGTTCCGTGACGAGCTGTTGAACGGCGAAATCTTTTACAGCTTGAAGGAAGCCCAAATCCTGATCGAGCAATGGCGGGTTCACTACAACACGGTCAGGCCGCACAGCGCATTGGGCTATCGCCCACCCGCGCCCGAAAGCATCGTTCCGCTGGATCAAAGGCCCACAATGCACTAACAATCAAATCGGACCACCCGATGGGGGCAGACCACGAACCTTGGAAGCTAAGCGTTCAAGGTTCGCTCATACCACGAAGACCTGAGCGCAGACATCCGAACACGTGCTCTAAAGCGCCGCGTTGTCCCGCTCTGCGGAGAGCGGTCACCTCATCCGCAGAGGCCTGCAGTGCCGCGCCTTCCCGCGGCCTTCAACGCTGCGATAAAGCGTAGAAGAGCGGCCATTCGTGTAAAGGGCGGCAATGTCGATGGTTCACAAGCGGCAAAAAAGAACCTGCGCGCGCAAGCAGGCCTCACATCGGTCGACCACTCGCGTCGCGCGTCACCCCCGGCCATCATTCTGCAGTTGGCCGAAGTGGTAGTCATAGCTCCGAGGTTCAGAGCTATTCTTACCGCCATTCAACCATCGTGCGTGTCGCCACCATGCGCGTGACTGGCAAATTGGCGAAAGTCCAAGCAACGCAGCAAGACAGCCCTGTCCGCCACGTTGCGAAACTTGCCGGCTGACAAAGGTGGTGGGCATTCGCAGTACAATCAACGCACATTCAAACACTGTGGCGACGGCTCTAGAGGCTGAGAGCGCAATACACTTGATGTGGCAGCAATATAAGACAAAAATGACACTAAGCAGCAAGTCACTTGAGCAAAGTCGGGTCGGTTGTGAAGCAATGAGTCTGAAGCCTACGGGAGCAATTTAATGTCGATATCGGATCAGCTGATCACCCAACGCCGCGCAGAACCCGCAAAAATGCGCGAAGAAATGCGCCAAGTATTGACCGAAAAGGAACAACAGACGCTAGGGATCAATATGGGTGCCGGGTCCGACCATCCCCGTGCTTGGGTCGGCCCCCCGTTTATTTACGATCTGCTGGGGGCGATGCAGTTCCAGCTGCTGATCGATCTGGGCATGCGCGAAAACCATAAGTTTCTGGATGTAGGTTGCGGCAGCCTGCGGTTGGGCCGTCTGGCGATTAACTACCTGCTTGAAAACCGGTATTTTGGTCTGGAACCCAACGTCGACATTCTGAACCGCGGATGCGAGATGCACTTTGGCGCGGATATCGAGAAATCGCAGGTCATCGCAAAGAAAAAGGCGACTTTCGCCCATAACACAGACTTTGATTTTTCGCTGACAGGTGGGCCGGTGGATTTCGTTTTTGCGCAATCCATCGCGTCGCACACTGGACCAGCCATGACCGTGAAACTGCTCAAGGCGATTGCCGACGTGTCACACGACGATACCGTCAGCATGGTGACCTATATCCGCTGCGGAATGCCTTCCAAGTCGAATACCGAAGAAGGCTGGTTCTATCCCGAATGCGTGACCTATACTGATCAGGCGTTCGGCGCCTTCGCACGGCAGGCTGGGCTGCACGCCTATCGCACGGTATGGCCCGCGACAAATATCCGCGAGGACGGTCTGGTCACCACACAGCACCCGACGATCCTAACGAAACGGCCGTGGAAACCACGCCTAAACCAACGCATGACCGCGTCGCTGTTTGAGGGCATCCAGAAAATCAACTGACCAAAGCCCCCGCCTCACAAGGTGTGGAAAATCCGGGTTAGCGAGTGTTCCGGAGACCCGCGCGTTGATCATGGTTACTGGGCGTCATTCGCAGACCACGCAACTGAGTCTTCGACCAGTTTCGATCAAACTTACCTAGCGCTCGGTTGTGTGGATCTGAAAAGCCACTTATCTCAAATCGACGGAACATCCGAACGCGTGCACAAACGACCCCGCCTCACCCCTCACGAAAATCCGCCCCGAGGTTTCACCCATTCCGGGCCCCGATCCCAAGCAGGTCGGAACCACCGGCGAACGGCCCCCCAGACCTTACAAAACCCACGTACAGACCTTACCGACCTTACACGCGAACTCTTATGTCAGCCCCATGTCTCGGGCGATCATCGCCGCGTGGGTGCGGTTTTTGGCGCCGAGTTTGCGGGATAGGGTTTTGAGGTGCAGCTTGACTGTAACCTCTTGAATATCAAGGTCTCTTGCGATTTCCTTGTTGGATTTTCCGTGCAGGATGCCGACCAACACATCGGTCTCTCTGGGCGTCAGGCGCACCGGCCCCTCCGCCTCCGACTCTCCGGTCTCCAGAAAATCTAGCGGTGTGTAGGTTTCACCCAACAACATATGGTGTACCGCGGCCACCAAAGACTGCGGATCAAGCGTCTTGGGCAAGAACCCCGCCGCCCCCGATCTCAGCGCCCTGCGCCCGATCTCCGCCGTCGCCGTCCCCGACAAAATCGCCACCGGGCATTTCGCCCGCGCTTTCATCACCCCAAGGCCTGTCAGGGAATCCATGCCCGGCATCATAAGGTCGAGCAGAACCAATTGAAAAGGCCCGTTTTTTTCTTGAACATCCAGCGCCGCCCCAAGGCTCTCTGCGACGTGCACCTCAAACCCACCCTGCGCGCGCAGGTAGGCGGCGATCATTTCCCGGACCAGATCATGGTCGTCGGCCAACAAGAGCTTGGTCATCGGCGCGTCCTTCCTTCTGCCACCTCAAAATTCCTTTTTTTCTCATTTTTCAACACGTAAGCAAGCTGCCGAACCATGACAATCCTTTGATAACCCTAAGCGGGTATGTCCCGCCTACCCTATAACCGGCAAGTTCCGTGCCAAGCCGTCAACTCCCCTATCTTTAGGGATAGGGGGGTGGTCAAACGGTGGAAAAGAAGCAAATACCAAAGATGGTATAAGAATGTGGCCTGTCCTGATGACCCCGCGTGACAAGGAACTCCTCCGGTTGATATACTCTACACACGCAAAAGCTGAAGATCACTCGGAAACTGTCTCAGCCGCGCCGCGCCGAAGGATCAGATCCACCCAAACTGCCTTTTGTCCAAGTATTCCAGTGTAAGGCCCGACATGCACGTCCCCTCCTCCCGCAGGTTCCCCCGTCTGAACAGACTGCTTGTGATCCTGCTGGGCCTGTTTGCAGTGGGGTGCATGCTGGCTGCGGTGCTTTTGACAAGCCGCGTCTATGTGCAACTGGACGAGTATCGCAGCGCCAGCCAAGACAACCTGCATTGGACCACCTCACGGCTGGAGGTAGACCAGCTTAAATTCCTCGCCTCTCTCTATGCGCTCACCGGACCCGAAGAAAATCTGGTCGACCAAGTGCGCCGCCAGTTCGATATCCTCTACAGCCGCGCAACCGCCCTCCGGGATGGCCGCGTATACCGCGAGGTGCTGGAACTGGATATTGCACATGCAGACCTTGATCGCGTGTCCGAACTCTTGGCCAGTATGGTGCCTATCATTGACGGTGATCCGGGCGATATCTTCAAGGAACGGGCACGTTTGATCCAGCTTGGAAGCCGGATGGCAGATCCGATCCGCAACATTGCCGCGCGGGGTCTTGCGGCGGATGCGCAGCGCTCGGATTCCGAACGCGCGGCGCTGACCGCCAAGATCCTGAGCCTTGCCGTTCTGATCCTGATGATGCTGGCTGCGCTGTCCTCTCTCTTGCTTTTGGTGTGGCGCGTCTACCGCAGCTACCGTATGCAGGCAGAGCAAAACATAAGCAAATCCAATAGACTAACAACCATTCTTAACACGTCACAGGATGCCGTGCTTGTGGTTGGGGTCGACGGCTGGATCGAAGACACGAATGCGCGTGCGGATGATCTTTTGGCGCTGACGGATCGGCTGACGGCACGCATAGACTTGGGCGACGTGCTGTTCTGCAAGGGAGAAGATGGGACGTTGAAGCCCCTTTCCGGTAAACTCTTGCGTGACACCTGCGCCAGTGGCCCGTCGCGGCGCGAGGACGTGATCGTACGCAATCTGGAAGGGCGAGAATTTGCGGCGGAACTTTCGGCTGATTTCGCGCGACAGGGTGAGGGCGATATCTGCATACTCTTCATCCGGGACATCTCGGAACGTCTGGCTGCCGAGGCGGAAATAGATCGCTCCCGCGAAAAGGCCCTAGCGGGAGAGCGGGCCAAGGCGCGGTTTCTGGCCATGATCAGCCACGAAATGCGCACGCCACTGAACGGCATCCTGGGCGCGCTAGAACTCTTGGGGGATACCGGGCTTACCCCGGAACAAGAGAAATTCACCCGCATCATGCGCTCCTCGGGCCAGCTCTTGCTGACGCAGATCACCGATGCGCTCGACCTGACACAGGCCGCCGCGCGTCAAATCGTGTTGCGCCCCGCCGCCTTTGACCTCGACCAACTTTTGGCAGAGCTGACGGAAACCCAACAAGGTCCAGCGCAGGCACGCGGCAACAGCCTGCGTCTGCTGGCCCCCCAAGACGGCTTCGGGCGTGTCACCGGGGACAGAGCGCGGATTTATCAGGTTCTACTCAATCTTGTCTCGAATGCGATCAAGTTCACGCGGGATGGGGAAATCACCCTAGACGTGAGCCGCCTGTCATCCAAAGACACCGAACCAGACATGATCGAGTTTCAGGTGATTGACACGGGCATCGGCATAAGCGCCGACAATCTACCAAATGTGTTTGAAGATTTTATGCGGGTTCAGGACACAACAGGCGACCGACCAGAGGGGACGGGGCTGGGTCTTGGCATCGCGCGCCAACTCGTCAAGCTGATGAAAGGCACCATTGGCGTTGAGAGCGAACTTGGCGAAGGCAGCCTTTTTTGGGTCCGCCTGCCGCTGCCCGCCGCATCGGCCGTCGTCGGACCCAAGCCCAGGGCAATCGTTGCCCCTGCCCCCGTTTCCGCCCCCCTGCGCGCGCTCGACGTTCTGGTGGTCGAGGATAATGCCACCAATCGCGTTGTGCTGGAAGGCATGCTGACAGGCGATGGCCACAAGGTGCATCTGGCCTGCGATGGGATCGAAGGTGTGGATTGCGCCCAAATAAGGCGTTTTGACCTGATTTTGATGGATATCAGCATGCCACGCATGGACGGGCGCGAAGCGACGCTCCACATCCGCGCAAGTCAGGGGCCGAATGCGCGCACGCCCATCGTGGCGCTCACAGCCCATGTGCGCGCAGAGGATCGCGGCGACCTCAAGAACATGGGCTTTGACCGGGTCGAGACCAAACCCCTGCGCCGCGAGGCGCTGCGCGCCCTGCTGATGCAGATTGGATCAGCCCCGTCGGCCCCCGTGGACCAACCCTGCCATGTTGATCCGAGTTACATGGAACAACTGCGCGTCGCCTTGCCGCAAGACCGCATCGACCGCCTCTTGGTAGAATTTGAAGCCGAAGGCGAGGCCATTCTGGACGGTCTGAACCGCGATGCTCCGCTAAGCGGAACGGATCTTGCGGATCGCATCCACAAGCTGGCGGGCACGGCGGCGGCGACGGGCGGGCTTGCCTTGCAGGCCCTTCTGGGGCGCGCGGAATCCGCCCTGCGCGGCGGCGATACAGCCGAGGCGCAGACAGCCATTCTGGCCCTGCCCGACCTCTTGCAAGAGACGCTCCGCCAACTGAACGGCCACAATCGCGCGGGCTGAAACGCGCACAATGAATTGCCTTTTTGCGGACTTACTATACGTTTGCACCAAGTCAGCCCGCGCCCACAACCCACGCGCGCCTTGGTGCCCTCTGAAAACGGATTGCCGCATACAATGCAGATATGGAAACAACTGCTTTTGCTCTGCCTCATAGTCGGCACAGCGTATGGTGGCTATTACGGCTATCAGACTTATCTCGTGACCGCGCCCGAAGCAGCAGCCGAGGCGCAGGCTGAGCGCCCTGTCACGGTTGAGATCGCTCTTGCAGAAGAGCGCACGCTGCAACAGACAATCGAAGCGGTCGGCACAACCCGCGCATTGCAATCCATCGACATCGTCCCCGAGGCGGACGGGCGGCTGACCAGCCTCAGGATCACGCCCGGCACGCGGGTCGAACAGGGCGATGTGCTGGCGCGGCTTGACGATACGATCCAGCGTGCCGACCTGAGCGAGGCCGAGGCTGTGCTGGTTGAACAGCGGCAAACCGTTGAACGCACGCGCCAATTGCGCCAAACCGCCGCCGTGTCGCAGGCCACTGAAGAAGAGGCCGTGGCGCGCCTGGCCGAAGCCGAGGCCGAAGTCGAGCGCGCACGCCGCAGGCTTGAGGATCGCACCATCACCGCGCCCTTCGGGGGCGTGGTGGGGCTTACCAACTATGACGTTGGTGCGCGCGTGATCGAAGGTCAGGTGCTTACCCGGCTGGATGACCTAAGCGAGGTCGAGGTGGAATTCTCGCTGCCTGAAACGGTGTTTTCCCAAGTGCGCCCCGGCCAGACCCTGATCGCCCGCAGCGCGGCCTTTGCAGACCGGATTTTTGAGGGCACGCTGGATGTGGTGGACAGCCGGATTGATCCGGTCGGGCGCGCCTTTCGAACCCGCGGGCGGATACCGAACACCGATGGCACACTGGCCTCGGGTATGTTTCTGGCGCTGACATTGGTGCTCTCTGAAAGCGCGCATGTCACCGTTCCCGAAGAGGCGCTGATCTTTCAAGCCGCCGAAACCTACGTCTTTGTCGTCGCTGACGGCAAAGCCAATCGCCGCATCGTGACCTCTGGGCAGCGCAAGGATGGGCAAGTTGCCATCCTGTCGGGGCTTGAGGCGGGCGAAGAGGTGATCATTCGCGGGCTGCAGCGGGTGCGTGACGGGAGCGTGGTCAAAGTTCTGGGGGCAGACGCAGACGCGACGGCGAAAACCGACCTTGCCAAGCCGGAGAGCGCGACGTGACCCTCTCGGACATCTCGATCAGACGTCCAGTTCTGGCCGCCGTGGCAAGCCTTTTGATCGTGATCTTTGGTGTGGCGGCTTTGCGCTCTATCCCCGTGCGCGAATTGCCCGATGTGGACAATGCCGTCGTGACCGTGACCACCACCTATCGCGGTGCCGCCCCCGAAGTGATAGACACCGATATTACCGAGACGGTCGAGGGGGCCATTGCCTCGATCTCGGGCATTCGAACCATCAGTTCCGAGAGCCGACAGGGCCGAAGCCGCGTCACTATCGAATTTGAAACCAGCGTTGATATTGACGTGGCCGCCAATGACGTGCGCGATGCCGTAGGCCGGGTGCGCGGCGACCTGCCGGAAGAGGCCGACGAACCGCAGGTGGTCAAGAGCGATGCCGATGCCGATCCCGTGATGCGCGTCGCCGTCACCTCGGACCGCATGACAACAGCCGAAATCACGGATTATATCGACCGGTTCGTGGTGGATCGGTTTTCAACCCTCGACGGGGTGGCCAATGTTGATGTGATCGGTGCGCAGCCCTTTGCGGTGCGGATCTGGATTGACCGCCGCGCGCTCGCCGCGCGCAACCTCACCGTCTCGGATGTCGAGGCGGCGCTCTTGCGCAACAACCTTGAACTGCCCGCAGGCGAGGTGGAATCGATCAACCGGCAAATGACCGTGCGGCTGAACAGCCGATTGCGCAGCATCGAGGATTTCCGCGACATCGTGATCGACCGCGTGGCAGGCTATCCGGTTCGGTTGGGCGATGTGGCGCGGGTCGTGCCGGGGGTGGCGGACGATTCCACAATTGTGCGCACCAATGGCACAGAGGCGGTGGGCATGTGGATCTTGCGGCAGAGCCAGTCCAACACGCTGGAAATTTCCAATGCCGTGCGCGCCGAGATCAAGACGCTGGAACCGAACTTGCCGGAAGGCATGAAGATCATCGTCGGCTCTGATGATGCGCTCTTTGTCGGGGCGTCGATCCGCGAGGTGGTGATCGCGCTCTTTATTTCTCTGGCGCTTGTCGTCGCGGTGATCCTGCTTTTCCTGCGCAGTATCCGCGCCACGCTTGTTCCTTTCATCACAATTCCTGTGTCGTTGATCGGCAGTTTCCTGTTGATCGGCATGTGGGGCTTTTCGCTCAACACGCTGACATTGCTTGCGCTTTTGCTGGCGATTGGCCTGGTGGTGGACGATGCGATTGTGGTGTTGGAAAACATCCAACGTCGGATCGAGGATGGGGAATCTCCGCTCGTGGCCAGCGTGCATGGCGCACGCCAAGTAACCTTTGCGGTCATTGCCACGTCCATCACGTTGATTGCAGTTTTTGTACCGCTGTCGTTCATGCCCGGTCAGGTGGGCCGACTTTTTGTGGAGTTTGGCTGGGTCATGGCCGGCACCGTCGCCATCTCGACCTTTGTCGCCCTTTCCGCCTGCCCGGCGCTTGCCTCCAAGGTGCTGAGCGCCCGCAAACTGCGCGCCAATGCCCCATCCGGCCCACGCCCGCCCTCATGGATTCAGCGCGCCTATCGCGCACTCCTGACCCGCGCGATTGGCATGCCACTGGTGATCCTGCCCGTGACACTCGCCATCACCGCAGGAGCAGCACTTTTCTACGTGGACCTGCCCCGCGAGCTTGCGCCGCGCGAAGATCGCGGCGTTGGGTTTGTGCCACTTACCGCGCCTCAGGGATCGACCGTCGCGCATTCCGACATGGCGGCCCGACAGGTCGAGGCCATCCTTGATCCGCTGGTGCAATCGGGTGAGGTCGAAACCGTGTTCAGCTTCACCGGCTGGGGGGGGCGTTCGTGGCGCTCTTTCGTCGTGTTCCGCCTTGCGCCATGGGAAGAGCGGGACCGCCCGGTATCCGAGATTGTCAGCGAAATCGCACCGCAGATGGGGCAAGTCACCATTGCGCGCGGCTTTCCCGTAACCCCGGCGGGTCTTGGCCTGCGCGGCAGTTCCACGCCCGTGCAGGTGGTGATCGGCGGGCCTGACTTTGAGAGTGTCAAGGAATGGGCCATAACCCTTCTAGAGCGTGCCGAAGGGGTTGAGGGGCTCGTCAATCCCGAGATCAATTTTGAACAGAACCTGCCGCAGCTTGACATCGAAATAGACCGTGCGCGCGCCGATGATCTGGGCATCTCTGCCGATGTGATCGCGGCCACGCTGCAAACGATGCTCGCGTCGCGCGAGGTCACGACCTTTGTCAGCCGGGGTCGCGAATATCCCGTGCTGGTTCAGGCCGAGGATGCGGACCGCCGCTCGCCCACGGATATCGAAAACATCTTTCTGCGGGCGGGCGACGGGGAAACGCTGGTGCCGCTTGGCGCGCTCGTGACCCTGAACGAGAATGCCGCAACCCCGTCGCTACGCCGCTTTGACCGGCTGCCGTCCATTCAACTCTCGGGCGCGCTTGCCCCGGATGCGGAATTGGGCGACGTTCTGGAACAACTCCAAGAGATCGCCGCCGACATCCTGCCGCCCGAGGCCAAGCTGGGCTATGATGGTCAATCGCGCACCTATATCGACACCTCCGCCGGGGTGGGTGTGGTGTTTCTGCTGGCGCTGCTGATCGTCTATCTCGTGCTTGCTGCGCAATTCGAGAGTTTCGTGCATCCGCTTGTCATCATGCTAACCGTGCCGATAGGGGTCGCCGGGGCGATTTATGCCATGGCGGCGGGGGGATTGTCGCTGAATGTCTACAGCCAGATCGGCATTATTCTACTGATCGGGCTCATCTCTAAAAACGGTATCCTGATCGTCGAATTTGCCAACCAGTTACGTGACGAAGGCTATGCCGTGCGTGACGCGGTGATCGAGGCCTCGGTCCTGCGCCTGCGTCCGATCATGATGACTGCCGTCTCGACCGTGTTGGGCGCGGTGCCGCTTGTCACCGCCTCTGGCGCGGGCGCCGAGAGCCGGATCGCTGTGGGCACTGTGATCATCGCAGGGCTGGCCATGGCCACGGCGCTCATGCTCTTTGTCACACCCATCCTGTATGACTTGATGGCGCGGTTCACCCGCCCGCGCGGAGCAATTGAGAAAACGCTCGACGCAGCCCTCGGCAAAAACGGCCAGCCCGCTGAGTAAGCTCTTGCCGATGACACCGCCTGACCCCGCTTTTGTAGCCCCACAAGGGTGGCATTCCCGTGATCGGGATGGCATAAAAGACCAGCAGTCTGGGAGGGTCGTTGCGGTGTTGAAATCCAGTGTCAGGGTCGCCTCGCTTGCCGCGCTGTGCCTCTGGATTCTGCCCGATCTGGCGCAGGCGGCTGAGGTCCGGCTGACCGCGCCTGACGCGAGGGATGGGTTTACAGACCGCTTGCGCAGCGCCTCGCTCACGATCACCACTGCCGCCCAACAAGAGGCCACCGCACAAGACCTATTGGCTGCGGCCCAATCGGATTACGGGCGTCTGATCGGTGTGCTTTATGCCGAGGGGTTTTATGGCGGCGTGATCCGCATCCTCGTGGATGGCCAAGAGGCCGCCAGCATCCCGCCCCTGCGCGCGCCAAGTGACATCAGACAGATTGACATCACCGTCGAGCGCAACGCGCCTTTCGTCTTTTCAACCGCGCGCGTCGCACCGCTTGCCCCAAAAACCAAGCTGCCGCCTGAATTTGTCACCGGCAACCGGGCCAAGGGCGATCTTATCGGCGATGCGACGCGCAGCAGCATCGCCGCATGGCGCACCACCGGACACGCCAAGGCGCTTGTGTCAGAGCAAACCATTATTGCCGATCACGCGGCCTCGACCTTGTCCGCTGACATCCAGCTTGATCCCGGACCGCGTCTGCACTTTGGAGAGCTGTTGCTGGCCGAAGAAAGCCGCGAAAGCCGTGTGCGCCCGGACCGTATCCGCGACATTGCGGGCCTGCCGACGGGCCGCAAATTCTCGCCCGAAGAATTGGACAACGCCGCCACCCGCCTGCGCCGCAGCGGTGCCTTTCGCTCGGTTGTGATGATCGAGGCAGACAGGCCCAATCCCGATGGCAGCCTTGATATCACGGCCCGCGTCACCGATGCCCCGCCCCGGCGTCTTGGCTTTGGCGTGGAACTGGCCTCGCTCGAAGGGCTGACACTTTCAGGCTTTTGGCTGCATCGCAACCTCTTTGGCGGTGCCGAGCGACTGCGGCTTGATGCCATGATCGGTGGTATCGGCGGGGATTCAGGGGGCGAGGATTATCGCCTTGGCGCGCGCTATGACCGGCCCGCAACCTTTCACCCCGACACCGGGCTGTTTCTTGAGGCCCGGATCGAGGGAAATGACGAGCCAGATTATACGGAATCAAAGGTCGAAATCGGCGGCGGCTTTACCCGGGTATTCTCGGACGAGCTGCGCGGCGAGGCGGGCATTGCCTATCGCTATTCCGACATCGACGACGATCTTGGACGGCGCGAATTGCAGCATCTGCTGTTTCCGGCCAGCCTGACTTGGGACAAGCGCGATGATGCGCTCAACGCAACCTCGGGTCTTTTCCTTGAGGTGTCGCTCACGCCCTTTATCGGCCTCGACCAAAGATCGGGGGACGGCGCGCGCATTTTTGCCGATGCTCGGCACTACCGTAGCTTCGGCGCGGGCGACCGTTACACCCTTGCAGGGCGCGCGCAGATCGGATCGGTTGCGGGCCCCTCAATCGGCGAAATCCCGGCTGACATGCTGTTTTATTCCGGGGGAGCAGGCACTGTGCGCGGACAGGATTATCAATCTTTGGGCGTTGATATCGCCCCCGGCGTGCGCGTGGGCGGGCGTGCCTTTGTCGGATTCTCGGGCGAATTCCGCACCAGCGTCACAGACAAGATCCAAGGCGTAGCCTTTGTCGACACAGGCTTTGTCGGTCAGGATGCGCTTGGCACAGGACGCGGAGATTGGCACAGCGGTGCCGGGATCGGTGCCCGCTACTTCACCCCTGTGGGCCCGATCCGCGTGGATATAGCCACCCCCTTGGGTGACAGGGCCGGGGAAGACCTCGAACTTTACATCGGTATTGGGCAGGCATTCTGATGGCCCGGCTGGTCCTTTTCCTGTCGTTGCTGCTGACGACGCTTGCAACGCCACTCTTGGCGCAAACCACGGATGAGGATCGCGGCTATCTGCAAGCCTTGCTTGAAGATAACCTCTCTGGTGCTGGACGCGAGGTGCGGATCACAGGCTTTGCCGGGGCGCTCTCGTCACAGGCGACTATCGCAGAACTGACCATCGCTGATCGCGACGGCATCTGGCTCACGCTGCGCGATGTAACGCTCGATTGGACGCGCACGGCGCTTTTGCGGGGCCGGGTCGAAGTCAATCGCCTGACCGCGCGAGAAATCACGGTGGCGCGTGCGCCAATTGCCGAAGAACCGCTTTCGCCAG
Source organism: Roseovarius sp. AK1035 (assembly GCF_003288315.1). Classification (NCBI taxonomy): domain Bacteria; kingdom Pseudomonadati; phylum Pseudomonadota; class Alphaproteobacteria; order Rhodobacterales; family Roseobacteraceae; genus Roseovarius; species Roseovarius sp. TM1035. The sequence continues at coordinate 2,933,796 of NZ_CP030099.1, read as the reverse complement.
ACATGGCAGAGGCCACGCCCTTTCGCCTGCCAGAGCTGCCAGTCTCCGTCAACATCGGCGAGATCAGCGCCGAGACACTTACTCTTGGCGCCCCGCTTTTGGGTGAGGAGGTCGCTCTTCGCCTGCTTGGGCGGCTGTCACTTGGAAGTGGTGAAGGGGCGGCAGAGATCGAGGTGACCCGCCTTGACGGGCGCGGTGCCGTATCGCTGAACGCAAGTTTTGTGAATGCGACCCAGGTTCTCGCCCTTGATCTGTCACTTCAAGAGGACGCGGGCGGCATCGCCGCCACTTTGCTGCAACTGCCAGATCGGCCCGCTCTTTCGCTCGGGATCAGCGGTACGGCCCCCTTGAACGACTATACGGCCGACATTCGCCTTGCCTCGGACGGCACCCCCCGCCTGACCGGAGAGGTTACGATCCGCGACGCGGAGGCCGAGGGCGTTACGTCAAAAGCCTTTGGCGCGACGATTTCGGGCGATCTCACACCGCTTTTTGCTGCTGACTACCGCCCCTTCTTTGGGACAGAAAGCGCGCTCAAACTGACCGGCACGCGCCAGCCAAACGGGGCCTTGGACATCGCGGATTTCACACTTTCGGCGGCACAGGTCACGCTGTCCGGCGCGTTGTCGCTCGATGCGGCGGGGTGGCCTCAGCGATTTAGGCTGACCGGCGAATTGGGCGATGGTGACAGCCGCGTGCGTTTGCCCATCAGCGGCCCCGCAACCCACATTCGTGGCGCTACGATTGACGCTGCCTTTGATGCCGCGCGCGGCGATCGTTGGCGCACACAGCTGGGCCTGACCGGGTTCGAGCGCCCTGATATCGGCCTTGCCACGGCCACGCTCTCGGGGCGTGGGGCGTTAGAACGCACCGCACCGCGCGGTGTGACGGCGCTTGTTGAATTTGACCTTGCCGGGCTGCGCGTTGACGATCCGGCACTGGCTGAGGCCGTCGGAACAGAACTGTCCGGCCTTGCCTCGCTCGATTTCACCGAAGATCGCCCACTTGTCCTGAGGGCCCTACGGCTTGTGTCCGGCGCTGCGCAGCTTTCGGGCAATGGACGGATCGCGGCCTTGGCCGAAGGGTTTCCTGTCTCTGGCACCGCAACGCTGGAGGCACCCAACCTCGCACGCTTTGCCGCGCTCTCCGGGCAGAGCATTGCAGGGGCAGCCAAGGCGACCATCGCAGGCTCTGGCAGCCTGCTTGGGGGCGATTTCGACATCACACTTGATGCGGAAACGGATCAACTTGCGGTCGGCATTGCCCAGGTTGATCCCCTGATCGCAAGCGCGGGCACGCTCTCGATGGCTGCACGCCGCGATACCACCGGCATCGCGCTCGACCGCCTTCAGATCGAAAATGACGTGATCCGCGCCACTGCTTCGGGGCGCCTCAGCGGCGAGAGCGGCGCGCTCAGCCTTGCGGCGCGGTTGACCGATCTGGCGCTTTCAGATCCGCGCCTCTCCGGTCCGGCAGAAATCAGCAGCAACGTGGCGTGGCAAACCGGGGGCGATGTCACCCTGACGGGACTGGATGCAGCGCTCATGGGAAGCCGCCTGCGCGCCAATGCAACCCTCTCGCCCGAGGTCGAGGGCCTGCCCCTGAGCGGGGAACTCAGGGCAGAGATCAGCGATCTGGCACGGTTCAGCGCCCTGGCGGGCCTTCCCCTGCGCGGTGCCCTTGACCTGACGCTTGACGGCAAAGCCAAGGATCGTGGACAGGATGTAGAGATCAGCGCCACGCTCGATGGGCGCAATCTTGGAACCGGGATCGCCGATCTCGACAAGCTCATCGCCGGGCAACTCTCTCTCAGGGCAGACGTTGCGCGCCGCCTTGACGGGATCGAGATTGGTACGCTCCGGCTTGAGACACCACAACTCGCGCTCTCCGCAGGGTCGCCCAACCCGGATGCTCCCGTAGATTTCAACATACGTCTGGCCAATTTGGGCCTGTTCGCCCCTGATTTCGCGGGCCCCGTGACCGCAACGGGCCGCGCCACCCTGTCGGGCGCTCTTGCTGAACGGGTGGCCGTGACGCTTTCAGCTGAGGGCCCGGGGGGCACCACGGCGCAGGTCTCGGGCGATATCGTGGATCACGGCGCGCGCCTTGATCTTAGTGCCAGTGGCGCGCTGCCGCTGGCGCTTGCCAACAGCTATATCCGACCAAACGCAATTCAGGGAACGGCGCGCTACGACCTGCGGATCAACGGTGCCCCCGCCCTGCCCGCCGTCTCGGGCACGATCAGCACCTCTGACACACGCATTGCCCTGCCCGCAACCGGCCTCACGGTCGAAACCCTGAGCGGCACGGCAACGCTCGGTCAAAGCCGCGTGCAGACAGATTTCACCGCGCAGATGCGCGATGGCGGACAGATACGGGTGACCGGGCCGGTTGGCCTGACCCCCGGCTTCACAGGCGATCTGTCGGTGGGGCTTGATGGCCTCGTGCTGAGCGACCAGTTGATCTATACCACGACGGTGAACGGCAACATTGGCGTCAACGGCCCGTTGACAGGCGGCGCGCGGATCAGCGGGGCGCTGACACTCGAGGAAACCAATATCCGCATCCCCTCGGGCTTGGGCGCGGCATCGGTCTCGTTGCCAGATCTTCAGCATCGCAACGAACCCGCCGCAGTGCGCACCACCCGAGAGCGCGCAGGCCTGATCCAGACCGAAACAGCCGGGCGCGCGCGGCCCTACGCGCTCAACCTGTCGATCAATGCCCCAAACCGGATATTCGTTCGTGGGCGGGGGCTTGATGCCGAACTGGGCGGCAGCCTGCGCCTTGCCGGAACCACCGATGCCGTTGCCCCGGACGGGTTTTTTGAATTGATCCGGGGACGGATCGACATTCTGGGTCAAAGGCTTACTATGACCGAAGGCCGCATCACGATGCAGGGCTCTCTTGATCCCTACCTGCGCTTTGTGGCCACCACCGATGCGGGCGACGTCGCTGTGCAAGTGATCGTAGAAGGCGTGGCAAGCGCCCCCGAAGTGCGCTTTGCCTCTGATCCTGATCTTCCGCAAGAAGAGGTGGTCTCTCGGCTTATCTTTGGGCGCGGCTTGGATAACATCTCTGCCTTTCAGGCCGCGCAAATGGCCTCGGCGGTGGCGACGCTGTCCGGCAATAGCAACGGCGATGTGGTTGGTAAGCTGCGGGGTGCCATCGGCCTTTCGGATCTCGACGTCACACAAACCGAGGATGGCGGCACCGAGGTGAGTGCCGGTGCCTATATCTCGGACAAGGTCTATACCGAAGTCACAGCCGACAGCGAAGGCAAGCAACGCATCAATCTGAACTTTGATCTTAGCGACAGTGTCACGCTCAAGGGCGGGGCCTCTAACGATGGCTCCTCTGGGGTTGGCGTGTTTTTTGAACGCGATTATTGAGGGAATCGCGAAAACTTTTACAGGTTGCTCAGAATTCGGGCATAAAAGACTGACCTAACGCTCTGCTGCTTGGAATGATTTGTGCAGGCACAGAGCAAAAGGGAGGATCGCATGCGTTATATTCCATGGTTGATCAGTATTCTGCTCGTGCCCATTGGTGGGGCGATTGCCATTTGGCTGCCATTCTGGGGCGGGATGCTGGCGGGGCTTGCGGGCTTGGCCGCAACCATCGGGCTCTACGATGTTTACCAAAGCAAGCGCGCAGTTCTCAAAAACTATCCGCTCTCTGCCCGTCTGCGATTTCTCTTTGAACATTTCCGCCCCGAGATACGGCAATACTTCCTCGAAAGTGATCATGACGAGACCCCCTTTTCGCGCGAACAGCGCGCGCTTGTCTATCGCAGGTCCAAGGGGATCGAGGGCTTGCGCCCTTTTGGCACGTTGCGCAATGTCAATGCCGTCGGGCATGAGTGGATCAATCACTCCATTTCGCCAAGCCACCTGGGTGACATCGCATTTCGCCAGCCCATCGGTGGCCCGGACTGCACACAGCCCTACGACAGTTCTGCGCTCAACATTTCGGGCATGTCCTATGGCGCGCTGTCGCCAACGGCGATTGAGGCGCTGAACTGGGGCGCAAAACTGGGCGGCTTTGCCCATACCACCGGCGAAGGCTCGATCTCGCGGTTTCATCGCAAACACGGTGGCGATCTGATCTGGCAGATCGGATCAGGCTATTTTGGCTGCCGCACCGCCACAGGCGCATTTGACCCAGAGATGTTCGTCACCAATGCCTCTGACCCTCAGGTCAAGATGATTGAGATTAAGCTCAGCCAAGGGGCCAAGCCCGGACACGGCGGCATCCTGCCCGGCGCAAAGGTGACAGAGGCGATTGCAGAGGCGCGCGGCGTTCTGGTGGGTCAGGATTGCATCAGCCCTGCCGCCCATTCTGAATTTTCCTCGCCCGATGGCCTTTGCCGCTTTATCGCCCGCCTGCGGCATCTCTCGGGCGGGAAACCTGTGGGGCTCAAACTCTGCGTGGGTCACCCGTGGGAGGTGTTCGCCATGGTCAAAGCCTTTCATGAAACCGGCATCACGCCAGATTTCATCACCATCGACGGGGCCGAAGGCGGCACCGGCGCGGCCCCGGTGGAATTCGCCGATCACAAAGGTGCCCCCATCCGCGAGGGGCTCATGCTTGTGCATAACAGCCTCGTTGGCATGGGGCTGCGCGACCGCGTTCGCCTGATTGCCTCGGGCAAGATTATCAGCGCCTTCGATATGTGCCGCATGTTCGCCCTTGGTGCCGATGGCTGCAATATCGCGCGCGGTTTCATGTTCGCGGTTGGCTGCATTCAGGCGCAAGTCTGTCACTCGGGCAAATGCCCAACTGGCGTCACCTCGCAGGATCCCGGCCGTTACCGCGCGATCGTGGTTGCGGAAAAGCATCTGCGCGTGGCCAGTTATCACCGCAACACGCTCTTCGCCCTCAAGGAAGCGGTGGAATCCTCTGGCCTTCAGCGACCACAGGAATTCACGCCACATCACCTGATGATCCGCGTCAACAGCCGCGAAGTGCGTTCCGCCGCAAGCCAGTATCTCTGGCTCGAACCCGGCGAATTGCTCGGCGGTCATGTCAGCCATCCCGCCTTTGCCAAATACTGGGATCACGCCCGCCCAGACACATTCGCCTTCGCCCCCTGACCAAGGACCGCGAAGAACCGGGATAAGCCGGTTCTGATCAGAGGAAAACAAATGGTGCCCAAGGTGGGATTCGAACCCACACACCCGTAAAGGCGGCGGATTTTGAATCCGCTGCGTCTACCGTTCCGCCACTTGGGCACTGTTCTTTCTCTAGCCAAGCACGCGACCGACGTCCAGTGCCGAAACGGCGTATTGTGGCGGAATTTGTATGTGGCCGCGCTCGAGACTTGACCCCAGCCATCGGGCGTGGTGTCTCGCGTCAGGCAACGTAAGAGACCCGCAATGATCCGCGCCCTTTATGACTGGACGATCCGAATGGCCGACCATCGCCATGCGCTTTGGGTTCTGGCCGCGGTGTCCTTTGTCGAAAGCTCGGTGTTTCCGATTCCCCCAGATGTTTTGATGATCCCGATGATCCTCGCGCGGCCTTCGCGGGCGTGGTTGATCGCGCTTGTGGCGCTTGTATCTTCGGTTCTCGGTGGGTTGCTGGGCTATGCCATTGGGGCCTTTGCGTTTCAGGAAATTGGCCAACCCATCCTCGCAGCCCTTGGCAAGGGCGACGCAATGACCGAATTCAGCACAAGGTTCAACGATTTCGGGTTCTGGGCGGTGCTGACCGCTGGCATCACGCCCTTTCCCTACAAGGTCATCACCATCATGTCGGGCTGGACGGCCATGCCGCTGGGGGTGTTCATCGCCAGCTCCATTCTGGCGCGCGGCATCCGGTTCTTTCTTGTTGCGGCATTGCTCTGGAAATACGGGCCCTCGGTGCGCGATTTCATCGAACGCCGTCTCGGGCTTGTAACCATCGTCTTCGTAGTTCTGCTTTTTGGTGGCTTTTACGCAACGAGGTTCTTTTGATGCAGCTGAGCCAGAAACATCTCATCCTCCTTGCGGCGGGCGGTTCTGCCGCGCTGATGCTGGGGGCGCTCGGGTTTCAGCACTTGGGCGGCATGGCCCCCTGCAAGCTCTGCATCTGGCAGCGTTGGCCACATGTAATCGCGATAGCCTTTGGCGCTGCTGCGCTCGTCGCCCTGCCCCGCCTGCTCTGCCTCGGGGGTCTTTTGGCTGCGCTCACCACGGCCGGTATCGGCGGATATCACACCGGGGTCGAGCGTGGCTGGTGGCAAGGTCCGACCAGTTGCTCGTCGTCCGGCACGGATGGGATCAGCGCCGACGCACTCTTTGAACAGATCATGGCGGCGCCCCTTGTGCGCTGCGATCAGGTGCCATGGGAGATGCTGGGCCTGTCGATGGCCAGTTGGAACATGCTGGCCTCTCTGGGCCTTGCCACACTCTGGCTGATGGCATTGCGCAAGCGCTGAACCATTGCTTAGGCCCCCGATTTCCACGTGTTGAGCAACAGGCTCGTCTCGGATTGCGCTATCCCCTCGAACCGCCGGATCTGCGCCAGCACCTTGTCCAGCTCTTCAAGCGTTTCGGTCCCAATCTCGACAATCACATCCCACCGGCCATTGGTGGTATGGGTCGCGCGCACGGCGCTCAGACCGTTGAGTTGGCGCAATATCCGGTCTGTGCCGCGCCCTTCAATCCCCAGCATCATGAGGCCCCGCACCGGATCACGGGCCGCGTCCCCGCGCAACACCACGGTAAAGCCAACAATCGCGCCACTTGCCCGCAACCGCTCAATCCGCGCCCGCACCGTGGTGCGCGACATGCCAAGCCCGATCGCCAGATCTGACAGAGAGGCGCGCGCATCATGCCGCAGCATGGAAAACAACCTCTGATCGGCATCGTCCATTTCGCAGCTTCCTTGATCCAATTTGCACAAATACTACCCTATTTGCGCAAAATAGCCGCTTCATTTCAACTCAATTCGGCGGCATCCTGATCCCAAAGCGCAAACGTGAGAGCCTCTGATGACCCCACAAACCATCCTTCTGATCGGTGCCCCGGTTGATAGCGGCAAGGACAGGCGCGGCTGTCTGATGGGCCCTGACGCCTATCGTACCGCCGGCTTGGCAGAGGCGCTTGGCGATCTTGGGCATGGCTTGCGCGACCTTGGCAATCTCTGCCCTGCCCCGGCGACGGTCGATCCCGCCCTGCCCGCGCATCTGCACGCGCCTGCCGAAACGGCCGGCTGGACGGCAACCTTGATGCAGGCCGCAGAGGAAGCCATGCAAGAGGGGCTGCCGATCTTTTTGGGGGGCGACCACAGCCTTTCGCTTGGGTCCGTCGCAGGCGTGGCCAATCATGCCGCTGCCATGAGGCGCCCGCAATTCGTGCTCTGGCTTGATGCCCATAGCGATTTTCACACACCGCAAACCACTGCGTCGGGCAATCTGCACGGCACGCCGCTCGGCTATGTCACGGGCCGCGCCGGATTTCACGGCTTTCCAGAGGTTGCCAATCCGGTGCCCGAAGAAAACATCTGCATTCTCGGCCTGCGGTCCGTAGACCGTGCGGAACGCGAGGCGCTGCAATCCAGCCGCATCCGCTATCACGATATGCGCGTGATCGACGAACAGGGGATTTCCCGCCCTCTTGCCGCCTTTCTGGATCGCGTGGCCGCTGCGGGTGGCGCGCTGCATGTCAGCCTTGATGTCGATTTCATCGACCCGCTCTTTGCCCCCGCCGTGGGCACGACCGTGCCCGGCGGCGTCACGATCCGCGAGGCGCATCTGACGATGGAAATGATCTGCGACAGTGGTCTTATGACCTCGCTCGATCTGGTGGAACTGAACCCTTTTCTAGATGAACGCGGGCGCACCGCGCAGGTGATGGTCGATCTCGCGGCCTCTGCCCTTGGCCGCCGCGTGTTTGATCGCCCCACCCAGGCCTATAGCTGAGGACCCAAAGATGACGCTTGCCCCCTCCCACAAGGCGCTGGTGCCTTTTGTATCTGTCGATAACATGATGAAACTGGTGCATCACATCGGGATCGAGCCGATGTTGCGCGGGCTGGCCGACTATATCGAGGCCGATTTCCGCCGGTGGGAGCTGTTCGACAAGACCCCGCGCATCGCCAGCCATTCCGAGGAAGGCGTGATCGAGCTCATGCCCACTTCGGATGGCGAGGTTTATGGCTTCAAATATGTCAACGGCCACCCCAAGAATACCCGTCAGGGGTTGCAAACCGTCACCGCCTTTGGCCTCTTGGCGAATGTGGGGAACGGCTATCCTGTGCTCTTGTCCGAAATGACCGTGCTCACGGCGCTGCGCACGGCGGCCACCTCGGCGATGGTGGCCAAGTATCTTGCCCCCAAAGGCGCACACACGATGGCGATGATCGGCAATGGCGCGCAATCAGAGTTTCAAACGCTGGCGATGAAGGCGATTTGTGACCTCAAATCCGTGCGCCTCTACGACATTGACCCCGCCGCAACCGCCAAGGCCGCCCGCAATCTGCGCGGTCTGGGGCTGGAGGTGGTCAGTTGCTCCACCCCCGAGGAAAGCATGGAAGGCGCGCAGATCATCACCACCTGCACAGCGGACAAGCAATATGCGACGATCCTGAGCGACAACATGGTTGGGGCCGGCGTGCATATCAACGCCATCGGTGGCGATTGCCCGGGCAAGACAGAGCTGGCACCCGGCGTGCTTCAGCGCTCGACCATCTTTGTAGAATATCCCGAGCAAACCCGGATTGAGGGCGAAATACAGCAACTTTCGCCCGATCACCCCGTGACCGAGATGTGGCAGGTGATCAACGGCACCGCCAAGGGGCGCAGCCACGCTGATGAAATTACGCTTTTTGACAGCGTGGGCTTTGCCATCGAGGATTTTTCGGCCCTTCGCTATGTCCGCGACCATATCGCGGGCACCGACCTTTTCCTTGATCTCGACCTATTGGCCGACCCGGACGATCCCCGCGACCTGTTCGGGATGCTGCAACGTGCGAGCACCCCATAGCCGCCCCCGTTTAACGCCCTTTAAACAGCCCGCCCAAGATGCCACGCACGATGCGGCGGCCCGTGGTGCCGGTCAATTCCTTCATCACGGCTGAGGCAAGCGCGTCGCCAAAGCCCTCGGGTTCGCGCGCGCGGCGGCTCTGCCCCGAGGTGGCCCCACCTGAATACCGCCGTGCCGCTTTGAATTCGCGGGCGCGCTCGGCTTCGGCCTCTTCGGCGGCGGCCTCTGCGGCACTCTTGGCCTCGGCGTCTTCGGCCTCTTTCGCCGCAGCGGCGGCGCGGGCGGCCAAAATCTCATGAGCGGACTGCCGATCAATCGCCGTCTCGTATTTCCCCGCAACGGGCGAGCCTGCGATGACCGCGCGCCGGGTGGCCGCATCGCAAGGGCCAAGCTGTGTCGCGGGCGGGCGTACAAGCGTGCGTTCAACCACCCCCGGCACACCTTTGTTTTGCAGCATCGACGTCACCGCCTCGCCCACGCCCACATCCCGGATCGCCTCTACCGTGTCAAAGCGCGGATTGGGGCGATAGGTCTCGGCGGCGCGGCTCAGCGCCTTTTGATCCCGCGCGGTAAAGGCGCGCAGCGCGTGCTGAAACCGGTTGCCAAGCTGGCCCAGAATATCCTCGGGCACGTCATCCGGGTTCTGAGTGATGAAATAAACACCAACCCCCTTGGACCGGATCAGGCGCGCCACCTGCTCGACCTTGTCGACCAGAGCCTTGGGCGCATCCTCAAACAGCAAATGCGCCTCGTCAAAGAAGAACACCAGCTTGGGTTTATCGACATCGCCCACTTCGGGGAGTGTCTCAAAGAGCTCGCTCAAAAGCCACAAGAGGAAAGTCGCATAGAGGCGCGGCGAATTGATCAGCCGGTCGGCGGCAAGGATATTGACATAGCCACGCCCCTCGGGCGTTACGCGCATCAAATCCTCTAGCGCCAAGGCTGGCTCGCCAAAGAAATGCGCGCCCCCCTGATTTTCCAGCACCAAGAGCGCACGTTGAATGGCCCCGACCGAGGATACACCCACATTGCCATAGCGCAGCGACAGATCGGCGCTGTTCTGGCCCACCCATGTCAGCAGCGCTTGCAGATCCTTGAGGTCGAGTAGCGGCAGCCCCTCTTCATCCGACACGCGAAACGCGATGTTGAGCACACCCTCTTGTGCATCCGAAAGCCCCATCAGCCGCGACAGCAAGAGCGGCCCCATCTCGGCCAGCGTGGTGCGCACCGGGTGCCCTTGCTCGCCAAAGAGATCCCAAAAAATCACCGGAAAAGTATCATAGCGAAAGGCGTCAAAGCCAATTTTCTGGGCACGCTCGGTGAAGGGTCCGTGCAGCTTGTTTTCGGGGCTGCCTGCGACGGCCATGCCCGATACATCGCCCTTGATGTCCGACAGGATCACAGGCACGCCCGCATCCGAGAACCCCTCGGCCAATACTTGCAACGTCACCGTCTTGCCGGTGCCTGTGGCCCCCGCGACAAGACCATGCCGATTGCCGTATTTGAGCAAGAGTTCCTGAGGCTCGGAATAATCCGCACCGCCGCCGCCCACGAAAATCGAAGTCTGCACCCCAACACCCCCTATCCAGAAAAGGTCACGGGCTGACCATACTTAATTAACCCTTTCATGCCAGTCTGAATTCATGCCCGGAACCGATTGTCCTCTGGTTGCGGGTGACTTCCTCCCTGTCAGACTGGCCGCGCCCCTCGGGTGCGGCCTTTTTTCGCGATTTTGCGACCTTCCCTGTTGACGGGTGCGCGCATCTGTCCTAGCGTCCGTTTCAATAACTAAGTCGGCCAGTCCGACGGGGAGAAACGTAGGAAGAGGCCGAAAGGCCTCTTTCTTTTTTGCTGACCTCATAATCACAGCGTATTACAAGATGGCGTAAAGCTGCTGGCGACGCGACATTGCGACGTATTTCATCCTGACTCTCCCGGCACACCATGCTAAAGCGCGGCGGAAACATAGACCGATATGGGGAAATGATGCCTAGACTCCTTACAAGCCTTTCGATTGTGGCGCTTCTCGCAATGGGCGGAGCCCTCAGCGCACAGGAAGCAACACAGCCGGCCCCCGAAGCCCCGGTAGAGGCCGCAGAACCGGACGCCGAGACCCCGGCGATCGGTCTCGACACCGGACGCCCTGTGCAAGAGGATCCGTCCTATATCAAATCCACCCATGACGATTGGCAGATCAAATGCTTTCGCACCGGGGTGGAAGGGCAAGAAGACCTCTGCCAGATGTATCAGCTGATGACCGAGAGCGCCGGGAATCCGGTGGCGGAATTCACCATTTACCGCCTGCCCGAAGGTGGTCCGGTGATCGCAGGCGCCACGATTGCTGCCCCTCTGGGCACGCTTTTGACCGAAGAAATCAAGCTCTCGGTCGATGGCGCCAATGCCAAGAGTTATGCCTATTCGTTCTGCACCATGGCGGGCTGTTTCGCGCGCATCGGTCTGACGCAACAGGACATCGACACGATGAAGCGCGGCGTGAAGGTGACGCTTGAAATTGTCCCGGCTCAGGCGCCGGATCAAAAGGTAAAGATTGACGCCTCGCTCAAGGGCTTTACCGCTGCCTTCGAAGAAGCCTCAATTCTTCAGCAGTAATTAAAGTATCACTCCTAATGCCAACGCCGCCCTATGGGGCGGCGTTTTGCGTTCCAACCTCAGGCAAAGCGCTTGAGCGCCAGCACAGCGTTGAGCCCACCAAAGGCAAAGGCATTGCTCAGCGCCACATTCACTCGCGCCTCGCGCGCCACGTTCGGCACCACGTCCAGTGCGCATTCCGGGTCCGGTTCCTCATAGCCGATTGTGGGCGCAATGATCCCGTCGCGCAGCGCCATGATACAGGCCAAAAGCTCGACCGCGCCAGTTCCACCGATCAGATGCGCATGCATGGATTTGGTCGAGGAAATCATCAGACGATCCGCGTGATGCCCGAACACATCCGCCACCGCCGCACTCTCGGTCTTATCATTCGCCGCAGTGCCAGTGCCATGCGCGTTGATATAGCCCACCTCTTCGCGGTTGATCCGCGCATCATTGAGCGCGCCGGTGATGGCACGTGCGGCCCCCTGTTTGGAGGGCATGACAATGTCGGAGGCATCCGACGTCATGGCAAAGCCTGCGACCTCGGCCAAAATCTCGGCTCCGCGCCTTTTGGCATGCTCCATCTCTTCAAAGACGAAAATCGCGGCCCCCTCGCCCTGAACCATACCGTTGCGATTGGCCGAGAATGGGCGGCAGGCATCCCGGCTCATGACCCGCAACCCCTCCCACGCCTTGACGCCGCCAAAACACAGCATCGATTCAGATCCCCCCGTGACCATCACCGGGGTAATGCCGCCATGCACCATCTGAAATGCCTGCGCCATCGCGTGATTGGACGACGCGCAAGCGGTCGAGACGGTAAAGGTCGGCCCCTTGAGATTGAATTCCATCGACAGATGCGAAGCAGCGGCGTTATTCATCAGCTTGGGCACGACAAAGGGATGCACCCGGTTCTTGCCCTCTTCGTAGACAGAGCGGTAATTCTCGTCGAGCGTGGTCATGCCCCCGCCTGAATTGCCAAGAATCACGCCCGCCCGCGCGGCCAACTCGCCCGAAAACTCCAACCCGGCCTGCGCCATGGCCTGCCGCGCCGCGATCAGTGTGAATTGGGTAAACCGGTCATAGAGCGCCAGTTGCTGACGGTTGAACTGCGCCTCGGGATCGTAGTTCTTGACCTGGCCACCAATGCGAATCGACAACCGCTCGACGTCCTGAAATTCCAGATCGGAAATGCCGCAACGCCCTTCGCGCATCGCCTCAAGCGTGCTGGGCACATCGGCCCCAAGCGCGTTGATCGTGCCCGCGCCAGTAATGACCACCCGTTTCACGACTGCGCGGCCACCAGCCGCTCGATGCCGGCGATGATCGAACGCACAGTGGAAATGTCGAAATCGCTCTCTGACGGGTTGTTGGCGTTGAAGGGCACGGAAATGTCAAACGCCTCTTCGATGGCAAAGATACTCTCGACCAATCCGAGACTGTCGATACCCAGATCTTCGGGCGTGCTGTCAAGAGTGACATCCGCAGGTTCGAGCACGGCCTGTTCGGCGATGATGGCGATGACACGGTCCTGAATGGTGCTCATGGCAAGGTCTTTCATTCTGACGCCCGGGGGCCGGGCGGATGCTGGTCTTCTGCGTCGGTTTGGTAACAGTTTATTTAAGATCGGTCCCGCGCGCAGACAATCTTTTCAAGACAGCCGCGCAGTGTGCCGCACCTGAAACCCTGCGCTATCACAGGCAGGCGCATGGCAAAAGGCCCGCACCTCGCGGCACGGGCCCTGAACCGACGAAAAACTCAAATCTCAGCCCCGTGGCGTATCCAATGACACCCCGGCCTTTTCCAGCGCTTCCCAGATCCGCGCATCGCGCCCGTAGACATCGCCACGATACTGCGGACGCCCCTGTGCTTGGGTAAAGGCCGTGCGATAGATGATATGCACCGGCACATGCTGCTCCAGTTGCACATAGGTTTCGCGCCCTGTGCCCAGCACGGAATGAAAGAAGGCCTTGGGATCGCTTTCCTGCCGCCCCAAGAGCGCATAGGCGAAATCGAACGGTTGATGCAGGCGGATACAGCCATGGCTGAAATCGCGCTTCTCCAGATCGAACAGCGCTTTTTGCGGCGTGTCGTGCAGGTAGATATTGTACTTGTTGGGGAACATGAACTTGACCAGCCCAAGCGCGTTGCGCTCTGACGGTGGTTGCTTGATCGCAAAAGGGAAATTGCGCGCATTATACGCGCCGAAATTGACCGCCCCCCGGCTCACCTCGCGGCCATTGCGATTGTAAAGCTTGAGATGCGACGCCGCACCCGGATTGCGCTGCATCTGCGGCAGGTATTCGTTGACTGCGATCGAATAGGGCACATGCCATGTCGGATTGATGACCATATACTCCATCTCATCCGAGAATTCGGGGCTCCGGCGGTTCTGGTCATTCTTGCCAATCACGGCTCTGGTTGCAAAGGTCACCGAGTCATTGTCGAGAATGCGCGCGCTGAAATCGGTCAGGTTAACAAGTATGTGGCGCTGTCCGCGCTCCTCGCTTAGCCAGCGCTCCCGCTCCATCGCGACAATCACCGATTTGAGCCGCTCTGTCGCAGGGGTATTCACCGCCGCAAGCGTCGTCGACCCCGCAATGCCGTCGGTCTCAAGCCCGTGATCCCCTTGAAAGGCCTGAACCGCCTGTTGCAGCCTCATATCATAGGTCTGCGCCGCACTCCGATCCAGATAGCCCATTGCAATCAGCCGGTTGCGCAGGGCGATTACAGCCGGGCCGCTGTCGCCGGGCCGCAGCTTTTCAGCAGAAACCGCAGCCCCCCATCCGCCTTCTGCGACCAACTGCTCTAGCCGCAGTTTTTGTTTGAGGAGGCGCGCGTATTCATTGCTTCGCGGCGCAAGGTTCCGCATCACACGGCTAGGTTCTTTTGCAAGAATCTCATTCAAGAGCGCGCCAGATTCCTGCCGCACAACCTCACGCTTGATGTCACCAATAACCTTTGAGGGCACCAAAACCCCAGATTGCACATCATGCGCATAGCGCAGATAGGTGCGGCTGAGTGCGACCTCTACCTGCCCCAGATCGCGCTGTGACCGCGCGGCGGTCATCGACGCAATCAACCCGTCAAGATCATAACGCTCCGCAGGCAGGCCATGCACCCCGGCCCGCGCCAGCACCTGAACCAAGGCCTGACGGCGCGCGAGATGCTCGGCCCCCGCACCGGTCCAGACCGGACGATAGCTCTGATCCTGATAAAAGGCCGCAAGGTCACGATCCTCGGCTGCGGCCTCGGCCACCGCTTGCCGAAACGCCGCCTCTTGCGCCGCGGCTGGCATGATCCATGCAAACAGAACAAGTGCGGCGGTCAGCATGACCGGGACAATTCGGAGCAAATCGCGAGAGCGCGGGTGGCAAGACGCCAAAATCATTCTTTTACCTCTAAGTCACGGGGTCGCTTTGAGAAACTATATGCGGGATTTCCCATCGTTCTCAATTTTTTACTAAGGATTCCGTGTCAGTTTCGACGACAAGCGCATGACTGCGACGAAAATGCAGCGGCGGATGCGTATTCTGGCCACATCAGGAAAATTATGCGCGAAATCCCGCCGAAAGGACTTGAATATTGAACGACACAGCAAATCAGGGCTTGGTCATTGATTCCCGCTGTGCCATAAATTCCGCACATCTGGGGATGATTGAGAATGTTGCGGGACAGCAACAACAGGTAGGCTACGGGACAGGCGATTGAAACAATGACAGAAATCAGTTCAACTGGCATCTCGCGGCGTGGCGTATTGCTTGCGTTCGCGGCAACAGCTGTGGCAGCAGCCCCGACATTTTCCAATGCAGCTGGCTTTCTACGCGGTGCTGGCGATATCCGCCGCATTCGTCTTGTTTCGCCGCGCACCGGTGAACGGCTCGACACAATCTATTGGATCGAAGGCGATTACCTCAAGGAAGCCGTGCGCGAGATATCGTTGTTTATGCGCGACTGGCGTACCAATCAGGTGAAAAACATTGATATTCGCACCATCGACATCATGGCCGCCAGCCATAACCTGCTCGACGTATCCGAGCCCTACACGCTTTTGAGCGGCTACCGAAGCGCCCAGACCAACGCGATGCTGCGCAGCCGCTCCAATGGTGTTGCCCGCAATTCCCTTCACATGGTCGGCGAGGCCGCCGACCTGCGTCTTGGAAGCCGCTCTGTCAGCCAGATTTACCGTGCCGGCGTGGCCTGTGGCGGCGGTGGCGTTGGGCGCTATTCCGGCAGCAACTTCGTACATATGGATTGCGGCCCGGTGCGGACCTGGGGGCGTTAACCCTCAATCACTCACAGTACCAAGAAACCAAAAAACCGGCCCATTGGCCGGTTTTTCTTTACATCATGACCTGTCAAAGCGCACCCAAGGCACGATCAGGCGAATTTTGCATTCCGTGCCGCCTGCAACCGCGCGAAATCATCGCCCGCATGATAGCTGGACCGCGTCAGCGGGCTGGCAGAGACCATCAAAAAGCCCTTGCCATAGGCCGCCTTTTCATAGGCTGCGAACTCATCAGGATGCACAAAACGATCAACCGCGTGATGTTTCGGCGTGGGTTGCAAGTATTGGCCAATAGTCAGGAAATCTATTCCGGCGGCGCGCATATCATCCATCACCTGATGCACGGCCTGCCGATCCTCGCCCAAGCCCACCATAATGCCCGATTTTGTGAACATCGTCGGATCAAGTTCCTTGACCCGCTGCAAAAGCCGCAGGGAATGGAAATACCGCGCGCCGGGGCGCACGGTGGGATAGAGTCCGGGCACAGTTTCAAGGTTATGATTGAACACATCCGGCTTGGCCGCCACCACGGTTTCCAGCGCACCATCCTCGCAATGCAGGAAATCCGGCGTCAAAATCTCGATCGTGGTTCCGGGTGCCCGGTGGCGAATGGCGCGAATGGTCTGCGCAAAATGCTCAGCCCCGCCATCCGACAGATCATCGCGATCCACGCTCGTCACAACCACATGCTTCAAGCCCAGCTTGGACACAGCATCAGCCACGCGCCCCGGCTCGAACGCATCAAGGGTTTGCGGCTTGCCGGTGGCCACGTTGCAAAAGGTGCAGCCGCGCGTGCAAATCTCGCCCATGATCATCATGGTCGCGTGTCCCTGGCTCCAGCATTCGCCGGCATTCGGGCAACCCGCCTCTTCACAGACCGTTACCAGCTTGTGCTCGCGCATGATCCGATGGGTTTCGAAATAGGCCTTGCTCGTCGGGGCCTTGACCCGAATCCAGTCAGGCTTGCGTGGTTGGGCGTTATCGGGGCGATGCGCCTTTTCAGGATGACGTTGGTCCGGCAGTTTGAGATCGCGCACGAATTTTTCCCCGCGAATGATTTGGTAAGGCTTGGATAGTATAAATCATAGCGATGGAGAGTGCCAGTCACGCAGCGTTACATCCTGACGACTGCACCATGGGTAACGAGTGTCCATCGCGCTTAGTGAGTGTCCCTGTAAATGTCGACCTGCGCTGCGTGCGGCGCAGGTCGCATCGCGGCTGTGGGTTCCGGCACCTGCGCGCGCGCAAGAGCGATAAGCGCGGCACCGGCAGTTTCCAACACCTCGGCCAGTTTCTCGAACCACACCTCGTCTTGCGTGCTCTGACGACGCACCAGAACGATCTGGCGGGCGGGCTCTGGCGGGCCAAACCGGCGCAGGTTTATCCCCGGTGCCGCCCTCACTTCGGTCGCCGCCGCAATCTCGGGCATGAGGGTCAGGCCGAATCCCGCCGCCACCAGCCGCGACAGCGTGCCAAGCGAAGAGGCGCCCATATCAATCTGTGCGTGCCCACGCCCACGTCCGCAAACCTCAAGCGCTTGATCCGTCAGGCAATGCCCCTCTTCCAGCAACAACAGCGGGCTATGCACCAGCGAGGTCGGGCGCAGCGCCTCTGCCCCTTGCCCAAGCGCCGCCAACCGAACCGAGGTGCCCGCCAACAAGAACCGATCCTCGAACAGCAGTCGCTCGCGCAGCCCCTCAGCCCCGACCGGCCGCGCCAGTATCGCGGCGTCCAGTTGACCGCCTTGAATGTCGGCGATCAATTGGTCAGTCTTGGCCTCGCGCACTTGCACATCAAGCGAGATATCGCGGCTGCGCAGCGCCTCTAGCACGCCGGGTAGAATATAGGGCGCAATGGTTGGGATAATCCCAAGCGATAGCCGCCCCGCCAGCCCGCCTTGCCACCGCGCCGCCTCGCTCAGCGCCTGCATCTCGTCCAAAACCCGCAGGGCATGCGCCAGAATCAGGCGGCCAAACGGGGTCAGCACCACATCCCGCGCACGCCGCTCGACCAGCTTTTGGCCAAGCGTTGTCTCCATCTCTTTGATTTGAACAGAGAGCGCCGGTTGCGAAATATTGACCACCTCTGCCGCACGCCCGAAATTGCGCTGTTCGGCAAGCGCCTTGAAATAGCCAAGCTGTCGAAGGGTGATGTTCATATCCATAGCTTATGGGTCACCACCTAAATGACAAGCCTGAATTATAGCATGGCGGCTTTGCAGCCTGCGCGTTCAACCGATCAAGCTGCCCGCTTCTCCCAACCCCTCGTAATGCCGTTTGAGCCGTTGCAGGGCGATGCGTAACACGATCTTGCCCGACCGCGCCGACCAGCCCATTTTCTTCTCGGCGCGTTCCAGCCCCTCCATGTAACAGCAGCAGCGCAGCACCACATCGCCCAAGCCCGGCCCAAGATCCCGCAACGCCGCCAAGACCCGCAGGCGTGCCGCCTCGGCATCATACCCACGAGAGACCACGGGGCTGCTATGCTCATCGACATGACTGAGAAAATGGTCCCAGTTCTGCGCGACACGCGGGGCCATCTGGGCCAGTTCGAAATCCTCGCGCAGCCGTTCGCCCGCGCGCACAAGATCCGAGGTCAGAAACCGGCTGCCGTCCTTGTCACGTCGTCGGGCCAGCGCCACAAGGGGCGAGTCCACCAGACCGTAGCGTGCGCGTCGTCCGCTGGCATCTGGCGTGGGGTGGGATGCGGCCTGCTCCGACAAAAACGGCCCGTCTCTAAGACCGCTTGCCTGATTTTCGGCCTCAGCCAACATCAGGCTAAGCGCGTTGCGCCCTGTGGCGGTGATATGATACCGCGCGATGCGCCCCGGTCCGTCACAGGCCACCCATCCCTTGAGCGCCATAGCCTCGGCCACTTCGCGCTCGACGACCGCCGTGCGCAGGGTCTGGCCGCTACCGGTGTCACGCACCACTACGGCCTTGTCCATATCGGCAGAGACGGCCAACAGGGCCCCCGGCTCACAGAGGCGGCGCAAAACGCGCCGTGCCTCTGATTTCAAGCGGTTTTCCGTCAATTCAGGCGTCTGATTGTGTCGCGTGATGGTGTGGGATGTCATCGCAGCCTCCTTGGCAGGAGAACCGGAAATCTTGTCATGGTTAACCCTTTGTCCAAGCCGCCGCAGCGCCTCGTCCACCAAAAGATCATCGCGGCGGGTCTCATAGGCACGGATTTGGCGCATCACGGTCGAAGCGTGCCGCCCCGCATGCCGCGCCAAGGCCCTGATCGGCGTGCCGGATTCGGTATGGGCCAGATAGTGCAGCGCCGCCTCGGGCACCCAAGAGGGTACGTCATGCAAAATGGTCTTGAATGCATACCCCTCGTGCATCGCCCGTCCCCCAAATTTTCGGCCTTCCGGCACCAGATCGCAACCTGGCAACTTACCCACAGAGTTATCCACAACTTAAGAGTGCAAAGATTACCGGTTCGTTAATTGTTTCCAGAAATGCAACCTTCATTGACAAATCGTAAACAAATCCAAAGCCCTGCGCGCGGCGCAGCGCCTGAAAACGCAACAGCCACCGAACCTGTGCGACGAAGCATTTGCACGATCACAGGAGCCTCTTATGCACGATATACTTGGAACTCTGCGGGCGTTACGCCGCCCCCCACTTTTGATCCGCGCGGCGCGGATTGGTCTGCAAGACTACCGCCGCGAGGTGCATTTGCGGCGGCTACTGCGCGATGGCCCCCTACCCCAGAGCCCTACCGCGCTTGTGCGCCTGCTTGAAACCGAGGCTGCCTTGGATCAGGAACGCCGCCTTGCGTCCACAGGTTACTCACCGGCCCGCCATGTCGAGGTATTGATCGCCATGATGGCAGAGGCACGGGACATAACCCCGTCATTGCTCGAGACCTGACATAAAAAAGCGCGCCGCAAGTCGGTGCGGCGCGCGTTCTTTAGGCAAGTCTCGATGATCTTAGCTAAAGGCATCCGGCATTTCAGCCTTGCGCTTGGCGACATAGGCGGCAAGTGCCTCGGCAATTTCCGGATCAAGCGGCGGCTGCTGATAATCCGCCAAAAGCTTGTGAACCCGCGCATTGGCCAGAACCATCGTGTCGCGCTCGCCCTCATCTGCCCACGTCTCGAACGGCTTGTAGTCGAACAGGTCAGAGCGCCAAAAGGCGGATTTGAAATTCGCCTGCGTATGCGCACAGCCAAGATAATGGCCACCCGGCCCAACCTCACGAATGGCGTCCATCGCCTGCGCCTCTTCATCCACCTGCACGCCGCGCGCCAAATGGTGAAGCGTGCCCAGTTGATCGGCATCCATGACGAATTTCTCAAAGGATGACACAAGCCCGCCTTCAAGCCAGCCACAAGAGTGCAACATAAAGTTCACCCCTGCCAGAAGCCCGACGTTCAGGCTATTTGCCGTCTCATACGCCGCCTGCGCATCCGGCAGTTTGGAACCGTTGAACGACCCGGAAGACCGGAACGGCAGCCCCATCCGCCGCGCCAACTGACCCGCCCCATAGGTGATATGTGCGGCCTCCGGAGTGCCAAAGGTCGGCGCGCCCGAGTTCATGTCGATCGAGGTAACGAAGGCCCCAAAGATCATCGGCGCGCCGGGGCGCACAAGCTGACTATAGGCAATGCCCGCCAGAACCTCGGCCAGAACCTGCGTCAGCGTACCCGCCACAGACACCGGTGCCATCGCACCGCCAACGATAAAGGGCGACAGGATACAGGCCTGATTGTTCGCGGCATAGATTTCCAGCGACCCCATCATGACATCGTCAAACGTCATCGGCGAGTTCACGTTGATGAGCGATGTCATGACAGTGTTGTTCTGCACGAACTCCTCTCCAAAGAGGATGTTGCACATATCAACGCTGTCTTGCGCGCGGCTAGGCTCTGTCACCGATCCCATAAAGGGCTTGTCCGACAGGGTCATATGCGCCAGCAGCATATCAAGATGGCGTTTGTTCACCGGAATATCGGTGGGTTCACACACCGTGCCGCCGGAATGGTGCAACCATTTCGACATATAGCCCAGCTTCACGAATTTTCGGAAATCCTCCATCGTTGCATAGCGGCGGCCGCCTTCCATGTCGCGCACGAAGGGCGGGCCATAGACCGGTGCCAGAACAAGGGACTTGCCGCCGATTTCCACCGTGCGCTCGGGATTGCGGGCATGCTGGATGATCCGCGACGGGGCGGTGGCACAGAGTTGCCGCGCCAAACCACGCGGAATGCGCACCCGCTCGCCCTGCACATCGGCCCCGGCCTGGCGCCAGCGTTCCAGCGCGGCTGGATTCTGGACAAAATTCACGCCCACCTCGGCCAGCACCGTTTCGGCATTGGCCTCGATGATTTCAAGCGCCTCTTCTGTCAGAACCTCGAAATTCGGAATGTTGCGCTCGATATAGCGCGCGGTCTCGATGCTGACGGCGGTGCGTTCGGCACGGCGTGCTGCCCCGCCGCCGCCACGGGACCGTCTGCTGCTCAGTGCTGCTTCTGACATGGATGCACCCTTCGTATATGGTCAATTGCAATAGCCAAGGCTCCCGCCACAGGGCAGGTCTGCTCTGGTCATACCTGTTTGTCGGCGTGTATCAGGCGAAGATTCCGGCGATTGCGGGGAAAAAGCGACACGCGCCCCTTGTTGATTTCAGGACAGGATAAAATGAATGACAAAATATATTCAAAAACCATAATGCTTTGATCTCGGCCTGATCTATTTACCATGATGAGCGTCAGTCTCTAAAAGCGCAGGACAAACTGACAGATCTGGGCTAACCGCACCGCAGTAAGAGGTATGTTACGATGAAGACGTGTTTGCGCCACTTGGCGAAACTATCTGCGCTGATGAGTGCCCTCGCGCTGGCAGGCCCCGCAACAGCCACAAATGGCTATTTCTCCAATGGCTATGGTGGCCAGTCCAAGGGCATGGCGGGCGCAGGTGTTGCGGTGCCAACGGGTGTCCTCGGCATGGCGCAAAATCCGGCCACGGGCGTCAAGCTGGGCAATCAAGCGGGCCTTTGTCTAACCACCTTTGCCCCGAACCGCGACGTGGAAATCGCCCCCGGCGGGCCACTGACCCCCGGCACCCACAAAAGCCAGAATGACGTGTTCTTCATTCCCTGCGGCGGTGCCAACTGGAAACTCGATGACCGCTCATCGCTTGGCGCCTTTGTCTTTGGCAATGGCGGCATGAACACCGAGTTTGACACCAATTTCTTTGCCGGGCTTGGCGCGGGCTCCGCCCCGGTCGGGGTCAATCTCGAACAGGCCTTCATTACGCTGAACTATGCCCGCAAGGTGAATGATCGCCTGACCTTGGGCGTATCTCCTATTCTTGCGGTGCAGCGGTTCAAGGCACAGGGGCTGCAAGCCTTCTCTGCCCTGTCGATCAGTCCCGGCGATGTCACCAACCGCGGCCACGATTGGTCCACCGGCTTTGGCGTAAACCTTGGCCTGCTGTATGAGGCCAATCCGGAATGGACCTTTGGCGCGGCCTATCGCAACGAAATCCAGATGTCCAAGTTCAGCCGCTACAAGGGCCTCTTTGCCGACGGCGAATTCGACGTGCCCGCAATGCTGACCCTTGGGGCGGCCTATACCCCCGCCGCTGCCCCCCAGTGGACACTCACGGGCGAGTATCAACGCATCTTCTACGGCAATGTAAAATCCATCGCCAATTCCAGCGCACCTCCGGGCGGCCCGCTGGGGGCGTCCAATGGCGTAGGATTCGGCTGGCAGGATGTCGATGTCTGGCGTCTGGCCGCCATCTGGCAGAAGTCTGACAAGCTGACGTTGCGCACCGGCGTTAGCTATTCGACCGAGTTCATCAAGAACGACGGCAACGTGGTGATCAACACCATCGCCCCCGGCACGCCCCAATGGCATCTCTCGGCGGGCGGCACCTATGAGATCAACGACCGCTGGGCCTTTACCTTTGCCTACACCCATGCCTTCTCCAACAGCTTTTCGGGGTCCAACCCGGCGCTTACCGGCGTGGCACAACCGGTGAAAATCCGCATGCATCAACACGAGATCGCAACCGGCATCAGCTATCGCTGGTAAGGCGCGCTGCTTTCTCTTGCGCCGGAGCGGGACGCCAATTACTAGGCGAGATATGAGCCAGATATCCCATGACCGCCTCCTGATCATCGACTTTGGCAGCCAGGTAACGCAGCTTATTGCGCGTCGCCTGCGCGAGCTGAATGTTTATTGCGAAATCCATCCCTACCAAAAGGTGACGGACGCATTCCTGCAAGAGATGGCGCCGCGCGCGATCATCTTTTCGGGTGGCCCCGATAGCGTGATGCGCGAGGGCAGCCCAAGGCCGCCTCAGGCCGCCTATGATCTGGGCGTGCCGATCTTGGGCATCTGCTATGGCCAGCAGGTCATGATGCAGGACTTGGGCGGTCGCGTCGAGGCGGGCGAACATGCCACCGCCGAATTCGGCCGCGCCTACGTGACGTCGACGGGTGTTGCAAGCGGCTTTGTCGATGGCTGGTTCGCCGGGGATTCGCGCGAACAGGTCTGGATGAGCCACGGCGATCATGTCTCTGAAATCGCACCTGGATTCGAGGTTCTGGGCACCTCGCCCGGCGCGCCCTTTGCCATCACGGCAGACCGCGCCCGCAACTTCTACGCCGTGCAATTCCACCCCGAGGTGCATCACACGCCGAACGGGGCGCGGCTCTATGAGAATTTCATCCGGCAGGCGGGCTTCAAGGGCGACTGGACCATGGGCGCCTACCGGGAAGAGGCGATTGCCAAGATCCGCGCTCAAGTGGGCGACAAACAGGTGATTTGCGGCCTCTCGGGGGGTGTCGATTCCTCTGTCGCCGCCGTGCTGATCCATGAGGCCATTGGCGACCAACTGACGTGCGTCTTTGTCGATCATGGCCTCTTGCGTCAGGGCGAGGCCGACGAGGTCGTGGCCATGTTCCGCGACAATTACAACATCCCCCTCATTCATGCCGATGAGGCAGAGCTGTTTCTAGGTGAGCTTGAGGGCGTAAGTGACCCTGAAACAAAGAGAAAAACCATTGGCCGCCTGTTCATCGACGTGTTCCAGAAATACGCGAGCCAGATTGAAGGGGCCGAGTTTCTCGCCCAAGGCACGCTCTACCCCGACGTGATCGAGAGCGTCAGCTTTTCGGGTGGCCCCTCTGTCACCATCAAGTCGCATCACAATGTCGGCGGCCTGCCCGAGAAAATGGGCCTCAAACTGGTCGAACCCCTGCGCGAACTCTTCAAGGACGAGGTGCGCGCTTTGGGGCGCGAACTGGGCCTTCCCCAGAGCTTTATCGGGCGTCATCCCTTTCCCGGCCCCGGTCTTGCCATCCGTTGCCCCGGCGAGATCACCCGCGAAAAACTCGACATCCTACGCAAGGCCGATACCGTCTATATCGACCAGATTCGCCGCCACGGGCTCTATGATGACATCTGGCAGGCGTTCGTTGCCATCCTGCCGGTACGAACCGTGGGGGTCATGGGCGATGGGCGGACCTATGATTTTGCCTGCGCCCTTCGCGCCGTGACGAGCGTTGATGGCATGACCGCCGATTACTATCCCTTTACCCACGAGTTTCTCGGTGAAACCGCGACGCGCATCATCAACGAGGTCAAAGGCATCAACCGCGTGACCTATGACATCACCTCGAAGCCGCCGGGAACGATCGAGTGGGAATGATTTCTCTCACCGGCCAAATGATTTGTCCCTCCGAAGACCTCGAGGTCACGCGCGCCGCCCTGACGGAGCATATCCGCCTTAGCCGTGCCGAACAGGGCTGTCTGTCGTTTGACGTGACCGAAACCGCGCCCGGAGAATTCAGCGTGTCAGAGCGCTTTGTTGACCGTGCCGCCTTTGATGCGCATCAGACCCGGACGCGCGCCAGCGAATGGTGGCGTGTCACCTCTCATATGCCCCGTCACTTCGAGATCACCGAGGAATGAGCCTGGCGGCCCCCGCCCCGGCCCCACAGACCTTGCGCGCAGGGCTCTGGATGCTGGGCGCGGTCGCCTCTTTCTCATCTATGGCGGTAGCGGGGCGCGCGGTCAGCTTTGAACTCGATACGTTCGAGATCATGATGTATCGCAGCATTGTGGGCTTTATCCTTGTGCTCAGCGTGGCCCGCCTGACCGGCCAGATTGCCACCGTCACCACGCGCAGCCCCGGCACGCATCTTGTCCGCAACCTCTGCCATTTTACCGGCCAAAACCTATGGTTCTATGCGATCACCGTCATTCCGCTGGCACAGGTCTTTGCCCTCGAATTCACGGCCCCGCTCTGGGTTCTGATCCTGTCACCGCTGGTGTTGGGCGAGCGGTTGACAGGCACTCGCGCCCTCGCCGCCGTAATCGGCTTTGCCGGCATCCTCATCGTCGCGCGCCCCAGTCCCGAGACAATCAACCTGGGCACAATCGCTGCGGCGGCAGCCGCCATCGGCTTTGCCGGTTCAATCCTGATGACCAAGCGCCTGACACGCACGGAATCCCTGACTTGCATCCTCTTCTGGATGACACTGCTGCAAATCGGTTTTGGCCTGGCCTGCGCAGGGTATGATGGCGACATCGCCCTCCCCTCGCTCACCTCTGCCCCATGGCTCGTGCTGATCGGATGCGCGGGGCTTTTGGCCCATTTCTGCCTCACCACCGCGCTCTCGCTGGCTCCGGCCACCTTGGTCACTCCGGTTGATTTTTTACGACTGCCCGTAATCGCCATTGTCGGCCTTTTGGTTTATGGTGAGGCAGTTGACGTGTTTGTACTCGTGGGCGCGGCTGTGATCTTTGGTGCGAATTACCTGAATCTTTGGCGCGAAACGCGCAAAAGTGTATGAATTTACACTTTTTTCCTTAGAAAGTGTGTCCGCTGCGCCACCTGCCGCCACGTCGCAATTTGTGACGCCGCGTCAAAGATTGACCGGTTTCGGCGTAAAGGTAATGTGATCCAAATATTTCTGGAGGAGAGGGACACATGAAGAAAACTTGGCTCGCAGCGACCGTGATCGCCGCAACGGCATCGTCAGCCTTTGGTGGTGAAATCGAACGACGGGGCGACCCTTCGATGATCCTGTTCGAAAAAGGCAAGAACTATCTCGAGTTCTCGGCCGCAACCGTGGACCCATCCGTCTCGGGCGTTGCGCGCCCCGGCGTGCCCACGGCCCCCACTGGCAACATCCAGAACCGCTATCAATCCTTTGCAGGCGGCTACAAGCATGAACTGAATGATCGTGTGGCGCTCGCGTTTGTCATCGACGAACCGGTTGGCGCTTCGGTCAATTATCGCACGCCCCCGGCGGCCTTGGGTGGCGCGTTCTTTGGCGGATCAAGCGCCGAAGTCAGCTCTGTCGCGTTCACTGCCCTTGCAAAATACAAGGCAACTGATCGCTTCAGCATCTATGGTGGTCTGCGCTATGTCGGCCTGTCGGGCAATATCACGGTGATTTCGCCCGCCACCCTTGGCAGCGCGGTTCCTGCACCCAACTCACCCTATACTCTGGGCGTAAACAAGGATTTCCAAGTCGGCTACCTGTTGGGTGCCGCCTATGAAATTCCCGACATCGCCCTGCGCGTTGCCCTGACCTATGAGTCCAAAACAGAGCACGATTTCAAGGACAACACCGGCGCAGGTTTCAAAGTGGAAATCCCGCAGGCGTTCACCCTTCATGCCCAATCAGGTATTGCCAAAGACACCTTGCTCTTTGGCTCTGTGAAATGGCGGGAATGGTCGAAATTCGCCGTTCAGCCCGGCGACTTCTTCTCTGTCGCCACGGGTGTTCCGGTCAACGTTCCTATCGCCAGCGGCCCAAGCGACATCTGGACCTATGAGCTGGGCATCGGTCGCCGGTTCAACGAAAACTGGAGCGGCGCTGTCCTCCTTGGCTATGAAAAGGATGAAGGGGACGTCGTTGGCAACCTTTCGGGCAAAGACGGTTACTTCAGCTACGGTCTGGCCGCCACATACGAAACCGAGGCATGGGAAATCACCGCTGGTATCAAGTATTTCGATGTCGGCGACGCGAACTCGAACGTCACGGCCTTCTCTGGCAGCGATGCCATCGCCATCGGCACCAAGGTCGCCTTCCGCTTCTAAGCGGTCCTAGAACCAAAAATAAGGCCCCGCCCCTCACCCGGGCGGGGCTTTTGCATGATTGCATTTGACCCCGCGCCGCGCGCTTTGTACCAAACCCGCGAGAGGGAGCAGCGATGATCTACACTTCGGCACAAGACTGGCGCGAGGCCACACATAAACGGGTGCTGTTCTACGGCATGTCAGGCTTGGGCAAGACGCATGTGTCGAACACGCTGCGGGATGCCGGGAACTGGTTTCACTACTCGATAGATTACCGCATCGGCACGCGCTACATGGGCGAACTTATCGCCGACAATGCCAAGGCGCATGCAATGCAGGTGCCCTTCCTGCGTGACCTTCTGCTAAGCGACTCGATCTATATCGGCTCCAACATCACGTTTCACAACCTCACCCCGGTTTCGACCTATCTGGGCAAGCCGGGCAATCCCGCCAAAGGCGGGCTGCCGATCGAAGAATACCGCATCCGACAAGAACAGTTTCGGCAAGCCGAGATCCACGCGCTGATGGATACGGCCTATTTCATCCGCCGCGCAGACGCACTTTATGGATATCCACATTTCATCTGCGACACCGGTGGGTCGATCTGTGAATGGGTAGACGGCGACGATCCCGAGGACACGATCCTAAAGGAACTTTCGGCACATTGTCTGCTGATCTATATTGAAGGCTCCGAGGCGCATACGGCTGAATTGATCCGCCGCTTTGATCGCGCGCCCAAGCCGATGGCGTATCAGCCTGCCTTTCTCGATGCGGCATGGGCCGAATACCTCAAAGAAAACAACTGCGAAGAGGACGAAGTTGATCCAGACAGCTTTATCCGCTGGACCTATGCCCGCGCCCTTGCGCACCGTCAGCCCCGCTATGAGGCGATGGTAAAATGGGGCGTCAGCGTCACCGCCAACGAGGTGGCGACCGTCAAAACGGCACAGGAGTTTGAGGCGTTGATCGCCACCGCCCTTGAGCGCCGCGCCGCCACGCCTATCTAAGGCCCGACAGCCAAGGAACCCCACCTGATGCCCATCAAGATCCCAGCCGACCTGCCAGCCTATGACGTGCTTACGCGCGAAGGGGTGATGGTGGTGGACCCGGATCAAGCCGCGCGGCAGGATATCCGCCCCTTGCGCATCGGCCTTCTCAACCTCATGCCGAAAAAGATCCAGACCGAGAACCAGTTTGCCCGGCTGATCGGGGCAACCCCGTTGCAGATCGACTTTGACCTGATCCGCATGAGCGAACATCAGACCAAGAACACCGCCGCCGAACATATGGAGAGCTTTTACCGTCCCTTTGAAGAGGTTGCCGCCTCGGGTGACAAATACGATGGCCTCATCATCACCGGCGCGCCGATTGAGCATCTCGATTTCGACGCCGTGACCTATTGGGCAGAGTTGGCGCGCGTCTTTGACTGGACCCAAACCCATGTGCATTCGACCTTTGGCGTCTGCTGGGGCGGGATGGCGATGATCAATCATTTCCACGGGGTGCAGAAACACATGTTGCCCGCCAAGGCCTTTGGCTGCTTTCGGCATCGCAACATGGTCCCCGCGTCACCCTATCTGCGCGGATTTTCCGATGATTGCGTGATCCCCGTCAGCCGCTGGACCGAGATGAAGCGCGCCGAGATCGAGGCGGTCGAGGGGCTTACGATCCTTCTGGACAGCGATGATGTCGGACCCTGTCTGGTCGAGGATACCGCGCGTCGTGCGCTCTACATCTTCAACCATTTTGAATATGACAGCGACACGCTGAAACAGGAATATGACCGCGATATAGCCAACGGCACGCCGATCAATGTGCCCTGCAACTACTATCCCGGCGATGATCCGTCGCGCCCGCCGCAGAACCGCTGGCGCAGTCACGCGCATCTTCTTTATGGCAACTGGGTGAACCAGATCTATCAGACGACCCCGTTCGATATGAATGCCATTGGCTGTTAAATCCCTGATCCTTGTTGCGGTATGTCTGGTCGCTTTTTGGGGCTGGACCCAGCAACGTGCCCGCACCCACGAGGCGCGCGCCGAAGCCTCCTTTCCCCCAGAGGGCCAGATCATCGACGTGAGCGGCCACCGCGTGCATGCCGTCGTGATGGGCAATGGGCCTGATCTGGTGCTGATCCACGGGGCCTCGGGCAATACCCGCGATCTGACCTTTGAACTCGCCCCGCGATTGGCAGAGCGCTACCGTGTCATCGTGATTGATCGCCCCGGTCTGGGTTATACCGCCCGCATCAACCGCACCGGGGCCACGATCACCCAACAAGCGGCGCTGCTGCAAGAGGCGGCAGCCCAGCTTGGGGCCGACAAGCCTATCGTGCTCGGCCATAGCTATGGCGGCGCGGTAGCGCTTGCTTGGGCGGTGACGCGACCTGATCATATCGCAGCCCTCGTGGATGTGGCCGGTGCCGCCAAACCCTGGGATACCGGCCTCTCGACCTATTACCGCGTGCTCTCGCATCCGGTGCTTGGCCCGCTCGTGATCCCGCTGCTTACCGCCTTTGTCCATGACACCCGCGTCGAACAGGCGGTGCGGGAAATTTTCACGCCGCAAGAACCACCCGAAGGTTATCTCGAACATATTGGTGCCGGCCTCACGCTGCGCCGCCATTCTTTGCGGGCCAATGCCTTGCAGCGCGCCAATCTACTGGCCGAGATCGAGGCACTGCACACCCTTTACGGCACCATCACCGTGCCGGTCGAAATCGTACACGGCACGGCTGATACCACCGTGGGCGTCTCGATCCATTCCGAACCGCTGGCGGCCCAAATTCCCGGTGCCCATCTGGCCGTGCTCGACGGCGTCGGGCACATGCCCCACCACAGCGATCCAGAGGCGGTGATTGCAGCCATAGATCGCGCCGCTACCCGCGCCGGATTGCGCCCCGTCGATTGAGCCGCCATACTGACGGAAACCATAGCGAGAGGCCCCATGGACCTGCCCTTTGACGGCGCGATCAGCGCCTTTTTCGAGACGGAAGCCCCCGAAGCCATCCGCAAGGAAATCCGCCGCGCCGATAAGGATGATATCTTGGGGGCAGATTTCCCCTATTCCGAAGGCCTGTCAAAAAAGACCTATGAGAAAGATATCGAAAAGCTGCAAATCGAACTGGTCAAGCTCCAGCATTGGGCCAAGGAAAGCGGTGCGCGCATCGCCATCGTCTTTGAGGGGCGCGATGCGGCGGGTAAGGGCGGCACGATCAAGCGGTTCCGCGAGTATCTGAATCCGCGCGGCGCGCGGGTTGTCGCGCTTAGCAAACCGTCGGATGTCGAGGCAACACAATGGTATTTCCAGCGCTATATCGACTATCTGCCCGCCGGGGGCGAGATCGTATTCTATGACCGCAGTTGGTATAACCGCGCGGTTGTGGAAAAAGTGTTCGGCTTTTGCACCGACGCGCAGCGCGAGCATTTCTTTGCCCAAGTCCCGGATTTCGAGCGGATGATCGTCGACGAGGGTATCCATCTCTTCAAAGTCTGGCTCAATGTTGGCCGTGCCGAGCAACTCCGCCGCTTTCTCGACCGCGAGCAAGATCCCCTCAAGCAATGGAAACTCAGCTGGATCGATGTCGAGGGTCTCAAGAAATGGGACAGTTACACCGCCGCCATCGCCGAAACTCTCACACGCAGCCATAGCGACCATGCGCCGTGGACTGTCGTGCGCTCGGACGACAAGCGGCGCGCGCGGATTGAAACCATCCGTCATGTCCTCAGCCAACTGGATTATGCCCGCAAGGATGCCCGCGCGGTGGGCAGCGCTGATCCCGGCATAGTCGGCGGCCCTGAAATTTGGCATGGGTAAGCAGGGCTATCACCACGGCAATTTGCGGCAGGCTCTGGTCGAGGCCACGCTGACCCTGATTGCCGAAAAGGGGCCGCAGGGCTTTACCATGGCCGAGGCCGCAAAATTGGCCGGTGTCTCGACCGCCGCGCCCTACCGGCATTTTTCAGGCCGCGAGGCGCTGATTGCCGAGGCCGCGCGCCAAGGATTTGAAATCTTTGTCACCCGGATGGAAGCCGCGTTCAATGACGCACGCCCCAATCCCTTGACGGCGTTTATGGCAACGGGGCGCGCCTATTTGGCCTTTGCCCGCTCGAATGCCGGGCATTACGTGGCGATGTTCGAATCTGGCCTCTCGGTAAACTCCAACCCGGAATTGGCCGATGCCGCCGCGCGGGCCCAAGCGATCCTCACCCGCGCCGCCGCCGCGCTCTCGGCGCATTTGCCGCCTGACCGCCGCCCACCTGCGGCGATGTTCGCCGCCCATGTCTGGGCGATGAGCCATGGGGTGGTCGAACTTTACGCGCGTGGCACCCCCGGTGCCCGCGCCCCCTTTCCGCCCGAAGACCTGCTTGAATCCGGCATAAGCGTCTATCTGCGCGGTCTGGGCCTCATCCCGCCCGACAGCACCCCCTGACCCGAAAATTCAAAGCACACCTCTTGCGTGCAGCACTGGGCATCTTACATATGTAAATGTAAGTAACATTCACACACGACAAGGAGACGTCATGTCCGCCATTACCACCTGGCCCGCACAGGCCGAATCTTGGCTCGACCGCCAAGGCAAGCCCGCTTGGATCATCGCCATGGTCTTGGGTCTTATCGTTTTTTGGCCCCTCGGCCTCGCCCTACTGGCCTATATGATCTGGAGCAATCGCATGACCGTACGCAGCCTTCCCTCTCGCTTTCACCGCCAAAACGCCACGCGCAGCACTGGCAATGCCGCCTTTGACGCCTACAAGGCCGACACGCTGCGCCGTCTCGAGGAAGAGCAGGAACAATTCGAAGCCTTCCTTCAGCGCCTGCGCGACGCGCGCGACAAGGCCGAATTCGACCAATTCATCGACGAACGCCGCAAACCCACACAGGCGCAAACCACCGCCTGAGCCCTACCGCAAAACCAAAAAGGGCCGCCCTCTGGGCGGCCCTTTGACTGTGTAATCCGAAATGGATCAGCGCTTGGAGAACTGGAAGCTGCGGCGCGCTTTGCGCTTACCATATTTCTTCCGCTCAACGACGCGGCTGTCACGGGTCAGGAACCCTGCAGCCTTGAGCGCGCCACGCAGGCTGGGATCGTAAAGCTGCAGCGCCTTCGACACGCCGTGCTTGACCGCACCGGCCTGACCCGACAGACCACCACCGGCGACTGTTGCCATCACATCGAACTGGCCTTCGGTGCCAGAAATCGTGAACGGCTGTTTCAGGATCATCTGAAGCACGGGACGCGCGAAATACTCGTTCATCGGCTTGCCATTGACCACGACCTTACCCGAACCGGGCTTGATCCAGACGCGGGCAACCGCATCCTTCCGCTTGCCGGTTGCATAAGAGCGACCAAGCGCATCACGCTCGGGCTCACGCGGGGCTTTGATGGCCACGGCTGCAGCGCTGACACCGCCAGCGACGGCTTCGAGACCTTCGAGGGATTTGATTTCGTCAGCCATCAGTGAGCCACCCGCGTATTCTTGGAGTTCATGGATTTGACGTCCAACACCTCAGGGCTCTGCGCCTCATGAGGATGCTCGCCGCCAGCATAGACGCGCAGGTTGGTCATCTGCGTGCGGCTCAGGCGGTTGCCCGGCAGCATGCGCTTGACCGCCTGCATCACGACGCGCTCAGGGTACTTGCCCTCGAGGATCTCGCCGGTGGTGCGCGATTTGATGCCGCCCGGATGGCCGGTGTGCCAGTAGTTGGGCTTGTTGCGCTTGTTGCCGGTCAGCTGCACCTTGTCGGCATTGATGACAATCACGTTGTCGCCCATGTCCATGTGGGGGGTAAAGCTGGCCTTGTGCTTGCCGCGCAGGCGCATGGCGATGATCGACGCAAGACGGCCCAGAACCACGCCTTCGGCGTCGATCAGGATCCATTTCTTGTCGATATCTGCCGGGGTAGCAGAGAATGTTTTCATTTCAGGCAGAACCTTGTGCTTGGTCTTTGGTCTTGATCAGTTTGGGCCACCCTACGGGCGGCTCTGATGCGATGGGCGGGTTATAATCAGTTCAATGCGCAGGTCAACTGCCATATGTTCAAAATAAGCAAGCTAAATCAGTGACTTAAAAAATAGGTATTATTTTACCCCAAATAATCCACCCCGTCACCGTTCTTGAAATACGCCCGGGGGGTCCGGGGAGTGAACAGCGCCCCGTCTAGGGCTTCATTTGGGGGGGATCGAATAGGTCAGGCTCGCGCGCGCCACCGGCGCGCTCATCCCTTCGGAATAGATCAGAACATCCCCCACCGCCAGCACCCGCCCCAGCTTGAGCAACCGACACTCCGCGATCAAATCCACCCCTGCCATGGGCTTGCGCATGAAATCAATGCTGCAATTTGTCGTCACGGCCAGCCCCTCAGGCCCGATCATCGCCAGAATGCCCAAGTAAACCGACACATCCGCAAGCGCAAAGATCGACGGGCCAGACACCGTGCCGCCGGGCCGCAAATGCCGCTCTCCCACCAAGAGCCGCGTGCGGATGTGCATCTCGCCCACCTCCTCGATGGCAAACTCCCCCGAGACTTGTGGAAACTCCCGGTCGAGAAAACTCATCAAATCCGCCGCCGTCATCTTGACGCTCATGCTTTGCCCCCCGCGCTGTTCCGCGCTAGAATGGCCATAACGCACAAGGGGTTACAAGATGGCAATTCTCGACCGCACCGACCAGGGCGCAATCGCGCGGCTTACTCTCAATTCGCCCGGCAATCTCAACGCGCTTTCGGATGCCATGCTGGCTGCGCTTCAGTCCGAGTTTGACAGGCTGGCACAGGATCGCCACATCCGCGTGATCACCCTCATGGGTGCTGGCAAAGCGTTTTGCGCCGGGCATGATCTCAAGGAAATGACCGCCGGACGACAGGCCGAAGATGGCGGGCGCGCCTATTTCGCCGATCTCTTTGCACGTTGCGCCCAGATGATGACCACTATCCTTACCCTGCCCCAACCGGTGATTGCCGCACCGCATGGCATCGCCACCGCGGCAGGCTGTCAATTGGTGGCAAGCTGCGACATGGCCGTGGCCGCGCATGGCACGCGCTTTGGCGTAAATGGCGTCAATATCGGTCTGTTTTGTTCTACCCCGATGGTGGCGCTCAGCCGCAATATCCCGCGCAAACAGGCGTTCGAGATGCTGACCACCGGCCAGTTCATCGACACCGCCCGCGCCGCAGAGCTTGGCCTGATCAACCGCGCCGTGCCGCCCGAGGATCTGGAGTCTGAGACCATGGCCCTTGCCGAAACCGTCGCCAGCAAACTTGGCTCTGCCGTGCGCATCGGCAAACGCGCCTTTTACGACCAACTCGACATGGGGTTAGAGGCCGCCTATGCCCATACTGGCGCGGTGATGGTCGAAAATATGCTCGACCGCGACACCGCCGAAGGCATCGCCGCCTTCATCGACAAACGCGCCCCCGATTGGGATCAGTGACGCCCCTTTCCAAACACCCCTCAATGGCCTAAATCGCAGCCCATGGATAACGTATTACACATCATCGGCGGCGGCATGGCCGGGTCAGAGGCAGCATGGCAAGCCGCGAATATGGGCGTGCATGTGGTCATCCACGAAATGCGCCCAAGCGTCAAAACCTTTGCCCATCGAACGGGTGATCTGGCCGAAATGGTCTGTTCCAACTCGTTCCGTTCGGATGATGATGAACAAAACGCCGTGGGCCTCCTGCATTGGGAAATGCGCGCGGCGAATGGCCTGATCATGGCCATGGCCCACGAAAACCGCCTGCCTGCGGGCGGTGCCTTGGCGGTGGATCGCGATCGCTTTGCCCAATCGGTCACGGCGCGGCTGTTGGATCACCCGAATATCACCGTGCAACATGATGAAATCACGCAACTTCCTGACAGTGGCCATTGGATCATCGCCACCGGCCCGCTAACCTCTGAGGGGCTGGGACAGGCCATTGCCGCCGAGACCGGCACCGAGGCGCTCGCCTTTTTTGACGCCATCGCGCCGATTGTCTATCACGACAGCATCGACATGTCGCGCGCCTGGATGCAATCGCGCTATGACAAGGGCGAAACCGAGGCCGAGCGCACCGCCTACCTCAATTGCCCGATGGACCGCGATCAATACGAGGCGTTCATCGACGCGCTGCTGGCCGCCGACAAGACCGAATTTCACGAAGGCGAAGCAGAGTCTTCCCCCAACCCCACCCCTTATTTCGACGGCTGCCTGCCTATCGAGGTCATGGCCGAACGCGGCCGCGAGACCCTGCGCCACGGCCCGATGAAGCCTGTGGGCCTGACCAACCCACATGCGCCGGATGTCAAACCGCATGCCGTGGTGCAACTGCGCCGCGACAATGCGCTAGGCACGCTCTACAATATCGTGGGATTCCAGACCAAGATGAAGTATGGCGCACAAGCCACTGTTTTCAAAATGATTCCCGGCCTTGAGAACGCGCAGTTTGCCCGCCTTGGCGGCATCCATCGCAACACGTTCCTCAATTCCCCTACGCTGCTTGATGCGCAGATGCGCCTGCGCTCGCGCCCGCACATCCGCTTTTCCGGGCAGATCACCGGGGTCGAGGGCTATGTCGAATCCGCCGCCATGGGCCTTTTGGCCGGGCGTCTGGCGGCAGCGGAAATCCTGGGCCAGAGCCTGCCCCCCGTGCCACAGGACAGTGCCATGGGCGCGCTTATCCATCACATCACCGGCGGGGCCGAGGCGAAAACCTTTCAGCCGATGAATGTCAATTTCGGGCTCTTTCGCCCGATTGATGGGTTCAAGGGCGGCCGGCGTGGGCGCATCGACCGCTACAAGGGCTATACCGACCGCGCCAAGGCAGCTTGGGGCGAATGGCTGGCGGCTCAAAACATGAGCATTGCCTCATAACGCATTGAATATATGTTCATAACGCGCTTCGCCCCCTCGCCGACTGGCCCGCTCCATCTGGGGCATGCCTATTCTGCGCTGCTGGCCCATGACCGGGCGCGGGCTGAGGGCGGAACCTTTCTTTTGCGCATCGACGATCTGGATCACAGCCGCTGCCGCCCGGAATGGGAGGCGCAGATTTTTGATGATCTGACATGGCTGGGGCTCGACTGGCCCCGCCCCGTGTTGCGCCAATCAACCCACCTCTCCCGCTATCGCGCGGCCTTGAATATACTTTGGGATCAAGGGCTTTTGTACCACTGTTCCTGTAGCCGTGCCGATATTCGCGCCGCCGCCTCTGCCCCGCAAGAAGGCGCGCCGCTCTTGGGGCCAGATGGCGTGATCTATCCCGGCACCTGCCGCCCCACAGCCCCGCCAAACGGGCCGATGCCCGAGGGCTGCGCGCTGCGCCTTGATATGGCCCGCGCCTGCGCAACGCTCAACACCCGTCTGATTTATCGGGAAAAAGACGAACTCGTTGCCCCCCATGATTTGCCTCACACCGTCGGCGACGTGGTGCTGGCCCGCCGCGAGATGGGGGCCTCTTATCATCTGTCGGTTGTTGTGGACGATGCCGATCAGGGCATCACCCATGTCATTCGCGGCGAAGACCTGCAAGAGGCCACGCAAATCCACGTGCTCTTGCAACACCTCTTGGGCCTGCCCACGCCTGCCTATCACCATCATGCGCTGATCCGCGATGACGCTGGCAAGCGGCTGGCCAAACGCGATGACGCACGTGCTATCGCCACCTACCGCGCCCAAGGGGCGAGCCCGCAAGACATCCGGGCCATGGTCGGGCTCTAGCCTTACAGCGTTCCGAAAATGCTCAATCCAATGGTGCCATAGGGGCCATGATCTCGGTCTCTTCCCCGGCACGCACCGCCGTGTAAAAGCACGACCGCCGGTTGGTGTGACAGGCGGGGCCACTCTGGCGCACCTGCACCAACAGGCAGTCACGGTCGCAATCGACACGCATCTCAACCAACTCTTGCACATGCCCCGAGGTTTCGCCCTTGATCCAGAACGCCTGCCGCGAGCGGCTCCAATAGGTCACACGGCCCGTGTCGAGCGTGCGCGCGACCGACTCGGCGTTCATCCAGGCCATCATCAGCACCTCGCCGGTCTCGGCCTCTTGGGCGATGGCTGGGATCAACCCGTTCGCGTCATACTTTAGTGTCGCCGGATCGAAGGGCATGGCGGATTTCCTTTTGCATCTGCGCGCTCCACGCCTATTTATGGGGCAACACACGAAAGGGAAAGCCATGAGCGGCGAAACCGACCTGATCAAGCTTTATTCAGCGCGCATTCTGGAACTGGCCGCGGACATCCCGCATCACGGGCGCTTGGCCAGCCCACAGGCCAGCGTCAAGCGGCGCGCACCGCTTTGTGGCTCGACCGTGACCGTCGATATTCGCTGCGAGGGTGGCCGGATCACCGACTACGCCGCCGAGGTTAAGGCCTGCGCGCTTGGTCAGGCCGCCGCCAGCGTCGTGGGGCGCGCCATCATCGGTTGCGATCTGGCACAGGTGACAGCAGCGCGCGACGCGCTGCGCGAGATGCTGAAATCCGACGGCCCCACACCGCCCGCGCCCTTTGACGGGCTCGAGGTGCTGCGCCCCGCGCGGGATTACAAGAACCGCCACGCCTCTATCCTACTCACGATTGAGGCCGCGGTTGAGGCAATGGAAACCGTGCGCGCCCAAACGTCCTGCGCCTGACGGTGCTGTCGCGGCAAAGCGACAGCTTGTGAACAGGCCGCCCCTTACCTTCGGTAAATTGCGCGCTATCTCTCTCAGAGATATCCGGGGACAGCGCCATGACAGGGCAGAAACTCGACCAGAATAGCCCGCTGATCGGGCGATTTGATCAGTCCTTTTTGATCCATATGATCCGTGACTTTTTCATCATCCTATTGATGGTGACGGTGCTGGAATTCGCGCTCAAGGCGGGGATGGTCTATTACAAATTCCGCGTGCATGGTGCCACTGATGCCACCGAGGCGGCTCAGGATCTCGCCGATAATGTGCGCTCCATCATGCGCAACGAAGGCGGGCCGGTCGCCGCGCGCACGGTCTATCCGATCCTTCAGGACAATTGGGACGGGCTTGGTTACCGCATCGCGATCATCCCCTCCGATGTCACGATCCGTTCCATTGAACAGGGGTTCGATTTTACCCCCGAGGGCTTGCCCCGCGGCGATTGGCCCGACACCGCCCATGCAAGCGCCACCCTGCCCATCACCGCCGAGCCTTTTTGCCTTGCCTGTCACTCCGAGGCGCAGGTGGGGGATGTGCTGGGCGAGGTGACGGTGCGGCGGGATCTTGCGACGGATTTCGCACAATGGATCGAGGATATGCGCCTAACCGGCCTTTTGGCTCTGGCCAAAATCGTGCTGCATTCGGTGCTCTTGTTTCTGATCCTGCGCGCGCGGCTTGAACCGCTGTTGGGCCTGCGCACGGTGGTCAGCAATCTTGCCCGCGCCTATGGCGGGCTGAACCACCGCGCCGAAATTCGCAGTGCCGATGAGTTCGGTGTGCTGGCACGCGATCTCAACCTCTTTCTAGACCGCATCACCCGGCTGATGGGCGAACTCGATGAGGTGCTGCAACGGGTGGTCACGGTCAATGATGACATCGTCACCATCCAAGCCGATCTTCGCGACCGGATCGACACCCTGACCGGACGCATCCGGCGACTGGAGCGCGCCGCGATGCTCAGCGCTAAGTCAGAGCCGCGCCTCTCGAAAGCGTGGTTTGATACGGCACGCCGCGCTGTCTCTGACCTGCGCAGCCAGACCCCTGAGGATGCAGGGGCTCTGATCGAGGATCTACGCGCCGTCGTCGCCAATGCCGAGGCGCAGATTGCCGGAAGCGAAGCGCTCTTTGCTGATCTGGGTGCTTTGGGCGATGAAAGCGAACGCCTGCGCCATGTCATGTCCGAGATGATCCGCCTTGAGGAGCGGATGAAGGGCATCGTCGACACCGGCAGCGTTCTGGTGCAGCGCCTGCGCCCCGGCCCTGTGCCCTCGGAATGAAAAAACCGCCGCACGCTCGGATGAGCGGCGGCGGCAGAGTTGAGCGGGTCACAGGCCCCGGACATTCGGGAGGATTGAGGCAAATCCCGAAAACCGGATGGGACAGGTGGTGTGGCGCATCCCCAAAGTTGGGACAGGAGGGATGCAGCCAAAGCCGGGGCAAACCCGCAGGCAGAAACTCAGGCAGAAATCAGAGAAAACCGGGCAGATAAAGCGCACCGACCAGCGTCACCATCAGCGCAAGCGCGCCAACCGCATCGCCGACAATCGTATCCTGCGCACGGGTCGCAGTCGTCTTGATCTGGTGCAACATCTGGGGGCTCCTTCTGAAAACCTCTGTGTTGCTACTTTGTTCTCATATCGCAAACACCAAGTAAAGAACTTTTTAAGAACATATGTGAACAAAAATTCTAACCCACGGAAATTAAACGAATTGCCTGATCCTGCTCCATCAACCACAAGAGCACGCGCGCCGCACGTCCCCGCTCTGACACAAGGTCCGGATCGTCGTGAAGCAGTTTGCGCGCATCCGATTGCGCCACTGCCATCAGCGCCGATTGCGATTCGAGATCGGCAATGCGAAATCGCGGCAGGCCAGATTGCGCCGTTCCGATCAGATCGCCCGCGCCGCGCATCTCCAGATCAACCTCGCTGATGCGAAACCCGTCCTCTGTGTCACGCATCGTGGTCAATCGTCGCTCGCCGCTCTCACTCAGCGGGGCCTGATACATCAAGAGACAGGTCGACGCCGCCTGCCCCCGTCCAACGCGCCCGCGCAACTGATGCAATTGCGCCAGCCCGAAACTCTCGGCGCGCTCGATCACCATGATCGAGGCATTGGGCACATCCACCCCAACCTCAATCACCGTGGTCGAGACCAGAACGCTTGTGTCGCCCCGTTGAAACGCGGCCATCGCGGCATCCTTGTCCTCGGGCGGCATCTGTCCGTGCACCAGCCCCACAACGCCCTCCCCAAGGGCTGCGCGCAACCGCTTGAACCGCTCCTCGGCGCTGCTCAGGTCTACCACCTCGCTTTCCTCGACCAGTGGGCAAACCCAATAGGCCTGACGCCCCTCGGCCAAGGCGCGGCGCAGGTGATCGACCACCTCATCAATCCGCCCCATACTGATCAGCGCCGTCTTGATTGGCTGGCGGCCGGGCGGCTTTTCATCCAGCACCGACACATCCATATCGCCATATTGCGCCAAGGCCAGTGAGCGCGGGATTGGCGTGGCGGTCATCACCAGCACATCGGCCTGTGCGCCCTTTTTGCCCAGTTCAAGACGTTGACGCACACCAAAACGGTGTTGCTCATCGACAATGGCCAGACGCAAATCGGAAAACTCCACATCCTTTTGAAACACCGCATGGGTGCCCACGAGGATCTGAATATCGCCCCGCGCAAGCGCCGCCAGCTTGGCGCGTCGCTCGGTGCCCTTGTCGCGGCCCGTCAGGATTTCGAGCACCACGCCAGCACTCTCGGCCAAGGGGCGCAAGCCCTGCAAATGTTGCCGCGCGAGGATTTCGGTGGGGGCCATCATCACCCCTTGCCCGCCCGCTTCGACCGCGATGAGCAGCGCCTTGAACGCCACCAGCGTCTTGCCCGCGCCGACATCGCCCTGAAGCAGCCGGTTCATCCGTTGTGGGGCGGCCATATCGGCGGCAATCTCGGCAATGGCCCGCGTTTGCGCCCCGGTCAGCGCATAGGGCAGCGCCATGAGCACCCGTGCCTGCAAAACCCCTGTTCCCACGGTCGCGCGCCCCTTGGCGCGGCGCAGTTTTGAGCGGGCCAAGGCCAATGTCATCTGATGCGCCATCAACTCATCATAGGCCAAGCGCTCGCGTGCCGGATGCGCAGGCGAAAGATCCCGCGCCTCTTGCGGCCTATGGGCGGCACGCACCGCAGCGGCCCAATCGGGCCAGCCGGCCTGCGCCTTTTGCACCGGGTCGATCCATTCGGTAAGGTCTGGCAGGCGCATCAACGCCGAGTGCACCCCTTTGGTCATCACGCGCTGCGTGACGCCTGCGGTCAACGGATAGACCGGTTCAAAATCAGGGATGTCCGATGCCTCCTCAAGAGGCAACATATGATCGGGATGCACGATTTGCGCGATTCCGTCGAAAAGCTCTGCCTTGCCCGACACGATCCGCCGCGCGCCGGTGGGCAGCATTTTGCGCAGATACTCATCGCGGGCATGAAAGAAGACGAGATGAAAGCTGGTGGCAGCATCCTCGACCACCACGCGATACGGCCCGCCTTTGCGCGAGGGCGGACGGTGCTGTCCCACAGTCACCTCGACCGTCACGATCCCGGGCATCTCTGCCCCCTGCACCGTGGCGCGGCGGCGGCGATCCACGCCGGAATGCGGCAGTGTCAGGATCAGGTCGCGCGGTCGCGTGATCTCGAGCGCAGCGAGGGCTTGCGCGGTCTTCGGCCCGATCCCCTCGAGCGTTTCCAGCCCGGCAAAAAGCGGAAATAGGATTTCCGGCCGCCCGCTCATGCGTCCCCGATCAGGGTCAGCCAACCATCCTCGTCAATTGTCTCGATCCCCAAGTCTTGTGCCTTCTTGG
The DNA here is from genome assembly GCF_003288315.1 of Roseovarius sp. AK1035. NCBI lineage: Bacteria > Pseudomonadati > Pseudomonadota > Alphaproteobacteria > Rhodobacterales > Roseobacteraceae > Roseovarius > Roseovarius sp. TM1035. The sequence goes on along the minus strand of NZ_CP030099.1, from coordinate 2,892,400 downwards.
CCTTGGACCCGGCCCCCGGCCCTGCCACCAAAAGGTCGGTCTTGGCACTGACCGATCCCGCAACCTTGGCCCCCAGCCCTTCGGCCCGCGCCTTGGCCTCGGCCCGCGTCATCTTTTCGAGACTGCCGGTGAAGACGACGGTCTTACCCGCAACCGGGCTGCCATCGGTTCTGGGGCGCGCGGCCTCTTGCACGGTCAGATACTCGGTCAGCCGGTCAATGCTGCCGCGTTCATGCGGCTCTGCAAAGGCCCCGACAAGGGCGCGCGCCATGACCGTGCCCACCCCGTCGATCCCCAACAGACGCTCCCACTCCGGCCCTTCATAATCCTTGGCCCCGTCCATCGCCGCGATGAACTCATCCCAAGTGCCGTAATTGCGCGCAATCAGGGTACTGGCCTGCTCGCCCACATGCCGGATCCCAAGCGCAAAGAGCAACCGACCAAAGGGTATTTTTCTTTTTTCTTCAATAGCTTCAAAGAGGTTCTTCGCGCTCTTTTCGCCCCAGCCCTCGCGGTTCTTCAACTGCTGCAGGCCAGAGCCATAGCGCTCTTGCAGCAGGAAAATATCTGCCGGTTCCTTGATCCAGCCATCGCGGTAGAATTGCTCTACCTGCTTGGCCCCCAGCCCTTCGATGTCAAAGGCGGCGCGGGATACGAAATGCTTGAGCTTTTCCACCGCCTGCGCCGGACAGATAAGACCGCCCACACAGCGCCGCACTGCATCGCCTTCTTCGCGCACCGCATCCGATCCACATTCGGGACAAGTCGCGGGAAAGACATAGGGTGTGGCCCCCTCCGCCCGCTTGCTCAGGTCTACATCGGCCACTTTTGGGATCACATCGCCCGCGCGGTAAACCTGCACCCAGTCGCCCACGCGAATATCCTTGCCGCCGCGAATGACCTCGCCTTTGCTGTCACGCCCGGCGATGTAATCCTCATTATGCAGCGTGGCATTGCTGACCACCACGCCGCCCACCGTGACCGGCGTCAGCCGTGCGACGGGGCTCAGCGCGCCGGTGCGCCCAACCTGAATGTCGATCGCCTCCAGCCGTGTCCAGGCCAGTTCGGCGGGAAACTTATGCGCAATCGCCCAACGCGGCGTGGTCGAGCGAAAGCCAAGACGCGCCTGCAGGCCCAGATCATCGACCTTGTAGACCACGCCGTCGATGTCATAGCCCAAGGTCGCGCGCGCCTGTTCGATCCGCGCGTAATGCTCAAGCAGCGCCTCCACCCCATCACAGAGCACTGTCAGCGGGTTGGTCTGAAACCCGAGCGCCTTCAGACGCGCAATCGCGCCCATCTGCGTCTCGGCCAAGGGCGCGCTCACCTCGCCCCAGCTATAGGCAAAGAACCGCAGCGGCCGCGCGGCCGTGATCTTGGCATCCAGCTGCCGCAACGATCCCGCCGCGGCATTGCGCGGATTGGCAAATTGTTTGTCCGATTTCTCGGCTTGCCGCGCGTTCAGTGCGGCGAAATCGGCATGGCTCATATAGACTTCGCCGCGCACTTCCAGAATTTCGGGCGCACCGGTCAAACTCTCGGGAATATCGGTGATGGTGCGGGCGTTGGCGGTGACATTCTCACCCACCTCGCCATCGCCGCGCGTCGCGGCCTGCACCAACCGGCCCTGCACATATCGCAAGCTCAGGCTTAGCCCGTCGATCTTTGGCTCAGCGGTATAGGCCAGCGGCGCATCGTCCGGCAGGCCCAGATAGCGGCGAATACGGCTGTCGAACTCGGCCACATCCTCTGGCTCGAACGCATTGCCCAGGCTCAGCATGCGGATGCTGTGCGCCACCTTGGCAAAGCCATCCAGCGGCGCGGCGCCTACCTGATCCGATGCGCTGTCGTCGCGCTTGAGCGTAGGAAAGCGCGCCTCGATCGCCGCATTGCGCGCCTTGAGCGCGTCATAGGCCGCGTCGGTGATTTCGGGCGCATCCTCGGTGTGATAGGCCCGGTTTGCCGCCGCCAAGAGCGCCGCAAGCCGCCCCAATTCGGCCTGCGCCTCGCTTTCGGTCAGATCCTCAACGGCAAGTTTGTCGGTCATCGGCCCCTCGCTGATCCTGGATGCGGCGGCCATTCCCTGCCCGCCTCTCCCTGATCAGAGTGATAGTGCCCGACCCGCCCAGCGTCCAGAGCCTGTGCTGCCCTCAGGCCCCAATGGCCAGAGGCCGCCCGCCCAGCGTCGCTTGCTCAGGATCCCGCAGCACATAGCCGCGCCCCCAGACCGTCTCGATGTAATTGACACCATCGGTGGCCTCGCAGAGTTTCTTGCGCAGCTTGCAGATAAACACGTCGATGATCTTGAGTTCCGGTTCATCCATGCCGCCGTAGAGGTGGTTCAGGAACATCTCTTTGGTCAGGGTTGTGCCTTTGCGCAGGCTCAACAGCTCCAGCATCTGGTATTCCTTGCCGGTCAGATGCACCGGCTTGCCGCCCGCATCCACCGTCTTGGCATCAAGGTTCACATTGATCTTGCCGGTGCGGATCACCGATTGCGAATGCCCCTTGGACCGCCGGATGATGGCGTGGATACGCGCCACCAACTCATCGCGGTGGAATGGCTTGGTCAGATAATCATCCGCGCCAAATCCGAACCCTTTGATCTTGCTTTCGGTGTCATCCGCCCCTGACAGGATCAGGATCGGCGTGGCAATGCGCGCCAGCCGCAATTGGCGCAACACCTCGTGCCCGTTCATATCCGGCAGGCCCAGATCCAGCAAGATCAGGTCGTAATCATAGAGCTTTGCCAGATCTATGCCCTCTTCCCCCAGATCGGTGGTGTAGACATTGAGATTGGCATGGGTGAGCATCAACTCGATGCTTTTCGAGGTTGTCGGATCATCCTCGACCAAAAGTACGCGCATTGGGGACTCCATGGATCATTGTTTTGATACCGATCACACTGCTCAAAAATGGTTAACTACCCGTTACCATTGTTTCAACATCTCAAATGCTCAACCTGCAGTTATCGATACACCCCCAATGCCGTGACCTTGAGCGCACCCTCCCCATGCTTGGCCACCGCGGCAATCCAGCCGTCAAACTCCTCTTCGCTCAGCCCATAGGTTTCAAGCGCCTCACGCCGCGAGATCAGCCCATAGGCGACCCCGCGCACCACCGCCAACTTGCGCGATGCAACCCATCGCGCCGTATCGGCGGGCGGCAAATCCGCCCGGCTGAACACCGTTCCATCCGCCAAGGTAACAGCCCTTGGCCCTTCCACTTTCTTGAGATACATGACGCTCACCCCTTTGGTCTGGTGCACCCAGAATGGCGCTTTCAGGCTTAATGCGGTGTGAAACCGGGTCTTGAGAGTGTTTAGGATTTTCCTATATTCTGAAACACCCGAGCGGAGGCCGCCATGGCATTGGACATAAATAAACCATTGAACTCCCTTGGGTTTCCGAAATCCCCGGCCGAAACCCGTGTGGTTGTCGCCATGTCGGGCGGCGTTGACAGCTCGGTTGTGGCCGCACATCTGGCCGCCGAGGGCTATGATGTGGTGGGCGTCACCCTGCAACTTTACGACCATGGCGCGGCTCTGGCCAAGAAGGGCGCCTGCTGTGCCGGGGTGGATATCCACGACGCCCGCCGCGTTGCCGAGGAAATGGGCTTTCCGCATTACGTGCTGGATTACGAGAATATCTTTCGCGATGCCGTGATCGACGAATTCGCTGATAGCTATCTTGCCGGGGCCACGCCCGTGCCCTGCATCCGCTGCAATGAACGGGTCAAGTTCAAGGACCTCTTGGAAACCGCCCGCGATCTTGAGGCGGATTGCATGGCGACCGGCCATTATATTCAGCGCAAGATGGGCGTGCAGGGGCCGGAATTGCACAGCGCCACTGATTCGGCGCGCGACCAGTCCTATTTTCTGTTCTCGACCACGCCCGAGCAGCTCGAATTCCTGCGCTTCCCGCTGGGGCATCTGCCCTCGAAACAGGCGACGCGTGAATTGGCTGCGCAATATGGCCTGCAAGTCGCGGACAAACCCGACAGTCAGGACATCTGCTTTGTCCCCAACGGCAATTACGCCAGCGTGATCGAAAAACTGCGCCCCGGTGCCGCCGAACCCGGTGAGATTGTCCATGCCGATGGCCGCATCCTTGGCACGCATGAGGGCGTCATCCATTACACCATCGGTCAGCGTCGCGGCCTTGGCATCGGCGGGCTGGAAGAGCCGCTCTATGTCGTGCGCCTTGACGTCGACACGCGCCGTGTGATCGTCGGCCCCAAGGACATGCTCTCGACCCGCACCGTACCGCTGCGCGAAATCAACTGGCTGGGTGATGCCCCCCTCACCTCTCAGGCGGAATGGCATATCTCGGTCAAGGTCCGCTCCACCCGCCCCCCGCGCGAGGCGGTGCTGCGCCCCATTTCCGCCACCGAGGCGACGGTTGAATTGCTGACACCAGAGGAAGGCGTCTCGCCCGGTCAGGCCTGCGTTTTCTATGAAACCACCGGCACCCGCGTTCTGGGCGGCGGCTGGATCTGGCGCGGCGCGACAGTCTGAGGCGTTAAAACGCCCCGCTCAGGTGTTGAAGAGAAAGTGCAAAACGTCGCCATCCTTGACGACATAGCTCTTGCCCTCAGACCGCATCTTGCCCGCGTCCTTGGCCTTTTGCTCGCCGCCAAGTGTCACGAAATCGTCATAGGCAATCGTCTCGGCCCGGATGAATCCGCGCTCAAAATCGCCGTGGATCACGCCCGCCGCCTTGGGCGCGGGCGTGCCTGCCGGAATGGTCCAGGCGCGCGCCTCTTTGGGCCCGACAGTGAAATACGTCTCAAGATGCAAGAGACCATAGCCCGCCCGGATCAGCCGATCCAGCCCTGCCTCTTCCAGCCCCATCTCGGTTAGAAACATCTCCGCTTCTTCCGGCTCGAGCTTGGAGATTTCCTCTTCGATCTGCGCAGAAATCACGACTGAGGCCGCGCCCTGTTCAGCAGCCATCTTTGCCACCGCCTCAGAATGGGTATTGCCGGTCGCGGCATTCCCCTCATCCACGTTGCAGACATAGAGCACCGGCTTGGCGGTCAAAAGTTGCAGCATTTTCCATGCTTTAATGTCTTCGGCATCCACCTCAACCGTGCGCGCTGGGCGTCCCTCTTCCAGCGCGGCCTGCGCTGCGGCCAAGAGCCGCTCGGCCTGTGCCGCCTCTTTATCGCCGCCCTTGAGCTTGCGTTGCAGGCCTGCGCGCCGCTTTTCAACCGACTCAAGATCAGACAGCATCAATTCGGTCTCGATCGTATCGGCATCCGCCACCGGATCAACGCGCCCCTCGACATGGGTCACATCGCCATCCTCAAAGCAGCGCAGCACATGCGCAATCGCATCCGTCTCGCGGATATTGGCCAGAAACTGATTGCCCAGGCCCTCGCCCTTAGACGCCCCTTTGACCAGCCCGGCAATGTCGACAAAGGTCATGCGCGTCGGGATGATCTGCTTGGATCCGGCAATCTGCGCCAATTTGTCCAGCCGCGCATCGGGCACGGCCACCTCGCCCACATTCGGCTCGATCGTGCAAAAAGGAAAGTTCGCCGCCTGCGCCGCAGCCGTGCGGGTGAGCGCATTAAAGAGCGTGGATTTGCCAACATTGGGCAGGCCCACGATTCCCATTTTAAAGCCCATCTCAGACCCTCCATGCGGTGAATTGCGCGCATCTACGGGTTTGCGCCCCCCAAGGTCAAGCCGGGCATTGATTTCCCGCGCGCTTTGCGCCAAACCCGCACGGACCCATTCGAAGGACAGACCAACATGACACGTATCGACGCCAAATTCGCAGAGTTGAAGGCCGCCGGTAAAAAGGCGTTCGTTTCCTACATCATGGCGGGCGATCCGGATTATGACACCTCGCTCGCGGTGATGCAGGGGCTGCCTGCTGCGGGGGTGGATATCATCGAATTGGGCGTGCCCTTTACCGATCCGATGGCGGACGGGCCGACCATCCAACTGGCCGGTCAGAGGGCGCTGGCGGCGGGCATGACGCTCGAAAAAACGCTGGCCATGGCGCGCGAGTTTCGTAAAGGCGATGACAGCACGCCCATCGTGCTCATGGGCTATTACAACCCGATCTACAATCGTGGCGTGGACAAGTTCCTGACCGATGCCAAGGCCGCCGGGATCGACGGGCTGATCGTGGTTGATCTGCCTCCCGAAGAGGATGACGAACTCTGCATTCCGGCCAGCAAGGCGGGGATGAACTTCATCCGCCTCGCCACCCCCACCACCGATGACAAACGCCTGCCCAAGGTGCTCGAAAACACCTCTGGCTTTGTTTATTACGTCTCGATCACCGGCATCACCGGGGCAGCGGCGGCAGAGGCGGCGGATGTCGCCCCCGAGGTGGCACGCATCAAGGCTCAGACCGATCTACCGGTGATCGTGGGCTTTGGCATCCGCACGCCGGAAACTGCGCAGACGATTGCCAGCGTTGCCGATGGCTGCGTCGTGGGCTCGGCCATCGTGGGCGAGATTGCCAAGGGCAAAGCGGTCACAGAGGTTTTGGCCTTTGTAAAAGGTCTGGCCGACGGGGCACACCGCGCCTGAGTGCCATGCCGAATAGTTAATAAAACGTAAATATAACGGATAGTTGCGGGTCGAAGCTATAGCGCTCTGACTTGACTCACCGCGCGGCCTCACGTATAGGTTGTGACATGCTGGACGAAATGGGCAACGGCCCCGGGGGAAACCTCGGAGGCCGTTTTTTCATGTCGAGCAGACAGAGGGGCCCACCGAAACACACCACTCATGAGGCAAGAGCACGCATGGTTTTGATCACCCCCGACGAGGGGCCCACCGGCCTGACCACCTCGATCAACGCGCTGGAACAGCAATTGGCCGACATGCGCGTCGATCTGGCAGAGATCTATCAACGGATCAGAGCCGGTGATCTGGATGAATTGAAAAACGCGACCAAGGCCACCGCCGAGATCCGGCAATGGCTCAAAATCGCTCTGGAAGCGGAGGCACAACTTGAACGACGCAGAAAAGAAGACCTTGGTATTGTCCATGGATACGCCCTCGATTTCGACGACGCCCGGCATCAGATCGGGTGCCGATTGGATCGTCTCAAACGGGCAAGCTGTCCGGGACGACTTTCTCGATGCCCTGAGTGATGGCGAGCTCATGGCCCTGCCCTATCTCTTCGAGTTCTGGGCGTTGCCGCATCAACTGCCGCCCTCGGGCGACTGGCGGACATGGGTGATCATGGGCGGGCGGGGTGCGGGCAAGACGCGCGCTGGGGCAGAATGGGTGCGGTCCGAGGTCGAAGGCGCGCGCCCCATGGATTCAGGCCGCTGCAAGCGGATCGCCCTTGTGGGCGAGACCATTGATCAGGTGCGCGAAGTGATGATCTTTGGCGAAAGCGGCATTCTCGCCTGTTCGCCCCCCGACCGCCGCCCCGAATGGCAGGCTACACGCAAGCGGCTGATCTGGCCCAATGGCGCGGTGGCACAGGCCTTTTCCGCCCATGATCCCGAGGGGCTGCGCGGCCCGCAATTCGACGGGGCCTGGGTGGATGAGCTGGCCAAGTGGAAACGCGCGCGCGAAACTTGGGACATGCTGCAATTCGGTCTGCGGTTGGGCGAAGCGCCGCGCGTCTGCGTCACCACCACGCCGCGCAATGTGGGCGTGCTCAAGGATATCCTTGCCACCCCCAGCACTGTGACCAGCTCCGCCCCCACCGAGGCCAACCGCGCCCATCTCGCCGAGAGCTTCCTTGACGAGGTGCGCGCACGCTATGCAGGCACGCGACTTGGGCGGCAGGAACTGGATGGCCTGCTGATTGACGAGGCCGAGGATGCGCTCTGGAGCCCCGCCATGCTAGAGGCCGCGCGCGTCGACACCTTGCCCGAATTTGATCGCGTTGTGGTGGCGGTTGATCCGCCGGTTTCGGGCCATGCCGCATCGGATGAATGCGGGATCATTGTGGTCGGGGCCATCACGCGCGGCCCGGTGCAGGACTGGCGCGCCTATGTTCTGGCCGATGCCAGCGTCAGCGCCGCCAGTCCCGCCCGCTGGGCCCGCGCCGTGATCCGCGCACGCGAGCTTTGGGGGGCAGAACGGGTGGTGGCCGAGGTCAATCAGGGCGGCGATCTGGTGGAACAGGTGATCCGGCAGGTCGACCCCCTCGTGCCCCTGCGCAAGGTCCACGCCAGCCGGGGCAAGGTGGCACGGGCAGAGCCGGTGGCAGCGCTTTATGAACAGGGCCGGGTGCATCACGCGCGCGGGCTTGGCACGTTGGAGGATCAGATGTGCGCCATGACCGCGCGCGGCTATGAGGGCCGTGGCAGCCCCGACCGCGTCGATGCGTTGGTTTGGGCGCTCACCGATCTCATCGTGGAACCCGCCTCGAAATGGGTCCGCCCAAGGGTGCGCGGGGTCTAAAGCGCACCGCCGACGGGGGCCTAACGTCCCGGGCCTGACCCGGGACATCGGCGCCGCCCCCCGTGCTATGCCGGGCACGATAGCTTAACGCTGCCATGGGTCTTTTGATCCATGCGGGGGGCATGCAGGCTCAATTCAACGGATACAGGCGCAAGATACACGGCTCTGTGCAATGTTCAGACGTAGACGATATCGCTGACCCAAGTCCGGTTCGGCATGTCTGGCGCAAAGACCCGGTTCACCTTGTCATCGGCTTAGGGTGCTGAATGGTCATAAGGCCCCGATTTCCAATAATCGACAGGAGCCCAAAGATCCGGTAGTGCGGCCCTGACATTTTGTTTTTAAGGGATTTCTTGGCATGGGCTGATTGGTAGATGCTAAATCCAAAGCATCATCCCAGTCTGAACCATCGGGCCAAGCGTAGATTCCAAAAGCAGAGATAAAGAGACAGACAAACCCACATTCAGTTGAAAAATATAGCCCTTTTTCTTGACAATACCTCCTCTGGACGCCCAAGTCTCTTCCGCGTACCGCCCAACCCAAGGACCCTGCCATGATCCCCACCACCTACCCGCCCAAGGATGAGATCGCCCGTCTGACCGCCCGCATGCTGCTGGAAATCGGCGCAGTGCATTTCAACGCGGACACGCCCTTTACGCTGGCCTCTGGCCTGCCCTCACCCACCTATATCGACTGCCGCAAGTTGATCTCCTATCCGCGCATCCGCAGCACCCTTATGGATTTTCTCTCGATCACCGTGATGCGGGAAGCCGGGTTTGAGGCGTTCGACAATATCGCGGGCGGCGAAACCGCGGGTATTCCCTTTGCGGCCCTTGTCGCCGAGCGTATGGCCCTGCCCATGACCTATGTGCGCAAGAAACCGAAAGGCTATGGGCGCAACGCTCGCATCGAAGGGGCCATGACCGAGGGGCAGCGCGTGCTCTTGGTTGAGGATCTCACCACGGATGGCGGCTCAAAGCTCAGCTTTGTGGATGCCATCCGCGAAACCGGGGCCACCTGCGGCCATACGGCGGTGATCTTTTACTACGGCATTTTCCCCGAGACCGAGAAAACCCTTGGCGATCACGGCGTGGCCCTGCATCACCTCTGCACGTGGTGGGATGTGTTGGCCGAGGCGCGCACGCAAGCGATTTTCGAGACCGCTACCCTTGACGCGGTCGAAGATTTCTTGCGCGATCCCCGTAAGTGGCAGGCGGCACACAAGAAATAAATTTGTCCTCAGGGGATGGGGATAAACCACCTCTCGAATCGTAAAATGCTTCGATATGTGGTAGGCTAGGAAAATCCTAATACAGGATATGGGCGGCGCTTCTCTGGCGCGGCCCTATCCACCGACTTATCCCGCCAAATGCCCACAGGTTTATACAAGTGGCGAGCGCGCAAGGATTGGCCTAGAACTCTCGAACCAAGACTACCGACACGATACCGATAAAACACCGAACACACGGGGACCGCAGGCATGAACGAGATCAGCGCTTTCAATCCGACTGGGGCAGAGATTCAATCCGCTGAAAGCGTGCCGCATTCGATCGAGGCTGAGCAGCAACTCCTCGGTGCGATCCTGACAAATAACGATGTCTATGACCGCATCGCCGCCATTATCGGCCCACAGCATTTCTACGACCCCGTCCATGCCCGTATTTTCGAAACCGCCGCCGCCCGCATCGCCAAGAACAACCTCGCCTCGCCCGTAACCTTGCGCGCGTTCCTCGAAAATGATGAGGGGTTAAAAGAGCTTGGCGGGCCTGCGTATCTTGCCAAACTGGCCGGTGCCGCGATCTCGACCTTCGCCGTGCGCGACTATGCGCAAATGATCTATGATCTGGCGATCCGCCGCGCGCTTATTGCCTTGGGTCATGACATCGCCGGCAAGGCGGCCCGCGTCAATGTCGATAGCGAACCCAAGGATCAAATCGTCGAGGCCGAACAAAAGCTCTACCAATTGGCTGAGCAAGGTCAGTCCGAGAGCGGATTTCAAAGCTTTCTCAAGGCTGTAACAGACGCTGTTAATGTGGCCAACGCCGCCTATCAGCGCGAAGGCGGGTTGGCAGGCATCTCAACCGGGCTGGTCGATCTTGATGGGAAACTGGGCGGGCTGCACAAATCCGACCTTCTGATCCTTGCGGGTCGCCCCTCGATGGGCAAAACCTCGCTCGCGACCAATATCGCCTTTAACGTAGCCAAGGCCTATCGCCGAGGCACGCTGCCCGATGGGTCAGAGGGGGCTGTGGATGGCGGCGTCGTGGGCTTCTTCTCGCTTGAAATGAGCGCCGAACAATTGGCCGGTCGGGTGCTGGCCGAAGCCTCGGAAATCTCTTCGCACAAGATCCGTCAGGGCGACATGGACGAAAGCGAGTTCCGCCGCTTTGTCGAAGCCGCCAAGACACTGGAATCCTGTCCGCTCTATATCGACGATACTGCCGCGATCCCGATTTCACAACTTGCCGCGCGCGCGCGGCGGTTAAAGCGCACGCATGGTCTTGATCTCTTGATCGTCGACTACCTGCAGCTTGTGCGCGGGTCCTCTGACAACCGGGTGCAGGAGATTGGCGAAATTTCCATGGGGCTCAAGGCAATAGCCAAGGAACTTAACATCCCCGTCGTGGCCCTTTCGCAGTTGTCGCGCCAAGTCGAAAGCCGCGAGGACAAGCGCCCGCAACTCTCGGACCTGCGCGAATCCGGCTCGATCGAACAGGACGCCGATGTCGTGATGTTCGTGTTCCGCGAAGAGTATTACAAGGAACGCGAAAAGCCGGGCGATCACGAGATGGATAAGATGGCCGAATGGCAAGAGGCGATGTCGCGCCTGCATGGCAAGGCCGAAGTCATCATCGGCAAACAGCGCCACGGCCCCATCGGTACGGTTGAATTGAGCTTTGAGGCGCAGTTCACCCGCTTTGGCAATCTGGTCAAGCCCTGGCAACAAGGCGGAAACGCCGACTACTGAAACCTGCAATGGACGGGGGCGCTGCCCCCGAACCCCCGAGGTATTTCGGGCCAGATGAACCGCAATTGATAGCAAGACACGCCGACCATGCCCCGATATGCCCTCCGGATCGAATATGATGGCGCGCCCTTTGCCGGATGGCAGCGGCAGGTCGATCACCCCTCTGTGCAAGGTGCCGTCGAGGCGGCGCTCGCGCGGATTGAACCGGGGTCCCATACCATCGCCGCCGCCGGGCGCACGGATGCAGGCGTGCACGCGATTGCCCAGGTGGCGCATTGCGACCTGACACGGGAATGGGGCACGTTTCGCCTGTCAGAGGCGCTCAACTATCACCTCAAACCTTTGCCCGTGGCGATTACGGCCTGCGTGCGTGTCGCTGAAGACTGGCACGCAAGGTTTTCCGCAAACGAGCGGCGCTATCTTTTTCGCGTCATGTCGCGGCGCGCCCCTGTTACGTTGGACCGAGGCCGGGTTTGGCATGTGCGCCCAAAGCTCGATATCGACGCGATGCGCGCAGGTGCACAACATCTGATCGGGATGCATGATTTCACCACTTTCCGCTCGACCATTTGTCAGGCGGCAAGCCCAATCAAGACATTGGACGCCATTGAGATCTCAGAGCACGAGAGCGCCATGGGCCCCGAGATCCATTTCCGCCTGCGCGCCCGGTCGTTTCTGCACAATCAAGTCCGCAGTATCGTGGGCACGTTGGAGCGTGTGGGCGCGGGGTCTTGGCATCCCGATGAGGTGCGCGCCGCACTGAACGCACGCGACCGCGCCGCCTGTGGCCCGGTGTGCCCCCCTCATGGCCTCTATCTGGCTGGGGTCAGCTATCCGCAAGACCCGTTCGCCGCGCAAGATTAGGCTTTGATCTTGCGTCCTTGCCACGCTAAGACCCTGCCCAGCGGTCCCGTAGCTCAACCGGATAGAGCACCTGACTTCTAATCAGGATGTTGGGGGTTCGAGTCCTCCCGGGATCGCCAGATATTGTGAATCCGCTGTCTTATATGCGCCGGCCACCTGTGTTTGTGCGCGATGCAGGCGATAACGCAAATCTGACTTGGCCTCTTGCCACGCCAGTAGTTAGCGCGTTGACGCCCGTTTCAGGATATCCGCCGCATTCGGGTGATTGAGCAGCGCTTGCCCCACCTCGAATTGCAGGTGGCTGGGGGCGTTCTGGCCTGCAATCTGTCGGCTCAGCGCCTCTTTGAGATCGGCGGGCAGTGCAGCAGAGGTGCGCGGATCGACCAGCAGGGTTTCGGCAGCAATCCCTTCGGCATAGATGATTTGATGCCGGTCAAAGAGCAGTTGCACGTAATCTATGAAACCGCCGCTCTCGCGGCGCACGGTATCCCCGTTGACCAGATGCCGGGCGCGCACCAATACTTCGGCCCGGCCAGCACCAAGGGCATCCGAGCGCTGGTAGATAAAGAGCCGGTGATCGGGGCTGACCAACAGGTCGTTTTCATTGTGCAACGCCCCCGCAGAAATCCGAATGGGGGCGAAATCCCCGACCGCGCGAACGGTCGAATGCCCGACCCACCGAATTGGCCGCACCCCGTCATCGCGGGTAAGGACCATATCGCCGCGCACCAAGGTTTCGACCGGGCGCTGTTCCCCCGTTGCCATGGTGATGTGGGTGCCCCGCGAGAACGACACGCACGCCACCTGAGCAAAACGTTGAAGCACGTTCTCCGTGTCAATGCCCACAAGCGCATAGCCGGTCTTGGGCCGCATCTGCGCCAGCGGCATGGCAAAAATCTCGACCATGTTTCCGGCATCATCCACCTCGACCAGCACGATCATTTCGGTTGTGCGCCCGGTGCCCGACATCAACGTCAGGCAACAGTCGAGATGGATTTGCGCACCGGGTCGACCAACCTCGGAGCCGCGAGCGATTTTAAATGGTGCCCCCCCTGCCAGAGAAAGCGAGAGGCGAAGCTGCCGCGCTTGCGGCTGCAACTCATAGACATCGTCGAGGTCGAGCTCTGCCGCAAAAGACAGCGCATCCCCCATGTTCGCCCCGTTGACGACGCGAAAATCCAATCCCGTATACACGGGCAGGATGTGGTCGGACGGGGCAAGATCAGAGGTCATGGGTGCAGTTGGTCCTGATATGGCTGGGGTCACAATTCTCTATCGGGCAGCGTAGTTTAGAATTGTGGTATCATGGCGTCAATGTGATGGACATGACCTCGTGGACGAGGCCCGCCACACGCCCGCTTGCAATCATCTGGCCATTCTTGCCGACAGCGTGTTAATTTCGCGTTGATTAAGCAGGAGAGTGGATGATGGATCTGGGGATCAAGGGGAAACGGGCGTTGGTCTGCGCCGCGTCCAAAGGCTTGGGATTGGGCTCTGCGCGCGCATTGGCCGAGGCAGGGGTCGATCTCGTGATCAACGCACGCGGCGGCGAGGCGCTCGAGGCGGCAGCAACGGCCATTCGTGCGGATTTCGACGTTACCGTTCAGACGGTCGCGGCCGACATTACCTCAGAGGCCGGTCGCGCAGCAGTGCTTGCCGTGGCGCAAGACGTGGACATTCTCGTCAACAATGCCGGAGGACCGCCGCCGGGTCTGTGGTCTGATTGGGACCGCGAGGATTTTATCCGAGCACTCGACGCCAATATGCTGACCCCTATCGCGCTGATAAAAGCCTTGGTCCCCGGAATGATGGCGCGCGGCTGGGGCCGTGTGGTCAACATCACCTCGCAATCGGTCAAGGCGCCGATCCCGGCGCTAGGTCTTAGCAATTCGGCGCGCGCAGGCCTGACAGGCTATGTCGCGGGCACGTCACGGCAAGTGGCTGGCAGCGGCGTCACGATCAACAACCTGCTACCGGGTATCCATGCCACGGATCGCGCCACAGTACTGGATGAAGGCGTGGCCAAAGCACAAGGGATCAGCATGGAGGAGGCAAAGGCGCGCCGCTGTGCCAGCATTCCCGCTGGGCGCTATGGCACGGCGCAGGAATTTGGCGCGGCTTGTGCCTTTCTCTGTAGCCAGCATGCGGGTTTTATCGTGGGACAAAACATCCTGCTGGATGGCGGCGGCGTCAACGCAACGCTCTGATCGCGGGCATCACGAAAGCGGGATCAGGCTACATAAACTCTGGTGCTGGAACGCTCCGGTCATTAGCACTGAAGCAACCATTCCACGGAGGAAACACACGTCATGCAAGCATTGGCAATTATTGGCCTTTTTGGCCTCGTCATTCTGGGCAGCCTGTTCGTCGCACCGCGTCGCGCCACGATTGAAGGTTTTTTCAACGGCACCGGCACGGATGGCCGAGCGCCAGGTCTTTGGGTGCTGGTCCTAAGCCAGGTCACTACCTGGATTTTCGCTCGTTCTTTGATGAATTCGGCCATTCTGGGGTATTTCTTCGGGATTTGGGGCACGCTGGCCTATGCTGCTTACTACGGCTCTTTCCTGAGCGGCGGCTATATCGTAGGCCGATTGCGTGCAGGTGGCGCGGGCTCTGTGCAGGATTGGCTGGGCACACATTTTGGCGCAATGGGCAAGGCCTGCTACAACTTCGTCATTGCTCTGCGGCTCTTGTCCGAGGTTTTTGCCAATCTGCTGGTGGTGGGGCTGATCTTTGCCGCAGCCCTGCCTGAAATGGGCATCGCGCGCGACGCCTCTATCCTGATCGTCGCGGTGCTTGGGTTGGCCTATAGCGCTTGGGGCGGGCTAAGCGCGGCGCTGCGCACCGATGTGTTGCAGATGGTGGTATTCTTGGGCGTTTTCGCGGTTGCCTTTGTAGCGCTCGTGATCAGCCCCGGCTTTGACCTTGGGGCCGTGCTGACCGCGCCGGGCACTTCCGGTGCCTGGAGTGGCCAAGTTCTTTTGCTGGTGGCGCTGTTGCAGGTGTTCTCTTACCCCGCACATGACCCGGTGATGATGGATCGTGGCTTTATCGCCGATCCCGAGACAACGCGCCGCTCTTTCCTGCATGCCTTCTGGATCTCTACGCTCTGCATCATTGGCTTTGGCTTTTTCGGCATTCAGGCTGGATTGGTCGGGGCGGAATATGAGGGCGAGTTGATTGGCACTTGGGCCACGATGTTCCCGGCATGGCTTTTTGTGGCGTTGCTCGTGTCACTGCTTATTTCAGCTCTCAGCACGCTCGATTCCGCACTGGCCAGTGCCGCGCGGCTTGTGGTGGACGAGCTGAAACTGGGGCAGCGGTCGCTTGCGGGTGGGCGCATGGCAATGATCGCGTTCATGGTGGTTGGCACCGGTCTGACCCTATGGGGCAATCAGACGCTGTTCGACGCTGTGGCCATCAGCGGCACGGCCAGCATGTTTCTGACACCTATTCTGATCATTGGGCTGGTGATGGGGCGTGACATCGCACTCTGGTCCTATCTGGTGGCCTTTGGTGCGGCGATGTTCGGTGCCGTGCTCTACTTCGCGCGCGAAGCCGACTGGGCCGTTGCGCTACTGCCAGAGGCCCATAAATACGAGCAGCTGTTGGTCATCTGCGTGGGGGTGTTGATCGCTGGCTTTGCCGCGGTGATGATGGGCGCTCGACGCAGCTGAGCAGGGCGTGTTCCAAAAGAACAGGGGGCAGGCCAACACCGGCCTGCCCCCTTTTTCGTTTTCAGTGCTCTTGCCCGTTCAGGCGCGCTCGGAATATTCCATCGTCTCGGTGTTGACGACGATATCCTCGTCAGGTCCGACAAAGGGCGGCACCATGACCTTGACCCCATTATCGAGGATCGCAGGCTTAAAGCTATTGGCCGCCGTCTGTCCCTTCACGACGGGCTCAGTCTCGACGATGCGGCAAATCACCTTTTGCGGCAGCGCGGCGTGCAGCGCCTCGCTCTCGTGGAATTCAACCGTGATGGTCATACCGTCCTGAAGAAACGGACGACGTTCCCCCAAAAGGTCAGCGGGCAATTCGATCTGCTCATAGGTCTCGGCATCCATGAACACCAGCTTGCCATTCTCTTCATAGAGAAACTGCTGATCCTTTTGCTCAAGGCGCACACGCTCGACCTTGTCGGCGCTGCGAAAGCGTTCGTTCAGTTTGGAGCCGTTGCGCAGGTTCTTCATTTCGACCTGAGCAAAGGCACCGCCCTTGCCGGGCTTTACGTGATCGACCTTCACCGCGGCCCAGAGGTGGCCATTATGCTCCAGCACATTACCGGGGCGAATTTCGTTTCCATTGATCTTGGGCATTGCGTTCAAACCGTGACAAAAGGTTGATGTGAGATTGATGCTTCCTATATCTGGAGGGATGATGGGTGGCAAGACAACGAAATGTCGTTATGCATCGTGGCGAGGTATGCAAAATTCGCATAGAAGTTATGCAACTGTGCTCTATCCGAATCGCAAAAACTCCGCCATAAGGTCCGTCACGCCCAAAACGCAAGAGCAATAAGAACAAGGACGAATGATGAAGGATTTCGTTGACGGTACGGCTTTCAACGCCGAACAGGGCAACCGTGCTCGTAAACTCTTTGCGGCCGTTGTGCTGGCCGCTCTGGATGACGCCATTTCCGATGACAAGAAATATGGCAATGGCCCCGAGCAGATCGCCCGCTGGGCGCGGTCGCGTGATGGCCGCGAAGTATTGTCCTGCGCCGGGATCGACCCGAATGAGCGGGTTGTTGCCGGCCTGATGGATTTCGTATCCAAGGGCGTGCGCACCTCTGTGGCCCTCTCGCGCGAAGAAAGTGAACGCCGCAATGCTGCGGCGCAGGCCGAAGCCGCCTGAGCACTGCTGCCTGACCACGTATCAAAGCCCTGCCCTTGCGGCAGGGCTTTTGCGTTGCGGTCGGGAAAACAGGCCTTTGTGACGGAAACCGGCCTTTCCCCCTGCACGCTCAGACGGTATCAGCACAGAGCGGCAAAAGGGGCATCGCAATGACACGCGCGATCATGATTCAGGGGGCAGGCTCGAATGTGGGCAAGTCCATGCTCGTGGCAGGTATGGCGCGCGCCTATGCCCGACGTGGCCTGTCAGTGGCCCCGTTCAAGCCGCAAAACATGTCAAACAATGCCGCTGTCACCGTGGATGGCGGCGAAATCGGTCGCGCGCAGGCGCTTCAGGCGCTGGCCGCGTACCGCGCGCCACACACCGATATGAATCCCGTACTGCTCAAACCCGAGAGCGATATTGGCGCCCAAGTGATCGTGCAGGGCCGCCGCTTTGCCACGCTGCGCGCCCGCGACTATGCCCGCGCCAAACCGCAGTTGCTGGCCCCCACGCTTGAGAGTTTTCACCGCCTTGCCGCCACCGCAGATCTCGTGCTGGTCGAGGGGGCGGGCAGCCCCGCGGAAATCAACCTTCGCGCCGGAGACATCGCCAATATGGGCTTTGCCGAGGCCGCAGGCGTGCCCGTGATCCTTGTGGGTGATATCGACCGGGGTGGGGTCATCGCGCAGGTTGTCGGCACCCAAGCGGTGTTGCCGCCCCAAGATGCCGCCCGGATCAAGGCTTTTGCCATCAACAAGTTTCGTGGCGATGTCAGCCTCTTTGACGACGGCTTGCGCGAAATTGTGGCGCGCACAGGCTGGCCCTCTTTGGGCGTCGTGCCATGGTTTTCAGACGCATGGCGCCTTCCGGCTGAGGATGTGATGGATATCGCCTCGACCAAGGGCGGCGCTTTCAAGGTGGTCGTGCCGCGTCTTGGCAGGATTGCCAATTTCGACGATCTTGATCCCCTCAGCAACGAACCGGATCTGAGTGTCGAGATCATCGGGGCAGGCAGCCCCCTGCCCGGCGATGCCGATTTGGTGCTTATCCCCGGAAGCAAATCCACTATCGCCGATCTGGCACATTTCCGCGCGCAAGGATGGGATATTGACCTTGCCGCCCACATCCGGCGCGGCGGGCATGTGCTGGGCATCTGTGGCGGCTATCAGATGCTGGGGCAGCGGATCGAAGACCCGGACGGCATCGAGGGCCCTCCCGCTTCGGTGCCCGGCCTGGGGCATCTCGACGTCGTGACGGTGATGAAGCCGGAAAAGCGACTTGCCCTGACACAGGCCACCTATCTCGAAACTGGCGATGCCGTAGAAGGATATGAAATCCATTTGGGTGAAACCATCGGCCCGGATTGCGCGCACGCATGGCTGCGTGTCGGGGATCGCCCTGAGGGGGCCGCTTCGGCCAGTGGCCGGGTGCGCGGCGCTTATCTGCACGGGCTCTTCGCGTCCGACGCGTTTCGTGCGGCGTTTCTGGCGGGGCTAGGTGCGCGATCAGACCTGAGCTATGGGGCAGATGTCGAGGCCACGCTCGACGCTCTCGCGGCGCATCTGGAAGCGTATATGGATTTAGATCTGCTCTTTTCGCTCAGTGCAGACATTCCGACTCAGTCGAAATCCTGACTGGTCAGCGCGCGGTGAATCTCGCGGCGCACAAGTTTGCGCACGTTGCGGGTGATCCGCTCGCCCAAGGCACCTTGCAATTCTTGCCGAACAATCTCGGCCACCAAATCACGCAGGGCCTCTTCATCCAGCACGGCGTCATCCATCAGCAGACCCTCACCGCGATCCGCATCGGCATCCGGTGCCGGGCGCAAATCCGCCGCATCCGCATCCTGCCAATCCTGAACATGGCGTTCCGAGGCCAGATCGTCCGACTCATCCCAGTCGGGATCAACTGAGGGGGCCGTCTCGGCCTCGTCCAGCTCTGCCTCTTCGTCACCCTCTGGCTCATCCGTCTCGGACCAACTCAGCACCGATTCAGCGGCTCCCCCGGCGTAATCGTCGTCAGAGGCGCCATCCGGCTCCCACTGATCGTCGCGCCCGGCGATCATCGCTTCAAATTCTGCAGCCTGCGCGCTCAGTTCCGACGGAAGATCAGGCGTCTGATCGGTTTCACTGAACTCTGTCTCTATCCCCTCAGGCGCACTTTCGTCCTGAATATCTGTCTCATGCTCAGACAGATCCATGCCTGTCCAAACGCTATGCGCATCCGGATCTTCGGCATCCACAGCCTCGGCAGGCGGCTCTGCTACGGGTTCATCCACCCGCAAGGCCGGTGTCAGGACAAGCCGGTCCGCCGCCGGCATCCCAGCCTCGCGCGGCGCGGCCACGGTTGTGCTCAGGCGTTCGGCTTGGCCATTCGAGACCAGCCGCCTTATCGACGACAGGACATCCTCGATTTCCACATTGGTCACGGGGTCGGACATGCTCTTGTACCATTCTTGCCTATGCAGAGCTTACCGCTGCAGGCGGTGCCACACAACCGTTTCAAAAACTTTTCAGTTTTTTCCCAAAGCCCGCAACACCCGGTCGAGCTTCTGGCCCTGCGGACTGCTTTCGATCGGCGCATCTTTGACCAGTTCGTAATAGGCGGCCGGATCATAGGTCTGCACCCCAAGGTTCAGATCCCGCGCCGTCAACTCGCCAATCGACGCCAGCACCGAATAGGCGGCAATCACCACATCGGCATTGGCCGAGATCAGATTGGCCCGCGCATCAAGCAGGTCCTGTTCGGCATCCAAGACATCCAGCGTGGTGCGAGCGCCCAGTGTCGCCTCTTCGCGGGTGCCGTCAAAGGCAACTTGGGCAGCACGCACCGCCTCGCGGCTGGCCGTGCGGCTGGCGCGGGCGGCGCGCAGATTGGCATAGGAATCGCCCACATCCTGCTTGACCTGAAGCCCCGCCAGATGCAGCAGCGCCAATTGCGCATCGCGCTGCGCCATGGCTTGGCGTTGCTGCGACGTGAGGCGGCCACCGCGATAAATCGGGCCGCGCATTTCGACGCCCAGACTGCCGGTGCGCGACATGTCTGACCCGTCGAGTTCTTCGGATGCCCCGACGCGCGCCGTCAGATTCAGGGTGGGCAACAGCGCTGCCTCAGCGGCGCGGATGTTCAACTCGGCGGCGGCAACATTGTGCTGCGCCTGCAAAAGATCCGGGTGACGCCGCAGAGCTGCGGCTTTGGCGGCATCGACATTCTCACCCAGTTGCGGCAATTCGCTCGGTGTCTGCAAACTGCCCGGATCACGTCCGATTGCCTCGCGGAACTCCTCGATTGCGCGCGTAAGGTCGCCCTGCGCCGCAGCCAATCCGCTTTGCGCCAATGCCACAGCGGATTCCGCCTGCGCCACATCGGTGCGGGTCACCTCGCCTACCTCGAACCGGTCCTGCGCCGCGCGCAGTTCCTCGCGCAGCAAACGCAGGTTGTTCTGCCGCAGATCCACGAATTCCTGATTGCGGATCACGTTCATATAGGCCTGCACGCCCGTCAGCAGCACGAATTGCTCAACACTGATCAGGGTCTGGCGCGTGGCCAACACGGTCTCTTTGGCGGATTCGGTCAAAAAATCGCTGCGCCCGAAATCATAGACCAGCAGGCTTCCGGTAATCCCAAGATTGAGCGATGTTGACGTGTTGTTACGATTGGCCCCTTGGGACCGCGTATCCGATGAATCGAGGGTGATCCCCGAAGTCCAATCAATGATTGGCCGAAGACTGGCCACCGCCTGCGCCACATTCTCATCAGCCGAGCGCAGCAAGGCGCGGTTCTGTTCCAGAAGGCCACTGTTGACATAGGCGCTCTTGAGCGCATCGGCGAGTGTTTCAGCCTTGGCTGTAACCGGCGCAAGGCCCAGAATTGCCAGCCCGAAAACACCGCCCAAGGTCCGCAACTTGTTCGTTCTCATGCGCTCGCCATCCCTCTTTTGCCGCGCCGCTCCCCTCACAGGGTAAAGGCCGCGTGCCGTTCAAATCCGCGCAGCACCGGCGCACCCGCATTAAATGCGTAGCGCCAATTGATCCGCCCGTCGATCTTGTAACCGATCCGCACCACCCCAAGCGCACCCTCCATGAAAAGGCAAGCCATGCGGCCCCCTTCCTTGAGTTGCGCCGCCAGAACCTCGGGCAGATGCTCGACCGCGCCCTGCACCGTTATTACGTCATAGGGCCCGTGTTCCGGCGCACCGTCGGCCAAAGGCCCCTCGTGCAGAACCACATTGTCAGCCCCCTGCTCAGACAGGGTGCGCTGCGCCTCAGCGACCACAGATGCCTTATCCTCGACCGCAACGACCGCTTCGGCCATGCGCGCGATCACAGCCGCAGAATATCCATAGCCCGAACCGATATCGAGCACGAGATCGTCATTCTCGATCTCAAGCGCGTCAAGCATCTTGGCCAATGTGCGCGGATCAAGCATCACCCGCCCTTCGCCCAGATCAAGGTTTTCGCCCATATAGGCCGCCTCGCGCAGGCCGGTGGGAACAAACGCCTCACGCGGGACCGACAGCATGGCGTCGATGATCGGAAATTTGGTCACATCGGACGGGCGAACTTGCGTGTCCACCATCATCGTGCGCCGCGCGGCATAGTCTGTCATGATCGAAGCTCTTACGTTCGGAATCCTATCGATTGCGGTTTTCGCACAGAACCCGTTCCGCGGCAACGGCTATAGGTCCCAGAGGCGCGGGACAATTCGACCTTGCAAATTGACCCTGCTCAGCCTGCATTGCCCACTTGCACCACCCGGCCCGATCAGATAATTCATCCCAACCACACGGAATGGCGAGTTGGCGGAGTGGTGACGCAGCGGATTGCAAATCCGTGTACAGGAGTTCGATTCTCCTACTCGCCTCCATTTAAAATCAATCGCAGATATGATTTATGACGAACAGAGCTTCGCGTGTCTGAACACCGTGTTTTTGTTCAGTTCGCAAATCTCTGTCGCAGATCAGGCAAACGGCTGTCTCGACACGCCTGAAATCAGCGTTGGCGGGTGGTCAGCATGCCTCGGTCTTTGCTCTGCCCTCGCACCCGATCACCGCAATAGCCGGTCAAAACCGCGCCCCCGCTGGCGGTGGCGCGCCATTGGACGGTCAGGGCAACGTCAGACGCGCTTGACTGACGCGCGCGAATTTTGGCGCGGGCGCGAGGCCATCCCTCGCGTCTTCACTGCCTAATCGATCATCCTTGCGGCCTTGAGCGCGATATCATCGAGCCCCTCGCCGCCGGTGGCAACAAACTCGCGCAGTTGCTGGCGCATGCGCGGCTCCCAGAAATCCCGGATATGCGCAGCAACGCGGGCCGCTTGATCAGTGCCCGGCTGTGTTTTGAAAAACGTAGCGATCTGGTTGACCATATGGACCATTTTCTCAGGCGACATCGGGAACCTCATGGGGAATGCGATGGGGATGGGAATACAGATCGAAGCCGCCGCCGCGTGCAAAGGCGGCAAGGGTAAGCCCTGCGCTCTCGGCTAACCGTAGCGCATGGGCCGTGGGCGCAGAGACCGCGACCAGCAGGCCGCAACCCGCGACCGCGCATTTCTGCACAAGCTCAACAGACAGGCGGCTGGTCATCACGATGCCACCCTCTGCCGGGTCGATGCCCGCCCGCCAGAGAGCGCCAATGAGTTTGTCGAGCGCATTGTGCCGCCCCACGTCCTCGCGCGCCATGACCACACCGGCACCGGGCAGGATAAACCCCGCAGCATGAGTAGCGCGGGTCAGATCATGAAGCGGCTGGCACGCACTCAGGGCATCGGTCGCGCGGGCAATCTCTTGCGCGGTAAACGCAGGAGAGACATGGGCAACCGACGGCACCGGGCGCACCGCCTGTTCAAGGCTGTCGATACCGCACAGCCCACAGCCCACCGGCCCGGCCATATAGCGCCGCCGCGCTGCAAGCGCCTCTTGCCGGTCTCCTCGCAACCAGAACCGGGCCTCGATCCCGTTACCATGCTCGGCGATTTCAAAGCCTTCGATGTCCGCCTGAGTGGTCACGATCCCCTCGGTTACCGCGAAGCCATAGGCGAAATCGGCGATATCGGCAGGCGTCGCCATCATCACGGCTTGTGTCGTGCCATCGAATACAAAGGCCACCGGCACCTCATCGGGCAGAGCGCGGATGACGCGACGCGCCCCCTCGCCCTGCACCGAGAGGCCCGGACGGCTTTGGGTGGGAGAAAAGCCCATCGCCGTCACTCCGCCGCAGGCAGGATGCGCCGCGCCTGTGCGGCCTGCGCGGCGTAATCCTCTTGCCAATCACTTGGCCCGTTCGACAGGCTGACCTGAACCGCCGTCACCTTGTATTCCGGACAGTTGGTGGCCCAGTCCGAGTAATCGGTGGTTATGACATTGGCCTGCGTATCCGGATGGTGAAAGGTGGTGTAGACCACGCCGGGGCTGACGCGATCTGTCAGCATGGCCCGCAGGGTGGTTTCGCCTGCGCGACTGGCCAATCGAACCCAATCGCCCTCTTTCAAACCCCGCACCTCGGCATCATGCGGATGGATTTCCAAGAGATCCTCTTCGTGCCAGACCACATTCGCGGTGCGCCGTGTCTGCGCGCCGACGTTATACTGACTGAGGATGCGCCCGGTGGTCAGCAACAGCGGAAACCGCGGGCCGGTTTTCTCATCAGTCGCCACATATTCGGTGACGATGAACCGCCCCTTGCCGCGCATGAACCCATCTACATGCATCAGCGGCGTGCCCTCGGGATGTGCTTCGTTACAGGGCCATTGCACGCTGCCCTTTTCTTCTAGCAGGGCATAGTCGACCCCGGCAAAGCTTGGCGTCGTTGCAGCGATTTCCTCCATGATCCGCGCCGGGTGGCTATACGTCCACCCTGCCCCCATGGCGTTTGCAAGCATTTGGGTAATTTCCCAATCCGCATAGCCGTTGAGTGGCGGGATCACCTTGCGCACGCGGTTGATGCGGCGCTCGGCATTGGTGAAGGTGCCGTCTTTCTCCAAGAAGGTCGAACCGGGCAGGAAGACATGCGCGTAATTGGCAGTCTCGTTGAGGAAGAGGTCATGCACGATGACACAGTCCATCGCAGCCAGACCCGCCGCCACATGCTTGGTGTCGGGGTCCGATTGCAGGATATCCTCGCCTTGGCAATACAGCCCCTTGAACGTCCCATCGACGGCAGCATCGAGCATGTTGGGAATGCGCAAACCCGGCTCGGCGTCAATCTCTACGCCCCAAGCCTCTTCAAAGACTGCGCGCACTTCTGGCCCTTTGACATGGCGATAGCCGGGCAATTCATGCGGGAAAGACCCCATGTCGCAAGAGCCCTGCACGTTGTTTTGCCCGCGCAGAGGGTTCACGCCCACGCCGGGCCGCCCGATATTGCCAGTCAGCATCGCGAGGTTGGCAATGCCCATGACCGTGGTCGAACCTTGGGAATGTTCGGTTACGCCAAGACCATAGTAAATCGCCCCGTTCCCACCATGCGCGAAAAGCCGGGCCGCGGCGCGCAGTTCCGCCGGGTCGACCCCGGTCAACATCGCTGTCGCTTCTGGCGAATGGCGCGGGTTGCTGATGAATTCGGCGTAATGCTGAAATTCATCCCAATCACACCGCGCGCGGATGAAGTCCTCATCCATCAGCCCCTCGGTCACGATGACATGCGCAAGTGCGCTGACCACCGCCACATTGGTGCCGGGGCGAAGCGGCAGGTGATGCGCCGCCGAAATATGCGGTGATTTCACAAGGTCAATCCGGCGCGGGTCAATCACGATCAGCTTGGCACCGGCACGCAACCGCTTTTTGAGGCGGCTTGCAAAAACCGGGTGCCCATCGGTCGGATTTGCGCCGATCACAACCACCACATCGGTATGTTCGACAGAGTCGAAATCCTGCGTGCCGGCAGAGGTGCCAAACGTCTGGCCCAAGCCATATCCTGTAGGGGAATGACAAACGCGCGCGCAGGTGTCGGTATTGTTGTTACCAAAGACTGCGCGCGCCAGTTTCTGCACCAAATAGGTTTCTTCGTTGGTGCAGCGGCTTGAGGTAATCACGCCGATAGATTTCTTGCCATATTGCGCCTGCAAGCTGCGCAGACGGGTGGCTGCAAAGCTGAGCGCCTCGTCCCAACTGACCTCTTGCCAGGGATCAGTGATCCGCTCGCGGATCATAGGCTTTAGGATGCGGTCGTTGTGATGGGCATACCCATAGGCAAATCGCCCTTTGACGCAGGAATGCCCGCGATTGGCCTTGCCGTGTTTATATGGCACCATACGCACCAGCGTGTCGCCGTTCATCTCGGCCTTGAACGAACAGCCAACGCCGCAATAGGCACAGGTCGTGACAACCGAGCGATCAGGCGTGCCCAGCTCGATGATGGATTTCTCCTGCAAAGTCGCCGTCGGGCAGGCCTGCACGCAGGCCCCGCAACTCACACAGTCAGAGGCGAGGAAATCATCATCCGCATTACCCGCCGATACGCGGCTGTCAAAGCCACGGCCCTGAATGGTCAGGGCAAATGTGCCCTGCACTTCTTCGCAGGCACGCACACAGCGGTTACAGACGATGCATTTGCTGGGGTCATAGCTGAAATACGGGTTACTGTCGTCCTTTGGCAACCATTCCGGATTGGCCTCGCCACTCGTGTTCCGAGCCTCGAAATGGTTGACCATGCCGCCATCCTTGGGGGCCTCGTAGCGCACATCACGCAGACCGACCGCACCGGCCATATCCTGCAACTCGCAATCGCCATTGGCAGAGCAAGTCAGGCAATCGAGAGGGTGATCAGAGATATAGAGCTCCATCACCCCTTTGCGGATCTTGCGCACCTTTGACGATCCGGTATGCACCACCATGCCCGGCGTCACAGGCGTTGTGCAGGACGCAGGCGTGCCACGCCGCCCCTCGATTTCCACCACACAGAGGCGGCAAGAACCAAAAGCTTCAAGATTATCAGAGGCGCAGAGCTTGGGGATGGAAATCCCCGCCTCGGCCGCTGCGCGCAACACCGATGTGCCCTCGGGTACGGTTACGGCAACACCGTCGATCTCCAACGTCACCGGGGCTCCCACTTTGGCGGGCGTGCCCATGTCGCGGTCTTTGGGAATAATGAAATCTTTCATTCGGCGGCCTCCTGCTGGGTGGCGAAGTCATTCGGAAAATGCGTGAGTGCGGACATGACCGGAAAGGGTGTGAACCCGCCAAGTGCGCAAAGCGAGCCGTCTTTCATCGTCTCGCACAGATCGGTCAAAAGCGGGATCGCCGTTCCGTCGCCCGCCGCGATACGGTCGATGGTCTCTACGCCCCGCACGGCCCCAATCCGGCAAGGGGTGCATTTGCCGCAGCTTTCCACAGCGCAGAATTCCATCGCGAAGCGGGCCATTTGCAGCATGTCGGCGCTATCGTCGAACACAACCAGCCCGGCATGCCCCAAGAGGCCGCCTTTTGCGTCTAACTCTTCATAGCCAAGCGGGGCATCAAAATTGCTGACCGGGATATAGGCGCCAAGCGGCCCGCCCACCTGCACCGCCTTGACCGGACGGCCCGTCATGGTGCCGCCGCCCAAGTCATTGACCACCTCACCCAAGGTGATGCCAAAGGCGGTTTCGAATAGCCCCCCGCGCGCCACATTGCCCGCGATTTGCAGGGTCACAGTGCCACGCGACCGGCCAAGCCCGAAATCGGCATAATGCTGCGCGCCCCTCTCGAAGATCACCGGCACAGTGGCCAGGCTGATGACATTGTTCACCACCGTGGGCCGCCCCAGGAACCCTTCAAGCGCGGGCAGTGGCGGCTTGGCGCGCACCACGCCGCGCTTACCTTCGAGCGAGTTCAACAGCGCGGTTTCCTCGCCACAGACATAGGCCCCGGCCCCAACTCGGATTTCCATGTCAAACGCGTGGCCAGACCCCAGCACATCAGAACCAAGCACCCCTGCCCCACGCGCAATCTCGACCGCACGGCACATCACCGCGATGGCATCGGGATATTCCGACCTCAGGTAGACATAGCCGCGTGTGGCCCCCACACCGATCCCCGCAATCGCCATGCCTTCGACAAGGCTGAACGGGTCTCCTTCCATGATCATCCGGTCGGCAAATGTGCCGCTGTCACCTTCGTCGGCATTGCAGACGATGTATTTCTGCGGCGCTTGCGCCTCCTGCACCGTTTTCCATTTGATCCCGGTCGGAAAGCCCGCTCCGCCGCGTCCACGCAGGCCGGATTTTGTGACTTCGGCGACGATGTCATGGGCGTCCATCGCGATAGCCCGGCGCAGACCAACCAAGCCCCCATGGGCCGCGTAATCCTCCAGATCGAGCGGGTCGATCACCCCTGTGCGGGCAAAGGTCAGCCGCGTCTGACGTTTCATCCAGTCGAGGTGTTCGACCGGGCCAAGAGCTTTGGGGCTCGTCCCATCAAGAATACCTCCAACATCGCCAACTGTCGCCGGGCCATAGCCATGGCGCACGCCATCAATCTCGATCTCGACAAGTGGCTCTAGCCAGATCATGCCACGCGTGCCGGTGCGAATGATTTGCGCCTCGGGCGCTGTAGCGCGCAGCGCGGCGACCACGTCTTCGGCACCAAGCGCCTTGGCGGCGCTATCCATCGGAACATAAATCTTCATGCGCCCGCCTCCGCCAAAAGGGCATCGATCCGGGCGGCATCCACCCGGCCCACCACGCGGTCATCCAGCATGGCCGCAGGTGCGCAGGCACAAAGGCCAAGGCAATACACCGGCTCGACCGTGACTGCGCCATTGGCCGTAGTGCCATGCCACGCAAGCCCCAGCTTGGCCAAGGTCGCCTCGGCCAGCACAGCACCACCCACCGCCTGACAGGCCTCGGCGCGGCAGATTTTCAGCACATGCCGTCCAGCGGGGTTGGCACGGAAATCGTGGTAGAAACTGATCACACCATGCAGCTCTGCGCGGCTGATGTTCAGCGCTTCGGCGATTGGGCGATGCGCCGCCTCGGGGATATATCCAAAGGCAGCCTGCATCGCATGCAGGATCGGCAAAAGCGGCCCTTCCAGATCACGATGCGCGGCTAGGATCGAGGTGATGTCGTCGGGGGCGGGTGTGGTCATGGCTGGCCTCTTTCGATTGCTGATGCCAGTCAATCAGGTTTCACCATGCCATATCAATATCGTTATACGGTGGATTGATAGCTATTGCCTATCAAGAATCCCCTCCTAACCGCCGCGCCTCGCGCAATAGGCTTTCCAGAACGGGCGTATGCGGTTCGCGCCATGGCGCAACGAGACCAACCGAATGCGCCGGTTCCGAGCCGATCAATGGGATCAAGTCCACGTTTTTTCCGCTGGCATGGAAGCGTGCGGCATCCTCGGGCAAGACTGTCATCCAGCCGCCCGCCTCGACCGTTGCCATCAGAACAACGGTGGAATTCGACTCGATCCACGCCTCGGGTGTCACCTCGACCGCCGCGAAATTGCGGTTGATGATGCGGCGGTTTTGCATGTCGGGCGTCAGCAGACAGAGCGGCTCTCCCGCCAGTTCAGCCCAGCCCACATGCTCGCGCCCGGCAAGACGTGCGCCTTTGGCACAGACCAAAAGGTAACGCTCTTCATAGAGCGGTTCCATGCTGACCCGCCCCATCGGCTCGTTGTCGAGATAGGAAATGCCCGCGTCGATCTCGAGATTATCTAGCATCGACAGGATCTCGATCGAGGTACGCGACAGGATCGTGAACCGCACCTTGGGATGCTTGGCATTGAACCGATGACAGAGCCGCGCCGCCCATGTCAGCGCAGTGGGAATGGCCGCAATCCGCAACTGGCCGGACAAGCCATGCCGCTTGGCGCGCATCTCTTCGCGCAATTGTCGGGCGTCGCCAACGATCCGGCGCGCCCAGACCAGCGTGGCTTGCCCCTCTGGCGTCAGCCCACCATAGCGTGAGCCCCGAAAAATGAGCTGCACGCCCAATTGTTCCTCAAGCTGCTTGATCCCGGCTGAGAGCGACGGTTGTGTGATCCCGATCCGAACCGCCGCACGGCCGAAATGCCCCTCTTGCGCGACCGCGATGAACATTTCCAGCTTGTCGATCATGATTGCCCCAGCGAATGAAATGCAGGAGATTCGATAGAAACCACAAATGGACGCACACCCGCAAGCCTGCACTAGCGGCCTGTGATCCCTCCTGGCAGAAGGCCAGCCGGGGCTAAAGATGCGCATGGGAAGCACTTCGGCAACGTCATCAAAGTCGCGCCGCAGATTGCGTTCAGAAAAAACCCGCCAGCTTGGGCTGGCGGGTTTGTATAGTCGTCATAGGAACGTGAAATCATCCACCGTCAGTTGCGCGGCGGTGACCCCTTCGACGAGGATCGTGTTGCCATTCACCGTCATCTGCGCGCCGCCCGTCACGTCGACGATATTCATCGCCGTGACGAACCCCGCCAGACCGTTGCCGCCGTTGTTGATGTTTTCAACGCCAGTATCGGGATCGAAACGGCGGATGAAGAAGCTATCCAAACCGTCCTCGAAATCGGTGATGACATCGGCCTCGCCGTCGAAGAAGGCGCTAAACACGAACTGATCAGCCCCCGTTCCGCCGGTGATCACGTCATTGCCAGCGCCTGCATTGATCGTGTCATTGCCCGCGCCACCGTCGATCGTATCGTTACGCCCGCCGCCCGCGAGGAAATCATTGCCCTCGCCGCCAAGGATGCTGTCGTCGCCTTCACCGCCGCCGACGCTGTCATTGCCCGCACCTGCGTCAATCGTGTCGCGCCCGGTGCCGCCGCCGATATCGTCCGCGCCCTCACCACCGTCGATGAGGTCATTGCCAAAGCTGCCCGACATGCTGTCGTTGCCGTCGCCGCCTTCGAGCGTGTCGTCGCCCGCACCGCCTGCGACCACGTCATTGCCTGCGCCGCCGGTCACGGAGTCGTCTCCGAACCCGGCCCCGATGATGTCATCGCCCTCACCGCCATCAATGGTATCATTGCCAAGGCCACCGCCGATGTTGTCGTTGCCAAGGCCGCCCGAAATTAGGTCATTGCCATCCGCCCCGGCGATCGAGTCATTGCCCGCCCCGCCGTCGAGAATGTCATTGCCTGACTGTCCGAAGACACCGTCATCGCCGCCCTCACCGCGTAGCACGTCATCGCCCGAATTCCCGATCAAGGTATCCGCCAATTCTGTGCCGACGCTGGCCAAAGGCACATCCAGCGCTGAGGTCAGGAAACTTTCGTCATTGGTCAGCGCGAAATCCAGCACGGCATTCTCGAAGGCTTCGCTGCCCTCTTGCAATCCCGCAGCCAGTGCCGCCTCGCGCGCGGTGGCAAGCACCTCCGGATCAAGCGTATCGAGCGAAACAATCGCGCCGGGGAAATCCGATTGGTAAAACCCATTCGGGCTCTCGCCGGACTCGTAAGAAAAAAGGGTATCCCCAAGACTGCTGATCCGCCAATCATCGCGATACGCGCCATAGAGCTCTGAAAAGACCAAAGGCCGCGCCAAGACGGTGCCATCGGCCCGCGCAATATCATTGTCCGGGTTGCCATCCCCATCCCCAAGCAGCCCCTCAAGCGATCCGAGCAGTTCGGCGTTCAGGCGCACATCAAGGTCAAGCCGCCCTTCTCGCACCCGCACGACAACCTGACTGTCGCCATTGCCGATCGCACCATCCGCGCCGGGATAAACAATGGTGTAAACATCGCCGCGCCGGTAAATGCGCCCCTCGCCCACATCAAGAGAGGACCCATCCGCAAGCGCCACAACCGCACCATTCACGTGCAACGGATCAGGATCTGCAGCGTCAATCATCACTGCCGTGCCGTCGAGATTGGTGGCAATGGCCTGATTGACGCTGACATTCGCGGCCACCGGCACCATGCGCGCCTGCAAGGCAAAGCCCTGCGCATCGGTCGATTGCAACAGGACGAACTCACCTGCTGCCTGAAAATCGTAATCCACGCCATCCAAAGTCTTGAGATGCGGATCGCCAGAGACCCAAGCCGGGAAAGCATCGGTTGAGAACTGAGGCAAGAGATCCAAAAAGGCGTCAATGATATCAGGATTGCCCGGCCCCGTGAAACCGAACGCATCCAGCAGCAAGGTTTCGGGCGGCACCCCCTCGAGCGCCGTACGGATCGCGTCAAAGCCAACAGTCAGCAGGCCAAAATCGCCTGCCGCGATGTCTTCCAGAACTCCAATGGACTGGTCGATCACCTGCTGCACGCTCAGCCCATCCGGCACATTATCTGGCGTCAGGATCGCCTCGAGTTGCGCGCGGATTGTCGGAATTGAGAACGCAAGAAAGCTGAAGTCGGTTGTGATCAAGCTCGCCTCGGCCGCGTCGATCAAGGCAAGGTAGTCTCCGACCGTGATGGCCTCGGGGTTGATGGTGAAGGCGTTGTTCAGATCCTGATCGCCGAGAAAGGTCAGTGCCGTTAGCAATTGTCCGTTCAGCGCTGTCAGATCGTCGACGCTGGTTATGTCAAATGTGTCGGGAAACATTCATAGCTCCATTTCAATACTTGGGCATTATTGCAAAATCTTGTTCAGAGAGGCCCATAAGAGGGCCAAGCCGAACATACACACTCCACCAATCAACCAGCGGGCGCTCGATACCATCCCATTTATGTCTGCGTTCACTGCAGGCAGCCGGGAGGATGGCGTGAAACAACTCACAAAAGCACCCGGTGAGATGCTGGTTGATCTTATGAGAAAATCTTAGTCTTCACGAAACCGTGAAATCAAGAGGCGCGTGTCCAAACCTGGTGTGAAAATTCCGCCACCTGCCCCCCGGGTGATGCCGGTCGCGCTGCCAACCCGCACCGGGGTGTTGACCCCGTATTAGCGGCGTGAGCGCGCGCTTGGCGTCACCTGCGCGCCGCTTCGTAATCCCGCGTATGCTGATGCGTCCGAAACGGCTGTAATTTGGGGCTTTTATCCTAAAATCGCAAAATTCACGTGGCACAGAAAATCAGCAAGGATTTGTCTCATGTGCTTTGCAAATACCCGCGCGGGTTGTTTTTTTTGAGTTTTAGTGTAGGTAGACATCCTTCACACCAGCAAGGAGTTAGGATGACCGATAAAAATTCGGACAAAGGGTTTGTTGCAATTTTAGGTTGGAGTTTGCGTTACATTGACGCGCTCGAAAAATTTGATCGTAGGTATGTAATCGTCGCTCCCGCTTGGGCTGAGTCCTATGCAGTCGAGCATGACTTACCGTTTGTTTCCTGGGATTTTGAGCGGCTCAACGACCGTTCCTTCGAACTTGCCACGACACTGAAAGACATGGGGGTCGACGTGGCGATTCCCCTTTTCGAGGAAACGGTCGAGTGGGCAGGTGCTGTCAACTCCGTGTTGATGAAAAACCCGCGCTTGTTGGGTCAATCCATGTTGTTCCGCGATAAATCACTTATGAAACGCCGCGCGCAGTTGGGTGGCATCCGTGTTGGCATCTTTGAGGAAGCCATGGATCAGACGGATGTGATCCGCTTTCTCAGACGCGTGAACCAGACACTGCTGAAACTGGATGGCGACCCGAATGATCCGATCCATTTCAAGGCATTCGACAAGGCGGGGTGTCTGGGGCACCGCGTGATCCGCACTGCTGACGATGTGGCCTCCATCTCGGACGATGAATTTCCGGCGCTTCTGGAAAGCCATCTGGATGGTTGGGAATTCGCAGTCGAGGCGTGGATCAAGGATGGTAAGATCCAGTTTTTGAACATTTCAGAGTATGTCACCCTGGGCTATTCCGTTTTCGTCCCGGCAACCCCTGAATTGGAGCAGTGGCGCGGTCGTATCACGCAGGAAATTGAAAAACTAATTGACGTGTTCGATATCGATTTCGGTTTCATCCACCCAGAGTATTTCGTCACCTCTGACGGCACCATGTACTTCGGCGAAGTGGCCTATCGCCCGCCGGGCTTCAACGTGTTCGAACTGCTCGAACGCGCCTACGGGTTCAACGCCTATCAGGCGCTGGTTCTGGTGTTCGATCCCAAGACAACGCAGGACGAGCTTGATGCCTTCTTTCCGACCCCAGTCACGGATGCGACAGGCCATGCCGGGTGCTTTGGCGTCTATCCCCGCCGCCGTGTGGTCAGCAATCTGGAAATCCCCCCACAGACCGAGAGCCATCCCTATTTTGACTTTCACGAACTCAACCCGCCACATGCGCAAAAGGTAACCAAGCGGACGGCGTTCGGCACGCATTGGGGCCTTGTGTATTTTTATGGCGAGGATGCTGTCGAAATGCGTGACTTGCTAAAGGCGCAAGAAGAGCTGGATTACTATCTGTGACGATCGCTGCGGGCCCCGCCGACGGCTGTGGCACCCATGATGTCGCGCATTTTCGTTGTTGACCCCTTGGGGTTGCCGCATCCTTGAAGTGACGGTTGGCAGCATAAACAGTGCCCCGGCCAATTGAATAAGGGCGACGCTATGGTCGAAGCCGATATGACAGCCCATTTGAACGCCGCTGGACAGCTTGCAACGCTTCTTGACCGGCTCGACCGGCAGATTTGTGGTCTGCAAAGCGCGTCGCGTATTGGCAAGAACAACCATGCGCTGCGCGTGTTGGATGCGGCGCGCCCGGTGCTGCAGCATGAGGACGGATTGCCAGCCTTGCGGCAGCGCGCCGGCCTCATGGACCAGGCTGGGCTGTTCTCTGGCACGGATTGGGGACGTCCGACGCACCTGCTGCCGAACCTTGTCAAACATACCCTGACACAGGCCAGCCAGCAGACGATCACATTAGAAGCGATGAGCCTGCTACGCTTTCTTGTGGTTGCCACAGGCGAACATGCGACGCCTGATCTGTCGCCTGCGCAGGCCGAACAATTTCTTACGCAGGTTCTGTCGTTCAATCTCGACCGGCTGCTCGGACAGGGCCTGAACGAGGCGCAACGCCACGCGCAAAATGCGCTCACACCGGCTATTGACCGGCTGATGCGGTATCTGTTGCAAGAGGTTGGGACTGACGGTGTCTTGGATCACCTGACAGACGAGATCTGGCGCATCATGGCGCAGCGACCTTTGCAGGTTGATCACGTCAAGGCGATGATCCTGCAGATCGCAAGCGCCCTACAAACCGGAACCGCCCTCACCGCCGACGCCCATCGGGGGGCCGACAGGTTGATCAGCGCCTTATTTGGTCCGACCGCCCTGAACCGAGAGGACCCGGGCATTCCAGCTTATATCGACAGACTGTCACGAGCGGACGAGCGCACGGTTCAGGAAGAGGCCTATGCCTTTGCCCGCGCCATGCACGACACGGGGTTGGTATCAGATTATCACGCCAGCTTCTTGCGTTGGGCAATTGAGGCCGATCAGACCAAGGTGCTCCCCGATGCCTTGGGCCTGTCGAGCACCGGGCTTGATGCCCTGCGCTGCTATGAGCCGCTGGTGCGCGCCTTGGTCGATGTCGCCATTCAGCCCGGTACAGCGCAGGCGGTCTATGGGCTGGCGCTTATGTTGGAACGGGGCATTCTGTATTCCCCTCCCGTTGCGCCGTCCCTGTGGCGCCTGTTGGAAACACCACTAACCGAAGAGTGCATCTGCGCATTGGAGGCAACCTGCGGTACGGCGCTCCCTGCGCGAACGCATCTGATTGCAGGGCTCATCATGTTCTTGGGCCAACCCCTTGGTGTCGGTCAGGGCAACAATCCGACCTGCCAATCTGCCCGGGCCTTGTCGATGTGGGCGTTGAACGATCCTGATTACCTGCTCTGGCTGATCGCACAGGTGGCACGCAGGGACAGGCTGGTGCTGCATTTCGAGGGCGAACCACTCGACACCGCGACCCTACCGCCCGGCCTTGCGACGTCGGCGCTGCTGGATGCCGATCCCATCTCTGTCCTGCTGGTACCGCATCTGGACCGCGCCTATGCCGAAATGGGCCGCCGATGTCTCGGCCGCCCCGAAGACCCACATCGCTGGATCAATCCCGGACTGCACGGCTGGTGGGTTGGGCGCGAGTTTCACATAGCCGTCGATGTCGCCACAGGCGCATTGAAACACTATGAGGATTTCCTGCGCCACTTTCACGCCTGTTACCACCCGCAATACAATGGCAACCAACCAGTCATCCACCCGCAACCTGCCGGGATCGCCGTGACAGACTCGGGCGCGACCTTTGTAGGCTGGCACGCGATCACACTAATCCGGGTAGGTCTGGACCCAACAGGGCAGATGCGCGTTTACTTCTTCAATCCCAACAATGACAGCGGACAAGATTGGGGCCACGGTCTCGTTGTCTCGACACAGGGCAGCGGAGAGCGGTTCGGTGAAGGTTCACTACCTTTCGAGGATTTCGCCGCGCGGCTCTACTTGTTCCACGATGACGGGCTGACGCCCCGTCCAACAGTGCCGGTGCCGGACGATCAGATTGCGAGTATCGCAGCCAAAGGCCGGAAAAGCTGGGCCGCTGGCCGTGGCGATCTGTGTCCCACACCGCCAGACTGAAGGGCCAGAAAGGCCCAAGTTTGCGCTGCGCGCTGGCTCGATGAAATCCCCCACGTTATTGCCCGCACCAGCCTGAACCCCCCTGACGTCCGATGGAGTTTTCGAGGGCGTCGCGCTCGAACGAGCCATTCCTTGGCGTTGAAAGCGACCTGAACCTTGTTACGGACAAGAACGTCGTTGCTTGCCCGGTTGGCTTAAAAGGTGTGTTCTTTGAGGACCCGGAGATTTTACAAAATCGCCGAGCCTAGCTTGGACCGACGGAACCGCAGTGAACCTATTGTGCTTTTCAGGTCCATCCAGTTGCAGTGGTTCGGCAGGTGACAAAGGCGATTTACCTCCCGCACGCCAGCGCATTAGCAAGCACGCGACCACATATAGGCGTGCATCTCGACATTCCCGCCAGCCGAAACCGGCGGGGTTTATCCATTACAGGAACTGAAAATCCTCTACCGTCAGTTGCGCCGCCGTGATGC
Source organism: Roseovarius sp. AK1035 (assembly GCF_003288315.1). Taxonomy (NCBI): domain Bacteria; kingdom Pseudomonadati; phylum Pseudomonadota; class Alphaproteobacteria; order Rhodobacterales; family Roseobacteraceae; genus Roseovarius; species Roseovarius sp. TM1035. Next base: position 2,856,448 of record NZ_CP030099.1, on the reverse strand, counting down.
CTTCGACGAGGATCGTGTTGCCATTCACCGTCATCTGCGCGCCACCCGCCACGTCGACGATGTTCATCGCTGCCACGAACCCAGCAAGCCCATTACCGCCGTTGCTGATATTCTCAACGCCGGTATCGGGATCGAAACGGCGGATGAAGAAGCTGTCCAAACCGTCCTCGAAATCGGTGATCACATCTGCCTCACCGTCGAAGAAGGCGCTGAACACGAACTGATCCGCATCTGCACCCCCGGTCATCACGTCATTGCCTGCGCCGCCGTTGATCGTGTCATTACCCGTGCCGCCGTCGATGATGTCGTCCCGTCCACCACCGGCAAGAAAGTCATTGCCGTTGCCACCCGAGATAGTGTCATCCCCCTCGCCGCCGCCCACACGGTCATTGCCCGCACCGGCGTTGATGGCATCGCGACCGGTGCCGCCGCCGATGTCATCCGCCCCCGAACCTGCGTCGATCAGATCGTTGCCAAAGCTCCCGGACATGCTGTCATTTCCGTCGCCGCCCGAGAGCGTGTCGTTCCCGGCGCCGCCTGCCAGCACATCATTGCCAAGGCCGCCTGAGACGCTGTCGTCGCCAAAACCGGCCCCCATCACATCATCGCCATCGCCGCCGTCGATGGTGTCATTTCCGACCCCTCCGCCGATGTTGTCATTGCCAGAACCACCCAGCACAACGTCATCGCCATCCGAGGCAGAGATACGGTCATTCCCGGCGCCACCGTCAATCGTATCGTTGCCCGCATCACCGGCGAGCGTGTCGTCGGTGTCACCGCCAGTAATCGTGTCACCGCCCTCAGGCACCTCTGGTGATGAGTCAGAAAGTGTCGCCGCACGGGCAAAGTCGATTTCTCTTGAATCGTCAGAAGTTGAAATCCAGCCGGTAGGATTAGAGTAGAAATCAACCAGCCGAATGCTGGATTGACCAAGAGTGCCGATCACAAGGTCATTCCCAAGCCGTTCCAGCAAATTTGTGTTGAAGTCAACGCTCATCCATGGAGCGAATTCCAGGATACCGCCAGTATCAACAATGAGCTTATCCCCAAAGCTGCGAGAGACATCCGATCCCTCAAATCCGCCGTTTCCAACGCTCATTGAATAAGTATCAAGACCCGCCCCGCCATGGACAACGTCATCCCCAAGAAGAGGCAAGATATAGTCGTCTCCATCACCTCCATGGAGAGTGTCAGCACCGTTGCCGCCAAAGAGGGTGTCATTGCCCGCGTCACCATGAAACAGGTTTGCGACGTCGGAGTAAATGTTTGCGCCCAGTGAGAAGTTGAAGAATGACCCTGCACCGATGTTGTCATCACCGGCCCCGCCGTGGATCGTATCCGCGGAGTCAAATCCACCTATCAACAGATCATTATCATTTCCGCCAAAGAACAGATTTGCACCGTTATTAAGCCCTTGGAATTGATCTTCGCCATCTCCGCCATGCGCTTCGAAAAAGGCGGCAAGACCGTCTGAAGGACTGGACCCGAAGATCGTGTCATTGCCTGCGCCCCCATCAACAAATCCAGAGACCTTTACGACAAAGGAGATACTGTCGTTGCCCTCGCCGCCGTCAACGGACACAATCGACGGCACTGTCAGGGCGAAGGGCAAGACACCGCTCGTCGCGTCGCCTCTCATGTCGATGATGTCATCGCCCCCGCCAGCGTTGATCATGACGCGCCGCGCGGCAAAACCTCCGCCTGCGTCACTAAGAGAATCGTCGAAATCCGTCAGAATAACTTCAACATCCTCATTTGAGAAAAGGCTGCGCGTATCAACAAGCTGCGCGCCATAGGCATCGTTAAAGCCCGATGGATCTAGTCCGATCCAATCGGCAAAGGTCAGGCTGGTGGTCACATCGGGTGTATAGACGAGGCGGACAGTCCCCGCAGCCGGGTCGGGGCCGAAATTCTCTGCAACAATCCGTATGGCCGTGGCTAATGACGCGGGTTGCAACGCCTGCAAGCTCGCGAGATGTTCCGCATTTGCCAGCGTCGCCGCTGAGACAGCAAATGCTGTCGCATCGTTAAAATCCGCAAACGGCGCTGAGGGCAGCGGCCCAAAACTCCGCTCAAGTGTCGGCAACCCTTCGAAGCGCAAATAGCTCTGGCTGCTCAAACCAAAGAGCGTCAACTGTGCCTCTCCGGTGAAAAAATCTTCGGACGCGAAAAACTCGGGATCGTCGGCGTAGAAAATGGGGGAAAAAACATCCCCAGAACCAGACACTTGCTGTGAAAATGTTCCGAACGCATCGATGTTAAATCGGAAACTGCCGGTTCTTACTTCATCGAACTCCACGAAATTGTAGCTTAACACACCTGAAAGAGCGCCCAGAGGGTCCCAGAACTCAGCAGGCAGAAAAGTGCCATCAACGGTGCCAAACAAGTTACTTATGCTATAGCCCGTGAACTGATCGATCCCGACAGAGGACGAGGAATAGTCAAACACATGCGTCATAATGTTTCCTCTCGGGCATAAAATTCAAATTCCGGAACGCCTTGGAGTGAGTTTAGATTTACAAATTCTCTGGTCAATCTTTGCCTGCTGAAGTCGGGCGAAAACAATGACCTGCCAGTGAAAAGCTTTGCCGCTCAGAAACGGTTCTTCAAAATGAGCAGTCTGATCTTGATCAACGCGGTGGGAGAATACCAAGACTGCTCCCCCCGCAGATGCCGCAAAATCGGCATCAAAAATGGTGGCTCGGGTGGTTAAAAGATGGCATCGCGCTTAGCCCGAATTATTCCTCCAGCTTTGATGGGGCTTCTTGCTTCCCTTGTAAGCCAAGCTCTTACTTAGGGCAGCAAAGCGCCTATTTTTCGCGCAACCGAAGACGTGAACGGTGGTGGTGGCATTCATTCACGACACTCAAGAATATATCTAAAATGCAATCACAAGAAAATGAAATGGCCGAGCCAATGCAAACCGAAAACTGGATCAACGGCAATATAAATTATTAATAATCAATCGCTTATTAATTCCCTTTGGGGCTGCTTATGTAGTAAAAACAGTGCAGTATTTTCAAAGTAAGTTGGTTGCGGGAGCTCGCTTTCAGAAATACTTGCTTTTGTATTCCACGCCTAAGGTAGATCATTTTCACTACGCCACTTCTTAACTGGGGACACGCAGAATGGCGGACTCCAGACTTTCGTTGCGGCCGCGAGTGCATATTTGCGCAAATCAAAGAACAGGCATTCATCCGCCGCTCAAGGAAGGTCGGCGGTGTGCGGGCAAACTGCCGCCGATTTTCTAACCCGGCAGAGCATGCAGCCGCTCACATTCGCGCAATTGCAGCAATAAACATTCCGAAGGCCGGGATGTGACTGGCCAAGGGCTCCGTATACATTTCAAATACGGCGGATTCCCGAATGACAGCACCTCTTCAGATAGACGCAACAACCCTTCTGACGCCGGGCGATCCGGCACCCAGCTTTATTCAGCGCAGCGTCGCCAACCCGCGCTATTCCTTTGACAGCGCGGCGGGGCGCTATCTGGTTCTGTGCTTCTTTGGCAGCGCGGCGGATGGCCATGCGCAGGCGGCCCTCAAGGCTGCATATGAACGGGCTGACATCTTCAACGATGATCAAGCCTGCTTTTTTGGTGTCACCATCGACCCAGAGGACGAGGCGATTGGCCGGGTCAAGAACCGTCTGCCAGGCTATCGCCATTTCTGGGACATGGACCTGCTGATCTCGCGCCTCTACGGCGTGGCGGCTAAGGATAGGTCTCCGGGCAGCGGTCCGGCCGCAATGGCTCGGCAATGGGTGGTCATCGATCCAACAATGCGCGTCTTGGCGGCGATTCCGTTCCGGCCGGATCGGGGCGATCTTGGCGAGGTCATGGCGCTTTTGGACAGCCTGCCGCCACCGGGCCGGCATGCCGGGATCGATGTCATGGCGCCGATCCTGTTCCTGCCGCGCGTGTTCGAGCCAGAGCTCTGTCGTCACCTGATCGGGCTGTATGAAGCGCAAGGTGGGGAAGAGAGCGGCTTCATGCGCGAGATCGGGGGCAAGACGATGGGAATTACCGATCCGGGCTTCAAACGTCGCAAGGATTACAACATCGAAGATCGCGATCTGATCTCGGCGTTGCAGGCGCGGTTCCTGCGGCGGGTCGTGCCCGAAATTGCCAAGGTCCACCAGTTCAAGGTGACGCGGATGGAGCGCTACATCGTCTCCTGTTACGCGGCTGAGGATGGTGGGCATTTTTCGGCACACCGCGACAACACGACAAAGGGCACGGCGCATCGGCGCTTTGCCGTATCGGTCAATCTCAACGACGATTTCGAAGGTGGAGAGGTGAACTTTCCGGAATACGGGCCGCGCAGTTTCAAGGCACCGCCGGGCGGGGCGGTGGTGTTCTCTTGCTCGCTTTTACACAAGGTCAGCAAAGTCACGAAGGGCCGGCGCTTTGCCTTTCTTCCATTTCTATATGACGATGCAGCGGCACGCCTACGCCAAGAGAATGCGCGCTATATTGGCGAGACTGGCTCGAATTACCGTGCGAGCGACCAGACTTCGGCAGAACAAAGCGCATGACCCCTGCCCGAAAGGAGACGTGAATCGCCATGGCCCATCACAACCTCGAGATTGTCGGGCAACTTGAGCCCCTTCGACGCTATGCAAGAGTTCTCACGCGTGACGCAGAGGCGGCCGACGACCTTGTTCAAGCAACCTTTCTGCGGGCGCAGGAGCGGCGCGGGACCTTTCGCGACGGTGCGGATGTGCGGGTCTGGCTGATGGCGATATTGCACAATCTTTTCATCGATGGCCGTCGCAGTGCGCAGGCTTCCGAAGCGCGCGAACAGGCCTGGGCGGAAAGTCGGCCAACCTTCGTTGAGGCGTCCGGCGAGATAGCGGCGCGGCTGGCGCAGCTGCGCACCGCCTTTCTGTCGCTCAACGCCGAGCAGCGCGAAGCCCTGCACCTTGTGGCGGTGGAGGGGCTCGGTCCGGCCGAGGCGGCGCAGGTTCTGGGCGTGCCGGTGGGCACAGTGATGTCGCGCGTGGGCCGGGCGCGTGCGGCACTCCGGGCATTTGAAGACGGGCGGGGAGAGGTGGCGACCGTGAAACCACTCAGGATCGTAGGAGGATGCGATGAGCGACAAGACTGAGACCGATCCGGAGCTTGAGGCTGATCTTCTTGCGCTTCTCGAGGGGCGCCTTGACCCCGACCGAACTCTTGCGATTGCGGATCACCTCGCAGAACGGCCAGAGCGGGTGGCGGACCTCCTTGCCGATGCGCGAAACACTGCCGCGCTGCGGATGGCCCTTTCCGGATCAGACGATACCGCGCCGCCCGGTCTTGTGGCAGAGGCGCGCCGCTTGCAGGACCGTCTGCGCGGACAGCGTCTGCTGCGCCGCGCCGCCCCTTTCGTAGCCGCTGTTGTTCTGTTCACGGCGGGCTGGACTGGCCATGTCGCGTGGCAAGCAGCCGGACACAAAAGCGCGCCCCCGCTTGTCGAAGCAGCGCTCGATGCGCAGGCGGCGTTAGAGCTTCGGCATTGGATGGTGTCCCAGCCCGAAAGCGCGGAACTGAACGCGCAGGAAGTCGTTGCCGCGCTCGGAGTGGACCTGCCGGTCTTGCCGAAGGACTGGATCGTGCGCGATGTGCAAATCGTTGCAACACCTGACCGACCTGCAATTGCCATTGTGGTGGACGCGCCAGAACTCGGGCGGCTCATGCTTTTGGCTGTCGCCCGCAACGCCGGAGACTCCAAGGATCCGCCGACCGCTTTCGAGTATCGGGGACGCACAATCGCACTCTTCGAGCGTGGTCGATCCTCCTTCGTCCTCGTCGATGAGTCTGGGCATCCCGAGCAGTTGGCGCTCAGCGCAGAGAGGTTACTGTCGCCAAGCAACTGAGCCGACGCAGCTTAAGCGCAATGAGATGCCGATGCGGATTGAAACATCAGAGTCAACTCCGTCATGATGCACTCGAGAAACGAAAAGAAGGATCACATGTCTTCACCGACACGGCCCAACGATGTCACACCGAAATCCGAGCGCCGGCATACCTCAAAACCAGTGCGACTTGGCAAACCACTGCCAAGCATGCTGGTGCGTGGCAGACGCCGCAACTCGAACGCATCAATCTGGATTCTCGCGATCTGCATTGCGATTGCCCTGATTTTGCGCACCATCCCAGAGGCGGATTCACGGGAGGTTCCGCAGAGCTACTTGCCCGGGATGATCGAGTATCTGGAGGATGCGGACATCGTCGAGTATCGCGCCATTGGCGCTCCAGCGTTTGCGTTTTCTGGCGAGCGGCTCTGAGGGGTTTATGGTGTATCACCGGCTTGGCAGAGCGTTTGAAGGGCTCCCTGGTCCTCTTCAAAACTATGGTTTGGAGACAACAGGAGAACCAGCTCTATCCCATATTGTGTAAATTAGGTTGTTGATTTTCGTCTCGGATTGACCCACTTTTCCATTTGGTGCTGCCCCCTCTGAAACATGATAGTCTCATGAAAAGTCAGCGGAATTCTTGATACAAGTAGGTCACCGCATTTCGGAAAACTGGGTCAATTCCGCGCAGAATTCAACACGCGCGAGCCTATACACAAGTAAAACGATCTGGGCTTAAGTATTTGTTTTATTTTTTTTGGTTGCGGGAGGGCGCAGCCGCCGTAACCTACCTGTTTTGACCTGTGCGGTCTGACCAAAAAAATCGCAATCGGGGCGGACAGCGGCCGCTCGCGGGTAGAGCGGCACCAAGGCGAAGTCGGCAGAACCCGCAAGTCGATGGTGTCACATTGTTGACAGAAACACCACATAAGTTCCCCGTTCATGTTGGAATGCAGTGTCCGAAAATGATCCATATCCTTGTATCTGGCCTTGTGCTATTCATCTCGATCTTTCTTTCATGGGCTCTTTTCCTAACACTGCGCCAATCGAAGGCGGAGGCGGTGCTTAAGCGCGAGCTGAAATCTCTTGAATTGGCGCCGCGTCAGATCTACGCCGACAGCGTGATTGTTATAACAAATAGAATTCCGGTATTCGCAGGCGGTCGCCTGAAGACGAGGGTCGGATCTGAAACGAGCCTGGAAGCGGACCCTCTGGTGGCGCTCTTCTTGTTTGTGAACGAGTTGGGGGCCGATGCTCTTGATGGACTGACACTGGATGTGTTCCTGCGCGACCACATGAAGTCCCTGACGATCAAAAAACTGGGTCGCTTGGAGTTTTTCGTGGCAGCTGCCGAATTCGGGGACGTCGAATTCCAAAAAGCACGCCGCATCATGATCCGCAAACAGCGGGAGGCGGCCGATGCAATCCGGTCGAACTGGCGAGGGCGGCTTTCTCGGCGAGTCGAGACGGTTGCGCAAGCCGCCACAGAACGGGACAGCATGATAGATCAGAAGCAAAGATGGTCGCAAGAGCGCGTTAGCCCGGTGGCAGATGCCGCTTTGACGGATTGGCTGCGCGTGCAAGGCCCTGACATGTGGCATGAGGTCTGCATCACTGTCGTGTGGTCGGAAAGCGGCGCGGCCGGGCTTGTGCCGTTTGTGGAATGGCTTGTGGAACAACCCGACCTTGACCGCGCGTCAGCGCTTTTGCTGCTGGCCAAGGCGGTTCTCGATGCGATCGATAGCGAAACCTATGAACAACATAACTGCGCGCGGAACCAAGCCTGGATGAAGATAATTCACGATAGGATTCTAGCGCAAAGCGACAGCCCCATGCGTTTTTCAATACCCCAAGCGGCAAAAGCTGATGTGGAGGCATTTTTCAGTTGTGGGACTAAGCTCGGATGGCCAGTCCCGGAGACCGATCTCGCCCCGGCCGGGGTAACAGCGCATCAAGCCGCATATACGCTTGTCAAAAATAGGCCGGTAGAGAGCTTTGCAGCATGGAAGGCGCGCGTTTTGACTTGAAGTGAAACAACTGTCCTGCTGCCGCATAGGTGAAGAGCGGAGTTAGTCAGAATAACGTCGGCTATTGACGCGCGATACTGTGGAAAACCTGGGCGCCAGTAGCCAGTTCAGTGGCGCTGCAATGCGACATGCTACCGGCGATGAACGGCCGCTCAGGGCCGGGCACGTCGAACCACAGGTCGCCTTCACAAGGGGCGGAAACTGGTCATTCGCTACGTCAGACACGAACGGCAGAGAAGCGCGAAGGGTGGATTGCAGTCGTGCGCTTGAATCGCAATCTAACATTGGACGGCGGGAAGAGCGGCCCTTGACGCAGCAACAGTGAAAAGCCTTGAACCACGACCGCGATCATTTGGGATTTGCCGGGGCGGAGTGCAGGCTAGATATGCGCCATCGGAATTCTACGCTCATGCCTGAACGGCGCTCAATCAGCGTTAGCATTTCTAACGTAGCAGCAATTCCTTCGCCAATTCCGCTGCCCGCGCATAACCGATCTCTGGAACCATTGCGGTCACGCGGGCCGTCGACCGGTCAAGATGGGCGCGGCAAGTTTCGGGGTTGGCTGTCAGTCCATCGACACAAAGCTGGGCCAGCGCCGTGGCACCCCGGGGAAGAAGGGTCAGCGCCGTGAGCAGGTTATAGGCGATGACCGGCTCAAAGGCATTGAGTTGCAACTGTCCGGCTTCGGCGGCCATTGTCACTGTCAGATCAGCCCCAATCACCTGAAAGGCGATCTGATTGACCATCTCGGGGATGACTGGGTTCACCTTGCCGGGCATGATCGAGGATCCCGGCTGCATCGCGGGCAAGCTGATCTCTCCCAGCCCACCTCGCGGGCCCGACGACAGCAGCCGAAGGTCATTGGCGATCTTCGACAGCTTTGTCGCCGTGCGTTTCAAGAGACCCGAGAAGAGAACGAAAGCGCCGGTGTCCCACGAGCTTTCGATCAGGTCCTGAGCCGGGGTCAGCGGCAGGCCCGTCAGCCGCGCCAATTCAGGAACCACCGCAGCGCGATAGGACTCCGGCGCCAACAGGCCGGTGCCTATGGCCGTGCCGCCGAGATTGACCTCTGCGAACAACCGAGGAATTTCGTCCAGCCGCTCGACATCTTCGCGCAGCGTGTTGGCAAAGGCGTTGAACTCTTGTCCAAGGGTCATTTGGACGGCATCCTGTAACTGGGTGCGGCCCAGCTTTTCGATCCCCGCAAATTCGGTGCCCTTGGCCGCGAACGCCGTTGCAAGACCGGTCAGCGCAGCTTGTAGGCCGACCGTCTCAGCCATCAACGCCAGCCTGATCGCTGTCGGATAAACGTCGTTGGTGGATTGGCACAGGTTCACATGGTCATTCGGGTGCAAGACATGATACGCGCCGCGCGGATGCCCCAGGATTTCCAAAGCCCGGTTGGCCAGAACTTCGTTCATATTCATGTTCGATGACGTCCCGGCACCTCCCTGCAGGACATCGACGGGAAAATGCGCCACATGCGTGCCCTCGATCACCTCATCGGCGGCCTGCATGATGGCGCGGGCAAGCGCCGGGTCCAGCCGCCTCTGAGACCCGTTTACGGCTGCCGCAGCCCGCTTTACCTGTGCAAGCGCCCGGATCAGCGACGGGAAATGGCTGATGGGAATGCCGCTGGCGCGAAAGTTCTCGACTGCGCGCTGGGTTTGTGCGCCCCAGAGCGCGTGATCGGGGATATTGATACTCCCCAGCGAATCCTTGTCCTGCCGCATCATGCGCCTTTCGAATGGTGGAGCCAGAGCCGGACAAAGGCTGCCTCTGCAGTGTCCAGACCGCCATTCTGTACACCAGCCCCCCAAAGGGCGGCCCCTGCCGCATAGGCACCGGGGACAAGGCCCCCGGCCTCACAGACAGAAACGGCCCGTAAGGCACATCCACGTTGATGGGCCTCTGACAACGCCCGATAAAGCGCCGGATCGGGCGGTGCGGTTCCCGCGCCAAAAACCCGCAGCACACAGCCGTCAAGTTCGGACAAGGCAGCTGCGACCATCGCTGCCGGAATGCCCGGCGTCAGGGTCAGGATGCCAATTCGGGCCGCGCTGAACCTGCGGGCTGGAGGCAGAGACAGGGGTGCCTGCGGCACGGCGCGAAAGCTGTCGGCTCCATGGCTGTCATGTTTCACCAAGCCCGCAGCAGGGATCAAGCGGTCGGCAAAGGCCAACCAGACGCCGGGGCCGGGTTGTGCCGACAATGCCAAATCAAGGTTCGCTTCGGCATCGCCGCCGGTTCCCAGCGGGGCCATCGCACCGCACAGGATGACCGGCGCATCCCGACCGGCCAGCGCTTGGGACAGCGCCGCGCCGGTATAGGCCATGGTGTCGGTGCCATGGGTCACGATGACTGGGTCGTCAGCGGTCTCAATCAGGTCAAGCAGGCGGTTCCAGTCTGCCGCGCCAATGGCTGCGCTGTCGACCAGCGGATCAAGGACCGTGACCCGCGCCCGTTCGCCCACAGCCGCCTCGACCAGCTTCATTGCGGGGACAAGGCCTTGCGGCGACGGCACCATGCCGATCGTGCCGCCGGTGTGTATCAAACGCATCAGCCCACCCAGAATGCTTTTTGCAGGTCGCCGAATTCGGATGGCGGGCCTTCGAATTTGTTGCGCCCCAGTTCGAGGACATAGACGTAATCGGCGATGCGCAGGGCGTGGCGGATTTCCTGATCGACAAGCAGGATACCCAGATTGTCGCGGTCGCGCAGATCGCGCAGCATTTGGTAAACCTCTTCGGCATAGGTCTTGGACAGGCCCGCAGTGGGTTCGTCGACCAAAAGCACCTTGGGATTGCCCATCAGGGTGCGGCCGATCTCGATCATACGTTGCTGCCCACCCGAAAGCTGCCCCGACGGCTGGCGGCGCTTTTCCTTCAGCACCGGAAAGCGGCTGTATTGTTCGTCCAGCTTTTCCGCAATCCGGGCCTTGTCGCGGCGAAAGGTCCATGCGCCCAGCAGCAGGTTTTCCTCGACCGTCATTTCGCGGAAGATGCCGGGGTGCTGCGGGATATAGGCAAGGCCAAGGTTGATCCGCTCATGCGTCGGCACATTGATCAGCGGCTGACCATTCAGATGGATTGTGCCGCCATTGGGGAGCAGAAAGCCGTAGATCGCCTTGAGCGAGGTGGATTTGCCCACACCATTCGCGCCAAGGATGGTGACGATCTGCCCCGGTTTCACATCAAGGTTCAGCGATGACAGGATGTTGAGGTCGCTGTAATAGCCCACGTCCATATTGCGCACTTCAAGCATGGGTTGCCTCCTGCGTCAGCAGGCCGGTGCCCGACATGTCTTCCTCGACCCCCAGATAGGCGTCGATCACGGCGGGATCATTCTTGACGATGGCGGGTGGCCCATCGGCGATCAGGTCGCCGAAGTTGAGCACCAGCAAGCGACGGCAGAGGGTAAAGATCGATTCCATCTGGTGCGAGATCAGGATGATCGCCTTGCCCTCGCCATTCACCCGCTCGATCCATTTGTAGATCGTGGCCATCAGGCTGGGATGCACCCCGGCAAAGGGTTCGTCCAGGATGTAGACATCCGGGTTCAGCATCAGCAGGCGTCCCAGTTCCAGCAGCTTCTGCTGCCCGCCCGATAGCGCGCGGCCATATTCGTTGCGCAGGTGGTCGATCGTCAGAAAGGCAAGGATTTCGTTGGCCTTTTCCTCCATCTCCTTGTGGTTTACCCGCGCATCCATGGCCATGGCGGGAACGTACAGATTTTCCAGCACGGTCATCCGCCGAAAGGCGCGCGTCACCTGAAAGGTACGCCCCAGCCCGGCGCGGGCGATTTCATAGGGGTGCAGCGGATCGATCCTTGTGCCGTTCAGGCGGATCGTGCCGCCGTCAGGCTTGATCGCGCCGTCCAGCACATTGGTCAGCGTCGTCTTGCCCGCACCGTTGGGGCCAATCAGGCCGACCAGTTCCGGCCCTTCGATGCGAAAGCTGACGCCTTTCAACACCTCGTGGCTCCCGAACTTCTTGCGGATGTCTTTGACGTCAAGGGTGATCATTTCGCCTCCTCCACCGCGCGCCGCTTGGCGACGGTTTCTGCGCCCACACCGCGCCTTTCGATCCACATCAACGCCCCTTGGATCACGCCATTGCGCAAGAACCGCAGCGTCAGCATCAACAGCAGGCCAAAGAACACCAGCCGCCATGTCGTCATGTCGATTTCAACTCCCAAGATGGTAAAATCCGTTCGTAGAAACTCCAGCGCAAAGGAAATCAGGATCGCGCCGATGGCGGCGGCCACGACGTTTTCGAGGCCGCCGATAACCGCCATGGCGATGACCAGCGACATTTGCAAAAGGACGATGGTGTTTGGGGTGATGAGGCCAACATAATGCCCCTGCACCGCCCCCGCCGTGGCCGCGATGGCGGCGGTCAGGACAAAGACCGCGCGTTTCCATTTGACCGTATCGACGCCAAGCGCCTCGGCCGCATCTTCATCCTCGCGCAGCGAGCGCAGGAACAGCCCGATGCGCGACCGCGCGACCCATAAAAGCAGCGCAAGCGTCCCAAGGAACAGTGCCAGCATGACGTAATAGGCGGGCAGCTTGGCCGCGGGGCCATAGGTCGTGCCAAGGATAGTGATGCCATCGGGGAACAGCGGCGACATCGGCATGCCGGCCTGCCCACGGGTCAGCCAGATTTCCGCCGACAGGACCGCACGCAGGATTTCAGACAGCCCCACGGTGAACAGCGCCAGATAGGCCGCCCGCAGGCGCAGCACCAACGTGCCGATCAACCAACCCGCCCCACCACCGACGATGGCACCAAAGGCGATTTGCAGGATCAGGGGAAAGCGGCTGACGGTTGCGCCCTCGGGCCATGTCGCGCGGGCGGCGGTCAGGCAGGCCGCAGCATCGCCGGTGCCCGATGGGGGTAGAAAAACGATGTTGGTGCCCAGAAAGCCGAACTCGGTGCAGGTGCCGGTCGGCAGGGATGTCAGAAAGACGTAGTTGTCCAGAATGCCCGCGCCGTAAGCCCCCAATGCCATGAAAGCGAGATGGGCAAAGGAAAACTGGCCGCCATAGCCCGCCAGCAAGGCCCAACTAGACGCAAGGACGGCGTAGTAAAAGGCCGTGATCCACAGATGCATCACGAAGTCATAATTGCCTGCGGAATAGACCAGCGGGAACAGCACCAGAAGGGCCGCCGCGACATATCCGGCAATTTTGGGGGCATGGGAAATCATGCTTTCCTCCCGAAAAGACCCTGCGGGCGCAAAAGAAGGACAAGGGTCAGGATGATCATGCCATAGGCTGGCAGGTAGGCCGCGGCCCGGGTCGGGTCAGGCACGCAGCCCGCGCCTGCCGCCTCGACCAGACCAAGGATCAACCCGCCGATAAAGGCTCCGGGCAAAGATCCAAGACCGCCCAGCACGATGATGACAAAGGCGCGCAACGCCGGGATGGCACCCGTTTGGGGCAGCCAGGAAAAGGCCTGCACCAGCACCGCACCCGCCAGCCCCGCCAGCATGCAACCCAACCCGAAGGCCAGCATGTTCATGCGCCCCGGATTGATGCCCGCGACCGCCGCCGCTTGCCTGTCCTGCGCGGTTGCCCGCAAGGCGCGGCCCGTCCAAGTGTTGTACAAGAACCAGATCAGCGCCAGCAGCATCACGACCGACAGGATCGCCGCCGTCAGGCGCGGAGTGGAAATCGAGATGGTGTCGAACAGCTCGATGTTGGAGCGGGTGGTTTCGATAATCGGCGCGCCTGCGGGCCATTCGCTGCGCGGCAGTTCGAAAAAGGGCGAGGCCTTGACAGGGTTTGCCCCCGAAAGCCCCTGCACCAGATATTGCAGGAAAAAGGCCAGACCGAATGTGACTAGGATCGCGTATTCATTCGGGCGCTCGACCTTTCCTGCATAGATCGGCGTGAAAAAGGCCCGCTCGAACGCCGCACCGATGCCAAAGGTGACCGCACAGGCCGCAATCACGGCGGCAATAGGTCCAAGGCCGGGTGCCCAGACTTCGGTCATGTAGTAGACCACCATGCCGCCGATCATGTAGAATTCGCCATGCGAAAAGCTGACGATGCCGATGATCGAAAAGATCAGCGCCAGACCCAAGGCCATCAGCCCATAGATCGTGCCCATGATCAGCCCGTTCACCAATTGCGAGGTGACAAAGGCCCCCGAGGTGAAACAGACATTATCGGGGTCAGCCGCCCGAAAGGCGAACAGAAACACCGCTACCACTGCGATCCATGGCAGCGCCTGCCACGCGCGGGTTAGTGTCGGGGTCCGCAGGTAAAGCGGGACAAGGCCGAAAGGCCCCGTCGCCGCCCCGACCGCCACGCCGACCGTGCGGGCGGCGGTCACATCCAGATCGCGGGCCAGATAGGCGCGGTGGATGACCGCCCCGCCGATTGCGCCCCAAAGGACCATCCAGAGAATGGCCAAGGAAAAGAACCCCGGATGGTCCATCTGCTCGCCCCTTTTACTGCTGCACAGAGGCAGGCCAGATCGGCTCGCCCGTCTTGTAGACTGGTGGGAAGACATTGGGCGCATCGGCGGCCAGTTGTCCCGGTGCTTGGTATTGAACCATGGTTACGGCCGGGTTCGGGAACTGATGCCAGAAATAGTCTGGAACTCCGGCAGTGGCGGGCGGGTTGGCCGAGTTGTAGGGGAAGGTAATCTCGCCCAGAACGCCCTGATAGGTTATGTTCTCTAGCGCGGTGACGATGGCGTCGCCCTCTGTGGACCCGGCAATCTTCATGGCCTCTGCAAGGATCATGATCGAGTCATACGCCTCCATCGCGTAGGACTCGGCTGCCGATTTGCCGGTCTTGGCGGTGTAGGCCGCGACAAAGGCATTGGTCTTGTCATTGTACAGTGCGCGCGGCAGACCAACGGCATTTACAAAGCACAGGTTGCCATCAGGCACGTTCTGCCAGAAGGCCCCGGATTCCAGCGCCGCCTGATCGCAGGTGGTGGGCAGATCCTGCGGGCCAATCCCGGCCTCGGCGGATTGTTGGGTAAAGTTGTAGCTTGCCTCGCCCGTCAAGAGCTGGATGATCATATCCGGGTCTTCGGCCTTGATTCGCTGGATGATCCCGGAAAAATCCTGCGTCCCGATATCGACGGTATAGACCGACGAGGCGATGCCCGCCTTGTCCAGCCCCGCTTTGGTCTGTTCCGACGCGGGCAGGCCGTAGTCGGTGTTTTCGGCCACCATCACCACTTTTTTCACCCCAGGCACCGTGGCGGCAAAGCTCGAGAAGATTGCGGCGACTTCGGATGACAAGGGCGCAATGCGGAAGATGTGTTTCAGTCCGGCGCCGGTGATCCCGTCGTTCCAGGTCTCGGCATAGACCACGGGAATGCCCGCAGCATCGGCCACTTCCATATTCGCAAGCCCGACAGACGAATGATAACCGCCGCCCACGGCGACAACCTGATCTTGGGCAATCAGGCGTTCCATCACGGCGCGACCACGTTCGGGCAACCCTTCGTCATCGGCCACGACAACCTGCACCTCGCACCCCAGCACGCCCCCGGCTGCATTGATGTCGGCTTCGGCGATAGCCATGGCATCCCGCATCGCCTCGCCGCCAGTGACAGCACCAGGTGCCGACAAAGGAGCGGTGGCACCGATCTTGATTGGGCAGGCGGCCTGGGCGCTTGCGGCGCCCGCTGCAAGCGCAAGAGCGCTTGCCGTCAGAAGCAGTTTCTTCATACGTCGTTCTCCTGTTGAGCGGGTTAAATGACAGCGCAGTCCCTTCCCGCAAGGGAGCGCGCAACAAGCGCGTCAGCGACCAGATCGGTCACATCGACGAGCGTTTTCGAGGTTGAAACATCGGCGATCAGCGGCAGTTCGGTGCAGGCCAAAAGCAGGGTCTCGGCCTGCATCGCCTCGACAATCCGGGCAAAGCGCGGCCGCAGATCCGGATCGGCCGAGCCAAGCCGCTTCACGTCATGGATCAGATCCTGCAATACGGCGCGGTCGGCGGGCGTTTCGATCTCGACCAGCCCGGCAAGGTCTCGATAGGCCGACCATGCGCCCATTTCGGTCACAGGTGCCGCGCCCAAAAGGCCAATGCGACGAAGTCCAGAACTGGCAATCCAATCGGCGACCACGCCGGGGAAGCTGACGAATTCCGCGGGCAACCCAAGGCTGGCAATACGGGGGGCAAACCAGTTCAACGTGTTACACGCGATTGCCCATGCGTCCGACTGCCCCGCGATGCGGGTGGCTGTGCTTTGCATCGCGTCCCAAACCGGGCCTTCATTGGCCGCAAGGTCCATCGACAGTCCAAGCTGTGGTTCGGACAACACAACCACGCGCGGCGCATCCAGATCGCCCCGGAAAGCAGGCCCCAGAGCGGCAGCGTTGCGACGCAGAATCTTGGCCCAAAGGTCAATTCCTGCTTCGGGGCCCGAGCCCGCGACAATCCCAATTGTGGCGCGACACGGTGCGACGCGGGCAGTTCTGTCCATGAATCACATCCCCGAGGGTTGGGGTCTGATGCCCCTTGATGCACAGACTGGGGTCAGGCCATGCCGCTTGACAATTTCGCAAATCGTTGCATTTTGGTGCATTGCGGTGCAGAAACAGGGCCAATTAGCATCATGTCCGACCTGTCTACAAATCTGCGCCTGCTGTGCAGCTATCGACCGTCCATCTCGACGGTGGCCCGGGATATCGGGTTGAACCGCAGTCAGCTTAATCGCTATCTGGCGGGAAGTTCCTCTCCACGCACCGCGCTTTTGCGGCGGATTTGCGATTACTTCGGTGTAGAGGAATATGAGATCCGGCTGCCACCGCCCGATTTTGCGGCCATCGTGAAGTTGCGCGGCCTGTCGTCGGACAACTTTTCACGCGTTTTGCGGATGCATTTCGACCGCATTCTTGCGCGCAATGACCCCCGCATCTTTCAGCTTTCGGGAAGCTTCTTCGAATATTACTGGTCGATGTCTACGCCGGGGATGGTCATTCGTTCGCTGGTGAGTTTTGCACCCGAGGGAGAGCATCTATTCTACAGCCGTCTTGAGCGTATCGGCGACCCCAAGACCGTCGTCACCCGACATTTCCGCTATCAGGGCCTTGCCCTTATGACGGGCGACAGGGTGTTCATGAACGATTATGAAACCGGCGCCGGGATCGAGGTGACGCAGACCGTGCTCTACCCCGACTACAGCTTTCGCTGGCGGGTGCTGCACGGGGTGAAGGTCGGCGTCTCGGCCAATCGCGATCACGTGCCATGCGCCGTGCGCACGTATCTGGAGCGCACGCCGCCCCGCGCGAGCCTGATTGCCAACCTGCGCCGGGTCGGGCTCTTGGCCCCGGATGATCCTGATCTTCCTGGACATATTCTGCCGATGATCGACAACCGTACTTCGGGGCCCTTCGGGTTTCAGGCGCATAACCCCTCGGTCCCGTAGGTTGATCCGTCGCCTTTCCACTATCGGTGCCAAAGAGCGTGGACAAAGAAGTGCCGAAGGTTCATTTGGCCCAGGCCCGATCACTGATCAGTGCGGGAGGCCTGCAGGGGCGCAGCTCTCACGTCGAGCGGCTGGTATGAGGGAAGCCGAGAGAAACAAATCTCGGGTTCGAGCGGCAGCAACGGGCCGAGTGCGTTGATGCTGTGCCACGAGCCGATGTGTCGATGGTCGACCTCAAAGTGTCAGCGGGCCATGCTGCACCACCGCATAGATGCTTTGAGCCCGAAGCGGGTAGTAGGAATGAGCCTAACAATCCTAACGGGTCAGTCGTTTGTGTCTGGCGGCCCGCGTCGATGGGCAAGATTCATTCTCACAATCAAGAAGGCAACCAACAAGAAATGCTCAGTCAGTTACGAGTACCCTTTATCGTCAAAGTCACAGCGGCATTGCTGATCGCTGGGCTGTTTCCGTTGTGGTTTGTTTCGACCAGTGATCTGGAACGCAGTTCGCGACAGGCTCACCTTTCAGCCGAGGCGCTTCTAACCTCTGCGTTGAATCTGAAGCGAAAGTCCGTTGAGAGCTATTTCGACGCGACAGTGCGCGCCATGCAAACCGTCGCCGCTTCCCCCGCTACGTTGGACGCCCTGCGTCGGTTGGACAACGCCGTAGAGCAGTTGCATGCAGCCCCAACCGTAAACCTTGACAACGCAGCGATGCAGGGCCGTTTCGACGCGCAACGGGATGCGACCGAGGACGCCTCCGCGACGGCGGCACAAGTTTGGATCAACGACCTTGATGAACGGGCGCGCTTGTTGCAGCAGCTTTTCATTTTCGGCAATCCCGCAACGATTGGGAGCAAACAAGCGTTGGCCAATCCCGGCGATGGAAGCCTTTACAGCACACTGCACGCTCAATTCCATCCGGCGCTGAATGCGACTTTGGACAGGTATGGGTTTTACGACTTTTTCTTGATCGAGCCTGTAAACGGGCGCATTATCTATTCCACTTTCAAGGAAACGGACTTCGGCACGTCACTCCGCAGCGGTCCCTATCGTGATACGGAATTCGCGAAATCTGTCGTCGAGATAATCGAAGGCAATACCGTCCGCGATTACACTTTCGTCGATTTTGCCCCCTATGCCCCGTCAAACGGTGCAGCAGCGGCATTCTTGTTGCTGCCAATCCGCGATGAAGGCGCTCTCGCAGGGGTGTTCGCGGCCCAATTGCCTTCGGATTTTGCCGATGATGTGCTGGGGCTGACAACGGGGCGCTATGGCAGTGAAGATGCCTATATCTTTTCCGGTGACATGGGATTGCGGTCAATCCCGCTGCTAAGTCGAGAAGCCGAAGTTGGTATGCTTTTCGATACCCCATTGGTTCGCAGCATCAATGAAACTGGTGGGACAGACACAAGATTTTTCGAAGGCATCAGCCATCATGGCGATCCCGTCTTTGCAGCCAGCGCCCCTCTATCACTGTCCGGGCTAGACTGGCGCGTTGTGACCGAGATTTCAAAGGACGAGGTGCTCGCCGACGCAATCAAAGGCAGACAGGAAGCGCAGCGTAACATGCTGATTTTGGCAGCTGCCATCTTTTTCGCTGGCCTCTTGCTGGCGCGTTTGCTGATCCGGCCAATACGCATATTGGGCAGCGAAGTGCAGGGGCAAGCGAAACAGGTGGTCGAGGCGCTATCCCATGCCGCAGAACAGGCGCGCTCGGCTGCGGTCGCGATGGCGAGCACCGCCGAAGAAACATCCCGGCAGTCCAAAGCCGCCAAGGACAGCGCCTGTGAAACGGCTGCCTCGGTCGATGCCGTAGCACAGGCGTCCGAAGAGCTGTCATCCTCTGTTGCCGAGATTGTTCAGGGTATCGGCCGCACGGCCCAACTGGTTGACTCCGCGTCCGGGCAAGCAGACGCGGCTTCCCGAATCCTTGCAGAGTTGGAGCGTGTTGCCGGGCGCATTACGGGTATCGTGGGTCTGATCAAAGAGGTCACGAATAGAACAAATCTGCTTGCGCTGAATGCCGCTGTCGAGGCCGCACATGCTGGCGACGCTGGACGCGGGTTCGCCGTGGTCGCCGCAGAAATAAGGAGGCTGGCAGTGAACACCGCCGAGTCCACTGCGCAGATCGGCGAGGAAATCCAGAACGTCGTCGCCGCCGTGGCCAGCAATTCAACCGCGATACATTCGATCTCTGCTTCGATAAGCGAAGTTAACGCCCAAGCGGGAACGATCTCGGCTGCGGCACAGCAGCAAGGTACCGTCACCACCAGCATTGCATCGCGCATGTCCAGCACGGCCACGCGGATGAATGAGGTTGATAGCGGTATTTCAGAGGTTCAGAAAGCATCCCAGCTGGCATCAACTGCGGCGAACGAGGTCATGTCGCTGATGCAACATGTTGACGATGCGGCATTGCGGATGACAGATACGATGTCAGAATTTGTCAGGCGCATCCGTAGCATCTGATGCGTCAAAGCTGGCGAGTTAATGGGGCACAACTGGATCCGAAAAATCGGGAGCAACGAGGCGGGCATGCGCTGAATCAGGGGATGCCCCATCGGCGCGCAGATGTCCGAAGCGGATACAGATGTTGCAGATGCTGTCTAACCTCGACCTCGCGATCTTCGACCGGTTTACCCACCAACGCAGCCTTCTTTCGGTGGACGGCGAAAGCTATCAGCCGACCTCGCCTCTCAAACAATATGCTTCACCAAGTCAGAGTGGCCCCTTTGGTGAGCCCAGCTCAACAGGCTGACCGGCGGCCTAGGGCCGGCCTTACTCAGCCAGATCATCCAGACTTACGCCAAGCGCATTGGCCAAGGCCCGCAGGGTCGTGACCGAGCCCTGCTTACGACCGGTTTCGATCTCGGCCACAGTCACGCGGTTCACGCTCGCTTTTGCGGCCAGGGCGGCTTGTGTCATCCCGCGCAGGTCTCGGTAGACGCGCAAAGCGTTTTCGCCGTTCAACAGGCGGTTCGCGTAGTCCGCCGGGATCAGTCCATCCTCGCCCGCCGCAAGCGCGGCCTTGGCGCGGTCATAGGTCTGCAGATCGGCCAGATCGTCAGCCGCGGCTCGCAGGCGGTCGTATTCTTCGCGTCGGGCGGGGAGCGGTCTTTCGATCTCCTCATGTGAGCGTCCGCTCTGTGCCTTGGCAAAGCTCTTGCAGTTTGGCGTGATTGTTCAAGACTGGTGTTCGTCCGCGCGTTAATTGCCGTTCAAACCATGAACGGGAGTTACTCATGCGCTTCACTCTGAACGGACTAGGTCAGGATATTCCGGCCGATTGGGCGGATGAGCCGCTGTTGGTCCTGTTGCGGGAACACATCGGACTGACAGGTGCGAAATTCGGCTGCGGAGTTGGCATTTGCGGGGCCTGCACGATCATCGTGGAAGGTGCCGCCACGCGCGCCTGCATGATCCGCTCCGGCGATATCGAGGGTCTGAACGTCCGCACGATCGAGGGGCTGGCCGACGCGGACAGCTTGCACCCTGTCCAGCAGGCCTGGTTGGACCTCGGAGTGCCGCAATGCGGCTATTGTCAGGCTGGTCAGATCATGGCGGCTGTGGCGCTGCTGGAGGAAACGCCTGACCCATCGGAGGATGACATTGATGCGGCGATGGACGGCAACCTGTGCAGATGCGGCACCTATCCGCGTATCCGTGCGGCGATTGCCCGCGCGGCGGAGCGTGTGTGATGCGGCGGCGTGCGTTTCTGGCGGCCTCGGCCGTGGGGCTTGTGGCCGCTATCGGTGCGACGGCGTGTTCGCGCATCCCAGTTATCCCCAAACGCCCTGATCCGGACGTCTCGACTGCCATCGGATGGATCGCGCATCGGGACGGGCATTTCACCCTGACCCTGCCGCGCGCCGAGATGGGACAGAACATCGCCACCGCACTGAAGCAGGTCGCCTGCACCGAGCTTGGGGCGGAGTGGGACCGGGTCGACGTGGTCCTGCATGCGACCGACATGCCGCGCGTCAAGGCGACGGTGGGCAGTGAATCGGTGATGCTGTTTGCCGAACCGTTGGCGCAGGCCTGTGCCGCCCTGCGCGATGCCCTGGCTGCCGGACAGGTTGCAGGACTGGTCCGTGTCAGGGCGCGTCGTGTCTCCGAGTTGCGCGCATTGCGCAGCGGTGGCCTGATCGGCGCCAGCCCCGAACTGGTCCAAGCGCGCGGGATCGTCACGGGCGAACCGCTTTATGCGGCCGATATCCGACTGCCGGGAATGCTTTATGGTCGGGTGCTGCGCGCCCCAGCGTCCGTCGAGTTGCACTCTGGCCCCCGGCGCTGGGATATCGACGCGGCGCGCGCGGTGCCTGGCTTTGTCGCGGTTGTCGAGGATTGTGGCCCGCCGATTGGCAAGGCTCAGGGGCTTGGCATTGTCGCCGCCCGACCCGGCGCGCTTGATGCAATTGCTGAAGCGTTGCAGGTGGAGTGGGATGTGGCGGGCCAACACCCCCACGCGGATATCGCGCGCGCCATTGACGTCGATGCCCGTCTTGGAGCGGGCGCACTCCCGCACAAGGTTCTGAACGGCGCGCCCGAGGCTGGCCCGTGGGATGTCGATCTGCGTCTTGATATCCCCATGGCAGCCCATGGCCCGATCGAGCCGCGCGGAGCCGTAGCATCATGGGAAGACGGGGCATTGCGGGTCTGGGCCGGTACGCAGGATGCCTTCTACATCCGAGATTTTCTGGCCGATGCCTTCGGGCTATCTGCCGGGGTAGTCACTGTCCAATCCTGCCGGATTGGCGGGGCCTTCGGCGGCAAGACGATTTGCACGGTTGAGGCAGAGGCGGCGGCACTCACACTTGCCGTGAGCAGCCCCATCAAGGTGCAGTGGACGCGCGCTCAGGAATATGCGCTTGGGTTCCACCGCCCGCCGTCTTCTCACCGGGTCAGGGCGCGCGTCGGGCAAGGCCGGATCACCGACTGGGACCATGCGCAGATGAGTTCGCATATCATGTTCACCGCCGCCGTCGTGCCATCCTGGATGCAGCGCGGCACCGACGTCTTTGCCGGCGATGGTGGCGTGGCGCGAGGTATGGCCGCGCCCTATGTGCTGGGCCGTGCCCGCGCAGCTTATGACATGGTGCGCCTGCCTGTGCATACCGGCCCATGGCGCGGGCTGGGTGCCGGGCCGAACGCGCTGGCTATTGAGAGTGCCATGGACGAGGCGGCACTGGCCGCAGGCGTCGATCCCTTGGCGTTCCGCCTTGCGCATGTTGCTGATCCGTTTTTGGCGGCATGTCTTGAGCGGGTGGGTGAAATCTCTAGTTGGGGCAAAACGCCTGCGTTCTCCGAGGGTCTGCGGGTGGGACGCGGTATCGCCTGCGGCACCTACAAGGAGACCAGCCATGCGGCGGCCATTGCCGATGTGGCCGTCGATGCCCGTGGTCGGGTGCGGGTCACGCGAATGTGGTGCGTGCATGATTGCGGGCTGGTCATCAACCCTGATCAGGTCCGTGCGCAATGCGAAGGCAATCTAGTCTGGAGCCTTGCCATGGTGCTAACCGACGATCTGCCCACGGAAGACGGGCGCGTCACGGCCCAGACCTTTGCGGATGCCCCAATCCCGCGCATGACCGATACACCCACACTCACCGTTGATCTGATCCAAAGCGATCGTCCGCCACAAGGCGCAGGCGAAACCGTCATGGTGGCAGGCCCCGGCGCCATCGCCAATGCGATCCGCGCAGCCACCGGCCGACGCTTGGTCCGCTTTCCGGCGCGGGCCGGGGACCTCGCGTTATGATGGCGTTCGGCTACAAAAGTGCCCTGACCTTTCGTGTTTTGCCCTGCCTCCGAAAGAGGGTGCCGGACCTTCGTTCTTTTGAACATCCCCCTGTTTTGGATTATCCTCTGGCTGGAAAGGGTTAACGTGCATGGCTCAACGCATTGAAGGACAGGATTTCACTTCGGCCGCCATGATGCGCCTGGTCGCAATGGGGCTTGCACGGCAGGGCATTTCCATTCCCGTGCCGACGTCCCCGACCGCGCATGTTTCGCTTGCGGACAAGCGTGCGGTCCTCGGCGCTGTCTTGGCCTGCCATGGCCCGTTGGCCATCCTGTCCATTGCAGACGCCGCATGCGCCATGGCCCCCGAGCCGGTCGTCCAAGCCTTGACCAATGCAAGGGACATACCTGATCTCATGGAGCGCTGGCACAGGCTGGAGCGCTTCAGCCATGGGCGACACAGGGTCGAGATAGAGCAGCTTTCTCTGCACCGCTTTCGACTGACCCACCGCGCGCGTGACCATGGCCCGCCGCCATCCATGGCAGAAAGCTTGTTGGTGCTTGGGCTTCTTACAATCCTGACCGAGATGACCGGATCGACGGATGTGACGATGAAAACTGACGCGGGCGCGGTCTGGCGCAGCGAGGGTAAATGGCATGACCCGCGCACGTTACAAGGTGTCGGCAGTGTCGTCCTGACTGCGGCATCGGCAAGCAGAACGGTCGAAGTGCATGACAATAACCCGGAGACCGATCTGGTATCACGGTTGCGAGGCCGTCTTGTTGCAGACCCGGTGCGCCGCTGGACAGTGGCCAGTCTTGCGGCCGAAGCTGGCGCCGCGCCCCGCACCCTTCAGCGCCGCCTGACCGAAGGATCGGCTTCCTTTTCCCGCCTTGTGACCGATGCGCGGATCGAGGTCGCTGCAACCCACCTGTGCAAATCCAATGGCCCAGCACTTGCAGAGATCGCCTTCATCGCAGGCTTTGCCGATCAGGCCCATTTTGCTCGCACATTCAGCCGAACCGTAGGCACAACCCCGAGCAGCTATCGCGCAGACTTTGGCCAGTAGCAGATCTGAAGCCCGCCATCTGCCTGAACGTATTACAAAGTTTCA
This sequence comes from Roseovarius sp. AK1035, assembly GCF_003288315.1. NCBI lineage: Bacteria > Pseudomonadati > Pseudomonadota > Alphaproteobacteria > Rhodobacterales > Roseobacteraceae > Roseovarius > Roseovarius sp. TM1035. The sequence continues at coordinate 2,832,323 of NZ_CP030099.1, read as the reverse complement.
CCTGCAGAATGAGCCTTACACATTGCGGACACTCAGGTCTCATTTGCTGATCGGCCGCTAAGGGCCGGTCTTGCTCTCAAGGCAAAGGCCGCGTCCCAACTATGCAAACCCCGCTTTCTGCGCACTGCGGCCATTCGTGACCTTCGCAGCGAAAGTCTGCTCCGGGTCGTTAGCCGACATATCAAGCACGCTCTGCGGTCTTTTCGGTCACCGCCGTCAAAGAGCCCAGATAATGCACCATGAGCTTTCTTGTCAGCGGAGCAATCAGTCTGATGTCAAAGCGAAACACCCACGCCAAAAGGCGCGCCCAGAGGCTTTTCCACGACTGTCTCAAAAGGCTGGAAACAACCAGCTGCGCTGATTTGCGGGTGATCATGGCGCCAATGTTGAATTTCGCGAGGAATTGATCCAGGGTCCTTAGCCACTGTGACCCGCTGGTTTCAATAAATCCGCCTCTTTTTCATGAGGTTATCATGTTTCAAAGGGGGCCGCGCCACATGGAAAAACGGGTCAATCCGACGCGAAAATCAACAATTTGCATATCGACTGAGCGCGTTGGCAGATCCTCAGCCGCCGGGGCTCTGTCGCAAAACCCGGATGGGGGACACCGTCAGGATCTGATCAATCAGAGGGGACGTATCCTCTCCAAAGCGACCTGCGCTGTTCAGTCCCGCCCCGATCAGTTGGACGACATCCGGCGAACCGGCAAATGCCGAATGACTCCATGAACTGGAGTCGTTGATGTCTGACAGGTCGATCACGGTCAGCCCGAATTCCTCAAGATCCCTGAGCGGGGCAGCCCCCACACGGGGCACACCACCGGCAAGGCGGGCAGAAACACGCAAAGCGGCGTCCCGCTCTGAGATTAGCAAAAAGATCGAGCGTCGGATTTCGGGGGATAACCGGTTGAGCTGTGCTCGGAACAGATCAATGTCGATATCGGGCGCGGCCAGAACGATGGTATTCAGATTTTTTCTACGGCCCAGCTCACCGCTTCGATCACGCTCCACAAGACCTTCCATAGTCAAGAGACTGCCCATGGAATGCGCGAAAACATCAACGCTATGCGCCTTGGTCTGTCCCAGAATCTCGGCTATTTCAGGCACCATATCCCGGGCGATCAGAGCGCTGTTGAGATCGTGAACATACCGGATCGTGCGTGCCGCAGATGCCCAGCTCAGCAAGACAGGCACGCCTTCAAAGTTGGTATCCTCGACAAACTGACCCAACCGCAACAGGGAATCTGTTGGCGTATTGTTGAACCCGTGGACAAAAAGCAGGATCGTCCGCTTGTCGGCGGCGCGGCTTGCAAGCTCGCGGTTGATCGCGTCAACAAAGGCAACATCACCGGCATAGGTCACCGGATCAACGGCCATGAACTCTGTTCGCGGGTCAGGCGGCAGGCGTCTTGGTCGCTTCAACTGGCCGATGGCATGGGTCGGAGGCACCAACACATCCACAGATGCAAGACCAAGGGTGCGCGCACGGTTGGCCGACAAGAACGCTCCGGGTTCCTCGGACGGCGCGCGGCTGCTTGTGATAAAAATTCGGTGCCGCGTGCTCTCTGCCTCAACCGCCGGGCGGAGTGCCGGATTGTCGATGCCAATGATTTCAGGAGGACGGCTGCAGGCCGTTAGGATCAGTGTCATCAAGACACCGATAATCAAGGTGCAGCGACGGAACACAAGGACAGGCGCAGGAACTCTGGATTCGTGTGCAAGACCCATGTCGCCCCCGCTAGGTTGGAAGTTTCCCAAGCACATTCGGTCAGGCTCCCGAAGTTGTCCAGACGAGGATTGACCCAACCGGGTTGATCCTTAGGGCGGCATCGGGCCGTCGAGCCTGTTTGCGCGGCGCGGATCAACGGTCCGGATGGTCCTGACCTTCGCATCACCATCAATTCGGGCATTTGGGCTGGATTGTCAGGTGGCCATGGTGCCATGTAATGCGGTAGACTGTCACTCCGAGGTACAGGGATGCGCGACAAGGAAAATCGCCCCGATGGCGTGATTGAACTGCTGCCGAGACTGTTCGGGCCGCTCTCTCCCGCGGGCATTCTGGTTGGAGCCGTGCTCTTTGCCATGTCGCTCACGCCGTCGATGGTGCCGCGCGGCCCCGAGATACAGGGAGCACTTGGGGGTCTTGTCTTTGCGATTGGTTATGCGGCGGCATACGTTGTCAGGTCAGGCGTTTACTGGCTGGGTGTGCAACCGGCTTTCCGGCCATCGCGCGTGCAAATCTACGCGATCTATGCGCTCGCGCTGATGATCTGCGGCTTTGGCCTCTGGATGGGCGCAGAATGGCAGAACTCTATCCGCGTAGTCTGGGGCCTGCCCGAACTCGACGGCTTTGCCACGACCTTTGTTGTCGCAATTGCCCTGGCCGTTGCCGCGCTACTAATTTTCGCCGGGCGACTTTTTGAGCTGCTCGCGGCCAAATGGTATCGCCGCACCGCGCGGTATCTGCCGCCGCGGGTCGCGCGGGGGGTCGGGCTGCTCTTGGCGCTGGGGATCTTCTGGGCTGTGATCGACGGGATTGCCTTTCGCTTTGCCCTCAGGACGATCGACACCACGTCGCGGATCGCCGATCTGGTGATCCCGCCTGATCTTGCACCGCCGACGGACGCGGACACGCCGGGGAGTGCGGCCTCGCTGATCGCATGGGAGGATCTGGGGCGTTGGGGGCGCGGCTATGTGATCTCGGGCCCCGACCGCGCCGACATCGCGGCGTTCTGGGAGAAACCGGCCCGCCAACCGATCCGGGTCTATGTCGGGCTCACCGCCTCGGGGACGGTTGAAGAGCGCGCGAAGCTCGCCTTTGACGAATTGGTGCGGGTGGGCGGATTCGAAAGGAAATACCTTGTCATCGCCACGCCCACCGGGTCCGGCTGGCTCGACCCCGGTGCGATGAATACGCTGGAGTATATCACGCGGGGCGACGTGGCCACGGTCGCGATCCAGTATTCCTACCTGTCCAGCCCGATGTCGGTGATCATCGACCCTGAGAACGGGCTCGCGGAATCCCGCGCACTCTTTGATCTGATCTATGGGCACTGGACCGCGCAGCCACCGACAAACCGCCCCCGCCTCTATCTGCACGGTCTGAGCCTTGGGGCTTTCCTGTCACAGGAAACCGTTCCCCTGCTGAATATGTTCGGGGATCCCTTTCACGGCGCTCTGTGGACCGGCTCGCCGTTCCTCAGCGACATGTGGCGGATGGTGCAGGACCGGCGCCATCCCGACAGCCCGGCATGGCGTCCAAAATTCGGAAACGGGTCTTTGATCCGCACCGCCAATCAGGATGGCGGGCTGGAGCGGTTTGAGGCCCCATGGGGACCGATCCGCCTTGTGTTCTTGCAATATGGCAGCGATCCCATCGTCTTTTTCGACTATTCTCTGGCTTGGCGGCGTCCCGACTGGCTCAGAGCGAACCGCGCGCCTGATCTGGGGCCGGACATGCGCTGGGTGCCTCTTGTCACGATGTTGCAGGTCGGTTTTGACATGGCGGTTGCGGTTGGAACGCTGGGCTATGGCCATGATTACGCCGCACGCCACTATATTCCCGCCTGGGCCGAAACGCTGGAGCCTGCAGGCTGGACCCCCGAAATCGAAGCGCGGCTCATCGACCATCTGAGGGATCTCACCCCGCGCTAAAGCAATTTCAGAAAAGTTGATAGACTTTTTGGGTTTGAAATTTCGCCAATTCAAAGGGTTAAAGCGTGTTGGCGTTTCAGCGAAATGCCGAAAGGCTTTAGGCGGGAAAGCGGAGCCTGACCCGCAGACCCGGCCCCGCATCTTCGAGGGTCAGCGCCGCGTCATGCACTTGGGCGATGCCCGCCACAAGGCTCAGCCCCAGACCGTTTCCGGGGGTCCCGCGGCTGCGATCCAGCCGGTAGAGACGGCGCAGCACCAGATCCCGCTCTGCCTCGGGAATGCCGGGGCCGTTATCCGTGACCGACAGGTCGATATGGGTCTCTGCCTCTGATAGGGCAACGGTAATCGTGGTGCCTTGCGGGGTGTGATGCATGGCATTCTCGATGAGATTGGCCAGAACCTGCCCCAAAAGGGTGCGGTCCCCCATCACCGGGCGCAAGGGCGCATCCGGCAGGGCGCAGATCAGCATTTGCCCATTCTCGGCCGTTGCAGGATCGTAAACATCACAGAGCGTCTGGCACAGTTCTGACAGGTCCACCGGCGCAAACCGCCCTCGTGGCGAGCCGCTTTCGATCTGCGACAGTTGCAAGAGCGCGTGAAAGATCGCCACGATCCTGTCGAGTTCCGCCTGAGCCCGGCCCAGCATCTCCCGCGCCTCCTTGGTCAGATCCGGGCTCTGGCTCAGATCGTCCAGATGCACGGCGGCGCGCTGGATCGGGGTCTTGAGGTCATGGGCAATATCCGAGGACACCTGCCGCAGGCTCTCGACCGAATCCTCTTGCGCGCGGGCCATCTGATCGACCTTGGCGGCAATGCGCGCCAGATCGTCTGACCAGCCAGTGACATCCCCCACCCGCGCCTCTCGGTTTCCCGATGTCAGGTGATCCAGCGTTCCGCTGATAACCGCCACATGCCGTGCGCCGCGCCGCGCCAGCACCCACCCGCCCGACAGCGCCACAAGAACCGTCGGCAGCAGCGAGATACCCAGGATGTTGAGAAACGCATCCCGCAGCGCGTCGATATGCGCAAGGCTGCGCGCCACGGTCAACTGGCCACCCTGCAGCGATGTGGTCAGCGCCAGAAATCGCCCCTCAATCTCGGGATTGCCCGGAAGATAGGATATGATCCGATATCCATCCGCATCGCGCGCCACCAGCGCATTGCCATAATGCCGCCCGTTCGGGGCGAAATAGCTCAGCACGACCCGCTCAGGATCGGTGCTGCGTGCCTCGGCCTCGACCAGTGCGGCGAGGGCGGCGGCAGACGGGGCCGCGCGAAACCCCGCCATATCCTGCGTAAGATCGGCGCGGAGCGTCTGCTCGAAAGAGGACCGCGTGTAGAGGTAACTCGCCCAAAGCCCCAGCAGCGATACCAGCGCGAACAAGAGCACAAGCCCTGCCGCCAGCCGGATCGGCATAGAGCGCAGCAAAAAGGCGCGCCTCAAGGTCATGCGTCGATCCGGTAGCCGGCACCGCGCACCGTCTTGATAAGTTCGGTTGTAAAGGGTTTGTCAACCTTGGCTCGCAAGCGGCTGATATGGGTTTCAACCACATTGGTCATCGGATCGAACGAGATATCCCAGATCGCCTCGAGCAGCATCGTGCGTGTCTGCACGCGCCCCTTGCGGCGCATGAGATGTTCGAGAATGGCAAACTCACGTGGCAAAAGGTCAATCTCCTGCCCCTCTCGCGTCACCTTGCGGGCGATCAGATCCATTTCCAGAGGGCCTGCGCGCAACACGGTCTCTTGCTCCAGCGCATGCGGACGCCGCGCCAGCGCCGCAACCCGTGCCGATAACTCGCCAAAGGCAAAGGGTTTGACCAGATAATCATCCGCCCCCGCGTTCAAACCGCTGACACGTTCGTCGACGCTGCCAAGCGAGGTCAGGAAAAGAACCGGCGTGTGGTTGCCCGCGCCGCGCAGGGTCTTGACCAGTGTCAGCCCGTCGATTTCAGGCAGCATTCGGTCGATGATCAGAACGTCATAGGGTCCGCTCGTCGCCTGAATCAACGCATCCCGCCCGTTGCTGACCAGATCGACGCTCTGCCCTTCCTCGCGCAGACCCCGCGCGATATAGGCCCCCGTCGTTGCATCGTCTTCGACCACAAGCAGCTTCATGTCATCCTCGTGATTTCCTTGGCCTGTGAACCGGCTATCCCCGTTGGAACCGATTTGCACCCGTTTTTGGAAGCGCCTGCCCTTCCTAAACTATTTGTATAGTTGGGCACATCCGGCTGTGAGACCCGCGCATCATATGGGCACCATCGCACGCAACACAACGGAGCTTTCAATGATGTCCTCCACACCTCTTTCCCGTCGCCTTGCAGGGTCCGCAGCCCTTGTCGCCGTCTTGGGCGCAACAGGCCTTTCTCTCGGCATCGCCAGCCCGGCACTGGCTGTCCCTGCGGGGGGATATGGCGATCTTGTCGCCGCCGTCTCGCCCGCCGTGGTCTATATCGAAGTCACCGCCAAGTCACAGCCGACCAACATGTCCGGCCAATTGCCCGAAGACCTGCCCGAAGAGCTGCGCCGTCAATTCGAGCGGATGATGCCCGAGGGTGAGATGCCAGCCCGTCAAGGTCTTGGATCGGGCTTCATCATTTCCGAAGACGGCAAGATCGTCACCAACAACCACGTGGTCGAAGGTGCCGAGACCGTGACCGTCAAATTGGCCGATGGCCGCGCATTCGACGCCACCGTTATCGGCAGCGACCCGCTGACTGATGTGGCCGTTCTTCAGCTTGACACAGAGGAACCCCTGCCCTTCGTGCGTTTCGGCAAGTCGGACACGATGCGGGCCGGGGATGAGGTGGTTGCAGTTGGCAATCCCTATGGTTTGGGCGGCACGGTGACCTCCGGCATCGTCTCGGCCCTGTCGCGCAACATCAATTCTGGCCCCTATGATGACTATATCCAGACCGATGCCGCCATCAACCGGGGCAATTCCGGTGGGCCTCTCTTTAACAACGCAGGCGAGGTGATCGGCATGAACACCGCCATCTTCTCTCCCGATGGTGGGTCGGTCGGCATTGGCTTTGCGGTGCCGTCGGACCTCGTGCAGCACATCGTGGCGGACCTGTCGGATGACGGCATGATCACCCGTGGCTGGCTGGGCGTGCAGATCAAGCCGATGCCCGAGGATATCGCGCAGGTGCTGGGTTATGACACCCCCAGAGGCGCTGTGATCGAGAATGTGACGCCCGACAGCCCCGCTGCCAAGGCGGGCCTCATGCAAGGCGACATCATCCTCAGCTTCAACGAGACCGCGATTGCCGAGTTGCGCGATCTGACCCGCGCCGTGGCGGCGACCGATCCCGAGGCCGTCGTGCCGGTCACCGTGCTGCACAAAGGCACGGAAAAGACCCTCGACGTGACGATTGGCACATTGGCTAATCCGAACGCCTGAGGAAAATCCGTGTCGGCGCATCCATGCGGCGCCGACACGGACAACTCACCCGACATATTGCGCAAACCCGCCCCTCCCGACCCGTGCCAGCTCATTTTGGAAAGAGGAATGTCGCCCCAAAGCGTATCCCCCAATCATCGGGACCTGCGGCTGGGCTGTCGGCCCAATAGCGAACGCCGCCGAACAGGCTGACAGGCTTGCCCCCGATCCGCACCAGTTTTGAGGCCACTGCATTAACTGGAACCGCCCAGTCCTCGGTCTCCCAGTCATAGGCAGTCTCAGTCTGCAAGGTGAAGGTCCAAGCATTCTCGGTGGTGTAAGACACGAAGGGCTGCACAAAGCTCCTGTTGATATCCGCGCGCGCGCCATCACCGGCAAAGGACCAAATATGGTTGGCCAGCCCCCCCACTGTCCAGGGCCCGCGTTGAACCAGCACGACGCCAGTCGGCCCTGCCCCCCATTTCTCGGAACCGAGCAGATCATCGGTCGCAGTCGGAAAGAGCACGACAGACCCCAGTCCCCAAATGACACCGCCCGCCGTGGGGGCCTTGGGCGAGAAGAAGAAACTCTGGAGAATGTCGCCAAGGCCGCTCTGCGATCCTGATCCAGGCACGACATCATCCTGATGGATGATCGGGACAATCGTCCGCGAAATCAGGTTCCAATTCTCGCCGATAGAAAAGGGAATAACCGGCTGGACGTTAAGAACCAGTCGCGATCCATCGCCATTTGGTCCGATGCCGTCGTCCTGATTGAACTGGAACGGCACGCTGATGAGCGAGGCGACCGGATTTGCCAGTTGCTGGGCAAGCTCTTCGGCGTCTTGGGCCAAGGCCTGCCCGCCCCATGGGCCAGCAAGCAAGAGGCTGAGGCCCACAGCGACAAGATGTCGGCGCATGGATCGTCTCCTTTTTGAGGTTGATCTGCTCCGGGGTGTCCTAAGGCGGATGCTGCGCCTCCGGCGTTCTGCCGTCGTCCCGGAATGCAAGGTCAAGCGAACAAGGGGGTGGCAAGCGATGATCCTGCGCTGACCACCAGAGGTTTACTCGGAAATGACAGCCCCGACCGTAGCCGCGTAGGGGTCTGTATCCGCCGCATCAGATTTTGCCTTGGTGCCGGGCATGATTTCGAACCTTGGATCGAAATCTACCATCAACGCCGCAAGCTGTCCGAGGATTGCCAGATCGCCCTCGGCCGTTGCCGTGCCATCGGCAAGCTGTTCTTCCAGTGGCTTGATCCCCGCCATCGTCACCTCCAGATCGGCACGGTTGATCGTCAGCGTCAGGTCCGCCGCCGGGTCCTGGAACCCCTGAATGTTTGTCAGCGTTGCGTTCCGCAACTCGACGATGAACTGCTCACCATTGTCCGGCGTCACAAGATTGATGCTGAATTCCAACCCCTCCGCCCTTTGGCTGTCCATCCGGATGCCAAGGAAGTTGAGGAAAAGCTCGGTCGACATGGCCCGAATGATATCCGGCCCGGTCGAGCTTGCGGTTGCGCCCTGAGGAATACCTGTCCGAAGCTCGTAGGCCGCCGCGAGGAAACTGTTGCGCAGCCCCGGATTCTCTTGCTGATAGCCAAGCTGTTCAAAGACGTCGGCCAGCAGGTCCTTGGCCTCGACATTGCCCGGCTCCGCCTGAACCAGCTTGTTCATGATCTCCGAGGCAAGCAGGTAGTCGCCCGCGTCAAACAAGGCGCGCGAGCGCGCGATGATCCGCTCGGACCCGCCCATCATCTCGACATAAAGCGGGGCCGAGTCGGCGGGCGATAGCGGGATTAACGTTGCAGGGTTGCAATCCCAGAACCCAAGAAAGCGCTGTGCCACACCACGGGCGTTATGTTCAGGAGAGCCGTGATAGCCCCGACAATGCCATTTCGCCTGAAGCCCCTTCGGCACCTCATAGACATTGTGGATCTGGTTGATGGTGACGCCCTGATTGGCGTAGTGAAGAACCTGGTTATTGGCGTTGGCATAGAGATCGCGCTGGTCGCGGAGCACCTCTTGAATGCGCGCGTTGCCCCAACGTGGCCAGTGATGCGAGGCGAACATGACTTCGGCCTCTTGCCCAAAGCGGAACAGCGCATCGGCGATATATTTCGACCAGTTGAGCGGATCGCGCACCGGAGCACCGCGCAGCGTGTAGATGTTGTGCAGCGTCGCGGTCACGTTCTCGGCCATCCACAGCGCCTTCATCTCGGGGATATAGGTGTTCATCTCCCGAGGGGCTTCGGTGTTGGGCGTATTCTGAAAGATCATCCGCAACCCGTCGATCTCGACCTCTTCGATGGGCTCGGTGATCGAGCGCGTGGGCGCGATCAACCCGGATGCCCCGGCAGGCACAACATGGCCAAGGCCCTGCGTTACAAACCCGTGCGGGGCCACCGGCAAAAGCAGGCCGTATTGGTAGAACAGCCGCCGGTTCATCGCATTCCCGGCATAGACGTTTTCCGAGATGGTAAAGTCCATGAAGCCGCCCGGGGCGATGATTTCGACCCGGCCCGAGGTTACCTCTTCATCGCTGACAATGCCACGCACCCCACCAAAGTGATCCCCGTGCGTATGCGAATAAATCACCGCCTTGAGCGGGAGACCGTCGCCAACCTCGCGCTGGAACAACTCCCAGGACGCCCGCGCTGTCTCGGCCGCTGTCATGATGTCAAAGATGATCCAGCCCGTCTTGCCGCGCACGAAGGTAATATTGGCAAGATCGGGGCCACGGACCTGATAGATGCCCGGAATGACCTCGTAGAGCCCATAGTTGTTGTTGAGCCGCGCAATCCGGAGAAGTGAGGGATGGATGCTGTCAAAGGTCTCTTGCGTCTCGTTGAATAGAAACCTCTCGTGATCCCAGGCGACGTTGCCCGCATCCGCCATGATCTTGAGGTCAGGCAGGGGGGCAAGGAAGCCGCGCGCCTGCTCTTCGAAATCCCGCGTATCCGAGAGCGGCAGATTTGCCACTGACGCCTCGAGCGCCCGGATGGTGTGAACGCTGGGCGCCTTGCCTTTGGGGTGGAAATGACCCGCAAGCGGTGGCGGCGCTTCCTGAGCCAAGGCTGGCCCCTCGTTGAATAGCGCACCGCTCAGCGCAAAAGCTGCGCCCGTAACGGGGATGGCTCCGATGAATTGGCGCCTTGTGGTCATTGTGCTCTCCTTATTGCGTTATCCTCAAATGTCAGAACCGTGCGGTCAGACCGATCAGCGGCCCTCCGAGATCAATCTCGACGTCGCGTCCCTTGATTTCTCTGTCGATCGTCATGTGGCGCCAACCGCCCTGCACCGACCAACGGTCGTTGATCTGGTAGCCCAGCATCCCAACGGCCTGCCAAGTGCGGTCGTCCCCGCCCCCCGAGCCGCCAAAGTCGGCCATGGCGGTGAGATACCAACGCGAGTTGAGGGCGACACGAATGCGCCCGCCCAGAACCGGGTCAATCCAAGTGTCACCCAAGTTGAACCTCTGCCCCGGCAGCGTGCCCGGTGCGAGCCTCACATCCAGATCGGCGCTCACAGCACGGAACCCGCCCATCAGATCGACCGACACCTGTGCGCCCTCCTTCAGCCGATAGGCCGCATAGCCGCTTGCCACCCGCAGTTCAGTTTCCACCGTCGCACGCGAAAAGAGAGCGCCGAACGGGGCATTCTGGCGCTCAGAGAGATCGGTATAAACAAGATCGGCGATCAGGCTCCAAGGCCCGCGCCGCGCCTCAAACACCCCCATAAAGGCGAAATCAGTTGCCGAGAGAACGTCGCCAACACCCGCATCGGCGTCAATCGTGCCAAAACCAGTCTCGATAGATGTAGAGGCCCCGGGCGTCCAAACATACGGAGAGAGGGTGAATTCCCACGATGCTTCTTGCGCTGCCCCCACCGTAGCCAATGGCGAAACCGTCAACGCGGCAATGATGCACGTTTTCCAAGACATCCTCCACGCTCCCCAGTTGCGGTCAAAACGTGTCGCCTGCTCGTTTCCGATATGAAAGCTTTCCCCCTCGGCTGCAGACCCGTCTCGCCGCCCGAAAGCCCAATTGATATCTGTCAACGAAATTCAGACGTCATTCGTATTTAATGAATCATACCGACTTTATGGGGAGGGTTTGCGACGAATGAAGCAATCAGATGAAAAAGCCACCAGTCTGCTCTCCAGTTTGCCCACTGAGGGCTGGCTCCACGAGCAGCCATTGGCATTCCAGACCCGCATGGCGATGGCCGGTCGTTGGATGACGGTTCCGCGCGGCGGAATGATCTATACGATTGGTGATGCCCCGGACGCGCTCTTTGGTTTGGGCCAAGGCCTCCTTGATGTTTCGATTGCAATCGGGGGCGACGAGGAAGTGACCATCTATCGGGCAAAGCCCGGCTTCTGGATCGGCGACTCGGCGCTTTTGGCGGAAAAGAACCGGGGCGTGACCGTTTCGGCGGCTACGGATTGCCGCGTTTTCCGCATCCCGATCAACGCCGTGCGCCGCAACCTTGCCAACAATCCCGAAGATTGGCCATGCTTTTTCAGGCTCAGCCACAACAACACGATGCTTGCCCTGAGGGTCCACGCCGAGACGCTTTCTCTACCCCCGCGGGCCCGGTTCGCCCGGATGCTGCTGCGTCTGGCAAGTGACGATGGAACCGTCCGGGTGACACAAGAAGACCTCGGAAGAATGGCGGGCATGAGCCGTGCCGCCTTTCGCCGCGCTTTTGCAACGCTGATCGAGGTCGGCGCGGTGCGCACGGACTATGGCGGTCTGCGGATCGTTGACCACGCCGCCCTAGAACGCGCCGCCCAACCAGACTGAAATGCGTCAATACACCAGGCTCTCTCCGGGGTGCGAAGTTTGGCGGCATGCACGTGTCGGGGGCCAAGCGGCTGAAGGCTCTTGAGGCCGAGAACACCAAGCTCAAAAAGCTGCTGGCCGAACAGATGATGGATGTATCAACGCTGAAGGGATGCCGGCTGCGGCGAGCCTGCGGTTTGGTTGGCATCAATCCGCGTGCCTATCGGCAACTGCCAACCCGATCAGAAGATGCTGACCTGCGGGGCTATCCCTGCATGATGGTCGCTCACAATGGGACCGAACGGACTTCCAACGCTATCCTGAAATAGCAGGAGAGCCGCAAGCTCGAGGGACCGCCAAAACCTGAACAAAGCTACCTCATGAACGAGGTCTCTCAGGGCAGCAGGCCACATCCAAAGAATTTACGGGCTGATTGCTTAATACCGCGTGATGGTAAGCTAATTGTTCAGACACGCGATGTACAAAAGCTGATTGAGCAAAGCGGCTGGGCCTCGGACTAGTATCGGACAGCCAAAAGCCGGTAAGCGCGTCTTCTATGTGGGGCTTTAAGGGGGGTAGTATTCAAAAAAACTGATTTTACCCAATAAAACTATGGGTAATGGCGGAGCCGATGGGATTCGAACCCACGAGACCCTTCCGGGCCTACTCCCTTAGCAGGGGAGCGCCTTCGACCACTCGGCCACAGCTCCGTTGACGCGTATAGCCGCCCCTGTAGGAGAGTTACAAGGCCAAATTTCGACTGTCTGTCCGATCCTTTGCGCCTGCCCTGGAAAAGATAAAACCGCCCCTCGTGAGGGGCGGTCAGCTCTGTGGGTCTCTGGTTCCAGCGTGCCTTGGGCCCTCTTTACAGAGCGCGTGACACCCTCAATTCGCCATCAATGCCGGGACAATCGTGACAATCGACGGAAAGAACCACAAAATGCCAAGCGCCCCAACCTGTATCAGCACAAAGGGGATAACCCCGCGATAGATATGGCCCGTTGTGACCTCCTTTGGTGCAACGCCGCGCAGATAAAACAGCGCAAATCCAAAAGGCGGGGTCAGGAACGAAGTCTGCAAATTGACCGCGATCATGATCGTCACCCATTTTGGATCAAACGTTCCGCCATAGATCACCGGCCCCACGATGGGGATGACGATATAGATGATCTCAAGGAAATCGAGCACGAAGCCCAGCACGAAGAGCACCAGCATCACGATCAGGAAAACCTTGAGCTCATTGTCAAAGCTCTTGAGGAATTCCTGAATGTAATGTTCACCGCCAAAGCTGATGACCACAAGGTTCAAGAGTTGCGAACCGATCAAGATGGTAAAGACCATGCTTGTGACCTTGGCCGTCTCGCGCACCACCGGCGTCAGCACACCACCGGTGTAAAGCACCCAGCAGGCGAACAAGAGCCCGAACACCGCATAGAGATAGGCGGCATAGGCAAAGAAGAACGCCACCCAAGATTCAAAACTCACTCCGCCCTGATTGATCCGGAGGTCAAAGTTGATGCCGATCAGGATCGACAGAACCACCGCCAAGGTGGCAAGGATGATGATCTTGGGCGACCGGTCCTGATCGCGCAGCTTGCGATAGGCCGCAAGCATGATGGCCCCGCCTGCCCCCAGCGCTGCCGCCGGGGTCGGGTTGGTGATCCCACCGAGGATCGAGCCCAGAACCGCCACGATCAACACCAAAGGCGGAAAGACAACGCGGATCAAATCGTTCTTGGCCATCCGCACCGCACCGTGGGCACAGCCGTAGCAGGCCATGGCCAATGGGATGAGCAACAACAGCACGGTTACCCCCGCAGAGGTCGACGGGCGGATGAGCGCGATATCCACCAAAAGCCCAAGCAAGATACCAAGCGCCCCGATCAAGAGCGGAGCCGGATTGGCCGAAGGAGCGACGCCCCGTGCCACCGCCAGCGTCAGGGCCAGCATCACCATCAACGTGGCCACCCCTGTGCCGATGGGGGCGGCATCCACCTCTTTCTGTGCACGCAGCGCGGCAATTTCTTCTGGAGTCAGTCGCACGCTTGCCGCCACCCCACCGGCGGCATCAATCGTCTGCTGCTCGGCCACCGCCGCATCCCATTTGGATTGCCCGTGCAATTCGATCATCGCCGCCTGACACTCGGGGCTTACATTGGTACGCAGCGACGCGGAACTGCCCTGATCGCTGAAACTGTCCACAATCAGGCTCTGACTGCCGACCACCCCCAATGTCGAGAACAGCATCACCCCGGCAATCAAGGCCACCGGAACACCCAGAAACCACGTGAACCCCTCACCGCGGGTAATCACCTCGCCGCGTGGGCCACTGGCGATCTGCACCGCCGGGGCCTTGGACGGGTTCACCAGCGCGTAGCCAAAAGCGTATAGCCCATAGAGCAAAGCCAACATGACACCCGGCAAGAGCGCCGCCTGAAAGAGCGTGCCAACCGAGACCACTGCCGGTTCGCCCAGATAGGTCAGCGCATCGGTGCAGCCCACGGCTTGCGCCCGGTTTTCCTGCGCCACGGAATAGAGATCCCCGGCCAGCGTGCCCAAAAGCACGATCACGATAGAGGGGGGGATAATCTGCCCCAGCGTCCCCGAGGCCGCGATAACCCCCGTCGCCAGTTGTGGGCTATAGCCCGCGCGCAGCATCGTGGGCAGGCTCAAAAGGCCCATGGTTACCACAGTTGCGCCCACAATCCCGGTCGACGCCGCAAGGAAGGTCCCCACCACCACGACCGATACCGCCAGACCGCCCGGCAGCGGGCCAAACACCCGCGACATCGTGGTCAAAAGATCGTTGGCGATCTTGGAGCGTTCCAGCGTGATGCCCATCATCACGAACATCAGCACTGCCAGCAGCGTCTCGATAGAGGCCCCCGCCAGAACCCGTTCGTTGATCCGGTTCACAAGGAACGATACGTTGCGATCCAGCGCCACTTCCCAGCCCTGCGGAAACACCGGCTGCGCGGCACGCGGCAAATCCGGGTATCGGAACACCGAAATCGCATCGGGCCTCACACCGCTGGCCACGATGGCATTATAGGCTTCACTCGATGTGTCGATGGCCTGATGGATGAGCAGCCCTGCGCTGTCTAAACCGGCAATAATGCCAAACGCCACGACGCCCGCACCCCCAATGGCAAAGGCCACGGGAAAGCCGGATAGAATGCCCCCAAAGAGGCATAGAAATACGATGATCAGCCCGATCTCGACCCCGTCAAGTCCGAATAGCATTGGTCCCTGCCCCTTTAATGTGTGCCTTCAAAGGCTTCTTCGCCCTGACCCAGCGTGTCGCGGTCGAGGTATTTGCCCAGACTGTCGGGGCCTTCCTTGAACTCCAGATAAGAGCGCCAGAAAAACGCCATCGCATGCAGGAACACCATCCCCGCAAAAAGCACCAGCAACACCTTGAAGAGGAAATAGCCGTTGAAACCGTTGGGGCTGAACCCGATGGTTTCAACATTCCAGCGCAGCGCGCGGGATTTCATCAAGAGCCGGTCCAGCGTCTCGCTGGCCGAAGGGTTGGGCACGATCAAATGCCGCCACATGAAGAACCAGCCATACATCCACGTCAACACCGCCATCGGCATCATGAAAATCAGACTGCCCACCATATCAATGATCTTTTTGGTGGCGTGACTGACCGGCGCATAGATCAGGTCAACCCGCACATGCCCGCCTTGGACAAAGGTATATGTGGCGCAGAGCGTCACGATCAGCGCGTTGTAAAGTTTAAGTTCTTCGGAATACCAACTGATGTCGAGTTGCAGCGGAATACCGATGCCAAACACCATATCCGGGCGCGCAAAGATGCGCTGGATAAACACGATTAGGATTTGCTGGATCACCATGATCAGCCCGGCCCAAGCGGCAAAGCGGCCAACCGTATTGGCCATCCCCTCTAGCCCGCGCACACAGCCCCATAGAAAAGCGTTCTTCCACAAGCCCACGGCGGTAATCACAAGAAACACCGTGAATGCCACAAAGAAGAACTCGACCGAGCCACCGTAATAGACGACCCGCATGATCGCCTCTTTATCGGACCAATCCAGCCAGCTAGCGGGATGGCTGATGGCATAGGCCAAATTGTAAAAGGCCATGCCGATATTCTGGAAAATCCAGAGAACTGCGTCCAGCATCCTGTCCCCCTGACACGCGGTGCTGCGGGCCCGCGTGGCCCGTTATCCGATTGTGACAGGCCCCGGCAACCGGGACCTGCCAATCAAACCAACCTGCCGGGACTTAGCCCAGAACGCGGTCGCGCTGCGCGGTATAGGCCCCGTCAGACTTGTTGATCCAAGCCGACGAAGACCTCATGGATGCCATGTAGCTGTCATAGACGCGCTTGTAGATCTCATCGCCCATGTTTTCCTGATGCACGGCGTCAGACGCTTGGCCAAAGGCATCCCAGACGCTATCGGGGAACTCCAGCGTCTTGACGCCATTGGATTGCAGGCGTTGCAAGGCCGACGAATTGTTGGACAGGAACTGTGCCAGATTCCACTGATGCGCTTCGGCACAGCCGATCTCGATGATCTTCTGTTGGGCCGGGGTCAGGCTCTCGAACACTTCGCGGTTCATACCGATCGACAGGCCCGCACCCGGCTCGTGGAACCCAGCGGTGTAATAGAACTTGGTGATCTCTTGGAACCCGGCCTTTTCATCGGCCCAGGGACCGATCCACTCGGTGCCGTCGATGGCACCCGAGGCCAGCGCCTGATAGACTTCGGCACCCGGAATGTTCTGCACGCTCGCCCCCAGTTTGCCCAGCGCAAGACCGCCCAGGCCGGGCATCCGGAACTTGAGACCGTTGAAATCCTCTGGCCCGTTGATCTCTTTCGAGAACCAGCCACCTGCCTGCGCGCCGGTGTTGCCCGCAAGAAAGGATTTGAGACCAAAGATCTGACCCAGCTCGTCGTGAAGCGCGGCACCGCCGTCATGGTAGTACCAGTTCACCAATTCCTGCGCGGTCATGCCAAAGGGCACCGAGGTGAAGAAGCCATAAGCCGGGTGCTGGCCAACGAAATAGTAATCGGCCCCGTGATACATGTCAGCCTGACCCGCGGTCACAGCGTCGAACACTTCGAACGCGCCCACCAGTTCACCGGCACCTTTCACGTCGATCACGATGCTGCCATCGGCCATGCCGTTGATATTGTCGGCGGCCCGCTGCGCGGCGTCAAACACGCCCGCAAGGCCCCTGCCCCATGTCGTGACCATGGTCAGATTGCGCGCACCTTGCGCATAAAGCGGCGCGGCCAGCGTCGAAGCCGCAACAGCAGCGCCGCCACCCAAAGCGGTATTTTTCAGAAAAGAACGACGATCCATTTGGTTTCCTCCCCATTTTTATGACAGTGCCGCCACCTCTTTGGCAGCACCCGGACCCTGTGTAGTGGGCAGACCTTAGCGACGGGTTTTGCATCTGCAAATACCGACTACTGCGTAGAAACCGTGGCGAGTCTCAAACTTTCCGTGATGATTTCCGGGGTCACACACTGACTTTGCATGCAATTGTGCACGCTGCCCGCTCTTTGTGCTTGAAACCGGATCGGCGCGGGTGTTGAGATTCGCACATGACACCCAAGCTGTTCACCACCCTACCGGGCTATACCGGGGCCCTGTTCCGTGCGGACCTCTTCGCAGGGATCAGCGTGGCTATGGTGGCGCTGCCGCTCAGCATCGCCATTGCCATCGCGTCGGGCGCTGACCCGGCATCAGGGCTGACAACGGCGATTATCGCGGGCTTCCTTATTTCGGCCTTGGGGGGCAGCCGGGTTCAGATCGGCGGACCCACCGGTGCGTTTATCGTGGTGGTTTACGGCGTTATCGCCGAACACGGGCAGGACGGGCTGATCATCGCCACGCTGATGGCTGGCGTGATCCTTGTGGTCGCGGGTCGGTTGCGTGCCGGCAGCCTTGTGCGTCACATCCCTGAGGCGGTGATCAACGGCTTTACCATCGGTATTGCCATCATCATTGCCACCAGCCAGATCAAGGATTTTCTGGGCCTCACCACGACAAGCCTTCCGGCCGAATTTCTTGAAAAGATCGAAACGCTCTGGCAGGCGCGCGACACGTTCAACCCACAAGCGCTGGTGATCGGATTGGC
This sequence comes from Roseovarius sp. AK1035, assembly GCF_003288315.1. Classification (NCBI taxonomy): domain Bacteria; kingdom Pseudomonadati; phylum Pseudomonadota; class Alphaproteobacteria; order Rhodobacterales; family Roseobacteraceae; genus Roseovarius; species Roseovarius sp. TM1035. The sequence continues at coordinate 2,814,382 of NZ_CP030099.1, read as the reverse complement.
AACCATGGTGCTGATCGTGGGGCTGCGTCGCGCAGCGCCTCGGTATCCGGGGCTGATCGTGGCGGTCGGGCTGACCTCGGCCGCAGTGGCGCTTTGGCATCTGCCAGTGGATACGCTTCTCTCTCGCTTTGGTCCGCTGCCCAATACGCCCAACCTGCCCGTGGTGCCGGATCTCAGCCTTTCGCGGATGATCGACCTTCTGCCATCCGCCCTTATCATCGCCTTTTTGGCGGGCGTGGAATCGCTTCTTTCCGCAGCCGTGGCCGACCGGATGATCGGCGACAAATCGCAACCCAATGCCGAGGTCGTGGCCAATGGCGTGGCCAATATCGGCTCGGCGCTCTTTGGTGGGCTGCCTGCCACGGGCGCGATTGCCCGAACCGCCACCAATGTGCGCGCCGGTGGGCGCACGCCCGTTGCGGGCATGATCCATGCGCTGGTGATCTTGCTTGTGATGCTGCTTGCAGCGCCCTTGGCAGGGTATTTCGCCATGCCCGCCCTTGCCGGGCTCTTGATATTGATCGCATGGAATATGTCAGAGCCGCATAAATGGCGCGGTTACATGGCCGACCGTCCCTCGGACCGCGTGCTGCTTGTGCTGACGCTTGTGCTGACCGTTCTGGCGGACCTGACAGTTGCCATCGGGGTGGGCGTGGCCTTGGGGCTTGCGCTGCGCCTGCGCCGCGGCGATGTGCCCCCCGCCGATTGGCGCCCGCCCGAGCACTGATACACGAGAGGCTGGAAATGCCGCGCATTTGGCCCTATCGCTGATCCATGCAACGCCTCTTCGCCCGCATCCGGCTTAATTATGGCCAAAAGCTTTTTCTGATCGCCACCCTGCCGCTGATCCTGACGGCGCTGGCGATTTCTGTCGTCGTCACGCTTCAATCGCGTCAACTGGCAGAACGCGAGATCGAAACGCTTGAGGCGCAACTGATCGAGGCCAAGCGTGCGGAGCTCAAGAATTACCTCTCCATCGCCAGAACTGCCTTTGTGAACATCTACGGGCGCGCGGCCCCGAATGACGAAGCCGCGATGGAACAGGTCAGCCAGATCCTCGCGGGCATGCTCTATGGTCAGGACGGATACTTTTTTGTGTTCAACTATGACGGCACCAACCTTGTCAGTCCCCGCCGCACCGAACTTATCGGCCGCAACTGGACGGGGCTGGAGGATGAAGGCGGCCAGCCCATCACCGATGAGTTGATCCGGCTGGCGCGCACCGGCGGTGGCTATCACAGCTATGAATGGCCAAAACCCTCGACCGGCGAGCGTGCGCAGATGGTGACCTATGTCATCGGGCTCCAGGACTGGCGATGGGCGGTGGGCACGGGCGTTTTCATCGACGATGTGGTGGCCACTGTCACGGCCTCTCGCCAGATGGTCGAAGCGCGGGTAGAGCGCACCTTCTTCTATATCGGTGCCGCGATGCTGGCAGCGCTGTTACTGGTCTTTGTCTCCGGTCTTTTTATCAACATCCGCGAACGTCGCCTTGCCGATGCCAAGCTCAAGAAGCTGACACAGCGGGTGTTTGATGCCCAAGAAGAAGAGCGCCGCCGCGTTGCGCGCGAACTCCACGACGGTATCAGCCAAATTCTTGTTGGCGTGCGCTATGCGCTCGATACCGCCAAGCGGCGGCTGGCGGCGGGCGACGCCCGCGCCGCCGACACGCTGGAACGGGGTATCACCCATCTCTCTGGGGCCATTCAAGAGGTTCGCCGCATCAGCCGCGACCTACGCCCCGGTGTGCTGGATGATCTGGGCCTTGGCCCCGCCCTCAAAACCCTTGCCGAAGAGTTTGGCAAACGCACCGGCATCACGACCGAATTCAGCACCGTGGTTTTCCGCAACCGGCTGGATGACGAAGCCAAGATTGCGCTCTACCGTGTCGCTCAAGAGGCGTTCACGAATATCGAGCGTCATTCCGGCGCCACCCGCGTGACCGTTGATGTGCGCGGCCATACACATGGCGCCACGCTGCGCATTGCGGATAATGGCTGCGGCCTCGACCGCGCCAAACCCTCGGGCACGCCCGGCGGCGGGCTTGGCCTGCGCAACATGCAGGAACGTGTCGAACAGTTGGACGGCACGCTGACCGTGATCTCGGGGAAAACCGGAACGACCATCGAAGCCAATGTGCCCCTCACACACCTTCTGCCGCCACAAGAGCGGCCAAACCCCAAGGAAAAGGCCCGCGTATGAGCCCAAGACCGATCCGGATCGTAATCGTGGACGACCACCCAATGGTCGCCGAAGGCATCCAATCCATTCTCGAAAGCTATGAGGATGTCGAAATCCTGGCCACGCTGGGCAACGGTCAGGCCATCATCGACCGGGTCGAGAGCCTTGCGCCCGATGTGATCCTGCTTGACCTCAACATGCCGGGGTTAGGGGGGCTGACCACGACAGAAATCATCCTCGAGAAACGCCCCGAGACCCGCATCCTGATCCTGAGCATGCATGACAGCCCCGAGTATATTTCCTCAGCGCTCAGCCATGGCGCGGCGGGCTATGTGCTCAAGGATGTGCCCACGGATGAGATCAAACGCGCCATAGACGCTGTGATGACCGGGCAACGCTATCTGTGCACCGGGGCCAAAGGCTCGCTTGAGCCCTATGAAAACCCCGAGCGCGAACAGCTGACCAACCGCGAGCAGACGATCCTGCTGCAACTGGCCCAAGGCAAATCCAACAAAGATGTGGCGCAAGCGCTCGATATTTCCGTGCGCACGGTCGAGACGCATCGCAAGAACATCAAGCGCAAGCTTGGTATCGCCTCAACGGCGGGGCTGACCCGTTATGCGCTCGAACATGGCGTTTTGCAGGGCACCGGGGTGCGCATTTGATCCCTGCGGCCAGTTTGGGGGCCAGCCCCCAAACCCCCGAGGTATTTTAGGCCAGATGAAAGCCGCGCGCATGGCCCCAGCATCACGGGGCGATTCCCGAAAAATGCGGCCCTGACATGCACTCAAAACGGGAAACACACGTCCGCGCCTCTTTTTGCGCAACAAATGCAAAGATTTCATCCCGTTTTGCGACATTTTATCCACCAAATCGGCTTGACGCCCCCTGCCCCCGCACCTAATGTCCCGGCCACGCAGAACGGAGTCGCCCGCATGGACACACTCGTATTCATCGTAGGTAAGTGGCGCATGGGCCGGTAACGGACACCCTTCGGGTCCCCCATGCGCCCCCGGAAAACCGGGGGCTTTTTTATGCGACTTGAATTGACGTCATATACGGAGCACGAGCACATGACACGTCAGATGACCGGAGCGAAAATGGTGGTCCAAGCCCTCAAGGATCAGGGCGTGGATGTCGTATTCGGGTATCCCGGCGGTGCCGTACTACCCATTTACGACGAAATCTTTCAGCAAAATGACATCCGCCACATTCTGGTGCGTCACGAGCAGGCCGCAGTGCATGCCGCCGAAGGCTATGCGCGCTCGACCGGCAAACCGGGCGTGGTTCTTGTCACCTCTGGTCCGGGGGCAACCAACGCGGTGACAGGCCTGACTGATGCGTTGATGGATTCCATCCCGCTGGTGGTGCTGACCGGACAGGTGCCAACCTTCATGATCGGCAATGATGCCTTTCAAGAGGCCGATACCGTCGGCATTACCCGCCCCTGCACCAAGCACAACTGGTTGGTAAGCGACACCGCCCGCTTGGCGGATACGCTGCATCAGGCGTTTCATGTTGCGACCACCGGCCGCCCTGGCCCGGTTCTGGTTGATATCCCGAAGGACGTCCAATTCGCCTCGGCCACCTATACGGCACCGCATCAGGCGCGCGTGTCGCATTACCAGCCCCGCGTAAAAGGCGACATCGAAGGCATCACCGATCTGGTCGCGGCCTTGGAAAAGGCCAAGCGCCCCGTGTTCTATACCGGTGGCGGTGTCATCAACTCTGGCCCAGAGGCCACGCGCCTTTTGCGCGAATTGGTCGAAGCGACCGGCATTCCCACCACATCCACCCTGATGGGTCTGGGGGCCTATCCTGCCAATGGCAAGAACTGGATCGGCATGCTGGGCATGCATGGGCTTTATGAGGCCAACATGACCATGCATGGCTGCGACCTCATGATCAACATTGGCGCGCGCTTTGACGACCGGATCACCGGCAGGCTCGATGCCTTTAGCCCGGATAGCATCAAGGCGCATATCGACATCGACCCCTCGTCGATCAACAAGGTGATCCGCGCCGATATTCCGATTGTCGGCGACATCGCCAATGTTCTGTCCGATGTGCTCGAGGTTTGGAAGGCGCGCGGTGCCAAGGTCAACCGTGAGGCAATCGCCAAATGGTGGGAGCGCATCAATGAGTGGAAAAAGGTGGACTGCCTCAAGTTCACCCAAAAGGGCAAGACCATCAAACCGCAATACGCGCTTGCCCGGCTCGAAGCGCTGACCAAAGATCACGACCGCTATATCTGCACCGAGGTGGGCCAGCATCAGATGTGGGCGGCGCAGTATCTCGGCTTTAACGATCCGAACCGCTGGATGACCTCTGGCGGGCTTGGCACCATGGGATACGGCTTTCCGGCCTCTATCGGCGTCCAGATCGCCCATCCCGAGGCGCTCGTGATCAATGTCGCGGGCGAGGCGTCTTGGCTGATGAACATGCAGGAAATGGGTACGGCGATGCAGTACCACCTGCCCGTCAAACAGTTCATCCTCAACAACGAGCGTTTGGGCATGGTCCGTCAATGGCAGGAATTGCTGCACGGAGAGCGCTACTCCTCAAGCTGGTCGGAATCCTTGCCCGATTTCGTAAAACTGGCCGAGGCCTTTGGGGCCAAGGGCATCCTGTGCAACGACCCTGCCGATCTTGATGACGCGATCATGGAAATGCTCAATTATGACGGGCCGGTGATTTTTGATTGCCTCGTGGAAAAGCATGAAAACTGCTTCCCGATGATCCCGTCCGGCGAGCCGCATAACAAGATGATTTTGGGTGAGGCCTCGACCAAGGATGCCATCAAAGAGGGCGGTGCCGTTCTGGTGTGATGGTGGGTTCACCCACCCTGCGCCCATCCCCTAGGGTGGGCGCCCCCCCAACAGCCGCCAAAGCCCGACAAGAAGGAACTGCATAATGTCCCCCCTGCAAATCAAAAAAGGCTCGTCCAAACACTCCGCCTATAACCTGCGCCCAACCTTTTCGGATGTGCAGGAAACCCATACGCTGGCGGTTCTGGTCGATAACGAACCCGGCGTTCTGGCCCGTGTCATCGGTCTTTTTTCCGGCCGAGGCTATAACATCGACAGCCTGACAGTGGCCGAGGTGGACCATACCGGCCACACCAGCCGGATCACCATCGTGACCACCGGCACGCCGCAGGTGATCGAACAGATCAAGGCGCAGCTTGGCCGTATCGTGCCCGTGCACAAGGTCAATGACCTTACCGTGGAAGGCCTCAGCGTCGAGCGCGAATTGGCGCTGCTCAAGGTCGAGGGCAGCGGCGACAAGCGCGTCGAGGCGCTGCGTCTGGCCGATATCTTCCGCGCCAATGCGGTGGACAGCACGCTCACCAGCTTTGTGTTTGAAATCACCGGCGCGCCTGAAAAAATCGACGCCTTCGCCGAGTTGATGCGTCCTCTGGGTCTGGTAGAAATGGCCCGCACCGGCGTGGCCGCCCTGCCGCGCGGTCTCTGACAGGGGCCACAATCGCAGGCTTGTCGCGGGATAGACGCGCCGCGTCGCAGATAGGCGCGTTCGGGGTTGGGGCTCTGGCAGAGTATGCACCAGCCCCAACCCCGGAGACGCCCAATGCCCGCGCTGACTGATCTCACGAATGTCCGCACGCCCGTAGAGCAGGCCAACGGCCTGCCCAACGCCCATTACATCGACCCCGCCGTGTTTGAGGAAGAAAAGCATGCGCTTCTCTTCAGCCAATGGGCCGGGCTTGCCGTGGGGGCCGATGTGCCGGAACCGGGTGACGCCAAGCCGCTGGAATTTCTTGGCATGCCGCTCCTGCTTTTGCGCGACAAGGACGGTGAGGTCCGCGTTTTCCAGAACATCTGCCGCCATCGCGGCATGATCCTTGTCGAGGAACCGCGCAAGATCGAGGGGGCCATCCGCTGCCCCTATCATTCGTGGTGCTATTCCACCAAGGGCGCATTGGTCTCTACCCCGCATGTCGGCGGACCGGGGCATAACACCCACGCCAGCATCAAGCGCGACGAGTTGGGCCTGACCGAGATTCGCAGCCATATCTGGCGCGATGTGGTCTGGATCAATGTCTCGGGCGATGCCCCTGCGTTCGACGTGGCCATGGCCGATCTCATCGCCCGCTGGGGCGAATTCGATCTGCCGGTCTATCATGGCGGTGCTGACAGCCGCTTTACGCTTGAGGTGCAAACGAACTGGAAGCTCGCCGTCGAAAATTACTGTGAGAGCTATCACCTGCCTTGGGTTCACCCCGGTCTCAACAGCTATTCCCGGCTTGAAGATCATTACCACATCGAGAAACCGGGCGCGTATTCGGGTCAGGGCACCATGGTCTACCGCCAATTGACCAATGAAACCGGCCAGACCTTCCCTGATTTCGCCGAAGTGGGCGCGAAATGGAACGAACAGGCTGAATATGTCGCGGCCTACCCCAACGTCCTTTTGGGCGTGCACCGCGACCACGCCTTTGTCATCATACTAGAGCCGAAGGGCCCCGAGCGCACCGTCGAACATATCCACCTCTATTACTCGGTTCCCAATGCCGATGGTGGGCTACGCCTGCGTAATACCCAGCTTTGGAAAACCGTGTTCGAAGAGGATATCTTTGTCGTCGAAGGCATGCAGCGCGGCCGCCACGCCCCCTATTTCGACGGCGGGCGTTTCTCTCCGGTGATGGATAGCCCCACGCATTGCTTTCACGATTGGGTCGCAGGCCGCGTCGAGGCACATCGCGCCATGGGCCGCGCGGCGGAATGACTGATCTCGACAGTGCGATGATCCGCGCCCATGCAACAGGCGACCGGGCAGCGCTGATCTCGCTCTATACGCAGGCGGCGGACCGGGCCAATACGCTTGATGCCGCCTGCTTTTTTCTCACCCATGCCTATATCTTCGCACTCGAAGCCGGGGCGCTCGAGGCCGCGCGTCTTCACGCCCGCCTTGTCGCCCATGGTCGCGAGGCATAGCGCGCCCACCCCGTTTCTTTATGGCTCAAATACTCCAGGGGGTCCGGGGGGCAGCGCCCCCCGCCTCGCAAATCAGCGTATAGAGATGCCATGTCGCATGGCCCAAGAGCGGCAGCGCAAAGAAAAGCCCCAGAAACGCAGGCAACATCGCCAGAAATGTCAGCCCCGCCACTAGGGCTGCCCAGACCAGCATCGGCAGCGGATTTTCGATCACCACCCGCAGGCTTGTCAGCATCGCGGTGACAAAATCAACCTCCCGGTCCAGCAACAGGGGCAGCGACACCACCGTCAGGCTATATAGCAACAGGGCAAAGACCGCGCCCACGCCTGTGCCCACCGCCAACATGCTCAGCCCCTCCGGCGTGAAATAGACCTCCAGCGAGCTTGAGACATTGGTCATGGTCGATAGCCCCAGGAACAGGGCGAAAATCATATGCGCCAGAAAGAACCAGAACAGGAACACCATGATGATGATGGCGCAGATCGAAGGCAATTGCCGCCGTCTCTGATGGGCGATGACGCCGAAAATCTCTGACGCCACCAGCGCCCGCCCCATGCTCAGGCGATGGCTGACTTCGTAGAGCCCCACCGCCGCGAAAGGCCCCACTAGGGGAAAGCCCACAGCAGCAAAGATCAGCCAGTAACTTTTGCCCGTGACCCATGTAATCCACGCAAGAATCAGCCCGATTCCCACATAAACCCCTGCAAAGATCACCGCAAAGCCCGGCGCGCGGCGCATGTCCGACCAGCCCCGGCGCAGCGCCTCTGCCAGCATGTCAAAACGGACATCGCCCATCTCCGGCACGCCCAGCGGCTTGACCTCGTTCTGCGGCATGGTGCCCTTCCTCCCTTTTCGGGGGAGCCTAGAGCAATTTCACGGCCATAGGATAGGGCTTTTCTGTGCAGAGCCCGGTTGTGAATTGCAAAGCAGGTTACCGCGCCGCATCCGGGTTCAGCCGCAGCACCGCAAGATTGAGCATGCCCGCCACGCTGACCCATGTCAGATAGGGCACAAAGAGCAGCCCCGCGATCCAGTCCACCGACCAGAGCGCCACCAATGTGAGCGCCACCGAAGCCCAAAGTGCGCAGAGCACAATCAGCCCTAACCGCATCCGTTGCAGCCCGAAAAAGACCGGCGTCCACAGCCCGTTCAGCGCGATTTGCAACGACCAGAGCGCCATAGCAATGCCGTTGTCGGGGCTTACCGCCACCCGCGCCCCTGCCGCCGCCATGCAGATATAGAGTGTGGTCCAAGCCACTGGAAACAGCCAGTTGGGCGGCGTCCACCACGGCTTTTTCAGCCGGTCATACCAATCGCCCGGCGGAAACAGCCCGCCTGTCGAGCCTGCTGCGAAACAAGCCGCCAGAAAAATCCCGAAAATGAGCCATATCATGCGGTCTCTCTAACCCGCCCGACATCTCGGCTCAAGCCCGCTTCGCGCGCGACGTCCTGCGCTTTAAGACGCGCCAGCGCCTCATAGAGCGTATCGCTCCAATCGGCGGCGCGCGGTGCGTCCTGTGCCGCAGCACGCACCAGATATTCCGTCTCGGGCAGCGCCTTGGCATAGATCACGGGCGAGCCGGGCAGGATCACACTGCCCGCCGCCCGCAGCAGCGCCAGCATCAACCAGCCCAGTTTTTGCGTGCTATTGGTGCGCGCGCGGCGCGTGATACTGTCGTGGCCTGCGCCGCGCACCTGCGCGCCGATGCCCGCGTAGATATAGCGCGCAGCATAAATTCCGGGCCGCGCAGAAAGTGGCAGCACAGCAATCCCCGCCTCAGAGCGGGCATAAAGCGTGTCCGCCTCCATCAGCAGGCGGCGCACCATCCGTCGCACCTCGGCATCCGGGGCCGGTGCACGCAAGAAGGTCTCCGGCGTCATGCCAGCCTCAGACAGCCACTCGAGCGGCAGGTATAGCCGCCCTTCGCGCGCATCCTCGCCCACGTCTCGGGCGATATTGGTCAATTGCATCGCCACGCCCAGATCACAGGCCCGCGCCAGAGCATCGCGCTCGCGCATCCGCATGAGCACGCACATCATCGCCCCCACCGCAGAGGCGACCCGCGCCGAATAGGCCCGCAGCTCGGACAGGGTCTCGTAACGGCGCCCTTCGGCATCCCAAGCCAACCCTTCGAGCAGCGCTTCGGGCAAAGCGCGTGGCATGTCAAACCCGTCTATGATCGCGGCAAAGGCACGATCAGCCGGCGCATTGCGGGGCCTGCCCGCATAGACCAAATCCAACCGTTCATGCAGCGACAGCACCGCCGCCGCCTTTTCGCGATTCTCATCCACCGCGTCATCCGCCAGACGGCAGAACGCGTAAAGCGCCAAGGCCGGATCACGCACCCGCCGCGGCAAGAGCTTGGAGGCGGCGTGAAAAGACCGCGATCCATGGCGGATCGCCTCGGTACAATGCGCCAGATCCTGCGGCGCAATCATGGCATCACCCCGACCGGCACCGCATCCGGCACCAGTTGCGCCAGAACTTCGGCGCTCGAAATCACCCCCGGCAATCCAGCCCCGGGATGCGTGCCCGCGCCCACCAGATAGAGGCCCCGCACCTCTTCGCTGACATTATGAGGCCTAAACCACGCGCTTTGCAGGATGCGTGGCTCGATAGAGAAGCCAGCGCCATGCGGGCTAAGATATCGGTCGCGGAATGTCTCGGGCGTGAACACCTCAGAGGCAGACAGATGCGCCCCAAGCCCCGGAAGCAACTGATCCTCCAGCACCTTTTGCACCTTTTGGCGATAGGGCTCGGCTTCGGCCGCCCAATCCACCGGATTTGAATGGCCCAGATGCGGCACCGGGCTGAGCGCATAAAACGTATCGCCACCTTCGGGCGCCACACCCGGATCGGTCACAGAGGGGCGGTGCACATAAAGGCTCATGTCATCGGCCAGAACGCCGCGCCGAAAGATGTCGCGCACCAGCCCCTTGTATCGGGGACCGTTGAGAATGGTGTGATGGCCTGCATCGCGCCACATCTCCCGCGTGCCTGTCGTGCCGAAATACCAGACGAACAGGCTCATCGACCAGCGCGACCGCTTCAGTCGCGCCGTGGTCCAGCGCCGCTTTTTGTGATTGCGCAAAAGATGGTCATAGGTATGGCCCGCATCGGCGTTGGAGATCACGATATCGGCGCTGATCCCCTCGCCGCCGCTCAGCCGCACCCCCGTGGCCCGGCCCTCTTTGATAACGATTTCATCAACCTCGGCCCCCTGCCGGATGACCCCGCCCTGTCCCTCGATCACGCCTACCATGGCGCGGGCGATCGCATCGACGCCACCGATGGCATAATGCACGCCAAAAGCCGCTTCGAGATGGCTCACAAGCGCATACATCGACGTTACGTTGAACGGATCACCGCCGATGAACAGCGGATGAAACGACAGCGCCATACGCAGGCGTTCGTCTTTCATCCGCCCCGCCGCATGGGCATAGACTGACCGATCCGCCCGCAACCAGGCGAACTTTGGCAGGACCTTGATCAGATCGCCCAAGCGATGCATGGACCTGCGCCCCAGGTCCTCGAACCCGAACCAATACCGCGCCTCGCTATCCTTGACGAAGCGGTCATAGCCCGCCAGATCACCCGGCGAGAGGCGAGAGACCTCGGCGCGCATGGCATCGCGGTCCTGCCGCGCGGTAAAGGTGCTGCCATCCGGCCAGCGAATTTCATAGAACGGATCAAGGGCGCGCAGATCGACATCTGTGTCAAAATCCCGCCCACAGGCGGCCCAGAGTTCGCGAAAGAGTTGCGGCACGGTCACGATGGTCGGCCCAAGATCGAACCGGTGCCCGTCCTTGGTGATACTAGAGCCGCGCCCCCCGGGGCTATCCAGACGATCCAGAACCGTGACCCGGTATCCCTTGGCCCCAAGCCGCATGGCCGAGGCCAGACCGCCCAATCCCGCCCCAATGACCAGCGCATGCGGGGCATCGGCGCGTGTGGCCTGTTCAATCAGGCGCGGATCGACTCTTGTCAACATAGGTTCAGACTACAGGTGTCTAGTTTAATTGACAATCCTTTCTCGCACCTCTTTTCTTGGGGTCAAAACCATGTCAAACTTGCCTTACAGTCCCTCAAGGAGCGGTGCCATTCAAACCGTCAGCCTCAGCTTCTTTCGCTTTTCCCGCGGCATTGACCGGCTCTGGGCGCTGACGATGATGGGCGCTGCGCGCTTCATGCTGCCGGGCGTGCCGGGTATCGGCTTTTGGAAATTGCTGGGATCAGGCACGGGCGAGGGGTTCACCCCCATTCCCAACACCGGTGTCTATGCGATTCTTGCGGTCTGGCCCGATGCCGCCACAGCCCGTGCGCAGACCAAGGGCGCAGGCGTCTTTCGCCGCTATCTCGCGCGCGCCAGCGAAAGCTGGACGCTCTTTCTCTCCCCCACTTCGGTGCGCGGGCAATGGGCCGGTGATACGCCGTTCGAGATCACCACGCCCGTAGAGAAAGGCCCCCTCGCGGCCCTGACCCGCGCCTCTGTGCGCCCGCGCAAGGCCTTGAAATTCTGGCGGCGCGTGCCCGATATCAGCGCCGTGATCGGTGCCGACCCCAACGTCGCCTTCAAGATCGGCGTAGGAGAGGTGCCTCTCCTGCATCAGGTGACATTCTCGATCTGGCCCGACAGCCAAAGCATGGCAGACTTCGCCCGCCGCGATGGCCCACATGCCCGCGCCATCGCCGCCGTGCGCGACGGCGATTGGTTTCGCGAAGAGCTTTACGCCCGGTTTCGCGTGATTGGCGAACGGGGTACATGGGGCGGGACGAGCCCACTCGAGCATATCAAGGAAGAACAATGACCGCAGCCTTTCCGTTTTCCGCCATCGTCGGTCAGGACGACATGAAACGCGCCATGATCCTGACGGCAATCGAGCCGGGGCTTGGCGGCGTGCTGGTCTTTGGTGACCGGGGCACCGGCAAATCCACGGCTGTGCGCGCTCTGGCCGCGCTCTTGCCGCCCATCCGCATGATTGACGGCAGCCCGATCAACGCCGAACGCCCCGAGGATACGCCCGACTGGTCCACCGCCCCCTTGGGCGAGATGGTCGAGCGTCCAACCCCGGTGGTCGATTTGCCCTTGGGCGTGACCGAGGATCGGGTGACCGGCGCGCTCGATATCGAGCGGGCGCTGACCTTGGGTGAAAAGGCCTTTCAACCCGGTCTTTTGGCCCGCGCCAATCGCGGCTATCTCTATATAGACGAGGTGAACCTGCTTGAGGATCACATCGTCGACCTGCTGCTCGACGTGGCCCAATCCGGCGAAAACGTGGTGGAGCGTGAGGGTCTCTCGATCCGCCATGCGGCGCGTTTTGTGCTTGTGGGCTCTGGCAATCCCGAAGAGGGCGAGTTGCGCCCACAGCTTCTGGATCGTTTCGGTCTCTCGGTCGAGGTGCGCTCGCCCCAGAACATCGAGGAGCGCATCGAGGTCATTCGCCGCCGCGACGCCTATGAACGCGACACCGAGGCCTTCATGGTGACATGGCAGGCCGAGGATGCCTTGATCCGCGACCGGATTCTGGCGGCGCGCAGCGCACTGCGAACCGTTCAATCCCCCGACGAGGTCTTGCGCGACTGCGCGACGCTCTGCATCGCCATCGGCGCGGATGGGCTGCGCGGCGAGCTGACCCTTCTGCGCGCCGCGCGCGCGCTTGCGGCCTATGAGGGCGATGCCGCTGTGACCCGCGCACATCTTACCCAGGTCGCGCCGCTCGCGCTCAGCCACCGGCTACGCCGCGATCCATTGGACGAGGCGGGCAGCGCCACTCGCATTGCCCGCGCCATGGTCGAGGTCTGGGGATGACGCCCAGCCCCGCATGGGCGCGCGCCCTGCGGGCGCTCACCCTTTTGGCGATTGATCCTGAGGGGCTGCGCGGGCTGACGCTGCGCGCCCGTGCCGGTCCGGTACGGCAGGCGTTCGATACGGCGCTCGGGCGTTTGCCCGGCCCCGCCCGGCGCATCCACCCCGATCTTAGCGATACGCAGCTTTTTGGCGGCGCGGATATTGCCGCCACGCTCGCCGCCGGGCACCTGATCCACAGCGCTGGACTGGCCGATAACCCGGCGCGCCTGATCCTGACCATGGCCGAACGCACACCGCCCGCCCTTGCCGCCCGGCTGGCACAACTTCTGGATCAAAGCCCGGACCATACGCTCTTTCTGTTTGACGAGGGGATCGACGCCGAGGAAACCGCCCCGCAAACCCTCTGCGAACGGCTGGCGCTGCATGTGACACTCGACGACATCCGCCATGACGCGGCCCCTGCCCTCATGCCCGCCGCCGCCGATCTGGCAGAGGCCCGCGCGCGGCTTGGCGGCGTTACCCACACGCCCGAGGATATCGCCACGCTCACCGCGCTGGCCGCCAGTTTCGGCATCGACAGCCTGCGCGCGCCATGGCTTGCCCTGCGCGCCGCCCGCGCGCTGGCCGCATCAGAGGCCCATCCACAGGTCACGCAGGATGATCTGCGCGAGGCGGCAGAGCTCGTCTATCCCGCGCGCGCCACGCAACTGCCGCAAGATCCCGAACCAGAACAACCCGACTCACCGCCCGAACCCGAAGATCAAAGCCAAAGCGAAACACCCGACATCCCAGATGACTTGCTCATCGCTGCGGTGGCAGCCCTTTTGCCCCCCGCGCTGCTGGATCAACTGGCCCAACGCGGTGCCACGCGGCGTGCGGCAGGCTCGGGTGCCGGTGCCCGGCGCAAGGCGCATCAACGCGGTCGGCCCCTACCTGCACGGCAAGGTGCACCGGATGGGCGCGGGCGCATTGATCTCATTGCGACGCTGCGCGCCGCAGCCCCGTGGCAGCCGCTGCGCCGCCGCGCCCGCCCCGATGCACCGGGCGTGATCATCCATGCCGCTGACATCCACCTCAAACGCTATGAGGATCGCGCCGACCGATTGGTGATCTTCGCGGTCGATGCCTCTGGCTCTTCGGCGCTGGCACGGCTGGCCGAGGCCAAGGGCGCGGTTGAGCTCTTGCTGGCCGAGGCCTATTCCCGGCGCGACCAAGTGGCGCTGATCGCGTTTCGCGGCATGGGGGCCGATCTTATCCTGCCGCCCACCCGCGCGCTGGTGCAGGCCAAGCGGCGTCTGGGCAGCTTGCCCGGGGGTGGCGGCACGCCGCTTGCGGCGGCTCTTGGCGCGGCGCTCACCCTTGCCCGCCAGTCCGAGGCGCATGGGCTAAGCCCAACGCTTGCCCTGCTGACGGATGCCCGCGCCAACATTACGCTCGACGGGCGCGGTGACCGCGCCGAGGCGGCCAAAGACACCAGCACGATGGCGCGGCTCTGGCGCGCGCAGGGCCTGCCCGCCATCGTGATTGACATTTCCGCCCGTCCGGGGCCAGAGCCCGCCCATCTCGCGGCGGAAATGAACGCCCGCCACCTGCCCTTGCCGCGCGCCGATGCCCGGCGAATTTCGACGGCTGTCACCTCAGCCCTCGGGGTCTAGGCGATGGACTGGCAGCGCGATCTGGCGACTTGGCCGCTCAATGCCCAGTCGCGCCGCATTCACCATCCCCCCCACCAATGGCATCTGCAGGAAATGGGCAACGGTCCTCTTGCCCTTTTGCTGCACGGGGCGGGGGCCTCGACCCATAGTTGGCGCGATCTGATGCCGCTTTTGGCCCAGAGCCACCGCGTGATTGCGCTGGATCTTCCCGGTCAGGGGTTCTCGCGCGCGGGAAACCGGCGGCGTCTGGGCCTGCCCGGCATGGCCGGGGATATCGCGGCGCTTTGCCAGTCGGAGGGGTGGCACCCCGATCTGATCCTCGGTCATTCCGCAGGCGGGGCCATCGCGCTGGAACTCGCCACGCGGCTGAGGACGCCCACAGACCAGCCGCCCGACATTGCCTGCGTCAACGCGGCCCTTGGCCCGTTCGAGGGCGTGGCGGGCTGGCTCTTTCCGGTTCTCGCCAAGGTTCTGGCACTCAATCCGCTGACGCCCACGCTCTTTACCCTTGGAACCGACAAACTCACCCGCGCCCGCCGTCTGATCGAGAGCACCGGATCGCGCCTCACGCCCGAAGGTCTCGCTCTCTATGCGCGGCTGATCGGGGACCGTGCGCATGTCGATGGCACCTTGCAAATGATGGCGCAATGGGATGTCGCCCCGCTCTTGACCCGGCTGGGCGCGATCCCCAATCGCTGCCTCTTGATCACGGGCACCGGCGATCTGGCCGTCCCGCCAGACACCTCTGCGCGCGCCGCCGCGCAGATGCCACGGGCGCGCACGCTGTCTTTGGATGGCCTTGGCCATGTGGCCCAAGAAGAGGATGCAGCGCGCATTCTGGCCGCAATCCTTGATCCGGGCAACTGGCCCGACTGATGCGCTTCGGGTTTACGGTGAAACACCGAAACGGCGTTGCTGTTTGATTTGGCGCGATGTTCTACAGGGAAAGCCTGTCAACTTTCTCTGAAACTGCGTTAAGCGCTCAGGCGATGCCATGCGCCGAGGCCGCGCGTGGCAATGGGCTTTCGTGAAACCGCGCACAGCCCCGACCCCGCCCCTTGGCCGCATAGAGCGCCAGATCGGCATCGGCCATCATCCGCACGGGTTCGGGGCTGTCATAGGCACAGCTAAGCGTGATGCCGATACTGCCGGAAATCCGACAGTCCTGCGCGCGATAGGGAACCGGCTCTTCCAGCCGGGCAATCATCCGATCTGCCAAATCGCCCACGGGTGCCCGCTCTGTCATGCCAAGCAGCAGGATCACAAATTCATCGCCCCCTACACGGGCAATCAAATCATCGCTGCGCACCTCGTCGCGCAGGCGCCGCGCCACCTCTTGCAGCACATGATCGCCCGCCGCATGGCCCAAGGTGTCATTCACCTGTTTGAAAAAATCGAGATCGAGATGCAGCAGCGCGAAATCCTGCTCACTCTGCATCAACCGATCCAACACATGGTCAAGGGCGCGGCGGTTCCGCAGTCCCGTCAACATATCCGTAAACGCCTGCTCTTCTGCGGCAATGCGTGCGCCCTGCAAGCGCAGGTTCAGCTTGCGCGAGGCGTCCATCGCGGCGGATTTTGCCTCGATCAAATAGAGCATCTCGGTCGTCAGATCCGTCGCCGCAAAGTCAGCGCCGGTCAGGTCAAAGTCGCGCACCGCCTCGACCACGGAAATCCCGAACGCGAGATTCACCACCGCCCCGCCCCCCGGCACCGCCAAAAGCACGCCCTTGAGCGCGGTATGGGGGGCCGCGCGCAGCCGCAGCCGAAGCCGCGCCCCGGCGCAGGCCAGAAGGTCCGCCATATTCCCCGCCTGATGCGGGCGGCGCAGTTCGATCAGATCCAGAAACCGCATGCCCTGCAGCGCGCGCGCACCAAAAAGCTTGGCAAAGGTTGGCCCCGCCTGCACCAGATGGCCCTCGGCGTCCAGAACCGCATGCATCGGGCAAAGCCCCGCAAGCAGCGGCAAAAGCCCCCTATCCTGAACAGTCATGCCGCGCTTTCCCCAAGCCCCAGAGCAAAGGCCCGCCCATGCGCGAACCCCTCATCCAACAAACGCACCTCAATGATCTCATAGTCCGCGCCATCCCCCTGATGCTCGACCAGCGCAAGCGCGCCATAGTCATCCGCCATGGCGCGCAAAAGCCCGACCACCACCGGGCCAAGCCGCAGATCATGCCCCTTGGGCAGCCCCACATGCAGAGCATAAACCCCCGCCCCTCGGTCTTGTAATTCCAGCGCAGGCAGCCCCAGATCGGCGACTGCAAGGCGCGCGCGCTCTGGCAGATCATCAAGAGAATGCAAAAACTCCACATAATCCACCCCCCCAAAGCGCAACAGACGGCGCAGCGCCTCGGTCGCGGGGTGCGACACCAGATAGGTGCCGATATCCTCAAGCAGTTCGTCACGCCCGCGCGCCAATCGAGCGCCAACCGCGGTCAACACCTCTTCGGTGATGCGCGCCTCATAGACCATCATCGCTTCAAACTCGGTAAAGCCCAGGTCCAACCGTTGAATCGTGCCGATCCAGACATCGCGCCCATAGGTATCCCTGACAAATCGCTCAATCGCGCGGTTGACCAGCCCGTGCATGGCATCCTCCTCTCAGATGCCTGCATCCTGACAGCCAAGGGTTAAGGCCCCCTGAACATCTAAAATCCTCAGTATATTGCAGCCCCTATCGCGCCCTTGTCATCGCAGAGCGCTGCGGCTACATCTGGAGCATCCGTTGGGGTGCCCCTTGGGGCTGAGAGGTCTTGCACCAACCCATCGAACCTGATCCGGCTCGCACCGGCGGAGGGAACGGAAACCGCGCAGCGGCGCGCCATCCCCCTGCCCGCGAGCCCTGTTTGAAGAGGCCGCGCATGACCGCCCCGCCCAGTCTGACCCTTGATGGCCACGCCCGGATTGGCGCTGTACCGGTGTTTGGCCCACTGCGGCTGACCTTGTCCGCCGGGCGCATCACCTGCCTGCTCGGCCCTTCGGGCGTGGGCAAAACCACGGTGCTGCGCCTGATCGCCGGGGTGGATGAGGTGACAGAGTTTACCGGCACGATCACGGCCTCTGATGGCGGGCCACTGTCAGGGCGCATGGCGCTGATGGCCCAAGGCGACATGCTGATGCCGTGGCTCGATGTGCTGGGCAATGTAACGCTTGGGGCGCGGCTGCGCGGGACGCCGCGCGACGTGGCGCGCGCGCGAGAGATGCTGGCGCGGGTCGGTCTGGCCGACCATGCAGACAAGCGGCCTCATGCGCTCTCGGGGGGGCAGAAACAGCGCGTGGCACTGGCCCGCACGTTGATGGAGGACCGCTCCATCGTTCTGCTGGACGAGCCGTTTTCGGCGCTCGATGCCCGCACCCGCGCGCAGATGCAGGATCTTTCGGCCACCCATCTGGCAGGACGCACAGTCCTGATGGTCACACATGACCCGGCTGAGGCCGCGCGCATGGGCCATGCCATCCACATCCTGACCGAAACCGGGCTAGAGGATGTGACCCCGCCCGCAGCCCCGGTGCCACGCGCCGTGGATGACCCCGAAACTCTCGCGGCGCAGGGCCGTCTTTTGGCCCGCCTGCGCGCCCCCGCCTGACAGGAGAAAAAGATGCGCCCCACCGAACACCTCAAATCCCTTGTGGCCACCGATTGGCAGGCCGCCACCCGGCATCCCTTCACCGATCAGCTTGCGGCGGGCACGTTGCCCAAGGCCCGCATGCTCGCCTATCTGCAACAGGATTACCTCTTTATCGAAGATTTCGTGCGGCTTCTGGCCTCTGCCATCGCCCATGCGCCCAGCCTGCCCGATGCGATCCCGGCGGCACAGTTTCTCGGGCTGATCTCGGGGCCGGAGAATACCTATTTCCTGCGCGCAATCGCGGCGCTTGGCGGAACAACAGAGCCACCTGCAACGCCCCATCCGATCACAGCCGAATTTCAGGCACTGATGCGCGCGGCGGCAAAATCAGGCAGCTATGCGCAGATGATTGCGGTCCTCAGCGTGGCCGAATGGACCTATCTGGATTGGGCCAGCCCGCATGCGAACCGCGCCGCAGACTTGCCTTTCTGGTTCGGGGAATGGATCACCCTGCACAGCGGGCCGGGGTTCGAGGGGGTTGTGACCTATCTGCGCGGTCAGCTTGATCAGGTCTGGCCCAGCCTCACCCCCGAGGATCAAGCCGCCGCGCAATCCGCCTTTGTTACGGCAACACGTCTCGAACGCGCCTTCTTTGACGCGGCCCTTGCCGGATACCCCGCCGCATGAGCCGCCTTGTCACCATCGCAAGTTCGACAGCCCTTGCACTCGTGCTCTGGCAGGCGCTGGTGACGCTCGCGGCGCTGCCGCCCTTCATTCTGCCCGGGCCGGCCCGCGTGGCGGAAACCCTCTGGGCCAGCCGCGCGCTGATTGCCCATCATGCCACAATAACGGCGGCAGAGGTGTTGATCGGTCTGGCCCTGGGCGCAATCTTGGGCGGTCTTTCGGCGATTGGTCTGGCCTCTTCGCCCATGGCGCGCCGGCTTATACGCCCGATCATGGTATTCTCCCAAGCGATCCCGGTCTTTGCCCTCGCGCCCATCCTCACGCTCTGGTTGGGCTATGGCCTCTGGTCCAAGGTCGCTATGGCGCTCCTCATCATCTATTTCCCGGTCACATCGGCCTTTTTTGACGCGCTGATGCGCACGCCGCCGCAGTGGCTCGACCTCGCGCGCGTCATGGGGGCGAACCGCGCGCGGCTCATGTGGCATATCCGCGTGCCCGCAGCCCTGCCGGGCTTTGCCTCGGGTCTGCGCCTCGCGGCGGTCTATGCCCCCATCGGGGCGATCATCGGCGAATGGGTGGGGGCCTCCAAGGGGCTGGGCTATCTCATGCTGCTGGCCAATGGCCGCGCCAAGATCGACCTCATGTTCGCGGCCCTCATCGTGCTGGCGATCCTGACGCTTCTGCTGCACGCCGGGGTGGACCGTGGGTGTCGAAAGTGGCTGGATGGCAAGGCGGTGGGGTGAGGAACGGGGGTTTGCGTTGGGTGATGCGGTGTCAGTTTGGGGGTCGCTTTGCGCTCATTGCTTGCGGTTGGGAATAAGCTACGATGTGAGCCGAACTTGTGGATCTGGGATGCCGCTTGATGTCACGAACTCTGGGTCCGATACTCAACCCTATGGCACCAGAGGCCATGACCATAACGCTAAGTCGCAGAGCTTTTCTACGTGAGTTGCTCAATGCCGCTTTGCTGTCGCTACCGCTACCGATGGTTAGCTTGGCTGGCGTCTATTTCTATTTTCACAACAGCGATGTGAACCTGATTGGCCTCGGTGTCAGCGTGGTTACCATTTCTGCACTGACGGGCATTCCCTTGATTTTCTACGCGTCGCTTAGGCTAAACGCTGCGACCCTAGCAAGGGAGCGGGTATACTCAGGTGTACCAGGTCAACTGATACACAAGCCACTCGAAGGGCCGCTCCTGCTACGGCGCTCTATGGTGGCGGGCTCGGTCAAATCTCGCGCTCTTGCGATGTTCTCCGGGTGCATTGGTTTTGGCCTAGAGTTCCTGCTCATGTCGTACCTGACGGGCGGCGGCGGGTTCTTTGTTCTTTATGCTCTGACTGGCGCGATGCTCGCCGTTCAAGCGATAATAGCTGCAAAACTTATTCGGTGAACGGGAACTCCGTTCCGCCCATCGCGCGCCCAGAAAGCAATCCCAAACCCCATCTTCTTCTTGGTCCAAATACTCCTTCCCGCCTCTGGCCCCGCACTCACCCGCCAGACGTATGCGCCATGAAAAAGATCGCCTCCTGCCCCAAATCCATCCGGATTGCCATCCTAGGCTTGGGCCATGAGCACCTTGCCCCCGACCCGCCTTACGCCTGCGCCGCGCCTCTCGGCCTTTGTCGATGCCGAGAATATTCCCGTGACGCACGCTCGGACCATCCTCGATCTGGCCCGCCGCTACGGTGACCCCGACCTGCTGCGCGCCTATGGCAATGTTGGTCTTCTGTCGGACTGGGACAAGCTGCCCGGCTTTCAGTTCATCCACTCCGGCTGCGGCAAGAATGCAACCGACATGCTGATCTGCGTGGACGCGATGGAGCGCGCGCTCTCGGATCAATGCGCAGCGGTGCTCTTGGTCAGTTCGGATCAGGATTTCACCCATCTTGCCACCCGTTTGCGCGGCTATGGGCTGACCGTGATTGGGGCCGGAGAAGCCAAGACATCCGAGCGGTTCCGCGCGGCCTGTTCCGTGTTTGAAGAGTTGGAAGGGTGTCGCGAGTCGGAGAATCCGATCATCTTTGATGAGACAGACGCGCGCATTTACAGGATTATAAAACGTGACAGCAAGCAAGGCAAAGGCGTCGCTGTAACCCATCTCTCAAATCAAATGAGAACCGAGCATCAATTCTGCATTTCGAAGCATCCGGACAAGACGTGGAAAAAATATCTCAGTAACCGCAAGGCTATTTACGATGTGACCCTCCATGATGGACTTAACATGGTCCGCTACAGGCCCGAAGCGTTCAGGCTCGCAACCGCCTGAACCAAGTCGGCAGTCATCAAGAAGGTTCACCACCTTTTATTCTGACCTGACCTTTACCATAACAACTCCTGCGCGGAACAAGGCATGCCACGCGCCGCCGCGTCAATCGCTGGGCCGTCCGTCGCACCGAAGGTGCGCCGCTTGACATCGGCACGCCTTTTGCGTGACGGCCTAGCGACCGCACGGCCTTTCACTTGAGATTAACGCGCCCTCAGAAATCCGTCGGCGCCCCACCCTCAGCCTTACGCCGCGCCACGAAATCTGCCAGCTCCTCGCGCACCGCGTCCTCCATCGGGGGGGCCTCGAAACCGGCGATGATGTCCTGAAACACCTGATGCGCGCGCGCCGGGGTCCAGACTGCACCTGCCGCCTCCCATGCCTCGTAATTGCGCCAATCACTCAGGAAGGGTTGATAAAAGGCCGTCGTGTAGCGGTCCTGCGTGTGCTGGATGCCAAAGAAATGCCCCTTGTCTCCCACCTCTCGGATCGCCTCGATTGCGATATCGTCAGGTCCGGTGGCGGTCAGCATCGGGTCCATATAGCGCTGAATTTGCTGTAGAATTTCGCAGTCCATGATGAATTTCTCAGGGCTTGCAATCAGCCCACCCTCGAGCCAACCGGCGGCATGATAGACCATATGCGCCCCCGCCTGCACCGCCGACCAGAGACTGTTCGACGTCTCCCACATCGCCTGACCATCGGGCACGTTCGCGGCGCAGACGCCAGAGGCACGCATCGGCAGCTTGTAGAACCGTGCCAATTGCCCGGTCATCTGTGTCGCGCGCATGTATTCGGGCGTGCCAAAGGCGGGTGCCCCGGATTTCATGTCGACATTGCTGGTGAAGGTGCCAATCGCACAGGGCGCGCCGGGGCGGATAATCTGCGCGAGAACCACCGCGCAAAGCGCCTCTGCGATCGACTGCGCCACCGCCCCCGCCATCGTCACCGGCGCCATGGCCCCGGCCAAGGTGAATGGCGTCACCACCAGCCCCTGACCGCGCCGCGCCAGACGCATCCAGCCATCCAGCATCGGATAGTCATGCTTCAAAGGAGAGGTCGAGTTGATGTTGGTATACATCCGCGGGCTGGCCTCGAATTCCTCGTGGGTCAGCCCCCCCGCGATGCGCACCATTTCCATTACATCATCGACCCGCTCTGCGCCCAAGCTATAGGCGTGCATCGCCTTGTCGGTCAGCGTCAGCTTGTCATAGAGCACATCAAGATGCCGGACGCTGGCATGAATATCCTGCGGTTCCACCGGGTAGCCGCCTGCAAAGTGGATACAGTTGAAATACTGTGTCAGTTTCAACAGGTTCTGGCACATCTCTCGCGTGCCCGCGACCTTGCGCCCGATCTTCATATCCCAATAACTCGGCGGCGAGGATACATTGCCGAAATTCAGATGATTGCCGCCCATGGTAATCGTGCGGTCGGGATTGCGCGGCGTGATGGTCCAGCTTTCCGGGGCCCTGCCAATGATCTCCATGACGAAATCACGGCCCATGCGGACATTCTCGCCATTGATCTTGCAGCCGCCAGAGGCGCGCAGGATCGCCACCGCTTCGGGGTTGAGAAACTCGATCCCGATCTCTTCGAGGATCCGCATCGCGCCATCGTGGATGGCCAGAACACCCGCATCCGTCAATGGCTCTGTCGGGCGGTCCCGGTTAATGGGCGGGTTCCACGGCATCTGTTCGATCACGGCACTGCCGCGCCGGGCAACCCCGCCTGCGCGCCCGCCACTGCGTGTCCTGCGTTTGAGATCTTCGGCCATCTGATGCCCCTCCGGTGCTCGTTTGAGCTAACGAAACACCGCTCAGGGCAGCCTCACATGCCGCTTAGCGACGTATCCTGTCGTTTTTGCTTTTCACGGATCACGATTGCAGCGCCATGCGCCGCCGTCCCGTCTGCCAGAGGTAAATCGCCAGGCTCACCACCACAATCGTACCGCCCAAAAGCATCATCGGTGTGGGCCCCTCACCCGTGCCCAGCCAGACCCAGAGCGGACCCATCACCGTTTCAAGCAAGAGCAACAGGCTCACATTCGAGGCATGGGTATAGCGCGACGCGAGCGAGAGCGAAAAGAACGACACCGGCAGGATCACAAGCCCACAAATCGCAATGGCCCAGACTTCGCCCTGCATCATCGCGGCAGGTCCGGTCACGATCACGCCCGTGGCCCCCGCCAGAACCGCCCCCAACCCGATCACCAAGAGGATCGGAACCTGCGGCTGCGCCCGCAGGATCACAAAGTTAAGCGCCAGCACCATCGCCACTCCCAATCCCGCAAGCGCCCCCCAAAGGGCGGCGCGGTCCAGCGTGACATCGCCGTGACCTCCGCCAAAGACCGCAAGCGCAATACCTCCCATCACAACGGCAATGGTGATCCATGTGGCCAAGCGCGTCGGCTCTCCGATGATGGCCCGCGCAAAAATCGCGGCAAAGACCGGCACCGTCGCCACGGCAAAGAGCACGACAGCAACCGGCGCATTGGCGATGCCAAGACTGAAAAGCGTTGCATTGGCATATTGGCACACCACGATACCAATCGCGTAACCACTGGCCAGAATGCTCAGGTCGCGCAGCCGGTGCTTGGAGGTCAGAGCCCAGAGGATCAGAAATACCAGCCCCATGAGCAACCCGCGCCAGCCGACCATCTGATAGCCGCCCATGCCCGACCACCGCATGAAAAGCGCATCCGGCGTCAGCATCAGCGCGCCGAACGTCGCCAGCGCCAGCCCAAACAGCGGGTGTTGCCTCATGCGGTCAGCCAAGCCGGGATATGCCCGATGTCGGGCAGGACGATATCAGCCAGCGGTTCAAGATCGCTGCAAGTGGCGGTGCCGGTCAGAACGCCCACGCATTGCATCCCGGCCGCACGCCCTGCCACAAGGTCATGTGTGCTGTCCCCCACCATGACCACACGAGCAGGCTCTAGCGCCATGGCGCGCGCAAAGGCCAAAAGCGGCCCCGGCGCGGGCTTGGCCCCATAGCCGGAATCAAACCCGGCGATAAAATCGAAATGCCCTAGCACACCGGCCGCACCCAAGTGCGCGCGCGCGCCGTACTCCGTGTCATTGGTCATCACGCCCAGCCTTAACCCCCTCGCCGCAAGCCCTTCGAGATAGGGCGCGAGCGGCACAGCCGGGGCCAGAGGGGCCGAGCCTGAGGACATCATCAGATGTTCTTCTATTTCTTCTATGGCGCGGCCCGGCAAGGCCCGCCCAAGACATTCGGCCGCCTCACGGTTGGTGCCCGCGATGATCGGGCTTGTGGGATGAAAGCGCCGCGCCACCAAATCATAATGCGCCTCATCCGCCATTCGCGCCATGACATCGGCATTGCCCGCCGAGAGATCAGAAATCACCCCATGGGCCCAGACGCTCCAGGTGGCGTGGAAATCAAACAGCGTGCCGTCCTTGTCAAAGAGAATTCCGTCAGCCCTGCTCATGTCCAGCTCATCTGCGCCCCGCCCGGCAGCGCCGCGCGCGCCATCATCGGCGTTTCGTATTTCAACCCCTGCGCATCGCAAAAGCCTACGATCCGTGCGTCATCCATCATCAGGAAATCCAGCACGGCCCCCAGAAATTCGGGTTCCGTGGCACGCGCCCGCACATCCTGTTCCGAGGCCCCCGTCGCCCCCAAAAAGACCGGCAAAAGATCATCTTGCGTCGCAAGCCAGCCCAGCGCCTGCAAGGCAATCGTTTCGGCGGTTTCCTGCTGCATCGTGATCCCGGTTAATTTCTGGAAAGGTTTTCTTAACCTCTGCCATGGATAGTGAACCAATCGTAAAGGGCAAGAGCAAAGGCGTCGCGTCCATGTCAGGAAAAATTCTGATCGTCGACGATCTTGCAACCAACAGGATCGTGTTGAAGGTCAAATTATGCAGCGCACATTACGAGGTCGTGCAGGCGGCGTCGGCCAAAGAAGGTTTGCGCCTTGCTGCCGTCGAGCGGCCCGATCTCATTCTGGCCAATGCGCAGCTGCCTGATGCCACTGCGGCAGACTTCGTCAAATCCTTGCGCCGCTCGGATGAAACAAGGTCCACGCCGATCATGATTCTCCAGATGACGCACTGTTCAGCAGAACGTCGCCTAGCCCTCAGCGCCGGGGCGGATGACGTCCTGAGCAAGCCCGTGCCCGAAACGCTGCTTTTGGCCCGCCTGCGCAATCTGCTGCGTCAGCATCATGGTGAACAGGAACTCAGCCTGCAAATCGGCAGCACGCAGGCTTTGGGCTTTGCCGAGGCCCCTCCAGGCTTTGACGCGCCCGGTCGCATCGGCATCATCGCGCGTACCCGCGCCGGGGCCTTTGGCCTGCAAACTCTGCTCGCGCGCTATTCACCCCATGTCACGTCCGTCATCGACGCAGACCGCGCCCTTTCGTTCTCAGATGCCCCACAGCAGGCCGATGTCTACCTGCTGCAAATCACCGGCGCCGAGGCCGAAGAGGGCTTGCGCCTTCTGGCTGACCTCAAGGCCGCCCCGCGCAGCCGTGCCCGCCCGATCATCGCGCTTGTAGAGGCCGATGCCGCAGCCCTTGGCGTGACCCTGCTCGACATGGGCGCGGATGACGTGATCACAGGCCCTCCCGACGCACGAGAGCTGATTTTGCGCCTCTCCGCACAGCTGCGCCGCAAACGGCGCGGCGAACGATTGCGCAGAGCATTGCGCGACGGGCTGAATGCCGCCATGCTCGATCCGCTGACCGGAGCGCATAACCGACGCTTTGCCCTACCGTTCCTGCAACAGCTGATCGAAACCAGTCAGCTTTCGGGCGAAAGCTTTGCCGTCATGTTGGCCGATCTCGATTTTTTCAAACAGGTCAACGATCGCCACGGGCACGCAGCCGGTGACCGGGTGCTTTGCGAGGTCACGCACCATCTGCGCGCGCATTTGCGTGAAGGCGACATGCT
Source organism: Roseovarius sp. AK1035 (assembly GCF_003288315.1). Lineage (NCBI taxonomy): Bacteria > Pseudomonadati > Pseudomonadota > Alphaproteobacteria > Rhodobacterales > Roseobacteraceae > Roseovarius > Roseovarius sp. TM1035. The sequence continues at coordinate 2,788,340 of NZ_CP030099.1, read as the reverse complement.
TGCCCGGATCGGTGGCGAAGAGTTTTTGATCGTGACCCCGGCCACCAGCCGCAGGCGCGCCCAACGCACCGCCGACCGGCTCTGCGCCATGATCGCGCAGACTCCAATTCCGCTGGCCAGTGGCCTTGCCCCACTGCATGTGACCATCTCAATCGGTGTGACCATGGCAACACCTGCGCCCTCCCGTCCGGCAGCAAGCGTCGGGCAATTGTTGGAAGAGGCGGATCGCGCGCTCTATGCGGCCAAGGCGCAGGGGCGCAACATGGTCACATTCTGCGCCCGCTCTGCCGCGTAGTCACCGCTCTTTCCCCAGCCGAAACGCGCGCGGCGACTGCCCCCACGCCTCGACAAAGGCGCGGCTAAAGGCGCTGCGGCTGGCAAATCCCACCATCTGCGCTACCCGCTTGACCGGCACGCGCTGATCCACCAAGAGCTGCGCCGCGCGCGCCAAGCGCAGCGCGCGTAGAAAACCCATCGGCCCCTGCCCATAGGCCGCCTGAAACCGCTCGGCAAAGCGCGACCGGCTCATTCCCGCGGCCTCAGCCAGACTTTCCAGAGCATGCGGCGCACCGGGATCGTCGAGCATGGCACAAAGCGCGCGCCAAAGCCCCGGATCAGCCAAGGCGCCCAGCCACATGACCCCCGGATCACCCGCCTCAAGCCGCCCTCGCAACATCTCGATCACACATTGCAAGAGCAACACGCGCACCATGGCCCGCCCGCCGGTGCGGTGCTGCATGACCTCACCCAACAGCGTCTCCATCGCCCGCGCGGCACCCGGTGTCGTGGTCAAATCCAGACTGAGCGGCGCGCGCATCAAGTCAATCAACCCATGCGTGCCCCGCAATCCCAGATGCAGTCGTGCGCAAAGCACCACCATCGTGCCCTCACCCTCACCCCGCGCCACATGCTCTTCAAGATCAAGCCCGGCAGGCCTGCATTCAGGCACCATTGTTGCGCCGGCACCGGTGTGGCTCAGCGAGTGGCGCGCACAAGACGGCACCAGCACCAGACGCCCCGGGGCCAGCAGGATCGGCGCATGGCCTTGCAGGCTTAGATACCCCTCGCCACTCAGCACGTAATGCAAGGTCGCCCCCGGCACCCGCCCCAACCCAAGGCTACACACCCCCTCCAGCGCGCAAAGCGCAAAAGGCTCGGGCTGTATATCGAGCTCGCTCAGGATACGGTCATGGGTCTCTGTGATCTGCATGGTCGATAGACTGGCACGGCTGCGGTCGTATTGGCACAGAAATAATTGCTCACGCCCGAATTCGGGACGCAAAGGCACATAGCCCCTGTCAGACATTCTTTATTCAACACCCACTCAGGAGAGACAGACCATGTGCAACAATCATGACCACGACCACGAGCCGAAACTCACCCGACGTCAGGCGCTGACCGGCACCGTGGCCATTGCCGCCGCTGCAACCGGCCTTGCCGCCACCGGCGCACAGGCGCAGGAAAACCCCTATGCAGAACCTGCAGAGCCCGCCCTTCCGCCCAGCGATATGAAAATTGACCTCTCCCGAGTCGCCCTTGTCGTCACCGATCCGCAGAACGATTTTCTCAGCCCCAATGGCGTAACCTGGGGTGTGGTCGGTGCCAGCGTCGAGCGCAACAACACCGTCGCCAATATCGAAAGCCTGTTCAAAGCGGCCAAGGCTGCGGGCATCACGGTCGCCGTGTCGCCGCATTACTACTATCCCGTCGATCACGGCTGGAAATTTGAGGGCGCATTGGAAAAGCTGATGCACAACATCGGCATGTTCGATCGCAAGGATCCCCTGTCACTGGAAGGCTTCGAAGGCTCCGGTGCCGATTTCCTCGATCTTTACAAACCCTATATCCATGACGGCAAGACCATCGTCAGCTCACCGCACAAGCTCTACGGGCCAGAGCATAATGACCTTGCCCTGCAACTGCGCAAACAGGGCATTGATCAAGTGATCCTCGCGGGCATGTCCGCCAATCTGTGCACCGAAGCCCATATGCGCGAACTGCTGGAACAGGGATTCGAGGTGGCCGTGATCAAGGACGCCACCGCCGCCGCGATGCTGCCCGAAGGCGACGGTTATCTCGCGGCGCTTATCAATTTCCGCTACATGGCCAACGCCGTCTGGACCACCGAAGAGGTCGTGGCGATGCTGGGCTGACGCCCGCCGCCACAGCGCCCGCCTGCCGAGGAGGACAGGCGGGCAGGCCCGCGCGGATCACGGACCGCGCGGGCATTTTCATTTGCCGCGAACCGTCGTAACCATGGCAGAAAGAGGCACCAAACAGGATAGCGGCACATGACACAAACCATGATCGGAGTGATCGGCGGCTCCGGGCTTTACGAGATCGACGGGTTGCAAGGGGCCGAATGGCGCGCAGTGGAAACCCCGTGGGGCGCGGCCTCTGATGCGATCCTGACCGGGACGCTTGATGGCGTGCCGATGGCCTTTCTGCCCCGCCATGGGCGTGGCCATGTGCATAGCCCCACCTCTGTTCCGTACCGCGCCAATATTGACGCGCTCAAACGGCTGGGTGTCACGGATGTCATCTCGGTCTCGGCCTGCGGCTCGTTCCGCGAAGATCTGGCACCGGGCGACTTTCTTGTCATAGATCAGTATATCGACCGCACCTTCGCGCGCGAGAAATCCTTTTTCGGCCCCGGCTGCGTGGCGCATGTCAGCGTCGCGCATCCCACCTGCCCCCGCCTCTCGGACGCCTGTGAAACCGCAGCACAGGACGCGGGCATCACCGTGCATCGGGGCGGCACCTATCTGGCGATGGAAGGCCCACAATTCTCGACACTGGCCGAGTCAAACCTCTATCGCACTGTCTGGGGCTGCGATGTCATCGGCATGACCGGCATGCCCGAGGCCAAACTCGCCCGCGAGGCGGAACTGTGCTACGCCTCTGTCGCCATGATCACCGATTATGACAGCTGGCATCCGGATCATGGCGCGGTCGATATCACCGCCATCATCGCCACCCTTACCGGCAATGCCGACAAGGGGCGCGACATGGTCCGCCGCCTACCCGCTCTCCTCGGCCCAGACCGTGCGCCTTGCCCGCATGGCTGCGACCGCGCACTCGACTTTGCCCTGATCACCGCCCCCGAGAAACGCGACCCCGCCGTTCTGGCGCGGCTTGATGCGGTTGCGGGTCGGGTGCTGGGCTGATCGCCAGCGTTCAATCTTTAAAACGCAGGGTGTCAGCCTCACTAGATGCCCGCGCGCGCCATGCCCGATAACGCGGGCATGGCCTATCTCATCGAGAAACTTACCAATCTTCACCATTGCCCATTGGGCCTCACCCTCAGCGCCCTCGCGGATCAAGGCCATCGCGCTTTGCCGGATCACGCACTCAGCCCTTGCATCTACGCACCACCCGCGCCACAACATGCGCCGCACATAGCCGGAGCCACCCCATGCCGCCCCTCAAGACCGTTCAGGATTACATCCGCACCATCGTCGATTTTCCGCATGACGGTATCCTCTTTCGCGATGTGACCACGCTCTTTGCTGATCCGCGCGGCTTTCGCATGGCCATCGACCAGATGCTGCACCCCTACGCAGGCCAGCCCATCGACAAGGTGGCAGGGCTCGAGGCGCGCGGCTTCATCCTCGGCGGTGCCATCGCGCATCAGCTCTCGGTCGGTTTTGTGCCGATCCGCAAAAAGGGCAAGCTGCCCGGCGCCGTCATCTCCGAGGAGTATCAGCTCGAATATGGCGAGGCGGTGGTTGAACTCCATGATGACGCCATCCAACCCGGCGAGCGCGTGCTTTTGGTCGATGACCTATTGGCCACCGGCGGAACGGCGGCGGCAGGCATTCGCCTCATCGAGCGTCTGGGCGGAATTATCACCGGGTGCGCCTTTGTCGTTGATCTGCCCGACTTGGGCGGCCACAAGCGGCTGACAGATATGGGCATGGACGTGCACACCCTCTGCGCCTTCGACGGGCTCTAACCCCAACCCGCCACGGGCCAAAGCGATCAGCCTACTTCAACGCCTCCCAAAACAGCGCGAGATGCCGTTGCACGATCTCACCGTAGCGCCCGCTCTCACGCAGCTTGGCCAGCCCCGCATTGAGCCGGTAAAGATGCGTCGTGCCGCGCCAATGGGTTTTGGAGATCACCGCATAGAGCGCCTCACGCGATAGCGGCTGATCGACCGGCACCACCTGCCCGCGCAGCCCCATGGCAACGATCTTGGCCGCACCTTCAAAGACATCAAGACTTACTGCATCCACCGCGCCCGCCATCAACAGGGCAAAGCATTCCTCGGGGCTACCGGGCTGGGTCAGGCTGATCTTGCCGTCCGCCAACCAGCGCCGGTCGGCCCGGTCCAGATCATGGGTAAAGCGCCCCATCGGACGGCAGAGCCGCTTGCCAAGAATATCAGCATCCTCGCCATAGCGAAAATCGCTATCGGCGCGCCGGAACAACATGACCGGCAGGTCCATCAAGGCCTCGGAAAAGTGAAACTCTTTGCAGAGCGTCACCTCTGGCGTCAGGCCGCAGTCGGGCTTGATCCAAGGAAAGCCCACATCATAACGTTTCTGCCCCAGCAGCGGCTCCAGATGCTGGCTTAGATCCGGTTCCCACACGATTTCATAAGGAACCGGCGAGGGGCTCAGTTCCAGCGCAGCATTGACCAGTTCCGTGATCATGCCGCCGCCGGGCCAATCCTGATCGGCAAAGGGCATATCCCCCCCGGCGGTGAGCAAAGTCAGCTCCGCCCCGCTTTGCCGCAGCGGCGTGGCATCTGGTACGGGATTCTCTGCCGGGCATGGAAGATAGAGGTCGCTCCCCGCAATCAGCGTTTGCCCCTGCCCCGCAAGCACGGACTGATTGGCGTAGTAAATCAGTGTCCATTGCTCGGCGTCGTCGTAATGCGTCTCGGCCACCTTAGCCAGCGTATCGCCGGGCTGCACCCGGTAGGTCACATCGCAGAGCGCGCGCGCAGCCTGCGGCAGCATCAGACCAATCCCCAGAATTGCGGCTGCGATCCCGCCCCGCATCACCTCAGAACCCCGCCCAGACGCGGCTCATATGCGCCTCGATGATGCTTTGATAGCGTCCGTTCGCGCGAATATCGGCCAGACCCCGCTCGAACGCCGCCAGAAATGCTGGCCCATCGGGATGCGACCGATGCACCACCATATGCATGCCCTCGATCGAAATCGGCTTACCTTCGGCCACGCCAACACGCTCGCCCAGACCCATGTCCTTGATCTTACCCCGTCCCAGAAACTCGTTAAGCACAACGCCGTCGACCTCGCCCTCGACCAAGAGCCGCAGGCAGTCGCCGGGCGATTGGGGCGTCTTCAACGTGATCACCCCGTTCTTGAGCCAGTTCCGCCCGCGTTGATCCAACATGAAGGTGGGATAGCCCGCAGGCCGACACAGGGTCTTGCCCTGCATATCCGCGTCCGATTGAAAGGCCATTGGGCGCGACTTGTCGACAAAGAGCAGCATCAGCACTTCAAACATCGACCCAGAGTAGAGCAGATTGGCACAGCCATAACTCTCGGGGTCATTGGCGCATTCCGGTTTGAGCCATGGAAACCCGATATCCAACAGCGCATTGGACAAGAGCGGCTCTTGATGCGCCGCCCAGTCATCAACCCAATGGATGGCAAAACCCTGCGTCGGATTGGCCGACTGCATCGCCGCCTGCACCACCTCGGTCAGCATCCCACCATTCGGCGCGTCCCTGTCGGTGAAGGGCCAGAAATCGCCCCCTGTCAGGATATTGATCTTGCGCCGGGTGGCGGCATTGCCGGGGGTTACAACCAGCGGCGCAGCGGCGGCAAGCGGCAAAGCTGGCGCGGTCGTACCGCCCTCCAGACCCGTTGGCCTGCCGTCAATACAGCGCAGCCGCAACTGCATACCCGCCCGCAGGTTGTTGGGGTCTTCGCCGATCTGATCTATGTTGGCAGAGTGGATCGCGGTCCATTTGCCCGCATCCTGATAAAAACTGGCTGCAATCAGCGTCAGGCTATCGCCGCGTTGCACCACATAGCTGCCGCCACAGCCCTGCGCCTGAGAATGCCCGGCCAAAACCCCGGCCAGAAGCAACACCACCCCACCAATAGCGTTCCTCATTAAACATTCCCCCAGATACGGAGGCACTAAGGCCAATCCGGCAGATTCGGTCAAGACGTTTCCGTCCCGCCGCCGCGCTTTGCAAGCTCAATGCGCGCCGCTCTGCCCAATCCGGGCCGCCAGCCGCAGCGCGTGGCTTGGGTCTTGGCTGACCATGGGCAGGACCGGATCATAACTGGCCCGGATCAGCGCCCCAATCTCGGGCCGCAACACCACAGCGCCCCCCGGCAGGGCCGCCAGAGCCGAGCGATCCTGAAACGCGGCATCCGACCATAGCAGCACGCTCTGCACGATCTGGCTCAGCGCCAATGTCTCGGCGGGAACCGCACTCAGATGCGCGTCCATCCTCAGAAAGACGAAACAGGCCCGGATCGCGCCCCGCTCGTCAAAGCGAAAAATGCGGTATTGATTGGCCTCGGTCGCCTCCAGCTTGGCCACCAGCGGGCCAAGATCGGGGATGAGCCGGTCCAGCCCCGGCACCTCAGGCAATTCCCGCCAGTCGCGAAAGAAAAAGAGCATGAGGTTCGCCCCCAGTTCCGGGTCGGTCTCGGCCATTTGATGCCCGGCCAAGGCCACCACCGCCTCGACCGCGCCCTTGACCACGCTCAGCGTCGCGTCATCCGTGCCAAACACCACCGGCACAATGGGCCGCCCCCAGCGAGCAAAGAGAAATTGCCCATCCGCACGCGTAAACAGCGCCGCGATCTCGTCAGGTGTCAGGGTGTCGGTCATGGGCAGGTCTCCGATTTTTGCGCCCATGTAACAAGCCAAGTTGCGTCTCGCAAATCCAGCATTCTTCTTGGTGAAAATACTCACCTTCAACGCCCGCCCCCGACGCGTCACTTGCCGAAAAGATCACTCTGCCCCTTGGGCCCCGGTGCCGCCAGCCCCAGATGCGCCCAGCCGCCTTGCGCCAGCATCCGCCCGCGCGGGGTGCGTTGGATCAGGCCCTGTTGCAAGAGAAACGGCTCGATCACCTCTTCCAGCGCATCGCGGCTCTCGGACAATGCCGCCGACAGGGTCTCGATCCCCACCGGCCCGCCCTGATAGGCCTCGGCAATCAGGCGCAGATAGCGCCGGTCGGCGCCATCCAACCCCAGATGATCCACTCCCAGCCGGGTCAGCGAACTATCGGCCAGCGCGCGGCTGATCTTGCCGCCCCCTTCCACCACGGCAAAATCCACCACGCGGCGCAGCAAACGCCCAGCAATACGCGGGGTGCCGCGCGCGCGGCGGGCAATTTCGCGCGCGCCATCAGGATCGGTGGGAATGTTCAAGAGCTTGGCGTTGCGCGTTACGATCTCGTGCAGCTCGTCAATCTCGTAGAATTGCAACCGCGTCGGGATGCCGAACCGATCCCGCAAGGGCGTTGTCAGCAGGCCCAGCCGCGTCGTCGCCCCCACCAAGGTGAAGGGCTGCAATTCGATCCGCACGGTGCGCGCCGCTGGCCCCTCGCCGATCACCAGATCCAATTCGAAATCCTCCATCGCGGGATAGAGCACCTCTTCCACCGCTGGGTTAAGCCGGTGGATTTCGTCGATAAAGAGCACATCGTTGCGCTCCAGATTGGTCAGGATCGCCGCCAGATCCCCGGCCTTGGCCAGCACCGGGCCAGAGGTCATGCGAAAGCCCACCCCCAATTCGCGCGCCATGATCTGCGCCAGCGTCGTCTTGCCCAGGCCGGGGGGGCCGTGAAACAGCGTGTGATCCATCGCATCGCCGCGCTGCCGCGCCGATTGGATGAACACCGCCAGATTGGCCCGCGCCTCGCGCTGCCCGATGAATTCCGACAGGGCTTGGGGCCGCAGGCTGCGGTCCTGATCCTCTGGCAAAGCTGCGCCGCGCAGGGTCGGGTCTGGCTCAGTCATGCTTTACCCTTTCGGTGCCAGCCGCCGCAACGCGGCGCGGATCAACTCCGCTGTGGTGGCCTCGGGCGTCTCACCCGCCACCTGCGCCACGGCACCCGCCGCCTCGCCGGGGGTATAGCCCAGATTGGTCAGCGCCGACAGCGCCTCGGCCTGTGCGCCGGGGCTGGGGGGCACCGGGGGTGTGGGCACAGATGCAGTCTCGATCACCTCGTCTGTGTCCGGTGCGGCGGGCATAGGGGCCGGGGCCGCGCCCATCGCCATCACCAGTGGGGCCTTGTCCTTCAATTCGTTGACCACGCGCTGCGCGGTCTTGGCCCCGATGCCCTTGGCCGCCGTTACGGAATTCCAATCCCCAATCGCAATCGCCCGGCCAACGCCATCCGGTCCAAGCGCCCCCAGAATAGCAAGCGAGGCCTTGGCCCCCACCCCCTGCACGCTCATCAACAGGCGGTGCCATTCCTTTTCCACCAGCGTGGGAAAGCCGAAAAGCTGCAAAAGGTCTTCGCGCACCAGCAAATCCGTATAGAGCGCGGCCATGCCGCCGACTGCAGGCAGCGCCGACAGCGTCCGCTCGGAACAATAGACCAGATAGCCGACCCCGCGCACGTCGATCAGCACATGATCGGTTCCGCGATAATCAATCCGTCCGGCGACACGCCCGATCATGCGCTGGCCCTCGCCACCGCCCGCGCCAGCATGTCTGAGGACCGCGCGTGATGCGCATGACAGATCGCAATCGCCAGCGCATCCGCCGCGTCCGGCCCGGCCAGCACAACGCCCGGCAATTGCACCTTGACCATATGCGCCACCTGTTCCTTGGCGGCATGGCCCACGCCCACCACCGTTTTCTTGACCGTGTTGGGCGAATATTCCCCCACCGTCAGCCCGTATTGCGCGGGCACGAGCAAGGCAATGCCCCGCGCCTGTCCCAGTTTCAGCGTCCCCGCCCCATCCTTGTTGACAAAGGTCTGCTCGACCGCCGCCGCCTGCGGATCAAACCGGTGCAGAATATCAGTGAGCTGCTCATAGAGCGACAAGAGCCGCGCCGCGAGATCAGGGCCGCTTGAATGACAGATGCCATTGGCCACATGGCTTAGCCTGCTGCCCGACACCTCAATCACGCCCCAACCGAGGTTGCGCAACCCCGGATCAATGCCCAATACCCGCATCTCACTGCCCTGCCCGTTATGGTTTTTTTCAGCAATAGCACGAAACGAGAACAAGCACCAAGCAGAATGCGCGTTCATAAACTGCCCGTTTTGCCATCGCTGCGTTGCAGAAATGTCGCGTTTTGGGATGGCACGCATGTGCAGCGAAATAATAAACCCTTTAAAAACAATGTGGTTATGCCTTGTTATACCCATGCATAAAACGCATAAGAACTATGCAATAAACTCGCCTTGCGAGAACGATAGGTGGGGATTACCTGCGGCTCAGAAACAGACATGCTCTGTCCCCTCATTCACTAGGAATAAAATCATGGCCGCTCTTGATAGCACCCGCTCACACGCTTCTCACGCCGGTTTCGGCGCAATCTTTGCCCGCGCCTTCTCGGTTCTTGCTGCATGGAACGAACGTCGCGCCACCCGCGCCGCCCTGTCGCGCCTTTCGGATCGCGAACTTGACGACATCGGCCTGAGCCGTGGCGACATCGATCTGGTGGCACGCCAGATCTGATCACTGCCTCAGATCACATGAAAAAGCCCGCGCCGGTATCAACCGCGCGGGTTTTTTTCTGTCCAGTTCGCCTGCGTTCAGCGCAGGATCGGCCGAATATAGGTCGAAAGCAGTTCACTGACCGGATCAGTCTGCATCACAACGGCGCCTGCCTGTTCCACAATGCTGCCTTGCGCCAATTGCGCCAGCCGATCACCATAGAGCGGCGCGCCCAAATGCGCGATGATCACCGCCTTGAAAAAGGTAAAACCAAGCGCGAGATAGAAAAGACCGCGAAGGGGAAGGCCGCTCTTGCGGCGCTTGGGGCGGAAAATGATCAGACCGTCTTTGCCGACTTTGCTGACATAGCCCTGCGCCAGTCGCGTGCGCTTGCGGCCAATCGCCTTAAGGCGCGAGTCGAACCCCTGAAATGCGTCACTCATATCGAGACATCCCATTATCACGACCCCCACCGCGATGAGGAAAAGCTAGGTCCAAATTGTGGCAAAACCAAGGCAACCATGCCGGTCAGCCCCAATCCTGACGCATTTTTATAGACTTTTAGATATGGTCAACGTGGTCCAGTCACCAATCTCTTCGCGATGCTCAAGACTGTTTCCAAGCGCGCAATAAACGTCGCGCACTTCATCCGCTTGCTCGTTCAAAATACCCGAGAGAATCACCTTACCCCCCGGCGTCAGCGCCGCCGTGATCCCCGGTGCCAGCAGGATTAACGGCCCTTTCAGGATATTGGCAAAAACCAGATCATAAGGTGCCGCAGCACTCAGGCGCGGATGCTCCAGCCCTTCGGCTTCGATACACTCCACCCGCCCCTCCAGCGCATTGGCCGTGACATTGGCGTTCGCCACTTCAACCGCCACCGCGTCGATATCGCTGGCCAGCATCACACCGGGCCAGATCCGTGCCGCCGCCATCGCGAGCACCGCCGTGCCGCATCCCAGATCGAGCACCGACCGCCCAACAAAGCCGGTATGCGCCAAACGATCCAGCGCCTTGAGACAGCCCTGCGTCGTGCCATGATGCCCGGTGCCAAAGGCCATCGCCGCCTCGATCAAAAGCGGCTCGCAATCCTGGGGCACCTTATCGGCATCATGGCTGCCATAGACAAAGAACCGCCCCGCCACGACGGGCGTTAAATCCCGGCGCACCTTGGCCACCCAATCCACCTCGGGCAGTTCGGAGATAACAAAGGGCTTGGCCCCGTGCATCTTGGCCAAAAGCGCCAGCGCCACCTCATCGGGGGCCGTCTCGAAATAGGCACCGATTTCCCAAAGGCCCGATCCATCCTCCATCTCGAACGAGCCAACTCCGGTTGGCTCCGGCTCCAGATGTTCCAACGCTTCGGCCAGCGCCTCGGCATTGGCGCGTCCGGGCAGGGTAGTGAGGGCGGTATAGGTCGGCATGCAGTTTCCTTTTCAGAGGATCGGGATCATTCGGCGGGGGCGGGCAGAAACCGGGCAAAGATCGTCTCATTGCCCGGCTCCGGATGGCGCGGGATCAACAGCGCAAGGCCAAAGGAAATTCCCGCCATACCCGCCGCCCCAAAAAACACCGCCGCAGGCGACACCAACCACAGATAGCCCAGTGCCGCAGGCAGAAAAACCGCCGCAATATGGTTGATGGTAAAGGCCACGGCCGCGGTGGGCGCAATATCACCGGGATCGGCAATCTTCTGAAAGTAGGTCTTGAGCGCCAGAGCCAGCGAAAACAGGATATGGTCGATCACATAGAGCGTCGCCGCCAGCACCACGCCCCAACCAAAGAAATAGATGCCACCATAGGCCAGAAACACAATCGCCAGCCCAGCATATTCAAACATCAGCGTGCGCCGCTCGCCAAAGTGAAACACGGCCTTGCCCATCAGCGGTGCAAAAATCATGTTGACCACAAGATTGATGAGAAAGAGTGCCGTCACCTCATGCACCTCAAAGCCGAATTTCTCGACCATCATGAAGCCCGCAAAGACGATGAAAATCTGCCGCCGCGCGCCCGCCATGAATTGCAACGCATAGTAAAGCCAATAGCGCCGCCGCAGCACCATCTTTTTGAGTTGCGGATTGGGGGCTTCGAACCGGGGATAGGCCATCAGACAGAACACCGCGATCACCGCCGTAAAGCCGCCCGAGACCATGTAAACGAAATTATAGCTCAGATCAAAGGCCTGCCACGTCAGCACAATAAGAACATAGGCCACCAGCGTCGCCGCCGATCCCCCCGCCATCAACCAGCCCAGCATCTGCGGCGCACGCAGCTTGTCCAGCCATTGCAATTGCAGCGATTGGTTCACCGTCTCGAAATAGTGAAACCCGATAGAGCTGAGCATGGTGATCGCAAGAATTCCACCCAGACTTGGGAAATGGGCGGTAATCGCGGTCGCCACCCCCAAAAGAAGCAACGACACCAGCGCGAGCACCTGCTCATGCATGAACATGATCAGCGCAATCACGCCAATCGCCAGAAATCCGGGGATTTCGCGCACCGTATGCAGCCAGCCGATATCAGAGCCGTTGAACCCGGCCACTTCGATCACGAAATTATTGAGCAGCGCCGACCACGTGGCAAAGGCCACCGGCATCGCGGCAGCCATCAGAAAGAGCAGCGTGACAGGCCTGCGCCAGAACGGCAGCTCTTGCGCTCTGCCCAAGGGAAACTGTGGTCTCATGGTTTTCCTTTACGCCCAAGACGCTGGCTTGGCGAGAGGCTGCGCCATGGTCCGCTTCAATAAAAACTCTGCGGATCAATATCGACCGTCAGGCGCATTTGCGCAGGCAACCGCACCTGCGCAATCCACTCGGACACCGCCGCCTGTATCGCCGCCCCCTTGGGGGCCTTGACCAACAGACGCACCCTGTGCCGCCCCCGGATACGGGCAATGGGTGCTGGTGCCGGGCCAAAGACCTGCGCCCCAACCGCCCGAATGGGCCCGTCACGCCGCGCCAGCGCCTCGCCCAAATCGAACACCGCCTGCATATCGGGGGAACTGAGGATAATCCCCGCCATGCGACCGTAGGGCGGCACCCCCGCCTGCCTGCGCCCCTCGGCCTCGGCGCGCCAAAATCCCTCTTCATCGCCGGCCAGAATGGCGCGAATGACCGGATGCTCGGGCTGAAACGTCTGCAAAAGCGCGCGCCCGGCCCGCTCTGCCCGGCCCGCACGCCCCGCCACCTGCCGCATCAACTGAAACGTCCGCTCGGCGGCGCGCAGGTCAGAGCCTTGCAGGCCCAAATCGGAATCAATCACCCCCACCAGCGTCAGCAGCGGAAAATTATGCCCTTTTGCAACCAGTTGCGTGCCGATGATGATGTCGGCCGCCCCTTGGGCAATCTCGACAATCTGCTCTTTCAAGGCCCGCGCAGAACCAAACAAATCCGACGACAGCACCGCAATCCGCGCCTGTGGGAATAGCGCTGCCGCCTCTTCTGCCAGCCGTTCCACCCCCGGCCCTACCGCCGCCAGCTTGCCCGCGACACCACAGGCGGGGCAGGCCTCGGGCATGGCGGCACTCTCGCCACATTGGTGGCAGATCAGCCGCTTTTGGAACCGATGCTCGACCATCCGCGCATCGCAGTGATCGCATCCGATCTGATGCCCGCAGGCTCGGCAGACCGTCGTCGGCGCATAGCCGCGCCGGTTGAGGAACAAAAGCGCTTGCTCTCCCGCCGCCACCCGCGCATTGACCGCCGCCTGCAATGTGGGCGAAATCCAGCGGTTTGACGGCAGCGTTTCCACCCGCATGTCGATCGCCGCCAATTCCGGCATCACCGCAACGCCGAACCGGGCATCCAGATCAAGCCGCTCATATTTCCCGGCCTCTGCATTGGCCCAGCTTTCAAGGCTTGGCGTGGCCGAGGCCAGAACCACCCGCGCCCCACACAGGCTTGCCCGCAAGACCGCCATATCGCGCGCATGATAAAGCGCGCCATCCTCTTGCTTGTAGGAGGTGTCGTGTTCCTCATCGACCACGATCAGCGCGAGGTTCTGAAACGGCAAGAACAGCGCCGAACGCGCGCCCACCACCATCTGTGCGCCCCCCTGCCCGACCATTTTCCACACCCGCCGCCGCTCGGTCATGGTGACGCCGGAATGCCATTCTGCCGGGCGCGTGCCAAACCGCACCTCGACCCGCGTCAGAAACTCTGCCGTCAACGCGATCTCGGGCAAGAGCACCAGCGCTTGCCCCCCTTGGCGCAGCGCCTCGGCCACCGCCTCGAGATAGACCTCCGTCTTGCCCGATCCGGTCACACCGCGCAAAAGCGTCGTGCCATAGCTGCCTGCCTGCAACCCCATGCGCAACCGCGCCGCCGCCGCCGCCTGATCCTCGGTCAGCGCCTTGGCGGGCAGGTCAGGATCAAGCGGGACAAAGGGCGTATCGCGCGGCGTGTCTTCTTCGAGCACAGCCCCTTGCGCCACCAACGCCTTGACGACCGAGGATGTCACCCCCGCCAGATCACTCACCTCTTTTAGCGTGAACCCAAGCCCGCCATGATCGCGCAGCACCTCCAGCACCCGCGCGCGGGCATCGGTCAGGCGCGCAGGCTCTGTGTCGCCCAGACGGTAAATCTTTTGCATCGAGGGCGGATCGCTCAGCCCCGGTGCGCGTGTGGCCAGCCGCAGCATCGCAGGCAGCGGCGTCAGCGTATACTCGCCCGCCCGGCGCAGAAACTCCTGCATCTCGACGCGCATCGGGGCCACATCGAGCACACGGCCAATGCCGCGCGCCTTCTTGAGGTCAAAGCCGCCACGCCCCGGCCCCCAGACCACGCCCAATACCCGGCGCGGGCCCAGCGGCACCTCGACAAAGGCCCCGGCCATCACGCCCCCCTCAGGGGCCAGATAGTCTAGCGGCCCCTCCAAGGGCTGCGCGGTCAGCACGGCCACCAATGTGCCCTCGTCGTAAAAGTCGGGCGAGGCTTGGGTCAACGGGCGGCTCCTGTCGCATGAGGGGTTTCGGCTTGCGCCCCCATGAGGTAAACGCTTCGCCAAGCAAACCCAACCCGCCACAGAGGGCCCTCCCATGAAATTCTTTGTCGATACCGCCGAAACCGATCAAATCGCCGAACTCAATGACCTTGGCATGGTGGACGGCGTCACCACCAACCCGTCGCTCATCCTGAAATCCGGGCGCGACATTCTCGAAGTCACCAAAGAGATTGCCGAAATGGTCGATGGCCCGGTCAGCGCCGAAGTTGTGGCGCTCAAAGCCGACGAGATGATTGCCGAGGGGCGCAAACTTGCGGCCATCGCAGGCAATATCGCCGTCAAGGTGCCGCTCACATGGGATGGCCTCAAGGCGTGCAAGGTGCTCTCGGGCGAGGGGCATATGGTCAATGTGACGCTGTGCTTTTCCGCCAATCAGGCGCTCTTGGCGGCCAAGGCGGGGGCCACGTTCATTTCCCCCTTCATCGGGCGGCTGGATGACATCAACCTCGACGGGATGGAATTGATCGCCGATATCCGCACGATCTATGACAACTACGGGTTCGAGACCCAGATCCTCGCGGCCTCGATCCGCACCGTCAATCACGCCTTTCAGGCCGCTCATATCGGCGCAGATGTGATGACAGCGCCCCCGTCCGTGATCAAGAAAATGGCAGAGCATCCGCTGACCGATCAGGGGCTCAAGACCTTTATGGCCGATTGGGAAAAGACCGGTCAGAAAATCCTCTGATCTCGCTTTCGCGGACAGAGGACAGGCGGATCAAGGGGGGCTCTCGAGCGCCCCTTTTTCTTGCGGGGATCAGCCGCATGGACGCCTCTCGCCGCCCCTCCTATACATCGGGGATCGTGGCCCACTAGGGCACGCCCCTGCCACCCGACAGACACATGAGGACAGTCATGAAACAGCTTGCCTTGGCCCTTCTGGCGACATTGTCGCTTTGCGGCGCGGCCCAAGCCCATAGCGTCAAGAAAGACGCGATCGAAATCATCCATCCCCATATCAACGAGCCCTTCGCCGGGGCCAGATCAGCGGCGGCCTATATGGCCATCAGCAATGAGGGCGAGACCGCGATTCGCCTGATTGGCATCGACACCGCCGCCGCCAAAGTAACCTCCCTGCACACCACCGAACATGGCAGCGACGGGGTGGCGCGGATGCAGCCGATTGCCGGGATCAACATCCCCGCAGGCGAAACCGTGGTGCTGGAGCCGGGTGGCATGCATGTGATGCTCATGGGCCTGACCGCCCCACTCAAAGAAGGCGATATGGTGCCCGCGACCTTCCTTTTCGAGCAGATGGGTCCGGTTGAGGTCGAATTCATGGTCGATCCGACCGATGGCGTGGATCACTCCAAGATGGGTCACTGACCCCCAAACAGGGCACCTGCATGTTGCATCCGATCAAATTCACATCGCCCCGGCCCCAAGCCCGGGCCTCTGCTCTGCGTCGGAGAGGTCCCGGGTCAAGCCCGGGACGGTTTTTGATCGGGCGCGACACACGCTAGACAGAAAAAGAGGGGGCACTAGGCCCCCTCGAGTCTCGCGGATCGGGTGTCATTCACTGCCCGACTATGGTTGTTGCCTGCTTCCGATCCGCGTCCGGGGCGAGCGCACCCGCCCCGTGTCTCTGATATCTGTCGCTACGTCTCAGCTACACCCGCTTGTCGCACCGCAGGTGTTGCACTTCATGCAGGTCCCGTTGCGCACCAGCGTGTAGTTGCCGCAATCGCCGCAGGCCTCGCCTTCGTAGCCCTGAAGCCGCGCCTTGGTGCGGGCATCCATGCTGACCGAGCCAGAGGCGACCGCCGTTGTCGTGGTCATCGCCGCCGACACGGTGGCTGTTGCCGTCTCGGGCACCAGCGTGGCCAGCATGGTCATTGGGTCCATGCCATCACCCGACGCGCGGGCGAGGGTCTGACCGCCCTGAAACACCACCAACTCTTGCGGCAGACGCTTGCGCAGATAGCCCGTTGAACTGATCTGCTTGAGCACTTCCAGCGAACGGCTGGCCGCGGCCTCGCTCATCTCCGAGACATTGCGCACGCCTTCTTCCTCGCCGCGCCCCAGATCGTCAAACGACGCGCCCGAGGGTTTGACATGCGCCAGATCGGTGCGATCCAGATAGCTTACCGCCAATTCGCGGAAGATATAGTCAAGGATCGAGGTGGCGTTCTTGATGCTGTCATTGCCCTGCACCATGCCTGCCGGCTCGAACTTGGTGAAGGTGAAGGCATCGACGAATTCCTCCAGCGGCACACCGTATTGCAGACCAACCGACACGGCGATGGCAAAGTTGTTCATCATCGCCCGGAACCCTGCACCTTCTTTGTGCATGTCGATAAAGATTTCACCCAGCTTGCCATCTTCATATTCGCCGGTGCGCAAGTAAACCTTGTGACCGCCGACAATGGCCTTTTGCGTATAGCCCTTCCGGCGCTCCGGCAGCTTCTCGCGGTGCGATTTCTGGATTTCCTTGATGATCACCTTTTCGACGATCTTCTCGGCCAGCACCTGCGCCTTTTGCTGCGGCGTGCCGGATTCGAGGATTTCGGCGGCCTCGTCATCATCCTCAACCAAACTTGCCGCAAGCGGCTGGCTCAGCTTCGATCCATCGCGATAAAGCGCATTCGCCTTGACGCCCAGCGACCACGACAATTCATAGGCTTTCTGACAATCCTCGATCGTGGCGTCATTGGCCATGTTGATGGTCTTGGAAATCGCCCCCGAGATAAACGACTGCGCCGCCGCCATCATGGTGATATGGCTCTCGACGCCAAGATAGCGCTTGCCCTTCTTGCCGCAGGGGTTGGCGCAGTCAAAGACGTGGTAATGATCCGCCTTGAGATAGGGCGCGCCCTCCAATGTCATCGTGCCGCACACATGGTCGTTGGCCAATTCGACATCGCGCTTGGAATAACCCAGATGCGCCAGAATATCGAACGTCGGATCGTTCAGCTTTTCCGTCGGGATGCCCAGAACATTGGTGCAGAACTCCGCGCCCAGCGTCCACTGGTTGAACACGAACCGGATGTCAAAGGCAGAGCCGAGCGCGGCATCCACCTTGGCCAATTCATTGGGGCCAAAGCCGTGGCCAATCAACGACGTGTGGTTGATCCCCGGCGCATTGCCGATAGTGCCATGGCCCACCGCATAGCTTACGATTTCCTCGATCTGCGCCGGACCATAGCCCAGCTTTTCCAAGGCGGCAGGCACCGACTGGTTGATGATCTTGAAATAACCACCGCCCGCCAGTTTCTTGAACTTGACCAGCGCGAAATCAGGCTCGATCCCGGTGGTATCGCAATCCATCACAAGACCGATGGTGCCCGTGGGCGCGATGACCGAAGTCTGCGCATTGCGGTAGCCGTGCTTTTCGCCCAGCTTCAGCGCCTCGTCCCAAGATGCCATCGCCAGATCAACGAGCCGCGCATCCGGGCAATTCTTGTGGTCGAGCGGCACGGGTTTCACCGCAAGCCCTTCATACCCTTCGGTCGCGCCATAGGCGGCGTTGCGGTGGTTGCGGATCACGCGCAGCATATGCTTGCTGTTGCGCTTGTAGCCCGCAAAGGCCCCCAACTCTCCGGCCATCTCGGCACTTGTGGCATAGGCCACGCCGGTCATGATCGCGGTCAGCGCCCCACACAGCGCGCGGCCCTCGTCGCTGTCATAGCCAAAGCCCATGTTCATGAGCAAACCGCCGATATTGGCATAGCCCAGACCCAGCGTGCGGAACTCATAGCTGAGTTGTGCGATTTCCTTGGACGGGAACTGCGCCATCGTCACCGAGATTTCCAGCGTCACGGTCCACAGGCGCGTGGCGTGCATATAGGCATCGGCATCAAACTTGCCGTCCCCAAAGAACTTCAACAGGTTCATCGACGCCAGGTTACAGGCGGTATCGTCAAGGAACATGTATTCCGAACAGGGGTTGGAGCCCCGGATTTCGCCATCCTCCGGGCAGGTGTGCCAGGCGTTGACGGTGTCGTGATACTGAATACCCGGATCAGCACAGGCCCAGGCCGCGTGGCCCACATCTTCCCATAGATCGCGCGCCTTGATCGTCTTGGCAACGGACCCATCGGTGCGGTTGATCAGCGCCCAATCGGCATCATCCTTGACCGCCTTCAGAAACGCATCGGTGACGCGGATCGAATTGTTGGAATTCTGGCCCGACACGCTGGCATAGGCCTCTGAATCCCAATCTGTGTCATAGGTCGGGAATTCGATGCTCTCATAGCCTTGCCGTGCGTAATCCAGCACCCGCTTGACATAGGTCTCGGGGATTTGCACCTGCTTGGCACCACGAATGGCCGCTTTCAGCTGCTCGTTCTTTTTGGGATCAACCGCATCCTCAGAGCTGCCATCCCAAGCGCGGATCGCAGCGAAAATCTGGTTGAGCTTCTGCTCGTGCATCTTGGACCCGGCCACGATGCTGGCAACCTTCTGCTCTTCCTTGACCTTCCAGTTGATGAATTCCTGAATATCGGGATGGTCGGCGTCACAGATCACCATCTTGGCCGCACGCCGCGTGGTGCCGCCCGATTTGATCGCCCCCGCCGCGCGGTCACCGATTTTCAAGAACCCCATAAGGCCAGACGACTTGCCACCACCCGACAGCTTTTCGCCCTCGGCGCGCAGGCTACTGAAATTTGTGCCAGTGCCAGAGCCGTATTTGAACAGCCGCGCTTCACGCACCCAAAGGTCCATGATACCGCCATCGCCCACCAGATCGTCTTTGACCGACTGGATAAAGCAGGCATGCGGCTGCGGATGCTCATAGGCCGAGGTGGATTTGGTCAGCTCGCCGGTTTGGAAATCAACGTAGTAATGCCCTTGGCTCGGACCGTCGATACCATAGGCCCAATGCAGGCCGGTGTTGAACCACTGCGGGCTGTTGGGCGCAGCCATCTGGCGCGCCAGCATATAGCGCATCTCGTCGAAATAGGCGCGGGCATCGGCCTCTTTGGTGAAATAACCACCCTTCCAGCCCCAATAGCACCAGGCACCCGCAAGCCGGTCAAATACCTGCTTGGCGCTGGTTTCGCCGCCAAAACCGTCATTGTCCGCTGCCGGAACGGACCGCCACAGGAACTCGGGCACACCCTCTTCCTTGACCTTTTCGATGCGGTTCGGAATGCCTGCCTTGCGGAAATATTTTTGCGCGATCACGTCGCTTGCAACTTGGCTCCAGCCGCGGGGCACCTCGATGTCATCCAGCCGGAACACCGTTGTGCCATCCGGATTGCGGATTTCGGAACTCGTGGTCACGAACTCAAGCGCTGCATAGGCGTCTTGTCCGGCGGTGGTGAATTTTCTTTCGATCTTCATGTCTTCTGCCCCATCGCAATCGTTTTTCAGGCCTTTGGCCCCGTGTGATTTTCAGGCGTCTCGCCTGATGTGAGTCGGTCGTTTCAACCTTGAACGGTGGCGGTTTGGCGCCCTGAAACGCCCTCTGGCCATGCCGTGCGGAGTGGTCGCTATCTCGTCGTCCTGAGTGTTGGTGTCATGTCCCTGCCGGGGCGAGCCACTATATGTTGTGGCCTTGCTGCCCGTCCACACAAACTGACGTATATTGCCATAGGCGGTCAACGAAAACTTTTTGGATTTTGGCAGAAAAATCGTTTGACTATGTCTCAGGTCACGCCCCCCCGGACGCGGACATGATTCATCCACAGGCGGCCCCGCAAAGAAGCCGTTATTTCCGGCACATTTGCCGGGCATAGCTGCAAAAGAGGTTGAAGTTTGGCGAGCCGGGCGTTTGTCGAAAATTGCGGCGCGCGCACCCAAAGGCACAGACCCCAGAGGGTCTTTGTTGTGCACTTGTGGGTAAAATGGTCGGGGCGATAGGATTCGAACCTACGACCCCCTGTTCCCAAAACAGGTGCGCTACCAAACTGCGCTACGCCCCGGACCGTGCGCCTGCATACTGAGGATTACTGGGCTTGAAAAGCCAAAAACAGGCCTCGCTCTGCTTTATTGGCTTTCAGAGCAGGGCCAAGCGGCCTTGCTCTGATCAATCGCGGCGTGCCGCATGGTCCAGCCTTCGGAAATACCGATTTTTCGCGCCAGACCACCGTTGATTTCCAACACTGCCAGAATATCCTGGCCCCCAAAAATCGGCGACTCGTCCAAGGGCTGTGCTTCGTGATGCACTTTTTTCACGGTGCCAGTCTCGTCCATGAAAATCATGTCGAGCGGAATCAAGGTGTTCTTCATCCAAAATCCGACCGCTTGCGGTTCGGGATAGACAAAGAGCATGCCCGCGCTCATCGCCATACTCTCGCGATTCATCAGGCCTTGGGCACGCTCCGCCTTGTCATCGGCAACCTCCACACTGAAGCGGGCGCTGCCGGCATCACTGCGCAACATCACCACATCCTCACGGCAGGTTTCAGCCGCCGCTGTGCTCGCCACACCGGCAAGCACAACCGCCGCTATCATTCGGACAATTTTACCGCCGTTTCCCATCCACATACCTCGGTTGCCATCCGCCCCCTTTTACCATCAATCACGCGGATTGCCAGCGCCTCACCGGGCTGAACATCCGCAAGACCAGAGCGGCGCAGAACCTCGATATGCACGAAAACATCTTCGTCGCGACCAAAGGTATTGGCAAAGCCAAATCCTTTGCCTTTGTCGAACCATTTCACGCGCGCGGGCTGCAACGGAGCATTGCGAATGATCTCGGGATCAATCTCATCGAGATCAGCAAGCCCCGTGTGTTCAAGATCATCGGGCGGTGAAATCGTATGCACCGCCACTGCTTGCCGACCGCGCTCGGTCTGCTGAACATCCAATTCCACCCCGGCGCGATCCGCAACCGAACTTTGCCCAAAGTTCCTAAGAACATTGGGATGAAGCAAAATATCCGGGCCGCCTTCATCGGCAATTACAAACCCAAACCCTTTAACAGGGTCAAACCACTTAACACGCCCCTTTATTCTGCGAATATCATCATCCTGTGTCGTCACTTTTTCCTACCTAACAGCCTTCATCCCCAAGACTGCATTACACTTGCGTTATATTCACCCCCGCTTGCAAGTGGTTAATAATCAATAACTTCAATGCATTGCATTTCACGCAACGTGAAATTCATGGGTTCAGTCGTTGAATTTTCCAGCTTTCCCCTATGTCCGAGCGCCGCCAGACAAACCGATCATGCAGGCGAAACGCCCCATCCGCCCAGAATTCGATTTCGACCGGCGTGATCTTGAAACCGCCCCAAAACGGCGGTCGCGGCGGATTCGGTCCTTTCTGCGCGGTGATCTTCGCGACTTTCGCCATCAAGGTCGTCCGGCTGTCGAGCGGCTGCGATTGTTCCGACGCCCAAGCACCAAGCCGGCTCTTGAGCGAGCGCGACGCATAATACGCATCCGCACCCTCACCCTCCTCACGACTCACCATACCACGAATGCGGACCTGACGGCGCAAGGATTTCCAATGCAGCACCATCGCCGCCTTGGGGTTGGCCGCGAGCTCCTGCCCCTTGGCGCTGTTGTAATTGGTGTAAAACACAAATCCGTCGTCGGAGATTTCCTTGAGCAACACCATCCGCACATTCGGCAACCCGTCGGCATCCACCGTTGACAGCGCCACAGCATTGGGGTCGTTCGGTTCTGATTTCTCTGCCTCGGCCAACCAGCCTCTGGCAATCTCAAAGGGGTCGTCGCCTGCAAAGTGTCCGTCGCGTTCCATGAGATCTCTTATTCCTGTCTGCGAATTCTCGCGCATATGTTTCCATATGTGTCAAACTAGTGTTCCCAACGGCATTTGACACCGCGCCAGCAAAAATGACCAGCCCTTGATGCAATCCCCCCAATCGCCTAAAGGTCAGAAAAATCTGATGGTCGGGGGCTGGGAATGTCGAACAATCTGATGGCGGGAAAACGCGGGCTCATCATGGGGCTCGCCAATGACAAATCAATCGCCTGGGGCATTGCCCGCGCCTGCGCCAATGCGGGGGCGGAACTGGCGTTCAGCTATCAGGGCGATGCTCTGAAAAAGCGGGTTGATCCGCTGGCGGCTGAGCTGGGTTCGACCATCGTATTGCCCTGCGATGTCGGCAATATGACCTCTGTCGATCAGCTCTTTGTCGATCTGGGCACCCATTGGGACAGCCTCGACTTTGTTGTTCACGCCATCGGCTTTTCCGACAAGAACGAATTGCGCGGGCGCTATGTTGATACCAGCCGCGACAATTTCCTGATGACGATGGATATCTCGGTCTATTCCTTCACCGCCGTGATGCAACGCGCGGAAAAGATGATGGGCGAGGGCGGATCGGCGCTCACCCTCACCTATTACGGGGCCGAACAGGTCATGCCGCATTACAACGTGATGGGTGTCGCCAAAGCGGCGCTTGAGGCCTCTGTCAAATATATGGCCGAGGATCTGGGCAAAGACGGCATTCGCGTCAACGCCATCAGCGCGGGGCCGATCAAGACGCTGGCCGCCTCGGGCATCGGCGATTTCCGCTATATCCTGAAATGGAACGAATTGAATTCACCGCTGCGCCGCAACGTGACCATCGACGACGTCGGCCGCTCCGCGCTTTACCTGCTCAGCGATCTGGGCTCTGGCGTGACCGGCGAGACGCTGCATGTCGATGCGGGCTATCACATTGTTGGCATGAAGGCCGTAGACGCCCCCGACATCGACGCCACCTGAGAGGCTCGTACATGACCGCGCTCGATCTTTTGGCCTTCAACGCGGTTCTGGCCGCCGCCATCCTCAGCCCCGGTCCGGCCCTGCTCTTTGCCCTGCGCACCGCATTGGCCGATGGCCGTGCTGCCGGAATTGCTGCGGGCATGGGCCTTGGCCTTGTCGCGGCCCTCTGGACATTGGCGGCGCTTCTGGGGCTCGATGCCCTCTTTACCCTCTTTCCATGGGCCTACGTGACGCTCAAGATCGTAGGGGCAGCCTATCTGATCTACATCGCCTGGACCACATGGCGCGCAGCCCGCCAGCCCGTGACCGAAGGTCCACGCAAACCGCGCGGGCGGGCCTTTCTTGACGGGGTGCTGATCAATCTCGGCAATCCCAAATCGGTGCTGTTCGCGGCCTCTGTGCTTGTGGTGATCTTTCCCAAGGGCCTTACAGCCTCGGAAATTGCCCTCATCACTGTTAATCACATGCTGGTCGAATGGCTATTTTACGCAGGCTTTGCCACGCTTCTCAGCGGCGCTGCGGCGCGTCGCGCCTATCTGGGCGCGAAACCGATCATCGACCGCGCGGCGGCCCTATTGCTGGGCGCGCTCGGGCTGAAACTTCTCTTGAGCAGGTAACACCATGATGGACCGCCTCCCCCATGAAAAAGGCTTTCACGTAAGCTGGGACCAGTTGCACCGCGATGCCCGCGCGCTTGCATGGCGGCTCCAGAGCGAGGCCCCCGAAGGTGGGTGGCGCGCAGTGGTGGCCATCACGCGGGGCGGAATGGCCCCCGCGATGATCGTCGCACGCGAGTTGGACATTCGCACCGTCGATACGATCAGCGTCAAATCCTACAACCATCAGGCCCAGACCGCCCCTGTCGTGATCAAATCGCCCGATATGTCGATCATCGGCGATGGCGCGGCCGTGCTCATCGTCGATGACCTTGTGGATACCGGGCGCACCCTTGAGGTGGTGCGCCAGCATATGCCGCGCGCCCATGTTGCCACCGTCTACGCCAAGCCGATGGGCCGCGCGCAGGTCAACACCTTCGTGACCGAGGTCAGCCAGGATACGTGGATTTTCTTTCCGTGGGATATGGCCCTGCAATATGTCGAACCCTACCGGGGGGCCTGACATGATCAATCCGCCCCGCACCGCCTGCACCTTTTCGCCCCCTGTCATGGAGGCGCGGCGCTGGCTGGACGGGGTGACATTCCCGCCCCATCGCCCGCTCATCAATGTAAGCCAAGCCGCCCCCGTGGCCCCACCCCCCGAGGCACTGCGCCGCGCGGTGGCCGAAGCGGCACTGAATGAGCCGCAAGCGCATCTTTATGGCCCCGTGCTGGGCCTGCCTGACCTGCGTGCCGAAGTGGCGGCGCAGTGGTCCGCCACCTATGGCGGCAGCATCGCACCCGCCGAGGTCGCCATCACCTCTGGATGCAATCAGGCCTTTTGCGCGGCGATCACTACCCTCTGTGCCGAAGGGGATGAGGTTATCCTTCCAACCCCTTGGTATTTCAATCATAAAATGTGGCTCGATATGGCGGGCGTGCGCGCTGTCCCGCTGGCCGCGGGCGCGGAACTTTTGCCCGATCCGGATCACGCGGCGGCGCTCATCACGCCCCGCACCCGCGCCATCGTGCTCGTCACCCCCAACAATCCGGGCGGCGTGGAATATCCCGCCGACCTCACACATGCGTTCTACACCTTGGCCAAAGAGCGCGGTCTTGCCCTTATCGTCGATGAAACCTACCGCGATTTCGATGCCCGCCCCGGCGCGGGGCACGACCTCTTTCACGATACCGACTGGGCCGATACGCTCATCCAACTCTATTCCTTTTCCAAGGCGTACCGCCTGACCGGCCACCGCGTGGGCGCAATGGTCGCCTCTCCGACCCGTCTGGCCGAAGTCGAGAAATTCCTCGACACCGTCACGATCTGCCCCAACCAACTGGGTCAGATCGCGGCGCTTTGGGGCATGCGCAATTTGGGGCAATGGCTGGCAGGCGAGCGCGCCGAAATCCTCGACCGGCGTGCAGCGATCCATGACAACATGCCGAAAGTCACAGGCCAAGGCTGGCGGCTTTTGGGATGCGGTGCGTATTTCGCCTATATGGCGCATCCTTTCGCGATGGACTCGCATCACTTGGCGCAGGCGCTCGTGCCCGAGGCGGGCGTTCTCTTGCTGCCCGGCACCATGTTCCGCCCGTCTGATGACCCGGAGGGCGCGCGTGAGTTGCGCGTGGCCTTCGCCAATCTTGATCGTGCCGGGATCGACACGCTCTTTGACCGGCTGGCTGCCCTCCGCTGGCCTCTTGTCCAGACCGGCCACAGCGCGTAGACAGTCGCCCAAGCAGGGCACAAGCCACAAACGGACAGGGGGCCACCATGGCAGGCAACAGCATATCCAAAGGCGCGATGTGGGTTCTGATGGGCCTTCTGATTGTGGGCCTTGCCGGATTTGGCGCAACCAACCTTTCTGGCAATGTCCGCAGCATCGGCCATGTTGGCACCGCCGAAATTGACGTGACCACCTACGCCCGCGCCCTGCAAAACGAAATCCGCGCGCTAGAGGCGGAGCGAGGCAGCGCCATGAGCTTTGCCGAGGCGCGCGCCGCCGGGGTTGATACCGACGTGCTGGGCCGTCTGGTGGCCCGTGCAGCCCTGGAGCATGAGGCAGACCGCCTTGGCCTGTCCATCGGCGATGAGAACCTGCGCGAGCAGATCCTCGACATTCCCTCCTTTCAGGGGCTCGATGGCAGCTTTGATCGCGAGGCGTATCGTTTTGCCCTCGATCAGGCCGGCCTGAATGAAAGCCAGTTCGAAGAGAACATCCGCGCCGAAACCGCGAGCACGCTGGTGCAGGCCGCAGCCCTCGCCGGTCTGCAAACGCCAAGCACCTATATGGACACGATGATGACCTATCTGGCCGAGCGGCGCAGCTTGGCCTTTGCCGTGCTTGACCGTGCCGCGCTGCAATCTGGCCTGCCCGTCCCGTCCGAGGACGACCTCAAGACCTATCATCAAGGCCATCTGCCCGATTTCACGACACCCGAAACCAAAACCATCACCTTTGCATGGGTCACGCCCGCGATGATCCTTGATAGTGTCGAGGTCGACGAAGCCGCCCTGCGCGAGGCCTATGCAGAGCGCGAGACCGAATTCAACATGCCCGAGCGGCGGTTGGTCGAACGTCTGGTCTTTGCCGATTCCGCGGCCGCGACCCGCGCGCGCACCCGGATAGACGACGGGATCGCGCTTGAAATGCTGGTCTCTGAGCGCGGGCTGGATATGGCCGATATCGACATGGGCGATGTCAGCCGCGAGGATCTGGGCGCTGCCGCGGATCCCGTCTTCTCCGCTCAGGCGGGCGAGGTGGTTGGACCGATCGACACAAATCTTGGCCCGGCCCTCTTTCGCGTCAACGCCGTTCTCGCGGCGCAGATCACAACCTTTGAAGAGGCGGAACCACGCCTGCGCGAAGAACTGGCCGCCGACCGCGCGCGCCGCGTCATCGAGGCCAAAATCGACACGGTCGATGATCTCCTTGCTGGAGGCGCCACGCTCGAAGATGTGGCCAAGGAAACCGATCTCGAACTTGGCAGCATCGACTGGCACCCCGGCCTGACCGAAGGCATGGCAGGCTATGACAGCTTTCGCGCCGCAGCACAGGCCGTGGCAACGGGCGACTATCCCGAGGTTGAACAACTGGCGGATGGCGGCATCTTTGCCCTCCGTCTCGACGGGATCGTAGAGCCCCGCATCCAACCGCTTGAGGATGTGCGCGACGCCGTCCTGCGTGGCTGGCGCGCTGAGGCGACGGTGACAGCCCTGCGCGCGCAGCTCGAACCACAGCTCGCAGAACTGCGCGCCGGTGCCAGCTTTGCCGATCTGGGGCTGACGGCAACGGAAGTGACCGACATGACCCGCCGCGATTACCGCCCCGAGGCCCCCGCAGAATTCATCGACACGGTGTTTGACATGGTCCAAGGCGAGGTGCGCGTGATCGAGGGCAATGGTCGCCTCTTTGTTCTGCGCCTTGACAGCATCGCGCCGCCCCTGCCCGCAGAAGAGGACGAGGATCTCGCCCGCCTGCGCGCCGCCCTGCAAGATCAGGCCGCCGCCGATCTGGGACAGGATCTGTTTCAAGTGCTGGCCAATGACATCCGCAGCCGTGCGGGCGTCGAACTTGATCAGGCGGCCCTCAATGCCGTGCACGCCAATTTCAACTGAGGACCGCCAAAATTGGAACTGACCCCGTCCTTTGAGGAATTCGCGCGCGCCTATGAAGCGGGCGAAAATCAGGTGGTGCATGCGCGGCTTGCGGCCGATCTCGACACGCCCGTCTCGCTGATGCTCAAGCTGACAGGTGCCGCGCGCGATGCCTTCTTGCTCGAATCGGTGACGGGCGGCGAATTGCGCGGGCGCTATTCCATCATCGGCATGAAACCCGATGTCATCTGGCACTGCCACGGCACCACCAGCCGCATCAACCGTCAGGCGCGGTTTGATCATGACGCGTTCGAGGATCAGCACGGCGATCCCTTGGCCAATCTGCGCGGCCTCATCGCCGAAAGCCGCATCGCCCTGCCCGAGGGCATGCCCGCTGCCAGTGCCGGTCTCTTTGGCTATCTGGGCTATGATATGATCCGGCTGGTTGAACACCTGCCCAATGTGAACCCCGATCCGCTTGGCCTGCCGGATGCGGTGATGCTGCGCCCTTCGGTGATTGCCGTTCTGGATGGCGTCAAGGGCGAGGTCATGGTTGTGGCCCCCGCATGGGTCAGCAGCGGCCAATCGGCGCGCGCCGCCTATGCGCAGGCCGCCGAGCGGGTGATGGATGCAGTCCGCGATCTGGAACGCGCCCTGCCCCAATCCAGCCGCCGCTTGGGTGAGGCCCATGAGGATGCCGCCCCGGTCTCGAATTTCACCCGCGACGGCTATAAGCAAGCCGTTGAAAAGGCCAAGGATTACATCCGCGCAGGCGATATCTTTCAGGTGGTGCCCAGCCAGCGCTGGACCCAGACCTTTCGCCAACCGCCCTTTTCCCTTTACCGCAGCTTGCGGCGCACCAATCCGTCGCCTTTCATGTTCTATTTCAACTTTGGCGGCTTTCAGGTGATCGGGGCCAGCCCCGAAATCCTCGTGCGTGTGTTTGGCCAAGAGGTGACGATCCGCCCCATCGCAGGCACACGCCCCCGTGGCGCTACCCCCGAAGAGGATCGCGCCCTTGAGGCGGATCTTTTGGCCGACAAAAAGGAACTGGCCGAGCATCTCATGCTGCTGGATCTGGGGCGCAACGACGCCGGTCGCGTCTGCAAGATCGGCACCGTGCATCCGACCGAAAAATTCATCATCGAGCGCTATAGTCACGTGATGCACATCGTCTCGAATGTGGTGGGCGAGTTGGCCGAGGATCAGGATGCGCTCAGCGCCCTTCTCGCCGGTCTGCCCGCAGGCACCGTGTCGGGCGCGCCCAAGGTCCGCGCGATGGAGATCATCGACGAGTTGGAGCCCGAGAAACGCGGCGTCTATGGCGGCGGTGTCGGCTATTTCAGCTCGGGCGGCGATATGGATGTCTGCATCGCCCTGCGTACCGCCGTGGTCAAGGATCAGAACCTTTATATTCAGGCAGGCGGCGGCGTTGTCTATGACAGCGACCCAGAGGCGGAGTATATGGAAACCGTCCATAAATCGAACGCCATCCGTCGCGCTGCTGCCGATGCCGCGCGTTTTGGTGGCGACAGCAACGGCTAATCCCGTTTGACACAGGTCAAGGCGCACGGGTGCAGGCGGGCGTAGGTCTTTCCAATCATATTCCACTTTAGGAATGTAATGGAGGGAAGCCTAATGAACCGCATCACACGATTCGCCGCTCCGGCCCTCGTGGCCTTGGCCTTGGCACTCGCGCCGCTCGCAAGCGCGGCTGGCGGTGCCCTGACCCTACAAGAGCCCGTGGCTGTCGACACACTCAGCAAGAACAAACAGACCGCCCCCGGCCTCTATATGATTGCCGCCGACGCTGCCCGCGTGCTGGCCGATCATCCCAACGTCGCCCTCATCGATGTGCGCACCCCGTCCGAGGTGACCCTGATTGGCTATGCCACGGCCGCTGCTGCGAATATCCCGTCAAAACTGATGGACCCTGCCCTGACCTTCGACGCCAAGAAAGGCGCTTACAAGATGGTGGACAACCCCGCCTTTGTTGACGAGGTCAAGGCATGGCTTGCCAGTGATGCCGCTGCAGGTGTGGATACGCTCTTGGTGATGTGCCGCTCTGGCTCGCGCAGCGCCGAGGCTATAGGCAAACTCGTCGACGGCGGCATTGCCGTGACGCTCTACAATGTCGTGGACGGGTTCGAGGGCGACACCAACGAGGCTGGCGCGCGCGCCGTCAACGGCTGGCGCAACGCCGGTCTGCCCTGGACCTACAAGATCCGCCAAGGCCTGCGCCCCGGCTATAACTGAGACTTGCGGCGGGCCTTGCCCTCGGGCAAGACAGGGGCATGGCCCGCCTCATCCTCTTCAACAAACCCTATGATGTGCTGTCGCAATTCACCGATCGCGGCAGCGAGGGCAGCCCCCGTGCCACGCTCTCGGATTTCATCGACATCCCCCGCGTCTATCCCGCCGGTCGGCTGGATCGCGACAGCGAAGGGCTCTTGTTGCTGACCGATGATGGCCAACTTCAAGCGCGCATCGCAAATCCTCGTTTTAAAACAGAAAAAACATATTACGCGCAGGTCGAAGGCCTGCCGGATGACACAGCCCTCGCAGCCCTGCGTGCCGGTGTCACGCTGAGCGACGGCCCGACGCGGCCAGCACGGGTCGAGCGGACAGAGCCTCCGACCCTCTGGCCGCGCACCCCGCCCGTCCGCTTTCGCAAATCCGTGCCCGATTGCTGGCTGAAACTTACGATCTCCGAAGGGCGCAACCGGCAGGTGCGCCGCATGACCGCCCATATCGGTCACCCCACCCTGCGCCTCATCCGGTGGCGCATCGGGGACTGGACACTCGACGGCCTCGGCCCCGGAGAGTGGCGGGGCTAAGGCCGCGCGCTCAGATGAACTCTGCCTTCGCTTCCGGGGCGGCCCGCGCAACCGCCAGAGCCTCGCCCAGATCGACATCCTTGGACAAAAGCGCGCGCCCGATGATCGTGCCGTCGATATTGGGAATATAGCGCAGCCGCGCCACGTCATCGACCGTCCGCACCGTGCCCCGCGCAATCACCGCATGCCGCGTCTTGGCTGCCAGCCCGGAAATCACCCCGAGACTGCCATCACTATCCTCGATATCGGCATCAATATCTGTAATCAAAATCCCCGCCAGCGGCACACCGTCAAAGGCTGCGATCAACTCACCCGGACCAAAGGCAGAGGCCGTGCGCCAACCATCGGTCATCAACTGCCCCTGATAGATATCCACCGCCACGACGATCTGATCCGGGTGATACTTGGCCAGCGCCTTGACCGCTTCGGGGTTCTGAACCGCCATTGTGCCCAGCACGATCCGCCCCGCCCCCTTGTCGATCCAGCGCTCCACCGCTTCGCGTCCCCGAAACCCGCCGCCAAGCTGCACCGGAATACCCACGGCCCGGATGATCTGCTCGATAAGCGCATCATTGTCACCCGCGCCGCGCAGCCCGTTCATATCGGTGAGGTGCATCCAATCGGCCCCGGCGGCCACAAAACGGCGCGCGGTTTCGATCGGGTCCACATGCCAGAAGACCGGCTCATCCAGCCGCCCGCGCGTCAGAGTGACACATTTTCCGTCCAGTATTTCCAAGGTCGGATAGAGGATCATCGCCAGCACCTTTCGCTATGGTTGTGGTCCCAACCTGCGGTCACAGCGTACCCCCGGCTGTCCCCGGTGCGGCATGATGCGGGCCTTTCGCGGCCCAATGGGCCAGATCGGCGCAGCGCTCAGTATTTTCCGATGTCGACGTTCTTCAGTTCAGACAACACCTTGCCCGCGGCATCGACCGCCCGAATATCCACCGTATACCGATTGCCGCGACCGCCAGAGCATGGCGGCAGATATCCCGGGCTTGCGTAATCCCCGGTCGAGCGCGCAGGCTTGATGACCCGCACGCCACCGGGCAGCTTTGCCGTCATTCCGGGCACCGCAGGCAGATCGGCCGTGGCTCCTTTGACAGGATAGCCGATCGTGCCATGGCCCCCATTCTGCGACAGCGGGCCGTAAGACTTGTCGTTGTAATAGGCAATCAGCCAGACCGTGCCCGCAGGAATACCAGATACCGTCATCGGGGGCGTGCTGCCTTTGCCACCGGACAAATGGCAATGCTGACCGGCGGGCACCTTGCGACCATCCCAGCCACCGCCCAATTGCACGGTCATATCCGCAAAGGCCGCCGATCCCATCAATGAAAGACCAAGTGCCAAAATCAATCTTTTGGACATCATAAAAACTCCATTTCGCATGACTATGGCCCAAGCGTAGCCGCGAACGGCAGCCCCGGTCAACGACCGGACAGGGCAGGCGCCGGGATCACTCCGCCCGAAGCACCGCCGACACAGGCGCCAAGGCCACGCTTGCGGCCCGGTCTGCCAAGCCCCAGAGGAGCAGGGCGCTGATCGTATCCGCCCGCAACCGGCCCAGCATGATCACGCCATCCTCCTGCTGATCCGCCCGCATCGCCGCCTGATCCAGAAACCGCCGGATGGCGGCGACATTCTGTCCCTGCCCGTCAAAATCCCGAAACAGGCTGGCCGAGGGCACGCCTTCGCGTGCGATCAGCTTTTGCGCCGTGTTCAGCCCGTTGGGATGCATCACCAGCCCATGCCCGCTCTCTTTCAGAATTGGGGCCAATTGCGCCGTGGCTTCGCGGCTCGATTGCAGGCCCGCGCCTGCCCCTTCCAAAACCGCCACCGCCTGCGGCACCTGCGTAAACCAGGCCTGCATCGCCACTTCGGCATCCTCGGGCCGCGCCCCTTCGGGCAAATCGGCCATGGCCAAAACCTCGAATCCGGCGGCGCGGTAGCGTTCTGCCGCATCCGCCGCCCCGGACCAGGTGACATCCACCGCGAAATTCAGCGGATAGGGAAAACTCTGAAGCGCCTCGATCCCAATCGGGCTCTGCCCGTCATCCATCAGAATGATCGCCATCAGCGGCTTGCCCTCGGGATTGTCGAACGCCACCCGATTGCGCACCAAGGCACCCTCCGCCGCCTCGGGCTCTGCGATGGCCTCGGCAACCTCGGGCGCAGGATCGCCAAGGCTGGGCAAGCGATTGGTTGTCACCCCTTCGGCCCGGTTGCCGATCGTGCCCAGCGCAGGCAGGGTCTTGGCCACAGTCTCTGCGTCCGCTTCTGGCACAGGGGCCACTTCTGCCTGTGCCTCGGCTTCCGGCGACAGATCCGCCACGCCCTCGCCATCCGTGGCGTCAGGGATCAACACCGGCGCAGGCTCCTCGGATGGAAAAATAGACTCGCTCTGCCCCGCCTCTGGCGCGCTCAGCCCAGCACTCTCCTCGCTTGGAGGGGGTGCGGGCGGCTGCGCGGGATCGGTCGAAACCGCCACCGCGCCCTCGCTGTTCGGCACCACAGGCGCTGGCACTAGCGGGCTTGGCAGAACCGGCTCGTCGCTTTCGACCGCCACACCGCCACTATCGGCCGCCACTTCGGGAGCCTCAGCCAAGGCGGCCGCCTCCCCCGTTTCCGGCACCGCTGCCGGCGCAGTCTCAACTGCACCGATGCCAGCGCTGTCATCGGGCGCAGGCGGTGCGGCCTGCGACACTCCCGCCGTCTCGGGCGCGGCCTGCGTCTCGGGCAAGGCCGCCTCTGCATCCTCGCGCCGCAGATCGAACCCCGATCCCGCAGGCACCTCCAAACTCACCGCTTCGGGCGGCACCGTACCCGGTGCCCCGCTCAGCACAGACAGTGTGCCCAACGCCAGCCCCGACACCAGCGTTCCCGTCATCATGCCTGCCAATACTCCGCGTGCCACTGCCTTTGCCCCCACATCTGCCTGTTTTGCCTGTTATCCGGCCTAGCGCCCCTTGACGGTGCCGCGCAAGACTGAACAAGTATACCGCGACCGGCCCCTTGGCCTCCAGCCCCCTTTGCATGAGGACAGGCGCGAATGCTGCTCTTGATCGATAACTACGACAGTTTCACCTATAATCTCGTCCATTACGTAGGCGAATTGGGTGCAGAAACCCGCGTTGTGCGGAATGATGCGCTCAATGTGCAAGAAGCGATGGCGATGCGCCCCGATGGCATCCTGCTTTCGCCCGGCCCCTGCGATCCGGATCAGGCGGGCATTTGCCTGCCGCTCACCCT
This sequence comes from Roseovarius sp. AK1035, assembly GCF_003288315.1. Lineage (NCBI taxonomy): Bacteria > Pseudomonadati > Pseudomonadota > Alphaproteobacteria > Rhodobacterales > Roseobacteraceae > Roseovarius > Roseovarius sp. TM1035. Next base: position 2,754,808 of record NZ_CP030099.1, on the reverse strand, counting down.
TGCAGCCGCCGAGGCGGGTATTCCGCTTTTGGGCGTCTGCCTTGGGCATCAGACCATCGGTCAGGCCTTTGGCGGCAAGGTTATCCGCCATTCCGAAATCGTACATGGCAAGATGGGCCAGATCCTTCATGAGGGCAAAGGCGTCTTTGCTGGCCTGCCCTCTCCCTTTGAGGCGACGCGCTATCACTCGCTTGTGGTCGAACGCTCCAGCCTGCCCGACTGCCTTGAAATCACCGCAGAACTGGCAGATGGCACCATCATGGGCCTGCAACACCGCGACTTGCCCATTCAGGGCGTGCAATTTCACCCCGAATCCATCGCATCGCAACACGGTCACGCGCTGCTCAAGAATTTCATCGACATGATGCAGGTTCCGGCATGAGCGAGCAGCTCAAACCGCTGATCGCTGCCGCTGTCGACCGCCCCCTCAGTCGCACAGAGGCCGAAACCGCCTTTGAGATCCTGTTCGAAGGCGAAGCGACACCTGCCCAGATCGGGGGCTTTCTCATGGCTTTGCGCACGCGCGGCGAGACGGTCAATGAATACGCCGCCGCCGCCGCCGTGATGCGCGCCAAATGCAACGCCGTGCGCGCGCCAGAGGGGGCGATGGACATCGTCGGCACCGGTGGTGATGGCAAGGGCACGCTCAATATCTCGACCGCGACGGCCTTTGTCGTGGCGGGGGCGGGCGTGCCCGTGGCCAAACATGGCAACCGCAACCTCTCCTCCAAATCCGGGGCGGCGGATGCGCTCACGGAAATGGGGATCAAGGTGATGGTCGGCGTGCCGGTGGTCGAACGCGCGCTGACGGAAGTGGGCATAGCGTTTATGATGGCCCCCATGCATCACCCGGCCATGGCCCATGTCGGGCCGGTACGCACCGAATTGGGCACCCGGACCATTTTCAACATCCTTGGCCCCCTTACCAACCCCGCAGGCGTCAAGCGCCAACTCACCGGCGCGTTTTCCCGCGATCTTATCCGCCCCATGGCCGAAACCTTGGGCCAATTGGGTTCAACCCGCGCCTGGCTTGTGCATGGCTCGGACGGCACCGATGAGATGACAATCACCGGCGTGTCATGGGTCGCGGCCCTCGAAGACGACGGCAGCATCCACGAGACCGAATTGCATCCCGAGGATTTTGGCTTGCCCGTACATCCATTCGAGGCCATTTTGGGGGGCACCCCTGCGGAGAACGCCGCCGCCCTGCGCGCGCTTCTTGATGGTGCGCCGGGCGCCTACCGCGATGCTGTGCTGCTCAACGCCGCCGCCGCCCTGACGGTTGCCGGACATGCCAGCGACCTGCGCGCCGGCGTGGCCCAGGCCGCAGAAAGCATCGACAGCGGCGCAGCCCGCGCAAAAATCGCTGCCCTTGCGAAACTGACATCGGAGACTGCATGACAACGCCGACCATTCTGGACAAGATCAAAGCCTATAAACTCGAAGAAATTGCCGCAGCCAAGGCCGCGCACCCCTTGGCCGAGATCGAGACGCTGGCCCATGAGGCTCCGCACGTCCGCCCCTTCGCGGATGCGCTGCTTAAGGCCACCAAGACCGGCTATGGCCTCATTGCCGAAATCAAAAAGGCCAGCCCCTCCAAGGGCTTGATCCGTGCCGATTTCGACCCCGCCGCGCTGGCGCAGGCCTATGCGACCGGCGGGGCCACCTGTCTTTCGGTGCTGACAGATACGCCCAGCTTTCAGGGCGCGCCGGACTACCTTGAACAGGCGCGCAATGCCTGCGACCTGCCGGTGCTGCGCAAGGATTTCATGTATGATCCCTATCAGGTGGCCGAAGCGCGCGCTTGGGGGGCCGATTGCATCCTTATCATCATGGCCAGTGTCTCGGATGCGCAAGCGCTCGAATTGGAAGAGGCCGCAACCCATTGGGGCATGGACGCGCTGATCGAGGTCCACAACCGCGCCGAACTCGACCGCGCTAACCATCTCAAATCCCGGATGATCGGCATCAACAACCGTGATCTCAACACCTTTGAGACCACGCTCGACACCACGCGGCAACTGTCCAAATTCGTGCCGCCCGAACGCATGATCGTCTGCGAAAGCGGCCTCGCAACGCCCGAGGATCTGGCCGACATGGCCCGTTACGGCGCGCGCACATTCCTGATCGGCGAAACCCTGATGCGCGCCGAGGATGTGGCACAGGCCACGCGCAACTTGCTGGCCAATCCGCTGACACCGGGCGGATTCTGATGTCCGGGCTCAGCCATTTCGACGGCCAAGGTCATGCCCATATGGTCGATGTTTCGGACAAGGATGTGACTGCGCGCGTGGCCGTGGCCGAAAGCCACATCAAGATGGCCCGCGAAACCTTTGATATCATTGCCGAAGGCCGCGCCAAGAAAGGCGATGTTCTGGCCGTCGCCCGCCTTGCCGGGATCATGGCCGCCAAGCGAACGCCCGACCTTATCCCGCTCTGCCACCCGCTTGCCATCACCAAGGTCACGGTGGACCTCACCCTTGATCCCGATCTTCCCGGCGTGCGCATCGCCGCAACGGTCAAGACCACAGGCCAGACCGGCGTCGAGATGGAGGCGCTGACCGCCGCCTCCGTCACCGCCCTCACGGTCTATGACATGACCAAGGCGGTGGATAAGGCGATGGAAATCGGCGGCCTTCGCGTGATCCTAAAAGATGGTGGAAAATCAGGACGGTATGAGGCGATATGATCACTGTTGACGCGGCCCTTGCGCATCTCTTCAGCCTTGTTCAACCGCTCGACATCGAGGAGGTGCCGCTCGCGCAGGCCGCAGGGCGCATCCTTGCCCGCGATGTGGCCGCGCGGCGCGATCAGCCGCCCTTCGCCGCCTCTGCCATGGACGGCTATGCGGTCTGCAGCGCTGATGCGGCCCCCGGCACCACCCTCACCGTGATCGGCGAGGCGGCCGCGGGCCATGCCTATCCCGGCGCGCTGAGCACCGGCCAAGCGGTGCGCATCTTTACCGGCGCGCCCATTCCAACAGGGGCCACCCGCGTGATCATCCAAGAGGATGTGACCCGCGACGCCGACCAGATCACCCTTGGCCAAAATCTTGACCGCAAGGATCATATTCGCCCCTTGGGCTGCGATTTCCGTGAAGGTCAGACCATCACCGCCCCCCGACGTCTGCGCCCCGCTGACATTGCACTTCTCGCCTCGATGAACATCGCCGCCGTGCCGGTGCGCCGCAAACCACAGGTTGCGCTGATGTCCACCGGCGATGAATTGGTCATGCCCGGAGAGGCCCCCGGCCCCGATCAGATCATCGCGTCCAACACCTTTGGCCTTAAGGCAATGCTCGACGCGATGGGGGCAGAGGCGCGCATCCTGCCCATCGCCCGCGATACCGTGGCCTCGCTCACCGCATGTTTTGCCCTGACGCGAGGCGCTGATCTGATCATCACCATCGGCGGTGCCTCGGTCGGCGATCATGATCTCGTGGGGCGCGTGGCGGGCGATCTGGGCATGGACCGCGCCTTTTACAAGGTCGCTATGCGCCCCGGCAAGCCCTTGATGGCCGGGCGTCTGAACGGCGCAGCCATGGTCGGCCTGCCCGGAAATCCGGTGTCGGCCATGGTCTGCGGTCATGTGTTCATCGCGCCCATGATCAATGCCATGCTGGGTTTGGGCACCGCCCCCACCCCGCGCCTGCGCGCGCCCTTGGCGATTGCCCTGCCCGCCAACGGCCCGCGCGAGCATTACATGCGCGCGGCCCTAACACCTGAGGGTATTCATCCCGAGGATAAACAGGACAGCTCACTCTTGACCATCCTCGCCAATGCCCAGGCGCTGATGGTGCGCCCGGTCAGCGATCCTGCGCGGGCAGCCGGGGAAATGATGGATTATCTCCCACTCTGACCGCGCGTGCCAAAGCTGATCACCTCCACCTCGGTCACGACCATATCAAGCGGCTGATCCGTGGGTTCAAGCGGCAGTTCCGCCGCCTCCTGCGCACCATAGGCAAAGCCGATGGCCAATGTCCCGCGCCGGGCACGCAGCATCTCGAGCGTGCGGTCATAAAACCCGCCGCCATAGCCCAGCCGCCCGCCCCGGCGGTCAAAGGCCACCAAAGGCACAATCAAGATTTCTGGCTCGAAAAAATCGTCCACCTCGGGCACCATCGCGCCAAACGGCCCCTCGCGCAGCGCGCATCCCGGCCCCCAGCGCGAAAAATCGAGCGGCAGACCAGCGCCGCGAATGACAGGCACGCCAACCGGCCCATGCGCTGCCGCCTCTTCCATCGCGGTCAGCGGATCAATCTCGGACCGGATTGGCATATAGCCTGCCAGCGGCACGCCCCGATACCCCGCCAATACCCCCGACAAAAGCGCCGCCGTCCCCGGCATCCGGGCGCGATGCGCCTCGGCGCGCCGCTCAAACGCGGTCTTGCGCGCTGCGGCCTTCACCTCTGTCAAATCGGTCATATCAGAAACACCGTCGCCAGCCCCAGAAACGCGAAAAAGCCCACCACATCCGTCACCGTGGTGACAAAGGTGCCCGAACCCAGCGCCGGATCAACGCCCATCCGGTCCATGATCACCGGTATGGCCGCCCCTGCCAACCCGGCAACGACAAGATTGATCACCATCGCAGCACCGATCACATAGCCCAGTTCCGGCCCGCCAAACCAGACCACCCCAACCGCGCCCATCACCAGCGCGAAAATCAACCCGTTGATCAGCCCAACCAGCGTTTCGCGCCGCAGCACCCGCCAGACATTCGCCCCGGTCAAGTCTTTGGTCGCCAAGGCGCGCACTGCCACCGTCAGGCTTTGTGTGCCCGCATTGCCCCCCATCGAGGCGACAATCGGCATCAAGACGGCCAGCGCCACCAGTTGCGCAATCGCCAATTCGAACTGTGCAATCACCAACGAGGCCAGAATCGCCGTGCCCAGATTGACGGCAAGCCACGGCACCCGCTGTTTGGAGGTCTCGATCACGGAATCGTTGATCCCGCCCTCGCCCACACCGGCCAGACGCATGATGTCTTCTTCGTGCTCTTCATCCAGCACCGCCATCGCGTCGTCGATGGTGATCACGCCCACCAACCGGCCATCCTCATCCACGACGGGGGCCGAAATCAGGTGATACTGGTTAAACATATAGGCCACATCGCCGTCATAGCGCGTGACCGGAATAGTGTGGAATGTCTCCTCCACAATGTCTTTCAGCGGCACATCCCGACGCGAGGCCATGATCCGCCCCAGCGTGACATTGCCCACCGGGTGCAGCCGCGGATCGACCAGCACGATGTGATAGAACTGCTCGGGCAATTCCTTGGCATGGCGCATGAAATCAATCGCGTCGCCGACGGTCCAATGCTCGGGGGCCATCACCACTTCGCGCTGCATCAGACGGCCAGCAGAATATTCCGGATAGGTCAGCGATTGTTCGACCGCCGCACGGTCGCTGTCTTCCAGAACGCTCAGGATCGCTTCTTGCTGCTGATCCTCCAGATCCTCGACCAGATCGACCACATCATCGGAATCGAGCTCGCGCACCGCGTCGGCCAGAACCTGCGGCGTGAGAAGGTTGATCACCTCTTCGCGGATCGATTCGTCGAGTTCCGACAGAATATCGCCGTCGAACTCCTGCCCGTAAAGCGCGATCAAGCGCCGTCGGTCATAGGCGTTGCTCTGTTCCAGAAGGTCGGCGATGTCGGCCGCATGAAGCGGCTCCATCTCGGCCCAGAGCATTTCACGGTCCTGCGTCTCGACCGCGTACATGATCCGCGCAATCAAGGACCGCGTGAGCGGCGTATCATCCTCGTCCTGTTCCGCCTCGGGGGCCAGATCGTCTTCGTGTTCTGCCATATTGCCCCCCTGCGTTTCTGTTGCGCGCAGGATTAAAGAACCGTCTTGCGGAAAACAATCACAATGGGCCGATTTACCCCGGCCTTGTGCCCCCTTATCCTGCCCCCTGCGCAATCCTTAGCCCACGGGGGGCAAATGTCGTCACTCACCCTGATCACCGGCCAAGTTCTCGCCTTCGATCGTTCACCGTTCGACGGCGATCCCGCCGGGGCCTCGACCCTGCATGAGGCGCTCTTGATCGAAAATGGCCGGATCGCTGCCGTCGGCACCGCGCAGGAGCTACGCGCGCAGGCCCCACAGGCGCGCGTGACCGACATGGGCAAGCACCTCATCAGCGCCGGGTTTGTCGATGCGCATGTGCATTACCCCCAGACCGCGATTATCGCCAGTTGGGGCAAACGCCTGATCGACTGGCTCAACACCTATACCTTTCCCGAAGAAATGCGCTTTGCCGATCCCGCCTATGCAGCCGACATCGCGGGCCGCTATCTTGACCTCATGCTCGCCCATGGCACCACCACCTGCGCGAGCTACGCCACCATCCATCCCGCCAGCGTGACCGCGTTTTTCGAGGCGGCGCAGGCGCGTGGCCTGCGCGCCGTGGCGGGCAAGACCTGTATGGATCGCAATGCACCCGAGGGGCTGCGCGACACCGCGCAATCCGCCTATGACGACAGCAAAGCACTGCTGGAACGCTGGCACGGCGTGGACCGGCTCTCTTACGCCATCACGCCCCGGTTCTCGCCCACTTCAACGCCGGATCAGCTTGCGGCCTTGGGTGCGCTCTGGTCGGAATACCCCGAATGCCTGATGCAAACCCACCTGTCCGAGCAGGTGGACGAGGTCGCCTGGGTCAAATCCCTCTACCCAGAGGCGCGCGATTATCTCGACACCTACGAATCGCACGGCCTTTTGGGGGCGCGCGGGCTTTATGGCCACGCCATCCACCTTGAGACGCGCGAGCGCGACCGCCTGCGCGAGATGGGCGCAGCCCTCATCCATTGCCCCACCTCCAACAGCTTTATCGGATCGGGCCTATTCAACCTCGCCGCGCGTGTGGCCGAAGGTCAGCGTGTGGGCCTTGCCACCGACACTGGCGGGGGCTCGTCCTTTTCCATGCTGCGCACCATGGCCGCCGCCTATGAAATCGGGCAATTGACCGGTACAGCGCTGCACCCGGCACAGCTTCTCTGGCTCGCCACCGCAGGTTCGGCAGAGGCGCTGCATATGGGCGCGCATATCGGCACTATCGCACCGGGGATGGAGGCCGATCTGGTTGCCCTCGATCTCGCCTCAACCCCCGCCATTGCGCAACGCAGCGCGCGGGCTACCGACATCTGGGAGGCGCTCTTTCCCACGATCATGATGGGCGACGACCGCGCCATTGCCGGCGTTTGGGTGGCGGGCAAGGCGGTGCGTATCTGACCTTTTGTCAACGCTTGCACAAAGCGCCCCGCGCGCAATCAAGCCCGAAGGGTGCCGCGCGATCGCCGGGCCGTCCCGCGGCCCAGCGACTGCCCGCCTCACACCACTTTCGACAATATCTCCAGCGCCGCCTCATGCTGCGCGCGCCCGGCGGCGGCAATCGCCCGCCCACCCTGATGTGCAGGGCCGCCCTGCCAGTCGGTGACAATACCGCCCGCCGCCTCGATCACGGCAATCGGTGCCTGAATATCATAGGCCGCCAAACCAGCCTCGATCACCAGATCGACATGCCCCGCCGCAACAAGAGAATATGCATAACAATCAAGCCCATAGCGCGTTAACTTCGCGCAGGCCGCGACCTCGGCAAAGCCTGCGGCCTCTGCCGGGCTGCCCAACTCTGGAAATGTGGTAAAGACGATCGCATCCGACAAGGCCCGCGCGCCCAGCACCCGCAGATCCCGCGCGCCCATCGGCCCGGTCATCCGTGCCGTGCCCCAGCCGCCTTCAAACCGCTCGCCAATATAGGGCTGGTCGATAATCCCATAGATCGGGCCAGTCTCGTCAGAAACCGCGATCAGCACGCCCCATGTCGGGGCCCCAGACATAAATGCCCGCGTGCCGTCGATTGGGTCCAGCACCCATGTCAGGCCGCTGGTGCCCGAAACCGCGCCATATTCCTCGCCAAGGATTCCATCCTGCGGACGCAACCGCCGCAGAACCTCGCGCATGGCACGTTCGGTGGCACGGTCGCCCTCTGTCACCGGATCAAACCGCCCCTCAGGCAGTTTGTTATCCGCCGTCAGCCCGGCACTGCGAAAAAACGGCAAAACAGCCTCACGCGCGGCATCTGCCACCGCGTGGGCTGTCTTGACGATATCTGTCTTGTCCATTCCGGCCCGCCTTTCCTACCGCTTGCGCAGAGGGATAGACCCAAGGCCGGCTCGGCTCAAGCCACCTCGCTCAAAACCCGGGCAAGGTCGAACAAACGCCGACGCTGGTTTTCGGGAATGGCGTAATACGAACGCACCAGATCCAGCGCCTCTTTGTCGCCCATCAGGTCGGCCCGTGCTGGATCGCTCTTTTCGCGCTCCACACCGCCCTCTTGATCCAGGCCTTCAAAGAAAAAGCTGATCTCGACATCCAGCGATTCGGCAATGTCCCAGAGCCGCGACGCGCTTACGCGGTTCGCACCTGTCTCATATTTTTGAATCTGTTGAAATTTGATTCCGACGCTCTCTGCCAGCTGCTGCTGGGTCATTCCCACCAGCCAGCGGCGGTGCCGAATACGTTTGCCGACGTGCACATCAACGGGGTGCGGCATATAGTGTTCCTTCTTACCTACTCTGAGAATTACCGTAATTCGATCACCCGAAACTAATGCCCCGAGCAAGACGCCACGCATCCCAGCAGCGCGTGCCAGACCCTACCAAGATGGTGTTAAAATTCAAGAAATATCGCTATCCATTTGCGTGACCTATCCCAATGAAACACAATCTAAGCGGGCACCTATCCTTTTGGATAGGGTGTTTTCCACTTTTTGTGCTTGGTTTGCACAGGTTTGACAGGGCGAATCGAATTCGTCTAACCACGATCACAGTTTTACCTCGCCTCGTCAGAATCACAAGGGTTCAACATGCGCGCCTACCACCTGCCCGCGAAGGGCGCAGAGCCCCTCTTGACCGATCTGCCCCGGCCAACCCCGGGTCCGGGCGAAATCAGAGTACGGATCGCGGCCTGCGGGCTCAACTTTGCGGATCTGCTGATGATCAAGGGGGCCTATCAGGACACGCCAGAGCCACCCTTTACCCTTGGAATGGAGGTGGCAGGCACGGTTGACGCCCTTGGCCCCGGCACCGATGGCCCCGCCCCTGGCACCCGTATCGCGGTCTTTGGCGGTCAGGGCGGGCTTGCAGACTATGGCTGTTTTCCCGCCGCCCGCGCGGTGCCCCTGCCCGATGCCATGAGCTTTGCCGATGCAGCAGCCTTTCAAGTGGCCTATGGCACCAGCCACGTTGCGCTGGATCACAAGGCGCGGCTGCAACCGGGGGAAACCCTGTTGGTTCTGGGGGCCGCCGGGGGTGTGGGCCTCACGGCTGTTGAAATCGGCAAGCAGATGGGCGCGCGTGTGATCGCCTGTGCTCGCGGCGCCGACAAACTCGCCGTGGCCCAAGAGGCCGGGGCCGATCACCTGATCGACGCGGCAACCCAAGATATCCGCGATGTCTGCCGCGCGCTTGGCGGCGTCGATGTGGTTTATGATCCGGTGGGGGGCGATCAATTTACCGCCGCACTGCGCGCCTGCAACCCCGAAGCGCGCATCCTGACGATCGGCTTTGCCTCTGGCGATGTGCCACAAATCCCCGCCAATCACCTTCTGGTCAAGAATATCACTGTGATGGGCCTCTATTGGGGCGGCTATCTCAAATTCCGCCCCGAGGTGGTAACCCAGAGCATGGCCACCCTCTTTGACTGGTATGCAGCCGGGCGCTTGCGCCCGCATGTCTCGCATCTTTTGCCGCTTGAACAGGCCGCAGAGGCGCTTGATCTGCTGCGCTTGCGCAAATCGACCGGCAAGGTCGTGGTCACGCTGACATAAGCACCGGCGATGTCAGCGCGCCAAATCCCTGCCGCAACATCCGCATCAATTCGGCGCGCACCGCATCGCGGCCCGCATTGCCGTACAGGTTGATCTTTTGAATCCCCAGATCCGGCAGCGCCCCGCCGGGATGGATCGCCTCGAGATGTGGCGGGATGCTGCTCTCGAGCAGCGCCCCAACCGCCAGATCGGCGCTCACCAATGCCTCGACCGCGCGATCATCCTCGGAATCAACCGCCAACTCCCAATCCACCCCCGCCGCATCCAGCTTGCGCAGCACGATGGGCCGGAAAATGCACTGGCGGCAAAACGCCAACCGCAGCGGGCGTCGCTTCCACGACACGCCGCCTTGCGCACCGGTCCAGCGCAGATTCATCTGCGTCAAGGTCTCGCCCCCCTCGCCCACGCCTTCCTCGGTGGTCAGGATCACATCCACCTCGCCCCGCGCAAGCGCCTCGCGCAGCCGCAGCGTGCTGGATGAGCGCAGGTTGACCTTGACCCGTGGAAAGGCCGCGTTGAACTGCTTGAGCACACGTGGAACCACCGGATAAACGATGTCATGCGGCACACCGAGCGCCAATTCCCCCTCGAATGTCTCTTCGGTCAGCCGCCCCATCACCTCGTCATTCAGATCGAGCATACGCCGCGCATAGCCCACCAATTGCTCACCCGGCGCGGTCAATGACACCCGACGATTGGCGCGCTCTAGAAGCGTAAGATCCAGCATTTCCTCTAACCGCTTGATCTGCATCGAGACCGCTGATTGCGTCAGATTCAACGCCGTCGCCGCGCGCGTCACACCACCATGGTCGGCCACCGCCACCAACGAGCGCAACGTAGTGATGTCGAGGTTTCGCATATATCACATTCCTTGATGATGAGTCGGCCAAACATTCATTTTCAAAATTGAACGAATCCGGGCAAAAGATCAACATCCGAAATGAAAACCCCAAGCCACATCACCAAAGGGAAAGGAAAGACCATGACCGTCCATGCCCAAACCTCCGTCCTCCGGTCCGCCCTGCGCGCTCCGCGCCTTGCCGAGATGCTGGCTGTCTGGACACAGCGCCGCGCCCTCTATCGGCTCGACGATGCCGCGCTCGAAGACCTTGGTCTAACCCGCGAAGCCGCGCTGCGCGAGGCAAGCCGCCCCTTCTGGGATTTGCCCCGTCGGCTGCATTGCTGACCCGCTCAAGGACAGTGTCAGGGCCTGCCCTGACACGGCCGCCCCACGGATATCTGAGGTGCCGCGCCGCGATACCGCCTCTCGCGTCAAGCGCGCGTCAAAAATCCCCGCATAAAACCTGTCTAAAACAAGCATGAACGCTTGAAATGTAGGACAGGCCTACCGATATTACTGGCAATGTCCCACAACGGGATCGCCATTCACATATCGGAGGGTTACATGGCAGAGTTAAACACGATCCGGACGGCGACGGGCACACGCACCGCCCAGATTGACGCGGGCCTACGCGCGCACATGAACAAGGTCTACGGCACGATGTCCGTGGGCATGCTCATCACGGCGCTTGCGGCATGGGCCATCGCGGGGCTTGCCGTGACAACCGATCCTTCCGCCGCCGCCGCACAACTTCCCAATGGCAAGATGCTGACGGGTCTTGGCGCAGCGCTTTACCTTTCGCCGCTCAAGTGGGTGGTGATGCTGGCCCCGCTGGCGTTCATCTTCCTTGGTTGGGGCGCGCTCGTGCGTCGGGCTTCGGCTGCCGCCGTGCAGCTTGGCTTCTTCGCCTTTGCCGCACTCATCGGTATTTCGATGAGCTCGATCTTCCTGATGTTCACCAGCTTCTCGATCGTCCAGACCTTTATCGTGACCGCCATCGCCTTTGCGGGTCTCTCGCTCTTTGGCTACACCACGAAAAAGGACATCTCGGGTTGGGGGTCGTTCCTCATCATGGGCGTGATCGGTCTTGTTGTCGCCATGGTGATCAACATTTTCCTGCAAAGCCCGGCCATGATGTTCGCCATCTCGGCCATCGGCCTCTTGATCTTCGCCGGTCTTACCGCGTTCCACACGCAAGAGATCAAGAACACCTATGTCGCCCACGCGGCACATGGGGATCAGGAATGGTTGGACAAATCCGCCTACGACGGCGCGCTGAGCCTCTACATCAGCTTCCTGAACATGTTCCAGTTCCTGCTGATGTTCATGGGGCAACAGGAATAGCAGCGGCCTGAACCGCAAACGCTAAAATGGAACCCGCCGGATCACTCTCCGGCGGGTTTTTTCATGTTCAGAAGCAATCCCTGACCCAGATCAAGGCCCGCTCAATGGAGGTGCGGTACCATCAACGAACGCACCAAAAGGGAAAGTCTCCGCCATGTTACGCCTCGGCCTCATCCTGCATCTTTTCATCGGCTCCACGCTCTCCGGCTCTGCGGTGATCGCCGCCCTCGTCATGGGACAGGACACGCTGAAACCGATCCTGATCGCCGCCCTTCTGGGATTTATCGCTGCCTTCCCGGTGTCCTACATCGTGGCCAAAAAGCTTTACGAACTGCGCTGAACCAAGGTGCCGCTCACCCCAACCAGGTGCGCACCGCCGCCTCAAACTCGCGCGGCTTTTCGGCATGAAGCCAATGGCCCGCACCGGGAATTTTGGCAAACTGTGCCGCAGGGAACAGCGCCTTGATCCGGTCGCGGTGCTCGCGGGCCACATAGGCCGAGTCTGCCCCAGTGAGAAACATCACCTTCCCCTCATAAGGCCCTGAAATATCCGGAAAGCTCAGGATTTTCGGCATCTCGCGCGCCAGCGTTTCTAGGTTCAACAACCACCGCTTTTCCGCCACATCCAACGCCTGAAGGAAAAACGGCACCAGCGCCGGATTGTCCACCGTGGCCTGCAATTGCGCGGCCGCGTCTGACCTTCGCTCAACCGTTGCCAGATCGACCGCCTGCATCGCCTTGATATACTGCACCTGACTGTGGCCATAGGACACCGGCGCAATATCCGCAACGATCAGCCGATTGACCAAGGCCGGTTGCGTCAGCGCCAGCACCATCGCCGCCTTGCCGCCCATTGAATGGCCCAGCACATCATATGGGCCGTCCAACCCCTCGATCACCTCGGCCAGATCGCCAGCCATATCCTCATAGGAATGCGTTTCAAACCAAGGGCTTGCGCCGTGATTGCGCATATCCACCGCGATCACATGGCGCGTGTCCGACAGCCGCTTGGCAATGACCCCCCAATTGCGCGCAGACCCGTAAAGCCCATGCACAATCACCAATCCCGGCCGCTCAGTCGGCGCGCCATGTTCGATCCGGTTCAACATATCCCCTCATACCGCCGGAATCACAGCGTTTCCAGCCCTATTGCCGCGTAGCCCAGCAACCGGTAAACTACCTCAAGAGGGATTTCCAAGTGATTGATACAGAAGAATTTAATACCAAGACCACACGGCTACAACAGGCCCTAACAGACCGGATGCGCCTGCGCGGTCCCACGCTTGAACGGCAATTGCGCCGTGCCGGGCGGCGCTTGCCCCGCCGTCAGCGCCGCGCCGGGGCCATTGTTCTGGGCGCACAGGATTGGATGGCCCATGCCAAACTCGCCCGCGTGCTCGACATCGGCCAAGTTGATCGCGCCTTTTCGGATCTGCACGCCTATCTGGATACGCTCGACCCGCAAGAGGCGCGCAAGACCGCCGTTCTGCGCCTCGTCGGGGGGATCGTGCTCAACCTGATGCTTCTCGCAGGTTTGATCTATGCGCTGATCCGCTGGCAGTCCCCGCTTTAAAAGCGCCCACCAATATCCTGAAATAAAATGGAAACCCCGCGCAAGCCTTGGCTCACGCGGGGCATGTTCCTGCGCAGAAATCAGAGGTTCGGATAGAGCGGGAACCGCTTGCACAGCGCCTCGACCTCGGCTTTCACCTTGGCCTCGACCGCGCCATTGCCATCGGCCCCATTGGCCGCCAGCCCATCAACCACCTCAATAATCCAATCCGCGATCTGACGGAATTCCGCCTCGCCAAAACCGCGCGTCGTCCCCGCAGGAGAGCCTAAACGAATGCCGCTGGTTACGGTCGGTTTCTCGGGATCGAACGGCACACCATTCTTGTTGCAGGTGATATGTGCGCGGCCCAACGCCTTTTCGGTGTCATTGCCTTTCACGCCTTTGGGGCGCAGATCGACCAGCAACACATGCGTATCAGTACCATGCGTCACCGTGTCCAACCCGCCCTTGATCAGCTGATCCGACAGCGCCTGCGCATTGCGGATCACCTGCTGGATATAGCTCTTGAACTCCGGGCGCAGCGCCTCGCCAAAGGCCACAGCCTTGGCCGCAATCACATGCATCAGCGGACCACCCTGAATACCGGGGAAAATCGCCGAGTTGAATTTCTTGGCCAGCGTCTCGTCATTGGTCAGGATCATGCCACCGCGCGGGCCGCGCAATGTCTTATGCGTCGTGGTGGTGGCCACATGCGCATGGGGGAACGGGCTCGGATGCTCTTTGGCGGCCACCAGACCGGCAAAATGCGCCATATCAACAAGCAGATAGGCCCCAACGCTATCGGCAATCTCGCGCATCCGGGCAAAATTGATCTGGCGCGGAATGGCCGATCCGCCCGCGATGATCAGCTTGGGCTGATGCTCGGTCGCCAGCGCTTGCACCTGATCGTAGTCAATCAGATTGTCCTCGCGCCGCACGCCGTATTGAATGGCGTTGAACCATTTGCCCGATTGGTTCGGCGCTGCCCCATGGGTCAGGTGACCGCCCGCATCAAGGCTCATGCCAAGGATCGTGTCGCCCGGCTGCAACAGCGCCGTGAACACGCCCTGATTGGCCTGCGAGCCGGAATTGGGCTGAACGTTGGCAAAGCTACAGCCAAACAATGCGCAAGCCCGCTCGATCGCCAGATTTTCCGCGATATCAACATATTGGCAGCCGCCATAATAGCGCTTGCCGGGATAGCCTTCGGCATATTTGTTGGTCATCACGCTGCCCTGCGCTTCCATCACGGCGGCAGAGACGATGTTTTCAGACGCGATCAGCTCGATCTCGTCGCGCTGCCGCCCCAGTTCAGAGCGGATCGCGCCAAAGAGGTCGGGATCGCGTGAGGCCAGAGATTCGGTGAAAAAGCCTTGATCTGCAACAGGCTGGTGTCCGTCATGGGGCATAGGGGCAACTCCGGAAAGGGGTGAATTGGTCATTTTCCTAAAGGAAACTCGTCCGGTTTGAAAGAATGTAAAGCGACGATTTCACCTGTATCACCGGCATGGCTGGTCTTGGCGGGGGAATTATGGTTCGATCCGCCGCATGCCATCGCCTTTTGGAAACAGGACACCCCATGCCCCGCAAGATCGCCTTCGTCGCCAGCGATGCGCCCATCGCCCAGACCGCGCGCGCCACCCTTGCCAGCCGCTTTGGCCATGCGCCCGAGGATGAGGCCGATGTGATCGTGGCGCTTGGCGGTGATGGCTTCATGCTGCACACGCTCCATCGCACGCAGGCGCTCGATATTCCCGTTTACGGCATGAATCGCGGCACCGTTGGCTTTTTGATGAACGAATACAGCGAAACAGACCTGATCGAGCGCCTCGTCGCCGCTGCGGAAGAGGTGATCAACCCGCTGGCCATGCGCGCCGAATCCCTCGACGGCACCCTGCACGAGGCATTGGCGATCAACGAAGTCTCGCTCCTGCGCGCCGGCCCGCAAGCGGCCAAGTTGCGCATCACCATCGACGGGCGCCTGCGCCTCGAGGAACTCGTGTGCGACGGCGCGCTTGTCGCCACTCCGGCAGGCTCGACCGCGTATAACTACAGCGCCCATGGCCCGATCCTGCCTATTGGCTCGGATGTGCTGGCGCTGACGGCGGTGGCGGCATTCCGCCCCCGTCGCTGGCGCGGCGCGCTCTTGCCCAAGACCGCCGTGGTGCGGTTCGATGTGGTCGATCCCGAGAAACGCCCGGTCATGGCCGACGCCGACAGTCGCTGGGTTGAAAACGTGCTCTGGGTCGAGATCCGCTCGGAAAACCGCATCAAGCATCGCATCCTGTTCGATCCGGGCCATGGCCTGGAAGAGCGGTTGCTGCGTGAGCAGTTTACCTAATCGAACTTTATTGTGGAACTATCCCCTGAAATAAACCATTTTATTTACAAAATGCATCAATACACCCCAAGCCACTGAAACGATAGATTGGCCTGATGATCCCGCCCATAGGCCACCGCTGCCAGGCTCTTGATATCGCCCGCACGCGGCACATCCCGCAGCATCGCCCCCGAGGCGCGAAAGGCGGTAAAGGGCACGCGCAGCTCTTGCCACGCCGCTCCGCTTGGGATCGGGGCCTGATAATATTGCCAGGGTAGCATCGTGCCGCGCGTGCGCAGATGGATGAAATAGCCCTCGCCATTGCCCTTGACGCGCACCACAACGCCCTGCGCACCTTCGGGCAGAGGCGTCATCAAATCGCCGCGTATTTGAATGAAACCGCCCCGATTGGCCGTGCTCACTGTGCCGCTCAGGTGCAGATACCGTGCCCCCTCTGGACCCGCGATCCGAGCCTGCCCCTCGGACACGCCCCCCATCACCTGATCGCTGACATAGCGCCAGTTCTCAGCCGGGGGTGGGATATACTCCAGCATGCCGCCCTCCTGCGCCACAGCGGGCGCTGCCAACAGTCCGATCAGCAGGGCCAGAATATGCCTCATTCCGCCCGCTCCGCCGTGCGCGCCAATGCCGCCGGATCACAGAGCACGATGCCCATGCCCTGTCGTTCGATCAAACCGGCCTGTTCCCAATCGCGAATCTGCCGGTTCACACTCTCGCGGCTCAGCCCGACCAGATCACCCAGATCCGATTGCGAAAACCGCTCTGCCAACCGCAACTTGCCCCCCGGCAAGGTCTCGCCCCATTTTTCCGACAGATGCAGCAATAGCCGCGCCAGACGCGCCTGACCATCCGCCAACACATGCGCAGTATACATCCCCGAGGTCTGGCGCAGACGCTGGCACAGCATGCCGATCACGTCGAGCGCCGCGTCGGGTTCCTCGCGCAGGCGTTGCAACACCAGCGCCCCCTCCAGAATACGGCCCCGCACTGCGGTGGCCGCCACCGCGTCAGCACTGCGCGCGCCGCCATCCAGCGCCGCCAACTCGCCCAGCATGTCTCCCGGCCCCAGATGCGTCAGAATAGACCGCCGCCCATCAACCGAACTGCGGCTGATTTCGCCCCGCCCCTTGAGGATCAGCATCATCGTGCTGTCATGGGCACCCGCTGCATAGATCATCTGACCCTTGGGATAGTCAACCGCACGGCCATGCCGCTCCAGAATGCCGACCAGCCCCGGTGCGTCGCATTGTGGCGTGGCCCGAATTGACATCTGCCAGACTCCTTTTTTAACCATTCCTGTGAGATGCCTCACAGAACCTTCGCGCACAAGCTGCCATACAGTAAGGGTATCTCGCGTGTAGGGGTGTCCCAAGCCCTTTTCTTATCGCAAACCCTTACCCTTTTGTGCGGGATACACCGGTCAAGTGCCACCCGGACTTCATGACGGGAACTTATCGACCGGTCTCGCTGTCTGGCCTGACGTTTGTGAGTGCGTCGCGCCAGACAGCATTTCTTCCAGATGTCCCTTCTGGGGGATGAGGGTTCCGGCTTCCTCCGGAACCCTCTTTTTTTGATTATTTCGCCAAACCAAGGCTTTGTAGGGCGCTCTTGATCTCGTCCAGAATGGCGGGATCGTCGATGGTTGCAGGCATTTTATACGACTGACTGTCCGCGATCTTGACCATGATCGCCCGCAGGATCTTGCCCGAACGTGTCTTGGGAAGCCGGTCCACCACCACTGCCAGCTTGAACGCGGCGACCGGGCCAATCTGGTCACGCACCAGCTTGACACATTCTTTCACGATCTCCTCATGCGCGCGGTCAACGCCCTTGGTCAGACACAGAAAGCCGACTGGCGTTTGCCCCTTCAACTCATCTGCCGCGCCGATCACCGCGCATTCGGCCACATCGGGATGGCTGGCCAGCACCTCTTCCATCGCGCCAGTGCTCAGACGGTGGCCCGCCACGTTGATCACATCATCCGTGCGCGCCATGATCCACAGATAGCCGTCCTCGTCCTTCATCCCGGCATCGCCGGTCTCGTAATAACCGGGAAAGGTGTTGAGGTAGGATTTGCGAAAGCGCTCTTCAGCATTCCACAGCGTTGGCAGGGTGCCCGGCGGCAGCGGCAGTTTGACCGCAATCGCGCCCAAGGTGCCCGGCGCCACCTCATGCCCGCCCTCGTCGAGAATCCGCACGTCATAGCCCGGCATCGCCACCGTCGGCGACCCGATCTTGACCGGTAGCGCCTCACAGCCGGCCGGATTGCCCGCAATCGCCCAGCCGGTTTCGGTCTGCCACCAATGGTCATAGACCGGCACCTGCATCACCCGCTGCGCCCATTCGATCGTATCCGGATCGGCCCGCTCTCCTGCCAGGTAAAGCGCGCGCAGATGCGACATGTCGTAATTCTTGATCAGCTCGCCTTTGGGATCATCCCGCTTGATCGCCCGCAGCGCCGTGGGCGCGGTAAAGAAACTACGCACTTTGTGTTCGGACATCACCCGCCAGAACGTGCCCGCATCGGGCGTGCCCACCGGCTTGCCCTCGAACACAATCGTCGTGTTGCCATGGATCAGAGGCCCATAGCAGATATAGCTGTGCCCCACGACCCAGCCCACATCGGACGCGGCCCAGAACGCCTCGCCGGGGTTCACGTTATAAATGTTCTTCATCGACCAGTTGAGCGCCACCAAATGCCCTGCCGTGGCACGGATCACGCCCTTGGGTGCGCCGGTGGTGCCCGATGTATAAAGGATATAGGCCGGATGATCGCCCGACACCGGCACACAGTCCGCAGGCTCCACCCCATATTGAAACGCATGCCAATCGTAATCGCGCCCCTCGATCAGCTTGGCCACCTCTTCTTCGCGCTGAAAGATCACGCAAAACTCGGGCTTGTGACTGGATTGCTCAATCGCACCATCCAAAAGCGGCTTGTAATGCACCACCCGCCCCGGCTCGATCCCGCAAGAGGCGGCGATAATCGCCTTGGGCTGGCAATCGTCGATCCGCACCGCCAATTCATGCGCGGCAAACCCGCCAAACACCACCGAATGCACCGCGCCCAGCCGCGCGCAGGCCAGCATCGCCTCCAATGCCTCGGGCACCATCGGCATGTAGATGATGACGCGGTCGCCTTTTTCCACGCCTCGGGCGCGCAACGCCCCTGCCAGCCGCGCCACGCGGCTACGCAGTTGCGAATAATTGATCTTTTGCTTGATGCCTGTCACGGGGCTATCATGGATGATCGCGGTCTGCGCGCCCCGCCCCGCCGCCACATGCCGGTCAACCGCATTCCAGCAGGTGTTGACCTCTGCATCCTTGTACCATTCATAGAGCGGCGCGTTGGCCTCGAACAGCGCCTTGCTGGGCTTCTTCACCCAATCAATCGCCTCTGCCGCCTCCATCCAAAAGCCTTCGGGATCTGCAAGCGACCGCTCGTAAACCTCAGTGTATCCCATGGTATCCTCCTCCGATCCGTTGAATATGTGTTACGGATCACCCTGCCTTGGGGCAAGCATCATGCAGGGGCACGGGACAGATGGCCGCAGAAATTTTGCAGAAATGATCAAAGCCGCCCTGCAAATTTTTGCAAAGCGGCTTTTTTTGTTCATCTCACCGGAAATTGCCAGCGACTTTGCAAACCTGCAAAGAATTCGCCTGCAAACCCTGATTCTACCCGTAATGCGCCACCGGCGTTCCTGCGATCGCCGCCATGTTGAGCAGCCCCCGCGCGGTGATCGACGGCGTGACGATATGCGCCCGGTTGCCCATCCCCATCAGGATCGGCCCCACTTCCAGACCGCCCGCTTTCATCTTGAGGATATTACGCACCCCCGACGCCGCATCGGCATAGGCAAAGACCAGCACATTCGCCGCGCCCTGCATCCGGTTGCCCGGCAACAGCCGCTCGCGCAAATCGGGGTCAAGGGCGGCATCAATCGTCATCTCACCCTCATAGGTGAAATCGCGCGGTGCCTGATCCAAGAGCGCAATCGCCTGCCGCAACCTTTCCGCACCTTCATCCGGCTGGTTGCCGAATTGCGACTGCGAACAAAACGCCACCTTGGGCGCAATGCCGAACCGCCGAACATGCCGCGCCGCGCCAATCGCGGTCTCAGCCAATTGCGCCGCATTCGGCGTCACGCGCACATGGGTGTCCGCAATAAAGAGCGGCCCGTCTTCGAGGATCATCATGCTCAATGCGCCATGCGGACGGCGGCTGACGTCTTCCAGAACATTGGTCACATATTTCATATGCCAGCGGAACTCGCCAAAGGTGCCGCAGATCAGGCTATCGGCCTCATTGCGATAGACCATCACCGCGCCAATCGCGGTGGTATTGGTGCGCATAATTGCCCGCGCCAGATCAGGCGTGACCCCTTTGCGCGCCATGACCCCGTGATAGGTCTCCCAATAGTCGCGATAGCGCGGGTCATCCTGCGGGTTCACGATATTGAAATCCCGCTCTGGCCGGATCGACAGCCCGGCCCGCTCGCACCGCCGCGCGATCACCTCGGGACGTCCGATCAGAATCGGCTGCTCTGTCGTTTCCTCCAGAATGGCCTGCGCCGCGCGCAAAACCCGCTCATCCTCGCCCTCGGCAAAGACGATGCGCCGCGAAGCGGTGGAGGCCGCCTGAAACACCGGCCGCATCAGCAGCGCCGATTTGAACTTGCTGGCATCCAGACCCGCCTTATAGGCCTCCAGATCCGCCATCGGCCGCGTCGCCACGCCGCTCTCCATCGCCGCCCGCGCCACGGCAGTTGACACAACCCCGGACAGGCGCGGATCAAACGGCTTGGGGATCAGGTAATCCGCGCCGAATGTCATCTGCTCGCCATGATAGGCCGCCGCCGCCTCTGCACTGGTCGAGGCGCGTGCCAATTCTGCAATGCCCTGAACACACGCCACCTGCATTGCGTCGTTGATCTCGGTTGCGCCCACGTCCAGCGCGCCCCGGAAAATGAACGGGAAACACAGCACGTTATTGACCTGATTTGGGAAATCCGAGCGCCCGGTCGCAATAATCGCATCCGGCACCGCCTCACGCGCCAAATCTGGCATGATTTCGGGGTTGGGGTTGGCCAGAGCAAAGACAATAGGCCGCTTGCCCATCTTCTTTACCATCTCCGGCGTCATGATATTTGCGCCCGATAGCCCAAGGAACAGGTCCGCGCCCGCGATCACATCGTCAAGGCTGCGCAAATCCGTCGCCTGCGCAAAGGCCGCCTTTTCCGGGTTCATGTCTGCCTCACGGCCCATATGCACCAGCCCGTGAATATCGCACAGCCAGATATTCTCGCGCTTCACGCCCAGCTTGACCAGCATGTTGAGACAGGCAATGCCCGCCGCCCCACCACCGGTCGAGACCACTTTGATTTCCTCAAAAGTCTTGCCCGCAACGTGCAGCGCATTGGTGGCCGCCGCGCCCACCACGATTGCCGTGCCGTGCTGATCGTCATGGAATACCGGAATATTCATCCGCTCACGGCAAATTCGTTCAACGATGAAACAATCCGGTGCCTTGATATCTTCAAGGTTGATCGCCCCAAAGGTCGGCTCCAACGCACAGACAATCGCCGCCAGCTTTTCCGGGTCGCTTTCGTTCACTTCGATGTCGAAACAGTCGATATTGGCGAACTTCTTGAAAAGGACCGCCTTGCCCTCCATCACGGGCTTAGAGGCCAGCGCGCCAATATTGCCAAGCCCCAGAACCGCCGAGCCATTGGTAACGACCGCCACCAGATTGCCCCGCGTGGTGTATTTCGAGGCATTGGCCGGATCGGCCTTGATCTCCAAACAGGCCTCCGCCACGCCGGGGCTATAGGCGCGCGACAGATCGCGTCCATTGGCCATCGGCTTGGTCGCGCGGATCTCCAGCTTCCCGGGCCGGGGCTGCGCGTGATAATCGAGCGCCGCCTGACGGGTGGCTTCCTTTTGGCTGTCGGTCATGGTCCTCATCTCCCTGCGGGCAATATAGTTTAATATTAAACTACCGCTACGGCATGCTCATACCATGCCCCCGCGATTTTTCAAGCCCGAGCTTGCACCGCCGCGCCGCGCCGCGCAATGCCGATTGCATGCCTGCATCGCAGCGTTGCCCTTGGCGGCGTTTTCTGGAATGACGGATTACACCGCAGCGCAAGAGGCCCGTCATGTTTCCGAATCTCACCATCGTCGATCACCCGCTCGTTCAGCACAAACTGACCCTGATGCGGCAAAAGGAAACCTCCACAGCCGTCTTCCGCCAGCTCTTGCGCGAAATCAGCCAGTTGCTCGCCTATGAGGTCACGCGCGAATTGCCGATGACCACCCGCGCCATCGACACGCCGCTTATGGAAATGGACGCGCCAGTCTTGGCCGGGCGCAAATTGGCGCTCATCTCGATTCTGCGCGCGGGCAACGGCCTGCTCGACGGCATGTTGGAACTGATCCCCTCGGCGCGCGTGGGTTTTGTCGGGCTCTACCGGGACGAGGCAACGCTGCAACCCGTGAAATACTACTTCAAGGTGCCCGAACAACTTGGCGAGCGCCTCTCGATTGTGGTCGATCCGATGCTGGCCACCGGCAATTCCTCTGCGGCGGCTGTCTCTATGCTCAAGGATGCAGGGGCCCGTGACATCCGTTTTCTCTGTCTGCTCGCCGCCCCCGAAGGCGTCGCGCGCATGCAAGAGGCGCATCCTGATGTGCCCGTCGTCACAGCCGCGCTCGACAAGCGCTTGAATGACAAGGGTTATATCCTTCCGGGACTAGGGGATGCGGGTGACCGCATGTTCGGCACTAAATAAGCCAATCACTGTTTACTAAACGGCAAAAATAAGGCAACCTGCACCCAATTGATGTTGGGGGCGTAATGAGATTTTCATCACTTGCCATTCTGGCCTCGACAGTGCTTCTGCTTGGCACGGTCGACCTTTCCGCGCAGTCTCTTCGCGGCTCTTCGGAGCCGGCGGAGTTTCCACCCTCCAGCTTTCAGGGTCGGCAATATGTCGACAGTGCCGGCTGT
The DNA here is from genome assembly GCF_003288315.1 of Roseovarius sp. AK1035. Classification (NCBI taxonomy): domain Bacteria; kingdom Pseudomonadati; phylum Pseudomonadota; class Alphaproteobacteria; order Rhodobacterales; family Roseobacteraceae; genus Roseovarius; species Roseovarius sp. TM1035. The sequence continues at coordinate 2,731,885 of NZ_CP030099.1, read as the reverse complement.
GTGTTCGTGCGCGCGGGCGTTGCGGGAAATGTAACCTGGGTGCCACGCATGACACGTGGCCGCGACCATCTCTGTGGCTTCCAGCCCAGCCTTGCGCCCAGCGTTCAGGCCGCCGCCCCTGCCCCGGCGCAATCCGTGGCACAGGCCGCCCCACGCACGCAGCCAGCCGCCCCAGCGCCGCGCGCTGCCACCGCACCAGCCCCAGCGCCGCGCACGGCCACGGCACCTGCCCCCGCACCACGCGTCGCCACGGCACCGGCCCCCGCACCGCGCGTCGCCACGGCACCCGCCCCCGCACCGCGCGTCGTCCGGCAACCGGCCCCCGTCGCTGCGGTCCAACCTCAACGCCGCACCGCCTCTGCCCAAGCGCCGCTCAGTGCACTTCGACCCGAGGCTGATCCCCGCCCCTTGGCGCTTCGCCCCGTGACAGCCCGCGCCGCGGCACCGGCGACCGCACCCAAAACCACACCAATTGCCAAAACCTCTGGCAAGGCCGTGCGCCTGACACAGCCTGACCCGGCACAAAGCGCTTGCGCGAACCTAACTGCGGTCTCGGCGGCCTATACTGTGCAGCATAATGGCTCGCCGGTGCGCTGCGGCCCGCAAAGATCACCGCATGTGAGCTATGCCAGCGGCAGCAACACGGGCCGCACGCTTGCCCCACGCCCCGGCACCCCGGCCACCCCTGAAACCGTGCCCGCCTATACCCGCGTCGCCCCGGCGCGTGTCTATGCCAGCCAAAAGACCAGCCTCGCCGGTATCTCGGTTCCCCCCGGCATGCAGCCGGTGTGGGAGGATGACCGCCTCAACCCCTACCGCGCGCACCAAACCTTTGAAGGGCGCGAACAGATGTTGGTGATGTGGACAAACACCGTGCCGCAGCGCCTTATCGACCGGCGCACGGGTGCCGATGTGATTCACCAATTCCCCGGCCTGCAACCGCCCTACACCAGCTTCGAGGCGCAGCGCGCCGCCGGTGTCACCGTCGCAACCCAAGGGCGCCACGTGCCCGCCCCGATGACGACCCGGCAACTGGCGCAACTGCGCACCGAGTCTGCGCAAACAGCCCCGCGCACCACAGTCTCAACCCGCTCAGCGCCTGCGACGACCGCCCAGACTGCGCCCAGCCATCGCTACGCTCAGGCCGGTTTCTTTGCCGATGCGGCGCAGGCTCAGGCCGCCGCACAGCGCATCGCGGCCGCAGGGCTTCCGGCGCGGCGTGGCACTGTGACACGCGACGGACGCGCCCTGACCCTCGTTCTAGCTGGTCCTTTTGCCACACAATCGCAGCTCGACGCCGGGGCTGATCGCCTGCGTGCGATGGGCTTTGCCAATGTGAGCTTGCGCAAATAAAATCCGGGCGGCGGCCTATCCCCGCCGCCCGATCAACCGCGCCATATCCAGCATACGGCAGGAAAATCCCCATTCGTTGTCATACCAGCCAAAGACGCGCAGCAATCCGCCCACCGATACAGAGGTTTGCGGCCCCGCTACGATCAGGCTCTCGGGACGCGCGCGCAGATCCGACGACACCAGCGGTGCCTCGGTCCAGCCCAGCCATACATGACGTTCCGCCGCCTCTTGCAAAAGCGTGTTGACCCCCGCGACCGTCACATCGGCCTGCAATTGCACCACCAGATCAATACAGGACACGCTCGCGACCGGCACCCGGATCGCCCGCGCCTCGATCCGCCCCTTTAGCCCCGGCAGAACCAGCCCGGTCTGATGCTGGGCGCTTGTCGTCGTGGGCACCATCGACAGGGCGGCGGCACGGCTGCGCTCGGGCGCATCGCGCGGCTTGTCCACTGTAGGCTGGCTGCCGGTATAACAATGCACCGTCGTCATTTGCCCGCTGACAATGCCATAGGCCTCATCCAAGAGCCGCGCCAAAGGTGCCAGCGCATTCGTGGTGCACGAAGCGTTGGAGATGATCCGATGCGACCCAAGATCGCCCTCATTGGCCCCGATCACCAGCGTCGCATCCGCCTCTGCCGATGGGCCCGAAACCAGCACGGCCCGCGCCCCGGCTACCAGCCCCCGCTCGGCCACGGCGCGCGTGCCGCCCATGCCGGTACACTCCAGCACCAGATCAACCCCGCTCAAATCGAGCGTGCTCAGATCACGTGCCGCATGAAACGGGATTTCCTGCCCATCCACGATCAGCACACCGGGACGGGTGGATACGACACCGGGCCAGGGGCCAAAGACGCTGTCATATTGAAACAGATAGGCGCAGGTCTCTAGCGGCTCGATATCGTTGATGCACACCAGTTCAAACGCAGCCCCCTCGCGCATCAATATCCGCAGGATAGTGCGACCGATCCGGCCAAACCCGTTGATGGCAATGCGAATGGGGTCCTCTGACATGGCATCCTCCGAGCAGACAGGTCAATACGTCTGACATTGCTGCGCGCCGTCTGGAAACACCAGCCCCGAAACACAATTTGATCAAATTCAGTGCATCGGCCCGCCGGTCAGACAGAAACCCTAGGGCCGGGCGGCGTCACCCCATCCTGCAGGGTCGTAGACATCTCCAGCCGCGCCATTGCCAGAACCAAACCCCGCGCCTCGGCCAGCGGCAGCACGTGATACCGTGGCCCTGCACGCTCTTGCGCGTAATCCAGCAGGTTGCACGACGCCGGGCAAAGCGCCATCAACCCGTTTTCGGCAAAGATCACCTGTTCGTTCTCGAAATGCAGCACGACCACCTCTGCGCCCTGCGTGGGCGGCACCCGCGTGACCCCCGGCACCGCCTCGAGCGCCACACCGGGCAAGAGCGCAAAGGGATCCCCCCAGAGCGTTTCAGCAAGATCGCTTTCAAGCATCAGCACCTGATGTGGCATAACCCGCACCGGCGCGCGGTTTCCCAGCACCCCGCGCCCCACATCCAGCGGCCAAAACCGCGAAGGGCAAGCGCCTTCACCCGTCCAGACCGGAATCCGCGTAACGCCACAGAGCGGTTGCACGCCCGCATCAAAGGTCACAACCCGGTCACCCGCACAGAGCGCCTGAACCGGACGCCAGCCATGGCCCGTGGCCACCCGCGTCCCGCTCAAAAGCCCGCTTTGCACGCCCGCAGGCTCTTCGACCTGCGTCCGCGCCGCCCCGCGTTCACTGATGCCAAACCAACCCAGCATACCCGCGTCGATCCCTTTCCCGATACAACCCATCCTGTTTCGTCAACAGGCCAACACTCCGATAAGCTGACTAAGCCATGGTTAACATGACCCGTTTTTGCTCGGATTCAGGCGGGAATAAGGCACCGTTGCGGCCAAGTGGACAACGCCGCCAAAGCCGTGCTATTGGCACAAACACCCCATGCAATCTTAACAAACGATCAAGGACGGTCAGAACTGATACCCGAATCGCGCGATGTCTTCGGCGGCACAATCCGCTACGATCTGCGCTGTGCGGCTGTCGTAATAGTCCTTATACGGCCCCCGCTCCGACGTATTGAACGGTGCCACCGTCACCGCGAATCCCAGATGCGCCCAGAGCGGGGCGGCATCGGTCTCCAAATGCTCTAGCCGGATGAAAAGACGGCAATATTCACGCCCATCCGCCGCCGTCACATAATGCCGCGCCGGGGTCGCGCGCAGCGCAGCCTGTGTCTCTGACGCGGCCAGAAACGCAGGAAAAGGCAGGTCCTTGGCCAGATGCACCGCCGAATGATCAAACTCTTGGCCCCGCAGCCAGTGATAATAGCTTACCATCCGGTCCCAAGGGTTGCGCACCAACGTAAAGACAAAGGCCGCGCTCAGCGTCTCTTGGCTTACCAGCCCGTCGATATCGGCCAAGGTCGAATGTTTCCAAAGCCGCCCGCGCGCCTCAACCCCCTTCAACCGCGCCCGCCTGCGCCGCGCCTTGGGCGTGTCACCGATCAGGATGTCCTCGGCCTGCGCCCGCCCCTCCAGCGCCAACGCCATCGCGGTGCCGCCAGTCTTGGGGATGTGCACAAAGATAAACTTGCGTCCGGGCGAAATAATCATGCCGCTACCCTAGCCGCTGCGCCGCGACGTGAAAGCCCTTTTCGCGCGCGCCTCAACGCATTGCGTCAACCAACACCTGCGCCTCATGCGCCCGCAACCCAGAGCGCGCGCTTGGTCCATAGCCTGCCCCACCCTCGGCAAATATCACCGGAAAAAGACGCCGCAGTTCGGCTTCGGTCGCGGCATCGAAACTGCCATGCGTCACCGGGCCGGGATGATAGCTCTCACTCCAGAGCCCGTTACCCCGCACGATCTCGTGCTGGTCAAACAGCAGATGCACATACACCACCGGCGCACCATCAACCCGCCGCGTGATAGAGCACTCATTGATCAGCGCCGCCGCCTTGACCAAAACCTGATGCGTGCCAAACAGCAATTCCGCATGTGGCGACGCCAACAGGATGCGGTGATTGGGCGACAGCTCCAACGCGTCATGCCGCCCCAGCGCATTGGCCGCAAGCGCCACCGGCGCATCCGCCCCCTCTGCCCGTCGCAGGCTTCGCCCGATCCAGCGCACAGCTTGGGGGCCGTGATCCAACGTCAGCACCAGATCCCCCGGCTTCAATGTCTCGATCGCGACTGCGCCCTCGGGCGTGTCAATCTGCGTGCCTTCGGTAAAACAGGGGGCCACCGTATTGATCGTGATGAACCCGACATCGGTATTGCCGAACGTGTCTGCCACTGTATAGGACAGCATGTTCGACGCGCCCACCTCCTCTCCCGACGACACAAGAACAAAGCCCGTCGCCGTGATCTGAAGCGTCTCCCCGGTGCTGAGGATCACCGTATCGCCGGCAACCACCGGCTGACCATTGACCTCGGTGATCGTCAGCGTGCCGCCCGCCGCATTCGAATCATTCGCCAAAAGATCCGTTTCAACTTGCGAAAACCGCGTCACGTCGATGATATCGTCGCCCGCAATAAGCGATGTCTGGATCGAGTTCCCGGCAATCAACAGGTTGCTGTCCAGCGCCCCATCGCCACCATCGGCAATACCGATCTTGATCGTGTTCACCTCGCCCGGCACCACCGGTGCCTTGAGGGTCAGCGTTACCGTGAACCCGTCCATCTCGGTGTTGTAGGTATCTGCGGACGAGGAATTGTCCATGTAGAGGTTAGAGTTACTTATATTGTTGATGTTGTTGATGGTGATGTCGCCTGTGCCCACCGTCAACTCGGCCTGCACCCCGTTGACCCAGACCCCGACCGAGTCGTTGAATCCGGTGTTGACCCATTCAAGATATTCCTCGGACGAGAACACGATCTGCATGGTCAGCGTGCTGCCTTCGGGGATGAACTCTGCCTCGAAAATCGCCGCGTCAAAGGTCTCCTGCCCCGAGATCGTCGATAGATCGGCATCCCCCGCCAAGCCATGATCGGTCGAGCTGTCCAGCAAAAGGTTCGGATCCCCCAGCAAATTAAGCAGGCTGACCTCGTTGGTCACCGACGTGGCCATGCCCGTGGATAGGATCACGCCCGTATCCGACGGTGTCAGTTCCGGCGAAACCGCGTCGCCATTGCTGTAAATCCCCGAGGCGCTGGCGGCCCCTGTATAGCTGGCCGAGACAATCGTGATGCCGTGACCGAACACGGCTTCGGCCATGTCCATTGCACTGGCAGAGGTATCAATCGGCAGTTCTGCGGCTGTGGCCATCTCATATCTCCGTCGGACTCAACGGAAAGCCTGCCGCGTAAACCCCAAGGACCGTTTAATGCCAGAGCACCCTCATGCCCCGATTACCTTGGATTTTAACGAACCCAGCCTCCCGCGAGAGGCTTGCAAGCGCCGTGCCAACCGCCATATTTGGCGCAGAAACAAGAGGGGGAACCCGATGGGCTATCTGCGCACAGGCATTTTGATGGCGGCGATGACCGCGCTCTTTCTGGGCATCGGCGCGCTTTTGGGCGGCATGGGCGGCGCGCTCTTTGCGCTGATCGTGGCCCTCGCCATGAACGCCTTTAGCTGGTGGAATTCAGACCGGATGGTGCTGCGCATGCACAATGCCCGCCCCGCCTCTGGCCCCGAAGGCGCGGCGCTCACCCAGATGGTGCATGACATGGCCGATGCCGCCGGCATGCCGCGCCCGGCGGTCTATATCCTCGACAACGATCAGCCCAACGCCTTTGCCACCGGGCGCAACCCGGCCAATGCCGCTGTCGCCGCCACCACCGGCCTCTTGCGCCATCTCAGCCGCGAGGAAATCGCCGCCGTCATGGCGCATGAGCTGGCCCATATCCGCAACCACGACACTACGATCATGACCGTGACGGCCACCTTTGCCGGGGCCATCTCGATGTTGGCCAATTTCGCGATGTTCTTCGGCGGCAACCGCAACAACGGCATGGGCCTCATTGGCACGCTGGCGCTGATGATCCTCGCCCCCCTTGCGGCAGGCCTAGTGCAGATGGCGATCAGCCGTAGCCGCGAATACGAGGCCGACCGCATCGGGGCCGAAATCTGCGGCAACCCACTCTGGCTCGCATCGGCGCTCGAGAAAATCTCAGGCCTCGCCGCCCGCATCGACAATGACGCCGCCGAGCGCAACCCGGCCACAGCGCATATGTTCATCATCAACCCGCTGCACGCCCATGCCCATGACAAACTCTTCTCCACCCACCCCAACCCCGCCAACCGCATCCGCGCCCTTCGCGAGATGGCAGGAGAACGCGCCCAAAGGGGGCCTTGGTCATAGCTGCGCACAAGTATGAGTTCGATAACTCATACGAATTAAAATCAATTCATTTACGTGATATCATTCAAAGAAGCCAATGTGAAACGAGGTCGGCCTTGACCAACCTGAACTACACTAAATTTTACCGTGACAGGCTTGTGCAGCCACTCTCTGTTCAAGACTGAGGTGTCCTCGATGTCTTCACTAAGGCGACCTTTTAGCACGAACCCATCGTCAAGCACTTTAAATTCAAAGTTACGTCCTACCGGCAAGAACCCTTGAAACTCTCCGCTGTAGGTTTCTATTCGTTCGTCAATGTTCTCTTTTCGAAGGCGAGATTCTGAGAGCCTCAACTCTTCTAAATCTCCGTATCGAAAAAAATCGTTCCTAAATTCTAGTCCACACCATGCATTTTGCTTAGACAATACCGACAGAAAGTCGGCAACTTTTCGTACAGCTCTCGGATGAATTTCCTCCACAATATCGGAAATATCATCGTCGGACCCCGTAGCGGAAACTCGAAGCAGTTGTTTGAATATGGTTATAGCATCAGATGAGCCTATTGGTTCATCGAATAAATTCGGAGCGTGTTCCGGCACTTCCATCTCAAATCCGAATGACCCTAAAGCCGTGCCAGTAATCATTAAAGGGAACTGAGCCTTGTCGGGAATTGGGCCAGAGTAGCGTAATCTCGAATTAATACCCGCAAGAATAGCAGAAAAAGCATCGTGAAAAGTAGCCGCTGCTTTCCCTGCAAAGTCGGCAGAAATTGCGCGACTTCCGATCACTGGATCTCCGCGAAATGTAAGGGCAAGCCGCTCCGCATCTGAACGAGAGTCGGATAGAAGCGACAAGTTTTCATTAAGGTCATCGAGTCTTTGTTTAATGCTGTATCTGTCAATCACATTCTCTTCAGGAATTCCGTCAAGAATTGACTGAACTTGCTTTATTTCAGCTTTTAGATTTTCGGCACGCGTGTTCATGGTCCAAAACCTGTTGCTGTCAAATGGTCAAGAGCTGCTAGGGCCACAGGATCGCCTGAAGGGTCTAATGGAATTTGAGCAAAGCCCTTCCATAGGCCATCACGCCGATGCGACCAAAGACTGTACCAATAGCAAACGTTAGGGACCGTAACCTGTTGTAAGCTAAAGACATGCGCATCGACCTTATATTTTGCCTTGGTAGCATTCTTGTCCATAAGTGGAGCCAAGGCGGGTAGCAACCCAGCTTGGGAAGTTCCAGATGGTAACACAATATAGGTTACCACATCGACATCATTTGGAGGTCGGTTTTCGTTGCTTTCGACGTCCTCCAAGAAACTGCCATTAACCCATTGAAAACCGTCAACGATACCGGTTGCATATAAATCTGAACGGTACTCGATGAGACCCTTGAGTATTACTGCCCTCTCAGGGGAAATCGCAAATCTGTTAACAAGCTCATACAGCGAAATCATGTAGGGTGAACGATCAGGCCCCGCTGGATGAGACCCCGGTCGCACAGGGGGTAAAACTCCAGCCATTGTCCAGTTTGGTAAACTCAATGCACTATCCTATAACTTTGCCCACTCGGGAAAAGGTGCAAGGCATCAATCTTTGCAACCAATGAGACCTAATCACAGTTCGATTCAATCTTGCAAGGGCATTACCGCGCACTTCCTTTTCACACACTGCCGCACTCAACGCTTGCGAGCGACGAGCTTGCCATTGCATACACCGAGTGTCCCAACACTTTCGCCTCATTACTAAGATTGCGCAACGGTGCCGAACGTCCTATCCCGCTTCGTAACTAACAGCCGGTCCAAATCCCACCTTCACCCCTCCCCCTTCAACACCTCCGGCCACCGTGCATCCCCACGGGCGATGAACCCCGGCACGTCCGCTTGCCATTTCGCGGCAATGTCATCGTTGTAATTGAGGTAGAGCTTGCCCTCTACAATCGCCCAATTCTCTGGCTGGGTGGAAAAGAGCTGGCCCTTCTCCGCCACCGCCCAGGCGCAGAACCCGCCATATTGCGGCGCATAGCGGGCGGGGTCGGCGGCAAAGGCATCGCGGTTCTCGGCACTGGCGAAATGCCATGTCGCCCCGTTCCAGTCGAAACTATGCGCAGGCAATCCCGCCACCGGGCGGCCTTCGGTGAAATACCCCACCGGATCGGTGCCGCCCAGCGCCACGCCCTCTGTGGCAAATACCGGCACCGCGGCCAGTTCCTCTAACCCGGCCCGTCCCCAGGCAAAATAGCCCAGCGCACCGGCCCCAACCAGAACCGCCCCCGCCAAAATCCTGCGCCGTGTGATCATCCTACCCATCCCGTGCTAAGCCATCCTGCGCCATAGCTAAGCACGCCGCCCTGAAATCCAAATCACGAAATCGCCAGCGCCCCCTTGCCATTGCCATTCCCGCCGCAAATCCCCTAAAAGACTGGCAAACCAACCGCCCGGAGGCCCGATGCCAGACGCCCTGCCCTTCCTCTCCGCGTTCCACCCGGTCGAAGAGGGCTGGATCGACTATAACGGCCATATGAATATGGGCTATTACACTGTGCTCTTTGACCGCTGCGCCGATGAGGCTTTCGAAGAGATGGGCTTTGGCCCCGACTACCGCGCCACCCGCAACCTCACCACCTTCAGCGCTGAATTCCACATCCGCTACCTGCGCGAGGTGAAATTGGGCGATCAGCTGCGCAGCAGCTTTTATCTGCTCGACCACGACGGCAAACGCTTTCACTTCTTTCAGCAACTCTATCACAGCGATGGCTGGATTGCCGCCACCGGCGAGGGGCTGACGCTGCATGTAGACCTGAACGGCCCGCGCGTCGTGCCCATGCCCGAGGATGTCGCCGCCCGCGTGGCCGCCATGGCAAAGGCGCATGCCGCCCTGCCCCGCCCCGATGGCATCGGCCGTCGTATCGGCCTCAAACCCAAAGGCTGACACAGGCAATGTCCGCCGTCCTGCTCATCGAACAGGCTCTCAACGGGCTGCAATTCGGGGTGATGTTGTTCCTCATGGCCGCCGGGCTTACGCTCATTTTCGGCGTGATGGGGCTGATCAATCTCGCCCATGGCTCGCTCTATATGATCGGGGCCTTTGCCGCCGCTTGGGTGGCGGGGCTGACCGGCTCGTTCCTCTTGGCCCTCGCCGCCAGCCTCGCCGCCGCCGCGGTGGCAGGCGTGCTCATTGAACTTCTGGTCATCCGCCGCCTCTACGACCGCGACCACCTCGATCAGGTCTTGGCCACCTTTGCGCTGATCCTCATCCTGTCCGAGGGCACCCGCTGGGTCTTTGGCTCTTTTCCGCTCTATCTCGATACGCCCGACTGGCTGTCGGGCACGCTGCGCCTGCCGTTTGGCATCGACTATTCACGCTACCGCCTTGCGATAATCGGCGCAGGGCTGGTGATCGCCGCCGCGCTCTTTGCCATGATCTCGAAAACCCGCCTCGGCATCCGCATCCGCGCAGGTGAAAATGACCGCGAGATGATCGCGGCCTTGGGCGTCAATATCTCGGCGCTCTATACGCTGGTCTTTGCCCTCGGTGCTGCGCTTGCGGGCCTTGCCGGCGCACTCATCGGCGCCATTCAATCGGTGCAGGTGGGTATGGGCGAGCCGGTGCTGATCCTTGCTTTCGTGGTCATCGTGATCGGCGGCATCGGCTCGATCAAGGGGGCCTTTATCGGCGCGCTTTTGGTCGGCCTCACCGATACCTTGGGCCGCGCCCTCTTGCCTTCAGCTTTCGCCACCTTCCTAGAGCCAGCAGCGGCCAATTCGGTCGGCGCGTCGCTGGCCTCTATGGCGATCTACATCCTCATGGCGGGCGTGCTGATCTTTCGGCCCCGTGGCCTCTTCGGGGCCGCGACATGAGCCGTGAAACCCTGCTCAACGCCGCCCTCATGGCCATACTTCTGCTCTTCCCCCTCTACGCTTGGGCCACGGACGAGCCGTTTCTCATCACCCTCACCACCCGCGCCGTGATCCTCGCCATCGCCGGTGTCGGCCTCAACATCGCGCTCGGCTTTGGTGGCCTGGTAAGCTTTGGCCACGCGCTCTTTTTCGGGCTTGGCGGCTATGCCATGGGCATTTTGGCCTATCACGCCCAGACCTACACCAGCGTCACCGACTGGCCCCTGACGATTCCCGGCACCAAATCCATGCCGGTGATCTGGATCATCGCCACACTCACCTCGGCCCTCGCCGCCCTCGCCGTAGGCGCGCTTTCGTTGCGCACCACGGGCGTCTATTTCATCATGATCACCCTCGCTTTTTCGCAGATGTTCTACTATTTCGCGATCTCCTGGCCCGCCTATGGCGGTGAAGACGGCCTCTCGATCTATGTCCGAAACGGCTTTCCGGGCCTCAACACCATGGACCCGATCCAGTTCTTTGCGCTCTGCTATGGCCTGCTGGCGTTGATCCTTTTCTTCACCGCCCGCCTTGCCCGCTCTCCTTTCGGCCTCATGCTGGGGGCCGCGCGGCAGAACGAGGCGCGCGTTGCCGCCATCGGCCAACGCCCCTACCGCCTCTATCTCATCGCCTTCACGCTCTCGGGCGCAATCACCGGGCTTGCAGGCGCTCTTTTTGCCGATCTCAATCGCTTCGTCAGCCCGGTGATGTTCTCGTGGCAAACCTCGGGCGAGATCATGGTGTTTGTGATCTTGGGCGGGGTGGGCCGCGTCTTTGGCCCGGTCGCCGGGGCCGCGCTCTTTATCCTGCTCGAACACAGCTTGGGCGGGCTCAGCGACTATTGGCACATCTACTTGGGCGCGATCCTGCTTGGCACCGTGCTTTTCGCACGCGGCGGGCTTTTCGGGCTACTTGCCGGACGGGGGCAGCCGCATGACTGATCCCATTCTCGCCATATCTGGCCTCAGCAAAAGCTTTGGCGCGCTTACCGCCAGCCGCGACATCACACTCGATCTCAAACCGGGCGAAATACACGCCCTGATCGGCCCCAACGGCGCGGGCAAATCCACCTTGATTGCCCAAATCGCAGGCGCGCTGCGCCCCGACGCAGGCCGAATTCTCTTTGCCGGGCAGGATGTGACAGCCCTCGATACAGCAGCGCGCGCGCGGCTTGGCATGGCCCGCACGTTTCAGATTTCGGCCCTGCCGATGGAGTATACCGTGCTGCAAAACGCCATTCTGGGCGCGCTTGGCCAGCGTGGCGATGTCGTGCGCTTCCTGCGCCCCGTGTTGCGCGATGCCGATCTGCGCACCCGCGCCGAAGCGGCCCTGGATACCGTGGGCTTGTCAGACGCCCGCAACACCCGCTGCGCCGAGCTGTCGCACGGCCAACGCCGCCAGTTGGAGGTGGCCATTGCCCTTACGCTCCGCCCCCGCGCGTTTCTCATGGATGAACCCATGGCCGGTCTTGGTGCCGATGGTACCCGCGCGCTGACCACGCTTCTGGATGGCCTGCGCGCCGAGGCCCCGATCCTGCTGGTCGAGCATGATATGGACGCGGTCTTTGCTCTCGCAGACCGGATCAGCGTGCTGGTCTATGGCCAGATCATCGCCACCGGCACCGTCGACGAGATCCGGCGCGACCCAGAGGTGCGCAGCGCCTATTTGGGTGACGACATGGATGAGGCTACGGCATGACACTCCTCTCCCTCAGCCAGATCACCGCCTCTTACGGCGCAAGTCAGGCGCTCTTTGATGTAAACCTCTCAATCAGCGAAGGCGAGGTGGTGGCCCTTATGGGCCGCAACGGCATGGGCAAATCCACCACGGTCAAGGTGATCTGTCGCCTCCTGCGCCAGAGTGGCGGCACCGCCACCTTTGCCGGGCGAGACCTCAGCGGCATGCCCGCGCACCGCGCCGCCCGCGCGGGCATCGGCCTTGTCCCCGAGGGGCGGCGCTGCTTCGCCAGCCTTACGGTGCGCGAGAACCTGATCGCCGCCGCCCGCCCCGGCCCTTGGGACATGGCCGCCGTCACCCGGCTCTTTCCGCGTTTGGCCGAACGGCAGGATCAGATCGCCGCGTCCCTCTCGGGCGGCGAACAACAGATGCTGGCAATCGGACGCGCGCTTATGACCAACCCCCGTCTTTTGATCCTCGACGAAGCGACCGAAGGATTGGCCCCCGTTGTGCGTCAGGAAATCTGGGCAGCGCTCGCCCGCCTCAAATCCGAAACCGGCATGGCGCTTTTGGTGATCGACAAATCCATCCGCGAACTGGCCCGCGTCGCCGATAGCGCCGTGATCCTTGAAAAAGGTCGCTCCGTCTGGACCGGAACCTTTCGCGCGCTCACCCCAGAGATCACCGATACCTATCTTGGTGTCTAGAATATCGCCGGACCTTACAAAACTCGCCCCGATTTGTAAGCTCTGTAAGGTTTCCCCTCAAGAATTTCTCGACGGCTGCGTCACGACTGGTCTAGTCTGCCAGCAGGCGGGGGTTGGGGACCTTTGCCGCATTGGGGACAGAATAGATGTTTTCTCTGATTTTTAAGCGGTTGGCGCTTGGGCTGGTTACCATTTGGCTGGTCTCTGTCCTCATTTTCCTTGGGGTCGAGGCCCTGCCCGGGGATGCCTGCACCGCCGTTCTCGAACGCGATGCCCATGGCGAGGCCTTGGAAAAATGTCGTGAAGTCATGGGCTTAAACGCGCCTGCGCTCAGCCGTTATCTCTCGTGGGCGGCCTCTGCGGTACAGGGCGAATTTGGGGTTTCCGCCAATGGACAAGAACGCATTAGCGACCTGGTAGGCTACCGCCTTCGCAATTCCCTGATGCTCGCCGCTGGAGCGCTAAGTGTTGGAATTCCCTTGTCAATTTTTCTTGGTGCTGTGGCTGGACTGCGGCGCGACACATGGCTCGACATCCTCTTTTCAACTGGTGCGATCCTCGCGATGACGATCCCTGAATTCGTCGCCGCCACGATTTTGATCCTTGTCTTCGCGATCTGGCTTGGCTGGGTTCCGGCTATCGTCCTCACGCCGGCCGATGCCCAACCTCTTGAATTCTTTCCGGAATTCATCCTGGCAGCGGTGGTTTTGACCATGCTTATGGTGGCCCATATCATGCGCATGGTGCGCTCTTCGGTAATCGACGTGATGGCCAGCGACTATGTGCAAATGGCCACACTCAAGGGCGTTCCCTACTGGCAAATCGTTTTTCGCCATGCGCTACCCAACGCCCTCTTGCCCGCGATCAACATCATCGCGCTCACTGTGGCATGGCTTTTGGGCGGGGTGGTTGTGGTCGAAGTTGTCTTTAATTATCCGGGGCTTGGTCGATTGCTGATTGATGCGATTTCGGGTCGTGACCTGCCCGTGGTGCAGGCCATCACCCTTATTGTCGCCGCGACCTATGTGGCGATCAACCTTATCGCCGACATCCTCAGCCTCGCGCTCAACCCGCGCCTGCGCAGCCACCATATGAGGCAAGGGTGATCCGGCTTTTGGAAATCCTGCGCGCCATGACGCACCGCCCATCCGGCGCCATCGGGCTTGGCATTGTTGTCTTTCATCTCTGTCTGGCAATCATCAGCCCTTGGATTGTTCCCTTTGATTACAAAGAGATGAACGCACTCCAAACGCTCGCCGGTCCCTCATCTGAACATTGGTTCGGCACCGATCATCTGGGCCGCGACGTATTCAGCCGAGTGCTCTTGGGCGGGCGCGAAGCACTGCTGATCACCGGCATCGCCACCCCCATCGCCCTTCTCTGGGGCGGTCTCTTGGGCGTCTACCTCGGCCTGCGCGGTGGATGGGAGGACGAAATCACCCTGCGCCTCGTCGATGCCTTTCTCGCCCTACCCGGCATCCTGCCTCTCTTGGTGCTCATCACCGTCTTTGGCAGCGGCGGCGAGGTCTTGTTGCCGACATTGGCATTTTTCTTTGGGATTCCAGTGATCCGCGTCGCCCGCGCCGCAGCCCATGAGGTGGTCGCCCGCGATTTCATCGCCGCCGCGCGCGCACGCGGACATCGCCCGATTGACATCGTGCGCCGCGAACTCTTGCCCAATGTGACCGATGTCCTGTTGGTTGAAGGCGCAATGCGCTGGTCTTGGATGCTCTTGGGCTTTTCAGCACTGTCGTTTCTGGGCTTTGGCGTGGCCCCGCCCCGTCCCGATTGGGGGCTGATGGTCTCGGATGCGCGTGTTTATATGTCATTGGCACCATGGGGGGTGATCGCCCCGGTTGTGGCCCTGTCCAGCCTGATCATCGGGATCAATCTTACGGCGGACGCGCTTGCCAAGACGCTTGGCCTTGATCAAAGCCGGGCAGCAGTGGTGTGACATGAGCCAGCCCCCCCTCCTCGATATCCGGCGGCTTTGCATTGGCTTTCGTGGGCGTTCAGGTCAGGTCTTGCCTGTGCTCCACGAGGTCGACCTGACCGTGTGTCGCGGAGAAACCCTTGGGATCGTTGGCGAAAGCGGCTCTGGCAAGAGTACGCTGGCACTGGCCGCGATGGGCTATCTCAAGCACGGTCTGCAAAAGCTCTCGGGCGAGGTGATCTATGACGGGGCGGACATGTTCGCGCGTTCGGATCGGGAGCTCGCGAAAATCCGGGGGGGGCAATTGGGCCTCATTCCACAAAACTCGGGGCAATCGCTGACCCCGACATTGCGCATCGGTCGGCAAATTTTCGAGGCTCTGCGCCTGCATTGCAACCTGCCTAGGGCAGAACATCCCAAACGGGCCCGCGATCTTTTGGCCCAAGTACGCCTGCCCGATCCTGACGCCATCCTGCGGCGCTATCCGCATGAGCTTTCTGGCGGGCAACAACAGCGTGTAGCGATCGCCATGGCCCTCGCTGGCGAGCCAGACGCGCTTTTGCTGGACGAGCCGACCACCGGCCTTGATGTCACCACACAGGCGCATATCCTTGACCTGTTGCGCGATCTGGCGCGCACGCGCAACATGGCAATGGTCTATGTCAGCCATGATCTAGGCGTCATCGCGCGGGTCTGCGACCGGGTGCAAGTGCTCTATGCCGGTGAAGCCGTGCTGACAGGACCAACCCGAGACCTGCTGCGCCGTCCCGCACATCCCTATGCACGCAGCCTTCTGGCCTCTATCCCCCGCCTCGGAGACCGCACCCTGCCACGCGCATTGGAGGGACGGCCGCCGGGGCCTGCAACCGCCCGCGTGGGCTGTGCTTTTGCCCCGCGCTGTGCCTTGGCAACCGAAACCTGTCAGACAGTGCGCCCCCCCTTGGTAGAGGGTGAAGCGGGGCAAATGACCCGGTGCCATTACCCCGATCAGGTTGCGGCGATGCCCCCGGCGCAGGCAGGGCAGGCACTGACATGTTGCACGGGGGACAGTCCCCTTGCCCTATCGCTCGACAGCGTCGCAATCCGCTATGGCCGTCCCGGTGTTTTCGCGCGGCTCACAGGGCAGCCATTACCGCCCGCGACCGTGGATGGGATCACGCTGAACCTTCGGCGCGGCGAGACTTTGGGATTGGTGGGTGAATCCGGCAGCGGCAAATCCACCATCCTCAAATCCATCGCCGGTCTCTTGCCGCCTGCCAAGGGTCAGATCAGTCTTGGGGATGGCACGGCACTGCCCTCGATGGTCGAACACCGCCGCCCCGATCACTTGCGGCGCCTTCAGATGATTTTCCAGAACCCCGACGACAGCCTCAATCCGCGCCAGACGGTGCAGGACATTCTGGCACAGCCCCTCAGGCTTTATTTCGGGCTCAAGGATCGCGCCCTGCGCGACCGCGCCGCCGAATTGCTCGAAACGGTACGGCTTGGGGCACATTACCTTGACCGCCGACCGGGGCAGCTGTCGGGGGGCGAAAAACAGCGCGTGGCCGTAGCACGCGCCTTTGCCGCCGAACCAGACGTCGTGCTCTGCGACGAGATCACCTCGGCGCTCGATGTCTCGGTGCAGGCGGCGGTTCTGGAATTGCTGAACGATCTCAAAGGCCTGCATGGCACGGCTTTTGTCTTTGTCAGCCATGACCTGACCGTGGTACGGGCCCTGTCTGACCGGGTTGCAGTGCTCTATCAGGGGCGGTTATGTGAAATCGGTCCGGTTGCAGCGGTCTATACCGCGCCTTCACACCCCTATACCGAGGCGTTGCTGGGTGCAGTGCTGGAACCGGACCCGGATCTTGCACCCCGGCTTCTGGCACAGGATACGGTGGAACTGTCGCCCCCCGCGCGCGGGTGTCCGTTCCAACGCCGCTGCCCGGTCAAGCGCGGTGAGATTTGCGAAACCGAAACGCCGCCCGCGCGCGACGCTGGCAATGAGCATCTCATCCACTGCCATATTCCGGTTGCCGAATTACGTGATTTTCAATCCCTGACCCCGAAATCTTGAACGGATTTCGACAGGTTTTCTTTTTCAAAGCACGGCTCTCCCCAACGAAAAAGCCCGGTCAAAGGACCGGGCTTTTCCAAATTTCATCCGCAAATCTTACTGATCGCGGCTCTCCGGGGTTTCGACGAAATTATCAAACTCGTCGCCACCGACCACATCATTGTCGATCACAGGTGCGGCCAGAGCCGCAGCCGCAGCCGCCTCTTCCTGACGCGCCTCGATCACGATGCTGTCGCGCGCTGTCGCAATGCGGCGCATCTCTTGGGTCGCACCACCCGTGCCCGCCGGGATCAGGCGGCCCACGATGACGTTTTCCTTGAGACCGACCAGCTTGTCACGTTTGCCCTGAACAGAGGCTTCGGTGAGAACGCGGGTGGTTTCCTGGAAGGATGCCGCCGAGATGAACGACCGGGTTTGCAGCGATGCCTTGGTGATACCGAGAAGGATCGGTTCACCCATAGCCGGACGTCCGCCCTTGGCCTCAGCCTTGGCATTGGCCTCGTCAAACTCGACCTTGTCCACATGCTCGCCCTTGAGCAGCGTCGTGTCGCCCGAGTCCTGGATCTCCCATTTCTGGAGCATCTGACGCACGATGACCTCGATGTGCTTGTCGTTGATCTTCACGCCCTGCAGACGGTAAACCTCCTGCACCTCGTCGATCATGTAATTGGCAAGCGCTTCGACGCCCATGATGGCAAGAATATCATGCGGCGCGGGATTGCCGTCCATGATGTAATCGCCCTTCTGGACATAGTCACCTTCCTGCACCGGGATGTGCTTGCCCTTGGGCACCATGTATTCCACGGGCTCAAGGCTTTCGTCGGTGGGTTCGATCGTAACGCGACGCTTGTTCTTGTAGTCGCGGCCATAGCGAACATACCCGTCGATTTCCGCGATGATGGCGTGATCCTTTGGGCGACGTGCCTCAAAGAGTTCAGCCACACGCGGCAGACCACCGGTGATGTCCTTGGTCTTGCCACCTTCACGCGGAATACGCGCAATCACATCACCCGCTTGCACCTGCTGGCCTTCTTCAACCGACAGAATGGCATCCACGGACATCGGATAGGTCACAGGGTTGCCTGCGTCATTGCGCATGGGCTCACCATCTTCACCCACGATGAACACTTCGGGTTTCAGCTCGTTGCCGCGTGGTGCTGCCCGCCAATCGGTCACGATCTTTTGGGTCATGCCGGTGGCTTCGTCGGTCACGTCCCGCACAGAAACACCCGAGGTCAGGTCCACGAATTTCGCGGTGCCCGATTTCTCGGCGAGGATCGGCAGGGTGTAGGGATCCCATTCGAACAGTTTCTGACCGCGCGTAACCTTGGCCCCTTCCTTGACAAAGAGCTTGGTGCCGTAGCCGACCTTGTGGCTGGCCAGTTCGACGCCCTTATCGCCAATGATCCGGAGTTTCATGTTCCGGCCCATAACGAGGGTCTCGCCATTGGCGTTTTCCAGCGTCTGGGGTTGATCATAGGTGATCGTGCCCTCTTGGCTTGCCTCAAGGAAGGACTGTTGCCCCCCCTGCGCCACGCCGCCGATGTGGAAGGTCCGCATCGTGAGCTGTGTGCCAGGCTCGCCAATCGACTGCGCGGCGATGATGCCAACAGCCTCGCCGATGTTGACCATGGTGCCGCGCGCAAGGTCACGACCATAGCACATGGCACAGACGCCATCCTCGGCCTCACAGGTCAGCGGCGAACGCAGGCGCACAGTCTGGACAGCCGCTTCTTCCAGCGAATCCGCCATACGCTCGTCAATCAACTGGCCACGCGCGATCAAGACCGCATCGCTGATCGGATCAAAGATATCCTCAGCCGCAACCCGGCCAAGGCAACGCTCTGCCAAGGAGGCCACGACTTCGCCGTCGTTTACCGCCGCTTCAACCGTAACCGCGCGCTCGGTGCCGCAATCATGCTCGCGCACGATACAGTCCTGCGCGACGTCCACCAGACGCCGGGTCAGATAGCCCGAGTTTGCGGTTTTCAGAGCCGTATCCGACAGACCCTTACGGGCACCGTGGGTTGAGTTGAAGTATTCAAGAACGGTCAGACCTTCCTTGAAGTTCGAGATGATCGGCGTCTCGATGATGTCCCCGTTCGGCTTGGCCATCAGACCGCGCATACCGCCCAACTGCTTCATCTGAGTGACCGAGCCCCGCGCGCCCGAGTGCGCCATCATGTAGACGCTGTTGGGTTCGCGGACAGCACCGTTCTCGTCCCGCAGTTCCGCCGAAATGGTGGACATCATGGCCTCGGTGACCTGATCGTTACACTTCGACCAGGCATCGACGACCTTGTTGTACTTCTCACCTTGGGTGATCAGGCCGTCCATATACTGCTGTTCAAAGCCTTTGACCTGACTGCGGGTCTCTTCGACGATGCTCCACTTGTTGTCAGGAACGACCATGTCATCCTTGCCAAAGGAAATCCCCGCCTTGAACGCCTCGCGGAAGCCGAGAGTCATGATCTGATCGCAGAAAATGACGCTCTCTTTTTGGCCGCAATAGCGATAGACGGTGTCGATGACCTGCTGCACTTCTTTCTTGCGCAACAGACGGTTGACAAGGCTAAAGGGGGCCTTGGCATTCTGCGGCAGAAGTGCCCCAAGACGGGCCCGGCCCGGCGTGGTGACAACCCGAACCATGACCTCGTTGCCGTGCTCGTCGATCTGCGGCACGCGCACCGTTACCTTGGAATGCAGATGCACCTCGCCTGCGTCAAGCGCATGCTGCACCTCACCCAAGGACGAGAAGACCATGCCTTCACCTTTCATCCCGTCGCGCTGCAGCGTGACGTAATAAAGGCCAAGGATCATATCCTGCGACGGAACGATGATCGGCGCGCCGTTGGCGGGCGAGAGCACGTTGTTCGTGGACATCATGAGCACCCGCGCCTCAAGCTGCGCCTCAAGGCTCAGCGGCACGTGCACGGCCATCTGGTCGCCGTCAAAGTCGGCGTTGAAGGCCGAACAGACCAGCGGGTGAAGCTGGATTGCCTTGCCTTCGATGAGCACCGGCTCAAACGCCTGAATGCCCAAACGGTGCAGGGTCGGTGCGCGGTTGAGCATGACAGGATGCTCGCGAATGACCTCATCCAGAATGTCCCAAACCTCGGGACGCTCTTTTTCGACCAGTTTCTTGGCCTGCTTGACAGTGCTGGACAGGCCCTTTGCCTCAAGCCGCGAGTAGATGAACGGCTTGAAAAGCTCGAGTGCCATCTTCTTGGGCAGGCCGCACTGATGCAGTTTCAGTTCCGGACCAGTCACGATCACCGAACGACCCGAGAAGTCGACCCGCTTACCCAGAAGGTTCTGACGGAAGCGGCCCTGCTTGCCCTTGAGCATGTCCGAGAGCGATTTCAGCGGGCGCTTGTTGGCCCCGGTGATGACGCGGCCGCGACGGCCGTTGTCAAACAGCGCATCGACCGATTCCTGAAGCATCCGCTTTTCGTTGCGCACGATGATATCGGGCGCGCGCAGCTCGATCAGCCGCTTGAGGCGGTTGTTCCGGTTGATCACCCGGCGATAAAGATCGTTGAGGTCCGACGTGGCAAAACGGCCCCCGTCCAGCGGCACCAGCGGGCGCAGTTCTGGCGGAATGACCGGGATCACCGTCATCACCATCCATTCCGGACGGTTGCCGGATTCGATGAAGGACTCAACCACCTTGAGGCGCTTGATGATTTTCTTGGGCTTCAATTCGCCTGTGGCTTCCTTGAGGTCGGCGCGCAGTTGCTCGGCCTCGGCCTCGAGGTCGATATTCTGGAGCATCTCGCGGATCGCCTCGGCGCCGATATTGGCGGTAAAGGCGTCCATGCCATATGCGTCTTGCGCATCCATGAACTCTTCTTCGGTCAGCATCTGGCCATAGGTCAGATCGGTCAGACCGGGCTCGATCACCACGTAGTTTTCGAAATAAAGCACCCGCTCCAGATCACGCAGCGTCATATCCAGCATAAGACCGATGCGCGACGGCAGCGATTTCAGGAACCAGATATGGGCGCAGGGGGCGGCCAGCTCGATATGGCCCATACGCTCGCGACGGACCTTTTGCAGCGTGACTTCAACGCCGCATTTCTCGCAGACAACGCCGCGATATTTCATGCGCTTGTATTTGCCGCAAAGGCATTCGTAATCCTTGATCGGGCCAAAGATCCGCGCGCAGAAAAGACCGTCACGCTCGGGCTTGAACGTGCGGTAGTTGATGGTCTCGGGCTTTTTGATCTCGCCGTAAGACCAGCTCAGGATACGCTCCGGGCTGGCAAGGCTGACCTTGATTTCGTCGAACACCTTGGCAGGGGCCACCGGGTTGAACGGGTTGTTTGTCAGTTCCTGGTTCATTTTCAAATCCTTGAATTCGGGCGAGAGGAGGATGTGTGGCGCAGCAAACGGTGCGTTTTACCCACCCTACGTCGTGCCGTAGGATGGGTGACAACGCACCATGCGATCCGCTTACTCATCCTCCTCCGCATCCAGGAGTTCCATGTTGAGGCCAAGGCCCCGGACCTCTTTGACGAGAACGTTGAACGATTCCGGGATACCGGCCTCGAAATTGTCCTCGCCTTTGACGATGCTCTCATAGACCTTGGTCCGGCCTGCCACGTCATCCGACTTGACCGTCAGCATCTCTTGCAGGGTATAGGCGGCGCCATAGGCCTCAAGTGCCCAGACCTCCATTTCCCCGAACCGCTGGCCGCCGAACTGGGCTTTACCGCCCAGAGGCTGCTGCGTGACAAGGCTGTAGGGCCCGGTCGAGCGTGCGTGGATCTTGTCATCGACAAGGTGATGCAGCTTGAGCAGATACTTGATGCCCACGGTCACAGGGCGCGAAAACTGCTCGCCCGTGCGCCCGTCGAACAGCACCGACTGACCGCTTGTGTCAAAGCCTGCACGCCGCAGGGCGTCGTTGACATCCGCCTCTTTCGCCCCGTCAAAGACCGGGGTGGCAATCGGCACACCACTGGTCACAGTGCCTGCAGACTCGATCAGCGTGGTCTCATCCATGCTCTCGATCCCTTCGGCATAGACATCATCGCCATAAGCAATACGCATCGCCTCGCGCACAGGGGTCAGATCGCCGGAGCGGCGATAGTCCTGCAACGCCTCGTCGATCTTGAGACCGAGCGAGCGCGCGGCCCAGCCCATGTGGGTTTCCAGAATCTGACCCACGTTCATCCGGCTCGGCACGCCGAGCGGATTGAGACAGATATCAACCGGTGTCCCATCCGCAAGGAACGGCATGTCCTCGATCGGGATCACCTTGGAGACCACACCCTTGTTGCCGTGACGACCGGCCATCTTGTCACCCGGCTGCAGCTTGCGCTTCACCGCGATAAAGACTTTGACCATCTTCATGACACCCGGCGGCAGATCATCGCCGCGACGGACTTTTTCGACCTTGTCTTCGAACCGTGCATCCAGCGTGCGCTTTTGCGCCTCATACTGATCATGCAGCGCCTCGACGATTTTGGCGTCGGCCTCGTCCTTCAGGGCAAGCTGCCACCACTGGCCCTTGGTCAGCGTCGAGAGCAACTCTTCGGTGATGTCCGAATTCGCCTTGACGCCCTTGGGGCCTTTCACGGCAACCTTGCCCATGATCAGAGTGCGCAGACGGGCATAGATGTTGCGATCCAGGATCGCCAGCTCGTCGTCGCGGTCGCGCGCCAGACGCTCGACCTCTTCGCGCTCGATCTGAAGCGCGCGCTCGTCCTTTTCCACACCGTGGCGGTTGAACACCCGCACTTCGACGACTGTGCCGTAATCACCCGGCTTGACGCGCAAGGACGTGTCGCGCACGTCGCTGGCCTTTTCGCCAAAGATGGCGCGGAGGAGTTTTTCCTCCGGCGTCATCGGGCTTTCGCCCTTGGGGGTGATCTTGCCCACAAGGATATCGCCCGGCTCAACGTCAGCACCGATATAGACGATGCCCGCTTCGTCGAGGTTGCGCAGAGCTTCCTCGCCGACGTTCGGGATATCGCGCGTGATCTCTTCCGGCCCGAGTTTGGTATCGCGGGCGGCGACCTCGAATTCCTCGATATGGATCGAGGTAAAGACGTCGTCGCGCACGATCCGCTCCGAAATCAGGATCGAGTCTTCGTAGTTATAGCCGTTCCACGGCATGAAGGCCGTGATCACGTTCTTGCCAAGCGCCAGTTCGCCCATATCGGTGCAAGGACCATCAGCGATGACCTCGCCCTTCTGGACAGTATCGCCCACCTTGACCAGCGGCTGCTGGTTGATGCAGCTGTTCTGGTTCGAGCGCTGGAACTTGCGCATGCGGTAGATGTCCACGCCCGGATCGCCGATTTCAAGATCAGCGGTGGCACGGATCACGATCCGCTGTGCATCGACCTGGTCGATTACCCCGGCCCGTTTCGCCATGATGGCAGCGCCGGAATCGCGGGCAACGACGCCCTCGATACCGGTGCCGACCAGCGGCGCCTCGGCGCGCAGTGTCGGAACCGCCTGACGCTGCATGTTAGAGCCCATCAATGCGCGGTTGGCGTCGTCATTCTCAAGGAAGGGAATGAGCGAAGCCGCGACCGAGACAAGCTGCTTGGGGCTCACGTCGATCAGGTCCACACTCTCGCGCGGGGCGAGCATGTATTCGCCCGACTGACGGGTCGAGACCAGATCGTTAACGAACCGCCCGCCCTCGTCGAGATTGGCGTTGGCCTGCGCCACAGTGTGGCGCATCTCTTCTGTGGCGGACATGTACTGCACTTCGTCCGTCACCTGACCGTCGATCACCTTGCGATACGGCGTTTCGATAAAGCCATATTTATTGACCCGCGCAAAGGTGGCGAGGCTGTTGATCAGACCGATGTTCGGCCCTTCCGGCGTCTCAATCGGGCACATCCGGCCATAGTGGGTCGGGTGCACGTCGCGCACCTCAAAGCCCGCGCGTTCGCGTGTCAAACCGCCCGGCCCGAGCGCCGAAAGACGGCGCTTGTGGGTGACTTCCGACAGCGGGTTGGTCTGGTCCATGAACTGCGACAGCTGCGAAGAGCCGAAGAATTCACGTACCGCCGCCGCTGCCGGCTTGGCGTTGATCAGATCCTGAGGCATCACCGTGTCAATCTCGACCGATGACATACGCTCTTTGATCGCACGTTCCATCCGCAGAAGGCCAACGCGATACTGGTTCTCCATCAATTCGCCGACCGACCGGACCCGGCGGTTGCCGAGGTGGTCGATATCGTCAATATCGCCCTTGCCGTCACGCAGTTCCACCAACGCCTTGACGCAGGCGACGATATCATCGCGATCCAATGTGCGCTGAGTATCCGGCTTATCGAGATTCAGACGCATGTTCATCTTGACCCGGCCAACGGCGGACAGGTCATAGCGTTCCGCATCAAAGAACAACGTATCAAAGAGCGCCGCCGAGGCCTCTTCGGTGGGCGGCTCGCCGGGGCGCATGACGCGGTAGATGTCCATGAGCGCGCTCTCGCGGTTCATGTTCTTGTCCGCTGCCATGGTGTTGCGGATGTAAGCGCCGACGTTGATGCCGTCGATATCGAGAACCGGAATGTCCGTGATCCCGGCGTCAAGCAGGTCTTGCAACGTGCCACCCGAAATCTCGCCATCCTTGCCATACTCAAGCGTCAGCTCATCGCCCGCTTCGACATAGATTGCGCCGGTCTCTTCGTCGATGATGTCGCGCGCCACGAACTTGCCAACGATATGCTCGAACGGCACCAAAAGCTCGGTGACATTGCCCTCGTCGATCAGCTGCTTGACCGCGCGCGGCGTGATCTTTTTGCTCGCTTCAAAGATCACTTCGCCGGTATTGGCATCAATCAGGTCATAGGTCGGGCGGGTGCCGCGCACGCGCTCGGGGAAGAACTTGGTGACCCAGCCCTTTTTCTTTTTCAGCTTGTAATCAACGGTGTCGTAATAGGCATTCATGATGCCTTCTTGATCGAGACCAAGCGAATACAGCAGCGTTGTCACCGGCAATTTGCGGCGACGGTCGATACGGGCGAACACGATGTCCTTGGCGTCAAACTCAAAGTCCAACCACGACCCGCGATAGGGAATGATCCGGCAGGTAAACAGCAGCTTGCCCGAAGAATGGGTCTTGCCCTTGTCATGGTCAAAGAACACGCCGGGGCTGCGGTGCATCTGGGATACGATCACGCGCTCGGTGCCGTTGACCACAAAGGTGCCATTGGGCGTCATCAGGGGCATATCGCCCATGAACACGTCTTGTTCCTTGATATCTTTGACCGATTTGGCGCCGGTATCTTCGTCGATATCGAACACGATGAGACGCAGCTTGACCTTGAGGGGCGCCGCATAGGTCATGTCGCGCTGCATGCACTCATCGACGTCATACTTGGGCTTTTCCAGCTCATAGCTGACGAATTCCAGCACGCTGGTTTCGTTGAAATCCTTGATCGGAAAGACCGACTGGAAGACGCCCTTGATGCCCTCGCCGTCCTGCGGCTGGGGCTGGTCGCCGGATTTCAGGAACAGGTCATACGAGGATTTCTGAACCTCGATCAGATTCGGCATCTCCAGCACTTCGCGGATTTTGCCGTAATATCTGCGCAAGCGTTTCTGGCCAAGGAAGCTTTGAGCCATGGTCGATGTCACCTTTCATTTCTCACCGGTCGCGCGTGCTGTTGGGGCTCAGCACCGCGTCCATCCGAGACGGCTGGGTTTGATCCATTCATGGCCATCGTCCCAATGACAGCCTCCCGATCATATAAACCTCGCCTTAGAAAAGCCCCGTCTTGTGCAGGGCCTCTCTGAGACAGGTTTGGCCGGAACCGGGAAACCCCGGTTCCAGCCTTAAAATCCTGTGCGGGTTGCCCCGACACGGATTACTTGATTTCGACCTCTGCGCCAGCTGCTTCCAGCTTGGCTTTGATATCGTCGGCCTCGTCTTTCGAGACTTGCTCTTTGACAGCTTTGCCGCCTGCGTCGACCAGGTCTTTGGCTTCTTTCAGGCCCAGACCGGTGATTGCGCGCACTTCCTTGATCACGTTGATCTTGGAGGCACCAGCCGACTTCAGGATGACGTCGAACTCGGTCTGCTCTTCAGCATCCGACCCGCCAGCATCGCCCGCCGGGCCAGCCATCATGATCGCGCCGCCAGCAGCGGGCTCGATACCATATTCATCCTTGAGGATGGTTTTCAGTTCTTGTGCTTCGAGAAGCGTCAGACCAACGATCTCTTCTGCCAGTTTCTTCAGATCAGCCATTTTTGACTCTTTCCGTTTTCTAGATGTGTTCCAACGTCGGGAAGACAACCCCTACGCGGTGATTACAGTTTGCCTTACGCGGCCTCAGCCTTTTCGATGATCGTCGAAAGGATGCCCGCGATATTCGAAGCAGGCGCGCCAATCGCACCGGCGATGTTCGAAGCAGGTGCGCCGATACAGCCCACGATCGAAGCAATAAGCTCTTCACGCGAGGGCATTTTCGACACGGCTTCGACGCCGGCCCGGTTCAGAGCCGTGCCACCCATGGCCCCACCAAGGATTTCGAACTTTTTGTTCGCCTTGGCAAAGTCCTCGCACACCTTGGCGGCTGCCACGGGGTCCTCGGAGAAGGTAAGCACGGTCATGCCCGTGAGGTAGTTCGCAATGCTTGCGCACGGCTTGCCCTCAAGGGCGATCTTGGCGAGCTTGTTCTTGGCTACACGAACTGATGCCTCTGCCGCACGGGCGCGGGCACGCAGATCCTGCATTTCGGCAACTGTAAGACCCGCGTAGTGGGCGACCACTACAACGCCAGAGCTTTCAAAGATCTGGCCGAGTTCCTCGACCACTTTCTCTTTCTGGGCTCTATCCACAGTTTCACTCCAAATTTGGGGGTCTCCCCCCGGCTCAGTTTTTGCCGCTCCCGAAGGGTCGGCGTTCGGGTCCAAAACACGGGTCCCGAGGCCAAGATCACCCGAGGACGCAAGCCCCGGCTGGAAATCTCATCTCGTTCCCCATCTCAGGAAGGATTTATTCAGGCGGATGCCTGAACCCTCCGTCTCGGACAGGACAAGGCCAAACTCGGCCCTGCCGTTTATCCCCGGATCAGTGATCCGGGAACAAATTCTTACTCGACAACAGCGCTGTTGACGTCGACCGTCACGCCTGCGCCCATGGTGGACGAGAGCGAGATTTTCTTGACGTAAGTGCCCTTGGCACCGGTCGGCTTGGCGCGCTGCACAGCAGACACAAAGGCGCGCACGTTCTCGGCCAGTTTGGCCGCATCGAACGACGCCTTGCCAATACCGGCATGCACAACACCGGCTTTTTCAGCCTTGAACTGTACCTGACCGCCCTTGGCATCCTTGACCGCCTGCGCGACATCCATCGTCACCGTCCCGATTTTGGGGTTCGGCATCAGGTTGCGCGGGCCCAGAACCTTGCCCAGACGACCCACGATGGGCATCATGTCGGGGGTGGCGATGCAGCGATCAAAATCAATCTTGCCGCTCTGGATGGTCTCCATCAGATCCTCTGCGCCGACGATATCGGCACCGGCCGCCTGAGCCTCATCAGCCTTGGTGCCGCGTGCAAAGACTGCAACGCGCACGGTCTTGCCGGTGCCATTGGGCAGACCGACAACGCCGCGCACCATTTGGTCGGCGTGGCGGGGATCAACCCCAAGGTTCATCGAGATTTCGACGGTTTCGTCGAATTTAGCGGTCGCATTACCTTTGATCAGGGCAATCGCGTCTTCGACGCTCATGTTGTCCTTGCCGTCAAAGGCTTCACGCAGGGCGCGGGTCCGTTTTCCAAGCTTTGCCATCTTACTTTACCTCGATGCCCATGGACCGCGCGCTGCCCAGAATGATCTGCATAGCGGCGTCGATGTCGTTCGCGTTCAGGTCTTTCCACTTGGCTTCCGCGATTTCGCGCACCTGCGCGATGGTCACGGTGCCAGCAGACGCACGACCCGGGGTCTTGGACCCGGATTGCAGCTTGGCCGCTTTCTTGAGGAAATAGGACGCAGGCGGCGTCTTGATCGCCAACTCAAAGGACTTGTCCTGATAGTAGGAAATCACGACAGGGCACGGTGCGCCCGGCTCAAGATCCGCAGTCTTGGCGTTGAACGCCTTGCAGAATTCCATGATATTGATGCCGCGCTGACCCAATGCAGGGCCTACGGGCGGGCTGGGGTTGGCTTGCCCGGCTTTCACCTGCAGCTTGAGCGTCCCGATAAGTTTCTTGGCCATATGGCCTCTCCTTTTGGTCCAACACCATCGGGGCGCGCCCCTCTGGCTCTCGTGTTGTGTGGTGCGGCTTGGTGGCCGCGGCCACCTTACCTCCCACGGCTCTGATCCGGGCCACCGCTAGGTGGCACCGGACAACCCAAATCACATCTGTTTCGTGACCTGAGTGAATTCCAGTTCGACCGGCGTTTCCCGGCCAAAGATCGACACCGAGACCTTGAGGCGCTGGTTGTCTTCGTCCACTTCCTCGACCATGCCGTCGAAATCCTCGAACGGGCCGTCGTTAACCTTAACCTTCTCGCCGATCTCGAAGTGGATCAGGGTGCGCGGGCTTTCTTCACCCTCTTGCACTCGGTTCAGGATCGCGTTCACCTCGGCGTCCCGCATCGGCATCGGGCGGCCCTGCGGCCCCAGAAACCCGGTAACACGGTTAATCGAGCTGATCAGGTGATAGCCACGATCCGACATCTCCATATGCACCAGCACGTAACCGGGCATGAAGCGACGCTCGGCGGTCACTTTTTTTCCACGACGGATCTCGATCACCTCTTCGGTGGGAACCAGAACTTCGTCGATTTCATCCTCAAGGCCGTTCTCGGTGACGGACTGTCTGATTTGCTCGGCGATCTTCTTCTCGAAATTCGAGAGAACACTGACCGAGTACCACCGCTTTGCCATCGTCGCCCTATGCCTTTGTTCTTACCGATACAGTGATCGGATTTCCGTATTCTTTCAGACCCTTGAGCCTGCACCACCTAAAACAAAAATCGGCGCGCAACACGAATCGCCGCGCGCCATGTTTCAGAGTGTGGGGTCAACTACCCCTGATTGCCTGCGAATTCAAGAGCCTGAACAAGATTTTCGCCGTCTCAGCCGAACAGGCTCAGCACCCCTTGCAAACCACTACGGATGCCCAAGTCGACCAAGGCAAAGAAGATCGCCGTAATCGTGGCCATGATAAACACCATGACCGTGGTCAGCATCACCTCACGGCGGTTAGGCCAAACGACCTTGGCCACTTCCGAGCGGACCTGCTGAATGAATTGAACCGGGTTCGTGCGTGCCATCTGCGCTGTCTTCTCTGAATTTGATGCTCAGCGCGACATACGCGGGCTGGCCCGCGAATTCAAGGGCAGAAGGCAGCGGCCCCCTGCCCTGCTGTCTCAGCGTGTCTTGGGCGCGATCCGCTCGAACGGATCCGGACGATCGGCAAAAACATCAGGCTCTGGTTCGCGGCGCAGACGCAGTTCGGGCAAAGCGCGTCGCTGTTCCAGCAAACGCGCCATCCGCCGCGTCACCCGCGACCGAAGATGAGTCATGCGTTCGGGGCCAAAGAGAGCATATCCGAGAAAGACCATCCAGAACCCAATGAACATGGCGATCAACACCGGCATGGGCTGCCACAGGACCAAAGCGAAAGCGGCCAGCCATCCAGCGTGATGCGGCTTCAGTTTTAAGGCACGAGGGCGCAAGTTCATAACGCGCGAAAGAACGGCGGCGCGCCGTTTGGGCGTCTGCGCCCGAACCGGCTCCAGATGTTCAACAGGCACATGCGGCGCGAGGTCAGGAAGAACGTGCCGACGTGTCTTGCGCCGCTCTTCTGTCAGAATTTCGCGAATTGTGGACATCGCATTTTCCACTGCCTGTTCGGTCGAGACAGCATCAGCGGGTGAACGACCCGGCAATTCGGAATTGTGATGTGAAAAATACGTCTTTTGGTTCGGAACCCGCGGCAAATGCGTTTCCATGGCAGCTATCCCCTATTTCTTCCACGCCCCCACGCGGATCGGCCTCAGTCCCCCCGGACGTCGAAACCGATTAATGGTCGTGATGGGGCGCAATTGCGGCAAAAACATGGCAAACCGCCGGCGAAAATGCGGCATGTCCAAATAAAACCGTATTTGAGGCTGATTTTAAGCACTTTTGACGCGCCCTGATCCGCCTCAGGTCACGACAAACGGTCAACGCGTGTTGAAAATTGGCAGGGGCAGCAGGGTTCGAACCCGCGACCTACGGTTTTGGAGACCGTCGCTCTACCAGCTGAGCTATACCCCTAAGGCCGAGCGCCGGATTACGCCAGCTTGGACCGGGAATCAAGCGCCCTGAGGCGGATTTCGTCATGAAATCCACAATTTCCTGTTCAGGCGGCCGGACGTGCCCCGAAGCGGGGGCTTTGTACGACGCCAGTATCAAAAAGCTGCGCAATCTCTGTGTCGCTGAGGCCAGCCACATCGCCCAAAACTTCTTCGGTATGCGCGCCAAGTTGCGGCGCGGGCTGGGGTGCTGCTCTTTCATGGGCCGAAAATGCCGCAGGATGTCCGGGCACCGGAAACCGGCCCAAACCCGGCTGCATCAAGAGTTTGAACATAGGATTATCTTCGCTCAGATCCGGATCTTCGGCCAAAGCCTCGCGCACGGTTCGAAAAACCGACCAGGTCAGGCCTGCCGCATCAAACGCCTCGGCAAAACTGCTCAATTCGCGCGTCGCGAACCATGGGCGCAGGATCGCCGTGATCTCGCGGCGCAGGTGCCAGCGATTGCCCTCATCATTCAGATCGCGACCGCTGCGCGCGGCCAAGGCTGCCATCGCGGCCTCGGTGCCCGTGGCCTTGACCAGCCCACGCCATTGGCGATGGGTCAGACCGATCACCATCACCCGCCGCCCGCAAGCACAGACGAAATCCTGGCCATACGCCCCGTATAGCGCATTGCCCGACTTGCCGCGCTCCTTGTCATTGAGGGCGGCATCACCAATCAGCCCCAGATGCCCGATGGTGGCCGCTGCCACATCCTTGAGCGACAGTTCAACCTCTTGCCCCCTGCCCCGGCGCAAACGCTCGCGCTCTGCCGCCAAAAGCGAGGACACCACCAAGTGTCCCGCCGCTATATCCCAAGCGGGCAAGGCATGGGCCACAGGTTCGGGCCAGCCCACAGGCCCCGTCATCTCGGGTATCCCAAGGGCGGGGTTGACGGTGTAGTCCACAGCCGGGCGACCGTGACGATCCCCCATGAGCGTGACCATCACCAAATCCGCGCGGTATTGGCTGAGGGTTTCATAATCCATCCAGCCGCGCACTCGCAGGTTGGTCAGGAAAAGGCCGGCATCCTCGCCCGGCGCAGTGATGATCCGCGTCACGAGGTCCTGCCCCTCGGGGCGGGTCATATCCACGGCGATGGATTTCTTGCCCTTGTTCAGCCCCGCCCAAAAGAGGCTTTGCCCAGACGGGGCCAGCGGCCAACGGCCCGCATCAAGCCCGCCTCCCATGCGGTCAAACCGGATGACCTCGGCCCCCATCTGTGCCAGCGTCATTCCCGCCAGCGGCACCGCAACAAAGGCCGATCCTTCGACCACGCGCATTCCTTTGAGTATCCCGCCCATGCCGTGCCCTCCCGCGTGCCGGTCCCTGCACCGCGGCCAAAGGGCCGCATGCCGATATCATTTCAGACTGACAGGGATTGAAATAAAGTCAATATTTCAATGGCTTATGTGAATACAACGGCATGCCGCGCGGCCTTTGCTCCTGCAGCAAATCGGGCTGCGCTTGATTTTGATCGAGAATTCAAGGACCGGGGCGCGATCCGGCCTGCTGGTGCTGCACCTGAAAACCGTTTTCCACAGGTTGGAAGAGGCGCGGCAGAATGACCCACCACGCCGCTTTCCCTCAATCCATCAGGAAGCCGCCCGATTGCCGCGCCCAGAGACGGGCATAAAGCCCGTCTTGCGCCAGCAGTTGCGCATGCGTGCCCTGCTCGACGATTCGGCCCTCGTCCATGACGATAAGCCGGTCCATTGCGGCAATCGTCGAGAGGCGATGCGCGATCGCGATCACGGTCTTGCCCTGCATCAGCCGGTAAAGCTGTGTCTGAATGGCGGCCTCCACCTCGGAATCAAGCGCCGATGTCGCCTCGTCCAACACCAACAGCGGCGCATCCTTAAGCGCCGCGCGCGCAATCGCAATCCGCTGACGTTGCCCACCCGAGAGCTTGACGCCGCGCTCGCCCACATGCGCCTCTAGGCCCCTGCGTCCGCGCGCATCCTCCAGCCCGGCTATAAACTCCGTCGCCTCGGCCAGATCGGTGGCGGCGCGAATTTCAGCGTCGGTCGCATCGGGGCGGCCATAGGCGATATTCTCGCGCACGGACCGGTGCAAAAGCGCGGTATCCTGCGTCACCACGCCGATGGCCGCGCGCAGGCTGTCTTGTGTCACCTGCGAAACATCCTGACCGTCGATCAGGATGCGCCCGCCGCTCAGGTCGTGAAACCGCAGCAAGAGGTTGATGAGCGTCGATTTTCCAGCGCCAGAGCGCCCGACCAGCCCCACCTTTTCCCCCGGTGCCAGCGTCAGATCAAGACCGTCGATCACCGGCACCTTGCGTGTGCTGCTGCTGTCGTAGACAAAGCGCACCGCTTCGCAGCGCACGGCCCCCTTATGCACCATCAACGGCGTCGCCGTCGGGCTATCTTGCACCGTGCGCGGCATGGCAAGCGTGGCCAACCCGTCGCGCGCGGTGCCGACATTTTCGAACAGCGCGGCGAATTCCCACATGATCCAATGCGACATGTTTCCAAGCCGCAAGGCAAGCGGAATGGCAACCGCGAGTGCGCCAAGATCAATCCGCCCCTGCACCCAAAGCCAAAGGCCAAGCCCCGTGACCGCCCCGGTCAGCAGGGCATTGAGCAGGTTGACCGACATATCCTGCACCGCCACAAGACGCATTTGCCGATGCACGGTCTGAAGGAACCCATCCAAACCGGCGCGGGCATACGCCTCTTCGCGTGCGGCATGGCTGAACAGCTTGACCGTGGCGATATTGGTGTAGCTGTCAACAATCCGTCCCGTCATATCAGCCCGGGCATGCGCCTGTTCCTGTGCAACCCGCCCCAGACGTGGCACGATGACGCCCAAAAGAGCACCATAGGCCAGTGCCCAGATGGCAAAGGGTGCGGCAAGGCGGATATCTTGCGTGCCCGCCAGAACGAGCGTTCCGATGAAATAGGCCAAAATATAGACCGCCACATCCATCAGTTTCATCACGGTTTCCCGCACGGCCAAGGATGTCTGCATCAGCCGGGTGGCGATGCGGCCGGCAAACTCTTCTTGGAAATAGCCCATCGACTGCCCCAAGAGCCAGCGATGCCCCTGCCAGCGGATGCGCTGCGGGAAATTGCCCATCAGGGTCTGATACATGATCAGCGCGCCCATGACGCTGAGCAGCGGCAGCACGATCAAAAGCAGCACGCCCATGCCGCCAAGGCGCGCGGCCTCTTCGCCCAGAAACCGCTCTGGTCCAAGCTCCGACATGCGATTGACTAGCGTGCCGAGATAGCCGAGCAGAACAATTTCAACAGCCGCAAACACAGCCGAAATCACCGACATTGCGATGAGCCATGGCGCCACAGGGCGCGCGTAATGCCATAGAAACGGCCAAAACCGCGCCGGCGGCTGGCTGGGTTGCAACGCGGGATAGGCGTCGATACGCGCCTCGAAATACTGAAAAATACGCTTCATATCCGACTCCGAAATGCAAAGGGGGCGCGCAGTGACCCGCACGCCCCCTGTCAGTCAGAGCGGATCAGACGTTACTCGATGATCTTCGACACGACGCCGGCGCCGACGGTGCGGCCGCCTTCGCGGATGGCGAAGCGCAGGCCGTCTTCCATGGCGATGGGCGCGATCAGCTCAACCGTGAACTTCAGGTTGTCGCCCGGCATCACCATTTCGGTGCCCTCGGGCAGCATCACCGTGCCGGTCACGTCCGTGGTGCGGAAGTAGAACTGCGGGCGGTAGTTGGCAAAGAACGGCGTATGACGGCCACCCTCTTCCTTGGTCAGGATATAGGCCTCGGCCTCGAACTTGGTGTGCGGCTTGACCGAACCGGGCTTGCACAGCACTTGGCCGCGCTCGACACCTTCACGGTCCACACCGCGCAAGAGTGCGCCGATGTTGTCGCCCGCTTCCCCACGATCCAAGAGCTTGCGGAACATCTCGACGCCCGTGCAGGTGGTGGTCTTGGTGTCGCGGATGCCCACGATCTCGATGCTGTCGCCAACGTTGATCACGCCACGCTCGATCCGACCGGTCACAACCGTGCCACGGCCCGAGATCGAGAACACGTCTTCGATCGGCATCAGGAACGGCTGATCCACGGCGCGTGCGGGCGTCGGGATATAGCTGTCAACCGCTTCCATCAGCGCGCGGATCGAGTTCTCACCGATCTCCGGCTGGGTGCCGTTCATCGCATGCAGCGCCGAGCCGCGCACGATCGGAATATCGTCGCCGGGATAGTCGTAGGAGGTCAGCAGCTCGCGGATCTCCATCTCGACCAGCTCGAGCAGCTCTTCGTCATCCACCTGATCGACCTTGTTCATGTAGACGACCATGAAGGGGATGCCCACCTGACGACCGAGCAGGATGTGCTCGCGCGTCTGCGGCATCGGGCCGTCAGCCGCGTTCACAACCAGGATCGCGCCATCCATCTGGGCGGCACCGGTGATCATGTTCTTCACATAGTCGGCGTGGCCGGGGCAGTCGACATGCGCATAGTGACGCGCCTCGGTCTCATACTCCACATGCGCGGTCGAGATCGTGATCCCGCGCGCCTTCTCTTCAGGCGCCCCGTCAATCTGGTCATAGGCCCGGAACTCGCCGAAATACTTGGTGATCGCCGCCGTCAACGTCGTCTTGCCGTGGTCAACGTGACCAATCGTGCCGATGTTCACATGCGGCTTGTTACGTGCAAACTTTTCCTTTGCCATATCTCAGGACGCCTTGTCAGTTGGGGGGCCAGGGTGGCCCGAGGGTTACATCGCGCGCCGTTTATTGGGTTGCGCCGGGAAAATCAAGCCGTTCCTCTCAAATGATGAACCGAACAAGCAAGGTGTCATTTGGGTCCAAAGAGTCTCACCCTAGCATTCCCGGCCAATGCCGATGCAAACAACTTTACCTCTTCCTCGGGAGCCTTGGCCTTGGCACTGGTCCCGACAAGACCAACCATCAATATATTGGTGGCCGCCGAGGCCTGACCGCGGAGGTCCAGGCCACGCCCTAACTGCTCACCTGTAGTAGCATCCGTTACGGTTGCACGGGCAAGCACGGTGCTGATTTCGGGGGCTCCTCCCGGCGGGATGAAGGACATCCGCCCCTCGGGCTTTATGTATGCGCCCTTCAGGGCAATGTTGATATGCACCGGACGATCGCCCATTGGATCAGCCGGTCTGACAATGGCATTCATGTACGCTTGAACAGTTTCCATAATTCTTTGATCAGTGAAGGATAATTCGGTCGGGACGCGCTCATATTCAGGCGCAAGCACGACAGTCAATTTCTCTATTCTGAAATCCTTTGTCTGCTCCAAGGTAAGCGCCTTGTTCGGATGAATCGTGCTAGAACTCTGGTTCGACCCAAGCGCGTTCGTTTGAATCTTACTCTGCTGCGGTACGCCGGTTCCAATGGTTGAACCGGCAGTATCCGCAGTGGTCTGGCATCCAACCAAAAAACTTGCAGCGGACAAGCTGACAAACACTCTTCTATCAATCATAATGCCAGTTCTCCATGTAACAATTATACCGTGACCCGCGCGGGTTAACACAAATCCCAAGAACACCTGAATACCACTGGATTGCAATAATCTCGTCTTTTGCTTTTGCCAAACAAAAGCTCCCTGCGCGCAATGTTCGCACTATTCTGCGGGCAGTGCGACGGTCGGTTCCTCGATCACTTCGGCAGCGGCGTTGGCCAGATCGGCGGCGCTCGGGGTTTCCGTCTGGGTCGGTACGGGCGCATCCTCGGACCCAGTGGCTGGGACGGTGGGCGCCTCGGCCTTTGGGGTCTCAGCCTGAGGTGCTGCTTCCTCCCGCGCCTCGGGGCGCTCCTTGTCATTCGCGGGCACGCCATCGTCTTCGAACCAGCCAAACTCGTTATTCTGTTGCACCAACCAGTTCTGGATCTGCTTGGCGGCATTGCGGCTGAGGTTCTCGAGTTGCTTTTCCTTGCTTTGGGTCAGGCCCGAGCCAAGGAACGTATTGCCGGAAAAGCTCTCGACCACTGTCACCAGATGTGGCTTGGCGTTGAGCTTGCCGCCCTTGGCATCATCCCAAGCGGTGACATTGAGGATCAGCGCCGATTTCGGCGACGCAACCAACGGCACGCCCGGAATGGCCAGCACATAGCCTTCGACACTTACCCCCAGATGATAGAGTTTGGTGCCCTCATAGCGCCCGAACCGATCCGTCATCGCCTCGGTCATCGCGGCGATCCATTCCTCCTTGGACGCCTCGCGCGATGCGGGGCCCTTGGTTAGGTTCGGGGCCACCACAACATTATGCCCCAGATGGAAATTGCCCAAATAGGCCGGGGCCTCGTCAAGATCGTTGGGATTGGTGCAGGCGGCCATCAGGGCAAGCCCGAAGAGCGCGAAGAGACGGATCATCAAGCAATTCCCCAGAGGTGACAGTTCGGGCAGGGATAGCCCAGTCATCGCCGACACGCAATCATTTGCCCCCGCCCCTCCTGCGCCCTATCTATGCCCCAGTTGCCCAGAGGTGCCCGATGTCCCCCATGCCCCGCCAGACGCCCCATACTTTGCCCGCGCATGTGCCCTTGGTGACAGAGCCGATGGGCGTGCTGGCCAGCCTGAAGGCCGCGCGGCGCAACATCCTGTCGATCATCCCCGAGATTGCCACGCGGCAACCCATGGTCTCGGGACGTACCGGCAAACGCTGGCACATGGTGATGGACCCCGGCGCGATCCGCCGGATGCTGTTGGAAGAGCTGGACAATTACCCGAAATCCATTGTCACCAAGAACCTTCTGCGCCCCGCCATTGGCGAGTCGCTCTTTATTGCCGAGGGCGCGCATTGGCGCTGGCAACGGCGCACGGCCGCGCCGGTCTTTTCTCATCGCAACGTGATGAACCTCGCGCCGATCATGACAGCCGCTGCCGAACAAAGTGCAGCACGTGTGGCGGCAGCAGGCCCGCGTGCGGTGGATATGGCCGCCGAGATGGTGCGCACCACCTTTGATGTCATCGCCGACGTGACCTTTTCCGGCGACGGCATGTTCAATGTGGACGCCGTGCATCGCGGTATTGATGCCTATATTTCAGAGGCGGGCAAAATCTCGCTTTTTGATATCTTGGGCTTTCCCGATTGGGTGCCGCGCCCGGGGCGCGTGATGTCGGGTGGCTCGGTGGCTGAGATGAAGCGCGTGGCAGACGAGGCCGTCGAGGCGCGGCGCGCGCGCGGGTCAGAGGGCGTGCCAGACCTTCTTGATCTTTTGCTAGACGGCGAAG
This sequence comes from Roseovarius sp. AK1035, assembly GCF_003288315.1. Lineage (NCBI taxonomy): Bacteria > Pseudomonadati > Pseudomonadota > Alphaproteobacteria > Rhodobacterales > Roseobacteraceae > Roseovarius > Roseovarius sp. TM1035. Next base: position 2,694,474 of record NZ_CP030099.1, on the reverse strand, counting down.
ACCCCGAGACGAAGCGCCGGATGAGCACGCCCGAGTTGCGCGACAACCTGCTGACTTTCATTGTCGCGGGGCATGAGACAACAGCGCTGACGCTGGGCTGGTCGCTCTACCTCTGCGCCTTTGATCAGGCTGTGCAGGACCGCGCCCGCGCCGAGGCGCAAGCCGTGCTGGGGGGCCGTGCCGCGACGGGCGCGGATGTGGCCCGCCTGCCCTATATTCGCCAGATCATCGACGAGGCACTGCGCCTCTATCCGCCTGCGGGCATCATCTCGCGCACTGCGCAAGTTGCCGATACGCTGTGCGGGCGTGACATTCGACCCGGTGATACGGTGATCATCCCGATCTATGCGCTGCACCGAAACCACCAGCTCTGGCCAGAGCCAGACGCGTTCAACCCCGACCGTTTTGCCGATCGCAAGACCATCGAGCGCTATGCCTATCTGCCCTTTGGCGATGGGCCGCGTATTTGCATTGGTGCCAGTTTTGCCCTGCAAGAGGCGGTGATCATTCTCGCAACGCTGCTCTCGCGGTTCAGGTTCACCCCGGTGCCGGGGCGTGACCCCGACCCGGTGATGATCCTGACGTTGCGGCCCCAGGGGGGCGTCTGGCTTATGGCAGAGCCGGTGTGATCCGGGTTGGGATCACGCTGGCATACGTTCTTCGACGATCCCCGCCCACCAGCTACAACCCGCCGGAATAGCCTCGTCATTGAAATTGTAATCGGGGCTGTGGACCATGGCGGTATCGCCGTTACCGACCAGAATATAGGCGCCGGGGCGCTCTTCGAGCATGAAGGCGAAATCTTCGCCGCCCATGACCAAAGGTGCCTCTTCACACCCGCCGCTGACCTTGGCCGCAACGCTCGCTGCAAACTCTGTCTGTTCCTCGTGGTTGATCATCACCGGATAACCCCGGTGATAGCTTACTTCGGCCTTGCCGCCGAAACCCGCCGTCACATGCTCGCAAAGCGCGCGAATGCGCTGCTCGGCCAGATTGCGCATCTCAGGGCTCATGGTGCGGACAGTGCCACGCAGATGCACCCCCTGCGGGATTACGTTGAAAGCGGTCGAAGAGGTCTGAAACGACGTGACCGACACCACTATCTGATCCACAGGATCAGCGTTGCGGCTGGCGATGGTTTGGAACATCGTGACCAGATGCGCGGCCATGACAGTGGTATCCACGGTTTCATGCGGCTTTGCCGCATGTCCACCCTTGCCAGTCAGCGCGATGTCGAACTGGTCTGTCGCCGCAAAAAACGCACCGGGGCGAATGGCAAAGCTGCCCACCGGGCGGCCCGGCCAGTTGTGCATACCGTAAACTTCCTGAATGCCGAAGCGGTCCATCATGCCATCCTCGCACATCTCGCGCCCGCCTGCCCCGCCTTCCTCGGCGGGCTGAAAGATGACCACGGCCGTGCCATCGAAATTGCGGGTCTCTGCCAGATATTGCGCGGCCCCAAGCAGCATCGCGGTATGCCCGTCATGGCCGCAGGCATGCATCGCACCGGGGGTCTTGCTGGCATAGTCCACGCCAGTGGCCTCGTGAATGGGCAGCGCGTCCATATCGGCGCGCAGGCCGATCACCCGGCCCGATGCAGTGCTGCGGCCCTTGATCACCCCCACCACGCCGGTGCGACCAATGCCTGTCACCACCTCGTCACAGCCAAACGCCTTGAGCTTTTCGGCAACCAGTGCGCTGGTGCGATGCGTCTCATAGAGGATCTCGGGATGGGCATGGATATCGCGGCGCCATTCTGTTATGTCGGTGTGCAATTCGGCAAAGCGGTTCTTGACGGGCATCGGTCAGCCTCCTGTTCGCAAATTCGGGATTTTCCCCAAGGTGGCGCAATCCCGATGCGACCACAAGGGGCACTGCCAGACAGACGTATTTCCCATATACAACAGCGCGTGACTGAGCTATGCGTCGCGGCTTGACGCGCAAGCCGCACCCCTTTTTCGGAACCGACCTCCCCCATGATCCTGCCTGCCCTCTCCAATGCTCTTGCCGCGCGCGGCTATGAAACCCTGACGCCTGTGCAAGAGGCGGTAACGGACCCCGCGCTGTCTGGCTCTGATCTTCTGGTCTCGGCCCAGACCGGATCTGGTAAAACCGTGGGGTTTGGCCTTGCGATCGCGCCCACCCTGCTGGGGGGTGAGGACCGCTTGCCGCCTGCCGCCGCACCGCTGGCCCTGATCGTGGCCCCAACGCGAGAGCTGGCGCTTCAGGTCATGCGCGAGCTGAGCTGGCTTTATGCCGAAGCCGGTGCGCGTTTGGTCACTTGCGTTGGCGGGATGGATGCCCGTGACGAGCGGCGCGCGCTGGAGCGCGGGGCGCATATTGTTGTCGGCACGCCCGGACGTCTGTGTGACCACATCAATCGCGGCGCGCTCGACATGACAAGCCTGCGCGCCATCGTGCTTGACGAGGCCGATGAGATGCTCGATCTCGGTTTTCGCGAAGACCTCGAATTCATGCTGGCCGCAGCGCCCGAAGATCGCCGCACGCTGATGTTTTCGGCCACCGTGCCGCCGATGATCGCCAAGCTGGCTGAGAAATTCCAGCGCGATGCGCAGCGTGTGACCACGCTCACCGGCGCGAAACAGCATGCTGATATCGCCTATCAGGCGCTGACTGTGTCACCGCAAGATGCCGAGGGCGCCGTGATCAACCTGCTGCGTTATCACGATGCCCAGAATGCGATTGTGTTCGCCAATACCCGCGCCATGGTAGCCCGCCTGACGGCACGCCTGTCCAATCGCGGCTTTGCCGTGGTCTCGCTCTCAGGTGAGTTGAGCCAGTCCGAGCGCACCCATGCCCTGCAGGCGATGCGCGACGGGCGGGCCCGGGTCTGTGTTGCCACCGATGTCGCCGCGCGGGGCATCGACCTGCCCAACCTTGATCTGGTCGTGCATGCCGAACTGCCCACCAATTCCGAAGGCCTCTTGCACCGCTCGGGCCGAACGGGTCGCGCCGGACGCAAGGGCATCTCTGCCCTTATCGTTCCGCTCAAATCGGCAAACAAGGCAGAGCGCCTGCTCAAATTCGCCAAGATCACCGCAGAATGGACCACGCCCCCCACGCCCGAGGATATCGAGGCCAAGGATCGCGAGCGCCTGTTGTCCGACCCGGTCTGGTCCGAAACGCCGTCCGAGACCGAAGGTGCCTTTGCCGCTGAATTGCTGGCGCTGCACAGCCCCGAGGTGATCGCCGCCGCCTACCTGCGTCTTTACAAATCGCGCTGGTCCGCACCCGAGGAACTGAGCGCGCCCGGCGCGCCAGCTCCGGCGCGCGAGCGGTCGGCCTTTGGCCCAAGCCGCTGGTTTGCGCTGTCGGTTGGCAATGACGACCGGGCCGAGGCGCGGTGGTTGCTCCCGCTTTTGTGCCGTGCTGGCAATCTCGACAAATCCGCGATTGGGGCCATCCGCGTGCAGGCTGCCGAAACCTTTGTCGAACTGGCAGAGGCCGCCGTTCCCGGATTTCTTTCGTCGCTCGGTGAGGGCGGGCAACTGGATGAGGGCATCACCGCCCGCGCCCTGGATAGTGCCCCGGCGTTTGCCCCTGCCCCGCGCGCCCCGCGCGAAGATCGTCCCGAACGTGCGCCCCGCGCCCCGCGAGAGGACCGCCCTGCGCGCGCGCCCCGCGAGTATGGCGGCTCGCGCGACCATTCTGCCCCACGCACCGCCCCCAAGCCGCGCCCGAAACCGGCAGGTGCGCCGCCCGCGGCAATGACCCGCGCGGTCGAGGATGGCACGGTAACCCCGTATCGCAAACCGCGTGCAGAGGCGGGCGATGCGCCGCGCCCGGCCAAAAAGCCTTGGTCCGGTGACAAGCCCGCTGGCAAACCTGCCAACAAGCCCTTTGGCAAGCCCGCCGGGGATCGCAAACCCGGTAAATCCTTTGGCAAGCCCGAAGGTCGGCCCTATGACAAGTCGGATAGCAAACCCGGCGCAAAGCCCTATGGCAAGCCGGGGGCGAAACCGTCGGACAAACCCTTTGACAAGCCGCGCGCGCGCCCTACGCCCCGTGACGCGGAACCAGCCGCGCCCAGACCCAATCTTGCGGCCGATACGTCCAAACGGTTTGTTCCACCCGGAGCGGCGAAAAAGCCCGGCAAACCCGGCACAGGCAAGACCTTTGCTGGCAAACCCGGCGCGGGAAAGCCTGCCGCTGGAAAGCCCAAAGGCAAAGGTGCTGCACCCAAAGCCCGCGCGGGATTTGGCGGCAGCACCCCACCGAAGCGCGGCAAGCCGTGATGTGCTGACATAGCTCTGAAAAGCAACAGGCCGGGATTTTCCCGGCCTGTGTGTTTTAGAACGCTACGAACCCTAAACCAAATCTTCGGGCAAGAGGGCCTCGGGGATGTTCTGGTAACAGACGGGCCGCAGGAAGCGGCGGATCGAGAGGGTGCCCACAGAGGTGGCACCGAAATTGGTCGAGGCCGGATACGGCCCGCCGTGGACCATCGCATCGCAGACTTCAACGCCGGTTGGAAAGCCATTGGTCAGCACCCGGCCCGCCTTGCGTTCCAACACGGGCAACAGGCAGCGCGCAAGAGGCGTGTCGCCTGCGTCCATGTGCAGGGTGGCGGTCAACTGGCCCTTGAGGCTCTGCGCGACGGCTGCCATTTCCTCGGCATTCTCGGCCACAACGATCAGGCCAAGGGGCCCAAAGACCTCTTCGCCAAGCGCATGATTGCCCAGCCAGTCGCGCGCAGCGACCCGGTAGAGAAAGGGCTTGGCCTGACGTTGATCACAAATCGCGGTCAACAGGTCTTGCACCCCCGTCTGCGCCGCCATCTGCGCCGCACCCGCCACGTAGGCCGCAGCAATTCCATCGGTCAGCATCACTTGCGCACCGCTCTCACTCAGCGCCGCGCGCGTTGCTTCTGCAAAGGCCTCTGCCTCTGGTCCTTTGAGGACAACCGCAATGCCCGGATTGGTGCAAAACTGCCCCGCGCCCATCGTCAGCGATCCGGCCCAGCCGGTTGCGATGGCCGCCCCGCGCGCAGCCATTGCCTCGGGCAACAGAAACATCGGATTGACGCTGCCCAATTCGCCGAAAAAGGGGATCGGCTCGGGGCGCGCCGCGCAGAGATCAAAGAGCGCACGACCCCCTGCCAGAGAGCCGGTAAAGCCAACCGCCCGGATCAAGGGATGCTGCACCAACGCCTGTCCAACCGCACGATTGCCACCCTGCACAAGGCTAAACACGCCGCTTGGCATCGCAGATTTCACAATCGCCGCATGGATGGCCTCGGCCACCACTTCGGAGGTGCCGGGATGCGCGCCGTGGCCCTTGACCACCACCGGACAGCCCGCCGCGAGGGCAGCCGCCGTATCCCCGCCTGCCGTGGAAAAGGCGAGCGGGAAATTCGATGCGCCAAAGACCGCCACCGGACCGATGGGCCGTTGCATCATCCGCAAATCGGGGCGTGGCAGGGGTTTGCGGTCTGGCAGCGGAGCATCATGGCGACGGTCGAGGTAATCGCCCTTTAGGATATGCTCGGCAAAGAGCCGCAATTGCCCGGTGGTGCGCCCACGCTCGCCCTCAAGCCGCGCAGCAGGCAGGCCGGTCTCGGCGCAGCCGATCTCGGTGATCTGTGCGCCGCGCGCCTCGATTTCATCGGCGATAGCATGCAGAAACGCCGCGCGCGTGGCCCGGCTGGTGGTGCCAAAGGTCCAGAACGCCTCTTCCGCGGCCCGCGCCGCCCTATCGACAAGGTCCGGCGTGCCGACCGAAAACGCATGGCCTGCGCCCTCTGCCGGATCAGACAGCACTGTCTCTTCGGTGCCAGTCCACGTGCCTGCAATCAGATGCTTGCCATGGGGGGTAAAGGTCATGGGAAATCCTTTCGGTCCGAGGGAAGATACGACCGCGATCAAAGGCCTGATGCGGGGTTTTCATGGCTTACCGATTTTTTTCCCGACATGCCAGTATTTTTCTTTTAGGAAAATTATTGCAAAAAAGAACCAAAGGCCTCATGCTGAGAAAAGAATCAACAGAGAGGGGACCACCAATGAAAAAAGTGACGCTTTTTGCTGCCTTGCTGGGCATGACCAGCATCGCAGGCACCGCTCAGGCGGACAAACTCGATGACATTATTTCCTCGGGCACATTGCGTTGCGCTGTCGTGCTCGATTTCCCGCCAATGGGGATGCGCGATGCCAACAACGTGCCGATCGGCTTTGACGTCGATTATTGCAACGATCTGGCCGCCGCTCTTGGCGTAGAGGCAGAAATCGTCGAAACCCCCTTCCCCGAGCGTATTCCGGCGCTGATGTCTGGCCGCGTCGATGTGGGCGTCGCCTCGACCTCGGACACGCTGGAGCGGGCCAAGACGGTCGGTTTCTCGATCCCCTATTTCGCCTTTGAAATGGCCGTAACCGCCAATTCCGGCACCGGCATCACCTCTTACGAGGGGATGAAGGGCCACACCGTCGGCGCGGTTGCAGGCACCTACGAGGCCATCGCGCTTGAGGCACAGGTCAAGGAATGGGGCGAGGGCGAATTCCGCCCCTACCAGACGCAGGCCGATGTGTTCCTGGCGCTGAGCCAAGGCCAGCTTGACGCGACCGTGTCGACATCCACCGTAGCACAGGCCAACGTGCAGTCGGGCAATTACAAGGACATCACCGTTGTAGGTTTTGCCCCTTTCGACACCGACTATGTGGCGCTATTTGCCAAGCGGGACGAATACGGCTTTCTCAACTATCTCGATCTTTTCGTGAACCAGCAGGTGCGCACCGGTCGATATGACGAGCTTTACGAGAAGTGGGTTGGCGGCGAAGTACCGAAACTGATGGTGCCGAACGCCTATCGCTGATAGCTTGCGCTAGGATTGGCGGCGCGGACACCCCGCGCCGCCATTTGCTATTTCCCCTAGGGGCGGGGTGTCCTGATGTTCAACTATACCTTCCAATGGAAACAGGCCCTGAACCGCCTGCCGCAGATGCTTGACGGGGCGCTGGTCACGATGGAAATCGCGATCCTCTCGATGGCCTTGGGCATAGCACTTGCCATCCTGCTTACCGTCTTCCGGTTATCGGGGTCACGCCCGCTGATGGCCTTTGCAACCACTTGGGTGGAAATTGCGCGCAATACGCCTGCCCTCTTTCAAATCTATATGGCGCATTTTGGCGTGGCCAGCTTTGGCATCCATTTCAGCCCCTTCGTGTCGATCCTGATCGGCATCACCTTCAACAATGCGGGCTATCTGACCGAGAATTTTCGCGGCGCACTCAAGGCGATCCCAGATACGCAGGGGCGCGCGGGGCGGTCTCTGGGCCTGACGCAGTTGCAATCCTTTCGCTACATCATCCTGCCGCAGATGCTGCGCATTTCCTTCCTGCCGATGACCAATCAGATGGTCTGGGCGATCCTGATGACCTCATTGGGCGTCACCGTGGGCATGAACAGTGATCTTTACGGGGTCACGCAGGATCTTAACGCACTGACGTTCCGCACATTCGAGCTGTTCGCGCTGGCCGCCGTGATCTTTTACCTGATCACCAAAACCATCACCATCGGCGGCCGCCTGATCGCGGCGCGTCTGTTCCGGTACTGAGGGGAGACGCGCATGTTCGACACCGCCCTCACCGCCAATGATCTGGTCTTTCTCGCCAAGGGCGCAGGGATCACGATCCTTGTCACGGCAATTTCCGTGGTCATCGGCACCCTCTTGGGCATCCTCTTTGGGGTGATCCGAATGCAGCTTGGCCCGGTTCTGGCCGCACCGCTGACCTTCTTTCTCGACATTTTCCGCTCTGTGCCGCTTCTCATTCAACTGGTCTTGGGCAACGCCTTTGTCGGCATGGTGCTGCAACTTCAGATTTCCGGCTTTACCGTGGCCTGCATCGTGCTGTCGCTCTACACCTCGGCCTATTGCGCCGAAATCGTGCGTGGCGGGATTGATGCGGTGCCGGAAATCACCCGTCGCGCGGCGCGGTCCCTTGGCCTGACATGGGGGCAGGACATGCGCTATATCGTGCTGCCGCTGGCCACGCGCGTCGCCCTGCCCTCGTGGATCGGTCTGGCGCTTGGGGTGATGAAGGACTCGGCGCTGGTCTATGTGGTGCAGGTCACCGAACTGTTGAAATCCACCCAAATCCTCATCACGCGCCTGCAAGAACCACTGTTCCTGCTGTTGATCTGCGGCGCGTTCTATTTTGTCATCAGCTTCCCGCTTGCCCGTTTCGGCGGCTATCTCGAAAAAAGGTGGTCCAATGATTGAGATCCAGAATGTCCGTAAATCCTTTGGCGATCTGGAGGTTCTCAAGGGGATCGACCTGACGGTGCAGCGTGGCGAGGTGGTGACCGTAATCGGCGGCTCTGGGTCAGGTAAATCTACCCTGCTGACCTGCATCAACGGGCTAGAGCCGATTGATAGTGGCCGCATCACCATCGACGGCACCGAGGTGCATGCCAAATCCACCAATCTCAACAAGCTGCGCCGCAAGGTGGGCATCGTGTTTCAGCAATGGAACGCCTTTCCGCATCTGACGGTGCTGGAAAATGTCACCCTTGCCCCGCGCAAGGTGCTGGACATGGCCAAGGCAGAGGCCGAAGCGATCGCCGAAAAGCAGCTGCGACATGTCGGTCTGGGCGACAAGCTGACAACCTATCCTTCGCGTCTCTCGGGCGGGCAACAACAGCGCATGGCCATTGCCCGTGCACTGGCCATGTCACCCGATTACATGCTCTTTGACGAGGTGACATCCGCGCTTGATCCGCAGCTCGTGGGCGAGGTTCTGGAAACCCTCAAGATGCTGGCCGAAGAAGGCATGACCATGATCTGCGTGACGCATGAGATGGGCTTTGCCCGCGATGTGTCGAACCGCGTGGCGTTCTTTCATCAGGGCATCATGGCCGAAATCGGCGCGCCGGATCAGCTCTTTGGCGATCCGCAACACCCCGAGACGCAGAAGTTTCTGGCCAATGTTCGGTAAGAGGGAAAGGCCGGGTTGGGGCGGTTGACGCCTCCCAACCCCGCACCCTTTAAAATCGCGCGGCGTCAAACGCCTGCAGTTCTATCGCCGGATCACGGTGTGCGGCAAGCGCCGCCACCAATTCAGCCGTGCCCGCCGATTGCGTCAGCCCCAGATGCCCGTGACCAAAGGCATAGATCACCCGGTCGGCGCGCGGCGCGCGTGAAATGATCGGCAAGCTATCGGGCAACGAGGGGCGAAAGCCCATCCATTGCGTGCCGCCCTGTGGATCAAACCCTGGCAGGAAATCGCGGGCCTTGCGCAGCAGCGTTTCCGCGCGTTTGTAGTTGGGCGCAAGGCGCAGGCCGCCCAGTTCCACAGCCCCACCCACGCGCAGCCCCTCGCCAATCTTGCTCACGACAAAGCCGTGGTCGGCAAAGGTCAGATGGGTGCGCAGATCGAAACTGGCGGTGGGAAATGTGGTGTTGTAACCGCGCTCGGTTTCGAGCGGGATCGCGTCCCCCAGCGTGCGCGCCAGATGGTGCGACCAAGCACCAGCAGCCAGAACCACCTGATCGGCGCATGTCGTGCCGGTGGCGGTCTCAATCTCGACGCCGTCGCCCGCCTGTCGCAGCGCGCGAATATCTGCGGTCTCGATCACGCCACCAACGGCCACAAACTGTTGCGCCAGATATTCGGTCCACCGCGCCGGATCGACGGTGTTCATCCAGTCGGGGGTATAGCCCGCATGTGTAAACCGTGGGCTGAGACCGGGTTGAATCTCGGCCAAGGCATTGGGGCTTTCCAAGAGGTCAAAGCGCACGCCATGCTGACGACGTAGGGTCCATGCGGGCAGGCTCGCGCGATAGGCCGCCTCGCCCTCGTAGACCTGCAACTGCCCTTCGCGGCGCATCAACGGCTCGCCGTCGACATTGGCGATCAAACGCTCCAAGGCCGCACGCGAATGGTGCATCAGGCTGGCCTGTGCCGCCACAGCCGCCGCATAGCGATCCTGCCAACTCGCCCGCCAGAACCGCAGCATCCACGGCAAAAGCGGCAGCGCATAGGCCGGTGGGATCGACAAAGGCCCCAGCGCATCGAGCAGCCATTTCGGTGCCTTGCGCAGGATGCCCGGCGTCGCCAGCGGCTCGATATCGGTATAGGCGAACGCGCCTGCATTGCCACGCGAGGTTTCTGCCGCCACGCCCTTGCGGTCCAGAATGCGGACGCGGTGACCCTCCCGTTGCAGCGCAAGCGCGCTGGTCACGCCGATGATGCCGGCACCGATGACGATGATGTCTGAGCGGGCCATGCGGCACCTTTGTTATAAGGGTTAGAGACGGATACCGTTGCGAAACGGATCGTTGGGATCAAATAGCAATGTGCTTTCGGCCATCACATAGGCGCGCCCAGTGATCGAGGGGATCACGCCGCCGCTTGGGCCGGGGGTATAGGACAGCCGATAGGTGCTGCCGATCACGCTTTCCTGCACGATCTCTTGCCCTGCGTCCAGCCGCCCCTCAGCCGCCAGACAGGCGAGCCGTGCCGAACATCCCGTGCCACAGGGCGAGCGGTCATAGGCGTTGTCAGGGCAAAGGACAAAGTTGCGGCTATGCGCCGCCGCATCATCAGAGGGGCCGTAAAAGATCACGTGATCCACGTCTATTCCCTGCGCCTGCACCGCGTCGCGCACAGCGATGGTGGCATCAGTCAGCGCGCGGATATTGCTGGAATGGACTTGAACGGGGCTGGGATCGACAAGGAAAAAGAGATTGCCGCCATAAGCGACATCGCCAGTGACAGCGCCAAGTCCCTCAATCTCGACCGTGACGCCGGTATGGGTGCGGCGGCTTTCGATATTGGTGACGGTGACGGTGTTGGCGTCGATAAGATCGACGGTGACGATGCCTACGGGCGTCTCGATCCGGTGAATGCCCGGTTTGATCCGGCCCATATGTGCCAGAGTGACCACAAGGCCGATGGTGCCATGGCCACACATGCCAAGCACCGCCTCGGCGTCAAAATAGATCACGCCGGTCACGCAAGTCGGGTCTGTTGGCGGCACCATCAGGGCACAGACCATCGCCACCTGACCACGCGGCTCAAGGCTGACCGATTGGTAAAAATCGCGATGCTCCGAGGCCAACAGCCGAGCGCGCTCGGACAGGGCACCAGACCCAAGGTCCGGCCCCCCGTCAAGGATCACGCGCGTCGGCTCGCCCCCGGTGTGGCTGTCGATCACATGCATTCAGCGATCACCCCGCCCTGTTTGACCCAATTGGCGAACCATGCGTTGAATTGATGGAACTGCGCCTCGCAGAACCGCGCCTGAGAGGGCGAGAGCGCATCAGTCTCGTTGATGTTGAGGCGGTATTCCTCTTCGCCCTTCAGCACCATGAGGTGCTTGAAATAGAGCACCAGATCGACGCCTTCGTCGAACTTGGCAATCACGGAAAACGCATCGGCCAGTTCGCGCGCGCGCATGTCCGCCTCGGGGCAACCCGTCGCTGCGCGGCGTGACAGTGCCACCTGCAAAAGCGCCTCTTTGGGGAACATCGTGCCGATGCCGGTAATGGCCCCGACCGCCCCGCATTTGACAAAGCCGTGGTACACTTCGGTATCGACCCCTACCATCAGGATCACGTCATCATCCTGCGAGGTGATGTGTTCAGCGGCGTAGCTGAGATCATTCTTGCCGCCAAACTCTTTGAAGCCGATCAGGTTCTTATGCTCGGCGCGCAGGGCAAAGAAGAGATCGGCCTTGGTCGAATAGCCGTAATAGGGGCTGTTGTAGATGATCGCGGGCACATCTGGGGCCGCCTCTAGTATGGCCTTGAAATGGTTGCGCTGTGCGGCGACAGACAGGCCCCGCGACAGAACGCGCGGGATCACCATAAGGCCCGCAGCCCCCACCTTTTGCGCATGCGCGGCATGGGCCACGGCAGATTTCGTGTTGATGGCGCCAGTGCCCACAACCACGGGCACGCCGGCCTTGGTCAGGCGTTCGACGCCCTCCATCCGCTCGGCGTCCGTCAAAAGCGGCCAGTCACCGCAGGACCCGCAATAGACCACGCCCGACATGCCTGCCGCGATCATTTCCTGCCCCTTGCGCACCAGCGCGTCAAAATCGGGTTTGCGGTCCGGGGTGCAGGGGGTCAGCAGGGCGGGGATGGTGCCGTGAAAGACGTCTTTGTTCATCGGAAAACTCCTTTGGATGCGTGGCGTTGTGCCTGTGGAGGCGGATCAGTGGCCAGCAAGGGCTGGAGCCGCGGCAATCCACGGCGGTGAGGTTGTGGGGGCCATGCCAGATTGCGCGGTCTGCGCACATTGCGCGAGCGAGCCAAACCGCACGGCACGATTGCTGAGACCCGGCGCGTAATGCGCATATTTGCCAGAGTTGGTCATCAGAACCTTTGCCGAAGGCGGAAAAACCGGCTCGGAAATCGAGCACCAGCAGATATCGGGCACGATGGTCACACCGGCGGCCTCAAGCCGTGCTTTGACGCCGCTCGCGGTGATGGTGCTCAGCGTGCCGCGACCAAGGGTGATGATCGTGGCTACGGCGGGATTGACCTGCCGCCCCTCCATCAATGCCGCAAAGGCGCTGCATTCGGCGGCGGAAAAATGCGGACTGCCAAGCGCCACCAGATCGACCTTTTCCGCACCTTGATTGAACCCTGACCAAAGCCGGGCAAAATCAGCCGCCGTGATGCGGGCGTGATCGGCATCGGGCGTGGGCGGCATGTCCGCCTCGGGCGTGATCCCTTCAATATGCATCATCGGCGAGGCAGAGGTGGTGCCATAGGCCGCGCAAAGCGCTTTGAGATCATCCTCGGAGGGATTCAGCCCCTCCAGCCCGCGCAAGAGCGGGATGCGGTCGGGGGCGACCTGACCAACGATCCAGCCCAGCATCGGCCAAAAGGCATCGTCGATCCCTTCAGGCACGTCGATGTCGATGATCCGACGGGCTGCGCGGTTCTGGTCGAGATAGACGCCAGAGCGTGCGGCACGCCCCGTCAGCGCAATGCAGAGGTCCATGAAATCGGCATGCTTCACGGTGCGCGCGCCCAGAACCGTGTTGGCGTAGATCACCGCATTGCTTTCGGCCCAGGCAATATCCTCGCCCGCGACCGGCTTGTCCTCAAGCAGATAGGGTGCACAGGTGAAACTGGGACGCGCGCCCATTTCGACATAGGCATCGGCCAATTGGCTGGCGGGCAGGCCGAAATCCTCGGCCACGCCCTGCGCGCGCCAATTGGCGTGATCGACTGAAATGGCGTTCATCGTGGTGGGCACCCGCACCCGCGCGCCCTTGTCCGCCATGGCGCGGGCAAAGGTCAGAAAGGCGGGGCTGGCATAGATGCAGCCGTCGATGTGCACGCGGGTCACATCAGTCAGGCTGGGCGCGCCTTGGGCGGCGGCGAGGGTGGTGATGATCTCCATCGCCAGTTGCGCCGCCTCGCCATGCTCCCCGGCAAGAAAGGCGCGGTCGCTATCCGACAGGGTCAGCCCCTCGGAGGCCACAGAGGTCAGCGGCATCTCCAGATCACCTGCGCGCAGATGGGTGGCGGTGATCTTGGCATGGGATTGCTGGGACAGACGGTCGTAGTCGGAGGCCGAGAGGCGCAGAACGGCAATCGGTCGATCAAAAAGCCGCGTGGCGACAAGCGCGCCCAAAGTCAGAATATCCTCGCCCTCGCGAAAGATCAGCGCCTTGGGCGCCGTGCCAGCAAAGGCCAGCCCCAAAAGTACGCCACTACCCGTGCAAGAGCCACGACTGGTCGGCATCATTACAACGTGACCGGCCAGCGATTGCCCCCGCTGCGGGTGATGCGCATCAATGATCCGCCCGCTCTGGGGATCAACACCGCCCCAGACGCTCAGCCCCTCATCGCAGAGCAGGATTGGCCCCTGAACCTCGGCGGCAACAATCAGGTCTGGCATGAAATCACCCTTTGTTGAAGTTTGTTTCCTGAGAAATTCGGTCCGGAAGACGGAAAAGTCCGATATTCCGTCTCCCCCTGCAATATCAGGATTGCTACTGTTGTGCCCAACACAAATATATGCTTAAACAATCATGACTGGTAAGAAAAGAAAAATTATGGCCGAAACAGAAAAAACCTCCGTCGAGAGTGCCGCGGATGATTGGGACGTAGAGCGCCATCAACTGCGCGCGGATTTGGGCGCACGCATGAAAGCTGTGCGGCAGGCCTGCGGCTACACGCTCGAAGTGGCGGCGCAGCGCACAGGTCTGGCGCTTTCGACCATCCACAAAATCGAGAACGGGCGCGTTTCACCCAGCTATGAGAACCTCATCAAGATCGCCCGCGCCTATGATATTGGCATGGAGCGGCTCTTTTCCGCCGATCATGACGCGACACAGACCACGCGCATGACCGTGACGCGCGCAGGCCAAGGGCGCAAGGTACGCGCCAAGAATTTCGAATACGAGGTGCTGTGCAACGCGCTGGCCGAAAAAAAGATCATCCCGCTGGTGACACTGGTCGAGAAACGCGCCCCCCTCACGCGCGACGAGTTGGAATCGCATGACGGCGAAGAGACGCTCTACGTTCTTTCGGGTCGCGTTGAATTGACGGTCGAGCATTACGAGCCGGTGATCATGGAGCCCGGCGATTGCGCCTATTTCGACAGCACCATCAAACACGGGCTGCGCGCGATTGATGATACCGAAACCAAGGTGTTCTGGGCCTGCACCTATACCGACGTGGACAAATAGCCCCCAATCCTGAAGGAGACCGCCCGCATGGCCGAGCCGACCGTGATTTCCGTTGATAGCCTTTTGGCGCGCGTGACGTCGATTTTCGAGTCCTGCGGCGTGCGCCCTCAGAGCGCAGCATCCGTGGCGCGGGTCATCGTTGCGGGTGAGCGGGATCATTGCAAGTCGCATGGCATCTACCGGATCGAAGGCTGCTTGCGGGTGATCGCAGCGGGCAAGGTGGTGCCGGATGCTGTGCCGGTGCTGCAGGATACAGGCCGCGCGGTGATCGAGGTGGACGCGGGCGGCGGGTTTTCCAATCCGGCCTTTGACGCGGCTGTCGATGCCTTGGCCGCGCGAGCGCGCGAGACCGGGCTGGCGGCTCTGGTGATCCGTGATTGCCTGCATTTCTCGGCGCTCTGGCACGATGTCGAGGCTTTGGCCGCGCGGGGCCTTGCGTCGCTCTCGATGTGCCCCAGCTATTCCTCGGTCGCGCCCACGGGCGGCAAAGAGCCGCTCTTGGGTACCAACCCGATTGCCTTTGGCTGGCCGCGTCCCGGCCCGCATCCTTATGTGTTCGATTTTGCCACAAGCGTCGCCGCGCGGGGCGAGATCGAATTGCACCGCCGCGCAGGCACGCCCATCCCCGAAGGCTGGGCGATGGACAAGGACGGCCACCCCACCACCGATCCCGAGGCGGCACTGGCGGGTGCGATGCTGCCCTTTGGCGGGCACAAGGGATCGGCGATTTCGACAATGGTCGAATTGCTGGCCGGTGCCATGCTGGGTGAATTCATGAGCAAGGAAGCGCTAGAGTTTTCCGGCGGCACCAGCCTCTTGCCGCGTCATGGCGCATTGGTCGTAGCGCTCGATCCGGCGACCTTTGCCGCACGCAGTGGGCGCGATCCGATTGCCGAAGGCGAGCGCCTGTTGAGCGCCATCAGTGGCCAGGGCGCGCGCCTGCCCTCTGAACGGCGCTTTGCGGCGCGGGCAAACGCCCTGAGCGGCGGCATTGCCCTGAGCGATGCAGAACTGGCGCAACTGGCGCGGTTCGAATCCGAAGGGCTGGCTGCGGTCACAGTCTGAGTGCAGGGGCGCTATGCGCACGCCCCTGCCCCTTAGCTGATCCGTGGCCATGTATCCGAAAGCCGATAGCCGCCCGGCCACGGATCGCTGGGGTCCAGCATATGCTGTGCCGTGCCGGTGATCCACGCCCGCCCACTAATCTCGGGGCGAATGGCCTCTTGCCCGCCAACCTGCACCCGACCCAGAATCCGCCCGTGAAATTCTGACCCGATGATCGACACGCCGGTAAAGCGGTCGTCTTCGCCCATCTCACCGCGCGCCGCGAGGATCGCCATGCGCGCCGAGACCGCCGTGCCGGTCGGCGACCGGTCCAGCTTGCCGGGCTGAATGGCGACCACCGATTGCGCGCGCAGGGTGCTCCCCTCGCGCGTGATCGGCCCGGCAAATAGGCAGAACGAATGATGCGCCCAATCTGGCTTTTCGGGATGCTCGAACCGGAACTGGGCATTGGCCGCATTGGTAATGCGGATGCCAAGCTCTGCAATCCGGCGCGCGTTATCCTCGACCAGATCGACGCCAAGCGCCACGGGATCGACCACCACGAAACTATCCCCGCCAAAGGCCGTATCCACAGTAATCTGCCCGACACCCGGCACATCAAGCGGCACGCCCAGACGGCTGGCAAAGGAGGGCAAGTTCTCGACAAAGATGCGCTCGGCCTTGCCGTTGGCGCAGTCTGCACGCACCCGCACAAGCCCACCCGGCGCCTCAAGCACCATATGCGTCACCGGCTCTTGCATCGGGATGATGCCGCTGTCTAGCAGCACGGTCGACACGCAGATCGAGTTTGATCCCGACATCGGTGGTGTATCCTCGGGCTCCATGATGATCCAGGCGGCCTGTGCCTCTGGATGCTTGGGCGGCACCAGCAGATTGACATGCCGGAACACGCCGCCACGCGGCTCGTTCAGCATGAAATTGCGCAGGGTCTGATCCTCGGCGATCCATTTGCGCTGATCCCAGATCGTATCGCCGGGGGGCGGGGTTACGCCGCCCACGATGACATCGCCCACCTCGCCCTCGGCATGACAGGAAACGACATGGATGATCTTGGTGCTGCGCATGGTCCGGCTCAATCTTTCTGGCTACCTAGGCTTTGATCCGCCGGGGCAGCATGCCTGTGTCAAAGCGTCGGGTCACCGCCGCTCTGCGTCGGTTATGCCCGGGGTGCCTGCATGGGTCAATGGAGGCGCGCGGGCAGTCTACCCGCCCCTGATCCACGTCAAGGCAGTTGCGATTTGCCCGCCTATGCTAGAGGAACAGGAGGCGGCGCAAAATCCGCCGCCCCCGGCATATGTGCCCTGAGCAAAGGAACCCCGTTTGGCCCCGGCTGACCAGAAACCTGCCCGACACAACGCGCCTGCGACCGCGCAGAAAGACCCTGCATCTCCTTCGCCGTTGCCAGTGCCGCGCCGGGACGCTCCTGTTCGGAAATCCGGGCGGCGGTGGATATGGGTGGCAGCGGCGCTTGTCGGCATGGCCATTGCTGGGCTCATCACCGCTCAGGCGTGGATGGCCCGCCCGCCAACCGTCTTGGTCGAGACGGCAGCGCTGGCCCCTGTCACCCGCGTCTTGGCTGTGAATGGCCGGATCGCGGCTGTCAATTCGGTTGAGGTGACGTCAACGGTCACCGGCACGCTTGTGGCGTTGCCTGTGATCGAGGGCGACCGTGTCGAGGCAGGTCAGATCTTGGCCCAAGTTGATGCCGAGGCGCAGAGCGCCAGCGTGCGACAGGCACAAGCCGCCCTAGACGCCGCGCGCGACGCACTCCGCGAAGCGCAGGCTGAATTTGATCGCGCCACGTCGCTCACCACCACAATCGCCCGCTCTGTGCGCGACACCTATGGCTACAGGCTCGAGGCCGCGACCCAAGAGGTCGCCCGTCTTGGTGCGGCGCTCGATCAGGCGCGCGTTCTGTTGGCCAATCACACAATCCGCGCGCCTGTCGCAGGCAGTGTTGTAATGCTCGATGTCGAGCAGGGCCAACTTGTCAGCCCCGCCACGCCCATCCTGACGCTTGCCGACCTCAGCGCGCTTTTGGTCGAGGCCGATGTGGACGAGGCCTATGCCACCCAAATCGCCGTAGCGCAGCCCGCCCTTCTGCAATTGGCGGGCGAAACGCAGACCCGCGCGGGACAGGTCAGCTATGTCTCAAAGCGGGTCGATATCGCAACCGGCGGGCTGGCGGTCGAGTTGTCCTTTGACACGCCCGTCCTTGCGCCGGTGGGCCTGACCGTGGCGACCAATATCATCGTGGATCAGCGCGACGCAGCCCTGACCGTGCCCCGCACCGCATTGGTTTCTGACGCAGGCGCACCGGGCGTTTTCGTCATTCGCGACGGCACGGCGAGGTTTCAGCCGATTTCAGTGGTCGAGTGGCCCGCCGCTCGGCTGATCGTGACGGCGGGGCTGGCCCAAGGCGATACTTTCATCACCGAGGCCACCGGCATCGCGGATGGTCAGGCCGTCACAGCGGGGCCGCCCTGATGCTCTATGCGCTCAAGATCGCCGCACGCTATCTGACCGCCAGCAAGGCGCAGACCGCGCTTTTGGTGCTTGGGGTGGCGGTGGGTGTCTTTATCTTCATTTTCATGTCCGCCCTTATCGGGGGGCTGGCGCAATTCATCCTGTCGCGCACCGTGGGTGATATCGCCCATGTCACAATCGAGGCGGAACCGGATGATCCCACGCTTTTGTTCACGCCCGAAGGCCATGTGCTTATGGTCGCAGAACGGGGCCGCACGCGCACCGCCTCTTTGGCCGAGGCCGCAACGTGGCTGCCGCTGATTGAGGCGGTGCCGGGGGTCAAGGCGGTCTCGCCACAGATCACCGGGGCGGGGTTTCTGACGCGCGGGGCACAAGTGGAGCAGGTCAGCGTGACCGGGATTGAGCCAGGGCGCGAATCCGCGATCCTCGATCTGGACGGGTATATGGTTGAGGGGCGCGCAAGGCTGGGCGCAGGTCTGATCGTGGTGGGGCGAGAGCTTGCCGATGATCTCGACCTGTCGCTCAATCAGCCGCTGCGCCTGCAAAGCTCTGAGGGGGTGACGGCCCTGCTGACCCTCTCGGGTATCTTTGAGACGGGCAACGGGGCCTTGGACGGGGCGCGCGCCTTTGTCAGCCTGTCGACTGCACGCACGCTCTTTGCCATGCCACAGGGCGTGAGCCAGATCGAAATCAAGCTTTTGGACCTCAACGCCGCAGATGCCACGGCGCTGCGCATTCGCACCCTGACCGGGCTCGATGCCGTGCCCTGGACCGATGGGGCCGAACAGTTGATGGAGGCGCTGAGCGCACAGGCGCAGACCGGCTATTTCCTCAAGACATTCGCGCTTATCACCATTGTGATCGGCGTGGCCTCGGCGCTGCTGCTCTCGACCTACCGTCGCCGCCCGGAAATCGGGATCATGCGCGCGATGGGCGCGGGGCGCGGATTTGTCGTGGTGGTTTTCGTGACCCAAGGCGCGCTCATTGGGCTGATGGGCGGGATGATGGGCGCGGGGCTTGGGTATCTGGCGCTCCTGCCCTTCCCGCCGCGCGACGCGTTCAAGGCGGGCACTCTGCCGATGGACATCACCCAAGGCTCGTATGGGCTGGCCATTACCCTCACAGTGATCGGGGCTGTCCTCGCCTCGATCCTGCCTGCGCGCGCGGCGGCGCGGGTCGATCCTGTCACGGCGATTGGCCAATGAGCGCGCTTCTGGAGGTGCGCGATCTGGTCAAGACCTTCGGTACCGGAGAGGCCGCAACGCGGGTCTTGCGCGGGCTTTCGCTGCGGCTTGAGACAGGTGAAATGGCGGCTTTGCTGGGGCCATCCGGATCGGGCAAGAGCACGCTTTTGACCATTCTTGGCACTTTGATGAAACCCACCTCGGGCCGCCACGTCATGCTGGGCGAAGACCTGATCGCCGCCGATGACCGGGCCCTGACAGAGTTTCGCAATGCCCATATCGGATTTGTCTTTCAGTTCCACAATCTCTTACCGGATTTTACCGCGCTGGAGAATGTGATCTTTCCCACCGCCGTGCGCGAGGGCCGGGAAACCGCCGCTGCGCGGGCGCGGGGCCGTGATCTTTTGGCGCGGATGGGTCTGGCGGAACGGATCAATTTTCCCGCCACCAGCCTGTCGGGCGGGCAAAAACAGCGCGTCGCCGTGGCGCGGGCGCTGATGAACAGCCCCGAACTCGTGCTGGCGGACGAACCGACTGGCAATCTCGACCGTGTGTCAGCCATGCAGGTGATGGAGTTGATCACCCAGATCAACCAAGAGGAAGGCACCACCTTTCTGATTTCGACCCATGACGACAAGATCGCATCGCTCTGTCGTCGGAAGATCGTGGTCGGGGATGGGCAGGTGACGGGCTGACCGCCAAAGGACCAGCCCACTCACCATAGAATCACGCCGCTTTGCCATCCTTGAGGCCATGTTGCGCACGCAGGCCCAGCATCTGCCGCGCCTCGCGCCAGGTGGCCACAGGGCGGGCGTGGCGCTCGCAGAACTCGACCACCCGCCGCACCAAAGCGGCATTCGAGGGCGCGAGGGTATCCCGATCCAGCCGCACGTTATCCTCAAGCCCGGTGCGCGCATGCCCGCCTGCCGCAACGGCCCAGTCATTCAACGTGACCTGATGCCGCCCGATCCCCGCCGCGCACCAGGGCGCATCCGGGCCAAACAGGCGTTTGACCGTGTGGATGTAATAGTCGAAAACATCGCGGTCGACCGGCATCGCATTCTTGACGCCCATCACGAACTGCACATAGGGCGTGCCAAGAAGTTGGCCTTGATCGGACATGTCCTTGGCCTTGAGGATATGGCTTAGGTCAAACGCCTCGATCTCGGGCTTGACCTCATACTGGCGCATTTCCTCCGCCAGCCAGTTGACCAGATCGGGCGGGTTCTCATAGACCCGTGTGGGAAAGTTGTTGGACCCGACCGAGAGCGAGGCCATGTCAGGGCGCAAGGACAGCATCGCGCCGCGCGTCTGACCCGCACCAGAGCGCCCGCCGGTGGAAAATTGAATGATCATACCGGGGCAATGGGTCTCGATCCCCTCTTTGAGGCGCGCGAATTTCTCAGGGTCGGACGAGGGCGAGCCATCGTCATTGCGCACATGGGCATGCACGATTGTGGCCCCGGCCTCAAACGCCTCATGGGTCGATTCGACCTGTTCGGTCACAGTGATCGGCACCGCCGGATTGTCGGATTTCTGCGGCAAGCTTCCCGTGATTGCCACGCAGATGATGCAGGGATTGGTCATGTCGGAAACTCCTCTCAGGCCGCTTGCGCGGCCACGCGCGGCATCCGCGCAAGGGCATCAAGAAAAAACGGGCGAAACCCCTGCGGATGCTCGCTCATCGGGAAATGGCCCAGCTCATCCATCACCGAAACCGTCGCGCCGGGAATGGCCGCCGCCGTGCGTTTCGCATCCTCGGGCGTGCAGGTCAGATCATAGGCCCCGACCAGCAGATGCACCGGAGTTTTGCCAGTGTCGATCTGCGCCAATCGCCCGATCAAACTGTCATCGCGCGTGTAAAAGCTCAGATCCCCCCGAAACACGCCCGGCCCCGACTGCATGAACATCCAGAGCGTGTTCCAGCGTTCGGCATTTGGAGCATAGGGCGAGATATTGGCCGACACGAGCGCCGCGCCCATCTCGCCGCCATGGGCATCGGGACGGTGGAACCAGTCGATATCATACCATGCGGGCTGAAAATCCGATGCCTCGATGGCGATAAATCCGCTGAAATACTCCGGGTGCTGCGCCGCCAGTTGCAGCGCGATCCGCCCCCCCATGGAACAGCCCGCCAGAATGGGGCGCTCCAGCCCCAATCCGGCCACTACCGCCAACACCGTCTCGATATAGTCTTCGGTCGTAAGCAGGTATTCTTCGGTCTCGAACCCCTCTGGCGGCAGGGATTTACCATGCCACGGCATGTCAAAGGCGATCAGGCGATGGTCCGCTGTCACCTTGGCATCGTTCATCAGATGACGCCATTGCCGCGTATCGGCCCCGGCGGTGTGCAGGCACAGAACAGGCCGCCCCTGCCCCGCCTCTTCGAAATAAATGCGGCGCGGCGCGCCCGCGATCTCGACCGTGATGTAACGTCCAGTGATGGGCTCGATGCTCATGCGGCAGCCTCCTTTTTGCACCGCGCAAGCGCCATGACTTCTTTGAAAAACCGCAGGTTCTTGACCAGGCTCAGAATGTCGCCGTCGATCCGCCCACGCCCGATTTTGGCCAGCCCAAAGATATCGTGAAATCCGGGCGCGGGGCGCGCCTGCCAGAACTGCTCCAGTGCGTCAGCATCAGTGCGCAACGCAAAGCGCCACGGCGTTTTGCGGCTTGGCCCGGCTACAACCGACACGATCCGGCCCTTGTCAAAGGTCAGATAAATTTCGTCGCCCTCAATCTCGATCAGCACCGTCTCGGAAAAGAGCCGCCCAAGGCGCAAGAGATGGGGCTGGTCCTCTAGCCGTGTCGCAATCTCGCGAAATCTGTCGATCACCTCTGCCTCCCTCATAATGCTAGGTCTGTGCTAGAGGTGGCATTTAAGGGGGCGATTGATCTATGCCGGACCGGGTATCACGCGATACCGCCTGCGGCATTGGTTTGACACCCGCCTTGATCGACAACGAGGACCACAGGGTGCGCCCCGGCCTGCCCCACGCCATATGAAACCCCGTTTGGAGGAGAACCCATGGGAATCGTAAATCTGGAGAACATCACCGATGTGGTGATCGCAAGCCTCGGCAAGCACGGTGAGATCACTGAGCGTCAGCGCGACATCATGACCGCGCTCATTCGCCACCTGCACGCCTTTTGCAAGGATGTGAACCTGCAACACGGCGAATTCCTTGAGGGCTGCGAATATCTCAAGCGCGCAGGCCAGACCTGCGACGAGAACCGGCAGGAATTCATCCTTTTGGGCGATATTCTCGGCGTCGAAGTGCTGGTGGACATGCTGTCCAACCCGATTGACGGCCCCGAGAGCGAGTCGACCGTGCTGGGGCCGTTTTACCGCGAGAATCCGCCCGTGCTGCCCAAGGGGGCATCGACCATCCAGAAACATTACGACACCGAGGAAACCGCCTATTTCGAGGGCTATATCCGCGACGCAGCAGGCAACGGCATTGCCGGTGTCACGCTTGATGTCTGGGAAGATGCGCCCAATGGCATCTACGAAAACCTCGATCCCGATCAACCGGAATACAACCTGCGCGGACGGTTCGAGACCGATGAGAATGGTCACTACGCCTTTGTCGCTGTGCGCCCCGTGCCCTATCCGATCCCCGATACGGAAACGGCGGGCGAATTGCTGCGCTACATGGGCCATCATCCCTACCGCCCCGGACATATGCATTTCATCATCTCGAAAGACGGATATCGTCAGTTGATCAGCCAAATCTATGACGGTGACAGCAAATGGCTGGATGATGACAGCGTGTTCGCAGTCAAGGACAGCCTGATCGGCAAGTTCAAACCGGCCCCCAAAGAGCTTGGCACAGACCTGCATTTCGAATTCGACTTTGTGCTCAAGGCAGACGCTGCGGCGCAGGCCGTGGCCGCCGAATAACCCACCCTCCCTGCCTGGAACTTCAAGGCCCCCGTCACGCGGGGGCTTTTTTTATGCCCGCAACAGGCTAGGCTAGTTTTTGGGGCTGGAGGGTGCCATGAATTTCAAGCAACTAACCTATTTCATAGCGGTGGCAGAAGAGTTGCACTTTGGCCGCGCCGCGGAACGGCTCGACATGGCGCAGCCGCCGCTTAGTCGCCAGATCAAACAGATCGAAGAAGAGTTGGGCGCGATCCTGTTCAACCGGGGTCGCAGTGCCATCAGCCTGACACAGGCCGGTGAGCGCTTGCTCGAACGTGGGCGATCGATACTTGCACAGCTCGAGGATACCAAACTTGAAGTGCGCCGATTAGGTCAAGGGGCAGAGGGGCGGCTGCGTGTCGGGTTTGTTGGATCGGCCACCTTTGGCATCCTGCCAACCATCATCAAATCCTTTCGCGCCAATTACCTCGAGGTCAATCTGAGCCTTAACCCGATGAACAACGCGCAGCTGCATCGCGCGCTTGTCTCGCGCGAGCTTGACGTGGCCTTTGCCCGGCCAGCGCTGCGCGATCCGGAATTCGTTACCAAGGAATTGATGGAGGAAAAGCTGATCTTGGCCCTGCCCGATACGGTCGACACCGGCGGTCGCACCGTGGCCAAGCTGGAGCGGCTTGAGACGCATAATCTTGTGCTCTACCCCGAACACCCCCGGCCCAGCTATGCCGACTTTGTGCTCAAGGCGATTGAGGGCGCGGGATTCACCGCCCCTCTGCGCCTGTGGTGCATGGATTTGCAAACAGCCCTCAGCCTTGTGGCGATTGGCGAGGGCGTGTGCATCGTGCCGGAATCGGTCTCGACCGCGCCGCGCAAGGGCATGAAGTTTCTGCGCATTGAGCCAGAGATTGCCCGCACCAGCCTATCAGTCAATCACCGCCTCGACGAACAGGGCGTGCATGTGCACAACTTTGTCAAAATCGCTCAGCGCGTGGCCCGCAAGCAGTTTTAAGGCGTGTTGCGCTCGACCGAAACCGCACATGCCCCGGGCTTGGCCCGGGACCTCGCCGAGGGGGCGTGGGGGCCCCGGCTCGGGGGCCGGGGCGATGTGACCCCGGTCAGGCGCCACAATCTCTACGCGGGGGCAGAACGCCCGCCGCCTCGGTTGTTAACACGGCACCGTGCGATAGGTGCCGTCGCCGTTGGAATAGGCGCATTGATTGCGCGCGGTGTTGCGCGCCACCAACGTGCCCGCCGCCGCCCCAGCAAGCGCCGAGACGACAGTCCAGCCGGAATCGGCATCAAAGGCCGAGGCGAGCAAGGCACCACCAGCGGCACCCGCGGCACCGCCGACCAGTTCGCGGTCACTGACGCCCTCCATGCAGCCTGCCAAGGCAAAGCTGGTGACGCTGGCAAGAATGAGACTGCGGTTCATGTTCTTTCCCTTTCCGTTCTTGGTTCAAACACATTGTCCAAGATAACGCAGGGGGATGGGTTTTGTTCCATCGGACGAACCCGTATCGGCAGCAGATTGCCGATCAGAGCATGGGTGGCGGCGGCCTGCGCCGCGCCCCGGACAAGGCATTACCTGCGATCGCCCCCAAAAGGATCGTTCCACCGATCAAAGTGTTGGTTGTCGCCGTCTCGCCCAGTATCAGCCAGACCCAGACCGGCCCCAGCACCACCTCGGCCAGCGACAAAAGCGTGAGTTCGGCGGCAGGCACTGTGCGCGAGCCAATCGTGTAAAGGATCAGCCCCAGCCCCACCTGAAACACCCCCATACCCAGTGAAAGCGCCGTATCCGCACTGGATATCCGCAGCGATAACCCCAGCCAGAAACAAATCGCCGCCATGAGCGCCATGCCGAAAAGCCCCGAGAGAAAGATCGCCGGCATCATCTCGGTTGCCTTGCCCCATCGCAGGGTGATGGTGAAGGTCGCAAACCCTACTGCCGATCCGATGGCGGCCAGATTTCCCACAAGCGCCGCTCCCCCGAACTTGTCCCAAACCATGACCGCAATGCCACAGGCCGCCACCACGATAGCCACCCAAGTTTGCGGGCGCACATATTCGCGCAGGACCACCCGCCCGAGGATCGCAGCCAAAAGCGGCGAGCAGGCAAAGAGCATCATCGCATTGGCGACAGAGGTGGTCTGAATGGCAAAGATTGCGCCGGTATAGGCCGCCACCAGCGACAGCCCACCAATCACCCCCGGCCAGCCCATCTGTAGTGCAAGACGCAGTGCATCTTGCCCGGTGCGCAATCGGATCACCACATAGAGCAGCAGGGTCATCGACGCGGAGCGGTAAAACAGAATCTGCCAGACCTGTGCTTCGTCGATCAAGCGAATGCCCAAGCCAACGGTAGACCAGACCAGCCCTGCAAGAAAAACAAGGACATAGCCACGCATATCGCGTTCAGGTTGGATCGTGACAGTGGTCATCGGCTGGTTTCTTCCTCGGGAATTTGCGGCGGCAGAGGGCTGCCGGGGGCAAAGATCGCCTCGGCCGTGACCGGCGTGGCATCACTATGACGCGAGGCTCGTAGTTCGCGCCATCCAAGGTACAGA
Organism: Roseovarius sp. AK1035; assembly: GCF_003288315.1. Lineage (NCBI taxonomy): Bacteria > Pseudomonadati > Pseudomonadota > Alphaproteobacteria > Rhodobacterales > Roseobacteraceae > Roseovarius > Roseovarius sp. TM1035. The sequence goes on along the minus strand of NZ_CP030099.1, from coordinate 2,668,624 downwards.
CCAGAGGCGGTGATGATCACCATGCCTGCCAACGTATTCAGCGCGGGCACTTCATCCCAGAGCACATAGGCCAGCAGGGCGGCAAAGGGCAGATAGGTATAGTCAAACGGTGCGACGAGGCTGGCATTCGCCACCTGATAGGCGCGCGAGACAAGCGTGTAGGCCGCCATCCCGATGGCCCCCAACAGCGCAAGACGCGGCAGATCGTCCAACGCCTGCGGCGGCATCTCCCAGCGCAGATGATAGGTCGCCGGGGTGATCTCGATCACCTGATTGACCAGCCAGCCCATGGGCAGGATCAAGAGCCCCGCAAAGGTCAGGGTATAAAGCCCCACTGTAAGCGTGCTTTCCCGGTCACCGATCTGGCGGGCGATGATCTGAGAAATTGCATAGGTCACGGCGCACAGAAGCGGCAGGATCGCAACAAGGGAAAAGTTCTCGCCCGTTGGATTCATCGCGATGAGCACACCCACAAACCCCGCCACCAAGGCGACCCCGCGATGCCAGCCGATGGTTTCGCGCAGGAACACCGCCGCGAATAGCGCGGTGATAAGCGGCGCAGAGAAAAAGATCGTGCTGACCTCGGCCAGGCCCATGAACGGGAAAGCCGCATAGAACATCGAAAATCCCGAGGCAAAAAGGAACGCACGGATCAGATGCAATGGCCAAAGAGGCGTCAGCAGGCGATGCGGCTTGCCCAACCATAGAATGAGCGGTGTCATCACGAGAAGTGTCACGATGGAGCGCACGAAAATCAGCAGCCATACCGGATAGATCGTCAGCAGCGTTTTCATCATGGCGTCCTGCCCGACAAAGAGCAGCATGGCGATCTCGACGCAGAGTATCCCTTGCAGCGCGCGCGACGGCGCGGGGGCGGGCTGAGCCGAAAGCGTGGCCATGGGGTTCCAATTCTAGGCTGTTGGCACGAGGCCACTTTTCTGCAGGCTGAGAGGATCGGAACCGACTGTCGCGTCAATTTGCGACGTGAATGCGTAAAAACAGAGCAACCCGTTGCCAGAGCCGACACGGCGGATGAGGCGACACCACAGCGGTTTCAGCGGGATGTCTTGCAGGAAAGACCGCCTGCAGATAAACGCGAAACAATCTTGCGCAAAGCAAATATCTTATGGAATAAACGGCCTGTAAACTTATAGACAAATGCCGTGCGCCTATTGTAAAAAAATTCTCGCACCATCCCTTCTTCCCCGAAAAAGGACAGGCCAGATGCCGGACCGGCTCATGATCGGCACCAGAATCCGCGAGCGGCGGGTTCTGAACGGCATGCGGCAATCCGATCTGGCGCAGAGGGCCGGGATTTCGCCGTCTTATCTCAACCTGATCGAACACAATCACCGCCGGATCGGGGGCAAGACTCTGCTCAAGCTGGCAGAGGCGCTCAAGGTTGAACCGTCACAACTGACCCAAGGCGCTGAGGCCACGCTGATTTCCGGGCTGCGCGAAGCGGCGGGCAAGCCCCGTAACGATGGGCCAGAACTGGACCGAACCGAGGAATTCGCCGGGCGCTATCCCGGTTGGGCCAGCCTCTTGAGCGATCTGCATCGGCGCACGCAGACGCTGGAACGCACCATCGAGACCCTGACCGACCGGCTGGCGCATGATCCTTTTCTTGCGGATTCCCTGCACGAGGTGATTTCGGCCGTGACGGCCATTCGCGCCACGTCCTCGATCCTCGTGGAAACCGAGGCGATTGAGCCGGAATGGCAGGCGCGATTTCACCGCAACATCAACGAAGACAGCGCCCGCCTGACCGAAGGCGCGCAAGCGCTGGTGCGGTATCTCGAGGCGGCCCCCAATACCGAGGCGGAATTGACCTCGCCGCAGGACGAGATGCACGCCTATCTTGCAGCGCGCGGCTATCACCTGCCCGAACTGGAACGCGAAATGGCGGGGCCGCGGGATGTGGCGCGTTTGATCGACGCCGCCGCATCCGAGGGCATGTCGAGCCCGGCCCAAAACCTGACACGCGAGGCGCTCTTGCGGTATATGGAGGATGCCGCAGCGCTTCCGCTTCGGGCGTTTCTGGCACGGGTCGCCACGCTCGGGCTGCGCCCCGACCGGTTGGCCGAGGCAACGGGCGCAGATATGGCGCGGGTGTTCCGGCGTCTGGCCAGCCTGCCGGAAACCGACGTCGGCGAAGTCGGGCTGGTGATTTGCGATGCCTCTGGCACGCTCACCTTCCGCAAGCCGATTGCCGGGTTTGCCACACCGCGTATGGCCGGTGCCTGCGCGCTCTGGCCGCTGTATCAGGTGCTGAGCCAACCACAGGTGCCTCTGCGCCTGCGCCTGCGACAGGCCGGACGCGGAGCCGAAGTGATCGAGGCCTTTGCCGTAGCCGCGCAGACCGGGCCCGCCGGTTTCGACCGCCCGCCCCTGATGCAGGCGTTGATGCTGATGCTGCCAGACCCCGGCGAGACAGGCGGCGCGGTGCGCCCGATTGGGGTGAGTTGCCGCATATGTCCACTGGCCGATTGCGCCGCAAGACGCGAGCCGTCGATTGTCGCCGAAGGGATGTGACAGAATGGGCGCAGAGAAAATCAGACGCACGGCAGTGACCGCGCGCGCAACGGAGGGGAGGCCGGTTGCATGACGAAGAGGGTTCTGGTGATCGAGGACGAGCCGAACATCATCGAAGCTGTCAGCTTTATCCTCTCGCGGGATGGCTGGGAGGTAAAGACCCACGCCAATGGCCATGATGCGATGGACGCCGTGCGCGCCCGCGCGCCCGACCTCATCATTCTTGACGTGATGCTGCCCGGCAAAAGTGGCTTTGACATCCTTCAGGAAATCCGCGCCGATGCCGTCTATGGTGATACGCCGGTTCTGATGCTGACGGCGCGCGGCCAGACCAAGGATCGCGAGATGGCAGAGCGCGCCGGGGCCAGCCAATACATGACCAAGCCGTTCTCAAATGCCGATGTGCTGGCAGCGGTGCGGGCGCTGGTCGTGCCATGAGCGCCGAGCGCGGCCCGATGTTTCTGGCGCGGCGCACCTATCGGTTGCGGCGGCTGTCAGACGCGGCGCGGATGCTGCCGATTGCCGGGGCGGTGCTGTTCTCGGTGCCGCTCTTGTGGGAAACCGAAGGGGTGCGCACCACGCGGGCCATGTTTTATATCTTTGGCCTTTGGATCGTGCTTGCCGTGATCGCAGGCGTGATTTCGGCGCGGCTGCGCCCAACGGACACCGAGGAAGACCCGAAGGGTTCACAGGAGCGCTAGATGACGACCTTAAACGTCCTCATCCTTGTTTGCATCCTCTACGTGGTCTTTCTCTTCGCCGTGGCCTTTGCGGCGGATCGCGCGGCGCTGCGTGGACGCGGAAGCTGGCTGCGGTCGCCCTATGTCTACACGTTGTCCCTGTCGATTTACTGCACGGCATGGACATTCTATGGCGCCGTCGGGTTTGCCGCACGCTCGGGGCTGGAGTTTGTGACAATCTATCTCGGGCCGACATTGATCATGATCGGCTGGTGGTGGACCCTGCGCAAGATGGTCCGCGTGGGCCGCAGCCAGCGGATCACGTCGATCGCGGATCTGATATCTTCGCGCTACGGCAAGTCCAATCTGCTTGCAGTGATTGTAACGGTCCTCGCGGTGATCGGCACGACGCCCTATATCGCGCTGCAGTTACAATCCGTCACCCTCTCCTTCGCGGCGTTTGCCGAAACCGATCTCACCGCCACAACCCTGCCTGACATGCACTCCACAGCCCTTTGGGTGGCGGGTGGGCTGGCGCTGTTCACCATTCTCTTTGGCACGCGCAATCTGGATGCGAACGAGCGACATCATGGCGTTGTCATGGCCATCGCGCTTGAGGCGGTGGTCAAGCTCTGCGCGCTGTTGGCGGTAGGAATATTCGTAGTCTGGGGCCTGTCGGGCGGAGTGGCTGCAACGCTCGACCGGATTGATGCCTCGGCCATTGCCCACTTTGAAGTCTCGGGCAGTCGCTGGATTGGTCTGACGATGTTGTCGGCAGTGGCCTTCCTGTGCCTCCCTCGTATGTTTCAGGTGATGGTGGTCGAGAACGAGGACGAAGACCATTTACGCACCGCAGCATGGGCGTTTCCCACCTATCTCATGTTGATGAGTCTCTTTGTCGTGCCCATCGCTGCGGTGGGGCTGGAATTGATGCCTGAAGGAGCGAACCCCGATCTTTTCGTGCTGACACTGCCCTTGATGGACGGACGCGACGGGCTGGCGATCCTGTCGTTTCTGGGCGGCTTTTCCAGCGCCACCTCGATGGTGATCGTCGCGGCGATTGCGCTCTCGACCATGGTGTCAAACCATGTGGTGATGCCACTTTGGCTTTATTTTTCGGGCGGGGCGGCAATGGTATCCGGGGACGTGCGCCACGTGGCACTTTTGGCCCGTCGGCTGAGCATCGCCGGTGTCGTTCTACTTGGATATGTCTATTTCCGGCTCTCTGGGGGCGGAACCGCCCTAGCAGCGATTGGATTGATCGCTTTTGCGGGCGTGGCGCAATTCATGCCCGCGCTAATGGGGGGGCTTTTTTGGCGAGGGGCCACGCGCACGGGGGCCTTGGCGGGCCTTATCGTGGGGGCGGTGGTTTGGATCTACTGCCTTTTTCTGCCCAGCTTTGGCCCCTCAATGGTGCTGCCCCAGGTGGTATTTGACGAGGGTCTCTTTGGGCTGCACTGGCTGCGGCCCCGCGCGCTCTTTGGCTCTGAGGGGATGGACCCGGTGGTGCATGCGGTGCTGTGGTCACTGCTGCTCAACACCGCCGCCTTTGTCCTTGGCTCGCTGCTCAGCTTTCCTCAACCTGTGGAACGGTTGCAGGGGGCGCAATTCGTCAATGTGTTCGATCATTCAGGTACGCCCGGCGGCTGGACCGGCGGCATGGCGCAAAGCGAAGATCTGTTGATCATGGCACAGCGCATCATGGGGGCGACCGAAGCGCAGGCGCTATTTGCAGAAGCAGCGCAGCGGCAAGGCTTGGCAGGCTATCTGCCCGAACCCAGCCCCACATTTCTGCAAGAGCTGGAGCGCGAATTGTCGGGCTCTGTCGGGGCTGCCACGGCCCATGCGATGATCAGTCAGATCGTCGGCGGGGCCGCGGTCTCGGTGGAAGATCTGATGGCTGTCGCGGATGAAACCGCACAGATCATGGAATATTCCAGCCAGCTTGAGGCAAAATCACAGGAACTGGTCCGCACCGCGCGGCAGTTGCGACAGGCCAATGAGAAACTGACGCAGCTTTCGGTGCAAAAGGACGGATTCCTAAGCCAGATCAGTCATGAGCTGCGCACGCCGATGACCTCGATCCGCGCATTCTCGGAAATTCTGCGCGATACCGGCGATCTTACCCCCGAGGAACAAAGCAAATATGCCTCGGTGATCCATGACGAGGCCGTGCGCCTGACGCGGCTCTTGGATGATCTTTTGGATCTGAGCGTGCTGGAAAACGGCCAAGTCGTGCTGCATGTGCAGACCGGTTCGCTGGCTGATCTGCTGGACCGGGCGGAACGCGCCGCCGGGGTGCAGGGTGGCACGCTTCGTGTCGTGCGCGACCGCATGGCCGAGGCGGTGGCCCTAACCACAGATCTGGACCGGCTGGTGCAAGTATTCATCAATCTCATCGCCAATGCGCGCAAATATTGCGACGGGCAACCGCCGATTTTGACGATTCGTACGGCGGTCGTCGATGGGGAACTGGTGATCGACTTTACCGACAACGGATCAGGCATCGCCCCCGCACAACAGGCCGTGATTTTTGAGAAATTCTCGCGTATCGGCCAGCACAAAGCGGGCGGCGCGGGCCTTGGCCTTGCGATCTGCCGCGAGATTATGGCGCGGTTGGGGGGCGCGGTCAGCTATTTGCCCGGGCAAAAGGGCGCCGCATTCCGCGTGACCCTGCCACTGAGCGCCCGCATGGCAGCGCAATAGGCCAAAGTTTCTGCTCCGCTTAAATGAAATCGTAACCAAGCCTGCCTAGGGTCCACCCGAGAGCTTCAGAAAGGGGCGATGGCGCAGGGTATGGGATCGCAGGATCACAGTTCGGTCATTCAACGGATGGCGCAGGCCGCAAGAGACGGATCCGACAGCCGCCAGATGACACCGGTCAAGGCGCTGCGCCTGTCCTTGGCGCGTGCGGCAGATACGCTCTTTGGCCTTGGCCTGACTGTGGCCACGGTCGAACAGATGCGCGTACCGCTTGCCCACGTGGGGCGCAGCTTGGGTGACGCGGGGCTCTTGGTGCTGCTCGAGGGGGATGGGGGCGCACGCGGCGCGCTCTGTCTTGATTCGCAATTCCTCGCCGGGCTGATCGAGGTGCAGACCACCGGGTCCGTGCGCCCCGGATTGGCACGGCCGCGCGCCGCCACACGCACAGACGCGGCGATGGTCGCGCCCTTGATTGATGCAGTTTTGACAGAATTTGAAAGTCAGCTGGCGCAAGAGCACGACGCGCCGCCACCGCGCCGTTTTGGTTTTGGCGATATGGTCGAGGATCTGCGCGGCCTCTCACTCTTGTTGGTGGCCCCGGATTTCGAATTGCTACGCCTCACCGTCGATCTGGGACCGGGGGCAAAAACGGGGCGTCTTGATCTGCTCTTGCCCGTGATCGCGTCACCGGCGCGTGCCTCTTCGGGCAAGATCGCAAACACCAAAATCGAGGCCCCTGCAAATCTCGAACAGGTTGTGAACAACGCACCGGTCATGCTTGACGCTGTCATGGCCCGGTTGCGCCTGCCCTTACGTGACATTCTGGCGCTCAAACCCGGTGATCTTCTGCCCTTCCAGCGTGAGACGCTGAACGACACACAACTTGTCGGCACGCGCGGCCATATCGTTGCCACGGCAGAGCTTGGACAGATGAACGGATTGCGAGCATTGCGCCTGATTTCGGGCGCAGCCGCACCCCTGCCACCTTCTATCGAAACCGAACCGGAGCCTGTACCGACAGAGCCGCGCAGAGGCACCGATCTAATCCCCATCGAGAGCCAAGACCGGCCTCGGGAGACCATATGATCCGGCACCATGACGCCGATCTGCCCCCCTCTTGACCTGTATCAATGACCGAAACATGGCCGTCTGATAGGATACTCAAAATCATGGAGGCTTCGGATGCTAGACACAGAACGATATCGGTTGGCCTTGATGGCGCGGCTCGGTGAGTTGGACAAACGCCTGCATGCCATTGAAGCAGAACTCGACTCGGCGAAATCCAAAGATTGGGACGATGCCGCGATCGAGCGCGAAGGTGACGAGGTGCTTGAGCATTTGGGTCATCAAGGCCAGGACGAAATCAGCCGAATCCGTGCGGCGCTTGATCGCATTCGCAAAGGTAGTTTCGGCACCTGCACCCGCTGTGAGGAAATGATCGCCGTCGAGCGTTTGGATGTTCTTCCAGAAGCACCGCTTTGTCGGGTCTGTGCCGCACAGGTTTCTTGATCCAGTCACGCAGCTGTTACGAGGTCTCTATACTATCGCCAACGACAGCAAAAACACGCTATAGTTGTAATTTCACTAGGGAGGATGATCATGACCAACACGCGCACCGAGCTTGACCGCCTTGAGCATCAGATTGGGCAGGCAAATCCCGACATCCGCCACAAACTGGAACCGCAATTGCGCCGGATGATCGCGCGCTTGCATGACGAAGGCATAGGCGTTCCGGACCAAACCAAGAGCCTGCACGAGATGCTGTTATGCGAGGCCATTGAGGCGCAGTTCGACAACATGCCGGTCTGAATCCGCCGCTTTTTCCCTCCTACGCTTGCGCATGGGGAAATTCCCCGTAGAACTTGTGCGTAGACGCGTTCAGGGGTGAAGCAGTGTGACAGGGCAAATACGCCAAGACTTGCGTAACGGGGTGGCGGTGCTGCTGCTGGATCGCCCCGTGGCCAATGCCCTGTCGGCTGAATTGCGCGCAGAACTGGCGGGCGCATTGGATCACGCGGCAACCGCCGCTGAGGTGCGCGCCGTGGTTCTTGCGGGGTCTGGAAGCGGGTTTTCTTCGGGTGTCGATCTTACCGAATACGACGGGTCGCTGGCAGAGCCGTGGATTGACGCGCTTTGCACGCGGATCGAGGACTTTCCCAAGCCGGTGATCGCCGCGTTGCACGGGCCAACCTTTGGTGCGGGCTTGGCGCTCGCCTTGGCAGCGCACGCGCGTATCGCACAGGCCGAGGCGCGATTGGCGTCGCCTGAAATCACGCTTGGCATGGTGCCCGGAGGCGGCGTGACGCAGCGATTGCCGCGCCTTTTGGGGGCGCAGGTGGCGCTTGAGGTGATGTTGGCGGGGCAGACCCTGCGCGCCACCGATCCGCGGCTGCGCCGCCTTTTTTCCCAAGTCACCGCCGATGATCCCCTGCCCGCCGCGGTCGACCTTGCCGGCAAGCTGGCCGACCAAGGCCACTGGCGTCGCAGCCAAGAGGCCACGCGCGGCCTGTCCGACCCGGCGGGCTATCAGCGTGCCATCGCCACAGTGGCTGAGCGGCTCAAGGGCCAGAACGGTGCCGCGTCGGATATCTTGCGCGCGGTCGAGGCGGCGCAGCTTTTGCCCTTTGCGCAGGGGTTAGCCTTTGAAGCGACGCTTTTTGAGGATCGTTTACGCAGCCCCGAAGCCCGCGCGCAGCGGCACATCTACGCCGCCGAACGCCGGGCCTCAGGCATGCCCGAGCGCGCGCAGGCAGCCACCCGCGACATAAGCCGGATCGCCCTCGCCGGGGCGCGGTTGGGGGATGTGGCGCTGCTATTGCTAGAGGGCGGCAAAGTGGTGCGCAGCGATGCGCCCGACCTGCCCGCCAGCGTGTCACGCGCGCTCGACGGATTGGTCACGCACGGCAAGATGGAGGCCGCCACCCGGGCTGCACATCTCGCGCGGTTGGCAAGCGGGATGGCACCCGTTGATCTGGCGCTCTGCACGCGCGGCTCAGAGGTTGCTGACGGGACGCTTAGCGTGCCTCTCGATGACGGGCGGGGGCTGGCGGGCGCGCCGCTGGGGCTACGGCTTTACCGACCGGCGCAAACCTTGCGGCTTGCGGAACTGGCCGTGTCCGACACCGCCGATCCTGCGATTGTGGCCAGTCTCGCGCAGTTTTGCACCGGGCTGGGCGTGACACTCGTGCGCGCGGCGCAACCTGCGGCGGGACCGGGGCTGGGTCACATCCTGATGGGCGCGGTTTACCTCGCGGGGCTGGAAATGGTCCGCCTTGGCCTGACGCCCCAGCGGGTAGATCAGGCGGCACAGCGCCTTGGATTTCGCGCCGGACCCTTCCTCATGATGGATTTTGACGGGCTGCCGGTGGTCGCGAACCGGCTGCGTGCGGTGGCGGAATGGCTTGGGTGCCCTGCCCCCGGCGCGGATGACCCTCTGGCCGAGCGGCTGGCCAAAGGGGCCGTGGGCCGGGTGGTTGGGCGCGGGTTCTATGACCACCCGAGCGAGGGCCCACGCCCGCCCAAAAACCTAGCCGGACCGGGGCGCGATCCGGCTGAGGTATTGGGCACGGTGGCCCCAGGACACGCCTTGCAAGCCGCATTGGTTGGGGCCGCGGTGCAGCTTTTGGCGCGCGGTGCGGTGCAACGCGCCTCGGATCTCGATGTTCTGATGGTGCGCGGCTATGGCTATGACCGCGCGCGCGGTGGGCCGTTGTTTGCCGCCGATCAGCGCGGAATGCTGGCGATGTTGCGGGATTTCAAGGCTCTGGCCAGGATGGACACCCCGCTCTGGCAGGTGCCGCCGATGGTGGTCGAGATGGTCAAGAACGGTGAGGGAATGTTTGGCCGACGTCACGACTGAGGCGATCACCCCAGAAGGATGCCCACCACGACCATCATCAGGCCGATCACGGACAAGAACAATGCACCGGTATTGAGCGGCACGATCCGTTGCACCACAGCCCGCAAGTCATCATCCGAAAGACCAGCCTTGCGCGCGCGCCAAACCTTGACGATGCACCACATCAACGTGGCCAGACCAGCCAGCGACAGGGCGGCCCCAGACCAGATCATATACTCCATCGCCACCTCCTTCACATGATATCGCCCCGGCGCTAGAGCAATTTTTCCGCCATTGCAAGCCGCGCCGCAGATGACCCTTGCACCGCATCCGGCACAGCGTTAGTCAGAAACCCCAACCGACCGGAGATCAGGCCATGGATGATATGAATTCTGACAGCAACTACCGCGTTACTGCCGATGAGTTGCGCCAGTTCATCGAGCGGTTCGAGCGGCTAGAGGCCGAGAAAAAAGACATCGCCGACCAGCAAAAGGAAGTGATGGCCGAGGCCAAAGGGCGCGGCTATGACACCAAGGTCATGCGCAAGGTGATCGCCCTGCGCAAACGCGACAAGGACGACATCGCCGAAGAAGAAGCCGTGCTCGAGATGTATAAAGAAGCGCTTGGGATGATGTGACCCCGTACTATCCGCTGATTCAGTCAGAAGGCGTGCCCCAGTGGCGCGCCTTTCGTCTTTTTGGCAGGTCCGTGACGCTCTGATAGGTTCCGGCAACCCTTCGGTTCGGGTATCACCCAAGACCCGCAGCATCATCGACTTGATGCCCCACCACAGGCAATTTGCACCTCAATGCAATACTGACATGTGGTGAACGCCGTGACCAAGATCGACCAGATCGAAACGATGATCCTCGATATTCCGACCATCCGGGGGCATGTCCTGTCGATGGCTACGATGCGGGTGCAGACCGCCGTTCTGGTGCGGATGCGGTTCTCGGATGGCTCCGAGGGGATCGGCGAAGGCACTACCATCGGCGGGCTGACCTATGGCCCCGAAAGCCCAGAGAGCATCCAATCCGCGATTGATACCTATATCACCCCCGCGCTTTTGGGCCGGTCGGCGGATGATGTAAACGGTGCCCTCCAATTGGTCGACCATCTGGTCAAGGGCAACCGCATCGCCAAGGCGGCGGTGGAAATCGCGCTTTGGGATGGGCTTGGCAAGCGTTTGGGCGTCTCTGTGGCGCAGCTTTTCGGGGGCGCGGTGCATGGTCGTTTGCCTGTGGCCTGGACGCTGGCCTCTGGCAATTCCGAAACCGATATCGCCGAGGCACAAGAGATGATCGCCGCGCGCCGCCACAACATCTTCAAGCTCAAGATCGGCAAGCGCGCCGTCGCCGAGGATGTGGCGCATGTGGCGCGGATCAAGGCCGCCGTGGGCGACGCCGCCAGCATCCGCGTCGATGTGAATCAGGCGTGGTCGTTGCAGGATGCCCGCTGGGGCCTCAGGGGCCTTCAGGATGTGGGCTGCGAATTGGTCGAACAGCCAGTGCGCGCGCGGTATCTCAATGCGCTGCGCGAATTGACCCGCGCTCACGAGATTGCGGTGATGGCCGATGAGGCGCTGAACGGGCCCGAGGATGCCGTCAGCATCGTGGCACGGGGTGCTGCGGATGTCTTTGCCGTCAAAGTGGCGCAATCGGGCGGGATCAAACGCGCGTCCGAGGTGGTGGCGATTGGGCAGGCGGCGGGACTGGGCCTTTATGCCGGGACCATGCTGGAAACCGGGCTTGGCACAGCCGCTGCGCTGCAACTCTTTGCCGGGATTGAGGACTTGCGGTGGGGATCCGAGCTTTTTGGCCCCCTGCTTCTGACCGAGGATATTCTGGCCACCCCTATCGTCTATCGGGATTTCACCGTCGAGGTGCCGCAGGGCGCAGGCCTGGGCGTGTCGCTCGACCCCGACAAGATCGACTTTTTCCGCCGCGACCGCGCGCGGAGCCTAAAAACCGTGGCCGGTGAATAACTGGCCCAAGACCCAAGACATTTCCGGAGGAGGAAAGACCATGTTTACCCAATCCAATCTCGACGAACTGGAAGGCCGTCTTGACGGCATCGTGCAAGAGGATGCCGAGGCGGGGATTTTCCGCGCGCGGCGCGACATGTTCACCGATGAGGAACTGTTCGAGCTTGAGATCAAGCATATCTTTGAGGGCAACTGGATTTATATGGCGCATGAGAGCCAGATCCCCAATCCCGGCGATTATTTCACCCTGCACATGGGCCGCACGCCGGTCGTGATCACGCGCGACAAGGACGGCAATCTGAATGCGTTGGTCAATGCCTGCTCGCATCGCGGCGCGCAGCTTTGTCGGTTCAAGCGGCGCAACCAAAAGACCTTTACCTGCCCGTTCCATGGCTGGACCTTTTCCAACACTGGCAAGCTCTTGAAGGTCAAAGACCCGAATGGCGCGGGCTACCCCGAGCAATTCAACAAAGACGGCAGCCATGATCTGACCAAAGTGGCCCGGTTCGAGAATTATCGTGGCTTCCTCTTTGGCTCGCTCAATGCCGATGTGGCCCCGCTGGAAGAGTATCTCGGTGAGGCGCGCAAGATGATCGACATGGTTGTCGATCAATCCGACGAGGGGCTCGAGGTGCTGCGCGGCTCGTCCACCTATACGTTTGACGGCAACTGGAAATTGCAGGCCGAGAATGGCGCTGATGGCTATCACGTCTCGGCGGTGCATTGGAATTACGTGGCCACCACCTCGCACCGCACGGCGGATGGCAAGGAAGACAAGATCAAAGCAACCGACGCCAGCAAATGGGCCAAGCAGAAGGGCGGCTTTCATTCCTATGTGAATGGGCACCTCCTCTTGTGGACCACATGGGCTGACTCGACCAATCGCCCCAACTATCCGCGCCTTGCCGAATGGACCGAGAAATATGGGGCCACCAAGGCCGAATGGATGGTGGGCGTGCTGCGCAATCTCTGCCTCTATCCCAACGTGTTCCTGATGGATCAGTTCAGCAGCCAGATCCGGGTGTTCCGCCCGATCAGCGTGGATAAGACCGAAGTCACGATCTATTGCATCGCCCCCAAAGGCGAGAGCCAAGACTCGCGCTCGCGCCGCATTCGCCAGTATGAGGATTTCTTCAACGCCTCTGGCATGGCCACGCCCGACGACACCGAGGAATTCCGCGCCACGCAACGTGGTTATGCCGGTGCCGCCCATGCCAAGTGGAATGACATTTGCCGAGGCGCGACCCAGTGGATTCACGGCCCGGACGAGGATGCCAAGGCGCTTGGTGTGAACCCGATCCTGTCGGGGGCCCGCACCGAGGATGAGGGATTGTTCGTGATCCAGCACAAGCAATGGTCCGAGCGCATGGCGCAGGCCATCGCCAAGGAACGCGAAACCGCCCCCGGCAGCGCCGTCGCGGCAGAGTGAGGAGAGATGACCATGACCACCGCAACGCTAGACCGCCAGAGCACCGAGGCCACCATGACCTATGAGGAAATCCAAGCCTTTCTCTATGCCGAGGCGCGCGCGCTTGATGATCGCGACTGGGACAATTGGCTGACGTTCTACCATGCCGATTGCCCGTTCTGGATGCCCGCCTGGGATGATGAGGATCTCCTGACCGAAGACCCGCAAAACGAGATGTCGCTGATCTATTATCCTGACCGCTCGGGCATCGAGGATCGCGTGTTCCGCATTCAGACAGATCGGTCTTCGGCCACCTCGCTGCCCGAGCCGCGCACCAATCACAACCTTGCCAATATCGAGGTGCTGAGCCGCGAGGCAGGCACGATCACGCTGCGCTTTAACTGGCACACGCTGACCTATCGCTATGGCAAGACCGATCAACACTGGGGCACGTCCTATTACACGATTGATGTGACAGGGAAAAACCCGCTGATCACCGATAAGAAGGTCGTGCTCAAGAACGACCAGATCCACCATGTGATCGACGTTTACCACATCTGAGGCCAAGACCGGCGCGTGCCCGATGGGGACGCGCCACAAGAGGGGAGGAGCCCGCCATGACCAGCTATAATATCGCCCTGAATTTCGAGGATGGCGTGACCCGTGTCATTCAATGCGAGGATGACGAGAAAGTCACCGAAGCCGCGTTTCGGCAAAAGATCAACATTCCGATGGATTGCCGTGACGGGGTGTGTGGCACCTGCAAATGCTTTGCCGAAAAGGGCAAATATGAGCTGGAATTCTACCTCGACGAGGCGATGACCGAGGATGAGGCGGCTGAAGGCTATGTGCTGACCTGTCAGATGATGCCGCAGAGCGATTGCGTGATCCGGGTGCCTGCCTCCTCTGCCATGTGCAAGACCGCGCCCGAGGCGATATCGGCAGAGGTGTTGGGCGTTGACCGCCTGTCCGAGACGTCCTTTGGCCTGCGCGTCAAACTGGCCAAGCCGATGGGCTTTCTGCCCGGTCAATATGTCAATATCTCCGTGCCCGGCACCGAGGCGCACCGCTCGTATTCCTTTTCCTCTGCCCCCGGCGCGCACGAGGCCACATTCCTCATTCGCAACATTCCGGGCGGGCTGATGAGCCGCTATTTGGGCGAACGCGCCACGGCTGGCGATGCCGTCACGCTGACCGGGCCGATGGGGGCGTTTTACCTGCGGCCCATTGAGCGCCCACAACTGTGGTTGGCGGGTGGCACCGGCTTGGCACCCTTCCTGTCGATGCTGGAACAGGTGGCAACGCACGGCGCGGATCAGCCGATCACGCTCTACTACGCCGTAACCCGCGCCGCCGATCTGGTTGAACTCGACCGTGTCATGGCCTTGGCCGAGGCTATTGGCAACGTGACCGTGATCACGGTGCTGGCCGATCAAAACGAAGAGCACGCGCGCAAGGGATTTGTCACCGATCACGTGACGGCTGAGGATCTGAATGGCGGCGATTGCGATGTCTATCTCTGCGGTCCGCCCCCGATGGTGGACGCGGTGCGCGCGCATTTCGCACAACTGGGTGTCACACCCGCCGCGTTCCATTTCGAAAAATTCAACCCGACTGAGACAGAGGCCGCCGCCGCATGACACCGCGTTTTGCAGATAAGGTGATGGTCGTCACCGGCGCGGCCCAAGGGATCGGTCGCCGGGTGGCCGAACGCGCCGCTGCCGAGGGGGCAAAGGTGCTGGTCGTGGACCGCTCAGAGCATCGCGACGCGGTGGTTACAGCGATCCGTGACGCAGGCGGCGAAGCCCAAGCGCTCAACGTCGATCTGGAAACATGGGAAGGCTGCGACGCGGCCATGGCGGCGGCGATTGATATCTGGGGTCGGATCGACATTCTGATCAACAACGTGGGCGGCACCATCTGGGCCAAACCCTATGAGCATTATGCGCCCCATGAGATTGACGCCGAGGTGCGCCGCTCGCTCTTTCCGACGCTCTATTGCTGCCGGGCAGCGATCGAGCGGATGTTGCCGCAGGGATCTGGCGTGATCGTCAATGTCTCGTCGATTGCCACACGTGGCCTCAACCGCGTGCCCTATGCGGCGGCCAAGGGTGGGGTGAATGCGATCACCGCCAGCCTTGCCTGGGAAGTGGGGGAACGCGGCATTCGCGTGGTCGCCACCGCGCCGGGGGGCACAGAGGCCCCGCCACGGGTGGTGCCGCGCAACCCCAATGCCGCCGAAGAACAGCGCGAAGACTGGTATCAGACCATCGTCGATCAGACGATCCAATCGAGCCTGATGAAACGCTACGGAACACTCGACGAACAGGCAGGCCCGATCCTGTTTCTGGCGTCGGATGAGGCCTCTTACATCACCGGCGTCACAGTGCCGGTGGGCGGGGGCGATCTTGGATAGGCCCTGAGGAGGGGTCTCAACACCAACTGGAGGAACTACCCTATGAAACGCGCATTTCTGGCGGCCCTCGGGCTTGCCACTGGCTTTGCTATGCCCGCAACAGCCCAGGACATCAAAGTTGGCCTGCTCTTGCCCTTTTCCGGCGTTTACGCCGCCCTTGGCAATGATATCGAGGTCGGATTCACCACAGCGCTTGAGCAATTCGGGTCTGAAACTGCGGCGACTTTCGAAATCGTCCGCGAAGATACCGAAGTGAAGCCGCCAGTGGCCTTGGCCAAGGCCAAAAAGCTGATCCTTCAGGACAAGGTCGATGTGATTTCGGGCATCGTCAGCTCTGGCGTCTTGGGGGCTGTGCGCGACATGGTGCATGGCGCGGGCGTGCCGCTGATCGTTGCCAACGCAGGCAATGACGAGGCCACAGGCGAGGCCTGCTCGCCCTATATCACGCGCATGTCGTTTTCCAACGGGCAGGTCAACCGCCCGATGGGTCAGTGGATGTATGATCAGGGCATCCGCAAGGTCTATACGCTGGCCCCCGACTATGCCGCCGGTCGCCAGATGATCGACGGGTTTGTCCAGACCTTTACCGCTGCGGGCGGCGAGATCGTCGGACAGGATTTCACCCCCTTCCAGAAGACGCAGGATTTTGGCCCCTATATGGCACAGGCCAAGTCAAGCGGTGCCGAAGCGGTGTTCGTGTTCTATGCGGGCGGCGAGGCGATTTCCTTTGTCAAGCAATACGATAGCTTTGGTCTCAAGGCCGAGTTGCCGCTCTATGGTTCAGGCTTCCTGACCTCGTCGCTCTATGTCAATGCCCAAGGTCCGGCGGCAGAGGGTGTGATTACCGCCCTGCATTACGTGCCCACCATCGACAGCCCCGCCAACGCGCAATTCGTCGAGGCCTTCACGGCCAAGACAGGCCGCGTGCCGTCGGAATTCGCCGTGCATGGCTATGACGCGGGCCGCGCCTTGATCGAGGCGGTCAAGGCAGGTGCCACGGATCGCGAGAGCCTTGCCAACGCCCTGCGCCAAGTGCGGTTCGACGGGCCGCGCGGCGCATTGTCGATTGATCCCGCGACCAACAACATCGTGCAGCCGATCTATGTCTACGAGACTATCGCAGGCACCGATGGGCTGACCCAAAAGGTGCTAGCAGAGCTGCCCGCCGAGGCCGATCCGGTCAACGGCTGCGAGATGGCGGCCCCCGTCAGCAACTAAGACAGGCGGCCCGGCCATATCCTTGGCCGGGCCCTTTCGGGAGGAGGTTCCACAATGTCACTCGATCTTGGTTTCTGGACACTACAGGCGCTCAATGCGTTGCAACTGTCCATGCTGCTGTTTCTCTTGTCTATCGGCCTGACCGTGATCTTTGGCCTGATGCATTTCGTCAACTTGGCGCATGGCGCGCTCTATGCGCTTGGGGCCTATTTCGCGGCCTCAGTGGCAGCGGTTGGCGGCTATTGGGCCGGGTTCTTTCTGGCCCCGGTGGCGGTCGCGGGGGTGGGCGTGCTGCTTTATTCCGGCCTCATCCAGCGGATGCGCAAATCGGGTCCGATGGCACAGGTTCTGGTGACCTTCGGGCTGATCTTTGCCCTGCTCGATATCACCCGGATCGTCTGGGGCGATCTGGCGCTCGGGCTGGAAGTGCCAGAGCTTCTTGCCGGGCGCGTGGCGCTCTTGGGTGTCGAATATCCCGCCTACCGGCTGTTTATCATCGCTTTGGGGTTGGCAATCTTTGGCGCATTGGCCTTTGTCCTCAGCCGCACACAGATTGGCGCAATGATCCGCGCGGGCGTTGACAATGACGCGATGGCGGCCTGCCTTGGGATCAATGTCGAGCGGCTGTTCTTTATCGTCTTTTGTGTGGGCTGCGCGCTTGCAGGGCTGGCGGGCGCGGTGGCGGCACCGCTCTTGAGCGTCACACCCGACATGGGTCTGCAAATCCTTATCCCCACGCTGATCGTGATCGTGATCGGGGGCTTGGGTTCGCTCAAAGGGGCCATCGCGGGCTCTCTCATCTTTGGGTTCGTGCAAACCTTTGGCGCGGTGCTGGCACCGCAACTGGCCTCGGTTCTGATTTACGCGCTCTTGGCGGCGGTGCTGGTGATCCGGCCTGTGGGCCTCTTTCCGGCGAAAGGATAAGGCGATGTTTCGACACACACCTCTGCGATACGGCGCGCTCGTGCTCTTGGCATCGGCGGCCCTCTTCCAGGCCTTTACGGCGGAATATTTCGGGCTGGAAATCCTGACCGAGATTCTCATCCTCGCCATGCTGGTGATCGCGCTCGATATGGTCGCAGGCTTTGGCGGCATGGTCTCGCTCTGCCACGGCGCATTGCTTGGCGTCGGGGCCTATGGCTATGCGATCCTGTCCACCAAGGTTGGGCTGACGCCAGTGGCCGCTATGGGTGGCGCGGTTGCAATAACCGGGGCCATCGCTTGGGTCATCGGTGCCATCTGCGCCCGCAGCCATGGCATCTATTTCATCATGGCGACGCTGGCCTTTGGGCAGATGGGCTATTCCTATGTGTTCGAAGCGCCGCTTTTTGGCGGCGATGACGGGCTGGGTGGGATTGAACGGCTCGATCTTGCGCTGATCGGGCTAGACCTGAATGACGGGCGCAGCTTTGCTCTCTTCTGCCTTGCCATGCTGGCCGCGATCTATGGCGCGGCCGTGCTGATCCTGCGTTCTGGACTAGGTCGGTCCCTGTCGGGTGTCATGCACAACGAACAGCGGATGCGCGCGCTTGGCCTCACGGTCTGGCGGGTCAAGGCGGATGTCTTTGGCCTTTCTGGTCTTATTTCCGGCTTGGCGGGCGTGATGGCAGCACAGCATGTGATGTTTGTCTCGCCCGGCCTTCTGTCTTGGACAGTCTCGGGCGAGGCGTTGGTGGTTGTGATCCTTGGCGGGCTTGGAACGCTGGTCGGCCCCTTGCTGGGCGCTGCGGTCTTTGTGCTGCTCAAGCATGAGGTGGGCGCGCTCACAAGCTATTGGCATCTGGTGGTCGGGGTCATCCTGATTGCCGTGGTGATGAGCCGCGCCAATGGCATCTTTGGCTGGATCGAGGCGCGGTTTGGCGCGCGGATAGAACGGCGTGCGGCGGATGCGGTGCGCGATATCGACCCAAGGGAGGTCAAGACCGATGCTTGAGACACGCAATCTCGACAAGAGCTTTGGCGCGGTGCATGTCACGCGCGGGGTCTCGCTCAAATTGGAGCGAGGCGAGCGGCGGGTGATCCTTGGCCCCAACGGCGCGGGCAAGACGACACTCTTCAACCTGCTGGTGGGCGAACTTAGCCCCGATAGCGGATCGGTGCATCTGGCGGGCGAGAATGTAACCGCCCTGCCCGTGGCCCGGCGCGCGCGGCAAGGACTGTCGCGCAGCTATCAGAAGAACACACTCTTTGACGGGCTGACCGTCGAGGAAAATCTGGGGTTGGCGGCGGCGATCCACACCGGCAACGCCACGCGGCTTTATACCGACAGCCTCGCACGTCCCGAAGTGCGCGACATCGTGGCCGAGGTGGCCGAACAGGTCAATCTCATGCCCTATCTGCATGCGCGTGTGTCTGAGGTTAGCTACGGCGTGCGGCGGCAGCTGGAGGTGGGCGTGGCGCTGGCCACCCGCCCTCTCGTTCTCTTGATGGACGAACCAACAAGCGGCGTGGGCCCCGAGATGGCCAAGGGGTTTCACGACCTGCTGAACAACCTGCCGCGTGATCTGACACTTCTGATCATCGAGCATGACATGGACCTCGCCTTTGACGTGGCCGATACGATCACCGTGCTGAACTATGGTGAGGTGGTGTTTGACGGGCTGCCCGAGGCCGCGCGCGGCTCCAAGCTGCTCAAGGAAATCTATCTGGGGAGTTGGGAAGATGCTTGAACTGAATGCCGTCAATTCCGGCTATGGCGAAACCCAAGTGCTTTATGGCATGGGTTTGCGCGCCGAGGCAGGCCGGGTTCTGGCCATTCTGGGGCGCAATGGCGCGGGCAAATCCACCACGCTGAAGACAGTGATGGGGCTACTGCCGCTGCGCGACGGGCAGATCACCTTTGAAGGCCGCGCCATGCCCAAGCGGCCCTATGATATCGCCAAGGCGGGTATCGCCTATGTGCCGGAAACGCGGGATATCTTCCCCTCTTTGACGGTGCGTGAGAACCTTGAAATCGCGTCCAAGCGGTTTGACGGGGCATGGACAATGGACCGGGTGCTGGACCTCTTCCCGCGCCTTGGCGAACGCCTTGAAAATGGCGGCACGCAGCTGTCGGGGGGCGAACAGCAAATGCTGGCGATTGCACGCGCGCTTCTGATGAATCCACGCCTCTTGATCTTGGACGAACCCACCGAGGGGCTGGCCCCGATCATCGTAAAGCTGATCCATGACAAGCTGATGGAGCTCAAGCGCGAGGGGCTGTCGATGGTTCTGGTCGAGCAGAATTTCGGCTTTGCCACTTCGCTTGCGGATGATGTGGTGGTGGTCAGCAAGGGCCAAGTGGTCTGGACCGGCACCGCCGACGATATCCGCGCCGATACCGAGGCGCAGCATCGCTGGCTGGGTGTCTGAGGGGGCATGCGCCCGCCCGATCAACGGGCGGGCAAGATGCCCAAAAGCGGCTTAGCCGCGCCCGCGATAGGGCGGCACGCCCTGATCAGGAATCCACACGCCCTCTGGCATCGGGCCCGTCTGCCAGAACACATCAATCGGGATACCGCCGCGCGGATACCAATAACCACCAATGCGCAGCCACTCTGGCTCCAGAAAGCCCACCAGCCGCCGCGCAATGGAAATCGTGCAATCCTCGTGGAAGGCTCCATGATTGCGGAAACTGGTCAGGTAAAGCTTGAGCGATTTGCTCTCGACCAGCCATTTGCCGGGCACATAATCAATCACCAGATGCGCGAAATCCGGCTGGCCCGTCATGGGGCAGAGCGAGGTAAACTCAGGCGCGGTGAACCGCACGTTATACTGCACATCCGCCTGCGGATTGGCCACACGCTCCAACAGCGCCTCTTCGGGGGTCTGCGGTATCTGCGCCGCGCCGCCCAACTGCTTGAGGTCTTTGTAAATATTCTCGCTCATCGCTTTCTCCTTCACACCCCGCGCTTGTTGCCCCAGAGCATCACATGCAACTGCGGCAAAACCTTTGCGTCAAACCATCCGTCACCCGTCACCCGCTCTACCAACCAGCGCATGCGCGCGTCGATGCCCGCCTGATCAACCGTCGCGGCATCATCCTCGGGCGGGGGCGGCGTGTGATTGCCCGGCTGCAAATAGAGGGGCAATTGCGGATAGCGCCCCGCCACCGCCCGCGCCCACTCATAATCCGCCTCGTCAAATACGACGATCTTGAGGACGCTCGCAGCACCCTTGGCCGCTGCAACGCAATCGTCAAAGAGCGCCCAGTCCACCTCCATGCCCGACGACGGCGGCTTGGGGCTGAGCACCAGCATATCAAGCGCCGCGAACCAGTCGCGCGCGACAGAGCCTTGGGTTTCCATCGCAAAGCGATAGCCGCGCGCATGGCCCAGATCAATCAACGCCCCCAACGGCTGAATCGCCGGATTGCCGCCCGAGAGCGTCACCATGATGGGCCGACCGCCCGAGAGGCGCGCGACCTCGGCCAACACCACTTCGGGGCTCATCGGCACCCAAGTCTCGCGATAGGCCGACTCGACCGCGTGCAGGCTGTCACACCAGACGCAGCGGTAATCGCAGCCCCCGGTGCGCACAAACACTGTCGGCTGACCGATCAGCGCGCCCTCACCCTGAATGGTCGGGCCAAAGATTTCCGAGACCCGGATCGCCTCGGTCACGGGCGATACTCCGCCCATGTTTTCGGCGTCTCGCTGACCTTGACCGCCGTCACCTCGTGCCAGCGGGCACGGCACCAGTCAAAGAGATGTTTGGCCATCCGTTCAGCGGTCACGCAATCATCCCCCAGCACATCATTCAGATGCCGGTGATCGAGCGTGTCATCAATATACCGCTTCAGATCCCCCAGATCGAGGTAATCGCGCACAAAGCCATGCGCGTTTAACTCGGCGGCGGTCAGTTCGACCACCACAATGTAGTTATGCCCGTGCAGCCGCGCGCATTGATGCGTCTCAGGCAGGCCAAACAGTTGATGTGACGCTGAAAAGTGGAATTCCTTGGTGATCCGATACATCACGCCCCCCGCCCGGCCACAGCCGCCAACCAGAAATCCCGGTCCTCATACTCGGTCGGATCAACGACCCCCGCCAGATGAAACGCCTCGCGCCGCTCGACACAGGTGCCACAGCGCCCGCAATGTTTGGCCCCGCCCTTATAGCACGACCATGTTTCGGCAAAGGGCGTGCCGTGCTTGGCCCCATCGGTGACGATATCGCCCTTGGACCCCTGCAAATAGGGCGTATAAAGCTTCACCTCGGCATAGCCCTCCAGCGCCGCATCCTGCATCGCCTGAAAGGCGTTGATGAAGCCGGGGCGGCAATCGGGGTAGATGAAATGATCGCCGCCATGCACCGCCGTGGCCACGGCATCGGCCTTTTCCGCCGCCGCCATACCAAAGGCGATGGCCAGCATGATCGCATTGCGATTGGGCACGATGGTGATTTTCATGGTCTCTTCGGCATAATGCCCATCCGGCACCGCCACATCATCGGTCAGCGCGGAACCCGACAGCGCGGCCCCGATCTGGCGAATATCCACCACCTTATGCGGCACACCCAGACGGCGCGCGCAAGCAGCCGCGTATTCCACCTCTTTCACATGGCGTTGCCCGTAATCAAAGCTAAGAAGCCCCGCCAATTCATGCTCAGCGGCCACCTTATGGGCGAGCGATACGGAATCGAGCCCGCCCGAGCAGATAACAATCGTCCTCATCTTTCATCCTTGTTTTTTAAAGCGGGTAGGCTGCGACCGCTCGACCCCGCGCATCTAGCGCCTTTGGCGGGTGAAAACAAGGCTGCGCTAGGTGGTCAGACGCGCCCGCAATTCGGTCTTGAGCACTTTGCCGTAATTGTTCTTGGGCAACTCGGCGACCGCGATATAGCGTTTGGGCCGCTTGAACCGGGCGATCTGGCGCAGGCAATGCGCATCAAGCGCTGCCTCATCGAGCGTCCCGTCACAGACCACAAAGGCCACCACTACCTCGCCCCATTCGGGATCTGCCATGCCCACCACCGCCGCCTCGATCACGTCAGGATGGGTCAAGAGCACCTCTTCCACCTCGCGCGGATAGATGTTGGACCCGCCCGAGATGATCATATCCTTGGAGCGGTCCTGCAAGGTCACATAGCCGTCACCGTCCATCCGCCCCAGATCACCCGTCCAGAGCCAGCCGCCGCGCAGCGCCTTTTCGCTGGCCTCGACGTTCTGCCAATAGCCCGGCATCACCGCATCGCCGCGCACGAGGATTTCGCCCACCTCACCGGGCGGCACCTCGGCCCCTGTCTCATCCGCAATCCGCACCTCGACCACCGATTGCGCGCGGCCCACCGAGGCCAGCCGTTCGCGCCAACGCGGATGGCTGCGATCCGCCACATCGGCGCGGCTCAGCGCGGTGATCGCCATCGGGCATTCCCCCTGCCCGTAGATTTGCAGGAAAATAGGCCCGAACACCTCGACCGCCTCCAGAATATCCGCCAGATACATCGGCCCCCCGGCATAGACCACGCTGCGCAGCCCCTCCCCGGTCTCGCCGCGCAAACGCGCCTGCGCGCTCAGCCGTTTCACCATCGTGGGGGCGGCAAACATATGCACCCGACCATGATGCCGTGCGAGATCGAAAATCTCGACCTCGTCAAACCCGCCCGACGCCGGACAGACATGCCGCGCCCCGCGCAGCACATGCACCATGGCATAGAGCCCGGCGCCATGGCTCATCGGCGCGGCGTAGAGCGTGGCATCGTCGCCCGTCACCTCATCAACATCCGCCAGATAGCTGAGCGACATCGCGACCAGCATCCGATGCGTGATCCGCACCCCCTTGGGCCGCCCAGTGGTGCCGGAGGTGTAAAACAACCACGCCAGATCGCCGGGCGCGCGCGCGGCAACCTCGGCCACCGCCGCGCCCCGCGTGACCGCCTGTGCCACGACCCCCTGCTCGGCCAAGGCCTCCCGCCGCACCGCATCCGCCAAAACCACCTGCGCGCCTGCATCTGCGATGATCCACGCCGCCTCTGCCCCGTGCAGCTTGGCATTGATCGGCACGGCAGCGGCCCCGGCATACCAGATACCGTAAAGCGCCAAGAGATACTCGGGCGCATTGCCCATGAAAATCGCCACCCGGTCGCCAGCCGCCACGCCTTGCGCCATCAACCCGCCCGCCACCTCGCGCGCGGCGCGGTCAAACCCGGCATAATCCGCCACCAGATCAACGCCGGTGAAGAGCGCCGCCCGCCTGGGCCAAGCCTGCGCTGCCCGCTCCAGCCAAATCCCGATATTCATCGCCCAATCCTCCGCGTCGCTACCAAAGCACCGACGCGGCCCCGGCACAATTCCGTAGAAACACGCAAACCTCTTGGCGCACCGCGTCCCGCGCGCCATAACGGGCCATGGACATCAAGGAACTCGCCTTCGATCATGCCCCTGTGGGCCTTGCTCTGCTGGAACACCGCATCATCCGGCAGTGCAATCAGAAATTTGCCGCGATCTTTGGCGATACCCCTGCCGATTATACCAACATCCCGCTGGCCCGCTATTACCCGTCCATCGAAGATTATCGCCGCATCGGGGCGGATGCGCTCGCCATCATGCGCAAAACCGGGCGTTATGCGGATGAACGGGTGATGAAGCGCCGCAATGGCACGCTTTTTTGGTGCCGGGTGCGCGGCCAGTCGCTGACGCCCGAGGCCCCGTTTCAGCGCGGCATCTGGTCGTTCTCCGATCTCTCGGACGAACGCCCCCTTGTCGAGCTGACCCAACGCGAACGCGAGGTGGCGATTCTCACCTGTCGGGGGATGACGTCCAAGGAAATCGGCCTTGATCTGGGTCTCAGCTATCGCACCGTCGAGGTTTATCGCGCGCGCCTGCTAGAGAAATTTCAGGCCCGCAAACTGGCGGAACTGGTGGCAAAACTTTCTGGGATGCCGCTCTGATGGCGTGCAGCTCTCGTAAAATTGCCCCCCTGCCCCCAGATTATAGGGTAATGGCCGCTTTTCTCAGCCTCCGCCTTGCCCTATAAGCGGCCAAAACAAAATGCCATGAGCCCGGAACGGGACATCATCGCGCTGTGGTCGAGGAAGATATGTCGAACAAATCCCATGAATCGGACGTGGCCTTTATCAAGGCATTGGCGGAACTGCTGAATGACAACGATCTGACTGAATTGTCGGTCAAGCGGGAATATGGCGAGGACGACACGCTTCAGGTTCGCGTCAGCCGCCGGGGTGAAACAGTTACCACCCATTACGCGCCCCCGCCTGCGCCTGCTTATGCCCCACCCCCGGCTGCCGCCCCGGCCGCGGCCGCCCCCGCCGCTGAAGACCCGGCAAGCCACCCCGGCGCA
The DNA here is from genome assembly GCF_003288315.1 of Roseovarius sp. AK1035. Lineage (NCBI taxonomy): Bacteria > Pseudomonadati > Pseudomonadota > Alphaproteobacteria > Rhodobacterales > Roseobacteraceae > Roseovarius > Roseovarius sp. TM1035. Next base: position 2,643,564 of record NZ_CP030099.1, on the reverse strand, counting down.
GTCACCTCGCCTATGGTTGGGACAGTCTATATGCAGGCTGAACCGGGTGCCCCCGCCTTTGTCAGCGTAGGCACGCAGGTGTCCGAGGGCGACACGCTCTTGATTATCGAGGCGATGAAGACGATGAACCATATTCCCGCCACGCGCGGCGGCACCGTCAAACGCATCCTGATCGAAGACGGCGCAGCGGTCGAATATGGCGCGCCTCTGATGATCATCGAATAAGGCCGCGTGCAATGTTCGAGAAAATCCTGATCGCCAACCGGGGCGAAATTGCCCTTCGCGTGATCCGCGCCGCCCGTGAGATGGGGATCAAGACCGTCGCCGTGCATTCCACCGCCGACGCCGACGCCATGCATGTGCGCATGGCAGATGAATCCGTCTGCATCGGCCCGCCCTCCTCTTCCGAAAGTTATTTGTCGATTCCGTCGATTATTGCCGCCTGTGAGGTGACGGGGGCGCAAGCGATCCATCCGGGCTATGGCTTTTTGTCAGAGAACGCCAATTTCGTGCAGATCGTCGAGGATCACGGCCTGACCTTTATCGGCCCGTCTGCCGAACATATCCGCATCATGGGCGACAAGATCACCGCCAAGGATACGATGAAGGCGCTTGGCGTGCCCTGCGTGCCCGGCTCTGAGGGCGGTGTTGCCAATCTCAAGCAAGCGCAGGCGCTCTGCGCCGAGATCGGTTTTCCGGTCATCGTCAAGGCCACAGCCGGTGGCGGCGGGCGTGGCATGAAGGTGGCGCAAAGCGCCGCCGAGTTGGAAAAGGCCTTTCTCACAGCGCGTTCCGAGGCCAAGGCAGCCTTTGGCAATGACGAGGTCTATATCGAGAAATACCTGACCACGCCGCGCCATATCGAAATTCAGGTGTTCGGCGATGGCAAGGGCGGCGCAGTGCATCTGGGAGAGCGCGACTGCTCGTTGCAGCGTCGGCACCAAAAGGTGCTGGAAGAAGCCCCCGGCCCCTGTATCACCGCCGAGGAGCGCGCCCGTATCGGCAAGATCTGTGCCGATGCCTGCGCGAATATCCAGTATCGCGGTGCAGGCACCATCGAGTTTCTCTATGAAAAGGGTGAGTTCTTCTTCATCGAAATGAATACGCGGTTGCAGGTCGAACATCCCGTGACCGAGGCGATTTTTGGCGTGGACCTTGTGCAGGAACAAATTCGCGTGGCCGAAGGCATGCCGATGTCCTTTACTCAGGATGATCTGATCATCAACGGCCACGCCATAGAGGTGCGTATCAACGCTGAGAAGCTACCTGATTTCGCACCGCGTCCGGGCCGGATCACACAATTTCACGCGCCCGGCGGTTTGGGCGTGCGGATGGATTCGGCGCTCTACGATGGCTACAAGATACCGCCCTATTACGACAGCTTGATTGCCAAGCTGATCGTGCATGGCAAGGACCGGCACAGCGCCTTGCGCCGTCTGGCCCGGGCGCTTGGCGAGTTGATCGTGGATGGCGTCGACACTACCATTCCGCTCTTTCACGCGCTACTGCAAGAGGATGATATCCAGTCCGGAAATTACAATATCCATTGGCTGGAACATTGGCTGGAAACAAATCTGAGGGATTGAGGGCGAGGCGTGACACGCGCCGCCGCGCAACGCCCGCCCGCCCCCTAGCTCTTCCCTGAAATCACCCGTGCTGCCGCCTCAAGTCCGCCCGCGCCATGCGGAATATCAAGCGCAGTCAATCCTGCCTCGATTGAACCCAACGCACCCAAAACCATATGGGCGTTCACGTGTCCCATATGGCCTATGCGAAAAAATCCGTGCCACGCCGGATCACCCGGTTCTGCCATTCCAAGGCCAATCCCAAGCGTTACGCCTGCATAGTCTTGGACCCAAGACCGCAGGCGTGACCCATGCGGTGCCCCGATCCGAAGCGCTGTCACGGCGCGGCTGCGCAGAGCGGGATCACTGATGTTAAGCTCAAGCGGCCCGCTCTGCCCCCATGTCTCACAGGCGGCCCAGATGGCACGGGCCAGCGTTTCATGGCGGGCCCAAACCGCCTCGATGCCGCCCTCAGCCGCGATCAAGTCAAGCGCCGCGCGCAGGCCGTAAAGATGATGCGTCGGGGCTGTGCCGCCGAAGTATTGATAGAACATCTGCGGATCGGCGCGATGGGTCCAATCCCAATAGCGACTGACCAGCGGCAACCGCTTTCGCGCCTCCGCCGCCTTGTCCGAGAAGAACACAAACGCCAGACCGGGCGGCACCATCAGCCCCTTTTGGCTGCCTGCTACCATCACGTCGACGCCCCATGCGTCCATCTCGAACCGGTCACAGGCGAGAGAAGCAATACAATCAGCCATGAGGAGCGCAGGATGCCCCGCCGCATCCAGGGCCGCCCGCACTCCGGCGATGTCATTGAGCACCGAGGTCGAGGTATCGACATGGGTCGCCAGAACCGCCTTGATTTCGTGACGCGCATCGGTGCGCAGCACCTCTTCCAGACGGTTAAGATCAATGGGTGAGCGCTTGCCGAAATCGAGCATGTCGACGATGATCCCCTGCCCCTGCGCCACTTCGGCCCAGCCATGACCAAACCGCCCCGTGGCCGGCACCAGCACGCGATCGCCGGGGTGCAGCGTATTGGCCAATGCCGCCTCCCACGCCCCATGCCCGTTTGCGATATAGATCGTCGCATGTTGGCGCGTCCGCGCCACGGCACGCAGATCCGGAATAAGCCCCGCTGTCATCTCAATCAGATCGCCCTCATAGATATTCGGGGCAGCACGATGCATGGCCCGCAACACCTCTTCGGGCATGACCGAGGGACCGGGAATGGCCAGATAGGCGCGACCGTGGGCGAGGCTCATTTGGGGGGATCTCCTGCTTCTTCGCGCCGCACCTTACGCCCTTGGCACGCGGCGTCAATCGCGGCAACGCTTGCTTGGCCCTGTGCGGCGGCGGCGTTTTCACGCCCCACCTCAGCAAGAAAATCCAAAATTTCTTGTATGTGGGAAACTATGGATTTCCTGCGCGTCTAGCGCTTGCGCCGATACGCCTTGGCCAGTTGCACGGGGTCCGTCCCGCAGAGATAGCGGATCAGCGTCCAGAGATTGCGCGCCCCCCGCCGCACCCATCCCTCGCGCCGATACCGCGCCGAAGAGGTCGTCACAGCCAAGGGCATCACCGAGATGCGCCCTCTCAGAGCGCGCGCCATGGCCACATCCTCCATCAGCGGTATATCCGCGTATCCGCCTGCCACGTCATAGGTCGCGCGCGGGATCAACAGCGCCTGATCTCCGTAGGGCAGGCCCAACACACGGCTGCGCAGATTGGCCCAGCCAGAAACCAGCTGAGGCATAAGCCCGGTTGCATCGAACGACAGCCGAAAGGCAGCGGGCCCGCCTTGTTCAAATTGCGCGCTGACGGTATTTGCCCATCCGGCAGGCAAGACCGTATCGGCATGCAAGAACAGCAACCATCCCCCACCCGCCAGGTGCGCCCCGCGGCGCAATTGGCCGCCGCGGGATGCGGCCCCCTTCACGACAACCGCCCCGGTGGCCTCGGCAATTTGCAACGTGGCATCGTCCGATCCGCCATCACTGATAATCAACTCTCGGATCAAGCCCGCCTCAAGTCCTTCCATCAGCGCGGCAAGGCACGCAGGTAGAACCGAAGCAGCGTTGAGTGTCGGAATCACCACCGAGAGTGCTGCGCGCATGATGACCCCTGTTGTGTCTGTTCTCGTGACCTATATTACAGGCGTACAACACGGGGGAAGAGGCATGACGCGCCGTATTCTGGAGATCACCGGCAAAGACGCCCTGCAATTTTTGCAGGGCCTTGTCACCAACGACCTGCAAAAATTGGATCATGGGCTCGTCTATGCTGCGATCCTGACACCGCAGGGCAAATATCTGGCGGATTTTTTGCTGTCGCGTCACGACGATGCGATCCGGCTTGATGTTGACGCAAGCCTTGCCCCGATGCTTTTGCAGCGGCTGACGATGTATAAGCTGCGCGCCGACGTGACGATTAAAGAAACCGATCTCAAGGTGCGGCGGGGCACAGGCCCGGCTCCGCTTGGCGCACTCGTAGACCCGCGTCATGCCGATTTGGGGTGGCGTCTTTATGGCGAAACCGGCGGCGACGATGGCAGCGATTTCGACAGAATTCGCGTGGCGCATTGTATTCCCGAAACCGGCATCGAGCTGACCCCCGACACCTTTATTCTCGAGGCCGGGTTTGAACGCCTCAATGGTGTGGATTTCCGCAAGGGCTGTTACGTCGGTCAAGAGGTCACGGCCCGGATGAAACACAAGACAGAATTGCGCAAGGGTCTGACACTTGTGGCGGTGCATGGCGCGGCCCCTATTGGGAGCGAAATCTTCACCCCTGAAGGCAAGGCTGCAGGCACGCTTTATACGCAGTCGGGCGGTCGCGGCATCGCCTATCTACGCCTCGACCGGGCGGCAGCAGGAATGACCTCAGGCGAGGCGCGCGTTGATCCCTTGTCGATCCCTACGCAATAGGGCTGTGGATCACCGCCAATACCCTGTTTCACATCACAAAATAAGATATAATGGTGGGTGATAAGGGATTTGAACCCCTGACATCTTCGATGTGAACGAAGCGCTCTACCACTGAGCTAATCACCCGCCGTGGGGGCTTTTAGCGTCACTCTTCGCCCTGTGCAACACCCTCTTTCATATCTTCGTCACTGTCGTCGTCGTCAGCTTCGGTGTCGGGTCCGGCACCGGGTTTCGCTTGTCGGATTTTGGCGATGATGATGCGGGCATTGGCCATGTCACGCACCCGGTTGATTTTGATCTTGCCCAGGGGCGGCAGGTTGATTTCGCGCCCCTCCGCCAGAACTTCGCCCAAGACTTCTAGCACCGCCTCGACCACGGGCTTGGCATTCTTTTTCTTGATGTCACCCTTGGCCAGAACCTTGTCGATCAGTTCCTGCTTTTTCAACTCCGGCCCGCTGTCTGCCGGGATAGCCTCGGCGACGGCCAAGGTAATGACATTTCCGGTGTCGGTCTCGGCGCTCACAGTCTCGGCCACAACCGCGATCTCCGCCTCGGGCGCAACCTCCTGAGGTGGGGCGACCTTTCGGGTAGTCCGGGGTTTGGGCGCACCAGTCTTGGTGGTGGTTCGGGTCGTCGTCTTGCGCGGGCTCTTGGTTTTGGCCTTGGTCGTCATGATGCGCCTCTATTGTTTCGCTGCTGGAAACACGCTAGCGCGCGGCGCGGCGTAACGCCAGTAAGAGTTGCACCGCGTCGCAGACAGACTGCTTAGCTGTCCATCTTGAGTGCGGAAATGAACGCCTCTTGCGGGATGTCCACCTTGCCGAATTGGCGCATCTTCTTTTTGCCGGCCTTCTGCTTTTCCAACAGCTTCTTTTTCCGCGTGGCGTCGCCACCATAGCATTTGGCGGTCACATCCTTGCGCAACGCCGAGAGCGTCTCGCGGGCGATCACCTTGCCGCCGATGGCCGCCTGTATGGGGATCTTGAACATGTGGCGCGGGATAAGATCCTTGAGCTTTTCGCACATCGCCCGCCCGCGCATTTCAGCGCGGTCACGGTGGACCATCATCGAGAGGGCATCCACAGGTTCGTCATTCACGAGAACCTGCATCTTGACCAGACTATCCTCACGATACCCTTCAAGGTGATAGTCAAAGGATGCATAGCCCTTGGTCACGGATTTCAGCCGGTCGTAAAAATCGAACACCACCTCGTTGAGCGGCAAGTCATAGACAACCATGGCACGCGCCCCGGCATAGGTCAGATCCATCTGGATGCCGCGCCGATCCTGACAAAGTTTGAGCACATCGCCAAGGTATTCATCCGGCACCAGAATCGTCGCCTTGATGCGCGGCTCTTCGATATGACCCACATAGGTCAGATCGGGCATATCGGCAGGGTTATGCAGATCGCGCCGCGATCCGTCCTTCATGTAGAGGTGATAGATCACGGACGGGGCCGTGGTGATCAACTCGATATTGTATTCCCGCTCGATCCGGTCGCGGATCACTTCGAGGTGCAAGAGCCCGAGAAAGCCACAGCGAAACCCAAAGCCAAGCGCCGCCGATGTTTCCATCTCGTAGCTGAAGGAGGCGTCATTCAGCGCCAGCTTCTCGATTGCGTCGCGCAGATCCTCGAACTCGTTGGAATCTACAGGGAAAAGCCCGCAGAACACCACCGGCACAGAGGGCTTGAACCCCGGCAAGGCCTTGTCGCACGGGCGTTTTTCATGGGTGATGGTATCGCCCACCTTGGTATCGCGCACCTGCTTGATCGACGCGGTGATAAAGCCGATTTCGCCGGGTCCAAGGCTCTCGACCTTTTCCATCTGCGGGCGGAAGACGCCGATCCGCTCGACATTATAGGTGGCCTCGGTCTGTATCATATGGATACGGTCGCCGCGTTTCATGCGTCCGTCCATGATCCGCACCAGAACGACCACGCCCAGATAGGCATCATACCAGCTATCCACCAGCATCGCCTTCAACGGTGCATTCTCATCGCCTTTCGGCGCGGGCAGATGTTTGACGATAGCCTCGAGCGTTTCAGCGATGCCGACACCAGTTTTTGCCGACACGCGAATGGCGCCGCTTGCGTCAATGCCAATCACATCCTCGATCTGCTCGGCCACCCGGTCGCACTCGGACGCGGGCAAGTCGATCTTGTTGAGAATGGGGACAATCTCGTGACCTGCGTCAATCGCCTGATAGACATTGGCCAGCGTCTGCGCCTCGACGCCTTGTGTGCTGTCCACCACCAAAAGACTGCCCTCGACCGCGCGCATGCTGCGGCTGACCTCGTAGGCGAAATCCACATGTCCGGGCGTGTCGATCAGATTGAGCACATAAAGCTCGCCATTCTGCGCCTTGTAGTCGATGCGCACCGTATTGGCCTTGATCGTGATCCCCCGCTCGCGCTCGATGTCCATGGCATCCAGCATCTGCGCCTTCATATCACGGTCCTGCACCGTGCCGGTCGATTGGATCAACCGGTCAGCAAGGGTGGATTTGCCGTGGTCGATATGAGCCACGATCGAAAAATTGCGGATGTGAGCAAGGTCTGTCATAGCTTTGGCATATGTATGGGAATAGGCGTTTGGTCAAGGTGGGATGATGTGCCCAAACACGCGCAAATGCAGCCCCGCAACAGCGACGGTGCAGTCTAGGCTTTTTTCCCGTCCGTTCGGGGTCTAAGGGATCACAGCCCTCTCTTGAACCGGAGTTTCCCGTTATGCCTTGCGCCCTTTGTGCAGCCGATACCCCGCTTCGTCCTTATGCTGTGTCGGGCGGGCCTGAGGCGGCCAGTGTCGATCTCTGCGCTCTTTGCGCCGATCAGATCGACGGCACGCTTGAGCCCGAGCATTGGCGCTGTCTTGCCTCGTCGATGTGGTCCGAAGATACCCCGGTTCAAGTTCTCGCGGCGCGCATCTTGGCCCGCCTCTCTGATCACGATTGGGCGCGGGATTTGGTCGATCAACTTTGGCTTGATGAGGACACCCGCGCATGGGTGGACAACCTGCCCCAAGATAGCGGCCACCGCGACAGTAACGGCGTGCCATTGGCGCAGGGCGATACCGTTGTTCTGATCAAGGATTTGCTGGTCAAAGGGGCCAATTTCACTGCCAAACGCGGCACGGCGGTGCGCGGCATTTCCCTTGTTCTTGACAACCCGGCCCATATCGAAGGCCGGGTCGAGGGGCAGCGTATCGTGATCCTGACCGAGTTCGTGAAGAAGCGCTGAGCGCTACCCCCGAAACACCGGCGCGCGCGCCGCCAGATTGGCCGAAATCTGCTCCATCTGATCCGGCTTGCCAATCAGGGCCGCCTGCTCGCGGCTCTCAGCCATCAGAATTGCGGCCTCATCGGCCCCGCTCTCGGCCACACCGATCAGGCGCTTTGCGGCGCGAATAGCCGAGGGGCTGCGGCCCGCAATCTCAGTTGCCAGATCATGCGCCGCCGCCAGCGGATCGTCCGCCAGTTCCGTGACCAGCCCCCTGGCCAAAGCCTGCGTCGCCGAAATCGGCCGCGCCGTATAGGTCATGCGCCGGATCACATCAGAGCCGGTCAAGTGCGGAAGGAGCGCCATGCCGCCCATATCGGGGATCAGTCCCCATTTCATCTCCATGATCGCAAGCTCTGTATCGGGTGCCGCAATCCGGATATCCGCCCCAAGCGCAAGCTGAAAGCCCGCGCCATAAACAACCCCATGCAACGCCGCGATAACCGGCACTGGCACCTGCCGCCAGACCATCGCCACCGCTTGAAAGAGATTGCCCGTGCCATGGCTGCGCGGTAGGATCAGCCCCTCTGGATCCCCCGCCGCCAATTGCGCAAAGCTCATCACATCAAGACCGGCACAAAATGCCTTGCCCTCGCCAGACAACACCACGGCACGAATATCTGCCTCAATCAGCGCCTGCCCTGCGGCCACGATGGCCTCGGTCATGGCAGGATCAAGCGCATTGCGTTTATCCGCGCGGGTCAGCGTCACATGTGCGATGTGATCCCTGATCTCGGTTGTGACTCGGGCCATGGCCATTCCTCCCTTTTGCTCCATGAAACACCACTCGCCTTGCTCAGACCAGCACTACGTCGCGGCACACCCTTGCAAGGCGGCGCGGCATCCCTTTAACTGCACGCCATGACATATCCGCGCTATACCCCCTTGATCGAGAGCCTGCCCGCATCTGTCCCCTTTGTCGGGCCAGAGGAACAGGAACGCCAACGCGGCGCGCCTTTTGCCGCGCGCCTCGGGGCCAATGAAAATCTCTTTGGCCCCTCACCCCATGCGCTCACCGCGATCCGGGCCGAGGCCGAGAATGTTTGGAAATATGGCGACCCCACCAGCCATGATCTGCGCGCAGCGCTTGCCGATCACATGGGCGTAGCGCTTGAGAATGTGCTGGTGGGTGAGGGTATAGACGGTCTTTTGGGCAATCTCGTGCGCCTGCTGATTGGCCCCGGCGATGCGGTCGTCACCTCTGACGGGGCTTATCCCACCTTCAACTACCATGTGACTGGGTTTGGCGAGGCGCTGCACAAAGTGCCCTACCGCGATGATCACGAAGATTTACCCGCGTTGATCGCCCGCGCGCATGAGGTCGGAGCGAAATTGATCTATTTCGCCAATCCCGACAATCCGATGGGCACTTGGGTGCCGGGTGCGGATGTGACCGCAGCGCTCGACACCCTGCCCGACGGCTGCATTCTGTGCCTGGACGAGGCCTATGTTGAATTCGCACCCGAAGGCACGGCAGCCGATATTGCCCCCGACGATCCCCGCGTCATCCGCATGCGGACATTCTCCAAGGCCTATGGCATGGCCGGGGCCCGCATCGGCTATGCGGTAGGGGCGGCTGCGCTCATCAAAAGCTTTGATAAGATCCGCAATCATTTCGGCATGAACCGTATGGCACAGGTCGGGGCACTGGCCGCTCTCCACGACACCGGCTGGCTTGCGCATGTGCAGGCCGAGGTGCGGCGCTCTCGGGACAGTATTGCGCAGGTCGCCAAAGAAAACGGGCTAAGCGCGCTGCCCTCTGCCACCAATTTCGTCACGGTCGATTGTGGCCGCGACGGGGCCTATGCCCGCCGTGTTCTGGCCGGGCTGGTGGCACGAGGTGTGTTTGTGCGCATGCCCTTTGTCGCGCCGCAGGATCGCTGCATCCGCATCAGTTGCGGTCGGGCAGAGGAGATGGAGGTTTTGGCCAAAACCCTGCCAGAGGCGCTGCGCGACGCAGATCAAACCGGCTGATCTAAGGCGCGGCCCTCAGTCATTGTCGCTCGATTGCGCCCCGGCACGTTGCCGAGACACATCCGATGCGGGAACGGTTGTCAAAAGCGCCAAACCATCCAGTGTTGTCCACACATCCCGGTCAATGCGCCCGTCGAACTGGCCCGGCGCAGCCGCTGCGCTGGATTTTGCCAAACTGATCGTCACCTCTGCCCCAGAGCGGTCGCCCGCCCCGCGCATCGCGGACAAATCCGGCACCGGCTCTGACCCAGTCAGACAGATCGCTTGTGACCCAAGGTCCAATTCCACCGGCGCACCCAATCGCTCGGCCACCCGTGCCAAGAAGGGCACAAGCAGCAATGGCTCGACCACATCCTGAAGCGTTACCGGCAGCGCAAATGGCCCCTCTGGCAATCCGGCGTGGTCCATCAGTACGATGCCCTTCAGCAAGGGACAGGTGGCATCGCGCCGTTCCAGAACCCGCAACAGCATCGCTGTCCCCGGCAAGCCAGCCCGCGCAAGCCAGCCGCAGGCCCAGCCCGCCTCTTCCGCCTCACCCCAGCTTAGCCCCGCACCGCGCGCCGCCTTGGTCGCGAGTGCCGTAATTTCGGACAGGGAGAGTTGCATCACCTCCCTTGCCCAGTCTGGCGGCTCTGAGCCCGCGCGCGTCGGGTCTTGGGCGCACTCGGTCATAGGCTCGCCCCCATTGCCATATCCTGCGGATAGGGCGCACCCTGAAAGAGACTGATCCGCACCCAGCGATCCGAGCGGGGATCGAACCGCGTCGCGCCAAAGAACGCCAGCTTGCAGCGCAAAAGATCAATCGGCAGTACATCGGCGGCAATCAGATTGTCGCGCACCTCGGCCAAGGGGCGTGTCGCCGCCATCTGCACGCGGCGCAGCATAAGCCTATGCTCTGGCGCGGCCAGCAAGACCTTTGCAATCGGCGCGTCCTCGGGCCACTCCAAGAGTGCCCGCGCCAAGGCCGCCGCCTGCCGCGAGATATCCAGTGGCAATTCGCGCTCTGCGCCCGGCTCTGCCGCCCGTTCCCCCAAACGCGGCTCGAGCTTTTCCTCGGAGACATACCAGAACCGCGCGCAGCCTTCGGGCGTGTCATGATCCAGCGCCATTGCCCAGCCATACCGCTCAGACAAAATCGCCCGCGCCCGCGCCACCGTCATCGCACCGTCGATGCCAAAGGCGCTGTCTTCGTCGGCGGCCATGCAGTCGGCCAGACCATCCACCAGATCACCATGCGGTTCTATCATCGCGGCGGCCAGCGCCTCTTGCGCCTCAAGCGGTAGCAGCCCCTCGGCCCAGCGCCAGAGCGCATCCCACGGATGATCGCCGTGGGGGTCCCAACCCGCGCACAGATGCGCGCAGACCGCAGCCAATCCGTCGCGCAACTCCAGCAGCCGCGCCTGTTGCACCGGGTGTCCGCTCTGCCAACCTTGCGCATTCACCTGCGCGGCCTTCAGCGCCACCTCGAATCCCGCCAAAGTCTCGGGTGTGGCCGTCGCTTTGGCGCGCACCCGCGCCAACGCTTCTTCCCGCGCCATCATCCAGTTGTTGAGCAAGACCGGATGCCGCACCAAAAAGGGGGCCATCCCAAGCCCGGTAGAATTACCTACGCCCAGCATGCGCCGCAGCTCCGGGGCCAATGGCACCGCAAGCGCGCCGCCCCGCACCCGGGCCAGATGCTCGACCAGATCAACCGTGTAGGCCCGCGTCAGCCAGACCGACAGCATTTCGGCCTGAAACGGTGCGCGCATTTCGGGGCGCCCGGCAATCCGTGCGCGATCCGCAGCGCCGAACTTGCCCGAGCCATAGACCGCAGTTGTGCGCATCAAATAGCCGGTCTCGGTCAGCTCTGCTGCGTCAGGCTGCTGCCCCGCCGCCAACCGTGCGACCACATGGTCAAAGAGGCGAACAGACTTGTTTGCACGGCTCAGGCTCAACTCACGCGGACTGACGCGCCCCGCCTCTTGCACAGGCACATTCAACGCCAGCCGCTCCAAATCCTCGGCATCAGGCGTTCCATCAAAGAGTGTGAAGGTCGCGTCCCACGCCGTCGCGATTACCCGATCCGAGCGCATCTCGTCCGGCAAGTCATGCCCAAAGGCCACAAGACTATAGGTCCTCTCAGGACCAATGGCGCGGTAGACCGCCCGCCCCTGCCCACGCGCGTCAAATTCCCAGACCGGGCGGTCAAACTGCCAGCCCTCTTGCTGCACGCGCCGCAACATCTGGCGCAGAAAGGACAGCCGCGTCGGATGCGCAGCCCCCATCCGTGCCAGACGCATCACAACATCCGGGCTTCGCCGATACTGCGCCGCCTCAGGCATCGGATTGAGCGCGCCGCAGGTCACAGCGCGGCCTCGTTCGGCCCGAAACTCTCGCGAAAGAACCGCAGCCAATTGCCACCCATGATGGCCTCGACTTCTGCAGTGCTCATTCCCACGGCACGCAATCCGTCAGAGATCGCGCCGAAATGCCGGTTATCCTGAAACCACTCTGGCATCGGCGGAAATCCGGGAGCGTCAGCGCTACCCTCGCCGTAATCGACCGCCTTGGTCCAACGCCCCGACCGCATCCAGTCCACCACCGAGTCGGGCTGATCCTGACAGAGGTCACTCCCGATTCCGAGCCGCTCGACCCCCATACGCTCGGCCGTGCGCGCCACCATCTCGCAAAAGGATGACACGGTGCAGCCCCCGCCACCCTGCAAGTGATGTGGATAGAGCGAGAAGCCCAGCATGCCACCCGATTCCGCCAAGGCACCAAGGACGCGGTCAGATTTGTTGCGCCGCGCAGCATGCCACGTCGCCGGATTGGCGTGGGTGATCGCAATCGGGCGGGTTGAGTGGGCAATCGCCTCAAGTGTAGAACGCTCGCTCGAATGGCTCATATCGACCACCAGCCCGACGCGGTTCATCTCTGCCACCACCTCGCGCCCCATCCGGGTCAACCCCGTGTCCTCTGACTCATAGCAGCCCGTCGCCAGCAGGGACTGATTGTTATAGGTCAATTGCATGAACCGAAGTCCCAGCCGGTGCAGAACCTCGACCAGCCCGATATCATCCTCGATACAGCTTGGGTTCTGGGCACCAAAGAAAATCGCCGTGCGCCCGGTCTCTTTTGCACGGGTTACGTCCTCGGCCCCAAACCCCTGAAAGATCAGATCCGGAAACCGTTCGAACTGCCGGTTCCACGCCTCGATGTTCAGGACTGTTTCGCGAAAACTCTCATGATAGGTGATGGTGACATGCACCGCATCCACGCCACCCGCGCGCATCTGGCGGAATATCTTTTCCGACCAATTGGCATATTGCAGCCCGTCGATCACCACGCTCATTCCGGCAGCCCCCGTGCCACATAGGCGGTCTTGACGGTCGTGTAGAACTCGGCGGCATATTGCCCCTGTTCGCGCGATCCAAAACTGGACGCGCCGCGCCCGCCAAAGGGCACGTGGTAATCCGTGCCCGCCGTGGGCAAGTTCACCATCACCGTGCCCGCCCGCATATTGGCGCGAAAGTGGTTGGCGCGCGCCAAGCTGCGGGTCATGATTCCAGCGGTCAGACCGAATTCACTGTCATTGGCGATGCTCAGCGCCTCGTCATAACTGGCGGCTTTGATCACACAGGTGATTGGCGCGAACATTTCTTCGCGGTTAATCGCCATATCGTTGCGCGTGCCCGCAAAGACCGCCGGTGCCATGTAATATCCATCGGTCGCGCGTTCCAACCGTTCTCCGCCACACAAAAGCTCTGCCCCCTCTGCCTTACCCTTTTCGATATAGGCCAGATTTTGCGCGAGTTGGTCGGCGCTGACAACTGGTCCGATCTGTGTGCCTGCGTCCAACGCATGCCCAACCTGAAGCGCCCGCGCCGCATCCGCCAGCCGCGCCACGAATTCATCATGCACCGCCGCATGCACGATCAATCTTGAGGCGGCCGTGCATTTCTGCCCCGTGCCGCCAAAGGCCGCCCCCGCCGCATGGGCAACCGCCATATCGAGATCGGCATCGTCGAGGATCAGCATCGGGTTCTTTGATCCCATCTCCATCTGCAGCTTGGTCATGTTGGGCACCGCAGCCGCGGCAATGCCCCGCCCGACGTTGACCGAACCGGTAAAGCTGATGGCATCAATGCCGGGATGCGATACCAGCGCTTCGCCCACCGCGCGCCCCGGCCCCATCACAAGGTTGAAAAGACCGCGTGGCATATCCTGTCGCGCAATGATCTCGGCCAGCGCCACCGCGCTTGCCGGCGTCAGATTGGCCGGTTTCCACACCACCGCATTGCCAAAGGCCAAAGCGGGCGCGATTTTCCACGCAGGCGTCGCCACCGGGAAATTCCACGGGCTGACAATCGCCACGACGCCCACAGGTTCGCGGCGCACATCAATATCAATCTCGGGGCGCACACTCTGGGCGAAATCCCCCATCTGGCGCAGCACTTCGGCGGCGTAGTAGCAAAAGAACTGCCCGGCACGATAGACCTCGCCCGCACCCTCGGTACGCGGCTTGCCCTCTTCTCGGGCGACCATGCCACCAATCTCAGGGCTGCGCGCCATCAACTCGGTGCCAATGGCCATCAGCACATCATGCCGCTTTTGTATGCCAGCCGCCCACCAGGCAGGCTGCGCCGCCCGCGCCGCTGCAATCGCCTCGTCCAGATCGGCGCGGTCGGCCTGTGCATAGGTGCCGATCAAATCCGATACGTCCGACGGGTTGCGGTTCTCGATCCGCGTGTCTGACCCGCGCCAATCGCCTGCAATGAAATTTCCGGTCTGTGGCACCGTCATACGCTCGTCCCTTTCCGTCGATCCGTCACTTTGCGGGGCTTCGCCCGCCTCGGCAGACGATCCGCGATTGACCGAATTAAGGCAAACAAATATAACTGCATCCAACTTCAGTTTCCCTGAAACATCCAACAGGCCAGCCATGATCCGGACCGAAGCCCTGCGCGCCTTTGTCACCGTCACCGAACATGGCAATATCCGCGATGCTGCGGAAATCCTTTGCCGAACACAGTCGGCGGTCTCGATGACCCTCAAGCAGCTTGAGGCGGAATTGGGGGGGCCGCTGTTTGAAAGCGACCGCAAAAGCAAGCTGACAGACCTCGGAACCTTCGTGCTCGATGTTGTGGGGCCCTTGTTGCGCGACCATGACCGTGCGCTAGAGCTGATCACCGGCTATGCGCGGGGGTACTCGGGCCGTCTGCGGATTGCGGCGGTGCCCTCGGTGGCGGCGCTGATCCTGCCTGCCATTCTCAAGAGCTTTGTAGAGGCCCGCCCCGAGGCCGAAATTGATCTTTACGACACCGACAGCGCCAGCGTCCGCGAAATGCTCTTGCGCGGGGACACCGATCTTGGTCTGGCCAGCCCCGCAGCAGAGCCCGACGGGCTGCGCGCGATTCCTCTTTTCACCGATGCCTTGGTCTTTGTGTGCAACGCGGCACATCCGCTTGCAGCCGAGACGCGCCCGCTTGCGTGGCATCAACTGAGCGGCGAGCGCTTGATTTTGAACGAAACCCTCAGCGCACTATCGACGCCCGAGTTCAAAACCCTCGCGGCGCGTGCGCGCCTCTCGGTGCGCAACCTGACATCGCTTTTGGCGATGGTGCAGGCCGACGCGGGCGACACGATCCTGCCCGGGCTGGCCACCCGCGCCTTGCCCGACGGCGTTGTAACGCGACCGCTGGCCGATGCCGCCTGTCTGCGGCGCGTTAGCCTGCTGGTGCGCGACGGACGCACACCCAGCCCGGTAGCGGCTGCCTTCATCGACATGCTCTGCGACGCGCTGCCCGATATGGCGCAGCGCTTTGGCCTGCGCGAACCCTGGAGCTAGGGGCGTCGGCGTTACTCCGCCTGCGCCGCCTCGATCAAGGCGCGCAGGTGCGGCCCCAAGCCCTCGACGATGCGCGCCACACCTTCGGCATTGGGATGAATGCCATCCGCCTGAAACCATTGCTGCAAAGCCGCAGGATCGCCGCCGCCCAGCCCCGCGAAGAAATCCGGCGCATAGAACGCGCCATAAGCCTCTGACAGTTCTGGATAAATCGCATCAAAGGAAGATTTATACTCGGCCCCGTAATTGCCCGGAGCCGAGAGGCCAACCAGCAAAACCTCGACCTCATTCGCCTGCGCTATTTTCAGGATACTCTCGAGATTGCGGCGACTGACCGCCGGATCAATGCCGCGCAAAAGATCATTGCCACCCAAGGTAACAATCATCGCATCCACCTCGGGCGTTAGGCTCCACTCCACCCGCGCCGCCCCGCCCGCCGTGGTATCGCCGGACACGCCCGCATTGATCAATTCCGCCTCAACCCCTTGATCCTCCAACCATTTCCGCATCTGCGGGACCAACCCATCCTGCTCTGGCAGGCCGTAACCTTGGGTCAAACTGTCGCCAAGGGCCAGAACCGTGACCGGCTCTGCCGCCATCACGGGGCTGACAAGGCAGAGAAACGCCGCTACCACCTTGCCCAAGGGCCGCGCGGCCCCATATGTCAGAAAACCTTTGTAAATCAGGCGCAAACGCATGAGTTCTCCTATCCTGTCCCTCACCGACGTCACGCTGTCACTGGAGGGGAATGCCGGTCTCGTGCGCATACTTCACGGGATTTCACTCGATGTCCACAAGGGCGAGACCTTGGGCCTGATCGGACCCTCCGGCTCTGGCAAATCTTCGCTGTTGATGCTCATGGGCGGATTGGAGCGCGCCACCTCTGGGCGCATCACGGCCTTGGGCCAAGACCTTTCGGCGATGAACGAAGATCAACTGGCGCGCTTGCGACGTGAGAATTTTGGCGTGGTGTTCCAGTCTTTTCACCTTATTCCAACGATGACAGCGCTCGAAAATGTAGCAACTCCCCTCGAACTTTCGGGCGTTGCAGATGCCCATGGCCGCGCGCAAGAGGAACTGTCAACCGTCGGGCTTGCGGCGCGCGCAGGCCATTACCCCTCGCAGCTATCGGGTGGCGAGCAACAGCGCGTGGCCCTTGCCCGCGCCGCAGCACCCCGCCCGGCCATCATCCTCGCGGATGAGCCGACCGGCAATCTCGACAGCACGACAGGGGCGAGCATCATCGACCTGCTCTTTGGCCTGCGTGACCGGCATGGGGCGACACTTGTGCTTGTCACCCATGACCCAGAGCTTGCGGCACGCTGCGACCGCGTGATCAGCCTGCGCGATGGCCGCGTCGAGGCCGCCGCATGAGCCTGCGCATCGCGGCCCGCCTTGCCCGGCGCGAATTGCGCGGCGGCCTGCGTGGCTTTCGCATCTTTCTGGCTTGCGTGATCTTGGGCGTGGCGGCAATCGCCGCAGTCGGCACCCTGCGCGAGAGCATCCGCGCAGGCATGAGCGAACAGGGCGCAGCCATTCTCGGAGGTGACGCGGAACTGGAACTGACCTACCGTTTCGCCAGCGAAGACGAATACGCGTGGATGGCCCGCAACGCCGATGCCGTCTCGGAAATCGCGGATTTTCGCTCTATGGCGATTGCCCCTGACGGACGCCGCGAACTGACACAGTTGAAGGCCGTGGATCACGCGTATCCATTGGTGGGCACTGTGGTTCTATCCCCCGACATGCCACTGGATGTGGCATTTGGTGGCGCGGGCGGTGTGCCCGGCGCAGTGATGCAGCCGATTTTGGCGGCCCGGTTGGGCATTACGGTGGGCGACACCTTTCGCTTGGGCGAACGCGAGTTTCGACTGATGGCTGAACTTGTGAAAGAGCCGGATCAAACACGCGCAGGATTTGGCCTTGGCCCCCGGACTATTGTCAGCCGCGCCAATTTGGACGGCTCTGGCCTGCTCAGCGCAGGCTCGTTGTTCACCACCAAATATCGCCTCGATCTTCCAGAGGGCACTGATCTGGCTGCATTTGAAGCGCGCGCGCTGCAAGAGCTTGATGGCTCCGGCTTTCGCTGGTCGGATGCCCGAAACGCCAGCCCGCGTGTCGCAGAATTCGTGACCCGCCTTGGGGCGTTCCTGGTTCTTGTCGGGCTCTCCGGGCTTGCGGTCGGGGGGGTTGGCATCTCGGCAGCGCTGCGCGCCTATCTTGCAGGCAAAGTGCAGGTCATCGCCACATTGCGCACCCTTGGGGCCGATCAACGGACGATTTTCCTGACCTATTTCATTCAGGTCGGCGTGCTGGCGCTGCTTGGCATTATTGGCGGCCTGATCCTCGGCGTGGGGCTGCCGGTACTCCTCGGGCCTGTGATCGCGGCGCGGCTACCCGTGCCTGCCATCTTCGCCCCCTATGCCGCCCCCATGGCAGAGGCCGCGCTCTACAGCGTGCTCAGCGTGCTGATCTTTACACTCTGGCCCCTTGCGCGCGCGCGAAACATCCGCGCGGCCGCCCTCTACCGTGAAGCGGCGGGGGCAACACGTCGCTGGCCCGGTTGGCCTTGGATCGCCACAACCCTTGGGCTGATCGCGCTGCTTCTTTTGGCTGCAATACTCTTTTCCGGCAACACCCCGCTCACCCTATGGACAGCGGGCGGTATCGGTGCTGCGCTTTTGGTTCTCACCTTGGCGGCCATGCTTGTCCAACGGCTGGCCCGCAGCCTGCGCCCGCGCCTGCGCGGTCGACCTGCCCTTGGCTGGGCGCTTGGTGCAATTGGCGGGCCGGGTACGACGGCAGGGCCGGTGATGCTCTCGCTTGGCCTTGGTCTGGCTGTTCTGGCAGCCGTGGGGCAAATCGACGGTAACCTGCGCCGCGCCATCGCCGCCGACCTGCCAGAGCGCGCGCCCTCCTTTTTCTTTGTCGACCTGCAAAAGGATCAGATGGACTGGTTCCTGGACCGGCTAGAGACCGACCAAGCCGTCAGCCGCATCGACAATGCGCCGATGCTGCGAGGCATCATCAGCCGTATCAATGGCCGCCCCGCAACAGAGGTGGCACCGGGGCATTGGGTGGTCGAGGGCGACCGCGCCGTGAGCTACGCCGATGCCCTGCCCGCCCGCACCACAATCACCGCCGGCACGTGGTGGGGTGAAGGCTATAGCGGTGCCCCGCAACTCAGTTTTGCCGCTGAAGAGGCGATGGAAATGGGCATCGGCATTGGTGATGAAATCACCGTCAACATTCTGGGGCGCGACATCACAGCCCCCATCACCTCGCTGCGAGAGGTGGATTTTTCCAGCGTCGGGATGGGCTTTGTCCTTTTGATGAACCCGGCGGCGGTGGCCGGCGCGCCGCATACCTTCATCGCTACAGTCTATGCCGATGACCAAGAAACCGAGGAAAACATCTTGCGCGACGTGACCGACCGGTTCCCCAATGTGACCGCGATCAACGTTCGCGATGCACTAAGCCAAGTGACCGACCTCTTGGCGGGTCTGGCCTCGGCCACCTCATGGGGGGCGTCAATCACACTGCTTACCGGTTTTCTGGTGCTCATTGGCGCGGCAGCGGCCGATCAGCGCGCGCGCACCTATGAGGCAGCCATCCTCAAGACCCTCGGGGCCACACGCGGCCGGATCCTCACCAGCCTCGTTTTGCGAGCCCTTATCCTTGGGGGTGCCGCCGGGGGGGTGGCCTTGGGCGCTGGCATCGGTGGTGGTTGGGCTGTCAGCCATTTCGTGATGGACACCTCATTTACCGTAATCTGGCCCTCTGCCATTGGGATCATCTTTGGCGGCATGTTGGTCACACTATTGGCGGGGCTTGTCTTTGCCTTGGGCCCGCTGCGCGCGCGTCCGGCACGGACCCTGCGCGCGCGCGAGTAAGCCCGCGCCGAGCAGGTTTCTTTTTGGCTGAAATACTCTGGGGGTCCGGGGGTGAAACCCCCGGTCTTTAAGGCCAATGCCGCGTTGATTTCAGTCCCCAAGGCTGGCACTCCACCAGAGCCCCGACAGGAGATGACATGACCGATTCGCTGCCTATCCCGCTTTCTGCTCCGCTCACGCCAGCGCAACAGACCATGCTGGTCAATCTCGTGCGCCGCGCCGCGCGGGCCGAAATCATGCCACGGTTTCGCACGGTGACACGGGCCGACGCCAGCACCAAATCCGGGCCGCATGATCTGGTGACCGAGGCCGATCATCAGGCCGAGGCGATGCTGGCGCGGGGGCTGCAACGGATGTTTCCCCATGCGCTGATCGTGGGCGAAGAGGCGGTGGCAGCCAAGCCGACCCTGCGCGAGGATGTGTCCGAGGCGGAACTGGCCTTTATCATCGACCCGGTGGACGGCACCTGGAACTTCGTGCACGGCCTGCCGCTTTTTGGTGTGATCATCGCCGTCACCCGCTTTGGCCGCCCGGTGCTGGGCCTGCTGTATGACCCTGTCTCGGATGACTGGGTTATCGCCGATGAGGCTGCGCCTGCGAGAATGGCGACGGTTCAGGGTGCAGAGCGTCTTGTGCGCGTGTCAGGCGGCGGGGCTTTGGCAGAATTGCAAGGTTATATGCACTTCTCTCTTATGCCGAAGGACCGGCAAGAAAAGCTGGCCCCCCTGTTACCCGCGCTCGGACGGTGTAACGCCCTGCGCTGTTCTTGCCATGAATACCGTCTTTTGGCGCAAGGGGCCGTCGATTTCGTCATGTCAGAGGTTCTCAACCCCTGGGATCATGCGGCGGGCGTGCTCATCTGTCAGAAGGCCGGCGGCGTGGCGCGGATGCTGGATGGGCGCGATTACAATACTTCAATCACTCAGGGAACTCTCCTGAGTGCTGCAAATGAGGCAACTTGGCTCAGTTTAAAGGATCATTTCGCCTGTCTTTTGGAAAGCTGAAGCCAGAAAATCTTTTCATTTGCCTTTGATACGCCATTTCTGCATGACTTAATGGTGGCTTCGGCCAGTTTTAATCTCATCGGATTTCAGGCATGACATCGAACCGGCACACGGCGGATAAAGTCGACGTTGTCACCCTGTCCGACGCGGACCGGGCGGCGACCCTCGACCGTCTTTATGATGTCGCGCTCGATCCCGTGCGCTACGAGGCGCTTCTCGACCATTGGGAAAGCGCGATTGGGCCTCTTCGTGCGCAAGTCGATTTGGATGCGCCGCGTCTGTTGGACGAACCCCAGATTTCAGAACATTTTCGCCGCGCCACCGCATTTCTTGATCGCCTTGCCCCTGAAGACGCGGATCATGATGGGCTCGACGCCATGCTGGCCCCGTTTGACCGTGTGCCTGCCCTCTTGCTGGATCGCTGCCGTCACATCCGAGCCGCAAATCCCGCCGCGCATCAGGCCATGGCCCTGCCTGAAAACGCGCGCCTGTTCGATCTGCCGATCCATGAGGCTGATATGGACGCGCTCGCGGGTGCCCTCGACATTCTTTTCGACAGCCGGGAAAAAGATACCGCCGTGCTTCGGGTGCGTTCGGTGCAGGCGGGTCATCTGATCGTATTCCGGTTGCAGCGCTGTGTTGCCCCCGATGGCGCGGTTCTGGTTCTCGCCGCCTCGAATGAAATAAGCATGCCCCCCGGGTTTTGTGAGATTTTGATCGAAGCCTTCGATCTGACCCAGACCGAGGCGGATATCCTGTGCCATTTGGTGGATTGTCGCGGCGTCAATGAGATTGCCGCCGAGCGCGGACGCTCGGTGGATACGATCCGGGCGCAAATCAAGTCGCTGCTCGCCAAGACTGAGACCCACTCACAATTAGAACTGGTGCGTCTCGCGCTCTCGATGATCGACATGACCGCCATGACCGTTCGCGCGGCACCGGGCCCACGCGTGGTCAGCCGAGGTTATGCAGCGCTTTCAGAGCGGGATTTCAAATCACTGGTCATGCCCGACGGTCGGCGCGTGGATTATCTCATCCTTGGGGCACCAAGGGGGCGGCCCGTGCTTTACCTCCCCTTAGATTTTGGGTTGGTCCGGTGGCCTGCTTCGGCCGAAGCCTGCGCCACGTTACGTGGTCTCAAAATCATTGTGCCGCTGCGCCCGGGATATGGCCTGTCGGATATGGTGGCACAGGGGGCGGATTATGATGCGGCGCTCTACGATGACACCATGCGCGTCCTGCGCGCCGAGAAGGTGACGCGCTGTCCCATCCTTTGCCTGAGTGGCGATGCCTATTACGCGGTGAAGCTGGCCCGATTGAATCCTTTGGCCTTCAGTGGGATCGTGGCCTGTTCTGGCATGTTGCCCCTTACCCGCCGCGAACAGTTCGAGCGTATGCACAAATGGCATCGCTTCATCATGGCAGGTGCAAAGTATACACCGCATCTCTTGCCTTTCATGGTCAAGGCGGGGTTTCTTCTCGCGCGCAAGATCGGCAAGCGCAACTTTCTGCACGCGGTTTATGGCAATTCGATCGCCGATGTCGCGACGATCGAAGACCCGGAAGCGTTCGAGGCGCTTGCCACCGGGTCCGAAGTCGCCCTTTCCGACAACCATTCAGCGCATGCGGCGTTCTCGCGACAGCTTGTGTCTGGCCAACTCGATGATTGGAGCGCAGACGTCGAGGCTTTGCGTGGCGAGCTGCCGCTCGTGTTCATGAATGGCGCGCAAGACCCGCAGGTGCCGCTGGCCACATTCGAGGAATTTCGCCGGGATTACCCTTGGATCGAATTCCATCTGCTTGAGGATGCGGGGCAACTGGCGTTTTTCCGGCATTGGCGCCCGGTTCTGGATCGGCTCACATTACTGCTCGCCGATTAATTGCTTGCCGATTAATCGCGGCCTTTACCCCATTTGGGGTATGACAGACTCAAGACACTCACATTAGCGTGAAGTTAAGTGATAAGGGCGGCTCGTGTGAGTGATGGCGCATCCGTTTCTGTCGCTTGTCCGCTTTCCTTTCTTACGGGCGGATAATTTAAAAAGAGTAATTTTAGCAGGACAAAAGGCGGCCTTTACAGGCCGTCTTTTTCTTCTTGCTGCCAAAGGCGGTTATTCTGCGGCCTCGGCGTAGTCCTCCAGCGGTGGACAGGTGCAGATCAGATGTCGGTCACCATAAACATTGTCCACCCGGTTGACCGGCGGCCAATATTTATCCACCCGAAAGGCCCCCGGCGGGAAACAGCCCTGTTCGCGGCTATAGGGACGGTCCCAATCCTTGACGAGATCCTCCATCGTGTGCGGGGCGTTCTTGAGCGGGTTGTTTTCCGCGTCAATCCGGCCCTCCTCGATGTCGCGGATCTCTTCGCGGATGGCCAGCATCGCGTCGCAGAACCGATCCAACTCGGCCTTGGTTTCGGATTCAGTCGGTTCCACCATCAAGGTGCCCGCCACCGGCCAGCTCATCGTCGGCGCATGGAAACCACAGTCGATCAGCCGCTTGGCGATGTCATCCACGGTCACGCCCGCGCTCTCGGCAAAGGGGCGCACATCCAGGATGCACTCATGCGCCACCCGACCACCCCGGCCCTTGTAGAGCACCGGAAACGCCCCTTCGAGCCGCTTTGCGATGTAATTGGCGTTGAGGATCGCCACCCGCGTCGCCTGCGTCAGCCCGGCACCCCCCATCATCAGGCAATAGGCCCATGAAATCGGCAATAGCGAGGGCGAACCAAAAGGTGCAGCACTGACCGGCCCCTGAGATCCGCCCGTTTCGGGATGCCCCGGCAGATGCGGCACAAGGTGCGCCTTGACCCCAATTGGCCCCATGCCGGGCCCGCCACCGCCATGCGGGATGCAGAACGTCTTGTGCAGGTTAAGGTGGCTCACATCGCCCCCCAAATCACCGGGGCGCGAGAGACCGACCATGGCATTCATATTGGCCCCGTCGATATAGACTTGGCCGCCATGGGCGTGAGTGATCTCACAGACCTCGCGCACCGTTTCCTCGAACACACCATGGGTGGACGGATAGGTAATCATGCAGCCAGCAAGGTTATCCGCATGCTTTTCCGCCTTGGCGCGGAAATCCTCGACATCAATATCGCCATTCTCGGCGGATTTGACGACGACCACATCCCAGCCCACCATCTGCGCGCTCGCCGGATTGGTGCCATGCGCGCTGACCGGGATCAGACAGACGCGGCGATGCCCCTGCCCCTGCGCCCGGTGATAGGCGGCAATGGTCAAAAGCCCCGCATATTCCCCCTGCGCGCCGGAATTGGGCTGCATGGAAATCGCGGCATAGCCGGTGATGTCACAGAGCTTGGCGCTCAGATCGTCGATCATCTCTCTGTAGCCCAGCGCCTGATCAGCGGGCACAAAGGGATGCAAAAGCGAAAACTCGCGCCAACTGACCGGCATCATCTCGGCTGCGGAATTCAGCTTCATCGTGCAGGACCCCAGCGGGATCATCGCCCGGTCAAGCGCCAGATCACGATCCGCCAGCCGCCGCATATAGCGCATCATCTCGGTCTCGGCGCGGTTCATGTGGAAAATCGGATGGGTCAGATAGTCGCTCTCGCGCTGCAACACATCGGGGATGCGGTATTCGGGTGTGAAATCGGCATCCTCCATGATGATGCCAAAGGCGCGCCAGACCGATTCAATCGTCGCGGTGCGGCTGCGCTCATCGAGCGTGATCCCGATACGTGTCTCGCCCACGCGGCGCAGGTTGATCCCTTCGCGGACCGCCGATTGCAGCACGCCGCGCTGCAAAAGACCAACATCGACCGTGATCGTGTCAAAGAAATCGCCCGGTTCCACATGGAACCCCGCCGCCTCCAGACCCTTGGCCAGACGCACCGTCTTGCGGTGGATGCGCTGTGCGATGGCGCGCAGCCCCTTGGGGCCGTGAAACACCGCATACATCGACGCCATGACCGCCAAAAGCGCCTGCGCGGTGCAGACATTCGACGTGGCCTTTTCGCGGCGGATATGCTGCTCGCGGGTTTGCAGGCTCAGGCGATAGGCGCGGTTGCCGTGGCTGTCGATCGACACACCCACGATCCGCCCCGGCATGGCGCGTTTATAGGCATCCTTGGTCGCCATATAGGCGGCGTGCGGCCCGCCATAGCCCACCGGCACGCCAAAGCGCTGCGTCGAGCCAACAGCGATATCCGCGCCCATGGCACCCGGCTCTTTGAGCAGCGTCAGTGCCAAAGGATCGGCAATCACGATCCCGAGCGCGCCGCGCTCGTGCAGGGCTGCAATCTCGGGGGTGAAATCGCGCAGCGTCCCATAGGTGCCGGGATACTGGAAAATCGCGGCAAAGACCTTGTCCGCCTCCAGATCATCCGGACTGCCCACGATCACCTCGATATCCAAGGGCGCGGCGCGGGTCTGGATCACGGCGATATTCTGCGGATGACAATTCTCATCGACGAAAAACGCCTTGGCCTTGGCCTTGGATTTGGCCACGCGCTGCGCCATGGTCATCGCCTCTGCCGCCGCCGTCGCCTCGTCCAGAAGCGAGGCATTGGCAATCTCAAGCCCGGTCAGATCGCTGACCATGGTCTGAAAGTTCAACAGCGCCTCAAGCCGCCCTTGGCTGATTTCCGGCTGATAGGGGGTATAGGCGGTATACCACGCAGGGTTTTCAAAAATGTTCCGCTGGATCGCGGGCGGCGTCACCGTGCCGTGATAGCCCTGCCCAATGAGCGAGGTCAGGACCTTGTTCTTGGACGCGGTCTGCCACATGTGGAACTGTAGTTCCTGCTCGGACTTCGGCTTGCCGAAATCGAGCGGCTTTTCCTGACGGATGGATTTCGGCACCGTCTCGTCAATCAGGGCCTCAAGAGACCCGACGCCCAGCACCTTGAACATCTCGGTCATTTCCTCGGGTGAGGGGCCGATATGGCGGCGATTTGCGAAATCATAGGGCAGATAATCGGTCGCATTGAACGACATGGGTTTGTCCTCATCAGATCGCGCAGGTGGCATCACGCTGACCCGCGGCTTCTTTTTGGCAAAAATACTCCCGCCGGAGGAGTATCGTTATCGTGTCAGGCGTCTTCACTGCGTGTCACGGGATTTAATCTTCCTTAAATCACAATGCGTTACTGTGTCAAGACATCCCGGGATGGCTCGGGCAGTGTTGCGCTAGAATGTAGATAATTTGGAGGATATTCTTATGGCAAAATCGAATGAATTTACGGTTGCAAAGCTCAAATCTTTGCCCGTGGGCAAGTATTGCGACGGGCTAGGATTGTGGCTTCACAAGCGCGCGGATGGTGGGGCGCAATGGATCTTTCGCTTCCACTTATGGGGGCGGCAAAGGGAAATGGGCCTTGGCTCGCTGAAAACTGTCAGCCTTGCTGATGCTCGCCGAAAAGCTGACCTGGCTCGCAAACAAGTCCACGAGGGGATCGATCCCGTCAAAGAGCGTCGCCTGCAGCGTCAGCAAGGCAATGCGCGCGATGGTCGCCTGGAAGCCTTGGCCATGGCAACCTTCGAGGCTCAAAAGCCGAGCCTCAAGGGTGCAAACGCAAACGGCGCGTGGCTGGGTCCGCTTCGTGTGCATGTTTTGCCCAAACTGGGTCAGATGCCGATCATCAAAATTGATCAAGATGACATTGCCCGGGCCCTCGCACCAATTTGGCATGAAAAAACTGTCACGGGAAAGAAAGCGATCTCGCGGCTTCGGATCGTGTTCAAATATGCCAGAGCCAAAGGTTTTCTCGTAAACCGCGAAATAATTGAAGAAGCCGTCATCATCCTGGGAGAAAACAAGAAACCTGCAAAACCCAGTCTTGCCCTGCCGTGGTCAGACGTGCCCGCATTCTATCAGACACTCTCGGACGAGGATCCGGCGCAACTTGCGCTGCGCATGCTGATCCTTACGGGCGTACGTGCAGACTCGGTCATCAATATGCAGCTCAGTCAGATCAACGGATCAGTTTGGAATATTCCTGCGCTACATTGGAGTAGCCCCCTGAAAGTGGTCCACCAACTGGGATAGATTGTCCCGTGAATTGGAGGATCAGCGATGGCTGGAAAACGAGAGAAGCCCGAAGAGATCGTATCGAAGCTTCGGCAGGTTGAAGTTCTGCAAGGACAAGGCGCGACGATCGCCGAGGCGGTGCGCCAGATCGGCGTGACACAGCAGACGTTCTACAGGTGGCGTAAGCTCTATGGCGGGATGGGGAGGTCTCAGCTCGCACGCCTGAAGGAGCTTGAGAAAGAGAACCAGCGATTGCGGCGGGCTGTGTCCGACCTCACCCTGGACAAGCTGATCCTGACCGAGGCAGCAAAGGGAAACTTCTGAGCCCTTCGCGTCGCCGGAAATGCATCGACCATGTGCGGCGGGAACTTGGCGTATCAGAGCGCCGGGCCTGTCGCACACTGGGGCAGCACCGATCCACGCAGCGTAAGATGCCGCAAGGCCGTGCTGACGAGCAGCGTCTGACCGACGACATCATTGAATTGGCTGATCAGTACGGGCGCTATGGATATCGCATGGTCACTGGCCTGCTCAACAATGCAGGTTGGTGTGTGAACCATAAGCGGGTCGAACGCATCTGGCGGCGTGAAGGGCTGAAGGTCCCTCAAAAGCAGAAGAGAAAGGGGCGGCTCTGGCTGAACGACGGGTCGTGCGTGCGTCTGCGGCCCGAGCGCCCCAACCATGTCTGGTCCTATGACTTCGTCCAGGATCGCACCGCAGATGGCCGTGTCTACCGGACACTGAACATTATCGACGAATACACCAGGGAGGCGCTCATGATCCGCGTCGATCGCAAGCTCAACTCAACGGACGTGCTGGATGCACTGACCGATCTGTTCATCCTCCGCGGCCCGCCTGAATACATCAGATCCGACAATGGCCCGGAATTTATCGCTCAGAAGGTGCGGGACTGGATCGCCGCCGTCGGAGCGAAGACGGCCTATATCGAGCCGGGATCACCCTGGGAGAACGGATACTGCGAAAGCTTCAACGCCCGGTTCCGTGACGAGCTGTTGAACGGCGAAATCTTTTACAGCTTGAAGGAAGCCCAAATCCTGATCGAGCAATGGCGGGTTCACTACAACACGGTCAGGCCGCACAGCGCATTGGGCTATCGCCCACCCGCGCCCGAAAGCATCGTTCCGCTGGATCAAAGGCCCACAATGCACTAACAATCAAATCGGACCACCCGATGGGGGCAGACCAGGTCCAAGACCGACTATACCGGCCAATGCCGCAACATCAGCTTTCCTATTGGTCAAACTCACCGCTGCCCAGTTCCCGCGCTTGTTGAGTTTCACAAAGCCAACGCTCGCGGCTGCGGGGCGATTTAGCGACCATATGGAAAGAGTACAGGCTGGATATGCCTCAGACCTTTTAAGCGCGTACTATGTGCGGGATGCGACAACGTTCAACGATACTGCTGATGAGGCGCTGTTCTAGGCGATGCTAAGTTGCATCTTTGGCGAGGTTCGCGCAGAAATAGGTTATGGATCAGCACCATAGTAATTTCGAGTTCCTCGACCGTTTAGATCGTGACCTTGCCAACCTTGGCAGGCTCGCTGAGAGCTATTTTCAAGACGACCCCAGCACCAGCTTGATTAAGTTGCGGCAATTCGCTGAGAGATTGACCCGTCGACATTCTGCTCTCGTCGGCAGCACTGTGCATGATGCTGAAACCCAAGCCGATGTATTGCGCCGCCTTCAATACGAACGGTCAGCCCCGGATCGGGTTCTTGATATTCTCCACCACATTCGGAAACTAGGCAACGCTGCAGTCCATGACGGCGCAGGCAATCACCGGGAGGCGTTGGCGTGCTTGAAAATGGCTGTCCAACTCGGGGTCTGGCACGTCCGCACTAGCACAGCCGAGAAAGACTTTGCTACAACGCCGTTCCTGCCGCCTTCCTCGCCGCAGAACCCGAATGTAGAACTACAGCAAGAACTCGAACGCCTTCGTGTCGAGCGCAACGAGGCATTGAGCGCAGCCCAAAGGGCAGAGGAGGCGCATCGAGAAGCACGCTTGGCAGCGGAAACCGCTGAGATGCGGCATCAAAGGGAGCAAGAAGAAAGGAAAACTTGGGAAGCCCTTGCGCAAGATGCAGATCGTCAACTGCGCGATTTCGTCGAACAAGCGCAGCGACAAGCGCCTGCCGCCAAGATGTCCTTCGTGACAGCCGCCAACGAAGCGGCTGGTGTAATCGACCTGGATGAACAGGCCACCCGCGCCCTGATTGACCAGCAACTGCGAGATCGGGGCTGGGAAGCCCACAGTGTTGATTTGCGCTGCGGCAAAGGCACGCGGCCTGTGAAAGGTCGCCATATTGCGATAGCGGAATGGCCTACGCAGTCCGGCCCAGCCGACTATGCGCTTTTCGTGGGCGAAACTTGCGTCGGGATCGTTGAGGCCAAGCGTTACCGAAAGAACATTTCTGCGGCAGTGGATCAGGCAGAGCGCTATTCGAAGGGTTTTTCTTGGTCTGGTAATTCAGAGACTTGGGGTGACGGCTTTATTGTTCCGTTTGTCTTTGCCACGAATGGACGCCCCTATCTGAAACAGGTTGAAACTGAGAGCGGCATCTGGTTCCGAGATGTGCGGCTGCCCAATAATCTGCGGCGCGCCTTGGTAGGGTGGTTCCGGCCCGAAGAACTCATCTCCATGCTCGAAGTGGAGAAGGAAAAGTCGCAAGCCGCTTTGCAGGCCCGATCTTTTGATTTCGGGTTCGATCTGCGCCCCTATCAGGAAGCGGCGATCCGGGAGGTCGAGAAGACACTCGCCACTGAAAAGCGTGAAATGCTTGTGGCGATGGCTACAGGAACTGGCAAAACCAAGTTGGCCATCGCGATGCTGTATCGCCTGCTGGCCACCAAACGTTTCCGGCGCATTTGCTTCGTCGTTGACCGTTCAGCCCTGGGGACGCAGACCACCGACGAATTCATGAGCACGGCCATCGAAGGGCCAAAGACATTCGGCCAGTTGTTCGGCATTAAAGGGCTTGAGGACATCAAGCCTGACCCTGAGACCCGCGTTCACATCTGCACGATCCAAGGGCTTGTGAAACGGGTGCTATACAACGCCGAACCCGCTGACGTTCCGCCCATTGGTCAATATGACCTTATGGTGATTGACGAGTGTCACCGTGGCTATCTTCTAGACCGGGAAATGTCGGATGCGGAGCTCAGTTTCAGGGGGCAAGAGGATTACGTCTCGAAATACCGCCGCGTTCTGGAACACTTCGACGCGGTTAAGATCGGCTTAACAGCCACGCCCGCACTGCACACAGCCCAGATTTTCGGAGAACCCATCTACACCTACACTTACCGCGAAGCCGTGGTTGATGGCTGGCTGATTGACCACGAACCCCCGATCCGCTTCCAGACCGCGCTTGCCAAGGCCGGTATTACGTTTGAGGCGGGTGAAGACGTTGAGCTTCTGGATAGCCAGACGGGCGAGGTGCAGAACGCAACCGCCCCGGATGAGCTCAGCTTTCAGATCGAAGCCTTCAATCGCAAGGTCATCACCCAACCCTTCAATCAGGTCATCGCGGAAGAACTGGCCAAGCACATCGACCCGAGCCTCGAAGGAAAGACCCTCGTCTTTGCTGCGACAGATGCGCATGCCGATATCGTCGTCAATGAACTTAAAAAGGCCTTCGCTGCGCAGTATGGGTCGATCGAAGATGCCGCCATTCGCAAGATCACTGGCAGCGTAGACAAAGTCGGCACCCTGATCCGATCCTTCCGCAACGATGCCTTCCCGCAAATCGCCGTGACGGTGGACCTGCTGACGACCGGCATCGACGTGCCGAAGATCACGAACCTCGTGTTCATCCGCCGCGTGAACAGCCGGATTCTCTATGAACAGATGCTTGGCCGGGCCACCCGCCGCTGTGATGACATTGGCAAGGAAGTCTTCCGTATTTTCGACGCGGTGGACCTCTA
Source organism: Roseovarius sp. AK1035 (assembly GCF_003288315.1). Lineage (NCBI taxonomy): Bacteria > Pseudomonadati > Pseudomonadota > Alphaproteobacteria > Rhodobacterales > Roseobacteraceae > Roseovarius > Roseovarius sp. TM1035. The sequence continues at coordinate 2,613,148 of NZ_CP030099.1, read as the reverse complement.
CGCAACCCTTCAAGACCTCACGCAGATGAAGCCCGTTGCCAGCAATCCGAAGCTGACCTTCGAACAGCTTTTTGATGAACTGGCCACCGTGACCGAGGAAGACCAGCGCGAACTTGTCCGTGATCAGGTTTTGGCCAAGCTGCACCGCAAGCTGCGCAAATTGCCCAGCAAGGTCGCCCAGAAGGTCGAAGACCTGACCGGCGAAACGGTCGAACAACTCCGCGACCGGCTGCGCCAAGGCTCGCCCAGCGATGCCGCCGCCCATGCCAAGAAATACGCGGGCCTTGGCAAAATTCTCGACTGGAACCCGGACGGCTCGGGGCCGAACCTGATCCCGATCTCGCATCATCCTGACAGCATGCACGCCGTCACCACTGGCTATGGCGAGTATGACAAGCCCGAGGACTTCCTCGACACCTTCCAGTCCTTTGTGAAAAACAACCAGAACCAGATCGCCGCGCTCACGGTCGTCGTTCAGCGCCCGCGCGACCTTACGCGGGCCGAACTGCGGTCTTTGCGGTTGGAACTCGACAAGATGGGCTTCTCGGAAACCAGCCTGCGCCGTGCGTGGAACGACGCCTCGAACGAGGATATCGCGGCCTCAATCATCGGCTTTGTCCGTCAAGCCGCGCTTGGCGATCCGCTGATCCCCTTTGAAACCCGCGTCCAGCAGGCCACCAAGGCCATTCTCGCCAAGACCAAATGGACCGATCCGCAAAAGCAATGGCTGCGCCGAATCGCAGAACAAATCACCAAGGAAATCGTGCTCGACCGCGACAGCATCGACCATGGCAACTTCGCGGCCCATGGTGGCTTCAACCGGCTGAACAAGGTGTTTAATGGTGAGCTGGAAACCATCCTGCACGACTTCAACGAAGAACTCTGGAAAGTGAGCGCATGAACCCGAATACCGCCGACATCGTTGCCAAACTCTGGCGCGAGGCCAAGACGCTGCAAGGCGCTGGCATCTCGATCATGCACTATGTCAACGAACTCACCTATCTGCTGTTCCTCAAGATGCTGGAGGAAACCGGCCAGACCACGTTGATCCCGCCCGCATACAGCTGGACCGAGCTTTCCAAGGCTGAAGGCGGCGACCAGCTGCGCTATTACAAGAAGCTGCTGCTTGATCTGGGCGACCCGGAAATCGTGCATAACCCCATGGTGTTGGCCATCTTCACCGATGCAATCACCCACTTGCGCGAACCCAAAGACCTGAAAACGCTGACGACGAACATCGACAAGATCGACTGGTTCACCGCCCGCGAAGACGGGCTTGGCGACATGTACGAAGGCCTGATGCAAAAGGTCATGTCGGACACCAAGTCCAAGGCGGGCCAGTACTTCACGCCCCGCGCCCTGATCGACAGCATCATCCGCCTGATCCAGCCGCAACCGGGCGAAGTGATCCAAGACCCCGCCACCGGCACCGGCGGCTTCCTGATTGCCGCCGACCGCTACATCAAGGACGCGACCGACGACCTTTTCAAACTGTCCGAGGATCAAGGCCGCTTCCAGCGCCGCCAAGCGTTCCGGGGGCACGAATGGGTGCCCGACACCCGCCGCCTATGCGTCATGAACATGCTGCTGCATGGCATCGAAAGCCTCGTCGGCTGCGAAGACAGCTGCGCGCCGCAGGGCGAGGCCCTTGGCCGTGCCGATGTGATCCTAACCAACCCGCCCTTCAACAAGATGCCGGGCGGCGTCAACCGGCCAGACTTCACCCTGACAGCGGGCGAACGTGTGGGCCCCATGCCCTTTCTTGAACATGCCATCCGCATGCTGAAACCGGGCGGGCGCTGCGCCATCGTCATGCCCGACAACATCCTGTTCGGCGATGGGCTGGGCACAGAACTGCGCCGCTTTCTCATGGTGAACTGCAACCTGCACACCATCCTGCGCCTGCCCACGGGCATCTTCTATGCCCAAGGCGTGAAAACCAACGTCATGTTCTTCACCCGCGTGACCGACAAGGTCTATCCCGCCAACCACAAGGTGCAGGGAACGCAAGCCGTCTGGTTCTACGACCTGCGCACCAACATGCCGTCCTTCGGCAAGACCAACGCCCTGACGGCCCAGCATTTTGAGGAGTTTGAGCGGCTGTTCGGTAGCGACCCCAAGGGTGGGGCGGAGCGCGAGGAGGGCGGCGAGAGTGGCGCAGAGACGGGCCGCTGGCGCAAGCTGACGCGGGATCAGATCACTGCGCGAGGCGACAACCTCGATTGGACATGGCTGCGCGATGAAAGCGGCGATCCCGAAGACGAGATGACCGAACCGGATGAGATCGCCGCCGCGATCATGGGCCATCTGCGGGCCGCACTGGAAGAGATCGAAGGGCTTGTCGAGGAACTAGATGCAGCGCCGATGGTGGAGGCTGCGGAATGACGGGGGTGCCACAAGGGTGGGCACAAAGCCGGTTGGCGGACTGGCTAGACATATCGACCGGGAAACTTGACGCTAATGCAGCGACCGAAAACGGCCAATATCCGTTCTTCACTTGTGCCGAGCAGGTTTCGCGTATCGACACATTTGCTTTTGACTGCGAGGCAGTCCTCCTCGCAGGCAATGGCAACTTCAATCTTCACAAATACACGGGGAAATTTAACGCCTACCAAAGAACTTATGTTCTTCAGCCTCACGAAATTGACCTTGGGTTCACTTTTGTTGCGCTAAAGTCGCTACTGCCAGAGATCACAAAAGACAATCGGGGCAGCACGATCAAGTATTTGCGTCTGGGGGACATCGCTGACACAGCTGCACCCCTCCCGCCACTCCCCGAGCAGCGGCGGATTGTGCGCAAGCTCGACACCCTCAGCGCCCGCAGCACCACCGCCCGCACCCACCTCACCGCCATTGAAAAGCTGGTGGAGCGATATCGGACGGCGGTTCTTGAGGCAGCGTTTCGGACGGCATGGGATGCAGGGTTCGATACCACCATAGCGGGGTGTTTGGAGCATGCCGAAACCGGCCTTGTCAGAAGCAAGGCCGAACAGACCGCAGGCGAAGGCTACCCCTACATTCGGATGAACCATTATGACTTGGCTGGCAGGTGGAATGACCGTGACCTCACGTATGTCGCGGCCACCTCGTCCGAATTTGAGCGTTATCAGTTGAGGGCGAACGACCTGCTTTTCAACACACGGAATAGTGCGGAACTGGTTGGCAAAGTGGCGATCTGGCCAGAGGGTAAGGACGGCTACCTGTTCAACAACAACCTACTGCGCATGCGCTTTTCGGCGGATGTCCTGCCCGGATTTGCCTTTTGGCAGATGTCCTCACCGCCCTTCCGGCGCTACATTGAGGGCTTCATCAGCGCCACCACAAGCGTTGCCGCGATTTATCAGCGTTCACTGATGGCTGCGCCGTTCTGGGTGCCCGACACCGACGAACAACGCGAAATCGTCCGCCGCATCGAAACCGCCTTCGCCAAGATCGACCGGCTCAAAGCCGAGGCCGCAAAGGCTCTGAAACTGCTGGGCCACCTCGACCAGCGCATTCTGGCCAAAGCCTTCGCAGGCGACCTGGTCCCCCAAGACCCCACCGACGAACCCGCCGAAACCCTCCTCGCCCGCATCCGCGAAGCGCGGGCCGCTACGCAGACATCACGGCGCAGACGGCGTTGACGGGTTTGGGCATGTCAGAAAGAAATTATAGCGAAAAGAAATCCAACGCGATTAAGGATGACCGACAGTGAAACCATTTACGCGATCAATCATTGATCTTTTCGACAGCAAAAGACGGTATCTTATCCCACTTTATCAGCGCAAGTATGCGTGGCGACAGGCCAATCTTGAACTGTTGTGGGATGATATCATCAGGGCAGTTGGCAAATTGCACGTTGATCGATCATCGCTGACCCCTCATTTCATGGGGGCGATGGTTATTAATCAGGTGAAAACCTATGGAATGCAAGTGCAGGCCTATGAAGTCATCGACGGCCAGCAGCGCCTGACCACCTTTCAATTGCTTCTGGCCGCGCTGCGGGATGTGGCAAAAGAACATAAATCGAAATACGAGAGAGAATCGACGAAATTTCTTTTAAATGAAGGCGTTATGGAGCGGCATGCCGTCGAGCGGTACAAGTTATGGCCGACCCTGACTGATCGTCGGGCTTTCATCGCGATAATTGACCCTGAGGCGGACGTCACGGATATCCCTGATCTTGTTGACGAGGCGGTGGACCCTGTCACGCTTGCTCACAGCGCCTATGGCTTTTTCAAATCAAAGATTGCAGATCATGTGCTAGCCGACGACCCTGAAACCATAGAATTCAAGTTCGACATTCTTTACGAGGCTCTAAAAGACGGCCTTGCAATTGTTTCGATAGAACTTGAGGCAGGGGATGATCCGCAAACGATCTTCGAGACCCTGAATAGCCGAGGTATCGAACTGACCCCCGCTGATCTGATGCGCAATTTCATCTTTCAGCGCGCCACTGGATTGGGGCAGCAAGACGCGAGCCTCAACGTTGATAAGCTCTACAAGCAACATTGGTTGCCGCTGGATAGACCCTTTTGGCAGCAGACCGCCTCGCGCGGGCGGCAGAAGACCTCGCGCATCAACTGGATGCTTACGGATCACCTTGCGATGCAGCTTGGACAACTCGTGGCAGTTGATCAACTTTTTTCCAGTTATCGGCGCTGGGTGTTGGATCAAATGCCACCTTCAACCTCAGAAGCTGAGCTGACGTCGATTTCTGCGACTGCCGCTGTGGAACAAAGACTGTTCGAGCAGTCAAAGGAGGATGCGCTTGGCAGGTTTGGACGATTTGCAGATGCTTTTGATGTCTCAACAGCCATGCCTTTGGTAATTTACATCGCGCGTTCTGGAAGCGCTGTAGAGCTGGAAGAGAGCCTAGAGATCCTGGAGAGTTATATTCTTCGCCGAGATATCTGCGGATTGACAACGAAGAATTACAATAAAGGGTTCGTAGGTATTATTGATCGCCTCCGGCGCATGCAAACTTCAATTGTTGAGACGCTGAAAGAGTATCTTTCAAATCGCAAGTCCGACATTGATAGATGGCCTGATGATGAAGAATTCAGGCGCGCTTGGTTGACGCGAGATCAGTATCGCAACGCTAGGCAGCCAAGACTCCGTTATATTCTGGAGGCCATCGAACAACAGAAACGCACGAAGCTTAATGAAGAAATAGAGATCAAGTCCGATTTGACGATTGAACACATCATGCCACAGAGTTGGCGTGCGAACTGGCCAGTTGAAGCAGATAGCGAAGCGGATGTGCAAGAAAAAGAGCTCACACGCGAAACATACATCAACAAGTTGGGAAATCTCACTCTTCTGACGCATCCGCTGAATGTGACGGTCTCGAATGGCCCGTTTTCTGTGAAGCTCCCAGCGCTAAGGGCGCAATCATCGCTTGCCCTGAACCGGGAACTTTCAGGAGACAAAGTCTGGAACGAGGCGGCCATCAAGCAACGCGGCCATGATTTGTTTTGTATCGCAGCGATGCGCTGGGAGCGGCCTCTGCCAATGGCAGAGGACGACGCTGTCGAAGCGGGTAGCCGGGCATTTTCAGCCTTGCCAGAGGGAACACAGTGCGTGTTCGAGTACGGTGGCAAGCGGTTTACTGGCAATTTACGAAATGGTGCTTTGGAGATAATTGGCCTGAAGGGGCGACACTTCTCGTTTTCATCTGCATCGAAAGCAGTGACTCAGACGAGCCGGAACGGCTGGAGAGACTGGACGATCCGTCTGCCAGGATCAGGCCAAGAGTTGCTCGCTGATGATTGGCGTCGCGAATGATCGTGATTATGACCGCCTTCGCCAAGATCGACCGTCTCGCCGCCGAGGCCGCAAAGGCTCTGAAACTGCTGGGCCACCTCGAGAGCCGTATTCAGGCCAAAGCCTTCGCAGGCGACCTTGCACCCCATGACCCCACTGATGAGCCCGCCGAAACACTCCTCGCTCACATCCGCGAAACGCGCACCGCTGCCCCCAAGGGGAAGCGCGAGCGGCAGTTACAAAATTAGAAAGGCACCCCATGGCAACCAGTTTCGCCGATGCGCTATCACCTCTCGCCAAGACAATGGCTAGGGTTGCACGCAACATCGAAATCCTAAGGCTCTCGGCCCAGTTGGACGGTGAAGACTTTCCGGCCTCTGCAAATATTGCCCGAGCAGCAGTGTTGAAATGGGCATCTCCCGCGCGCTCACCGAGCGCGTTTCCTGGAACGGCCTGCCCCGTCGCGCGGGATCCGGGCAAGCCCGACCATCGCGCCCGTGCGCCCCTCGTTAATCGCTGGCTCACCAGCGATTAACGGATTCTTGCCAAGTTTGGGCGATGTTTCATTGCCGGGCACCAAATCTTGATCTACAAATGTGTACAACCAAAAGCGGGAGAAAACCATGACAGCAGCGAACGACCTGCAAGCCTTTCTTGGCGGCGACAAGTTTGCAACCGTTATGGCAGATCCGCCATGGCGCTTTCAGAACCGCACAGGCAAGATCGCACCAGAGCACAAGCGCCTTGCCCGCTACCCCACGATGGAGATGGAAGAAATTTGCGCTCTGCCAGTGGCCCAGCACCTCGAAGATCGGGCACACTGCTACCTTTGGGTGCCCAACGCCCTCTTGCCCGAAGGTCTCCAAGTACTGAAAGCTTGGGGCTTTGAATATAAATCCAACATTGTTTGGGAGAAGGTGCGCAAGGACGGTGGCCCAGATGGGCGCGGCGTTGGCTTCTACTTCCGCAATGTGACGGAGATCCTCTTGTTCGGCGTGCGTGGCAAAGATGTGCGCACCCTTGGGCCTGGACGCAGCCAAGTAAACTACATCGAAGCCGCCGAGCCGGACAGCGATGTGATGAAAACCCGAAAGCGCGAACATAGCCGCAAACCCGACGAACAGTACCAGATTATCGAGTCTTGTTCCTGGGGGCCGTTTCTGGAACTCTTCGGGCGCGGCAAGCGTTCTGGCTGGACTGTTTGGGGCAACCAAGCAGAAGACGACTACAAACCGTCTTGGAAAACTTACGCTTACAATTCGGCAAGCGTCCCAGCGGCTGAATAGTTATTCCGCCACAACGCTTGCGGGCAATCCAATCAACAGCAGCGGGCATGGGTTACCCACACCGCGATAGATACGGTCTTCCAACTTTCGCCAATGCGTCGTTGCCTGACCGAACTTGTCACTGACAAATTGCCGTGAGAAGGCTTCGGCAAATGGTACTTGGCGGTCCACCAATTTCTTAACCGCGTCCGCCTGGCGCCGCGTGCGCTCTTTCATATTAAAACGCTCGACCATCGCGGACTCATCAATGAACCCGTGCTTTTCAATACAACGCTGGACGATGCCCAACATATTGTCTTGAAGGCTTGCGCCACGCGTAATGAGTACGCCCACCGAAATGGCCGATTGCGCGTGTAGCCGCTGGAAGTTTTCCAAGTCTCTATCGAAGAATGGATCCTTGTTGTTCCATTCAATCTCTAGCGCAATTGTGCCTCCATCGGCCCGGCGCACGTGATCAATCTCGTGCGACATGGCCACGGTCTCAATGCCATCCACAATCAACTTGAAATCAAAGTGGTGCTTCGGCCAGGCCGCCTCATAGAGTCGCCGCCGCAGGCGTTGCGTCGATTGTGCTTCCCCGCCGCCCGAGCCTATCAACTCTTCCGCCGGGATCCGCACCTCCAACAACGCGTCTTCTAATTCTTCCGCGATATCGGGAAAGTCTACCGTCAAGATGGCCCCCGCGTGGTTGCGGATGGCCACATCAAATCCAGCAGTTATCAAGCCTTCAAAAATCGACAACTTAAGTTTCCCAGCCCATTTCGGACATCAGACTGCGATACAGTTTCGATATTCCTGAACTCCCAGGAACAAACTCATCCTTGTTCAAATCGGCTGCATCAATATTTATGTTCTGGAACACCCTATCACAGGCTTCTCGTGTCAGGATTTGACCTGGGACGTCACAGTTGTTCAAATATACTGGTCTCAGAAAACGCACGAGCGCCGCATAGCCAGTTGTTCTGTTCAGAATTACACCTGGCGGTGCGTCATCCCATGCAACAGGCCACTTCGCCTTTACTGCGCCAAAATAGTTCGTAAGGCACAGGAACACACCACTATCATCGTCTTCATCAAAGAACGGCTGAAATATGAATCTTCTCCATTCATCGCTCTTTCGACGAGAACCAAAAATACCGCGATAACGCTTATTGCGTTCTACCTCAGGATCCGCCGTAATGTAGTCCACAATAGGTTTAACGACTGTTGCCTGTGCCAGCGTCTGAATTCGCCCCTTTCCAGGATCCGCTTTGCCAAGCCGCTTGACCTTATCGTGGAAAGGCCCCTCCCGGTCGCGATTCATCGCTAAAACGACTTCATGTGCAAACTTAACTGGCCCCCTCTCCTCATAGTAAGAGGCTAAATCCACAACTAGGCTTTGATTGACCTTGGTTTGTGCCTGGTTAACCCGCGCGAAGATCTCCGCCTTGTCGGCATCTGACGCGCCAACAAAGACCGAAACATTGACGTCAAACTCGCGCCCATCTTCCAGCCCTTCAAGCCCAGCAACACGATGCTGGCCGTCAATAATGAAGGCAATTTTCTCGACTGGCACGAAGTCTTCATCACCTGGATTTCCGAAAGGCATCAGTTGCAACGAAAAAACCCTCGCTCTTGGGTCGAGCTCAATCTCCTCTTCTTGCTCTCCTCGAACGACAGCGTCTGCTGCCGAGTTGTATGGCAACAACTGCACACAGTCAGCAGAAACGGCAATAATTATCGACGTTGGAAAAGTCGCATAGTCCAAGTTTACATATTTCTCAATTTCTTTGATACGCTTCTCCGACCGCTCGCGCTGGATGCCGGCAATTGTCTCTTGCGTCCCTTCAAGAAATGCACGAATCTCAGTATAAGAAATCTTTACTAGGGTCCGTGCGTCCAGTCGACCAACGTAAAAGTCTCCAATCGGCTGCGAGACTTTCGATACGGGAAATGTAATAGGCAATTTTAATTCGTTAAGCACGGTCTACTGCCCTCGCTTTTATGTCGCGCACGCGTTTCTCTTGTGCTTCACCAGCTTCCTGCGCATTCGGTATGACTGGCTCTAAGAGCAGGGTGAAAAACCAAAGGGCGTGCAGGCCAAAGAAGATCCACCAAAGCCACCTAAGAACATCTTGTGACAGACCATTGGGTATGAACCCAGGATTTAGACCAATAAGGAAAGCGGTAATGACCATTGGCCCAAACAGAAAAATATAGAGAAGCACCGCAAGAATGGGATGTGTTGGCTTGTGCCTAAGCAGCGCAATGAATGTTACGCCACCGACAGATAAAATGGTTAGACCGATTTGTCCGCCCGAGAAATAACTGTAGAAGGCATCCCATAAGCGTGGACTGGCTTTCTGGCCCCATAGTGCAAGCGCCACGAGGAAGATAGCCCCTAGCGCGCCAACCATCGAGGCCGACACCTCACCAAGTGCTCTTCCCCAGTTTTTTCTTAGCAAATCAAACATCAGCACCTACCGTTGCGGAAGTGACGCTAGGCTCTGCGACGGCTGTACGGCTGTCAAGCCGACATCGGTAACTTTGCAACTTACTTGTCACCGTTTCCTCACTTCCTGCCCATCTCCTGGCCAGGGATATCGCCCACCAGCGCCGGAAAGCACCGTCCCGATGGACCAGAGGACCACGATGCACTAACATTTAAACCGGGCCACCCGATGGGGGCACGCCAAGTGCGGCGCATACCTCGGAAGCGGGGCGTATGAGAACAATTCGGACGCTTGTCAAATAAAGCCCTTGGATCAAGGCTCAGGGATAAAGCCCGATTTGAAGCTGGAAGAACACTACCAATTACTGAGCGGCGGTATTGCCACGCGTTTTCTTGATGAACAGTCCGTAGGCTAAGATCAATACAGCCGGAACAAAAGATACGAGTGTATATGCTCCTAGGTAGCCTTCCGGGAGTTCAAAAAGGTTTGCCAATTGGCTAGCGCTCACAGCGATGACAAAAAAAGCGCAACTTATGTCCGCCCATAAATTTGACTTCTGTTTTCGTTTCTTCACAGCAACAAAGATGCTTGCAGCTAGGTAGGCGGCCATAGCGCCTAGGGGGGTAAGAATTACGAAAACCACATCCATAATAGGGAAATTCATGTAAACAAGCCAAATCGTGAACGGAATAGTAAAAAAGCCAATGAGACCCGACAAAAGACGTGGCCAAATCGCATCTTCGGCTGAGTCACAATCTAGCCCCAGCAGGTCTCCTGAAAGCTGCGCCAACGAAACAATTGCTGAGTCCACAGTGGTAAAGATAATTGAGGTTAACCCAATTAGAATTAGAGCAGCAAGCACGCCGTCAAGCATCGATGTTCCCGAAGCTTGTTGACCGAAAAACGCTACAAGATCTTGCCCTCCTTGATTTGAGGAAAATACGACACCAATAATTAAAATTAGGAAGATTACGGTGGCTTGTAAGAATCCAACCACCAAAAAGCTCGAGTTATTTTCCTCACTTGAACGATTACGAGACGCGGAAGTGTTGATTATATTATAAAACTGTGTTGCCACCGCTGTAGCGAACACCGCAAGCGTCGCGAGTAACCATGGCAAAGTTGTTGCTGGCGTAGATTCGAGCAAAGTTGCGATACTAGTTTGGCTTTGTTGCAACCCAGGCTGTGAAAAACCAGCAAACAAAAGAAACAAAATCAATAATAAGACGGTGAATGCTTGCACGTAGTCTGTCTTTAGTGCTGCCGGGAACCCCCCGATCACAGAGTAGCCAATCGCCATACAACCTAAAATTGTTGCTGACGCGTAGACCAGTGCTCCATCGGGACCGAAACCGAAAATAGCAGATAGATACTTCGATGAAAGCCAAATCTCAAAAGCAATTAGGCACATGAAAACAAGGAGCCTTACGAGGTTAAAAACAAAACTAATTTTTGTGAAATGTGAGGTGTTCGATAGGAAGTTGGCGTAGTTCCGTGGAGCCACTCCCGAGTTGTCTTTGTAGAGCGATATCACTCCTTCGAGTTTTGCCAGCAAAGCGAAGCCTACCAACACGCCCAACGGACCCGCAAGCGCGCCTAGTCCCAAAGTAGATCCAGTTGTCGTTAAATAAGCAAATCCCGTTCCAAGAGTAATATTGCCGAATACGGTTGTGATCCGCATTTGAGACTTGGAAGCAACGTTAAAGAAACCAGCAGGACTTTTGGTCCTTGGATAGGAAAAAAGTGCAATCGCAAAGTACACACTTAAGATCGCCAAAAAGAGAGTTGTTAGAAACGAAGCCATGTTAGTTCGCGCAGAAGTTTTGCCGACACGACGGCTTGTTCAAGCCTAGCACACAGATCAAAACGTAATCTTCGAGTCCAAAGCCCGCAGCACCAGCTACTAAGGCTATTCGTCCGTTTACAAAAACTAGCAGTATCATGTTCACCTTTAACTTTTGTTTTGCTGAATCCGCGGTTCATCGATCAAACTGACCGTAAGCGCGCGGAGTACTGATTTGTGTGCCCAGAATCTCAAAATGGACCCGCCGGCTACAATTATAGCAAATAGTGTCAACAGCAGCAAAAGAGCATAGTTAAGAAGCGCGTACGGCCAAGCAGAACGCACTTGAATTAAGACAAGCGTTAGAAGCGATATAAATAGGCAAAAGAAGTCCAAAGACACAAAGTAACCGGCATTTCTCCCATTTATCATCACGGATATCGGTCCTGTGAGGTTCAGTGTCCATCCATTAAAAAAGATCAGCGCCGAAATTCCGAAAATAATGAAAAGTAAATGATCGGCGTTTACAGGGATAAATAGTTTGAGCGATAGGATGCCAATCAATAGTAACCTTGTCGCTTTATCCAGTTTTTTTGCAAGCGCAGAAGGATGACCTAAAACGTCGAGACCACGTTCGTGTGTGTTTTCAATCATCAGGTAAGAAGTCAGTACATAAGCCAACGCAGCTCCCAAAACCGCATCCGCCAAGCCATTGTTCAATACTTGATACTGTTCTGAAAGCAGATCCTCAAAAAAAGCCAAGGACTTCAGATCAAAACCCTTCCAGGCTTTGATGAGAGAAGCGATCAACAAAACCAAATACGCAAAAGGGAAAAATTGGCCGGGAAAATATTTATACGTATTGATTTTCTTGTTCCCCTAATTCTTTGACCTCCGGAGCATGTTACGTCATGGTTTAAATCAGTCAACGGGCTTATTGTGCTTCCGTGTCGCACATTAAGGTTGTGCGAACAGTTTCCCCAGCGTCCGTTAAAAAATCAGCCGAAATGACAATGCATAACTGATCCTGAGCAGCCTGATCTGACTGGTCCGCTGTGATTGATAATGCGTCGTGAGCTTTTGGTCCATCTGCATGATGGTTACGGGTGCCGGTGGTAGACGTCCCAGTTCACTCTCGGGCCGTTGTGTGTTGTAGTGCTTTCTCCGGCCATCACGAGATGTGTCTGACTGACTCAAAGTGCAGAACAAGAATTCAGATTGAGAGCACGACGTTGATCAGATGATGGATATCGAACATCCTATAATAGACAACGCCCAGATCTATATGCATTTTTTCTCTTGACAATACTCCCGCCGGAGGCCCGAAACTCTTTGGGGGCGTCCGCGCCTCCGGCGGGCGGATTCAGGCGATATGGGCCTGATAGGCGGCCTCATCCATGTAATCATCCATCTGGCTGGGATCGGCGGGCTTGATCTTGAAGAACCAGGCATCGCCCATCGGATCTTCGTTGACCTTGCCGGGATTGTCGATCAGCGCATCGTTGACCTCGACGATCTCGCCGTCAATCGGGGCAAGAATATCCGAAGCCGCCTTGACGCTCTCGATCACCACCACCTCGTCATCCTTGCTAACCTCGGTGCCCACTTCGGGTAGGTCGACAAAGACCACATCGCCAAGTTGCTCGCTGGCGTGTTCGGTAATGCCCACGACCACGACGTCATCCTCGACGCGCAGCCATTCATGTTCTTCGGTGAATTTCATCGCTTTCCGGCTCCTGTTGCTCAGCGTTTGAAAGTTGCGGGGGTAAAGGGCAGCTTGGCCACCCGGACAGGCATGCGCTTGCCGCGCACCTCACCGTATAGCTCTGTGCCCTCGGCGGCCAAGCCCTGCGGGACATAGCCCATCGACATTGGCGACTCTATGGTCGGACCAAAGGCACCGGAGGTGACATGGCCAATGGCCTCGCCACCTTCGGCGGCGGCGAAAAGCGGTGTGCCCTCGCGCATCGGCGCGCGGCCTTCGGGGCGCAGGCCCACACGGGCGCGCGAGGCACCTTCGTGCAGTTCTTTTAAAATACGGTCCTCTCCGGGAAATCCGCCCGCGCGTGCGCCGCCTGAACGACGAACTTTCTGGATGGCCCAACTCAGGCTGGCCTCGACAGGGGTTGTGCCGGTGTCGATGTCATGGCCGTAAAGGCACAGACCCGCCTCAAGCCGCAGGCTGTCGCGCGCACCCAATCCAATCGGTGCCACATCTTCGTGGGCCAGCAGGCACCGTGCCAATGACACGGCCTGATCTTCGATCACGGAAATCTCATAGCCATCTTCGCCCGTGTATCCCGAGCGTGAAATCCACAACTCGCCAAACTCCGACGCGAAAATGCCTACGTCCATAAAGCGCATCGCAGCGACATCTGGAACTATGGCGGCCAGCACCGCCTCTGCTGCCGGCCCTTGCAGAGCCAAAAGCGCGCGGTCGGTGATTTCCTCGACCTCGACCCCCATCAGCCCGGCGCGCATATGCGCTATATCCGCAGCCTTGCAGGCCGCGTTGACCACGACGAACATGTGATCGCCCCGGTTGGCCAGCATCAGATCATCGAGAATACCGCCCGCGTCATTTGTGAACATGCCATAGCGTTGCCGCATCACACCCAGACCCAAGAGGTCTACGGGCACCAGCGCCTCCATCGCCTCGGCCACGGCGGCATACCCGCCCGGCGCGCGCAGGATCACCTGCCCCATATGGCTTACGTCGAACAGGCCCGCTTTGGCGCGGCACTGCAGGTGTTCCTTCATCACGCCCATGGGATATTGCACCGGCATGTCATAGCCTGCGAAGGGCACCATCTTGGCCCCCAACTCGCGGTGCAACGCATTCAATGGCGTTATTTGCAGATCAGACATCCGCATCCTTCCCTTTTTCATGGGTCCGGATCAACTGTCGATCAGTCCGGCACCGCCTATGCGCAAGCCCATTACAAGCTGCGCCACGATGCCCCCTCTGTCCTTTTGCCTGAGATCGCTATCCCGTCGGCGGCCCGGTCAAAGCCAGGCTCTCTCCAGAGTTTCGAGGATCGGACAGGTCCTTGCGCCTGAGAGTTTCCGGGGCGGTTGCTCCTTCGGCACTGGCTTGCGCCAGTTCTCCCTATCCGATCTTATGTGCACGCTAGTATACAGCGGCCCTCATTTCAAGCCTGTTTGAGACAGGGAACCGTTGAAAAAATCGCGAAGAGCGCGTCGTTGTTGCAGACGAGGGCATCAAGGGTCACCTCATCCAAATGCGCGTAAAAGGCCTCGACCGCATCGACAAGCGCCACCCGCAAGCGGCAGGCCTTGGTCAAAGGACAGGTGTTGTCCACATCGGCAAAGCATTCTGCGACGGGCGTGTGCTGCTCCAACTGGCGAAACACGTCACCGACAGTGATTTGAGACATGGGACGCCCCAGACGTACCCCGCCGGTGCGCCCACGTTGGGTATAGAGAAAGCCCAGCTGCGACAGACGATTTATCACCTGCGCCAGATGGCTTTCAGAAATGTTGCAGCGCTCGGCAATCTCGGCCTTGGTGACGAGACGGTCGCTGTTGGCAGCACAAAACATCAAGAGCCGGATGGCAATATTGGTGCGTTTGGTAATCCGCATAACAGTCATTCCCCTCATTGAGTGGATCAAGTCTTGCGGTGAAACAGCCGCGCGGCCATGATCCAGATCAAGACAGGGGCAAAACAGTGATTGGGAATTCATATTTCTTTGGCTACGGCAGCCTTGTGAACCGCGCCAGCCACAGTTTTGAGGCGGCCATACCTGCGCAGTTGACCGGCTGGCGGCGGATCTGGAGACACACCACTCTGCGACCGGTGGCCTATCTGACGGTGGTGCCAGACCCCGAGGCAGAGATCGACGGGCTGATTGCCCCGGTGCCCGATGCCGATTGGCCTGCACTTGACGCGCGTGAGGCGGCCTATATCCGCGCACCCGCCGCGCATCAGGTCCGCCACCCCCTGCCCCATGCCCCCGACATCGCCGTCTATACCATTCCCGACGGGCTGCATGCGGCCCCGAGCCACGCGCATCCGATCCTGCTCAGTTATCTCGATGTGGTGGTGCAGGGCTATTTCCGCGAATTCGGCGCGGCGGGCGTGCAGCGTTTCTTTGATACGACGCAGGGCTGGGATGCCCCCCTGCTTGATGATCGCAGCGCGCCCAGATATCCCCGCCACCAACCCCTCACGGCAGTCGAGCGAGCGCTCACTGACCAGCATCTTGAACGGCTTGGCGTGTCGATCCTCGCCAGAGACAGGTAACCAAGGCGCGCGCGTGAAAATCCACATCCTCTCAACCACAGCCCTCTCGCTCCTGCGTCTCAGCCGCAAGCTTTGGTTGCGCGTGACGCTGTTTGCCCTTCTGGCGATCCTGGCCTCTGGCGCAGCGATATTGCTCGAGGACCAGATCCCGAACAGTCTCAAAGCGCGCTTTACGCCAGATGCCGTCATGCCGATCCTGACGATCCTTGCTTCGGGGATGCTTGCGGTCAGTACATTCTCGCTCAATGTCATGGTCACGGCGCATAACGCCGCTGCCGGTCAAACCACGCCGCGTGTGCATGCGATCCTGCTGGCGGATACGACCACGCATACGGTTCTGGCGACTTTCATAGGCGCCTTTGTCTATGCGCTAAGTGCGATCATCCTCTTTCAAGCGGGGTTTTATCCCGAAGGGGCCAGCGTGCTCGTGTTGGTCTTTACCGTGGCGGTTGTTGTGTTGGTGGTGGTGGCGCTTTTGCGCTGGATTCACCATCTCAGCGATTTGGGCAGCATGGATGCCACTTTGTTTGCGGTCGAACAGGCGGCACGCGACAGCCTCATTCGCGACCGCAGCCTACCTTCCCTTGGGGCGCAGCGCCTGTCCGAAGATACAGTTTTACCGGATGAGGCCTGCCCGTTGACGGCACCCCAAACAGGGTATCTGCAACTTATCGACATGCACGCCATCAGCGAGAAGCTGGGTACGGATCAAACCCGTGTCTATCTCTATGTCCGGCCCGGTGCCTATCTGGTTCGGGGCCAGACCATCGGCCATGCGAGCGGGCTGGCCGAGGATGAGCGGCGCGCCATTTGCCAGAACCTGACAATCGCCGCCACTCGCAGCTTTGAGCAGGATGCAAGCTATGGGTTGTTGGTACTCTCGGAAACGGCCTCGCGCGCGCTGTCGCCGGGGATCAACGATCCGGGCACCGCAATTGCCGTTCTTTGCCGACAGGAAAAGCTCTTGCTCGACTGGGCCTATGCCACGCATGCCGAGGATAGCCCGCGCTTTCCCCGTCTCTTCCTGCCAGAGACATCGCGCGTGGCGATGATCGACACGGCCTTTGCCAGCGTCGCCCGTGACGGCGCAGGACAGATCGAAGTGGCGTTGCGCCTGCAACAGGTTTTGGCGCGGCTCGCGTCTGTACCGGATGCCACTCTTGCCCAAGCGGCGCGGGAGATGTCGCAACATGCCCGCGAATATGCTGAAACGGCCCTGACCGTTGAGCGCGACAAGACCCGATTGCGCGCGGCGGTGCTTAGCCCCTCGCCTTGATCACCTGCAAGAGCGGCAGCACCTGCGCCATTTCCGGCCCATGCGCCTGACCGGTCAGCGCCTTGCGCAGCGGCATGAAAAGACCCTTGCCCTTGCGGCCTGTTGCCTCTTTGACGGCACTCGTCCACGTGCCCCAGGTCCCGGCATCATGCGGCCCCTCGGGCAAAAGCGTCATGGCTTGTGCCACAAACTCTCGGTCCTCGTCCTCGATCACCGGGTCCGCGCCGTCCCGGAACAGCGCCCACCAGCCGTCAAGATCCTTGAGAGTGGTGATATTCTCGCGCGTAACGTCCCAGAATTGCGGGGCCAATGACGCAGGCACGCCAATGTCTGCGATCTTGCTTGCGACCGCCGAAAACGGCAGCGCCGCCAGATGCCGCGCAGTCAGCGGAAAGAGGTCAGTCTCATCGAACTTGGTCGGTGCCGAGCCGAACCGCTCGATATCAAAGCCCTCGATCAACTGCGCCATCTCTGTGCGCAGCTCCACCGGATCAGCCGACCCCAGCCGCGCCATCAGGCTCAGAAGCGCCATGGGCTCAATCCCCTGCGCGCGCAGGTCGCGCAGCGACAGCGCGCCCAGACGTTTCGACAGCGCCTCACCCTGCGGCCCTGTCAAAAGCGAGTGATGGGCGAATTGCGGCGGGGTGGCCCCCAAGGCCTCGATGATCTGAATTTGGGTGGCGGTATTGGTTACGTGATCCGAGCCGCGCACGATATGCGTGACGCCCATCTCGACATCATCCACAACAGAGGCCAACGTATAAAGAACCTGACCATCGCCACGAATAAGCACCGGATCACTGACCGAGGCCGCATCAATCGAGATATCGCCCAAAATGCCGTCGTGCCATTCAATCCGTTCTTGGATCAGTTTGAACCGCCAGACACCATTGCCCCGCTCGGCGCGCAGCTTGTCTTTATCCGCCTCACTCAGCGCCAGTGCAGCACGGTCATAGACCGGCGGGCGGCCCATGTTGAGCTGCTTCTTGCGCTTGAGATCGAGTTCAGTCGGCGTCTCGAACGCCTCATAAAAGCGCTCCATGCTGCGCAGCTTGTCCGCCGCTTCGGCGTAGCGATCCAGCCGCAGCGATTGCCGCTCGATCCGGTCCCAATGCAGGCCCAGCCATTCCAGATCCTGCTTGAGCGCGTCGACATATGCCTCTTTCGAGCGCTCGGCATCGGTATCGTCAATCCGCAGGATAAACGTGCCCCCCGCGCGCCGGGCAATGAGATAGTTCATCAGCGCGGTGCGCAGATTGCCGACATGGATATAGCCGGTGGGCGACGGGGCAAAGCGGGTGGTGATCATGGGCGTCTCCTGACTCTGCCGCGGGCTTTGTCACAGGTGCGCGCGTTTGTCCAGATTGCGGCCCCTCGCCATGGGCGGGTGAGGCGCGCGGCTTTGCGATTTTCAAAGGGGTGCATAGGCGCGGGGGCTATCCGCTGTTGCCCGCGCCGGGAATAAAGCCTTTCGTTGCGGGCCAAACCACTCTCAATTTTCCGTGAGCACGATGCGCACTATATAGAAGCGCGCTACCCTGACGCGAGCATCAACAAACCAGGAGGAAACCATGTCCAGACCCACGCTGACCCGTCGCGCAATCCTCGGCTCTGCCGCCGCTCTGCCCCTTGCGGCGATGAACACGCCTGCCCGCGCGGCAGCCCCAATGCTTGGGGCATCCACCACGCGGTATAACCGGGTGACACTGGGCGACTTCGAGGTGACGACCTTGCTTGCTGCGACCACGGCGCGACCGGACCCACAGACGATCTTTGGCCTCAATGTCAGCGCCGAAGAATTCGCAGCCGTTTCAGCGGCCAACAATATTCCAACGGATCAGGCGCAGTTTTTCTTTACGCCCACGGTCATCAACACCGGCGCGGAACTTGTGCTTTTTGATACCGGCCTCAACCCGGATGCCATCACCAGTGCGCTTGCCGCCGCGGGATACACGCCCGATCAGGTTGATGTCGTCGTTCTTACCCATATGCACGGCGACCATATCGGCGGTCTGATGGGCGAGAGCGGGGCGACGTTTCCCAATGCCCGCTACGTGACCGCGAGCGCCGAATACGACCATTGGGCCGCTGCCGGAAACGAAGGATTTGACAGCAAGATGCGTCCCTTGGCGGAAAAGACCGAAATGATCGGTGACGGGGCAAGCGTTGCCTCTGGCATTACCGCCATGTCTGCCGCGGGGCACACGCCCGGCCATACCGCCTACATGATCGAGAGCGGCGGCAAATCGCTGGTTATCGCCGCCGATTTCGCGAACCACTATGTCTGGTCGCTCGGGTATCCCGACTGGGAGGTGACATTCGACATGGACAAAGCGCAGGCCGCCGCAACCCGACGCAAGGTTTTGGGCATGTTGGCTGCCGATAAGGTGCCGTTCATCGGCTATCATATGCCCTTCCCTGCCGTGGGCTATGTCGAGACGCGCGGCGACGGGTTCCAGTATGTGCCGGCCAGCTATCAGTTGATGCTCTGATCCGCCGCGCGGGGGCGGATTTACATTTCCGCCCCCGCGCCCCATATGCCGGGAATGACCGCGCCCGACCCCGATCTTGCAAGCTTTGAGGACATGGCCCGCGCTGCGTTTGCCGCGCTTCCCCCGGCCTTTTCCCCTGCGGCGCAGAGCGTGGTTTTGATCGTCGAAGACTGGCCATCCGCAACACTGCTTCACGAGATGGGGATCGACGATCCGCTTGATCTGACTGGTCTCTACGAGGGCATCCCCCTCACCGAGAAATCGCATTTCGATCAGCCTCTTGGCCCTGATACGATCTGGATTTTCCGCGAGCCTATCCTTGAGGAATGGCGCGACAGGGGCGATATTGATCTGGCCGATCTGGTCACGCATGTGGTGGTGCATGAGCTTGCCCATCACTTCGGCTGGTCGGATGAGGATATCGCGCGCATTGACCGCTGGTGGGAGTGACCGGGGTCAAAGCGAGCACTGCGCAGAAAGCAGCCTCCGCACAGCCTATCCTGCAGCGCCCTGCCCTAGCGCCCCTGCTCAAAGCGGTGCCGACCCCAAGAAAGCCATGCCGTGCCGTCTGGTTTTGAGTGACGCAAAACCAACTAAAATCACCGCCAAAATTGGCGTGACAACTTGCCTGTTCTGGAAATTCTCTTGATCAACACTCCACCCTCTGGGGGTGAAATGGTGCGGTCGAGAGGACTCGAACCTCCACGGGAGTTACCCCACAGCGACCTCAACGCTGCGCGTCTACCAATTCCGCCACGACCGCACGTGATCAGGTAGGTTCGGGCCGTATATGCAAACTCATCCGGCTTGTGAAGGGGCAAAACACATCGCCCCTTCGGTTTTTCAAACGCAGGTCTTGATATCTATTCAAGCTTGAACGTCGGCAGGGTTGCCACCGGCTGCACGGCCTCGGCGGCGCCTGTCTGCGCGCTCTGAGTATGGAACGCCGCCTTGCGCAAAAGTGCGGTGCGCCCGGTGTTTCCGGGGGCAAAAACGGGCTCTACCCCGCGCTCTACGGCCTCAACGGCGGTTTGGTACCACGCAAGCGCAAGATCAGGGCGGCGGGTCGTACCAAAGCCTTCGTTCAGGTGATGGCCCATCAACTCGCCATAGGGCTCTTCGCCCAAGGCAGTCAGCAACAGGCCAGATCCCAGCGCCACGTTCATGTTGTCGATTCGATAACCAACCGAGAGGCATATTTTGGCGGTTCCCGCCAATTGCGCCGGGGATTGCCCGGATTGCAGAACAAAACTGCGGACTTGCTGAACGACCTCATCGCGCGAATTGAGCGAGAGCGCCGCCACATGATCCCGCATCGCAGGCTCAAAGGCGCGGCACTGTTCTTCAAGTTGCGCCGCCGTGACGCCCTTTAGAGAGGCCGCCATCGTCTCGCCTTCGGCAATCGCATAGGTGCGCGCAAGGCAAAACTGTTCGTTGAGCGCGATGCGCCCATCGTTGAGCGATGCCTCGGTGACAAAACCACCGTTGGAATTGGTGATAAGGCTAACCTGATTGCAATGCGACGCAAGAGACGGCCCCTCTCCGCCAGAGGCCATCAGATTGGGCAGCGCGGCAAATCCCACGGCTGCCGGAGCCGTCTCGGCAGTTGGAGCGGAAACCTGCGCGGATTGCGGAATGGCCGCCATCACTGGCGACGGCGCCGTTGGGGCCTGCACGGGTGCTGCCGCATATGTTGGCACACCTACCGCCTCGTCTCGATAGGCCAGCAGCAGGCCGCGCGTGCCCTGACCACGTTGTGCGATCAACTGCGCTGTGGCCGCCCCGCTGCTTTGTGCCCGGTAGTACGAGCTAATAAGAAACTGCCGCTCATAATCCGCAAGATAGCCGGTTGGCGGATATCCCATATGCGCCTGAAACTGCGCGGCGGCGTCCCGCGTGTTGCGGCCACGCACACCGTCGGGGGTGCCGGCGGGAAAGCCGAAGTAATTGAGTGCCGACTGTTCTTCTCGCACTTGCTGACGTTGCACCGAGTTCACTGGTGCGGGTGCCTGATACACCCGTCGTGTTGTCGTTGTCGTCTGTTGCTTGCGTTCCCGCGCCTTTGCGCTTTCATTGACGATGATACCGCTGACTGCGCCACCAACAAGGCCACCAACAAGCCCATCCTTGAAATCCGCCTGTGCCACGCCGACCGGCAACGCGACCGAAGCCGCCAAAGCCATCATCAGAATTCGTTTTGAAAACATCGTTCATCTCCCCTAAGCAGGTGCAAAACTTAATAAGACAACCTACCACAAGTTTCCCTCATACGTGAACAGAGTCAAACCTTGCGCCTCAAAACCCCCTTCGCCATCGACCAATCCGGCGTGGAATGGCATATCTCGACCGATCTTGTCCCCTATCCCGAGGCGGTAGCGGCAATGGAGGAGCGCGTAGCGCGAATCGCCGAAGGCAGCGCCGCCGAGGCAATCTGGCTGTTGGAGCACCCGCCGCTTTACACCGCTGGCACCTCGGCCAAACCGGCGGATTTGACCGATCCTGACCGTTTCCCGGTATATGAGGCGAAACGCGGTGGGCAGTACACCTATCATGGTCCCGGTCAGCGTGTCGTCTACATCATGCTGGATGTGGGCAAGCGCGGGCGCGATGTGCGGTGCTTTGTGCGCCAGCTGGAAAAGTGGGTGATTGCAACACTCGCCGAATTCAACGTCACCGGCGAAATCCGCGCAGGTCGCGTTGGTGTTTGGGTAACGCGCCCCGATAAACCACTGACCGCAACGGGCCAACAAGCCGAGGATAAGGTCGCCGCCATTGGCATACGCCTGCGCAAATGGATCAGCTTTCACGGCATCTCGATCAATGTAGAGCCGGATTTGGAGCACTTCTCGGGCATCGTGCCCTGCGGCATTTCAGAGCATGGGGTGACCAGCCTCGTGGATCTTGGCCTACCTGTCAGCATGGATGACCTTGATGTCGCCCTGCGCCGATGCTTTTCAAAGGCATTTGACTGAGGCAAACCGCCGCCTGCACCAAAGTTGGAGGTTGCAAGCCGGGGCAGTCGGGCTATGGTTACATCCGGAATGCAACCAACCCTAATGAGGTAGCTCATGAAGACCCTTCTCGCCGCGTCTGCCACTCTTGTGGCTCTTTCCTTTCCCGCTTTTGCCGCAGGCGACGCCGCCAAAGGCGAAAAAGAATTCAACAAATGCAAAGCCTGCCACATGATCGCCTCGGAGAGCGAGACCATCGTGAAGGGTGGCAAGACCGGCCCGAACCTTTATGGCGTGATCGGCCGTACAGCAGGCAGCGTAGAAGGTTTCAGCTATTCCGATGGTCTGGCCGCAAAAGGCGCTGAAGGTTTGGTATGGGACGAAGCGGAATTGGCCGCATACGTGGCTGACCCCAATGAATATCTTGGCAGCCGCTCGAAGATGACCTTCAAGCTGGCCAAAGGTGCCGAGGACGTGGCGGCCTATCTCGCGACCTTCTCGCAGTAAGCGATCCAAAAGCCCAAAGGCACAAAGCCTCGTGCAAAACAGCGCGGGGCTTTTTCATGCGCAGTTCAGGCAAATCGCGCGCGCGTCCGGTTGGCAAGTGCCACCAGCGACAACATCACCGGCACCTCGACCAACACGCCCACCACCGTCGCCAATGCCGCGCCCGAGTTTAGGCCAAAGAGCGAAATCGCCACGGCGACCGCGAGTTCAAAGAAATTCGACGTGCCGATCAGCGCACAGGGGGCTGCGATCCGGTGTGGCACCTTGAGCAGCCATGCCGCCGCATAGGCCAGCGCAAAGATGCCATAGCTTTGCAGGATGATGGGCACCGCAATCAACCCGATCACCATGGGCCGCTCGACAATGACCCGGCCTTGAAGGCCAAAAAGGATCATCACCGTCGCGATCAGCCCAAGGATCGACCAAGGTTTCACCCGCGCCTGAAACGCCGCAATCCGCACCTCTGACCCCAGCCTGCGCCGCGTGAGCAACCCCGCCACCAGCGGCAGCGCCACAAAGAGCAGCACCGATAAAACCAGTGTTTCCCACGGCACGACGATATCCGTGACGCCCAACAGAAACGCCACGAGCGGCGCAAAGGCAAAGACCATCACCACATCGTTGACCGAGACCTGCAACAGCGTATAGCTCTCGTCGCCCTTGGTCAGCTGCGACCAGACAAACACCATCGCCGTGCAGGGGGCCGCCCCCAAAAGGATCAGCCCGGCGATATATTGCTGCGCATCGGCGGGGGCGATCAGATCGGCAAAGACACCTTCAAAGAACAGCACCGCCAAAGCCGCCATGCTAAAGGGCTTTATCAGCCAGTTCACCACCAGTGTGATTGCCAGCCCCTTGGGTTGGCGCGCCACTTGCCCAAGGCTTGACGGGTCGACACCGATCATCATCGGATAGACCATGGCCCAGATCAGCGCCGCAACGATCAGATTGACCCGCGCCACCTCTGCCGCCGCAATCGCCGCGATAAGGCCCGGCGCGATCAGGCCTAGGATCACGCCCGCCGCCATTGCCAATCCAACCCAGACAGTCAGATAGCGCTCAAACCCGCTCATGCCTCTGCCCTTTCCTGTGGGGTCAACTTTCCGGCGGCCAGCGCCGACAGCGCGACCATCGCTGTGGCAATGCCCAGCATCAAGGGTAACCCCCCCAATTGATAGGTCAGCCCCGAGAGCAGCGTGCCCAAGAGCCGCCCACCGGCATTGGCCATGTAATAGAACCCTACATCCATTGTCACCCGTTCGGCACGGGTAAAGGCAAGGATGAGATAGGAATGCAGTGCCGAATTCACTGCAAAAATAGCGCCAAAGACCAGCAAGCCCGCCACAAGTGCACCTGTGAGCCAAGCCTGCGGCCCCCCCGCCAGCAGCGCCAGTGCGGTCAAAACCGCAGGCACCAAACAAAGCGCAATGGCCCAGCCCCGCGCCGCCGCGATCAAGGCCGCCTCGGGCCGCGATTTGGCGCGCAGAATTTTGGGGGCCGAGGCCTGCACCGCGCCATAAAGGATGATCCAGCCTGCCATGAACGTGCCGATAAGGAAAAAGGCTGCGCGATTGCCAGCCTCGGACCCATCCGACAAGACGCCATAGAAATAGATCGGGATGCCCACCACAAACCACACATCACGCGCGCCAAAAAGAAACACGCGCGCCGCGCTCAGCCAGTTCACATTGGCGGATTTCGAGAAGACTTCCGAGAATTTCGCGCCCTTGCGCCCGCGTGGCAGGCCCGGCGGCATGGCCCAGGCCACGGCCACAAGGATTGCTGCCAACACGCCCGCCATGGCCCAGACCGCGCCCACGAACCCAATCCCCGCCAAAAGCGCAGCCCCCAAGAGAAAGCCAAGGCCCTTGACCGCATTCTTGGACCCTGTGAGCACCGCGACCCAGTGAAAAAGCCCACCCTCCTCGGAAGGGGCCAGCAACTTGACGGCGGATTTCGACGACATCTTGGCCAGATCCTTGGCCACGCCAGAGACCCCTTGAACGCCCATCACGAAAGCCACCGAGAGCGCGATGCTCCATGCCGGATCAAGTTGCGCCAGCGCAATCAACGCCACCACTTGTAGGCTTAGCCCGGCATAAAGCGTGGCCGTCAGCCCAAACCGAGCGGCAATCCAGCCCGCCGACAGGTTCGTCACCATGCCTGCGACTTCGTAAAGAACAAAGAGATAAGCCAGTTGCACCGGGCTGAAGCCCAGCGTGTGAAAATGCAAAAGCACCAGCATCCGAAGCGCGCCGTCGCTGAGCATGAAGGCCCAGTAGGCGGCTGTGACGGCGATATAAGCGCTTAATCCCTCAGGTCTTGCGGTCACAGGCTGTCCCCGACCATGCAGGCCACATCGACCAACCGATGCGCATAGCCCATCTCGTTGTCATACCAGACATAGACCTTCACCTGCGTGCCATTGACCACCATCGTAGAGGGGGCATCAACGATACCAGAGCGGGTGTCATTGGTGTAATCCGCGCTGACAAGCGGGCGGGTTTCATAACCCAGAATACCCGCAAGCGGGCCCTCAGAGGCCGCCTGAAACAACGCGTTGACCTCCTCCACCGTGGTCTCGCGCTCCATTTCAAACACACAATCGGTGATCGACGCATTCAGCAGCGGCACGCGCACGGCATGGCCGTTCAAACGCCCCTTGAGTTCAGGATAGATCAGGGTGATCGCCGTGGCGCTGCCCGTGGTCGTCGGGATCAGAGAGTTGAGCGCAGAGCGCGCGCGGCGCAGGTCCTTTGCGGGGCGATCCACGATGGTCTGCGTATTGGTCACGTCATGGATCGTGGTGATCGATCCATGCTTGATGCCGATGGCCTCGTGCAGCACCTTGACCACCGGGGCAAGGCAATTGGTGGTGCAGCTTGCCGCCGTCACGATGCGGTGCCGCGCAGGCTCATAAACCGCGTGGTTGACGCCGTAAACGATATTGGCGGCATCGCCATCCTTGACCGGGGCCGAGACCACGACTTTTTTGATACCTGCGTCAAAATAGGGGGCAAGTTTGGCCTCGGTTTTGTAGACGCCGGTGCAGTCGATCACCACGTCAACGCCCGTCAAGGGCAGGTTACTGAGGTCTCGCGCGCCGATAAAAGGCAGGCGCAGGCCGTCGATGATCACCGCGCCCTCGTCATGGTCAAAACTGGCGTCCCAACGCCCATGCACCGTGTCGAATTCCAGCAGGTGGGCGTGCATGGCGGCATCGCCCACCGCGTCATTGATCCAGGCGATCTTGGCCCCCCGCGCGATCAGCGGCTTGAGGATCAGCTTACCGATCCGCCCCAGACCGTTGATGGCATAAACGGTCATGTGCCCTGCCCCACATCCTGCCGCGCGATGTCATCGACCGCGGCTTGCAGGCTGACGCGATCCAAGGTCGAAATCGGCAACGCCGCAAAGGCCGTGATCCGGTTGCGGAGCGCGCCGTAAGCCTGTTGAAACGCAAGGCTTTTCTGTGCCTCCGTGCCTTCGACCTTGACCGGATCGGGCATGCCCCAATGGGCGCTGACCGGCTGGCCTTCCCAGGCCGGGCATTCCTCATTTGCGGCCGTGTCACAGACGGTAAAGACAAAGTCGAGCGCGGGGGCATCGGGGCCGGTGAACTCTGACACATTCTTGGCGCGCAGCGGCGTCACGTCATGGCCCTTGGCGCGCAAGACCTTCAGAGCGAAGGGATTAAGCTCGGAATAGGGGCGCGTGCCGGCGGAAAAGACAGTAAAGCGGTCGCCCGCCAGATCGCGCAGGATGGTTTCGGCAAAGATCGAGCGGGCGGAATTGCCAACGCAGATGAAAAGCACGGAGTATGTGCGGTGGGCCATATCGGGGCCTCCTTTGAGGGTGGGAAAGGGCGCGCAGATGTCAGGGCGCCCGCGACAACAATCGTTGAACAGGTAATCGAAGGTGCGTCGCACCTCTGTCATGTCGATGGAATATCTGAGCGAGGTGCCCGCACGTTCTTGGCGCACCAACCCCGCCTGCATCAGCGCCGCAAGATAGGCAGAGAGGGTCGAGGGTTTGAGGTGCAGAATCTCGGCCAATTCACCCGCCGGGATACGGTCTGGGTAGCGGCGCATGAGCAGCCGAAAGATCGCCAGCCGCTGCGGGTGACCAAGGGTTGCGAGGCGGGTGGGGGCCAATGTTTCCATTTTTCTGGAATATAAGAAATATAGAGAATATCAAGTGAAGGTTTTGTGACGAGGGTCGGGACTGGCACCCCCCGTAGGGTGCGCATTCATTGCGCACCGTGGGGCAGGCGGCTGGGGTGCATTGGTGCGCAATGAATGCGCACCCTACGGCGGGTTATTTGGAAATCGAATAGATGAAATGATGTTGACGCGACCAGTTGATGCTGGTTTCTATTTTTACGAGAGTGAGTGCAACGGTCGCGTAGATTGGGTGTAGCGAATGACGTCCGGACAGACCGAAGGCAAAAGAGGGCGACTGTCAGCGTCGATGCCAGAACCTTCGGCTCCGCGCTCGGACAGGCCGTCTGGCTGATGACAATTAACAAACGCTATCGCGACCGCCCGATCCGCGAGATCGAGGCGCTGGTCGCCACCCCGATCCTTCTGCGACAGTTCAAGATCTATTCGAAAGGCAAATCGCCGGTTGCGTTCCTGAGCTGGGCCAGCGTGTCGGACGCGGTAAAGGCCAAGGCCGAAGCGGGCGCGCCGCTGGCGCTGGAGGACTGGCGGTCGGGCGCGAGCCTCGTGGTGGTCGACATGGTGTCGCCCTTTGCGGAGGCGGAGGGGGTGCGGGAGAGGTTCTTGGCGGGGGCAAAGCACGCAGAGGGAAAAGAGTGAAACGGCGCAGCCGCAGAAGATGGCTCTATTTCAGGATCGCGGCGGTGTTGCTCGGGGTTTTGCTGGTTGCCGACATCATCCTGGCATCCGTGGCCAATCAGCGCATTCGTGATGCGGATTACTTCTTTGAGGAGCATTTGCAACAGGCTGACCTTGGGCCGGAACCCTCAAAGTTGATTGATTGCGTTTATGGTACGGAATTGGTGATTTATAGGTACGCTACGTGCTTTTGGCGCGTGACAACACGTGGGTACGACAAGTGGTTGTACGAATTTCATTATGCACGTCCTTATCCAGTGCTTCTTGGTGGGCGGGATATCGACAGCTATCGATTCAAAATGATTGCAGCAGGAGCACCTTTGCGGCGGGTGGCCCATGATGGAACAGTAGAGAAGGTGCTAAAGTAATAACAAACACGACAACGTTGGCTGAGCTTTCTCGTCAGGTTCATTCACCCATCGCAAATAGCCACCCGTAGGGTGCGCATTCATTGCGCACCGTGGCGCGCATTGGTGCCGGTTATAGGTGCGCAATGAATGCGCACCCTACGCGGTGTGACAGGCCCCGGGTCGGGCCCGGGGCCTGTCACAGGATTACCTTACGAACTTCTTGTGCTTTACCCGCTTCGGCTCGAGCGCATCCGGGCCCAACCGCCGCTTCTTGTCTTCCTCATAAGCCGAGAAATCGCCCTCGAACCATTCGACATGCGCATCCCCCTCAAAGGCCAGAATATGCGTGCAGATGCGGTCGAGGAAGAAACGGTCGTGCGAGATGACCACGGCGCAGCCTGCGAAATCCATCAGCGCATCTTCCAGCGCGCGCAGGGTTTCGACGTCGAGATCGTTGGTCGGTTCGTCAAGGAGCAGCACATTGCCGCCTTCTTTCAGGAGCCGCGCCATATGCACGCGGTTGCGCTCGCCCCCCGAAAGCAACGACACTTTCTTTTGCTGATCGCCGCCCTTGAAGTTGAACGCCCCGCAATAGGCACGGCTGTTGATCTGGGCGTCGCCCAACACAATCACCTCGGCCCCGCCCGAGATGGCCTCCCAAACGTTATCCTCGGGCTTAAGATCATCGCGCGACTGGTCGACATAAGAGAGCTGCACCGTATCGCCCAGCTCAATCTTGCCCTCGTCGGGCTGTTCCTGCCCGGTCAGCATCTTGAAGAGTGTGGATTTGCCCGCACCGTTGGGGCCGATGACGCCCACAATGCCGCCGGGCGGCAGTGAAAAGCTGAGATCCTCGATCAGGAGCTTGTCGCCCATGTGCTTTTTCAGGCCCTCAACCTCGATCACCTTGTTGCCAAGGCGCTGACCATTGGGGATGACGATCTGGGCACGGCTGATGCGCTCGCGCTCGGATTGACCGGCCAGCTCGTTATAGGCGTTGATCCGGGCTTTTTGCTTGGCTTGCCGCGCCTTGGCACCTTGGCGCATCCATTCGAGTTCGCGCTCCAGCGTCTTTTGCTTGGATTTGTCCTCGCGCGCCTCTTGCAACAGGCGCTTGGCCTTTTGCTCGAGCCAAGCGGAATAATTGCCCTCATAGGGGATGCCCCGGCCCCGGTCCAACTCGAGAATCCAGCTGGTGATGTCATCAAGGAAATAGCGATCGTGGGTAACGATCAGGATCGTGCCCTTGTAGGCGATAAGGTGCTGTTGCAGCCAGGCGATGGTTTCTGCGTCAAGGTGGTTGGTCGGTTCGTCAAGCAGCAGCATGTCAGGCGCTTCGAGCAAGAGCTTGCAAAGCGCCACGCGGCGGCGTTCACCGCCCGAGAGGGACGCAACGGATGCATCATCGGGCGGGCAGCGCAGCGCCTCCATCGAGATATCGACCTGACTGTCGAGATCCCAGAGGTTCTGGCTATCGATCTCGTCCTGCAACTGCGCCATCTCGTCGGCGGTCTCGTCGCTATAGTTCATCGCCAATTCGTTGAAACGGTCGAGCTTGGCCTTCTTCTCGGCCACGCCCAGCATCACATTGCCGCGCACATCAAGACTGTCGTCGAGATGCGGTTCCTGCGGCAGATAGCCCACGCGCGCGCCCTCGGCGGCCCAAGCCTCGCCGGTGAAATCCTTGTCCATCCCGGCCATGATGCGCATCAGGGTGGATTTACCCGAGCCGTTCACGCCCACAACGCCGATTTTCACCCCCGGCAGAAAGTTGAGGTGGATGTTCTCAAAGCATTTCTTGCCGCCGGGATAGGCCTTGGAGACGCCCTGCATGTGATAGACATATTGATACGCTGCCATGATGTGCCGCTCCGTTCCGCTTGGGTGAGTTCCAATTCAGCCCGCGTGATACCCGTATGGGCGTGCGGGGGCAATGGTCTGTGCATCTGCGGATCAGAGGGCGCCCCGGATTTCGCTTTACACCGCCCGCGCCGCTGGCAATGAAAGGGCGATGACACATGCCCTGCCCCATTCCCGCCCCGGTCAGGTGATCGGCCTTTTGGGTGGATCGTTCGATCCGCCGCATGCGGGGCATCTGCATATCAGCCGCGAGGCGCTGCGGCGGTTCGGGCTTGACCGGCTGTGGTGGCTGGTCAGCCCCGGCAACCCGCTCAAGGCGCATGGCCCTGCGCCGCTCGCGCAGCGCATGGCGGCGGCGCAGGCGCTGGTGGAACATCCGCGTATTGACGTGACTGATATTGAGGCGTGGACCGGCACGCGCCATACCGCCGCCACGCTGCGCGCACTGCGCAGGATTTGCCCCGGCGTGCGGTTTGTCTGGCTGATGGGGGCGGATAACCTGGCGCAATTCCATCTTTGGCAAGACTGGCGCGAGATTCTGGATACGGTGCCGGTGGGGGTGCTGGCGCGGCCCGGTCAGCGCATTTCGGCGCGGCTGTCATCCGCCGCACGCATCTATGCCCACGCCCGCCTGCCCGATTATGACAGTCAGGCATTGGGGCGGCGCGACGCGCCGGCGTGGTGCTTTGTCAATGTGCCGATGATGGATATTTCCTCGACCCGGCTCAGAGAGGCGGGCAGTTGGACAGGGGCGCAAAAGTGAGTGCGCGGCGGGCAAATCGTGATTGCGTGCAACACTGGCCTAAGGTTAACTCTGCGTCATGAGCACAGGCATTTCACGGCGGTATTTTCTGGGCACGGCGCTGGCGGCGCTCGGCAGTTCGGCTATGGCTGGCCCGCCTGCGGTATCGCTCAGGCCGGTGGCGCGGCCCGACGGGGGGGCACGGCGCGCCGTGCAGCGCGCCCCAACCGCTGAGGCGCTGATTTCTCAGGCCAATCTATCGGGGCGGGTGGGCTATGCGGTGGCCGATGCGCGCACGGGGCAATTGCTTGAGTCGGGCGATGCCACAACCGGCCTGCCGCCCGCGAGTGTCACCAAGGCGGTGACCGCGCTTTATGCGCTTGACGCCTTGGGGCCGGAGCATCGCTTTGGCACGCGGCTGATCGCGACCGGGCCGATTTCGGGCGGTGTGCTGAATGGCGATCTGATCCTTGCAGGCGGCGGAGATCCGACGCTCGATACCGATGGGCTGGCCAGCCTTGCGGCCAATCTGGCCAAGACCGGGCTGCGCGAGGTGCGCGGGAGGCTCCTTGTCTGGGGTGGGGCGGTGCCATTTACCCGCGCCATCGACGAAACACAGCCAGAGCATGCGGGCTACAACCCGGCTCTTTCGGGCCTCAACCTCAATTACAACCGGGTGCATTTCGAGTGGAGGCGCGCGAATGGCAAATATGCCATCACCATGGATGCACGATCAGACCGCTATCGCCCCGATGTGACCATGGCGCGGATGCGAATCGCGGATCGCAACGTGCCGGTCTATAGCTACAAGGACGCGGGCAGCTATGACGATTGGACCGTGGCGCTGGGCGCGCTCGGCACGGGCGGCGCGCGCTGGTTGCCGGTGCGCAAACCCGAGCTTTACGCGGGCGAGGTTTTTGCCACCTTTGCGCGGTCCCAAGGGATCAAGACCGGCGCGCCGCAGGTCATCGACCGGCTGCCCGGCGGCACCGCGATTGTGACCCATGCCAGCGCGCCACTTGCCACCATCCTGCGCGACATGCTGAAATTTTCGACCAATCTCACGGCGGAAATGGTGGGGCTGGCCGCCTCGGCCAAGCGGCGCGGGGCGGTGGTGGCGCTGGATCAATCGGCGCAGGATATGAATGCTTGGGCGGCGCAGGCGCTGGGCATGACCGGCGCGGCGCTGAGGGATCATTCGGGCCTCAGCGACCGCTCGCGCCTGTCGGCAGCGGCGATGACGCAGGCCTTGGCGCGGGCACATCGTGCGGGGCTTTTGCGGCCGCTTTTGCGCACGGTCGAATTGCGCGATGCGCAGGGGCGCCCCAATCGCAACCATCCGCTAAAAGTGGCGGCCAAGACCGGAACGCTGCATTTCGTGAGCGCGCTGGCGGGCTATGTGACGACGCCGCAAGGGGCCGATCTGGCCTTTGCGATTTTCACCGCAAGCGACAGTCTGCGCGCGCGCATCGACCCCTCGCAGGATGACAGCCCGCCCGGTGCGCGAAGCTGGAACACGCGCTCAAAGCAGTTGCAACAGTCCTTGATCGAGCGATGGGGCGCGGTTTACGGGGGCTGAGGCCGCTATTTCCGTGCGGTTGGATCGCGACGTTTGTCAGCGTGAAGCGCGCGGCCCCGTTGCACCCCGTCCCGCGCACCCAAAGTGTCGAGCCAGCGCGCGAAATGCGGTTTATCCTCTAGCGTTTGTTGCTGCCCCTCCCACAGTGAACACCACCCCCAGAGCGCCATATCGGCGATGGAATAGAAATCGCCCGCGACAAATTTAGATTGCGCCAATTGCCGGTCGAGCACGCCGTAGAGGCGGCCCACCTCAGAGCGGTAGCGATCCTTGGCATAGGGGATGTCTTGGGGTGCGTATTTGAGGAAATGATGCGCTTGGCCAGCCATGGGGCCAACACCGCCCATCTGCCACATGAGCCACTGATCGACCGCGATATGATCGCGCGCGGTATTGCCATAGAACTGCCCGGTCTTGCGCGCCAGATATTGCAGGATCGCCCCGGATTCAAAGATGTGGATCGGCGCGCCGTCCGGCCCCTCGGGGTCGGTGATGGCGGGGATGCGGTTGTTGGGCGAGATTTTCAGATAGTCGGGGGCATGTTGATCGCCTGCGCCAATGTCGATCAGGTGGCAGCGATAGGGCAGGCCCATTTCTTCGAGGGCGATGGATATTTTCCAGCCATTCGGTGTGGGCCAATAATAGAGATCAATCGGGGCAGGCATGGGGCAGGCTCCTGAGCATGGGTCGCGCTCAGAATGACGGTTTACGGCCCATTGGCAAGGGCAGGCGTAGCTCTGGCAGGGTCAAGAGGCGCGACCAACGCGGCTCGGGTACGCAAGGCAGCGCCGCCCGGAATGCGCAGAGCGGCAGATCAGGGCCCCGGCGCAGAAGGCTGCTGTAGAGCGTAAAGACACCGGGGCGCGTGTAGGGCGACCAGTGACAGATGCGCGCGGCGGGCGGTGCGATGGCAAAGCCCAGACGCGCCAGCACCGCAAGCGTGCCGGGATGATCCATTTGAAGGTTGAGCACATTGGGTCCAGCGGGCAGCGCCAGCCCAAGGCTGCGGTCGCCGCGCCGGGGGGCCGGGATCAGGCATTCGAGGAGGAAATCGTAAAAATCATTCTCACGGCTGGTGATATTGATCAGCTCGACGCCGCGTCCCGCCGGGGTATCGAGCGCTGCGGCGGCGCGCTGACCGAATTCGGCACCGGCCAAAAGGATCAGCCGGCGCAGGGCGCCCTTGGGCAGATGTGCCAGCGCCGAAAGAACCACGCGCGCGCCCAGCGAATGCGCGACCGCGTGGATCGGGCGATCCGGGCGGACAGCCCGAATCATGGTGATCAGTTGCGCCAATTGCGCCCCCGCCTTGGCCGCCTCGGCATAGGCGCGCCAGATGTTGCCGCGCGCAGGCCAGCCAAACCCGATGCCCAGCCCCTCGTCTACTGCGCCGGTGCCAAAGCCAAGCCCGGCGGGCCAACTGCGCACCTTGAAACACCTGCGTTCCGGCGCCAGAGAGAAAATGTGATCATGCGGACATTCGGTGGCATGGTGGGGCGCGTATTTGAACCCGTGGACCATCAGGATCACGGGCCCCCTGCCCCGCAGCAGGCCGGGAAGCGCCAGCGCCGGATCACCGGCCCCGTCATGCAGCACCGGGCCGGTTGGCCCCGTATTCACATGGATCAGCGGCATGTCCCTCACCCCACCAGATGTTGTGGTTGAGAGCTACGCGGTGCAGACGTCGCTTTGGTGACGCTTGCGTGAAACCTGCGTGACAGAGTTGACGATCCGCGCGCGCGGGAGTAAGTCGCAACCGTGGCGATTTGTTACCGGATTGCGGGCCACGTTAAACAAACCGCTAAAAGGTCAGGATGAAAGGCCCCTTTCGCTTGACCGCGTCGGGGCTTTTTTCGTGGGCAGGCGGCCCGGAGGTTGGATATGAGCGAGACTTGGCAAAAACGGACCAAACTGGTGCATGGCGGCACGCGGCGCAGCCAGTATAACGAGGTGAGCGAGGCGATTTTCCTCACCCAAGGGTTTGTCTATGACAGCGCCGAGGCGGCAGAGGCGCGGTTCATCAAGGCGGGCGCGGATGAGTTCATCTATGCCCGCTATGGCAACCCCACCGTCGCGATGTTCGAGGACCGGATTGCCGCCCTTGAGGGGGCCGAGGATGCCTTTGCCACAGCAAGCGGCATGGCGGCAGTCTCGGGGGCGCTGACATCCCTGCTGCGGGCGGGGGATCACGTGGTCTCGGCGCGGGCGCTCTTTGGCTCTTGTCTTTATGTGCTCGAAGAAATCCTGACCCGGTTCGGGGTCGAGGTGACATTCGTCGATGGCACCGATCTGGAGCAGTGGCGTGCGGCGATCCGGCCCGGCACCAAGGCCGTCTTCTTTGAGACGATTTCAAACCCGACGCTCGACGTGGTCGATATTCGCAGCGTGGCAGAGTTGGCGCATGCAGCGGGGGCGCTCGTGCTGGTGGATAATGTGTTTGCCACACCGGTATTTTCGCGCGCGATTGAACAGGGCGCGGATGTGGTGATCTATTCGGCGACCAAACATATCGACGGCCAAGGCCGCACGCTGGGCGGGGTTATCCTTGGCACGCGCGATTTCATCCGTGGCACCGTTGAACCCTATATGAAACATACCGGCGGCTCGATGTCGCCCTTTACCGCTTGGGTCATGCTCAAGGGGCTTGAGACCATTGATCTGCGGGTGCGGGCGCAGACTGCGAGTGCGCAGGCGATTGCCGAGGCGTTGCACGGCGATGCGCGGCTGGCGCGGGTGATTTATCCGGGGCTGAGCAGCCATCCGCAGCACGATCTGGTGCGCGCGCAGATGGGCGAAGGTGGCACGGTTCTGGCGCTCGATCTCAAGGGCGGTCAAGAGGCGGCGTTCCGCTTTCTCAATGCGCTGGAAATTGTGGTGATCTCGAACAATCTGGGGGATGCGAAATCCATCGTAACCCATCCCGCCACCACCACCCATCAACGCCTGCCCGCCGCGCAGAAGGCGGCGCTTGGCATCACGCCGGGGCTGGTGCGGCTAAGCGTGGGGCTGGAGGATTGCGGCGACCTGATCCGCGACATTCAGAACGCGCTGGAGGCAGCATTCTGAGGCTGAGAGGTTTTTCAGTAATTTCCGGGGTTTGAATGATCCGCTTTGCCGCATTTGACGTAAATCCCTACGATAATGGCAATTCCTGCGGAAACCCTGTATGTAAGGGTTTGGCAGAGCGGATAGGGAAGTTTTGCGATGAATGTGCATCCGTCTGAGATGAAGCCTGCACCGGACCGGGACGAGGCCAAAGAAGCGCTGGCGCTGCTGCGGTCTTGGGCGCGCGCCGCGTCGCCAGAAGAAGTGGCCGATCTTGATCCGGCGATTGCCCGGCTTTTACCCTCGGGCGAGGTGGCGAATTATCCGCTGCTGGCGCGGGAATATCCCGAGAGCTTTGCGACGAGTGCCGCCTATCTGGCAAGCCTGCCCGACCTGCAGAATGGTCCGGCCTCGCTTATTCGGGGCACGCGGCAACAGTTGCAGCATGTGGGCATTTCCAATTTCCGTCTGCCGATCCGCTATCATACCCGTGAGAATGGCGATCTGACGCTTGAGACCTCGGTCACGGGCACGGTCAGTCTTGATGCGGGCAAGAAGGGCATCAACATGTCCCGGATCATGCGCAGCTTTTACAAGCACGCGGAAAAGACATTCAGCGCCGATGTGATGGAGGCCGCACTTTCGGATTACATCACCGACCTCGACTCGGTCGATGCGCGGTTGCAGATGCGTCTGTCTTATCCGGCGCGGGTGCGGTCGCTGCGGTCGGGGCTGGAAGGCTACCAATATTATGACATTGCGATGGAGTTGGTGAAGAACGCCGGCGTCACGCGCAAGTTCATGCATCTCGATTACGTCTATTCGTCAACCTGCCCCTGTTCGCTGGAATTGAGCGAACATGCACGGTCCGCGCGCGGACAACTGGCCACACCGCATTCGCAGCGCTCTGTTGCGCGGATTTCGGTGGAACTGGTCGAGGACGATTGCCTGTGGTTCGAGGACCTGATCGAGTTGGCGCGGCGCGCGGTGCCCACCGAGACGCAAGTCATGGTCAAGCGCGAGGATGAACAGGCCTTTGCTGAGTTGAACGCCGCCAACCCGATCTTTGTCGAGGATGCCGCGCGGCTCTTTTGCGAGCAGCTGCTGGCCGACCCGCGCATTGGTGATTTTCGCGTCGTGGCCAGCCATCAAGAAAGCCTGCACAGCCATGACGCGGTCAGCGTTTTGACTGAAGGAGAGACCTTTGCGGCGCAGAGCCTTGATCCCCGGTTGTTCCAGACCCTGATTCATGGGCGCTAAGCCCGGAAAATCGGCAAAATGGCCAAATATTAAGCAGGAATCCGCGTAACGCTGCGAAAGTCGTTTGACCTATGGTCAAATTGCTGCAACGCAGCGTGGCGCGCGTTATATTCTTGTGATCCGCTTGCGTTAAACGTAAGCGCGCACCTGCTGAAAAGGACGAACTCATGCTTTCACCCGAAATTCCGCTGAAACTGTCCGCCGCCGGAATCCGGTTGACCGGATTTATGGTCGAAAACCAGTTGCGCGTGGCGCAGGTTTATTGCGAGGCGTTTCTGAAAACAGGGATCTGGTCGCGCAGCCTGACGGCAAAGGCGGCTGTGCCAGCGACGCCAGTCAAGACGAAGGCGGCGCCTAAGCCGAAGGTGGCGGATGCCAACGCCAAACCGCGCCGTGCCGCGCGCGCCGCTGTGGCCCCGGTCGCCCCGGCCACACCGGCCAAAGCTGCTGCCCCGGTGACACCCCCCGTGCAGCAGGTCGCAGCACCTGCGGCCCCTGCCGTTGCTGCAAAACCCGCCCCGCTGACCGAGGTGAAGCCTGCCGTGCAACCAGTGCCAATGGCCGCGCCCAAGCCCGCACCCGTGGCTGAGGCGGCCCTCGCACCAAAGCCGGTAGCACCCGCGACAAGCGCGGCACCAACCGCGGCACAGACCACTTCGCAACCCACTGCGCGTGTGATCCCGGTTGACGCAGGCGCGCCCAAGCGTCAGCCCTCACCGCCCCCGGCGATGCCGCAAGGCACACCCAAGGCCAAGGCGAAGTAAGATACAAGGCCGGGATGCAGAACCTGCAACCCGGCCATTCCATTTCCGCGCTGGTCACGTCAATCTGACTGACCTATCTAGGGTGCAGGGAGGAAACCAAACCACGTAAAGTGAGGTTTCCAATGGCTAATATTACAACGAATGTGTCTGCTTCTCCTCTGCGCGAGGGGTGGAAACGCTTTGTCGCGGCACTGGTGCGTGGGCTGGAAAAACAGGCCTCTGTCACCGCGCGACGCAATCGGATCGAAGCGCTAGAGGCGAAATCCGACGCGGAATTGGCCCGAATGGGGCTGCGCCGCGAAGACATCGTCTATCACGTCTTCAAGGACCTGTTCTACGCTTAAGACGACAGGGGGGCGGGCATGATAGCCCGCCCTGTCAGGTGCCTTTGGTGTCTGTTTCTTCGGTCGAATGATCGCGAAACAGGGCCCCTTGCGCCATAAAGAACACAAAGATCGCAGCCGTCAGACCGAAAGTCTTGAAATAGACCCAGATTTCTTCTGTCTGGGTGCGCCAGATCGCCTCGTTCAGCAGAGCGAGACCGAAGAAGAACAGCATCAAGCGCCGGGTGAGAATCATCCACCCCGCATCGGTCAGGGGCATCACCCCATCCATGACATATTGCAGATACGAGCGCCCACGCATCAGGCCGTATCCCAGCACACCGCCAAACAGCAGATAGATCATCGTCGGCTTCATCTTGAAGAAACGGGGATCGTTGAACCAGACGCTGAGCCCGCCAAAGACCACGATAAGAACTGCCGTGACCACCTGCATCCGGCTGAGATGACCGGTAAGCCGCCACAAAAGGCCCATCGAGATCAGAAATACCGGGATGAATCCGGCAGTGACGACGATAAAACCCTCATATTCGGTGCCGCCGATGGTAAAGACCCGATCCTTGAGCCAGAGATAGGCGGCGAAAAAGCCCAGCACGGGGCCGAATTCCAGAATCGGCTTGGCCCATTTGGGTGGCTGCGTGTCATCCATAGTCTCAGGTTTCCTTATCGCTTAGGCTGCTTGTGGCGCATTCAGCCGCCAATCTCAACTATGACCGCCCCGGCCGCGATCAAGGACATGAGCGCAATTCGTCGCGGCCCCACCGTTTCCTTGAGCACAAGCCAGCCAATGAGGGCGGCAAAAACTGTGGATGTCTCGCGCAGCACCGCCGCCTCGCCTACCTTGTCAAGGCGGGTGGCCAGCATGATCGAGCCGAAGGAGAAGAACGCGACCACCCCGCCCGTGACCCCGCGCAGCATCAAGGGGCCGACGGCGGGCCGCTCTGGCATGTTGCGCCAGCGCAGATAGGCGAAAGGCGGGATCGTCAGCCCATCGAGAAAGAAAAACCACGCGAGAAACGTAAAGGGATCTGCGGTGGCGCGGATGCCGTAGGCGTCATAGGTGGTGTAAAGCGCCACAAAGAGCCCCGTTGCCACCGCCAGACCCAGCGCCAGCGGCATGGTATCGCGGTTGAGCGTGAGCGTGCGCAGATTATAGACCGCAAGCCCGTAGATACCGCACAGAAGCACGCCCACCCCCAGCCATTGCACCGGCGTGAACACTTCTCCGAAAATCGCATAGGCTCCGATCACGGTGAACAGCGGCCCGGTGCCACGCACCACGGGGTAGACCACGGTATAGGCACCGCGCGTATAGGCCATGGCCTGCAACACCTTATAGCCGATATGGATCACCACAGCGCCGGCAAAGATGGGCCACATATGCGCCTCGGGCCAGGGCACGACGAAGAGGGCAAAGGGTGCGGCCATGGTGGCATAGCTCGCATCTATCACCCCGCGGCTGAGCCAAGGATCGTGCCGCCCCTTTTGCAACGCCCCAAAGATTGCATGCAAGAGCGCCGCCAAGAGGGCAAGGGCCATGGCAAGTTGATGCCCCGCCTCGGTGCCCTCGAGCGAAATCAGCCAAGCGCTCATTCAGAGGCAATGGCCTTGGGGGGCCAGCCCCCCAAACCCCCCGAGGTATTTGACGCCAGATGAAAGGCGCAACCGATCATTTCCCCTCAAGCCCGGTAAGGGCGGCGGCGAAATCTTGCGGATCGAAGGGGGCCAGATCGTCGATCTGTTCGCCCACGCCGATGGCATGGATCGGCAGGCCAAATTTATCCGCCAGCGCCACCAGCACACCGCCACGCGCGGTGCCATCGAGCTTGGTCATCACAAGGCCCGAGACATCGGCGAGTTTCTGGAAGGTTGCAACCTGGCTCAGGGCGTTTTGCCCCGTGGTGGCATCGAGAACCAGAAGGGTGTTATGCGGCGCTGAGGGATCTTTCTTGCGGATGACGCGCACGATCTTGGCCAGCTCTTCCATCAGGTCCGCGCGGTTCTGCAAGCGCCCGGCAGTGTCGATCATCAAGAGGTCCGCTCCCTCGGCCTCGGCGCGGGTCATGGCGTCAAAGGCAAGGCTGGCAGGGTCCGAGCCTTCGGGCGCGGTCATCACTGGCACACCGGCGCGCTGCCCCCAGACCTGCAACTGTTCGACAGCGGCGGCGCGAAACGTATCCCCGGCGGCGATCACCACGGATTTGCCTGCCCCCTTGAACTGGGCCGCGAGCTTGCCGATGGTTGTGGTCTTGCCCGAGCCGTTGACGCCCACAACCAGCACCACCTGCGGACGTTTGGCATAGATCGGCATAGGCCGCGCCACGGGTTCCATGATGCGGGCGATTTCCTGCGCCAAAAGTTCCTTGATCTCTTGGGTCGAAAGGCGTTTGCCCATGCGCCCCTCGGCCATATTGGCGGTCACGCGCAGCGCCGTGTCTACGCCCATATCTGCCGCGATCAGCAATTCCTCAAGGCTTTCAAGCATCGCGTCGTCGAGCACGCGGCGCGGGGCGCTGTCAGGCGCGGTGCGGCCAAGTAAACGGCCAAGGATGCCGGAACGCGGGGCAGCGGCGGGCAAATCCTGCGGCAGTTCGGGAGGGGGGGGCGGAGCGGTTCCTTCGGTCGGGGGCGCAGGCACCTCTTGCGGCGCGGGGGCCACAGGGGCCTCTTGCGGCGTAGGGGCTGGCACCTCTGACGGGGGCGGCGGGACCGAAGGCGGGGTCTCTGGTGGTGTTTGGGGTGGTGTTTGGGGTGTTCTGTCGGGCGTGCTCTCTTGGGCGCTCTCGTCGGCGCGCCCTTCGTCGACAATCGCCTCCAGACCCTCTTCGAGCTTGGAAGAGGATTTGAACAGCCGTTCCTTGAGTTTCGAGAAAAACGCCATGCGCCCTCCGATCCGCGTGTCAATCCTGACCTAATGCGGATCGGAGGGAGATGGAAGCCTGTGCATGGCTCAGATCTCGTCGGCGAAATGCTTCATCGTCAGACGGATGGGATTGGGCGCGGCCTGACCGAGACCGCAGATGCTGGCATCGGACATGGCGGTGCACAGCTCTGTCAGGAGCGGCTGATCCCAAGTGTCGGCCTGCATCAGCTTGACCGCCTTTTCACAGCCCACCCGGCAGGGGGTGCATTGCCCACAGCTTTCGTCCTCGAAGAAGCGCAGCATGTTGAGTGCCGCGTCACGCGCCCGGTCGTGATCCGAGAGCACCACCACAGCCGCCGACCCGATAAAGGTGCCATGCGGTTGCAGAGTGTCGAAATCGAGCGGAACGTCATGCATCGACGCCGGCAGAAGGCCGGAGGACGGACCGCCGGGCTGATAGGCCTTGAACGTATGCCCATCAAGCATGCCCCCCGCCGCCGCAATAATGTCGGTGATGGTGGAGCCTGCGGGCAGGAGGTGGACACCGGGGTTTTTCACGCGCCCCGATACGGAGTAAGAGCGAAGCCCCTTGCGGCCATTCAGCTCGACCGTATTCAGGATTTCCGGCCCCTCGCGCAGGATGCGCGTGACCCAAAGCAGCGTTTCGACGTTATTGACCAGCGTGGGGCGGTTGAAAATCCCCACCTGCGCCACGAATGGCGGGCGGTGGCGCGGCAGCCCACGCTTGCCCTCGATTGATTCGATCATCGCGCTTTCTTCGCCGCAGATATAGGCACCGGCGCCGCGACGCAGCTCGACATAGCCGGGCTTGATGAGATCTGCGGCTTCCAGTGCCGCAATCTCGGTGGCGAGGATATCGAGCACAGCGGGATATTCATCGCGCATGTAGATAAAGCAGCGCTCTGCCTCGACCGCCCAAGCGGCGATCAGCATGCCCTCAAGGAAGAGGTGCGGCGTGCGCTCGAGGTAATAGCGGTCCTTGAAGGTGCCCGGCTCGCCTTCGTCGCCATTGACAGCCAGATAGCGCGGGCCGGGTTCGGCGCGCACAAAGCCCCATTTGCGCCCCGAGGGGAAGCCCGCACCGCCAAGGCCGCGCAGACCCGCATCCAGCAGGGTTTGCTGCACGCGCTCGAATTCGGCATCGGCATTTCGTGTCGCGCGCAGATCGGCCAGCGTGGCATAGCCGCCAGCGGTGCGATAGGCATCGAGCGCCTCATAGGCGGGCACGTGGGCGTGCGTGTCGCCTGCGGCGACGGCAGCCAAGACGCTTTCGGGTGTGGCGTGGTCGATGTGATGATGGCCCAGTTCCACCACCGGGGCCGTATCACAACGCCCCATGCAGGGCGCGCGCAGGATGCGGACCTGCATGGGATCGGTGCCCTGCTCCAACGCGGATTTCAGCGCCTGCGCGCCTGCCAGCTCGCAGCTCAGCGAATCGCAGACGCGGATGGTGAGCGCGGGCGGCGGGGTCTCGCCTTCGCGGACCACGTCGAAATGCGCGTAAAAGCTGGCCACCTCATAGACTTCGGCCTGCGACAGGCGCAGCTCTTCGGCGAGCGCGCGCAGATGGGCCGCCGAGAGATGGCCGAATTTATCCTGAATACGGTGCAGATATTCGATCAAAAGGTCGCGGCGGCGCGGCCCCTCGCCCAAGAGCGCCTGAACCTCGGCCCAAGCGCCATCTTCAAGTTGGCGTCCCTTGGTGGTGCGACGGCCCTTGCCATCCCCGGATTTCCAGACGCCTTTGCGATCATCCAATGCCATTGCGATCATCCTCTTTCCCTGTTGCGACCGAACCTAGCGGGCCGGGATGGGGGTAGAGCCCTCAAAAACGACATTTGCACCACCATTCGCGTTGATTGGCCCCTGAATTGCGATGGGGTGCGGCAAGGAAACCCTGTGCGCGGCCCCTGCCCCGGTTTACACTGCGGGAAAACTTGGACCGCTCATGCCGCTTTTTTCGATTGCCGCAAGCCTGCCCCTGATCCTGACCGCGCTCGCCGCTCTGTGGGGCGGGGTGTGGGGCGTTTTGGCTTTGGGGACGATCACAGTGCTGGTGTTCACGCTGGACCGGGTGATTGCCGCGGACGGCAATACTCACCCGGAGGCCGAGTTTCCCGCCGCCGATGCGGTGTTGGTGGGGCTGGGGCTGGGGCATTTCGTGGTGCTGGCACTGGCGATCTGGGCGGTGGCGGGGGGCCATGATCTGAGTGGCACAGAGCGTGCCCTTGTGGCTTTGAGTGCAGGGCTGAGTATGGGCCAGATTTCGCATCCGGTGGCGCATGAGTTGATCCATCGCCCTGCCCGCGCCAAGCGGTGGCTGGGGCGGCTGATCTATACGTCGCTGCTGTTTGGTCACCATGTCAGCGCGCATTTGCGGGTGCATCACGTGCATGTCGCAAGCCCGGAAGACCCCAGCAGCGCGCGGCCCGGTGAAGGGTTTTACCGCTACGCCCTGCGCGCCTGGCCGGGGGCCTTTCAGGCGGGATTAAAGGCCGAATCGCGGCGTCACGCGGATCGACCGCTCTGGCAGCATCCCTATCTGATCTATCTGGGCGGGGCCGGGGCGCTTGTGAGTGCAACCGCGCTCAGCCTTGGGGCGGCCGGGGTGGCGGCGCTGTTCTTTATCGCGGGCTATGCGCAGGTGCAGATCCTGCTTTCGGATTATGTGCAGCACTATGGCCTGCGCCGGGCACAGCGCCAGGATGGGCGGCTTGAACCGGTTGGCCCGCAGCATTCCTGGAACGCGCCGCACGTGATGTCTGCCGCAATGACGCTGAACGCGCCGCGCCATTCCGATCACCACGTCACGCCGCAACGCCCCTATCCGGCGCTGCAACTTGACAGCGCCACCATGCCGGTTCTGCCGCAGTCCTTGCCGGTGATGGCCGTGCTGGCGCTTGTCCCACCGCTTTGGCGGCGCATCATGGACCCGCGCGCCGCACGTTGGCGCAAAACCTCTGGCGGGGCAGCACCCGATCTGGCAGGTTAAGCGCATGCGTGTCTTGCTTCTCTTCAGTCTTTTCTTTGCTGTCGCGGCCCCGGCTGTGGCGCAGATGACGGCAGCAGAATTCGATGCCTATACCCGCGGCC
This sequence comes from Roseovarius sp. AK1035, assembly GCF_003288315.1. NCBI lineage: Bacteria > Pseudomonadati > Pseudomonadota > Alphaproteobacteria > Rhodobacterales > Roseobacteraceae > Roseovarius > Roseovarius sp. TM1035. The sequence continues at coordinate 2,569,632 of NZ_CP030099.1, read as the reverse complement.
AGACCTTTTACTATGGTGCCGGTGGCGCGCCCTATGGCGGCGAGGAATATCTGCCCGACCGGCGCGTGCGCTGGTCCTTTCTGGATGGCGAGTGTCAGGACGGGCATTGGTATGAAGAACGCGGATTGATCTGCTTTGTCTATGACAACCGCCCCGAGCCGCAATGCTGGAGCTTTGAGCGCACCGATAAGGGGCTGATCGCCCGGTTCGCGGGGGACGAAAGCCTGTCAGAGCTTTACGAGGTCAGGCGGTCTGAGGCACCGCTGATGTGTCTGGGGCCAAAGATCGGGGTGTGAGCCTTGGCTTCTTTATGGTTCAAATACTCAAATCCCCGCCCTCTGCCTGCGCAACCCTAGAAAATCTTCCCCCTAGAAAGCCGGACCCCCATCGCCTAAGTTCTACCAAGACGTATGGAAACCGGCTGCGGGGGCGCCATGAGTGACACGGGACTTCAGAAGCTGGCGTTCCTGCTATTGGTGGCGCTGATCCTCTTTGTCGCCGCGACAGGGGGCGTGTGATGGCGCAGCGGTTTGGCGGCAAATACAGCCCCGATGGCGCGGACAAGGGCGCGCCCGTGCCAGACCATGGCGCGTTTCGTGGCGCGCGGCGGACGCGAGCGGGCGGGCGCGTGAACCTTTTGTTCTTTGCGCCCCTGCCATTGGCGGCGCGGGCCTTTGGCGCGGGCCCTGTTGAACTGGCGCTCAACCTTGCAGCGCTCGGCACGCTTCTCTTGGCGGCATGGCTCACCCGTGAGGGAATTCTGGCGCAAGAGGCCTATGAGGCGCGCAAGATCGCGCGGCGTCCGGCCATTCCACGCAAGATTTTTGCCTCGGGGCTGACAGGTCTTGGCCTTGGCCTTGCCGGTTATGCCAGTGGCGGCGGCGTCATGGAGCCGCTGATCTATGCCACGCTGGGGGCTGTGCTGCACAGTTTTGCCTTTGGCCTTGATCCGCTCAAGGACAAGGGGATGGAGGGCGTCGACAGTTTTCAGACCGATCGCGTCGCCCGCGTCGTTGATCAGGCCGAAGATTATCTGCGCGGCATGACCGAGGCGCTGAAACGCGCGGGCGACCGGCAGGCAGAAACCCGGTTGGAGCGGTTTCAGATCACGGTGCGCGATATGCTGCGCACGGTCGAGGATGACCCGCGCGATCTGACGGCAGCGCGCAAATATCTGGGCGTTTATCTGATGGGCGCGCGCGATGCGACGGTCAAGTTTGCCGATCTGCACGCCCGTGCCCCCAACCCCGCCGCACGCGACAAATATCTCGCGCTCTTGGGCGATCTTGAGCAGAATTTCACCGCCAAAACCCGCGCGCTGATGCAGGATAGCAGCACCGATCTTGATATCGAGATCGACGTGTTGCGTGACCGGCTGGAGCGCGAGGGCGTTCACCTTGAAACCAAAGATTTAGCGTAAGAGGACGAAACCCATGTCAGAGACCACCCGTCAAAAGGCCGAAGCCGTACTGAAGGATGTCGAGGCCGTGAGCCGCGCGGTTCTGCCCGTACCCTCAGAGGCCAATGCCATCGTGCCGCTGGATCAAGCCGACGCGCCGCAAAGCGCCGAGATCACCCGCCGCATGGCCGAAATCGACATGGGCGATACGCAATCCATCGTCTCGTTCGGCTCTGCCGCGCAGGCGGAATTGCAGGAAATCTCGCAATCGATGCTGCAAGGTGTGCGCAACAAGGATGTGGGGCCTGCGGGCGATAGCCTGCGCGGGATCGTGACGACAATTCGCGGCTTTGCGGTGTCGGAACTCGATGTGCGGCGCGAACGGTCGTGGTGGGAAAAACTGCTGGGCCGCGCTGCGCCCTTTGCCAAGTTCACGGCCCGGTTCGAGCAGGTGCAAGGGCAGATCGACAAGATCACCGATGACCTTTTGGCGCATGAGCACACGCTCTTGAAAGACATCAAGTCGCTCGACATGCTCTATGAAAAGACACTCGCGTTTTATGATGAGCTGGCGCTTTACATCGCGGCGGGCGAGGCCAAGCTCAAGGATATCGACACCAACGACATCCCCGCCGCAGAGGCCGCCGTTCAGGCCGCGCCCGAGAATGATCAGGTGATGAAGGCGCAGGAACTCCGCGATCTGCGGGCCGCGCGCGACGATCTGGAGCGGCGGGTGCATGACCTCAAGCTGACGCGCCAGGTGACGATGCAATCTTTGCCGTCAATCCGGCTGGTGCAGGAGAATGACAAAAGCCTTGTGACCAAGATCAACTCGACCCTCGTCAACACGGTTCCGCTGTGGGAAACGCAACTGGCGCAGGCGGTGACGATCCAGCGTTCCGCAGAGGCGGCGGCCGCCGTGCGCGATGCCAATGACCTTACAAATGAATTGCTGACCGCCAATGCCAAGAACCTGCGCGAGAGCAACAAGATGATCCGGCAGGAAATGGAGCGTGGCGTGTTTGATATCGAGGCCGTCAAACAAGCCAATGCCGATCTGATTGGGACCATTCAAGAGAGCCTGCAAATCGCCGACGAAGGCAAGGCCAAGCGGGCTAAGGCCGAAGAAGAGTTGAAAAAGATGGAGGCCGATTTGCGGGATACGCTGGCCTCGGCCAAGGCGCGGCGCGATGGGGTGGGCGACACGGCAGGCACCGCCGTGCCCAAAGGCTAAAACGGCCATGCAGGGTTTGCGGGCGAGCGGGGGGATAGTGGGGCTGGCGCTGATGGTGCTGGCGGGATGTGACGCGCCTGCACCGCCCGCAACCTCGGCGCGCCCATCAGTGCGACCCATCGTTGCCCCGCCCGAGGTGGCGCCCGGACCCTCGGCCAATAGTCTTGCGCTGGCCAGCTATTACCAAAGGGTCGAGTCCGATTTGCTCAGTCGTGGGCTTTTGCGGCGCGACGGCGGTGGACCGGACACGCCCTTTACTGACACGGATGTGATGCGCAATTTCGAGCGGATCGCGTTTTATGACGAGTATCAGCAGGGTGCGGGCTATCGCCCGTCCTCGGGGCGTGCGGGGGGCCTGCGCAAATGGGTGGGCCCGGTGCGGATGAATGTGGAATTCGGTGCCTCTGTGCCAGAGGCGCAGCAGGCCGACGATCGCCGTCTGGTCGCCGATTATGCCGCGCGGCTGGCCCGTGTCACCCGCCACCCGATCAGCGCAGGCGGGGGGGCTGCGAATTTTCATGTGCTGTTCATGGGCGAAGATGATCGCGACGCCATGCTTGCCCGTATCCGTCAGCTTGCGCCCGAGGCCGGGCCAAACACCATTGGCATTTTTCGCGACATGCCGCGCACCATTCATTGTCTCGTGGTGGCCTTTTCAGGGCAAGGCGAGGATCATGTCTATCGCCGCGCGATCGCCCTTATCCGGGCTGAACACCCGCCCTTGATGCGCCAATCCTGCGTGCATGAGGAATTGGCGCAAGGGCTTGGCCTTGCGGATGATTTCCCCGGCGCGCGCCCGTCGATTTTCAACGATGACGACGAATTTGCCCTGCTGACCAGTCAGGATGAAGAACTGCTCTGGCTGCTGTATCACCCAGACCTCAAACCCGGCATGACCCCCGACGAGGCCCGCCCCATCCTGCGCCGCTTGCTCGATGCGCGGGCGGGCGGGCCGGTCTGATCCCCCGATTATCCGATTACAGGAGTATCCCGATGCCCATCTTCGATTTCCTCTCCGGCCAGTTCATCGACGTCATTCACTGGACCGATGATACCCGCGACACGATGGTCTGGCGGTTCGAGCGCGAGGGCCATGAGATCAAATATGGCGCCAAGCTGACGGTGCGCGAGGGGCAGGCGGCGGTGTTTGTCCATGAGGGGCAATTGGCCGATGTCTTTACCCCCGGTCTCTATATGCTCGAGACCAACAACATGCCCGTGATGACCAGCCTGCAACATTGGGATCACGGCTTTAAATCGCCCTTCAAATCCGAGATTTATTTTATCTCGACGACGCGGTTCAACAATCTGAAATGGGGCACCAAGAATCCGATCATGCTGCGTGATCCGGAATTTGGGCCGACCCGCATCCGCGCCTTTGGCACTTATACGGTGCGGGTGGCGGATGCCGCGAAATTCCTGAGCGAGATTGTCGGCACCGATGGCGAATTCACCATGGACGAAATCAGTTTCCAGATCCGCAATATCATCGTGCAGGCCTTTTCGCGCATCATCGCCGGAAGCGGTATCCCGGTGCTCGACATGGCTGCCAATACCGCCGATCTGGGCAAGCTGGTTGCAGGTGAGATTTCTGCCGTGGTGGCCGAATATGGCCTCAGCATCCCCGAGTTTTACATCGAGAATATCTCGCTTCCGCCCGAGGTTGAGGCGGCGCTGGACAAGCGCACCTCGATGGGGATTGCCGGTGATCTGGGCCGCTTTACCCAGTATTCAGCAGCCGAAGCGATGACCGCCGCCGCCAAGAACCCAAGCGGTGGGGCGGGCATTGGCGCGGGGTTGGGCATGGGGATGGGCATGGCCATGGCACAGCAGATGGCGGATCAGGGGCCTTGGGGCGCGCGCCCTGCCCCCGCCTCCGCGCCCCAAAGCCCACCGCCGCCACCCGTGGAACATGTCTGGCATATTGCCGAAAACGGCCAGACCCATGGCCCCTATTCCAAGGCCTCGATGGGGCGGATGGTGACGGATGGCAAACTGACACGCGACAGCCATGTCTGGACCGCTGGGCAGGATGGCTGGAAACGGGCCGAGGATGTGACGGAACTGGCCACGCTTTTTACCGTGATGCCGCCACCGCCGCCGGGTGCGTGATCCATGCGCCGGAGCCTGACAATCACGCTGCACTGGCTGAACCTGATGCTTTTGCTGTTCGTGCTGGGCGATGGCGGGGCGACAGTGTGGTTATCGCTGGCCTATGCGGCCTCGGCGCTTGGCATGTGTGCGCTGGCGCTGGTGTTTGGCCTGATGAGCGGGCCGGGGCCAAAGCTGACGGGGGCGGTGCGCGCCCTGCACCCGTGGTTGCATCGCGCGCTCTACCTGCTTTTGGCTTGGGGGGCGGTGGCGCTGGCGGCAGAGGCGATGGGCCATGCGTTGCCCGGCCCCGAGGCGCGCAAGCTGCTCTTGGCGCTTTTGGCGGCCACGGCGCTGCATGCCACCTTTAATCTCTGGCGGCACACGGCGCTGGGGGACGGGGCCTTGCGCCGCATCACCCCGCGCGCCGTGCATCATATTCTGTGAGCCAAATGCAAAATACCCCGCCCCCCGCGCCTGTCACGACCGAAACCCAGCACCGTTTTCCCTGTGTCAGTTGCGGTGCCGATTACCGCTATGATCCGGGGCAAAACCATCTGATCTGCGACCATTGCGGCGATATTCATGCCATCGTGGCGGGGGGGCCATGGAAAGGCGGGATCAAGGAGTTGGACTTTGAGCGCGCCCTGCGCGATCAACTGCCCGCGCAAGAGATGGAGGAGGTCCGCAGCACCACCTGCACAAGCTGCGGTGCGCAGGTGGAACTGGGCGCCGATACCCATGCCGCCGAATGCCCGTTCTGCGCCTCGCCGGTTGTGACCGATACAGGTGCGCACCGCCATATCAAGCCACGCGCCCTTTTGCCCTTTGCACTGGACGAGGCCACGGCACGCCGCGCCATGACCGATTGGCTGGGGCGGCTGTGGTTCGCGCCCAATGGCCTGCAGGATTACGCCCGCAAGGGGCGGCGGATGGAGGGCATCTATGTGCCCTACTGGACCTTTGACGCCGATACCAAATCCACCTACAGGGGCGCGCGTGGCACGGTTTATTACGAGAGTCAGACGATCGTCCGGGATGGCAAGCGCCAGACGGTGCAGGTGCCGAAAATCCGCTGGGCCCCCGCCTCGGGGCGGGTAGCGCGGTTTTTTGACGATGTGCTGGTGCTGGCCTCTACCTCTTTGCCCAAGCGGTTTACCGAGGCGCTGGAGCCTTGGGATCTGGCGGCGCTGGTGCCCTACAGCCCTGAATACCTTGCCGGGTTTCGGGCCGAGGGCTATCGCGTCGAATTGGAACACGGGTTTGTCGAGGCGCGCGTGCGGATGGATGCGATCATCGCCCGCGATGTGCGGTTTGACATCGGCGGCGACCGCCAGCAGATCCACGAAATCGACACCGAAGTCAGCGACGTCACGTTCAAGCATATCCTGCTGCCGGTCTGGCTTGCGGCGTATAAATATCGGGGCGAGACCTATCGCTTCGTGGTTAATGGCCGGACCGGACGGGTGCAGGGCGAACGCCCGTGGTCGGCCTGGAAGATCGCGGTTGCCGTGGTCTTTGGGGCGCTCATCGCAGGGGCAGTGGGCTATCTCATCGCTCTGGAGCAGGGTGTTTTGTGAGGCACAACTGGCGGAAAACCGCCGGGCAGGGCATGGATAAGCCGCAAAACTCGCCCTATGATGCCCGGTCAAGGCCATGGGCCTGATGGATCTAGGCCGGGCAAGGACATCGCGGAATGACGGACAATTTTGAAACTTTACAGGGGCTGTTGCAGGCCCGCCATTCCTGTCGCGCATTTCGGCCCGATCCGGTGTCCGACGAAACCATCCTCCAGATCGTCACCGCCGCAGGCCGCGCGCCGTCATGGTGCAATGCGCAGCCCTGGCGCGTGACCGTCACGCGAGGGGCTGAGACCGAGCGCTTTCGTGACGCCCTGCTCGCGGCGGTGCAGAATGATCACCCCGGCCCAGACCTGCCCTGGCCCGAAAGCTATCCCGGCGCACATGGCGCGCGGCGGCGCGAGTGCGGCCTACAGCTCTATGAGGCGGCAGGGATTGCCCGCAACGACCGCGCCGGGCGGGCCGAGCAATCCATGCAGAATTATCACCTGTTTGGTGCACCGCATGTGGCGATTGTGCAGTCCGAGGCGGCCCTTGGCCCCTATGGTGCCATGGACACGGGCGGGTTTGTCACAGCCTTCATGCTGACGGCGACGGCCTTGGGGGTGGGCACGATTGCGCAAGCCTCTGTCGCGGCCTATGCGCCGATGATCCGCGCGCATTTCGACCTGCCCGAAAGCCGGTTGATCCTCTGCGCGATCTCGTTTGGCTTGCCCGATATGGACCACCCCACCAATACCTTTCGCACCAGCCGGGCGGGATTGGACGAGGTTCTCGATCTGCGCGGCTGAGTGCGGCTAGTCCCGGAGGTTTCCCAATGCGCGCCCTTTTGCAACGTGTTTCCGAGGCCTCTGTCGCGGTCGAGGGCGAGGTCATCGGTCAATGCGGGCGGGGCCTTTTGATCCTTGTCTGTGCCATGCAGGGCGATACCGAGGACAACGCAGAGCGGTTGGCGGCCAAGATTGCCAAACTGCGCATCTTTCCCGATGAGGCAGGCAAGATGAACCGCTGTTTGACCGACATCGACGGCAGCGTTCTGGTGATCAGCCAGTTCACACTGGCTGCCGATACCTCGCGCGGCAATCGGCCCGGGTTTTCAACCGCCGCAGATCCCGAGACCGGGCAACAGCTCTATCTGCATTTCGCCAAGCAGTTTGCACAGCATCATATTCCCACTGAACTGGGAAAGTTCGGGGCGGATATGAAAGTATCCTTGGTCAATGACGGGCCGGTGACGATCTGGATGGAGGGCTGAGGGCCCTCCCCTTAGCGCAATTTCAGCGTCGCCAAGCCAATCATCGCCAGAATAAGCGCGATGATCCAGAATCGGATGACGATCTGCGGTTCGGCCCAGCCCTTTTTCTCGTAGTGGTGATGGATCGGGGCCATTAGAAACACCCGCTTGCCGGTGCGTTTGAAATAGAGCACCTGAATGATGACCGAAAGCGCCTCGACCACGAAGAGGCCGCCGACGATGCCCAGCACCAGCTCGTGTTTGGTGACGACGGCAATCGCCCCCAGCGCGCCGCCCAAGGCCAACGAGCCGGTATCGCCCATGAACACAGCGGCAGGCGGGGCGTTATACCATAGAAATCCCAGACCGCCGCCGACCAGACCGGCAACAAAGATCAGGATTTCACCCGTGCCCGGCACGTAATGCAGCCCGAGATAATCGGTGAAATCGACCCGCCCCACCGTATAGGCGATGACGCCTAGGGCCGACGAGGCAATCATCACCGGCATGATCGCCAGACCGTCAAGACCATCGGTGAGGTTGACCGCATTGGCAGCGCCAACGATCACGAACATCGCAAAGGGGATAAAGAGAAAGCCGAGGTTGATCAGCACATCCTTGAACACCGGCAGCGCCAGTTGATATTGCAATTCGGACGGATGATTGAGCCCCGCCCAATAAGCAGCGATGAGCGCGATGAGAAACCCAAGCCCCAGCCGCACCCGGCTAGAGACGCCCTTGACGTTTTGCTTGCTGACCTTGGCGTAGTCGTCGGCAAATCCGATGAGAGCAAAGGACAGCGTCACGAAGAGAACAAGCCAGACATAAGGATTGTCGAGCCGCGCCCAAAGCAGGGTCGAGGTGACAAGTGCGCCCACAATCAGCAGGCCCCCCATGGTGGGCGTGCCCGCCTTGGAAAAATGCCCTTCGGGGCCATCGCTGCGAATGGGCTGGCCTTTGCCTTGGCGCTTGCGCAGGACCATGATCAGGGGCGCGCCGAACAGAAAGCCAAAGATCAGCGCCGTCATAAAGGCACCGCCTGCGCGAAAGGTGATGTAGCGGAAGAGATTGAAGAAATCCCCGCCATCCGACCAGATGGTGAGCCAATAGAGCATTAGACTTGTCCTTCTTCTGTCACCCGGCCCACGCGCCGCAGCGCCTCGACCACAAGGCTCACCCGGCTGCCCTTGGAACCCTTTACCAATACCACATCGCCTGCGTCGATCAGCCGGTGCGCCTGCGCTGCCAGCTCTTCGGCGCTGGCCACCCAACGACCGCGCCGCGCCTCTGGCAGAATATCCCACAGGGCGCGCATACGGGGACCAACGCAGTGGATTTCGTTTATCCGCGCCATATAGGGCAGATCAGCCAATCCTGCGTGCATTGCGGCCTCATCCGGCCCAAGTTCCAGCATGTCGCCCAGAATGGCGATCCTGCGCCCGCGCGACACGCGGCCCACACCATCCCGCGGGTGCGCCGCCGCCAGCACTTCGAGCGCGGCGGCCATAGAGGTCGGATTGGCGTTGAACGCATCGTCGATCAGGTCAATGCTCATCCCGTCGCTGGCCAGATCAAGCACCAGCTCTTCGCGGGTGCCGCGCCCGGCGGGGGGGGCCCAACTGGCCAGATCAGCCATGGCCACGGCCCGGTCACAGCCCAGCACCTGCGCCACCGCCAAAACGGCCAGCGCGTTCATTGCAAAATGCCGCCCCGGCACGCCCACCTTGTAAACCAGCGGCGAGCGCCATGCGCGGGCGTGGCCCACGGTCACGTGGTCATGCAGTTCGACGTTGAGCAGGCGGTGATGCGCACCGCGCGCGGTGCCAAAGCTGAGGATGCGCGCCGCATGCTGCGCAGCCTTGGCGCGCAAAATGGGCGTGGTCGCGATGTCGGCGTTGATCACCGCCACGCCCCCCGGCTCTAACCCTTCAAAAATGCTGGCCTTTTCTTTGGCGATGCCGTCGATATTCTCGAACGCTTCAAGATGTGCAGCGGCGACGGTGGTGATCACCGCCACATGCGGCCGCGCCATACACGCCAGAGGGGCAATCTCACCGGGGTGGTTCATGCCGATTTCGATCACGGCAAACTCTGTATCCACCGGCATCCGCGCCAGCGTAAGCGGCACGCCCCAGTGATTGTTGTAACTGGCCTCGGCGGCATGGGTGCGGCCTTGATGGCCCAACACATCGCGCAGCATTTCCTTGGTCGAGGTTTTGCCAACCGATCCCGTCACGGCCACAACGCGGGCCTCCGAGCGGGCACGCGCCGCACGGCCCAGATCCTCAAGCCCCTTTTGCACATCCTCAACAATCAACAGCGGGGCCTCGGCGGGCAGGCCTTCGGGGATGCGCGACACCAGCGCCGCCGCAGCCCCCTTGGCCAGCGCCTGCGCCACAAATTCATGCCCGTCGCGGGCCGCGTTGAGCGCCACGAAGAGATCGCCGGGTTTGAGGGTGCGGGTATCAATGGATACGCCGGTCGCCTGCCAGTCGGCTGTGCTACGCCCCTGCGTCGCGGCTACCGCTTCTTTTGCTGACCAAAGGCTCATGCCCGCCCCCCATCAAGCAGCGTGACCGCAATGCTCGCCTGTTCCACATCATTAAAGGGCAGCACATCGTCGCCAACGATCTGCCCGGTCTCATGGCCTTTGCCGCAGATGAGCAGCGCATCGCCCGGTCCAAGCGCATCGACGCCGCGCAGGATCGCCTCGGCGCGGTCGCCCACGTCGGTGGCCTTGGGGCAGCCCTGCATCACGGCGGCACGAATGCTGGCCGGGTTCTCAGAGCGGGGATTGTCATCGGTCACGATCACGCGGTCGGCATGGGCCGCCGCCGCCTGCCCCATCAAGGGCCGCTTGGCGCGGTCGCGGTCGCCGCCCGCGCCCACGATGGCGATAAGCCGTCCCATCACATGCGGGCGCAGTGCCTTGATCGCGGTCGCCACGGCATCGGGGGTATGGGCGTAGTCAACAAACACCGCCGCCCCATTGTCGCGCGTTGCCGCCAGCTGCATGCGCCCACGCACGGTGCGCATATCCGGCAAAACCTCGAACACCTGTTCGGCATCGGCGCCGGCACCGATCACAAGCCCTGCCGCCAATAGCACATTTTCGGCCTGAAACCCGCCGATAAGATCGAGGCGCAGTTGATTGACCTCATCCTCCCATTCAAAGCGCAGCACCTGGCCTGTTGCGTCAAAGCGTTGCGCGATGAGGCGCAGATCGGCCCCCGGCGCACGCCCGACGGTGATCAGGTCCTGCCCACGCTCGGTGGCGATGGCCGCCATTTCGGCCCCGCGCGGATCGTCGATATTGATCACCGCCACGCCATCCTCGGGCAGCACGCGGGCGAACAGCCCCGCCTTGGCGGCAAAATACTCGTCAAAGCTGGCGTGGTAATCCAAGTGATCCTGCGTGAAATTGGTAAATCCCGCCGCCATCAGATGCACGCCGTCGAGACGCCGTTGCGCAAGGCCGTGCGAGGAGGCCTCCATCGCGCCATGGGTCACACCCGCAACCTCACATTTGGCCAGCATCCGGTGCAGGGTGATCGGCTCTGGCGTCGTATGGCCCAAGGGCGCGCTATAGGCCCCTTCGACCCCCGTTGTGCCCAGATTGACGGCGGCAAGGCCCATCCGCTCCCAGATTTGTCGGGTAAAGGTGGCCACCGATGTCTTGCCGTTGGTGCCAGTCACGGCGATCATGGTTTCCGGCTGCGCGCCGAACCAAAGAGCGGCCGCAAAGGCCAGCGTCTGACGCGGATCTTCTGCCACGACGAGGGCGGCATCGCTGAGGCTCAGGAAATCCTGCGCCAGCCGCGCGCCGGTGGCATCCGTCAGGATCGCCCCTGCCCCTTGGCGCAGCGCGTATTGGATAAACTCGGCCCCATGCACCGTTGTGCCCGGCAAGGCAGCAAAGAGAAAGCCCGGCTTTACCTCGCGGCTATCCACCGCCAACCCTGTGATATTGGCTTGACGCCCGGCTTGGGCTGTCAGTCCCAAAGCCGCCAATGTTTTGATCTGCCCCACCGCACTGCCCCGTTCCGGCTTAATTCGATGTCAGGCTTATAACAGCAAGCGGGCTAGGTTCAATCTCGGGTCGCACCCCAAGCAAAGGTGCCACGCGACGGATGATTTCCGCAGCCACCGGCACGGCTGTCCAGCCCGCCGTGCGGCGTGCCTCACTGCCAGAGGTCTCGACCGGTTCATCCAGCGTGACCACCAGAACATATTTCGGATCATGGGCCGGAAAGATGCTGGCAAAGGTCGAGATGACCTTGTCCTTGTGATACCCGCCGCCGCGTTCCTTGGGTTTATCGGCGGTGCCCGTCTTGCCGCCCACGGCATAGCCCGGCACTTCGCCAAGGCTTGCCGTGCCTTCGGACACGACTTGCCGCAGCATTCTGCGCATGGCGGCTGAGGTGGCCTCGGTGATGATCCGCTCGCCCGGCGCGCGGGTGGGATCGCGCAAGAGCGTGGGCGTTACCAGCCGTCCACCATTGGCAATCGTGGCATACCCCGCCGCCAGATGCATCGGGCTGATCGAAAGGCCATGGCCATAGGAAATCGTCATGGTCGACAGGTCCGACCAGTTCTTGGGCAAAAGGGGCGTGCTGCCAGAGGCTTCGGCAATTTCAAGATGCACGGGCGCGATGAAGCCCAATTGGTCTAGAAATTCGCGCTGGCGTTTGGCCCCGATTTCCAACGCAATGCGCGCAGTGCCGACGTTTGAGGATTTGACGATCACCTTGGTCGCGCTGAGTTCCGGGCCGTAATTCTTGAAATCGCGAATGCGGAATTTACCCCATTGCATCGGGCTTTTGGTGTTGATCATGGTCTCGGGGTTGATCAGGCCCAGATCAAGCGCCTGCGCCACCGGAAACACCTTTAAGGTGCTGCCCAACTCGTAAACGCCCTGCACCGCACGGTTAAAGAGCGGGCTATCGCTTGGGCTGCCAGAGGTTGGCAATGCGGGGCGGTCGTTGGGATCAAAATCGGGGAGCGAGGCCACGGCCACCACTTCACCGCTATGGGCATCCATCAGGATACCTGCCGCCCCCTTGGCATTCATGATCTTCATGCCGCCGAAAAGCACCCGCTCCATCGCCGCTTGAACGCTGAGATCCAGCGACAGGCGCAGGGGTTCATGTGCCTGCGCCGGATCGCGCAACCGCGCATCCTGATGCCGTTCGATGCCCGCCACGCCGACCAGTTCGGCGGCATGCACCCCCTCGCGGCCAAAGCTGGTGCCGCCCAGCACATGCGCGGCCAGCCGTCCGTTGGGGTAAAGCCGCATTTCGCGCGGGCCAAAGAGCAAGCCCGGCTCGCCGATGTCATGCACCGCCTGTTTCTGTTCGGGGCTGAGTTTTTTCTTGATCCACAGGAACTTGCGCGGGCCAGTGAAATCTTTGATCAGGCGCGCGCGGTCGAGATCGGGAAAGATTTCGACCAGCTTGTCGGCGGCCTGTTCCGGGTCGATCATCTGCTGGGGTTGCGCATAGAGACTGTGGGTGTCGAAATTCGTGGCAAGTATGCGCCCCTCGCGATCCACGATATCGGCGCGCTGCGCAAAGATCTGCGCGCCCGCGACGCTGGTCGTCGGCTCGGACGGTTCGGTGCCCGCCAGCACGCCCATGCGCCCACCGACAACCCCGAAGGCCAAGATAAACACGCCCGCCAGCACCAGAAGCCGCCCCTCGGCGCGGCGACGGGCGCGGTCGCGCATTTCCTCGTGACGCAGGCGAAGGTTCTCACGTTCGATGGCATCGGGGTTTTCGCCCCGGTTGCGGGCCTCGAGGATACGCGCGAGCGGGCGCAGCGGCGTGCGGATCATGGAAACTGCTCCGTGTTCGAAACATCAACAGGGTTGGTGATCGGCAATTCGGCGGGCTTGGGGAACGAGACCTGATCCACGCGGCCAAATTGATAAGGTTGCAGGGGCAAGAGACCCAGCTTGTCGTAGTTCAATTCCACCAGATCCATCAGCCGGTCAGGGCGGTTGAGATAGGCCCATTCGGCATTGAGCACGCGCAGACGCGCACGCGCCTCGCCAATCGCATTTTGCAGCGCCTGCGCATTGGCCTGCGCCTCTTGAGTGCGATAATTTTCGCGATAGGCCCAAAAGGCCAGACCGATGACGGAAAGCGCGGTCAAAACATAAAGAATGCTGCGCATCATTTCGCTCCCTTCAACATGGGGACACCCAAAGCGGCGCGCTCGCTCTGCCCTGCAGGGGCATCGGTGCGCGTGGCAACACGCAGCCGGGCAGACCGGGCGCGTGGATTTACGGCCAATTCCTCGTCATCGGGGCCGATGGCCTTGCGCGATTTGAGGGTGAATTGCGGTTCTTCGCGTGTGATTTCAGGGGCGTGGCGGCTGCCGGTGCCACCCCCGCCCGAGCGCGCCGTCAGAAAGCGTTTGACGATCCGATCCTCGATCGAATGAAAGGTCACGACCGCCAGTTGACCGCCCTCTTTGAGCGCGCGTTCCGCCGCCTCCAGCCCTGCGATAAGCGCGCCGTATTCGTCATTCACCGCGATGCGGATCGCCTGAAAGCTGCGGGTGGCGGCATGCGCCTGCCCCGGCTTGGAGCGCGGCAAGCACCGCTCGATAAGGCCCGCCAGATGCAGGGTGGTTTCAATCGGGGCCTCTGTACGCGCCTTGACGATGGCGCGGGCGATCCGCCTGCTCGCGCGTTCCTCGCCATAAAGATAGAGGATATCGGCCAGATCGGATTCTTCGGCGGTATTCACCAGATCGGCGGCACTTGGCCCCTCTTGGCTCATGCGCATGTCCAGGGGGCCGTCCTTCATAAAGGAAAACCCACGCTCGGCCAGATCAAGCTGCATCGAGGACACGCCCAGATCGAGAACGACGCCGTCAAGATCCGTGGCATAGTCATCCATCTGTGCGAAATTGCCCAGCACAAGGCGCAGCCGGTCGCCATACTCTGCCCCCCAGCCCTGCGCCATGTCATGCGCCAGCGGGTCGCGATCTACGCCGATGACCTGATCGGCACCGGCATCAAGCAGGGCGCGGGCATAGCCCCCTGCCCCCAGCGTGCCATCAAGCCAAACCCCCTGAACCGGCGCCACGGCGGCAATCAGCGGGCGCAAGAGAACGGGGATATGCGGGGCGTTGGATTTTGGGGCGGCGGCAGCGGCCATGGATCAAACCCCGTCCGGATTGTCGAGCAGGATCAACGGATCAAAGTCATCGGGGAATTCATCCAACCATTCCTCGGTCTTGGACAGTTCCTCGGCCTCATAGGTCTCGGGCTTCCAGATCTGAAAGGTATCCCCGGCGGCGATAAAAAACGCCTCGTCCTCAAGCTCGATCTTCTTGCGCAGCTTGGCAGGCAGCACCAGACGCCCGGTCTCATCCACCGCGGTGGGAAAGCTCTGGCCGTGAAACAGGCGCTGCAAATGTTTGCGCGCATTCGAGCCGCGCGGCAGGGCGGCGATCTTGGCATCCACCTCTTGCATCGCCTCGATGGTATAGCATTCGAGATAGCGGCGGCGGTGGTCGCCATAAACGATGATGAGTTCCGGGTTAAGCCCGTCGGTCCAGCTCGGATCTGAGGCCTCGATCACACGGCGAAACAGGGCCGGGATTGATACCCTGCCCTTTCCATCCACCTTGTGGAGGCTCTCGCCTCTAAAAATCCGGCCCACTGTCCCGTTGGTCCCTATATCTGCCCCAGATTGAAAACGTACCCCTGAGACACGAAACGGCGGGTTGATCTGCTGCCACTGATCAACCCGCCGCCCTCGTCCCGCTTGAGCGGGGTGTCCGACTGCGCGCGCCACCTGGGGGGATGTCTGCTCGCTCGCGCGCCGGATCTCTTTGTTCGATGAAAGCGGGTGCCTGTATGAAACCTGACTTGGGAGTTTTTCGGGGTCTTGGCGCCCCTCTGTGATCCCGTCCTCATCGTGTATTCTTGATACACTGGGAAATTGTCCCATAGCAACGATTTTTTACGGGATAAGCACAGGATATTGTTGTGGCAGGCCCGTGAAAACAACATTCTGTAGCAAAATTCGCAAAAAATTTACCTTATCTTGTGTGGTACTCAATCTTGATCACAAAATATACGGAAACTTGGGGCGATTAAAATATCCCGTGATTTCCCTGACTATCCCGACACTTTGGATGGAATCCATCGTCCTTTCCCACAGAAACCCCGCATATCAGCTGTGAATCACCCATAACTCTTGCCCAAATATCGAAAGTGATTCGCGAAATCACGTGGAAAAGACCTGATTCCTCAAATCTGTCCCATACATTCCCATCAAACTGCAAACGCGGACAGCCAGAACGACAGAACCCCGCCACTTGGGCGAGGTTCTGCTTGGGTTTCGTCAGGCAAGAGGGGCGCGCGCGCCGGTCAGTTCACAAGGCGGCGCAGCATCGGCAAGCGCGAGAGCACCAGCCCATCGAGTGCCAACACGGTGATGAGCGTTAGCCCCGCCATCGGAAACGCCAGCGAGACCGCTATCCCCACCAGCACCGCACCTTGCCACATCGGCATGTCGCGGGGCAGCGGCGGTGCGGCCAGACGCCCGCCCGCCCCGGCAGGGCGACGCTTCCACCACATCACCACGGAGCTGACGCAGAGAAACAGCACCGCGAGGCAGAAGACGGTATTGGCCAGCACGCTCCAAAGGCCCATCGTGCCCATGTGCAGCGCGATCCCCACCGCCATCGCCTTGCCCGCCAGCGAGTAATCCTCATACCGCACATCGGCGAGGATATTGCCGGTGTATTGATCGACATGCACTGTGCGGTCGGTGGTCGGGTCGGTGTCATCGGTATTCATGGAGTCGCGGTTGATGGTCCAGACGCCTGCCTCGCCCTTGGGCAGGTTGAGCTGATAGCGGGCGTCAAAGCCGATGTCGCGTGCGAGCGCGTCGAGCGTGTCAATCGTCACCGGCGTCCCGGCCTCTGTATCGACGCCTGCGTGACCGGCATGGCTACCAGAGGCGGGCATCGGCGTGAGTTCAAGCGCCCAAGGCACCTCTTTGCGGTCGTGGTTCATGCTGGCGTGGATATCATCCGAGAGGGGCACGTTATCCCATTTTTCGGCTGGAAACTGGCTCCAGGCCTGCACCAACTTTTCGCCCCAGATCCCCGCCCACGCAAGACCAGAGACAAGAAAGAACGCGAGCACGATGGAAATCCAAAAGCCCAGCACGCCATGCAGTGACCGCCAGAGCGCGCGGCCCCGGCCAAAGGTCGGGACAAGGGCCGTTCGCCAGCCTGCCCCGCGCGGCCACCACATGTAGAGACCGGTGGCAATCAGCACCATGCCGAGAGAGGCCGCAATTTCCAGCATCCGATCGCCGGTCACGCCCAGCATCAGGTTGCTGTGGATACCATCGGCGAAATCATACCAACCCGAGCGGCGGGGGAAAATCTCGAGCACCGCCGCCGTATAGGGATCAACAACGACCATGTTGGCCTCATCGCCAAGATCGACGCGGAAGATCGCGGCAAGATCATCCCGGCGAGGGGCCACATATTGCTTGAGCGTGCCACCGGGAATGGCGGCCAGCGCGCTCTCAGCCTGTTGCGAGACGGCGAGTGCCATCTCTTGCGGCACCACCGGCGTGCGTTCGCCGTCGCGCCCGTCGATCCACGAAATCCACAGCATCAGCATGCCGGTGACGGCAAGGATACAGAAGAAGGGGATGACAAACAGGCCCGCGTAGAAATGCCAGCGCCAGGCGGCAAAGTAGAATTTATTGACCCCGGTGCGCGTCTGCGCAGGGGCATAGGTTGGATCAATCGACGTCATGAACGACTCCATTGGGACAGCCCCCATGGTGGGGGTGAATTTCAAAAGCTGTTGGATTTGAAATTCAAACGCGCGGCGGCGCGCGTCCCTGTTGCAACCGATATGCAATGGATTGCGCAAGTATCTCAGATGCGCCCGGAACAAGGGGGGAGATGCGCGGCACCTGCCACGTCCGGACAGTCTCCGGCAGCGCCAGAACGAGCACGCTATCAACCAGACGACAAGCCTCACAGCCAGGGGCAGCCCGATGGTCGGAATGTCCGGGGGCGGTGTCGTGGGCGGTGTGATCCTCGCACAGATCCTGCGCCGTCCCTCCAGCCGCGATGAAGGCAAGATACGAGGGATCGAGCGTGCGGGTGTCGACAGGGCGATGTGCAAAACTTACCCCGGCCAATGCCAAGCTAACGGCAAAGACCACGATCAGTTTTGAGAGCAGGGTTAGTGGGGCACGCATCACCCGCAGGACATTGCCACAGGTCAGAGAGCCGCACCAGCCACGAATGCCTTGGGATGCAGATCCGGAAGGCCCCCCAACTCAAGACGCATCTGTGCGGCGGGCAGGCTGACATCGGGCGAGAGGCTCAGAAAGACCTCGCCCAGCGTGTCAAAACCCGTGGCCCTGCAAAAAGGCACGGCATTGAGCGGGCACAGGCAGTGCATCTGCTGCACCCCTGTCTGCTCTGCCATCGCAAGAAGATGCCCCATGAGCGCGCGGCCTAGTCCCTGCCTATGCCATTCTGGCGCAATGGCCAGATGCCGCAGATGCGCCTGACCCGGCGGACAGGTCCGGCCAAAGGGGCTGATATCGCTCCAGCCCGCAATGCCCAGCACCTCATCCCCTGCCTCGGCCAGAACATAGCGGCCACCAAAAAGCAGCGATGGCACCGGGCGTGTCAGATGAGGAAGGGCGGCGCGGACCAGCGTCTCGGGATAGGTGCCCGACATGTGGCGGGCATAGGCCGCGCGCATCAGATCGGAAATCGCTGCATGGTCGGCAGGAAAGACGGGGCGGATCAGAATCTCGGACATCGGCAAACCCTTTTGGGTAAAATTGCCGGCCACCGGAGCGCCCAAAAGGAAAAAGCCGCGCTCGGGTTGGCGCGGCTTTGGCTGTCTGGTCTGGAAGGGGGATCTTACTTGATCTTGCCTTCCTTGTACTCGACATGCTTGCGCACCACGGGATCGTACTTTCGTACGGTCATCTTTTCGGTCATGGTGCGTGCGTTTTTCTTGGTCACGTAGAAATGGCCCGTGCCCGCGGTCGAGTTCAGACGGATCTTGATGGTCGTCGGCTTTGCCATTTTTTGTCTCCTGCGCCGGGCAGTCAAACCGCCCGTGAATCTCTTATGAAGCCTGCCTTTTAGCGACGCCCGCAGCCGAGTCAACCGCGATTGTCATGAAAGTCGGCGATTTCGTTGCGCCGTGCCTCAGTTCGAGGACAGGCGCGTTGGCTGGCGGTAGAAATAATGCACGCCAATCGAGGCCGTGCGCGGAAACTGCCGGGCCCAGCGGGGGTTGACGTTGCGGGTGTGGTAATGCGTGGCCCCACTGGTCAGGCTGCGCGGTGCGCCATCGACCATGGCGCGGGCCACCTTGCCCACTTGGCGAAACGCGTCGCCCTCGGCGATCACGTCGGCATGGCCATCACAGGTATAGGTGAATTGGCACTGATATTTGCGGCCCGTGCCCTGATGGATCACGCCACAAACGGAATCGGGATAATTGGGATCATCGACGCGGTTCAGGATCACTTCGGCCACTGCGAATTGTCCCTTGACGCTTTCGCCGCGCGCCTCGAAGTAAAGCGCCTCTGCCAGACAGCGCCACTCGGGGCCACCTTGGGCCGGGGCTTGCTGATCGAGCCAGGTGCTTGAATAGCTAATCTCGGTCTCGGGGCTGCTGAGGTAGCGCGCCATCCGGTCGCCTGAGATCGCGCGCAACGCGCGCATTTCTTGTTCCATCAATCGGGTCACAGGGGCGTCGGCCATGACCGGGCCTGCCAGCACTGCGATTGCCGCAGCGAGTGCAATCCGTCTCATTCTCGTCTCCAGGCGGGTGGACGTATGGTCCACGGCATGTGCGCCCCTTAGCCAAAATCGGCACAGGCGTCCACCTGAGGGACCGGCGGGTTCCCGCCGATGGCATTTTCTATCGCAAATTATGGCTCGACTTTGTCTTATCTTGCGCAAACAGGCACGGAAACTACCGCATCTTGTCGCGCACCGTCAGCTGTGCGGCAGCGAGTCGCGCCACCGGAACACGGAACGGCGAGCAGGAGACATAGGTAAATCCGGCATCGCGGCAAAAGGCGATTGATTCGGGATTGCCGCCATGTTCACCACAAATTGACAGGCTGATGTCGGGATTTGCCGCGCGCCCACGCTCGGCCCCTATTTTCAGCAACTCGCCCACACCATCGACATCGAGCATGTGGAACGGGTCTTCGGGGTAGACGCCCTGCTTGACATATTCCGACATGAAGCGGCCCGCGTCATCCCGCGAGAGGCCATAGGTCATCTGTGTCAGGTCATTGGTGCCAAAGCTGAGAAAGGACACCAGCGGCGCGAACTCGCCCGCGCGCAGGCAAGCGCGGGGTGTCTCGACCATCACGCCCAGACGATACGTGAAATCGCGCCCGGTCTCGTTGCGCACGGCAGCGGCCACGGCATCGACGCGTGTCTTGACCAACTCGACCTCGCGCTTGGCACTGACCAGCGGGATCATGATCTCGGGCACAACGGGCGCGCCTTCGCGGCTGGCCTCAAGCGTGGCCTCGAAAATGGCGCGCGCCTGCATGTCATAGATTTCGGGCACCGTGATGCCAAGCCGCACACCGCGCATACCCAGCATGGGGTTATATTCGCTCAGCGCCTCGACCCGACGGGTGACATCCGAGAGCGGAAGATCCAGCGCCTCGGCCAGTTGCAGATGCCCCGCGCGGTCGGTGGGCAGGAATTCGTGCAGCGGTGGATCAAAGAGGCGGATACAAACCGGCAGCCCCTGCATGATCCGAAAGAGATCGGCCAGATCGGCACGCTGCATCGGCAAGAGCCGTTCCAGCACGGCGGCACGGTCGGTGCTGCCATCGGCAAAGATCATCTCGCGCATCACCGTCAGACGCTCGGTATCAAAGAACATATGTTCGGTGCGGCACAGCCCAATGCCGCGCGCGTCGAACTTGCGCGCCACCTCTGCATCCGCGGGGGTATCGGCATTGGCGCGCACAGCAATGTCGCGCACGTCATCCGCCCAGCTCATCAGGGTCTGAAAGGCGTCGTCGCGTGCCACTTCAAGAAGCGGCGTCTCGCCCGCAAGCACCAGACCGCCGGTGCCATCCACGGTGATCACATCACCGGCCTTGACCACGCGGCCATCGGGCATGGTCAGTTGCTTGCGCCGGGTCTGAAAATGAATTTCCGAGGCCCCGACCACGCAGGGCAGGCCAATGCCGCGCCCGATCACCGCCGCGTGGCTGGTCATGCCGCCCCGCTCGGTCAGAACCGCCACGGCGGCATGCATGCCGCGAATATCCTCGGGGCTGGTTTCGCGGCGCACAAGGATACAGGCCTCGCCGCGCGAATGGCCAGCCTGCGCCTCGGCGGCGGAAAAAACCACGCGGCCCGTGGCAGCACCGGGGCTGGCGGCGATACCTCGCGCCAGCACATCACGCGGGGCGTTGGGATCAACCTGTCGGTGCAGCAATTCATTAAGCGCGCGCGGCTCGACCCGCATCAAGGCCTCGTCCCGGCTGATGATGTCATCCTCGGCAAGCCCTACGGCAATGGCCACCGCCGCGCGGCCGTTGCGCGGCACGCGCAGCCCGTCCAAAATCCAGACCTTGCCATTCTCGATGGTGAATTCGGCCTGCATTTCCTCGCGCAGGCGGGCGCGCATCAGCTCGGCATAGGCGCGGATTTCGGCAAAGGCATCGGGGGCCAGATCCTCGAGCGAGGGGCCGCGCGGATCCCGGGTGAGATAGATCGCATCCGCACCGCTGCTGAGCGCATCGCGCCCCTGGCTTTGGCTGAGGTAGCGGCCAATGATCTGCCGCGCGCCGGTCTGGCCATTGACCAGTTGCATCACGCCAGAGCCGCATTCCCCCTGCCCCAACCCCAGCGCCAATTCCTGCACCACAAGGCCAAGGCCCGCATCGGCGGGCGCGCCTTTGGCCTGTCGCAAGAGCCGCGCCGTCGTCCCCTCCCAGGCGCGCGCCATAGAGCGCAGCACCTCGGTCAATTGCTTGCCGGGATCTTGGGGGAATTCTTCTTCGGCTTCGGATTCATAGGCCTTGAGCGCTTGGCTCAGCCCCAGCACCGGATCGGGCGAGACATCCTCGAACACATCCGGATCAAGCCGGGCCACATGGATGGCATAGGCCTGCACAAACCGCAGATAGATATGCGAGGCCGCCTCTTTGCCGATGCGCTCCGCAAGTTCGACAAAGCGTGTATCATTGATGCCGATGTTGAGCACAGCCCCCGGCCCGCCCCAATCAGGGTCTTCGGACGAGGGGCGCACACACAGGAGCGGGGCCGCGCCGAACGGGGCCAGAAACCGCGCCATATCCGGCAATTCCCCCGCCGCGATGCGATGCACCGCCTCAAACGACAGGGCCACGGTGCGCGGCACCGGCAGATCAAGCCGCACAAGGCGTTGCAGACATTTCGCACGCCCCCCATGGGTATGGGTATGCATCGGGGCTGTGGGGGTGATGAGGGTGATATGGCTGTCGTCTTGCTGCACTGCGGCACCTTTCCTTTGACCGCACCATACGCGCGTTGCAGCACAAGGCAAGGGAAAGGATCACGGGTTTGGGATCGGTCCGGCTTGGTTAGAAAACCCCGCCCGGGGCTTGAACCGGGGCCGCGCCAATCAGACACAGAGGCCCCGGGTCAAGCCCGGGGTGGGTGAAATCAGCCCTCGATCCGACCAAGGTCTGCCGCTTGCAGGCAGATATTGCGGATGCTGCTTAGCAGGTTGAGGCGGTTGCGGCGGATGACCTGGCTTTCGGCATTGACCTGCACGGCGGTAAAGAAAGCGTCGATGGGCGCGCGCAGCGCCGCCATGGCCCCCATCGCGCGCGCGAAATCCTCGGCTTTGAGGGCGTTGGCAATGGCGGGCTCTGCGGTGGCGAGGGCAGCAAAGAGCGCCTTTTCCTCGTCGGTTTCCGCGAATTTCACATCCGCGCCATAGGAATATTCCACCCCATCCTTTTCCTCGGCTTGGGTGAGGATGTTGTTGGCGCGTTTGAAGCCCTGCAGCAGGTTCTCACCATCGTCGGTTTTGAGGAAGTCACTGAGGGCGCGGGCGCGTTGGACCAAAAGCGTGAGATCGTCATTGCCCGGCATGGCAAGGCACGCGTCAATCACGTCATGGCGGATGCCTTCCTCACGCAGATGGACCTTGAGACGGTCGTGCAGGAAGGAGAGGAGGTCGTTAACGCGATTTCCTTTTCCAAATCCAAGCAACGTTTGTTTGCAGTATCGATTGTAGGGGTCCATCGAAGCTTCAGCGATCAGCTTGCCGAAATCTCGTAACCTCCAATAGTTAGAACGCAAGCGATTGGGTTGCCCCAAATCAAGGTGTCCAAGATAAGCGCATTCAATTGGCGAAAATTCACCCGCTTCGATCAAATCGCTATCGGTGTTATCAATGCCAACAGAGAGCCTGACTCTGAGTTTGTTAGCAATAATGATCCGAATTATTCCAAGCGCTGCACGCCTAAGCGCAAAGGGATCCTTCGAGCCGGTGGGTTCATCCGGAACTGCCCAGAACCCCGTCAGCGTGTCGATCTTGTCCGCCAGCGCCACTGCCACCGATACCGGCGCGCTTGGCACGGCGTCGCCCGGCCCCAGCGGCGAATAATGCTCTTGGCAGGCGGCCGCCACCTCGGGGGCCAGCCCCGCCTCCGCCGCGTAATAGCGCCCCATCAGCCCCTGTAATTCGGGGAATTCGCCCACCATGGCCGATTGCAGATCGGCCTTGGCCACGCGTGCCGCCTGTTCCGCCAGATCGGCATCGGCGCCCACATGCGGCGCAATCTCGCGCGCCAGCGCGGCGATACGGGCGATGCGGTCGGCCTGTGATCCCAGCTTGTTGTGGAAAGTGACATGCGCGAGCCCTGCGCCCATCCCCTCCAACCCCTCGGCTTGCAAGGTGCGCAGGTCGTTTTCCCAAAAGAATTTGGCATCCGACAGACGCGCCGCCAGCACCTTTTGATTGCCCGCCAGAATGGTCACGCCCTGATCGGCGGTCTCGACATTGGCGACGGTGACAAAGCGCTCGATCCGGCCTGTCTTGGGGTTTTTCACCGAAAAGAACTTTTGATGTTCGCGCATGCTGGTTTGCAGCACCTCGGGCGGCAGGCCCAAAAAGGCGTCGTCAATCCGCCCCATCAGCACCACGGGCCATTCCACCAGCCCCGCCACCTCGGCCAAAAGGCTAGGGTCCTCGACCAGTTCCAGCCCCGATGCAAAGGCCTGATTGCTGGCCTCTTGCCAGATATGCGCGGCCCGCTCTTCGGCCTCGAGGATGACATGCGCGCGGCGCAGCTTGGTGCGGTAATCGTCAAAAGAGGACACGGCAAAGCGCCCTGCCGCCATGAAGCGATGGCCCTCGGTCGTGTTGCCCGCGCGGATGCCGTCGACGTCAAGATCAACGACCGTCACCTCGCCCGCCTCATCGGTCAGGATACAGAGGATGGAATGCAGCGGGCGCACCCAACGCAACGATCCAGCCCCCCAACGCATCGACTTGGGCCAAGGGAAATTGCGGATGATCTTATCGAGTTCCTCGGCCACAATTTCGGCCGCCGCGCGTCCGGGCTTGGTGATCGTGGCGAAATAGACCTGGCCTTTTTTCTCGTCGCGGATTTCCAGATCGTCGCGCGTCAGCCCCGCGCCGCGCAAGAAGCCCTCAATCGCCTGTTCGGGCGCATCGACGCGCGGGCCTTTACGTTCTTCGCGGGTGGTCGGGCTTTGGCCGCTGAGCCCCTGCACCGTCAGCGCCAGCCGCCGGGGCGTGGAAAATGCCGCCGCCCCCGCATAGGTCAGCCCTGCCTCAACCAGCGCCTCGGTCAGGCGCGCGCGCAGGTCATCCGCCGCCTTGGACTGCATGCGCGCCGGGATTTCCTCGGAGAAGAGTTCGATCAAGAGGTCAGGCATGGCTTAGTATCCTTGGGGCGGTTCGGGGCAATCATCGGGCGCTGGCTGTCCGTCAAACACCACCTCGCCGCAGCGGTTGATCTGGTGCCAGGCATAGCCGCGCCCGTCCTCGGTGATGGCCACCACGCGGTCGACGCCGTAAATCACATCGCGCTGACCCAGAAACGCCAACGCGCGCCCCTCTTCCAGCGCAAGGCCGATGGCCTGCGCATCGTAGCAGTCGAACCAGTCGGGCGCGGTCAGCGGCTCTGCCCGCTCATATAGCTCATAGGTCTCGGTCAGCATGGCATGGCTCATGGCGGTGGTGAAACAGGCGCGATAGCGGATCGGGCTGCTGTTGGCGTCAATGGCGGTGAAGTTGTCGTAGAGCACCGGTTCAGGCGCGCCCGTGACCAGCGAGGTCAAGAGCACATCATTCGTGCCATCCGCCGCCACCTCTTCGTAGAAGTGATAGACTTGCAGATAATACATGGCCGCACCGGCCACCAATGCCGAAATCAAGATCGCCCCCGCCAATATCTTGCCCATTATGCCACCTGCCCCCCTGCCTCTGTCTGCACGAAGGCATCGGCGCATTGTTTCGCCAGCGCCCGCACCCGGCCGATATAGGCCTGCCGTTCTGTCACTGAGATTACCCCGCGCGCGTCAAGCAGGTTGAAAAGATGCGACGCCTTGATGCATTGATCATAGGCGGGATGCGCCATGATGATGCGTTTGCCGGTCTTTGGGTCCACGGCCTCTTGCGCGAGGGTGGCCTGACATTCGGCCTCGGCCTCTTCAAAGTGGCGCAAGAGCACCTCCGTGTTGGCCACATCGAAATTCCAGCGGCTGTATTCTTCCTCGGTCTGGCGAAAGACATCGCCATAGTTCAAGGGAATTGGCGCGGCGGGATCGTTGAAGGGCATGTCCATCACATGATCAATGCCCAGCACATACATCGCCAAACGTTCCAGACCATAGGTCAACTCGCCCGAAACCGGCGCGCAGTCATGCCCGCCGACCTGTTGGAAATAGGTGAATTGCGACACTTCCATGCCGTCGCACCACACCTCCCATCCCAGACCCCAAGCGCCCAAGGTGGGGCTTTCCCAGTCATCCTCGACAAAGCGGATATCATGCAGGCCCATGTCGATGCCGATGGCACGCAGGCTGCCAAGATAGAGGTCTTGCATATCGGGCGGGCTGGGTTTGATCAGCACCTGATACTGGTAATAATGCTGGAGGCGGTTGGGGTTTTCGCCATAGCGGCCATCGGTGGGGCGGCGCGAGGGCTGCACATAGGCCGCAGCCCAGGGTTTTGATCCCAAAGAACGCAGCGTGGTGGCGGGGTGAAAGGTGCCGGCCCCCACCTCCATGTCATAGGGCTGCATCATGGCACAACCTTGTGCGGCCCAATAGCTCTGCAATCTCAGGATGATTTCCTGAAAGCTGCGCGGTTTGCCGGTCGTGTCGCTCATGCCTGACCCCAATGCTGCCCCTGATTTGCCGCCCCTACCTAGGCCGGGTGCGGGGCAGGGTCAATCGGGCGTTTGGCCCCCAACGCCCCCGCACAAACCCCGAAGTTTTCGAGTGCATCGCCCGGCAATTTTGATAAAACGCCAAAAAGGTCGCAACGACCGTTATCAAGACAGAATTTAGGGAAACTTATGGCGCGTATCTTACTGGGGTTCATTTTTGCGGTTTTCATGGCGCTGCCTGCGGCGCGTGCGCAAGAGGAGCCGGTTGTCTGGGTCCAGGTCGAAGCGCAGCCCAGCCTGAACGCGGCACAGGACGCCGCGCGCCGCTATGCCGCGACTTTGGCGGATGTGAACGGATTTGCCTTGGGGCGCGGCTGGTATGCCATCGCCCTTGGACCCTACCGGCGCGAAGAGGCGGAGCGTGTGCTTCAGGTCTACCGCGCCGAGGGGGTGATCGCGCGTGACAGCTACATCGCTGAAAGCAGCGATTATCAACAACAATTCTGGCCCATCGGGGCCAATCTGCTGGAGGGTCCCGCCGCCCCGGCCATTGCGGCCCCCGATAGCCCCCCCGTTGTGGCGGCAGACCCGGCCCCCGCGCCCATCCCCGAGCCCGCCGACGAGACCCTGCGCGAGGCGCGCGAAAGCGAGAGCCTGCTTGACCGCGACGCGCGCGCCGCCTTGCAAGAGGCGATGACATGGGCCGGGGTCTATGACGGGGCTATCGACGCGGCCTTTGGCCAAGGCACCCGTGCCGCCATGGCGCGGTGGCAGGCGCAAAACGGCTTTGAGGCAACCGGCGTGTTGACCACCCGGCAGCGGGCAGAGTTGTTTCGTCAATTCAACGCGGTGTTTGACGGGCTTGGCCTAGAGGTGGTGCGCGATAATGCCACCGGCATCGCCATGGAATTGCCCACCGCCGTGCTGGGCTTTGACCGCTACGAGCCGCCTTTCGCGCATTTCAACGCCACCGGCGATATCGACGCGCGGCTTCTATTGATCAGCCAATCGGGCGACCGTGCCACGCTGGCGGGGCTGTATGACATCATGCAAACGCTGGAAATCGTACCCGAGAGTGGGCCGCGCAGCCTTGATGGTGATCGTTTCACGCTGATCGGCGAAGGGGCGTTGCAGATCTCGCATACTCAGGTCTGGTTGCGCGACGGTGCGATCAAGGGCTTTACGCTGATCTGGCCCGCCGGTGACGAGGCAAGGCGCAGCCGACTTTTGGGGCGGATGCAGGACAGTTTCGAATGGCTGCCCGGCACGCTTGATCCCGCCGAGGGCAGCGGGGCACAGGATATTGACCTGATTTCAGGGTTGGAAATCCGCAAGCCCAAGCAGGCGCGGTCGGGTTTTTACGTGGATGCCAGCGGCGCCGTGCTGACCACCGCCGAGGCCGTGGCGAACTGTGGGCGGATCACGATTGACGAAGCCTATGAGGCCGATGTGGTGCTGAGCGATGCGGATCTTGGCGTGGCGATCCTGCGCCCGCGTCAGCCGCTTGCACCGGTGCGGGTTGCAGCCTTTCAAGAGGTGACGCCCCGCTTGCTGAGCGATGTGGCGGTTTCTGGCTATTCTTATGGCGGTCTTTTGGGTGCCCCCACAGTTACCTTTGGCCAATTGGCCGAGTTGCAGGGGCTGAATGGCGAGGCGCATCTCAAACGGCTGGCCCTGAGCGCGCTTGAGGGGGATGCGGGCGGTCCGGTGCTTGATACCGGCGGTGCGGTGTTGGGCATGTTGCTGGCACGGGCGCAAGATGGCCGCACCCTGCCCGACGAGGTCAGCTTTGCCGCCACCAATGGCGCGCTGCAAGCGGTGCTGACGCAGGGGGGCATCACCCCGCGCGTGACCTCGGATCAAGACCGCATCCCGGCCGAGGCGCTGACGGACCGCGCTGGTGAGATGACCGTTTTGGTCAGTTGCTGGGACTAGACGAAACCTGAGGCGGGGCCGCATCGCCCCGCCCTATTCCCCCTTGATCTGCACGGAAAAGCTGCGCTGCGCGCCCGCCGGAGGCGCGGGAAAAGGTGCTGCGCGCTCGACCACAGTCAGCGCGGCCCGGTCAAGCCGGGTCGACCCGGACGATCGCGCGACGCGGACCGATGCCAGACGCCCCCCCTCAGAAATCGAGAACTGCACCAGCGCCACACCCCGCGTATCAGCGCGGGGGCGTGGCACACGCGCGAGATGGCGCATGACCTGACCGGGATAGTTGCTCGTGGCGGCGGTGCCGGGCGTCTTGCTTTGGTGATCTTTGGGGCGTCCTTCGGTGGCGGCGGTGGCGGTCTCATGGCCGGTCATGCTGCCGCGTGTGGCGGTTTGGTCGGCATTGCTGCCGGACGTCGCCCGCGCCGCGGTCTTGCGGTCTGGCTTTGGCGCGGCACGGGGCGTGGCCGTGGCGGTGAGTTGGGTGGGCCGCGCCTTGGGCCGCTTGGATATCTCAAGGCCAGTTTCAGCCTTAGGACGGGCGACACTGGGCTGTGACGCGGGCGCGGGGGCTGGATCCTTCGTGGCTGGGGTGGCCGGTGTGGCGGCTGTCACCGCCGGTGCTGATGGAACCACCGGCATTTGGAGGGCCTCACTGGCCTTGGCCACCGCATGAACCTTTTGAGGACGAACCGCCTGAGCCTCGGTGCCATCGGGCTTGGTCGGGCGCAGAACCTCTGCCGCCGTCACACTCGGGGTGACGGGGGTGTCGGACACTGGCTGTGCCGCGCCGGCAACCAGATCCGCAAAGCTTGACCCCAACAAGACCTCAGACGCCCCGGCCCCCCCCTCGATCTCTGGCCCTGCCGGGCGGTGCGAAACCCAGAACCCCGCCCCATGCAGGCCAAGCGCCGTGACCGCACAAACCGACAGCACAAAGCGCGACCCCCGGATCATGGCAGCCCCCGTTCGGTGATCATCACCACCCGCCCTGCCCCCGCCCGGCGCAGCGCCTCGCCCAATCGCAGAAGATCCGTGGCGGGCAGCGCGGCATCGGGCACAAGGCGCAGCGTGGCGCGGGCCGTTTCGGGCAAGGTTGCGACATGGCTGGCGGCATCCGACACCGGCGCGCCGCGATAGGTCAGCCGCCCATCGGCGTGAACCACCAGCGCATCAGGTGGCGCGGTGCCCTCCAAATCGGCGGTGCGCACCAGCCGCAGATCTTGCGCAAGCGGCGGGGCAAGCGTGGCGGCGGCCATGAAGAAAATCAGCATCAGGAAAATGATGTTGATCAGGGCAATCGTGGGTTCGCGGCGGGTGCGGTCGGTTTTCATGACGGCACCAAAACCTGTACCGAGAGGCCGGGGATGGCGCGCAGGGCCACCAGCAGGTCGGTCAGCCGCTGTGCCGTGACATCAGCGCTGGCGCTGACCAAAACCTGCGTCTCGTCTGACATCAGAGGGCGCAGCGCCTCGGCCAGAGCGGCAAGTGGCACGGCGCGCGCATTCACGCTCAGATCCGTGGTCCGCAGCTGCAGAAAGATCGGTCGCGCCTCGGAGGGCGCTTGCCCCTGCCCCGCCGTGGCCAGATCCACCTCTGAGAATTGTGAAAAGGTCGAGGATAGCATGAAGAAAAGTAGCAGCAGAAAAATCACGTCGATAAGCGAGGTGAGCGACAGTTTGCGGCGCTGGAACCCGGACTTACGCACATGCGGGCACCGCCCGGCCCTCTGGTATCGCTTGTCGCGCCTCCTGCCCATCTGGGCCCAGAACCATGCTGAGCGCATGATCGGCGAGCGCACGTTCCTCGGCCATGCGCGATTCGAACCACGACAGCACGACCGAGGCGGGCATCGCCACGGCAAGCCCCGCCGCTGTGGTCAAAAGCGCCACCCAAATCCCCCCTGCGAGGAGCGACGGATCAACCTGCGCCCCTGCCGATTGCAGCGCCTGAAACGCCTCGATCATGCCCAGAACCGTGCCGAAAAGCCCCAGCAGCGGGGCCACCTGTGCCACGGTATCGAGAAAGCGAAAGCCGCGTTCGAGCCGGGCAAAGCGGGCTTCGGCCTCGGCCATCAACCGCCGTGTGGCGACGGTATCGCGCGGGTCTACGGCAAAAGCGCGGGCAATGACCGGGGCCAGATAGCTGCGCGACGTGGCAAGCCTGCGATGTGCGGCGGCGGTCTCGCCGTGATCCCAATCGGTCACTGCGGCACGCAGCGCGTGATGCCGCCCCACCCCCGAGGCGCGAAATTGCCAGAGTTTGTAAAGAATGACCGCAAGCGTGCCGACAGAAAGCACGGCGATCATCGCGATCACCGGCCCGCCCATGGCAATCAGCCCGTTCAGCCTGTCGATCATGGCTGCTATCCCGCTCATCCTGTCACCTCGATGTCGGTCTCGCTCGCAAGGTGCAGCGCGCCGAGGCAGACCTCCGGGGCAAGCCCCGCGCCTTCGCAGGTGCCAATCCCGTTGATCAGCACCCCCCCGATGGCGTCGCAGCCCTGCCCCGCCAGATCGAACTGGCGCACGCGCGGGCGCCCCTCGGGCAGCGCGCCGAAATCAAAAAGCGTGAGCGTTGCCACCTGCCCCGTCGCATCAAAGAGCACTGCTTCGGCCTTGAGGCTGTCGAGCGCGGCACCCAGATCGTTTTGCAGCACGAAACTCAGGCGACAGCCGCCTGTCTCGGTGGTGTGCAAGCTGTTGAGCGTGAGGGTAAGCGCCGAGGCGGCAGCGGTCTCATCCGCTTGGGCCATAGTCGCCGCGCCCAAGAACGCCAGGGCACAACAAAACGCAGGGCGGTGGAATGCCAGCATGAAAAGCTCCTTTCCCCGATCATCAGACGGGGCTGGAAACCGCATGGCTGGCGCGGGGCTGGCACGGGGTGAGAGATGGCCCGCGCCGGTAGAGCGCAGGAATTGACCCGGTTTTGACTGAGTTGACTGAAAGAGTCAAGTTTGTCGTGACGCCGGTCTTTGCGTCACGGTTTGGCGGGCGTCACCGCTTGCGGCCCTGCCCCGGTTGAGACGGAAGCTGCGGGCTGAGTAGTGTTTGCCTCTTCCTGCCGCCCAGCCCCGACACCTGCCGATTGGAGCGATTGCAAAGCCCGGTGCCGGGCCTGACAGGTATCGCACTCCTGTGGCGACGAGACGACGGGTGCCTCTTGCGCGCCAAGGCTAAAGGCCGCGCAGATCAGAACCACAAGCAGCGCGCCTGCCCTCATGCGGGCACCGGGGAGGACGCAAGGTAGCGCTCAAGCGGCGCGTAGGACTGCGGCGCGCCTGCGTTTTCCAGCGCGAGATAGTCGAGCGCGGCCACCTCATGTTCGGTCAAGAACCGCAGACGGGTTTGATCCGCCTCTGGCCCCATCGCCTCGAGCGCCTCGAACGCTGCGAGATAGGCAGGATAGGTGCGGTTCATCTCGTCCAGAAGCCCCGCCCAAGTGCCTGGCGCGCGGCGCGCCTGTTCATGGCCGCTCAGCGTTAGGCTCTCGACCGACCGGGGGGTTAGATCATAATGCGCGATGAGTGGGGCGACGCCTTGGGCGGCGTGGCGTTCAACCTCGGCCAAAAGCCTCAGGCGCTTGTGCTGCGCAGGCTCGGGAAAGCGGCGGGCGAGCGCGTCAAAATAGGCTTCGCCCTCAATCTCCTCTTCGTAATAGAGCAAGAGCTTGGCAAGATAGGCGTGATCCGGTTCGGTCATATCGGCTGTTCTCCTGTCGTCTAGGCGGCCCCACCGGGCGCGCCCACGTCGATTCGGTCGTGTTTTAGCGGCAGGTCGGGATCGACCGGCGCGTCCAGTTCCTGTGCGTAGCGATGCCCGGCATGGACCGCCGCCGCGATAATCGCCGGCGCCTCGCAATCGCCGATGCGTGTAAGGGTAAAGGGCAGCGGACCGGCCATGGCACATAGGTCGTGATACAGCCCATCCTCGGGTCGCCGCGCGCTGACCATCACGAGATGAGAGGCGGCAACGGTCAACTCCGCCCCGCCATAGGCGCAGGGCAAAACCACCGCACGCCCGTCAAACCCCGCAATCTCGCGCGCCGGTTCAAACCTGACGCCAAGGCCCTGCAAATGGCGGCGCACCCGCCAGCGTTCTGCGGTATTGCCTGCCCAGCGCGACAGGCTGTCATCGGGCGTGGCAAGTGTCACCTCAAGCCCCGCCATGCGCAGACGCTCGGCCAGAACACCCCCCATGTAATAGCCGTCGCCATCATAGACCACGGTCGGCCCATCCGGCAGTCGGCCCGCCATGATATCATCGGGGGTCAGGATATGCGCCTCTGCCGCGCCTTCGGCCACGGACTGAAAGACCTCGCCGTCGAACACATCCTTGCGCCACTGCGCGCCGGTGGCGATGGCCACGTGATCCGCGCCCACATCCAGCACATCCTGCGCCGTCAGGCGGCTTTCGCGGAAAATCTCGACATTGGGCATGTCGCGCAAGGCTTGCTCGCGGTAGTCGCGCACGCGGATATATTCACGCAGCCCCGGCAAGCCAGCCTCGCGCAGAACGCGCCCGCCCAGATCACGCGTGGCCTCGGCCAATGTCACGCGATAGCCACGTGCGCCCAAGGCGCGCGCCGCCTCAAGCCCCGCTGGTCCGGCGCCGACGATCAGCACATGGGCGACACTGCCCTGCGGTGCGATACGTTCAGGATGCCAGCCGCGCCGCCATTCCTCGCCCATGGTCGGGTTTTGCGTGCAGCGTATGGGCACGCCCAGACTGTCGCCAGAATAGCAGATATTGCAGCCGATACATTCGCGGATCGCTGACAACCGCCCCTCCTCGATCTTGCGCGGCAAAAAGGGATCGGCAATCGAGGGACGGGCCGCGCCGATGAAATCCACGATGCCGCGCCTGACCTGGGCCGCCATCGTATCGGGCGAGGTGAAGCGGCCCACGGTCACGACGGGCTTGGTCGTGACCGATTTCACCCATGTCATATAGGGTTCCAGCGCGCCCTCCTTGACGAAGCGCGAGACGCCCATTTCCAGCGAATAATCCGCGATGTTGATATCCCAGAGATCAGGTAATTCGGCCAGCATCGCGAACATGTCGCGCCGCTCGCCCCAGACCGGATGCCCGTCGCTGCCCCCCTCTTCATCCGCCGAGAACCGCACCGCCACGGCACAGCGGTCGCCAACCGCATCCTTGGTGTCCGCGATCAACTCGCGCACCAGACGCACCCGGTTTTCAAGGCTGCCGCCATATTCATCGCCCCGCGTGTTGATGCGCGGGTTGAGGAAGTTTGAGATCAGATAGCCATGCGTGGCATAGACATAGACGATGTCAAACCCTGCATCGCGGGCGCGCAGCGCGGCGCGTTTATGCCAGTGGCGAAACTGCCGGATATCGGATTTGTCCATGGCGCGGGTCTGATAGGGGTGTCCCGCAAGATTGGGCACCGACCCCAGATCCATCGGCGGCAGCCGTGTCATCATGTTGGGCGTGCGCGCCCCGCCATACCAGAGCTCTGCCCCAGCCAGCGATCCATGGGCATGCACCGCCTCGGTCATCAGGGTATGGGCGCGCACATCGCTCATGTCCCAGAGCGAGGCGGACGGATGCGGCAGGTCATCCGATGTGGGGTGAATGGAGTTATACTCGGTGCAGACCACGCCCCAGCCGCCCTCGGCCTTGACGCCCCGCATGGCCGCAAGCGTGCGCGGGCGCATCCAGCCCATGCCGGTGCAATGCGGCACCTGATAGAACCGGTTGGGGGCTGTCACAGGACCGATGCGTACCGGCTCGAACAGGATGTCATGGCTTGGGTCCCGGCTCATTCGCAACGCTCTGTTCTGGTTGATTGATCGGCTGTCTCATCCTGCGGCATGTCGAAATGCCGGGGAAAGGCCATGGCCAGATAGGCCTGCACCTTGGCGCGGGCCGCATCGCGATCAAAAGTGTCGGGATACATGAGGATATTGAGCCAGAGCCCATCGTAGAGCCCCTCCAGCGTGTGCGCGATGGTATCGGCTGACGGGCCGGAATACCCGCCCTCGCGCGCGATATCGCGGCAGAGGCGTTTCGACAGGTCAAAGCGTTCGTTATCAAGGGCATCCACCAGCGCGCGATAGACCGTACGCCGCCCCCCTTCGCCAAAATAGGCATACCAGACCGCCAGCTTTCTTTGCGTGCAAATCTTTGGATCGAAATGCGAGTCGACAATCGCCATCAGCTTGTCGCGCGCGCTCAGCCCCGCATCGCCGTAGGCACGACGCCAATGGTCATGGTGTTCGCGCGCCAGAAACTTAAGGGTTTCTTCCAGCAGGTTCTGCTTGCTCTGGAAATGAAAATTCACAAGGCCAAGCGACAGGCCGGCAATTTCCGTGACGGTAGACATGGTGGTGCCCGCGATGCCGTATTGCGCGATGGAATCTATGGTGGCCTCGATCAATTGCCTGCGCCGGACCTGCTTGGGCTCGGTGCGGCGGGGCTTGCCGGTGTCGCGGGTGGGGGATGGTGCGATCTGCTGCATTCTGTTTCCGGGTCGCCGCCGTGGCGTGACGCGCCCCTCTCCTTTGATTAGTCGGTATCGAGAATGACAATGGCCTCTGGTGACCACGAGAGCCAGAGCGCCTGACCCTCGGGCAGATCATCGGCCCCCATCCGTCGATCGGTGTTCGGAGCAGAGACCGCGACCGGCTCTGCCTTGCCGGGAATGCTCAGGTAATACTGGCTGCGCTCCCCCATATAGGCCGCCGTGCGCAAGCGCCCCTCAACCGCCAGCCCCGCCTCGGGCCGCGTTGGCGAGAGGCTGAATTTCTCGGGCCTGAGGCCGATATGCAGAGGCGCGCCGTCAGGTTTGGTAAGCTGCGCCGTGGCCATGGGGATGGTGCCCAGCCCCTCGGCCTCGATCGCGGCCATGGCAGAGCCATTGCGCCGCACCGTGCCGTGAAAGAAATTCATATTGCCGATAAAACTTGCGACGGCGCGCGTTCTTGGTGCCTCGTAGAGGCCCGCAGGCGTGTCGACCTGCAACACCTTGCCCCCGGACATGACCGCGATCCGATCCGACAGGGTCAGCGCCTCTTCCTGATCATGGGTGAC
Organism: Roseovarius sp. AK1035; assembly: GCF_003288315.1. Taxonomy (NCBI): domain Bacteria; kingdom Pseudomonadati; phylum Pseudomonadota; class Alphaproteobacteria; order Rhodobacterales; family Roseobacteraceae; genus Roseovarius; species Roseovarius sp. TM1035. The sequence continues at coordinate 2,534,694 of NZ_CP030099.1, read as the reverse complement.
AAACACAAAGGTGATGCCGACCTGTCGTTGCAGCGCGCGCAACTCAAGCTGCATCTGCTCGCGCAATTGTTTGTCGAGCGCCCCCAAAGGTTCGTCGAGCAACAGCACCTTGGGTCGCAGGATCAAGGCGCGCGCCAAGGCGATGCGTTGGCGCTGACCGCCCGACAACTCATTGGCCTTGCGGCTGCCATAGCCCGGCAGCTTGATCAGATCGAGCATTTCCTCGACCATTTCGGCACGGCGGGCAGCGGTCAGCTTTTGTTTGCGCAGACCGTAAGCGATATTGTCACGCACGTTGAGATGCGGGAAAATCGCATAGCTCTGAAACACCATATTGACCGGGCGATGATGCGGCGGCACGTCCGACATCGGTTGATCGTCAATGAAAATCTCGCCATTCGAGGTGGATTCGAACCCCGCCAGCATCCGCAAAAGCGTGGTCTTGCCACAGCCCGAGGCCCCAAGCAGGGAAAAGAACTCGCCCTGCGCGATGTCCATCGACACCTCTTCGATGGCGGTAAAGGCCCCAAAGCGCTTGCTGACATTGCGGATAGAAATGAAACGGTCCGAGGGGGTCATCGTTGGGCGGCCTTCACTCTTGATCCTCCAGCCCCTTGCGCCCGATCCATTGGGCGACAAAGACAAGGGCGAAAGACACGAACAGGATCAGCGCGGCCATTGCCAGCACCGAAGGAAATTCCTTGGGAAAGCGCAGTTGCCCCCAGATATACATCGGCAACGTCGGATCGGTGCCGGTCAGAAAAAACGCCATGATGAATTCGTCAAACGAGATCGTGAAGGTGAGCAGCAGGCTTGCCACGATACCCGGCAGGACCATCGGGAAGGTCACGCGCCAAAAGGTCCACCAGCCGTTTTCCCCCAGATCAGCCGAGGCCTCTTCCATCGACGGATCAAACCCCTCGAAGCGCGGCAAGAGCGTGGCAACGGCAAAGGGCAGGCAGATAATGAGATGCCCCAGACCCACCGTATAAAGCGAGAGCGGCACGCCCATCCGGCTGAGCAGCACCAGAAGCGCCACGCCGAAAATGATCCCCGGAATGACCAGCGGCATCATGATGAAGGTCACAAGCGCGCCCTTGCCCCGCATCCGCGTGCGGGTGATCGCGCGGGCCGCCATCACCCCCAGCACGGTCGAGATGACCGAAACCACCAGCCCCACTTTGACGCTGTTCCAAAGCGCATTCCACACCGGCTCGCGCGTCCAAAGCTCGCCGTACCATTGCAGGGTAAAGCCCTGAAGCGGGAAGCGGACATAGATCGAGTCGTTAAAGCTGAAGAGCGGGATGAACAGCACCGGCACATAGAGCACGATCAAAAACAGCACCGCGTAGAGTTGCAGCGCGCGGTTCGGGCGCTTGATATAGCTGCTCATGTGATGCGCCCCTGCACTTTGCGTGTGACAAGCAGAAACACCAGCGCCAGCGCCGCAATCCAGAACATCAGGACAATCGACAGGGTGGCCCCCATCGGCCAGTTGTTGACCGCGCCGAATTGCAACTGGATAAGATTGCCGATCATCGCCCCATCCGGCCCACCCAAAAGCGCGGGCGTGATGTAATCGCCAGTGGTCGGGATAAAGATCAGGAACGAGGCCGCGATCACCCCCGGCATCGACAAAGGCAGCGTCACGCGGAAAAATCGCGCCATCGGCCCGTCGCCCAGATCAGTCGCGGCTTCCAAAAGAGAGCGGTCGATCTTTTCCAGCGACACATAGAGCGGCAGAATCGCAAAGGCCGCCCAGGCATGGGCCAGCGTGATGATGACCGCCGTGGGGCTATAAAGCAGGAAACTGAGCGGTGCCTCGATGAGCCCCACCGACATCAGCCCCGAGTTTATGACACCTTCGTAGCCAAGGATCACCTTCCACGCGAAAACCCGCAGCAGATAGCTTGTCCAGAATGGCAGGGTCATCAGGATGATCCACAGCATCTTATTTCTGTGGACATGAAAGGCCACGAAATAGGCCATGGGATAGCAAAGGAGCACCGTAGCCACCGTGGCCAGGCCCGACATCCAGAACGACCGTAACATCAACGTGCCGTAAATCGGCTCATTCCAGCTTCGGATATAGTTGTTGAGCGTGAGCGTGGTGTCAAAGCCAAAGCCTTGCCGCGTCCAGAGGCTGATCACCAACAGAATGACAAAAGGCACCACGATGCCAAAGGTCATGATCGCGAGCGTGGGGCCCATCATCAGATAGCCACGCGCGCTTTCGCTGCGTTGGAACAGGCGCAGAATGCGCGACCCAGAGGCGCGAGGAGGCCTGTCCGCTGTCCGGCTTTTGGGCAAAGAGGTTTCGGCCATTCCTGCGCGCACTCCTCAGGGGCTGGATCAAGAGGCCCGCCCGCCGGGGCGGACGGGCGGTGCGGGCAGGGTCAGAACCCGGCCTTGATCTGCTCGAAGAGCTCGTTCATCTGGGTTTCCCATTCCTGCGTCTGCGGCTGCTGGAAATGCCCCGCATTCAGGATTTCGACCGGGTTTTTGCTCAGGCCCAGCCCGGCCAGCGTCTCTTCCTCGAACTGGTCGAACGCCTTGCTGTTGGAATGGCCGTACCCCCAGTCGTTGATCATGAAATGGCCGGTTTCGACGCTGAGCAGGGAATCGATCACGTCATAGGCGCGGTCAAGATTGGGCGCGTCCTTGTGGATCATCACGCCGCAGACCCATGTCAGCGCACCCTCTTTGGGCCGCGCGAATTTGACAGGGATGCCCTCGGCCTGCAGCAGCACCGCCGAACTGTTCCACGTCATCGAGGCCACCATTTCGCCAGCGGAAAGCGCCTGTTCGAGCGTGGTCGTATCATCGGTATAAAGGCGCATCAGCGGGCGCTGTTCGCGCATCACGGCGGCGATTTTGTCAAAGGCTTCGGGTGTGTCGATATTGGCGAAATCAATGCCAGCCTTGATCGCCCCGCACCACCACGCATCCCCGCCCGAGGCCAGCGACCCCAACCGCCCGGCATAGCGTGGGTCCCACAGGATGTCCCAGCTTTCCTCGCCCTCCAACTCCACCAGATCGGTGCGATAGGTGATCGAGGTCTGACCCCAATCAAAGGGCGCCATCCAGACCTTGCCCGCCTCGGCACCATTGCCGGGCAGATCGACCAATTCAGGGATCACATCGCCCCAATTGGCGACACGCGCGGTGTCAATCGGCTGGAATAGCCCCGTCTGCACCCAGCGCGGCATCGACTGGTTGCAAGGGTGCGATACATCCACCACGAACCCGCCCCGCATCTTGGTCAGCGCCTCTTCCGAGCCGCCGAAAATGGCGAAATTCGGCAGGGTGCCGTTTTGCTCCTGATAGGGGCCAAACAGTTCGGGGATGTCATAGCCCCCCCATGTGAAATAGGTGGCCTGCTCACCCTCAGAGGCCATGGCCCGGCGTGCGGGCAACGGCACCGTTGTCATCGCCACCCCTGCCGCCAAAAGGCCCTTGGTGAATTTCCGCCGACTTAACTTGCCTTCGCGCACAGCACCCAATTGGTCCAGAATATCCATGTGGTCCCAGTCTCCCCTGTTGGCGCGGACCCACCTATGGGATGGGTCCCGTCACACAATCGTTATGGTTCATGCGCCATAGCTCAGGACTGTTGACATTTTCCGTCGCTCGGGCATGTCATTGAATGGTCATTCAATCATTTCAGCCATTGGGGAATCGAGTCAAGCGTTTTGCTCGACCTGCCCCGACCGGGAGTGTCGGGCAGACCCGGAGTGATCAAGGATCAAGCGGCGCGGCCGCCTATTTCGAGGGAGACAAGGAATGCGCGACAACACCGGAATCATCCGCCTACATGCCAATGGGCCAGACGGGTTGACGCCCGTCACCGTTGATCCGGCAGAGTTTGACACCCCGCCAGAGGCGCAGAACCTGCATATCTATTTTGCCGATCCGGCACTTGGTCTTAACGTGGGCGTCTGGCAATCGGCCCCGATGCAAGAGGCGTTCGGTCCCTTCCCCGGGGATGAGTTCATCGTCATGCTCGAGGGCGCGTTTGGCCTGCGCGATGGCGCTGGCACGGGCGTGGGCGCTGGGGCCAAAGCGGGGCAATGCGCGGCAATTCGCAACGGCATCCCGGTCAGTTGGCACCAAGACGGGTCTGTCAGAAAATTCTTCATGACCTACAACGATCCCCGCGCCGCAGCGCCGCAGGACCTGACGGCAGAGGGCGGCTTAACCACGCTCTCGCCCGAGATGACGCTGACCGATGCCGAATTGATGGAAGACACCAGCACGCCCCAGCGCGACCGCATCCTCTTTAGCAATGACCTTGGCAATTTCGATGTCGGCCTTTGGGATACGCAGGTGCTGAACACTGAATTAGAGCCGTTCCCCTATCACGAAATGGCGCAGGTTCTGGAGGGCGAGGTATATCTGACCGAGGCGGATGGCACACGGCATCATTTCACCGCCGGAGATGTGTTCTTTATCCCTGCAGGCACGCCCTGCATCTGGCATGTGCCCAGCTACCTGCGCAAATTCTACGCAGCCCTTGATCCCGAGAACCGCCCCGACGGCTGACACGATCCATTACGCAGGCGGCGCAGGCAGCAGCTCCGGCACCAGCCGCGACAGACAGAGCTTGCTCGCCGCCAAAGCGTGCGTGCGATCATGGCTCTCGGGCGCCAGATGCAGACGCTGCCAATAGCCATCGGTCAGCGATTCCATCCATTCGGCCATTTGATCCGCATCGCTGCGACAGCTTTCGGGCAAGAGCGCCGCCCAGATACCCGAGAGCGCCCTATGCCGCCGTGCATCGAACTCGGCCGCGACCTCGGCATAGTGCCCGGTGAAACGCAATTCGCCCCAAAAGGCGAACCACAGCGGCAGCACATCGGGGCCACAGGCCTCGGCGCTGAAATCCGCATCAAGCAGCGCCATCAATCGGTCGAGCGGGGCATCGCCGGTCTGTTCCAAGGCGCGCATCCAGAGGTTTTCATAGCCTTCATAGAGATCGCGCAGGGTTTCCGTGAGCAGCCCGCTTTTGGAGGTGAAATAGAACACCGCCACGCCCTGCGATAACCCCGCCTCATCCGCCACCGTCGCCAGCGTGGTCTTGGCCAGACCATGCGTCAGGATCGACCGCCGCGCCGCATCCAGAAGCTGCCTGCGGCGGCGTTCGGCATTCTCCTTGCGCTCTTTTCGCGGCTTTCTGGGCGTCGCGTCGGTCACATTTGCCCCTTAGTGCGGTGGTTTTTCCATCCATGCCACAGGCCGCGCGGCACGTCAGCCCAAATTTATTTATTTGAGCGCTCAAAAAAACTTTACGGGAAAATCCGCTTTGGCTAGGATGATCACAGGAGCAATGCCATGCGACCCCAATCCTCTTTTGATGCCATCATCATCGGCGCGGGCCATAATGGCCTGACCGCTGCCGCTTATCTCGCGCGCGCCGGACGTCAGGTGCTGGTGGTGGAAAAGAACGACTGGATCGGCGGCGCAGCGGTCAGCCGGTCGCTGCACGACGGGTGGACCTATTCCAACTGCTCGTATGTCTGCTCGCTCTTGCGGCGCGAGATTGTGCGCGATCTCGACCTGCCGAAATACGGCCTTCAGGTGATCCCCTATGAGGGCGGGGCGAGTTTCACGCCAGATGGCGATTATTTCGCCTATTACTCGGATCACCACGCCTTGCAGCGCGAAATGGCCCGCCATTCGCCCCGCGATGCCGATGCCTATCCGCGCTATGCACAGATGATCATGCGGCAATGCCGGTTCATCCGCCCGTTCCTGTTGCGCGATGCCCCTGATCCCGCCTCGCTTCATCCCCGTGATCTGGGCGAGATGGCCTATATGGTGAAACGGGCGCATGGGCTGGGGCGGCGCGAACTGGCTGAAACCCTGCGCTTTTGGACGATGTCGATCGGCGATCTTCTGGACGAGCATTTCGAGAGCGATCTGATCAAGGCGCATCTGGCAGGCTCGGGCATCATCGGCACGGGGCTCGGGGTCTATTCTCCGGGCACCGCCTATGTGCTCTTGCATCATTACATGGGCGATATTGACGGCGGTATCGGGGCCTGGGGCTTTGCCCGGGGGGGCATGGGGGCGATTTCCAACGCCCTTGGCGCGGCCTTTGAGGCGGCAGGCGGCACCATTCATATTGGCGCAGGCGTGGCGCAAATCCTTGTCAAAGAGGGCCGCGTGACCGGCGTGGCGCTGGAGGATGGGCGCGAATTTCACGCGCCGGTCGTGGCGTCGAACATGGATGTGAAACGCACGTTTCTGCGCCATGTCGATCGCGCCGCCCTGCCCGAGGACTTCACCCGCGCGGTAGAGCGATTCAAGATCCGGGGGTCTTCTGCCAAGCTCAATATCGCGCTGGACCGCCTGCCCGCCTTTCCCGCCGCCCCCGCAAATGCCAGCTTCCTGCGCGGTGATCTGCATGTGTCCCAAAGCCTTTGGGAGTTGGAGCGCGCCTATGATGACTGGAAGGCCGGGCGCTGGTCCGCGCGCCCCTATATCGACATGCTGATCCCCAGCCAGATCGACCCAACCATGGCCCCGCCCGGCAGCCATATGATGACGGTCTTTGTGCAATACGCGCCCTATGACCTGGTAGCAGATGGCCAGCGCAGCGGCCAGAACTGGACAGATACCGCACGGCACGCGCTGGCCGAGACGGTGCTGGATCAGATCACCATCGCCTGCCCGGATATCCGCGACCGCATTCAGCATATGGAGATCCGCTCGCCGCTCGAATTAGAGACCGAGGTGGGGCTGACCGAGGGCAATATCTTTCAGGGTGAGTTGACCTTTGATCAGCTTTTCTTCAACCGGCCCGTGCCCGGCTATTCCGGCTATGGCTCGCCTATCGGGGGGCTTTATCTTTGTGGCTCGTCCGCGCATCCGGGCGGCGGGGTGATGGCGGCGCCGGGGGCCAATGCCGCCCGCGCGATCCTGCGCCGCGAATGGCCCCGCGCCCCGCGCAAGGGCTATGCCGCATGAGCGCCATCCGCACCTTTGACAGCATCGTGATCGGCGGCGGGCTGAATGGTCTGGTGGCCGCGGGCGTGCTGGCGCGGGCGGGGCAATCTGTGTGCCTGCTAGAACGTGCAGCGCATCTGGGCGGCATGGCCGCCCCCGGTGCCAGCGGCGCGCCGCGCATGGCGCATCTGCTTTATAATCTCAGCCCCGTGGTGCGCCGCGATCTGGGCTTGGGTGCCCGCGATTGGCCGTTCGAAACTGCGGCCTTGCCCACGGTGGCGCTGTCCGAGGATGGCCGCCATGTGGTCACGCAGGGCGCAAGCGCGCGCTTTGCCGATGGCAGCCCCCATCCCGATGCGGCGGCTTTTGCGGCGCTGCACGAACGCCTGACCGGCTATGCCGCGCTCTTGCGACATCTGGCCGAAGCAGCCCCGCCGGGGGGCGATGCGCCGATCCTCTCCTCGGCACGGCTGAAAGAAGTGCTGCGACTGGGCCGGGTCGGCCTTGGCCTGCGGCGCATGGGCAAGCCCGAGATGCGGCGGTTCCTGCAAATCCTGCTGTCGAATGCCTATGATCTTATCCTTGATGACATCCCCGACGGCCCGCTTGCGGGCCTTATGGCGGCGGATGCGGTGCGCGGGGCTGCGGCGGGGCCACGCGCGCCCGGCACGGTCTTTGGCCTGCTCTACCGCATGGGGCATGGCGGCGGTGCCAGCCTGCCCATTGGCGGCATGACGGCAGTGATCGACGCCTTTGCCGGGGCGGCCGGGCGGGCTGGGGCGGTGATCAAGACGGGCTGCGGCGTGGCGCGTATCCTGACCGATCAGGACCACGTGACCGGCGTGATCACCGACCGGGGCGAGACACTCAATGCCACCCGCGTGCTGAGCAGCGGCGGCGCGCGCATGACCGCAGAGATGGCCGGGCTCGCGCATTTCGACATCGAAGCCACGCGCCGTCTGCGCCACATCCGCGCGCGCGGCACGGTGGCCAAGATCAACCTGACCCTTGACGCCCTGCCCACCATCCCCGGCCTGCCTGATGATCTGCTCTCGGCCCGCCTCGTGATTGCGCCCTCCGCATCTTACGTCGAAGAGGCGTTCAACCCGTCGAAATACCGCGAAACCTCGCCCCATCCGGTGATCGAGGCGCTGTTGCCCGGTCAGACAGACCCTGCACAACGGGGCGCGCAAGGCCATGCTCTCTCGCTCATTGTAAACTATGCGCCGGTCGATTTGGCGGGGGGCTGGGATGACCCCGCGCGCGATGCCTTGCTCCAGACCACGCTCAACACGCTGACCCGCTACGCCCCCGGCCTGTCCGACCTTGTGACCGGGGCAGAGGTGATCCCGCCCGATCAGATCGAGGCCGAGACCGGCGCGCCGGGCGGGCATTGGCACCATGCAGAGATGAGCCTTGATCAGCTTCTTGCCCTGCGCCCCGCCATCGGCATCGGGCGCTATGGGATGGGTCCATCCGGGCTGTTTCTCTGCGGGGCCTCCGCCCATCCCGGTGGCGATCTGATGGGGCTGGCGGGGCGCAACGCGGCGCACGCAGCCTTGGGGGGCACGCCATGAGCATCGCCACCGATCCCAAGCTGGGCCTGATCGACGGGCCGGTGCATCCCCGCCTCGCGCCGCTCAACCGGGCGCAGGGCTGGTATGGCTGGGCCGGATACGCCGCGCCAAGCCTGCTCGATACGGTGGAGTTCGAATATTTCGCCCTGCGCAATCAAGCCGCGCTCTTTGACGTCTCACCCTTGCATAAGTACCGCATCACCGGGCCGGACGCGGCGCGCGTTCTCAACCGCCTTGTCACCCGCGATGTGACCAAGATCCCCCTGCATCGTGTCGGTTATGCGATCTGGTGCGATGAAGAGGGGATGGTGATCGACGATGGCACGCTCTTTCACCTTGGGGCGGAGGATTGGCGGCTCTGCTGTCAGGAACCGATGCTGAGATGGCTCCTGGATGCGGCCTGGGGCTTTGACGTGGATATTCTTGACGAAAGCCGCAAGATTGCCGGGCTGGCCCTGCAAGGGCCGACCGCCTATGCAGTGCTGCGCGCGGCGGGGCTGGATCTGGGGCATCTGCGCCCCTTTGATCTGGCCGGGGTGGAACCGGGGCTGATGATCTCGCGCACCGGGTTCACCGGCGACTTGGGATATGAGCTTTGGACGGCGTGGGGCGATGCCCTGCCCCTCTGGGACCGGCTATGGCAGGCGGGTGAAGACCTTGGCCTGCGCGCCATCGGCTATGAGGCGGTGAATATCGCGCGGATCGAGGCAGGGTTCATGGTCGCGGGCGTCGATTTTCAGCCCGCCCATGCCACGGAACGTCTGCACCGGGGGCACACGCCGATAGAATTGGGCCTTGGCCCGATGGTCGATCTCACCAAGGGACATTTCAATGGCCGCCGCGCGCTTTTGGCTGCCAAACCCCGCAGCCTCTTGATGCGGCTCGATGTCGAGGGGTTCAAACCGGCGCAGGGCGCGCTGGTCTATCACGCCAAGCGGCGCGAGGTGGGGCATGTCACCTCGGGTGTCTGGTCCCCCACGGCCAAGCGCAATATCGCCCTTGCGCATGTGCGGATGCCCATGGCGGCGCAGCACCCGAGCAATCTCTGGGCCGAGATTTACACGCTGGAAGAAGGGCAATGGGATCGCCGCATGGCACGGCTGACGCCGGTCAAATCTGCCTTCTTCCGCCCGCCCCGCGCCCGCGCCACCCCGCCCGGCAACACCTGAATTCCGACGGAGATGACATGAACACACATGCAAACACCCCTGCCCCCGATGATCTGACCCTCTGGGATCGCACGCATAACCTGCACCCCTGGACCGGCATCCGCGACTGGCGCAAGTCTGATCTCTTGCGGGTCAACACCGCGCAGGGCATCCACATCTGGGACAGCACGGGCAAGCGCCATATCGACGGGCCGGGGGGCATGTGGTGCGTGCAGATCGGCTATGGCCGCGCCGAGATGGCCGAGGCGATTGCGGCGCAGGCCATGGCGATGCCCTATGCTTCGCCTTGGTCCTTTACCACCGAGCCCGCCGCCCTTCTGGCGCGCAAACTGGCAGAGCTGACCCCCGGCGACCTCAACACCGTGCATTTCACTACCGGCGGCTCGACCGCTGTCGATACCGCCATCCGGGTCGTGCAATTTCTCAACAACCGGCTGGGTCGGCCCGACAAGAAAATCGTGCTTTCGCGCGAAAAGGCCTATCACGGCTCGACCTATCTGGCGGCAACCGTGACCGGCAAGGAACGCTTCAAGACAAGGTTCGACAAGGCCGATGATCTGGTGCGGTTCTTGCCCGATGTGAACCCCTACCGCCGCCCCGAAGGCATGAGCGTGGCGGATTGGGGTGATCTCAAAATCGCCGAGTTCGAGCAGATGATCGCCGAGGTTGGCCCCGAGCGCATCGCCGCCTTTATCGCCGAACCGATCCTGTGTTCCGGTGGCGTTGTCGTACCGCCCCCCGGCTATCACCAACGCACCCACGAGATATGCCGCAAGCACGACATCCTCTATATCTCGGACGAGGTTGTGACCGGCTTTGGCAGGCTTGGCCATTGGTTCGCCTCTCAGGATGTGTTCGGGTTCACCCCCGATATCATCACCTGCGCCAAGGGTCTTACCTCGGGCTATGTGCCGCTGGGGGCCTGCATCCTGTCCGATGCGCTGATGGAGCGCTTGGCCGGGGTCGAGGGCGATGATGTGTTCTACAACGGCTATACCTATTGCGGGCACCCCGTGGCCTGCGCCGCCGCCCTCAAGAATATCGAGATCATCGAGCGCGAGGATCTTCTGGCCCATGTCCGCCGCATCACCCCGCAGTTTCAGGCGCGGTTGCGCGCCATCGGCGAGAGGTTTGACATCGTGGGCGACGCGCGCGGCATGGGCCTTTTGGGCTGTCTCGAATGTCGGCCCGACCTTAGCGACGAAAGCTATGCCAAACACCTGCAATTCGGGGCCAAACTCGATGCCGCCTGCGAGGCGCGCGGCCTTTTGTTGCGGCCTTATGGCAATATGGCGGTGTTCTCGCCGCCGCTGATCATCACCACAGAGGAGATAGATGAAATGTTCGATATCATGGAGGCGGGGCTGACCCAACTCAGCGCCGAATACGATGGTTGAGATCGCGCGCCTCAAGGCGGATACCGATCCGGGCACGGTGGCCAAGCGTCTGCTGCAAGACGGCGGCGTGGTGGTTGAAAACGTGGCAGGCTCAAACTTGCTTGACCGGGTCACCAGTGATCTGCGCGGCCCGTTCGATCAGCAAGGGCACAAGTTTGCCAATGATTTCAACGGCTACAAGACCCGGCGTTTGGGCAGTATCCTCAAGATTTCCGAGGCGGCGGCGGATATTCTGGCGCATCCGCTGGTGATGGAGGTGGCTGACCGGGTGCTGAAACGTCACTGTGTCAACTATCGCATCGGGTCTTCGACCGCGATCGAAATCCTGCCGGGCGAAAAAGCGCAGGTGCTGCACCGCGACGATGATTTCTATCCGATCCGCATTCCCGGTGTGGAATTCCAGATTTCCGCGATGTGGGCGCTGGATGATTTCACCGCCGAGAATGGCGCAACGCGGGTTGTCCCCGGCTCGCAGGATCTGCGCCCGATCAACAGCATCACCGACGACCAGATCACCCAAGCCGTGATGCCGCGCGGCTCGGTGCTGTTCTACCTTGGGGCCACGGTGCATGCAGGTGGGGCCAACCGCGCCGCTGCGCCGCGCAAAGGGCTGATCACCACCTATTCGCTGGGCTGGCTCCGGCAAGAGGAAAACATGTATCTCTCAGTGCCGAAATCCAAGGCCGATGCCTATCCCGATGACGTGCGCCGCTTGCTGGGCTATCAGGGCCACGGCCGCAATCTGGGCGTCTATCCCGGCGATCCAGATGGCTATTGGTTCGACGCCTGAGCGCCCATGTCAGCCCGGTTTGCGGCCCCGGATATGGTGCGGGCAATGCTCGCCCGATTGCACGACCGGCACCATCGCGGTCCATGTCTCGATCTGATGCGCGATAAACTCTGCGCCGTGCCGCGCCTCCCATTCGGCGCGGCGTGGGCCTGACAGCTCCCGTAATTCGGCCGCTGCCACCTCGGCATACCATGGGCTGCGATCCACCAGTGCGACATCGGCAAACCCCGCCGCTGCCAGCGCCGCGCGGTAGCGCGCCGGTGACGCCATGGCAAAATCGAGCGCCTCAAGCGCGATGTAATGCGCCATCTCGGGCGAGGGCGCGCCGTCATGCGCGCGCAACCAGTCCGAGGCGGCAAAGACGCCGCCCGGTTTGAGCACGCGAAACACCTCGGCTGCCAGCGCCTCCTTGTCGGGGATATGGATGATCGAATCCTTGGAAAACACCACATCAAAGCTTTGATCTGGATAGGGAAACGGCCCCGGCGTGACTTTGTCGATGGTAATCTGTCCGGCCAGCCCCGCAGCTGTGGCACGGGCGCGCGCGGCGGCGCAAACCGGGTCTTCCACGTCGATGCCGGTGACATGCGCCGCGCCGTGAACGCGCACCATGAGCACCGCAATCGCCCCCGACCCACAGCCAATGTCCAGCACCTTGGCCCCTGTCAGATCGACCCCATCCAGCACCCGTGCCACCTCGTCCTGGCCACCGGGCGACAGAAACCCCTCACCCCAAAGGTCTTCGAGAAAACCGATATGGCTCTGATCGTAGAGAATATCCTCAGACATGAGCAGCCTCCGACTGAATACCCGTTCAATGGAGTATTCCGCGAAGTGGCCCCTCAGACAAGCCCCCGCTCAGAGCTGCCCCGCCGCCTGCAACTTTTCCCATGCAAAGCGCAAATAGCTGCTGCGAAAGCTGTGACCGCCCGGATGCAGGCAAAAATCGAGCACGTCGCCCGTGGCGTTGCGGCGGTTCTGACAGGCGAGATCCTCGAATTCAGTCTCGCCAGTCGGGGTGAACCCGCCCAGCGCCTGATACATGTCCAACGATTCGGCCACATCGCCCTGCCGCGTTTCCAGAATGGGCCGTCCGGCCAGCGGCACCGTCGGGTCAGTCGTGCCGTGAATATGCACAAGGCTCGCCGCAGGCGTGGCGCAGGTCTCGGGCGGTTTCATCCAAAAGGTTCCGGCAATCGCCGCAAAGCCCGCGAAACGCTCAGGCATGGTGCAGGCGAGGTTCCAGACCATCATGCCGCCCGCAGAAAACCCTGCCGCCATCAAGCGCTTGGTATCAATCGGAAACCGGCGCGCGGCATCCTCGATCACCGCCTCGACATAGCGAAATTCCACCGATCCGTCGCTGTCCATATGGCGCGGCGCATAGGGAATCACCCAATCGTCATCGGCGGATTTGAGCGCGATGAGTGCGAGCCCCATGTCAGACACCACCTGACGCAGGTTCTGGTTCTGCATCACCGCCGCCGCCGAACCACGATAGCCATGGGCAAAAACCACCGCCCCCACCGGGCTGCCTATCTGTCCTTCGGGCATGGCGATGCGGTAATGCCGATCGCCCAACTGACAATCCGTATCGGGGCCACAGGCCCAAGCAGGCCCCGTAAGTGCCGACAATGCCAACAAAATTGCAAGAACCCGCATCGCACTCTCCTTGAACCCGCATGCCTTATCCTGTCGTCAAACCTGACAGATCGAGATCACGCGCGCGTGGCATTCCCCATCAGATAACGCGGATGTGATCCGGCTGTTCTGCGTGGGTCACCCCTGAGCAGATCCATCCCGCCAGCGGTTCACAATCGGATAGCGCCGGTCAAGCCAGAACGCCCGCTTGCTCAGCCGTGTGCCGGGGGCCGCCTGAAACCGCTTGTATTCGCTGATGTAGAGCAGATGTTCCACCCGCTTGGCATCGGCCAGATCATAACCCGCCGCAACGCAATCCGAAATCGAGCCATCCTGATCCACGAGGATTTCCAGAATCCCATCCAGCACCGGGTAATCCGGCAGCGAATCGCTGTCCTTTTGATCGGCGCGCAATTCGGCACTGGGGGGCTTGGAAATAACCTGCTCGGGGATCACCGCCCCCTTTGGCCCCAGCATCCAGCCGCGATATTGGGCGTTGCGCCAGCGGCAAATCTCGAACACCCGCGTTTTGTAGAGATCCTTGATCGGGTTATAGCCCCCCGCCATATCGCCATAGATCGTGGCATAGCCCACCGCCACCTCGGATTTATTGCCGGTGGTCAGCAGCATCTCGCCAAACTTGTTCGACAGCGCCATCAGCAACAGACCACGCAGGCGTGACTGAAGATTCTCTTCGGTCAGGTCCGGTGCCCTGCCGTCAAACAGCGGCGCCAGCGTCGCCGTGATCGCCGCGCGCCCCGCGTCGATGGGCACGAAATCATAGCGACACCCCAAGTTTTCAGCGACCGCCTTGGCATCCTCTAGCGATTCTGCCGAGGTATATTCCGATGGCAACATCACGCAGCGCACATTCTCAGCTCCCACCGCATCAACGGCAATGGTTGCCACAATGGCGCTATCCACCCCGCCCGAAAGCCCCAGCAAGACCTTGGAAAACCCCGATTTGCGCAGGTAATCGCGCAAACTGAGCACCATAGCGGTATAATCCTGCTCCATATCATCGGGCAGATGCGCCAGATCCCCCGGCAGCGCGCGCCAGCCCTCCGGCCCCCGCTCCAGATCAACATGCGCCACCGCCTCTTGAAACATCGGCAATTGCACCGCGAGCGCCCCACCGGGATTGAGCACGAAAGAGCCGCCATCGAACATCTGATCGTCCTGCCCGCCCACCATATTGAGGTAGATAAGCGGCAATCCGGTCTCGATCACCCGCGCCACCATCATATTCTGGCGCAGGTCCATCTTGTCTCGGTAATGCGGCGATCCGTTCGGCACGAGCAGGATTTCAGCGCCGGTTTCGGCCAAAGTCTCGGCCACATCCTCGTGCCAGGCATCTTCGCAAATCGGGCTGCCGATCCGCACCCCTGCTACCGTATAGGGCCCCGCCACCGGCCCGCTGTCATAAAGACGCACCTCGTCGAATACCGTCTCATTGGGCAGATGATGCTTGAGCACGCGGGCGCGCACAGACCCGCCCTGCAGGATATAATAGGCATTGTGCAGGCTCACACCATCCAAGGCCGGGCCGCCAATCGCCAGCGCCGGCCCGTCGGCGCAGTCACGCGCCAGCGCCTCAATCGCAGCAATCGCCGCCTGATGAAAGGCGGGTTTTTGCACAAGGTCTTGCGTGTTGTAGCCGGTAATGAACATCTCGGGCAGCGCCACCAGATCGGCCCCCGCCGCGCGCCCCTTGTCCCATGCGTCGCGCGCCAGACGCGCATTGCCCGCCAGATCCCCCACCGTGGGGTTCAACTGCGCCAAAGTCAGGCGAAACCGGTCAGCCATGCGCGTGCCCTCTGCATATCCACGCCTCCGATGTAGCAGATCGCCGCCGGAGGAAAAGCCGATTTGCCCAAAAGCCGTTGTCAGCCCCTGCCCCGTCCTCTAGATTTGCCTCAGCCGCCGCATCATCGGGCGGGATCGGGCATCGGGGCAAATATGACGTTTTCGCGCACAAGACCCATCCTTCTGAGCATCGCACTTGGTGCGGCCAGTATGGCCGCCGCTCAGGATGCGGAGGTGCAGACCAAGCAATATGACGATGGCGGCATCTATGAGGGCACGTTCAAGGACGGGCTGCAACATGGCACCGGCAGCTATACCCTGCCCAATGGCTATGAATATACCGGCGAGTGGGTCGAGGGCGAGATCAGGGGCAAGGGTGTAGCACGCTTTCCCAATGGCTCGGTCTATGAGGGCGAATTCGCGCGCGGCAAACCCAATGGCATCGGCAAGATCGTGTTCACCGATGGCGGCACCTATGAGGGCGCATGGGAGGATGGCAAGATCACCGGCCAAGGTGTGGCCATCTACGCCAACGGCGTGCGCTACGAGGGTGGGTTTCTGAATGCCATGCACCACGGGCGCGGCCGGATGCAAAGCCCCGGTGGCTATATCTATGACGGCGATTGGGTGAATGGCGTCAAGGAAGGCATGGCCAAGATCACCTATCCTGATGGCGCGGTCTATGAGGGGGCTGTTGCACGCGGAGCGCGCGAGGGGGAGGGCACGCTCACCATGCCCGATGGGCTGATCTATCAGGGCACGTGGCGCGCCGGAGAGATTGACGGCAAGGGCAAACTCACGCAGCCCAATGGCGATGTCTATGAGGGCGATCTTGTCGCAGGACGGCGCGAAGGCACGGGCCGTGTGACCTATCAAAATGGCGATCTTTATGAGGGGGCCTTTAAGGAGGACCGCCGCCATGGTCAGGGCACATTCACCGGCACCGATGGCTATCTGTATCAGGGCGAATGGGTCGCGGGCAAAATCTCGGGTCAGGGGCGCGTGACCTATCCCGATGGTTCGGTCTATGAAGGGCAGTTCCGCGATGATCTGGCCAATGGCGAGGGGCGCATCATCTATCCGGACGGCGCAACCTATGAAGGGTCATGGGTTGGCGGCGTGATCGAGGGCACTGGGCGTGCCACCTATCCCAATGGCCTTGTCTATGAAGGCGAATTCAAGAACGCCCGCAACCATGGCACGGGGGTTATGACCTACCCCGACGGCTATCGCTATGAGGGGGAATGGCAGGACGGCCAGCGTCACGGCACCGGCACCGCCACCTATCCCGATGGCACGATCTATGTGGGCGGGTTCGTCGAAGGCCAGCGCCACGGGCAAGGCAAGATCACCATGCCCGATGGTTTTGTCTACGAGGGCGAATGGCAGAACGGCGAAATCTCTGGCCGGGGTGTGGCCACCTACACCAATGGCGATGTCTATGAGGGCATGTTCCGTGCGGGCAAGCGGCAGGGCGAAGGCACCATGCGCTATGCCAGCGGCCAAGAGGCCAGCGGCACATGGGAAGATGGCGCGCTCTCCGGGGCGACAACCCAGACCGAGTGATCAGATCGCCCGATCCGCATCAAGATCGGCCAACACGCGCGCGGCCCCATCAAGCACCGCTTGACGGCGGCCCGCCTCCATCTTGTCCCATGTGCGATAGACCGGCCCCATACGGGGATTGCGCCCGAACCGGTCGCGATTCCGGATCAGGAAATCCCAGTAAAGCAGGTTAAAGGGGCAGGCATTCTCGCCCGTCTTTTCCTTGACAGAATAGGCGCAGGACCGGCAGTAATCCGACATTTTGTCGATGTAATTGCCCGAACTCACATAGGGTTTGCTTGCGATAATGCCGCCATCGGCAAACTGGCTCATCCCGATCACATTCGGGGCCTCGACCCATTCAAAGGCATCGGCATAGACCGCCAGATACCACTCATGCACCTGGCCCGGGTCAATCCCGGCCAAAAGCGCGAAATTGCCCGTCACCATCAGGCGCTGAATGTGATGGGCATAAGCCTCTTTTGCCGTGGTCTCAACGGCATGGGCGACACAGTTCATGCGCGTCTTGGCCCCCCAGAACATCGCCGGCAACTTGCGCTTATGTCCCAGCGCGTTGCGCGTCACATAGTCCGGCCCCTCGCGGAAATAGAGGCCGCGCATATATTCGCGCCAGCCGATCACCTGCCGGATATAGCCCTCGGCGGCATTGATGGGCACCCGGCCTTCTTTCCATTCCTCAACAACACGGGCGCAGATATCCACAGGATCAAGCAATCCGATGTTCATATACATCGAAATAACCGAATGATGCAGGAACGCATCCCCTTCCAGCATCGCATCCTGCGTGTCGCCGAACCCCGGCAGCAGATGCCGCGCGAAATGGTCGAACGCCTGCGCCGCCGCATCCCGCGTCACGCCAAACCAGAACGGACGCAGCGCTCCGAAATGGGTGCCAAACCGTGCCTCGACCAGATCAAGCACCTCTTGCGTGATCGCATCCGGTTCAAACCGCAACGGCCCCTCGCGCAGCAAATCCGCCTGCGCCCGCTTGCGGTTGTCATGGTCGAAATTCCACTTGCCCCCCGCCGGTTGGTCGCCCTCCATCATCAGCCCGGTCTTGCGGCGCATCTCGCGGTAAAAATACTCCATCCGCAGCTCTTTGCGCCCCTCGGCCCATCGGTCGAACTCTTCCAATGAACAGACGAACCGATCATCCGGCAGTTGCCGCACTGTCAACGGGGCGTCCGACAGGGCCTCGATCAACCGCCATTCCCCCGGTTGTGTGGCGATCACCTCAGACGCCCCAAATTCCTCGGCCCGCCGCATCAATTCGCCCACAATCGAGGGCGTGGCCGCAGGATCGTCCAGCCGCGTATAGGCCACCTGCCAGCCCTCGGCCGTCAACGCCTCCGCGAAATGCCGCATCGCCGACAGGATGAGCGCGATTTTCTTGGGATGGTGCGGCACATAGCTGCCCTCATCCCTCACCTCGGCCATGACCACAACGTCGCGCGCCTTGTCGCCCGCGCGCAGCGCCGAAAGATCCGGGCTGAGTTGATCCCCCAGCACCAGCAGCAGCCGCGTTACCATGGCACGGTTGCCCCCTGCCAATCAAAAAAGCCGCCGCTCTCCTCGGGCCGCAAGCGTTCGATGACGCCAAGCAGGTTCTCTGCCGCCTGCGCTGCGGGCACCGCCGGATGCCGCCCCAGATATTTGCGGGTAAACTCCGTCTCAACCGTGCCCGGATGCAAGGCCACGCAAATCGCCCCTCGGTGACTGCGCCCCAATTCAATCGCGCCGGTGTGGATCATCTGATTCAGCGCCGCCTTGGCGGTGCGATAGCTATACCAACCGCCGAAATTATTGTCGCCAATCGACCCCACCCGCGCCGAGAGTGCGGCAAAGACCGCCCGCCCCTCGCGCGGCAAAAGGCGCAGGCTGTGCTTGAGCACCAAGGACGGCCCCACGCAATTGAGCGCGAATTGATCCAGCATCGCCTGCGCGCTCACCTGCCGCAGCGCCTTTTCCGGCGCGGCCCCGGCAATTTCCAACGCGCCGGTCGTCACCAATATCAGGTCAAACGGCCCGTCCAGCGCGCCAAGGGCTGCCGCAACCGACGCCTCATCGGTCACGTCCAAACCGTCGCCGCTGCGCGACAGGCCCGTGACCGTCACACCACGCGCTTCCAAGCCCGCGCTCACAGCCTGCCCGATGCCGCCCGAAGCGCCGATGATCAATGCTTTTTCCATGGCGCAGACCTAGCCGAAGCCAGCACAGCTTCAACCCCCAAAGCCAAGCGCAATTTCGGGGTTTTCATCGCCGCGCCGCATGCCTATAGTTTCGCCCATGTTGATGCAGGATCATATCACGCCCTTGCCCCACGCCCTTCGGCGTGCCGCTCGGGCTGTCCTGCTAGGCCTAAGCCGCCTCTGAGCGTGCCGTCTTGGCGCGACCGCTCAGAGGATGTGCCGTTTCGCGCCGCAGGCTTAGGATTTTTTGAAAGAGACCAACATGACCAACACCTCTAAAGATCGCGTCGTCATCTTTGACACAACCTTGCGCGACGGCGAACAAAGCCCCGGCGCCACCATGACCCATGCCGAAAAGCTCGAGATTGCCGGGCTGCTCGATGACATGGGCGTCGATATCATCGAGGCGGGCTTTCCCATCGCCTCTGAGGGCGATTTCAACGCCGTCAGCGAGATTGCCAAGAACTCGAAAAATGCCGTGATCTGCGGCCTCGCGCGGGCCAATTTCAAGGATATCGACCGCTGCTGGGAGGCGGTGAAACACGCCGCCCGCCCGCGTATCCATACCTTTATCGGCACCTCGCCGCTGCACCGCGCCATTCCCAATCTCGACATGGACCAAATGGCCGAGCGTATCCACGAAACGGTGACACATGCCCGCAACCTCTGCGACAATGTGCAATGGTCGCCGATGGATGCCACCCGCACCGAATGGGATTATCTCTGCCGCACGGTCGAGATTGCGATCAAGGCGGGGGCGACCACGATCAATATCCCCGATACCGTGGGCTATACCGCACCCGAGGAATCGGCCTCGCTCATCCGTCGGCTGATCGCCACCGTTCCGGGGGCCGATGAGGTGGTGTTTGCCACCCATTGCCACAACGATTTGGGCATGGCGACGGCCAATGCACTGGCCGCCGTCGCTGGCGGCGCGCGGCAGATCGAATGCACGATCAACGGCCTTGGCGAACGCGCCGGCAACACCGCATTGGAAGAGGTGGTGATGGCCCTCAAGGTGCGCGGCGACATCATGCCCTATGAAACGGGCGTCGATACCCGCAAGCTGATGAACATCTCGCGCCGGGTTGCCGCCGTGTCGGGCTTTCCGGTGCAGTTCAACAAGGCGATTGTTGGCAAGAACGCCTTTGCGCATGAAAGCGGCATCCATCAGGACGGCATGCTCAAAAACGCCGAGACATTCGAGATCATGCGCCCCGAGGATGTCGGTCTTACCGAGACCAATATCGTCATGGGCAAGCATTCAGGCCGCGCGGCGCTGCGCTCCAAGCTCAAGGATTTGGGCTATGAATTGGCCGACAACCAGCTCAACGATGTGTTCGTCCGCTTCAAGGAATTGGCAGATCGCAAGAAAGAAATCTACGATGACGATCTTGTGGCGCTCGTCAACGCAGGCGTGGACCCCGACAATAACCGCCTTCAGATCAAACACTTGCGCGTGATCTGCGGCACCGATGGCCCGCAACAGGCGACGCTGACGATGGACATCGACGGGCGCGAGGTCTCGACCGAGGCCACCGGCGACGGCCCCGTCGATGCCACGTTCAACGCGGTCAAAGCGCTCTTTCCGCATGAGGCGCGGTTGCAACTCTATCAGGTCCACGCGGTGACCGAGGGGACAGACGCACAGGCCACCGTGTCCGTGCGGATGGAAGAGGCCGGGCGCATCGTAATGGGCCAATCGGCGGATACCGATACGGTTGTGGCTTCGGCCAAGGCCTATGTCCACGCCCTCAACCGCCTGCTCGTGCGCCGCGAGAAAACCGGCAGCGACGCGCGCGAGGTCAGCTACAAAGACGTGTCATAGGCCAGGTCTGAGCGAGAAAAAGATAAGCCCAGATGACAGGATCATCCGGGCTTTTTTGTCGGTGCTCTGGTGTCATGCGTTCCTTGGCCGAGCCGCGCGGGACGCGCAAGCGCGCCCTACTTCGCCCAATCCCAAGGCCGCACGAATTGGCCCAGCACATGCCCCACGGCCTCGCCCTCGGCACTGGCAGACCCCGATACCTTGGCCACAAGCCCCAGTTTCTTGTCATCCACCACAGATGTCACCCGCGCATCAACTCCGGCATCGGCCAAGGCCGCATTGTAAATCCGCGTGATCGCCAGCTTGCGCAGGTCGGGCTTGAACACCTTGCCCACGGCGGTTTTCGGCAATTCCGCCAAGACCTCGACATGCTTTGGCACCGCCGCGCGCTCATGCACATGCCGCTTGCAATGCTCGAGCAGTTCCTCGCCCGTGACCGTGGCCCCGGCCACCAGTTCGACATAGGCGCAGGGGATTTCGCCCGCATGGGCATCCGGCTGACCAATGGCCCCGGCCATGGCGACCGCCTTATGCACCATCAGCGCTTCTTCGATTTCGGCGGGGTCGATGTTATGCCCGCCCCGGATGATCAGATCCTTGGCGCGCCCTGTGATCCAGAGATAACCCTCCGCATCAATCCGGCCCAGATCGCCGGTGCGCAGGTAGTCGCCATGATAATAAAGATCGCGGTTCTTGTCGCCCTCGGTATAGGTATGGCCGGCGTAAACGCCCGGATTGGAAATGCAGATTTCGCCCACCTCATCGACGGCGCAATCCATCGGCCCATCCGGCGTGCCCTTGATGATCCGCACATCCGTATAGGGAAACGGCACCCCCACCGATCCCACCTTCTTTTCGCCTTCGGGCGGATTGGCCGACACAAGGCAGGTCGCCTCGGTCAGGCCATAGCCCTCGATCACGGCGATGCCGGTGGCCGATTCGAACCGGTTGAACAGTTCCAGCGGCATCGGGGCCGATCCAGAAAAGGCGTTCTTGACGGTCGACAGGTCCGCATCAACCTTGCGCTGCATCAGCGCCGAAACGGCCGTGGGCACGGTGATGATGAAACTGATCTTCCAGCGCTCGCACAGCTTCCAGAAATTATCAAACACGCCCTCGCCGCGATAGCCTGCGGGCGTCGGAAACACCACATGCGCGCCCGATTTGATCATCGCCATCAGAATCACATGACACGCAAACACATGAAACAGCGGCAGCGGGCACATCACATTGTCCTGCTCGGTAAAGAGCAGCGTATGACCGATCCAGCCATTGTAGATCATGCCGGAATATTTGTGCTGCGCCACCTTGGGCATGCCAGTGGTGCCGCCGGTGTGGAAATAGGCCGCCACCCGGTCGCCTGTGCTATCGGCAAAGCTCAGCGTTTTGGGCTGACGCGCGATCGCCTTGTTGAAATCCAGACAATCGGCGTGGTGCTGCACCGGGTTCTTGGGCCGCACGAGGGGCACGATCCAGCTTTTCGGCGGTGTGAGATAGCGGTTGAGGTCAATCTCGATCACCGTATGCACGCTCGGCGCGTGGCGCACCGCTTCGGCGGTCTTTTGCGCGATGTCGGTCTTGGGGAACGCCTTGAGCGTGACCACCACCTTGGCCCCTGTCTCGCGCAGGATGGCGCTGATCTGCTCTGGCTCGAGCAGCGGGTTGATCGGGTTGACGATGCCCGCGATCATCCCGCCAATCGTTGCAACCGCGGTTTCCAGACAGTTGGGCAATACCAGCGCCACCACATCGCCCTCACCCAGCTTGAGGCTGCGAAACAGATTGGCGGCTTGGCAGCACTGATCATGAAACTGCTGCCATGTCAGGGTTTGCGCCTTGTCCGTTGCACCGGAAAACAGCTGATAGCTGATTGCGGGCCTGTCCGGAAAGCTACGCGCGACATTGCTCAACATTTGATAGATCGTTTGGGGCCGCTCGCGCGCCGCCCAAGGCATTTCGTTCTGGATGTCGAGCGCATCCTGTCGCGTCATGAACGCCATCGGTCCGTCCTCCCTGATTTATCCCGCGTTCCCGGCGCGGGTTTCTCCCGTTCACGGCAGAATGTGCGGGAATTCAGGTTCGTGCAAGATTTACGCTGCGTTTTGACGCATTTGTACCGCGTGGCTCTAACTTGCCCCCGACACACAGGCGACCATCGCGCCAGCCATATCGCGCAGCATCTGCGGATAATGCCCCGGCCCTGCCGCAAGCTGGCTGCCGAGCGGATCAATCACGCCATGCGACACCCCCTCGCCAAACACCGTTTCGACCAGCTTGGGATCGAACTGCGGCTCGGAAAAGACACACGTGACACCGCGCGCCTCAGCCATTTCCCGCAAGGCGGCAATTCGGGCCGGTCCCGGCGCCACCGCATCGCTTAGCGAAATCGCCCCCGCTGCGGAAATGTCAAAGGCAGTCTCGAAATACTGATAGGCATCGTGAAACACCAAAAACGGCACATCCCGCACCGGGGCCAACTGCGCTTTGATCTCTTCGGACAGGGCCTGTAATTCCGCCTGCGCTGCCTCTGCATTCGCGGCATAGATCGTGGCATTCTCCGGGTCATGCTCGGACAATTCCTGCGCGATCAATCCCAACCAAGCCTGCGCATTCGCCGGATCAAGCCAAGCATGCGGATCGGCCCCGTCGTGGGCGTGATCGTGCCCATGTTCGTGGTCATGATCATGGTCGTGACCATGCGCCTCCGCATGATCCTCGTGGCCCTTGTCCTCGTAGTCGTGATCTTCGTGGTCGTGATCTTCATGCCCATGATCTTCATGCCCATGATCTTCATGCGCCTCAAACGCAACCCCCTCCCGGAACGGCAAGACGCGGCTGCCCGCAGCCCCCAGCAACTCCACGGCATGTGCCTCGGAGGCCAGCGCATCAATCGCGCCTTCCAGCCACGGCGTCAGCCCCTCTCCCATCCAGAAGACCAGATCGGCCTCTTCCAGTGCCGCCGCCTCGGAGGGGCGCATTGCATAGCCATGCGGCGAGGCACCCGAGCGCACGATCACATCAGGCTCGCCCACCCCCTGCATCACCCGCGCCACCAACGATTGCACCGGCGCAATATCCGTGGCCACTCGGGGCGCGTCGGCCATCGCGGCTGAGGCAAGCGTCATCCCAAGGCTGAGTGGAGCAAGAAAACGGATCGGCATGGCAGTCTCCATATGTGATATCATAACATTTAGCGCCACTTGATAAATGTAACCCTATAACATATCAACCCCCAAATGATCCCACGGGCAACACCGACGGAGGGCAAGATGGATACGATCGGATTCGAGGCGCATGATCACAAGGGCTGCATGCGCGCCGCCCTCGCCGCTGTCGAGGCGCATTGTGCCCGCCACAAGCTGCAATTCACCCCCGTCCGCCGTCGCGTGCTGGAAATCCTGCTTAGCGAACACCGCGCCATGGGGGCCTATGAAATCCTCGACACGCTGCGTAGCGAGGGGTTGGGCTCCCAGCCCCCGGTGGCCTATCGCGCGCTGGATTTCCTTGTGACACATGGCTTTGTTCATAAGATCGAGCGCCTGAACGCCTTTATCGCCTGCACCCATCCGGGGCAGGATCACACGCCCGCCTTCCTCATCTGCCGCCAATGCGATGCGGTGGCCGAGGCCCATGCCGAACCCTCAAAGGGGATGCTGGGCCGGGCCGCCGCCGACTCGGGCTTTACCATCGAACAGGCGGTGGTCGAGGCGATGGGCCTGTGTCCGCAATGTCGCGAGAGCGCCCAGCCATGCGCCTGATCGAAACCAAGGGGCTGACCGTTCAGTTTGGCCGCTCGACGGTTCTGTCGAATGTCAGCCTTGCGCTCGACCGGGGCGAGATCGTGACCATCGTCGGCCCGAATGGATCGGGCAAATCCACGCTGCTGCGCACCTTGATCGGGGCGCAGAAACCGGCACGCGGCGAGATTATCCGCCGCCCCGGCCTGCGCCTTGGCTATGTGCCGCAAAAGCTGCATATCGACCCAACCCTGCCGCTGACCGTCACCCGCTTTCTCAGCCTGCCACGCCACCACCCGGCCGAGGCCACGCGCGCCGCTCTCGAACAGGCGGGGTTGCCAGACCTGCGCAATCGACAAATGACAGACCTCTCGGGCGGGCAGTTTCAGCGTGTTCTGCTGGCGCGTGCGCTTCTGGAAAAGCCAGATTTGCTGATCCTCGACGAGGCCACGCAGGGGCTTGATCAACCCGGTTCTGCCGCGTTTTACCGCCGCATCGAAGAGGTGCGGCGCGAATTGAACTGCGGCGTTCTGATGGTCAGCCACGAACTCCATGTGGTGATGAGCGCCTCTGACCGGGTGATCTGCCTCAATGGGCATATCTGCTGCGAAGGCCACCCCGAGGTGGTCGCCCAAGCCGAGGAATATCGCGCGATTTTTGGCACCGGCACCCAAGGCGCGCTGGCGCTCTACCGGCATGAACACAACCACGCCCATGATCATGACCATGACCACGGTCCTGCACATGATCACCCCCACAGCCACGAGGCCGCCGAATAATGCTGGATGATTTCATGGTGCGCGCGGCCCTTGCTGGCTTAGGTGTGGCACTGGCCGCCGCCCCCTTGGGCAGCTTTGTGGTCTGGCGGCGGATGGCCTATTTCGGCGATGCCACAGCCCATGCCGCAATCCTTGGCGTGGCGATGGCGCTGGCCTTTTCGATGTCAGTCTTTGTTGGCGCGCTGGCCATGTCGCTGATCATGGCGACCACGGTCTCCACCCTTTCGGGGCGCGGCTTTGCGATGGATACGATGCTGGGCGTTCTGGCCCATTCGGCGCTGGCCTTTGGCCTTGTGGCGGTGTCCTTTCTGTCGGGCGTCCGGATTGACCTTATGGCGTATCTTTTCGGCGATATTCTGGCGGTCAGCAGGGCCGATTTGCTGGTGATCTGGGGCGGCGCAGCCCTGGTGCTCAGCCTGCTTGCATGGCGCTGGCAGGCGCTTTTGACGGCAACGCTCAGCCCGGATCTTGCGTGGTCCGCCGGTATCGACCCGCGCCGCGAACAGCTTGTGCTCACGCTGGCACTGGCCGTCGTGGTTGCCGTGGCGATCAAGGTGGTGGGCGTGCTGCTCATCGCCGCGATGCTGATCGTGCCCGCCGCCGCCGCCCGTCCCTTGGCCGCAACGCCCGAACGCATGGCGGCTATCGCCACGCTGATTGCGGGGGGCTCTGCCTTGGGCGGTTTGCGGCTTTCGTTTCAGTTCGATACGCCGACAGGGCCGACGATCGTCTGTGTCGCGGCGCTGATCTTTGCCACGACCGCCCTGATCGGCAGCGGCCTGCGGCATCACGGCGCGGCATCCGACTAAAACAGTCGGAAATCACCCTTGACTCTTTTTGTCGGAAATACGAGAGATATCCTATCAAATCACTCGGATACCTCGAAAGGACCCCCGATGCACCCGATCAAAGCCGCCCTGAGCATGACCGCTCTGCTTGCCCTGACCGCCCCTGCGCTGGCGCAAGAGGTCAACCTCTATTCCAGCCGCCATTACGATTCGGATGATGCGCTTTACGAGGCCTTCACCAAGGAAACCGGCATCAAGATCAACAGGATCGAAGGCAAAGAAGCCGAGCTGATCGAGCGCATGAAGGCCGAAGGCGCCAACAGCCCGGCGGATGTGTTCATGACCGTGGACGTGGGCAATGTCTCGCGCGCGGTGGATGAGGGCCTGTTGCAACCCTTTTCCTCGGATCTGATCGAGAGCAATGTCGCGGCCAATCTGCGCCATCCCGACAATCTCTGGACCGGCCTCTCGCAGCGCTCGCGCATCATCTTCTACGCCAAGGACCGGGTCGAGACCCCGCCCCAAACCTACGAGGAATTGGCCGACCCCAAATACCAGGGCCAGATCTGCATTCGCTCCTCGTCGAACGTATATAACCAGTCGCTGCTGGCCTCGATCATCGAAGTGCATGGCGAAGAGGCGGCCAAAGAGTGGGCGGCAGGCATCGTCGCCAATATGGCCCGCGCGCCAGAGGGCGGGGATACCGATCAGCTGCGCGGCATCGTGTCGGGCGAATGTGATATCGCTGTCTCCAACACCTATTACTTTGCCCGTGGCCTTGCCGGGGACGTGGACGGTTTGACCAGCGGCATCGACGGCATCGGTTGGGTCTGGCCCAATCAGGAAGACCGGGGCGCGCATATGAACCTTGTGGCGGCGGGCATTGCCGTCAACGCCCCCAACCCGGAAGAGGCACTTGCCCTGCTCGAATTCCTCGCCAGCGAAACCGCACAAGAGCAATTCGCCAATGGCAACAACGAATACCCGGTGCTGGCCGGTGTGGATATCGGCGAGCATGTGGCCAAGCTGGGCGAGTTCAAACCCGACAGCACAACGCCCACCGCCTCGTTTGGCGCGAATGCCGCCAAGGCACAGGCCATCTTCAACGAAGTTGGCTGGAACTGATCCGTCACCCCCTCTGCGGCCCTGCACGATTGCGCGGCTTGCATGATTGACCTAAGGTCGGGCTCCTCAACAGGGGCCCGGCTTTTTCATGACATCCGTTCGGCTAAGATTGCTGATCCTGGCACTTTTGCCCTTGGCGGTGTTGATGCCGCTTTTGTTGCTGGTGGCGATCAACCGCTGGTCCGCGAATTATGACAACCTGCTGATCACCAATGTGGCCAGTGATCTGCGCATCGCAGACCAATATCTGCAACGCCTGCTGACCAGCACCGGCTCTGAGGTGACAAGCCTGGCCCGCTCCTTGCGCTTTGACGAGGTGGCGCGCACCTCTCCCGCCGACCTGCCCGCGTTTCTGGAAGAGAACCGCCGCGCGCTTGGCCTCGATTTTCTCTATTTTATGCCACAGCACGAGGCGCGCAAACGCTCGGCCGACTGGCCGGTGATTGACACCGCCCTACGCGGCCAACCCGCCACCGAGATCGACATTTTCACGCCCGGCGATCTGCTCTCGCTGCCCCAGACCGGCGTAACCCTTGCCAATCGCGCGCGCGTCCCGCTTGTTGCGACTGTTGCCGCGCAGCCCACCAGCCGCCAGACCGAGGATCGCGGCATGGTCGTGCACAGCGCCACGCCAGTCACGGCAATCGGGGCGCAAGGTGTGCTGGTCGGTGGGCTTCTGCTCAACCGCAATCTTGATTTCATCGACACAATCAATGCGCTGGTGTACCGCGACACCGGCACCACCGGCGATCGCCAAGGCACCGCCACGCTCTTTCTCGAGGATGTGCGCGTATCGACCAATGTGCGGCTCTTTGCGGGCGAACGCGCGCTTGGCACGCGGGTTTCGGCGGCGGTGCGCGCCACCGTGCTCGACAAGGGCCAGACCTGGCTTGATAGCGCGTTCGTGGTCAATGACTGGTATATCTCGGCCTATCGCCCCCTGACCGACAGCTTTGGCAAACGGGTGGGCATGCTTTACGTGGGTTTTCTTCAGGCCCCGTTTGATGCCGCCAAACGGCGCGCCTACCTACTGGTTCTTGCCGCGTTTCTGGTTGTTCTGGCCGTCAGCGCGCCGCTCTTTCTCAGGCTTGCGCGCAATATCTTTGCCCCGCTCGAACGCATGACCCGCACCATGGAAGAGGTCGAAGCCGGCGATATGACCGCACGCATCGGCCCCATCGCCGCACGCGACGAGATTGGCACCGTGGCGGCCCATCTCGACACTCTGCTCGATCAGGTGCAGGAACGCGACCGCGCCCTGCGCGCATGGAACGAAGACCTGAACGCCCGCGTCGAGGCCCGCACCGCCGAATTGCGCGAGGCGAATGCCAAGCTTGAGACAACTTATCAGCAACTGGTGATGTCCGAAAAACTGGCCTCCATCGGCGAGATCACCGCCGGTGTTGCCCATGAGATCAACAACCCGGCGGCAGTGATCCAAGGCAATCTTGACGTGATCCGCCAGACTCTGGGGGCGCACACCGAACCGGTGATCACCGAACTTAACCTCATTGACCGTCAGATCGGGCGGATCACCGCCATCGTGGGCAAATTGCTGCAATTCGCCCGCCCCGGCGAATTCGGCACCTTTGAGGAAAATGTCGATCTGGCCAGTGTCCTGCGCGATTGTCTTGTTCTGGTGGATCACGTTGTAACCAGATCCGGGCATACGGTGACGCTGAACGCCCATCCCGACACGCCACCGGTGCGCATCAATCCGGGTGAGTTGCAGCAGGTGATCATCAACCTTGTCACCAACGCAGCGCAGGCCATGAAAACGCCCGGTCACCTGACCCTCACCACCCGTCCCGAGGATCGCGGCAGCTGCCCCGGTGCCGCGCTCTTGGTTGCAGACACCGGCCCCGGTATTCCCAAAGACAAGCTGCCGCTGGTGTTCGATCCGTTCTTCACCACCAAACAGGGCGAAGGCACCGGGCTTGGTCTCTCGGTCAGTCAGACCCTGATCCAACAGGCAGGCGGGCGGATCACCGTGCGCAATCGTGTTGAAGGCGGCGCGGAATTCACCGTCTGGATGCCCGGCTAAGCGCGATCAGCCCGGCCCGGTCAGCCAGGCATGATGCAGCGCTGCCACGGCGCAGGACGCCAGCCGTGCCATATCGTCATCCGCCCGCGAATTGAGAATGATCGGCACCCGCGCGCCCAGCACCACACCTGCCGCCTCGGCATGGGCGAGATAGGTCAATTGCTTGGCCAGCATATTGCCCGCATCAAGATTGGGCACCACCAGAATATCCGCCCGTCCCGCCACCGGCGATGACAGCCCCTTGGTCCGTGCCGCGGCCATATCAACCGCGTTATCCATCGCCAGTGGCCCATCCACCAGCCCGCCGGTGATCTGCCCCCGCTCGGCCATCTTGGACAAGAGCGCCGCATCAATCGACGAGGGCAGATCGGGATTGACCGTCTCGACCGCCGACAGAACGCCGACCTTGGGCATCTCGATCCCAAGGCTCAGCGCCAGATCAATCGCGTTCTGCACGATGTCCATCTTGGCGCGCAGATCAGGCGTGATGTTGATCGCCGCATCCGTCACCAACAAAAGATGCGCCAGCCCCGGCACGTCCATCACAAAGATATGCGTCAGCCGCCGCGCGGTGCGCAGCCCCGCCGCCTTGTCCAGCACCGCCCGCAAGAGTTGGTCGGTATGCAGATGCCCCTTCATCACCGCCCCTGCCCGCCCCGCCTGCACCAGCGCCACAGCGCGCCGGGCGGCGGCCTCGGGGTCTGGCTCTGCGATGATCTCGATCCCTGTCAGATCCGCCTCCAGCGCTTGCGCTGCAGCCGCAATGCGGATGGGATTGCCAATCAGGATCGGTGCGATCAGCGTATGCGCCCGCGCCCGCAGCGCGCCGCCCAAGGAATTGACCTCTTCGGGACAGACCACCGCCGTTACCAGCGGCTCGAGCGGCTCCGCCCGCTTGAGCAGCTTTTCGAAATGCCGGTGCCGCTGCACGATAAGGCCGGGCAGATCGTGGCTTGAATAGTTGAGCTTGCGGCGCGGGGCCTCGACCACCGCCACGCCCGATACGATCAGCGCATCATCGCGCAGGCGCCGCACCTCAGTGGCCAGCGTCACGGTCATGTCGCGGTCATTGCGATCCGTCACGGTGACCCGGCTTTCAACCTCGTCCCCGGCATGGGCGTGGTTGTGAAACACAAGGCTTTGCGCGCGGTAAAGCGTTCCCGCCCCCGGCAAAAGATTGCCCAAGACCGCTGATATCAACGCCCCCAGAAACATCCCCGGCACATAGGCCTCGGGCTGACCATCACCATCGCCATCCAGATCATAGAGATGCATCGGGTTGTGATTGCCCGACATATTGGCAAAGACCAGCAAATCATCCTGCGTGCACAGCCGCCGCAGGCTCTGGCTCTGCCCCACCTGCAACTCGTCAAAGACGCGGTTCTCGATCTTCATCCGGCAAACCTCCTGCCCTGCAGCCTGCGCGCGCCCTAACCCAGCCTCACCCCACCCAAACGCGGGCCTGTGTCAGGCGTATGACGCAGCCCGCCAAATCAAAGCGCGCGGGCGCTCTGGCGCAGTTCGAATTTCTGGATCTTGCCGGTGGATGTCTTGGGCAATTCCTGAAACACCACCGCCTTGGGCGTCTTGAACCCCGCCAGCCGCTCACGCGCAAAGGCGATCAACTCGGCCTCGCTCACCTCGGCCCCGTCCTTCAACTCGACAAAGGCGCAAGGCACCTCGCCCCATTTCTCATCCGGCTTGGCGACCACGGCACAAAGCATCACGGCAGGATGGCGCATCAATACCCCCTCGACCTCGACCGAGGAAATATTCTCGCCACCCGAAATGATGATATCCTTGGCCCGATCCGCGATTTTTAGATAGCCGTCGGGATGCTGAAACGCGATATCGCCGGAATGGAAATAGCCCCCGCGAAACGCCTCTGCGGTCGCCGCCGGATTCTTGAGATAGCCTTTCATCACCGAATTGCCCCGGATCATGATCTCGCCCAAGGTTGCGCCATCCATCGGGATTTGCGCCATGGTTTCGGGGTCCATCGCCGTGATCTCTTCCATCATCGGCATCAAAACCCCGGTGCGCGCCTTGATCGTATAGCGCTCGTCCTCAGGCAGGGCATCCCAGCCGTCTTGCCACAGACATTCGGTGACATGACCATAGGTCTCGGTCAGGCCATAGACCTGCGTCACGGTAAAGCCCAACGGCTCGATCGCCGCCAATGTTGCGGCGGGCGGCGGGGCCCCTGCGGTGAACACATCGACCACATGGTCGAACGCGCGCCGCTCGCCCTCTTTGGCATGGACGATCATATTCAGCACGATGGGCGCGCCGCCGAAATGTGTGACCCCCTCATCGGCAATCGCGTCATAAATCGCCCGCGCCGTAATATCGCGACAGCAAACCACCCTGCCCCCCAGCATCGGCATCAGCCAGACATGGTTCCAGTTGTTGCAATGAAACAGCGGCACAATGGTCAGATAGGTCGGATAGCGCGGCAATTGCCAACTCACGACCGTGCCCATGGTCATCAGATACGCCCCGCGATGGTGATAGACCACGCCCTTGGGCCGCCCGGTGGTGCCAGAGGTGTAATTGAGCGCCAAACTCTCCCATTCGTCCTCGGGCATGATCCATGCAAAATCGGGATCGCCAGAGGCCAGCAGCTCCTCATACTCCATGTAGTGCCCATGGGCATGCACGCCCGCCGCATCATCCGCCACCTCGACCACGCCGGGCGGTGGGCCTTCCATCAACTCGATTGCCTGCGCCAGCACCGGCAGGAATTGCGGATCGCACAGCACCACCCGCGCCCCGCCATGATCGAGAATATAGGCGATGGTATCGGCCTCTAGCCTTGTGTTGATGGCATTGAGCACCGCGCCACAGGCGGGCACCCCAAAATGCGCCTCGCAATGGGCAGGTATATTGGGCAGGAGGGTGGCCACCACATCGCCGGGCTCGATCCCCAGCTTGACCAAGGCCGAGGCCAGCCGCGATACGCGCGCGTGATACTCTGCATAGGTGCGCCGCGTGCCGCGATAAACCAGCGCTTCACGATCGGGAAATATCTGCGCCGCGCGCCTCAGATGCGACAGCGGCGTCAGCGCCACAAAATTCGCGGCGCATTTCTCCAGCCCGGTCTCCTCCTTCATCCAGCCCATCGCGCACCTCCTCTTGTCCCTGCGGATCCGTCCAAGGAATAGAGCAATGCCAGAGCGATGCAATTGCCAAACACGCGTCCCAGAGCCTGTGAGAGCGTGCTTTCACGCTGAAAAAGTAACTTTACAGGTTCAAATCGCAGCACTAAGGGGACGAAGCGACGTGTGCAAAATTTCAGCACGGTGCGGCGTGATTCTGAAAGGTATTTGTATGATTGTTTCCGGCACGCGCCGCCCAAATGTCTTGACCAGTCGATGTTCAGATTACGCTTCGCGCTTGCGCAGGCCCTCAGCATGACCATCGAGGTCCGAACCGACGCAGGCAGCTACCGGTTCGCGTGCCGCAGCTATACCGAATACAAACGCGCCGTCACTCTCCTGCAAAAGGAAGAGGGCACGATCCGCTGGCTGCGCGACACGCTGCGCCCCGGCGATACCTTTTGCGACATCGGGGCCAATGTCGGCCTCTACTCGGTCTTTTCCGGCAACCTTGTAGGCGAGACCGGGCATATCCTGTCCTTCGAGCCGCATGCCGCCAATGCGCTCAGCCTGATGCAAAACATGGCGTTGAACGGTCTGAGCAGCCGCGCCAAGGTGATTTCGGCCGCTTTGGGCGACCGCAACGGCTTTTTCGACTTCAATATCATCGAGGCCACGGCAGGCTCGGCCATGAGCCAGCTTGACCGCACCCTTGATGGGCACGAGCGCCCCTTTGTGCCGGTCCTGCGCGAATTCAAGGCCGCCTTTACCCTTGATCATCTGGTTGCCGAAGGCATCGTGCCCACACCCGATGTGATCAAGGTCGATGTCGACGGCAACGAGCTTCTGGTCATGGCGGGGATGCGCAACGTGCTTGGCTCTGCCAAACGCCCCCGCTCGGTTCAGGTCGAGGTCAGCCCCCACTACGCAGAGGATCTCGATGCCTTCATGGACGGGCTTGGCTACCGGGCGCAAAAGCGGCACCGCACCGACATCGGTTTACGCAAACTTGCACGCGGCGCCGATCCGGTGTTGATTGCGCATAACGCAATCTACGCTCCGGCTGCGGCCTAAGACCCGCACCGCCCGAACAAGGAGACACCCATGATGTTCAATCTCGACGGCGCTGACGTCCGCCACGATCCCTTTCCCATCGCCTTTGCCAAGCCGGTGTTTGACGCCGACCTCTACCAAGAGATGCTGGACAACTGGCCCGACACCGAGCGGTTTCAGTTCATGCCCAAGCTGGGCAACAAATATTCCCTCTCCGAGGTGAACAACGCCAAACAGTATCACGACTTCATCAAGTCGACCCCGGTCTGGAAACGCTTTCACGACGAGGTCAAAAGCGAACGCTTCGTGCGCGGCATCGTCGATTTTCTGGCCAGCCACAACATCGACCTCGACCTTGGCCGCAAGATGGTACTCACCAACACGCCCGGCGCGCGCCTTGGCCTGCGCCTGACCGAGGCGCTCTGCGGCGCGGCCTTGGTCGAGCGGCGCAAGACTCCGCTGCGCTCGCGCTTTGAATTCTCGATGATGCCGGGCGATGGCGGCTCGATCCTGCCGCACACCGACGCGCCCGCCAAACTGATCACCGTGGTCGTCTCGATGGTCGCGCCGGGCGAATGGAAGCCGGAATATGGCGGCGGCACTTCGGTCGTCTGGCCCAAGGACAAAACGCGCAGCTTCAACTTCCGCAACACGTTCTTGCCGTTCGAAGAGGTGGACACGCTCGATTGCTACGAGTTCAACTCGAACCAATGCATGATCTTCGTCAAGACCTTCAATTCCTGGCACGCCGTTGAGCCGATCAAGGCCCCCCGCCCCGACATGTTCCGCCGGTCCCTCACGATCAATATCGAGGTTCCGAAGAACTGAGCGTAAGAGGCCTGCGTCGCGGCCATGCGCCGCGACGGGATGGCCTCTGCCTAAGGCGCAGAAATCCCACAAAGCTCGTTCTGCGTTTCAACTCGAGACAGAGCAATGCCCGAAGAAAGTTACATTGCTGCGCTGCTCGCAGCAGAGCTTTTCTATTGAGTGGATTATCAATTTCCTTGCAAGCCTCACCACTCACCTACAGTCTGAATACGTGCAGGATGATAGTTGAAAGGCTTCTTGGCCATGTCGTTTGTAAAATCTACATCTTTGCCAATCCCTTATGAGACTGGCTTTCCCGAACCAGACCTGTTTGGTCTGAAACATAAGGGAAAAACTCTCTCCAGAGCGTTGGAAGTTGCGGAGGGGCCGGTGGTCATCGCGTTTGACGGTCCTTGGGGCTGCGGAAAGTCTTTCTTTCTTAGGGCTTGGTCAAAGGATCATGACCTAAAGGCAGATGTCATCTATTTTGATGCTTTTGAGCATGACTATCTTGATGATCCTTTGATTTCACTAGTGCAGGCGATCGTGCCAAAGGTGCAAACTTCAGCGTCCGAAAAGCTCATCAATGGCGCGAAGCGTGTAATTCCCCTTGTCGGAAAAATTGCTCTTGGATGGGCAACCCTTGGAGCGGTAAAGGAACTCGGAGATCTCGGGGATATAGTGGCGGCGGAGATGGCCGGGGAAGCCACAGAAGCGCTTGACACCCTATGGAAAATCGAAACCGGGCGACACGACGCTATGCGCATATTCAAGGAAAGCCTTGAGGCATTGGTAAAGGAAAGCTCGAATTCCATGCTCGTCATAATTATTGACGAACTAGATAGATGCCGCCCTGACTACGCACTCCAAATGCTTGAAACGATCAAGCACTTTTTTGCAGTAGACGGAGTTCACTTCGTTTTGGGAACGAACCTGAACCAACTGAGCAATAGTGTTCGGTCGCGGTATGGAGAGCGCGTTAATGCTGAAAAATACCTTCAGAGGTTCATTCATGCTACCCTTGGCGCACGTCAGAGATCTACCCGTTCCAGTTATGAAAAAAGAGCGGAAATTCAGTATTTTACAAAACTTGATTCCAACTATGATTTTGAATCTGTCAGTGAAATACTGGCAGTCATACCGGGCAATACTTCCATGACATTCCGAGACACGGAACGCCTTTACACGATGTGCAAAATCATTCATCCGTCTGAAAATGCAATAGAGCGTGAGATCCTACTAACTCTATGCATTGTCAAATCGTGTGAACCAAGCTGGATCACTGAACTCGTTGACGGTACTTTGGACTACCAAAAGCTTGTCAAATTTTTCGGATTAAAATCTGTTGAGAACATAGGTGATACGTATTACCCCAATGCATTGAGAGTGTTGGCCACTGCAATCGGGTTTCACGATATCAACAGCCTGCCAGAGCTTACTCGGCCCATGATGAAAACTCGACTTAAAGATGGAAAAGAAAGATATCTATCTGAGCTAGCTTCGCGCGAGCTAGATTCGATACGAGTGAGATAAATGGATTACAGAACAAGAAAGACATGCCTGAACTTCATTTAGTGCGAAAATGATAGCGTTTTGCCGGGCCCGCTTAAAGCCCCAGCTTCGCCATCACGATGTCATTGACCGCCTTGGGATTGGCCTTGCCTCCCGTGGCTTTCATCACCTGCCCCACGAACCAGCCCGCGAGTTTGGGGTTGGCCTGCGCCTTTTCCACCTGTGCGGGGTTGGCGGCGATGATCTCGGCCACGGCCTGCTCAATCGCGCCAGTGTCCGTCACCTGCTTCATGCCGCGCGCCTCGACGATCTCTTCAGGATCGCCGCCCTCGGTATAGACGATTTCAAAGAGGTCCTTGGCGATCTTGCCGGAAATGGCGTCAGACTTGATCAGCCGGACGATCCCGGCCAATTGCGCCGGGCTAACGGGGCTATCCTCGATCGAATGATCCTCTTTCTTGAGCCGTCCAAAGAGCTCGTTGATCACCCAATTCGCCGCCAGCTTGCCATCGCCCGCGCCCTCTGCCACCGCCTCGAAATAGGCGGCATTGGCCAGATCAGCGGTCAGCACATTGGCATCATATTCCGATAGCCCGAATTCCAGCACGAACCGCGCCTTCTTGGCGTCCGGCAGTTCCGGCAGGTTGGCCGCAATCTCATCCACCCAAGCCTGCTCGATCTCCAGCGGCAAGAGGTCAGGATCGGGGAAATAGCGGTAATCATGCGCCTCTTCCTTGGAGCGCATGGAGCGGGTCTCGTTCTTGTCCGGATCATAGAGCCGGGTTTCCTGCACCACCGTGCCGCCCGCCTCGACAATCGCGATCTGGCGGCGCGCCTCATATTCGATGGCCGCTTGGATAAAGCGCATGGAGTTCATATTCTTGATCTCGCAGCGCGTGCCCAGATGGCTGAAATCCTGCGTCTCCATGTATTTCTCATACTGGCCGGGGCGGCAGATCGATACGTTCACATCCGCCCGCAGATTGCCATTCTGCATATTGCCATCGCAGGTGCCCAAATAGCGCAGGATCTGGCGCAGCTTGGTCACATAGGCGGCGGCCTCCTCGGGGCCGCGAATATCGGGGCGGCTCACGATCTCCATCAGGCAGACGCCGGTGCGGTTCAGGTCCACAAAGGACATCGCCGGGTCCATATCGTGAATCGACTTGCCCGCGTCTTGTTCCATATGGATGCGCTCGATCCGCACCAGACGCGCCACGCCGGGGGCCATATCAACCAAAATTTCGCCCTCGCCCACCAGTGGATGATAGAGCTGGCTGATCTGATAGCCCTGCGGCAGATCGGGGTAGAAATAGTTCTTGCGGTCAAAGGCCGACCAAAGGTTGATCTTGGCCTTAAGGCCCAGCCCCGTGCGCACCGCCTGTTCGACACAGAATTCATTGATCACCGGCAACATGCCCGGCATCGCCGCATCGACAAAGGCGACATTGGAATTGGGCTCCGCCCCGAATTGCGTAGACGCCCCGGAAAACAGCTTGGATTTCGAGGCGACCTGCGCATGCACCTCCATCCCGATCACCAGTTCCCAATCATGCTTGGCCCCCGCAATGACGCGGGGTTTCGGCGTTTCATAGGCGAGATCAAGCATGGCACTGCCTCCGGCTGACATATCAGAGGCGTTCTAGGACAGGCGCACGAAGGGGGCAACAGGGAAAGAGGGGCATAGACCTCCACCAAGAATCGTGAAAACACTAAAGGGCCGACCGCCATTTCCAAGACAAGGACATGATATTATGGATAATTTTACCGCAAATGCGCAGACAACTGGGTTTTTGGAAATCGGTGGCTCCGTCAGTGGCAGCGTCGCGGACGGTTGGGACTGGATCGCGGTAAACCTTGAGGCAGACACTGCCTATCGGTTCGAAATCGACATGGGATTGCCTTTTGTCCAAATCCTGTCACCCGATGAGATACCGCTTATGAACAACACCGGTGACCCAGAGCTGCGGTCCGACCAAGACAACGTTTTTGTTTTCTCACCGCAGCAATCCGGGCGGCATTTCATCTCCATCGGCGCAACATTCGGCACCATGGGCGGCGACTTGGACAACTACGTCATCCGGGCCAACGTGTTTCAAGACGACGTCCCCGGCGATGTGACCACGCACGCGACGCTGGCCCCCAACACCTCGGTCCAGGCGCAGATGGATTTCGGCAACGACTATGACTGGTTCGCAGTGGAATTGACCGCGGGTGAGGCCGCGAGCTTTGAACTGGACGGCATCGCGCTCTTTGATCTGTCGGTGCGGGATGCCAATGGAGAAAGCCTCGCAAGCTCGGACGCGCGAGCGTCAAACAAGTATGTGACCTACATTCCAGACGAGTCCGGCACATTCTATGTCAGCGCGCGATATGCAGTGGGATACGACAGATATGCCAACTTTTTTCCCATCCCCTATTCCGTCACATGGGTAGACGCGATTCTCCCTTTGACCGAAGTCGGCACTCTTGGGAATGACACGCTCTTGGGAAATCGTGACGATGATTTTCTCAACGGTCTTGCCGGTGATGATCGTCTCGCGGGGGACGAAGGAAACGATACGCTTTTGGGCGGCGATGGCAACGACAGGCTCTTTGGTCAGGAGGGCGGTGATGAGATATTCGGCGAAAGCGGGGATGACCGCCTGAACGGCAGTCTCGGCCACGACACCCTCAACGGCGGTGAAGGTCACGACTCCCTCAGCGCCGGATTGGGGGATGACTCCCTCACCGGCGATGCTGGAAATGACAATATTGGTGGCGGGCTGGGCAATGACACGATTGACGCAGGCGATGGCGACGACACCGTTGGCGGTGGCTCAGGAAACGACCTGATCACGGGCGGTCTCGGGGATGATTTTTTGTCCGGTGGCTGGGACCGTGATACCTTGGACGGTGGCGACGGCCATGACACGCTCACGGGTGCCAGCGGCGCGGATTACCTCTCGGGGGGCGCGGGCGATGACATAGTTGCCGGTGCGTCCGGCAATGACCGCATCACGGGCGACGCGGGCAATGATCGCCTGTCCGGCAGCGCGGGCGATGACCGGATTGATGGGGGCGACGGGGCCGACCAGATTGGCGGTGGCACAGGCCGAGATACGATCATCGGCGGCGCAGGTGACGACCAAGTCGGCGGCGGCAAGGGCGACGACAGCATCCAAGGCGGGAGCGGCAATGACGACCTCTCGGGTGGCAGCGGTGCGGACACGATTGAGGGCGGCGATGGCAATGACACGGTCAACGGCGCACGTGGCGACGACGTACTCAGCGGCGGCGCGGGTGCAGATCACTTCGAATTCACCGTCGCTAAAGAGGGAGAAACCGATAGTGTTCTCGATTTCGAAGATGGCGTCGACCTTATCGTCATTCGGTTCATGGCCATGGATACACCAGAGCCACCCACTGCCCCCTCATCAGCAGCGCCCTTCGAAACGCTGGGCATCGTCGACACTGCCAGCGGCGTAGAAATTTCCTTCAACGGACAGACTGTGATCGTCCAAGGCATCACCGCCGCGCAACTGACAGTGGACGATTTCACGTTCCTCTAAAGGTCTCCCCCTCCCCCCAAATTCATGCATGCGAAACTCCGAATATAAAGCACTTCACAGAATCGTGAACATAGTGTTTGAATAAGGCGCATTTGGAAAACTGGGGAGTTTTACCATGGAAGGTCTTGTAATTCCGGGAACACCGGAGGCTGACGATCTTGTCGGCACCGCCGATAACGATACGATCACTGCGAATGCTGGGGATGACACGCTAACAGGTGGCGCGGGGAACGATCTGCTGGATGGGGGCGCGGGGTTCGATACGGCCGTGTTCGCGGGCAATGCCGCCGATTACAGCACCGGCGTGA
The DNA here is from genome assembly GCF_003288315.1 of Roseovarius sp. AK1035. Classification (NCBI taxonomy): domain Bacteria; kingdom Pseudomonadati; phylum Pseudomonadota; class Alphaproteobacteria; order Rhodobacterales; family Roseobacteraceae; genus Roseovarius; species Roseovarius sp. TM1035. Next base: position 2,494,981 of record NZ_CP030099.1, on the reverse strand, counting down.
ATGAAAGTGCACAGCGCACGATCACCCATACCGCAACCGGCGACACCGACATTCTAGTCAATATCCAGCGCCTGCAATTCGACAACATCAGCACCGATGTGCTGCTCAACCCAGACAACACCAGCCCCGGCCTGATCCGGGGTCTGGGCGGCGATGCCGGGTTCGGCGAGGATTTTCTGGCCCGCAACGATGACGGCTCAACCGTACAGATCGACATCACCCCGATCTTCGAGAACGGGCTGAATTTCTTTGGCACCGTTTACCAAGGTCTCTGGATCAACAACAACGGCTCGGTGACCTTCACCGGACCGCGCGGCACCTTCACGCCCGACGTGATCACAGGCGTCAGCAACAACCCCAACATCACGCCGTTCTTTGCGGATGTCGACACCCGCGGCGGCGAAGTTGCCCCAACCCCGGGCGGAAACTCGCAAGGCAGCAACCTTGTGCATTGGGATTTCAACACGCTGGGCGACCAACTTATCGTCACATGGGACGATGTCGGCTACTTTAGCTCGCGCACCGACCTGCTCAACGCCTTCCAACTTATCCTCACGGATCGTGGCAATGGCGATTTCGACATTCAGTTCCGCTATGAAGAGGTGAACTGGACAACCGGCAACGCCAGCGGCGGCACCAACGGCCTTGGCGGCACGGTTGCGCGCGCGGGCTATACATCGGGCACCGGCGTCGAAGGCACGTTCTTTGAGCTGCCGCAATCCGGCAATCAGGATGAAATCCTCAGCCTGGATGTGATCCCCGGCAATACCGGACTGATCGGCATCTGGAACTTTGCCGTGCGCAACGGCGGCGTGGTCGACTCTATCGTCCCGCTTCTGCCGCCGGTCGGCGCAGGCGGCTGGGTTGCGGGTGACCCACATTTGGCGACACTCGACGGCGTCGGCTATGATTTCCAGGCGGCGGGCGAATTCGTGCTGCTGCGTGGCACCGACAGCGATTTCGAGCTTCAGGCGCGCATGGTGCCAGTGGGCGATAACGTCAGCGTCAATCAGGCCATCGCCACCAATCTCGGCGGCACGGCAGTGATGATCGACGCCAATGACGCGACCCCGCTGCATATCGGCGGCGTGGCCACCGAGATTGAGGATTTCGGCTCTGTCGCGGTTGGCAATGACCGTATTTTCCGTGAAGGCGATACCTATATCATCGTCTATGCGGGCGCAGATAACGTGGTCGGCAATGGCGACAGCCAGGTGCGCGTGATCGTGCGCGATGGGCGGGTCGATATCGACGTGCGCCTCAACGAAGAGCTGCTGGGGCGTCTCGAAGGTCTGCTGGGCGATGGCGACGGCGACGCCAGCAATGATGTCGCGCGCGCCGATGGCACCGTGCTGGCCCGTCCCTTTGCCTTTGCCGATCTCTACGGTCAATACCGCGAGGATTGGCGCGTCGCCTCTGAGGCGGACAGCCTCTTTACCTATGACGCGGGCGAAAGCCTTGATGGGTTTTACTTGCCCGAATTCCCCGGCGAGATTGTCAGCCTCGACACGCTCGACCCGGCGGTGCGGGATGCCGCGATTGCTGCGGCGCTCGATGCGGGCCTGATCCAAGGCACGCCCAATTTCGAAAACGCCGTGCTCGACTTTGCCCTGACAGGCGATAGCTCGTTCTTCGACTCTGCCGCCGAGGTGCCTGCCTCAGTGACCGAAACCGTCACCACCGCTGATCCGGTCTCGCTCAACCTCGAAGGCACCGAAGGCAATGACACCCTGCTCGGGGCCACGCTTGACGACACGCTCAGCGGTCTGGGCGGCGATGACCGGCTCGAGGGGCGCGGCGGGAATGACCAGCTCAGCGGCGGCGAGGGCAATGACACCCTCGACGGCGGTGCTGGCGATGACCGGATTTCGTCCTCTGATGGCAATGATCTGGCCATTGGCGGGGCGGGCAACGACAATATCGGCGGCGGTCTGGGGGATGACACCCTGGACGGTGGCGATGGTGACGACATTCTGGGCGGCGGCTTTGGCGCGGATTCCGTGACCGGCGGGGCTGGCAATGACGTGGTCGCAGGCGGCGCGGGCGATGACACGCTCTCGGGCGGCGATGGCAACGACAGCATGTCGGGCAGCTTTGGCAATGACCTCATCGACGGTGGCGAGGGCGCGGATGACATCGGCGGTGGCACCGGACAGGACACCATTGATGCCGGTGCGGGCAATGACAGCGTGGGCGGCGGTGAAGGCGACGACAGCATCCTTGGCGGCGACGGCAATGACTTCCTTGCCGGCGGCGGGCGCAACGACACCATCGACGGCGGCGCGGGCAATGACACGATCAATGCAGGTGCTGGCAATGACGTGATCACCGGCGGAACCGGGGCCGATCAATTCGTCTTCAGCGCCTTCTTCGATGGCGAGGCGGATGTGATCACCGATTTCGAGGACGGTTTGGACAGTTTCTTCATCCGCCGCTTCGATCCTGATACTGGCGTTGAAAACATCAACAACGGCGGCAATGGTCTGGCGGGGTTCGTCACGGCGATGAATATCGTCGACGTGACGGGCGGCGCTCAAATGACGGTGAATGGCAACACGATCCTCGTGGAAGGCATCACCGCCGCGCAGCTCACCGTGGACGATTTCACGTTCCTCTAGTTCGGACTGGCAGATCAAAGACAGGGGCGCTCTCGGGCGCCCCTATGTCTTGGTGGCAAATCTGCGCCTTCCGATCGCCCAAACCTGCCATCCTGCGTTAGCGCAATCACCGGCAAAGCCAGGCCCACCCCCGCAAGGTTACCGCTAACATCCTGTATTCCAACTGGAAAACGACTTTTACCGCTTTCCGGCGTCCTCTGCCCCGTCTATACGGACGCCAATTCAGCTATCAGGAGTCGCCCATGACCATCACCGTAGGAATCAACGGTTTCGGCCGTATCGGTCGCGCCACGCTTGCCCATATCTCGGAAAGCCTGCGCAACGATATCAAGGTGGTCAAGGTGAACGCAACCGGGCCGATTGAGACCGCAGCGCATCTGATGCGCTATGACAGCGTGCATGGCCGCTTTGCCCATCCCATCACCGTCGAGGGCCAGACGATGGACCTCGGGCGCGGCCCGATCCAGATGTTCTCGACCTATGACATGAACGAGTTGGATTGGGACGGGGTTGATGTGGTGCTCGAATGCACCGGCAATTTCAATGATGGCACCAAGGCCCGCACCCATCTTGAACGCGGCGCGCGCAAAGTGCTGATTTCGGCCCCCGCCAAGAACGTGGACCGCACCGTGGTCTACGGCGTCAACCATGACGCGCTCTTGGCCTCTGAGCGGATGATTTCAAACGGCTCTTGCACCACCAATTGCCTCGCGCCGCTGGCCAAGGTGCTGAATGATACGATCGGGATCGAGAGCGGCATCATGACCACGATCCACGCCTATACCGGTGACCAGCCGACGCTGGACCGTCGCCACAATGACCTCTACCGCGCCCGCGCCGCCGCGATGTCGATGATCCCCACCTCGACCGGGGCTGCCAAAGCGCTTGGTGAGGTGCTGCCGGAACTCGCGGGCAAACTCGACGGCTCTGCCATCCGCGTGCCCACGCCCAATGTCTCGGCGGTGGACCTGACCTTTGTCGCCAAGCGCGACGTGACCAAGGCCGATGTCAACGCCGTAGTGGCCGAGGCCGCCGCTGGCGCGATGAAGGGCGTTCTGGGCTATGATCCCGAACCCAAGGTCAGCATCGACTTCAACCACACCGAGGAAAGCTCGATCTTCGCCCCTGATCAGACCAAAGTGATCGGCAACCGTCTGGTGCGGGTGCTGGCATGGTATGACAACGAATGGGGCTTTTCCTGCCGCATGGCCGATGTCGCCGTCGCCATGGGCCGGTTGCAGTAAACAAGCCCTCACATTTTCTGCAGCGCCGGGCCGCGATACGCGCAGCCCGGCGCTTTGCCATTGGAACGCGCCGATCTGCCTCTGGGCTCGCAGGCCCGAAACTTCGGGTTGCGCGGCCCTCTGTTACCGCATACGCTTCTCCTACGCAGGGGAGTCCCAACTGAGGGACTGAGAGGCGGCTGGCAATCATCTTTGCAGATATTGCAGTGTCGCGACCCTTTGAACCTGACCCAGTTGATACTGGCGTAGGAAGCTAGGGCTCTCGATCATGCCACGTTCCGGCAGATCCCATGGCCTGAACCGGGGCGTATATGCCGCCCTCCTGCCTCCCTGCCACGCTCATCTGGTCTCTTTGTAGAAACTGACTCGAGGAGCACCAAAATGAACGTCCCCACCCAGAACATCACCCCGAGCGTGACCACGGGCCCCCTGCCCGCCTCTAGAAAAATCTATGTGAACGGCCAGCACTATCCCGAAATCGCAGTGCCCATGCGCGAAATCTCGACCCATCCCACCGCAGGCGAGGCACCGCTGGCCGTCTATGATAGCTCTGGTCCCTATACCGATCCAGACCGCACCACCGATATTCGCCAAGGCTTGCCGCCGCTTCGCCGCTCGTGGATCATGGCGCGCGGGACTGTGGAGGATTACGAGGGCCGCCACGTCAAGCCCGAGGATAACGGCTTTGTCACCGGCGATAGACTGGTGCCGGAGTTTCCGGTTCAGCGCCGGCCACTGCGCGCCAAGCCGGGGGCGGCCCCCACCCAACTGGCCTATGCCCGCGCAGGCCTTATCACGCCCGAGATGGAATTCGTGGCAATCCGCGAAAACCAGCTGCGGGAATTGACACCCTGTCACCGCGACGGCAACGACTGGGGCGCGAATATTCCCGACTACGTGACCCCCGAATTCGTACGGCAAGAGATTGCAGCAGGCCGCGCCATCATCCCCGCAAATATCAACCACCCGGAACTGGAGCCGATGATCATCGGCCGCAATTTTCTGGTCAAGATCAATGCCAACATGGGCACCTCCGCCGTCACCTCTTCGATGGAGGAAGAGGTCGAGAAACTGGTCTGGGCGATCCGCTGGGGGGCGGATACGGTGATGGATCTCTCGACGGGCCGCAACATCCACAACACGCGCGAATGGATCCTCCGCAACAGCCCCGTGCCCATCGGCACCGTGCCGATCTATCAGGCGCTGGAAAAGGTGAATGGCATTGCCGAAGACCTGACATGGGAGGTGTTCCGTGACACGCTGATCGAACAGGCCGAACAGGGCGTGGACTATTTCACCATCCATGCGGGCGTGCGCCTGCACATGGTGCCAATGACGGTAAACCGAGTGACAGGCATCGTCAGCCGAGGCGGTTCGATCATGGCCAAGTGGTGCCTGCATCACCACCGCGAGTCCTTTCTTTATGAGCATTTCGAAGACATCTGCGACATCTGCCGCCAATATGACGTGAGCTTTTCATTGGGCGATGGGCTGCGCCCCGGTTCTATCGCCGATGCCAATGACGCCGCTCAATTCGCCGAGTTGGAGACGCTGGGGGAACTCACGAAAATCGCGTGGCGCAAAGATTGCCAGGTGATGATCGAGGGGCCGGGCCATGTCGCCATGCACAAGATCAAAGAGAATATGGAGAAGCAGCTTGAATGCTGCCACGAGGCCCCGTTCTACACCCTTGGGCCACTCACCACCGATATCGCGCCGGGCTATGACCATATCACCAGCGGCATCGGGGCGGCGATGATCGGTTGGTTCGGCTGTGCGATGCTGTGCTATGTCACCCCCAAGGAACATCTGGGCCTGCCCGACCGCGACGATGTGAAAACCGGCGTCATCACCTACAAAATCGCGGCCCATGCGGCCGACCTTGCCAAGGGCCTGCCGGGGGCGCAGCGGCGTGACGACGCGCTCAGCCGCGCGCGCTTTGAATTCCGCTGGGAGGATCAATTCAACCTCTCGCTCGACCCGGAAACCGCCCGCGACTTCCACGATCAGACCTTGCCCAAAGAGGCGCATAAGGTGGCGCATTTCTGCTCGATGTGCGGGCCGAAATTCTGCTCAATGAAGATCAGCCACGACATCCGCGCCGAGGCCCAGAAAGAGGGTATGGCGGCGATGGCCGAAAAGTTCCGCGAAGCCGGCGATATCTACCTGCCCCTTGACGAGTGATCAGACCTGATCGCACGCCCCCGGTGCACGGTGCCGGGGGCCGTTTTGCGCCTCCGGCCCCGTGGCCAGCCCCCTCCCGGCCCTTGATCCGGCTTGCATGGCGGCAGCCTCTGTTGCATACCCTGCGGGACGCAGACGGCAAAGGCGCGCGGCATGACCAACACAATCGCGATTGGCCTTGGGGGGATCGTCCTAGTGGCGCTCGGTGCAGATGTCATATTGAACGATAGCCAATCCACCCTGTTCCTCGGGCGCAAGCTGATTGATCTGATCGAATATGTCGCCTTTTGGCGATAACGCAACTGACACTCCTCCGCATTGACTCGTTTCGAAATTCGTTTATGTTCGCCGTCAATTGTTAGCGCTAACATAACTCTCGGAGGATGCCATGCCCCTGAAACTTGCCATAAACGGATTTGGTCGTATCGGACGCAACGTGCTGCGCGCTTTGCTCGACACGGATCGCCAAGACATCGAGATCGTGGCCATCAACGATCTGGCCCCGGTCGAAACAAACGCCCACCTGCTCGAATTCGACAGCGTGCATGGCCGCTTTCGGGGTCAGATCACCACCACCGCCGACACGATTGACGCAGGCCGCGGGCCGATGCGCGTGACCGGCCTGCGCGACCCAGAAGCGCTGCCTTGGGGTGATGTCGATATCGTGCTGGAATGCACCGGCATCTTTACAGACCGCGACGCCGCCGCCCGCCACCTCAAGAACGGCGCGCGGCGTGTTCTGGTCTCGGCCCCCTCAGCCGGGGCCGATCGCACCGTGGTCTACGGCGTCAATCATGCGGACCTGACCGGCAAGGATGTGATCGTTTCCAACGCGTCTTGCACCACCAATTGCCTCGCCCCCTTGGCCAAGGTGCTGCATGAAAGCATCGGCATCACCCGTGGTTTCATGACCACAATCCATAGCTACACCGGCGATCAGCCAACGCTCGACACCATGCACAAGGACCTCTACCGCGCCCGCGCGGCGGGGCTCAACATCATCCCCACCACCACCGGCGCTGCCCGTGCCGTGGGCCTCGTGTTGCCCGCCCTCGCCGGGCGGCTCGACGGCACCGCCATCCGCGTGCCCACCCCCAATGTCAGCGTCGTGGACCTGACATTCGAGGCCGCGCGCGACACCAGCGTGGACGAGATCAACGCCGCCGTCAGCGGTGCCGCCAACGGCGCGCTTTTGGGCGTGCTCGATGTTACCAGCCGCCCGCTTGTCTCCTCGGACTTTAACCACGATCCCCACAGCTCGATCTTTGCCACCGATCAGACACGGGTGATGGAAGGACGGCTTTGCCGCGTGCTCAGCTGGTATGACAACGAATGGGGTTTTTCCAACCGCATGCTCGATGTCGCCGCCGAAATGGGCCGCCACCTCGAAACCGGGCGCGGCCCCGTCCCGCACCACACACGGGTGATGGAACCGACCTGAGCAGCCTTAGGAAAACTTGGCCAGCAGCGCTTCGCGGACCGGGGGGGTGACAAACTTGGTCACATCCCCGCCCAGCCGGGCGATTTCCTTGACCAGTTTGCTGGCAATCGCCTGATGATTGGCATCCGCCATAAGAAATACGGTCTCGACCGAATTATCCAGCGCCCGGTTCATCCCGACCATCTGGAATTCATATTCGAAATCCGCCACCGCGCGCAGACCGCGCACAATCACCTGCGCGCCCACATCATGGGCGCAATTGATCAGCAGGTTCTCGAACGGATGCGCCACGATTTCGGTGCCGGTCTGCGCGCTGAGCTTGGCACATTCCGCCTCGATCATCTCGACCCGCTCTTCCAGCGAAAACAGCGGCCCCTTGTCCCGGTTGATCGCAACCCCCAGAACCAGCCGATCCACCAGCACGGCTGCCCGGCGGATAATATCAATATGGCCCAAGGTAATAGGGTCGAACGTGCCGGGATAAAGACCAATGCGCATGCGGCCCTCCTTTGCTGCAATCGCCGCTCACGCAACAATACTATGCAAGGCGATGCAAGCGCTTAGTAGCCCATGATCATCCCTTCAAGGGCTGTCTTCTCCATCGCCAGCTCTTCCAGCCGCGCCTTAACCACGTCGCCGATGGTCACGATCCCCACCAGCTTGCCCGCCTCCACCACCGGCATGTGACGGAACCGGCCATCGGTCATACGCGCCAACACCGCATCGGATGTATCCTGCCGCGAACAGCAAACCGGATTACGGGTCATCATTTCAGAGACGGTTTCGGTCATGCAGACCACGCCGCGCACGGCCAGACTGCGCACGATATCGCGCTCTGAGATGATCCCCTCCACCGTCTCGCCATCCCGTGACACCACAAGCCCGCCGATCCGGCGCTCTGCAAGGGTCTGCGCCGCCTCCGAAACCTTTGTCTGAGGCGAGATCGTGATCACCGCGCTATCGCCCTTGGATTTCAGGATTTGCTGCACCAGCATGACACGACCCTCCGCAAGAATATGTCCATAAAATCAGCGTGATCTATAATAAAATTTCTGTCAAGTGCGCGCCTCCAGGCTCTGCACCTCTTGCCGAAGCCTCTCGACCAGCGCGGTAGCAAACCGGTTCTGCCGTTCCAGCCGCCGGTCATCCGCATGGCGCACCAGATAAAAGCTGCGGGTAAGCGAAAATTGGTCGGGCAGCACCTTTTGCAGCCCCCGCGCCCAAGGCAGTGAAAAATCATGCAATACCCCGATGCCACCGCCCTGCCGCACCCAATTGAGCTGCACCGACACCGAATTCGACGCAAGGCTGACGCGCTCGATCCCCGCCTCGCTGAGATAGTCCAATTCCTTGTCAAAGATCATATCGGGAATATAGCCCACCATCCGATGCGCGCGCAGGTCCGCCAGCGTTGCAATCGGGGGATGCGAACGCAGATAGCGCACCGTCGCCGCCAGATGCAGGCGGTAATCGGTGATCTTCTGCACCGTCAGTCGCCCCGCCGTGGGCGGGCTGACCGCGATCACCATATCCGCCTCACGCCGCGTCAGGTTGAACACACGCGGCAGCGCCACGATCTGAATTTCCAGATCGGGATTTTCCGCGCCAATCGCGGCGCAGACCTGTGGCAACAGGAAATTGGCGCAGCCATCCGGCGCGCCGATGCGGATTTGCCCGCTCAGCCCCCCGGCTTGTCCGGCCATTTCCTCGGTGGCTTCCTGCATGGCGGTTTCCGCGCGCAGCGCCGGCCCCATCAGGCGTTGCCCTGCCTCGCTCAAAACATACCCCGTGGGCGATTTGGCAAAAAGCGGCGCGCCCAACTCCTCCTCCAGCCGCGCGATACGCCGCCCCACCGTCGCCGGATCAATCCGCAGGATACGCCCCGCCCCCGACAGGCTCTCAGACCGGGCAACAGCCAGGAATATGCGGATATCGTCCCAATGCGGCGTCATTCCCGGCCCCCTTTGCAGAAATGCAAATCACTTTTGGAATATTGCCTCTTTCCGCAGAGGTTTTGCAAGACTACCCTGCCGCCAACGGATTAGGAGGATTCCCAATGCAAGAGCTTACCCATTACATCAACGGTCAACATGTCAAAGGCACCTCCGGGCGCTTTGCAGATGTGTTCAACCCCGCCACCGGCGAAGTGCAGGCCAAATGCCCGCTCGCCAGCGTCGAAGAAATGGATGCCGCTGTCGCCGCCGCACTGGCCGCACAGCCCGCTTGGGCCGCCACCAACCCCCAACGCCGGGCGCGGGTGATGATGGAATTCGTCCGCCTGCTGAACCGCGACATGGACAAGCTGGCCGAGGCGCTCAGCCGCGAACATGGCAAGACCTTCCCCGATGCCAAGGGCGACATTCAGCGCGGCCTCGAAGTGGTGGAATACTGCATCGGTGCGCCGCAAATGCTCAAAGGCGAGTTTACTGATGGCGCGGGCCCCGGCATCGACATCTATTCCATGCGCCAACCGCTTGGCGTGACGGCGGGCATCACGCCGTTCAACTTTCCTGCCATGATCCCGATGTGGATGTTCGCCCCGGCGCTCGCCTGCGGCAACGCCTTCATCCTCAAACCGTCCGAGCGTGACCCCTCCGTGCCGCTCATGCTGGCCGAACTGATGGAAGAGGCCGGATTGCCCAAAGGCATCCTTCAGGTCGTCAACGGCGACAAGGTGGCCGTGGATGCGATCATCGACCACGAGGTCATTCAGTCCATCGGCTTTGTCGGCTCGACACCCATCGCACAATATATCTACGGTCGTGGCTGTTCCAACGGCAAGCGCGTGCAGTGCTTTGGCGGGGCCAAGAACCACATGATCATCATGCCCGATGCCGATATGGATCAGGCCGCGGATGCGCTGGTGGGCGCGGGCTATGGCGCGGCGGGCGAACGCTGCATGGCCATTTCCGTGGCGGTTCCGGTGGGCGATGAAACCGCCGACCGCCTGATTGAAAAACTGGTGCCGCGCATCGAAAAGCTGAAAGTTGGGCCCTACACCGCAGGCAATGACGTGGATTACGGCCCCGTTGTTACCGCAGAGGCCAAGCAACGCATCCTTGGGCTGGTCGAAAGCGGTATCGCGCAGGGGGCCGAACTGGTGGTCGACGGGCGTGATTTCAAACTGCAGGGCTATGAGGATGGTTTCTTTGTCGGTCCGCATCTCTTTGACCGCGTGACCCCGGATATGGACATCTACACGCAGGAAATCTTTGGCCCCGTGCTCGCAACCGTGCGCGCAGGCTCTTACGAAGAGGCCCTGAAACTGGCGATGGATCACGAATACGGCAACGGCACCGCGATCTTTACCCGCGATGGCGACGCCGCACGCGATTTCGCGGCGCGTGTCAATATCGGCATGGTCGGCATCAACGTGCCGATCCCGGTGCCGCTCGCCTATCATACCTTTGGCGGCTGGAAGAAATCCGGCTTTGGCGATCTCAACCAACATGGCCCGGATTCATTCAAATTCTACACCCGCACCAAGACCGTGACCGCCCGTTGGCCGTCCGGGATCAAGGAAGGCGGGGAATTCAATTTCAAACCGATGGATTAATCTTCACCCATCACTCACGACCAAAGGCTCCGGTGTTTCACCGGGGCCTTTTCGTATCACCCCACCGGCCCGATCTGCATCGACTTTTCGATCATCGCCACGACCGACCCATGCACATCCGAATCCGCCCAATAGGCATTATGCGACAACGGATTCCACGCGGTCAGCACATTGCCCGCACTGATCCAGCGATCCCGCAACTCTTCACGATCCGCCAACGCTGCATACCCGTCGCCCGCCTCTGCCAGCGGCATCCCCAGAATGTCATTGCGACTGTTCAGATTGACCCACCACGGATTGAACCTCTTGCCCACCGGAATGGCGGTGCCGGGGCGCTCAATCGCCTTCACATCGTCGGGCTTGCAGCTAAAGGTAAAGACCGGGATATTGCAGCCAAAGGTGATCATCCCCGCCATCGTCTCGAACCGCTGAAACGGCGTGGGCGCGGTGGTGTATTTCCTTTGTAGATCCCAGATATGGTTCGAGATGATCTGCCCGCCCAGCGAATGCGCCAGCACGATCAGCGGCGCGCGGCCGCCTGTCACGCCCTCCAGATGCGCAATGGCGTTGGACACGCGGGCATGGACCTGCGGATAGACATAGGCATGATCGCCCTTTTCCCAACGGTAAGCGGCGGCATCGGCCAGACGGTGCATCACGAAATCCCGTGCCCCCATCCAATTGGCCTGCCCTTTCAGCGCGCGGTCCATATAGCTCTGTTGCCGCTCTTGCAGGATGTCCGACCAGAAAATCTCGCGCCAGCCAACCAGCGTATCAAACCGCGCCGCGCCCATCCGCTTGCGCAAGGCCGTGTAAAGATCCCGCGAAAAGCTGACGGCATTCGCGGCCTGTGGCCGGTCGCCTTGGCTGCCCATGCCGTGAATGACCGCCACGGCAACCCGGTGTTCTTCTGGCATCGCACTGCCCCCTCAAAATATCTGTGCTGAAATCAACAGGTCTTATTCCAACAAGAGACCACAAACACGCCCCTCTCGCAATCTTGACGCGAGCGGGGCGTTGCCACCACACGGCCTCTTCGCGATGACAATCTCGTGAGGTGACGCAGGTTTCTGCCCGTCCTGCCCTTCGCTTCGCCCGTCCCTTTCCCTAAATAGGGCGCAGCAGCCACGACAAAGAGGATGAATTCCCGTGAAACCCGGCCTTTTGACCCGCCGCCATGCCATGGCCACCGGCCTTGCCGCCCTTGCAACCCCCGGTATCCTGCGCGCAGAACCTGCGGCAGACGTGACCAACCGGCGCAATGCGTCCGCCTTTATCACCCGCGACTGGCGCGATCATTTCGACAGCTTGGGCAAGGGCGCTATTCTGGCCGATATCGACAGCCGCGCGCTGCATTACTGGGGCCCGGACGGCGAGACCTATGCGCTCTACCCCTCCTCCGTGCCGATGACCGAGGATCTCACCCGCCGCGGCTATACCCAGATCGTGCGCAAGCGCGTCGGCCCCGACTGGACCCCCACCCAATCCATGCGCGAGCGCGATCCCACCCTGCCCGCCTACATGCCCCCCGGCCCCGGCAACCCGCTGGGCACCCATGCGCTCTACCTCAGCTGGCCCGCCTATCTCGTGCACGGCACCCACGACACCCGCAAGATCGGGCGGCAATCCTCCTCAGGCTGCATCGGCCTCTACAACGAGCATATCGAGGAACTCTTCGCCAAGGTCGAGGTCGGCACACAGGTCCTGCTGCTCTGAGCACCCACCGGGGCCCCAACCGTCACGCAAACCCATCCCAACAGGCCGCCGGAGAAACTTCGGCGGCCATTTCTGTGCGCTGAAGGGGGGGGCCATGAGGGGGGCAGCGTGGACAGTCAAGTGTTGCAAGAGCGTTAATGCGAGTGGCTTGCGCATAGTCATCACTGCCGCCCGATCATCCGCACCTCAACTGCGCGTGGTTTGCGGTGGTCCATAAACACAAAGGGTTCCATCTGATGCAGAAGGGCCGTAGCCTCAGGGGCCGAAGCAGGGCGGAAGTTCTCAACCGTCACCGCGCCCCCGATCGCCGGATGTAGTCTGGGGGCAAAGATTTGGCCGGGCGCAAGCGGGCCATGCACTTTGACAAGCCGGTCGAACAAGCCTTTTCCATCGCCTGCGTATTTGTCGTAGTACTGACCAGCAGTCAGGTGAATGGACATAAAGTTCATAAGCGCCGCCTGTTCGGTGTCTTCTGGTCCATTGTCATAAAACGACGGGGCAGACAGGGTGTTGGGCAAAACACGAATGTTCACAATTCCAAACCTTCGATGCCAACACGTCAGATCGCCGAAGCCAAGGATCGCAAAGGCCGTGCAATCCCCAGCGGAAAAATCAGGATCGCCACGCAAGGTCTGCTGCAACAAACCATCATAGCTCTGTGGCTCTACCGTTTGCCACTTGCCTTTGCCCCAGGTGCCAAGGCCCAAGGTGTGAAGCATGTCGATCATGCTGCCCGGCACTCTGCCCTGTAGGGCCGCCAAACTGTCCGCCGGATACGGCGTCACCTTGTCCAGCTTACCCAATTTCGAAAGCGCATAGGTTCGGATTTCGGCGAGCTTGGTCATCGGGAAATTTCCTATTCGCAATGGCTTACACTTAATCAAACATTGTCCGGCAATAGTCAATTTGAGGGTTTTCCACGCATGCTCTGGATCTGAAGGGGCGACCTGAAGCAGGATGCTTGTAGGCCCACACCTTCGTTTACAGCGATGCCGGATAACCCGGGACGAGGCTGGAAGACCAAGAGGCCACAGGGACGCGCGAGTGCAAAGTTTGCTCTAGAGCGGCAAAACAGCGCCAATAGGGCGAAAACGAGCACGTTGACTAGAGCAGAGGCGCAGACGTGGCGCACGCTACCAAACCCCAAAACCCAACGGTCCAAGCACCTCTTGGATAGGTGCAAAAAACGCTAGTGAAGGCCCTTTTCCGCCTCCGCCTCCGGAACCCTTTTCGAAATCGCGCGACAGCTTTCGCTGCCAGTGCGTAGCAGGCCCGTACCTGCCCTCGACTGCCCGGCTTGCGCCCGTTTCACCCAAGGCTGCGCGTTGCGCAACGACAGTCTCCATCGCCTTCGCTTTGGGCTTGGCGGATTTGTTATCGCGGGCCGTCCCGATACCCCCCCGATAACAGAAAGCGCCGGATGCCGGGGTCGCTGCTCAGACCGGCGGCGCGGGATGCGGCGTCGCGGGCGGCTTCCTCCTGACCGTATAGCCACAGGATGCGGGCGCGCGCCGCCCACCACGGCTGATAGGTCTCTGCACCCGTGATCGCATCAAGCTGCGACAGTGCCGCGTCAGGCACGCCATTCTCCGCAAGCGCCACCGCCCGTGCCACCAGCACGCCGGTGGTGGGCGCGAACCGCGCCAGCACGTTGTAAAGCTGCATGAGCGGGCCGTGCAGGCGCTCGCCGGTCATGCGGCTTTGCGCATGAAGCGACTGGATCGCGGCCTCGGTCTGGAACCGCCCCGGCTGACCCAAACGGGCGGCGGTGCGCAGGGCGGCTTCGGCCTCGGCCATCATGTCGCGGGACCATAGGGCAACGTCTTGGTCGCGCAGCGCAATAAAGGCACCATCGGGCCCACGCCGCGCTGCCCGCCGCGCCTCGCAGTGAAGCATCATGGCAAGCAGGCCAAGCGCCTCTGGCTGGTCGGGCACAAGCTGCACCGTCAGCCGCGCGAGCCAGATCGCCTCATCGGCAAGGCCCGCCAACCGCGGATCGGCACCGGCCACATCGTCCCAGGCCGTCCCATAGGCCGCATAAATCGCGGACAGCACCGCCGACAGCCGGGCAGGAATATCTTCCGCCTCGGGGATTGCAAAGGCGATACCGGCATCGCGGATGCGGCGCTTGGCCCGTACCAGCCGCTGACCCATCGAGGTGGGTGCCACCAGAAAGCTCGCGGCGATCCGTGCCGCATCAAGGCCCAAGACCGTCTGCAGCATCAGCGGCGCTTGCGCATCCACCGCAATCGCCGGATGGGTGCAGGCGAACATCAGCTTCAGCCGGTCATCGCCAAAACCGTCCGAAGTAGGATCCTTGCGTTCATCATCCAGCATTTGCACCATCGCCGCGCCACGGTCAGCGGTCTGACGCCGTGCTGCGGCATGGCCCGCACTGCGCCGCGCAACGGTCAATAGCCAGCCAACCGGATTAGATGGCACGCCGTCCTTCGGCCACTGCGCAATCGCCGCAGCGAAGGCGTCAGCCAGCGCATCCTCGGCGGCGGCGACATCGCGGGTACGCGCGGCAAGGATCGCAAGCAGCTTGCCGTAGGAGTCGCGCGCCGCAAGCGTCGCCCGCGCAGCGGCATCGCGGCACGCGTCCTCCATCAGGCACCGGGCGGCGGCAGCACCGGGCGGATCTCGACCGACCCGCCCGTCACGCATGGCGCCTTTGCGGCCCATTCAAGGGCGGCGTCCAGATCAGGCACGTCAAGGATAACATAGCCCCCCAGCATCTCCTTGGTGTCGGCGAACGGGCCATCGACAACGTGCCGCGTGCCGTTCTCGACCCGCAGCGTCGTTGCAGCCTCGGGCGGGCGCAACACATTGCCGCTGACCATTGCCCCGGATTGTGCGAGCGCGCCAATATAGGCCTGCCAGCTCCCCCAATAGGCCCCGGCCTGCGCGGGATCGGTAGGTTTGCGCCGTTCTTCCGGGCTCTCGTAGAACTGCATCATATAGTGCATTGGAATTTCCTTTTTTCTCAGCATGCCAGCGGGGTCATGCCCTGTCTATGGGTTCGCGTCTTCACCACCGAAGCGCAGCAAGGCAAAGCCCGGAAAGGGAGCAAAGCTCCAGTCCACGTCGTCCTACACGCAATGCGCAACGGCTCCCTCTGGGTGCAGGGGCTTCTTGCCGCGCAGGCAGCCCGGCCTGCGCTGCGGGTCCATTAGCCGTTGGAGGGCGGCGGCAGCACCGGGCGGATCTCGACCGATCCGGCTGTCACGCATGGCGCTTTTGCAGCCCATTCAAGGGCGGCGTCCAAATCAGGCACGTCAAGGATCACATAGCCCCCCAGCGTCTCTTTGGTGTCGGCAAACGGGCCATCAAAGATGTGCCGCGTGCCATTCTCGACCCGCAGCGTTGTCGCAGTGTCCGGCGGAAGCAGCCCGTTGCCGCCCACCATCGCCCCGGATTGGGCGAGCGCGCCGATAAAGCTGTTCCAGACACCAAAATAGGCCGCGTGCTGAGTGGGGTCTTTGTGTTTGCCCCATTCCTCGGCGGTCTCGCGGAACTGTAACATGAATTGCATCGAAAGTGCCTTTCTTCTCAGGATGGCCGTTGGTCCACGGCCTGTTGACATGTGAGCCTGTGCGTACCCGCTCATCGTCATGTGCGACGGGACCGGCTCATTTCGACAGGTCCGAGATTGCGGCACGAATTGCGGCGAAGACCGTCTTGGCTCGTTCAACTTTGAGGAAGGCCGTCGTGTTGGCGATCACCCCGAAAGGAAGGCCGGGCCGCAGCACGGCGCGCCTAAGTCCAATCGCGACGCCGGCCATGGCCCTCGTGAGCGCCACAAGATCAACCTCAGCAACCGCAAACAAATCATCTCGCCGCGCCGAACGTGACAGCCACCGGGGCCGGCTATGGCGGCCATTTTCGCGCCGTGCAGGGGTTTCGGTATGTCGAGTGAGGGGGGGTTTAGGGGGGGGTTGAAAAAGGCCAAGATATCGGCCCGCGCGCGCGGTCTCAGCCTAAAACTCCAAGCCCTTGACGTGACTTCCCATTCTTCCACTACCACGAACTCCGCTTGACACTTCTTGCTCTGCAGCGCAGCCTTGAACGGTTTTGGCAACTCAAAAGGTATGCTTATGGCCAAAGAATCCCGCTCGTTCGCCGTTATCGGCTTGGGGGCCTTCGGTAGCGCGGTCGCCACGGAACTGACCCGGTTTGGCAATCAGGTCATTGGGGTAGATCTCGATGAACGGCGCATTACGCAACTGGCCTCGACACTTTCATCAGCCGTGATTCTGGACACAACTGATGAGATGGCGCTCAAGGAGGCGGGCATCGACCAGTATGACATGGCTCTCATTGCCATTGGTCGCGACATTCAGGCAAGCATTCTGACCACGATGAACCTCAAGATGCTTGGAATTGGCACGATCTGGGTCAAGGCCTCGAACAAGACACATCACCGCATTTTGTCCAAACTTGGTGCAGACCGGGTGATCCTGCCCGAGCAAGAAATGGGTCGACACATCGCCCAAATGCTGAACAACCCCGTCGTTCAGGATTATGTCAGCCTCGGCAACGGGTTCAGCGTGGTGAACATCGTGATTCCCGCGAGGCTCAGTGGACGCAAGATGTCCTCACTCGACATCGGCAAGACCTATGATCTGCGCCTACTTGGCTTGATGAGGGGCACAGAGTTTCGACCCTGCGACGCGCCGGACCTTGTGCTCGAAGAAGACGACAAGCTGATCCTGCTGGGCAAGAGACCCGAATTGCGCCGTTTTGGCGATGCGCTCTGAGCGCCGGGCACATACCATGAAACCGCTCCTACATCGCGCTACGACCGCGCTCTCTCATATGCCGCCGCCACTGATCCTGTCGGTACTCTATGCCGTGTTGATTGTGCTGGGCGCTGGAGCTCTGAAGCTTCCCTTTGCGCATTCCGTGCCGATCACTTGGTCCGACGCAATCTTTACCTCGACCTCTGCCGTCACAGTGACGGGCCTTGTCGTGATAGATACCGGCGCGCATTTGACACTCTTCGGTCAGATGGTGGTTGCCTTTCTCATCCAGATGGGCGGTCTTGGACTGATGACCTTTGCGGTGCTCATTCTGGGCGCTCTTGGCTTGCCGGTGGGTATCACTGGCAAGCTCTATCTGCGCGAGGACCTGAATCAGAGTTCAGTCCATCAACTCTCCAATCTTGTCCTCACCATTCTCAAGGTCGTCGTGGTCTGCGAAGTCGCTGGCGCAATGCTTTTGGCTCTCACCTTTGTGCCGCATTACGGGTTCTGGCCGGGGATATGGGAGTCAATTTTTCATTCGATCTCGGCCTTTAACAATGCCGGGTTCTCGACGTTTCCCAACGGCTTGGTTCCCTATGCCACCGATCCGGTCGTCAACACAGTTATTCCTGCCCTCTTCATCGTAGGCGGCATTGGCTATGTGGTGTTGCACGATGTTTTCACCCAGAAAAGCTGGCAGGCATGGTCTCTGCACACCAAGATCATGCTGGTCGGCACGGCCTTTCTGATCCCGTGGTCGGTGGGCATGTTCGCACTGCTGGAATGGAATAATCCCGGCACTCTGGGCCAGTTCGACAGTATCACCGCCCGTTTGGCAGTCAGCTGGTTTCAAGGAGTCACAACACGCACCGCAGGGTTCAACACCACCGATATAGGTGCGCTGCATGACAGCACCTCGATGATGTTTATCTCCTTGATGCTAATCGGCGGCGGCCCAACCTCGACGGCGGGCGGAATCAAGGTAACAACATTCGTGGTTATGATCATCGCCACCGTGGCGTTTTTTCGCCGCCAGCAGCAACTACACGCCTTTGGCCGTAGTATCGCGCTGGATCAGGTGCTCAAGGTCATGGCGCTGACAGCCATCAGCCTGATCCTCGTGTTCGTCGGGGTCTTTTTGCTGACCGCCACGCATGATGGGCATTTTCTGGATATCAGCTTTGAGGTGGCCAGCGCCTTTGGCACCGTTGGCCTCTCGCGCGGCTATACAGGCGAGTTGTCAGAGTTTGGCCGCGCGGTGATCATCGCGATCATGTTTCTTGGCCGTGTCGGGCCGCTGACACTCGGATTCTTCCTCGCCACGCGCGTGGCCCCCCGCGTGCGCTACCCAGAGGGGAAGGTTTATCTGGGGTGAGAGATCTATCTGCCGGATGCTATCCAAGCTGCCCGAGCGTGCAACGAGTGGGGTAAGGTGAAGAAGGCT
Organism: Roseovarius sp. AK1035; assembly: GCF_003288315.1. Taxonomy (NCBI): domain Bacteria; kingdom Pseudomonadati; phylum Pseudomonadota; class Alphaproteobacteria; order Rhodobacterales; family Roseobacteraceae; genus Roseovarius; species Roseovarius sp. TM1035. Next base: position 2,476,033 of record NZ_CP030099.1, on the reverse strand, counting down.
TTTAACGACCCCTTAAAATGTTCGGTTCGAAGCGCCGTCTTAAAATTCGCGTTGCTGTAAACTACACTGTAATTCACTGCAAACTTCGCTGTCACGCTACACACACGCTACAACAACTGTAGGTTTACGCCATTGTTTACAGTGATGCCGGATGACCCAGGACGAGGCTGGAAGAAGGCGGATCACCTAATAGAATAAGGGATTTGCAGCACTGAGAGGCCCACCGGGACGCGCGAGTGCGAAGTTTGCAGTAAATCGGCAAACAGCACCAACAGGGCGAAAACGAGCGCGTTGGCCCAAGCATGGGCGCAGACGTGGCGAACCCTACCAAACCCCATTAAAACACGGTTTAAGCGTCTCTTGGATGGGCGTTAAACAAGCCATTGAAGGGTCCTTTCTGCATCCGGAACTGGGACCCAGACCGCCCAGTTCAGCTTTGCCCTCCCAGATCGCGGCTACGGCTTTTGAAATCAAAGGCTTAAAGACTCCAAGCATAAACGCATCAGAAAAAGAAGTGGGACCGTTTTTGAGATCGAGCGACAGTTGTAGGTCCCCGTGCGAAGCTTGCCTGACCCGCCTTCGAATGGCCGGATATAGCCCTTTGTGGCTTATGCCACAGGTCAAACAAATGGCCGCTGATCTACAAAGAACCAGAATTCTCCTACCTCGGTTTTTCATTTTCTTGCAATTGTGCGTTAACTTGACAAAAAGTGATAGTGGCCAGTCTTTTCGGTAAGCGACTTTTCTGGCTACTTGAGCCTAGGGAGCATGTCGTAGTGAGCGCGTTCAGAAGATCACGGCGACTTGCATTCATCACCATTGAAATTGTCGCGGGTATAGGTGCGTGCTTTGCGTTCTATGAGATATTCTTTGCGAGAAAAACGGTGGATTATGCTTCGCTCAGCTTTGACCTGTGCGCGCCTCTGTCTGATAAACACACTGACTTTTCTGAGTTTCTGGCTCGCAATGCGGAAAAATTTGTTGTTCTCGACTTGGATTTCACCCAAAGGCCTCTGCAATGCGAGATTCCCGGCACAAGTGGATGGATCGCTTACTTAAGCCCCGACCAAGCCTCCGTGACGCTCGAAGTTCAGAGCGACGAATACGGTTACCAAAGGGTTCCGAATTTTGAGCTCCAAGGATTCACCACTGTATTGACATTCCAAGCAAATCAGCTGGGAGGCCATGTGCTTAACAATGTGTATGGAGAATGGGCGGAAGACCCAGGCTACATCGGCATCTCAGGAGCATTTTTTGTAAAACCTTCTCTTGGCGAAGGCGACTTGTATTTCAACCTCATTCCCGCACCCTTTGACGTGCAAACGGATTTGATCAGTCGTTGCACAAGGGTCGCAAATACACAATCTGGCTGGAACCTAGTTAAGCAATACATCTCTGAATGTATTCTATAAACCGTTGAGCGAACGTTTGCTTAACGTACCTCAACGACCACTTTGTTCCGCACATCCGCCGGTGGGGCTGTCGGGCCATGTGTCTCGTAAGGGATCATATGTTAAGGAAACATTGTTTGCTGTGATGAAATACTACACCGGTTTTTGCCGCCTACTTTAAACAGCGTGTGGCGCGGGACATACTAACCCAAGCTGAAATTCCAAGCACGCAAGGGAACTATCGTCAGCAATCGCATTGCCAAGAAACCGAACAGTGCGCGGCCGGAACCACAGTCTTTGGGAAAGGCGCGATCGGCCCATCCACTGTCGTCGCCCTTTCGTCGTGAGAAGCAGAGTATCGCACGGCGAACATTCGCTGGATGGAATTACCGGACAGGCTCACGAGAGCGCGGTCGGGCCAAGTTGTATGCGCGAGTGTGATATGACCCGAAATGGATCTAGCGTCGAAAACGCGGGGTCCAACTTTCTTCAAGTTTTTCGTCTTCATCGTCTTCGTCCAGCCCTTCAGCTTCCGCCGTCAGCCGCGCCGAATATAGAACGGTCAGCGTCTTGCCGTAAGTGCCCAAACCAATTACGTCCTCTGATACAACGTGCGACTTGGGGCAATCAAACCAGTCGATTAGGTCCGCTTGCCCGCTGTCTTCACGGGCGCTCGCAACGTTGTTCCAATCAGCTCCGAATCTATGGGTCAACGAGCCTTTGGGAAGCGGCGAACCGGCTCGAAGCCACCGAACCTTTGCCTCTTTCATTACTTCGGAGAAAAGGCAGAAATCAATGACACCGCCCTCGCTCAAGACGACGGCTACGGCGCTGCGGCTCACTCTCGCGTAGCGCACCGCCGATGCCGTCAAGGAAGTAACACATTCCTTCGCAATAGCCTTTACGAGGCCCAGACCATCGTCCTGACGCGCGATGATGGGCTTGATTAAAGAACTGGGCATCAACAGGGCGGAGGCAAAGAAATCTGCCTCTTGTTCATAAGGATCACGCGAACCAAAGCCCGCATGGGAGGTGTGCGCACCATTGGCGAGTACCTGCTCCATGTGCCCAGGAATGAAATAGTGCCCGAGCTCATGTGCGATGCTGAATCTCTGGAACCCGATGCTGTTGATGTGCGTAGCGTACATGATGCCAAAGTTCGTGTCCCAATTCGCTAGCATCCCGGAAAACCCTTTGCTGGTCGCGGGCGCTGCTTCGACCTTGATATCCTTCAAGGCCGCAATCTCTTTGGGATCGATTGGCAACTTTGTAATGCCAAGCTCACGTAGAACCTTATCCGCCGCACCTTCTGACAGAGGCAGGCGAGGGACCATCAGGCTCATTTCTTGCTGCTCTCCAGCTTGCCGTCCTTGAGCATCTTTATGAAGCCCTCTACTGTGTTGACCTCGGATTCCGTCAAGTTCCCCAAGTGTCGGTGCAAACGTTGCGCGCTTTCAACTCGGTCCATCGTGTCAACGCGGCCCAGCAAATAGTCTGTCGTCACATCGAGGGATTTTGCGAGATTGCGGAGATTGTCGAAGGACGGCTTTCGCGCGCCTTTCTCGAAGTGTGAGATAGAACTTGGTGGCAAACCCGCTTTCTCGGCAAGTTGTTGCTGCTCGAGTCCTCGTTCGGTCCGAGCGGCACGAAGCCTGCGCCCAAATAGGTTGTCGGTCGTCTCATCGTTTGACATTTCGGTATCGTCTCTTTCACTTGACGCTTTCGCCATTTCATGCTTGAATGGCGTTATCGACAAGTATGCATGACGGGCGCGGCTTGCGCAAGCTTTCTCGTAGACCCCGCAAACAGGAATAGGAGACCAGAACGTGAGCCTTGATGACCCGATCCTTCGAAAGATCGCCCTTTTCACGCCGCAGGATATCCTGCTCGCTGATGTGGCGGTTCGCATCCAGTTAAGCCCGACGGAATACGTCACCGCAACCAAGCACTATGAGGTCATGGGGGAGTGGATCGACCGCCCTGGTAGCCCGCTGCAGGGCATGGTGGACGGGTTCTACGCTCAAGGCGGCTTTTCAACCGGCTCAACTATTGCCGGTCACGATGACCGTTGTGACTACGATCTCGACGCGATGGCCGTGATCAAATGGGACCATGGCGTTGACCCGGAACACGCTCTGGCGACCTTGCACCACGCCATCGCTGGAGAGGAAGGCTCGCGCTATTTCGACAAGTCGGAACGCAAGACGCGCTGCACGCAGGTGCAGTACACCGGCATGCATTTGGATGTGACCCCTTCGGTCCTCTTAGAATCGATGGAGCCCAAGACCAGCTTCATTTTTCATTCGAAGCCCTCTGACCCAGCAGTTCCACGCCAGCGTCTTTTCGCCAACCCTTTCGGGCTTGCGGAGTGGTTCAACGCGCGGACGCGAGCAGACATCGTCTTCGGGTCCTACTTCGAGCGAGAGTCCTTGAAATACGCGCGGGCGACTGCGCTGGCAAAGGCGGACACCACGCCTGTTCCGGACCAACTTCCAGCCTACAAAAAGTCGCGACAGGTGATCTGTCTGCAACTGATCAAGCGCTGGCGGAACCTCGTCTATGATCGCCGCCACCCGAAGTTGCGCCTGCCGCCGTCCGTGCTGCTGACGTACTACGTAGGCCTCCACACTGGTGGGGAACGTTCGCTGCTTGATGAACTAACTCATCAGGTGAATTGCATAATCACAACCATCGAGTCCGCAACGGCTCTCGCGCGGCTCGTCTACGCGTGTAATCCGACCTGCGAGCACGACGTGCTGACCGACCGCTGGCCTGGCAGCCTCTATGATCAGCAAGTCTTTCTGGACGAGCTTAGAGAGTTCGCTCGGAAGCTTGACGTGCTCAAACGCGGCGTTTCGCTGGAGGAGATGCGAAAAATTCTGGAGGAGCTGTTTGGCGAAAAGCCAGCCCGCGATGCTATCGCAGCTCTTCGCCAGCAACATGTCCGCGACAACGACGCAGGAACTGGTCTCTACATTCCAGGTCGCGGGGCTGTTCCGGCCCTGGGCAGTTTGGCTGCCCCTTCTAGCGCCAAGGCAATTCCGTTCAGTACTCCGTTCGGGGATTGATTGATGCCACTCTCGGTTCGCGATCAGGATGCCCGGATGCGGGCCGAGTTTCCGGGGTTCAAGCTTACGCTTGACCTCGGCTTCATGGGGGTTTGGGAAGGGTCGCTGACTCCTATTTGCCAGACCTACACCATTCGCATCACCTATTTTGCGCGCATCTTCTTCAAAAACTACACGCTCTCCAACCCCGCTGTCTCAATCGTGGTTCTTGACCCGCCCATCGGCCCTGATCCACGTGGCACAGGCGAGCCGCCACAGCATGTTTACCGTTGGGAGCACCCGCCAGCCTTCCCCCGCTTGTGCGTGTATGATCCGCAGACCGACGAGTGGACACGCGATAAATCCATCGCAGATGTTCTCATGCCCATGATCATCAAGTGGTTCGTTTTTCACGAGGACTGGGTAGTGGACGGCGTATGGCGCGGGCGTGGGCGGCACCCAGAACTTTCAAAGAACGAGGATACATGCAAACCAGCGAAACAACGCTTAAACCCGGAGGACCGCGCTCGGCGGGATCGATCCCTCAACGCCGCGTTCCACAGGCTTGGCCGAAAGACCGGCGTTTTCGGATCTTATCACTGGACGGCGGGGGGATACGTGGGGTTTTTCCCGCTTCAGTTCTCGCCGAGCTAGAGAGACGGTTCTGTGCCGGTCACCGAGTATCGGAATACTTCGATCTGATTGCGGGGACTTCGACTGGCGGGATCATTGCGCTGGGGCTTGGCGGGGGTTGTTCAGCTGACGAGATGAAGACCCTCTACGTAGAGCGCGGCCATGAGATTTTCCCGCCACGAAAACGATCTCGGCTCTACAGCGCCGCGTCGTTCCTCAGGCAGACTGTGCTGTACCGCTACGACCGTGATGCTATCGCTCGACTTTTATCCGAGACTCTGGGTGAAAAACTCTTCGGAGAGTCCGTCAGTAGATTGTGCGTTCCAGCGTTCGATGGAACCCACAGCGAGGTTTTTGTTTACAAGACGCCGCACCACGCGGACTACAAGTTTGATCGGTTTGAGAAGATGATCAACATCGGTTTGGCCACATCCGCCGCGCCGACCTTTTTTCAACCTTTCAAGAGCGGAGGTTATCAGCTGGTTGACGGCGGTGTCTGGGCCAACAATCCGATCATGCTTGCCGTGATCGAAGCGCTTACCTGCTTCGATGTGACCCCCACGCAGATCGATGTCTTGAGTATCGGGTGCGGTGACGACCCCTACTTCGTCTCATCCTCCCAGATAAAGTTCGGGGGCATGTGGTTTTGGAAGGACGCCATCTTCGCAGCAATGCGTCTTCAGTCTCTTGCCGCGACCAATCAAGCCCGGCTACTGCTTGGTCCTCCTTCCGTTGTGCGGCTCTCGCCGCCGATCTATTCACCCTCCATCGAGCTTGATGACTGGCGCCGTGCTGTTGATCAGTTGCCGGGTGATGCCTTAAGCGCCACCGAGGCAAACGCCGTCCGGATCAAAAAAATGTTCTTTGAAGGCGTGGCAGACACGTTTGTGCCCGTTCCCGCCACGGCGACATGATGCAAATACTTGTCAGGCACCTGATGTGAGGTGGTGGTAGTTATCCATTCTAAGCCGTGAGCACTTGACGACAATAATCGACTAAAGGCACTCAGATGACAAAATGGCGCTCATCGCACGTTGTCGCGTCTGGACGACGAAATTGCCAACCATGGAGTTTCTCAGTGGCGTAGAGAGCCAAAACTTAGTCCAGAGGTTGGCTTTCGAGAAGGATTAAGCTTCGTCTTTGATTATGCGAACGTCAGCTTTCCGCCCATTCTTCTCGAGTAACGGTACTATTCACTCAAAGCCAAACCCTCACCACGCATGCGCTGAGCAGACAATGTCGCCAAATATCTGGACACAGTTCATGTTTTGTCGGCGCCTTCCAAGCGGGTCTTAAGTGTTTCCCTCAGATGTGGCAGTAATTCTTCCATCTCGTCACCGTCGTAGAAGTTCTCCATCCGCGCGATGAGCTCGTTATAGATCCATACCGCCTGTTCAAAATGCGTCTTGGTGGGGAGCTTGAGGCCAAGTTCCTTATACACCTTTTTCACCGCTTCGCCACAGATCATCAGGGTCATCTCGTCAAGCTGGGTGTGTTTCGACTTGGGCGGATCAGCGGCGACAGGGTCGTCCTCGCCATAGAGGATATAATCGGCGCGCAGGCCAAAGCGCTCTTGTAATCGCTCTAGAAAATTGCGCGACGGCTCGCTCCGACCGGCCTCGATATCGCCGATATATCCTCGACTTACGCCTATCGCAGCACTCAGTTCGCGCTGCGATAGTTTCTGTGTCACTCGCCACTCTCTGAGGCTTTGTCCGAAATCTTTCTTTGCCATCACCAAATTCCTATTGACCTGGACGTAAATTTACGTCCAATGCTATGAAAAGACGTAAATACACGTCATTGCCGTGAGCAATTAGGGAACGAGCATATGCCAGAAAAAGTAAGGACAATCCAGCCGGGTCCCGTCTTCTATGACGTGTTCCTTGGCTATCTGCGGGTGATCGGCACCAACCTCAAGGATTGGTGCGCGCCGCATGGGGTGACGCCAACCAATGCCAAGAGCGCCGCAACCGGCGGCTGGAACGGGGTCAAGGCACGTCGGTTGCGGCAAAAGATGATTGACGAGGTGGGCGAAGAGACCTTTGCCCGGCTCTATGCGGATCGCATGCGGCGGGAGGACGCGGCATGAGAGCGATCCGCCCGCATGTGCATCAGGTGCTCACAGCCACTAAGGACGCTCTGGCGCGGCTACGCGCCACAGTGCACTGCGGGCCCGAGGCCCGAGTTACTACGGTTCTTCCCTCGGTGCGACCTTTGTCGTCAGAGGATTGGTGCCGCCCTTTGGTTAATCCTTTGGGCACCACAGCCATGGGCATCAAGGCTTTTCGCATGGCGCGTGGTCTTAGCACCGATCAGCTGGCCGATTTGCTTGGCCTAAGGCGCGGCGTGATCGAGCAGATTGAAGAGGCCACGATGCCAGCGCCCCTGAACTTTCTGGCCCATCTGCGCGATGTTCTGGGGGCGGATCTGAACAAGATCATCGGCGTCTCGGTGCCGCTGGGGCGGCTCAAGGCCAATATGCCCGGTTTCGTGGGGCAGGTGACGTTCGGCTTTATGGACAAGGTAGGTGGCGAAGAGGCCGTTCGAAGGATCGTCAAACCCGTGCGCGGCAAGCTGCGGCGGCAGTCTGTCCAGAACTGGCACGAAAAGCGACGCGTTCCCTTTTATGCGATCCGTCAAATCCTCTCTTATGCGGCGGAGAACGGTATCGCGTTGACCCATGAGGATTTTAAGGCACAGCGCCTTTGGCCCGACGGATCGACCAGCTGGCCGGAACCCGTGTTCCCGCCAAGCCCATCCGCTAAACAGGAACAAGACACAGGGTCATCCGAACTTTCCTGGCCGCATAAGCCGGCACACATTCAGGGTCCGGCGCACCGTTCGGATGAATGCCCAGGCGTTGGGTCAGATGCCACAACCTGTTGGTTAGGTAACCCAGAGCCACCCGGTCCCGCTCGGAGTATGAGCGGGGCCAGTCTGGGCTTCCGATATATGACGGGTGATCTTGGATGAGCCCGCGACCTATGTCCGGAACCGGCATTGTTCTTGCCTTCGCCTTTGCCCTGATCTTCTGGGCCGCGATTGCAACGGGACGGTCCGTCGCGGTTTTGCGCCAAGGTGCCGCCCCTGAAACACCTCCTTCAACACAGGATTTAATGTGATGCGGATTTCCGATCTCATTCCCGATGCGGGCCAGTTGCAGGCTGAGATCGCGACCATCCCGCAGGCGCAGCGAGTGGCGTTGGCCCTGCAATTGGTACGCGATATCGACGAGCCGTGTTGTGCGCTGCCGCTGATGCGCCTGAGCCGCTTGGCCGAGGACCATCATCTGTCGATCCGCAAGGAAGCATTCGTTCGGGAGCGTGCCCGATGATCCGCCGCCTTGCCCATGAGTTTTGTCTCCGCGTGCGTGCTGGCCTGTGCGCTGCGCGGTTCCTGCGCCCCGGCTGTGCCCAGTCTGCTTGCTCCGGCCGGGGCGTTTTTTCGGTCATAAGCGATGTGCTGGGAGTGTTGGCGCTGTTCGCCATGCTCTTCGTTCTCGCCAGTTTTGGCGCATGAGGTCCCGAAATGATTGAACATCTTTCGACCGTCACAGAACTTTCTGTCGATGCGATCATCATCGAGGACCGGCTGCGCGACGTGAACACCGCAACGCTAGACGGGCTCAAGCAGTCAATCGAGCAGAGCGGCCTGTTGCAGAACATAACAGTGCGGCGCAAGCGCGACGGCGACTACCTCCTCGACGGAATGCACCGCCTGACCGCGATGCGAGAGATTGGTCGACAGTCCATCCCAGTGCGGCTCGTCCGCTGCAACGACGCCGAGGCTCGGCTGATCGAGATCGACGCCAATCTTGCAGGCGCGCCACTGATCCCGGTTGATCTGGCAATGTTTCTGGCAGAGCGCAAGCGCGCCTATGAGGCGTTGCATCCTGAGGCCAAGGCGGCGACCGGAGCAGACCTCGTATCAAAGCGGTGGGATACGGCGGAATTGAGTTCCGTCGTATCGTTTGTGGCGAGCGTCCAGGAGCAGCTCGACCTATCAGAAAGACATATCCGCAACTACGTCCGTGCCGGGTCGCTGCTGGAACGTCCAGAAATTGAAAGCCTGCGTAAAGCCCCAAAACAGGTTGGCGTTTACGACCTGATAGATATCGGCAAAATCGGAGAGCATGACGAACGCGAATTCGTGGTCAAAGCGCTCGTATCCGGTCAGGCAAAGAAAGTGTCCGCCGCCCGCAAAGCCTATCGCGCCGCGCGGGGCGAGGCTCCTGCCCCGGTCAGCGATAGAGACCAGAAGCTGTCCCGCCTTTTGGACGCATGGGATCGCGCGGGCAAGCGCGAACGCCGGGCCTTCCTTGAAGAGCGCGGCGCAGAGGTTGCGGCGCTCCTTGGCGAGCTTGACCAAGGGGACGCGGAATGACTGGCCCGTCCCCTTCGCAGGAATGGTGGAGCGCTGCCGATCTGGCGGAGGCCGGACTGCCCGACCTGCCCGGCACCAAGCGCAAAATCAACCAGTTGGCACAGAAGGAAGGCTGGACGCGGCACGCTGGTAAGGTGCGGCGGCGCAAAGGGGCCGGTGGCGGCATTGAATATCACTGGAGCCTCTTGCCTATCCGCGCCCGCATGCGGCTGAGCGCCGATTTGGTCAACGCCCCTGCGGCCCGGCCCGGCAAGGACGAGGCGTGGGAACGCTTTGCAGCGGCGGGCGACAAGGCCCGAACTGAGGCTGAGGCGCGGCTGGAGGCCATTGGTGAGGTCGAGTTGTTGGAAGGGGCCGGGCTGACGCGCTCTGCGGGCGTCCGCGAGGTCGCGCGCAAGCAGGGACGGTCCGAGAAGTCTCTCTGGAATTACTTCGGGCAGGTCGAGGGAGTGGCCCTCGCCGACCGGCTGGCTTACCTGATCGACGGGCGCGCAGTGCGGCGTGCTCCCGCCCAACGGGGCGATATCGACCCGGCCTTTCTGGCACTGGTGCGCAGCGATTGGCTGCGCCTGTCGCAACCCTCACTCACCAGTTGCTATGTCCGCGCCGTGCGCGTCTGGACCTCCGAGCGGCGCAACAGCGCCGTGCCGCCCCTTCACCAGGTGCGGCGCTGGATCAAGGCCAACGTCTCGGCCCCGACAGAAACCTACCTGCGCAAGGGCGAGCAGGCTCTCCGCCGCCTCTATCCCGCGCAGGTCCGCAGTAAGGCCTTCATGGTCCCGCTCGAATGCGTCCAGGGCGACTATCACAAGTTCGACGTGTTTGTGCGCTGGCCCGGTATCGACACGCCCGTGCGGCCGCAAATGATGGTTTGGTCAGACGTCTATTCCGGCAAGCTCTTGGCATGGCGCCTGTCGGACACGGCCAACAGCCACACCGTGCAGCTTGTGACCGGCGATCTGATCCGGACCTATGGCATCCCGCAATCGGTTCTGATCGACAATGGTCGGGAATTTGCCGCCAAGGCGATGACAGGCGGCACGCCGACCCGGTTTCGCTTCAAGGTCACGGACGAGGATATTCCCGGGCTGCTGCCGCTCTTGGGCGTGCATGTCCACTGGGCCACGCCCTACTCGGGGCAATCCAAACCTATCGAGCGCGCCTTTCGCGATCTCTGCGACCGGGTGGCCAAACACCCCGCCTTTGACGGGGCCTATACGGGTAACAAGCCGGACGCAAAACCGGAGGACTACGGCACCCGCGCCATCCCGCTCGACGAGTTCCGCCTCGTTCTCGAGGACGAACTGGCGCATCACAACGCCCGCCCCGGGCGGCGCAGTGAAGTGGCCATGGGGCGGTCGTTCAACGAGGTGTTCAACGAGGGCTATGCGCGCGCCACGATCAAGCGCGCGACGGACGAGCAGCTGCGCCTCTGGCTCTTGCGCGCCGAGGGCGTTCGCGCCAAGCGCAGCAACGGCGCGCTGAAACTCTACGACACCGAATACTGGTCCGAGTGGATGTACCGCATTGCGGGCGAAAAGGTGGTTGCACGGTTCGACGCAGATGATCTGAGAGCAGGGCTGGAAGTCTACGATCTGGCGGGCCGGTATCTCGGTCATGCGGCGTGCCTTGAAGACGCCAAATTCATCGACGTCGACGCGGCGCGGGATCATGCCCGCAAACGCGGGGCGTGGGCGAAGGCGCAGAAGGCCGAGGCCAAAGCGGCGCGCGAGTTGACGGCAGCCGAAGTGGCCGCCCGGGTGCGCGCAGCCTCGGGGCTGGCGGCAGACGAACCCCTACCCGAAGCGCAGGTGCATCAGCTGGTTACACCGCACAAGGCCGCCCCCAAACGGCGGCGCGCTCAAAGCGTCGAGGAAATAGAGCGCGAAGCGGCTCTTGAGGCCCGCGTGACGCGCCTCGCCGAGCATCGCGCCCGCCCTGTTGAGGTCGATGAAGACGACCCCAAAGCCCTGTTTCTACGTGCCCGCGCCCTCGAGACCGCGCAGGCGGAGGGCGAGACGCTCACGCAGGCACAGGCCGATTGGCTGGCCGACTACCAACAGAGTTCCGACTACCGCGCCCAGCTGCGCATGGAGCGTCGCTTCGGTGCCCAAGAGTAACAAGAAAAGGAGAGCAGCATGACCCCTTCCATTGCGCCCCTGCGAAACGTCGCAGCCCTAATCGGCCTCGTTGAGCGCGTCCAATCCCGCGCCTTTGGCCTGCCCGGCATGGCCACGTTCTATGGCCCCTCCGGCTGGGGCAAGACGACCGCCGTGACGGTCGCGGCCAATGAATATCAGGCCCATGTTGTCCAGGTTAAAGACTGCTGGACGCCGACCTATCTGGCGCAAGCAATCCTGCGCGAGATCGGCCTGCCACCGCAACGCGGCGTGGCCGCCATGGTTGATGCCATCGGCGCACAGCTTGCACGCAACGACCGCCCGCTCATCATCGACGACGCGCAATACCTCCTGCGCAAGCGGATGATCGAGCTGGCCCGCGACATTTACGAGAGCTGTCAGGCCCCGGTCATTCTGGTCGGCGAGGAAAAGCTGCCGCAGGATCTGACCCGCTGGGAGAACATCCACAATCGCCAGCTTGCATGGGAACCCGCCCTTGCCTGCAACCTGCCGGACGCAGAAAAGCTCGCGCCGATCTACGCAGCGGGCATCGACGTCGGCGCTGATCTGCTCGGAGCCATCGTTGACGCCTCGGGCGGCTCGATCCGTCGGGTGGCGATCAACCTGGCACGTGCCAAGGAACTGGCCATGGGCCGGGGGCGGCGTCTGGCCGACCTCGAGCTTTGGGGCAACCGGGCCTTCGAGACCGGCCAACCTCCTGCGGTGCGCCGGGTCGACGATTTCCGCCCCGTCGCCCCACGCGCCCCGGAAAAGATCGTGCCGCTACCGGCTGAGAAGAAAGCGGGCCGGGCATGAGTGACCTCTTTGATCGCCTTTGGACGCAGGTCCGCGAGCTTGAGGAGTTTGACTGGGAGGCCGTGTCCCGGCTCGGCTGCAGCCGTGAGACCGCCGTGCGCTACCTGCGCCACTGGCGGGACGCGGGCAAGATCCGCGTGAGCCGCGTCACCCGCAATGGCAAACGCTGGTACGCGCCGTCCGACCGCCCCCTGCCCGGCCCGCAGCCGGTCTCTGGCGAGGCAACACCCGAGGGCAATATGTGGCGCGCCATGCGCACGCTGCGCCATAGTTTCAGCCCGGTCGACATCGCAGCCCATGCCAACGCAGGCGGCGTCACCGTCACCGTCGAAAAGGCGCGCGCCTATTGCCGCCAGCTCTTGGCCTCTGAGCATCTGCGCGTGGTCGAAATGGCCATCCCCGGCCGCCGCGAAGCGCTCTATCGCCTTGTCGAAGACACAGGTCCGCGCGCGCCCAAGCCGGTGCGTCTGGCGGGCATCCTCGATCCCAACACGGGCGGTTTCAGCCCGGCGAAAGGCGGTGCGGCATGAGTGCGCGCGATACCGCCCGGGAATTCTGGGGCGACGCCATACCGGATTGGGTGGCCGCCTTGGCGCGGGCCTGCGACGAGACCAGCCAGAACAAGGTCGCGGTCAAGATGGAACGCAGCGCGACGCTCGTGTCGAACATCCTGCGCAACCGCTACCCCGCCGACACCAGCATCGTCGAGGACCTCGTGCGCGGGCATTTCATGCGCGAGGTAGTCGCCTGCCCCGCCTTGGGCGAGATCGGCAAACAGGTCTGCCGCCGCTGGCGCGGGAAGGCCGCGCAGTTCGAGAACGTGAACTCGCTCAGCGTCTCGATGTACCGCGCCTGCAATCGCTGCCCCATCCACAAGGGGGCCGATGATGACGCGGCATGACGACAGCCTCGATGCGCCTGTGACGGAGCTTGCGGCGCAGACGGTGCCCGCCTCAGAGATCGCGCGCCGCCTCGGGGTCACGACGCAGCGCGTCCACTCCGTGCTGCACTACCTGCGCCGTCACGGGGCCGCTTTTCCACCGGTTCGACTAGGCAAACCCTGCGGGCCTCAGGGCGCACAGCTGACCCGGCTCAACGCCGAGACCCGTGCCGCGCTCTCGCCGCATGCCATCGCACGCGGGATGGAAACCAAGGCGCTCGCCGTCCGCATCCTCGACGTCGTGATCCGCGACAATCTGATCGACGCCATTCTCGACGACAAGGAGACCAACCCATGAACGCCCCCGAAATCACCCGCTGGAGCCCCGACGAAATGCTGCGCCTCGCGGCCTCAGGCGTGGCCAAAGTGGACCTCCTTGGCCCACGCGGCAGCACGCTTTGCTCGATGGACGAAATCACCGCCATGGCCGCCGTCTGTGCCCTCCATGGCGTGGGTCCGCGCCTGCTTTCAACACCCCCTTCAACAGGAGAGTAAAATGTCTGAATTCACCCCCCTTTCCATCCCGGACGGACGCCGCGAGATCGACGGCAACATCTATATGGGCGACGGCCGGGGCGGCTGGCAGCCGCTCGAGACCATCAAGCCGCAGCACATGCTCGAGGATGAAACCGTTCGCAAGATTGTCAGCTACGGTCTGCCGCTGTCCGATCAAGTCAAGCGTTTCAAGGCACATACCTTCGACGACATCGGTGCATTCGAGGCGATCCTTGCACAGGAATATGATGCCAAAATCGGCGGCAAGAAGGGCAACAAGACGCTGATGAGCGTCGATCAGCTCTATAAGGTCGAGGTGCGCGTGTCGGACCGAATTGACTTCGGCCCCGAGCTGCAGACGGCAAAGCAGCTCTTTGACGAATGCCTGAACGAGTGGTCAGCCGAGGCGCGCGCCGAGCTGCGCGGCCTCGTGGCCGACGCCTTCAACACCGACAAACAGGGGCAGATCAACCGCGCGCTGATTTTCATGCTCCTGCGCCGCGACAGCACCGATCCGCGCTGGAAACGCGGGCAGGACGCGATCCGGGATGCAATGCGCACGGTCGGCTCCAAGACCTATGTGCGGTGCTGGCACCGGGCGGCGCATGACGCGCCATGGGAGCCGATCACCATCGATCTGGCGAAGGTCTGAGCCGATGAACCGCGCCCTGCAACAGCTGATCTTCGCGGCCTGCCGCCAGTTGGGCCTCGACGAGGACGCGCGCCGGGATTTGCAGGTCAGCGTCACCGGCAAGACCTCCTTGCGCGACATGAACGACGGCGAGTTGAAGCTCGTCGTCAACCGGCTGAAGCAGGCGGGGTTCGAGGACAAACCCCGCAACCCACGCCACAAGCCCGCGCCACGTGCCGACCTGCGCATGATCCATGTGCTTTGGCGCAAGCTCGGGCAAACGGGCGCACTCCGCGACCCCTCCCGCGCCGGGCTTAACAAGTTCATCCGGGCGCGGTTCGGCAGCGTCTGGGGATCGGTCCCGGCCGATGTCGACATGCTGCGCGCGTGGGAGCAGATCGACGCCGTCATTCAGGCCCTCAAAACGTGGGGCCATCGGCAGAGCATCGACTTCGACTGGGAGGATCACCGCCGGTGAAGAAGCCCGATGGAGAATGATCCTCTCTGGGTCGACGAGATGCGCGCCGATCTGGGCGACGCCCTAGTCGAGCGTTTCTTGCTCCGCGCTGGCGGCATGCGCCTCTATGTGCCCGGCACGCTAAGGACCAAAAGCCAACTGACAGCGCTCGGGGGGCAGGATATTGCCAGATGGATTTCCGACCGATACGCTGGTGACTACGTGGACGTGCCCTCAATCCGGGCGCAGACCCGAGATGGCCTCAGACACGCGCTGCGCGAGGCCCCGGATACGCCGGTCAATGAACTGGCCAACCGTTTCGGCGTGACCGCCCGCCGCGTTTTGCAGGTCAAGGCGGCGCTGGCAGAGGAAGAAGAACCACCCCTCCTCAAGGTCATGCGAAGGGCTTCATCTGAATAAGCCGTGCGACCCCCTTTATCCTGATGGGAAAGGGGGCACCCATGCAAACAGTCCGAACCATTGCCGAAGAGATTGTCGCCCGCGAAGGCGGCTTTGTGAATGACCCGGCCGATCCCGGCGGGGCCACCAACTTTGGCGTCACGATCCACACCATGCGCAGCTTGGGCCTCGATCTTGACCGCGACGGCGATGTGGACGTGGCCGACGTGCGCCTCATGACCCGCGCCCGCGCCGTCGACATCTTCATGGAGCATTACTTTGTGCGGCCGCGCATCGCGGAACTGCCCGAGGCGCTGCAGGCGAGCGTGTTCGACATGCAGGTCAACGCAGGCTCCAATGCCGTTAAAATCCTGCAGCGCCTCGTCACAGACATGGGGTTTCCCGCGACGGTCGACGGTGTGGTCGGCCCGGCCACCTTACGCGCGGTGCAGGCTGCCCATGACGCGGCCCCGGCCCATATCGCCGACGCCTATGCCATCGCCCGGCGCAATTACTACCTCCGCCTCGCCGATGCGCGGCCCGCAAGCCGCAAGTTCGCGCGCTCCCGCGCAGGCGGCAAAGGCGGCTGGATCAGGCGCGCCGAGGAATTCATGTCAGCGCGCTACCGCATGACGGACGCAGATTTCAAAGAGAGGGTGGCATCATGGGGCTGATCAAGTTTCTGGGGGCGCTCTTTGGCGGAGGCCGCAATGTCATTGCCGAGACGGCCGAGGTCTTTCGGCCCAATGCCGAAAAGGCGGATATGCGCGAGGCCGCGTTTCAGCAAGCGGCCCTTGCCCAAATGGCGGCGGAGTTCACCGGCGCGCCCGGTCTTTGGGGGCAGTTCGTCGACGGCCTCAACCGCCTGCCGCGCCCGGCCATGGCCTTCGGCTGCCTTTTCCTTTTCTGGTCGGCCATGTCCGACCCGATCTGGTTTGCCGAGCGGATGACAGGCCTCGCCCTCGTGCCCGAACCGCTCTGGGCGCTGATGGGGGCCATTGTCGCCTTCTACTTTGGCGCGCGCGAGCTGCACAAGTTCCGGGGAACCGCGATGCAAAAGGAGGCAGCACGGATCATCGCACAGGCCCCGCAAGTGGCGCGCAGCATTACTGAGTTGCGGGCACTCCGCCATGACAGCCCGGGTGCTGCCGATACAGGTCCAGATGCCGAGGTCGCCTTGGCCGCCGTGGACGTGACAGACAACCCCGCGCTCGACGACTGGAAGCGCGCAGCATGATGGATTGGGACCTCTTCTGGAAAGGGCTGGGCGTCATCTTCCCGATGCTGGTGGCGCTTTACACATTCATCGCCACACGCCGCAAAGACCTCGACCAGACCCTCGTGGAAGGACACGAGAGGATGGACCGGCACGAGGCCCGGATATCCCGGCTCGAGCAGGCGGTGCAGAACATGCCCGGCAAGGATGACATGCACGCGCTCCAGCTCGAATTGGTCAGACAAACCGGGTCGATGGAGAAGATGGCCGCCGTCATGGAAGGCAACGCGATGATCACCGCGCGGCTCGAAGCCATTGTGTCACGGCACGAACAACACCTGCTAAACGGAGGCAAGACGTGAGCGATTATCAGGCAACCTTGCGCAAACACCGCCGCCTTGCGATCCTGCGGCATCTCGAACAGGTCTCGGGCTACACCGCCAATGCCTCGATCCTGCGCGACGTCCTCAATGGCGTGGGCGTCGGCTCCACCTTTGACCAGGTGACCACCGAACTGGCATGGCTGCAGGAAGTGGGCATGGTCACCGTCGCCGACCATGGCGACTTCGTCATTGCCGAGGCCACCCGGCGCGGCATTGAGGTCGCGCGCGGCGAGGCCGTGCATCCGGAGATCCAGCGTCCAAGCGCGCGGAGGCTCTGACATGCCCCCACCCCGCAAGGTTGACTTGCTGCCCAAGGAACTGCGGCAGTGGCTGCAGGAAGAGCTGCGCAATTGCGGCTTTTCGCAATACGAGCGCATTGCGGAGGCGTTGAATTTCCGGTGCGAAGAGGAAGGGCTGGAGCTGCGGATCGGCAAATCGGCGATCCATTCCTACGGGCAGGAGTTCCGGGAATACGCGCTGATGCAGGAACGCGCCCAGGACGAAATCCGCACCTTCCTGCAAGAGGCCAGCCTCAAAGATGAGGCGGACGTGACCTCTGCCCTTTTCCAGCAGCTCACCACGATCCAGTGGCGTCTTCAGATGATGATGTCGGATGCAACGAAGATGCCGGACCCGCGCGGCATGAAGGATCTCACCACGGCGCTCAACAACCTGATCCGCTCAAGCAGCTTGCGCGACGGCATCATCAAAGCCGAACGCGCCCGCATCGCCGCCGAAGAACGCGCCAATGCCGTCGAGGCGCTGGACAGCGCCCGCGATGAACTGGGGTTATCGAGCGACGTCATCGGCAAGCTGCGCCGGGAGTTTCTGGGAGTGCGCGCGTGACCGCCCCCGTCCTCACCCGCGACCCGGACGTCCTGCCCGAAGAATTGCCGCGCGGCTCGGAGATCCCCGAGAGCCTCGACCCGCTGGCCGACGGCATTCTGATGGAACATCAACGCTCCTGGCTGGCTGACGAGAGCGACCTCAAGGTTTGCGAGAAGGGCCGTCGCACCGGCATTACCTTTGCCGAGATGCTGGGCTGCGCGCTTATTGCGGCCGCCGCGCGCGGTGCGGGCGGGCAGAATTGCTTTTATATCGGCGATACCAAGGACAAGGGCCGCGAGGCCATTGGCTATGTCGCGCATTTCGCGCGGGTGATTGCAGGGGCGGCGCATCCAATCGAGGAGTTTCTCTTTGAGGATCAACAGCCCGACGGCACCACCAAGTTCATCTCGGCCTACCGGGTGCGCTTTGCCTCCGGTTTCCGCGTCGAGGCGCTAAGCTCCAACCCCGCCAATATCCGGGGCCTTCAGGGCACCGTGGTGATCGACGAGGCCGCGTTCCACAAGGATGTGCGCGAGGTGATCGACGCCGTGAACGCCATGCTGATCTGGGGCGGCAAGGTCCGGATCATCTCGACCCATAACGGCTATCTCAACGCCTTCAACGAGCTGATCCGCGAGGCGCGCGCAGGCAAGAACGGTTTCGCGGTGCATCGCTACACCTTCGGCGACGCGGTCGCCAACGGGCTCTATAAACGCGTCTGCATGATGCAGGGCAAGGACTGGAGTGCTGCGGCCGAGACCGCGTGGGAGGCCACTGTGCGCCGCGCTTACGGCGCGCGCGAGGCCGCGATGCGCCAGGAGCTTGACGCCGAACCCGCCGAAATGGAAGGCGCAGCCCTCACCCGCGTGCAGATCGAGGCCTGCATGGCCAAGGGCATCCCGTTCCACCGTTGGACCCAGCCCGACAGTTTCAAGAACGCCGACGAACCCGTCCGCAAGGCCACCGCTGAAGCCTGGTGTAAAACCCACCTTGAACCGGTGCTTAAAACCCTCGATCCAACGCGCCCGCATTTCATGGGCGAGGACTTTGCGCGCTCAGGGGATGCCACCGACATCATCATTCTCGAGCAGAGCGTCGATCTCACGCGCCGCACCAAGCTCATTGTCGAGCTGCGCAACATCCCCTTCGATCAGCAGCGTGACGTGCTCTTCTGGCTGCTCGACCGGCTGCCCAATTTCTACAAGGGCGCGATGGACCGCACCGGCAACGGGGCCTATCTCGCCGAGGTCGCGGCCCAACGCTACGGCGAGCGGATCGTCGAAGTCTCCTTCACGCGCCAATGGTACGAGCTCGAGATGCCCCCCTATATCGAGGCTTTCTCGGATCGCACCATCGTTCTGCCCGCGCATGAGGACGTGCTGCGCGACCACCAAGCGCTGCAATACACAAACGGCATCATCCGCGTGCCCGAGAATTTCCGCTTCAAAGGATCGGACGGGCTCGACCGGCACGGCGACAGCGCCATCGCAGGCGCGCTCGCCTGGTATGCGAGCAATCAGGACGTGGTGCCGATGGAGTTTCAATCGACCGGGCCGCGCACCGCTTTGACGGCCCAAGACTTCACCAGCCCCTTGGGCGGGCAACGCATAGGTTTTGCCCGGGGCCGGGGCGGCTTGGATTTCGGAGGGTTCTGAGATGGCGAGAAAGACCAGCACCATGCGGCTGCGGTCGGTGCGGATGCGCAACCCGATGGAGCTCGCGGGCATTCAGGGCGGGCGCGACATCACCCGGCCATGGATCGGCCCGCTGCTTGAGCCGACGGACCCGATCCTGCGCACCCGGGGCGGCGGCAGTTTCGACATCTACAAGCCGATCCTGACAGATCCGCAGGTAAAATCGGTGATGACGCAGCGTATCTCGGCCGTGACCAGCCGGGAATGGGAGGTGGTACCGGGCGAGGATACGGCAGCAGGCAAACGCGCGGCCGACTGGCTGCGGGAGGAACTTGCGGCCCTGAAGTTCGACCGCCTGACCGAGAAAATGCTCTGGGGCCTTTTCTATGGCTATTCCGTCGCCGAACAGATGTACCGGCGCGACGGGCGGCTCTGGGGCTGGGAGGAAATCCGCGTCCGCGACCGGGTCCGGTTTCGCTTTGACGAGAATTGCGGCCTGCGCCTTTTGACCCTCTCCAACATGCTGACAGGCGAGGAAATGCCCCCCGAGAAGTTCTGGGTTTTCTCAACGGGGGCTGATCACGACGACGAGCCTTACGGCTTGGGTCTCGCGCATTGGCTTTATTGGCCGGTCTGGTTCAAGCGCAACGGGCTGAAGCTCTGGCTTATTGCTCTCGACAAATTCGGCATGCCGACCGCGCGCGGCAAATACCCCGCGCAGGCCACGAAGGAGGAGCAAAAGACGCTGCTCGAGGCCGTGATGGCGATCCGTTCGGAGGCCGGGATCATCATTCCCGACGGGATGGAGATCGACCTGCTCGCAGCCCCGTCCGGAGCAAGCTCGCTGGATTATCAAAAGCTCCATGACACCATGGATGCCGCTATCTCGAAGATCGTGTTGTCCCAGACCATGACCACCGACAATGGGTCCAGCCGCTCGCAGGCCGAGGTGCATGACGACGTGGGCGACGCCGTCAAGAAATCCGACGCCGATCTTGTCTGCCAATCCTTCAACGAGGGGCCTGTCGCACGATTGTGTGAATTCAACTTTCCCGGTGTTGCGCCGCCACGGGTCTGGCGCAAAATGGAAGACCCGGAGGATACAACCGCCGCCGTCGACCGCGATGAAAAGCTGCATCGCATAGGCTGGAAGATGACCGAGGATCGCGTCAAGGAGACCTACGGCGACGGCTATGAGCGCACAGCACCCCCCGACCCTACCCCACCAGGTGAGAACCCGCCCGAGGCCGGTTTCGCCGAGCATCGCCATGAGAGCGCGCTCGACAGGCTTGCGGCCGAGATCATCGCAGAGGGTCATGCCGAGACGGCCGTCGAGCCGCTATTTGCAGATATCGCAGCCCTTCTGGGCAGCATCGCACCGGGCACCACGCTTGAGGCGCTGCGCACCCGCCTCGACGCCTTGGCAGCCGCACCGAGCGACGGACAAGCGATGACTGATCTGCTGACCGAGGCCAGTTTTGCCGCGCGTCTGGCGGGCGAGCTCGGGGCCGTGGTGGATGACAGCGAGGCGGCGGACGGGTCGAACACCCTGCCCGGCTCCGTGGCCCCATGATCGACCTGCAGCGCCTGCGCCCCGAGGATGCGCTGTACTTCTTTCGCTCCAAAGGCCTCGCCCCGCCCGATGCGCGGTTCGATTTCCGCGACGTCTGGCGCAATGAGCACGCCAGCAATTTCGTGGTCGCCAAGGCGATGCGAACTGACGTGCTCGAGACGATCCGTGGGGCGCTCGACCGTGCACTGGCCAATGGCGGCACGCTGGGCAGCTTCATGGATGACCTCGAGCCAGAGTTGAAACGTCTTGGCTGGTGGGGCAGCGCCACGGAGCGCGATCCTCTGACCGGCGAGTTGAAGAACGTCCAGCTTGGCTCGCCCCGCCGCCTGCGGGTGATCTTCGACGCCAATATGCGCGCAGCCCACGCTGCGGGCAAATGGGCACGCATTCAGCGCACCAAGAATGCCTTCCCCTTCCTGCGCTACGTCCAGATCCAGCGCGACACCAAGCGCGAGGACCACGCGCGCTATCACGACCTGATCCTGCCCGTCGATCACCCGGCATGGCTTCGCATCTTTCCACCCAACGGCTGGCGGTGCGGATGCACGGTCCAGCAACTCTCCCAAGGCATGATCGACCGGGGCGGCCTGAAGGTGACGGAGGATTTCGAGCTGGAGGAGCGCGGGGTCTTGAACCGTCGCACCGGCGAGATTGAACCCACAGCGCTTGGGGTCGATCCGGCATGGGATAGCAACGCAGGCCATGCATGGCTTGACCTCGGCGCGCGTCATGCAGGGATATCGACCGGGCTTTCCGCCCCGGCGGCGGCGACCGAACTGGGCTTTGCCATGCGCGCCCGGCTCATGGGCCTTGGCGACGGGCGCGAGCATCTTGGCGCGTTCAATCTGCGGACCGGCGAGGAAATCGACTGGAGCGTGGGGGGTGCTGACCGGGTGCGCCTCGGGCCGGAGGTCACGCAACGCCTGCGCGACGGGCAAGAGATTGGCCTTGTGCACAATCATCCCAGTTCTGCGCCTCTCAGCCCGCAAGACCTCGCCACGATGTTCGAGCGGCGCGTCACCTCCATTCTGGCGGTGGGCCATGACGGGTCGCTCTACATGGCCGTGCGTCTGTCGTCCGCGCGGGCCAACGCCGTGGGGTTTCAGGAAGTCGCGGGGGAAATGCTCGACGAGATCGCCCCGGATCTGGACCGCGCCGACCGCGACCATGCAATCCGCCTGATTGTTCTCGAGGTGTTGCGCGCGCAAGGGCTGATCCTATATTCGGACAGCTCCGGTGCGCGCGCCCTCGAAGTTCGCCAAAGAGTGCGTGGCACGGTTGCAGAAGTTGTCCGCGCAATCACCGAGATGTTGGAGGAGTAAGACTTGGTTTATCTCTTGACCGAACCCAAAGGCTTCTCGCGCGAGGACTACGAAGACGCGCTGCGCGACGCCGAGGCTCTGCCCGACGACGATCCGGACAAGGCCGAGATTGTGGCTGCGCGCAAAAAACAGCTCAAGATCATGTTCGGCCCCTCCCCTCGACGCACCCCCGAAGAGCGCCGCGCACTCCTCCGGTCCTTCATCGACGAACCGGGCTCCTGAGGCAATCTGGGGCTGTTTGACCGCGCGGGCACACCTGCAACCGACCCCGCCAGACGCAATGGCCTCTCAGCGCCTCATTAAATACCCATTTAATACCCCCCTCGGGGATTTCGCGACCCAACCCCCGCCAGAGCCAGAGGCGCACTCAGCGGGCCGTTCTGGGGCCGTTTGCATTCCGGGCTTGCCGCCTGCCCTCAGAGGGCGCTAGTCTGACCCAAGGTGGCATGCGCAGCGCGCGCCCCTTCCCCTGAAGCCCTTCATCTGATCTGGCCCGTCGCCCCGGCTTAATGTCGGGTCATGACAAAACCGCTGCACATCTTCCGCGCTGGCCGCCACACCGCCCAATCCGGGCAGAGCTTCGAGTTTTCCGAAGCCGAGGTCGAGGGCATTGCCACCGCCTATGATCCCGCCCTCCATGAGGCCCCCATCGTCGTGGGCCATCCTCGCACCGATGCCCCGGCTTACGGCTGGGTCAAACGCTTGCGCGCCGAAGGGGCCGAGCTTTTTGCCGAGCCTGACCAGGTGGAGCCGGCCTTCGCTGAGATGGTGCGCGCGGGCCGCTTCAAGCGGATCAGCGCCTCGTTCTATCCTCCCCAGTCAGCGGCAAACCCGACCCCCGGCACCTATTACCTGAAGCACGTGGGGTTTCTGGGCGCACAGCCCCCCGCCGTGAAGGGCCTCAAGGCGGCCGAGTTCGCCGAGGACGCCGAGACTGTGACCCTCGAGATCGCCTTCTCGGAAGAGGACGCGCCCGCCGCCAGTTTCGCGGACACCCTGAAGGGCGCGATTGCCGCAGTCCTGTCCTGGGCACGCACCCCCGCAGGCCAAGAGGCACTCCGCGGCGCCGCAGGCGCACCCGAGACCGACCAAACCCCATTCGCCGAACCCCAAAAAGGAGAAACCGATATGTCCGGTAAGGACACGCAAACCCCCGAAGACCGCCAAGCCGCGCTCGATGCGCGCGCGGCCGCGCTTGAGGCTAAGGAAACCGCCTTCGCCGAGGCCCTGAGCAAGACGCGCCGCGACGAGGATGCCGCCCTGGTCGAAGCCCTGGTCAAGGACGGGCGCATCGCGCCGGGTCTCAAGGACGAGATGGCCGCGTTCATGGAAAGCCTAGACGCGCAAGACGAGGTGGCCTTTGCCGAAGGCAAAAGCGCCAGCCCGCGCGCGTGGTTCCGCGACCTGCTCTCCAAACAGACCAAGCCGCTGATCGATTTCAGCGAGCGGGCGGGCGGGGCCACCCCGCCGCTGGTCAAAGGGTCAGACGACATCACCGCCGCCGCCAAGCGTCTGATCAAGGACGCGGAGGCCGAGGGCCGCACGCTGAGCTTTGCCGAGGCCGCGCGCCAGATCGAGGAAACCATGGAGAGCGACAATGGCTAACCCCGGAATGTTCATCAAATCCTACACCGCCGAGGCGGCGGTGCCCGGTCGCCGGATCGTCAAGTTCGGTGCCGCAGGCGGTATCCTTGTGGCCGCCTCCGCGACCAATCTCGCGATTGGCATCTCGGACCAGCTCGACGCAAAGCCGGGCGACCTTCAGGACGTGATCATGTCCGGCTCGGCCGAGCTCGAGCTTGCAGGCACGGTTGCCGCCGGTGTGCCCATCGCGTCGGACGCCTCGGGCCTTGGCGTGGCCGCCGCTGCCGGGGCTGGAAACATCGCCATCGGCTACGCGCTGCAGGCGGGCGTGGCTGGCGACATCATCGACGTGGCGATTGCCCGTCACTCTGTCACCTGATCTTTAGGAGCGCTGATCCATGAGCACCCCCACCCCCTTTGTCGTCGATCCGGTTTTGACCGCCATCGCCGTCAACTACCGCAACCCCGATATCTCCTTCATCGCCGATCAGGTCATGCCGCGCGTGCCGGTCATGGGCATGGATTTCAAATGGACGTATTATCCGCCCGAGCAGATGTTCACCGTGCCCAATACGGAAGTGGGTCGCAAAGGTCTGGTCCAACAGGTCGAGTTCACCGGCGAAGAAAAGACCTCCTCGGTCAAGGACTACGGTCTCGACGACGTGGTGCCGCAGCGTGACATCGAGGCCGCCCGCAGCTTGCGCGCCGCAGGCAACTCCGCCTTCGATCCCGAGGCGCGCGCCGTCGAGGGCCTCACCCATCTGATCCAGCTCGACCGCGAAAAGCGCGTGGCCGCCATGGTGCAGGATGCGGCCAATTATGACGCCGACAAGAAGGTGGTGCTTTCTGGGGCGGGCCAGTTCAGCGATCCCACCTCTGACCCCATCGGTGTGATCTCTGCCGCCCTTGATGCCACGTTCATCATGCGCCCCAACGTGGCCGCCATGGGGCGCAAGGCCTGGACGGCGCTCTCGACCCATCCCGATATCCTGAAGGCCATCAACCGGACCTCGGGCGACAAGGGCCGTGCCAGCCGCGAGGCGGTGGCCGAGCTCTTCGAGCTGTCGGAAATCCTCGTGGGCGACAGCTATATCAACGCCGCCCGCAAAGGGCAGACGGCGGCCTTCGAAAAGGTCTGGGGCGGTAATATCGCCCTCCTTCACCGCAACACACAGGCCGGTCCCGATGGCACCGCCCCCGCATGGGGCTGGACCGCGCAATTCGACGGCCGCGTCTCGGGGCGTTTCTTCGACCCCAAGGTCGGCCTCAAAGGGGCAACCACCCTGCGTGTGGGCGAGCAGCTGAGCGAAGTCATCGCAGCTCCGGCCACCGGCTATCTGATCGAGGACGCAGCATGAGCTATCTCATCAAACGCACCGTGATCGGGGCCTCGCGTCTCGAGGAAGGATCGACCCACCCCGCGCAAGAGATCGGAAGCGCGGCGCAGATCGCGCGCCTTCTGGCCTTGGGCGCAATCGAAGAGACCGACGGCGGGGCTGACACCGCGCCGCCGCCTGTCCTCGACGATGCGCTGCGCGCGGCCTTGACCAATGCCATCAACGCCCTGCCGGACGACGCCTTCGACAAGAGCGGCAAGCCACGCGTCAAGGCGCTGCAGGACGCAGCCCCGGGCCTCGGGGACCAGATTACCGCTGGTGTGCGCGACGCGGTCTGGGCCGAGATGCAGGCCGCCGCTGGCGCGGGTTCCTGAGAATACCCGCCTGAGGCGTGACAGCCGGGAGAGACCGGCACCCCTACACCCAAGCCGGAGGCAGACATGCCCTATCTCACTTTACAGGATATGATCGACCGCTATGGCGAAGGCTTCCTCGCCGAGGTCACGGCGCGGGACGCAGCGCCCGGCGTCGTGGATATGGGCGTTCTGCAAGTGGCCATCGACGATGCGGTGTCTGTCACTGAAAGCTATGTCGCGGGGCTCTATAACGCCGACACCCCGCCGCGCGCGCTCACGATGCACGCCGCCTCGATTGCCTGGCATCGCCTTCTGGGCGCGCGGGCCGCCGCCTATGACGGGGCCAAGGAAGGCTATGACGCGGCCCTCAACTTCTTGCGCGAAGTGCGCCGGGGCGAGGCCTCGCTGGGCGATGAGACGCCCGCCGATACCGGCCCCGGCAATCCCCAGCTCCCGCAGATCAGCGCGCCGCAGGCCACCTTCAGCCGCGACAGCCTCAAGGGGTTCTGAGATGGTCACCCTCACCGTCAGCCTCGACAGTCTCGACTTTGACAGCGCCGTCGCCAATGGCCTGCGCCAGTTGTCTGACCTCACCCCTTTGATGCGCCGCATCGGCACCGTTCTGGAAACCTCCGTCTCCGAGCGGTTCGAGAAGAGTGAAGGTCCCGGTGGCATCGTTTGGCCCATTTCGCACCGCGCGCGCGAATCCGGCGGCAAGACGCTGGTCGACAGCACACGCCTGCGCGACAGCATCGTCACAGAGGCCGATAGCTTTTCCGCGCGCATCGGCACCAACGTGCCCTATGCCGCCACGCATCAATTCGGCGCGTTCATCGAGCCGACCGGCACAGACGCCGCCGCAAAGCTGGCCTTCACCCTGCCCAATGGCCAATTCATCATGGTTGACCAGGTCGAGATCCCGGCCCGGCCATTCCTTGGCTTTGACGACAAGGACGAGACGAACATCGTCGACACAGTCGAGACCTTTCTGCGCGAGGTCTTCGCATGACCATCAACGATATCATGACCCGGATCGAGGCGCAGGTGCCCGAGCTTGCAGGCCGGATCGACGGCGGTCGCGCCTTTGTCGATCTGATCCGCTCCAAGAAGCTGCCCGCACAATCGGTCGCGGCCTATGTCTTTCCCTCCGGCATTCAGGGCAGCCGCCCCGACGCCGCCTCGGGCGTCTTCAGCCAGATGCTGACCCACCGCACGAGCGTGGTGATCTTCGCGCAGAGCTTTGATCGCACCGGGGCCGCCTCCCTCGACAAGATCGACCAGTTCCTGATGCGCGTGGTGCGCGCCTTGGCGGGCTGGGCACCGGGCGACGAGGTCGGCGTCTTCCGGTTCGAGCGCGGGCATCTCGTGTCCAGCGGGGCCGGTGTGCTCGCCTATCAGCTCGATTTTTCCATCGACGATCAACTGAGGATCTTCTCATGACCAATCTCCCCACCTCCGGCGGGTCTTACACCCGCGACGACAAGGGCGCGCTGAAACGCGCCGAGGCCGCGCTCAAGCCCACACCCGCCCCGAAACCCGAGAAAAAGGACGCTGACAAATGAGCCTGCTCTGGAGACGCAAGGTCTTGCTCGCAAAGCTCGAGACCACCTATGGCACCGATGCTGCCCCCACCGGCGGCGACGCAATCCTCGCCAACGATGTGCGCCTGTCGCCCATGCAGGGTCAGGACCTCGACCGCAATCTCGACACGCCGCATGGCGGCCCCAC
Source organism: Roseovarius sp. AK1035 (assembly GCF_003288315.1). Lineage (NCBI taxonomy): Bacteria > Pseudomonadati > Pseudomonadota > Alphaproteobacteria > Rhodobacterales > Roseobacteraceae > Roseovarius > Roseovarius sp. TM1035. The sequence goes on along the minus strand of NZ_CP030099.1, from coordinate 2,448,757 downwards.
TGGCACGATCCCGGTCGACCTGCACCGCACTATTTCCTTCAAGGTCGAACTGGCAGGCTCCGGCACCGCCGGGACCGCGCCCCGTTGGGGATGCCTCTTACGCGCCTGCGGCTGCGCCGAAACCGTGACGGCGGCCACCTCCGTGGTCTACAACCGCGTCTATTCGAGCCTCGAGAGCGTCACGCTCCACCTAAATATCGGCGGCACGCTCTATGCCATGGTCGGCGTGCGCGGCACCGCCGCCTTTGACGTCTCGGCCTCGGGTATTCCCTATATCGAGTTCGAGTTCACGGCCCTCTACGTGGCCCCGGCCGACGTGGTCCAGCCGACCCCGGACTTTTCCGGCATTCCCGATCCGTTGGCCGCCTCCACTACCAACACGCCGGTCTTCACAATTGGCGGCACCGCGCTGGTGATGCGCAATTTCAAGCTGACGCTCGCCAACCGCATCGAGCCGCAGTTTCTGATCGGCGAGGAGGAAGTGATCCTCGACGGGCACGAGAACACCATCGAGGCGCGGGTGCGCGCCGTGGCGCTGGCCACGTTCGACCCCTTCGTCATGGCCGCGACCCAAGCCAAGGTGCCGGTCGAGATCGAGCACGGCAAGACCGTCGGAAACATCGTCAACATCGCGGCCCCCAATGCGCAGATGCAGCGCCCTGAAGGTCTCGAGGACGGACAGGGTCGCAAGGAATGGCCGCTGCGGCTTGTGCCGCTGCCCACCACCTCCACCGCTGCCGACCAATGGGTGATGACCCTCACCTGAGCCGGTTCAACGCCCCCTTCAACACCCCTTTGAAAGAGAGATCACGCCCATGTTCAAGATCGACCAAACCCCCACCTTCACCCACCGCGTCGAGATCAAGGTGCCCTCCGACGGCGGCCACGAGGTGCAGGATATGCAGGTCACGTTCCGCGTGCTGCCCGACGCGGAGGTCGAAGGCTTCGACATGCGCACAGCGCGCGGCGAGCGGGAGTTTCTGGGGGCCGTGGTTCAAGACTTTGACGACGTCGAGGACGAACAGGGCAAGAAGCTGCCTTTTAGCCACGCCCTGCGCGACCGGTTGATTGGTCTCGCTTACGTCCGCGTGGCGATGATCAACGCCTATTACGCGGCCCTCATGGGGAAGCGGGTAAAAAACTGAAATGGGCCGGGCGGGCATGGGCGCGCGGCGACCTGATCGACGATGACGAGGGGCGCGACCATGACGACGAGGCGGCCTTCTGGGGGATCGACCCGGGCCAGCTCAGTCGTGATCCGTCCGGCCCCGGCTCTGGTGTTTGGCCGCATAATGTCCCTGCCGTGCGCGCCTTCCTCGCAGTCTGCAACCAATGGCGCACCGTCTCGGCCGGGCTCGCAGGGTTCCGCGTGGTGGGCCTCGATTACACGGCGGCGCGGGCGGGGCTGCGCATGAGCGGCGTTCGGATCACGCCCGAGCTTTGGGCCGAGGTGCAGGTGATCGAAGGCGCGGCCGTGGCCGCGATGCGGGAGAGCTGAGATGACATTGCGTGTCCACGGCGAAATCCTGATGGACGCCGATCAGGCGAAGGCGGAGCTGCAGGCCACCGGCACTGCCGCCAAAGGGACTGCCCGGGATATACGCGCCTTGGGCAATGAGGCCAGCGGCATCGGCCAAGGCTTCAACATTCTGGCGCGCACGACGAAGTCCGCGCAAGAGAGTATGAATGTGTTTGTCCAAGAACAGGATCGGCTGCGCACGCAGTTTGACCCTTTGTTCGCGGCGAGCAAACGCTATGAAACGGCGCTCGAACAACTCAATGCAGCTCAAAGGGTCGGCGCGCTCACGTCGCGGCAGTATGACGCCGCTCTAGATAGCCTGAATGCCGATTTTGCGCGCTATACGGGGGCGACCCGGCAATTGGCGGGAGCCAACCGGCTCGCCGCTGGGTCGATGGGCAATCTCGTCTCGCAGGGCAATGACGTGCTTGTCATGTTGGCCGCCGGGCAGAACCCGTTTCAGCTCGCCATCCAGCAAGGCACCCAGATCACGCAAGTGATTGGCCCCCTCGGGGCGGCAGGCGCATTCCGGGCGCTTGGCGGCGCTGTCCTGTCGATGCTGAGCCCGATCAATCTGATCACCATCGGCGCGCTGGCGGCAACGGCGGCCTTGGTCAACTGGTTCTCCTCTGCCACTGGCGAGGGCGAGAGCTTTGCCGATACGATCGAGGCACTCGAGACCCGCATCGACAGCCTGCGCGACAAGATCGCCGAGGCCTCGGCCACCCGGCTCGAATTGGCCGAGCGCTTTGGCGAAGGCTTCGTCGAGCGCGCGCAAGATATTCTCGACCGGATCGTTGAAGCCGAAAAGCGCGCGGCCGCCCGCGAGACGGGAGAGAATATCGGCGGGTTCCTGAGTGAGACCGGCGTGGATTTTGGGCGCATCAATCGCAACCGCACGCTCCTTCCGCAGTCGATCGACGGCGGGCTTGAAGTGGCCGAAGGGCAGGCGCTCTCTACCCTCGCTTCCGAATTTGACCTGAGCGGCCTCTTCGGGCGGATACGTGCCGGGGGCCGCGCGCTTGTCCAGGACGTGCTCGACGATTTTGCAACCCTTGAAGAAGCGGCCCAAGGCACGGTCGAAGAACAAGCTGCCGCCGTTGATGCGCTGATTGAAAGCTACACGCGCGCAGCACAGGCCTCGGGCGGTCTTTCCGAGACGGAGGAAGCCCGGCTTCTGACGCTGGATCAGATGCGCGCCCGGTTAGCCGAGGTCGCCGAGCTTCAAAAGCAAGACCCGGCGCAAAGCCGAGAAGACGAAACCTTGGTCAGGCGGTTGAGGCTCCTCACCGAAGCGGCCCTTGCACGCTCCAAGGCGGACGATGCCGCGCGCGCTGAGTTAGCGACGATGCAGGAGCAGAACGCCCTCGCCCAAGCCATTGCCCAATTCGGAGCGGACAGTGCAACGGCGACACGTCTGCGCGCGCAATTTGCGCTCGACGCCAAGCTCGAAGAGATCGAGGCAAAAGACGCAAGCGATGAGAACAAAAACGCCCTGCGCGAGGCGGCACAAGCCGCATTCGAGATCGCCACGAGCGACATTTCCGGCGGCATCCGCGCGGCCGCCGACGAGGCCTCGCGCCTTGCGGCCGAAGTGCGCGGCGCGGTCGACGCGGTAGCTGACCTGCAGGCCCAAGGCGAAGTTGGGCTGGAGAACGCCCGCATCCGGGCAGAGTTCCGCGATGATCCAGTGGGCCGCGCCGGGGCCTTGGCAGGCGCGCGATTCGACCGGGAAACCGCCGTCATAAGAGGCGAGGCCAGCGGGGATCTGGCAACGGTCGACGCCCTCAACGCGCGCCGGGACGCCGTGATCGAACTGGCACGGGAAACCGCGCGTCTCAATGAACTCGCCCGGCCCGTGCGCTCCACCGGCGGCGCACGGGCCGGATCGACCAACGAGACCCTGCGCGAACAACAGGCGCTCGACCGGCTGATCGAGAGCAAGCGGCGCGAGATCGAGGCCCTGCGCGAGAGCGATCCGGTGCAGCGTGAATTGATCCGCCTGCGCGAACGCCTGACCGCCGCGACGCCAAAGCAGCGCGAAGAGATCGAGAAGCTGGTCGAGGCACATGAAGCCGAGCGCGTCGCCATGGAGCGCAAAGAGGAATTCGGCCGCGCCGTGGATGACGTACTGCTCGAGGCCGAAAGCCTACGGGACGTCTGGGAGGGGATCGGTGACATGATCATCCGCGCGGCCAAGGAAGCTCTGATCCTCGGGTCAGGCCCCTTGGGCGGGCTTTTTGGCGGCAGCGGTCTTCTAAGCGGAATTTTCGGCGGTGGTGGTGGACTTGGTGACCTCTTCGATCTCTTTTCCGGCGGCTCGCTGCTCTCCTTTGCCCATGGCGGCCTGCCCGCCGCCGCCCTGCCCGGTTTCGCCACCGGCGGCGATCCTCTTGTCACCCGCCCCGGCATCCTTCTGGGCGCAGGTACAGGCCGGGGTGACAAGATCCCCGCCTTTGTCAGCGCGGGGGAATTCATCATGACGGCCGAGGCCACGGCGCGCAACCGCGCGGTGCTCGAGGCCATGAACGCAGGTGCCATCATCCCGGGCTTTGCCGGGGGCGGCCTGCCCCTGCCCGCGCAGGCTGGGGGCACCGCCGGGGCGGCGGGAAGCTCGGGCGCGCAGGGCAATGGCGTCACGCGACTGCGCATCGAGCCGTCGGAGCTTTTCCGCGTTGTGGCCGAAGAGCGCGCGCGCGACGTGGCCATCGAGGTGGTTGACGATTTCTCGGCGCAACAACTGCCGGGCCGGGTCGAGGCGATCCGGCGCGATCCATTGGGGAGAGGATGATGGCGGTTCAGGATTGGCCCCTTCCGGTCTCGGGCTTTTTCGACCTTCTGGGCATCGAGGAGGCCACGTTTTTCCTCAGCGGCGAGAGCACTAATTCGGTCACCGCCGGGGGCGAGGTGATCGTGCACCGCCGTGGCACGCGGCTCTGGCAAGGCGAGGTTGTGTTGGGTAAATCAGAGCCTGAGGCGATTGCCGCGCAGGATACGTTGATCGAAAGTTTGCTCGAGCCGGGCGCGTCCTTCATGGTCTACGACCGCCGCCAGTTTGCGCCGCAAGACCCCGCCTATCCGGCGGGCGTCAACTGGGCCGCACAACCCGTTACGATCAAGAGCCTGATCCCCGGCAATCGGGAACTGAGCCTTCAGGGCCTGCCGCCAAACTTTACCCTGCGGCGGGGGCAAAAGATCGGGTTTCAATATCTGGCAAACCCCGTGCGCTTTGCCGTCCACCGGATCATGAACGCTACGGTCACGGCGGATAGTACCGGAGCCACGGCCCCGTTCGAGGTCACGCCCTTTCTGCGGCCCGGCGTGGTCGTGGGGGCCTCTGTCATCCTTGACCGGCCTCAGCTGCGGGCCAAGCTGCTCTCCTTCAAACCGGGACCGGGTCGCTCGAGCCTCACCCAAGGCGGCAGCTTCACCTGGCAACAGACACTGGGGGGCGGCGTATGAGCTTCGACCTTGCCCAGACGGATCAGTTCGACGAGCGCAACGGCACCGATGCCCATATCCTCGTTCTGATCGAGCCGCGCGACCGGGTCACGGGTGAGATCGTGCCCATGGGCCTCTGGACCGGGGACGATCACCAGACCTTTGCCGTCGACGGCGAAACCCATCTTTTCCTCGGCGCGGGTAATGTGATCGAGGTGCCGCCGATCCGCGCAGGCATCGGCCTCGAGGTGCGCCGCCACCGCGTGATCCTGCCGCCCATGACCGATGCCGCAAAGCTGGCGCTGCAGGTTTATCAGGCGGCGCAAGCCCGGGTGCGCGTCTGGTCGCAGCCCCTCGATATCTACACTGGCGCGCCGCTCGGGACCCCACATCGCGTGATCAAGGGGCGGCTCGAGACGGCACCCGAGACACTGGCCAAGCTCGGCGATCAATCGCGCACAGAGCTGGTGATTTCCTCGGCCACGCGCCCGCTCACCTTCCGCCAGCCGCTCTTCAAATCCGATGCCGCACAGCGGCTGCGCGACCCCTCCGACCGCTTCCGCGAACATGCCGCCAGCATCGCCGACCGCCCGATCCCATGGGGTCAAGAAACGGTTGTGACCGAGCAGCCGCCCCCCTTCATACGCGAAAACGACCCGAACGACCGCAAATGATGACACGCGAACATACCCTGCGGCAATTCTTGGACGCGCGGCGCGCAGAGCCGTTCCGCCCGAGCCTGTCCGACTGCGCCATGTTCGCAGCCGACTGGATTGTAGAGCTAACCGGCTCCGATCCGGCGGCGCCATGGCGCGGCCGCTACAACTCATTGGACGAGGGTCGAGCGCTCTTGGCGCGCGACGGCTTTGCCTCCCCCGCCGAGGTTCTTGCCTCGATCCTCGTCAAGAACGCGGGCTGGATGCAGGCGCAGACCGGCGACGTCGCCGTCCTGATCGAGGCAGATGAGGAGGCCATGGGCATCGTCGGCGGTGGGCATATCCATGTGCTGCGCCCCATGCGGGGCTTGGGCGCGGTGCCGCTTGATCGCGCCATCAGGATTTACCGGCCATGAGACTGCTCGCATGGGTCACGGCATTCCTACTGGCCTCCGCCGCCCCGGCCTCGGCCGGGCCAGTGGCTGCCGCCGTAGCGGCCGTCTTTGCCGGGATTACAGTCAAAGCTGTTGCCCTCTTTGCCCTGCGCCTCTTTGCCGGTATCGGCCTATCGATCCTGCAACAGCGCCGCGCCCGGCGCGGGCGCAACACGGCCTTCGGGTTGCAAGTGACCGCCACCACGCGCGGCGAGCTGGAGAGCGAGACGACCATTGTCGGCCTCTACGCCACCAAGGGACATCTAATCTACCACAACAGCCATGGCCCCAATAACAAGTATTACCAGACCGTGATCGAGCTGGGCGGCCTGCCCGGTGCTGCCTTCAGCCGCGTGATGGTGGACAGCGTCTATTCCGAGCTGGGTGAGGAGGCGCATCCCGACTACGGCTTCCCGCTCATCGCCAAGCGCGACCTCGGCCGAGATTATGCCTGGATCAAAGTCTATGACGGCACTCAAACCGCCGCCGATCCGATGCTGGTTGCGAACTATGCCGAGGACCCCGAGACGCCCTGGACCGAGGCCCATATTGGGCGGGGCATTCCTTACGCCATTCTCACGATGGAGGTGAGTTCAAAGGTCTGGCCCAATGGCGCGCCAGAGCAACGCTACGAAGAAAACGGCGTGCCCTATTACGACCTGCGCCGCGACAGCACCGCCGGGGGCACTGGGCCGCATCGATGGAACGATCCCACCACTTGGGAGCCCTCGCGCAACCCGGTGGTCCAGATCTACAACATCCTGCGCGGCATTGACCTTTATGACGGCTCGATCTGGGGCGGCGAGGCCGAGGCCGAAGACCTGCCCGGCTGGAACTGGGTGCCTGCCATGAATGCCTGCGACGTCGACCTTGGCGAGCGCCGGAAATACGAAGCGGGCTATGAGATCAAATTCGCCGAGGACACGCCCGGCGAGATAATCGACGAGCTGCTCGCCGCCTGCAATGGCCAGATCGCCGAGTTCGGGGGCTTTTTCTATATTCAGGTCGACGCCCCCGATATCCCCGTGGCCAGCATCACCGACGACGATCTTCTGGTGACCGATGCCGCGACTAAGGACCCCTTCCCCGAACTGCTCGAGATCTTCAACCGCGTCACGGCAAAATACGTCTCGCCCGGCGCGCTCTGGAATGGCGTGCCCCTCAATCAGATCCGCAATGCCGGCTGGGAGGCCGAAGACGGCATCGCACGGAACTTCGAGCTCGATCTTCCAGCCGTTTATAACCCGGGGCAGGCCGGGCAATTGGCGCAAGCCATGCTCAACGATCATCGCCGCTGGCGGCGTCACGCCTGGCCGCTGCCACCGGATTATTCCGGGTTGCGCCCGCTCAATACCGTCTCGGTGACGAGCGCGTGGAATGACTATGCGAACAAGCTCTTTGAAGTCACCGAGATCGTGCTCGACCTGCACCGTTTGACGGTCGTGGCCTCCCTGCGCGAGCGCGACCCGGAGGATTTCGAAATCGACGGGGCGTATGAGATCCCTGACCGCAGCTCGATCCTGCCCCGCCCCGTGCCCACCGACGCGGGCCTGCCCTTCTTTGACGCCGCCGCGCACATTGTTACCAATGCCGAAGGCACCCGCGCCCATGCCGCCGTCGACGTTTTTTGGGACGCCTCAGGTATTGCCGAGACCATCAAGGGCATCGCTATCGAGTGCCAAAAGCGCGATACCCAAGAAGAGGTCTGGAGTGGCACCGTGCTCGACGTCGAGCGGGGCCTTGCGACCATTCAGCCCGTGCCAGCCCTCACCGACCTGCGGGTCCGGGCCAAGGCCCTCTACGACAATCGCCGGGGGCTTTGGAGCGCGTGGATTTGGGTCACAACCGACGACGTGCGTTTGAGCGGCGCTGATCTTGATCCGGCGCTCACCACCGTGACCGTTCCAACAGGGCTGGCTCTAGCAACGGTGCTGGTCGCCGACGCCCTCTCGGGGGTGTCTGCAGTCTGGGGTGCTGTTGCGAATGCGGTCAGTTACGAGGTGGGGGTCACCACGGGCGGCGTCGAGACGATCTTTCCGGCTGGCGGGACCGCGTGGTCGCGCGACGGCGTGCCGGGCACGGTGTTCTCAATCCGCGTGCGCGCGGTGTCGGCGATTGGCACCAAGTCGGCCTGGTCCGCCCCGGTCGGCATCACGGCTGCCGTGGATACGATCCCGCCTGCCGTCCCAAGCGGCCTCGCCGCAGTGGGGCTGTTCGAGGCCATCTGGCTCAAATGGACGGCCAATACGGAGAGCGATGTCAGCCGCTATGAAATCGTCGAGCGGGTCTCCACAACCGGCCCCGGTGTCAGCACGGTGCCGACCTACATCACCACCACACCGCAGTTCATTTCTCAGGATTTGACGAGCGGCGAGACCCTGAACTATTGGGTGCGCGCCGTCGACACCTCGGGCAATAAATCGGGCTGGTCCGCCCGTGTGACGGCCACCGCGCGCGCGACCGGCGACGTGATCACGCAAGAGACCCTGCAAGGGCTGATCGACGCGACCTCCTTTGCGGCGGGACTGGAGCCGATCACGGTTGTGGCCTCCCTGCCCGCGGTCAAATCAACCGAGCTGGTCGCCTTTGGCGGCAAAATCTATCGCTGGAATGGCACAGCTTATGTCGCCTCGGTCGCGAGCACCGACGTGGTGGGGCAATTCACGGCCGCCTCCATCGCGGCAGGCGCCATTGGTGCGGATCAATTGGCGGCGAAATCGGTGCGCGCCGGGGCTATGGCTATCGGATCATTCGACAACCTCAACTTCGACGCCGATTTCGAAGACCCAAGTGCATGGAGCACACCGGGACTGGGCACGCTTAGCTGGCAGGCGTCGAACTCCTCCACCAGCTGGGGCTCTAGCAACCTGGCCAGGCTCGGCGGGCTGGGCACCAATTTCACCGTGTCCACAAGCCGGTTCATTTTCGATCTGGATCTCGCGGGTGAAAGCATTTTCTTCAGCTACTTCGCCCGGATCATCTCCGGCACCGGCACTGTTTATGCCGATCTTCAACTATCCAAGAACCCAACATTCACTGGCACTGCAAATGTAGATTACACTTTTCGAAACATCGGGGCTGTTACGACGACCTCCATCACAAAGCTTGAGGGCGTCATAACGGTTCCGCCGGGATACCGGTACGCACGTTTCCGGCTGATCAAGGGCAATAACGAAACGACCGATTGTTTTATTGGCGGTCTCTATGCACGGCGAATGAACGCCGGAAAGCTGACCGTAGACGGGTCATTGCAAGCCCGGCACATCGACGTCAACGATCTGGTGGTGGCGGGTCTGGCGACGGTCAACACGGCCTATATCAACAGTGCGAACATCATTGACCTGAACGCGGAGAAACTGGTCGCAGGGTCGATCACAACGCCGAAGATCAACGGCCGCGCCATCACCGATCCCTCGACCTTCTTTGAGAACTACGGCGGCGGCACCAAGACACCGGCCACCGCGCCCAGCTGGAACAACGCCACGTCTTTCTCGGTCAGCGTGCCGGACAGCGGCTCGATCCTGATGATCGATTGTCACGTCAACTGGCTCCTCAACGGCGGTTCGACAGTCGCGCCCTGGGGGCTGCGGTTGCTGCTCAACGGCACGCCATTTGACTCGATGGGCGGTTCTCTCTTTCAGGAGATCGTGCCGTTTCGACGAGCAATGGCGGTAGGTACCGGAACGCAGACCGTCGTCCTTCAGTGCCAGCGCGGGTCCAGTGCCTCCTTCCAGATCCAGAACATCCACTCCGTCGCCACCATTCTCAAGAGGTGAACATGCGATATTCCGGCCTGACCTATGACCCTGCAACCGGCATGATCACCGGACGGATGGAGGCGGACGTCGCCACCGTCATGGCCAATGTCGGACCCGAGCGCGGGTTTCTGGCGGGTACGCTGGCCGATCCAGCGACCCATTACGTGGCGACCGATCCGATCCGCACAGCCTCAAGGCCCGAAGTGCCAGTGCCGGGTGCCGTTCAGCCGGTGGGCTGGACCTATACCCTGTCGGATCTGCCTGCGGGCTCTCTGGTCACGGTCCGCAACGAGGCGGGGGATGAGCTCATGATCACCGACCTGTCGGAGCCTCTGACACTGCTCGACGCGGGCCTCTATCACCTCGCGGTCGCGCCGCCCTTCCCATGGGTGGGCTTTGGAATTGAAGTGGAGCTGCGCGATGCCTGAGTTCCGGCAAAATACCCCACGCGCCCGCGTGCTCCGTGAAGAGGCCGTGCGCGCCGAGGCCGCGCGCCGGCTGGCAGTTGTCGCGGGCGCGTATACCCCCGAGGAGCGTGAGACTTGGCCCATTCAGATCGCCGAGGCTGAGGCGTATTTGGCCGACCCCACGGCCAGCGTGCCGATGTTGACTGCCCTGGGCGTCCCGCGTGGCTTGGAGGTCAGCCAGATGGCCATGCGCGTCCTGACCCTGCGCGACGAGATGAAGGTAGCCGTGGGTGCAATCCTCGCCGCACAGGCCGCGCTCTTGGCCATGGACCCGGTCCCGCCGGATTATGCCGCAGACCGCTGGTGGCCCTTATAGGCCTGCCTCCATGGGGGCCTCGGGACGCAGGGAGGGCGCGTCCCGAGGCACGGGGATGCAAAACGCAGGGCCCCGCCGACCAACACAACAAATCATCGCCCCAAGCTCGGAGGAGAGCCGCGGCACCAATGGGCGATTCTGAGGTCAGGGTCGAGGTCTGCGAGGCCGCATAAGGCCTCACTCCCGTTCACATCCCGGCGAGATAGGCGTGTCTCCGGCGGCCCGCTCAGAGATTGGCAGCGTCAAAGGGGTCGAACAGCGCAAGGGGCCGTGGGACCCTCGGAAATCCTTCATCTGGAATGGCCGATTGCCCCGCGCGAAACTGGCAAACCACACCGGCCGCTGGCCCCACTGTGGCGCTTGAGAGAGGCCCTAGGGCACGGGGACACGTCGCAAAACATTCCCCCGCCGACCACACAGACCTCATGGCCGCTCCCTGCCCCAAGGGGGCGGTGATCTTATGAGGTGATTCTAAGTGGAAGATCTAGAAGCCCGTTGCTGCGCATGTGGCCGTTTGTTATTCAAGTTTTCGAGAGGCGCGCGGATATCCGGCATCTCGATCAAGTGCCCAAGATGCCGGGCCATGAACACACCGAGGCCAAGAGCCCTTCCCCCAAAGCGCGATGCGCTAAGAGAAGGAGCCAAACTTGGCCAGATCGTCCACCCTCCCGAAACCTGAGCTGCCGCCCGGTGCGCCGGGCCTGCCCAAGGGCACCCGCTACCGGCGGCAATATGGCGTCATTGTCCTCCTCGAGGACGAGGCCGCCCAAGTAGATGCCTTTGGCCGGTTGCGTCGCCAAGGCTTCAAATGCCGCGTGGTGGTGACATGAAACTCGCCATTCACCACGCCAGCCCCATCCCCGATACCTACCGCGCCGCCCGGGTCTCCAGCCTCTTCAACGTCGAGGGCGACGCGGATTTCCGCATCGAGGTCGAGGCCGATCTCTTGGCCCGCCCGTGGCAGATCGGCCTCATCGTCGGCCCCTCGGGCAGCGGCAAATCCTCGCTCGCCCGCGCGGCCTTTGGCGCACAGCTTGATCCGCGCCCCTGGCCCGAGGGCGCTCTGATCGACGCGATTGATCCCGAGGGGGAATTTGATGCCGTGGCGGCCGCCCTTTCCGCCGTGGGCCTTGGAACGGTACCAAGCTGGCTGCGACCCTTCCGCCACCTCTCCACCGGCGAGCAGTTCCGCGCCGAGCTCGCGCGCATTCTGGCCGAGCGGCCGAGCTTTGCCATTCTCGACGAGTTCACCTCGACCATCGACCGGCGCGTGGCCCAGATCGGGGCGGCCGCTTTTGCCAAGGCGTGGCGGCGCGGCACCGGCCAGTTCGTCGCCGTCACCTGTCACGAGGACGTCGTGTCCTGGTTGCAGCCCGATTGGGTGATCGACACCCGCCGCGCCGAGTTTCGCTGGAGGCGTCTTCGACGGGCACCGCGCATTGCCATGGACATTCACCAGACAGACGGCTCCTTCTGGCCCGCCTTTGAGCCGCATCACTACCTGAAGCTGCCCCGCATGATCGCGGCCAATTACTACGTGGGCTTCGTCGACGGCGCACCCGTGGCGCATCTTGCCGTCTCGACCCGGCCGGGGCTGGTCGAGGGGCGCGCCTGCCGCCTCGTCGTCATGCCCGAATGGCAGGGCGCGGGGCTGGGCCTGCGGTTTCTCAACGAGGTCTGCGCCCTCTGGCGGCGCGGCGTGAACCGCTACGACAAACCGATGCCGACGCTCTTTCACACCTCGCACCCCGGCCTCGCCGCAGCGCTGCGCCGCGATCCCCTCTGGGCGCAGGTCTCGGCCATCCTTTATGCCGAGTCCAAAGAGCGCAGCATGAAGACCCTCGCCGCCGCCCGCGCGCGCAAAGGGCTCAAACCCGCCGGGACCGGCTACGGCGGGCATTTTCGCGCCGTGCAGGGGTTTCGGTATGTGGAGTAAAGCGGGCGTTTAGCGGGGTGTTGAAGGGGTGTTAAACTCGCTCCTCACATTTCCTTAGCTAAACATAGGTTTCAGCGCGCTGCTATAGGTCAACCAGGAGGCAGATTGCGAAGAGCATTTGGCACGAAGAGCGGAAAGCGGAAGTTCGCTGCGCTTCGCATGAATGACCGACAGTTGGATTAGCTGTCATTCCAATGACGCCGGGTCCGAACGAATGGAGCGTGGCCAGCACACCTCGCCGACTTGCCCGAAACCACACAAACCCACGTTGTCGCGCATAGGACGCAGACATCCAGAGGAAAATCGCTTGATCTTGTAGCCTCGTCAGAGGAACCTGCCGTATGAACCCGGACCAGTTGGCGAATGTCGGGTGAAAGGACGAGACTTGATTTGTAGATTTGAAGAGATTGATGAAAATGAAAAGCGTCGCTTGTGCGACTTCATGCTTGCTCAACGCGTTTCCTTGTTCCTTGGCTCCGGCGTAAGTCTTGACTCCATAGGACCGGACGGAGAAATGTTCTCGGCAGGTAGATTGCGCGAGGAGCTGGTCGCTCTGAACAAGCTCCCATCAAACGCGACACTGCAAAAAGCTTACTCTGCCTTGAGTGATGAGCAAGTTGAGAAGCACATTACTCAGCATTACACATGTACAGAACCCGGTCCAACAATAGTACGTTTGGCGAAGCAGCCATGGCGAAGGATATACTCCCTAAACGTGGACAACTGCTTCGAGAGCGCGTTTGCGTCAGTTGTGGAGGCGCATGAGTTCTCATCTAGCTCAACCGAAACGATCAATTTCGACGACGGCTTCACGGAACTTCTTTCGGACAAACGCGCGTCAATCATCCATCTTCATGGATGTGTGGACCGCGCAGAGACGGGTTACGTCTTTAGCCAGAATGAATACGCCAAATCAATAACGCGCCCGAATTCCTGGATGTTGACGCTAAGTCAGTTGATTCGCACGGAGACATTTATTGTTGCCGGCACTTCTTTTGATGAAATCGATGTAGAGTATTATCTCGAGCAAAGAAGTCAAAAGACGATTCGTGGTGATATTCCGCCAAGTGTCTTGATTGAGCCTTATCCCACCAAGCTTACCGAAATGCTATGTGAGAACCACCAGTTCTGCCTTTTTGAGGGAACAGTTCTGGATTTCTTTTCGCGAATTGAGAGCATAGATGATCGTCTCCGTATGCCCTGGCTTGACAACGAAAGCGACGGGTTGTCGGGGTTAGATTTGTCAGAATCAGAACGGTTGAGATTTTCTGCTAATTTCCATCGACCACCTGATGACCCGCAGAAAATACCGAATCCTGGGCGGTTCCTTCTCGGCGCAGAGTTGGATTGGTCGATGCTTGCCGCCAACTCAGATATTTCCAGAGAAGCTTTTTCAGAAGTTAGGCGGGATGTGGTGATTGCTGCGGACGATCCACAACTCAAGCTAATACTGCTTGTGGATGAACCGGGAAGTGGAAAGACGGCATTCCTGAAACGTCTCGCTTTTGACCTTTCCAGAGGGTCAGATGAGGTTTTCTGGTATGATGGCTTAGGCCTCGAGCTGGAGCCAAGAGAGATTGCAAGCATTCTTAATGGAATCAGTGGCCGAATTTTTGTCTTTGTTGACAATTTTGCAGACTGCCTGAATTCGATTTCTCTAATACTTGGGAAGATTGAGAAGCCAGATATTCTTTTTGTATGTTGTGAGCGGAACTACCGTTTAAAGTACATTCAGAATGCTTTCACTGGCTTCGATTATCCTACGATTTCGGACAGGCTGAAACTGACGAGAGGCGAAGCTAGGGCGCTCAGGGCGGCCAACGAGGAGCATGGTTTATCCACAATACCAGAAACCTCGGAGAACTTTTACCTTGGGCAAGTTGTTGGCGGAACGATGGCCGAAGCAAACTGCAGGATTCAGAACAACTTCAAGACGCTAGATCGTATTGTACAAGACCTAAGGAGCGAGTGCGATCAGGATGAGGGGTTTGCTTACTTGCTCGTAGCTCTAGCGAGGTTCTGCTATGCGAATGGTGTGCGGCGCAGTGTTCTATCGACAGTTTCAGTTCCAGATGCCGTGGAGCACTTGCTGTCAGATCAGTCTTCTTTACCGCTTTCTTACTCCGATCTTGGAAATTCGTTTGTTGTCCCTAAACAGGCTATAGTCGGGGACCGCTTTCTGGATCTCACACGGCGCAATTGGCATCGCCAGCTATTTGAGGCCTTCCTAGAACTGGCCAAGAGCGTCGCGCCTAGAGTGAATGCCAAGACGATCAAGCACAAGACCCCCGAGGCACAGCTACTCGGAAGGTTGATGGATTATGATAACAACGTAAGGGACTACATTGATGAATACGCAGAGGAGTATTACGCAGGTTTAAAACCTATGTGTGATTGGAACGCCCGGTATTGGGAGCAACTTGCCCTCTTGAAGCTCGATCGCTTCTATAGCTCGCCGGAGGATAGCCTTCTACTCGAGGAGAGTATACAGCATGCGCGTTCGGCCATTTCGGCAGAAGTACATCCTTTCTCTCTGTCTACACTGGCTAAGGTTTTGTTCCAAGCAATGGAGAAATCACAGAAAAATCGTGATCAATACTTTTCTGAGGCGTGGCAGAATGTTGTTGATGCCAACGTGCGTGAATCTCGGTGGTCAAACCGAGGGGCAACGCTTTTCACAATCGCCTTTGGAGGTGTGCTTAAGTTTCTTGAAATGGGTGGGCAACTCTCGGGCGAGCAAAGCGAGTATCTTCGCGACATGATCGCGGAGACGCGAACTCTGAAAATCGCTGATAAGAGATTGATTGGGGTGCGCTCTAAGTTAGAGGAAGCGCTTGGATGAACCAAGATGAGGTGGCGAGAGCTCGGATCACCAGCGATGATCGCGGCACCGAGGCCATTAACAATCAATCGGCAACAACCTTCTTGGAAAGCAAGATTGAGCCTCTAAAGGTGAACCGGGATAGCCACTATGCTGCGTGCGAGTCGCTCCAAAGAACGCATACTTGGCTTGGCGTTGTCGTTGTGGCGCTCTCTACCATCTCGCTGGGTTTTACTTTTGGTGGTGGAGAGTTGCTGGGCGACTTGGAGAACTACTTTTTAGGCGGGACTTCCGTTGCAGTTGGAATTCTGGCGGGTATACAAACGTTTTCAAATTTCTCAGGGCGAGCATCGGAACATCAGGGCGCAGCAGTTGCATACGGTGCGTTACTTCGAGAACTAGAATTCAGAGTGTCTGGGGCGATCAGCGAGGGAGACAACCTCAATCAACTACCGAAATTAATGGATCGGTGGTTGAAAATATCGGAGATGGCGCCTTTGACGAAGTCGTCACTTCGAAGGAAGAATGGCGATCCGTGACTGTGTTTCCTTTCTCTGGGACTACCCCATCCACGCTGACCGGATCACGCTCCCGGCCTCGGCACCCGGCGCGCGTCGGCACCGACGCAATCCCCTCCACATACCTGCTCTGCCTGAGCCCCATGTTGATGAGCCCGTGCAGAGCGGCGCGGGTGTAGACGAAGGTGTAGAGGGCCGCTTTGCGTTCGCCGTCGCTCTTTGGCTTGCAGGAGCGGACCGGGCGGCCGCGCTCGAAGCGGCTGAGAGCACCTCGTCACACCCGTTTAGCCCGAAGCAGCCGTTCGCTTCGCCTAAGCACAATGTCGGCTTCGGGCCGGACGTGACAGTCGCCATTTTCAAAAATCGGTTGCTGTAAACTTCACTGTAATTCACTGCAAACTTCGCTGTCACGCTACAGTCACGCTACAACAACCGTCAGGCAACACTGGCCTTTGCAATAGTTCTGAAATAGTTGTTAATTAAACAGCCGTTCATTTCAGCGCAGAGGAGCCGCCGATGGATTTCGCCCTTACCGAGGAACAGACCGCCATTTTCGACATGGCGCACGCCTTTGGACAGGACCGCATCGCGCCCCATGCCCGCGACTGGGAGCGGGCGGGCACCATCCCCAAGGAGCTTTGGCCGGAAATCGCCGCCCTTGGCTTTGGCGGCCTCTATGTGAGCGAGGAGGCGGGCGGCTCTGGCCTTACGCGCCTTGAGGCAACGCTGGTGTTCGAAGCGCTCTCGATGGCCTGCCCTTCGGTTGCGGCGTTCCTGTCGATCCACAATATGTGCGCCAAGATGATCGACAAATTCGGCTCTGACGCGATGAAGGCGCGCGTTCTGCCCCGCGCCCTGACCATGGAAACCGTGCTGTCCTATTGTCTGACCGAGCCCGGTTCCGGCTCTGACGCCGCCGCCCTCAAGACCCGCGCCGAGCGCACCAATGCGGGCTACACCCTCAACGGCACCAAGGCCTTCATCTCGGGCGGCGGTTATTCCGACGCCTATATCGTCATGGTCCGCACCGGCGGCGATGGCCCCAAGGGCATCTCGACCGTCTATGTCGAGGCGGGCACAGAGGGCCTCAGCTATGGCGGGCTCGAGGATAAAATGGGCTGGCGCAGCCAACCCACCCGGCAGGTACAGTTTGACAATTGCAACATTTCTGCCGAGAATTTGGTGGGTGAAGACGGGAAAGGTTTCACTTATGCGATGAACGGCCTTGACGGTGGCCGTCTCAACATTGCCGCCTGTTCCTTGGGCGCAGCCCAGCAGGGCCTCACCCAAACCCTCGCCTATATGGCCGAGCGCCGCGCCTTCGGCAAACCGATCGACCAGTTTCAAGCGCTGCAATTCCGCCTTGCCGATATGGAAATCGAGCTTCAGGCTGCCCGCACCTTTCTGCGCCAGGCGGCGTGGAAGCTTGACAATGACGCCCCCGATGCCACGAAATTCTGCGCCATGGCCAAGAAATTCGTCACCGAAACCGGCAGCCGCGTGGTCAACCAATGCCTGCAACTGCATGGCGGCTACGGCTATCTCGCCGATTACGGGATCGAAAAACTGGTCCGTGACCTGCGCGTGCATGAAATCCTTGAAGGCACCAACGAGATCATGCGCCTGATCGTGGCGCGGCAGATGCTGGCGGGCCAATGACCGCCGACATCCACATCCGCAAAGAGGGGCGCGCCGGGCGCATCACCCTCACCCGCCCCAAGGCGCTGAATGCGCTGAGTTACGAGATGGCCATGGCCATCGAGGCGGCGCTGGAGGACTGGCGCACTGACGATGACGTGGCCCTGATCCTGATCGACGCCGAAGGGGACAAGGCGTTTTGCGCCGGCGGCGACATTCAGCAGCTTTATGACACCGGGCGCGCGGGCGATTACGATTATGGCCGTCGCTTCTGGGCCGATGAATACCGCCTGAATGCCAAGATCGCAGGCTATCCCAAACCCTACATCGCGTTCATGCAGGGGTTTGTCATGGGCGGCGGCGTGGGCATTTCCTGTCACGGGTCGCACCGCATCACCTGCGAAAGCACGCAAATCGCCATGCCCGAATGCGGCATCGGCCTTGTGCCCGATGTCGGCGGCTCGCTGATCCTGGCCCGCGCGCCGGGGCGCTTGGGCGAATACCTTGGCACCACCGGCACACGCATGCGGCCGGATGACGCGATTTACGCAGGCTTCGCTGATACTTACGTGCCACAGCTCATGTGGCCCACCCTCATCGCAAAACTGATCGAGACCGGCGACCCAAGCCTCATCACCGACCATGCGCAAACGCCGCCCCCCGGCCCCCTGCGCGCCCTCACCCCGCAGATCACCCAGCATTTCAGCGGCGAGACGCTGCGCGACATCCTCAACGCGCTACGCGCCGAGGACAGCGATTTTGCCCGCGACACGGTAAAATCCCTCAGCCGCAATTCCCCCCTCTCGATGGCCTGCACCATCGAGATGATCCACCGTCTGCGCGGCCCCGCGGCCGATATCGGGCGCGCCCTTGGCCTTGAATACCGTTTCACCTATCGTGCCATGGAACAGGGCGATTTCCTAGAAGGCATCCGCGCCGCGATCATCGACAAGGACAGAAAACCACATTGGAAACATGGGCTTGACAGCTTGCCGGGCAGTGCCGTGGCGCAGATGCTGCAACCCTTGGGCAAAGACGCCCTGACGCTGGAGGAGGCAAAGACATGAAAATCGGGTTTATCGGGCTGGGCAATATGGGCGCGCCGATGGCGGCCAATCTCGCCAAGGCCGGGCATGACGTCACCGGCTATGACATGGCAGCGGTACAGATCGACGGCGTCACCATGGCCGCCAGCGCCACCGAGGCCGCGCGCGGTGCGGACGTGGTCATCACCATGCTGCCCAATGGCTCCATCCTGCGCAAGGTCGCGTCCGAGGTGATCCCGGCCATGACCCCCGGTGCCGTGCTGCTTGACTGCTCGACCGTCGATGTCGCCAGCGCCCGCGATGTGGCGGCAGAGGCGCAGGCGGCGGGTCTCTCAGCCCTCGATGCGCCCGTGTCGGGTGGCGTCGGCGGAGCCACCGCCGGCACGCTCACCTTCATGGTGGGCGGCGACGAAACAGGCTTTAACATCGCCCGCGAACTCTTTGACATCATGGGGCAAAAAGCGGTGCATTGTGGCCCCTCCGGCAATGGGCAGGCCGCCAAAATCTGCAACAACATGATCCTTGGCGTGACCATGATCGCCACCTGCGAGGCTTTTGCCTTGGCCGATAAACTGGGCCTCGACCGGCAGGCGATGTTTGATGTGGTCTCAACCTCCTCGGGCTACTCATGGTCGATGAATGCCTATTGCCCGGCCCCCGGCGTTGGCCCCAAATCGCCCGCCGACAATGAGTACAAGCCGGGCTTTGCCGCCGATCTCATGCTCAAGGATCTGCGCCTCTCGCAACAGGCGGCAGAGGCGGCTGATGCCGACACCCCCATGGGCCGCGCCGCCTGCGATCTTTACGCGCAATTCGTGGAAGCCGAAGATGGCAAGGGCCGCGATTTCTCGGCCATGCTGCCCCGGTTCGAGAAACGCGGGCGCGGCTGATGCCGTGGGTGGCGCGCGCACCCGGCCTGCCCGTGCTCGAGCCAGAGGCGCGCGCCATTCTCGACCGCCTGACGCCGATGACCGCGCCAGCGGGCACCGTGCTTTTTCACCCCGGCGATACGGTCAAGGGCTTTGTCATCATGCTCTCGGGCCGGGTCGAGGTCTATCTGACCGGCGCGTCGGGCCGAGAGCTGCTGCTCTACGCCGTCGAGCCGGGCCAAAGCTGCGTGCAATCCACCCTTGGCCTGATGGGCGGTGACGCCTATTCCGGCGAGGCGATCACCCGCGCCCCCTCCGAACTCGTACTCGTCCCCCGCGATACGTTCTTGCACCTGATGGACCTCTCCGACAGCTTTCGGCATTTCGTCTTCGCCGCCTTCGCGCAACGCCTGCAATCCATGATGCACCTGCTCGACCGCGTGGCCTTTCAGCGGATCGAAACCCGGCTTGCGCAATGCCTGCTCGACCGCGCCGAGAATGGCATCCTGCGCGCCACCCATGCTGAAATCGCCGTGATGATCGGCTCCGCTCGCGAAGTGGTCTCGCGCCGCCTTGATGCGCTGGCGCGGCGTGGCATCGTGACGATAGAGCGCGGGATGGTCCATATTCTCGACGCCGAAACCCTGTCCGAGATCGCCCAAAGCACCGAATGACCGCCCATGAGGCCAATCGCGCAACCCTCATAAGGCCAGCGCAATCTTGCCCCTTCCCCTTGCCCTCTGCTGCGATATGTTGCACGACGAGATCTGAGAAACGACCCGATTAAAGGACCGGCGGAATGGCTGACGGAATGATGGACATCAACGCGAAACCGACCGAGGAAATCTCGGTCCGCGAGACATTCGGTATCGACACCGATATGATCGTCAAAGGCTTCGCCACCCGGACTGAGCGCGTGCCGGAATTCGACTCGACCTATAAATTCGATCCCGACACCACGCTCGCGATCCTCGCCGGGTTTTCCCACAATCGCCGCGTGATGATCCAAGGCTATCACGGCACCGGCAAATCCACCCATATCGAACAGGTCTCCGCGCGTCTCAACTGGCCCTGCGTGCGCGTCAACCTTGACAGCCACATCAGCCGGATCGACCTGATCGGCAAGGATGCGATCAAACTGCGCGACGGCGTGCAGGTCACGGAATTCCACGAAGGCATCCTGCCTTGGGCGCTGCGCAACCCCACCGCCATTGTGTTCGACGAATACGATGCCGGTCGCGCCGATGTGATGTTCGTGATCCAGCGCGTGCTCGAGGCGGATGGCAAACTCACGCTTCTGGACCAGAACGAGGTGATTTCGCCCAACCCCTATTTCCGCCTCTTCGCCACCGCCAACACCGTGGGTCTCGGCGACACCACCGGGCTTTATCACGGCACCCAACAGATCAACCAGGGCCAGATGGACCGTTGGTCGCTCGTGGCCACGCTGAACTATCTCAGCCATGACGCTGAAACCGCTATCGTGATCGCCAAGAACCCCCTCTACAACACAGCCGAGGGGCGCAAGACCATCAGCCGCATGGTCACAGTCGCAGACCTCTCGCGCACGGCCTTCATGAATGGCGAGCTTTCAACCGTCATGAGCCCCCGCACCGTGATCGCATGGGCGCAAAACGCCACCATCTTTCGCAACGTGGGCTACGCCTTCCGCCTCACCTTCCTCAACAAATGCGATGAATTGGAGCGTCAGACCGTCGCCGAATTCTACCAGCGCTGCTTTGACGAGGAACTGCCCGAGAGTGCCGCGAATGTAAAAGTGCGCTAAGCGCCACTGGGACAGCCCGATGAACAAACCCACCGACAACCCCGCCGATCCGTTCAAAAAGGCGCTCGCCAACGCCACCAAGGTGATGGCCGACGATTCTGAACTGACCGTCAGCTATTCGGTGGACCCCAGCGGTATCTCCGGCGATGCCATGCGCCTGCCGCAGGTCTCCCGCCGCATGAGCCGCGAAGAGGTGCTCTTGGCGCGCGGCACCGCCGATGCGCTGGCGCTGCGCCACAAATTCCACGACGCGGGCACCCATGCCCGCTACGCCCCCCCCGGCGACATGGCGCGCGACCTCTACGAGGCGATGGAAACCGCGCGTTGCGAGGCGGTGGGCGCCCGCGACATGCCCGGCACCGCCACCAATATCGACGCCAAGATCGCGCAGGATGCAAACCGTCTGGGGTTCGAGCGGATCACCTCCACCGCCGATGCCCCCCTGCCCGCCGCCGCCGGATACCTCATCCGCCACCTCGCCACGGGCCGCGACATGCCCGCAGGCGCGCAAAACGTCATGAACCTCTGGCGCGGCTTTATCGAGGAACAGGCTGGCGGCACGCTCGGCGCGCTTCAGGATATTCTCGCCGATCAGACCGCCTTCGCCAAATTCGCCCGCCGCATGATCGAAGATCTCGGCTACGGCGACCAGTTGGGCGATGACCCCGACAGCATGGATGACGACCAGCAAGACGAGGCCGAAGAAAGCGGCGAAGACCAAGAAGAGCCCGACAGCACCGGTCAGGACGACAGCGACGAAACCGAGGCCGAAGCCGATCCCGAACGCTCTCAGGACGAACAGCAGGACGCGGCGCAGGCACAGGTCAGCATGGAGGAGCTGGCCGACGACGAGATGCAGGATGAAACCGAGCTGCCCGAGGGCGAAGCCCCGCTCGAGCCGCCCGCACCTGCGCCCATTTCCGACGCCGATCCACATTACGCCGTCTACAACACCGCCTTTGACGAAGAAATCCGCGCCGAAGACCTCGCCGACCCGGTCGAGTTGGAACGCCTGCGCGCCTATCTCGATCAACAGTTGGAACCGCTCAAAGGTGCTGTCAGCCGCCTTGCCAACAAGCTGCAACGCCGCCTTCAGGCGCAGCAAAGCCGGTCTTGGGAGTTCGACCGCGAAGAGGGCATCTTGGACGCAGGCCGCTTGGCCCGAGTGGTGGCCAACCCGACCACCCCGCTCAGCTTCAAGGTGGAAAAGGATACCGAGTTCCGCGACACGATGGTGACGCTGCTTCTGGACAATTCCGGCTCGATGCGCGGCCGCCCCATTTCCATCGCCGCCATCTGTGCCGATGTTCTGGCGCGCACGCTCGAACGCTGCTCGGTCAAGGTCGAGATCCTTGGATTCACCACCCGCGCGTGGAAAGGCGGCCAAAGCCGCGAAAAATGGCTGGCCGAGGGGCGCCCGCAACTGCCCGGTCGCCTCAATGATCTGCGCCACATCATCTACAAATCCGCCGACGCCCCCATGCGCCGCACCCGCGACAATCTCGGGCTGATGATGAAAGAGGGGCTCTTGAAGGAAAACATCGACGGCGAGGCGCTCGAATGGGCGCATCGCCGCATGATCCAGCGCAAAGAGGCGCGCAAGATCCTGATGGTGATCTCCGATGGCGCGCCGGTCGATGACAGCACCCTGTCGGTCAACCCCGCCAATTACTTGGAAAAACACCTGCGCGATGTGATCGCCATGGTCGAGCGCCGCAAACAGGTCGAGCTTTTGGCCATCGGTATCGGCCATGACGTCACCCGCTATTATCAGCGCGCCGTGACCATCACCGACGCCGACCAACTGGCAGGGGCCATGACCGAACAATTGGCCGCGCTCTTTGACAGCGATCCGCGCGCCCGCGCCCGCGTCATGGGCATCCGCCGCGCGGGCTGATGCCCCGGTGTCCTCTGGCCGGTTTCATCTGGCTCTCAATACCTCGGGGGAGGCCCGGATGAAATCCGGGACGGGGGCAGCGCCCCCAAACCCCGACCGCCCCGCAGGAGACCGCATGTTCCAGTCCTTCACCCAATCCGCCCGCCCCGATCAGGGCCCGCCTCGTCTGGCCAATTTGCGCCGCGCCATGGCCGAGGCCGGACTTGCGGGGTGGCTCGTGCCCCGCGCTGACGCGCATCAGGGCGAATATGTCGCCGCCTGCGATGATCGTCTGGCATGGCTCACCGGCTTTACCGGCTCTGCCGGGTTCTGCGCGGTGCTGCCGGATGTGGCGGGCGTGTTTACCGATGGGCGCTACCGCGTGCAGGTCCGCGCACAGGTCGCCATCCCGCATTTCACCCCCGTTGATTGGCCCGACACCCGCCTTGGCCCATGGCTGCGCGAACATCTGCCAGAGGGCGGCACCGTGGGCTTTGATCCCTGGCTCTACACCCCCGAACAGATCGACGCCCTGACCGAGGCGCTCTCGGGCACCGCCATCCACCTCAAGCCCCACACCAATCTGATCGACAGCATCTGGCCTGACCGACCCGCCCCGCCGCAGGGGGCCATCACCCCATGGCCCGACACCCTCGCCGAAACCAGCCACGCCGAAAAACGCGCCGCCTTGGCGGAAACCCTGCGCGCCGCAGGCCAGACAGCGGCGGTCCTCACCCTCACCGACTCGATTGCGTGGCTCTTCAACATCCGGGGCCGTGATATTCCCCGCAACCCGGTCGCACAGGGCTTTGCCATCCTGCGCGATGACGGGCGCGCCACCCTCTTCACCGACCCCGCCAAACTCGATGCCGCCGCCCGCGCGCATCTTGGGTCCGAGATCACCCTCAGCCCCCCCGAGGCCTTCGAGACCGCCCTTGCCGCCCTCCCCGGCCCGGTGCGCCTTGACCGCGCCCATGTGCCGCTGCGCGTGGTGCAAGTGCTTGACGCGACAGGCGTGCCCCATGTCTGGGGGGCCGATCCCTGCATCCTGCCCAAAGCGCGCAAGACCCCCGCCGAGATCGCCGCCACCCGCAGCGCGCATCTGCGCGACGGGGCGGCAATGTGCGAGTTTCTGGCGTGGTTTGACGCGCAATCCCCCGGCACGCTCACCGAAATCGACGTGGTGCGCCAGCTTGAGCAGGCCCGCGCCGCCACCGGGCAACTCCTCGACATCAGCTTTGACACCATCGCAGGCTCCGGCCCCAACGGCGCGCTGCCGCATTACCGCGTGACCGAGGCCAGCAACCGCCGCCTGCTTGATGGCGACTTGCTCGTGCTCGACAGTGGCGGGCAATATCTCGACGGAACCACCGACATCACCCGGACCCTGCCCATCGGCACCCCCGGTGCCGCCGAGCGCGCGGCCTTTACCCGCGTGTTGCAGGGCATGATCGCCATCTCGCGGCTGCGCTTCCCACGCGGCCTCGCAGGCCGAGACCTTGATGCCATCGCCCGCACCCCCCTCTGGCTCGCAGATCAGGATTACGCCCATGGCACCGGCCACGGGGTTGGCGTGTATCTTTGCGTCCACGAAGGCCCGCAACGCCTCTCGCGCCTCTCCGAGGTGCCGCTTGAGCCCGGCATGATTCTCTCCAATGAGCCCGGCTATTACCGCGAGGGCGCTTTTGGCATCCGAATCGAGAATCTCATCGTCGTGACGGCGCTCAACCCGCTGCCCGACGGCGACGGCGCAACGCAGCTTGGGTTCGAAACCCTGACCTATACACCCCTCGATACCCGCCTCATCGACCGCGATATGCTCTCCATACCGGAACGAGACTGGCTGAATACCTATCACAGGGCCTGCCGCGACAAGATTGGCCCTCTGCTTTCGCCCCAAGCGCGGCTATGGTTGGAGAAAGTAACGCAGACAAGCTGACATATTCCTGTTAGGTTCCTGCGTCACACCAAAAAATCAAGATCAAAGAACAAGGGGATGGACAATGGCACGTATCACGATTCGCAAGGCCGAAGGCACCTGGACGGTCCGCGCTGGTGGCGCCGTTCTGGGCGAGAGCCGCAATGCACTGGAACTGACCGAAGGGGACTATCCTTTCGTGATCTATTTCCCGCGTGCGGATATCGCCATGGCCTTTCTCGATGAAACCGAACAATTCAGCCATTGCCCCTACAAAGGCGACGCGCGCTATTACTCGATCATCACCAAAAGCCAAACCCTCGAGAATGCCGCCTGGAGCTATGAATCGCCCAAACCCGAAGTGGCAGAGATCAAGGATCACATCGCCTTCTACGCAACCGACTCTGTGACCGTCGAACGGGTCTGACCGGCTTTAGCTGTGCTCTTCCTCTGACACCGCCGCCAAGGCGCGGTTATAGGCCTTGAGCGCATCCACATGAAACAGCGCGCCCGACAATTCGGGCGGCTGATCCCCCCCCGACAGCGTGACAACCGGCACAAAGGGCACATTTGCCCGCTCGAAAAGCGGCATCGCCTGTTCCAGCGTGGCGGTCACGTCCAGATACACGCCCTGCTCGATCAACGACCAGCATTGCGCCTCATCCGCTGCGCGCGCATCATCGGGCGCACGCATCACCTTGGACACCCGGAACATCCCCAGCAGATAATCCTGCGGTCCCGCCGCAAGCCGGATGCCCCGCCGCATCAACTGTGCCAGAAAGAACGACCGCCGCACCAGCCGTGATCCCAGCGCCGTCGAGGTCGAGACCGCCACCATCACCGCCAGCCCCGTCTGCCAGTCGCCGGTCAACTCGAACACGATCAGCGTGGTCGATATGGGCGCGCCCAGCACCGCCGCCGCCACCGCGCCCATGCCCGCCAATGCATAGAGCGTGTGCGCGCCCGAAACCTCGGGCAACAGTGCGGTCGCCACATGGCCAAAGGCCAGCCCCGTCAGCGCGCCCACCATCAGCGAAGGTGAAAACACGCCTCCGCCCATGCGCCCGCCAATGGTGATCGCCACCGCCACCACCTTGAGCACGGCAAACACCGCCGCCTCATGCCACAAAAGCTTGCCCGTCAGCGCCGCCGAGGTGGTCTCATATCCCACGCCGATGATATGCGGAAACCAGATCGCCATAAGGCCCAGCAGCGCCCCCGCCCCAACAGGCCGCAGCCAGCGCGGCAGGCCCATCCGCGCCTGCACATGCCCCGCCACATCCTCAGCCAAAAAGATCGCCCGCATCAGCGCCGCCGCCACCACCCCGCAAATCAGCCCAAGGATCAGAAAGGCCGGCAATTCGGCGTAGAATTCCAGCACGCTCGCCTGCGGCAGGCTGAATTCGGTCACACCGCCAAATTCCAGCCGATTGATCACCGTGCCCGCGACCGAGGCAATGGCAATGGGGGCAAAGGCATGCACCGCGAAATGCCTCAGCACCACCTCCAGCGCAAAAAGCGCCCCGGCAATGGGCGCGTTGAACGAGGCCGACACCGCCGCCGCCACCGCACAACCCAAAAGATCGCGTCCCGTCACCCCATCAGCATGAATGCGCTCGCTCACCCAAGAGGAAATCACCCCCGCCAGATGCACCACCGGCCCTTCGCGCCCCGAAGACCCGCCCGTGCCCAGCGTAATCAGTGACGCCGCCGCCGAGGCCAGACCTTCGCGCCGCTCGACCCGCCCCTCATAAAGAGCGGCCCCCTCGATCACATCCGCCACCGAACGCACCCGCCCATCCGGCGTGAACCGGTGCAGGATCAGCCCCACAACCAGCCCGCCCGCGATGGGCAACATCAGGATCCAATACCACGGCAAATGCTCTGCAAAACTATGCAGACGCGCCACATCCTCAGTGCCATAAACCAGCTGCTGCAAGGCGGTGATGCCCTTGCGAAAGAGCAGCGCCGCGAACCCCGCGGCAATCCCGATGCCAAGAGCGATCAGCCAGAATTGAAACTGGCTCGGCCCCCGCTTGCGCAGCACCCCCCAGCCTTCGCGCAGGGAGTCACCCATGCTCCGGCGCAACTGGCCCCAAAAGGATGGCTCTTCGGCCTGCATCGTTCCCCTTCACGCCTCGCGCGCGCTTTTCCGTCAGCGCGGCATGCATTAGGCTACGCCCATCGCCTCCCTCAGAAAGCACATCCATGGACATTGCCCGCGCCATCGCAGACCTCCAATCCTCTCTAGGCCAACGGATCACCCTGTCCAAGTCCGATCTCGCCCTGCATGGCCAAAGCGAATCGCATTTTCCACCCAGCCCCCCCGATGCCGTGGCCTATCCCGAGACGACGGCAGAGGTGGCCGAGATCGTCACCCTTTGCGCCCGCCACCGCGTGCCGGTGGTGGCTTGGGGCACCGGCACCTCTCTGGAAGGGCAGGCGCAGGCCTTTCGCGGCGGCATCGTGGTGGATTTCAGCCGGATGAACGCCGTGCTCGACGTGGCCACAGCGGATATGACCGCGCGGGTGCAGCCGGGCCTGACACGCCAAGCGCTCAATGACGCCCTGCGCGCGACCGGCCTCTTCTTTCCCGTCGATCCCGGTGCCAATGCCTCTTTGGGCGGCATGGCCTCGACCCGCGCCAGCGGCACCACCGCCGTGCGCTACGGCACCATGCGCGACAATGTTCTGGCGCTCGAGGTCGTGACCGCCAAGGGCGAGGTGATCCGCACCGGCACCGGCGCGCGCAAATCCTCCTCAGGCTATGACCTCACCGGGCTGTTCGTCGGGGCCGAGGGCACGCTCGGTCTCATCACCGAACTCACCCTGCGCCTCTCAGGCCAGCCCGAGGCGATATCGGCCGCGGTCTGCGCCTTTGACAGCGTCGCCGATGCCGTCGCCACCGTGATCGACACCATCCAATGCGGCATCCCCATCGCCCGGATCGAACTGATGGACACCGAAAGCGTGCGCGCGGTCAACGCCCATGCCAAGATGACCCTGCCCGAGAAACCCCACCTCCTGCTCGAATTCCACGGCACGCCCGCCAGCACCGCCGAACAGGCCGAGAGCTTTGGCGCCTTGGCGCGCGAGCACAATGGCTCGGATTTCGACTGGGCCACCCAGACCGAGGCCCGCACCGCCCTCTGGGCCATGCGCCACAATGCCTATTACGCGATCCTTGGCCAGCGCCCCGGCGCGCGCGCCATCGTCACCGACATCTGCGTGCCGATCTCGAAACTGGCCGAAGCGATCGAGGAGACCCGCGCCGATCTCGACCAGGCGGGTGTGATGGGCCCCATTCTGGGCCATGTCGGCGACGGCAATTTCCACGCGGTCCTGCTCATTGACCCCGACAACCCCGACGAACTCACCGCCGCCAAAGCCGCCTCCGACCGCATGGTCACGCGCGCCCTGGCCCTTGGCGGCACCGCCACCGGAGAACACGGCATCGGCGTGGGAAAACTAGACTATATGCAGCGCGAACACGGGGGCGGCTGGGCGCTGATGGGCGCACTCAAACACGCCCTCGACCCGCTCAACATCCTCAACCCCGGCAAACTGGTCCCACCGAGGAATTGAGGCACCCCGCCCCCACTTTCATCTGGCCAAAAAATACCTCGGGGGGGACGCCCGGCACGGGCGGCGGGGGCAGCGCCCCCAAACCTCACCCCTCCATCAGCGCCTCGGCGGCGGCGCGGGCCTCGGGCGTGATCCGCTCGCCCGACAGCATCCGCGCGATCTCGTCCACGCGGTCGCCCCCGCGCATCGCCCGCACAGTCGAGAGCGTCTCCTCCCCCTCGACCCGCTTTTCCACCCGCCAGTGATGCGCGCCGCGCGCGGCCACCTGCGGCGAGTGCGTGACGACCAGCACCTGACCACCCGCCGCCAATTGCGCCAGCCTGCGGCCCACGGCATCCGCCGTGGCCCCGCCCACACCCCGGTCGATCTCGTCAAAGATCATCGTGACACCGCTATCCGTGCCCGTCAGGCAGACCTTGAGCGCCAGCAGAAACCGGCTCAGCTCCCCGCCCGAGGCGATCTTGGCCAGCGGACCAGAGGGCGCACCGGGGTTGGTGGCCACCCGGAACACCACCTCGTCCTGCCCGGATGCTCCTGGCTCCGCCCGGCCAATCTCGGTGGTGAACACCGCCCGCTCCATCTTGAGCGGGGCCAGTTCCGCCATCACCGCCCGGTCAAGCCGCGCGGCGGCCTCGGCCCGCGCTAGGCTCAGCGCTTCGGCCTCTGCGCCATAGACGCGCTCGGCCTCGGCCACCGCCGCGACCAGCGCGCGCATATCCGCATCGCCCCGGTCGAGCGCCGCCAATTGCCCACGCAGCCCCTCGGCAAAGCCTGCCAGATCATCCGCCAGAACCCCATGTTTGCGCGCCAGCCCCCGGATCGCAAACAGCCGCTCTTCCACCGCCTCCAACTCCACCGGGTTGAAATCCAGCGCCTCAAGGCAGCGCAGCACGCCGCGCCCGGCCTCGTCCAGCTCCACCAGCGCCCGGCCGATGGCGGCAATCGCCTCGTCCAGCTGCCCCTCGGCCCGCTCTGCCGCCCCCTCAAGCCAGCGCAGAGCGTCGCCCGCCGCCCCTTCGGCCCCGTTAAGGCCCAGCGCCTCGGCGGCCTTGGCAATGTCTTCGCGAATGCGCTCCGCGCCCTGCATCATGCGACGGCGCGCGTCCAACTCCACCTCTTCGCCCGGCTGTGGGTCAAGCGCATCCAGTTCCGCCACCGCATGGCGCAGGAATTCTTCCTCGGCCCGCAACGCCGCCTGCGCCGCCTCTGCCGCCGCGCGCGCCTTGCGCCGCGCGCCCAGATCGCGCCACGCCGCCCGCACGCCCTCGCGCCGCGCGCCCAGATCACCATAAGCATCCAGCAAATCGCGATGCGCCTTGGGGTCGAGCAGGCCGCGATCATCCTGTTGTCCGTGCAACTCTACCAACACATCCGACAGCTGCCGCAGCACCTCGCCCGAGACCCGCCGATCATTGACCCAGGCCGTCTTGCGCCCATCCGCGCTGTTGACCCGGCGCAGGATCAGCACGTCTTCGTCGGGCAATCCCGCCTCGCGCAGCACCGCGCGCGCCGGATGATCGGGGCGCAGTTCAAATTCGGCCACAACCTCGCCCTGATCCGCCCCCCGGCGCACCAATTCCGCCCGCCCGCGCCAGCCCAGCACAAAGCCCAGACTGTCCAAAAGGATTGATTTGCCCGCCCCCGTCTCGCCGGTCAGCACGTTAAGGCCCGGCTGAAACACAAGGTCCAGCCGGTCAATGATCAGCATGTCGCGAATCTCAAGCGCGCGCAGCATCAGGCCATCCCGTCAGGCAGGGGCATCCCCGCCCCCTCTAGATCCAGCGACCCTGAACGGTCTGCCGATAGATCTGCTGCAACCAGCCATCTCCGGCCGCCTCCAGCGTATAGCCCCGCCCGGTCAAGAGCTTGTAGCTGTCCTCATACCAATCGGTGCCCTGGAAATTGTGGCCCAGAATGGCCCCCGCCGTGCGGGCCTCGTTCACCAGCCCCAGCGACAGATAGGATTCCACCAGCCGGTGCAGCGCCTCGGCGGTATGCGTCGTGGTCTGGAAATCCTCGACCACAACCCGGAACCGGTTGGCAGCAGCGGCGAAATTATCGCGCTTGAGGTAATAGCGCCCGATCTCCATTTCCTTCGAGGCCAGATGGTCAAAGGCCAGATCGAATTTCAGGATCGCGGAATTGGCATATTCGCTGTCGGGGTAGCGCTCGATCACTTCGCGCAGCGATTGCAACGCCTGAAAGGTCAGCCCCTGATCGCGTCCGACCTCGTCGATCTGATCATAATAGCTCAGCGCCAGAAGATACTGCGCATAGGCCGCGTCCTCATCGGTCGGGTAAAAGTCGATAAAGCGTTGGGCCGCGGCGCGGCTTTCCTCATAGGCCTTGTCCTGATGATGGGCAAAGGCCTGCATGATCACCGCCCGCTTCGCAAGATCCGAATAAGGATAAAGCCGCTCGACCTCGGCAAAGCTTTTGGCTGCCAAATCGGGATCGCGCTGCGCCAGATCGTACTCACCCCGCTCGAAAATTTGCTGCGCGGTGTAATTCTCATAATTGACGTTGCCGCGCTCGACGCTTTCTCTCTCACCACAGCCCGCTATGACCATGGCCACAGCAAGGGCACCCAATAGCCTGGCTCGGGACGTGCCGATTTTCATGCGCGATCTCACTCTCAGTTGCGATGCGCGGGTCGTAACGCCCGCGTCGCCCCGGTCCTAGCACATTAATTTGCGGTGCAAAACGCCTTTGGCATGTTTTGACCGCCCATCGCACACCGCACGCGCGGGTTCAAAGGGCGGCCAAGGCCCCCTAGCCCAGCGCCACCGCGCGCAGGTCTTCATCGACATGCGGCAGATATTGCGCGAAATTATCCGCAAACATGCGCACCAGCTTGGCCGCTTGCGCGTCATAGGCCGCCGGATCATGCCATGTGCGGCGCGGATCAAGCAGCACATCCGCCACGCCGGGAACGGCCACAGGCACGTCAAAGCCGAAATTCGCATCCTTGCGGAACTCGACCCCGTTGAGCGACCCATCAAGGGCTGCGGTCAAAAGCGCACGGGTCGCCTTGATCGGCATCCGCGATCCGGTGCCATAGGCCCCGCCCGTCCAACCCGAATTGACCAGCCAGCACGACGCGCCTTGGCTCTCGATCTTGGCGCGCAGCAGATTGCCGTAAACCTCTGGGCGACGCGGCATGAAGGGCGCGCCGAAACAGGTGGAAAACACCGGCTGCGGCTCGGTCAGGCCCCGCTCGGTCCCGGCCATCTTGGCGGTGAACCCGGACAGGAAGTGATACATCGCCTGCGCCGGCGTCAGACGCGCAATCGGGGGCAGCACGCCGAACGCATCACAGGTCAGCATCACCACATTGCGCGGATGCCCCGCCAGCCCGGTGGCCGACGCATTGGGGATATAGTTCAGCGGATAGGCGCAGCGCATATTCTCTGTAAGGCTCGAATCCTCATAGTCCAGTTCGCGCGTCTCTGCGTCATAGACCATGTTCTCGATCACCGTGCCGAACATCGAGCAGGTGGCATAGATTTCCGGCTCGGCTTCCGCACTCAGATGGATCGTCTTGGCATAGCAGCCACCCTCGAAATTGAACGTGCCTGTGTCCGACCAGCCATGCTCGTCATCGCCCAGCAGGGTCCGGTTGGGATCTGCCGACAGCGTGGTCTTGCCGGTGCCCGACAGACCAAAGAACACCGCCGCATCCTCGGGATCATCCTTGGCATGGTTGGCCGAGCAATGCATCGGCATCACGCCTTTTTCGGGCAGAAGGTAATTCATCAGGCCAAAGATGGATTTCTTGTTCTCCCCGGCATATTCGGTATTGCCGATGAGGATCAGCTTGGCGTCGATATTGACCGCGATCACCGTCTCCGACCGGCATCCGTGCCGCGCGGCGTCCGCCTTGAAACCGGGGCAGTTGATGACCGTGTAATCGGCCACGAAATGATCCAGCGCCTCACGCTCGGGACGGCGCAGCATGTGGCGGATGAAAAGGTTGTGCCATGCCAGCTCATTGACCAGCCGCACATTGATGCTGTGCTCAGAGTCCGCACCCGCCACCAGATCCTGCACAAACACTTCGCGCCCCGCCAGATAGGCCAGCATGTCCTTGTGCAACTGATCAAAATGCTCTGGCGACATCGCCAGATTGTTATCCCACCAGATCGTGTTTTCCGTGGTCGGTGTGCGCACCGTGAACTTATCCTTGGGCGACCGGCCGGTGAATTCACCCGTGCTGACCAAGAGCGTGCCGCCCTGCCCCAATTCCCCTTCGCCGCGCTGCACCGAAGCCGCAACCAAGGCGGGCTCCATCAGGTTGTAATGAACCTTGCCCAGCCCCAAAATTCCCTGATCTTCCAACCGAAAGCGCGGATTGACCCGTCCTGCCGTCATGTCTTTCTCCCTTTTGGGCGTGGGCGCCCTACCCTGTCCGACACCGCTGCGGCGGCGCATTCCTGTCAGCTAGTCCAGCCTCATACGGATTCGCAACCCGCAAACAAGCCCGTTTTTCCAAGTTAGCGCAATCACTTGGCAGGAATCCGCAATGCTGCAGGTGCAAACGCCCTGCACAGAGCATCAATTCGGATTACTCGAACATATACAGCAAAACAATTCGTTTTCAAAAATTCACCTTTCATGTCAGCCTGTACCTGCCCTTCAAAACCACCCGCCAGACCCAAGGACAGCCCATGCAACACCCCAGCCCCGCCCCCGTGGACAGAGCCAGCTTTGTCAGCGCCATGCGTCAGGTCGCAGCCTCTGTCACGGTGGTGACAACCGATGGGCCGATGGGCCGGTTCGGGGCCACGGTCAGCGCCTTTGCCTCGGTTTCCGCCGATCCACCCTCGGTCCTTGTCTGCCTGCATGGCCAAAGCCGCATCGCACAGGCAGTGGCCGCCAATGGCCGCTTTTGCGTCAATATCCTGCCCGAAGGCAGCACTGACATCGCCGACCGCTTCGCCGGACGGCACGACGGCTGGATCACCGACCGCTTTTCCGGCATCGACTGCTACGGCACGCCGGGCACCGCCCCCCTGATCGAAGGGGCCACAGGCTTTGCCTGCGATATGGCGCAGAGCGTGCCATCGGGCAGCCATCTCATCGTGATAGGCTATGTCACCAGCGTGTTTGACGCAGGCACCGCGCCACTGGCATGGCGCGACGGTGGCTATCACCGGGTCGTGCCCAAGGATGCCGCCCGCTGTGCCGCAGAATAAGAGGCAAAGAATGACCACTGAGTACCAAATGCTGATCGACGGCGCATGGGTCGATGCCTCGGACGGTGGACGGTTCGAGAGCTTCAACCCCGCCACCGGTGAAATCTGGGCCACCGCCCCCGAGGCGACCGAGGCCGACGTGATCCGCGCCGTCGAGGCCGCGCATCGCGCCTGCTATGAGGGCCCATGGTCGCGCATGACCCCCACCCAACGCGGCCAATGCCTGCGCCGCTTGGGCGATCTTCTGGCCGAACAGAGCGAATCCTTGGGCGAGATCGAGACCCGCGATTCCGGCAAGATGTTCAAGGAAACCCGCTGGCAGGCCAAATATATCGCCGAATTCCTGCAGTTCTACGCCGGGGCCGCCGATAAGATCACCGGCGAAACCCTCCCCATCGACAAGCCGGATATGTTCGTCTTCACCCACCGCGAACCTTTGGGCGTGGTGGCCGCCATCGTACCGTGGAACTCCCAGCTGTTCCTCACGGCAGTCAAACTCGGCCCGGCCTTGGCCGCAGGCAACACGCTCGTGCTCAAAACCTCGGAACACGCCCCCGCCGTGATTCTCGAATTCGGGCGGCTCATTGCGCAGGCGGGCATCCCCGATGGCGTCGTCAATATCGTCACCGGCCACGGCGATCCCTGCGGTCGCGTGCTCACCTCGCATCCGCTTGTGGCAAGGATCAGCTTTACCGGCGGCCCGAACGCGGCGCGCCATGTGCTCACGAACTCCACCCAGAATTTCGCACAAGTCAGCCTTGAGTTGGGCGGCAAATCCCCCTTTGTCGTCCTTGACGATGCCGATATCGAAAGTGCCGTGAACGGCGCTGTCGCGGGCATTTTTGGCGCTTCGGGTCAAAGCTGCGTCGCAGGCTCGCGTCTGATTGTGCACGCCGATATCGCCGACGATTTCCTCACTCGCCTCAGCGCCATCGCCAGCCGCATCCGCATCGGCGATCCGATGGACGAGGCCACGCAAATGGGCCCCCTCTGCACCCGCGCGCAACTGGATCATATCGAGCGCGAGGTGGCCCATGCCCAGACCCAAGGCGCGCGCCTGATCTGCGGCGGCAAACGGTCTGCGGCGGGCGAGATGTTCTTTGAACCCACCATCCTCGATTGCCCCTCCCCCGACCTGCGCATCGTCGATACCGAGCTTTTCGGCCCAGTCCTCTCGGTCCTGCGCTTCAAAACCGAGGCCGAGGCGCTGACCCTCGCCAACGGCTCCGAGCATGGCCTTGCCGCAGGCATCTTTACCCGCGACAGCGCCCGCGCCCTGCGAATGTCGCGCGCCGTGCGCGCCGGTATCGTCTGGGTCAACACCTACCGCGCCATCAGCCCCATCGCCGAATTCGGCGGCACCAAATCCAGCGGCTATGGCCGCGAAAGCGGCTTTCAGGCGCTTTACGATTACACACGGCCCAAAACCGTCTGGATGAATATGTCCGACGATCCCATGGCCAATCCCTTTCAAATGCGCTGATCACAGGAGACCGGCATGAAATTCCACCTCGCAATCAATCTCGAACGGCTCGATCCCAGCGCCGACATGAAGGCCCTGCGCGACCACACGCTCGAAATGGTCCAAATGGCCGAGGCAGGCGGCTTTGAAATCGCTTGGGCCGCCGAACATCACGCGCTGGAAATGACCATCGCGCCGAACCCGTTTCAGATCCTGACATGGTGGGGCGAACATACCAGCCGCATCCGCTTGGGCGTGGGCGTGGTCAACGCCGCCTATTGGCACCCCATCCGGCTGGCTGGCGAGGCCGCGATGCTGGATCTTCTCAGCGACGGGCGGCTCGAATTCGGCATCGGCTCGGGTGCCTATCAGCGCGAATTCGACCGCATGATGCCGGGGCTCGCGCAGCCCGACAGCTGGCGCTACATGCAGGAATCGCTGCCCGTGGTGCAAAACCTCTGGGCGGGCGATTACGCCCATGACGGCGAATACTGGCAATTCCCCACCGCCACCTCCTGCCCCAAGCCGGTGCAATCCGAGGTTCCGATCTGGGTCGCCGCCCGCGCCCCCATCACCTTTGACTATGCCGTGGAACATGGCTGCGACATCATGAGCTGGCCGCTCACCATGCCGTTTTCCGAGGCCGAGAACTATCGCGCCCGGCTCGACGCCGCGATTGCCAAAAACGGCGGGCGCTATGACGGACGCTGGGCGCTCATGCGCCACACGGCGGTCTATGAAACCGAAGACGACCGGCAGGCCGCCTTGGCCGCGCTGCGCCGCGTGCTGGGCCAATTCGGCAACCTGATGATGAAACGCGGCGAAGTGGTCAATGGCTTCCCTGATCCCGTCCCCCTCGCGGAACTCGAGGGCAACGCCCGCACCGATCCCGCCATGCTCGAGGAAAATCTGGCCTTCGGCAGCCCCGAGACCGTGGCCGATAAAGTCCGCCAATACGAGGCGCTCGGCGTCGATGCCTTCATCTACTACGCATCCATGGGCCTTGATATGGAACGCCAAAAACGCTCGCTGCAACTCTTCATCGACAAGGTGATGCCGCAATTCGCCGAGCAAAGCATCGCCGCGGCAGAGTGATCCGCCAAGGCTGGTCTGTCAGGCATAAAGGGGAAAGTGGCGCGGTTGACGGGGCTCGAACCCGCGACCCCCGGCGTGACAGGCCGGTACTCTAACCAACTGAGCTACAACCGCGCGTGGGAGGCTGCATAAGCGCCCCCCGCGCGCCCGTCAATCCCAAAATCAGCCCCTTGCACGCCCCCCACCCACACGGCATCCTCTGACGGGGTGTAAGGGGCAGGGTATGAGTGACGCGGATAAGGCCTATGAGGCGGCACAGGCGAAGATTGAGGAGGCGCGGAAGGCGGGCAAGACTCAGATTTGGTTCGATGTGCCAGAGTGCTTTGCGCTCCGGCACATCCCGACTGAGATTGCCGATTTTACGGTCCTGACCCACGTTGGTTTCGACAACACCTGCATCACCGACCTCTCCCCGCTCAGCCCTCTCACAGGGCTGCAATACCTCTCCCTCAACCAAACCGGCGTCACCGACATCAGCCCGCTCAGCCCCCTCATCAGGCTGCAAAATCTCTATCTTACCAAAACCGGCGTCACTGACCTCGCCCCGCTCAGCCCCCTCACCGGGCTGCAATTCCTCTCCCTCTCCGAAACTGGCGTCACCAACCTCGCCCCGATCAGCAGGCTCATCGAACTAAAACGGCTAGACCTCGGCAAAACAGGTATCAAAGATGTTCATCCACTAAAGTCGCTGACTAACCTACAAATGCTTTGGCTCAACGAAACCACCGTCGAAGACATCAACCCACTAGAAACTTTAACTAGCCTGCAAATCCTGTCGTTGAACTCAACCAAAGTCAGTGATTTGCGTCCGCTCGGTGACCAAAAGAACACGCGAAAAAATCGCCTCATGGGCGTCGCTTATCGGAACACTCCAGCCACTGCATGCGATGCAGATCTCGCCCTACTATCGGAAATAGAGAACCCAGAAGTGCGCGCCTTTAAGACCCGCGCCTATCTGCGCAGCCTGCCGCCTTGGCCCGAGCCTTACACCCCCCGCGCCACCCCCGACGGCAGCCCGCCACAGCCGATCGGCGGAGGGGCGGACAATGTTTTACTACCAAAGGTGCGCACCTCAGAAGTTCAAATCCGCAACCTGCTGCGCCATGCGCTTGTAACGCGCGTTACGGCTGCACAACTTTCCGAACAGATCACTGATGCTCTGCGCCACGTGCCCGCCACCAACGGCAACGAGCTTGCGCCACCTCTGCAAATGATGGCCGAAATTGCCGAGGTATTGAGCGCCTTAGCTCAGGACGACGCTATCGACGCTGGTCGCGAGCGTGATCTGCGCCTGCGCATCCATCATCTCGAAGCGATTATCAAACGTCTGACTCAAGCTCTCAAGGATGAGCAACAGGCCCGCGCCGCCGCAGAAGCTTTGGCCATGAAAGACGGGTTTTGGCAGTCTTATCGTAAAAGCCTTGGTATTGCGGCTGGCGCAGGCACCATCGGCGTTATGGGTGTAGGTGTCCCGACCGCAGCGGTCTATTTTCTGGGGCTTGACCACCCGCTTGTTCAGGCATTTCTGACTGTGATGGGCAGGCTCCCCAAAGGATAACCCCCCAAACGCAAAAACCCCCGCCGGGGCGGGGGCCTTTGAGGGCTGCGGTGGCGCGGTTGACGGGGCTCGAACCCGCGACCCCCGGCGTGACAGGCCGGTACTCTAACCAACTGAGCTACAACCGCCCGCAGCACGATCAGGGGCGAACCCCCGACGTGTGGCGCTTCTATGACGGGGCTGCGCGCCCGTCAAGCGCTGGCTGGCGGAAATTTCAACTTTCCTATGCCCATCCCCCCGCGCCCAAATCGTGATCTCCGCAGCATCCCGAATAGTTTGATTTCCCCGCGCCGCCTTGGCACACTCTGCCCCAATAGCCCGGGGAGATGTCGATGCGGCCCATCCTATTGTCGATCCTGTGCCTGCTGCTTGCCGCGCCGGCAGGCGCCGCCCCCACCGGCACGTTCCGCCATGCGCATAACGTGGGCTTCGGCGCCCATTCGAGCCTTGATCCCGCCTCGCAGGGCCGCGTGCTCCAGATCATCGAGAAAATCCAGAGCCGCCTTGTGCGCCCCGGTCCCGGCGGCAAGCCTGCACCCGATCTCGCCACCTCTTGGACCCCCAATTCAGATGGCACCGTCTGGAGCTTTCAGATTCGCGACGGTGTGCGCTTTCACGATGGCAGCGCGCTGGATGCGGGCGATGTGGTCTATTCGATCAAGCGGGTGATTGACCCCGATTTCGGCAGCCCCGCCCGCGCCGCCGTCAAGATGATCACCCACATTGCCACCACCGGGCCGCTCAGCGTGGAACTGCGCCTTGACGCGCCCTTTGCCGATCTGCCGCTGCAATTGATGGACCCCCGCCTGCGGATCATCCCAGAAGGCTCGGGCGATACCATTCACCATTCCGGAATTGGCACCGGACCATTCAAGGTCGAGAAATTCGACCCAGACGGCATCACCACGCTGGTCGCCAATGAGGACTATTGGGAAGGCCCCCCCGCCCTCGCCCGAATCGAGGTGATCGGTGTGCCCGATGCCCAAGCCCGGCTTCAGGCGTTCCTCGGCGGACAGCTCGACATGGAGCGCGGCATCGCCCCCATGATGCGCCGCGCGCTTGATAAATCGCTGCGCTACCAACTCCTAGAGATCCCCACCGGCAACTGGATGGGTCTGGCCTTTCGCACCGATGTGCCACCCTTTGATGACCCCCGCGTGCGCGAGGCGCTGCACCTGACCGTCGACCGCGACGAGATGCTGCAACTGGCGCTGGATGGCGGCGGGGTGATTTCCTGCGACACGCCCGTGGCCCCCAATGACCAATACCGCGCCGAGATGGAGTGCCCCGCCAACCCCGAGCGTGCGCGCCAATTGCTCACCGAGGCAGGCTATCCCGATGGGGTCGATGTCGATGTGCATGTCTCTGCCCTTGATCCCAGCTGGCCGGTGATCGGTGTCGCGTTTCAGGAACAGGCCGCGCGCGCGGGCATCCGCGTCAACCTGATCAACGCCGCCGCCGATGGCTATTGGTCAAATGTCTGGATGAAAAAGGACGCGTTCAGCACCTCTTGGGGCGAACGCCCCGCCGATCAGGCGCTGAATGAGGCGTTTCACTCCACCGCCAAATGGAACGAGACTTTCTATAAGAATTCCAAATTCGACCAACTGCTCGAAACCGCCCGCGCCGAGCTTGATTTCAAACGCCGCCGCGCGCTCTATATCGAGGCGCAGGAATATCTGGCGATGAATTCCGGCACGATCATCCCCTTTCACGTCACGCAACTCGTGGTGCTCTCCAACCGCGTGACCCATTTCGATCCGGTGCCCAACGATGCGCTGCGCTGGCATCTGGTGACGGTGGTGGATTGAGGGGGATTTTCTCGGTCATCCGCAGCACTCAACCCGCGCGGAATCAAGGCGCGTAGCGCCGCCGCGCAGCGCCCGTCCGCCCCCCTCAATACGTCCCCGCCACATATTTCGCGATGGCCCCGCCCCGCGAATTCACGTCCAGTTTCTGGTAAATCGCCTTGAGGTAATATTTGACCGTATTCTCCGACAGGCCCAGCCGCGCTGAAATCTGGAAATTGGTCAACCCATCCACCAACAGCCCCAATATCTCATGCTCGCGCCGGGTCAGGCTATCGCCTTGCTCGCCCATCAACCGTTTGAGAATCTCGGCGGGCAGGATGCTGTGGCCTTCAACCAGATGGCCCAACACCCGCGGCAGACTGCTCAGAACCTGCCCCATCATACAAACCGAATGCGCCCCCGCCTTCACCGCCGTGCGGATAAAGGCAAACTCGGCCTCCTCGGCAACCACCACCACCATCACGCGCGGATGATCCCGCCGCAACATGTCCAACACCCGGCCCAGATCCGCATCCGCCAACCGAACCCCCAGCACCAGCACCACCCGCCCCGGCCGCTCACCCAGCGCCTTGCGCAGGCTGGCCAGATCGGTGGCAAAGGGGCCAAGCCGCACCGCCGCGATCTGCGCCACCAATGATCCCAGGCCCTGACAGACAATTGCCTGCCGGTCCGCCACGATCACCTCGGGCAGCTCCAATGCAGCGTCCTGAACGGTCGCGTCAATCATATCTCGCACAGTCTCCTCCTCCGGCCCCGCTATACAAGACCAAGGAACGTCCTGAAATCAAACGATTTTTCAGAATGCAACGGCATACCGCCGCGCCCCCATCGGGTAGGGCACCCCTACCCGCCGGGGCAATCAGCCCCCCGCATGGCCGCGTTTTTCCATGCGCGCGGGCATTACGGCATGCTCCACCGCCCCGCATAAAGGGCCAAGCCAAGAGGAGGACAATCATGAACGGCCATTCGCATCTTTTCATTCCCGGACCCACCAATGTACCCGAGGAGGTGCGCCGCGCGATGAATATCCCGATGGAGGATATGCGCGCGCCGGATTTCGGCGATTTTATCCTGCCGCTGCTCTCGGACCTGAAAAAGGTGTTCCGCCTGACCCATGGCCGCGTGTTTGTCTACCCGACCTCCGGCACCGGCGCTTGGGAGGCCGCGATTTCCAACACGCTCAACACCGGCGACCGCGTGCTCATGTCACGGTTTGGCCAGTTCTCAATGCTTTGGGTTGATATGGCCGAGCGTTTGGGCCTCGACGTGGACCTCTGCGAGGTGGATTGGGGCAAGGGCGTGCCGGTCGAGGATTACGCCGCCAAACTGACCGCCGATAAAGAGCACAAGATCAAGGCGGTCTTTGCCACCCATAACGAGACAGCCACCGGCGTCACCTCCAACATCGCCGCCATTCGCGCCGCGATGGATGCGGCCAACCACCCCGCACTTCTCTTTGTCGATGGCGTCAGCTCGATCGGCTCGATTGAATTCGAGATGGAGGATTGGGGCGTCGACCTCGCCGTCGCAGGCTCGCAAAAAGGCTTCATGCTGCCCGCCGGTCTTGGTCTCTTGGGCGTCAGCGACAAGGCGCTCGCCGCCCATGAGCACGCAAAAATGCCCCGCTGCTACTTCAGCTTTGCCGATATGATCAAGCTGAACGACACCGGCTATTTCCCCTACACCCCCGCCACCCAACTCCTGCGCGGATTGCGCTGCTCGCTCGATATGCTGCTGGCGGCAGGAATGGAAAGCGTCTGGGACCGTCACCACCGCCTCGCTTCGGGCGTACGTGCCGCGATTGCCGAATGGCAGGGTTGCCGCCTTGTGGCGCATGGTCCGGAATGGCATTCCGATACCGTGTCGGCCATCTATGCCCCCGAGGGCGTCGATGCCCGCGACGTGATCGCCACCGCCTATCACAAGTATCAGACCTCGCTTGGCTCTGGCCTTGCCAAACTGGCCGGTCGCGCCTTTCGCATCGGTCACTTGGGTTCGCTCAACCCGGTGATGCTCTGCGGTGCCATATCGGCGGCTGAAATGGCGCTGCGCGATGCCGGGGCTGTGATCGAACCGGGCTGTGGCATCGCCGCCGCTCAGGAACATTTCCGCGCCTCCACCCCCACAATGCAGGTGCGCGTCGCACCCGCCCGCGCCGCCTGATCGGACATCTTTATGAGCTACACGCTTCACCCGCTGAAAAAGCAACGCCTGCAACGCTCGGAACTCGCCGTTCCCGGCTCCAGCCCCTCGATGATCGACAAGGCGGCGGACTCGGATGTCGACTACATCTTCTTTGACCTAGAGGATGCCGTCGCCCCCCCGGACAAGGTGCAGGCCCGCGCCAATATCATTCAGGCCCTCAACGACATCGACTGGAAAGCCAAGGGCAAGACCATTTCGATCCGCATCAACGGCCTTGATACCCATTACATGTATCGCGACGTGGTCGAGATTGTGGAACAGGCGGGCCAACATCTCGACACCATCCTCGTCCCCAAGGTGGGCGTGCCCGCCGATCTCTACACCGTCGAAACCATGGTCAGCCAGATCGAGACGGCGATGGGCTTTACCCATCAGATCGGCCTTGAGGCGCTGATTGAAACCGCCCTCGGCATGGCCAATGTCGAGGCGATCGCCTCGGCCCCCGGACGGCTCGAGGCGCTGCATTTTGGCGTGGCCGATTATGCCGCCTCCAACCGCGCCCGCACCGTGGTCATCGGCGGCCTCAACCCCGATTATCCCGGTGACCAGTGGCATTTCGCCCTCAGCCGCATGACCGTCGCCTGCCGCGCGTATGGCCTGCGCGCTATCGACGGCCCGTTTGGCGATTTCTCCGACCCTGACGGCTATACGCTCAGCGCAAAACGCGCCGCCACCCTGGGCATCGAGGGGAAATGGGCCATCCACCCCAGCCAGATCGCGCTCGCCAATGATGTCTTCTCGCCCCCCGAGGCCGAAGTCACCCGCGCCCGCCGCATCATCGAAGAACTGCGCAAGGCCGAGGCCCAAGGCAAAGGGGCCGCGAGCCTTGATGGCAAGATGATCGACGCCGCATCCGAGCGTATGGCCAACAACGTCATCAGCGTCGCCGACGCCATCGCCGCCAAAGGCTGAGGGCCAACCAAAAAGGCCAACCACGATAGGGAGGACTACCAAATGGATATCCACGAATTCCAAGCCAAGGAACTCTTGAAACGCTTTGGCGTGCAGGTGCCGCGCGGCGGCATCGCCTATAGCCCCGAACAGGCGGTCTACCGCGCCTCGGAACTGTCCGGCGACCGTTGGGTGGTCAAGGCCCAGATCCACTCCGGCGCGCGCGGCAAGGCAGGCGGCGTGCGCATCTGCAAAAACGAGACCGAGATTTCCGAGGCCGCACAATGGATGCTCGGGCGCATGCTCGTCACCCATCAGACCGGCCCCCAAGGGAAACTCGTCAGCCGCCTCTATATCGAAGAGGCCACCAGCATCGCCCAGGAAATCTATCTGGCCTTCGTGATGGACCGTAAAGAAGAGCGCGTTGTCGTCGTGGCCTCAGGCCAAGGCGGCATGGAGATCGAAGAGATTTCCGCGCAAGAACCTGAATCCATCATCCGCTCCGTGGTCGATCCAGCCGTGGGCATGCAGGCGTTTCAGGCCCGCGAGATTGCCTTTTCCCTGGGCCTTGATGCCGCCCTCATCCCGCAGGCGGTCAAGACCATCATCGGCTGTTACCGCATGATGGAGGAAACCGACGCCAATATGGTGGAAATCAACCCGCTCGTCGTCACCACCTCGGGCGAGATCATG
The DNA here is from genome assembly GCF_003288315.1 of Roseovarius sp. AK1035. Classification (NCBI taxonomy): domain Bacteria; kingdom Pseudomonadati; phylum Pseudomonadota; class Alphaproteobacteria; order Rhodobacterales; family Roseobacteraceae; genus Roseovarius; species Roseovarius sp. TM1035. Next base: position 2,405,263 of record NZ_CP030099.1, on the reverse strand, counting down.
GCGCTCGACGCCAAGGTCAGCTTTGATGACAACGCCCTTTTCCGCCGCCCCGAAATCTCGGAACTCCGCGACAAAAGCCAAGAGGACTCGCGCGAAACCTTCGCCTCTGACCGCGGCCTCAACTACATCGGTCTGACCGGCGAAATCGGCTGTATCGTCAACGGCGCGGGTCTCGCCATGGCGACGCTCGACATGATCAAGATGGCGGGCGGCGAACCGGCCAACTTTCTCGACGTGGGCGGCGGGGCCAGCCCCGATAGGGTGCTGATGTCCTTCAACGCCGTACTCAACGACCGCAACGTCGAGGCGATCTTGGTCAATATCTTCGCAGGCATCAACCGCTGCGACTGGATCGCCGAGGGCGTGATCCGCGCAGTGCGCGAATTGAACCTCACCCTGCCCCTCGTCGTGCGCCTCTCGGGCACCAATGTCGAAGAGGGCCGCCGCCTCATCGCCGACAGCGGCCTGCCGATCCTGACCGCCGAAACACTGGCCGAGGCCGCCGATCTGGTGGTCCGCGCCTGGTCCGACACCAAAAACACCGTCAAGGGAGCCGCATGATGGCCATTATCATCGACAAGAACAGTCGCGTGCTCGTGACCGGCCTCACCGGCCGCATCGGCAGCTTTCATACGCAGGACATGATCAACCACGGCACCAACGTCGTGGGCGGCGTGACACCGGGCAAGGGCGGCACCAAACATAACGGCCTGCCCGTTTTCAACACCGTCAAAGGTGCTGTGGCAGAAACCGGTGCCGATCTCGTGATCTGCTTCGTCCCGCCCCCCTTTGCCGCCGACAGCATCATGGAAGCGGCGGATGCAGGCATCACCACCTGCGTCTGCATCGCCGATGGCATCCCCGCCAGCGACATGATCAAGGTCAAGCGCTACATGCGCCGCTACAAGGCAGAAAAGCGCATGCGCCTCATCGGCCCCAACTGCGCGGGCATCATCACCCCCGGTCAGGCCTTTGCCGGCCTCATGCCGCCGCATATCTACAAACCGGGCCGGGTGGGCATCATCGGGCGGTCGGGCACCTTGGGATACGAGGCCGCCAGCCAGATGAAAGAGCGTGGCATCGGTGTGTCCACCTCCGTCGGCATCGGCGGCGATCCGATCAACGGCTCCTCCTTCCGCGACATTCTGGAGTTGTTCGAGAATGACGAGGGCACCGATGCCGTGGTCATGGTCGGCGAAATCGGCGGCCCGCAAGAGGCCGAAGCCGCCGCTTACATCCGCGACCATATGAGCAAGCCGGTGGCGGCCTATATCGCCGGTCTCTCGGCCCCCAAAGGTCGGCGCATGGGCCATGCCGGGGCGATCGTGTCGGCCTTCGGCGAATCGGCGCAAGAAAAGGTCGAGATCCTCTCCGAGGCGGGTGTCACAATCGTCCCGACCCCCTCCTCCTTTGGCGAGGTGGTCGCGCGGATGGTCGCCTGATCCGCCCGACCTTGGGGCCGCTTCTCCCTGTGGCGGCCCCGACCCTTCCCGGACCTTACAAAATCAGGTGTAGAACATTACAAACCTTACAGGCTTGCACCCGCCAAACCCCGCCCCTAGGCTGCCGACAATTCCAGCTACAGGTGCCCGATGCGCGCAGCCCTCCTGACCCGCTACAATACCCCCACCGACATCACCGAAGTGCCCGATCCCGACTGTCCCCGTGACGGCGCGATCATCGCTGTGCGCGCCTGCGGTGTGTGCCGCTCTGATCATCACGCGTGGAAAGGCGCCGATCCCGATGTCATCCTGCCGCATGTCATGGGGCATGAATTCGCGGGCGAAGTCCTTGAAATCGGGCCAGAATGTCGGGCCTTCGCCGTGGGTGACCGGGTCACGGCCCCGTTCATTCTGGGGTGCGGCACCTGCCCCGATTGCCGGGGCGGAGAGCCCACAATCTGCAATCACCAACAGGTGATCGGCTTTACCGGCTGGGGGGCCTTTGCGGAACGTCTCGCCATTCCGCGCGCCGATTTCAACCTCGTGCGCCTGCCCGATACGATGGGCTATGCCGCCGCCGCTGGCATGGGATGCCGCGTCACCACGGCCTTTCGCGCCGTCGTGGATCGCGCAAAAACTCAACCCGGTGAATGGCTTAGCGTCCACGGCTGCGGTGGCGTCGGTCTCTCGGCCATCATGATCGGCGCAGCCATCGGGGCCCGTGTTCTGGCCATCGACGTCAACCCCGAGGCGCTGCGCATCGCCAAATCCCTCGGCGCGACAGCCACACTTGATGCCAGCCAATCCCCAGATGTCGGTGCCGCCGTGCGCGACGTGACCGACGGCGGCGCGCATGTCTCCCTCGACGCGCTCGGGATCACGGACACCTTTCACAACTCTTTGAAAAGCCTTCGCAAAATGGGGCGTCACGTTCAAATCGGCATGCCCCTTGGCCGCCACGCCACACCCGAATTGCCCCTGTTAGAGCTGGTCTATTCCCGCCAGATCACGTTGCACGGCACCCGTGGCATGGGGGCTGACCGCTTCGCCCCCCTCTTCGCCATGATCTCCGCCGGGCATCTCGACCCTGAACGCCTGATCACCCAACGCATCGGATTATCGGGACTTAACAATGCCTTGATCGCAATGGACGGCTTTCAGGGCTATGGCGTCACCGTGGTCGACCAGTTAAGCGCCTGATTCGCCTTAGTTTCGCCACAATCGCGCCCTAACCGCGCCGTGAAACTTACCGATCCTGTAAGGATAATCAAAGGCCAAGCCGTTCAAGGTTTGCCACCCCATAATGGAGCAGTCCCATGCCACAGGCCACCCCCCCGACATCCGGGGCCAAATCCGCGCCCCCGCAACCCTCTGCGCGACCGCAGCCCAAACCAAATGCCGCGCCGGTCTATCAGGACTACGCAAGCATATAAAAGAAAAAGGCCGCATCCCAACAGGATACGGCCCTTTCTTTATCTATCGCCTTAAGATCAGCCGACCAGTTCGAGACCCGAAAAGAAATAGGCGATCTCGACCGCTGCAGTCTCTGCCGCATCCGAACCGTGGACAGAATTTTCACCGACCGACTCGGCGAATTCCGCACGGATCGTGCCCGCTGCAGCATCCGCAGGATTGGTTGCGCCCATCACTTCGCGGTTCTTGGCCACAGCGCCCTCGCCTTCCAGAACCTGCACCACAACCGGGCCAGACGCCATGAATTCGCACAGTTCACCGTAGAAGGGGCGCTCTTTGTGCACGGCATAGAAAACACCCGCTTGTTCCGGTGTCAGTTGAATGCGCTTCTGCGCGACGATGCGCAGACCTGCATCCTCGAACTTGGCATTGATCTTGCCGGTCAGGTTGCGCTTGGTCGCGTCGGGTTTGATAATGCTCAGCGTGCGTTCAACAGCCATTTCAGCCTCTTTTCCGTAGGTTCCACCGGCCCGGCCCCTTGCCCGACCGCGTTTGATCGCGGGTCCGATAACATGCACACCGCGCCTTGAAAAGCCGCGATTGACGGCGGCGCGCACATACGGCATGCGGGGGCCATGTTGCACATAGATGATATCACCTATTCGGTCGCGGGCCGAACCCTGATCGAGAGCGCCTCTGCCTCTATCCCCGATGGCCACAAGGTTGGCATCGTGGGCCGCAATGGCACGGGCAAAACCACCCTATTCCGCCTGATCCGGGGCGAATTGGCACTGGAAGGTGGCAGCATCAGCCTGCCGTCGCGCGCGCGCATCGGCGGCGTGGCCCAAGAGGTGCCCGGAAACGAGGTGTCACTGGTCAACACCGTTCTGAGCTATGACACGGAACGTGCTGAACTCATGGAAGAATCCGAGCGCTCGACCGATGGCGCGCGGATCGCCGAAATCCAGACGCGGCTCGCAGATATCGACGCTTGGTCCGCCGAGGCGCGCGCCTCTAGCATCCTCAAAGGACTGGGGTTTACCGACGAAGAACAGCTTATGCCCTGCTCCGCCTTTTCTGGTGGCTGGCGGATGCGCGTGGCCTTGGCAGGTGTGCTTTTCTCGCAACCCGACCTCTTGCTGCTGGACGAACCCACCAACTATCTCGACCTTGAAGGCGCGCTGTGGCTTGAAACCTACCTCGCGCGCTATCCCCATACGGTGCTCATCATCAGCCATGATCGCGGGCTTTTGAACCGCGCTGTGGGCTCGATCCTGCATCTTGAGGATAAAAAACTCACGCTTTATCAAGGCGGTTACGAGACTTTCGCCGAAACCCGTGCCGCCCGTCTCGCCGCTGCCGCCTCTGAGGCGAAAAAGCAAGACGCCCGCCGCGCGCATCTCCAGAGCTTTGTCGACCGCTTCCGCGCCAAGGCGAGCAAGGCCGTGCAGGCACAATCCCGCCTCAAGATGATTGCCAAACTCAAGCCGATCACAACACCGCAAGAGGCAGCACTCAAACGCTTTACCTTTCCCACGCCCGAAGAGCTGTCACCGCCCATCCTGCGGATCGAGAGCGGATCGGTTGGGTATGATGGCGTGCCGGTGCTGCGGCGGCTGAACCTGCGGATCGACCAAGATGACCGGATCGCGCTCTTGGGGCGCAATGGTGAAGGGAAATCTACTCTTTCCAAGCTCTTGGCAGGCAAACTTGACCCAATTGAAGGCCAGATTCACAAAGCCTCAAAGCTGCGCGTCGGCTATTTTGCGCAGCATCAGGTCGAGGAATTGCACCTTGATGAAACCCCAATTGACCACATCCGCCGCCTGCGCCCGGAAGAGGCACCCGCGAAACTGCGGGCGCGTTTGGGCGGATTTGGAATCGGGGCCGAACAGGCCGAAACGCTGGTCGGCAAGCTTTCGGGCGGGCAAAAGGCGCGGCTATCGCTGATGCTGGCCACGCTCGATGCGCCGCATATGCTGATTCTCGATGAACCGACCAACCACCTTGATATCGAAAGCCGTGAGGCCCTTGTTGAGGCGCTGACCGCCTATTCCGGCGCGATCATTCTGGTCAGCCATGATATGCACCTGCTGGGGCTGGTGGCGGATCGCCTGTGGCTGGTACGGGACGGTGCTGTGGCCCCCTATGAGGGTGATCTGGAAAGCTATCGCGCCATGCTGCTCAGCGGCTCGGACACCGAAAAGCCAAGTGAAAAACCCAAGGAAATCAAGGTCAAAAAGCCCTCGCGCGATGCGATCCTCAAGCTGCGACAAGATGTGAAACGCTGCGAAGAGCGCATCGCCAAGCTGCAGGACATGGAGAGCAAGGTCGCCGCGAAATTGGCCGATCCCGCGATCTACGATGACATCCACGGGCTGACCCAATGGCAAAAGAAATACGCCGAGATCGAGGATGGCCTGTCTTTGGCTGAGACCCTCTGGATGGAGGCATTGGAGCGGCTGGAAACGGCAGAGCGCTGATCGCCCTTACGAGCATCTACCTTTGCGGGCACTCAGGTTTTCGGATCAGGGGACTTTACCCTTGGCATTTCAGCCTGAAAATGGTGCAAGACCCTTATGGATACTGCGTTTCTCATCACGGCCTTTGTCACGCTCTTCGTGATCATTGATCCTATCGGGATGACACCGCTCTTTGTGGCGCTGACCCAAGGGATGAGCACGGCGCGACGGCGCGCGATTGCCATTCGGGCCTGCGTCACCTCTGCGCTGTTGCTCATCCTGTTTGCTGCGCTTGGCGAGGCGGTGTTGGGCTTTATCGGCATTTCGATGCCTGCGTTTCGCATTGCAGGTGGTTTGCTGCTGTTTCTCACGGCGCTCGACATGCTTTTTGAGCGGCGCGGACAGCGGCGCAAAGGACAGGCCGACGCGGCCGAAGAAGACGACAGCGACGATCCGTCGATTTTTCCCATCGCGATCCCGCTCATTGCCGGGCCGGGGTCGATTGCAACGGTGATCCTATTGGCTGGGCAAAAGCCGGGGGCAGAGGGGCTACTCTGGGTCATCGGTGTTATGCTGTCGGTCATCGCCTTGGTTTTCGTGATGTTTCTGACCTCTGGTCTGTTAGAGCGCGCCCTTGGCAAGGTAGGGATCAACGTGGTGACACGGCTCTTGGGCATGCTGCTGGCGGCGCTTGCCGTACAATTCGTGCTTGATGGCTTGCGCGGCTTTGGTTTGGCTGGCTGAGCGCCTATATAGCGGCCATGCAGGATTTTGATTTCGCCCGACTGACCTATCTCATGATCCTTGGATCAGTGCTTTTGGTTTGGTTTGTGGCTCAGAACCGCGCGTCCTTGGGCAAATTGGCGCAGCAGGCGTTGATCTGGGGTCTTATCTTTGTTGGTGCCTTGGCGGCGGTGGGCCTCTGGGAGGATATTCGCCAGACGGTGCGCCCAATGCAAAGCGTCGTCGCGGGCGACCGGATCGAAGTGCCGCGCGCGCCGGACGGGCATTACTACCTAACCGTCGAGATCGAGGGCGTGCCTGTGCGGTTTGTCGTCGATACTGGGGCCAGTCAGATCGTGCTGAGCCAAAGTGACGCTGAACGGATCGGGCTTGATACCAAGAGTTTGGCCTATCTGGGCCGTGCCTATACCGCCAATGGCGAGGTGCGCACAGCGACGGTGCGTCTTGAAAGCCTCGCGGTCGGGCCGGTGCGGCATGAAAATCTGCGGGCCGTGGTCAATCAGGGCGAAATGGGCCAGTCTCTGTTGGGGATGGAGTATCTGCAACGCTTTTCCAGCATCGAGATTACTGGCGGACGTCTTGTGCTGACCCGCTGAACAAAGTGTAACGCCCCGACTAAGAGCCGGGGCGCTGATCTTTAGGCCAACATGACCATCGGATTTTCAAGGTTCTCGACGATTTTCGTCAAAAGCTCCGCACCAAGTGCGCCGTCGATCACCCGGTGATCCACCGAGAGCGTCACCGACATGACCGTGGCCACGGTCAATTCGCCATCCTTGCCCACCACCGGCTTTTTCAGCCCTGCGCCAACGGCAAGGATCGCACCATGCGGCGGGTTGATGACGGCATCGAAATTCTCGATTCCGAACATGCCAAGGTTGGAAATCGCAAAGGTGCCGCCCTGATATTCCTGTGGTGCCAACTTGCGGTCACGGGCGCGTTTGGCGAGGTCTTTCATCTCTGCCGATAGCGCCGAAAGAGATTTCATCTCGGCGTCCTTTAGAACCGGCGTAAAGAGCCCACCTTCAATGGCCACCGCCACCGCCACGTCAGAGGGTTTCAGGCGCAGCACCTTGTCACCGGCCCAGACGGCATTGGCATCCGGCACCGCCTGAAGGGCAAGCGCACAGGCTTTGATGATAAAGTCATTGACCGACAGCTTGACGCCCCGTGGCTCTAACTGTTTGTTCAGCTCCGCGCGGAATTTCATCAGTGCATCAAGGCGGATTTCACGCCGCAGGTAGAAATGCGGCACGGTTTGCTTGGCCTCGGTCAGGCGCGCAGCAATGGTCTTGCGCATGCCGTCGAGCTTGACCTCTTCATAGGCGCGGCCCTGATACATGGCAACCACGGCATCCGACGACGGACCAGAAGGGGCTGCAGCGGGTGCCGGGGTTGCAGCCTTGCTTGCCGGAGCCTCGGCAGCGCTTGCAACGGGGGCAGCGCCAGCCTTGGCCCCTTCCACATCCGCCTTGACAATCCGGCCATGCGGGCCCGAACCGGTGATGCCTGCCAGATCAATCCCCTTGTCTGCCGCGATGCGACGCGCAAGCGGCGAGGCGAAAATGCGATCCCCATCGCCCGTTTTCGGCGCGGCGGGGGCAGGTTTGGCCGCAACTTCGGCTTGCGGCGTGGCCTCGGCCTGTTTGGCTGCCGGAGCCTCGGCCTTGGCCGGGGCGCTGGATATATCCGCAGCGCTTTCGCCCTCATCCAGCATCACCGCGATGGGGGTGTTGACCTTGACCCCTTCGGTGCCTTCGGCCACCAGGATCTTGCCAACAACGCCCTCTTCCACTGCCTCGAATTCCATCGTGGCCTTGTCAGTCTCAATCTCGGCCAAGAGATCGCCCGCAGAAACGGTATCCCCCTCTTTGACCAGCCATTTGGCCAGCGTGCCCTCTTCCATCGTGGGCGAGAGGGCGGGCATCAGAATTTCGGTTGCCATCTTAGGGTCTCCCTCAGCGATAGGTCACTTGGCGAACGGCGTCGATCACCTCTTGGGTAGAGGTCAGCGCCAGCTTTTCCAGATTGGCGGCATAGGGCATCGGCACATCCTTACCCGTGCAGTTGATGACCGGCGCATCGAGATAGTCGAACGCCTTTTGCATCAGCACGGCCGAGATATGGTTGCCGATTGAGGCCACCGGCCAGCCTTCTTCCACCGTCACGCAACGATTGGTTTTCATCACAGAGGCGATGACCGTATCCGTATCCATCGGGCGCAGCGTGCGCAGGTCGATCACCTCGGCGCTGATCCCATCCTCGGCCAGTTTCTCGGCGGCCTCTAGCGCATAGGTCATGCCGATACCAAAGCTGACGATGGTCACATCCGTGCCTTCTCGCCATATCTTGGCCTTGCCGAAGGGGATGGTGAAATCATCGAGCTTGGGAACTTCAAACGAGCGGCCATAGAGGATTTCATTTTCAAGAAACACCACCGGGTTGGGATCGCGAATGGCGGTTTTCAACAGGCCCTTGGCATCCGCCGCCGAATAAGGCTGCACCACGCGCAGACCGGGCACTTGGGCGTACCACGCCGCGTAATCCTGGCTGTGCTGCGCGCCGACACGCGCGGCGGCCCCGTTGGGACCACGGAACACGATCGGGCTGCCCATCTGACCACCAGACATATAAAGCGTCTTGGCCGCAGAGTTGATGATCTGGTCAATCGCCTGCATGGCAAAGTTCCACGTCATGAATTCGACGATGGGCCGCAAGCCCCCCCAAGACGCGCCAACACCTATCCCGGCAAAGCCATGCTCGGTGATCGGCGTGTCAATCACGCGCTTGGCACCGAATTCCTCGAGCAGGTTCTGGGTGATCTTATAGGCCCCCTGATACTCGGCAACCTCTTCCCCCATGACAAACACCGTGTCGTCACGGCGCATTTCCTCGGCCATGGCAGTGTTCAGCGCTTCGCGCACTGTCATGGTCTGCATTTCGGTGCCTTCAGGCCAATCGGGGCTGGTATTCGCTTTCGGTGCCTCAGGAGCCTTGGCAGTAGCAGGGGCAGCTTTCGGGGCGGGGGCGGCCTCGGGTGCCTTGGCGGCGGGGGCACTTGCCACGTCTTCGGCGCTCTCGCCATCCTCCAGCATCACGGCGATGGGGGTATTGACCTTGACGCCTTCGCTGCCCTCGGCGATCAGGATTTTGCCCATCACGCCCTCATCGACCGCCTCGAATTCCATCGTGGCCTTGTCAGTTTCAATCTCGGCGAGGATATCACCAGCTTTGACGGTATCGCCTTCTTTAACCAGCCATTTGGCCAGTGTGCCTTCTTCCATGGTCGGAGAGAGGGCGGGCATCAGGATTTCGGTTGCCATTGTCGTCTCTCCTCTTCACGCGTTCTGCGGTGCCGCGTCGGCAATAATATCTGTCCAAAGCTCATCAAGCGCGGGCTCGGGGCTTTCCTTGGCGAATTCGGCACTGGCGTTCACCACATCCTTGATCTCTTTGTCGATCGCCTTGAGGTCCTCTTCGGTGGCATGACCGCCCGACACCAGCAGATCGCGCACATGCTCGATGGCGTCTTTTTCCTCGCGCATTTTCTGCACCTCTTCGCGGGTGCGATATTTGGCCGGGTCAGACATGGAATGGCCACGATAGCGGTAGGTCTTGATTTCTAGAATGTAGGGGCCCGCGCCCGAGCGGCAGTGCGCAACGGCCTTGTCGCCCGCCTCTTTCACAGCCAGCACGTCCATCCCGTCGACCGCTTCGCCGGGAATGCCAAAGGCCTGCCCGCGCGTGTAGATGTCAGGGCTAGAGGTTGATCGTTTCTGCGATGTGCCCATGGCGTATTGGTTGTTTTCGATCACGAAGATCACTGGCAATTGCCAAAGGGCGGCCATGTTGAAGGTCTCATAGACCTGTCCCTGATTGGCGGCACCATCTCCGAAATACGTGAAAGTCACACGATCATTTCCAAGGTATTTGTCGGCAAAGGCCAGACCGGCCCCGAGCGGCACGTTGGCACCCACGATGCCATGGCCACCATAGAACCGCTTTTCGGTCGAAAACATATGCATCGAGCCGCCCTTGCCGCGACTATAGCCCCCCTCGCGCCCGGTGAGTTCGGCCATCACACCGTTGGGGTCCATCCCGCAGGCCAGCATGTGCCCGTGATCGCGGTATGTGGTGATGCGGCGGTCGCCCTCTTCTGCGGCGGCCTCAAGTCCGACGACAACCGCCTCTTGTCCGATGTAGAGATGGCAGAAACCACCGATCAGACCCATGCCATAAAGCTGGCCCGCCTTTTCCTCGAATCGTCGAATGAGCAGCATATCGCGATAATACTGCTTGAGATCTTCGGCTGAGACGTTGGATTTCTTAGTGCTTTTCCGGGCAACCATGGGATGGCGACTCCTTGCTGGCGAATATAGTTTAGCATTAAACTATTTCATACACCAATCGCGTCGCGGTTGCGAGAGGGAATTTTACCTAGAGTAAGTCGTGCAGCACACCCCTGCCCAAATGCCGCAGCACGGACACCCTCATCCAGCAAAACAACAAAAGCCTCAGGCCTCAACTCCGCCCGGCATTCGGCGCGCAAGCGCGCAAAACTGCTCTAAACTCACAGTCTCGGCGCGATCCGTGGGTTTAATCCCCGCAGAGAGCAACCGATCCTCGATATCGGGGGCCGCCCCCTTGAGCGCTGCGCGCAGCATTTTGCGGCGCTGGTTGAAGGCGCGGGCGACCACGCGCTCCAATATCTTGGGGTCCGCGGGATAGCGTGGCTCGGGCAACGCGGTCAGATGCACCACGGCGCTCGACACCTTGGGTGGTGGGGTAAAGGCCCCCGGCGGCAGGTGCATCATTATGCGCGGCACAGCGCGCCATTGCGCCAAAAGGGCCAGACGCCCATAGGCCTTGCCCCCCGGCTGCGCCACGATGCGCTCTGCGACTTCGCGCTGAAACATCAAGGTAAGCGATTGCCAAAAGGGCGGCCATTCGGGCGGCGTCAGCCAGCGGATCAACAACTCCGTGCCCACATTATAGGGCAGGTTCGACACCACGCGAATAGGCGGCGTCAGATGTGCCAGAGGATCAAGATCAAGCGCGTCAGCATTTAGAACCGTCAGGCGGCCCGGCGCGGCATCGGCAATCTCTTGCAAGGCGGGCAGGCACCTCGAGTCCTTTTCGATCGCCAGTACATGTCGCGCCCCCTCCATCAAAAGCCCGCGAGTCAATCCGCCGGGTCCGGGGCCAATCTCCAGCACGTCGCAATCGCCAAGGTCCCCCGCCTGCCGCGCAATTTTCGAGGTGAGGTTCAGATCGAGCAGGAAATTCTGACCCAAGGATTTGCGGGCGGAAAGACCATGTGCCGCGATAACCTTGGCCAGTGGAGGAAGATCTTCAAGCGCTCTCATGCGCGGCGCGCCTCGCCCATGGTCTGCGCGAGCTTAAGGGCCTCAATCAACGAGGTGGGATTGGCCCGCCCCTGCCCCGCGATGTCCAGGGCTGTGCCGTGATCCGGCGAGGTGCGGATAAACGGCAGGCCAAGCGTAACATTCACGCCCCGGTCGAAATCCAGCGTTTTGATCGGAATGAGCGCCTGATCGTGATACATACAGACTGCGGCATCATACGTCGCGCGGGCGGAGGCGTGAAACATCGTATCCGCTGAGAGCGGCCCGCGCAGATCAAACCCTTGGGCGCGAAGGCGGCTGATCACTGGGGCAATAACCTCGATTTCCTCGCGCCCCATTTTGCCACCCTCACCAGCATGCGGATTGAGACCTGCAATGGCCAATCGCGGGGCACTCAGGCCGAAATCGCGGATCAACGCGGCATGGGTGATGCGGATCGTCTCTTCCAGCAGATCGGGCGTCAACGCCTGCGGCACGTCCTTGAGCGGTATGTGGATGGTCGTGGGCACGACGCGCAACTGATCCGAGGCCAGCATCATAACCACACGCCCGACACCCGCCAGATGCGCAAGAAACTCGGTATGACCCGGAAAGGCAAAACCTGCCCCGTCCTGTAGCGCCTGTTTGTGTATTGGCGCGGTGCAGAGCGCCGACGCCGCGCCGGATTGCACCAGATCGACACCGCGCGCGATCACGTCGATCACGCCACGCGCATGAGCAGGGTTGGGCGTGCCAAGCGTCAGCGGCCCATCAAACGCATGCGCCAAAACCGGCAACGCAGTGGCACAGGCGGCGGATGCCTCGGCGGGATCTGTAATTTGTGCGATAGGTGTTCCGGGTGGCAGATGCGCCGGATCACCAATCAAGAAGAACGGCAGGGCACCCCGCAGACGGTCCCATGCGGCGGCGGCAATTTCCGGACCGATGCCAGCCGGCTCGCCACAGCTGAGCGCGATGGGCGCGCTCACTTCTCGACGATCCGCGCCTCGGCGCGTAACTGTTCGAGATACCCATTGGCAAAGGACTCGATCCGCTGGTTGCGGATGAAATTCGACAGATCCTCAACCGAAGGTGCCTCTCCGTCAAGTTTCGGCGAGCGACCACAGAGCATCAGGAACACCAGTGTTTGCCCATTGGCGCGCGTCACGCTGGTCGAAGTTTCGCCGGGATCAAGCGAGGCGAGCGCGATGGCGATATCCTGCGGAATTTCCTCTGGGGCCTTCGATCCGCGCTCCAACACTTCAGGCGGCTGTCCATGCGCCACGCCGTAAAGGTCATCGCAGGTATCAACCGCTGCGCGCACCTGTGCCGCACGCTGCAACGCCGCCTCACTCCGCCCGCCGGGGATATAGTAGGCGGCATATTCGATGGCGGCATATTCCGGAGAGGGCACTGTCATTTCCTCGATATCGCGCATGTAAAAGAGCGCCAGAGCACCTTCTAGAGGCAACGGATCGGACACCTCGCCCGGGGCAAGCCCCAGCACGATTGGCCGCAACCCTGCGGGCAATTCAGACAACGCAACCCAATCCATGCGTCCCCCACGCGAGGACGAGGGTGCCGCGGAGTGACGGCGCGCGGCCTCTGCGAATGCGCCCTCGCTGGTGGATTCTGCAATAGACGCGGCCAAGGCCTGCTTGGCCTCTGCATCCTCAAGACTGGTTACCGGCAGGATGATTTCTGACAAAAGAACGCGCACTGCAGCGCCACCGGTCAGGGCGCGCGTTGCACGTTCCAGATCATCTTCGCTTACCGACACGCGCGCAGCAAACCGCGCGCGCGTCAGCTCGCGCCATGTGATCCCGGCGCGAACAAACTCTCGGAAGGATTCTTGCGACACGCCCGAATCTCCCAATGCCGCGATAAGCTGATCAGCGGTCATATTTGCCCGACCGGCAAATTCCTCCATCCCGTCCCGCACCAAATCCTCTTCGAGCACAAGACCCGAGGCTCTGGCGGCGTCAATCTTGATACGTTCCTCGATCAGCTGCTCCCGGGCCAGTCGCTGCGGGTCGCCGGGCGCGCGAAACAGCGTCAGAAGGCGCGCGCGTTGTTGCAGCTCGTAGCCGGTGATCGCCTGATCGTTCACATAGATTTGCGGCGAGAACAGGTTTTGCGCCTGCGCCATACCCCCGCTCAGGGGCCACACCAGCAAGCCCGTCACGGCAAGGGTCAGGGCGGCAATCAGGCGGCGAAAGATCGGTGTCATTCTGGTCAGTTCCTGCAGGTCCGGGTAAAGCTTCGGTCACGGGTCGCGGACGAGAACCCCGTAAACCCTACCGTAAAGCCGAAGTTGGTTTCCGGTTCAAGGATAGTCGAAGAGGTAAACCGGCGCGAGACCGAAAGCGTGATGTCCACGCATTCGTTGGAATATGTCAGCCCCGCCCCTGCACGCACGCTGCGCTCCGCCGCCGCGTCAAACCGCCACTCGGCATGGCCAGTCCAATGCTGAGCAAAGCGATAGCTGCCATCAATCGCCCATTCGGATACTTTCGCCGGTCGATTTTCAGCCGGATCAGCCGAGAGCCAGACATACGTGGCCGCAATATTGGTATCATCGTTGCGCCAACTGGCGCGGGCCTCTGCCTTGGTCGTGTCGAACATGGAATCAAACAAGCCTCGCGCCGTCACGGTCAAACCAGTGGCATTGCGGAACTGTCCCGCGATCAGCAAGTCCGAGGCACGGGCGCGCAACCCCGAGGATTTGGCAAAACTTGGGGTCAGACCATCCCTCTCCAGCAAACGCTCTTCGCGCCAGACCTGCCCGAGAGCAAGGCTTCCTTGCCAGCCCGCCGGATCAAACCGGGTATAGCTTACCCCATAGGCGGCACTATACCCACGTTCGCGCCGGTCAGGGGCATTGAACCGCGAGGGATTGAAAAGGTTGCCTTCGTCAAACTCGATCAGCGTCGCCTCGTCGAGGGGAATATCGGGGTTCGATCCACCGCTCCACGACAATTGCGCCACAGGCTCGATCACATGGGTGACGGCATGGCGCGTGGATTTGAGCAGCGGCCACCGAAGTTCAAGCGCGAGTGTGGGGGTCAGTTCGGTGGCCTGCGAGGCGGCCGTAATCCCCGCCTGCGAAATCTCGAAATGATCCAGGATGAGGCCGGTTTGGAAACTGGCAAGCACGCCTGCTGGCAGCGTCCAACCGCGATACCAGTCCAGCCGGGTGGTCAGCCGTGTTACATCGCGCCCGTCCGCAAAGCGGTCAAGCGTGGCCAGCGTGGAATCCGAGCTGCGGTAATGGCTGTGCAGTGCCGCGCCAAAGCGCAATTCGCCCCCGATCCGTGTGGGAAAGAACCGGCGCTCATATTCGGCATTGCCCGCCAACGTGGGCAGGGTTGCGTTGCTCTCGCCCACCCGTCGCGATTGAAAATGCGTGATCGCGCCACGGATATACTCATCCCGGCGCGCACGCTCGACCGACACCTCATTGATCAGGCGGTCCTTGTCGGAAAATCCATGGTCCAACAGAAACGTATCGTCGCTGGACAGCTCGACATTGAACCGCAGGATGAAATCGCGCGGCAGTTCGAACCGACCCGTACCAAACAGATATCCACGGGTTGGGTCGGGGCTGAAATCATCCTCGGCCACGGCACCGTTGAATTCAATTTCACCCTGTCGAAACGCCTGACGATAGCGGAATTCCAGCCGCTTGGAATTGGTCGCAAGGAACGGCGCCAGCGTCAGGTCGCGGCTATCGCCAATGGGGATGAAATAGGGAACGCGGATGCCCGTGCCCAAAAGCGAAGAGTTGACCAGCGACGGGGTCAGAAACCCACGCGCGCGATCAAGCGTCGGGTCCGGCAAGCGAAGACGCGGCAGATAGAGCACGGTGGTGTTCAGGATGCGGAACTGCGCGTTGTCAAAATAGAGCTGACGTTCTTGCTCATCATGGATCACCCGCTGCGCCCGGATCTGCCACAACGGCGGGCGGCCGTTGTCGCAAACCCGGCAAGAGGTCACGGCAGTCTTGTAAAGCTGGTTAAAGCGCGCATCGGTGCGGCGCATCTCCACGGCCGCCAATTGCAACTGATCCTGCATGACGATCCGCGCCCCACGCAGGATGCCATTGGTCAGGTCGCGGTCCAGCTCGGCGCTGTCGGCCACGACCAACGCGCCTTCGACATCCGTGAGCGTCAACGGTCCGGTAATCGCCAACTGGCCGGTGCCATGGTCATAGGTGATTTCGCGCGCAGTCAGACGGCGCCCCTGATAGAGCGCCTCGACATTGCCCGTTGCAATCAGGCGGTTGTCCGCCGTGAGGCGCACGTCATCTGCGACCAACACCGCCGGATCAGAGGGGGCATCCTGCGCGGCCAGCGGGCTTGCCAGCGAAAGCAGCAGAACAAGAAAGAGGCGTATTTGGCGGATCATCCATCCTCCAGATGCAGAAGGATGCCGAGACCGATAAACAGCGAGGCAACGGGCGGAGCCCAAGCCGCCAGCAAGATCGGCAATTGGCCATTCTCACCCAAGATATGCGCGAAATTGCGCACGTAATGCAGGCCGAACCCCAAAAGAACTGCCGTCAATACCGAAAGCCCGACATTGGCACCGCGCGTGTGCCCCATGGTCAGTGCCGCCGAAATCAACACAAGCGCCACCAGAAAGACTGGCTGCGCCAATTCGCTCTGGAACCATATGGCGTAACGTCGCGCAGAAAACCCAGCCTCTTCCAATTGATCAATGAACTTGGGCAACTCCCAAATCGGGATGTACTCCGGGCTGCCGAAACTGTCGAGAATTCGATCCTGGGTCAGATCAGAGGGCACGCTCAACTGCGCCTCTTGGCGGGCCATGGCCTCGGGATTGATGTTCTCGGCCAAATCCCAAATCTTGGCATCTTCGAGCAGCCATGCCCCGGTCTCAAGCCGTGCGGTGCTGGCGCTTATGCGGCGCAGAGGTTGGCCATCGGGGGCAAAGTCATAAAAGCTGGGGCCGTAAAGTGTGCTGAGATCGGAACTGGAACGGGCAGCATAGATCACCGTCTGGCCCGCCGTTCCCCCCTGCCGCAGCCACAGACCCTCTGACGCAATGGCAAGGTCAGAATATGTCTGACCCGAGTAGGTATTGACCAGATCGTGATGCCGTTTCGCAGTCGCCGCCACCAGCGGATTGCCTACCGCCAGCCCCAACAGGCCAATAGCCAGAGCCACCGCTGCCGGAGCAAGCAGACCGCGCAATGCAGACCGGCCAGAGGCGCGCAGCACCACCATCTCGGACGAGCGCGCCAACCGTAAGAAAAGCGCCACCGAGGCAAGAATCATCACCAATGGAATGATCTCGTAATAGGCTTCGGGCAGTTTCAACAGCACGATCCCCAAAACCTGACCAAAGGCCAATTCAGGGAAATCGCCCAACTCGTCCATCAGGTCGATCAGCCCCATGATCACGAGCATGGTGATCGTCACCCCCATGAAGCTCACAAAGAAACGTCGCCCGAAATAGCGCTCTAGGATCATGTCGGCACCTCCGCCGCAGGCCCCTTGCGCCGCAGCCGGTGCCACAGGCCCGGATAGCTGGCAAGCGCTAGGAGCAGCCCCGACAACGCCAGCCCGATCAGCGCCGGGAGATAAAGCAGCGGCCACAGCACAGCGCTGGCCAGAACCGGTGCCAGCACAAGGCTCTCGACGATCTTGAGACCCACCAAAAGACCAAAGGCCAGCAACACCTGACGCCAGACACCAAACCGGCTATGTGCCCCCACCAAGAGGGTGCAGAACCCAACCAAAGCCGCGATCACGCAGAGCAAAGCCGCCGTGATGCGGCCATGCATCTGGGCCATCACAGCCCCCATACTAACGCCCGTGCGCGCCGCGACCGCCTCGGGGTCGCGCAGCATCTCGAGCGTGCCCGCAAAGGCCACCTCGTCTAAATTGACCACATCGCGCCGAACAAGGCTGCTGATGTCATAGGAAAAATCGTCAAAATAGGTGGTAAAGAGCCGGTTTTGCTCGGCGCGAATATTCTGGGCCAATCCCGAGACCATGACCAGCCGTGTGCCGCCCCCCTCTTGCACCAGATAGGCGCGGGACGAGGTATAGGTCACAGGCGCTTCGGGATCACGCCGGTCAGACAGAAACACGTCGCGCAATTCGCCAGACAATGTGATCTCGCGAATATAGAAGGTCACGCCGGGGGCGGGATGCAGGAATTCGCCCTCGCTGAGCAATTTGGCCGTGATATTGCGCGAGACCTCATCTAGCCGCAGGCGCAGCTGGCTTAGGCTGCTGGGGATCAGGAAATGCGCCAAGAGCGACATCATCACCGCAACGATCACACCGAAGACAAACACCGGGCGGGCCAAGCGCAGAGGCGAATATCCAGTGGCCTGCATCACCGTCAGCTCGCTTTCGCTTGACAGGCGGTTGACCACGTAAACAGCGGCAGCAAAGGCCGCAATCGGCAGCACGACGCCGATCACCCCCGGCAGGGTCAATGCCGTGAATTCCACAAACACCCAAGCGGGCTGGCCATCCCCGATCAGCCGGTCGAACATGCGCACCGCCTTGTTGATCCAAAAGATCGAAACCAAAACGAGCGCAAAGAAACCGAACAAAACCATGAATTGCGACAGCATGTATCTGTCGAATCTGGTCACTCTTATCCCCCGTGGCAGCAGTATTGCCGGGCAACCTAGCGGAATTGATTGCGGGGGAAAACTGCTAACTGGTCATTGGCGACAAGCCGCGCTAGGTCTTGGCAAAGCCGAACCAAGGAGAGCCCTCGATGACCACCCCCCTGCACGTTGTCTTTGCCGAGACTGATCTAGAGGCGCTCGCCACAGCGCCCGGTCGGATCGCTGTGATCATTCCCCCCGAAGGCAAGCTTGACGCCGGTGCGCGAAAGATCAATCGCATGACGCGCGGCACGCTTGCGCGGCTGGTCGAGGCGGCCGCCCTGAACGACAAAAAACCTGGCGACGTGATCAGCATCAACTGGCCCTCCGGGATGGTGGCCGAGGCGATTGATGTGGTCATCCTTCCCCGCAGCGCCAGCCCCGCCGAGAGCCGCCGCGCAGGTGTGAACCTAAGCCGCCTCAAGGGGGACAAGCCGCTTTTGATCCTTGGATCGGCGTTGCGCCGTCCGGTCGATGTGCTGCTTGGCGTGCTGCTGCGGGCCTATGATTTCACCCCGCACAAATCGCAGCCCAAGAAAGACACCGCCCCGAAGGACCCCGGTGCCGTTACGCTGATGACCGGCAGGCCGGATGAAGTCAAAGCCGAAGCCGCGCCCACATTGGCCTTGGCCGAGGGGGTATTCTTTACCCGCGATCTGGTCAACGAGCCTGCCAATCACCTGACCACCACCGAATTCGCAAATCGCATCGCCGCGATGAAGGATCTGGGCCTCAAGATCACCATTCTTGAGGAAAAGGACATGGAGAAACTCGGTATGGGTGCGCTCTTGTCTGTGGGTCACGGGAGCGCCAGCCCGTCGAAACTGGCAGTAATGGAATGGCTGGGCGGGCCAAAGGGCGAGGCACCACTGGCCCTCATCGGCAAGGGCGTGGTGTTCGACACAGGTGGCATCAGCCTTAAACCCGCCGCTGGCATGGAAGAAATGACTATGGACATGGGCGGTGCCGGTGTTGTCGCAGGGGTCATGCGCACGCTGGCCCTTCGGCGCGCCAAGGCAAATGTCGTGGGCCTTGTGGGCATCGTAGAAAACATGCCCTCGGACCGCGCCACCCGTCCCGGCGACGTGGTGACGTCGATGAAGGGCGACACCATCGAGGTGATCAATACCGACGCCGAGGGGCGGCTCGTGCTGGCAGATGTGCTCTGGTATGCGCAAGAAACTTATAAGCCGCGCGGGATGATTGATCTGGCCACCCTCACAGGGGCCTGCATTGTGGCCTTGGGTCACGAGAATGCCGCTGTTCTCAGCAATGACGAAGGGCTCTGCAACGCCTTCCTGCGTGCCGCAAAGACAGAAGGCGAAGGCGCATGGCGTCTGCCGCTTGGGCCGGGCTATGCCGATATGATCAAGGGCCAGATCGCCGATATCAAGAACTCTGCCGGGCGGCCTGCGGGCACGATCACGGCAGCGGAATTCCTGCACCGCTTTGTGCAGGAGGGCATGCCGTGGGTACATCTTGATATCGCGGGGGTGGCCAGCGTCAAGGCGGACACGACCTACGCCCCAAAGGGCGCGACAGGCTGGGGCGTTCTGGCGCTCAACCGTCTGGTTGCGGATATGCTTGAGGAGAGTTGATGGGGGCCGTCTACTTCTATCACCTGACGCGTCAGCCACTTGAGGCGACATTGCCGATGTTGCTTGAGAAATCCTTGGGGGCTGGCTGGCGCGTGGTGGTGCGAGGAAGAGAGGCGGCGCGGCTTGTCTGGCTCGATGAACGGCTCTGGTTAGGGCCTGAGGATGGGTTTTTGCCGCATGGCGTGGCCGGTGGGGCGCATGATGCCGATCAGCCGGTTTTGCTGACGACAGACCACGCCCGACCCAATGGCGCAGCCTGCGTTATGGCGATCGACGGGGCAGACGTGAGCGGAGAGGAGGTGCAGTCACTGCAACGGGTCTGCATTCTCTTTGACGGGAATGACGACGCGGCCGTTCAAGTTGCGCGTGGACAATGGAAGGCGCTGACCGGCGCAGGCTGCGCCGCGCAATACTGGTCCGAGGCCGGCGGGCGATGGGAAAAGAAGGCCGAGGCCTAAACGGGCTAAGGTGTTGGGCTTAAGCGAAAACTCTGAGCAAGACGTCACGCGCGCCTCAGCGGATGACAATCTCGTCACTGCGCAACAGGCCCAAAACTTCACGCGCCTGCTGATCCAACAAATCAAGATCAAGATAGCCGTCCGAGAGCCGCCGGGTCAGGTTTTCCATCCGCGCCACCCGCACATTCAACGCGTCAAGCTGGGCCTGCAACTCGACGCTTTGTGCATCAATTTCGGCGCGACGGAATAGGCCGTAATCCCCTTGCACAGCCGCAAATGTAAAATACGCCCCTAGAAAAAAGGCGATCAGGAAAAAAATCAACAGGCCCCAAGGGCGGCTGCGGGGTGTCATACTCTGCTCTGCCTCTTCGATCCGCCTCGTGTCGGGCGTTGCAGGCATCATGCCACAGGCCCTGCGCTTTGTGAATCCCCTTTCGCCGCTGCGCGACCCCCACTAGCATACCCGCCAAAGGAGAGCGCGATGCAGGACAGCCCGCCTAAGGACATGCTTGGTACCCATGAGGTGACGAACCAACCCGCATCACGCGGTGATCTTGATCTTTGGGCAGACGATCCTGGCTTGCAGACCCATGCGACGGCAGCAGGCGCCGATCCCGAAACTCTGGCCGCCTACGGCGCACGGATCGGCACTGAAACCCTGCGTTCGGCAGGGCGCGCGGCCAACCGACACCCACCCGAACTGGTGCTTTTTGATGCGGGCGGGCGCAGGCTGGACGAGGTGCGGTTTCACCCCACGTATCATGATCTGATGCGCGTTGGTATCGGCGCGGGCTATGCGGCCATTCCGTGGGAGGGGGCCAAGGGCGGCCACGTGACCCATGCCGCGATGGTCTATCTGACCTCTCAGGTGGAACCCGGCGTGTGCTGTCCGATGACCATGACCTATGCCGCCGTGCCTGCCCTGCGCAGCGACAAGGCGCTTTTTGCAGATTGGGTGCCGAAGCTGACGGCACGCGCCTATGATCCGGGCGCAAAGCCGCTGGCGCGCAAACCGGGTGCCACACTGGGCATGGCAATGACCGAAAAGCAGGGCGGATCGGACATTCGTGCCAATGCCACCACCGCCACGCCCGAGGGCGCATTTTATCGTCTTTTCGGCCATAAATGGTTCTGCTCCGCGCCAATGTCAGACGGGTTTCTAACGCTGGCGCAAGCGCCAGAGGGGCTGACCTGCTTTCTGGTGCCGCGCTGGCTGGAGGGCGCGCGCAATGAGATCCAGATCCAAAGACTAAAGGATAAACTTGGCAATCGTGCCAATGCGTCTGCGGAAATTGAATATCACGGGGCCATCGCCTATCGGCTGGGCGACGAGGGCGCGGGGATATGTACCATTCTGGAAATGGTGCATCACACGCGGCTGGATACCGCCATGGCCCCGGCAGGGCTGATGCGCGCGGCACTGGATCACGCGCGGCATTGGGCGCACCATCGGTCCGTCTTTCAAAGGCAACTCATCGACCAGCCGCTGATGCGCGCCGTTCTGGCCGATCTCGCGCTTGATTGGGAGGGCACGCTGGCGCTTGGGCTTCATGTGGCGCGGGCATTTGACGGGCGCAGCCCGGCAGAGCGCGCCTTTGCGCGTCTTGGCGTGGCACTTGCGAAATTCCTCGGCAACAAGCTCTGCCCCGGTGTGGTCTATGAGGCCATGGAGGCCATGGGTGGCATGGGCTATATCGAAGATACGCCCCTGCCCCTTTTGTACCGCGAAGCCCCGCTCAATTCGATCTGGGAAGGGTCGGCCAATGTCATCTGCCTTGATATCCTGCGCACCCTGCGCAAAGAGCCGCTTGCAGGCGAGGTTCTGACTGCGGAGTTGGCCAGCGTCGCCGGGCAGGACCGCCGGTTTGACGCCGCGCTGAAAGCGCATATGCAAACCTTTCCCAAGCTGCCCGAAGAGGCACAGGCCCGTTGGTATGCCGAGAGCCTCGCCACGCTTCTGACCGCTTCAGTCCTGATGCGGCATGCCCCTGATGCGGTGGCGCAGGGCTATATCGCGACACGTCTCAGCGATCCGCGCGGACGTGTGGCCGGGGCGATTGGCACGCTCGACACAGGCCCCATTCTGGCGCGGCTGGGGCAAGCGCATCATTAAATTCTTTTTTCTGAATATGTTTGATCCAAATCAAGGTCGGGCGCAATGCGGGCACCCTAGGGTGTGCGTGTGAAACACAGATTCAGAATTCATCTTTGCTAGAAAAGAGGACATCATGCGCAAAATCATCACCGCGGCGACGCTTGGTCTGGCCGCCCTCACAAGCCCTGTCATGGCCGAGGACGCAAAGCAGATGGTCACGATCCTGACCAGTGCAGAACCCCAAACGCAGCTGATGGGCATGGTTCTGACGATGCAGACGATGCAGGCCGGGGCAAGCTCTTATGTGCTGCTCTGCGGCCCTGCTGGCGATCTGGCCCTCAAGGATGCCCCCGCCAGTGCCACCGCGCCGCAAGCGCCGATGGGGATGAGCCCACAGGGCCTGATGCAAAAGATCATGGAGACCGGGGCAACGATTGAGGTCTGCGCCATATACCTGCCCAACAAGGGCGTGGATGAGACCGCTTTGCTAGACGGGATCACCGCCGCGAAACCACCTGCCGTGGCTGCGCGCCTCTTGGCAGAGGAGACGCGGATCATGTCCTTCTGAGGGATGATCTGCGGGGCCGCCTCACATTCCCGCCCGGTGTAATCGGTGAATTGGTCCTGAACGGGACGCGTTTGCGAGGCGGTCCACCATAGTCGATAACGTCGGCATCTTGCCGACGTCACGCCGCCTCGCCATCGGTGAATTGCAACCGCGCGAGCCGCGCATAGAGGCCATTCTCAGCGACAAGGCTGTCATGCGTGCCCTGCGCGACAATGCGGCCCTGATCCATCACCACAATGCGGTCGGCCTTTTTTACCGTCGCCAGACGATGGGCCACGATAATCGTGGTGCGGGTGCGCGCCATCGCTTCTACCGCTGACTGCACCGCGCGTTCGCTCTCGGCATCAAGCGCCGATGTCGCCTCGTCCAGCAACAGAACTGGCGCATCTCGCAGAATAGCGCGGGCAATGGCGATGCGCTGTTTCTGCCCACCGGACAGCATCACACCACGCTCGCCCACATAAGTGTCATAGCCGTCCGGCAAGCGGCAAATGAAATCATGCGCATTGGCTGCGTGCGCCGCGGCCTCGATCTCGGCGTCGGTCGCATCTAGTCGGCCAAATCGGATGTTGTCGCGTGCCGAGGCGGCAAAGATCACCGGGTCCTGCGGCACCAAGGCCAGATCACGACGAAATTCGTGCCGCGCCATATCGGCAAGCGACACGCCATCGAGCGTGATTCGCCCTGCATCCGGATCATAGAAGCGCTGGATCAACTGAATGACGCTGGTCTTACCCGCCCCAGAGGGACCGACAAGAGCGACCGTTTCGCCGGGACGGATCGTCAGGCTCACGTGATCCAGTGCAGGGATGCCGGGGCGCGATGGATAGGCGAATTGCACATCCTCAAAGGCGATCTCACCCCGCACCGGGCGTGGCACAGGGGATGGTCGGGCGGGATCGCGCACCGGATCTTCGGCTTGCAACAGCTCGACCAGACGCTCGGTTGCACCTGCCGCGCGCTGCAATTCGCCCCAGATTTCCGAGAGCGCCGCAACCGCCCCTGCGACCATCACCGCGTAGATGACAAATTGCACCAAACTACCTGCGGTCATGCCCCCTGCGCGCACATCGCGTGCGCCGATCCAAAGCACGCCCACAATCCCTGTAAAAACGAGAAAGATCACGATCACGGTCATCAGCGCGCGGGTATTGACCCGGCGGCGTGCGGCGTCATGGCTGCGTTCGGTCACATCACCAAATCGCGCGCGGCTCTCGCGCTCATGGGTGAAAGCCTGCACCGTCTGCACAGACAAAAGCGCCTCTGACGCATTGCCCGAACTCTGCGCGATCCAGTCTTGGTTCTCGCGGCTGAGCACGCGCATCCGTCGGCCAAGCGTTAGAATGGGCACGATGACGAGGGGTACGATCAACAGAACTAGACCCGTCAGCTTGGCTGAGGTCAGCATCATCAACCCCATGCCCCCGATCAGGATCAGCAAATTTCGCAGCGCGATCGACACCGAAGAGCCAATCACTGACAGGATCAGCGTGGTATCTGTCGTGATCCTGCTCAGAACCTCGCCCGTCATCAGCCGCTCGAAAAAGGCTGGGCTCATGCCGATCACGCGGTCAAACACGGCCTTGCGAATATCGGCGACGACGCGCTCGCCCAACCGGGTCACCAGCAGATACCGCAACCCGGTGCCTACCGCCAAAAGCGCCGCGATCAGCACGGCCGCCGCGAAATACTGGTCAAGGATAGCGCCGTTCTCAGCGCTGAAATTATCCACCACCCGGCGCACTGCCAGTGGCAGCATCAAGGCCACGCTTGCGGTGATGACCAACGCCAGAACCGCGGCAGTCAGCAGTTTACGATAGGGGCGCAAGAATGGCCACAGTTCAGCCAACGCGCCCACATGTTTCGATTTCTCGCGATCCAGCAGATCAGCCCCGTTTTCGGCCCTGCGCACCATAGATTTTTATTCCTCATCCTTTGGCCAAGGTTCTTGGCGGGCGATGAGGCCGTGGTCAAGGGGACAGATCAGCCACAAGGGCCATGGTAGGGGGAATTTGGTGGAGCGGGCGGCGGGAATCGAACCCGCGTCTCTTGCTTGGAAGGCAAGGGTCTTACCATTACACAACGCCCGCGCTCTTGCGCTAGTTAGTAGAGGCGCGCCCAAGGGTCAAGCCCGGCTGTCCGGACTTTTGCCACGACGCGTCTTGACCAAAAGCGCGCCCAAACGCTGATGCACGCGCTGAATAGTCGCACTGAGCGGAACCCGTCGCGAGTCGGCGAATTTGGCCAAGCCGGGCGCGCATATCTTTACTTGAAGCGCCCGCGCAATGGCTGCAAAGTTGACCGGCGGGGGCCTTGGGATGGTCGACGCGCTCAATCCAACACCTAGGGAGCCCCGTTATGGCCATTCCTGATACCCTTGCTGCCCGGCTGATTGAGACTGTAAAAGGTCATGAGTTGAACGGTAGTTTCTTGATGCTTGGGCGGCAGCGCTGGATCGGGTCAAGGCGCGGTGCGTCATCGCGGGTGTTTGCGCAAGCGTTGGCAGACCACTTGCCGGGCCTGAGCGAGGCCGATCTGGTTCCCGAAGGTGCAACCTATTCCGAACCCTTCTTCGAGAAACTCGGTTTTGCCTCGGTCGATTCCATGGATTACTCGGATTTTGAAAAGGCCAGTATCATTCAAGACCTCAGCGCCGAATTGCCCAAGAAACTGGAGCGCAAATTCGACGTGATCTATGACGGCGGCACCTGCGAGCATATCTTTGATTTGCCCACCGCCTATCGCAATATTCACAAGATGCTGAAACCCGGTGGCGTGCTGATAGGGCACAGCCCCTGCAACAACTGGGTCAATCATTCATTTTACCAGATCAACCCCGAGATGGTCTATGGCTTTTGGGAGGCGACACTGGGCTATGAGGTGCTGCATTGCGCATTGCAACCGATCAAGCCTGCGCATGCCCGAAAGGTGGTGACAACCACCAATCCCAATGTGACCGGCAAGCGCCCGCGTCTGTCGGGATCATTGGCAGAGGGCGGGATCATCCTCGATTATGCGGTGCGCAAGCCGAAGCGCTCAACAAAATCAGCAGACAAGGTGTATCAATCCGATTACGTCAACCGCTGGACCGCGCCAGATCAAGAGAGCACAGAAGACGCCGCCTGAGGCGTGAAAGCGTTTCGGGTTGCGGCGATCTTGGGCTAGGCTGATCCTGTCTCAGTGACAAGGGATACGCCAGATGACAGATACGAATGCGCCTCTCCCCGACCTGCGCGACCTGCCTTTTGACATAGACCTGCGCCGCCTCAATCTGGGCGTCGGCTATGTGGCGCTTGGTCTGCCTGGATCACTTGGGCTGGTGTCCCTGCTGACCAACACCTGCTTCAACGCCTCGATCAGCCACTATTACTTCAGCCGGATCGGCGGGGATATCCTTGTGGGCGCACTCAGCTTTATCGGCCTGTTGCTCATGTTCTTTTACAGTTTTCGTGCGCCGGGGCGCGAGGGGTGCTTGGGCTGGCATTGGTATGATGTGGTACTACTAAAACTGGCCGGGGTGGCCGCCGTCATCGTGGCCTTCGTGCCGACCACCGGATCAGGGTGCACCTATTCCGGCGAGGTGGCGCGTGTGTTCCTGACCAATGCCAGCGGCTCAGAGGGGTTTCACCCGCCGGGCGGCACGGTCGCGGGCACGATCAGCTATGATTTTTGGGCCAGCTTTGCCGCCCTCGGTGCAGATGTGCCAACCGTTCTCAAAATGATGCATTTCGGCGCGGCGGGGGTGATGTTTTTGGTGCTTGGGTATTTCTCAGCCTATGTCTTTACCCGTGAAAATTCCACCGCCGCGCGCCTTGCTGGCAATCGCAAGGACCGGCGCAATCTGTGGTATCGCACGCTTGGGCGCATCATTTTTGCCGTGGTGGGCGTGCTGGCGATCAAGGCCGCGCTGCTTGAGATGATCCTGCCTCTTGGCCTTGCTCAGAGCATCGAGGCCATCTGGGACAGTCTCCGCCTAACCTTTTTGTTTGAATCCCTCGGCCTATGCGCCTTTGGCCTCAGTTGGATGATCAAAGGGCGGTTCATCGCAGCCTTCGAGGATGCCGCCGCCCGCCCTCAGCCTCGCGCTGCGTAAAGCGCCACAGCCGCCGCGTTGGACACGTTGAGCGAGCCGAAATCGCTGGCGAACTCGATCCGCACCAAGGCATCGCACACCTCGCGCGTCCTCTCGCGCAGCCCCGGCCCCTCGGCGCCGAGCACAAGGGCAACCGGACGGTCACGCTTGCCCTCAAGAGCGGCCTCAATGGTCAGTTCCGCCTCACCGGCCAGCCCCAGCACCGTATAGCCCATGGCCTGCAACTCGATGATCGCATCGGCCAGATTGCGCACTCTGAGGTAAGGCTGGCGTTCGAGCGCGCCGCTGGCGGTCTTGGCAAGCGCCCCGGTTTCGGGTGCGGCGTGATGGCGGGGGGCAATTACTGCCCGCGCGCCAAATACTTCGGCAGAGCGCAGAATCGCACCCACGTTGTGCGGGTCTGTGACCCGATCCAAAAGCACCACGCGGGGCGCGGTGCGACCATCCCCCAAACAGACCTCAGCCATCGGGCCCCAATCCAGCGGCTTGACTTCTAGCGCGGCACCCTGATGCACCGAACCGGGATCAAGCGGCGCGTTGAACTTGCGCGGATCGACCTCTTCGGGTGTTATGCCGCTTGCAGCAATCGCCGCCTCCAGCTTGTCAGCGGCGTTTTTCGTCACGATCAGCCGCAGTTTTTCGCGGGCCGGGTTTTCCAGCGCATCACGCACCGCATGCAAACCAAACAGCCACACAGTCTCAGAGGCTGCCGCCCGCTTGGCCTGTTCCTTGTCGATCACCCAACGGGGTTTTTTCATGGCTGTAAGGCCCCTCTTTTCCGGCCCGTGACAATGCGACGGGCGGCCACTGCTTGCAAGCGATTTTCCGGTTGACGCAGCATCCGGCCACTAGTAATCAGCCCCCCACGTCCGGCGCGCAAGTGCTGGGAAAGTGGGCGACAGGCCGCAAGGTGTGGCAGGGGACTGTAACTCCCTCGCGGAGACGCACGCCAGGTTCGATTCCTGGGTCGCCCACCACTTTCCCTCTTAATTTCAAGGGATCACGGGCCCGCCTCTGTGCAGAGCATTGGCGCCTTTATGTGCTATTGCGTTGACGTCGCGCCTGATGTCCCTAACTTCTGACAAGCGGAGACAGCGCGGCGTGCCCTCTGCCGATCAAGATCAAGGTAAGAGGCGAGACCGATGTGCCAGATATGCTGCCCTTCCCCTTCAAACAGCCACGACGAAATTGATTGCTGCCTCTGCGGCGCCCCCACTACTCAAGCGGCCTTTGCCCGGATCGAGGCAGACCTCAACCGCCGCGCTATGTTGGGTGGTCTGGCGGCGGTGGTGGGTCTTTATGCGGGGTTTGGTCTGGCGTCAAAACCGGCTCGGGCACAGGCCCCCGGTCGCCCGCTGCTCTTGACCAACCTGCGCTATTTCAACGGCCATGACCTCTCTCTGATCCAAGGCCGCGAGATCTTGATCGACGGCGGGCGGATCACCGGCCTGCCCGCCGCCGGACAGGGACCGACGGAGGCTGAGCGCATTGACTGTGGTGGTCGGGCGGTCATTCCGGGCCTGATCGACGCACATTGGCATAGCACGCTGGTCGGTGTGACCCAACTGCAGGCCATGACAGCCGACATTGGTTTTGTGCATCTGATGGCCGGGCGCGAGGCAGGGGCCACGCTCTTGCGCGGCTTCACAACCGTGCGCGACACCGGCGGCCCGGCTTTTGGCCTCAAGCTGGCCATTGATCGCGGTGCTTTGCCCGGACCGCGCATTCTTGCGTCGGGCGCGATGATTTCGCAAACCTCGGGGCATGGCGATTTCCGCATGACTTCGGAACTTCCCCGCGCCGACGGCGATCTGAGCTATAGTGAGCGGGTCGGCGTGGTGGCCATCGCAGACGGGCGCGCCGAGGTGCTGCGCCGCACCCGCGAACAATTGATGAAGGGCGCAAGCCAAATCAAGATCATGGCCGGCGGCGGTGTCACCTCGCTTTATGATCCGCTCGAAAGCCTGCAATTCACCGAAGACGAAATGCGCGCCGCCGTCGAGGCCGCAGAAGATTGGGGCACCTATGTTTGCGCCCATGTCTATACGCCCAAAGGTATCCAGCGCGCCCTGCGGGCTGGGGTGAAATCCATTGAACACGGTCAGTTAGCGGATCTTGAGACGGTTCGCCTGATGCGCGACATGGGCGCGTGGTGGTCGATCCAGCCCTTTTTGGCCGATGAGGATTCCAACCCAAGCAGCGATCCAAGACAGAACGCCAAGCGGCAGGAAGTGTCGGTAGGCACCGTGCAGGCCTTTGAAATGGGCCGCACTGTGGGGGTCAACATGGCCTTTGGCACCGACATCCTGATGAACCCCACAGGGGCCAGCAGTCAGGGGCGGCAATTGGCCAAGCAGACCCGCTTCATGCCCCCGCTCGAGGCGTTGCGCATGGCGACAGGGGCGGCGGGCGATCTGCTGGCGCTCTCTGGGGAACGCAGCGGCTATGACGGACAACTTGGTGTCATCGCAGAAGGGGCGATGGCCGATCTTCTGGTGGTCGAGAGCGATCCCGAGGCAGGGCTTGACTGGCTTGATACGCCCGAGCAAAGCCTTGCAATGATCGTCAAGGGCGGTGCGGTCGTGAAGGATCAACTCTGATGTTTGCGCGGTTCGCAGCCCTGTTGACGATACTCAGCCTCGCGCCGCCTGCACATGCGCAAGACTGGAACGCCCAGATCACGCCCTATGCATGGGGGACCGGCATTGGTGGGACGATCACACCCCGTGCAGGCGGCCCGTCATTGCGCTTTGACAAAGGGCTGTCAGACGTTCTCGAAGATCTCGATACGGCGTTCTTTCTCACGGGGTATGCCCGCTATCAGCGTTTGGTGGTGATGGGCGACCTGTCCCATTCGGCAAGTTCGCGACGCGGAACCGTGCCGTTGCCACCCCCTGCCCCCGGCCTGCCCGCGCGTGGCCGGATCGAGCAATCCTCGCTGACGCTTACCGCAGGATATCGGGCGCTTACGACGCCTGATGCCATGGTTGATTTCATGGCAGGCCTGCGCCACTGGCAGGTTGAAGGACGCGCCACCACGCCGGTGCCGGGGCTTGCCGCCGGGATCGACGTGAGCTTTACCGATCCGATCCTCGCCGCGCGGACCAATCTGCGGCTCACGGACCGCTGGTCCTTTATCGGTTACGTCGATGTCGGTGGCTTTGGGGCGGGCTCAGACATGACATCTCAGCTTGTCGGCACGCTCAACTGGCAGGCCAGTGACCGGCTCTGGCTCTCGGCAGGATACCGGCATCTTTACGTCGATTATAGCAAGAATGGTCGAAAGTTTGACGCGACATTCTCTGGCCCACTTGCGGGATTAACCCTGCGCTTTTGACACGCAGCGCGCGCTGACCTGCGATAACCGCTTTATCTGTGCGGTGGAAAACCCCATAGTGAGTGTGGCAGTCAGGCAGGATCACGACAAGAATGGCCCCCAAGACAAAGGTCCCCGAGACAGAGGTGCCTCAGACCTACAATATCCTGATCGTCGGTCAGGCCGGTCGGTTGCAATACGAGGCTATTCTCTTTGCAGCGTCACTGCGCGCCACCTCACCCGGCTTTGCGGGGCGTCTTTTTGTGGCAGAGCCGCAGCCCGGGCCGCTCTGGGGCGACGATCCACGCATCAAGGACGAGGACAGCCGCGCGCTCTTGACTGATCTCGGCGCGGAATTCGTGGCCTTTGAAAGCCGCCATTTCGGCGCAGCCTATCCCTATGGCAACAAGATCGAGGCGCTGTTCGCGCTGCCCAAGGGCGAGCCCTTTGTGTTCTTCGACACCGACACGCTGATCTGCGGCGATCTTGCCTCTGTTCCCTTCGATTTCAGCCGCCCCACAGCCTCTTTGCGCCGCGAAGGCACATGGCCGCAGATCGAGCTTTATGGCCCAACCCATACCCAGATCTGGAAATCGCTCTACGACAAGTTCGGCCTCACTTTCGAAACCTCTCTCGATCAGGGCCAGCCAGAGGGCTATTGGCAACGCTATCTCTATTTCAACGCAGGCTTTTTTTTCTATCGCTGCCCGCATGTCTTTGGCCGACGCTTTCTCGACTATGCGCTCAGCATACGCGATGACGGGCCGCGCGAATTACTCCTGCAATCCCTCGATCCTTGGCTCGATCAGGTGGCACTGCCCTTGGTGATCCATTCGCTTGGAGGCGGGCGGGACACGCTGCCACCCGACCTGCTGGATGGTCAGATCAGTTGTCACTATCGGTTTTTGCCGCTGCTTTATGCACGCGAGGCCGATCATGTGGTCGAAGTTCTGCAAGAGGTGACGGCCCCCAACAAGATCAAGCGCGTGCTGAAGAATTACGAACCTGCGAAGCGGATGATCTATCAGGGCCGTGGAATGAAGGTGCGCGCGCTTTTTGACCAAAACGATCTGCCCCGTCGCGAGCAAGTGATCCGCAATACCATCAAGCGCAACGGGTTCTGGATGCGCTAAGGCAGATCCACGCACCGCCTTGGCTCAGGGCAAAACCTGCAACCAGAT
The DNA here is from genome assembly GCF_003288315.1 of Roseovarius sp. AK1035. Taxonomy (NCBI): domain Bacteria; kingdom Pseudomonadati; phylum Pseudomonadota; class Alphaproteobacteria; order Rhodobacterales; family Roseobacteraceae; genus Roseovarius; species Roseovarius sp. TM1035. The sequence goes on along the minus strand of NZ_CP030099.1, from coordinate 2,373,896 downwards.
CCAAGCCGTAACGATCGTCAAGCCAGTGGACAAAAGAACGCTCGAGGCCGCCACACGCTTGGCGTGACCATAGATATTGGCAAAGACATAGGCGTTGACCCCCGGTGCCATAGCCGCCGTCACCACCGCCGAGCGCACGCCCTCAACCGGCAGCCCGATCCCCAGACCAAGGCCAAAGGTGATCGCCGGATGCGCCACCAATGAGATCAGGCAGACATAGAGGATCACCCGCAAATCGCCTTCGGGACGGTATTGCACCAGCACGCCCCCCAGACCAAAGAGCGCCGCCGGCAGCGCCGCGCGCGCCATAAGATCAAGCCCATCCTCCACCGGCGCAGGCAGAACCAAACCCGACAGGTTGACAACAAACCCTGCCGCGACGCCCATGATCAGCGTGTTGGAAAACATCGCCTTGAGCACTTTGACAACAACCTTCGGCCCCGCCGTTCCGCGCGCCTTGACGATTTCCATCACGGTGATGCCCAGACCGTAGCAAAACGGCGAGTGCACAGCGATGATGGCGAAATTGGCGGCCAAGGCATCCGCCCCATAGGCACGTTCCATGATCGGCAGGCCCAAAAGCAGCGAGTTGGAGAAGAGGCAGCAAAAGCCGATAGCGACGGCATCCTCCCATGTCCGGCCAAAGATCAGCCTTGCGCCCAAAAGACCAAGAGCAAAGCCGGAACTCGCCCCGACGTAGAAACTGAGCAAGAGCCGCCAATCGAAACTCTGCCCCAGATCGAGGCGCGAAATGGCCGTAAACAGCAAACAGGGAATGGCGAATTTCTGGGTAAAGCTCATCAGGCCATCCACGCCCGCCTGACTGAACCAGCGCCGCCAAACCGCGAGATAGCCAAAGCCGATCACCAGAAAGACCGGCAGGATGATTTCAAACAGCGCCTGCATCGCGCTTAGACCGTGTAACGCAGGATCATCCCGTCATAGGCGGGGGTCACATGCGCCGGTGTCTCCTCTGCCACAGTCTGATAGTCGAGATCGATATGCATATTGGTCAGGACAGCCCGGCGCGGGGCCGCGCGCGCGATCCATTCAAGCGACAGCGCCAGATGGGCATGCGTCGGATGCGGCGTGCGGCGCAGCGCATCCAATATCCAACAATCCAGCCCGCTCAGCACTGGCCAGACATCCTCGGGAATGGCGGCCACATCAGGCAGATAGGCAAGATCACCCACGCGAAAGCCAAGCGAGTCAATCGATCCGTGATTGACCTGAAACGGTGTGAGCGCGATAGCCCCTCCCGCACCCTCGATCTCAAACGGACCGTCGATCGTGTGCATGTCAAGAATGGGGGGATAAGGGCTATCCGCGGGTTGGACAAAAGCATAGCCGAACCGAGAATAGAGCGCGTTTTGCGTGTCGCCATCGGCCCAGACCGGCAAACGCTTGCGCATGTTGAACACGATCATCCGCAGATCGTCGATGCCATGAACATGATCGGCGTGGGAATGGGTATAGACCACCGCATCCAGCGCGCCGATGCCTGCATCCAGAAGTTGCGCGCGCAGGTCGGGCGAGCTGTCGATCAGCACGCGGGTAATGCCCCCCTCGGTCTCTCGTTCGATCAGAAGGGAGCAGCGGCGGCGCGTGTTGCGGGGGTTGGTGGGATCGCACTCGCCCCAATGCCCCCCAAGGCGCGGCACCCCCCCTGACGATCCACAGCCCAGAATGATAAAACGCAACTCTGCCATCACAGCACCGCCTTGGTAAAAAGTCGCTCAAAATTGGCCTCGGTCTGCGCGGCAAATTCGGCCCAGCCCATGCCGAACACTTCGGCCGCCTTTTGGCCCGTGTGAAGCGTATAGGCGGGCTCATTGCGGCGGCCACGATGGGGGGGCGGCGCCAGGTAGGGCGCGTCGGTTTCCAACAGGATTCTCTCTGCCGGTGCACTTGCAAAGATATCGCGCAAGTCCTGGCTTTTGGGGAACGCCGCAATGCCTGACATCGACAGGTAGAACCCCAGATCAAGCGCAGCGCGCGCCAATTCAGCGCTGGAAGAAAAGCAATGCATGACGCAGGTATACGCGCCGTTGCGATATTCCTCGGCCAGAATGCGCGCCATGTCGTCATCCGCGCTGCGCGCATGAATGATCAGCGGCAGTCCCGTACGCCGTGCGGCCTCGATATGCACCCGCAGGCTTTGTTTTTGCACCTCGGCACTCTCGGCAGTGTAGTAATAGTCGAGCCCCGTTTCGCCGATGCCCACAAACTTGGGATGTTCCGCCAATTTTACCAAATCATCGACGTTCACCAAGGGGCTCTCGGCCGCGCGCATCGGGTGAATACCCGCCGCATAAAACACCGGCGCATGCGCCTCGGCAATTGCGCGCACGCGCGGCTCTTGGTCCAGACGGGTGCAGATCGTTACCATGCGATGCACACCCGCAGCCACAGCGCGGGAAATGACCTGATCCCGCTCCTCGTCGAAATCAGGGAAGTCGAGGTGGCAGTGGCTGTCAGTGATGCGAATGTCGGTGCTCATGCCTGTCCTCGGGCGCGGGGATTAGGCCCCGGCGGTTTGCTGAATCCTGAACACCGTATCTAGGACCAGGCTGGCAGGGTCAAGGTTGACCGCCCGCCCATGCCGGGCCCGTGCGCCGATGGTTTCGGCACAGTCGGCCCATGCCCGACCCTGATAGGCATCAGGTGCCAGCCGTGCCAGCATCGCGGCCTCGCCCGCTGCGGCCTCGGCGGAGGGGGGCTGGCCTGTGGCGCCTGTCCGCGCCAAGCGCGCCAGCAAAAGATCGGTGAGAGAAAACAGCAGATCCAGCCGGTCTTCGGCCCCGCGCGTCGCCGCCGCTTCGGCCAGCCGCAGGGCGCGGGGGCGATCAAGGCGCGGCAGGCTTTCCATCAGGCCCACCAGCTCTGCGTAGAGTTTGAGCCCGCCCAGATTGAGCAGCCGCACCGCCGCCCCAACCGAGCCGCCTGAAAGCTCCGCCAAGGCCGCCGGATCGCCCTCGGGCGCTATTCCTGCCTGCTCCAGCGCCTGCGCCATCTCTTGCGGTCCCAGAGGGGCCAACCGCAATGTGCGACAGCGCGAGCGGATGGTGGGCAATAGACCAGAGGGCTGATGCGATATGAGCAACAGGACCGTGCGCGCAGGCGGCTCTTCCAGCATCTTGAGGATGGCGTTGGCCGCTTGGGTGTTAAGATCATCCGCGGCATCGACAATCACAACCCGCCGCCCGCCATCTGCGGCAGAGAGGGCAAAGAAATTGCCCAACTTGCGCACCTCGGAGACGCGAATTTCGGCGGCCAGCCGATCGCCCTTGTCAGTGGGGCCGCGCCGCAGCAGAAATAGCCCCGGATCGGACAAAGCCAGCAATCGCCGCGCCACCGGATGATCAGGCGCGACATCCAGCGTTGCGGGTGGCGGCGGCGCGCCAAAGAGCCCCTCGTCCTGCACCAGCGGGGTTGCCAGCAAAAACCGTGCAATGCGCCACGCCAGTGTCGCCTTGCCTACACCACGCGGCCCGGTGATCAGCCAGCCGTGATGCAGCCGTCCGGTGTTGAAGGCCTCGAGAAATTCGGCCTCCGCCGCACTTTGACCAAACAGTTGCACCGTCTCGCGTGGATGCGGCGCGCCCTCGACGCGGTCAGGTTCAGGCAGCAGGCCATCGTCGTTCATGGCAGGTGCGCCTGCACCACACGGGCGACGTCCTCGGCCACGGCGTCCATGTCTCGCGCGCCGTCGATCACCGTAAAACGTGCGGGGAATTCCTGCGATAGGGCCAAAAACCCGGTGCGCATCCGCGCCTGCATCCCCTCGCCAAAGGATTCAAACCGCGCCTCGTCGCCCCCGCGCGACAGCGCCCGCCCAAGGCCCACACCGGGATCAATATCAATCAGCACGGTCAAATCCGGCTCTCGCCCGATCATCAGCGCATGTAACTGATCGACAATCCCACGCAAATCAGCGCGGCCAAGACCCTGATACATCCGCGTGCTGTCGGCAAAGCGGTCGCAGATCACCACCGCACCACGGGCCAGAGCGGGGGCGATCACCCGCTCTAGATGATCGCGCCGCGCGGCGGTGAAAAGCAGAATTTCGGTTTCGGCGGACCAGCGGTCCTTGTCGCCTTCGAGCACCAGACGCCGAATTTCCTCAGCCCCCGGACTGCCCCCCGGCTCGCGCGTCAAGACCACATCGCGGCCCTTGGCGCGCAGCGTCTCTGCCAGCCGTCGCGCCTGTGTGGATTTGCCTGACCCGTCAATCCCCTCAAAGCTGAGGAACAGCCCCTGCCCGCTCAAAGCGCCCCCTCGGGGCCCTGCTGCAAGCGCGTCAAAAGCACGCCTGAAACAGTGCGTATCCGGGTCATGAACCCACCCTGCGCCACATCCTCGGCAGCCACCAAAGGCACGCGCGTGGACGGCAGCCCCTCGGGCGCAAAGACCAATTCGGCCAGCACATCACCTTTGGCCACCGGCGCGCGCACCGGGCCGGTATACACCACCTCGCCCTTTAGCTCACCGCCATCAAGCACCGGAAGCAGGGTCGAGACATCCTCGGCCACGGTCAGACCCACGCTGGTGGCCTCGCCCATCCAAACCGCAGCGCGCGCAACCTCCTCGCCAGCCGTGAGCACGGATTTCTCTGCAAATTGCCGAAAGGCCCAGTTTACGATCGACTCGGATTCGCGCGCCCGGTCCTGCGCTGTCGCCAGCCCCGAGATCACGAAAACCACCCGCCGTTCACCCTGCTTGGCCGATCCGGTCAGGCCAAATCCCGCCTGTTCTGTATGCCCAGTCTTAAGACCATCCGCCCCAATCCCCAGCCCCAAGAGCGGGTTGCGGTTGCTGATATTGCTCGGTGCGCGACCGTCAAAGCGAAACTCGGTTTCGGCGAACATCGGATAGAATTCTGGGAAATCCTCAATAATGTGGCGCGCCAAAAGCGCCAGATCACGCATGCTCATGACATGCCCCTCGGCGGGCCAACCGCTGGCATTGCGGAAAATGGAGTTGGTCATGCCCATTTGCTGCGCGCGCTGCGTCATAAAGCGGGCAAACCCGGCCTCGGTCCCATCTGGGCTGAGGGCCTCGGCGATCACCGCGCAGGCATCATTGCCGGAGAGTACGATAATACCGCGCAACAGGTCCTCGACCCGGACTCGGTCGGTGGTGTCAAGAAACATTGTCGAGCCACCATAGCTCATGGCGTGCTGGGATACAGGCAGACGCTCGTCCAGCGTCAGTCGCCCACTGCGCACGGCCTCAAAAGCCACGTAGAGCGTCATCAACTTGGACATTGACGCGGGCGGCATGGGTGTGTCGGCGTTCTTGTCGAGCAGAACCGTCCCGGTGGTCACATCCATGACATACGCCGCCTTGGCACTGGTTTCAAAGGCCTGCGCAGGCAGCGCCACCCCAAGACAAAGCGTTGCAGCAGCAATATGGCGGATAAGGCGCATCAGACCCTCCTAATCTTAGTTGGTGACGGCATAGGCGTCTTCAAAACCGATGCCTTGGATCTTTTTGAGCAAGGCTGCCCGCTCCGAGGAACTGGTTGCAGGCCCCACGATCACGCGCCAGAATGCTTTGCCTTGGCTGTTTTGCTCTAGCACCGTCGGCACCATCCCGGCCTGCCGCATCGCCGTCGCAGTATTTCGAGCGTTTTCTTCAACGCTGAAAATCCCGATCTGGATAAAGGGCTTATCAAGCCCAGAGGCGCGAGGGGGAGTGGGAGTGGCCGCAGGAGCAGGGATTGGCGCCGCCGCAACGGTTGGTTGCGTTGCAGTCGCTGGCGTTTCCGCAGAAGCCTCGGCCGCATCAATTGCCGCCGCCGCCCCGGCGACGGGATCAAGCGCCGTCGCTTCGATCTCGGACGGTGCTGCAAGAACCTCTGCCGCATCCGGCGCGGTCTCGGGCTCGGGGGTTTCTTCTTTGGCCTCTTCTCGGCGCAGGGCGGTTACATTGAGCTGTACCGGCGCCCCCGCCAGCATACCAAGTGCGGCTGCGGCATCCGAAGACACCTGTAACGCCGGTCCGGGAATATCTCGCGCGCGCCGGAACAACGCGCCGATCACGAATTTCGAATCCGCCGTGCTGCGGATGATGACCCGCTCCGGTTCTTTGACGTCAGGATGTGCCACCCAAACCCCGCCGAGCGATGGCCGCCCGTCCCAAAGGCCCATATCTGTCACCTGAAAGACATCCGGGGCCTCGACATCACGCTCCACCAGCTTGACCGACTGACGTGCAGGCGTCGCGCCCCCCGTCGAGGATTGCGCGGCGCTGTCGGGCTTGAGCCATGAGGGCGCGCCCTCTTCGCATCCAGCCAGCAGCATCATCGCCGCACCGACGAGGACGAGCCGCGATAGCCGCACCTGTCCGCCCTTGCCCTGTTCCGCAATTGTCATCTCTTGCCCCTTGCCCTTTGCCCCGTGCCCGTATGCGCAAGTTTTCAGCGGTGTTAGCCGGTGGTCCGGTCTTGCCTGTTATCGTCCCGGTCCTGTCGCGCGCCCGCACTCTAGCGCCTTGCCCCCCGCGTGAAAAGTGCGCAGGCGTTCGATGCGCGATTTTCCCCAGCATCCCCCCCTTTCAGAATCGCCCGGACCTCTATAGGCACAGTCGCACCACACAGTGGCGCACTGCCGGGCCGAACCCGGCCTGGATGCGCCGGTGTCGTCTAAGGCATGGAAGCTTGGCAGAGTGGTCGATTGCACTGGTCTTGAAAACCAGCGTACCGAGAGGTACCCAGGGTTCGAATCCCTGAGCTTCCGCCAAAAACCCCTGATTTCAAAGAGTTAAGTGAAGCCTTCGGGCGCTCTCCTCCTTTGAAGCCCCAAACCACAAAAATGATCGGATAAATCCATCTTTCTGGTTGGCGGCAAAATTTGAGTTGGGCTTTGAGACGCGGCTTTACGCGACATCCCTCACGCTAGCGGCATCTGGCAAGGGCATAGTCATGTCTGGGAGATTTGAGGCTCAAAGAACCCACTGCCTCAGATTTGTCCAAAGATTTTCCAGACCGGCCGCGCCGCGCCTCAGCCCTTGCTGCCGAAGGGCCCAAATGGACGTTTGTCGCTCCTCTCACGGTTTGCGGTGCGCAAGCCGTGACTTCAGACGCTTTCTGGCCGTGGTATTTGCGGTGTTATCTCAAAAACGCCTCTATCGGCAACGCGGCACCGGATTCTTGAAACGAAAAAATTCAGTGCGACTGCCACTCTTTTGGCACGACAAAACCCTCTGTTTCGACTTCATGTGTAATGCGCTCTATGTCCTGCGCGAAGATCTTGGCAAAGAAATCGGGCATAGGGCGCGAAGCACTTTCAGTGAAGCGGCGGTTCAGCAGGGGTTGCGGATACTGAAAGGGCGCCACACCAAGAAACTCTTCGATGCGCGCCAGAGTACCGCGCTGGTCGGCATGAAGATCTTCATAGAACATTACCATGCGTTCCTGCTCTTTGAGGCCAGATTTCATGCGCCGTAGAACCGCCCCGTACTCCGCATTGTCCCATATATGCGGTAAACGCACGAAGGTCTCATAATCACCGGCGGTCCACTCATCAAGGAGGTGCAGTTTGCCGGTCAGTTGAAGATGAAACTTGGTGTGGCTCCACAGCCGCTTGAGCGGATGCCGCATCGTATAAAGAACGCGCAGCCGCTCGCAGTCGGCAGAAATCCTAGGCCATGCCGCCTCGGGCACAAAGGCATGAAGATTAGAGAAATCACAGGCCCAGACCTGATGATCCCGCAACTGGAACAGATTGCGATACCAGAAATCATCCAAAGGGCTGTTCAGATAGTTCGACACCCAATGCAAATTCGCGCGGATGCGGTCGATATTCGCCTTTTCTGGATCATAGCGGAACAGGTAGCGATCCTTGGCGTCCTTGAGCCGTCGCTTTTCGTTCAGGTAACTGTTGTCCACATACCTATGATAAAAATAATGCAGTTCCTTTTCGGGCGTGAAATGAAGCTCTGGGTGACGCTCCAAGACTGCATAGAGCCATGTTGTGCCCGCTTTCATCGCGCCGATGCTCAGGAAAAGGTTTGAAAACAACTTGTTATTCATTCTAGAGCAGTCCCGTTTTTCTCGACCCATCACTATCTCGCGTCGCATTTAAGGTAAACAGTGGAATGCTTCCGGTTGAGCGGAAAAATGACGGCATGGGAGGATACTTGCTTAAATGACGTTACGTAGATGTCAGTTGGATACCACCGGCATCTTGCAGAGGCGCATCGGCTCGGTGTCCGCAGTTGACATTTTTTGACCTGCGCAAGAAGGTGAGCGCGTGCGTAAGATCGAATGAAACTGCGCGTCAAGCAGTCGGTCATTCGGAGGGAACACCTTGCAACAATCCGATCTTTTCGGTCTCTGCACGATCTGTGGTCACGTCGGCACTATGCTTCGCGGCGATCAGCGGTCTGTGCGGGAATCCTATGCCTGTTCGAACTGTCGCTTTACGTTGCGCTGGCGAGACCAGGCTGGCGTCATCGTAGATGAGTTCGGTCGCGGACGGGCGATTTCTCTTGATCAACTTGTCGAGCGCGGCCTGCTGAATGACATATCGATCTACGAACCGGCGCTGCGGGGGCCGTTCGTTGCACGCCTCAAAGGCTTGCAAAACTACGTCCGGTCCTATTTCCGCCCCGATGAGCCGCTTGGCGACGTCTCTTCGGACGGCGTGCGCAACGAAGATTTGACCCGGCTGACTTTCCAAGACAACAGCTTTGATCTGATCATCACCAGCGATGTGATGGAACATCTTCCCGATATCGAGAAAGCCTTTGCCGAGACGCTGCGTGTGCTTCGGCCCGGTGGCATCCATGTCTTCTCTATCCCGAATGACTATCCTCTACCGGATCGCACCGAGACACGGGCACGACTGGAGCAGGGAACGTTGGTTCATCTCAAACCCGAGCGCTATCATAACGCTGGGGATGGGACAAAATGCTTGGTGTTCACCGACTACGGGAGCGATCTGTCGGAGATCATCCGCTCTTTGGGGGGGCATCTGGCCGTGGTGAGACGCAGCGGCGTGCAGGAGCCCTGTTACACCAATGCGACATTCGTGATGCGCAAAGTCGCATCGCCAGAGATGCGGAGCGTTCACAGTGCCGTGCAACCGCCTGTGCAGGAGCGTGCCAAGGATCTGGAATGTCCGATTTGCAAGGGCTCCGAGTACGAAGACTTCAACGGTCGCCAGAACGCGCGGTGCTCGACATGCAGAGCCGTAGAGCGCAACCGGCTGATGTGGATGATTTTGGATCGGCTGGGCGGTTTTGAACCGGGCAAGCGAGTGCTGCAGTTGGCACCGGAACCAAGCCTTGCGCGAAAGTTCAACGACTTGTCCGGCGATGCCTACCACGGGGCCGAAGTGAACGCGGAACGTTTCCAGAAAAGCCAAAACAAAAGCATCCGCATGTTGGATTTATGCACGGACCTCGCGGCGATCCCGGATGCCAGTTATGATGTGATCCTTCACAACCATGTTCTGGAGCATGTCCCGTGCGACGTGCGCGAAGTCTTGCGTCAGTTGGACCGGATATTGGCACCGGGCGGGCTGCATTTCCTGTCTGTCCCGATCCGTGGCGAGAAGACTGACGAAGATCTATCGCCTGATCTGACGGATGCTGAGCGCCTGGCACGCTTTGGCGAAAAGGATCACATGCGCATTTTCGGGTCAAGCGATCTGAGGGATTTGCTGCAAGAGGTTTGGGGAACAGGCCCACATCTGATCGAGCCAATTGAGATCTTTGACCGCGACGACCTGCGGCGCGCAGCGATCCCCACGGCGGCGCGTCAAGGCGCGTCGGGGCATAGCGTATTCCACTATTGCAAGGGGGCGCATCCGCCTGCGGTGGTCTTGGCCGAAGCCCGATCCAAGAGCGCGCCAAAACCTGAGAGGACCATCGCACCGGGGGCTTCGGCGGCGGTTCGGACGGCGCGCAACGAGGTGGATGCTAGCTATCCTGCGGAAGACGCGCCACCGGGGTCGCAGCTCATGTTGGGATTAGAGGCGCTGAGACGCGACAATCCATGGCCGGATTTCCCATGGGAAGACCACGCACCATTCAAGCTGGCGCTGGACGCGAATGGCGATGGGGGACGCGACATCGTGTTGCGTGAGATCGTCGCAAAGGACGTGCGTCTCATGGTTGAGGTGGGCTGTTTCTTGGGGGGATCGGCGCTGCACTGGCTGACGGCAAATCCTGATCTAAACTTGATTGGCGTTGATCCTTGGGATGGCAACTGGGCGGATTACGTTTTGGGGATGGCACATCATCCGTCGATGTCGCTCCATGTTGAACATCTGTCAGATACCGAAGTGAAACGCATCGCCCGCCTCTTGTCCGACTATGGGAATTTTGCTGTCGCCCTGAACAATCTGCGGGACTTCAGGCATCGCTTCTATCCGGTTCGTCGGTTCTCGCCTGAGGCGCTCTATTACCTGAGGCGCCGGGAAATTCCGGTGGACATGATCTATATCGACGCGTTCAAGCATCGGGCCGATCTTGATGCGGCTTATGCGCTCTATCCCGATGCGATCTTGTGTGGTGATGACTGGCTCTGGCCGGACGAATCCGGATGCTTTGTGATGCAGGAGGCAATCAAAGAGTTCGCACGCGACCATGGGTTCGAGATCGAGGCAAAACGGCAAACCTGGGTGCTGCACAAGTAAAAAAGCCTAGACGCGGCAGGGACATGAGAAGGCGTCACGAGGCTTGGATGCAGTAATGGCCGCTGTCGCGAAGCGTTATGGCGAGGATCGCTTGATCGGTCGTGGCAGGCCCGTTGAGTATGACAATGGATCGGGCGCGAATTGCGTCACACGGCACTGCAACGGGTGTTCGACCGAGTCTTTGAATTCCAAAGCAAATGTGTTTGGGCAAGCTTCGTGTGGTTTGACGCCTTGGCACTGGAACGCGGGGTGGTTCTGCCCTGTGCGGCGCGACAGGGGGGGCGGGTTACACGTCCTCTCTCCCCAGTCGTGATCTGATCGGCGTCTGGCCCAATTGATTGCAAGACCGGGATAATTCGGGGATACTTAGGCCAACCCACATCTGGCCCATAACGAAATAACGCAGGTGATTCATGCCCAGCCGAACACCTCTAATCCAACCCGCTGACAAGGGCGTGATCCGCGGCGGGATGGCGGCATATATCACCACAGTGATCAAGGTGCCGGATCCCGTTTCGACGAAGGACCGTTTCGATGTCTACGGGCTTGATACCACCGAAACCACAAACATCGGCGCCCAGAAGAACGAGCAGTTCGCCATTCAAGTGAACCCTAATGAGGTTTTTGACAATCCGAGCGTCAGGGCCCTTGGCCACCATCTCGCTCATCCGATTGGCGAGAGCCGAGCGACGACATAGCCATGGGCAACGCTTGCGGCAAAAGACCGCTCGATATCATGATCACCGGCATGTTCGACATGCCGAATTTCGGCGATCTCATGTTCCCCGTGGTTGCCGCACATGAACTGGGCCGTCGCGGATGTCGCGTGCATGCGATGTCACCGACCGGGGCAGAAACCGGCCTGCGCGAGGCGATGGCATCTCGCGACCTTGCCACAGCCTTTGATCCGCTTGCCCCGTGTGATGGCCTACTCATAGGCGGCGGATATATTGTGCATACCCATCGCATGGACCCGCTCAAAGAGTATCGCGAGGGTGGGATCGGCGCTGCGATTGGCCCCTTGACCTGGCTCGGGGCCACGTTGGCGGCGGCGTTGCGGGATGTGCCTGTGGCGTGGAATGCCCCCGGCGTTCCGCACCCTCTTCGGCCCGGACTAAAGCCGCTCGCGGCGGCGGCCTTTGACTGTGCCGATTACCTTGCACTCCGGGATGCCGGTTCGATCCGGATGGTGGGCCTGTCAGAGCATCCAGAGGTCGAGATCGTTCCAGATACGATTCTGGGCCTTGAAACAGTCTGGCCAAAAGCAGAACTGGCCCAAGATTTTGCCCGGGTCTGCGCCACTCTGGGCGTGACACGGACAGACCGGGTGCTGGCAACGCATGTTCGGCGCCGATCGCTTGGGGAGGCATCGCTGTGCGACCTCGCCGAAAGTCTGGCGCAGATGTGCACGCGCCTTGACGTATCGCCGATTGTGATCGGGCTTGGCACAGCGCATGCCGACGACCGGATGGCGCGCGAACTGACGGCAGCACTTGTGGCGCGGGGGGTGGCCGCCGCAGCCCTTGACCGGCCGCGCGGGCTCCGGGATATCGCAGCACTTCTTGCGCATGCGCGTGCCTATGCCGGGTCATCGCTACACGGCTATATCACCGCCGCTGCGTATGGTGTGCCTGGGCTTTTGGTGGCGCGCCCGGCCTACCGAAAGTTCGACGGCCTTGTCAGACATCTGGGGCGTAGTTGCGACCTGATGAAGGATTGGCCAGAGGCGCTTGCCGCGCTGGAACAGGCTGTGCAAGGCCCATCACAGCCCATACCGCCAGATGTGCTCGCCAGACTTGATCGCCATTGGGACAGAGTTGCCGAGACATTTCGGGCCGGACCAGACGCGAAACGGCGTGAGCGGCTCGCGTTCGCAGCGCTCGCCTTTCGTGAAGGTCTGAGGCAAGATGGGTTGAGCTGGGCGATGACGCCTTTCAGCACGCCGCAGGACCGCAAAGCCGCCCTGACGGGGCAGGACATACACGAAACGGAGCCATTCTAGCCCATGCCCTCGACGGATGCCTATTCCTCACAACGCCATGCGCTTACCCCCGAATCCTGCGCCTCTTTCGGGCATGATGGCGTGCTCTGTCCTCTCGACGTCATGTCGGAAGAGGAGGCCGCGACGATACGCGCGCATATCGAGGCACAGGAGGCGCAATCGCATGGACGCCTCTCAGGATTGACACGGGTCAAGCCGCATTTGCTTCTGCCGTTTCTTTGGGACATTGTGCATGATCCGCAGATCGTCGGCCCCGTTTCAAGCCTGCTGGGGCCTGACATTTATTGCATTGGATCAAGCATTATCGACAAGCCGGCGGGATCTGACGGGTATGTGGCCTGGCATCAGGACGCAACCTTTTGGGGACTGAGCGACGCAATTGGTGCGACCGCCTGGTTGGCGCTGAGTGCTACCAATTCCGAGTCGGGCTGCATGGAGGTGATCCCGGGCACACACACGCGGCAATTGGCGCATCTCGATACGCAGGATGCCCGCAACATGCTGGGTGCGCGCGAGGCAGTACGGCAGGAAATCGACCGCTCTCTTGCGCGCGCACTGGTGCTTCGACCGGGTCAAATGTCTTTGCATCATCCGCTCGTCTTGCACGGGTCTGGGCGCAATCTTTCGTCGGATCGACGGCTTGGGTTCGTTATCCGCTATGTACCAGCCACCATCAGCCAAGATGGGGCCACCGTAACACTGGTGAGCGGGCGCAATATATCGGGGATGCCGCTAGAAACCGCACCAGAGGGCGCGCTGAGCGCTGACGCGCTCGCACGGCATGCGGATGTCATCCGCCAGGCCGGGCGGGTGATCCGCCGCGCGAAAGAGGCCCACCTTAGGCAGGTTGATCCATCACCGGAGACTGGGACATGACCGAGGATATCATGCAGAGCTACGCGAGGGACGGCTATGTCTCGGCTGTCCCGGTGATGACCGAGGCGGAGGCGGCAGAGCTTGTCGCAAAGTTCGAGCAGGTGGAAGAGCGGCTCGGGCCAAGTATTTTCAAACTGCTGAACGTCAAAGGGCATCTGCTCTTTCCGTTTCTTTGGGATGTTGTGCAAGATGCGCGGATCGTTGCGCGCGTTGCCGAAATCCTGGGGCCTGATGTGCTGTGCTGGGGATCGAGTTTCTTTTGCAAGCAAGCGGGCTCTGCCGATGTGGTGCCGTGGCATCAGGATGGAACCTGCTGGGGGCTGAATGCGCCAAGGGGGTTGACCGCTTGGCTTGCTCTTACGCCAAGCACGCCGGAAACCGGGTGTTTACGTGTCATACCAGAGAGCCATACCGCGGCGGTGCCCCATGCCGTCCGAAATGCCGCGTCCTCTATGCTGCCATTGGGCGAAGAAGTGCGAGAGCCAGTAGACGAGACGCGCGCAGTGGATTGCGTGCTCAGACCCGGAGAAATGTCGCTCCACCATGTGATGCTGGTGCATGGCTCAGCGACGAACCGCGCAACCACGGGCCGCAGAATTGGGTTTGCCATCCGGTATATCGCCGGGGATGTGGCGCAGCGTGGCACGACCAAGGGCTATGCGACAATGGTCCGCGGTCAGGATCACGGCACCTATTTGCTCGAGGCAAAGCCCAAGATCGATCTAGAGCCAGAGGCCCTCAGGAGACACCGCGACATCCTGCGCCATTCCGCCGGGATTGTGATGCGCGAGGCGGCGACCTTGGACGCGGACCCGCGGTAGGGAGGGCCGACCCTCGCTTTGGCGTTGAACCATTGGGGGATGCCATCTTTCCGCGATGCGCGCGGGGCCAATCAGACTTTGGACGAACCATAGTCCATCGTGGCGGTTGTGGCGTCGTAAACCCAACCGCGCGCGCGCTGCTTGCGCGGGGGATGGCCGCGCAGGGCGACGTAGGCGCGTGTGGCCTTTTTGACCATCTCAACCGCCCGCATCTCGTCCGAGGTCGACGTGCCGCCGTGAAACTGGTGAAAGGTAGCCACGCCCGACATGCGGATGAACTGGGTGCCCGGGTGTCTTAGGGCGCGGTCCAGCATATCCGGATTGCACATCCCACCGCCGGCCTCGACAAAGGCAGGGTCATAGCCGCTCAACGCAGCCCAGTTATTGCGATGCAGGAACAAGGCGTTTGATTCCAGCATGGGCGCTGTTGGCGAGGGCTCTTCCGGCCAAGACACGGCGAACAGATCGGCCGAGGGTTCTGGCCAGCCAGCCGCCGCAAGCAGCGCATCTTCTGCTGCGCGATCATATCCTTGTAGCGCGGCGGTGGCTTGGCGCTCTGATCCGAATTGCCGATTGGGGATGGCGATGACCGGCGCCTGATGGGCCTTGGCCGCGCGGGCGACACTGGCCAGTAGATTAGGCGAGGCCATGCGAGCGCCGTCGATCCAGGCACCGATGATCTGCCCACGCGCAAGCGCAAGCGCCTCATTCATGGCACCCACGGGCGAGGGCGCGGGGTGGCGGGCCGCGAGGATGCGCGGCGCGGGCTTCATCGTGGGGGAGAGGGGAAGACGGTCTGAGCCGTTGTCGACAACGATGATCTCCCAAGTCAAGTCATCTGCCCCCTGCTGAAAGGCACGGGACAACGACCAAAGGGTGCGCGGAAGTTCCCGCTCCATGTTCCAGCAGGTGATGGCTATGGAGATGTCTGGGGTCGATAAACCTGTCACTTTGGCCGGGAAAACTTTACTCATATCCTTGATCGATTCCCCTGCCCCATCCTGTCCAGAGCTTTTCATGCCCTCACCTGTCCCCCCAACGCAAGATGCTCCGCGGTTGGCCGCCCCGCCTGCGCTGGACCCCAACGCCGATCCGTTGCTGGTTGGGCTGCCAAAACAGCGCGGATATGGGCAGTGGATCGTCTCGCGGATGTGCGATGTGCGGACCGTTCTGACCGATCCAACCACGACGGTGGATATGCTGACCCCCAAGGCGATGGCGCGGTTTATGTCGCAACAGGGGGTTACACTTGAGCAAACGATGGAAATCGTAAGGATCGTGGCGCGCGCACATCGGGTTCCCAACGACGCAGAAAGACGTGATGCCATTGCAATCACGCGGCTTTTTCAAGGCACGCTTCAGGATCTGGACATGGCGTCCGCGCTTGGGGCTATTGCCTCAACCGAAGGCCGCACGGTCGATGTGATGGCGGACCTCTTGCGCCCCATACTTGGCGCATGTCGGGCAACGGCGTTGGCCATCGACCCCGAGTTGGGTCAGAGGGTCGAAGACGGGTTGCTGGCGATAATGCTCACGGTCGAGCGGCACGGGCCGAGCGATCTTGCACCTGTTGAACCTCTGGCGCGTGCCGTGATGCAGGACCTGTCAATTTTGGAGAAAACACGCGGCAAGGCGCGTGAAATGCCGATCACGCATTGGATTTTTCCTGCGTTTCTGGCGCTTTTGCCGATCACCTACACAAGCGTGTCGATGCTGGCCCATTTGGCGGAGACCCCAGAGCTTCAGGAGACATTGCGCGCGCGGCCCGAGCTGCGCCCCGGCTATATCCGAGAGGTGGAGCGGCTGATGACTTCAATCCGATATGGAACACGGCAAATCGGAGCGACGGGGTTGAACCTTGGCGATGTCTGGCTACCGCCGCGCAGTCTTGTGGTGCTGGATTTTTCCGCTGCGAACCGGGACCCTGCGCTCTGGCAAGAGCCTGACACCTGCCTGTTGGATCGGCCCCGTCAACCAACGGCCACGTTTTCTCTTGGCCCACTGGCGTGTGTTGGGGGGCAGGCAAGTCGTCAGTTCCTGTCTCTGCTTCTGGATGCGGTGATGCAACGTGTTCGAGTGTCTCTGCCGCAGCCCGGAGCCGAGCCTGATCGGCTGGTAACGCAGTGGTCGATTACACGGGGATACCGCCTGTGTCGGCTCTGCCTGTCGACCCTATGAAAGCGGCTAAAGCCGTTGATTTTTCTCAGATTAGCATTCTGTGCCGCCCCGGTTTGAGCAACCGCTTTACACGGATCCAGACATCTTGGAGCGCAGGCGTTGGTCAACCTCTGACCAGATTGTGTCCATACGGTTTTGCCAAGACAGGGAGGCTCTCAGATCGGGGGGCAAGAACCGCCGCCCCTGTTTTGCCACCCTGACCAACGCCGCCTCGATTGCGGTCACAAAGCCATCGGCACCTTCTGCGATGGTCAGATCGTCGCGCAGATCATCGAGATTGGCAATGTCCGTCGCGACAACAGGCAAGCCAAGCGCCCGATAGACATAGACCTTGAGCGGATTCATCCGATCCGACAGATCCGAGCGCTCGTGCGGAACAATTGCCACGTCGAAACCCGCAATGCAGGCCCGTGCCTGATCGTAAGGGCGAATGCCAAGCAGATGAACATTCGGCAAGGCGGTCATCCGTTCCCGGTGTGCAGGGCGGGACAGCTTGCCGATCAGAACGATTTGCCACTGCGGTCTTGCCTGCGCCAGTGCCTCGACCAGCTCAAAATCAAAGCGGTCGTCCATATTGCCGCAATAGCCGATCACCGGGCCACCCAGAAGGGTGATTTCGGGGGCGGCCACGGGCATTTCGGCGCGCATGTCGATGCCATTGGGTACGAGCAGAGGCGCAAGCGACTCTTGTTTCAGGGCCTCTTGCATGGCGGCGCAGTTCGTGATCGCGACATCCACGGTCTGCGCCATGAAGCGATAGTTTTGTTCAATTTTCCGGCGCCGCTGCTCGGACATGGGCCAGCAGCGTTGGTCGTCGATATAATCACCGATGACAAAGGGAAAACGGAGCCGTTGCTGAACCTGTTCGAAGCCCTGAACCACCGGACAGACCCACGCAATACAATTGTTGCGCATGTCGAGATCGTCCATCCAAGCTTCGACCGCGTTTGGGAAGCTTTCATGGCTGTGAACCGGGCGGCCCAGCATGGTCTGACCCGGAGTTCCGATTAAAAAGCTGCGACGATGAATATTGCCCTCGTCGGCCAAACCCGTCATCCGGGCCAAAGTGGTCGCGGCGATGATCGGCCCTTCGGCGTTGACGGGCGCACGCATCGGGTTTGTGTGAACCCGGAGGTCCGTCACAGGAAAGGGAGCGTCGATGTGCAGAATACGCCCGACTTCCGGCCTGAGCGAGAGTTCGTGCAACAGCATGTCTTGCCGACGTCCATAAAGACCTGAATCATTCTGTTTCCAGAAGAAAACCACGTTGATCGGTTGGTCAGGGTCCACCAGAGGCGCAGGTGCGGTTGCATGGGCCAGCCATGGTGCAGTGAGAGTGCCAATATCTGACGAGAGCACCCCAGGCATTTCGCGGCGCAGAAACGACAACAGGCCGGGCATGTCCGGGTAGACGCGCGGCGGGGCCGCATGCGCCGCCGCAATCGCCTGCAACGCTCTCGGAAGGTTCGCCTCATAGGACATCTCGTTGGCAAAGAACGGGTGTGCGTGACCTGATTGCCGATCAGCCGCAAGCGCGGCCTCAAGGCGATGGACCAAAATGTCGCCCTTTCGGATCGCCATGGCGGCGCCCGAGGCGATCACATCGGCAACGGGGCCTGCCTCGGTCACAAGAACCGGGGTCCCGACGGCAATGGCGTCAGTCAGCTTGGCAGGTGTCTGGCTTTGGGTTATCGGGCTATCGTGATCCTGCAAGAGCACCACCACATCCGCCACGGCATTTAGGTCCAGCACGCGCGAGAAGGGTTGCGCACCAATCCGGCGCAGTTTGAGGCCTGGTATGGCGGAGAGTTCGCGTTCCATGTCCGGGTCTGCCACCGAACCAACGATGCAGAGTTCCACATCCGGGCGGTTCAAGGCGACAACAGCATGTGCCAGTTCAACAAGGCCCTTGTGCCTCCGGGGGGTTCCAAGGAACAACACCACCCGATCCGAGGGCGTATAGCCAAGCTCTGAGCGCGTGGCGTCTCGACGTGCCATGGCGTTTTGCGCGTCGATTTGAGAGCGGCCGTGGCGAACCAATGTGGCGGTATTGCGGGACGCAAGGACCGGGTTGCAAGAGGTGACGGCATCAACAAATGGCAGAATGCCCATCCCAAGTTCTGTCCAGGTTCGACCATGCGGGCGATCCCAATCTTGCGGATTGAACTCTGCTAGGAAACTGTTGAAATCGCGTGGCGCAGACCCTTTGACAAAAGCCAATTCATCATCGTCTAGGTCGCAAATAATGCGGGCACCAAGGATTTCCCGGTATAGCAGGCCGATGAGAAGCCCCGGAAAGCGGGGTTTCGACACCCAGACCGTTGCTGCGGGCCAGGTCTTGACCAGCTTCAGGGCGCCTTCGAGGAAGTGGCGAAAATGAGGAGCGCGCCAGCCTGCGATCGGCACGCGGCGATCTGCTTCGGCCAGTGGCGACCATAGGGCATCCCCATAGGTGGGGAAGAGGGGCCCGGCCATGGCGGTGGGCCGGGTGTCGCAGATGGTTTCGGCCATGGTGATGCCGCGCCCGGCAACATTATGGCCAAGGTCCCATGACACGACGAGAACCCGGTCTTGTGGAGCGGCCTCAAGAAAGGTCGACGGGCCGGACGCTGGCCATATTTCGATCTCGACCGGCGCATTCCAGCTAAACTCACGGGCGTGCTCGGCCACGGCCTCATCCAAGCGCGTCTTGATCGCTGCCTTATCGGGCATCCGGGTCTGTGCCTCGCGGTAGAGCGCGATTGCACGGGCATAATCAAGCCGCGCCATGGCCAGATCACCTTCGACCATGGGGGTCCACTGAAAATCCGGAAAGCGCTCGCGCAGAACACCCAGATACTCTTGCGCCTTGTCCAACTGCCCCATGCGGGTCGAGAGCCCTGCAAGACGGATCAGCACAGTGCTGTGCGGTGGATGGAGTTGGGCGGCAGTTTCAAAGACGGCCATCGCCTCGACAAAGCGTTCCGCCTTGAACAGCGCCTCTGCGTCCTGAACCAGTGTCGCCAGCCGGGGGGCGGATTGGTGGTCAAATCCCACATTTGCAATGTGGTCAGTCATCTAAGGCAGGGCTCCTGTCGCATTTGGACGAGTTGAACCCACACTAAGACGCATCTGTGTCCGGGCCCCGCTCTTGCCAACACACTGATGTTCCGGCAAAAGAATGGCAAGTCGAATATCCGGATGCCGCCCATAAGCCTGAGCGCACGCCGCGCCCGGTCGCGCCACTTGGAGGTGGAACATGCCCAAAGAGCGCCCGCTTCGTCTTGCGATTTTTGGCACGTTTGATGTCGAGAACTATGGTGACCTGCTGTTCCCTTTGATCGCCAAGCAACGTCTTGGGCCTTTGGGTGTCGAAGTGGTTGCAATCTCTCCAACCGCCCATGCGACCCGCTACCGCGACGCCGTCTTGCCTCTCTCCTACTCGGAGTTTGTCCGAGATGTCGACCGCTTCGATGCCGTCCTGATCGGGGGCGGGAACATTGTGCATACCAAGGATTTCGAGTTGCCGGATTATTCGGCGACAGCCTATGCCGCGTTGTGGATCGGCGCCACCGCGCAGGCGGTGCGGCAGGGGTTGCCCGTCATTTGGAACGGGCCAGGCGTGTTGCAGCAGAGGGTGGACCGGCAGGCGCCTGAGTGGTTGCAGCGGACGGTGGATGCTGCAGACCGCTTTGTGGTGCGCGACAACGATAGTGCCAAAGGACTGGAATTGTGGTCAGGTCGAAGGCCGTCTGTGATCCCCGATACGGCCCTGGACCTTGCGCGCCTGTGGCCGCTTGCGTTGGTGAAAGACAGGTTCCGCGATATCCGCGCCAGTCTTGGGATACCTGACGAGAAGAGGGTTGTGGCGCTCCACGTCAAGGCGCGCAGTCTGGCAGGTGTCGACATCCCGAGCTTTGCAAACGCCCTTGAGGGCGCGCTGCGCAGGACAGGCACGGTTGCGGTACTGGTTGCGCTCGGAAGGTGCCACGGTGACCACGCGATTGCGGAGGAGATCCGCCGGCTGAAGCCTGATTGCACCTTTTCCATCACCGATACCGAGCATCTGATTGATATGGCGGCGGTCATCGCGGGCTCCGACGCCTATCTCGGCAGTTCGCTGCATGGCCATATCACCGCTGCAGCTTACGGGGTGGCATCAAAGCTCGTGGCGGTGCCCCTGCTCCACAAGTTTATGGGGCAAGCCGTACAAATGAACCGCGCGCAGGATATTGCCACCAGTTGGGCCGAGGCGCTCGACGCTCTGCCCAGCCTCTTGGCGAGTGATCCGCCGTGCTTGCCGGATGCCATTGCCGTGCAGCTTGATTCTCATTGGCAAGATGCGGCCAAACTCCTAACTTCTGGGCGCAAACATGTCCGATGTAAGGACGTCTTCTCTGGTGCTGATCCGGACGCCGCACTCGTTCGCGCGATCCGCGAGGAAAACATGCAAGCACTCGGCAGAGCTTCGACATCAAACCCGACCACGACACTCCCGGCGAAAAAAGGAAACTTCATGACCGAGACTTCGCAGACCCAATGGGACAGCGCCGCCGTCAATCAAATGATCTTAGGGGGAGATCTGGACGGGGCCTCTCGCCAGATTGATGCCATCCTCGACCAACAGCCTGATTTTCTGCCCGCGCGACTGGCAGAGGTGCGATATGCGCTGGCCAAGGGCGATGCGGCGCAGGCGGTCACGCTTGCATCTGCTCTCTCAGAGGCACGACCCGAGAATCCTTGGGTCCTGATGTCTCATCTGCAAAGCCTCTGTAAGGCTGCACAGCATGATGCGGCATGCACGCTCTTTCTGACCCGGTTGGCAGAGATCGAGATTGACGAGCCGATGATGACCACAGCGCTGAATACGCTCTTGGGCTCTGTGCCGCAAAAAAAACAGGTCACGTTTCTGAAATCGGTTCATGACTTGAAACCTGAGAGTTCCGTGGTGCAACTTCGGCTTGCGATGCGTGCCCATGTCAGCGGGGATACAGCCCTGACCATCGACATGCTCGAACGGGCGGAACGCGCCGGGCCGCTTCCAGCCTATGCCGCACGCATTAAAAGCCAGGTATTGCCACTCGTCGGCACGATGGATGCGGCGACCGATGCGGTGTTGTCGCTTTGGGAGGCGGGCGCGGAGGATGTTGAAACGCTCTGCCGTCTGTGTCGGTTTGCGGCGGCGGCAGGCCGCTTTGATCTGTCGCTCACGGTGTTGCGGAGGACGCTCGACCTGCATCCGCTCGAGTGGCGGTCTTTGTATCGGCTCAACCGGATTTTTCTCGATCATTCCGAGGATCGCGCCATTTTTGAGACCCTAGCGCAGATCGACGCCACGGCGCAGACCGGTGCGAACTGGCGATTGCAGTTCGCGTTGTTCAGCTTGCGCGTGGGTCAGGACGAGCATGGCCGGGCCGTGCTGGCAAGTTTGACGGATCATCCTGCCACCGGGCCGACAGCACGCAGCCTGTTGGCCGCTATATCAGCGCTCGGCTCGGCGGTCCCGCGTCCAGAAGTGACGCAGGATGCGGATGTTCGCATCGTCAAGAAAGCCGGCGCGCGCGGCACAATCCTTGTCTTTGGGGGGTTCCTCGGGGGGCTAAGCCACCTGAGTGATCGGCATCTCGACCTTCTTTTATCTGAGATCCCCGCAAATGTGATCTACCTGCGCGATCCATATGGACGGGTCTATTTGAACGGACTCCCTGAATTTGGTCAGACCGAAGCTGAGATGCAGTCTGGTTTGGCCCGACGTGTGGCAGAGCTTGGCGGCGGAAAGGTTTTGACCATCGGGGGATCAGCGGCAGGATATGCTGCGCTTCGCACCGGGTTGGCGATCGGTGCAGATGAGGTGATTTCACTGGCTGGCTTTGTGACACCGGCTCTGGCGGACCATGATGAACTGCCACATGTCCAGCAGGGGTTGGTGGAGCTGTTCAGCGGCGATCTGCAATCCTATGATCTTCGGGGCGCTCTGAACGCAAAACCCGAAACCAAACTGGTTCAGATCATTGGCGGCGATTACGCGCCAGATGTTGCCCGCGCGCAGGCCTTGGCGGGTCTTGGGAACGCTCAGGTCGAGATCCTTGCAGGGGTCGACACGCATCACGTCGCCCTGCCCGTGATTGCGGACGGGACGCTTAAGCGTCGCTTGCAAGAGTTCTTTTCGTGATCCCTCTCTGGCGTTGCGGGGGTTTTGCCTGATAGGCTTTGGGCCAGTTCAACGCCCTTTACCTCTGACACCATGAATTCAAGGACCAGCCCCAGATGCACGCAGCGCGCACGGATTTGAACGCATATCTCCAGACTGGCATTCACAAGGTCGATGGGTGGTGTATCCCCCAACTGTGGCAAAGCATATGGCCGCTGAGACAGGCCATCGGTGCCGGTCCGATTGCAGAGATTGGTGTTTTCGAGGGCAAGTTCTTTATCGGCCTCGCAAAATGCTTTGCCGAGAACCGCCACGATTCTGTAGCAATCGACGTCTTTGACCTCCAGCAATTCAATCTTGACGGGGCTGGCGTTGGAGTAGCCCCCTGAAAGTGGTCCACCAACTGGGATAGATTGTCCCGTGAATTGGAGGATCAGCGATGGCTGGAAAACGAGAGAAGCCCGAAGAGATCGTATCGAAGCTTCGGCAGGTTGAAGTTCTGCAAGGACAAGGCGCGACGATCGCCGAGGCGGTGCGCCAGATCGGCGTGACACAGCAGACGTTCTACAGGTGGCGTAAGCTCTATGGCGGGATGGGGAGGTCTCAGCTCGCACGCCTGAAGGAGCTTGAGAAAGAGAACCAGCGATTGCGGCGGGCTGTGTCCGACCTCACCCTGGACAAGCTGATCCTGACCGAGGCAGCAAAGGGAAACTTCTGAGCCCTTCGCGTCGCCGGAAATGCATCGACCATGTGCGGCGGGAACTTGGCGTATCAGAGCGCCGGGCCTGTCGCACACTGGGGCAGCACCGATCCACGCAGCGTAAGATGCCGCAAGGCCGTGCTGACGAGCAGCGTCTGACCGACGACATCATTGAATTGGCTGATCAGTACGGGCGCTATGGATATCGCATGGTCACTGGCCTGCTCAACAATGCAGGTTGGTGTGTGAACCATAAGCGGGTCGAACGCATCTGGCGGCGTGAAGGGCTGAAGGTCCCTCAAAAGCAGAAGAGAAAGGGGCGGCTCTGGCTGAACGACGGGTCGTGCGTGCGTCTGCGGCCCGAGCGCCCCAACCATGTCTGGTCCTATGACTTCGTCCAGGATCGCACCGCAGATGGCCGTGTCTACCGGACACTGAACATTATCGACGAATACACCAGGGAGGCGCTCATGATCCGCGTCGATCGCAAGCTCAACTCAACGGACGTGCTGGATGCACTGACCGATCTGTTCATCCTCCGCGGCCCGCCTGAATACATCAGATCCGACAATGGCCCGGAATTTATCGCTCAGAAGGTGCGGGACTGGATCGCCGCCGTCGGAGCGAAGACGGCCTATATCGAGCCGGGATCACCCTGGGAGAACGGATACTGCGAAAGCTTCAACGCCCGGTTCCGTGACGAGCTGTTGAACGGCGAAATCTTTTACAGCTTGAAGGAAGCCCAAATCCTGATCGAGCAATGGCGGGTTCACTACAACACGGTCAGGCCGCACAGCGCATTGGGCTATCGCCCACCCGCGCCCGAAAGCATCGTTCCGCTGGATCAAAGGCCCACAATGCACTAACAATCAAATCGGACCACCCGATGGGGGCAGACCAACATTGCATCGAACACAGGCTTGAAATACGGCGTGGTCGAAGAGCCACCTCACCTCG
This sequence comes from Roseovarius sp. AK1035, assembly GCF_003288315.1. Taxonomy (NCBI): domain Bacteria; kingdom Pseudomonadati; phylum Pseudomonadota; class Alphaproteobacteria; order Rhodobacterales; family Roseobacteraceae; genus Roseovarius; species Roseovarius sp. TM1035. The sequence goes on along the minus strand of NZ_CP030099.1, from coordinate 2,349,586 downwards.
CAATCTTGCGGCTCTCGTCCAAACTTAGGTCAGAGTGGAAGCTTCTCCGCAAGACATCTCCCAATGCGAGCACTTGTTTTTATTCTGACTTTTCACTTCGCGCGTAAACTTATCTGTTAAGTTGCTGGACCCCCTGACGCAACCTGCTTATAGATGAGTGTAAAGTCGCGATATGCATTTAATCATCAAGGATAAACTGAAATGGGCTCATTTACGTCAACGCACTCCATTACGTACAGCAGCGGCTCGCCCTCAATTCAGAACGGAAACTTTACCATCACGGATGGCGATGCAGACACGACATTCGAAATCGGTGACACCTATTTTGAGCCAACCAATTCTCTGAATTATGAGTACCTCGGCACAATGGAGGTGGACGGCACGATCTGGCCGGTATTTGAATTTTTGGAATTTCCGGGTTTCTTTGCCGTCTTTCTTGATCAGGAACCTGTTGTTGTCCCGCCCACTTTGGCACTGAATAGTGGTGAAACATTTGATCGGGCCTGCTTTGCTGAAGGTACGCGGATTGCGACGGCAGAGGGCGACATCAATGTTGAGGATCTGGAAATCGGCACACAGGTCGTCAAGTCGGATGGCACCCTGACCCGGGTGATGTGGGTAGGAAAGCAGACGACGTCCACCCGCTTCGGGTCTGCCGCGCGCAATGACCTTATCCGTGTGGACCAAGGCGCGCTAGAGAACGGATTGCCGGTGCGCGACCTGACCTTGACGGCAGACCACGCTCTTTTCATCGATGGTTTGCTCGTCAACGCCGGTGCGATGGTCAATGGCTATTCCATCACGCAGGTTCCGTTGGCCGAATTGGGCGACAGTCACTCGGTTTACCATGTCGAGACTGAGAACCATGACGTGATCTTGGCCGAGGGTCTGCCGGTAGAGACGTATATAGACTACATCGGGAGGCAAGCCTTCGACAATTACCAAGAGTATGTATCGCTCTATGGCGACGCCCGCTCGATATCCGAGAACTCTACTCCTCGGATCACGACGTCTCGGTATTTGCCTGCTACACTTCGCAAACGTTTGGGCATCAAAGACGCCGCCTGATATTCAGCGTAATTTCACGCGTCCAAAGTGTGTAGGCCGCCGTTTTGCTGTCAGAGGTGGTTCAGTTGATCCACCTGCGCCAATTGGCGTGTCAGGCGATCGGACACTGGTCCAAATCGGATGAAACTTCTGTGACTGGGCATGGCTTGATCCTAGCCTTCGCTGATGCTTGCGATGATGTGGATCGAGTCACGCATGCCTGACGGTGCTGTTCTAGCGCTCGTCACAAGCGTTTGGCTATGGCTGTCCGGGTTGGATGTGCTGGATCGTGATACCTTGGTTCTCGGTCTATTCTCTCGGGTTGTCTCTGATCTACACGGGGCCATTTTCAACCCTAATTGTCCATCCTTGCCGAGGTTTCCGAAGATGCGGTTCGAACGTCAGATAGCCCGTTTGGCCGCTCGTAAAGAATCGACACTTATTCACGAGTATTGAACCACTTGGCGAATTGAGCGCTACTGACTGGGACCACGTGTAGAGTGAGACAGAAAAACGCAAAGGCACATGTATGACCAAGTGCGACCGTGACGATCATAGCGGCACTTTTGCTCAGACCCTGCGCAGTCTGGCGTTTCAACTTGAAGGCCAAACTGGTGACCAAGGTTGGCTTGCAGCCTTGCGCTTTGGCCTCGCGGGTGGTCTCGCCGAAGCTGGTGAGACCCACTTGGCCGAGTCTTTGTTCCGCCAGATCGTTGATGCAAATCCTCATCACCTCTGGGCGTGGGTCGGACTTGTTGAGATGACGCTTGCACGCGGAGAAGCGGACGCTGCTGCGGATATTGGGCACAAGGCCCTCGCAACCCTAGCCAATGAGCCAATTTTACATCGAAAGACTGCTGAAGCACTCGACCTTGCACAGAGGCATGTTGAAGCCATTGGGATCATGACATCGAGGACTATCGAAGCGCCAGATGATCTTGCTTTCGTCATCTCGTTGCACCGAAAGGCGGCAAAATTAGAGGATGCGACATCTTTTTGTGAGCGACTTTTAGCACTTCGCCCGGATCACGACTTGGCACATCTCGCGCGGATCGAAATCGCATTGCAATCCGGCGATTACGCAGGTGCTGTCAGTTTTGCAAACGAAGCGCTGATGCATCATTCGGATCATCCCGAAATCGTCTTGCGTGCTGCGCAAGCATGCCGTGGTGCCGGAGATTACCAGCGCGCCCTGCGCCTAGTAGAAAGCGCGCCTGAGGATACGCAGTTTGCTCCTTGGTTTTTACAACTGCGTGCCAACCTCGCCGAAGATCAAGGTGCCGTGCAAGACGCGCGGGTGCTGTGGTCTAAGCTAAAGAGCCTGAATTTGTCAGCATTCGATGTGTTGGCAGACGAAGCGATTGCACGTCTTGATGCCGCGCAAGCGACACAGACGAAAGACGCTCAAGGTCTTGTTGCGCCAATATGCGAGGACGAGCGCCATCTTGGCCTTGCTGCTCCAGAGTTCGACATCGACAGGTTTATGCTTCAGCTTGATGCGCCGCGGGCTCAAAATGGCCTCTCAGACGACGACGTGCTGCAGATCGTGGCCGGCTCGGATGACATCCCATGGTACCAGGCGCTGCAGATCGTGCGGCACGTCTGGCTAAATCGCTCTTCAGACCTTGCAGAGCGCCTAAGCAAATCTTTTGCTTCCCGTTCATGGCCTATCACTGACCTGCATGCTTTTGCGATCGAGGATCAGCTCTTGCGCAACGGGCCGCGCGCTGCCCTGGACTGGGTTCGGAGCCATCCTGTAGCGCGCCGAGAGTCTGAGGCAGCAGAGCGTCTGGGGCGTGTTCTCGTCTCTGGAGGATTTGGCATGCTGGCGGTTCGCTATCTCTGGGCTTGTTGCCGCCGCTGGCCCGCCGACCCCCAATTCTTGCGTCTTGCCACCCAAGCGCTGATTGCAACCGGTGCAGCCCACCGCGTTGCAGACCTTCTTGAGAAGGTTTGTTCGGGCGTCGATGAGGATTGGCGTTTAGCTTGTTACGTCTCCGCCGGGCTCTCCTTGGGGAAAATTGGTGAAACGCTGATGGCCTGTGAAACACAGGAGGCATCGGGGGCCGCACGAGCACCGGTTGTCGATATGATCGAGATGTCTCTTCTGGTATCCGATTTGAACACGGCAGAAGGCTTCGTTGCCAAGCTGTCGAAAGACGCGGGCCGTTTGGAAGAAGCTCTGATTAGTCGGCCTCGCGCTACCCGTGTTGGCACGTTGTTGAACGAAGCCCGTATTCTAGCAGCGTCAGGCTGGGACGAAGGCGATCTGGGCAGTAATATGAGCGCGATTGCCGATTTTTTCCTTCCGGCGCGGGCCAAAGTAGCAAAACAGGCATTGGACGTTGAGCCCCCACAAGATGTTTGTATCCCTAAAGTGCCCGATCTGATCCATGCTATTTGGTTTGATATTCCCGAAACAAGTTCGGAACGAGAGCAGCTGTTGGATGCTTGGCGTCAGGTATCGCGGCGTCAGGTGGTTCTGCATGACATTCGCAACGCACAAAGTTGGCTACGGAAAAACGCCGGCTCCGATGCCGCCCGGGCTTTTGCGAAGGCTCCTGATCGTGAACAAAAGGCTGATCTTCTGATGCTGGGCGTTCTTTTGGTCGAGGGTGGACTTACGCTGTCTGCGACGCAATGGCCAAGCAGAGATGTTGACCCGCTCATCGACCACACGAAAGAGGCAGGGTTTTTCATCGATGGTCGTGGGGCGGTTGTGACCGATCTGGTTATGGCAACGCCCGGCCATAGCGTTATCGAAACGGCCTTTGAAAAAGCAGTGGCCTCTTGCCTTGACCGAGAAAAGGATCATCGGTGGTTTAAAACCGGCCCCGGGCTATTGACGCGCGCTCTGGCGTTACACCTTTGTGATGAGGATTCAGAGGCTCGGGTGACACTGCGCGCGCTGTCTACGGTCCGGCGGCTCGTGCACCCTTACCGCCCAGCGATACGTCCAAAAATCGACGGTGGCGCGCAGTATCCATGATCGCGCGCCGGTCTCTGGGATAGTCTGGTCAAGGCCATTGCCGCAACCACCCACATTTCGGCCTGACGCAGACAATGTCTTGATCTGAAGCGCCGTCAGTTCTGGTGTGGGTTCGGGCATTTGCTGCCCCCACCCATGCCACCGCCAGCCGATCTATCAGCAGCATGGGAATACCCACATCTGCGACACTCAGGTCTCGCAAACTCGTACACAATTTATGAAAACAGACACATACGGAGCACGCCCCATGCGTCTGCCACTTACATTTAGGCAATGACCTTCCGCCACCCAATCCAAACCGAAGGTTAGGATTTGCCCCGCAGAGCTGCGCGAAGGGCATCGCCCAGGGCCCCTTGCGTGGCCTGCGGCTCAGATTTTGGTGGCCGCACCGGCGCGCTGGCAGGTTTGCCGGACTTCGCAGTTCTGGCCGCCACTGGCGCGTCCTTGGCGCGCGTCTCGGGCGCAGCGCCGTCTTTGCGCATGCTCAGGCCGATGCGTTTGCGCGCAACATCAACCTCTGTCACGCGCACCTTGACCACATCGCCCGCCTTGACCACCTCATGCGGGTCCTTGACGAACCGATCGGCCAATTGGCTGACATGCACCAGCCCGTCCTGATGCACGCCAATGTCGACAAACGCGCCAAAGGCCGCGACATTCGTCACTGTGCCCTCCATCAGCATACCGGGTTTGAGGTCTTTGATATCATCCACCCCATCGGCAAATCGCGCGGTGACAAAGCTTGGGCGCGGATCGCGGCCGGGTTTCTCCAGCTCTGTCAGAATGTCTCGAACCGTGGGCAGACCGAATTTGTCATCCACGAAATCCTCGGCCCGCAGACCGTTTAGCGCCTCGGGCGTGCCCATGATGGCGCGAATGTCGCGGCCACAGGCCTGCACGATCCGGCGCGCCACGCCATAAGCCTCCGGGTGAACCGAGGTGGCATCCAGAGGTTCCGCACTATCCCGGATACGCAAAAACCCGGCGCATTGCTCGAACGCCTTAGGGCCCAGCCCTGCCACTTTGAGCAGTGCCTTGCGCGACGGAAATGCGCCCTCAGCGTCACGATGCGCCACAATGGCCTGCGCCAAGGACGCCCCCAGCCCCGCCACGCGGGCAAGTAGCGGCGCCGACGCCATATTGAGATCAACACCAACCGCGTTCACCGCATCCTCGACCACGGCATCCAGCGCCTGCACCAGACGCCGCTGATCGACATCATGCTGATACTGTCCCACGCCGATGGATTGCGGCGTGATCTTGACCAGTTCGGCCAACGGATCCTGCAGCCGTCGCGCAATCGACACCGCACCGCGCAAGCTGACATCGAGCCCCGGAAATTCCTTGGCCGCCAGTTCCGAGGCGGAATAGACCGACGCCCCGGCCTCAGACACGATCACGCTCATCGGGCGCTTGGCCCCTTGCGGCAAGAGCTTTAGCGCCTCCGCTACCATACGCTCGGTCTCGCGGCTGGCAGTGCCATTGCCGATGGCGATCAATTCGACGCCATGTTTGCGCACCATCTCCAGCACAGCCACCTGCGCGCCGCGCAAATCGTTCTTGGGCTGGAATGGATAGAGCGTTGCAGTCTCGATCAGCTTGCCTGTGGCATCCACCACCGCAGCCTTGACACCAGTACGGATACCTGGATCCAGACCCAAGGTTGGGCGTGGTCCAGCCGGGGCGGCCAACAGCAAATCCTTGAGGTTGCGCGCAAACACGGTGATCGCCTCGTCATGGGCGCGGTTGCGCAATTCGCCCATCAGATCGACATACATCGACAGGCTCAGCTTGACCCGCCAGGTCCAAGCGGCAACGCTGCGCAGCCAGATATCACCGGGCGCGTTACCGGGAATGCCAATTGTCGCCTCGATCATACCCACGGCCCGCAGCGCGCCGGTGTCAGGATCGGGGGCAATATCGAGCGTCACGATCTCTTCCTTGGCGGCCCGCAGAATAGCCAAGGCGCGATGCGCGGGAATCTTTGCCCAAGGCTCTCGATGATCGAAGTAATCCGAGAACTTGGCCCCCACCTCTTCCTTGCCCGGCAGCACACGAGCGCTGATCACCGCTTCTGCGCGCATGAACTCGCGCAAACGGCCCAAGAGGGTGGCATTCTCGGTCAATTCCTCGGCCAGAATGTCGCGTGCGCCTTCAAGCGCCTCTTTCACTGTTGCCACGCTCTCGCTCAGGTATCCTGCGGCCAAATCCTCGGGCACCGCAGACCGCTCAGCCAAAATCCTGCGCAAAAGTGGCTCTAACCCGTTCTCGCGTGCGATCATCGCCTTGGTGCGGCGCTTGGGCTTGAAGGGCAGATAGATATCCTCGAGCACCGCCTTGGTTTCGGCCCCGGCGATAGAGCGGGCCAGCGGCTCTGTCAGCTTGCCCTGATCCTTGATGGAATTCAGGATCGCCACACGCCGCGCCTCTAACTCGCGCAGATACGTCAGTCGCTCAGCCAGATTGCGCAGTTGAGTATCATCAAGGCCACCCGTCACCTCTTTGCGGTAGCGCGCAACAAAGGGCACCGTCGCACCGCCATCAAGCAGCCCCACTGCGGCAACCACTTGATTTGGGCGCGCGTCGATTTCAGTGGCGATAATTCGGGCGATACGCTCGGCTGTGTCTGTCACTCTGGGCCCCCTCGGATGATCTGAGAGGTTTGTGATAAACGCAGATGACGCCGAGGCCAAGGGGCCGCGCGTGGTGGACCAGCGTCAGACCGAATCCGCGAGATGCGGCCCACGTCGTGGATATTGATCGAGCTTCGGTGTCTCGAAATAGCGCGGAGAAATTGCGAGGTCCGCCAGTGTGAAATCGTCAAATGTGTTGAGGAAATTGGTCAGGGCGAGGTTGAGCACGATGGGCAGCCGACAGCCTTTGGTGACCCGACAGGCATTGTCTGGAGAAAAACACTCGGCCAGAGCGAACTCAGGCTCCATCTTGCGCACCACCTGCCCAAGGTTGATTTCACCGGGGGAACGCGCCAACCGAAAGCCGCCGCTGCGGCCGCGGATCCCCTCCAGAAACCCCTCATGGATCAGTTGCAACACCACTTTCTTGAGATGTGCGCGAGAGATGTCATAGAGCTTTGCCGTCTCCTCGATGGTGGTCAATTCACCGGGTTTCAAGGTTGCGGCGTAAAGCAGAACACGCAGAGAATAATCTGTAAACTTAGTTAGACGCATAACGGCCTCCAGCTAACTGACATAATTCTGAAAGATTTTGAATTGGCAAGTGGTCAGCTTGTCACGTCTCATCACAAAAGAGTTATTTCATTTGACCCATATCAAGGTCGAGCTCTGCGACTCACGACATGCTGGCCCAATGATACGGAAATACGCCCTCTTTCTGCTGACCAGCCTCCTTGCGCTCTCCTTGGCGTTGGGCGCTTTGACTGCGGGCCGGGCAGCAGGTGTTGCCGCGTTCAAGGCCACTCTGACGCAAATGGTGATCTGCGCGGGGGCCGAGGGCGAGAAAACCGTGCATCTTGCCCGCGATGGCACGCCGGTAAACCTGCCGCATTGCGAAAAGATACTCTGCGACGAGTGTTTGCAGACCGGCTCTTACGTCTTGCTCACCGCAGAGTTCGAGCTTGGCGCGCAGCGCGTGACGGCTGCTGACCGGGATCAGCCCGGCGCAGACCTGCATCATCCCGAAATGATCCTGACCGCTCAAAGCCGCGCACCCCCGGCGGCAAAGGCGACAGCATGAAAGACCCCCTGATGCCCCTTGCTCTCTTCTTGCGCCGCCGCGCGTTCGGCCTTCTGGCACGTATCGCCGCCTTCTGGATCGCTCTGCTGGCTTTGGCCCCGGCGGTTCAGGCGCAATCCCCCTATCTTGAAACATATCTGGCCAAAGTGCCCGCCGCGACGCTGGTCGAGGGTGCAGACAGCTATGGCGCAATGCGCAACGACTTGCCCGTGGCCCCGGTGCTGCGTGGCGGAGAAACAATTGGCTGGGCTTTCATCACGTCCGATTTCGTGGGCACCACTGGCTATTCCGGCAAGCCCATCCATGTGATGGTCGCCGTCGGACTGGATGCCAAGCTGACCGGCGTAAAGCTGGTCAAACATTCAGAACCCATTGTCCTCATCGGTATCCCCGAGGCCAAGGTATCCAAACTGGTTGCGGATTTCGTGGGCCTTGATCTGGTGGCCGAGGCCGAAGCAGGCGGATCGGGGCATGAGCTCGACATCATCTCGGGCGCGACGGTCACGATCATGGTGATCGACGATTCGATCACCCGTTCGGGCATCCGTGTCGCCCGCGCGCTAGGGCTGGGGGGGCTTGCGCCACTCGCGGCCCACACCGGCCCAACATTCGAGCTGAACCCTGATGCGCAGGCGGCCAGCGATTGGTTTACCCTGACCGGCGATGGCACGCTGCGCCGCATGTCGCTGGATGTGGGGCAAGTCAACGCCGCCTTTGCCGCGATGGACGATCCCCGCGCCGCTGCCCGCCCGATCACCGCGCCCGAGGACGACACCTATATCGACATGTATGCCACACTCATCAGCGTGCCTGCCATCGGGCGGCAACTGCTGGGCGAGGCGGAATTCGCCAATCTCGCCGACTGGCTGGACGAGGGGGAACACGCCATTCTGGTCGCCGCCCGTGGTCTCTATTCCTTTAAGGGGTCGGGCTATGTGCGGGGCGGGGTGTTTGATCGCATCATTCTGGTGCAGGGCGAAGATTCCGTGCGGTTCCGCGACCGGGGCCACCGCCGCGTGGGCGAGATCATGGCCGATGGCGCGCCCGCGCTCTCGGAAATGGACATCTTCAAGATCCCCGCCGATGCTGGCTTTGACCCCGCAGAGCCGTGGCGCCTGCAACTTTTGGCGCAGCGCGATGTCGCAGCCATCGAGAGGGTCTTTACCACCTTCGATCTGGGCTATCAGTTGCCGGCCGCCTACCTGCGCCCGGTGGCCGCCCCGACACCAGCACCGCCGCTGGCGCAAGAGACCGCAACCGAGAGCGCCGCGCAAACCGCCCTCTGGTCCCGGATCTGGCGCGACAAGACCGTCGAAATCGTGGGCCTTGGCGTGATGCTGACAGTTCTCACGCTCGCGTTCTTCTTCCAAAGCTTTCTGGTGCGCTCCGAACGGGTCACAACCTGGTTCCGCATGGGGTTTCTCACCGTCACGCTGGTCTTTCTGGGCTGGTATGCCAATGCACAGCTGTCGGTCGTCAACCTCATGGCGCTCTTTGGTGCGCTGACCTCGGATTTCAGCTGGCAGGCGTTTTTGCTTGATCCGCTGACCTTTATCCTGTGGTTCGCTGTCGCCGCCGCGCTGATCTTTTGGGGGCGCGGGGCCTATTGCGGCTGGCTTTGCCCCTTCGGCGCGCTGCAAGAGCTGACAAACCGCATCGCGCGCAAACTGGGCGTGCCGCAATGGACCCTGCCTTGGGGCCTGCATGAACGCCTCTGGCCGATCAAATACATGATCTTTCTTGGCCTTTTCGGGGTCTCATTGGCCTCGATCGAACAGGCCGAACATCTGGCCGAGATCGAGCCGTTCAAAACCGCCATCGTGCTCAAATTCGCGCGTGCCTGGCCCTTTGTCGCCTATGCATTGGCCCTTTTGGCGGCAGGCCTCTTTGTCGAGCGGTTCTACTGCCGCTACCTCTGCCCGCTTGGTGCCGCACTCGCGATCCCTGCCCGCCTGCGCATGTTCGATTGGCTCAAGCGCTACCGCGAATGCGGCAACCCCTGCCAGACCTGCGCCCATGAATGCATGGTTCAGGCCATCCATCCCACTGGCGAGATCAACCCGAACGAGTGCCTGAACTGTCTGCACTGTCAGGTCCTCTACCAGTCGGAAGCCAAATGTCCGGTCGTCATCAAGAACGTGAAGCGCCGCAAGAGCGCCTCTGAAAGCGCAGCAGCGCTGGACCGGATGATCGCAAACCACCCCAACATGAAGAAAGGACAATAATCATGTCAAACGATGTCAAGAAATCCGGGATCAGCCGCAGGGGCCTGTTGGGCGCCACTGCTGGCGGGGCTGCGGCCCTTGGGGCCATGGGTGCCTCGCGCATGGCGCTTTTGGGTGGGGCCGCCGGTGTGGCGACCGCCGCTGCAACCGCGCCGACAACAGCCAAAGCGGCTGCGGCCTCATCGCATCTGGCCCCCGGCGAACTCGATGAATATTACGGGTTCTGGTCTTCGGGTCAGACCGGCGAGGTGCGTATCCTCGGCATTCCGTCGATGCGTGAATTCATGCGGATCCCTGTGTTCAACCGCTGTTCGGCAACCGGCTGGGGTCAGACCAATGAATCCCTCAATGTGCTGACCGAGGGCATGTCAGAGCGCACCAAGCACTACCTCGCCGCTAATGGCAAAAAGGTGCATGACAACGGCGACCTGCACCATGTCCACATGTCCTTTACCGAGGGCAAATATGACGGTCGCTTCCTCTTTATGAACGACAAGGCCAATACCCGCGTCGCGCGTGTGCGGCTGGACGTGATGAAGGCTGACAAGATCCTCGAAATCCCCAATGCCAAGGCGATCCACGGTCTGCGCCCGCAAAAATGGCCGCGCACCAACTATGTTTTTGCAAATGGCGAGGATGAGGGCCCGATGGTCAATGACGGCCAAATTCTGGATGACCCGTCGCAATATGTGAACTTCTACACCGCCATCGACGCCGACAAGATGGAAGTGGCGTGGCAGGTGATGGTCTCGGGCAACCTTGACAATACCGATGCCGATTACGACGGCAAGTATGCCTTCTCGACCTCTTACAACTCGGAAATGGGTATCTCGCTGCCTGAGATGACGGAAGCCGAGCGCGATCACGTCGTCGTCTTCAACCTTGCCGAAATCGAAAAAGGCATCGCGGCGGGCGATTTCATCGAATTGAACGGCGTCAAGGTGATCGACGGGCGCAAAGGCCAGAACAAGGACTATACGCGCTACATCCCCGTGCCAAACAACCCGCATGGCTGCAACATGGCACCAGACAAGATCCACCTCTGCATCGCCGGAAAACTCTCGCCTACTGTTTCGGTGATCGACGTACGCAAGTTGGATGCCGTGTTCTACGAGGGGGCCGATCCACGCTCTGTCGTGGTGGCCGAGCCGGAATTGGGCCTCGGGCCGCTCCACACCGCCTTTGACGGCAAGGGCAACGCGCTCACCACGCTCTTTCTCGACAGTCAGGTGGTGATTTGGAACATTGAGGATGCAGTGCGGGCCTATGCGGGCGAAAACGTCGATCCGATCCGCTCCAAGGTGGATGTGCATTACCAGCCTGGCCACAACTCCACCTCCATGGGCGAGACGCTTGAGGCGGATGGTAAGTGGTTCATCTCGATGAACAAGTTTTCCAAGGATCGCTTTCTCAACGTCGGCCCTCTGAAACCCGAGAACGAGCAGCTTTTCTCGTTGGACGGCACCAACCTGACGCTCTTGCATGACAGCCCGACCTTTGCAGAACCGCATGACAGCATCATCGTCCACCGCTCTGTCGTGAACCCGCGCAATGCCTGGGACCGTAACGATCCGATGTGGGCTGATGCCCGCGCGCAGGCTGAAAAGGACGGGGTCAACATCGACGAATGGGCCGATACGATCATTCGCGATGGCAACAAAGTGCGTGTCTATATGTCGAGCGTGGCCCCCGCCTTCAGCATCGAAAGCTTTACCGTCAAGGAAGGCGATGAGGTGACGGTGATCATCACCAACCTCGATGACATCGACGATCTGACACATGGCTTCTGCATGGGCGATCACGGCGTGGCGATGGAACTTGCCCCGCAGGCCACCGCTTCGGCCACTTTTGTGGCGGCCAAGCCCGGGGTCTACTGGTATTATTGCCAGTGGTTCTGTCATGCGCTGCACATGGAAATGCGCGGTCGCATGTTCGTAGAACCGAAAGGCGCCTGAGCCATGCTGCGCCTCTTTCTCAGCCTGATCCTCTTGTGCGGCGCAGCGACCTTGGTCGATGCGGCGGAACGCCGGGTGCCAGCCGAGACCGGGGCGCTTACCTCTGCCATCGCCGGGGCACTTCCCGGCGATGTGCTAACCCTTGAACCGGGCCTGCATGCGGGCCCGGTAACACTCGATCACGCGATTACCCTCGACGGGCAAGGCAAAGCCACCATCGACGCAGGCGGTGTTGGCAGCGTTGTCACCATCACCGGCAGCGATATCACCGTGCGCGGCCTCACCCTGACCGGATCGGGCAGCGATCACGACGCTATCGACAGCGGCGTTCAGATCACCCGGAGTGCCGCGCGCGTGCTGGTCGAAGACAACGACATCTTGGGCAATCTCTACGGCGTCGATGTGCATGGTCCCAAGGACGCCACCGTGCGCGGCAATCGCATTGTCGGACGCACGGATCACCATATGAACAGCCGTGGCAATGGGGTTTATGTCTGGAATGCGCCGGGCACGATCATCGAGGATAACGACATCCGCCTTGGCCGTGACGGCATCTTTGTGAATGCCTCAAACGACGGCATCTTTCGCCGCAACCTGATGCGCGACCTGCGTTTTGCAGTGCATTACATGTATGCCAACAATTCCGAGGTGTCGGGCAATATCTCGATCGGCAACACCCTTGGCTTTGCGCTGATGTTCTCGAACCGCATTACCGTGCATGACAATCTCAGCCTCGCAGACCGCAGTCACGGCCTCATGCTCAACTACGCCAACAACGCCGATATTCGCGGCAATCTGGTGCGGGGCGGCGCAGAGAAATGCACGTTTATCTACAACGCTCACCGCAACCTGATCTATGACAACCGCTTTGAAGGCTGCGAGATCGGCATTCATTTCACCGCCGGATCGGAACGCAATGCGATCACCGGCAACGCCTTTGTCGGCAACCGGACGCAGGTGAAATACGTCGGCACCAAGAATGTGGAATGGAGCTATGACGGGCGCGGTAACTATTGGTCGGACCACCCCGCCTTTGATCTGGATGGCAATGGCATCGCCGATGCCAGCTTTCGCCCCAATGACCTGATGGACCACATCCTGTGGTCGCAACCCGCCGCCAGCCTCTTGATGGGCGCACCCGCTGTGCAACTGATCCGCTGGAGCCAGAAACATTTCCCCGCCTCCCTGCCCGGTGGCGTGCTGGACAGCGCGCCCCTGATGCGGCCCGTCCTCGTGACAGTGCCGGATACTATCGCCGCAATGGAAGCTGAGGCCATGACCGCCGCACGCAACAGAAAGACAGATGATGCCCCGTTTGACCCTCTCGCAAGTCACTAAGCGCTACGATGGCGTCACCGCGCTTGATGCGGTGGACTTTACCGTTGCCCCCGGTGAACGGGTGGCGCTCCTTGGCCACAATGGCGCAGGCAAATCCACGTTGATGAAGATCGTCCTTGGCCTGATTCCCGCCACCTCTGGTCAGATCGAGGTGCTCGGTGCCGCCCCCGGCAGTCAGGCCGCCCGCGAGGGCACCGCCTATTTGCCGGAAAACGTGGCCTTTCACCCGGCCCTGACCGGTCTTGAACAAATCCGCCTTTACCTGCGCCTGCGCGGTTGCGATCCGGCGCAGGCGATGGGCCTTTTGGAGCGTGTGGGATTGGGCGAGGCCGCCCGCCGCCGCATCGGCACCTATTCCAAGGGCATGCGCCAGCGTGTCGGGCTGGCTCAGGCCCTCATCGGCCAACCTCGCCTCTTGATCCTTGATGAGCCGACCAGTGGTCTCGACCCGGTGTCGCGCCGCGAGTTCTACGCCATCCTCGACGGTCTCGCCGCAGAAGGTGCTGCAATCCTGCTCTCTTCCCATGCCCTGACCGAGGTCGAGGCCCGCACCGACCGGATCGTGATCCTCTCCAAGGGTTGTCTGATGGCGAATGACACGCTTCATGCCCTGCGCCGTCAGGCCGCGCTGCCAATTCGGCTGCAAATCTCGGCACGCCCGGGCGCGGCGGATCAGGTGGCGGCGCAACTGTCTGGAGGGCGTCGCAACGGCGTCATGGTCGATCTGACCTGCGCCCATGACGAGAAGCTGACCCGCCTTGGCCATATTGCTGCGCTGAAAGGGCTGATTGAGGACGTCGAAATCATCCCGCCCAGCCTTGAAGACCTCTACAGCCATTTCAGCCGGAGAGATGACCAATGACCGCCTTCTTTCGCCCCGTCTTCGCCCTTGGCACCACCGAATTCCGCATCGCGCTTCGCAATCGTTGGGTGACGATCACCGTTGCGTTGATGGCGCTCTTTGCACTTGTCCTCTCGGCGGCGGGCAGCGCCCCAACCGGCGACGTGGGCGTGGATGCGCTCTCGGTCACGGTGGCAAGCCTGACGTCTCTTGGCGTCTATCTCGTGCCGTTGATGGCGCTTTTGATGTCCTTTGACGCCGTGGCAGGCGAGATCGAGCGCGGCACGCTTTCGCTGACGCTGACCTATCCGGTCTCTCGAACCGGCATCCTGATGGGCAAGTTCATCGCCCATCTGGCGGTGCTGACGATTGCTGTGGGCGCGGGCTATGGGTTGGCGGCCATCACCGCGCTTGCCACCGATCCCGAGGCGGTGACAGGCCTGCCCGCGCTTTTGCGCCTCTTCTGGTCCTCGATCCTGTTGGGGGCGGTGTTTCTCGCCTTGGGCTATGCGCTCTCGGCCATTGCGCGGCGTCCGGGGGCAGCGGCGGGGCTGGCAATCGGCGTCTGGCTGGCCTTGGTCGTGCTCTACGATCTGGGTCTTTTGGCGGCGGTCGTGGCAGATGGTGGCGGGGTCTTTACCGCCCGTGCCCTGCCGTGGCTTTTGCTGGCCAATCCCGCCGATGCCTTTCGCCTCTACAATCTTGCCGCATCCGAGGCGACGGCGGCGGCCTCTGGCCTTGGTGGGGCGGCCCAGACCATTCCGGCGGTCCACGCTTTGATCTCGGTCCTGCTTTGGCCCCTTGCTGCCTTTGGTCTGGCGGTCGCAGCGCTGCGGAGGGTCACACCATGAAATGGCTCCCATTCCTGTTCTTGCTCCTCGCCCTTGCCGCCTGCAAGGAAGAGGTGGCCACACGCCCTGACCCTGTGCCTTTGACGGCAGAGGCAACCGGACATTACTGCCAAATGGACCTGCTCGAGCATCCCGGCCCCAAGGCGCAGGTCCATCTTGAGGGTCTGGATCACCCGCTCTTCTTCAGTCAGGTGCGCGACGCCATCGCCTATCAACGCATGCCAGAGCAAAGCCACGCCATAACGGCCATCTACGTCAACGACATGGCCGCCGCCGCCAGTTGGGACCAGCCCGGCGCCGAGAACTGGATCGACGCAACATCGGCCCATTACGTGGTCGGATCAACGGCTACGGGCGGCATGGACGCGCCCGAATTGGTGCCGTTTCTCGACGCCAAGGATGCTGCCGCCTTTGCCGATACGCGCGGCGGGCATGTTCTGCGGCTGGCCGAGGTGGCGGATACCGATGTGCTATCAGCCGTGCCTATCGCCACCGGCATCACCGACCGCGACGAAGACGAAGATTTCGAAGCACGGCTAAAACACCTGTCCCGCGAAAGGCAGAACTGACATGACCCTCTCCCGCCGCCGTTTTTTGACCATCTCTGCCGCAGCGCTTTCGTGTTCCCGCTCTGCTCAGGCCACACCCCTGCACCGCTGGCAGGGGATCGCCTTGGGTGCACGCGCCACGATCACGCTCAGCCACCCCGAGGCAGAGCGGATCACAGAAACCGCCCGCGCCGAGATCGAACGGCTGGAGCAGGTCTTCAGCCTCTACCGCAGCACCTCCGCGCTGAGCCAACTGAACGCCAGCGGGCACCTCGACGTACCACCTTTCGAGTTGTTGGATTGCCTATCCATCGCCGCCACAGCACATCGCGCCACGGATGGGCTCTTTGATCCTACTGTTCAACCGCTTTGGGATCTCTACGCGCATAGCTATGGTGCAGGACATGCCCCGTCAGAGGCCGAGATTGCCAATGCCCGCGCCCATGGAACGTGGAGCGATCTGCGCTACAGCGCAACCGCCATCAATCTGCGGCCCGGTATGGCGCTCACGCTTAATGGCATCGCACAGGGCTATATCGCGGATCGCATCGCGCATCTTTTGCAGGCCGAAGGGCTGAGCGACATCTTGATCGACACCGGCGAGTTGCGCGCCCTTGGCGGGCATCCGGATGGCGGCGACTGGCCCGTGATCCTAGACACGCCCGGCCGCCCGCATCTGGGCCTGCGCGACCGCGCTCTGGCCTCCTCCGCCCCGCGTGGCACTGTCTTTGATGCAGAGGGCACAGCGGGTCATATCCTGGATCCCCGCACCGGCACCCCTGCTACGCCACGCTGGCACCTCATCAGCGTCACCGCACAAAGCGCCGCCATGGCTGATGCGCTCAGCACCGCCATGTGCCTGATGTCCGCCCAAGACATCAAACGGGCCGAATCTGCCATCTCTGGCGTCAGTGTGGTGCAGAGCGCCGCCGTCTGAGGCAGCTTACCCCAGCCGCGCCTTGACCTGCGGACCAACCGCACCGAAATCCATCTGGCCCGCGTGGCGTTCCTTGAGCTTGCCCATGATCTTGCCCATGTCGCGGATCGTGGTGGCCCCCACATCGGCAATCGCCTTGTCGATTGCGGCGGCAATCTCGTCTTCGGCCAATTGGCGCGGCAGGAATTCTTCGATGATGCGGATCTCGTCGCGCTCGCGCTCGGCCAGATCAAGCCGCCCACCCTCTTCATAGGCGCGCACGCTCTCGTTGCGCTGCTTGGTCATCTTGGCGAGAATGGCCATGATTTCCGCGTCTCCGACCGGGATAGTCCCGTCCGCGCTGCGCCCGGCAATCTCTTGATCCTTGATCGCCGCGTTGATCAGACGCAAGGTCGCCAAACGGCCTGCCGCCTTGTCGCGCATCGCCTGTTTCAGGGCCTGATCGACCCGTGCCCGCAGTTCCATTCCGTTTCATCCCCATGATCGTCACAAGAGCGGGAGCCTAGCGCCAAGCGTAGGCGATGGCAACCGCCGTGCTGGTCGCCCCAGCACCGCGATCAGACCCTTGACCCGCCCCCAGCCCACCCGTAGGTATGCGCAAATTTGCCCGAGCCGGAGACTCGCCCCCATGGCCCAAGCGTCCACCCCCCGTCCGACCGCCTGCCTAGCCCTTGCCGATGGCTCGCTGTTCTATGGCTACGGGTTCGGCGCGGTCGGCGTGACCACAGCGGAACTCTGCTTCAACACGGCGATGACCGGCTATCAAGAGATCATGACCGATCCCAGCTATGCCGGACAAATCGTGACCTTCACCTTTCCGCATATCGGCAATACCGGCGTGAACATCGAAGACGACGAAACCGCCGAGCCGGTAGCCGAAGGCATGGTGGTCAAATGGGACCCGACCGAGCCGAGCAACTGGCGGGCGCAGGAACATTTGACAAGCTGGCTTGCACGGCGGGGCCGCATCGCGATTGGCGGCATCGACACTCGCCGCCTGACCCGTGCGATCCGTCAGCAGGGCGCGCCGCATGTGGCCCTTGCCCATGATCCCAACGGCAAATTCGATGTCGAGGCTTTGGTGGGACGTGCGCGCAGCTTTGCCGGGCTCGAAGGCATGGATTTGGCCAAGGATGTGACCTGCGCGCAGTCTTATCGGTGGGACGAAATGCGGTGGGCGTGGCCCGAGGGCTATCTGCGCCAGACCGACGCGCGTCACAAGGTTGTTGCGGTCGACTACGGTGCCAAACGCAATATCCTGCGCTGTTTGGCAAGCGCAGGATGCGATGTGACCGTGCTGCCCGCAAGCGCCACCGCCGAGGATGTGTTGGCCCATTCCCCCGATGGCGTGTTCCTGTCCAACGGCCCCGGCGACCCGGCGGCCACGGGCAAATATGCCGTGCCCATGATCCAAGGTGTGCTTGAGGCGGGGCTGCCGCTCTTTGGCATCTGCCTTGGGCATCAGATGCTGGCCTTGGCACTTGGGGCACAGACCATCAAGATGAACCACGGCCACCACGGCGCCAACCACCCGGTCAAGGATCTGGAAACCGGCAAGGTGGAAATCACGTCGATGAATCACGGCTTTGCCGTCGACAGCCAGACTCTGCCCACCGGCGTGGTCGAGACGCATGTCTCTTTGTTTGATGGATCAAACTGCGGTATCCGGATCAAGGATCGTCCGGTCTTTTCGGTGCAGCACCACCCCGAAGCCAGCCCCGGTCCGCAAGACAGCTTTTACCTGTTTGAGCGATTCGCGGCCTCTATGGCCAAATAAGTCCGAATAATCCCTCGGCTGTTAACCTGTCGTTAAAACATCGTTAACCAAGCGCGCCCTAGTCTTTCCTCAGCCGCAAGGGGAAAGGTCGCGATATGGGAATTTCCGAACTGCGTCACATGCGGGCGCAAGGGTCTGGCGCGCGGGTGCCGATCAACCCACTGGGCCGCGAATTGGTGCGCGCCGGTAAGATCAGCCGTTCGGATGCCACGCTGGCCGAATTGGTGCGGCGGCATTGCGACACGTCGCTCGACCGCATTCTTCAGGCCGAGGGGCTGGCCACGGAAGACGACTTGCTCGCCGCCCACGCCCGCCGCCTCTCAAGCACGCGGCTGAGCGCCGAGGATGTGATGCGCGCAGAACTGGTTGAGTCCGGTCTTGATCCGCGATTTCTTTTGAAACATGGCGTGCTGCCGATCCAGTCCGCTGCTGGCGTTCCTGTTCTTGCCACTGGCGGGCCAGACAGCCTTGCCTCTCTGCGCCCTGCCCTGCCTCGCAAGCTGGACCGCGCGCGCGTTGTGATGGCCCCGCGCCACGCGATACAGGACCGCATCGCGCATGAGCATCGCGATATCTTGCGCAGCATGGCCGAGGCGCGCGTGCCCGAGATCGAGAGTTGTCGAACCTGGGGTGCCCATCAAAATCGCCGCCTGCACCTGACGCTCGCGGCCCTTGCGGTGCTTGTGGCGCTCAGCCTCGCCTTTCCGATCACGGTTTTTTCCATCTTTGCGGTCTGGGCCTGCTTTACGCTCATCGTCTCTGCCGGGTTGAAAATCGCGGCCTTTGTGGCACAGACCTCTGGCCGCTCTGATGCGCCCCCTGCCCCTTCCTCGCCACAGCCCCTGCCCAAGGTATCAATCCTCGTGCCGCTCTTTCGCGAAACCGAGATTGCCCATGCGCTTATCGCCCGCCTCAGTCGCCTGACATATCCGAAATGCCTGCTCGACGTGATCCTCGTGCTCGAGGAAGAAGACGCGCTGACCCGTCAGACATTGGCGGGAATTGATCTGCCGCCATGGGTGCGGCCCGTGATCGTACCCGATGGCAAACCACGCACCAAGCCGCGCGCGATGAACTACGCGCTAGATTTCTGTCAGGGCGACATCATTGGCATTTTCGACGCCGAGGATGCGCCCGAGGCCGATCAGATCACGATCATTGCGCGCCGCTTTCAGCAGGTGCCACAAGAGGTGGCCTGCCTTCAGGGCATTCTCGACTATTACAACCCCGGCCAAAACTGGCTGGCGCGCTGTTTCACCATCGAATACGCAGCATGGTTTCGCACCTTGATGCCGGGCATGGCGCGTCTCGGGCTGGCGATTCCCCTTGGCGGGACCACACTCTATTTCCGGCGTGACGTGCTCGAGGAATTGGGCGGATGGGACGCGCACAATGTGACCGAAGATGCCGACCTTGGCTTTCGCCTTGCCCGGCATGGCTATCGCACGGAAATGATCCATACCGTAACCGAGGAAGAGGCCAATTGCCGAGCCTGGCCTTGGATCAAACAGCGCTCTCGCTGGCTCAAGGGGTATATGACCACCTATCTGGTGCATATGCGGCAGCCCAGACTGCTTTATGCACAGCTTGGACCGCGCAAGTTCTGGGGGTTTCAGGCGCATTTCGTCTCGGCGCTTTCACAATTCCTGCTGGCACCGGTCCTTTGGTCCTTTTGGCTGGTTCTCTTTGGCTTGCCCCACCCGCTCGACACGGTCGTCCCACATGCGCTGCTGGTGGCGTTGGGCAGCCTGTTCTTGCTGGTAGAGGTTCTGAATGTCTCTATTCACATGGCTTCGGTCTCAGGGCCGCGACACCGGCATCTGATGGCATGGGCCCCGACGATGCATTTTTACACACCACTCGGGACAATTGCCGCCTATAAGGCCCTGTATGAGCTCATCTTAAAGCCATTCTTTTGGGACAAAACCACGCATGGCCTCTCGGTCACGGCGCGTGGTCAACCAAACTCAGACGGTGGATTTGACCTCTCCGGAATCAAGCTTGAGCCGGGTCACAAAGGCCTTTGAGATGTGATCCCGCAGGGCCTGCGCGGCCCCCGCACTATCATGTGCCTCAATCCCCGCCACGATCGCATCATGTTCGCGCAGCGCATCCTCATCCCGACCGACCGCCGCAAGAGACGTGGTCGCCAAAAGCGCCATGGATCGATGCACAAGGTCCAACTGTTGCACCAGAAAGCGGTTGTGCGAGGCAAGATGTATCTGCTTGTGAAACCGCCGATTGGCACGGGCGAGTTCCACCGGCTTGCCCAAGAGCGCGCGATCATCTTCCACCATATCCCGCAACACCCGCACCTCTTCGGGCGTGGCATGGCGCGCGGCCAACTCTGCCGCCAGCCCCTCCAACTCTGCCCTCACCACATAAAGCTCGGCCAACTGATTGTAATCCAAAGAGGACACGATCAGGCTGCGCCCGTCGCGGGTGAGCATGGATTGCGTTTCAAGCCGCTGCAACGCCTCGCGGATGGGCGTGCGCGACACACCAAAGCGTTCGGCCAGATCGCTCTCGACCAGACGGTCTCCGGGTTTGAAGATGCCGACATCGATTGCCTCAAGGATCAACGAATAGGCATCTGTAGGGGGCGGTTTCATCGGCATGTCCGTTTGTTCTGTGCATTGGCTGGGAACCTTACGCGCTTTGAGCGCGGGATCAAGCCTTGGGCGATTGCGCGCAATGTCGCGCCCGCTTATATCAGCGCCATGCCCAAACCTGATTTCACCCATATCCGCACCTGGGTCTTTGACCTCGACAACACGCTCTATCCGCCTTCTGCCCGCCTTTTCGATCAGATCGAGGCGCGGATGACCCGGTTTGTGATGGATATGCTGCGTGTCACCCATGCCGAGGCAGACCGGCTGCGACATGACTATTGGCGTGAACATGGCACGACGCTGGCGGGGTTGATGCGGCTACATGATCTCGATCCCGGGCCCTATCTTGAGGCGGTGCATGACATTTCGCTCGATAAGCTGGAACCGGATGCCGCGCTCAATACCGCCATTCGCGCCCTGCCGGGGCGCAAGATCGTCTATACCAACGGCTCTGCCCCCTATGCCGAGCGGGTGATCGCGGCGCGCGGGCTTTTGGGGGCGTTTGACGCCGTTTACGGCGTGGAACACGCAGGCTACCGGCCCAAACCGGAACCCGAGGCGTTTCGGACCATTCTGACACAAGACCAGAGCGCCCCCGATACAGCCGCCATGTTCGAGGATGAGCCCCGCAATCTCGCGGCCCCGCATGCCATGGGAATGCGAACCGTGCATGTCGCCCCCGAGCGGATCGAAGCCGAACACATCCATCACCACACCGATGATCTGGGCGGGTTTCTGGCGCGGCTCATCTAAGCGCTGCGGCGATACGTCCCTTTGATCGCGGGGGGCGGGACATATTTATGCATCACAAGAGTAATCTTTGATCCATGAGGCCCGCCATGACCGCGACGACAGCCCCCACCACTGCCGCCCACGACACCGCCAAAAGCCATGATCCCGATGCCGCCGCCGTTGGCCCGATCCTGCTCAGCGTGGCGGTTTTTCTGGCGGGATGGGCGACGAGCATTGCGATCTGGGGCATTCCGGGGCTTTATATCCCGGCACTGGCGCTGGTTCCGGTCATCTGGGTGATGCTGATCCTGATTTCTCGGGGCTGAGCCGACGCTAGATCCCATTTCGGAGACTTTGAGAATGACGCAGGCGTCGTATGATATCGTGGTTTCAGGCGGCGGTGTTGCTGGCCTGACCGCGGCTGCTGTCTTTGGCAGCGCGGGGTTTTCGGTGCTTTGCGTCGATCCAGCCCCGCCTGTGACGGCGCGCGATGCGGCTGGATCAGACCTGCGAACCACAGCATTCTTGCAGCCGGCGCAGGCGCTTCTTGATCGGGCGGGCCTTTGGGCACGTCTTGCGCCGCATGCCACGGACCTGCAAGTGATGCGGATCGTTGATGCAGGTGGCGAATTGCCCGAACCCCGCGTCGTGCGCGAATTCAACGCCAGCGATATTTCCGAGCGCCCTTTTGGTTGGAACCTGCCCAATTGGCTTTTGCGCCGTGAAATGGTGGCGCATCTGGAAAGCCTGCCCTCGGTCACGTTCAAACCCGGCACCGGCACCGCCACGCTCTTTACCCGCGAAGCCGAGGCGCGCGTGGGGCTGAGCGACGGCACCCGCGTGCGATGCCGCTTGGTGATCGCTGCCGATGGGCGGGGCTCTCCTATCCGCGAGGCGGCTGGAATTCACGTTAAAACAACGCGTTACGGTCAAAAGGCGCTTGCCTTTGCCGTCACCCACCCAATCCCGCATGACAATGTCTCGACCGAAATCCACCGTTCTGGCGGGCCGTTCACTCTTGTGCCCCTGCCCGATCACGACGGGCGGCCATCCTCGGCCATTGTCTGGATGGAAGAAGGGCCAGAGGTTGCGCGTTTGGCCGCCCTGCCGGAGCCCGAATTCGAGGCTGCGATGAATGTGCGGTCTTGCCATCTTTTTGGCCCGCTGACATTGGCATCACGCCGCACCGTCTGGCCGATCATCAGCCAAGTCGCAGAGCGCATGTCAGGCGAGCGCGTGGCGCTTGTGGCCGAGGCCGCGCATGTCGTGCCACCGATTGGCGCGCAGGGCCTCAACATGTCATTGGGCGATATGCGGGTGTTGCTGGAACTGGCCGAGGCGAACCCCGAGGCTTTGGGCGACCGCACCATGCTCGACACCTATCATCGTCGCAGGCATTTCGAGGTGCAGGCGCGCGTGACGGGGATCGACCTGCTCAATCGCGCGTCGATGCTGAGCACACAGCCATTGCGGGATGCGCGCGCACAGGCGCTGAGCGCGATTTACTCGCTGGCCCCAGTGCGCAAAACCCTGATGCAGATGGGTCTTGGCGCACGGGGCTAAAGCTCAGAGCACCTTGTCTAGGACCGTTTCCAACCGCTTGAGTGCGGCGGGCACGTCATAGAGTTTATCCAGACCAAAAAGCCCAAGACGAAAGGTGCGAAAGCCCTCGGGCTCGCCCACTTGCAACGGCACGCCGGCGGCAATCTGCATACCTTCTGCCATGAATTTCTTGCCGTTCTGGATATCGGGATCGCTGGTGTAGCTGACGACAACGCCGGGCGCGCCAAAGCCTTCGGCGGCGACAGAGGTCACGCCGCGCGCGGCCAGCATCGCCCGCACGCCATTGCCCAAGTCCCATTGCGCATCGCGCAGCCGCTCGAACCCATAATCGCGGGTCTCGATCATCGTGTCGCGGAAGCCGCGCAGCGCGTCGGTGGGCATGGTCGCGTGATAGGCATGGCCGCCATTTTCATAGGCCTGCATGATCGCGCGCCATTTCTTGAGGTCGAGCGCAAAACTGTCGGACGTCGTTTCTTCCAGCCGTTCCAGCGCGCGCGCCGAAAGCATCACCAAACCGGCAGAAGGCGAGGCCGACCACCCTTTTTGCGGCGCGGAAATCAGCACATCAACGCCCGTCGCGCGCATATCAACCCAAGCGCAGCCCGAAGCGATGCAATCCAGCACCAAGAGCGCGCCCACCTCATGCGCCGCATTGGCCAAGGCAGTGATGTAATCGTCAGGCAGGATCAACCCCGCCGAGGTTTCCACATGCGGGGCAAAGACCACGTCGGGTTTTGCTTCATGGATTTTTGCAACGACCTCTTCGATGGGGGCCGGGGCAAAGGGCGTGGTCGCCCCGTTGCCAGTTTGCCGGGCCATGCAGACGGTGGTGTCAGAGGTGAACTGTCCTGCGTCGAAAATCTGGCTCCAGCGAAACGAGAACCAGCCGTTGCGCACGACAAGCGCATGTGCGCCACGGCCAAACTGCCGGGCGACAGATTCCATCGCATAAGACCCGCCACCGGGCACAAGCGCCACCGCATCAGCGGCGTAGACATCCTTGAGCATGGATGAAATGTCGCACATAACCTCTTGAAAAGAGGCAGACATATGGTTGAGCGAGCGATCGGTGAACACCACCGAATACTCCAAAAGTCCATCGGGATCGACATGGTCAAGCAGGGCCGTCATGGAATGTCTCCTCTATCTTGCGGGCAAGATGGCGCGGGTTCACCCATAAGTCCAGTGCGGCACGTCATCCGATGGGGCCGGGGCGGCGCTCCTCGCTCAAAAGGACATTCGCCTCGACATCGCCCACCCCCGGCAGGGTCATGATCCGGCGGCGCAAAACACGTTCAAAATCAGAAATATCGCGCGCCACGACCCGCAGGCGATAATCGTAAAGGCCCAAGATATGCTCGACCGTCTGCACTTCAGGGATGGCGCTGACGGCGCGCTCGAAATCTTCCAGACTGACCCGGCCCTTGGTGGCAAGTTTGACGCCAAGGAATACCGAGACTCCGAAACCGAGCTTTTCGTGATCTAATTCAAGGCGTTGCCCCTTGATAACCCCCGTATCGCGCAACCGTTGCAGGCGTCGCCATGTGGCGGGCTGAGACAGGCCAAGGGCGCGGCCAATCGCGCTTGCAGATTGAGTGGCATCGCGCACCATCTCGCGCAGGATCAGCCGGTCGAGGGTATCAAGCTCGATCACAGCGGCAGCACCTCGTCGGATTTGATCCGCGCCACATGCATCAGCGCCTCGATATCGGCGATATGCGGCAGGGTCAGGATGGCGCTGCGATAAAGCTGTTGGTAATGCGCCATATCGCGCGCAATGACCGAAAGGCGAAGGTCAACACGGCCAAGAAATGTCTGTATTTCAATGACTTCAGGCACGTTCCTTGCGGCGTCGATGAACTCGTCAAAGGCGCGGGGCTGTGTTTTATCCAGCGTGATGCGCAACGACACCTCAACCTCATAGCCAAGCGCGCGCCAGTCGATCACGGCGCGGTTGGCCCGGATCACGCCCTCTTGCTGCATCCGCTCTAGCCGGCGGGCGCAGGTTGCCGAGGTCACGCCCGCGCGCTCTGCAAGGTCCGACGCCCCAAGGGTGGGGGCATGTTGATAGTGGCGCAAGATGCGGCGATCAGTATCATCGAGCATAGTTTCTTCCATATTCTAGCTTATGGAGAATGATTACGCTGAACTTTACCAGAAATAATCCGAAATCACCAGTCTCTTTCGCCCGGTCATGCCTATGATGCGCCTATCAACCGAAGAGGAGAACGCCATGCGCGTCTATTACGATCGTGACTGTGACATCAACCTGATCAAAGACAAAAAGGTCGCCATTCTTGGCTATGGCAGCCAAGGTCATGCCCACGCGCTTAACCTGCGGGATTCAGGCGCGAAAAATCTGGTCGTCGCCCTCCGCGAAGGCTCGAAATCGGCAAAGAAGGCCGAGGCTGAGGGTCTTAAGGTCATGGGTATCGCAGAAGCCGCAGCTTGGTGCGACCTGATGATGTTCACCATGCCCGACGAGTTGCAGGGCGAAACCTATCGCAAATACGTGCATGACAACATCCGCCCCGGCGCGGCGATTGCCTTTGCCCACGGCCTCAACATCCATTTTGGCCTGATCGAACCGAAAGAAAGCGTTGACGTCATCATGATGGCGCCCAAAGGCCCCGGCCACACGGTGCGCGGCGAGTATGTCAAGGGCGGCGGCGTGCCCTGCCTTGTGGCTGTCAACAATGATGCATCCGGTAAGGCCTTGGAAATTGGGCTTTCTTACTGCTCGGCCATCGGTGGCGGGCGTTCGGGGATCATCGAGACCAACTTCCGCGAAGAGTGCGAAACCGACCTCTTTGGTGAGCAGGCCGTGCTTTGTGGTGGCCTTGTCGAACTTATCCGCATGGGTTTCGAGACGCTGGTCGAAGCGGGCTATGCCCCTGAAATGGCTTACTTTGAGTGCTTGCACGAGGTGAAGCTGATCGTCGATCTGATCTATGAAGGCGGTATCGCCAACATGAACTATTCGATCTCGAACACCGCCGAATATGGTGAATATGTCAGCGGTCCGCGGGTTCTGCCCTATGAGCAGACCAAGAAAGAGATGAAGGCCATTCTGCGCGACATTCAGACCGGCAAATTCGTGCGTGATTTCATGCAGGAGAATGCCGTGGGCCAGCCTTTCTTCAAGGGCACGCGCCGCATGAACGACGCGCATCAGATCGAAGAAGTCGGCCAGAAGCTGCGCGCCATGATGCCGTGGATTTCCGCAGGCAAGCTGGTGGATCAAAGCAAGAACTGAAGTCCTTGAAATCCAAAGCGAAAGGGCATCCCCTGCGGGTGCCCTTTCGTGTCTGAAAGGCCCCTCCATGCAAGAGATTTCCGCACTCAACTGGCTGAGGATCGGTGCCTTGGGCGTGATCTGGGGCGCGTCCTTTATGTTCGTTTCGGTCGCGTTGACCGGGGCGGGACCGTTCTTCGTGGCGGCGGTGCGGATCGTGTTGGGGGCGGGGTTTTTGCTCTGCCTGCTGCGGTTCAAAGGGCGGAAATTGCCCGCTTTGCGCGGTCCGGACGGGGCGCGCATCTGGCAATTCGCACTTGTCATGGCGTTGTTTTCAAACGTTTTACCATTCATCCTCTTGTCTTGGGCACAGCAATCTGTGGCCTCGGGATTTGCCGGGGTGTGTATGGCGGCGGTGCCGCTTTTGATCTTGCCCTTGGCGCATTTTCTGGTGCCCGGAGAGCGGATGCATGTGCGGCGTTTGGTGGGGTTTGTTCTGGGCACGACGGGGGTTGTCGTGTTGATCGGGCCAGAAGCCTTCACTTCGACCGGTAAGGATCTGGAATCCTTGGCAAGACTGGCCTGCCTTGGGGCAGCGGGGGGCTATGCGATCGGCTCGATTGCTACACGTCTGTCGCCAGAGGTGGACCGTTTGTCGCTGTCCGCTTTGGTGTTGACGCTGGCAGCGGGGATGATTGTGCCCTTGGCGTTGGTGGTTGAGGGGTTGCCTACTGATTTGAATACAAAGAGTTTATTGGCCTTGCTCTATCTTGGCATCCTGCCGACTGGCGTGGCGCAACTGTTGCTGGTGCAGGTCAACCGCGAGGCGGGGCCGAGTTTTTTCAGCCTTGTCAATTACATGGTGCCGGTGTGGTCGGTGATCCTTGGGGCGCTCGTGCTGTCCGAGGTTTTGCCGCCAAGTTTGCTGGCGGCGATGACGCTGATTCTGGTCGGTGTTGGCATGAGCCAATGGGGCGCTTTGCGGCGGGTCTTTGGCGCAAGGTGAGCCTTACAGAGCTTACGAAATCACCCCGGATTTTGTAAGGTTCAGCCCCATGCGTGCGCCCAGATCAGGATTTGGTAAGAAACTGGCCGCATTCTGTGGACAAGTCACAGCCCTAAAGCTGATTTTGAAAAGCCTAGGCGCGCGGCGCGGCGAGAGTGGCGCGCCAGAGATCAAGTGCGGCGCGGGTCTCGGGGACGTCATGCACGCGCAGGATCTGCACCCCTTGTGCCACACCGCCCAAGGCCACGGCGAGAGAGCCGGGGATACGGTCAGCAGCAACCGGCGTGCGGCTGATCTCGCCGATAAAGCGCTTGCGCGAGGCCCCAAGGAGAACGGGACAGCCGAGGCTGTGAAAGAGCGAGAGGTTTTGCAGGAGGGTTAGGTTATGCGCAACGGTCTTGCCAAAGCCGATGCCGGGGTCGGTTATGATGCGCGCACGGGGGATACCAAGGGCCTCAAGCGCCTCGATCCGGGCGGCGAGCCAGTCGTAGACATCGAGCAGCACATGGTCATAGCGCGGGTCTTGCTGCATGGTCTCGGGCGAGCCTTGGGCGTGCATCACACAAACCGGCAGGGCATGGGTGGCGGCATAGGGGGCCAAGGCGGGATCATAGGTTAGCCCCGCCACATCGTTGATCAGATTGGCCCCCACCGCATGGGCGGCCTGCGCCACCGCCGCCTTGCGGGTGTCGATGGAAATGGGCGTGGTCAGGCCCGCGCGCAGGGCCGAGATGATCGGAGCGGTGCGGGTGATTTCATCCTCAACGGGCACGGGGGCGGCACCGGGGCGGGTGGATTCGCCGCCCACGTCCAAAATTGCGGCCCCGTCACTGGCCATCTGACGGGCATGGGCCAGCGCCACTTCGGGATCAAAATGCTGACCGCCGTCGGAAAAGCTGTCTGGGGTGACGTTTAGAATACCCATGATCTGCGGCGCGGTCATATCGAGCCCCGCCACCGGTGCGCGCGGCGTGGTCAGGCGATGCAGCGCCTCAATCGGCAGATCAGCGGCGGGCATGAGGTAAGAGAGCGCGGCGCGATCCAGCACCTCGACCGTATCGAACCAGCACCAGCCGCCCGCAAGCGTCAGCGCGCCAGCGGGGCGAGCGGGATCGGTGCGGGGGATGGGACGGTAATAGGGCATGTGGGGCCTCAACGCGGCATGGGGATCAGGCCGGTGAGGTAAGCGGGTGAACCTCTGCGGTCAAGCCCGCCTGCGCGGGATCAAACGCTGGCATCCGGGGCGGGGCGCACCTGAACGCCGTTGATGCGCCAGCCCTCTGGCGTCTCGATCATCTCATAGTCTACGATCCAGCCCGCGCCCGCCGCATCGACGACCCGCACGCCCTGCCAAAGCCGCCCAGCAATCTCGCGCATCTCAAGAAAGGTCACGTCAGAGGGGCGCCAGACCATCGGATAACCGTCGCGCACCATGGCGCCGAATTGCTCGGGGGTTGCGAATTTCTGCTGGATGAAGGGGCTGGCATAGCCATAGGCGCGGCTGACATCCTGTGCCAGAAACGCCTCGATCTGCGCGGTGATGACGGCCTGTGCCCCCTCTTGTGCGCGCAGGGGCACTGCGAGACCGAGCATCAGGATCAAAGACAGAATGATAGAGCGCATGGCACACCTCTCGCTATGCCAGAACTAGCCCCCTCTATGATTGCGTCAAGCGGTCAGGGTTTTTGCAGCGTTTCGAGATAGGCCACCAGATCAATCACCGGCTGGCTGGTCAGGATGATTTGTCCGCGCTCGGTCTTGAGGCCGGTATCGCGATCCTCAAAGAAGCTGCCATAGATCGGCATCGGGCTGCCGTGCGACACCAGCGGATCACGCCCATCAATGCGGCGCACCACCCGTTCAACCGGGAAATGGCCATTGTTCGTGGCCTTGAGCGCGGTGAGGTCAGTGGGAAGCAGTGTCAGCACCGCCCGCATCGGGCCAAAGCCGGTGGCGTCATGCCCATGGCAGGCGGCGCAATAGCGTTCATAGGTCTGGGTTCCGGCTCGGATGTCCTGGGCTTGCGTGGCGTTTGTCAAAGTGAGGCTTGCCAAGATTACGATCGAGAGTTTCGCGCGCATAAAAGGTCTCCTTGCGGTGTCCAAAGGCGGTGGTTCTCTTTTATAGGTCTGGAGCGTGCTCCATGCCTTGATCGGGATCAACCGGCCAGATCACGCACCTGCGCCCAGAGCGGATCCGGGACGGTGACGGGATCGCACGGCTTTTTGCCCTGCCCCGGCATGCGCGCGCCTGCGTCCGTGGTTGCGCCCTCGGCCACCTGCGCCAACCGGTCGAAGAAGACACCGGATAGGTCCGGGTCCATCAGCAGGTAATATTGCCCCAGATCATGCGGCGGGCCATCGGGTGCCTTGAGCGGGTTCACATCGCGGCTGACCACGCCGCCGGTCAGGCCTGCGGCCAAAAGCTCGGCCATGAGGCCAAGGCCCCAGCCTTTGGCCCCGCCGATGCTGACCAAGGAGCCGCTCAGCGCCGCCTCGGGATCGGTGGTGGGGTTTCCCTGAGCGTCAAGCGCCCAGCCCAGCGGGATAGGCTGGCCTGCCGCCTTGGCCATGGTGATCTTGCCCAGCGCCACGACTGTGGTCGATTGATCGAATTGCATGGCAAGACCGCCCTGCCCGTCTGGCACGGAAAAGGCGATGGGATTGGTGCCGATCACCCGCGTCTTGCCGCCCGGTGCGGCAACGATGGGCGAGGCATTGGTCATCCCCAATCCGATCAGCCCGCGCCGTGCGATCTGTTCGGTGAAATAGCCCAGTGAGGTGCAGGTATGGGCGTGACCGATAGCAAGGCTGGCGACGCCATTGATCCGCGCGGCTGCGGCGGCACGGTCGATGCCACGGGCAAAGGCGGGTTGGGCAAAGCCCATGCGCGCATCTACCAAGACCGCGCCGGGGCGCGGTTGGCTTACCTCTGGCTCGACCGTGCCGTTGACGCGGCCTGTCTGCAATTGCTGGCAATAGCTTTCTAGGTAGTAGAGGCCGCAGATGCGGTTGCCGATGCTTTCGGCGGCGCGCACAGCGCGGGCCACCTCGGCGGCGATCCAAGGGGCCGCCCCATGCCGAATGAGGGCTGCCGTGGTGCGCGTTTCGATCTCGTGCAAGGTGATATCGGCCATGGCTATGCCCTCTTGTGATAGCTGCGCGCCAGCTATGGGTGCGTGGGGTGGGCGCGGTCAATCCAA
This sequence comes from Roseovarius sp. AK1035, assembly GCF_003288315.1. Classification (NCBI taxonomy): domain Bacteria; kingdom Pseudomonadati; phylum Pseudomonadota; class Alphaproteobacteria; order Rhodobacterales; family Roseobacteraceae; genus Roseovarius; species Roseovarius sp. TM1035. Next base: position 2,319,014 of record NZ_CP030099.1, on the reverse strand, counting down.
TCCTTTTGAAGCAGAGTTCAGCCCCGCCGAAGTGACGGCGGTTGGCGGGGCCTTGCAGGGGATGGTGCGATGCTCTTGCCCCTTGGGGCCAAGGCGGGGTAAGAGCAGCAAAAGAACACACAAGGGAAAGGCAGCATCATGCGGCGTGTCGTTGTCACAGGTCTGGGTCTCGTAACCCCGCTGGCTGATGGGGTCGAACTGACCTGGAGCAGGCTATTGGCGGGGCAATCGGGGGCGGGAACCATCATCCGCTTTGACCCCGTCAATGTGGTGACGAAATACGCCTGCCAGATTCCCCTTGGCGATGGCACCGATGGCACCTTTCATTCCGATAAGTACATGGAGCCGAAAGAGCGCCGCAAGGTTGATGATTTCATCCTCTATGGCATTGCCGCTGCCCAACAGGCGGTCGAGGATTCAGGCTGGATGCCCGAGGATGAGGCCGCGCGCGAACGTACTGGCGTGATGCTGGGATCGGGCATCGGCGGGCTGCGCTCGATCGAGGAAACGGCCGGTATCATCCGCGAAAAAGGCGTGCGGCGGGTGTCGCCGTTCTTCATTCCCGGCGCGCTGATTAACCTGATCTCGGGTCAGGTGAGCATTCGCTATGGGTTCAAGGGACCGAACCATTCGGTCGTGACCGCCTGCGCCACCGGCGCGCATGCGATTGGCGATGCGGCGCGGCTTATTCAGTGGGGCGACGCGGATGTGATGGTGGCGGGCGGGGCCGAAGCCTCGATCTGCGAGATCGGGATTGCCGGGTTCAACGCCTGCAAGGCGCTCTCGACCAAGCGCGCGGATGATCCTCAGGCCGCAAGCCGCCCCTATGACGCGGACCGCGACGGGTTTGTCATGGGCGAAGGTGCGGGCGTCGTGGTGCTTGAGGAATACGAGCATGCCAAGGCGCGTGGCGCGAAAATCTATGCCGAAATTCTTGGCTATGGCCTGTCGGGCGATGCCTATCACATCACTGCCCCCTCCGAGACGGGCGATGGCGGGTTCCGGGCGATGCAGGCGGCGCTACAGCGCGCCGGTCTGAACCCATCGGATATTGATTACGTCAACGCGCATGGCACATCGACCATGGCGGATACCATCGAATTGCAGGCGGTTGAGCGGCTCTTGGGCAATGCGGCGGCGAATGTGACGATGAGTTCGACGAAATCTTCGGTCGGGCATCTTTTGGGGGCTGCGGGCGCGGTTGAGGCGATCTTTTGCATTCTGGCAATCCGTGATCAGGTGGCCCCGCCCACCATCAATCTGGACAATCCATCGGTGGAAACGCCGCTTGATCTGGCCCCCAATGCCAAGCGCGAGCGCAAGATTGACGTGGCGCTGAGCAACAGCTTTGGCTTTGGCGGCACCAATGCGGCGCTGATCGTCGGGAAACCGCGCTGATGTGGCGACACATCGTCTCGAATTTCCTGACGCTGCTGGTGGTGGCGGTGTTTCTGCTGGGCGGGGTGATCCTCTGGGGGCAGCAGCAGTATTCGGCGCGCGGGCCGTTGTCGGATGCGATCTGCCTGCGGGTTGAACCGGGCAGCACCATGCGCCGGGTCTCGAGCCGGTTAGAGAGCGATGGGGCGGTGACGAGCGGCGCGATTTTCCGCATCGGTGCGGAATATTCCGAGAAGGACGCGTTGCTTAAGGCCGGAAGCTGGCTGATCCCAGAAGCGGCCAGCATGGCGGAGATCACCGATATCATCACGCGCGGTGGGGCCAGCACCTGTGGAACCGAAGTTGTGTATCGCCTGGGCGTGACAAGCGCCGAAGTGGTGGTGCGGGAATTGGACGCCGCCACGGGCCGCTATGAGGAACGGGCCAAATTCGATCCAGCCGCCGAGGGCGAGGTTCCGGCGGAATTCACGCAGGTGCGCGAACAGGCCGATACGCGCTATCGCGTGGCCTTGGCGGAAGGCGTGACAAGCTGGCAGGTGGTCGAGGGGTTGAAATCCGTCGATGTGCTGACCGGCGAAGTGGCCGAGGTGCCAGCCGAGGGCACGCTTGCCCCCGACAGCTATGAGGTGCGCGCCGGCGACACGCGCGAGAGCGTGCTCACCCGCATGAGCGAGGCGCAGGCGGTTATTTTGGCAGCCGCGTGGCAAGGGCGGGCCGAAGGTCTACCGCTGCAATCCGCGCAAGAGGCGCTGATCCTCGCGTCGATCATCGAAAAGGAAACCGGCGTGGCGGATGAGCGGCGGCAAGTGGCCAGCGTGTTCGTCAACCGGCTCAACCGTGGCATGCGGCTCCAGACTGATCCGACGGTGATTTATGGCGTGACCGAGGGCAAGGGCGTGTTGGGCCGGGGTCTGCGGCAGAGCGAATTGCGCGGCGCGACGCCCTGGAACACCTATGTGATCGAGGGGCTGCCGCCCACGCCCATCGCCAATCCGGGCCGCGCTAGCATCGAGGCAGCAGTTGATCCCGACACCACGGATTACGTGTTCTTCGTGGCCGATGGCACCGGCGGCCATGCCTTTGCAGAGACTTTGGACGAGCATAACCGCAACGTCGCCCGCTGGCGCGCCATCGAGGCAGAGCGCGGGAATAACTGAGGGGTTAAGGGGCGTTTCCAAGCGGCGAGCCGCGCGGTCGCTGGGCCGGGGTCTAGCGAAACAACGGAATTGGATGCCACTTTATGCCAGCCAAGGCCATATGACCCAACAGAGTAGTGCTACGCCTCAAAATCGCTAGGCCGTCACACCAGAGGTGTGCCGATATAACGCGGCGCACCTTCGGTGCGACGGACGGCCCAGCGATCCCGCGGCGGCGCGTACCGCGCCTTGTTCCGCGCGGGTGACATACTGACCATGCGTTAAAGCCCCCTCACCGCCCCCGGATCCTTGGATCGAGCGCGTCGCGCAATCCGTCGCCCATATAGTTGATCGACAGCACCGTGAGCGAGATGCCTAGGCCCGGCCAGAACACGCGCTCGGGGTAGTCTTGTAGATACTGCGTGGCATCGTTCAGAAGCCGCCCCCATGTTGGGAAATCGGGCGGGAAGCCCAAGCCCAGAAACGACAGTGCGCTTTCAGTAATGATGGCATTGGCGATGCCGAGCGTGGCCGAGACCATGATCGGCGACATCACATTGGGCAGGATATGCCGGGTGATGAGGCCGAAATTGGTGGTTCCGATAGAGCGGGCGGCGAGGATGAATTCGCGTTCTTTCAAGGCCAGCACATCGCCGCGCACGATGCGGGCGGTGGGCATCCAGCTTGTCACGCCAATGGCCACCACGATGAGGATGAAAATACCCCGCTCGGGGCCGAACACGCCATTGAGCGCCTCGCGGAAGAGCAGCACCATCACCAAAAGAAGCGGCAGAAGCGGCAGCGACAGGAAGAGGTCGGTCAGCCGCATGAGCGGCCCGTCAAGGCGGCGAAAGAACCCCGCCAGAACCCCGACCAGTGAGCCCAGCACAAGCGCCAAGAGCATCGCCGTCAACCCCACCGCAATCGAGGTCTGCCCCCCCGCCATCATCCGCGCCAGCGTATCGCGGCCCAGTTGATCGGTGCCAAAAGGATGCGTCCAGCTTGGCCCCTGATTGCGGGCGCGAATGTCGATGAACGTGGCGTCATAGGGCCAGACCAGCGGGCCAAGAAAGACAGCGGCGATGATGACGAGCAGAACGATCCCGCCAATCAGCGCGCCCCGGTGGCTCTTGAACTGATCCCAGACATCGCGCCATTGGCTGCGCGGCGGGGCGGTGGGGCCGGTATCCTTGAGGGCCGCGATGGGGGTTTGGGGTTCAGTCATAGCGAATCCTCGGGTCGAGCACGCCGTAGAGCACATCGGCGACGATGTTGAAAAAGACGATCAGCACGGCAATCATGAAGGTCACGGTTTGCACCATCGGCAGGTCGTTGGCCTCGATCGCGGTGATCAGAAGCTGGCCAAGCCCGTTCACCTTGAAAATCTGTTCGGTGATGATCGCCCCGCCAAAGATCGACGGCACGCCAAGGGCGATGACCGTGATCACCGGGATCATCGAGTTGCGCAGCACATGCACCATGACCACCGCCCATTCCGACAGCCCCTTGGCACGCGCCGTGCGCACGTAATCCTGACCCAGATTGTCGAGCATCGAGGCGCGCATGAAGCGGCTGATCTGGGCTGTCGTTTGCAGCGCCAGAACCATGACCGGCATGACCATCTGCATCAGTTGCTGTTTGAACGTAGCCCAGTCCACCACCACCAGCGTGGTATCATAGATCGAGGGCAACCAGCCCAGTTGCACGGAAAAGATCACGATCACCAACACGCCGGAAAAGAACGGCGGCACGGAATAGCCGACCATGGTGATGAAAGTGCCGGTCTGATCGAATACGGAATATTGCCGGTAGGCGGAATAGATGCCGATGGGCAGCGCAATGAGGATGCCCACCACATAGGACATCGCCACCACCCAGAGGGTCTGCGGCATGCGCTGCACGATCACATCCATCACCGGCGAGCGGAATTGCCAGCTGAGCACGCGCTGCTGCCCCTCGGCCATGCTCGTGCCAAAAAGCCAGTCGACCAGCATCATCGGCTCGACCACAAAGAATTGCCACATCCATTTGACGAAACGGATATGCGTGGGCTCGCCCAGACCAAGCGCCAGACGCATCTTTTCTTTGACGTCGGGGGGCACGGTCAGCGGCACCTGCGCCATCGGGTCGCCGGGGGCCAGTTCGAGTAGGAGAAAGATCACGAGGCTGATGAACAGCAGCGTCGGGATCGCGAGGACAAGCCGTCGGATCGTATAGGTCAGCATGCGCGGCGCCTTTGCGGGTCGTTCTTATCGTTGTCGGGCAAGCAAGGCGCCGCTCCGGAGAATGCCCCGGAGCGGCCTTTGGCGTCAGATCACTTGATCCGGAACCAGTCGGCGGCGTTCCACAACTCGGTGTCCCAGGTGTTCAGCTCTACTCCGCCCAACGAGTTGGAGCGGGCCGAGACGCGGCCACGGTCCACCAGCGGCACGATGGTGTAGCTGTCCTTGGTCAGCATGTCGTTGAGTTTCTTGGCAATCTCGCCGCGCTTGTCCAGTTCGGCGGTGCGGCCCAACTCTTTGACCAGCGCATCATAGGCGGGATCGCAGAAGCGGTTGATATTCTCGCCCTGCCACTGGGTTTCGGGGCGCGGGGCCTTTTCGCAGGTGTAGCCTGCCAGATAGCTTTGCGGATCGGTGCCGTCGAAGTTGTTGGCATACATTTCCACATCGGCATAGAATTTGGGGAAGGTATCGGGGCTGCCCGGATCGCTGCCAAAGAACACCGAGGCAGAGATGTTGCGCAGTTCGGTTTCAACGCCGATTTCGGACCACCACTGTTTGATCAGCGCCTGAAAATCCTGACGCACGGCATTGGTCGAGGTCTGGAATAGCAGCGACAGTTTCTTGCCATCCTTTTCGCGGATGCCGCCTGCGCCCACGGTCCAGCCTGCCTCTTCCAAGAGCGCCTTGGCGCCTTCGATATCCTGCGTCAGGCAATCGGTATTGTCAGAGGCAAAGATTTCCGGTGCCGGCACCAGGTTGCAGGTGGGCCGCCCCGCCTTGCCATAGCCGATTTCGGTCAGCAATGCGCGGTCGATCGCCATCGAGAGCGCCTTGCGCACGCGCAGGTCGGTCAGGATCGGGTGCGGGTGCTTGGCGGTGGCGCGCTCGCCTTCGGGCAGATCGGGCGACGGATCGGTCATGTTCATCTCGATCCGTTCCACCAGCGTGCCAAAGGCTGACATGGCCACGCCTTTGCCCGCCGCCTCCATATTGGCGATCACGTCGGGGGCAAGTTGCAGGTTCCATGCATAGTCGAATTCGCCGGTTTCCAGCACCGCGCGCCCTGCCGCCGTGGCATCGCCGCCGCCCTTAAAGGTCATCGTGGCAAAGCGCGGCTTGGCCGGGTCGCGGTAATTGGGGTTGGCCGAGAGCGAGATCACGTCATTGGGGCGGAATTCATCCACCTTGAACGGGCCGGTGCCGATGGGGGCGAAATTGGCATCGGCGCATTCCTGCGCCTTGGCCCCCAGACAGTCGGCGAATTGCGCGGCCTGAATGATCGGGGCCTGACCGCCCATGAAGGGGCCATAGGGCACCGGGGTGGGCTGGGAAAAGTTTACCTTGACGGTCAGATCGTCGATCACTTCGACCGAGGAGACACCTTCGTATTTGCCAAGCTGGGCACAGCCGCCTTCGGGGTGCATGCAGTATTCGGCGGTGAATTTCACGTCATTGGCGGTAAAGGGCGTGCCATCCGACCAGGTGATGCCCGGCTTGATCTTCCAGGTGATCGAGGTGAGATCCTCGGACACGCCGCCATTGGCGACGGTGGGGATTTCTTCGGCCAGATAGGGGATCATCTCGCCCTTGGTGTTGTAACGGCCCAAGGGTTCGATCACGAGGCTGGCGGCCTCAACCTCTTTGGTGCCGCCCGAAAGATAGGGATTCATGATGGACGGCGCTTGCCAATAGATCAGGTTCACATGGCCATCCGCGCCACGCTCTGCCATCGCGACAGAGGCGAGGCTGGTGGCGGCGGTGGCGCCAAGCAATAGGGATTTCAGGGTCATGGCTTTGGTCTTCCTCCGATGTTGGACAGCGATTTTTGGGCCGTCTCATTCGTTGATCCGCGGCACGTTAGGCTTGGCCGGGCGCATGCCGTGTCTGGTGCGGGGGTCCCACAACCTTGACTGGCATGGGCATCTCAGACCGGAACCTGATAAAATGCAAGCATTCCATTTGCGCGATTGGTCAACATCGCGTGCAACGTGCGGCGTTGTTTGACAGGGGCGCGCGAAAGTGAGTAGCGTTTAAGCATCATCCCCTGAATACAGAGGCAGCGCCCATGCTGGATACGCCCATTGTCCAGATCGAGAATCTCCGGGTTGCGTTTGAAACGCGGGATGGCCCGGTGGTGGGGGTCGAGGATGTGTCCTTTGCCGTGAACCCCGGCGAGACGGTCTGTATCGTGGGCGAGAGCGGGTCGGGCAAATCGGTGTCATCGTTGTCGTTGATGCGGCTGATCGAGTATGGCGGCGGCACGATTGCGGGTGGGCGTATCCTGTTTGACCGCAAAGAGGGCGGCACGGTCGATCTGGCCAAGACGGATCAGAGCCTGATGCGCACGATCCGGGGCAATGAGATCGGGATGATCTTTCAAGAGCCGATGACCGCGCTTAACCCGGTTTTTACCGTGGGGCGGCAATTGTCCGAGGGGCTGCGCGTGCATCGCGGCCTAGACAAGGCGGCGGCACGGGCGCAGGCACTAGAGCTATTGCGCGAGGTGCGTATCCCAGAACCGGAGCGGCGGTTGCAGCAATATCCGCACGAGTTGTCTGGCGGGATGCGGCAGCGGGTGGTGATCGCCATGGCGTTGGCGTGCAAGCCGCGCCTGCTTATTGCGGACGAGCCGACGACCGCGCTTGACGTGACCATTCAGGCCGAAATTCTGGCGTTGATTGATCGGCTCAAGCGCGAAACCGGCACGGCGGTGATTTTCATCACCCATGATATGGCCGTGGTGGCGCAGATGGCGGACCGGGTGGTGGTGATGTTTCGCGGCACCAAGGTCGAAGAAGGGCCGGTTGCACAGATATTCGAAGCGCCAAGCCATGACTATACCAAGGCGCTGCTCGCCGCTGTGCCCAAGCTGGGCGAGATGCGCGGCAAGGTCTGGCCAGAGCCGATGCGCCTTTTGGGATCGGACGCGCAAGAGATCAAACCGATCAAGGGACACGACAAAGAGCTGTTGCGCGTCAAGGGCTTGACCACGCGGTTTCCGGTCAAGGGCGGGTTCTTTCGCCGGACGCTGGCCAATGTGCATGCGGTCGAGGATCTGTCCTTTACCCTGCAAAAGGGGCGCACGCTGTCGCTTGTGGGGGAATCGGGCTGTGGCAAATCCACTGCGGGCCGCTCGATCCTGCGGCTGGTCGAGCCGATGGCCGGCGAGGTGGTGCTGGACGGTGTCGATATCATGGCGCTTGCCCCGCGCGATCTGCGCCGCGCCCGCGTGGATATGCAGATGGTGTTTCAAGACCCGTTCGCCAGCCTCAATCCGCAGATGAAGCTGGCGGCGCAGGTGGCCGAGCCGATGAAGAATTACGGGCTGGTGTCCGCCTCAGAGATCGAAGACCGGGTGGCGATGCTGTTTGACCGGGTGGAATTGCCGCGCTCTTTCCTGCGGCGCTTTCCGCATGAGTTGAGCGGCGGACAGCGGCAAAGGGTGGCGATTGCCCGTGCGCTGGCCCTCAACCCCAAGCTTATCGTCGCGGATGAGGCGGTGAGCGCGCTCGATGTCAGCGTGCAGGCGCAGGTGCTCAACCTCATGATGGAATTACAGGCCGATTTGGGCCTGAGTTACGTGTTCATCAGCCATGACATGGCCGTGGTCGAACGCGTGAGCCATGATGTGGGCGTCATGTATCTGGGCCGGATTGTCGAACGGGGACCGCGCGCGGCAGTGTTCGAAAACCCGCAACATCCCTATACGCAGGCCTTGATGAAGGCGGTGCCGATTGCCGATCCAAAGCTGCGGAAATCCGAAAAGGATCTGAATTTCAAGCCGATCCCCTCGCCCATCCACCGGGTCGGATACGATCCGGGACCGTCGGTGTATAAAGAGGTGGATCCGGGGCATTTCGTGCTGACCTCAGAAAGCGGGTATTGAGCATGGCAGCGCGATTGACGCCGGTCGAGATCATGGAGCGGCTGGTGGGTTTTCCGACTGTGAGCCGCGACAGCAATCTGCCTTTGGTGGAGTGGGTCGAGGAGTATCTGGCCAGCCACGGGATAGAATCGCATCGCCACTATGACGAGACGGGCGAGAAGGCTGCGATTTTCGCGCATGTCGGGCCTTGGGTGGCGGGGGGTGTCGTGCTCTCGGGTCATACCGATGTGGTGCCAGTGGATGGCCAGCCCTGGGCCAGCGATCCTTTTGCCGTGGTCGAACGCGACGGTAAATATTACGGGCGCGGGTGCTGCGACATGAAAGGATTTGACGCGCTGGCGATCTGGGCCTTGGTCGAGGCGCATCATTCCGGCGTGGCGCGGCCCCTGCAACTGGCGCTGAGTTATGACGAAGAGGTGGGCTGTCTGGGCGCGCCACCGATGATTGAGCGCATGCTCGAAGTGCTGCCGCGCGCGGAGCTGGCCATTATCGGCGAGCCGTCGATGATGCAGGCGGTCACGGGCCACAAGGGCGGGATTGGCTATGACGTGCATGTGGTGGGCTATGAGGTTCACAGTTCGCTGATGCACACCGGCGTCAATGCGATCATGGCCGCAGCGCCCTTGATCGACTGGGCCAATGCCCGCAATGCCGAAAACCGGGCACAACCGGCAACAGAGCTGGCCGCGCTGTTCGACCCACCCTGGACCACGCTGCATGTGGGGCAGATTTCGGGGGGCACGGCGCATAACATCACCGCCAAGGACTGCTGCTTTGGCATGGATATGCGGATGGTGCCGGGCGAGGATGCCGAAGACTGGGGTGCCCGCTTTGAGGCAGAGGTGCGCGCGGCAGAGGCGGCAATGCAGGCGGTGCGCCCTGAGGCGCGGATTGACCTGCGCCCCCGTTTCCGCGTGCCGGGGCTGCAACCCGAAGAGGCGGGCGCGGCAGAGGGCCTCGTGCGCCAGATCACCGGCGACAATGGCCGCCATGTGGTCAGTTACGGCACCGAAGCCGGGCAGTTTCAAGAGGCGGGCTATTCCGCCGTGATCTGTGGCCCCGGCGACATCGCACAGGCGCACCAGCCCGATGAATATATCACCGTGGCACAGTTCGAGGCGGGGCACGCGTTCATGCGCGCGCTCTTGGGGCGGTTGGCGGGGTGAAGGCCCCCTGCCCCTTGCCCCGCCCCCTGCCCTAGGATACTCCGACGCCATCAAGCATTTCCTCTCAAAGGTGCCCTGCCCATGCGTCTGAGCCGTTATTTTCTGCCCGTTCTCAAGGAAACCCCCGCGGAGGCGCAGATTGCCTCGCATCGGCTGATGCTGCGGGCGGGGATGATCAAGCAGGCGAGCGCCGGGATTTATTCCTGGCTGCCCTTGGGCTTCAAGATCCTGCGCAAGCTGGAAAACATCGTGCATGAAGAACAGGTGCGCGCTGGCCATATCCCGGTTTTGATGCCGACGCTGCAATCGGCGGATCTGTGGCGGGAATCCGGGCGTTATGACGATTACGGCGCGGAAATGCTGCGGATCAAGGACCGGCATGACCGTGACATGCTCTATGGTCCGACCAACGAAGAGCTGATCACCGATATTTTCCGGGCGCATGTCGGCAGTTACAAAGACCTGCCGCTCACGCTTTATCATATCCAGTGGAAATTCCGCGACGAGGTGCGGCCCCGCTTTGGCGTGATGCGCGGCCGCGAATTCCTGATGAAGGACGGGTATAACTTTGACCTGACCAAGGAAGACGCACTGCACGCCTATAACCGCCATATGGTCAGCTATCTGCGCACCTATGAGCGGATGGGATTGCAGGCCATTCCGATGCGGGCGGATAGTGGCCCGATTGGTGGCGATGACACGCATGAATTTCTGGTTCTGGCCGATACCGGCGAATCAGAGGTGTTCTATGACAGCGCCATCACTGATCTGCGCCTTGGCGGTCGTGTGGTGGATTACGCCAGCCGCGCCGAATGCGAGGCCATCGTCACCGAATGGACCACGCCCTATGCGCGCACCGACGAGACGCATGATGCCGCGCTTTACGAGGCGATCCCCGAGGCGCGCCGCCGCGCCAGCCGGGGCATCGAGGTGGGCCAGATTTTCTATTTCGGCACCAAATATTCCGAACCGATGGGGGCCAATGTGCAGGGGCCGGATGGCAAATCCGTGCCGGTCCATATGGGCAGCCATGGCATTGGCGTGAGCCGCCTGATCGGGGCCATCATCGAGGCCAACCATGATGACAAGGGCATCATCTGGCCCGAAGGGGTGACGCCGTTCCATGCGGGCATCGTGAACCTCAAGCAAGGCGATGCCGAGGCGGATGCCGCCTGCGAGGCGCTTTATGCGTCGCTGGTGGCCTTGGGGATGGAGCCGCTTTACGATGACCGCGACGAGCGGGCGGGCGGCAAGTTTGCCACGATGGACCTGATCGGCCTGCCGTGGCGCATCACCGTGGGGCCGCGTGGATTGAAGAATGGCGTGGTCGAACTGACCAGCCGCCGCACGGGCATCAGCGAGGAATTGCCGCCCGAGCAGGCGGTGGAAAAGTTGGCGCAGATCTATGCGGGGCATGTGCTGCGGCCAAGTTTGTGAGGGTGTGAGCGGGGAGAGCCGCGCGGTCGCTGGGCCGGGGTCTAGCGATGCAACGGATTTTGCTGCCACTTTATGCTAGCCAAACCCTTATGACCCCTCAGCAATGCGATCCCTCTCAAAATCGCTAGGCCGCGGGACGGCCCAGCGATCCGCGCGGCGGCGCTACGCGCCTTGTTCCGCGCGGGGGAGATCCAAGCCCCCCCTCCCTTGACGCCCCTACCCGAAACCCCCACTCTCCGCCCGAACCCCAGACCGAAGGAGCCGGAATGGCCAGAACACCCGCCCCTTTTGCCGCCTTTGAATGGCTGATCGCTTGGCGCTATCTGCGCGCCAAACGGGCCGAGGGCGGCGTCAGCGTGATGACTTGGATCAGCCTGATCGGCATCACCCTTGCGGTCTTTGCCCTTATCGCCACGCTGGCCGTGCGTTCGGGCTTTCGTGCGGAATTCGTCGATACGATCCTTGGCGCCAATGCGCATGTCACCGTCTATAATTCCGGCGCGGTGGATGCGACGGGCCGGGTGGACCGCAGCCTAGAGGATTATGCCGCCATGGCGGACCGCGTGCGCGCGGTGCCCGGCGTCACGCGCGTGGCCCCGCTTGTCAAAGGGCAGGTCATGGCCAATGCCCGCGACCGCAACGCAGGCGTGCAGGTGTATGGCATCACGGCGCAGGATCTGGCGACCATCCCCCGCGTCGCCGACCCCGAGACCGGCGTCGGCGACATCGCACGCTTTGACCAAGGGATCGCCATCGGTTCCGGCGTGGCGCAGGAACTGGGCGTCACTGTGGGCGACCGGATCAAGCTGATTTCCCCAAACGGGGTCAAAACGCCCTTGGGCACCAGCCCGCGCGTCAATGCCTATGAGGTGGTCTATATCTTTACCGCCGGGCGCTATGACATCGACCGGGTTCGCGCCTATCTGCCCTTTGCCGAGGCGCAGAGCTTTTTCAACCGCGACGGGCGCGCCGATGAGTTGGAGGTGATGGTGGCCGAGCCTGAGCGCGTCTACGACCTGACCGTGCCGCTCCTGGAGGCGGCGGGTGAGCGCGCCTTGCTCTGGACGTGGCAGGATGCGAGCGGGTCATTCCTGCGTGCGCTCGAGGTCGAGGATAACGTGATGTTCGTGATCCTCTCGATCCTTGTGCTGATTGCGGCGATGAACATCACAAGCGGCCTGATCATGCTGGTCAAGAACAAAGGCCGGGATATCGGCATCCTGCGCACCATGGGCCTGACCGAGGGGTCGATCCTGCGGGTGTTCTTTATCTGCGGGGCCTTTACCGGGATGATCGGCACGGCGATGGGGGTGATCCTGGGCTGTCTTTTCGCGCTTTATATCGACCCGATTTTCAGCTTTGTGAATATGGCGATGGGCGGTCAGGTCTGGGATCCGTCGATCCGCGGCATCTACCGGCTGCCCGCGCAACTGAGGTCCGAGGATGTGCTGTCGGCGGTGATGCTGTCGCTGGGCCTCAGCTTTGTCGTGACGATCTTTCCGGCGCGGCGGGCGGCACGGATGAACCCGGTGGAGGCGCTGCGCTATGAGTGAGGCCATGCTGCGCCTGTCGGGCGTCGAGAAGATCTATAATCGCGGGCAGACCTCTGAGGTCCGGGTGTTGAACGGCGTTGACCTGACCCTTGCACGCGGCGAGATGGTGGCGCTGGTCGCCCCGTCAGGCGCGGGCAAATCCACGCTGCTGCATATCGCGGGGCTGCTTGATACGCCCGACGCGGGGCGGGTCGAGATCGGGGGCGAGGATATGACCGGCCTCACGGACCGGCGGCGCACCATGGTGCGGCGGCAAGAGGTGGGCTTTGTCTATCAGTTCCACCATCTTCTGCCCGAGTTCAGCGCACTGGAAAACATCGTGCTGCCGCAACTGGCCAATGGCGTGGCGCGGCGGGATGCCGTGGCGCGGGCGCAGACGCTATTGGAACAGGTGGGCGTGGGGGCGCGCGCCGGGCACCGGCCTTCGGCCATGTCGGGGGGTGAACAACAGCGCGTGGCCTTTTGCCGGGCGCTGGCCAATGGGCCCCGCGTGCTTTTGGCGGATGAACCGACCGGCAATCTTGATCCAGGCACCTCGGATCAGGTCTTTGCCGCGCTCACGGGGTTGGTGCGGGGCACCGGTCTTTCGGCGCTGATTGCCACGCATAACCTTGATCTGGCGGCGCGTATGGACCGTATCTTGCGGCTGGATCAGGGGCAGGTTGTGCCGGGCTGACGCCCGCCACTCACAGCCCCGATTGCGCCACATCCTGAAAGAGCACCGGCACGCGGCAGGATTTGGGGGGCGTTTCGCCAATCATCAATAGGTCCGACGCCTCGATATAGCCTGCGAACCATGCGGCGAGCGCCACCGGATCATCGGTCGCCACACCCGGCCCGTCCACGGCATCAAGCACGATCTTGGACGGGGCCCAGACGCTGATCTGGCCATGTTTCATCGACCAATCCAGTTCGGTGCGCGTGGCCACCACGACGCAGCGCTCATCCCGCCCGGCCAGAACCCAAGCGTTCTGCTCCATCGCCAAAAGATCGACACGGCGCTGTGTCATGCGGTGGCCGGTCTGGGGCGGCACTTCGTCGGCCCGGCCCACACAGAGGATCACCGGCTCGGCCCGCGCCTCAAGCTGATCGAGCCAGCGCGAGAGGTTGGGCGAGCGGATCGCGGTATTGGTCAGGAACACCACATGCGGATGCGGCGTCGTCGCGGCATGGGGCGTGATCGGCTTGGTCTTGAGGTCGTTCACAGAGCGTACAATCTCGACCCCAAGCGCGCCCGGCCCGCGATCCAGCTTTTCGATCCGCACAAAGGTGCGCACCGCCTGCGGCTCCCAAAGGATGCGCTCGGCGATGCGTTCGGCGAGGGTTTCCAGCAGGTTCAACCGCTCTTCTGCCAGTTCAGCGGCAATCGCCTCTGTCACCTTGTCATAGCTCAGGATGCGGTCCACATCATCCTCGATGGCATCGGTCAGCGGGCGCACCTCGACCACGACATTAAAGCAGATGCGCTGCGTCGTGCCGCGCTCGGCCTGAAAGGCGCCGATCTCGACCTCGACCACGTGATCGCGCACGGAAATTCGATCAAGCGGCCCATCGGGCGAGGTGGCGCGCGCGCGGGCAGAAGGATGCTCAAAGGCGAGGCGAATTTCGTGGGTCATACTGTCGGTCCTGCGTAGCTTGGCCATTGGGATAGCATGCAGAACCAAGCCGCCGAAAGGGTGAATGCGACCGCCTAGCGTGCGAGGGCGTCAGGAACCCGCGCAGCATTCTTTCTGTTGGCCCAGCGTTCCGCCACGCTGCAAGCCCCGAAACGCAACAGACCCCGGAACGCTCCGGGGTCTGTTCTTCGCACGCTAGGCGCCCGGGATGGGGGCGCAGGCCGCTGGCCTCATACCTTGCATGCGGGGCAAGGCGTGTCTGCGGCAGAGGGCTGTCGCGGAGACTGGACAAGGACAGGGTGCGACCCGGCGTGCGGAACCCCTTGGGTGGATGTGTGCGGCGTTTCTGTCAGGGCCTCGTGCAGGCCATCAAGATCGGCACTGTGAAACAGGCGCGAGGACATCACCGAGAGATAGAGATAGGACATGGTCAGACTTTCAAGACTTGGGTGTGCGATCAGCCGGTGCGCACCGTGTCCGGGGTGCACCGCGCCAGCATCAGGCGGGTGACGTGAATGGCATCCTTGAGCCCGAGGCGTTCCTGTTTCAGCCGCTTCAACACGGCCATGTCGGGCATCGGACGCTGGTGCTCTGTTGTGATCAGGGCATCAATGTTCTGATGGCGGCGGCGCAGGGTGGCCATCCGGCTAAGCAGCGATTGGGGCGAAATACGGCGCGGCGTCATGCGGGGTCTCCTTGTTGGGGCATCAGCGGGGCATCGTGCTGACACTTGGGATATGGGCAGAACCAACGCAGATAAAATCCAATGGGATATTAAAATTCGATAGGAGTTTCCTATCTTAGGATCTGACAAGGGGGGTGACATGGCACAAGACATAACGCTCAGGCAATTGCGATATTTCATCGCCCTGACCGAGACCGGGCATTACCGCAAGGCCGCCGAGCGTGTGGGCGTCAGCCAACCCTCGCTGAGCCAGCAAATCCTTGGTCTGGAAACCGCGCTTGGGATGACGCTGGTCGAGCGCGGGCATCGTGGGGCCATCCTGACACCGGGCGGGCGCGAGGTTCTGACCCATGCCCGCAAGATGATCGAAGAGGCCGAGGTTCTCGGCAGTCTGGCCCAATCCACGCGCGAGGGCATGGCTGGCACCATCCGTCTTGGGGCCAGCCCGACGCTTGGCCCCTATTTCCTGCCCTATGTGGTGCGGCGATTGCGGCGGACCTATCCGGGGCTCAAGCTCATTATCCGCGATGCCGCACCCACGGTATTGCAAGAAGAACTGCTTGAGGGGCGGCATGATCTGATCCTTGCGCAACTGCCGCTCAACTCGGGCGATATTGCCGTAGAGCGCCTGTTTCGCGAACCGCTCAAGCTGGCGGTGGCGCAGGATCATCCGCTGGCGGGGCAAGCCTCGGCGCAGGATGCGGATCTGGCGGGTCAGGATATTCTGGCGCTGCCGCGCGGCTATCCCATGCATATGCAGATTGTCACGCTCTGCGAAGAGGTGGGCGCGCAGCTACGGCAAGAGTATGAGGGCACCAGCCTCGACGCCCTGCGCCAGATGACCGCCCTGAACATGGGCATCTGCTTTCTGCCCGCGCTTTATGTACAGTCCGAAGTGTCCCCCGAAACCGGCGACGTGGCGATCCTCAGCTTTCGTCAGGACAGGTTCCTGCGCTCGGTCGGGGTGGCGTGGCGCAGGCGCTCGGCGCATGGGCCGATGGTGGAACGCATCGTGCGGGTGATCCGAGAGGTGGCGCGCGACCGCTTTGCCGCTCTGGTGCGGCTGGAATGATTACCGGCGACGCTTGGTTGAACCACGAAGGAAGGGCGCAGCCAAAAGACACCAACCCAAGACGGCCTGCCCATGCGCTGCAAGGCTCTGAGGGCCTTGCAAGACCAAAAGCACAATCCCCTCACTTGGGTTGCGCGGCGGCCATATCACCCATTGAGCAGGCAGGCTTGGGATCAGCAGGCGGTAGTATTCGTAATAGAGCTGGGGCGAGAGCCAGATAAAGAGCCAGAACAGAACCAGAGCCCCCAAAAGCCTGGTCCAGATGCCCCGATGCCGCAACAAAACTCTGGCGGCCAGAACGAACAGAATGAAAAGAAAACCGCTCAGCCCAACAAGGCCGATCTGCCCCCCGGTGGACAGATCGAAAAAGGAGTCCTGTGCATACATCGGCCTTGGTTCTCAAACTCGGCGGCGCGGGGACGTTGCGCGTTTGACCATCATGGGGCAAGCAGTAAGACGAGAAAAAACCGCCATTTCCAGCGGTTTTCAATGTTGTGATGCGCCGCCAGATCACTTGAGCGGGGCGACACCCAGAATGACGCTGAACTGCTCGCAATAAATATAGAGCTCTTGGAAGTCGTCGGTATTGATCCCGGCGGGCACCTCGAAACTTGCAGCCCCTTTCTTGACGGTCAGCTTGTCGTGGATCTTGGAACCCTTGGCATATTGCTCGCCATTGCCAAAACCGATCTTGATATCCGGTGGGTTCTTGCTGGGATCAAAAAGATAGTCATCTGCAAGATGAACGACGGTTTTGCCATCCTTTTTCTTGATCTTGACCGTTCCCGACACGGTATAACCCTGCCGACCCGAAAGCGTGCCCTTGCGGATATCCGAGGCCGCAAAGGATGGCGCGGCCCCAAGCGCTGTGGCGGCAGCGGCCAGAGTGAGGCCAGCGAAGTGACGACGCGTGATAAGCATTGAAATCTCCCTTTAGACTGTGTGGAAATTGCACTTAGGCACCGCTTGGCCGCATGGCAATCGCGGGGCCGGTCACAGGTGATCACCGGCGATCACCTTGGTGATAGCGCGCCAATCGCGGGGCCGCGCATCGGCTGCGATGCTTGGGCAATGCCGCACGCCGCAGGGTTGGGCTGCCGCCATGCAAAAGGCCCCGGATCTCTCCGGGGCCTTTGTGTTTCATGCGGTCCGCCTTAGTGTGCGGGCTGCTTGTCCCAGTCTTCGCGCTTGGGAAGCTGCTCAAAGGTGTGCTCCGGCGGCGGCGACGGCAGGGTCCATTCCAGCGTGTCGGCATATTCGTTCCACGGGTTCGGCCGGGTCTCGCGGGCGCCCCGGAAGAGGGCATAGATCACGAGGCCAAAGAAGAACACGAACGACGCGAAGGACAGGAAGGCCCCAATCGACGACCACCAGTTCCACAGCGCAAAGGCCTCGGGATAGTCGATATAGCGGCGCGGCATGCCCTGACGACCCAGGAAGTGCTGCGGGAAGAAGGTAAGGTTCGCACCGATGAACATCGCCCAGAAGTGCAGCTTGCCACCCCATTCAGGGATCATGCGCCCGGTCATCTTGGGGAAGTAAAAGTAAATCCCCGCAAATATCGCGAACACGGCCCCCAAGCTCATCACATAGTGGAAATGCGCCACCACATAGTAGGTGTCATGATAGGCGCGGTCCACGGCAGCTTGGCTGAGGACAATGCCGGTCACGCCGCCCACGGTGAAGAGGAAGAGAAAGCCAAAGGCCCAAAGCATCGGTGTGCGGAATTCGATCGAGCCGCCCCACATTGTGGCGATCCAAGAGAACACCTTGACGCCCGTCGGCACCGCGATGACCATCGTCGCCAGCATGAAATAGCTCTGCTGCGTCAGCGACATGCCCACGGTGTACATGTGGTGCGCCCAGACGACAAAGCCCAGAACCCCAATCGCGATCAGCGCCCAGACCATCGGCAGATAGCCAAAGATCGGCTTGCGCGAGAAGGTGGCGATCACATGGCTGATGATGCCGAAACCGGGCAGGATGATGATATACACTTCCGGATGGCCAAAGAACCACAGGATGTGCTGGTAAAGGATCGGATCGCCGCCGCCCGAGGGATCAAAGAAGGTGGTCCCAAAGTTACGGTCGGTGAGCAGCATGGTGATCGCCCCCGCCAGAACCGGCAGGCTGAGCAGGATCAGCCAGGCGGTGACAAAGATCGACCAGGAAAACAGCGGCACCTTGAACAGCGTCATGCCCGGCGCGCGCATGTTGAGGAAGGTGGTGATCATATTGATCGCCCCAAGGATCGACGATGCGCCCGACACGTGGACCGCGAAAATCGCAAGGTCCATCGACATGCCTGCCTCATTGGTCGAGAGCGGCGGATAAAGCACCCAACCCACGCCCGAACCCAATTGGCCATTGCCACCCGGCGCCAAGAGCGAGGCCACACCCAGCGAGGTGCCCGCAACATAGAGCCAGAACGACAGGTTGTTCATACGCGGAAACGCCATATCCGGCGCGCCGATCTGCAAGGGCATGAAATAGTTGCCAAACCCACCAAAGAGGGCGGGAATGACGACAAAGAACATCATCAGCACGCCGTGATAGGTGATCATCACGTTCCAGAGGTGACCGTTGGGCGTACATTCGGCAACATCAGAGGCGATGAACCGTGCGCCTTCCATGCACATGTATTGAACGCCCGGTTCCATCAGTTCCATCCGCATATAGACGGTGAACGTGACCGAGATCAGGCCGACGAACGCCGAAACGATCAGATAGAGGATACCGATATCCTTGTGGTTCGTAGACATGAACCACCGGGTGAAAAACCCGCGCTGATCTTCGTGTTCGTGGCCGTGAATGGCTGCATCTGCCATTGTGTGCCTCCTGCTGGTGTTGGTGCGGGGCATGGGGAGCGCTTGAGTCTCACATGCCCGTGATGTTTCAGGGTTTTAGAATGTCTGGGGGGGCGCGGCAATGCGCGAATTTGATGCAGATCAAAGAATTTTGTCGCACCCCCTTGCGAGAGGGGGCGGGGATAACGGGGGGATTTGGGGGCGTCGCCCTCGGGTGCGGGCGCGAGGACCTCTCCCCTCACGCACCCCCGTCATCCTCGGGCCTGACCCGAGGACCTCTTACCGCCAAAGATCCTCGGGTTACGCCCGAGGATGACGCCACTTGAAGGCAGTCTTTACCCCTCAGGCCGGGGCGGCGGCGTGTAGGCGTCGGGGTTGGCGCGCCATTTGCGGCCTTCGGTTTCCCAAATGCGAGGGCCATCAGATGATAATTCTGTGTCCGGCCAAAGTGGGGTCGAACAATGCACTTAGACAGTTTGACAGTCAAATCATCAAAGCCGGTGCTTCCCTGCGCATTGGAGATCGTTACTCCTTTAAAATCCGGAGCCTTGAGAGCCTAAATGATAACGTTGATATCCAAAGGTACCCCTCCAAGGTCCGTCCCCTCCATTAAAGCCCAACGCAGGTCTGCGCCAACTATGCGCGCCTTCCGGAAGTCTGCGCCCTCCATCCGCGAACCAACAAGTTTTGCCCCCTCCATCCGCGCGTCCCTGAAGTCTGCAAACTCCATCATTGACTAGCTGAGGTTGGCACCCGCCATGCGCACTTGGCGGAGGTCTGCGCCCTCCAACCGCGACCAGTCAAGGACGACCCCAACCATATGCGCTCCAGTAATTTCCGCCCCCTCCAGCTGCGATAGAGCAAGGTTTGCTCCATCCATCCGCACCCCACTTAGGCATCCCCCCTCCATTCGAGATGCGCTGATGTTTGCTCCCTCCATGCGTGCCCAGCTGAGGTTCGCTCCTTCCATCCGTACATCGTTAAGCAGCGCTCCAGAGAACACCGCGTCAGAGGCATCGGGGCGCTTTGCTGAAAGATCGGCACCTTGCAGATTGGCCCCGCGTAGATCGAGCCGATAGCCGGAGTAGGTTCGGAGGCGTTCGCGCCATGCAGAGAGTTTTTCACTGAACCTGTCGATTTCTGGCACTGTTTGGGGTGCGTCGTCTTTTACTTCTGGCAGTTCTGGACACGCCAGATCAAAAGGCCATACGATTCCCTCCTCCGGCGGGTTGGGCCATGCGGCCTCGACACGGCGCTGATCCGTGGTGCGACGGCCCAACACCAGCAAAGCTTGCGCAATATCGGCCCGGGGTTTTGGCAAGTCCTTTGCCCATTTTCGCGCCTTGGGTGTACGAAAGGGGCCATCGTCGAACCTGTCTTTCCGCGCCTCTATATGCAGTTTGCGCTCTTCGTCTGTTGCATCGTGCTTTAACGATTTCCACTTTGGAAGGGGAAAATCGCGCGGCGCTCTGGCGTTGGAATTCTCCCGCACATAGGCGCATAAAATCTCCATCACCCGCACATGATCGCGTCCCTTGTCATAGCGCGTGCTGTCCTGCGCGATGCGTTCCAGCGACAGGATCGCGCCGATGCGGACCTCGATAGCGGGAACAGTACGCTCTGCCTGAATAGGCTTGTTATCATCGCCCATGGTGTAGACCTTCTCGGTCTTTTCCGCCCCCAACTGCTCCACCGCCTTGTTGATGCGGTCGGTGATATGGCCCTCTTGCTGGAAATCCACCGTGCGCTGTTTCAGCACCGTGCCCCAGACCACGAAGGGCGCACCCAGAAGCGCCGCGACCAGAGCGCCTGCGCCCAGTGACTGTCTGCCCGCAAACGCGGTGTGGCCACCCGAGAGCATCTGCCAGACCTGCCAGAGCGTGCCACCAAAGAGCAAAAGCCAGATCGGCACCATTGCCCAGCCAAAGGCCTTGAGCAGGGCCAACGGCGAAGGTTTGCGGGTTTCCGTTTCTGTCGCGACCCAGACGATCACACTGGCCACGGCAATGCCCAGCGCAAGAAGAATGATCTGCCCTTGCTGCGCGCTGAGCGGCAATGTGATGGTCAAATCCGTCTGATCCATGCGCGCACCCTTACCAACCCGCCCGGCAACCTTGGCGAGATCGGTGCCTTGGGGCAAGGGGGAGGTTTTCGGGAAGCCAGAGGTCCTCGGGTCAGGCCCGAGGATGACAACACTACAAATGCCCCCTCACCCTTTCGCCGCGAACACCTCTGTTATCCGCGCAAGTTCCGCCTCCAGCCCATAGGGCGCATTGACCACAAATAACCCCGAGCCAACCATCCGGTGACCGGCGCGCACGGGGGGAAAGGCGACCTCGTGGCGCAAGCCCTCTGGAAAGGCCGCGCCAAGGTGGATCAGCATCCCCTCATGCGCCCCGCTCGTCAGGATCGGATACCAGAGCATCAGGATGCCCACATTCCACTTGCGGGCGATCTGGGTCAGGTGGCGGGGGATGCTCTCATACTCGGTCTTGACCTCATAGCTGGGGTCTACCAGCAAAAGGCCGCGCCGGGGTGTGGGCGGGCACAGCTCTTGCGCCATCTCGAACCCGTCCTGCTGGCGGATCTGCACGTCAAAGCCTGCCAGATTGCGCCGCAGATGCGTGTTCTCGCCGGGGTGCAATTCGGCCAGATGCAGGCGGTCCACCCGGCGCAGGCTCTGCGCGGCGATCAGGGGCGAGCCGGGATAGGCGCTGGCCCCATGCGCCGCGCGGTTCTGGGTCAGACAGCGGCGATACGGGTGGTCGGCGGCAAAGCGCGCCTCAAGCCGCGCCACGCCCTGCGCCGCCTCGCCAGTTTTCAGCGCCGCGGCATCGCCCAGATCATAGAGGCCGCGCCCGGCGTGGGTCTCGATATAACTGAGCGGTTTTGGCTTTTGGCACAGATAGTCCAACACCCAGGCAAGCGCTGCGTGCTTGTGGACATCCGCCGGATTGCCCGCGTGGTAATGGTGCTGATAGCTGAGCATGGCGGTTGGTAGCAGGTCGCGGTGGTGTGGAAAAGAGGGCGCTTGGCGTTCCCGTCCCGGGCTTGACCCGGGACCTCTCACCCCAAACCTTGAGGCCCCGGCTCAAAGACCGGGGCGGCACAGGCTACCCCACCACCGTGCCGGGCGGGCGCAGGGCATCCGCCAATTCGCCGTATAGCGCCATCCGCTCCTCTTCGGACAGGAACGCGCCAATCTCAACCTCGCGGCCTGATCCCTTGAGCGTAATGTAATGCGCGACCGGCCCGCCGGTGTCATGCATATTGACCTGCGCCCAATAGCGGTTGCAGGCCCATTCCTGCACATCGCCGCGCGGGTTGGTGCGCACCAGATGCACCTCTTCGGGCGCGATGGTCAGAACCTCGGTCAGCCGCGCGGTGCGATAGCTGTGCTCCAACGCCCACCACATCCCCGCCACCGCCATAAGCAGGAACGGCAACAGCCCCCAAAGCACCGCCGTGCCAAGAAGCGGATAGAGCGGCACGGTGATCAGCGTGAACGTGGCCAGCACAAAGGCGGCAAAGCCCCGGCGCGGCAGCGAGCGGTGCGGCCAGAGCGAGAGCGTTCTATCTGTATCAGCCTCGGTGCGAGGCGCGGTCCATTCATACGGCATGCGAGGGGTTTTAACCCGAAGCTTAGAAATGAAAAGGGCGCGGAGAGCCTGTAAGCCGGATTCTGTCCACCCCGGACCGTAATCCGAGGCTGGATGACCATTCCTCTTGGGACGCTGTTGCCAACGCCCCTCTAGCTGCCAACCCGGACCGCCGGGCCAAGACGTGCCTGCGGGCGGTATCCCGGACCAGGGTCCAGGACCAGCCCCCGCGCGCGGTCCCTATTTGGCATTGCTCCCGGTGGGGCTTGCCGTGCCGGTCCGGTTGCCCGTCCCGCGGTGGGCTCTTACCCCACCGTTTCACCCTTACCTCAGATCACTCTGGGGCGGTCTCTTCTCTGTGGCGCTTTCCCTTGGGTTACCCCAGCCGGGCGTTACCCGGCACCGTTGTCTTGTGGAGTCCGGACTTTCCTCGACACCCTTGCAGGTGCCGCGGCCATCCGGCCCTCCGCGCAAGGGCTGACTTAGGCGCTTGGGGCGGCGCGGTCAACGGCGAAGCGCGCGGCGAGGTCCGCCATCATCGCGCAATCCTGCGGGTCAAGCGGGCCGGTGACATGCGGGCGAAACCGCAGGCGAAAGGCGCGCAGGATATCGGCCTCGCTCACACCTTCGGACCGGACATAGCCAAACCGCGCGGCATCGTGTGGAAATTGCTCTGGGGCAGCCTCAGATCCCTGCGCAGGCCAGATCGACAGCCCCTGCCGCGCCAACCGCCGCCAGTCAAAACGCGGCCCCGGATCGCATTTGCGCGCGGGCGCCATATCGGAATGGGCGATGACACGGGCAGGCGGGATAGACCACCGCGCCATGATGCCCACCATCAGACCCTCCAGCGCCCGCATCTGCGGCTCGGGAAACGGATGCAGGCCGGTATTGGCCAGTTCAATGCCGATAGAGCGCGAGTTGACATCTGTCACATCCCCCCACTGCCCTGCCCCGGCATGCCAGGCGCGCGCGCCCTCGGCAACCAGATGCCAGAGGCGGCCACGCTCGCAGATCAGGTAATGCGCCGACACCTCGGCAGAGGGATCACACAACCGCTCCAGCGCCACCTCGGCCGTGACCATCGCGGTATAATGCAGCACGATCATATCCGGGCACACGCCCCCCCGGCGCAGGCCGATATTGGGCGAGGGGTGCCAGATCACGCGCGCGTCAGCCGCGCACCGCGTTGCGGAACGGGCGCGGGTCCCAGTTGCAGGCATAGCCATCGCCATCGGGGTCCAGCCCCTGACGATCCCGCTCGGGCCCGCCGCGCCGCAGGAAATCAAGCTGCGCCTGATCGGCAGAGGGGTATTGGGCGCAATTGCGCTCGAATTTCGAGCCGGAATTGATGCTAAGGCGTCGATAGACCGGCGTGCCCACGGCATGTTTCGTGCTTAGCGCGAAATCCACGATATTGGGGCCCACATCGCTTGGGCGGCTGCCAATCGCCTCCGGCTGCACCACCTGATATTGCGCGCGGTTGTTGGCGATGCGCGCCGCGTCCTCGGCAATCGACCGCTCGGCACCGACAGCGTCAAAGTTGTTTTCCTGCGAAATGCCAGCGGCATTCTCGACGGCGGGCGGTGGGTTAGAGGGGCTGGCCTGAAGCGGTGCAACACCGGAATTCGCCGCCGCCGCATCAAGCGCTGCGCGCGCTTCGGCGGCAATGGTGGCGGCATCGTCGGCACCTGCCGTGGTCTGACCTGTCGCACTCAGCGGCTCGGACGAAACGGCATCGGGCGGCGGCAGAACGCCGCGCGCCAGCGCTGCCTCGCGCGCGGCCTTGTCGCGCTGATAGGTGTCATAGTTCTGAAAGCCGACCCCGGCACCGCTATCGGGCACAGCGGGGGCGCAGGCCACCAGCGCCATCAGCGCAACCAAACCAAGTGTGAACCGCATCTCTTTCATCCTGCCAAAAGCCGTATCGACCGGGGCCTTACCACCATTTTGCGGGCTTTGCCACAAAACCTGCGGCCTGTTCCAGCGCATAGGCGGTGTTAAGCAGATCGCCCTCTTCCCAAGGCCGCCCAATCAGTTGCAAACCCAGCGGCAAGCCCTTGCCATCCAGCCCCGTTGGCACGGCAACACCCGGCAAACCGGCCAGATTGACCGTCACTGTAAAGACATCGTTCAGATACATCTGCACCGGATCGGCATCCGTCATCTCGCCCAGCCCAAAGGCAGCGCTTGGCGTGGCCGGTGTGAGGATCGCATCGACACCGGCGGCAAAGGCCTCGTCAAAATCGCGCTTGATCAGGGCGCGCACCCGGCGGGCGCGATTGTAATAGGCGTCATAGAACCCGGCCGACAGCACATAGGTGCCCACCATCACGCGGCGCTGCACCTCATGACCAAAGCCTTCGGCGCGGGTTTTTTCGTACATTTCCGTGATGCCATCGCCCTGCGCCAGCTTGGCGCGGTGGCCATAGCGCACCCCGTCATAGCGCGCGAGGTTGCTTGACGCCTCAGCCGGGGCAATCACGTAATAGGCGGGCAGCGCGTATTTGGTGTGCGGCAGAGAAATATCGCGGATCTCCGCCCCCGCCGCGCGCAGCATCTCGGCCCCGTCAGACCACAGCTTTTCGATCTCGGCGGGCATGCCGTCCATCCGGTATTCGCGCGGGATGCCGATCACCTTGCCGCGAATATCCCCCGTCAGCAGCGCCTCGAAATCGGGCACGGGCAGATCAGCCGAGGTGCTGTCCTTGGGATCATGCCCGCACATAGCCCCCAGCATGATCGCGCTATCGCGCACCGTCTTGGTCATCGGCCCAGCCTGATCGAGGCTCGAGGCAAAGGCCACAATGCCCCAACGTGAACAGCGCCCATAGGTGGGCTTGATGCCGGTGATGCCGGTAAAGGCCGCAGGCTGACGGATCGAGCCGCCAGTATCCGTGCCGGTCGCCCCAAGGCAAAGATCGGCAGCCACGGCACTGGCCGACCCGCCCGACGATCCACCGGGCGTCAGCGCGGTTTCGTCATTGCCACGCCGCCACGGGTTGACGGCATTGCCATAGCACGAGGTCTCATTGCTCGATCCCATGGCAAATTCGTCCATGTTGAGCTTGCCCAGCATCACAGCGCCCGCATCAAACAGGTTCTGCGTTACGGTCGATTCGTATTCCGGCTTGAAGCCTTGCAGAATGCGGCTTGCCGCTTGGCTCGGCACGCCCTTGGTGCAAAAGAGGTCTTTGATACCAAGGGGAATGCCGCACATCGCGGGCGCATCGCCCTTGGCAATCCGCGTATCCGCCGCCTGCGCCTGCGCGCGGGCAACCTCGGGTGTGTGATGCACAAAGGCGTTCAGCGCCCCTGCCCCATCGACCGCCGCAAGACAGGCCTCGGTCAACTCAAGGCTTGTCACATCCCCTTTGCGCAACGCATCTCGCGCCTCGGCAATCGTCATCCGGTTGAGATCGGTCATTATTCCACCACCTTCGGCACGGCAAAGAACCCCTCGCGCGCATCAGGCGCGTTCGACAGCACCGCCGCCTGCTGATTGCCATCGCTCACCACGTCCTCGCGCCGCTTGAGGCGCATGGGCGTGACGCTCGTCATCGGCTCTACACCCGTGACATCGACCTCGTTCAACTGCTCGATAAAGCCGAGAATGGTGTTGAATTCATTGGCCAGCGCCGGCAGCGCCTCTTGCGGCACTGCGATCCGCGCCAGTTTGGCCACCTTGGCGGCGGTTTCGAGATCAATCGACATGAGACTCTCCCGTGATCCGTTTGGCTTGCGTTTAGCGCCGGGGCCGCGCGGGCGCAAGCGGATCAGGGTCACGCATCTGCCCCTTTCCTTGGCTGACACGCTCGCTAAGGTAAGGGCGAGGATGAACACAAGCGGAGGTGACAATGCACATCACATGGCTCGGCCATAGCTCTTTTCGGATCGAGATCGGCGGACAGGTCCTGCTCCTTGACCCTTGGCTCAATGGCAACCCGATGCTGCCCGAGGATCAACACGGCCCCGCCACTGAAGGGGCCACCCATATCCTATTGACCCACGCGCATTTCGATCATGTCGCCGATGTGCTGCCGCTGGCCAAGCGCCTCGGCGTGCCGGTGGTTGGGCAATATGACCTCATGTCTCATTGGGAGGCCAAGGAAAACATCGCCACCGTCGGTTTCAACAAGGGCGGCACGATCGATCTGGGCGGCGTTCAGATAACCATGGTGCATGCCACCCATTCCACCTCGATCGCCACGGATGCCGGGCCGCAGGTTACAGGCAGCGAATGCGGCTATATGATCGCCGGTGAGGGGCATGTGATTTATGTTTCGGGCGATACCGATGTGATGGCCGATATGGGCGTCTTCAACGCGCTGCATGCGCCCGATATCGGCATTCTCTGCGCGGGCGGGCATTTCACCATGGATATGCGCCGCGCCGCCTATGCGGCCAAAACCTTTTTTGAGTTCAAGACGGTGATCCCCTGCCACTACCGGACTTTCCCGATTCTGGAGCAATCCGCCGAAACGCTTATCGCGGCCCTGCCCGGTGTCGATGTGATCGAACCGCAGGTGATGCAACCGATCACGCTGTAAGCGCGGCACCTTTAACCGTTCCAAAAATACTCGGCTGACGCCCTGGGCTTGTCCCGGGGCTTCATCCCCCGCTCACCGTTTGGCGCGCCGCCAGCCTGCCGCGCGGGCCTCGGCCTCGGAACAGAACCAGCGTTCGCCCTTGGCCTCGGTGATGACGGTCGCGTCATAATCCGCCTGCCCCGGCATGTGATAAATCTGATTGCCAGACCCGCTGCGATTGCCCTTGATCACACAGCCCGCTTGCGGCGCGGGCGCGTTTGCTTGGGCCTCCGCCGCGCGCTCTTCGCGCACCATGCGGCGATGATCCTCGGGGCGTGCCATCAGCACCTCATGCAGACCGCGCCCCGCAATCACAGCCGCCTTTTCATCTAGATCATAGGCCATCGAATATTTGCGATAGGCCAGCGCCAAGCCATCCGCCACCAGCATCCGGCCCACATCCTGCCCCACCACAGTGCAACGTGCGACGGTGCGATCATAGCGGTCCTTCTCCACCGCCTGACAGCGCGCCTCGCGGTTCTCGATCCGGGCGCGCACCTCTTCGGCCACCCATGTGCCGCAATCCCAGGTCGCGCCATCGGGGTTGGTGCAAATCTGCCCAAGTTCCGGCGCGTCGATCCCGTGCAAGCGCACGCGAACCTCGCCCACATCAAGCGTGTCGCCGTCGATCACCCGGACAAGGCCGCCAAACCCCTCAGCCCCGGCAGAGAGCGGGACCAGACCGAGAACGATGAGTAAACAAATCCTTAACATACCCCCTTATGCCGGAGGCCGCCCCCCGGCTGCAAGACAGAAGGTGAACAAAAGGTTAACGGCTCAGCGCTGGCTTTGCGCCCAGTCGGGATGCATCCAGGGCTCTGCATTCTCGGGCGGCAGCGGGCTGCGGCCCAGCACGGCATCGGCGATCTTTTCGCCCACCATGATCGACGGCGCATTGAGATTGCCATTGGTGATGCGCGGAAACAGGCTTGAATCCGCCACGCGCAGCCCCTCGACCCTGATCACCCGGCCCGCTGGGTCCACCACCGCCATCGGATCGCTGGCGCGCCCCATCTTGCAGGTGCCGCAGGGGTGATAGGCGCTCTCGGCATGCTCGCGGATGAAATCATCCAACGCGTCGTCGCTCTCTACCGCCGCACCCGGCTGAATCTCATGGCTCACATAGGGCGCAAAGGCGTCTTGCGCGAAAATCTCGCGCGTTAGGCGGATACATTTGCGGAAATCCTCCCAATCCTGCGCTTCGCTCATATAGTTAAAGCGGATCACCGGATCATCGGCAGGGTCGGCGCTGCGCAGGGTCACAGCGCCGCGCGACGGGCTGCGCATCGGCCCGACATGCGCCTGAAAGCCATGCCCCTCGGCCGCCGCCTTGCCATCGTAGCGCACGGCGATGGGCAGGAAATGATATTGAATATCGGGATAATCCACGCCCGCACCGGATCGGATAAAGCCACAGCTTTCAAACTGGTTGCTGGCCCCCGGCCCGCTTTTGTTCAAAAGCCAGCGCGCGCCCACCCACGCCTTGCCAAAGAGGTTCCAGTATTTGTAAAGGCTGACGGGCTGGCTTGCCGCCATCTGGATATAAAGCTCCAGATGATCCTGAAGGTTCTGGCCCACACCCGCACGATCCGCGACCACCGGAATGCCATGTTCCGACAGATGCGCGGCAGGGCCAATGCCCGACAGCATCAGGATCTTGGGCGAGTTGATCGAAGACGCGGCAAGGATCACCTCGGCATGCGCGCGCACCACCTCTTTGCGCCCCTTGATCAGCACCTCGACGCCCACCGCGCGCCCCTCTTCGATCACCACGCGACTGACAAACCCCCGGATGATATCGCAATTGTCGCGTTTCAGCGCCGGCTTGAGATAGGCATTGGCCGCCGACCAGCGCTGCCCCTTCCAGACGGTCATCTCAAAGGGGCCAAACCCCTCTTGCTGGTGGCCGTTGTAGTCATGCGTCTCGGGATAGCCCGCTTGCTTGCCCGCCTCGACAAAGGCGCGCACCAGCGGATTATCGCGCCGCCCCCGGCTGACATGCAGCGGGCCATCATGGCCGCGCCACCCCGCATCGCCGCCATGCCCGCCGTCGTGCCAGTTCTCCATCCGCTTGAAATAGGGCAGCACATCGGCATAGCCCCAGCCATCGCAGCCTTGATCGCGCCAGTGGTCATAATCGCGCGCATGGCCGCGCACATAGACCATGCCATTGATGCTGCTGGAGCCACCAATCACCTTGCCACGCGGACAGACCAGACGGCGATTGCCCAAATGCGGCTCGGGCTCGCTCAGATAGCCCCAGTCATAGCGCTTCATGTTCATCGGGTAACTCAGCGCGCCGGGCATCTGGATAAAGGGGCCAGCATCCGTGCCGCCATGCTCGATCACCAGCACGGATTTCCCGGCCTCGGCCAGACGATAGGCCATGGCACAGCCCGCGCTGCCTGCGCCCACGATGACATAATCGGCTTGCATCAGTCTCTCTTTCCTTGCGCGCGATCTCCGCCGAAACCGGCAGAAATCGAGTATTTACAGAAGGATGAACGCATCACTCGCCCCGCGGAAAGCGTTTGCTTTCCTCCAGCACGTTGAGGTCCATGTGATTGCGCATGTACCGCTCGGATGCCTTTTGCAGGGGCTGGTAATCCCAAGGGTAATACCCGCCCTTGCGCAGCGCCTCGTAGACCACCCAGCGCCGCGCCTGACTTTCGCGCACGGCGGCGTCAAAGGCCGCCAAATCCCAGCGGGCCTCGGCCTTGGCCTGCAACTGCGCCAATGTCCCGGCATGGGCCGGATCATCGGCCAAATTGGTCAACTCATGCGGGTCGGCCTCCAGATCAAAAAGCTGATCGGGGTCTAGCGCGCAGCGGTTGTATTTCCACTTGCCATAGCGCAGCGACACCAGCGGCGCTTGTGACGCCTCGGCGGCATATTCCATTGCAACAGGGGCCTCGCGCCTGCCGCCCTGCCCAAGATAGACCAGCGATTGCCCTTCGGTCCAAGGGGCCACCTCAGACATATCCGCCCCCGCCAGTTCGCAAAGCGTCGGGCAAACGTCGATATTGCTGACCGGATCGGTGATCAGCCCCGGTGCCATGCCGGGCGCCGAAATCATCAGCGGCACGCGGGCAGACCCCTCGTAGAAACACATCTTGAACCACAGCCCACGCTCGCCCAGCATATCGCCATGATCCGAGACAAAGAGGATGATCGCCTCTTGCCGTGTGCTCTCCAACGCCTCCAGAATCTCGCCAATCTTGTCGTCGAGATACGAGATATTGGGGAATTAGGCCCGGCGAGAGCGGCGGATATCCTCTTGCGAGATGTCGAAGTTGCGCCAGTCGTTGGCGTCGAAAATCCGCCGCGCATGGGCATCGTGATCGGCATAGTCCATCGCGGGCACGTCAGGCAGCAGATGGTCGCAGTCTTCGTAGAGGTCCCAGTATTTCTTGCGCGCCACATAGGGATCATGCGGATGGGTGAAACTGACCGTGAGACACCAAGGCCGCGCATCCAGCCCCCGCGCCAGATCATAAACCTTGGCGCGCGCGTTATGCGCCACCTCGTCATCATATTCCATCTGGTTCGAGATTTCCGCGACACCCGCGCCCGTCACCGACCCCATATTGTGATACCACCAGTCGATCCGCTCGCCCGGCTTGCGATAATCCGGGGTCCAGCCGAAATCGGCGGGATAGATATCGGTCGTCAGCCGTTCCTCGAACCCGTGCAACTGATCGGGGCCCACGAAATGCATCTTGCCGCTGAGGCAGGTCTGATAGCCCGCCCGACGCAGGTGATGCGCAAAGGTGGGAATATCGGCGGCGAATTCGGCGGCATTGTCATAGACGCGGGACCGCGACGGCAAAAGACCCGACATGAAGCTGGCCCGTCCCGGCGCGCAGAGCGGCGAGGCAGTATAGGCATTGGCAAACCGCGTCGACCGCGCCGCCAGCGCCTTGAGATTGGGGGCGTGCAGCCACGGGGCGGGACCATCGGGAAAGAGGGTGCCGTTGAGCTGATCAACCATGAAAATCAAGATATTGGGCGCAGTCATTCTTTGTCCTTCTGGGGTAGGCTGGTGTCGAGGTAATGCAGCAGCACATCAATCGCGAGGCCGGGTTGCATCGGCCCTTCGCGCAGCGCCTGACGGATATAAAGCCCGTCAATCATCGCCGCGAGGCCGCGCGTCAGCGTGCGCGCCTCATCGGGGGCCAAGGCGCGAAAGGCGTGATGCAGGTTCGACCGCAACCGCCGCTGATAGATATGCAGCAACCGCCGCGCCTCGTCCGAGCGCTGCGCCTGCACATAGAAATTAAGCCAGGCCGAGACCATTTCGCCGCGGAACTGCGCGGGGGTGAAACTGGCGCGGATGATGGCCTCGATCCGCTCCCGCGGGCTTTTGGCCATGATCAGCGCACCGCGCACCTCGGCCCCGTAAAGCGTCAGGATATGGCGCATCGCGGCCACGAACATCTGTTCCTTGGACCCGAAATAATGATGCGCCAGCGCGCTCGACATGCCAGCGCGCCGGGCGATCTGCGCCACGGTCACATCAAGGCTGCCATGCGCGCCGATCTCAGAAATCGTGGCCTCTACCAGCGCCGTGCGCCGGATCGGCTCCATCCCGATTTTCGGCATGCCCCCCCTCCAAAGACCTGTTGCCAGACTGGCCTAATCGTGTTTAATTGACTCGTCAATCAATAAAAAACACGAGGGACTGCATCACAACACTGCCCCCCTGCCAAAATGACGTTGTATTTCATCACAGCGTCATATTAGCCTTGGCAGGTATAAACCGACCGCCACGCGGCAGGGGGCCGCGCGATCTCGCGAGGTCACTCCAGAGAACAAAAGGCCGGTTCGGAAAAGCAAACCAAAGGGAGAAGACCAACATGACCATCCTCAATTCCGGCCGCATCAACCGACGCGGTTTCATGGCCACCACGGCCGGGGCAGCCCTTATTGCGGGCCTGCCCCTGCGGGCCAAGGCCGCGCCGTCGCGCGGCGGGCATCTGCGCGCGGCCATCGGCCATGGCCAGACCACCGACACCCTCGATCCGGGCACCTGGTCCAACAGCTTTACCACCTCGCTCGGCTTTGCCATTCATGGCCGCCTGACCGAAGTGGCCGCCGATGGCTCGCTCATCCCCGAAGTCGCCGAAAGCTGGGAAGCCTCGGCAGATGCGTCGGTATGGCGCTTCAAGCTGCGCTCGGGCGTGGCCTTCCATTCCGGCAAAAGCCTGACAGCGGCGGATGTGGTCAATTCGATCAATTTCCACCGCGGCGAAAATTCGACCTCGGCCGCAGGCCCGCTGGTGGCCCCGGTCACCGATATCACGACCGAAGGCGATGACATCGTTGTCTTCACCTTGGATGGCGGCAATGCCGACTTCCCATACTTCCTCAGCGACTATCACCTCGTGATCTGCAAGGCCGAAGGCGAGAGCATTGATTGGAAATCGGGCGATGGCTGCGGCAGCTATGTGCTCAAGGATTTCAATCCCGGCGTGTCCTATGCGCTCGAACGCAATCCGAACCACTGGCGCAGCGATGTGGCATGGTTCGACACCGCCGAAGTGCTGGCCATTGTCGACCAGAACGCGCGCACCACGGCGCTTGTCTCGGGCGATGTGGATGTGGTCGACCGGCTCGACCTCAAAACCGTGGGTCTACTGGCGCGCAACCCCAACATCCAGATCAATTCGGTCGCAGGCACGCAGCATTTCACCTTTGCCATGGACACCCGAGCAGAGCCCTACAACAACCCCGACGTGCGCCTTGCCCTGAAATACGGCATCAACCGTCAGGAACTCGTGGACAAGATCCTGTTCGGCTATGGCTCGATCGGCAATGACCACCCCATCGGTCGCGGGCAGCGCTTCTTCAACACCGAGCTTGAGCAAAAGAGCTTTGATCCCGACAAGGCCAAATTCCACCTCAAGCAGGCGGGTCTTGACAGCCTTGAGGTCAAACTGTCGGCGGCGGACGCAGCCTTTGGCGGCGCGGTCGATGCAGCGGTCCTCTATCAGAGTTCGGCAGCACAGGCGGGCATCACCCTGACCCCGGTGCGCGAGGCGAACGACGGCTACTGGTCGGACGTCTGGATGAAAAAGCCCTTCTCCGCCGTTTACTGGTCGGGTCGCCCGGTCGAAGATCAGATGTTCGCCACCGCCTATAAATGCGGCGCGGCGTGGAACGATACCTTCTGGTGCAACGACCGCTTTGACGAGCTGATGCTCAAGGCCCGCTCGGAACTGGACGAGGACAAGCGTCGCGAAATGTATTTCGAGATGCAGGCGATCTGTAGCGACGATGGCGGTCAGATCGTGCCGATGTTTGCCAATTACGTCTTTGGCAATTCCAACAATATTGCGCATTCCGACACGCTCGGGGCGAATTGGGATGTGGACGGCATGCGCTTTATCGAGCGCTGGTGGATGGCCTGATCCATCCCGCCTGACCTAACTGCAAGGCCCGGGGTAGCCTATCCTCGGGCCTTTGCCAAACCGGGCCCTGCCCCGGAATAATCAACCATGGGAGAAATATCACATGAGCTTCAAGACAACCTTGACCGCTATCGCCCTTGCCACCGCCGCTACCGGACCGGCCATGGCCAATTGTGACAGCGTGACCTTCGCCGATGTCGGCTGGACCGACATCACTGCCACCACCGCCGCCACCTCTCTTGTGCTCGAGGCGCTGGGCTATGAGACAGAAGCCAAGGTGCTCTCGGTGCCCGTGACCTATACGTCGCTCGCCAAGGGCGATATCGAC
Source organism: Roseovarius sp. AK1035 (assembly GCF_003288315.1). NCBI lineage: Bacteria > Pseudomonadati > Pseudomonadota > Alphaproteobacteria > Rhodobacterales > Roseobacteraceae > Roseovarius > Roseovarius sp. TM1035. The sequence goes on along the minus strand of NZ_CP030099.1, from coordinate 2,285,107 downwards.
GTGTTTCTGGGCAACTGGATGCCCACCATGGAGGCAGATATTGCCCCCTACCGCGAGGCTGGCACCGTTGACACGGTTCGTGCCAACCTCGTCGGTGCAAAATACACGCTGGCCACCAATGCCGCCGGGGCCGCGCTTGGCATCAACTCGTTTGAAACGATTGCACAGCATGCCGATGCGATTGAGTCCACGATTTATGGCATCGAGCCCGGCAATGACGGCAACCGTCTGATCCTCGATATGATCGAGGCGGATGCCTTTGGCCTCAAGGGGTTCGAGGTCAAGGAAAGCTCGGAACAGGGGATGCTGGCGCAGGTCAGCCGCGCGGATCGCCGCGAAGAGCCCATCGTGTTCCTCGGCTGGGAACCGCATCCGATGAACGCCAATCACGAATTGACCTATCTGACCGGCGGCGATGACTGGTTCGGCCCTGATCTGGGCGGGGCCACGATTTATACCAATACCCGCGCAGGCTATGTCGCGGAATGCCCCAATGTGGGCAAGCTGCTGGAAAACCTCGAATTCTCGCTGGCCATGGAAAACGAGATCATGGGCGCGATCCTGAATGACGGGGCCAAGCCCGAAGACGCGGCAAGCAGCTGGCTCAAGGCCAATCCGGATGCCATCGGCCCTTGGCTTGACGGTGTGACCACCAAAGACGGCGGCGATGCCATGGCCGCCGTAAAAGCGGCCCTCGGCCTCTGAGCATGGCGCTCAGGGATGACATCCTCGCCCTGATCAAGGACCAGCCCGGGATCACAGACGCGGAAATCAAGCGTAGGATCCCGGGGACAGGATTGCGCCATCAACAGGTTAATGCACGCTGCCGCTTGCTTGCCGAAGAAGGCCTTATTCGTAGGATCAAGCCATCAAGGGGAGCAATCGGCAATTATCCCGAGGCGTCGTTGGAAAAGCCTGAGGGCAGCCCCCGACCGCGGGTGGGGGAGAAGCCCCCGCCCGGGGGGGCGGTCGGGGGCTGCCCGGCGGAGCCGCCGGGCGCAACTATCCAAGCTGTCGCGCCTACATGCATCAACATCGAATTTTTTTGGCAAAGCGTAGGCGAAATTCAGTTTCTAGATGAGTCTCTGCACTTTCCGCACCTGCCTGCACGCGCTGGACTCTACCGCATAAGATTGCCGGTGAGCCGATCCGTCTATGTCGGCGAAACGGTTAATCTGCGACGACGAATGCAGAATTACCGCAGGCCCGGGGCAACTCAGACGACGTCGGTTTGGGTCAACGATCATTTGCGAAACCGGCTCCGCGACGGCGAGCTTGTGTTACTCGAGACCTGCACCGATGCCATGACGACCACCGGCACCATCCGGCAGGGTGCCGATCTCAAATCCAAGATTGTTCGCGTCATGATCGAACATGCGGCTATCCTGTATGAAAAACAAGCAAACTGGATTCCACTGAACAAGGCGAACTGATGGACTGGCTGAGCGATCACAAAATCCCCGTGGGGAAATGGGCCGAAGGCTTTTTCCTCTGGCTTCAGGACAATGCGGCGGGCTTTTTCGACATGCTGTCGGTGCTGATGGAAGGGCTCATCGACGCCTTTCTCTGGGTGCTGCAAACCCCGCATCCCATGGTCATCATCGGCGTCTTTGTCGCCCTGACATGGGTCTTGCAGCGCAGTTGGAAAACCTGCCTGTTCGTGCTCTTGGGCTTTCTCTTCATCCTCAACCAAGGCTATTGGGAAGAAACCACCGAAAGCCTGACGCTCGTCATCTCGTCCTGCGTATTCTGCATGGCGCTTGGCGTGCCCCTTGGCATCGCCGCCGCGCACCGCCCCCGGCTCTATGACGGGATGCGCCCTGTGCTCGACCTCATGCAGACGCTGCCGCCCTTTGTCTATCTCATTCCTGCGATTGTGTTTTTCGGTATCGGCATGGTGCCGGGGCTGATCGCCACGGTGATCTTTGTCGTCCCTGCCCCCATTCGCCTGACGCATCTGGGCATTTCCAACACGCCCCAGCCGCTGCTAGAGGCGGCACAGGCCTTTGGCGCCACCAATCGCCAGACGCTCTGGAAGGTGGAACTCCCCTACGCCCTGCCGCAGATCATGGCGGGGCTCAACCAGACCATCATGCTGTCGCTGTCCATGGTGGTGATCGGCGCGCTGGTGGGCGCGGATGGCCTCGGCGTGCCGGTGCTGCGCGCGATCAATACCGTCAATATCGCGCTAGGCTTTGAATCCGGGCTGATGATCGTCGTCGTGGCCATCGTCCTTGACCGCATGCTGCGGATGGAGGGGCGCAAGTGACCGATACAATCGTCAATTTCAACAAGGTCTCTATCGTCTTTGGCGATGCGCCCGAAACCGCCCTGCCCTTGATGGATCAGGGCATGACCCGGCCAGAGATCCAGCAGAAAACCAGTCAGGTTCTCGGCGTGCATGATTGCGACCTCGCGGTTGCGCCGGGCGAAATCCTCGTGCTGATGGGCCTTTCGGGGTCGGGCAAATCCACCCTCCTGCGCGCCGTCAACGGCCTCAACCCGGTGGTGCGCGGCACGGTCGAAATCCACGACGGCAGCGGCATGGTGGATGTGACCAACGCCACCCCCGCCACCCTGCGCCGATTGCGCCAGCATCATATCGCCATGGTGTTCCAGCAATTCGGCCTCCTGCCCTGGCGCTCTGTGCGCGAGAACGTGGGCCTCGGCCTTGAACTTGCAGGCATGCCCAAGCCCGAGCGCGCCGCCCGCGTCGACCGGCAACTGGCCCTCGTCAACCTCTCCGACTGGGCCGAGCGCCGCGTGGGCGAGCTGTCGGGCGGCATGCAACAGCGTGTGGGCTTGGCCCGCGCCTTTGCCACCGATGCCCCGATCCTTCTGATGGACGAGCCGTTTTCGGCCCTCGATCCGCTGATCCGCAACCATCTTCAGGATGAACTCATCGACCTGCAAAAAACCCTTGGCCGCACCATCATCTTTGTCAGCCATGATCTGGATGAGGCGTTCAAACTGGGCGACCGTATCGCCATCATGGAGGGCGGGCGCATCGTGCAATGCGGCACGCCGCAGGATATCTTTACCAATCCCGCCACCGACTATGTGGCGGAATTCGTGGCCCATATGAACCCTCTGGGCGTGCTCTGCGCCCGCGACGTGATGGAACCGGCCAGCGGCACGCCCGACACCTGCGTTGGCCCCAACGCCAGCATTCAGGACGTGATGGAAAGCGCCCAAGGCCATGACCGCCCCGTGGGCGTGATCGAGAATGGCCAACTCTTGGGTCAGATCACCCGCAACCGCATCTTGGCCAAGCTGCTTGATCCGCGCGCCTAGGCGGGTGCCCCCTCAGACCTTGGTCGCCGAAACCGTCGGTGTGATCCGCCGCTTCAGCACCGCCTCGCGCCAGCTGATAAAGCTGACCGCGCCCACAATCACCATGCCGCCCAGAACCACGAACACATCCACCCCCTCGCCAAACACCAGTGCCCCCAAAAGCACCGCCCAGACGAGTTGCAGAAAGGTCACCGGCTGCGTCACCGCCAGAGGGGCGGCTCGAAACGCCAGCGTCATGGTGTAATGCCCCGCCGTGGCCAAGGTGGCCACCGCAAAGAGGATCGCCAACTCCCATGGCGTTGGCGTGACCCAGACTGCCGCCGCCAAAGGGGCCAGACCAAGCGTGACCGTGATCGACAGCATCGCCACCACCACGCCAGGGCTGCTGCGCCCCGACACCACCTTGGCAATCAGATAGGACGCGCCAAAGAAGATGGCGGCAAAGATCATCGCCAGATGCCCCGGCCCCACTTCGCGAAATCCGGGCCGCAGGATGATCAGCGCACCGATCAGCGCAACACCCACCGCCAGCACCCGCCGCAACGCCAAACGCTCGCCCAAGAACAGCCCCGCCCCAAGGGTGACATAGATGGGGGCCAGATAATTCATCGCGGTCACATCGGCGATGGGAATCCGCGCCATGGCATAGAACCACAGCGCCACGCCCACCGTATGCACGACCCCGCGCGCGGCAAAAAATCCCCAGGTCCCACGCGCCAACCGCAGCCGCCAAAGCGATCCCAGCATCGGAAGAAGAAACACCAGCCCCATCGCATAGCGCAAAAAGGCCGCCTGTGGTGCCGGCACGCGCGTGCCCAGCACCTTGACCAGCGCGGTCACCCCCACAAAGAGGATGCCGGTCACCACCATCCAAAAGATGCCCCAGCCCGGCCGTGCCGTGCTTTCTGCTCTGCTTGCCTCTTGCGCGCTCATGCTTGCATTAATTCATGCCTCTGGCCGCCTGTCGAGACTGGCTTGGCGCTTATCCATGCGCATAGCGCAACACACCCTGCCGCCTCACGCATGGCTTAGCCTCGCAACAGGCCAAATGCGATGGCCCACATCACACAGCCCACCCCGGCATCCAGCACCCGCCAACTGGCGGGCCGCCGAAAGAGCGGCGCAAGAAGGCGCGCGCCATAGCCCAGCGAAAAGAAGAAAACAAAACTCGCACAGACCGCGCCCAGACCAAAGACAAACCGGTTCTCATATTGCGTCGATATGGACCCCAGCAAAACCACCGTATCCAGATACACATGCGGATTAAGCCATGTCAGCGCCAGACAGGTCAGGACAGCGCGTCGCAAACTGCCTGCCCCCTCGCCCGCCTCCAGCGCCGCCGCGCCGCGCCACGCGGCCAGAAAACTGCGCGCGCCATACGCCAGCAAAAAGGCAGCACCGCCAAAGCGCATGATCCGCTCCAGCCCCGGCACCGCCTCGGCCAGAACGCCAAAGCCGGTCACACCCGCCGTCACCAGAATGGCATCGGAAATGGCGCAGACCAGAACCACCGCCAGCACATGCGCGCGCCGCAACCCCTGCCGCAGCACAAAGGCATTCTGCGCCCCAATGGCCATGATCAAACTTAAGCCAAGCGCAAATCCCGCCAGTCCCGCCTGCATCCGCCTACCCTTTCCTCGGTCTTCAAATACGCAAATCCGCGTCTGTCGCAGGGGCTTGCCTAGCGGTGCGGCGGGCATTACTCAAATTCAATATGCTAATTTGAGATAAGAGTATCTAATGTCCTTGCCGCCTGATCATCTCGTCACGCTCTCGGCCATTCTGCAAACCGGCAGTTTCGAGGGCGCAGCACAGGCCCTCGGCCTCACACAATCGGCCATCTCTCAGCGGCTCAAGGTGCTGGAAACCCGCGTCGGCGCGCAGCTTGTCCATCGCACCACCCCCTGCACCGCCACGCCGGCCGGTCAACGCCTTGCCGCCCATGCCGATCAGATTGCCCTGCTCGAGGCGCGCCTTCGCGAGGACCTCACAGGTCTTGCCCCCGCACCGCAAACCCGGCTGCGGTTGGCGGTCAATGCCGACAGCCTCGCCACATGGCTGCCGCAGGCTTTGGCCAGCCTGCCCGATCACCTCTTTGATCTGGTGATCGACGATCAGGATGTCTCGCATGACCGGCTCTTGCGCGGCGAGGTTCTGGGCGCGCTCACCACCCGTGCCAGCCCCCTGCCCGGCTGCGATGTCGTCGCACTCGGGCTGCTGCGCTATCAGGCCGTCGCCAGCCCCGATTTCATCGCCCGCCATTTCGCGGACGGGATCACGCCGGGCCGTCTTGGTGTAGCGCCCATGTTGCAATTCAACAGCCACGATCAGTTGCAACATCGCTGGATCACGCAGGCAACCGGCGTCACGCTCAGCCCCCCCTGTCACCGGCTTCCCTCGTCCGAGGGGTTCGTCACCGCAGCCCGTCTTGGCATGGGCTGGGGCATGGCCCCCGAAGCGCTCTTGAGCGACGACCTGGCGCGCGGCACACTCCACCTTCTGCGCGCCGATTGCCCGCTCGACACGCCGCTCTATTGGCAATGGAGCCGGTTGCTCGGCACGGCACTCGCGCCTGTGACCCGCGCTTTGCGTCGTGGCGCGCGGCGTAGCCTGCGCATGCCGCAGGACCTTACAAAATCACGGGAGACTCTGTAAGGTCTGTAATCTCGGCCAAGGCCCGCTCGACCAGTTCCGGCCCCGCGCCGGGCCGCGAAGCACCTTCTGACAAGTGCCGCCGCCACGCCCGCGCGCCCGGTTTTCCCGCGAACAGCCCCAACATATGCCGGGTGATCTGGTTCAACCGCCCACCGCTTGCGAGATGCGCCTCTATATAGGGGAGCATGGCGTGCACGGCACCCTCTGGTGTGGTGTCTGGACCAGAGGTGCCAAAAATCCGCCGATCCGCCGCACACAGAATATCCGCAGGCTGATGATAGGCGGCCCGCCCCACCATAACACCGTCAAGCCCCTGATCAAGCAGGCTAACCGCTTGATCCAATGATGTAATTCCGCCGTTGATCGAGATGTGGAGATTGGGAAAAAGCATCTTCATCCGTTGCACCAGATCGTAATCCAAGGGTGGAATATCGCGGTTTTCCTTGGGGCTTAGACCGTCAAGCCAGGCCTTGCGCGCATGGATTTGCACCCGCTGCACACCCGCCGCAACGACATGTGCCAGAAACTCCGGCAACACCTCCTCTGGGTTCTGATCGTCCACCCCGATCCGACATTTAACTGTGACTTCAACAGGTTGCGCCTCGCGCATGGCCACGCAACAGGCGGCCACAAGGGCCGGTTCCGTCATCAGGATCGCCCCGAACCGCCCCGATTGCACCCGATCCGACGGGCACCCACAATTGAGGTTGATCTCCGCATAGCCCGCCTGCGCCCCCATCCGCGCCGCCTGCGCCAACTCCGCCGGGTCCGATCCCCCCAGTTGCAAAGCAACCGGATATTCCTCGGGACTATGCTCCAACAAATACACCGCTCCCCCCCGCACCAAAGCAGGCGCGGTGACCATTTCAGTATACAGCAATGTCTGCCGACTGAGCAGCCGGTGCAGGTAACGGCAATGCCGATCCGTCCAGTCCATCATCGGTGCACAAGATAGACGCGCTGCCGCGGCGGCTGCGTTTCTAGGCATTCATAGGTCTCCTCGGGCCCGCCATCTTTTACGACTCACCAGCAGTGTACACCATACGCATACGGCGGATGACCTGCCACCCTGCCCCGAACGAAGACAGGCGAACGGCGGTAAGTGCGCGGGGTCTGAAGTGGGCAAAGGTCATTGTCTGCCTGGTGGGTGTGTCCGATCCTCCAGAAAGCAGGCCCAGATGGCTTTTCACTCCGCTATTCAGTTTCCGGACATTGAGAGCGCATCGGTGTCTTGATTTCCTACCGACAGAACGCGACCGAGGAACTCACGTATCAGCGCTGCGATTTCGGCAGCGTGCGTCTCCAACGCAAAATGTCCCGCATCCAGCAGATGCACCTCGGCGTCCGGCAGATCACGCCTGTAGGCTCTTGCGCCCGCAGGAATGAACGCCGGATCATGACGCCCCCAAGTGGCCAGCAATGGTGGACGGTGCTGGCGGAAATACGTGTGGAAATCCGGATAGAGCGCCACGTTGGTGCGGTAATCGCGGATCAGGTCGAGCTGGATTTCCTCTGCGTCGGGCCGCGCCATGTAAGCGATGTCGAGTTCGTATCCATCGGGCGCAAGACGCTCGGGATCGGCTCCGGTGCCGTATTGCCAGTTCCTGATCGTGTCGGGGGATAGCGAAGGTCGGCAGGCCTCGCGGTTGGCGTCACTCCCGTCGCGCCAATAGGCCTCCCACGGTCCCCACTGGTCGCTGAAACCGTCGGTATAGGCGTTGCCGTTCTGGCTGATGATCGCAGAGACCCGTTCCGGGTGACGCATCGCGAGGCGCAAACCTACCGGCGCGCCATAATCGAAGATGTAGAGCGCGTATCGATCGAGCGACAGGGCTTCCGTGAACCCGCCGATCACATCGGCGAGCCGGTCGAAGGTGTAGGTGAACGTCCCGCGCGGCGGTGCCTTGGTCTGCCCGAAGCCAGGCAGATCGGGGGCAATGAGCCGATAGCGATCAGCCAGAAGCGGCATCAGGTCGCGAAACATGTGGCTGGCCGTCGGGAACCCGTGCAGAAGCAGGATCACCGGGGCATCGGCTGGGCCTGCCTCGCGATAGAATACGTCGACATCGCCGATCTGTCGGGATCTGTAGCGGATTTGCGCAGGGGTGGTTGTCATATTGGGTTTCCTTTCTTGGTTTTGACCGGGTTTGTCCCTAGGGTAAGTGCCTCGTCTCGGGCACTTCATGGCCGATCAGCGGGCGTCAGGCTTGGCCGGGAATGCGAGCGATGACCTTGATCTCGAAATCGAAACCGGCGAGCCAGTTCACCCCGACCGCCGTCCAGGTCGGGTGGGGAGCCGCCGGGAAGTAGCGGTTCTTCACCGGCATGATCGCATCGAACTGCGTGTCAGGGTCTGTGTGGAATGTGGTCACGTCGATGATGTCGTCGAAGCTTGCCCCCGCCGCCGTCAGCACGGCGTCGAGGTTTCGGAACGCAAGGTTAACCTGCTTCGCGAAGTTGGGCTCGGGCGAGCCGTCAGGAAGGCTGCCGACCTGCCCGGAGACGAACAAGTGATCGCCGGAGCGAACGGCAGCGGAATAGCCGTGTGCCTCGTAAAGCGCGTGTCGGTTTTCGGGGAAGATGGAGTTTCGGTTGGACATGGATCACTTCCTTTGAGGGCGAAGATGTTTGCCGGTTGCAAAAAGGGGGTGAAGGCGCGGCGTCGACGCCGCGCCGCCAATCGCCTAGCCCGTGATGAAGGCCAGCAGGTCGGCGTTCAGCACGTCGGCGTTGACCGTCAGCATGCCGTGCGAGAACGCCGGATAGGTCTTGAGCGTGCCATTGGGCAGCAGTTTGACCGCCTTTTCGGCCGAGGCCGCAATCGGAACCACCTGATCGTCCTCGCCATGCAGGACGAGCGTCGGCACGGTCATCGCCTTCAGGTCCTCTGTCTGATCGGTCTCCGAGAAGGCCTTGATGCCGTCGTAATGCGCCTTGGCGCTGCCCATCATGCCCTGCCGCCACCAGTTCTGAATGACGCCCTCGTGGACCGTCGCACCCTCGCGGTTGAACCCGTAAAACGGACCGGCGGGCACGTCGCGGAAGAATTGCGCGCGATTTCCGGCGAGAGCCGCGCGGAAACCGTCGAAAACCTCCATCGGCGTGCCCTCGGGGTTCGCGTCGGTCTGCAGCATCAGCGGCGGGATGGCGGCGACGAGAACGGCCTTGGCCACCCGGCCAGCCGGTCCACCGTGCCGCGCCACGTAGCGCGCGACCTCACCGCCGCCGGTGGAATGGCCGATGTGGACCGCGTTGCGCAGGTCCAGCGCCTCGGCCAGGGCAAAGGCATCTGCGGCGTAGTGGTCGATGTCGTGGCCGCTGTCGACCTGCTCCGAACGGCCATGTCCGCGCCGGTCATGTGCCACCACCCGGTAGCCCTTTGAGAGAAAGAACAGCATCTGCGCGTCCCAGTCGTCGGAGCTGAGTGGCCAACCGTGATGAAAGACGATCGGCTGGGCGTCGCGCGGACCCCAATCCTTGTAGAAAATCTGCACGTGATCGTCGGTGGTAATGTAGCCCATGGAAAGGTCTCCTGATGGCAGGTCGAGAGGTGTGGGTTCGGCGGCATGAGCGGCGCCCAGTTGAAGGCCGGCGCTCGCGGTGAGTGCGGAGCCCGCGAACAGGGCGTCACGACGATTGAGCGTCAGGCGCGGTTGACGACTGGAAGACATGGTTGAGCTCCTTTCGTTGCCCAAAGGGCGACCGGACCACGTGCGGAATGTCGCGAATTGGCTTTGGTCAGGCGACCTCGGTTTGGGTGATTTCCGTTTTCGCGGCTCATTGCGTGGCGAGTGACGGGAATATCTTCGTTGTGGGCCGTCTGCGTTAGTCGCGATCGGCTTGCATTTCTTTCAACGAATCGTTGAAGCTGGGAGTATGGAAACTCTTTCGAATCTTGAAGCGTTTGTACGAAGCGCAGAGTGCGGCAGCTTTTCCGGGGCTGCCCGCATACTTGCCCTGACGCCAGCCGCGGTCAGCCGCAGCGTCGCCATGCTGGAGCGTAATCTGGGCGTCCGGCTGTTCCACCGTTCGACGCGCGGACTGAGGCTCACCGAGGCGGGGGAAAGCTTTCTCGCCTCGGTGGGAGAACCGCTCGACAGGCTTCAGGGCGCCATTTCAGCGGTCACCGCACAGGGGCCGACGCCCGCTGGTACGCTCAAGCTCAGCATGCCGCCTTCGTTCGGGCTGGCGCATGTGTTGCCGCTCCTGCCCGGCTTTCTTGCGCAATATCCTCTGATCCGGGCCGAATGGCATTTCGAGAACCGCGTCGTCGATCTGGTCACGGAAGGGTACGATGCCGCCATCGGCGGCGCGATTGAACGCGCGCCGGGGACGGTCGCCCGCAGGCTCGCGCCGCTCCACGTCGTCGCTGTCGCCTCGCCAGCCTATATGGCGGGCCGACGCGGTCCGACCGATCCGGCCGGGCTTGCCGAATTCGACGGAATTGCGATGCGTGTCCTGCGAACTGGTCGTATCCGGCACTTGATCATGCGCAACAGAGCCGGACAAGAGATGGAGGCAGCGCTTAACGAAACTGTCGTCGTGAACGAACCAAGCGCGATCCGCGAGGCAGCAAAACTAGGGCTTGGCATCGCCCTCCTCGCAGTGGCCGAGGTCTTGTCGGACCTCGAGGACGGTCGCCTGATCCGCCTTCTCCCGGACTGGTACGCGGACGACGGCGGGATTTCGGTGTACTACGCCTCGCGGAGCTTTCTTCCGGCCAAGACACGCGCCTTCATCGACTGGATTGATGCAGCGTTCAAGGAACAGCGTCTTCCCGAGCGATTCAACGGTTAACCGCTCCGGCACTCGTCCGCTCGCGTCCGGAGATGACCTCGACCCATGAACGGTTGGCGCGCCAAGTCGGGCGCGTGGCTGGAAATCATACGCCTGTTTCTCGAAACACGGCGCGAATGACCTCTACAACATGTTGGACGGCAGTGTCGCGGTTCTGCCGGGCGTGCCAGGCAATGTGCAAAGGAAAACCATCGACCGAAACCGGCGGTTGGTGAAACACGAGATCGAATTCGACCTTCGTTGCCACGCTCTGCCGGGGAAGCATGGCGATCAGATTGGTCTCTGCCAGCACCCTCGGCACAAGCTGGAAGGAGGGAACGGTGAGACCGACGCGGCGTCGCCGCCCGGAGGCCGCCAATTGCGCGTCCAGCGGAGTCCGGAGATCGCCCTGACCAGATACGACGACATGCGGCCAGGCCAGCCAGGCATCTATGGTGAACCCGGCAGCGGCAGGATGATCGCGTCGCATGGCAACCACGTAGTCGACGTCGATCAACTTTCGAATCTCGATGTTCTCGATCTCGCGATCCAGGACAGCGATGGCGATGTCCGTCGCCCCGTCCAGAATTTCGCGCGTCACGGCCTCTTGGCCCTGCCACGGCTTGAACACGATGGTGACGCCCGGCGCAGTCCTTGAGATATCCTCGATCAAGGGGCACGCCAGCAGGGTGGCAGGATCGTCGGCTGCAGTGATGCGGACCACGCGTTCGATCCGGTCCAATGGCACCTCTCCGCGATCGATCAGAGCATCCACCTCCGACAGGATGGACCGCAACGGCGCGCGCAGTGTCTGTGCCAAGACCGTGCGGGTCATGCCGCCGCGCCCACGCTCGAGCAAGGGATCACCGAACAGGTCCCGGCATCTTTGCAGGGCGCTCGAGACGGCAGGTTGCGACATGTTCAGGCGATGCGCGGCACGGCTGACATGCGCCTCGTCAAGCAGCGCATCAAGGACGACAAGAAGGTTCAGGTCGATGCCACGTAAATTCATAAAACAAATAATAAGTTATCTTTTATATCCATTGGAAGAATTTTTTACGCTGAACCATCTTCGGATCATTCCCAAGCCGAAGGAGGCTCCCATGACCCAGACTCTCATCCTGCTTTTTCACCCCGACCTCGGGAGATCGAAGGCCAATGCAGCCCTGCAAGCCGCCGCCCGCACTGTCTCAGGTGCGCAAGTGGTGGACATGTCGGCGCGTTATCCGAGCGGCGTTATCGACATGCATGCCGACGGCGAAGCCGAAGCGCGCGCGCTTCTGGAAGCCGACCGGATCGTTCTACAGTTTCCGATCCAGTGGTATTCGACGCCCCCTCTTCTGAAGGCCTGGCAGGATGCCGTGCTGACGCGTATGTACTACATCCATGCCGCGACAGAGGGTGACAGGCTGGCCGGCACGCCGCTGATGATCGCCGCAACGGCGGGCAATGCGCCTGCGGCCTACGGTCGCGACGGTGCGAACCACTTCACGATGGATGAACTCATGGCGCCGCTCAAGGCGACAGCGCTGCGCTGCGGCCTGCCGTGGCATTCTCCGCATCTGGTGTTCCGGGCCGACAAGCTGAAGTCTGCGGAACTGGCAGCCGCCCAGGAAAGCTATGTCCGCGCCCTGAAGGACTTTATCGCGACACCGACCATCCTCGATCAGAGGGCGGCCTGAACCATGACAAAAACGACCCACGACACCCTCGCCGAGCTTCGTCTCGGCACGCCTGCTCCGTTCATTGCCGCAGCATTCAGCCTGCCCGCACTTCTCGCCGTTCAGTTCCTTCTGGCCGGGCAGGCGCTCTTTGCCGGGCTGCCTTGGGACCTGCACGGCGCATTTGGCGGCGTCATTGCGATCCCGGTCTTTACGCTCCTCTGGTGCTCCCTCATCGTGCGGCGTCTGAGAGGGTTCGGATGGTGGGCCGGTGTGATCGGCCTCCTCTACGCGCTCCAACTCGCGCTGGCATCGTTCGGCTCTGGGGCTCTTGCGCTTCACCCTTTCAACGCGGCGCTCTTGCTGACGGCCTCACTTATCGTCCTGTTCAAGGTCGAGCGGCGCCGTTCCGCACGGGCCATCAGAGACTGACCCATGCACAACTTCTAACGAAAGATCCCGCGCACATCCGGTACGAGCAGCCCTCATGAGCCGATCCGGAACCGCCCATCGGAGAAAATCCGCATGTTTTCGAGCTTTTACAGTTGTTGCTTGCCGTTCGGACCCGGGCTGACCTAAGTCGCATCCGAAAAGGCCGGGCAAGAGGGCCCCAGCCAAGAAGAAACCCAAGCATCTTGAGGTGGCGATATGAGGATTCTTTTGGTCGAAGACGAGCCTCGGCTTGCTGAATCTTTGCGAAAGGTCCTCGAACGTGAGCGGTTCATCGTGGATCACGCAAGCGGAGTGGAATCCGCACGGGAAGCCAGCAAGCTTGGAACGTTCGATCTGGTCCTGCTCGACAGGTCTTTGCCCGATGGCGAAGGCCTCTCGTTGCTGCCCTCTTTGCGGGCTGACAACCCTGGGATCCACGTCATCGTCCTCAGCGCACGCAACGGCGTGAATGACCGTGTCGCGGGCCTTGACGGCGGCGCGGACGATTACCTCACCAAACCCTTTTCCATCGACGAGATGCTCGCCCGCATCCGGGCGGTCTTTCGCCGTCCTGCGAAACTGGCCCACGCGACAATCCGTGCCGGATCGCTCGTTTTTGACCTCGCCTACGAGGAAGTGGAGGTGGACGGCGCTAGGATCGACCTGCCGCGGCGCGAATTGCGGGTCCTTGCGGCGCTGATCAAGCGTCGCGGGCGCACCGTGCAGCGCGAGGCACTGGAGAACGCGGTTTTCGGCTTTGACGACGAAATCCAGTCCAACACGCTCGACTCTCATATCTCCCGTCTGCGTCGGAGATTGACCACAGCTGGCGCTAGGATCGAGATCCACGCCATTCGCGGGGTCGGCTACCTGTTGCGCGAAGCCCCATGACGCGGTCGCCGTCGCTCAAGCGACCACTGATCGTCTATCCGCTGGTCTTCCACTTCCTCACGCTTCTTGTCTCCTTCGCCATCCTGATCGCAGTCGCGCTCCGCGTCGACAGCGGCGGGCCCTACACCGATGAACAGATCATCCCGATCATCGCGCAAGCGGTGGAGCGCGATGCCACAGGCGGCCTGACCGTCGTGATGACGCCGGATCTGGCCGACCTGCGGGGCAAGGCGCCAGACCTTTGGTTCGTGGCCGAGGACGACGGGGGGGCGAGCGTGGTCTTCGGTAGGGTGCCCGAACATTACGCGTCTCTGCTGGGCCGCCTGAGCGACCTGTCCTATGCGCAGATGCGTGACCGTGTCGCGCCCCACGATCTGGCAGCGGTGATCCGGAGGGAGAATACGGACATAGGCACCCTGACCATCCTTGGACATGGTCCGCTGTCGGAACTGGGTTTTATGGTGGTGTTTGCGACCAACACGATCATCCTGCCGATCTTCATCTTGCTGACGCTGACCTCGCTGGTCGTCACACCCTGGATTGTCAGACGATCGCTCGCAGGCGTGTCGCGTATCGCGCGGGAGGCAGAGGGGATCAACGCGGACAGCCGAGGGCGCCGTCTGAGCGAAGCCTATGTCCCGCAAGAGATCGCGCCGCTTGTGCGGGCGGTGAACGACGCCCTGCGCCGCCTTGACGACGGATACGAACGCCAGCAGCGGTTCATCGCGTCGGCCTCGCACGAACTGCGCACGCCCATCGCCGTTCTGGCGAGCAAGGTCGATGCGGCCGACAGCACGGCCGTCCGGGCCTTGGCGCTGGACGTGCAACGGCTCGCGACCATGACTGAACAACTTCTCGACCTGCACCGCCTTGAGAACAACCGCCAAGACGAGGCAATCGACCCTGCGGAGGTTGGCCGACGCCTTGTCGGAGATATGGCACCGCTCGTCATCGCCAACGGAGGTTCCATCTCGCTTGATGTCCTGGGCAACGAACCCTGTATCGGCGACGCGGCAGCGTTGGAGCGCGTGCTGATGAACCTTGTTCAGAACGCCATCGATCACGGCGGGACCAATGTTGTCGTCCGCGTTCTTGGGACGGCCTTCGAGGTCGAGGATGACGGCCCGGGTATACCGCCCACCGAGCGTGAGCGCGTCTTCGAGCCCTTTCACCGCCTTCGACCACGCACCACCGGGAGTGGCCTCGGCCTTAACCTCGTGCGGGAGGTCATGGATCAACATGGCGGCCGCGTGGAGATCCGAGATGCGCCCGGTGGCGGCACAGTCTTTCGCATTGATCTGGGCACCGTTTAAGGCATGGACGGGTGCGACCGTCCATGCCACGACCGACCGCTTTCGAATGTCGGGGAAGGGCCGCTTTTGACAGAGAGCGGCAATACAAGAAAACGCCTCTCGCTGCGCATCATTGCGCCTGAATGGAAGGCAGAAGCTCTGTCTCGCACCAGGTCCGGAACGTCGTCGGCGTCGCGGAGCGATCCTTGGGGCACGCCGCGTTGTCCATCCCCTCGTTCTTGGCGGTCATCATCTCGACATAGCCTTGCGCCATGCCCTCTGACGCACCCATGCCGCGCATCATGCCGCCGAAATCCTTCACTGACATCTCGTGGAATGCGATCTCGCGGCCGAGTACGTCGGACAGGACCCTCGCCATCTCTTCAAAGCTCAGGTCCTCTGGTCCGCAAAGCGCAAGCTCCGCGGCGCTGTCCCAGTCTTGTCCGATCAGCAGCCGAGAGGCGATCGCGGCGACATCGGCCTTCGCGACATGCGGAAGTTTCAGATCGCCCGGCGTTGGCTGGTAAAATGCGCCCTGCTCGCGGATCGGACCGATTTGACGCGCGATATTGTCCATGAGCGAAGCACAGGCAAGCGAGCGATAGGCTACGCCGGTGGCAGCGATCATATCGTCCATGGCAATACTTGCGGCGGCGAGGCCTGCGGGCTTGGGCCATCCGCGCCCGAGGGCCGAGACGCCAACGATATGGCTCACTGACGATCCGGGCAGCGCGGTGCAAAACGCGCGTGAGAAGTCGACATAGGCGTCTTCGGGGGTCTTCGCGCGGACTGATCCTGGCGGCAGCCAGAACACCGCCGAGACTCCATCAAGTGCCCGTGCAATCGCGCCACCGTCGGCGTGAGAGCCTTCGACGATATCGACCCGGCCTCGCGTGTCCGCGTCGAGCTTTGAGGCATCGCGCAAGATAACACGGACCTTTTCCCCTGCACCCAGAACGTTCGACAGAACGCGGGCACCGATATCACCAGTGGGGGTAGTGATCAGGATCATGGTATTTCCTTTTTCATTTGACACTTGACCATCTACGCAAACCGCTCGGACTTTCTATGCTTGCAAATCCGCATTTTTATAGCCATCGTCCGGATCGTCATGGATACATTGTCCGGAATTGTCGCTCTGCTTCAGCCTCACGATTGCGTCGCGGCCGGATTTGACGCGGCGGGCGATTGGTCCATCCAGTTCGAGCGCCATGTCGGGTTGAAGTGTAACTCTGTCATCAAGGGTGGATGCTGGATCACCGTGGACGGTGGTAAGCCGGTGTGGCTGGATGCCGGGGATTGCGTGATCCTGCCGCATGGATTGCCGTTCATTATGTCAGCGCGTTCCGTCAGCCATGGAACCGATGCCAATGAAATTTATGCGCCCGTCGCACATGGCGGCACGGCCAGCTATGGCGGCGGTGGAGAGTTTTTCATGGCCGGAAGCCGTTTCCTGCTCTCGGGGCCAGCCGCCGAGATGCTTCTTCCGTCCCTGCCCCCTATTCTGGTCGTCAAGGGGGGCGAAAAGGGAGAGGTGCTGGCGTGGGCGCTCAACCGTATCGCGCGCGAGTTGCGCGCGCCGGAACCGGGCAGCGCATTGACCATCGCACATTTGTCCCACCTCATTCTTGTGCAGGCACTTCGTGTGTTCCTCGCTCAGGACCATAGCGGCGTTACCGGTTGGCTTGCCGCACTTTCAGACCTCAACATTTCGCGTGCGGTTGCTGCCATCCATGCCGAGCCTTCGCGATCCTGGACGGTGGCTGGTCTGGCCGCCGAGGCCGGGCTTTCTCGAACAATATTCGCCGAACGCTTCCGGCAGATCACCGGGCGAACGCCGCTTGGATACCTGACCCAGTGGCGCATGTTGCTGGCCATGGACCGGCTCTTGGCGTCAAACGCAGCTTTGGCGAGGATCGCATCAGACGTCGGCTACAGTTCGGAAAGTGCCTTCGCGGCAGCGTTCAAACGTGAGACGGGTCATTCCCCAAGGCGCTACGCACGCGAGGCGCGCAACGGGACATCCCGTTCGGCACTGCGCCGTTATTGCGCGTCAAACGATTGACATGACAAAGGGAACTGCACGCTCGCCCGCAGAACGCATCCATGCTCACGGTTCGATAGCCGACGGTGTTGTGATATTGTCGGGTGGAATGTGGGGCTGATGCCAAAGCTCATGGGTCTGGTCACCGATGAAATGGACGCTTCTTGTCTAACCGCAAAGAAGAAGCGCCAGTGGGGCGTCCAGCAACCGAAGCAGCGGGGCGCATTTTCCCGGGAATTTTCCGGCCTTGAGGTGTCTTCATCCAAGTTAGCGGCCGGACCTTGGCGCAAGGAGCGCTAGACTGTTCTGTCAGCCTGAGGGATTATCCGCGGTCTCGCAGGTCCCCTCGGTTCCGGCGCCGCACATGACCCTGCCGAAACGGCGGCCGACATGGAACTTGCGATGCGGACCTCACCGGCGTACCGCCACTTCCAGCGCTTCGCCCAAGATATCCAGCCCGTGCGTGATCTCCGCATCCGTCGCCGTTAACGGTGGCGCGATCCGAAAGACTGCGCCCATGGCGGGTACTTTGACGATGTTCATGCTCAAACCGCGTTCCATCGCCGCCTCGGCAATCCGGTCGCCCATCTCGAGGTCAGGTACGCGGCTATTTCGGTCGGTCACAATCTCTAGCCCAAGCAACAAGCCGCGTCCGCGTACGTCTCCTATGCAGTCGTGGCGCTGCTGCAACGCCAGCAACCCGTCGCGCAACAAGGCCCCGGCCTGTGTCGCCCGCGAGATCAGCCCGTCGCGCTCCAGCACGTCCAGCACAGCCAGCCCCACGGCAGCCGGCAGAGGGTCAGAAACATGTGTGGTCAGGAAGATGTACCCGCGCTCGTGCGCTTTCTCCTCGATCTCCCGGCTGGTCATCACCGCCGACAGCGGCAGCCCCGCGCCCAATGTCTTTGACAGGGTCAGGATATCCGGCACAACCCCGTCCCGCTCGAACGCGAACATTGTGCCGGTACGCCCCACCCCGGTCTGCGCCTCATCAAGGATCAGCAGCATCTCGCGCTCCTCGCACTTGCGCTTTAACGCGGCAAGATAGCCCTCAGGCAACTCGATGATCCCGCCCGACGACAGGATCGGCTCTGCGATAAACGCCGCAAGGCTGCCCGTCGACTGCGCATCGATCAGCGCAAAGGCGTCGTCCAGCTCTGTCTGCCAGTCAAGGCTGCCATCGTCATGGGTGAAGCGCGGCCGATAGGCATGCGGTGCGGGGATCGCGAAGGAGCCGACCGTCACCGGGCCGTACCCTTTGCGCGCGGCACTGTAGGTGGCCGAGGCCGCAGCCCCCGTCATGCCGTGCCAACTTTTGGTAAATGCCACGATCTCGTGCTTGCCTGTGACGCATTTCGCCAACCGGATCGCCGCTTCATTGGCTTCGCCACCCGTCGACAGCAGCAGTGTCTTCTCCAGCCCCGGCACCATGCGGCCCAGCCGGCTGCATAGCGCGACCACCGGCTGTGAGAGCATGCCGCTGAACAGGTGATCCAGCCGCCCTGCCTGCTCGCGAATGACCCGGACCACCTCCGGGTGCGAATGCCCCAGCACGGCACTCATCTGCCCCGAGGTGAAATCCAGGATAGGCTTGCCGTCAGTGTCATAGACGAAACACCCCTCGGCGCGGTCGATGATCCGCCGTTCGAACACCGGGCCGTAACGCATCACGTGGCTGTCCACATCGGACCAAAAGCTGGAGTGTCGGTTCGCGTCGGGCATTTCGTTGTTCCTTCAATGAAATGAGTCTCGACGAGACCTAACGCAGATCGACTATTGAGTATAATTCATTCCATTGCATCCCGAATCAAGAAAGTCTCATATGCCCGATCTCGACATCGCCCTTTTGCGCAGCTTCGTCACGGTCTCCCGATCCGGCTCCATGCGCGCCGCGGCTTTACGCATCGGACGTACGCAATCAGCGGTCAGCCTGCAGATCAAGCGGTTGGAGGACCTCGTGGGCGAGGAGCTTTTTCACCGCACCGGGTCCGGCGTCACTCTTACAGTGGCGGGGGAGCGCTTCTTTCCCGGAGCCGAACGTGTCCTTGCCGCCCATGACGAAACGCTGGGATCGATCAGACAGGACGGTCTCTGCGGTTCAATCGTCTTCGGCTGCCCCGAGGATTACCTGACCGCCTTCTTCCCCGACTTGCTGCGGCGCTACGGTGCCGCGCATCCTGGTATCGAGATCGAGGTGATCAGCGCCCCCACTGTCGAACTGCGGCCTCTGCTGCAACGCCGCCGCATCGACCTCGCGATCGTGTCCTTGCCAGACACGGCGGACCCGTCCGACATCATCCGCTATGAACCGCTGGTCTGGATCGCGTCAACCGACGCGCCAGCCTTGCTGCAGGAACCGATTTTACCGCTTGCCCTCTCCGCACCCGACTCGCTCGACCATATCGAGGCACGCCGCGCGATGGATGCCGGTTCCCGCCCCTATCGCGTGGCCCACGCCAGCAACGGGCTTGCGGGCCTGCTGGCCATCGCCCGCTCCGGCCTCGCGGTCAGCGTGGCGACCCGCGCCGCCGTGCCCAGCGACCTTTCCATCATCACCAACGGATTGCCTCCTCTGCCCAAACTCGGCATCTCGCTCGCTTACGCGTCCGCACGCCCATCCCCCGCGAGCCGCTCCTTTGGCCGCTTCGTCGCGCTGAACCTGACGTAGACAAATTCTGATTTCTTTCGCGCAAAGACATCGGTGAAGTCGGAAATCGCTGAAGCCTTGAGCGCCCGTTCGACCATCCATGATGGAGAGAGATGAGCCCACCCCGTGAACGAAGGCGACGTGGATCTCGGCTGAATTCCCCGTCTAGGTGGACCGCACCCATCGGGAAAACAGCCCTTGCAGATAGTGGAACGGGCGCATTCGGGCTTTAGGCGCCGTCGCCCGTTCCACGCGTTCAGTCTGATATGATCCAGCCCTAATTGGCGCATGACCCGCTTCGTTGGGCGACGTCCAGCTCTTCAGTTGGCGTCACAAGCGCGGTCAACGGGGTGGATCACGCCCAAGAGCCTGACGACGTCAGCACTCGCTTCGGGTTGGATCGCGGTCGCAGCGTTGCTCGCGCGCCCGATCAGACATGATCTGGGCATTAAGCGCGGTCTCGCTGGTCAGATTCTGCAGATGGGCCCTCTTTAACCTTTCTGACGAAGAGCTGTCGTCCTGCATACACCCGGCCACCAAGACCGTGACTGCTGCCACGACCAAGAGGCGCGTCGTCGTTCGATGACACTGTGACAATGAGATATCTCGCATCTTAATTCCTTCCGGAGTTCTGTGTACCTGTTTGCGGCGGCGGTCCGCACCGCTGCGAACCCCCGTCGCTGCGCAAGGTGCCGACGAAGATTGCGTGAACATGGCGTAGTTGAGAAAATGGCTGCCATCGTTAAGGTCCCTTGGCGTCAACTGGCAGTCAGGAGGGTGGGGTCAGCCTGATAGGCGTGCGGTCAGTCCTTGGGATCATCTGAGCCGGTGCGTTCTGATGGTGTGGGGTCAGACGTCTTGAGCCGCTTGGGGAGGTGGAACGTCAGGCCCCGGCCGTCGCGGGCCGTTTGAACCAAGACCGGATCACGGGTGCCAGCCATTGCTTCAGCGGGCACACCTTGGCGCTTTTGCTTGACGCACAGCTACAGGGGCAAGATTTCTCGGAGCCGTGGATCGGCGCAGGTATCCTGTTGACCGCGCTCGGTCGTGGTGGCGACGACCTGACCCCGGAAAGCGCAGCGCGGTTTTCCTTCTTCGATGTGGATTACACATCAATCCGAAGCCCGATCCTCGTGGCTTGCGGGGCCGAGGATCATCCGCACGTCACGCCGCGCGGCCCTGAATGGCATGCCGACGCCTTTACCGACGCGCCGGGAGCCAATGCGCTGCTGATGATCGCAGGTGTGGGCCACGGCCTTGGCGGTATCGCCGGTCTGGACGCAAAAGAGACGGAGGCCGAAGCCCCCGACGCGCATGACGCGACGCGGCGTCTGACGTACGCCTAGCTGTCGAAAAGCCTCGGCATCGAGGCAGAGACATGGAACAAGGATCGAATGGCCTTGAGTGACGCCACCGCAGATTTGGCAACTCTGGCCGAAAAATCAGCCTCTCAGGCGGCGTTGATCTCGGGCATCTTCACATCGGCCAGCTTGCGTTGCTGGGCCATGATTTCGATGTAGGACAGGCCGGGGTTCGCCTCGGCCAACATGCCGACCTTCATCCAGAATTCGGCCTGAGCGTTGATCGAACGGCACATGACGGTGCTCGACTTACGCAGTTCCTCGTGCAGTTCCTCTGCGATCTTCACGATGCCCATCCGGATCACTCCTTTCAAACAATATGCGAATCATATACGAAACGCATACTGACTGTGATGATCCGTCAATCGGGCGGCGTCGGCAAGAAGATTCACCAACAAAGAAGGGACACCGGGTGGCCACTTACATCAACGTCCCTGTCGCTCCGCCCGCGCAGAGCGCCCGGCGGACGGAACGCATCAAGCTCTACGGGCCGGATGCCTTTGCGGGCATGCGTCGCGCCGGGGCCCTGACCGCCCGATGTCTGGACGAGATCGCCGCCCTTGTCCGGGACGGAACGCCCCTGTCCGAGATCAACACCTTCGTGCTCGACTTCGCCGCGACACATGACGCCCGACCGGCCACTTTGGGCTACAAAGGCTATGAATACGCCTGCTGCACGTCGGTCAATCACGTGGTGTGTCACGGTGCCCCCACGGCGCGAAAGCTGCGCGCGGACGATATCGTGAACGTGGATGTGACGCTTGTCCTTGACGGCTGGTATGGCGATGCCAGCCGGATGTACGCCGTGGGCAAACCCAAGATCGCCGCCGAGCGGCTGATCCGTATCGCGCATGAGGCAATGATGCGGGGCATCCGGGCGGTGCGTCCCGGCGCGCGGTTGGGTGACATCGGTCATGCCATCCAGAGTTACGCAGCGTCGCAGCGGTGTTCCGTCGTCCGTGATTTCTGCGGTCACGGCATCGGGCAAGTCTTTCACGACTCGCCGAACATCCTGAATGTCGGCAAACGGAACACAGGACCCGAACTTCGGGAAGGGATGATTTTTACCGTGGAACCGATGATCAACCTCGGACGGCCTGACGTGAAGATGCTTGCCGACGACTGGACCGCCGTGACGCGGGACAGGTCATTGTCGGCGCAATTCGAGCATTCGATCGGGGTTACAGCGGAAGGCTTCGAGATATTCACGCTCTCGCACCAGGGGCTGCATATGCCGGGGGTCGATCTGGCGGCTGCACAAACCTGAGCGATCAGAGCTCTTCGTCGGACTGCACCGCGCGGTTGCCCATTCCCTACTCAGAAAATTCATGGAGCATCATCCCCATGCAACCTTCGCCCGTCATCATCGCCCGACTGTTGGCCGTATCGCTTGGATTCGCAATGACATCACCCGCGAGCGCCCAAACAGGCAGCGATTTGGACATAGGGGAAAGCATGCCGATTGAGGAAGAACTGACCGCATCGGGCCCGACTGGCCCCCTCAGGGGAACCTTGACCCTACCGACCGAGCATGGGCCGCTTCCGGCGGACGTGCCGGTGTTTCTGGTCGTGCCCGGTTCCGGGCCAACGGACCGCGACGGCAATTCGCCCCTTGGCATCGCGGCGGCGCCATACAGACTGCTTGCCGAAGCACTGGCCGAGCGGGGCTACCCATCGGTGCGAATCGACAAGCGCGGCATGTTCGGATCCGAGGGTGCCATTTCGGACCCGAACGATGTGACGATCGCAAGCTATGGCGACGATCTTCTTGCCTGGACAGCCGCCATCAGGAAGCGGCTGCCCACTCAGGACGGCACGCGCTGCGTCATCCCGATTGGGCACAGCGAGGGCGGGCTGGTCGCCTTGGCCGCCATGGCGCGCATCCCGGACGCCTGCGGGGTGATCTTGATCGCCAGCATCGGCCGGGCCTTGGACGAAGTGATAGGCGAGCAGCTGCGCGCCAACCCCGCCAACGCGCCTTTCCTGCAGGAGGCCGAGGCGGCAATGGCCACGCTGAAGCGTGGCAATCGGGTCGATACGGGCACCATGAGTCCCGCACTTCGGCCCCTTTTTGGCGCAGAGGTCCAAGGCTTCTTGATCGACGCAATGTCATACGACCCTATCGAATTGGCAGCCCGTGTAGAGGTTCCCATGCTCGTTCTGCAAGGCACGCGCGACCTGCAGGTCAGCGTGACGGATGCTCGCATGCTGGCAGATGCCAAAGCTGATGCGACCCTCGCATTGCTTCCTGACGTCAATCACGTCCTCAAGACCGTGGCATCCGAAGACGCTTCGGCGAACCTCGCGACTTACACCAACGCGGCCATTCCGATTGCTCCCTCGGTCGTGGATGCAGTTGCGGATTTCGTTCAAGGGATCAGGCAAGACTAGACCCACGAGAAGCGCGGAGCAGTCGCGCTCAACGCGTCGTTCTGGAAACTGGTAGAAGCATGATCATGCAAAGGGTTTCCTCTCGATCTCCGAAAATCGCTGATTGCAACATGCTTCAGGCAACTCCGAAGCTTACTGATACAGATCACGCGCTCGAATTCGCCGGCGTTCGCGCCGGTCCGCTTTTTCGCGTGGTCCACCAGACAATCGCAGTGATGACGACAAGCCCGGCGCTCGGCACGAGGTTGGCGGGGGTTCCGGCGATCTCACCACGGCTGCTCAGGTCGCCCCCCAGGTCGAGATGGAGCGTCGTGGCCAGAACCAGGGCGCTGACGTTGTAGACCGCGTGCAGCACGACGGCGACCTCAAGGCCCCCCGTTCTCCAGGTTATGGTGGCCATCGCACCGAAAAGCACGAGATACGAGCCAAGAATGTAAGGGGCCAAAGTACCGTGAAAAAGCGAGAACAAGACCGTCGTGACGCCGATACCGAGCATTGCACCGGACAGAGATTCACGTGTCCAACTGCCAACAACCCGGAACATCAAGCCACGAAGCCCGTATTCCTCACCAGCGGCCGCCAGCGGGGTGAGCGTCATGCCGATGATGAAGAACGCGACCAGGTCCGCCGTGCTCCATGGGACTGTGTCACCGGGTGTCAGAAGAAATCCGACTGACATGACGATGAGGAGCAAGGGGCCGAATACAATCAATGCGCGACCGAACACCCCAAACCTGAATCGTCCTGCCACCGAATGCAGGGAGCGGGCGGGAATTCCATAGAGCCAGCGCTGTAGCAGCATGCTGTATGGAATGAGCAAAGCCAAGGACAAGGCCCCCGCAGCGTGCATCAGAGGCGTGAAGCCTGTCCGCCCGAGAAGCTGGGTGTCGATGGCCGAGGCCACGGCGAGGCACACTTGCGCGAAAAGAACGAGACCCGCAAATAGCAGGATGATCGCGACGATTCCTCGGACGATCTTCCGTTTTTCGTCCGCGTAGACGCGATGGTATTCCAAGTCGGCAGGAACCCGCGGTGTGCGTACCATCTCGTCAGGTTCCAGGAACCAACTCTCACGTTTGCGACGCATTCTCTTCCTTTCTTCAGTTCACCCACGGGGAACGTAATGCCGCGCCCTACGCAATCGCGGCCCGCTTTGGGTTCTGCGGCTGATGTCCTATGCGCAGTGGAAACCCGTTCGAGCACCCCTTGCATGCCAAGCACGGCCCTAGTGGAAATCTGCGTTGATACCCGTATCCAGATCCTGCCCCCTTCGCCAAAACACTTGGAAAGCATTCAACATCGAGCTTTGGCCAATCATTACAGGAGGGCCCGACCTTCAGATCTCAGAGCCGCTTCACAAAAAAGAGCCTCGCCTCGTTCATAGGATAACCGTCGATCCGGCCAAATTCGCTGTAGCCCAAGCGCTTGTAGAACTCAGGTGCCTGAAACGAGAATGTGTCGAGCCATATGCCGTCCATCCTTCGCAGGCGTGCTTCCTGCTCGATGCGCGCCATCAACTGGCCACCGACCCCCTTGCCACGGCTCTCCTCGGTTACTGCCAAGAGCTCGACGAACACCCACTTCAGATCAAGCGAAAAACGGGCAGCAAGACCACCGAGGTAACGACCGTCTTCATGCGCCTCGAATAACACCGTCTCGGACTTGAATGATTTCCCGATCGCCTTGGAGTGAAGATCAAGAAGCGCCAGAATACGGTCGCGTGCTTCACCTTCGGAACCTTCGGCAGGGCGGATCTCGGTCATTGTGATATCCTTTCGTCAGTATTTGGTCGAACTAGGGAGATGGTTGCACCGGCAACCGGGGCTGACCTCGAGCCCGGTCCAGTGGGCAGCAAAGGCCCACATGTCGGAGAACTCTGCGATAACCATGTTAGTTGGCTTGCCGGTCCCGTGCCCGGCGCGGGTTTCCACGCGCAGAAGATGCGGCCTGTTTCCGATGTCGGCGGCCTGCAACGTGGCCGTATATTTGAAAGAATGCGCCGGAACGACCCTGTTGTCCGTATCCGCCGTCGTGACAAGAATTGCAGGGTAGCGCGCACCCTCGCGGATTGTGTGGAGAGGCGAATACGACAGAAGGGTTTGGAACTCTTCTTCGACGGCAGGGCTGCCAAACTCCTCAACCCAGGTGGCGCCGCTTGTAAAGCGATCAAACCGCAGCATGTCGAGCACCCCCACCCCCGGCAGGGCTGCGGCGAAGAGGTCCGGTCTTTGATTGACGACGGCGCCGATCAGTAACCCGCCGTTCGACTCTCCATGGATCGCGAGTCCATCAGCGGGCGTGATGCCTTGGTTGATCAGATACTCACCGGCAGCGATGAAGTCGTCGAACACGTTCTGCTTGTTGGCGCGTCGGCCTGCATGGTGCCACGCTTGGCCGTACTCGCCACCGCCACGAATATTCGCCACTGCGTAGACGCCGCCCTGCTCAACCCAGGCCATGGCGGCGGGCGAGAAATGTGGCACCATGCTGATCGCGAAGCCGCCATAGGCATTCAGCATTGTCGGCGCCGGACCGTCAATGTCTTTGCGCCGAACAACAAAGAGTGGCACCCGCGTGCCGTCCTGCGAGGTGTAAAAATGCGGCTCGACCGTGATCGTGTCGAGATCGGTTGCGATTTCGGGTTCGGCCCAGACCGTCGTGCGGTTTGCATCGACGTCAAGACGCAGGACGGTCAGCGGCGCATCAAAACTGGTGAAGGCGAAGAAGGCCTCGTTCGCACCGGGACGACCACGGACGATGCCGGTGCTGCCGGGCCCCGGCAGCGGGACTGTGCCCTCGAACGTTCCATCTAGATTGTAAAGCTCGGCCTGCGACTGGACATCGATCGTGTAGGACAGCAGCAGCCGGTCACCCAGCATCGCGGATCCACCTTCGCGCAAGACTGCATCGGGCCGTTCCGGGATCATTTCCGAAAACCCGGGCTGCGCCTCCGAGAGGTCCATCGTTACAATCCGACCCCGAGGCGCATCCTTCTGCGTTGCAAAGAAGAGTTTCGTGCCGACGTTGCCCAGCAAGAGCCAACGATCATCGTAGCTTTCGATGATGGTATCAGGCGCGGGATCGGCGGAAGACAGGTCCGTCACCGTGACCGCAACGCCCCCCGTCAGCGCGGACGTGTAGACGATCAGGTAACGGCCATCCGGCGTGACATCGACAGAATGCAACAGGGCTTGTCCCGCCGTCGCCGCATGGATCAGCTGATCTTCCGACTGGTGCGACCCGAGTCGATGAAAATAGACGGCATGGCCTTCGACGCCGGCGCTAAAGGCTGCCCCTGCCTCGGGTTCGGGAAACCGGGAATAATAGAACCCCGAACCATTGGGATGCCAGGCGATCGTGGTGAACCGTGCCCATTCCACCGTGTCGTCCAGGATCTCGCCTGTCGATGTGTTGATCACCCGAATGGTCCGCCAGTCCGATCCGCTGTCCTGCATGGCAAATGCCACGAACGTGCCATCGGGCGAGGCGGCCCATTCGGCCAGCGCCACGGTGCCATCCTCTGACCAGGTATTCGGGTCGATCAGGATACGGTTCGCGCCGTCAGCCCCTTCACGCACCAGAAGTTGCGCCTGGTTGTCGAGCCCGCCGTTGCGCGTGAAGAAGTAGAGGCCGCCGCGCTCGACCGGTGGGGTCAAAGTTTCGTGGTCGAACATCGCCGTCAGCCTGCGATGAAAGACATCCCGCCCGGAAAGACCCTCGAGATAGGGCGTTGAGACGGCATTCTGCGCCGCAATCCATTGCGCGACCTCGTCATCCTGGCGCGGATCGTTTTCCAGCCAGCGGAACGGGTCGGCGACGGTGACGCCGAAATGCAGCTCTTCGGTATCGGTCTGACGTGTGTCCGGATAGGTCATTGGCATATCATCCTCTGCAAAGGCGGGGGCGTTAGACAGGAGCAGCGCCGTGGCGGCAGCGCCAAGAAGGTGCTGCGTCACCGAGAGACGCCCCTGTCGCTTGGACATCTCTTGTCGCAATCGGCGGATGGATATGCGCCCGGCGGGCCGGCTGCTTCGTGCTGTCATGGTGATGTTTCCTTTTTTCCTTTCGGACGCGCTGGCCCGAGTGGGCTGCCGCCGTCAGGCAACGGCGTCGCAGATGGGGAGTGTCGCGGCGGCCCGGATCGCCGAAAGGATGCGGGCCGTTGCCTCCTCAGACGTCACGTGCATACCGGCGTTGATCACGGCCGCGCTGATCTCTTCGTCCACCAGGCGCATCGCTGCTGTGATGGCAGCGGCGCAGAGCCTGACCTCGAAATCGTCCGCAGTCCGCGCCGCACGGTCAGCGACGACGCCGATTAGCTCCATCTCCGCCGCATGACAGGCCATGAGCCAGGCAGAGCGCAGGGCCGGTTCGCGGTGCAGGATCGCGAGGATCCGGACAGCGGCAATGCTGTCGCGGACGAAGGCATCGTCAGAGATGAATGCCGTCATGGATCGGGCCAGGAATTGGTCGATGCTTTCGGTTTTCGGCCATTGGCCGAGCAGTGCCGCGAAGCGCAATTCGCTGACTTTCAACACCGGCTCGACGCAGGCTTCCTTGGATCGAAAGTATCGCCAGACAGTTCGCGTCGAGATGCCAGCCGCGGCGGCTATGTCGTCACCGCTGGTCGCATCAAAGCCCTTCTCCCAGAACAGCCTTGCTGCATGTCGGGATACGTCGAGCCGCGCGTCCTCTAGTCTCGATCCGTCTGTCACTCTGTGGCCTCCGTTCCCTCACGAGGGTGCCAGTGGGTTGTTTTTTCGTCGGGCAAGTGAACAGTTTCGCAACATCCACACCAGCCATGTCACTAAGTGACACGAGCACTAGATGTCACTTAGTGACAGTGAGCGCAAGAGGGTAGCTGTTCTTTTGGCTCGCCAGGCGCCACCATGATCACTGACTAAGCCAGATCATGCCCGCAGGCTGCGAGAACCCCCGGATTGGGCGATCCCGAAGTGCTGGTGGGTACAGGTGCTAGGCACTGGTGCCCAAGGCTGGTTCTGCCGATGCAGTAAGCAGCCAACTTCTGAAATCTCGCATGGCAGGTGTAGGCGGTCGGTCCGCAGGCCATGTCAGGCAATACCTACTCGCAGACACCATCGTCGAGAACGGCTGAACCAACCGCCCATCCGCAATGCGGTTTGTGAACATTTCCACCGGTAGGAGCGCCACGCCCCCGCCATCCGATGCAATCTCGGCCATGGCGAGCGAGGAATCGAATATCGGACCGGTCAGCGGTGGACAGAGTGCCCCTGCCTCTGCAAACCAGCGCGGCCATTCATCGCTGCGATAGCTCCGCAGCAGGACCTCGCGGCTGAGGCTTTCAGGGGTCGTCAGATATTCGGCCATCGACGGCGCACACAGCGGTGCGAGCGGAGCCTCAAGCAGCACGTCAGACTCAAGCCCGGTCCAGGAACCGCTGCCATAGCGGATCGCCATGTCGAGCCCCTCGCGCAGGATCTCGACGCGGTTGTTGTTGGTCGAAATGCGAAGGTCAATCGACGGATGCTCCTGCCGGAACTCAGGCAAACGCGGCCAAAGCCAACCGACGGCAAAGGTCGTGACAACACCGATCTTCAACGTCTCGATGTGGCGATGTCCGGTAATGCGGTCGAGCGTTCGCGCCATTGCGTCGAAGCCGTGTTCCAGAACAGGGTACAGCGCCCTGCCCTCATCGGTCGGCACCAATCCGCCGGATGCGCGCACGAACAATGTGACGCCGAGCCGATCCTCGAGCCGTGCCACCTGATGGCTGACCGCGGCTTGGGTGACGCGCAACTCTATGGCGGCGCGGGTGAAACTACCCTGCCTATAGGCCGCCTCGAACACGCGGAGTCCGTTCAGAGGCAGGTCCGGGCGATCCATCGGCATTACTCCAGCTAATGCCAAGTGTGATACTTTGTCGTTTGATGGCCGTGAAGCAGCAAACTAAGGGGTGCGGCGTGACATCCATTGATGTCTCGTAAATTCCAGACCTTGATGGTCGCCCGTCATCACTCGCCTTGAGCAGGCGACGAAGCGGTGCCATGCGCCATCGACTCAGACAAGGATGAACTCATGTTGACACATGCCGTGACGCTGCCCCTACTGGCCGCCGGGGTTTCCCTCGCACTGCTGACAGGCGGCCCTGCCTTTGGCCAGAACCCGAAACTGCATCTTGCCGCAACCATCGACCGCATCGAACAAGAGCTCGACGCGCGCGTCGGTGTTGTGATCCGCGACAGCGGCTCGGATTGGACCGTCAGCCATCGTGCCGAGGAGCGGTTCCTGATGGCCAGCACCTTCAAGACCATGCTGTGCGGCGCCGTCTTGCATCGCGTCGATGAGGGCGACCTAGATCTCGAAGAAAGGATTGCGATCGAGGCCGCAGAAGTCCTCGAGTATGCGCCTGTCACCGAAAAGATGGTCGGCGAAACGATGAGCGTGGGCGAACTATGCCACGCCGCGCTCGACATGAGCGATAACACTGCGACCAATCTGCTGATCGACCGGATCGAAGGACCACAAAGCGTGACCGCATTTTTGCGCGAGATCGGCGATCCGGTGAGCCGTCTGGACCGCCGCGAGCCGGACGTGAACACCTTCGCGCCGGACGACCCGCGCGATACAACCACGCCCGAAGCGATGGTGTCGACGATGGAGACGTTGCTGACGGGCGGTGCACTGTCCCCGCAATCGCGCGCGCAACTGGTCGACTGGATGACCGACGGTGGCGTTACGGGCGCACTGATCCGTGCGAGCACGCCAGCGGGCTGGCATGTCGCCGACAGATCGGGAAGCGGGAATTTCAACCGCAACATCGTGGCGATGGTGACGCCGCCGGATCGGGAACCCTACTTCATCGCCATCTTCCTGTCGGATGCAGATGCCGACTTTAACACCCGCAACGGCGCTGTGATCGAGCTGTCCAAAGCCGTCATGCAGGTCGTGACAAGCCGGTGAGATGGTCGCGGCCGCGCCCAACAAGGCGCGGCCCCCTCCACCAACGCAAGTCGAAGCGCGCAGAGATTTCCAGACTGCGAGTGCGAGGCTCCGACCGCGAAATCGTGATCAGTCCACAAATCGCCACTGGCGAATGTGATTGATCAGCGCCCGCAGCTTTGGTGCCATGTTCTGACGCTGTGGGAAATACAGGTAGAATCCTGAAAACGGCGGCAGGTAGCCCGTAAGCAACGGGACCAGTGCGCCACTATCGAAATGTTCTCTCATGCAGTCCCATGGCGCAAAGGTGATACCGCCATCCGCCAAAGCCACCCGCAACATCAGACGCAGGTCGTTGGTTGTCACCTGTGGATCCACCATGACATCGAAGGGCTTGCCATTCTCCTCGAACTCCCATCGCCACGGGGCCGTGTCGGGGGCGGGTCGCCATCCGACACAACGATGATCGAGCAGATCCTTGGGGTGGTTCGGTGCGCCATATCGCGCGATGTAGGCGGGCGTGGCTGCCGCCACTTCGCGTTGCGGGCCGCCAACGGGCACGGCGATCATATCCTGCTCGATCACTTCGCCCAAGCGGACACCTGCATCGTAACCACCGGCGACGATATCCAACGCGTCATCTATGACCGTCACATCCACCGTAACCTTGGGATGCGCCTCGGCAAAACGCGCAAGCAGCGGCCCCGACAGGAACTCCTCGGCAATGGATGTGACGGCCAATCGCAGCCGCCCACTCGGCACATCTTCATTGGCCTCAAGCGCGTCCTGAACCGCCGCCATTGGAGCGCGCAAGCTCTCGACCAGCCGGGCACCGGCCTCGGTCAGGCGAACCGAGCGGGTCGTGCGCATGACCACCTGTATGCCCAAGGCATCCTCCAGGCGGCGTATGCCTTGGCTCACAGCGGATCGCGTCACACCGAGCCGGTCCGCCGCAGCGCGAAAGTTCTGCTCTTCGGCAACGGCGAGCAGGAGTGGCAGCAAGTTCAAGTCCATAGGATGCCCCCATTGTCGCGCAATGCTAACCAACCAGTCCAGCAATAACGGTATACCGTTCACAATGATCTGCGTCCATCTTGCTTTTTGCAACAGGCAGATAAGGAGAAAATCATGGATAAGGTCATCTTGATTACCGGCGCCTCCAGCGGCATCGGCGAAGGCATCGCGCGCACGCTTGCAGCGCAGGGCGCGAAAATCTTGATGGGCGCGCGCCGCACGGATCGGCTGGACGCCATCGCACAGGATCTACGCGGCCATGGGGCCGAGGTCGCGACGTGGTCGCTTGATGTCACCGAGCTTCGCTCCATGCAGGAATTTGCGCAAACGGCGCTCAACCTGTGGGGCCGCATCGACGTGCTGGTGAACAACGCCGGAGTGATGCCCCTGTCGCCCATGTCCGCCGTCAAATTCGACGAATGGGAGCGGATGGTGGACGTGAACATCAAGGGCGTTTTGTGGGGGATTGGGGCCGTTCTTCCGGTCATGGAACGGCAAGGCGAAGGCCAGATCATCAACATCGGCTCTATCGGCGCGTTGCAGGCCGTACCGACGGCGGCCGTCTATTGCGGCACAAAATTTGCGGTTCGGGCGATATCGGACGGGCTGCGTCAGGAAAGTAGCGCCATCCGTGTCACCTGCGTGAACCCCGGCGTGGTAGAGAGCGAACTCGCCTCCACCATCACCCACGAAGAGACGCAGGCGCTCATAGGGGATTACCGCGCCATTGCACTGCAACCGGTTGATATCGCACGCGCCGTAAGCCAGTTGATCAACGCCCCGGCGACCGTGGACACAACCGAGATCACCATCCGCCCCACAGCATCCGCAAATTGAGGTCGACCATGGAGAAATCAGCCATGCTCACCGCCGTCCTTCTGGCCATCGGTGCCGAATTCGCCCGGAGTGAAACCCCGCACCCCTATGTCGGGATGTGGGTCACCGCCGACAACCGCATCCGGCACGAACTGCTGCCGAATGGCCGCTACGTCGAGGCCCGCGGCGAACGAGAACGCGCCTACGAAGGCCGCTATGAGATCAACGGCACATATATCGAATACTGGGACGACAGCGGCTTTACCGCCGACGGTGAATTCGTTGAACCCGATGTGCTGCATCATGCGGGCATGGTTCTCTATCGGAAGTAACCTCGATCACGCTGGCACATTCTCACCCGCTTTAATCCGGAAGTCGTCGGCTCTCCCGCCTGAGGGGAGCCGACGCAGATCTCCGGACTATACGTGAATACTCACCACCAATGGATTTCAATCTCTCCAGCCCGAAACGGCTATAGAGCCTTCGGTAGGGTTGTCGTGAACAAGAGAGTTAGCACCGGGGAGAGGACGCCCTTAGTGCCGCGACAATTGCGACTGCTTCGGTCGCAAGTTGGTCGCGCGTCGGGGTGATCCCCAAAACCACCATGCGCCAGTAGAGCGGTGCGGGAAGCAGATCGAGGGCCAGATCACGATCGACGGCCTGGTCCAACTCGCCCCGCGTAATCGCGCGGTCGAGAACGACCTGTGCCTGCTCCCGGCGCGCTTTGGCAACCTGAGTGTTCAGATCTCGCATCGGCGCGGACCGTGCAGCCTCGGCATGAAGATCCGGTAGGATGCGTCGGATCATGGGATGGCGAAGGACCACTCTCAGGCGGATCAGAAAGGCAAGTACATCGGCCTCCAGGCTTCCATGGTCGTCGGGCATGGCGATCGTCAACCCAATCGTTGACACTGCCGCGACTGCAAATTCGTGGTGCGACGAAAAGCGACGGTAGATCGCGGCTTTGCCGGCCCCCGCTCTGGCGGCAACCCTTTCCAGGCTTATGGCGGCAAAGCCGCGTTCCGCCCATTCCTCGAAGAAAGCGCGGTAGAGCGCATCGGTCAGATCGGCACGTTGCACGGCAGCCCCGGAAGGTTTTCGTCGGGATTTAACGACGGAACGGTTGCGTTCCAACGAAAGTACTCCTATTTGGTCGATACGTTACCGTTCCATCCATATGAGGTTCCATCATGGCTGACAAGTTCGATAGTTTCTCTGACCTGCTGCGCGCGGCATTAGGTGACCGGCTCGCACCTGCGGACAGCTTGCTCGGTCTTTTCACAGATGACGTGATCTTCGAGTTCCCCTATGCGCCTGACGGGCTGCCAAAGCGGCTGGACGGCAAGGCTGCCCTTGCGGCGCATCTTGAAAAGCTCGGCCCTTTGCTCATCTTCGGGCCGATGGAGCTCGGCAGCGTACATGCTGCTGGCGATACGGTGGTCTTCGAGTTTTCCTGCAGCGGCGCGGGCGTGAATACAGGTGCTCCTTATAATCAGAAGTACATTTCGGTGGTCACTGTGCGGGAAGGGCGCATTGCGCATTACCGCGACTATTGGAACCCGCTGGTCGTGCTGACAGCCTTGGGCGGCACCGAGGCTGCCGCCGCTGCGTATGAAGGGACAGCATGATGGTGGTCGAGCGGGTCCTCATCACCGATGTCATTGGCAGGCCGGTGCGCCAGATTTCTCTTGATCCTGCCGCTCTGGCAGCGCGCTTCGTGGCGCAGGGCCTTCCGCCTGACTACGCCAAGACGCTCACGGGTCTGGGCGTAGTCAGGCGGGCGCTAAAGACTGTATGACCCTGGGCGTTGAGCGGATGACCGGGCAGCGGCCCACGTCATTCCGCGACTTTGCGCACCGCGTCTTCGTGCAGCTATCGCGCACAGATCCTTGTAAAGTCGATGGGCCGGATCGTCCATCAGGAGTCATCACGCTTTGATCGGCTGACGACCGCGAAAGCCTGACTGAAGCGTCGGGAAAAAGAACTTGCGACGCCGGATGGGTTCGTCGACTGCGGGTGTTTGTTAGGCAAGTGGCGTTGTCCGTGCTTAGGTCATTGTTACTCCAGATGTCGTGACCGCATGTCGATTTAGGCGCCGTGCAATCCTCTGTTCTCCATCGTCAAAAATGCTGAAACCGCGTTCGAGAGTATCGCCGGGCATGTGAGATCATTGAGGGTCGCTGTCGTCGGATCGAGAGCGCAGCCGTGGTCCAGAATTCCCGTGCGTCGACACATACCTTCTTCCGCGTTGGGCCGGTGCGGATGCCGGACAAAACCCGACTCGCATCGTGCAAACAGCGGGATGCAACAATGCGCAAATTCGGCACATGCACAGCAGAACACGCAACGCCGACAAGGCGGAGGCCGCCTAAGATGTCTTCGAAATTCCCGATGTACTGCATGCCGAACACCGATGACGCCTGACAAAGAAAGGGATCAGCAATGCGCATCAATGATCTGCCCCACACGACACTGACGCGGCGCACGGCTCTCGCCTCTGCTGGTGCTTTTGCAACAGCAAGTGCGTTGTCCCTTCCAAGTTTTGCCCAGGATCAAATACAAGGAGATTTTGACATGGCAGAGATCACTACCCCCGACGGCAATCGCATTTTCTACAAGGATTGGGGCCCGCGCGACGCCCAGCCGATCGTCTTTCATCACGGTTGGCCCCTCAGCTCCGACGACTGGGACGCGCAGATGCTGTTCTTTCTCTCTAAGGGCTACCGGGTGGTGGCACATGACCGGCGCGGGCATGGCCGTTCGGAGCAGGTCGACAGCGGCCACGACATCGACCACTACGCCGCAGACGCCTTTGCCGTGGTTGAGGCGCTGGACCTGCGCAACGCAGTGCACATCGGCCATTCCACCGGCGGCGGCGAGGTCGCGCGCTACGTGGCGCGGCACGGTGGACCGGCTGGCCGGGTGGCCAAGGCCGTTCTCGTTGCCGCCATCCCGCCGCTGATGCTGCAGACCGAGACCAATCCTGAGGGCACGCCGATGGAGGTTTTCGACGGTTTCCGCGCGGCCCTCGCCGGAAATCGCGCGCAATTCTTCCGCGACGTGCCCGCCGGTCCGTTCTACGGGTTCAACCGAGAGGGTGCGACGGTCCACGAGGGCGTCATTCAGAACTGGTGGCGGCAGGGCATGATGGGCAGCGCCAAGGCGCATTACGACGGCATCAAGGCCTTCTCGGAGACCGATCAGACGGAGGACCTGAAGGCGATGACCGTGCCGACGCTCGTCCTGCATGGCGAGGATGATCAGGTGGTTCCAATTGCAGCCTCGGCCGAAAAGGCTGTCAAACTGCTGCCAAATGGCACGCTCAAGACCTATCCGGGGTTCTCGCACGGCATGCTGACGGTCAACGCCGACGTGCTGAACGCTGATCTGCTGGCCTTCATCACGGGCTGATACACCTGCGGCCCGCCCTGCTGCGATTGTCCGCGCAGGCAACGCCTATCGTCCCAAACAAAGGAACTGTGCCATGTCGAAACGCGATGCCACTTTCCCACCAAACGCCACGCGCTTTGGCAGCGGTCGGCGTCTGCTGGCTCGCCGGTTTTGATGTCGAGATCACGGTGATGGCGCGCATTCCGGGTTGATGCCCGATCAATCGCGGCACCTTGAGGCAAGCGAAAACACCCAAGAACACATGAAATCACCCAAGGAGAGAGCACATGACCAAGCCTGAATTACTAACCCCGGACAATTGCCAGATCATCTTTATCGACCACCAGCCACAGATGGCCTTTGGCGTGCAGTCGATCGACCGGCAGGTTCTGAAAAACAATGTTGTGGCCCTCGCCAAGGCGGCCAAGGTGTTCGACATCCCGACCACGATCACCACGGTCGAGACCGAAAGCTTCTCTGGTCACACGTATCCGGAACTGCTGGCAGTCTTCCCCGATCATCCGCTGCTCGAGCGCACCTCTATGAACTCCTGGGACGACCAGAAGGTGCGTAATGCGCTCGCGAAGAACGGCCAGAAGAAGGTCATCGTCTCTGGGCTCTGGACCGAAGTCTGCAACAACTCTTTCGCCTTCAGCGCAATGGCCGAGGGCGGCTACGAGATATTCATGGTCGCTGACGCCTCCGGCGGGACCTCGCAGGAGGCGCATGACTACTCCATGCAGCGCATGATCCAGGCCGGGGTTGTGCCGGTGACCTGGCAGCAGGTGATGCTGGAATGGCAGCGCGATTGGGCGCACCGTGAGACCTATGATGCCGTCATGAGCCTCGTGCGGGAGCATTCTGGCGCTTATGGCATGGGCGTCGATTACGCCTACACCATGGTTCACAAGGCGCCTGAGCGGGTCGAGCATGGAGAGCGTCTGGCACCCGTGGCCGCCGGATCGGCCGCCGCCGCCGAATAGCGATCTCGATGCGCCGGGTCCGGCGGCTGCTCTGCCCCGCAGCCGCCCCATTCCCTGCCGACGCATCGAGCGGGCCTGCATCGCCCCGCAGGCCCGCCCTTTCTTTCAGGCTGGGGTGAAGAGTGCTGCTGGGACGTTTGACATGCACGAGACGCGACAACACCCGATCAAAACCGCCGCGCCGGTCACCCGCCGGTGGGTCACGAAATCAGGTGCCGCGCTTGGCGCGCTTGGGCTTTTTGCACCCGACACTGCGCAGGCACAATCCAACACGGAGGACGGCATGGCCGACACGATCATCAGAAACGCGCGTGTGACGACGCTTGATCCCGCGACGCCAGACGTCGACGCCGTCGCGATCCGGGATGGTCTCATCTTGGCAACGGGAAGAGAGAACGAGATCATGTGGCTGGCAGACTCGGACACGCATGTGATCGACGCGGGCGGCAGGCGCGTGATTCCCGGCCTCAACGACAGCCACACGCATCTGATCCGTGGCGGGCTCAACTACAATATGGAACTCAGGTGGGAGAACGTTCCCTCGCTCGCTGACGCGCTGCGGATGCTGAAGGAACAGGCGGACCGCACCCCTGCCCCGCAGTGGGTCCGCGTTGTTGGCGGCTGGTCCGAATTCCAGTTCGCCGAACGGCGCATGCCGACGCTTGACGAGATCAACACCGCCGCGCCCGACACGCCCGTTTTTATCCTGCACCTCTACGGTCAGGCGTTGATCAACCGGGCGGCCATCGCGGTGCTGGGTTTCGGGAAGGAGACGCCGAATCCGCCGGGTGGCGAGATCCAGCGGGACGCCCAAGGCAACCCCACGGGCCTTCTAATCGCCAAGCCCTCGGCGCTCATCCTCTATTCCACCCTCGCGATGGGGCCAAAGCTGCCCCTCGAGGAGCAGATCAACTCTACCCGCCATTACATGCGCGAGATGAACCGCCTCGGTATCACATCGGTGATCGACGCCGGTGGCGGCGGCCAGAATTATCCGGATGATTACGCCGTCATCCAGCAGCTGCACGACGCGGATCAACTAACGGTTCGAATCGCGTTCAATCTTTTTGCGCAGACTGCGGGTGCAGAGCTTTCGGACTATGAGAACTGGGTAGCAATGACCGAACCCGGTGCGGGATCGAACATGCTACGGATGAACGGAGCGGGTGAGAACCTGACTTGGTCGGCAGCGGATTTCGAAAACTTCCTCGAACCCCGTCCCGATCTCGTCCCCACAATGGAAAGCGAACTGGAGCCGATCGTCGAGTTGCTGGCGGTGAACAAATGGCCGTTCCGCATCCATGCGACCTATGACGAAACGATCGACCGGTTCCTAACCGTCTTCGAGCGTGTGAACCAGCGCCAGCCGTTCGAGACGCGGTTCATCATCGACCACGCAGAGACGATTACGCCGCGCAACATCGAGCGGATCACGGCGCTTGGCGGCGGCATCGCCACGCAGCATCGAATGGCGTTCCAGGGGGAGTATTTTGTAGACCGCTACGGCGCGGAGGCGGCGCAGGCGACACCGCCGATCCGGCGGATGATCGACATGGGCACCCCGGTCGGTGCTGGCACCGATGCAACACGCGTGGCTTCTTACGACCCGTGGGTCAGCCTCTACTGGATGACCACCGGCAAGACGCTGGGCGGCATGCCGCTTTACAGCGAGGACAACCTGCTGTCGCGCGAGGAGGCGCTGCGGCTCTGGACGCATGGGTCGGCATGGTTTTCGGGCGAGGCGAATGAAAAAGGCACTCTTGCGCCCGGCATGTACGCCGATCTCG
Organism: Roseovarius sp. AK1035; assembly: GCF_003288315.1. Classification (NCBI taxonomy): domain Bacteria; kingdom Pseudomonadati; phylum Pseudomonadota; class Alphaproteobacteria; order Rhodobacterales; family Roseobacteraceae; genus Roseovarius; species Roseovarius sp. TM1035. The sequence continues at coordinate 2,246,752 of NZ_CP030099.1, read as the reverse complement.
CAGTGCTCTCGGCAGATTACCTGAGCGTGCCGCCTGACGAGATCCGGCAGATAAACGCCGTCCTAACCATGGTCGGCGGCCGTATCGTGCATGGCGAGGGCCCGTTCTCCGATCTTGCACCGCCGCTGCCGCCCGCCTCGCCGGGCTGGAGCCCAGTCGGCGCGGTCCCAAGTCCGGGCGCGCGGCAGGCGACCGGTGCCACTGAGATGCGTATTGACCGCGCATGCCACGATGGCTGTGCCAGCGCCTGCTCGCTGCACGGCCATGACCACGGAATTGCCTGGACGAACCCCATTCCCGTGAAAGACGTAAAGTCCTTCTGGGGCGCGCTCGGCTGTTCGTGTTTTGCGGTGTGAAGGGAGGCAGGATGGATTGGAAACCCTATGCTGTGTCGTTTGCGTTCGGGCTCGCCGTCGGGGGGCTCTACGCACTTTTTGGCACACGCTCGCCCGCGCCGCCAATCATCGCGCTGCTTGGCCTGCTCGGAATGCTGCTGGGCGAGACGGCGGTTTCATGGCTTAGGGACCGGACGACAGCCGCAGGGGCCACCGCCCATTGCCTGCACGCGAAACATTTCGCAACGTCCGAGCGTCAGGAGACGGAGGGATGACGCGCTGTCTTGCACTTCTGTTCGCAGTGACGACCGCGCATATGGCCGTCGCCGAACAACTTGTCTTTGAAGGACGGATCGAAGCCTCCGACCGTGCGGTCCTGTCCAGCCGCCTGAACGGCGTCGTAGCTGAAATCCTCTTCGAGGGTGGTGATCACGTCAAAGCGGGTCAGCCGCTGATCCGTCTTGATCCGACCGATGTGGCACTCGCACTGGAGATGACCGAGGCGCGGCTCGCCGAGGCCCAAGCGCGGCTCGACGGGGCGGCCCGGCGAACCGCCCGTCAGGAAGAGATGCTTGACCGCGGGGTTGCTGCGGATGCCACTGTGGGACCCGCCCGCACCGAAAGGGCGATGGCCGAGGCCGCGGTTGCGCTGGCAGAGGCCGAGCGGCGGCGGGCGGCGCTCGATCTCGAACGTGCGATCATACGCGCCCCGATCACTGGCCTCATCTCGCCGCCAGCCGTTGCCGTCGGCACCTTCCTCGAGGCGGAGGTTGCCCCGCCACTGGCGACGATCATCACGCTTGACCCGGCGGTCGTCGCCTACCAAGCACCCTATGCTGAACGGCTCGCCTCCCTCGAAGCGACCGGGTCCAGGACGGTTGCCGAGTTGCTGGAAACCGTCCGAGTAAAATTGCGGCTCCCCGGCGACAGGATCTATCCCGGAGAGGCGAGCCCCCATGCAGCAAGCCCCGAGGTCGACGCAGAGACTGGCACCGTAACCGTATGGGCGCGGTTTCCGAACCCCGATGCGCTGCTGCGGCCCGGCATGGCCGTAATGGTCCTCTCGGAGATCAGCCAGACCGAGGTAGCGCAATGAGCGAGACCACCGCAGTTTCGGTGCCAGTGTCCTTGGCCTTCGCCCCTCACGGGTGCAGGGCTTTGGCGATCCTTGGGCTTGCGACGGTCGTTTCTACTCTCGGAAGCTGGATGCACGATTTCGGCGCGCGCAGGCTTGGGCTTGGAACTTTTGCATCAAGCGCCGCGCCAAAGATATACTCTCTGGTGACCACAGCCGGTCGCCAGCCCGAAGACACCTAAACAGGAGACCAAAACATGAGCTGGAGCCCTTGCCCCGACCCAACCCTCGGTGACGCCGAAAGCGTCGATGCCATTGAGACAGTCATCGTTCCGCGCGCTGTCGATCTCGGCGAGATGACTGTGCGCAGGGCCCTACCCTCGACCGCGCGTCAGATGGTCGGGCCCTTCATCTTCTTCGACCAGATGGGACCAGCCGAGTTCCTAACCGATCAGGGCATTGATGTACGGCCGCATCCGCACATCAACCTCGCGACGGTAACCTATCTCTTGGAGGGTGAGATCCTGCACCGTGACAGTCTCGGAACCGAACAGGCGATCCGTCCCGGTGCCGTGAACTGGATGCGCGCGGGCCGCGGGATCGTCCACTCTGAGCGGACCGCGCCCGAGCTCAAGCGCACCGGGCAGCGGCTATTTGGGTTGCAGACCTGGATGGCGCTACCGGCTGCGGCAGAAGAATCCGATCCGGCCTTCATCCATCATGGTGAGCCGGACCTGCCGACCATCGAGGACGGCGCGCTGACTCTCCGCCTGATTGCGGGCGCGCTCCACGGCGTGCGCTCGCCACTCGCGACGGCTTCTGAGACGCTCTATGCCGACATCGCGCTGGCGGCGGGCGGGACCTATCGCGTGGAGGCCACGCATGACGAGCGCGCACTCTACATCCTGACCGGCCCGATCGCTGTCGATGGAAAAACCCACGAGCCTGGGACCTTGCTGATCCTCGCTCCGCGCGCCGAGGCGGTGATCACGGCCGAGCGCGACGCTCGCCTGATGCTTTTTGGCGGCGAGCCAATGGAGGGCCCGCGTTACATCTGGTGGAACTTCGTCTCTTCGCGCCCCGAACGCATTGAGCAGGCTAAGGAGGAATGGCGGCGCGGCCGCTTCGACACTGTGCCCGGCGACGAGGCGGAATTCATCCCGCTGCCCGAGACGAACAGTCCCCAGCAACGCGCCACGGGCCGTGAGGATCACCAGACATGACCGCCATTCCGGGGCTGCACCACGTCACCGCCATCTGCTCTGCCCCGCAGACCAATCTCGATTTCTATACCGGCACGCTTGGCCAGCGGTTGGTGAAGAAGACGGTCAACTTTGACGATCCCGGCACGTATCATCTTTACTACGGGGACCGAGCCGGGACGCCGGGGACTATCATGACCTTCTTTCCCTTCATCGGTTCCGGACCCGGACAGGCGGGCCACGGCATGGCCTCTGCCGTGGCCTACGCCTCTGATGCCGCGGGCCTTGACGCATGGGTGGACCTTTTGGCGCAGGGCGATGTCAACTTTGACGGGCCGGAGGAGCGGTTTGGTGCCAGGGTGATCACGCTCGCCGACCCCGACCGGCTGTCCATCGAAATCGCCGAGACCGCCGACATGGCGCCCGGCGGCTTCCATTCGGTCACGCTACGCCTTGCCGATCCAGAGCCGACCGCGCGGCTCCTGACCGGGATCATGGGCTACGAGGAGCTTGGCGAGGAGACCGGCCCCGGCCTGTCACGCCTGCGCCTGCGCGCGCCGGGCGGAGAAATGGGCAGCGTCATTGATCTCGTGCGCGACGATGCCACAACGACCGCCCGACAGGGCGCGGGCACCATCCACCACGTCGCCTTCCGCGCCCGCAACACCGAAGAGCAGCGCAACTGGCAGGAGCGCCTGCGTGCCGCGAGGCTCGACGTGACGCCGATCATCGACCGCCAGTATTTCAAGGCGATCTACTTTCGCGAACCGGGCGGCGTGCTCTTCGAGATCGCCACGGACCCGCCGGGCTTTGCCATCGACGAACCGGAGGAGGCACTGGGCCGCAACCTGATGCTCCCCACGCGTTACGAACCGGACCGCGCGCGCATCGAGCGCATTCTCCCGCCACTGTCCGGGCATATGTGACGGACGATCCACACAGTGCTGGCCGCATCCACCGGCGCGGGCCTAGCTAGCCCTCATGCTCCTGCACAGCCGGGGGCCGAGACCAATGAGACCTTCGACTGCGGCGCGGCCCTTGTTCCGGCCAGTGCTGCATTGTTCGCACCCTGGGCGGGCGGGCGGCACCTGAAGGCCGTGGGTGGCCTGTCTGGCGGCCTTGTCGGCACTGGTGATGCGACGGGCGACCCCTTTGGTGGCCTCAACGGTCATACCCCGAAACACTTTGACTACGCGGCCGATCTCTTCGAATTGCCTATCTACTTTGGCTGCCACACCCGCGACCTGCATGTCCCGCTTGCCCGCGTGCGAGAGGGCGAAACGGTCCATGCAGGCTCGCAAGCTGATTGTCGAATGGCGATACACCCCGGTGCCGGACACGCGATCACCGCGCACGATGTGTCCACTCTGCGCAGGCTGCTATCTGACCCCGGCGCAGACATAGCTCTTCTTTCGCGTCCGCCAGTTGAGATTATTCGTCAACCTATCGCGCCACCCTTTTAACTTCGAGCATCCCAAATTCAGATTTTCGCATTGGGCAGTGCATCATCTTTGCACCCCGAACCGAGGTCGCGCATTGAGACTCATAGCGTCTTTCCACCTCACTTCGTCGAAGCAGCCGTGGCCCCGGCATCCGTGCCTTGGACGGCCTCTGCCGCCCCCTTGGCTGCCGCATCGATCACGTCGGCAACCGCCTTCGGCTGCGTCAGGAACACGACATGGCTGCCGCGCACCTCAGTCGTCTCGGCACCGATCCGGCGGGCAGTGCTGCGAAGGAGATCTGGCGCGATGGCACCGTCCTCGGTGGCGACGACAAACCAGCTGGGCTTGGTCTTCCAGGCAGCGACAGTCACCGGCGCTGCAAGTGCGGCCATCGCGATTGGCACTTGAGCATCACGCAGAAACGCCGCGTCGGCCTCATCGGTGTCACCTGCAAAGCCGGCATGGAAGTGGTCGGCATTCAGGTAGGCAAAGCCGTCCGGCTGCTCTTCGGGCACAAAGTTCGGGGGCGGCGGGATCTCGGAGTACTGATCAAGCGTGGATTGGCCAACCTCGGGCGCGAATGCGGCGACATAGACGAGGCCGACAACCTTCGGATCGGTGCCGGCCTCGGTGATCACGCTGCCGCCATAGGAGTGGCCGACGAGAATGACCGCGCCGTCCTGCCTGTTCAGCACACGCTGGGTTGCCGAGACATCGTCGGCGAAAGAGGTCAGCGGGTTTTGCACGATGCTCACATCATAGCCACGCGCGGTCAGCTCATCATAGACCCCGCGCCACCCGGATCCGTCGGCGAATGCACCGTGGACAAGGACGATGTTAGGGACGGGGTTGGCATTGACGCCGAAGGCGACACTGCCGGCCAAGGCTGCGGCGGTCAGGGTTTTCAGGGTATTGGGCACGGTCGTATCTCCTTTGTGAGTTGGAACACAATGCTGCCGCTGGTCGTCGCGCCGTGAAGCGTGAACGGACAGACATCAAGTGCAGGCGCGTTGAAGGGTCCAACAAAGCGCCACTGGTCACGCCGATCACAAGACCAACGACCAGCGAAATCACATCGAGTTGAAGATGGCGCAGGAGTTCGTGGCTCGCGGAACGGCAATGGGTAAACTCTAGCGAGCGCCCTTGTGCCCTGCAGCGCCGAAGCTGTCGCGAAGGTGCCGATCTTGCGGCCTTTCTGATTTGTGCCTGAGAAACAGAGCCGCGAGACTGGGGCTGTTTCGGTCGAGCGCCCTTCTGCGGACGCATCTGGCCACCGCGACTATGGTCTCGCCCTCAGAGCAGGCCGCGCCGGACGACCGCTATGAGGCGCGTGCGAGGTCATCCAAATCTTCATCCGGATCGACGGTGGCCGGTTCTGACGGACCCGTTCAGCCCTCGACAGCCGACAGATCTCGGCATTGTCCGGCATCCCGACCAACCGCAAAGTTGTGGTGCACAAGCCTTTTGCAGTTTGCGTTCAGCAAGGGAAGCGCGCTTGGCAAAAGCGACATCACAGCAAGATCGGCACTGTCACGGCAGTTCCCGCGCCGCGCTCCTCAGGCATCTTCTCTAGTTTTTGTCATCAGGACTCACCTCTTTCTCATACGCAAAGGATGATATCATGACCTTCCGCAACGGCCTCGACTCGCTTCTTCGACCCGAGGATTCGGTCCTCGTTCTGATCGACCATCAGCCCTATCAACTCGCAAACCTGAATAGCCACGACCCGCAAATGGTGGTGAACAACACCACCGCACTGGCCAAATGCGCAAAGGTATTCGGCGTGCCCACAATCCTGACAACCGTCATCGCCGCCCGGGGTGGCGACCTCTTCCCCCATGTCAGCGAAGTGTTCCCCAACCAAGAGGTGATCGACCGAACGACAATCAACACCTGGGAAGATCCGAAGGTCGTGGAAGCGGTCAAGGCGACCGGCCGCAAGCAGTTGGTCATCGCCGGTCTCTGGACAGAGATCTGCGTGGCAATGCCCGCACTCCAGGCGGCGGGCGAAGGCTGGGACGTGACCGTCATCACCGACGCGTCTGGTGGTACGTCGGTCGAGGCTCATGAGGTCGCTATTCAGCGGATGATCGCGGGCGGCATCAACATGATGACTTGGCTGGCACTGGCATCGGAATGGCAGCGCGACTGGGCCCGGGCCGAGACTGCAATCGCTCTTAACGACGCCCTAAGGGACCATCTTGGCGGCAGCGCCATCGCCTATCTGTGGGAACAGCAGCTGCTCAACACAGAGGTTCCAAGCGTCGCCGCCTAACCTCGGCGGGGATGACGAAGCGCCTGACCGCCCCCTCTTACGCGTTCAAGCACGCAGATGCCGAGATCGCCTTGGCCTCTCAATAGGGCGGGCAGCCGCCCAACGTCCAGACCGGCCAGACGCGGCGGTTCAAGGCGGATAGAGAGGCCAACAGGCTCGTTACGAACACGGCCAAACAGGCGAACGCGCGTGCGCTGATCGAAAGCTGCCTCGGGGCGAACAAGCCGGTCGCCCTAAGCTGCCATGCGCCCGGCGTCCTGCGCCATGCCACGGCGCCTGACCGGCACCGATGTCGCCAATACGGAGCACGGGCGCATTCCAACCCTGCATTCGTTCCTTTACCAACCGGGCACTTGTTCGTTGCCCCCCGTTTCGACCGGCACAGGCCCTTGCATGCCAGGCATTGTGCAAAACCCTGCAGATATCCAGCGATTGACCGCGCGGGCCTGCCTGTCCGCACCATCTTTGAACCCGAAGGCGCTGAGCCTACTGCGCCCAATCCTACATCAACCCTTTGCTCGGTGAGTGATATGGACCTTTCTGCCTACCTTACATTCGTCATTGTCAGCGCCGTCCAGACCGCGACGCCTGGCCCCTCTACGTTGTTCATCGTGAACAATGCCGTCGCCCACGGCTGGCGGCGCGCACTGGGCGCGCTCAGCGGCGATCTAGTCGCAATCGCGCTGCTGGCCACGCTGTCCGTCGTCGGATTGGGGGCGCTGCTCCAAACCTATCCTGCCGCCTTTCTCACACTGCGCCTTGCCGGTGCTTTTTACATCATCTGGCTCGGTTTGACCTTTCTACGCGCCGCGCCCCCGCAACCACATCCGTCGGCACAAAGGACCATCCACGAACAAAGTGGATTGGCGCTTTGGATCAACTCCTTCGGCGTTGGCATCAGCAATCCCAAGGCCGTACTCTTCTTCGCCGCGTTGTTTCCCCAGTTTCTTCCGGCTGGCAGCGGAACGGCTGTCTTGGCCCTTTTGGTTTCAACATTCGTGGTCGTGAAATTCGTCATTCTCGGGGGCTACGCGATCGGAGCGCGACAGGCGGTGCGGCTCCTGAGCAAGCCCGAACATGCAAAGCGTGGACGCATGCTGACCGGCATCATCTTCCTCGCCTTCGGGGCGATTATGATCTGGTCTGCGCTGACCGCCACATAAGACCACGTCGCCATGCACGGGCTGACCCGCGACTGGGCCGAAGCGCCTCAGATAGGCGTCGACATCTTCCGCGTCGAGGGCGGGAAGCTGGCGGAACACCGGGAGGTTCTAGAGAGCAAGATGCCACAACTCTTGGCACCGCCGGCCTGATGATCTTCGACCCTGGGCAAGACACGTATCAACCCTGAACGGAACATGCGTGAACGTCCCCAGCCCCTCGGGTCAGGGACATACGTGCCTGCGTCCCGGCTTACACCGGCAAGCATCACCGCAGCGTGTAGGAGCGCACCGGGTCACGAACGGCCCTGCGATAATCGGACGGGCTCACGCGCATTAGCTTGACGAAAACTCTGGCGAGGACCTGGTTGGACGAATAGCCAACCTCAAGCGCGATCTGCGTGACCGGCAGGTCCGTGTGTTCGAGCAGTTCGCACGCCTTCTCCACTCTCAGCCGCGTCATGTAGACCCGTGGCGGCACCCCGACGCTCTGTTTGAACATGCGGGCGAAATGGTAGGGTGAGAGCCGCGCCTCGGCCGCCAGATTATCCAGACTGATGTCTTCCGAGAACCGCTCATGCATCAGCTCGAGGCAACGACGTTCTGCCCACGGCGCAAGGCCGCCCCTTGCCGGAGCAAACGGCGTTCCGCCCAAGCGGCAGAGTTCGGCGAGGATCTCGCAGCCAGCGGCCCGCGCAAGCAGCCGCGACGGTGCCCCTTCGTCCTCGCAGAGTGCCCAAAGGTTCCGCAGCGCCGACCGGATGGACGGCGAGTCCAACACTAGGCCGTAGGTGAAGGAGGTGTCTAACGAGAACCGACCGTCGGCGGCCTCGTCGAGCACGTCCTGCCACTGCGCCAAGGGAAACACCAAGCTACGCAGCCGATGGCTTTCGTCATTGATCACTGTGGTCGCAAAGTCAGGCGCGGCCAAGGCGAGAGTGCCTTTACCGGTTCTCACATCAAAGCGGCCTCCTCCCAAGTTTCCCCTGACACGACTACAGCCAAGCATGTCCTCCATTAGGACGATGTCCGGCAAGGCCGGGCGAGACATGTCTCCGGCCGGGCGCGCCACTTCCAGAAGATCCAAGACCCCACCGGATGATTTTCTGGCCCGCACATAGGACGCATGTTGGCCCTCGCTGTGCCACTGGGCGAATGAAGAATGCGCATGAAAGGTCATTGTCGTCCCTCTAGAGCCACACGCGCGCCAAAGGGTTTTCGCGCCCGTTGATTAAGACGCCTGTCGACCTTCGCGATGGGGAGGACGAATATGCAGGCAGTGTCATCGTTGCATCTCCCATCAGGGAGACAAGCCGAACTTCAAAACAAACATGTCTGTTCGGCAGCGTTGGTACCGATGTTTCACTATCTACGTTGACCTCGAGAATATTAGTCGAATCTGACGTTGATCGCAACAAACGAAGACCGATGACGCGGCGGCGGTTCGCCCTGAGTGTTCCCCATGGTCAGGAGTTTGTTGCGTCAGCAACAAGCAGGAACAGGTTGCATCAAGCGAAAAACGTGTTGGGCATCTCGACGCAAACCTGAGTTCAATCTGCTCTTCTTGCCAAATATTATGTATTTGATAGTCATATATAAATCAGGAAAAAATCCCGATAACGGGCAAGGATTTCTTACGAAAGCCACCATCAAGTCCTGTTGCAACATCTTTTAAGGCACAGTTGATTGCGGCGACCAAATCAGGTGCTTTGGTCGGGCAATTGACGGGCGTCAGTTCGTGGAGGACGGCAAATCTATCCGCAAGAGCGGTGCCATTGCAGCAATGTCAGCGCGTCGTTTCCGCCATCTTCGGCTGCTTCGCTTTCGTGGCCGGGCGCGGCTTGGTCGGGCCATGGCCTGACACGTGCCATGAAATGCGCTGTCGATTTGTCGGAAAAGGCCGGGTGATCACGTCGGCGCGGCACCACACCCTCTGGCGTAACGGCCACTGACCGACAGCAGGAATTCAAGCCATTCGCAGAAACTCAACCGTCCAGAGCAAGCCCGATACAGATACCGGTAAGTAGACGCAGTGGACTAACTGCGACCTTCCGCACGCGGACCCGAGTGACCGGCTCGTGCGCATCAAATCGCAAGAGCGGCATCGTCGTAGCAGGATCAGGAACGTGGGGGCGGACGGCACGCGCTAGACCTGTCTCACTGCAACGCTTTGCGCCCAAACCTCTGCGAACCAGCACGATCTTGTTTGGGCGGACAAAGCAAGCCGGAAAACGGCATGGCTCCAACGAACAGGATTGACCATGACTACCCAAGATTCCCCGACATCACGTCTGACAACCACTGCTGGCGCACCCGTCGCCGACAATCAGAACAGCCTCACCGCCGGGGATCGTGGCCCTGTTCTGATTCAGGACTGGCAGCTGATCGAGAAACTGGCCCATCAGAACCGCGAGCGAATTCCCGAACGTGTTGTCCATGCAAAGGGCTGGGGCGCGTATGGGACGTTGAGGATCACAGGCGACATATCGCATCTGACCTGTGCAGCCGTGCTGCAACCCGGCACCGTGACGCCAATGATCGCGCGCTTTTCAACCGTGGCCGGGGAAGCGGGTGCTGCAGACCATGAGCGGGATGTGCGTGGCTTTGCGCTCAAGTTTTATACCAACGAAGGCAACTGGGATCTCGTCGGCAACAACACGCCGGTCTTCTTCGTGCGCGATCCGCTCAAGTTTCCAGACTTTATCCACACGCAAAAACGCCACCCGCGCACCAACCTGCGATCGCCCACCGCCATGTGGGACTTCTGGTCACTCTCACCCGAGAGCCTGCACCAGGTGACAATTCTGTTCTCGGATCGCGGCCTGCCCGTCAGCCCAATGCATATGAACGGCTATGGCAGTCACACCTACAGCCTCTGGAACAACGAGGGCACGCGGGTCTGGGTCAAGTTCCACTTCAAGACCCGACAGGGTCATCGCCACTACACGAACAGCGAAGCGCAAGACGTCGTGGGGCGAACCCGCGAAGGCTATCAAGAGGCGCTGTTCGGCGCGATCGAGGCGGGGGAGTTCCCGCAATGGACTGTAGAGGTGCAGATCATGACACAGAACGAAGCCGAGGCGTTCGCGTTTAACCCGTTCGATCTGACCAAGGTTTGGCCCCATGCGGAGTTTCCCCCGATCAAGATCGGCGTGCTCGAACTTGACCGCAATCCCGACAACTACTTTGCCGAGGTCGAGCAGCTTGCCTTCAGCCCATCGAACGTCGTGCGCGGCATCGGCCACTCGCCGGACCGGATGCTGCAGGGCAGGATCTTTGCCTATGCCGACGCCCATCGCTACCGGCTGGGCACCCACTACGAGGCGCTGCCGGTCAACAGACCGCGCTGCCCAGTACATCATTATCACAAGGACGGGGCGATGCGCTTTTTCGACGCCGCAGCCAATCCGGACGCCTATTACGAACCGAACAGCCTAGACGGTCCGCAGCAGGATGCGTCCTTCGCCGAACCAACGATCGACCTGCAGGGTCCGGTCGGCCGGTTCGACCATCGCGACGGCAACGACGATTTCATCCAGCCGCGCGCGCTGTTCCAGCTTTTCGACCAAGAGCAGAAAGACCGGCTCTACGCCAATATCGCCACGGCTATGTGTGGCGTTCCTGCTGCCATCACCGAGCGGCAGATCCGGCTGTTCCACCGGGTTCATCCAGATTTCGGCGCGGGTGTCTGCGCGGCGCTTGATGCGATGGACCCGCAATTCTGAACCAAGCCGGCGCGCGAAGAATGAGATGAATAAATCGGAGCCCCCCCTTGAAACAGGCCTTCACAACAGCGCCGACAGAGACGCTATCGACACGCGCAACCGACGGGAATGCCGAGCCGCCTTTCAATCGACACATGATCGGATGACCAGAGTCCATCGTGACACAGGGTGAAGGGAGAAGAAACGCGATGAGCACCGAGTGGCCTCACCTCGACTACCTCGGGTGGCGAGAGACCTGCTCTGCCCTCCACCTATTTCTGCAGATTGCAGGAAAATACCGGCTCGCACATACGCCGTGGCTTAACCATTCTTGGAACGCGACATTCTATGTCACGCCGACGGGGCTGGCATCTTCTCTGATCCCCGACGGTCCGGGCATCGAGCTCCTGTTCGACTTTCGAGAGCATATGGTCGTGGGAAGCTGCGGCAACGGCCACCGGGCGTCTTTCGCGCTCGGGCCGACCACGGTCACGGCATTTCGTGCAGAGTTCGAGACGCTGATCACCGACCTTGGGGGCACGCCGAGCTTCAACGACACCCCGAACAAGGTGCCCTACCCCGTGCCGTTCAGCGAGGATCATCGCGACCGGCCCTATGACCGGGACGCGGTGCAGCGCTACCATCAGGCATTGGTGGCAATCGACAGGGTGTTCCACCGGTTCCGGACGTCCTTTGTCGGCAAGTCCAGCCCGGTCCACCTGTTCTGGGGCGCGCTGGATCTCGCCGTGACCCGTTTTTCGGGGCGGCGCGCCCCGCTGCATCCCGCCGGGATCCCGTTTCTGCCAGACGACGTGGCGCAGGAAGCCTATGACCGCGAAATGTCCGCCGCCGGGTTCTGGCCGGGCGGCAATGGCATCGACTACCCCGCCTTCTATGCCTACGCCTATCCGTCCCCCACCGGGTACCGAAGCGCGTCGGTGCGTCCCGACGCGGCCTTTTGGCACGCGGGGCTGTCGGAATTCATGCTGCCCTACGAGGCGGTACAGAGCGCGCCAGATCCCGAAGAGACGTTGATGGCGTTCTTGGTCTCGACCTACGAGGCCGCGGCCAACCTTGGCGGATGGGACCGCGACCTTCTGGAATGTGCCCATGGACGCCCGCGTCAGGTGCGCGCGCCGAATGCCACACAGACGATTGCCGTCTTGGCGACGGATGGCACGGTCGAGCGGGAAGACGGCCCGTCGAAGGGGCGCTATCGGCTTGTCGTTGATGGTGTCGAGGCCGAGATGAGCTATAGCCGCGTCAGCGCAAGCCAGATCATCATTGATCACACCGAAATCCCCGACGCCTTGCGCGGTCGCAAGGTCGGAGCAAGGCTGTTGCAACAGGCGATCGAGGACGCGCGACAGGATCAGGTGGTCATCATCCCACTCTGCCCGTTCGCGAAGGCAATGATCGGTCGCCATCCGGAATGGCAAGACGTGTTGTCCCCATCAAAGACCTGACAGTCGTGGATCGACCTTGTGGGCTTAAAGCTATTGGCGACTCACGGGTCGCGGTTTCCCGGGGCCCTCTATCCGGGCGACACTCTGTTCGCACTGTCACGCGAAGCCCCGGAGCAGCTTGCGTCCTCACACGCTGGCCTTCTTCTAAGGCTCCCCCTCACGAACTCAGCCTTGAAACAACGAACACCAAATTCGAACACCTGAACTGGCTTCAACCATCTATCCGGGCCAGAAACCGCCGGAGCCGCACATCCTGTGGCGCTTCGAAGATCTGCGCCGGTGTGCCCTGCTCGACGATCTTGCCACCGTGCATGAAGAGGATGCGATCGGCAATCTCGCGGGCAAACTGCATCTCGTGGGTGACGATCAGGATTGTCTGTCTCTGCTCCGCAACCCGGCGCATCAGATCGAGCACTTCTCCGACCAACTCCGGGTCCAGAGCCGAAGTCGGTTCGTCGAACAGCATCAGCTCCGCTCCAAGTGCCATCGCGCGGCCAATGCCGACCCGCTGCTGCTGCCCGCCGGATAGCGCTGCTGGATAGCTGTCGGCCTTGTCGGCGAGACCGGTCTCGGCAAGCACAGCTTTGGCGCGCGCAGCGGCCTCGGACTTGGGCAAGCGCTGCACTGTTATCAGCGCCTCCATGATATTCTCAATCGCCGTCTTGTTGGCGAAAAGCGCGTAGTTCTGGAACACGAACCCGGTGCGCCGCCGCAGGCCAAGGATGTCAGAGTTGCGTGCATGGGCGGCATCCACCGTCAGATCGCCAATAGAGATCAGACCGGCATCCGGCCGGTCGAGGTAGTTGAGGCAGCGTAGCAGGGTCGATTTTCCGGTGCCCGAGGGACCGATGATCACCACTCGCTCGCCCGCAGCAATGTCAAGGTCGATACCGTCAAGGACAGGCTTTCCGCCGAATGTCTTTGTCAGTCCCCTGATCGAGATTCCGGTCGTCGATGTCATCGCGCGTAAGCCTTATCGAGATAGGTTTCCAAAACTTTCTGGCCCTGATTGAGCGCTTCAACCATACCCCAGTAGATCACCGCCACGACAAGAAAGGCCTCGAAGTAAAGGAAGCTGCCGGCAGCTTCTTTCTGGGCGGCGCCCATCATCTCGGTGACACCAAGGGTAAAAGCGAGCGAGGTCGCCTTGAGCATGTCGATGAAGTAATTGACCAGCGTTGGCGCCGCCACACGGGCGGCCTGCGGCAGAATAATGCGCTGCATCAACTGCCACTGGGTCATCCCAATAGACTGGCCCGCCTCCCACTGGCTGCGGTCGACGCTGATAATTGCGGCGCGGATTGATTCTGCCATATAGGCCGCGAAGTGCAGCATCAGACCCAGGATCGCCGCCGTGACCCCGTCGATCCTGGTCAGAACAGACAGTACCTGTGGCAGCCCGTAGTAGAACAGAAAAAGCTGCACCAGAAGCGGAGTGCCGCGAAAGAAGCTGATAAAGACAATCACCAGCCAATCCAGAATCGGCACACGCACAACCCGTTCAACCGCCAGAAGGGCTGACAACACCAGCGCGCAAACCATGGCCACTGACGCCATTGCCAGCGTCAGCGGCACATAGCTCAGGATCACCGGCATCAAGCCGACCATGTACCCGATGTCGAGCCCCTGCACGGACTATTCCGCCAAAAGCGTGGTGATGTCGGACCCGAACCACTTCTCAGAGATCTCGGTCAAGGTGCCGTTCTCGCGCAGGACGACAAGTGCTGCATCGACCTTGGAGCGCAGGGCGCGGCCGTCTTCGTCATCACGAAACGGCAGGGCATTGCGAATTTCCGAGAACGGCTGGCCAGCCAGTTGCAGCGGCAGTGGGCTTTGCTTGATCACCTGAGCCGAAGACACCCGGTCCATCACAAAGGCATCGACGCGGCCAAGTGCGGTGTCCTGCTCGATATTGCTGTCGTAGGTCCTGATCTCGACCTCACCGGCAAAGGGCAGATCGCGCAGCAACTGTTCAAAGTTCGAACCGAGGTTTACGGCCACTATCTTGCCGCGCAGATCGTCGACCCCGGCGATAGCGTCATTGCCCTTGCGCGTTACCACTTGGGCACCGTCGATCACATAGGGTTCGGTAAAGGCGAACTTCGCCTCTCGTTCTGGCGTGATGGTGATTTGGTTGGCAATGGTGTCAATACGGCCCGCATCCAGCGCACCCACCAGCCCGGAAAAGGACATGGTTTCGAATTGGATGTCGAGATCGGCCACCTCGCCCACCGCATTCATGACATCAACTTCAAAACCCTGCAGGACATCTTGGCGCACAAAGGTGAAGGGGAAATAGGCGCCGGACATGCCGACAGTCAAAGTGCCGTCCTCGGCCTGAGCAGCGGCAGCAGAAGCGGCGACAAATCCGGCCAGAGTGGCGGCGCGAAGGATATAGGTCATGGCGAGAGACTCCTTGGTGTCTGCAACAGGGGCAGAGATGCCCACCCATGTGGGCAACCACAAGAGCGACCGGAAATCAGGTCCCGGCATCCCCACAGACGGGAAATATCGGAATGGACCGAGCATTTTGGCCGTAATCTTCGAAACCCGTTCCATCAGAACGACCGGAACCGCGACAAATGTCCCTGAGCTGAGATGTCGTTTCCAGCCACAACGCGGTTGAGCATGGCGGCTATGCATCCGACGCAGGGGAGATTGGCCGCAGTGAAGGCTATGGTCTTGGGCGATGTTCCGGAGCCCCGCTTTTTCGCCTTGACCAGTCATTGGCCCGCATAGCCCAGTCCAAGCCAGTCGGCCACCTCGGCGACGTCTGCGGCGGTTAGCTCATGGCCGCTGGGTACTGTTCGGGTGTCGACCTGCGCACCCTGCGCCCTCAGATTATCGGCCAGTACTGGAGCGTAACTGTCCTGCCCATTGACCATCAGCACATGCGTTCCAGAGAGATCCTCCGCCGGTAGCGGATCAAGGACCTGAACCGCGCGTAGCAAAACAGCACGGCGTACAGCGGACGGGTAGACCTGCATCACGGCGGCCAGAAAGTTCGCGCCGTTGGAATAGCCGAGAAAGAAAAGCCGGGTCACATCGATCCCGTAGTTGATCACCGCGTCCTCGACGAAAGCGGCGAAGGCTTCGGCTTCGCTTTGGATATCGGCCTGATCGAATGTCGTGGCGTCGAACCGTCGGAACCAGCGATTGATCTGTTCCTCGGTGGCCCGGCCACGCACCCCCAGAAGCGTCGCCTGCGGGGCGATGCGGCGCGCGATCGGCATCAGATCGGCCTCGTTTCCTCCGCTACCGTGGAGCAGCACCAGAGTAGTGCCGTCGGGCCTTTCTGGCCGGTTGAAGCGGTGCACGAAGGGGAGCTTTCGGACGGGGAACCGCTCGTCGCCCGGCATCGAGAATTGAGGCAGCATGGCCTCGATATCTTGGGTGTGGCCCGCAACATGCGGCGGAAAGAACAGGGTCCGGCCAAGGGCCTCCGGTGCTTCGTCAATGGTCATGCCCGGCCCGTCAGTGGCGTATTCCATCAGGATACCAGCCGGATCGCGAACATAGAGCGACAGGAAGTACTTTCTGTCATGAATTTCTGTCGGTCCATGATCCAGGAGCGCTTGCCGCAGGGTTCGGATGTCATCGGCATCCTTCGCCCGAAAGGCCACGTGATCGGGCACGCCGGCCCCTGCGACGGATGGTACAAAGCCCGGTGCGTCCCGGACATCGACCACATCTGTCTCTGACGTCATGCGTTGCGTCAGGCCTGTGTGTTGCGCGTACTTATAGCCGAATACTTTCAAGAACTCTGCGGTCTCTCTGGCCTTATCGGTAAGGACGGTTACGCCCCGCAAGCGTATGGGTCCCTCCAGAAGCGGAGCGGGGGTCGACAAGGCGACGCCAACCAGTTTCACGATCAGCCCGTCTGGATCCCTGAGCCGTAGAACCGGCTCTCCGAATTCGCGCGATGGCCCCTCGAACGGGACACTCGCCGCGAGCGCCTTGCTCAGCCAGCTTTCGATGGAGGCCGGGGGAACCGCTAGTGCAATTTCCAGAACCTGGCCGATGCCGGTGCGTCCGCGGCCTGTGGCCTCCCAGACGAGGAAGGTCAGAAGGGATCCGGGGCTGCCCAAGCCATCGCCGTAGATCAGGTGCAATTGCTCGGAATCCGCATAGCCCGCCGTCCGCTTGACAAGTTTGAGGCCAAGAAAGCCGACATAGAAATCGACATTGGCCTGCACATCAGCGGTGATGCCGGTGACGTGGTGAAGTCCACTCATCATTCCTCTGGCATCACCTGCGCTCACGCCCTGCCCTCCCGCGCAATGATCTTTTGGACGGCGGCTCCTGCGGCGATCCTGTCACGCAGCCTCTGCACATCGGAAAAGTTCTGAAGCCCGCCTGGCAGAATTTTTGCCCCCCAGCGGATCATCGGGAAAGCATAGGCATCAATCACCGATCGTCCGCCGAGATGGCGGTTCGGAATGCCGAGATGCTGAGAGGCCAGCTTGAGCCCGGCCCCGACCGTTGCCTGCCGGGCTGCATCGCTCTTGTAGATTGTGTGGCGGTTGGGCATGAAGATCAGCCAGAATGAGGCGTGAAGGTCCGCAGTGAGAAAGGCAGACCAGCATTTCGCGCGGATACTATCACCGCCGGACAGTCCGGCCTCCGATAGCTTTTGCGCTAGATCATCGAGGATCGCGCCGGCCCGAGTCAATAGCCAGCCACTGTCTTCCCGACAGGTCGGAACGGTGCCCGCGGGATTAATGGCGAGAAGCTCCATTGAGCCGACCCTTACCTTGACCGCCTTGTAGGGTGCTCCGATCCATTTCGGCACGATGTGCGGTACCAAAGAGCAGCCAGCCGGGGCGTAGTAGACAGTGGGCATTGCGTTCCCTTTCCGGGATGAACTGTGACGTCAGAGATCACCGCGTGATATGCGCGCATGATGGACGCAGCGTACTGGCGATACCCCATCGCGTCAGGCCGAGCGCGCGAAGGCAAGAAGATCGGCATTGATGAGATCCGGATGCGTGGCAAAAAGCCCGTGTGAAAGGCCTGTGTACGACTTCAGCGTGCCATCCCTGACCAGCCAGATCGCCTTGTGGGCCGAATTCGAAATCGGCACGATCTGGTCATCCTCGCCGTGCAGGATCAGAACCGGTGCGGTGATCGCTTCCATATCCTCGCTGAAATCGGTCTCGGAGAATGCGGCGATGCAGTCAAAATGTGCCTTTGCGCCGCCGGACATGCCCTGCCGCCACCAGTTGTCGATCAGACCCTGACTGACCTTCGCGCCATGCCGGTTGAAGCCGTAGAATGGGCCGCTTGGCAGATCGAGAAAGAACTGCGCTCTGTTGGCCGACAGCGCAGCGCGCAACCCGTCGAAGACCTCTGGCGGCACGCCATCCGGATTCGCATCGGACCGCACCATCACCGGCGGGATCGCAGCGATCAGCACCGCGCCAGCGACACGGCCCCGCTCGGCCCGCGCCGCATAGCGCGCAACCTCGCCGCCCCCGGTCGAATGCCCGACATGGATCACGTCGTGCAGGTCCAGCGCCCAGGTGATCTCGGCAACATCGGCAGCATAGGTGTCCATGTCATTGCCGCTGTCGGTCTGGTCGGATCGCCCATGTCCGCGGCGGTCATGGGCTATGACGCGGTAGCCATGGGACAGGAAGAACAGCATCTGGTTGTCCCAGTCGTCGGCGCTCAGCGGCCAACCGTGGTGAAACATGACGGGTTGGGCATCTTTCGGACCCCAGTCTTTGTAGAAAAGGCGCGTCCCGTCGGATGTGGTGACAAATGCCATGGAAAAGCTCTCTGAAGTTCGACTTGAGTTGATGGGTGGTTCGGGCAGGCAGACGGACGTCAGGCCTTGGGCGTCTTGCGGCGTGTCATGGTGGCCGCAGCAGGTGGCGGACAACTGGCGGCTTGTCGCCCAAATGGTATTCGTTCAGGAGGTCCTGATCCAACTGGTCGGCCCGGGTCACCCGCTCGTGCTGGCGCTGATGCTCGACCCAGCTTTCCACCACGAACGTCTCGACGATCCGCCCCGGTTCGGCGACATCTTCCCAGACATCCCATCGAATTGCCCCGTCGCGATGCCTCACAGACTTGAAACGGCGTAGGGCAGACACGAACTCGACCAGCCGCGAAGGCTCGACCCAATATTCGATTTCGATCAGGACCGGACCGCGGTCCATGCCCGGCTGCACAGAAACGACGGGGTCCGCCCAATGGTGCGAGGGCGCAAGATCGGTGCCCGAATGCTGCGGCAACCGCCAGCGGACCGCCAGGACAACGGCCAGGATCTGCCCCACGCCCGCGATCACCAGAGCCGTGGCGACGCTGGTGCCGGTGGCAAGCGTTCCCCATAGGACGCTGCCGCATGTCATCGCACCCTGAAACGTCAGTAGATAGACCGCCAGCGCCCGCGCCTTGACCCATCCCGGCGCAGCCATGTGCGCGGCAACGTTCAGCGACGTCAGCATGCCGATCCAGCCCAGACCGGCCAGGAAGAGAACGGCTCCGGCGACCCAGGCATGGCTGGCCCGCGCGAGCGCCAGCATTGCAAGCGCGAAGAGGAGTGTCGCGGCGACAGACACCGGATTGGCGGGCACTATTGTCCGCACCCGCTTGAGCAGGATCGCACCGGCGACCGCCCCGGCACCCATGCAGCCAAGAAGCACGCCATACCCGGCTGCATCAAGACCAAGCCCGCGTCGCGCGATGAGCGGCAGCATCGCCCAGAGCGCGCTTCCGAACAGGAAGAACCCCATCGCCCGGATCAAGACAAGGCGCAGCGCAGGAGAATGGCGCGTATAGCGGTAACCGGCTTTCAGGGCACCGAAGAAATGCTCGGGTGGCAGGGTGCGGGCGGCCTGAGGGCGCTTCCAGGTGACCAGCACAACAAGCACGCCCAGCACGGAAAGCGCGTTCAGCGCGAAAACGGCTGGAATGCCGGCAAGGGCAACGATGGCCCCGCCCAGCGCCGGGCCCACCGCGCGCGAGATATTGACGCCGAGGCTGTTCAGCGCGATGGCGTCCGGTAGGGCCTGCCTGTCCACCAATTCCGGGACGATCGCCTGAAATACCGGAGCACTGAGCGCGGCCGCAATGCCTAGCATGAACGTCGCGGCGAGCAGGATGCCAGGAGAGACAAGCCCAGCCGCCGTCAGCATCGCCAGGGTCATCGCCGCAAGCAGACCAAGCACCTGTGCTGCCAGCAGCATCTTGCGCCGATCCACGATGTCGGCCAGTGCTCCGGCAGGCAGGGCAAGCAGGAACATCGGAAGCGTCGTCGCGGTCTGGACCAATGCGACCAGCAGCGGGCTGGGCGACAGCGAGGTCATCAGCCATCCGGCACCCACATCATGCATCCAGGTCCCGACATTAGAGACAATCGTCGCGATCCAGAGCGCCCGAAAGACCGGGTAGCTTAGCGGGCGGGCGCTGCCAGTATCCTCCGACATTTTCTCAAGCATTGAATTTTCCAGTTGGGGGGAAGCGGCCCGCGCTGGCAAAGACGGTCAGATCTGCTTTGGACATGAGATTTTCCATGGTTTGAACGGACGCAGGACGCGCGACGACACCCCATCAACGTTGCGGGACGTGTTGGATGACGCAGCGCCAGAAACGGATTGCCGCCGGGCCATGGCTTGCGATGACCACTTCGGCACCTGCCGAGCGATCGAAAACCCGTCCTCCTTTTGAGCTGCGATGGACCGGATGCGTTGATCTTCAGGACGCATCTGATTTCCTCGCAGAGCTATCCCGGGTGGGAAGCGCGAAGGACTTGGCGTGCAGAACCGACTGCACGACGCTTGCATGGCCCTTGAGCCATTGAACTCCGGCCTCTCCGGCAAGCATGCCCAAGAGGCCGAGCAAGGCGATTATCGGTGGTGCGGGCGAACGAACCGAAACGAGACCATAGATCATGCCGATGACGAGACCGACAACCAGCGAAACGATGAACGGTTGAAACTGGCTCATGAGGGGGTGCCTCCCTTAGGATCAGGTCAAGGGCAGGATATCGTGCGGTCCACCGCCACGCGGCGCAGATGCTGCCTCGAAGGTGCCGATCTTGCGGCCTTTCCGCTCTGCGCGATCGGAACGCAAAGGGGGCCCTTTGTCCGGACCTCTGCCCCCGGCGTGAATCGCCGCTGCCGCGTGCGTTTGACTGCAAAATCGGAGCCGTCGCAGCAAGGCCTGCAACGAGTTCTACCGGAGCAAATTGAACGGCTCGCTCAGTCTGGCCTATTGCGGTCGGGGGTCGTCAGCATCCTGTCTTTACGGAACCAAATGTCCGGCTGGCGATGATAAACGTTGGAAACCTACGATTCATGCTCGCACCACACGCGATCTTGGCGAGGTGCGCGGTTTGAGGGGAGAGGGCGAGGCCTGAGGACGTGTCCAGGACGGTCGGGCAGTTGGGGCCACGCAATAACGACGCAAAGGCACCAATTACGCTACAGGCCGCCTAGCGGTGAACCTTGGCCTCGCACTGCGAGAACAAACGTTTCCTTACCAAAAGGTCGGCAGGTCACGCAGACAAAGCACCCTATCCCCGTTTTTGCCACTTGGTCCCGCAATTCCACGCAGAATGGATAGCAAGAGCGGTCCATCCCAAGCAAGTTCAGCACCGCGCGCAAGTGATGGATTTGCTAACTTTGCTAAGCGCAGTTCGGATCCAGAGCAATCTCAGGGAATAAATCATGCCCTATCCCAACGACCTAGCATCCATGCCTCAGGACATAGAGGTGCCGTTCGTTGTCATCGGCTTGATCAAGGTTAACCAACCCGTCTGCATGCCGCGCAGTGGTGCGCAATGCTTGGGTCCGAGTTTGGTTATGAACGGCGCATTGAGCAGCACGTGTCACCTGCTTTCCACGGTGTGCGCCAATTAGCGCGTAGACGGCCGAATGCCGAAACAAAGTCAATGTTCGGCACTCTTCCGGGGGCATGAGTACGACCCCACACCAACCTTCAAAGCGGACGCCTTGAACCAGAAGATCGCAAATGCGCGATATCAATTCATCTGAAACTGGAGAACAATCATGCGAGCTATGAGCCTTACTGAATTCGGCGGCCCCGACGCTTTCGCTCTTTCTGAATATGAGACCCCCAAAGCCAGCGCTGGAGAGGTATTGGTCCGGGTCCATGCAACCTCTATCAACCCGCTCGATTATCAGGTGCGCCGCGGCGACTACCCCGATCTGGTGCCATTGCCTGCGATTACCGGTCACGATGTCTCAGGCGTTGTGGAAGCCGTCGGCTCTGGCGTATCGGCATTCAAGCCCGGCGATGCCGTCTGGTACACACCGCAGATTTTCGGGGGTCACGGCAGCTATGCCGAGTACCACGTCGCGAGCGAGGCGATTGTTGGTCACAAGCCGGCTGGTCTCACCCATCTTGAGGCAGCCAGCCTCAGCCTCGTAGGCGGCACGGTTTGGGAGGCGCTGTTCACGCGGGCGGGCTTGCGCCTTGGAGAAACTGTCCTTGTCCACGGCGCGGCTGGCGGCGTGGGGCATGTTGCGGTTCAGGCCGCCAAAGCATCTGGCGCGTTCGTTGTGGCGACCGCTTCGGGCTATGATGCCGACTTTGTGCGCAGCCTCGGTGCCGATGTGGTGATCGACTATCGCACCGAAGACTACGTGGCCGTCGTGAACCGCGAGACTGGCGGCGTTGGCGTGGACGTCGTCCTTGACACGATCGGGGGCGACACGCTTGAACGCAGCCCGCGCGTGCTCGCGCAACTCGGTCGCATCGTCTCGATCGTCGACATTCCCAATCCGCAGAATCTGATCGAGGCCTGGGGGTGCAACGCCAGCTATCATTTTGTCTTTACACGTCAGAACCGGGGGAAGCTGGACGAGCTTGCAACCCTTGTTGACCGAGGATTGTTGAAGCCGCATGTCGGCGCGGTCTACCCGCTGGCCGGCATCCCCGACGCCCACGCCCTGCTGGAGCGCCCGCGCAATGGCGTACGCGGCAAAATCGGGATCGCCGTCGTCGACGAGAATGCGTCCAGTCAACCATGAGCCCTCGGTTGATCGCATGTCCGGCAATAGAAAAACCGGGAATAGATGCAGCTCCGTTTTCGAGAGCGCATTAGGGAACTGAAGGAGAGCTGTCATGGTTATAGAAATTGCTACCTTCCAACTGGCACCCGGAAAGGCCGCAGAGTTCTTCAAGGCCATGGAGAACGCAGCAATACATTTGCGCAAAGCGCAAGGGTATCGCGGTCACACCGTCGGCCTTGGCGTCGAGGCGCCGGGCACGGCGACCTTGATCGTCGCATGGCGCAGCTACGCAGATCATGTCGAACACTTTGAGCCGAGCACGGCGCATGAGCAGTTTGTCGGCATTCTCGATGGCCTCTATGACGGTGAAATCAGCGTCATGCATGTCGAAGCCGAGTCGCCACAAGGCTCCGTGTCGCTGCCGATCTTTCAAAGTGAGGCTTAGATTCAAGGCAAGATCGGCACCATTGCCGCAACTCGCGCTCTGCGGTCTTCGCAGTCCCATGCTACAGTATTCGGATACCGTGGAGGACCTGCATGGATCGGTCGAAGCCTGACAGCTTCACGGATCGTGAGCATCTGGGCTGACCTTGTTCGAAACAATTAACGAATGGACTGAAATCATGCCCAAAGGGTCAGACCTGTTTGTCGCCGCACTGGAGAACGAAGGGGTTGACCGAATTTTCGGCGTGCCCGGCGAGGAAAACCTCGACTTCGTCGAGGCCCTGCGCTCCTCTCGCATCGAGCTGGTTCTGACACGGCATGAGCAGGCGGCCGCGTTCATGGCGGCGACGCATGGGCGGCTTACCGGCAAGCCCGGCGTCTGCCTCGCCACGCTCGGCCCCGGTGCCCTGAACCTTGTGACCGGCGCGGCCTATGCGCATCTGGGTGCCATGCCGATGATCCTCATCACCGGACAGAAGCCAGTGATGAGCGCCAAGCAGGCCCGGTTCCAAATCGTCGACATCGTCGCCTCGATGAGGCCGCTCACAAAGATGACACGCCAGATCCTGAGCCCCGCCGCCATTCCCGCGGCGGTGCGTGACGCGTTTCGCGTCGCGGCCGAGGAACGGCCGGGGCCCGTGCATCTCGAACTGCCGGAGGACGTCGCGGCGGCGAACGCCGAGGGCGCCAGCGTCATTCCGCGCCATTCCTACGACCGTCCGGTCGCCAGTGCCGCCGCGCTCGACAACGCGGCCAAGATGATCCTTGCCGCCAAAAGGCCACTGGTCATGATTGGCGCGGCGGGCAACCGGCCCGCGCTGGTCGAGCCGCTGTCAGGCTTCATGGCGCGCACCCGCTTGCCGTTCTTCAACACGCAGATGGGCAAAGGCGCTGTCGATGGCGGCTCAAACCTCTATGTCGGGACCGCCGCGCTTTCCGAGGGGGACTATGTTCACGAGGCTATCGAACGCGCCGACCTGATCGTCGCCATCGGCCATGACACGATCGAAAAGCCACCGTTCCTGATGAAAAACGATGGCGGACCCAGAGTTGTCCATGTCAGCTATGAGTCCGCGACGGTCGAACAGGTCTACCATCCGGATATCGAGGTGATCGGCGACATTGGCGCGTCTGTCAAAGGCCTTGCAGAGCGGCTGGAAGGCAGAGTGTCACCCGACGAGGGAATGCTCCAATTGCGCCAGAGGATTCTGGCCCGGCTCAACGATCGCGCTGAAGAAAATCGCTTCCCGGTGACGCCTCAGCGTCTTGTGCACGAGGTTCGCCGGGTCATGCCAGAAGACGGCATCGTCTGCCTTGACAACGGCATGTACAAGATCTGGTTCGCCCGCAATTACCGCACCCATGTGGCCAATACGCTGTTGCTCGACAATGCGCTCGCCACGATGGGGGCGGGACTTCCCTCGGCGATGATGGCAGCCATACTTCACCCCGAGCGCCGCGTGATGGCTGTCTGTGGCGATGGCGGGTTCATGATGAATTCGCAGGAGATGGAAACAGCTGTGCGGCTTGGGCTGAACCTTGTCGTGGTCATCCTCAACGACAGCGCCTACGGGATGATCCGCTGGAAACAGTCGGTCGACGGTTTTCCCGATTTCGGCATGACCTTCGGCAATCCGGATTTCGTGCGCTATGCCGAGGCCTACGGCGCGAAAGGATCCCGCGTGCGTGCGGTCGAAGACCTTTTCCCGGTGCTCGAAGCTGCCTTTGAGGGCGGCGGGGTCCATCTGGTCGATGTGCCGATCGACTATTCAGAGAATACCCGCGTTCTGGTCGACGAATTGCGCAACCGCACACCCGATGTGGAATGTTCATGACCCGTCGCAGAACGCAGACCCCTGAGATGCGAGGAGATCGGACATGTTGACTGTCGTGCAGGCCTTTGATCGTGCACCGATCGCCCAGATCGAAACCGACGATGCCGCCGCGCTGGAGCGCAAACTTCAAGCCGCCAGCCGCGTGTTCGGGGAGCGCGATGGCTGGCTCAAGCCGCATCAGCGGGTCGCGATCCTGCGCAGGCTGGCGGTTCTGATGGAGGGCAGGCGCGACCATCTTGCCATGCAGATCGCGCGCGAGGGCGGCAAACCTCTGCCTGATGCCATCGTCGAGACCAATCGCGCCATTGATGGCGTTCAAAACGCCGCTGACGAACTGCGCACCTTCGCCGGCCGGGAAATCCCGATGGGGCTGTCGGCGGCGGCGGACGACCGCTGGGCCTTCACCACAAAAGAACCCATCGGCATCGTCGCGGCGATTTCCGCATTCAATCACCCGCTGAACCTGATCGTGCATCAGGTCGCCCCAGCCATCGCAACCGGCTGCCCCGTCATCGTGAAACCGGCAAGCGCAACACCGCTGTCCTGCCTCGACGTCGTGGCGCTGGTCCACGAGGCCGGCCTGCCCGAACCTTGGTGCCAGACCTTCGTCACTAATGACAATACGCTCGCCGAGAAGCTGGCGACCGACAGCCGGGTTGCCTTCCTGAGTTTCATCGGCTCGGCAAGGGTCGGCTGGTCCCTGAAGGCCAAGCTCGCGCCGGGAACACGCTCGGCGCTGGAACATGGCGGTGCCGCACCAGCCATCATCGACCGCAGTGCCGATCTTGGCAAGGTCATCGAACCGATTGTCAAAGGTGGATACTACCATGCCGGTCAGGTCTGCGTATCGACACAGCGCATCTACGTTCACAACGATATCGCCGACGATTTCACGCACCGCTTGGTCGCCCGCGTTGACACGCTGCGCACGGCTGATCCGACCCTTGAGGATACCGAGGTCGGACCGCTGATATTGCCGCGCGAGGCCGACCGTGTCGCAGATTGGACCCGCGCGGCAGTGTCAGGCGGG
Organism: Roseovarius sp. AK1035; assembly: GCF_003288315.1. Classification (NCBI taxonomy): domain Bacteria; kingdom Pseudomonadati; phylum Pseudomonadota; class Alphaproteobacteria; order Rhodobacterales; family Roseobacteraceae; genus Roseovarius; species Roseovarius sp. TM1035. The sequence goes on along the minus strand of NZ_CP030099.1, from coordinate 2,220,801 downwards.
GCGGTCCTCGCGACCGGAGGCGAACGCCTGTCCGAAACCACCCTGAGCCCGGCGGTGCTGCTGGATCCGGCCCATGACGCGAAGATGTCCATGCTGGAGGTCTTTGGCCCCATTGTCGCGGTCTATCGCTACGATGATCTCGACGACGCCATTCGCCGCGCCAACGCGCTGCCGACGGCCTTTCAGGCCAGCATCTTTGGACAGGACATCGGTGTCGCCCTACGCGCGGCCAACCGCCTTGATGCTTCGGCGGTCATGATCAACGACCCGACGGCCTTTCGGACCGACTGGATGCCTTTTGCGGGCCGCAGGGAATCCGGATACGGCACCGGTGGCATCCCTTTCACGATGCAAGACATGACACAGGAAAAGATGATCCTGATGCGCAAGAGTTAATGGAAAACAGCCCCAAAACAAAGCTGCCCGAGGCGGCATGTGCACCGGCACGCAGGAAAGCCCGCCCTGCTTCCCCAATTGTCTGCCCGTACGTTTGCACAAGGACGGCGCTTTTGACGCGGCTTGTGCGCGTCCGGTCAAGTTGCGCTTAGTCTGATCTGATCACGCATGGAGCAGTCTCATGGTTGAAGTCGTCGCCCGGTTCGTAGAAGGCAATATGATGCGGCATGTATCGACCATGTCGCTGACGTCGAGTATCGGCTTGATGGCGATTTTCGCCGTAGACCTTATCGACCTGTTCTTCATCTCCATGCTTGGGCAGGACGCGCTTGCCGCAGCGGCCGGGTATGCCAGCGTGGTGATGTTCTTCGCGAGCGCGATCAATATCGGGCTTTCGATTGCAGCAGGCTCACTGGTGGCCAATTCGTTGGGAGCCGGCAAGACTGTTCCCGCACGAGAGCACGCGTTCAGTGCCAGCATATTCGCCATTGCCTTCGGACTTCTGATCCCCCTGTTGGCGCTGCCTAATCTGGGCTATCTGCTGGGGCTTCTCGGCGCCTCCGGTGAGGTGGCCGACCGCGCAGCGGATTACCTGTGGATTATCCTGCCGGCCACCGTCTTTTCCGGGTTGGGCATGACCACGGTGGCGGTGCTGCGGGCCTATGGAGACAGCAGGCGCGCGATGTTTCCGTCATTGACCGGGGCGATGGTCAACGGGGTGCTCGACCCGATCTTTATCTTCACGCTGGGGCTGGGCCTTGAAGGGGCAGCCTGGGCAACTGTTGCGGCAAGGTTCGCCACCATGCTGATGGCGCTGTGGCCAACCATCCGGCTTTACAATGGTTTCGCAATCCCGCGCATCGGTTGTTTCCTTTACGATATCCGCGAGGGCATGCAGATCGCGCTTCCAGCCATCTTGGCCACCGTCGCCACGCCGGTTGGCACCGCCATTGTCACCCGCGAGATGGCCAAATACGGGACCGATGCGGTGGCCGGCATGGCGGTGATCAACCGGATGTCTCCGGTCGTGTTTGCCGTAGTGCTTGCGCTGTCGGGTTCGATCGGGCCGATCATGGGGCAGAATTTCGGGGCCGGGCGGCGTGACAGGGTGCGGGAAGCCTTCTACGACGCGGTTATCTTCTCGGCGATCTACGTCCTGGTGGTCTCGATCATCCTGTTTCTGTTTCGGGGACAGATCGCCGATTTCTTTGGAGCCAAGGGCGAGGCACGGGCGCTGATCCTGCTGTTCTGCTGGCCATTGGCGCTGGCCAGTTTTTTCAACGCGGTGATCTTCGTGGCCAGTGCCTCGTTTAACAACCTCGGGCATCCAAGTTATGCGACTTGGGTAAACTGGGGACGCCAGACACTGGGCACCCTGCCGCTGGTGGTGATCGGCGGGGCACTGTACGGGGCGACAGGGGTGCTTATTGGACAGGCGGTCGGCGGCATCATCTTTGCCTTGATCGCGGGATGGCTGAGCCTTTGGATGATCACCGAGCAATCGCACCCGCTAAAGCAGCTTAAGTGTCGGTTCCAATTGCAACGGCGCATGCACGAAATGTATCAAGAGGTAGGGTGAGCAGGTTTTCCCTGCGTGGGAAAAATGTCAGGGCCCTGCGCAAATTCCGGTTCGGCGCGCTCATAGTCACTGGGGCTGCCAATGTCGATTGACGCCAGTGCGAATTTTTCGATGATTTGAGCGCAGGCTCAGGCTGGACCTATGTATGCTGCGGATCGCAGATAGAAAAACACCGCGAACAGGATAACGGATTTCAGATAAAATGTGCCTTTGAAAGCAACCATCGCGCTTTCCAGCTATAGCTGCGGGCTGATCTTCTGACGCGATGCGCCCGCGGCACCAAAAGCACCCCTAGGACCTTTGCGACAGAACCCTTGTGGCGGCTGTCAGTCCGCCGGAACCGACGCATGGCGCAGAACATCGCGAATATCAGTTTTGGACAAAAGACCGTCTTCAACAGCGATATCGGCCAGCGGCTTGCCCTCGGCGAGTGCCCGTTTGGCCATGGCCGAAACACGTGTATACCCCAGTTCTTTGAGGAAAACGGTTGAGACGCCGAAGGATTGCGCGAGGTTGAGATAGCTGCGGTCCTCATCCACCTCCAGTCCGACGATGCAGCGCGCCGCAAAGCGTTGGGCGGCGGCGGTGATCAACGCCATCTGCTCAAAGAGAGACAGGGCGATCAGCGGTTCGAAATGGTTGATCTCCATCTGGCCAGACTGCGCGGCGATGGCGATGGCGGCATCATGGCCATGCACGCGCATCCAGACCTGTTGGACGGTCATGGGGATCACCGGATTGACCTTGCCTGCCATGATGGACGAGCCGGGTTGCACAGGCGGCAATCGCAATTCGCCCAAACCCGACGCGCCGTCGCTGCCAAGGATCACCAAATCCGCGGCAAGCTTGGCCATAATAGCGGAAAGATTACGAAGTTCTGCCGAAAGGCGCACAAACCCGTCGGCGGCATGCATGGCATCGAATGGGTCCTCCGCCAAACGGATTTCCATGCCGAACACCTCTGACAGAGCGGGGGCAATGGCGCGGCGATAGCCCGGAAATGCGCCAAGACCTGTCCCGATTGCGGTGCCGCCCATCGGGACGGTGCGCAAGGTCTCAACAGCGCTTTGCACAGCCGTCAATGCGCGTGACAGGGCACTCGCGTGACCCAAGAAATATTGCCCCCATGTCATCGGTTGGGCCGCCTGCATGCAGGTCCGTCCCGTGCGCAACATGTCGTTAGTTTCATCAGCCTTGACGCGCAGAGCCGAAATCAAGATTTCTATTGCTGCGGTAATGGACGGCCCTGTCAGAACACAGGCCAGCTTCACCGCTGTCGGAAGGGCATCATTGGTGGACTGGCTGCAGTTGACGTGATCGTTGGGATTGACGCGCACATAACATCCCGGTTTGTCGCCCAGGATCTGGCCCGCACGGTTTGCGATCACCTCATTGAAATTCATATTGGTGGATGTGCCCCCCGACCCTTCTAGAAGGGCTGTGGGGAATTGATCGGCATGACCGCCAGCCACGATCTCGTCACAGGCGGCGATGATGGCATCTGCCACGTCTGATGCCAAAGCACCCACCTCTTGATTGGCCATGGCTGCCGCGCGTTTGACCAGCGCCATGGCGCGCATGAAATCAGGATAGGCCGAGAGAGGCAGCCCCATACCGGCAAAGTTTTCCAATGCGCGTGCGGTATTGGACCCATAGAGTGTGTCATCAGGCAACTGGACGTCGCCAAGGCTGTCGGATTCAGTGCGATAAGTCATGAGCGCCTACAGGATCTGAGCAAGGAATTGCTGTGTGCGGGGGTCTTGAGCGTTGTCAAAGAAGGTCGCGGGTGGGCCGGACTCTACGATCACCCCGCGATCGGTGAAGTAAATGCAATCTGCGATCTCGCGGGCAAAGCCCATTTCATGCGTGACGAGGATGCAGGTCATGCCATCTGCTGCAAGGTCCTTGATCGTCGTAAGAACCTCTTTCACGGTCTCGGGGTCAAGCGCGGCGGTCACCTCGTCAAACAGCATCACGTCAGGGTTCATGGCAAGCGACCGCGCGATTGCAACGCGCTGTTGTTGGCCCCCGGACAACTCGCCGGGGTAGGCATCTTCCTTGCCGTTCAAACGGACCTTGGCAATCAGCGCCAGCGCGCGTTTTTCCACCTCTGCGCGGTCTTGGTTGAGCACTTTAATTGGTGCCATCATCACGTTTTGTAAGGCGGTCTTGTGCGGGAAAAGATTGTATTGCTGGAACACCATGCCAACCTTCTTTCGTAGGGCGAGTTTGTCCAGCTTTGGGTCGTTGACCTCTAACCCCTCCACGGTGATCGAGCCTGCCTGAATGTCGTTCAGCGCATTGATGCAGCGGATCAGGGTCGATTTTCCCGAACCCGACGGCCCGATGATACAGACCACCTCGCCTTTCATCACGTCGAGCGAGATACCTCTGAGCACTTCGACAGCGCCAAAGGATTTGTGCACGTCTTTCAACGACACGATTGGCTGTTGGGGGGTCCAGGTCATGGAAGCCTCGCTCATAGTTTCACCGAGTATTTTCGTTCCAGAACGCGCGTCAAAGAGCTGATCGGGTAACAATAAAGGAAGAACCAAGACAGAATATAAAGGTACATCGGGATCAGAAGATCAGCGCGCCCTTCAGCACTCAGCGCAGCGCGCGTCAGGGCCATAACATCATCAACCCCTATGATGGACACCAGCGGCGTCGCCATCGTCAGGACGGCGTAGAGATTCATCCAAGACGGCAGCACGCGCTTGACGGTTTGTGGAAGAATGATGTTCGTCAGGGTCATCCGGCGGCTGAACCCCAAGGATTCAGCAGATTCCCATTGGCCCGTCGGGATAGACAGGATCGCACCCCGCATGAATTCCGACGTATAGGCCATCACGGGCAACGACAGGCCGATCACAGCCTTGATCCAGCCGGGGAACGGGATCTTCACGCCGAAGATCTCGAACTGGAATGGGATCAGCAGAATGCAATAGAACAAAAGGACAAGCCAAGGCGAGTTGCGGAAGAACTGTGTGACAAGCCATGCAGACTGCCGTATCGGACGGATCTGCGACACCTGCAGAACACCCAGGAACACCCCCATAACCGTCCCTATCAGCATCGACAGAACGGAAATCAGGACGTTAAAGCCAAACCCTTTGGCCAAGGTGGGTGTCCATTCCAAAAGGATCATGTGGATCGTGCGTTCGTCTGGCGTTGCAAGCTGCGCAAAGGCGGGACCGATCAGCACGGCGGCCAAGGCCAGCACAAGCGCTGTAAGCGTCCAGAGATTGAAGAGCCGATCCGCAAGCGGCAACCCATCGGCGCGCAGGCGCATGGGCAGCATCACCGGCATGTGGCCGCGAACCTTGGGTTTCAGATGTGGGGAATACATGGTCATTCTCCGTATCCGGGGATGCGCAGCGCCTTTTCCCAACGATGCAGGACCCAGACCAGGATGGCGACCAGACCCACGTAGGACACCAGCAAAACGTTCATCATCTCGCGCACGTTCAGATCCTCGGACCAGATCTGCGCCGAGACATAGAGCAGTTCCGGCACGGCAATCGCATAGGCGAGCGTTGTGGTCTTGACCAGGTTCACCAGATTTGTCCCAAGCGCCGGCAATGAGACGCGCACCGCCAGCGGCAGCACGATATCGGTATAGATTTGCAGGCGCGTATACCCGAGCGCTTCGGCGGCCTCTACCGTAGAACGCGGCACGGCCTCGACCCCTGCGCGAAAGATTTCCACATTCAAAGCGCCCGCAAACAGCGACAGCGAGATGATGGCCCATCCGAAATTGCTGATCAAAGGCTGCGGCAAACCATTCTCGCCGGTGATCCGGAGCACCGTGCCAATGGCAAAGTAAAAGAAGTAAAGCTGAACCAGTGGAGGGGTGTTGCGAAAGAACGCGACAAAAAGCCCGACAGCCACCCGTAACGTGCGTGACGGTGCGCCTTGGACAGCGGCCCCCAGAACGCCGACCACGAGCGACAAAAAGATCGACACGACCGAAAGTTTGATCGTCATCCAGAGGCCAGAAACATAGCGACCGCGATTGTAATCGTCACTGACCACGGCAAGGTTCAAGAACCAGTCGGGGCGCAGCCAGTCGATAAGGGGGTTAACAAAGTCCATCGGATCGGATCACCTCTGTCGCAGCGCAAAGAGATGCCCGGCAGAGACAGGCGCTGCCGGGCAGTTCAGCAAGGACAGGTTATTTCAACCTGTCGTGCTCTGCCTGCAGGAACGGGCTGGGCGCGATGCCATTTGCGGCGTTCCGTTCGATCAGATAGCCGGATTTGTGCCAATCGGTGACGATCTCGCTCATCAATTGACCATAGGGTTGGTCAAGCTCTTCCAGCGGGACTGCGATGGACCATGCCTGCGGATCTTCGGTTGGGAAAGGCATTTCAAACTCGGCCCATTGTGCGTCAGAGGCCAGTTGCGATTCGATCCACGTATTGTCGTATAGAAAGGCGATGCAGCTTCCGTTCAAGAGTGCCGCTGTCGCCTCTGGAATGCCTGCAAAAGCGACCAGATTGGGGCCATAAAGTTGCGTGACTCGCTTGTTATAGTAAGAGCCTTGCAGCGCGCAGACGTCTGCGCCCTTCAGATCTTCCCAATTCTTGAGACCCGCGGCCTTGGGCGCCAGAACATTGGTGCCGCCGGCGTAGTAATTCGGCTCGATCATGCCGATGACTTGACGCCGCTGTTCGTTATCGCCCATCGTTGCGATGATCAGGTTGATACGCCCTTGTTGCAGGAATTCCATGCGGTTAGACGCGACCACCGGGACCAGCTCGACCTCGACCCCCAGCCGCTCGGCGACATCCTTGGCCAGGTCGATCTCAAGACCCTGCAACTCGCCGTCAGAGGTCAGATACCCCCAAGGCTTGTAGTCCTGCTTGACGCCAACGACGATCTTTCCGGCATCCTTGATATCTTGAAGAGCGTCGGCCATGGCGGCGGTGCTGGTCAAGGTGGCCACAACGGCGGTCAGTGCAGCTTTAATATAAGTCCTCATTCCACTCTCCTGTTGTCTGGTGCCAACACGTCTTGCGTGCTGCTTCGGAAGTGATGAAGTTTTGCCTCTGACGAGTCCAGAAAAAAATTGCATTTGTTATTTTTTACAAAGAAAAATTACACTTGCGCCAATTCAGTCTCCGCATAACACTGCGGGTGCCGAGGTAAGAGGTTTGCCGGTTATGAAAATTGACGAAAAGTTAACCCAAGCGTTGCCAAACCTGCCGCGCAAGTTGGCCGTCGCGGCCCGCTATGTGCTTGATAACCCAGAGCGGATTGCAGTGGATTCGATGCGCTCTGTGGCTCAGGCCTGCGGTGTGGCCGCCCCGACGATGCAACGACTTGCGCAACATATGGGATATGAGGGCTACGATGGGTTTCGACAGGACTTTCAGAAACTGTTGATGGGGCGCGGCTTTGGGGCGCGGGTTGACGCATTGCGCAGCACCTTTCAGAGTGACTCATTGGCTAAACTGGTCAGTCACATGACAGAGGCCGCTCAGAATAACATCGCAGAGGTTGCCGCGCATCTTGAGCCAAAGGAGGTTGGGGCCTTTGTTGCCGCTGTCCGTCGCAGCGGGCGCACCTATGTGATTGGCGCAGGCTCCATGTATTGGGCAGCTGGTATGATCGAGGCAACCGGACGACTTGCGGTGCCCGATCTGGTGTCTTTGCCTGCAGGCACCGTGGCGGCGAGCGAGCGTATTTCGACAATCTCCAGTAGCGATACTGTGCTCGCACTTGGAATCGCGCCCTATTGCGCCCAGACAATTGACGCCATGCAATATGCACGTCGCGCGAGTGCGTCAGTTTATGCCATCACCGACAGGCCCAGTTCGCCATTGGCACCCTATGCGGACGGGCTCTTTCTGGCACCGACGGCAAGTCCGCATTACTTTCCGTCAGCCATCGCTGTGCAACTTGTCGCAGAAATTCTATTGGCGGCCTGTGCCGCAGCCAGCGGTGACGCCTCACGGCATCGGCTACGGCAATTGGATGAAATCCGACGCTCCAGCGGTGCCTATCTCGACGAGTAGCGCAACGACCAGTCTCGACACTGCGCCCCGGTCGAATTCCGTTTTGATCCTGATCCGCACGTCATCGTCAGTTGGCTCAGGAACCACGCGAGCACGAGCTGCACGACCAGATCAAGGCTGCGCCAAGCTCGAACCGTCAGGTTCGCGCATCAGACCTGTGTCGCGTCACCGGGCAAGCCGCTTGTGGCGCTCGGGTCATCAAGGTCATTCGGCAAGGCTCGACCCTTGAAGGCTAATAATGGGAAATAAAGCCTGATGGTTACGCAGCATGTCCATGTTGCACTGCCTCGCCCCAGAGACGCGACTGCGCCATCAAATCGATCACCGGCGGCGGCCTCGCTTAATGTCACCAAACCCGTGTTCACCCACGGCTTCTTGCCTGACGAAAGGCACCGGGTGCCTGGCCTGTCCACCGCCGGAAGCTTCTCGAAAAGCTACTGGCATCGCGGTAGGCCAACACAAGTGCGATCGCGTCAACGCCAAGGGTTGTCTTGGTCAGATACCTAATCGCAATATCCTGCCGTGTCGCATCTAACTCTGCTTGAAAAGACGTCTTTTCCTGCCGCAGGCGGCGTTGCAGCGTGCTGCGGCTGATCCCAAGAGAGATGGCAACGTCTTCGGCACCTGTGCGCCCAGAGAGCATCAGATCGGCCAATGCTGCCCGCACCCGCGCGGCGGCGGGCAAAGGATCATTCTGGGCCGCCAGCTGTAGCTTCAGGTCTGCCTCTACATCCGCCCAAAGGGCGGGGTTTTCGGAAATGAAACGGCGTTTCGCGTCCTCTGGCGAAAAGGTGACAAAGGTTGTAGCCGACCGCTCGGGCATGATCCCCAGATGGCTCGCGATCTGTCGCCTTTCCTCTTCTGAGCCGTCGAACCCCGCCGCAACCGGGCAAACAAAATGAGCGGTGGCCCCCCGAATGTTCTCCAGCATGCAGACAAGCTGCAAGGCGCCAAGGCTGGGTGGCATCGGACTATGGATATCGACGCTGTCATACTCTGCGCGCAAGAGCTGGCCATCCTTGAACACCTGCATCCGGGTCGGACCCAGCAGGGACTTGAATTGTGCCAGGCGCGTCAGGCCAGTTTCCAGGTTTGGGGCACAGGAAAGGGTGAAAAAAACCGGGATCACCGGACCCCGGGAAATCGCGACCCCCAGATAAGGGACGAAATCGCGACGGGGCGAGAGGCGTGCAATGGTGTTCCAGGCCTCGAAATACTGGCCAGCCGTCACGCGCAATTCGCTGCGGTCCTGCGCAAGTTTGGCCAGACCTGCCGTCTCGAGCATCACTTGCGGATCGATGCCAAGGATCCGGCAAGACACGTCGGTTCCCATGAAAAGGGAATAGGTCTGTGGGCTGTCCATCGGCTTGGTCCTTGAGGAGTTGGCCATTTATGCCACGGGGGAAAGACCAAGACCATATCCGCAGGGCCGTCTGACCCGATTTGCCAGTGATTGACCACATCTGCATGTCGCTCTTGCTAAGTGCTGGATTTACACTCTCAGGGCGCGCGGTGTCACGCCACGTCCACGAACCGATTGGAGTGAAACATGCTACTCACGGTGAACGGTAAAAGTCATGATGTTGATTTACCATCTGACATGCCCCTTCTTTGGGTTTTGCGGGACGGGCTGAACGTAACGAGTGTGAAGTACGGATGTGGCATCGCGCTCTGCGGTGCTTGTACGGTCCATATTGGCGGCGATGCCGTGCGCTCCTGTCAGGTGTCCTTGGGCGATGTCTGGGCAGACGTCACGACGATCGAGGGGCTGGGAAGGCCCGGCGCTCTGCATGCGGTGCAGGTGGCGTGGATCGCGCATCAGGTGGCGCAATGCGGGTACTGCCAATCCGGCCAGATCATGCAGGCCGCCGATCTTCTGGCGCGCAATCCCGAGCCATCCGATGACGATATCGACGCCGCGATGTCGGGCAACCTGTGCCGCTGCGGGACCTACCCGCGCATCCGCGCCGCTGTCCACGCCGCGGCCAGCGCGATGCGGGAAGTGTGAGGGATGGGCCGCGCCAGAACCATCGCCCGCCGCAGCTTCCTGATCGGATCCGCCGCCATTCTGGGCGGGGTCGCCTTCGGGGCCTATTTCGTGTCCCGCCCGATCGCTAATCCCTTGCGTGACGGTCTGGCACAGGGCGAGGCCGCATTAACCCCTTTCGTCAAGATCACACCGCAAGGCATCACGTTGATCGTGCCGCGCGCCGATGTGGGCCAAGGCATCGCCTCGACCCAAGCCATGCTGATTGCCGAGGAGTTGGACATCGACCCGGCCACCGTCACGCTCGACCCCGGCCAGCCGCATCAGGCCTATTTCAACGGCGTCATCGTGGGTGAAAGCATGCCCTTCCCGGCATGGGAGCATGGGGCGGTGGCCAACACTATGCGCGACGTGATGAGGAACGTCGCACGCCTGACCGGCTCTCAGTTCACCGGCGGTTCCTCATCGGTCGCCGATCTGCACGAAACCCTGCGCCTCGCTGGTGCCACTGCCCGCGAAACTCTCAAGGCCGCTGCATCGGCGCGCACGGGCGTGCAGCGCGCCGACCTTCGGACCGAGGACGGGCAAGTTGTTTTGCCAGACGGCACCCGCATTCCCTACACCGAGCTTGCCGGCGAGGCGGCGGCCATCGCGCCTTTCACCGACGTAACGCTGCGCCCTGCCTCCGACTGGACGCGCTTGGGCAAACCCTATCAGCGCCTCGACATCGTTGCGAAATCAACCGGCACGCAGGATTATGGCATCGACTTGGTGCTGCCCGGCATGCTGCACGCCACTGTGCGCGCGAACCCGGGGCGTGGTGGGGCCATGGCGGGTTCTAACGCCGATGCAGCGCTTGCGATGCAGGGCGTGCGCGCGGTCGTTGCGGTAAACGAGGGGCTGGCGGTCATTGCCGACAACACTTGGTTCGCGTTTCAGGCGGCGCAGGCGCTAGAGGTCGATTGGCTGCCCCCCGACCATCCCGCCAGTTCCGCCGAGATGTGGCAGGCGCTGTCAGCTGCCCGCACGGACGCGTTTCGCAACAGCCGCCTGCGCGACGACGGCGATGTCGAGGCGGCGCTCGCCGGGGCCACCGTGATCGAGGCGGAATACCGCACGCCCTTTCTCGCCCATGCCGCGCTCGAGCCGCTTAGCGCGACGGTGCTGGTCGAAGCGGAGAGCGTGCAGATCTGGACTGCAACGCAGATCCCCGCCGTGGTGCGCGATGCGGCGGTGGCGCTGACCGGCCTCGATCCGTCGCAGGTCACACTTCATGCCCTGCCCGCAGGCGGCAGTTTCGGTCGCAGGCTCGACCATGACTATGTGGTGCAGGCGATCCAGATCGCCGCAACCATGCCCGGCACGCCGATCAAGACTACCTGGAGCCGAGAGGAGGACATGACGCACGATTATCCCCGCCCCCTGCACATGGCTGTTGGCCGGGGCGCGGTGGGGAATGGCCGGGTGCTGGCCTATGATCTCGACAGCGTCAGCCCCTCGCTCATCTCGTCCTGGTTCGGGCGCATCTCCAGCGTGCCGCCGGGGCCCGACACGATGCTGGTCTGGGGGGCCTTCGACCAACCCTATGCCATCCCCAACTATCGCGTCACCGGCTATGCCGCGCCGCAGATGATACCGGTCGGGTCGTGGCGCTCGCCCGGGGCCTGCTCCAATACCTTCTTTCACGAAAGTTTCCTGTCCGAATTGATCCATGCCGCCGGTGCCGACCCCTTGGAGGAGCGCCTGCGCCTGATCGCCGACCCCGATAGCCGCCGCGTGCTCGAGGCGGTGGGCGAGATGGCGAACTGGGCGGGCGCTGACATCGGGCCGGGGCGCGGGCGCGGCATCGCCTTCGCCCATACCCACGGCGTGCCCGTGGCCGAGGTTCTTGACGTGACCCTGACCGAGCGGGGCATTCGCATCGACGAGGTCTGGATCGCCGCCGATTGCGGCACCGTCTTTGACCCCGCGAACGCCGAGGCGCAATTGACCGGGGCCGCGATCTTTGGCCTTGGCCATGCGATGAACTGCGAACTGACCTACGAAAACCACGCCGTGCAGCAGACCAATTTCGATGCCTTCGAGGGAATGCGCCTGAACCAGACGCCGCGCTTCCACACGCAGCTTTTGGGGCGCGCCGAGCGGGTGCGCGGTTTGGGCGAGCCCGCGACCGCGCCCGCCGCCCCTGTCCTCGCCGATGCAATCTTTGCCGCGACGGGCCGACGCCTGCGCGAAATGCCGTTCAGCAAATTCATCAGGTTCGCATGAGAGCGCTCATGCCCTTGAAGCGGCACCTGCATGCTTGCTGCGCATTCTGGCGGGCCCAACCCTCATCCCAGATCAAATAACGCGCGGGACAGCCCCGCCTGACGCGAACGAAAAGGAAAACCCATGGACCAAACCATCTATCCCCAAGGCAGCACAGCGCTTCTTTGCGTCGATCCCTATAACGATTTCCTCGCTGAGGATGGCAAGATGTGGCCCGCCCTCAGCGAGGTCTCGAAAGCCGTTGATCTGCATGCCAACCTGATCAAGATCCGCGCGGCCGTGCGAGAGGCCGGACATCCGATCTTCATCCTGCCCCATCACCGCCACCGCGCCGGCGATTTCGAGGGATGGGCACACCTGACGCCGTTTCAGGCGGCGGCGCATGACCACCAGATGTTCGCCGAGGGGAGCAGGGGCGGTGACTGGTACGAGGGATTCGGCCCCGACCACGGCGACATTGTCGTCAAGGAACACTGGGGCGCCTCCAGCTTTGCCAATACCGACCTTGATGTGCAGCTGCGCCAACGCGGGATCACCCATGTCATCTTTATCGGGGCGATCGCCAATACCTGCACCGAAGCGTCAGCCCGGTATGCGGCCGAACTTGGCTATCATGTGACCCTTGTTCGCGACGCAACGGCGGCCTTGTCCCCGGATGCGCTGCATGCCGCGCATGAGATCAACGGCCCAACCTATGCCCACGCCATTCTCACCACGGCAGAGGTGGTGGGGAAACTGCGTTCACGGGCATAGACATCATCCGCTTTGATGAGGCTGGCTAGATAGCGGACCTTGTGGTGATGATCCGCCCGATAGCTGCCATCATAAGGCTGGGCGAAGACGCCGCGCGCCGCAGGGCAACCGCGAACCAAGCTGCTCAAGACCAGAGCGCCGAATAGGGTGTTTGAACCGTCGAGATTGCGAGCGTTTCACGAGGCCATGAATAGATTGTTTGCCAATATATACTTGGTGATCCTCTTGGTGATCAAAGCGCGCAATCAGGCGAAAGACTTTGTTTTCTTCAAAGGACTTACCCATGACAAACAGAAATCTTTGCGCTCACCAGGACAAGCTCGGGTATGTACCCTCGGCCGATTTGGAGCGGCGAAACCAACACTCTCGATCTTCACACTATCGGCGCCGCTCTTGATATCAGCCTTGGCCAGTCAGACCTTGTCCGATAGGCTTGGGCTGCTTCATTTGCCTATTTCAGATCACCTTTGAATAGTGTTCTGATGGGGCACGGAACTTAGCATCTGGAACGGCTCATTTTCGGGCGGCGATCCATCAATCAATCGGAAGCCCTATGGCCGAAGCACGCGCGGTTTTTCTGGAGGGGAACCTCTTTCGTCATATCACGGTGATGGCGCTGACCTCGTCGGTGGGTCTGATGGCGGTTTTCGCAGTCGATTTCATCGACATGGTCTTTATCGCGATGCTGGGCAACGCGGAACTGGCGGCGGCGGTGGGCTACGCGGGCGCGATCCTGTTCTTCACCACCTCCTTTGGCATCGGCATGGCGATTGCGGCGGGCGCACTGGTGGCCCGGGCGCTGGGACAGGGCGACGCCGAGCTGGCCCGCGCGCAGGCGGCGGCAGCGCTTGTCTGGGGGGTGGTTTTTGGCGCGGTCTTCGCGGCGACGGTCTGGCTGAACCTTGCGGGACTGGCGGCGCTGATGGGGGCTACGGGCGAGACGCTGGATCTCGCGGTGCATTACCTGCAAATCATCGTGCCCAGCCTGCCCTTTCTGATCGTCGGCATGGTGGGCGGTGCGATCCTGCGCGCCCATGGCGACGCGCGCCGCGCGATGATGGCGACGATCTGGGGGGCGCTGGTCAATGCGGTGCTGGACCCGATCCTGATCTTCGGCCTTGGGCTCGACCTGACAGGTGCTGCACTGGCCAGCGTGGCGGCGCGGCTGGTGATCGCGGGCACTGCGCTGATCCCGATCTTTCGCCATCACGGTGGGCTGGTGCGGCCCGGTCTACCAGAGATGTCCATCGCCTTCGTACCGATCGTGACCATCGCAGCCCCGGCGATCCTGACCCAATTGGCGACGCCCGTCGGACAGGCCGTCGTCACCCGCGCCATGGCCAGCTTCGGCGAGGCGGCGGTGGCAGGCATGGCCATCGTGGGCCGGATGACGCCGGTGGCCTTCGGCGTCATCTTTGCGCTGTCGGGTGCCATCGGGCCGGTAATCGGCCAGAACTTTGGCGCGGGGCGGATGGACCGGGTCCGGCAGGCCTACCGCGATGGGCTGCTCTTCTGCGCCCTCTTCACCCTTGCGATGACGGCGCTGCTGTTTGCCTTGCGCGGGCCCATCATTGCGCTTTTCGGGGCTGAGGGGGTGACGCGCGACCTGATCCTCCTGTTCTGCGGACCGTTGGCGCTGGCGTTTTTCTTCAACGGGGTGATCTTCGTCTCGAACGCGGTCTTCAACAACATGGGTCACCCGTTCCGCTCTACCTGGATCAACTGGGGGCGGCACACGCTGGGCACCGTGCCTTTTGTTCTTGCGGGCGGTGCGCTGTTTGGCGCGTCGGGGGTGCTGATCGGGCAAGCGGTGGGCGGCGTGATCTTTGCCGGTGTGGCGGCGCTGATGGTGCGGCGGATGATGGACCGCAAGGCAGGTGCGCCGCCCCCGGAAAAGCCGTTCGACCGGCAGGCGCGGCTGATGAGCCTGATGCACAGGCGCCGGTGACTCTGCGCGGCGGCCTTTTCGATAGGGTAACCAGGGTCGACCATCCGTCATAGGTATGTCGGCGAAAATGGCCCAGCCGATGCCGCACGACGCGTCCCAAGACCGATGCCAATCAGTCCAATCGCCCCCTGCCACCCGGCAGATTACCTGTTGCCAGACAGCAAAACTCCACACATCCCTCGGGGCAAAGCGCGCTCGCGACCATCAAGCCTATGTTTTCGCTAAGCAGGCTTGCATCTGAACTTGGCACCCTCTGCCCGCCAACCGAAATGCCAGCAACGCTGCACAGGCGGCTGGCGCGGTGCGTGCCTCGCACGGGGCGTAAAGCCGCGCGCAGAAGGTGCTTACATTGGGGTATGAGCAGAGAAAGCATGGACGGCTTTATCCACGCAAAACAACGGCCTATGTCATAATCATGGTGCCCGCGGCCGGACTCGAACCGGCACGGCCATACGGCCGGGAGATTTTAAGTCTCATGTGTCTACCATTCCACCACGCGGGCACGAGGGGCGCGGGCGGACAATATCCGCTTTGACGGAGGTGTAAAGCCATAGCCGGGCCTACGCCACGGATCAGATCACATCCGAGAGCGCATTTTCCTTGACCGCCTGCATCGCCACATAGGTCGAGGTATTGGCCAGATGCGGCAGGGTCGAGATATGTTCGGCAAGCACCCGGCGATAATCGGCCATGCTCTGCGTGCGAATTTTCATAAGGTAGTCGAAATTGCCTGCAATGAGATGCACTTGCTCGATCTCGGGGATCTTTGACACGGCGGCGTTGAATTCTGCCAAGGCCGCTTCTCGGGTGTCGTGCAGGCGCACTTCGACAAAGCTCACGTGATCGAGGCCGAGGCGGATAGGATCAAAAAGCGCGCGGTAGCCGGTGATGACACCATCGCGCTCGAGCCGCCTGAGCCGCGCTTGGGTGGGGGATTTTGACAGACCTATCTCGCGTGCCAGCTCTGTGACGCTGATCCGGCCGTCCCCTGCCAGAACCCGCAGAATCGCCCGGTCAAAGCGGTCGAGGTCAAGCTGTTCGTTTTGATCCATCATATGCTCCAAATTCAAACCATCCGACCTGAGATTTCATTCTAATCAGGAAAAGTCACTGGTTCAATGATGCTATGATATGCCATCCAACCATGGGGATCCGCATGCCATACGACACCGATATCCGCCGCGCCATCGAGTTTGCCACCTATGCAGATGAGAGCGAGACATTGGCACGCCTGACCGCTGCCGCAAACCTCTCTGAGGCAGACCGGGCGCGGATCTGCGCGCGCGGTGCCGCGCTTGTTCGGTCCATCCGCGGGCAATCGAGCCCGGGGCTGATGGAGGTGTTTCTGGCGGAATATGGTCTCTCGACAGATGAGGGCATCGCGCTCATGTGTCTGGCAGAGGCGCTTTTGCGTGTGCCCGATGCCGACACGATCGACGCGCTGATCGAGGACAAGATCGCGCCTTCGGACTGGGGCAAGCATATGGGGCATTCCACCTCGCCGCTGGTCAATGCCTCGACCTGGGCGTTGATGCTGACCGGCAAGGTGCTCAAGGATGAAAAGCCCGGCCCCGTGGGCCATCTGCGCGGGGCCATCAAGCGGCTGGGCGAGCCGGTGATCCGCACTGCCGTGGGCCGCGCGATGAAGGAGATGGGCCGCCAATTCGTGTTGGGCGAGACCATTCAAGGGGCCATGGACCGCGCGGCGGGGATGGAAAAGAAGGGCTACAGCTATTCCTATGACATGCTGGGTGAGGCGGCGCGCACTGATGCGGATGCCACCCGCTATCACCTCAGCTATTCGCGCGCCATCACGGCGATTGCCAATGCCTGCACGCAGGCCGACATTCGCAGCAATCCCGGCATTTCTGTAAAGCTCTCGGCGCTGCATCCGCGCTATGAGGTGGCGCAGCGCGAACAGGTCATGGCGGTTCTGGTGCCGCGTCTGCGCAGCCTCGCGCTCTTGGCGAAATCAGCCAAGATGGGGCTGAACATCGACGCCGAAGAGGCCGATCGCCTGTCGCTCTCGCTGGATGTGATCGAGACCGTTCTGGAAGAACCCGCGCTTGCCGGATGGGACGGGTTTGGTGTGGTGGTGCAGGCCTATGGCCAACGCGCGAGCCACGTGATCGACTTTCTCTATGATCTGGCCACGCGGCTTGACCGCAAGATCATGGTGCGTCTGGTCAAAGGCGCCTATTGGGATACCGAAATCAAGCGCGCGCAGGTGGCGGGGATCGACGGGTTTCCGGTCTTTACCTCCAAGGCCGCAACCGATGTGAGCTATATCGCCAATGCGCGCAAGCTTTTGTCGATGACCGACCGCATCTATCCGCAATTCGCCACTCATAACGCCCATACCGCCGCCGCCATCCTTGATATGGGCAGCGACAAGGGCGCGTTTGAATTTCAGCGCCTGCATGGCATGGGCGAGGCGCTGCATGACATCATCCTCAAGGCAGAGGGCACGCGGTGCCGGATTTATGCCCCAGTGGGCGCGCATCGCGATCTCTTGGCCTATCTGGTGCGGCGACTGCTGGAAAACGGGGCGAATTCCAGCTTTGTGAACCAGATCGTCAACGAAGACGTGGCCCCCGAAGAGGTCGCGCGCGATCCTTTTGTGGCGGTGAACGATCCGCAGCCGCACTTACCCAAAGGCCCGGACCTGTTTCAGCCCGAACGGCCCAATTCGCGCGGCTTTGATCTGCGCCATCAACCGACGCTCGACCGGATTGAGGCGGCGCGCGCGCCCTTTGCGCAGCATCGCTGGGAAGCGGCACCGCTGATCGCGGGCATGGCTGCACCCCAAACCCCCGAAACGGTCGAGAACCCGGCAGATCCCGCAGACATGCCGGGCACCGTAGCCTGGGCCAGCAAGGCCGACATCGAGGCGGCGCTGGCCGCCGCAGCGCCATGGAACGCACCTGCCAACGCCCGAGGCGTGATTCTGAACCGCGTGGCGGACCTCTATGAGGAAAATTACGGCGAGATTTTTGCGCTCCTGGCCCGTGAGGCCGGGAAATCCATCCCAGATGCCGTGGCCGAATTGCGTGAGGCGGTGGATTTCCTGCGCTACTACGCCGCCAATGCCCCCGAAGAGGCCCCTGTCGGCACCTTTACCTGTATCAGCCCGTGGAATTTCCCTCTGGCCATTTTTACAGGCCAGATCGCGGCGGCGCTGGCCGCTGGCAATGCCGTGTTGTCGAAACCTGCCGAGCAGACGCCGCTCATCGCGCATTTGGCCGTGGGCCTCATGCACAAGGCGGGCGTGCCTGCCACGGCGCTGCAACTGTTGCCCGGTGCGGGCGATGTGGGGGCAGCACTTACCTCTGACGCGCGTGTGGGCGGTGTGGCCTTTACCGGCTCGACCGAAACCGCGCTGAAAATCCGCGCGGCCATGGCCAAGCATCTGGCCCCCGGTGCGCCGCTCATCGCGGAAACCGGCGGCATGAACGCGATGATCGTAGACAGCACCGCGCTGCCCGAACAGGCCGTGCAGGCGATTGTCGAAAGCGCGTTTCAATCGGCCGGTCAACGCTGTTCGGCGCTGCGCTGCCTTTATGTGCAAGACGACATCGCGCCGCATTTCCTAGAGATGCTGACCGGCGCGATGGATGCGCTGAACGTTGGCACCCCTTGGCATTTGAGCACCGATTGCGGGCCGGTGATTGACGAAGAGGCGCGCGCCGGAATTGCCGCGCATATCCAGACCGCGCGCGCCGAAGGGCGGCTGTTGCACGAGCTGAAGACCCCGAACGCAGGCACCTATATTGCCCCCACGCTGATCAAGGTTGGTGGGATCGGCGAGATTGAGCGCGAAATCTTTGGGCCCGTCCTGCATGTGGCCACGTTCAAATCCGGCGATCTTGACCGGGTGATCGGCGCGATCAACGCCACCGGCTATGGTCTGACCTTTGGCCTGATGACGCGGATCGACGACCGCGTGCAGCATGTGACCGAGGCGGTGCATGCGGGCAATATCTATGTCAACCGCAACCAGATCGGCGCCATCGTCGGCAGCCAACCCTTTGGTGGCGAAGGCATGTCGGGCACCGGGCCCAAGGCCGGCGGGCCGCATTACCTCACGCGCTTTACCGCGCGCGCAGCGCCGGAACAGGGCGAAAAGTGGACCGAGGCCATGTCGGCCAATGCCGCGCAAAAGGCGCTTGATGCGGCCAATGCCGCCGCCCGCACGCCGCGCGCCGCCCTAGTTCTACCGGGGCCGACGGGGGAATCTAACCGCCTGACCAGCCATGTCCGCCCTGCACTTCTTTGCATGGGGCCGGGGGCAGATCTGGCGGCAGCGCAGGCCCGCGCGGTTGAGGGGCTGGGCGGGGTGGCGGTGATCGCCACGGGCCGCGTTGACCCCGAGGCGCTTGTGACCATGGGCGGCCTCTCTGGCGTGATCTGGTGGGGATGCGAAAGCGAGGCGCGCGCCTATGCCGGGGCCATGGCGCGGCGCGCAGGTCCGATATTGCCGCTTATCACCGGGTTGCCCGATACCGGCCATGCGCTCCACGAACGGCATGTCTGCGTGGATACCACTGCGGCGGGGGGTAATGCGGCGCTTTTGAGCGGGATGTCCTGAGCCTCGGGTGGATCAGGACAAAAGCATCCACAGGGCCACGGCCCCCAGGGTCACGCCGAAAGCTGTATTCAGTGCGCGCGCGCTTCCAGCGCGGGCAAAAAGCTGGCCCAATCTCGCGCCCATCATGGTCCACAGGGTAAAGGCCACTAGGTTGTTAAGCGTAAAAATCGTGGTGATACCCAGAACCAACACCGTCCGGTTGGTGTCCGAAACGCTCAGGAATTGCGTGAACATCAGCGCGATGATCACATAGGCCTTGGGGTTGAGGAGCAAGAGCACCGCCCCATCCCCAAACGAGGCCGGGCGTGCCTCAATCGCGCTGTCGCGCGCCCCGGCACGCAGTAAACCCCAAGCGATCCAGAAAACGTAAAGCGCACCCGCGAGTTTGAGCAAGACGAAGACCCCCGGCGCAGCCTCAAGCGCGCCGACAAAGCCGAAACCTATGGCGGCGGTCACCAGCCATGTGGCGATGTGATACCCAAAGCTTGCCGGAAACGTCGCCCTCATCCCAAAGCGCGCGCCATTGGCGGCGAAAAAGAGATTGCCGGGACCGGGACTATAGGCCAGCGGCAAAAGAAAAAGCACAAGCGCAAATGCAAGCTGGGTCATCGTCATCTCCTATGGATGGGACAACTTTGCGCACCGATCCCGATATTGGGCGACCCGGTTCTTGCGCAAATCGTGGCGGCGGGTGCAATCACCGGCTTTCCGTCCCCCGTGATCCGCGCTAGCTTTCGCGCATGTTTCCGATCCGCGATCATAATCCTTCGGGGCGCACACCCTATGTCACCTACGGGCTGATTGCGCTCAACGTGGTGATATTCTTGGCCTATTGGCCGCTTTTCTCAGATGAGCGGGCGCTCAATGTCTTTTTCTACGACTGGGCGATGATCCCCGCCAAAGTCACGCAAATCGGTGACTTCACCGGGCTTTTGACCTCGATGTTCCTGCACGGCGGGGTGCTGCACCTAGCGGGCAACATGCTGTTTCTGTGGATTTTTGGCGACAATATGGAGGACCGGATGGGGCATGTGCCCTATCTTGTTTTCTACATTGCCACTGGCGTTGTGGCGGGGCTGGCACAGATCTTGGATAGTCCGGGGTCGATGGTGCCGACCGTCGGGGCCTCTGGGGCGATTGCCGGGGTGATGGGGGGCTATCTCTTGCTATTTCCGCGCGCGCGGGTCGATATCTTGCTGATCTTCATCGTCTTTTTCCGTGTCATCACGATCCCGGCGGCAATTTTGCTGGTGCTGTGGTTTGCCATTCAGGTGATGGCTGGCCTCGGCAGCGATCCCGATATGGGCGGGGTCGCCTATTGGGCGCATGCGGGCGGCTTCGTGGCGGGCGTCCTTCTGACCCTGCCGATATTTCTGCGGCTGGGCGGCCCGCTTTTCTGGCGGGCGACAGCAGGCACTCCGCCCAATCCAGAGGCTGACTACCGCTTTCGCCGCAGTTCTATTCCAGCCGTGAGGAAACGCCGATGAATACCCCCCTCAAAGTGACCTGCCACTGTGGCGCGGTTGAGCTACGCGTGACGCTCTCGAACGGGCTCGAGACTGCGCGGCGGTGCGATTGCTCGTTTTGCCGCAGGCGTGGGGCAGCGGCGGTTTCGGCCCCCTTGGACAAGGTCGAGGTGGTCCGGGGTGCGGATAATCTGACGCTTTATCAATGGGGCACAGGCACGGCCAAGCACTATTTCTGCAAGACGTGCGGGATCTACACGCATCATCAGCGCCGCTCGGACCCGAATGAATATGGCGTCAATCTTGGGGCTATTGAAGGCGTCAATCCGCGTGATCTAGACCCGATAGGTTGGGTGGACGGGGTCAACCATCCATCAGATCGCTGACCCGGCGCATCAGGGGGCCGACAAAACCCATATGCCGTCCATGAGGCAGCGTTTGGTCCGCAGCCCGCGGGCGGGCTCTGCCCCCTTGGGCCTGAAGCGATGCGCAAGCGTGACACAAGCGCCCTCCACCGAGATGATCCGCACCACACCATCAGCGCGCGTGTTGGGGTTTTTCCAACTCACCTCATCGCCGACTTTTCCGCGCCCTTCCGAATAAAGACTGGCCGCACTGCGCATCATGATGTTGACATCGCCTTGAACCATTCCAGAGCGATCCAAATCGCGGAGAATGGCATTAGCCGAAGCTGGGGCTGCCCCCATGAAGACCATGACACCAATGGCAACAGCGTGCGCGAAATTTCTTTTGTGGATCATGGATCGCCTTCCCCGAGTTGTTACACCAATGCTGGAAAGGTAGGTGGCACTCCTCAGGGCGTCAACACAAAGCCCGCCTCAGCCCCGGATCACGCCCGCAAACTTGTCAAAGATCGCCTCGTTGCCGCAGATCACTTCGCCATCGGCCAGAATATTGCCACCAGAGCGCAGCGGTTCGACAAAGCCGCCCGCTTCGCGCACGATGATCACCCCTGCGGCCAGATCCCAGGCGTTCAAACGCCGTTCCCAGAACCCCTCATAGCGCCCTGCGGCGACATAGGCCATGTCGAGCGCCGCTGATCCCCAGCGGCGCACACCCGCGCAGGTGGGCATCAGCCGTGCCAAATCCTGCAAGGTTTCGGGCAGGTCGGCCCGCCCGCCAAAAGGCAGGCCCGTAGCAAAGATTGACTCGATCATCTTGCTGCGCCCCGAGACACGCAAGCGGCTCTCGTTCATCCAGGCACCTGCACCTTTTTCGGCAAAGAACGCCTCGTCCTTGCTGGCGTCATAGATGACACCTGCCACGACCTCGCCCTTGTGTTCGAGGGCAATGGAGACGGCCCAATGCGGCAGGCCGTGCAGAAAATTGGTGGTGCCATCCAGCGGGTCGACAATCCAGCGGCGGGTGGGGTCCTGCCCCTCTTCCTCGCCGCCCTCTTCGGCCAGCCAGCCATAGGTCGGACGCGCGCCCATCAACTCGGTCTTGAGGATTTTTTCCGCAGCAATATCGGCGCGGCTGACGAAATCGCCCGCGCCCTTCATGCTGACCTGAAGGTTCTCGACCTCGCGGAAATCCTTGGCCAGTGCCCGCCCCGCTTTGCGCGCGGCCTTGAGCATGACGTTGAGATTGGCACTACCTACCATGGGACGGGCTCCTTTTGGGTCAGGCCGGGGCTATACGCCGCGCATCCGCAACAGACAAGGCCCGATCAGGTAAAGCGGTTGTCACGCGGAAAGCCGCGCGGGGCCATGCGCCCCGATCCAGCGCGCTTGCCCAACCATTCCTCAAGATTGCTTTCCGTGCGGGTGCGCCCTGCGGGATCGCGCCAAGTCAGACCGGCCGCGAGATCAAAGGTGGTGGCATCGGACAACCCACCGTCCTTATATTTCTGAAGCCGCACGCCCTTGCCGCGCCCAAGTTCGGGCAATTCATCCAGAGCGAACACCAGCACCTTGCGATTATCCCCAACGCAGGCGACGTGATCGCCCGTCACCGGGCGGCAGACCAAGGCGCGCGCCGGTTCTTTGAGGTTCAGCACCTGCTTGCCGCTGCGGGTCTGGGCGATCACCTCTTCCTCGGGCACGATAAAACCGTCGCCTGCGTCAGAGGCGACCAGCAATTTACGCCCCGGTTTATGGATAAGCAGATCGACGATGCCCGCCTCATTGGGCAGATCGACCATCAGGCGCAGCGGTTCGCCCATGCCGCGCCCGCCGGGCAGGTTTGACGCGCTCAGCGTATAAAAGCGGCCATTGCTGCCAAAGACCAGAATCCGGTCGGTCGTCTCGGCATGGAACATGAAGCGGGGGCCATCGCCATCCTTGAACTTCAACTCGCGGCTCAGATCGAGATGCCCGGTCATGGCCCTGATCCAGCCCATTTGGCTGCACACCACCGTGATCGGTTCACGGTCGATCATCGCCTCAAGCGGCACGTCTTCGACGCTGCCCGCCTCGGCGAATTGCGTGCGGCGCGCGCCGATGGGATGGGTCTTGCCAAAGGTCTTTTTGACCTCTTTCAACTGATCGGCCACCGCCGCCCATTGCAGGGATACATCGTCGAGCAGATCCTCAAGCCCCGCACGTTCCGCCATCAATGTGTCGCGCTCTGCGCGCAACTCCATCTCTTCCAGACGGCGAAGGCTGCGCAACCGCATGTTCAGGATTGCCTCGGCCTGCACCTCGGTCAGCCCGGCCTCTGCGGTGGGTGGGGGCGGTACATAGTCCGCCTCAGACATTGCACGCGGCACGGTGCGGCCCCAATCCTCGCGCATCAGTGCCGCCTTTGGATCCTCGTCGTAGCGGATGATGTCGATCACCCGGTCGAGGTTGAGGAAGGCGATAATCAGCCCTTCCAGCACCTCCAGCCGGTGGTCGATCTTTTCCATCCGGTGCACAGAGCGGCGCAACAGCACCTGCTGCCGGAAATCAAGGAAGGCGCGCAGCACCTCTTTCAGCGAGCAGACCTTGGGCGTTACGCCATCAATCAAGACGTTCATATTGAGCGAGAACCGCACTTCCAATTCGGAGTTGCGATACATCATGCCCATCAACACCTCGGGATCGACATTCTTGGACCGTGGTTCCAGTACCAAACGCACGTCATCGGCGCTCTCGTCGCGGACATCGGCAAGGATCGGCACCTTGCGGGTCTGGATCAGTTCGGCAATCCGCTCGATCAGCTTGGATTTCTGCACCTGATAGGGAATTTCGGTCACGACAATCTGCCATTGACCGCGCCCCAGATCCTCCAACTCCCATTTGCAGCGCAGACGGAACGCGCCGCGCCCGGTCAGATAAGCCTGTGCGATGCTCTCGGGCGGCTCGACGATGACACCGCCGGTGGGGAAATCGGGGCCGGGGATATACTGCAGTAGCGTGTCGTCGCGGGCATCGGGCGACTTGATCAGATGCAGGCAGGCATCAATCAATTCGGCGATGTTATGCGGCGGAATATTGGTCGCCATGCCAACGGCAATGCCCGAAGAGCCATTGGCCAGCAGGTTCGGAAAAGACGCCGGAAGCACGACAGGCTCGCGCAGGGTGCCGTCGTAATTGTCACGGAAATCGACGGCATCTTCGGCCAGACCATCCAGCAGCGCCTCGGCAAAGGCGGTCATCCGCGCCTCGGTATATCGGCTTGCGGCGGGGTTATCGCCGTCGATATTGCCGAAATTACCCTGCCCATCCACGAGCGGATAGCGCACCGCGAAATCCTGTGCGAGACGCGCCATCGCATCGTAAATCGCCGCGTCACCATGCGGGTGATAGTTGCCCATCACGTCGCCGGAAATCTTGGCGGATTTGCGGAATCCCCCCGAACTGGACAGGCGCAACTCGCGCATCGCGTAGAGAATGCGGCGATGAACTGGCTTCAACCCATCCCGCGCATCGGGCAGCGCGCGGTGCATGATGGTCGAAAGCGCATAGGTCAAATAGCGCTCGCCAATCGCACGGCGGAGCGGCTCTGACACAGCCTCGGGCTGCATATTGGGGTCGTCCAACAAATCACTCATGGATATGGTGATAGCCCTGCCACCCTGCGGCGTAAAGCATCCAGAGGCCACAGGTTTCAATCTTTTCCGATTTCCCCTCATGCGACGGCACGAATCGGATATACTGGATGCGCTGCCAAGCACTTTAATCTGTCGTATGGTACTGGGGGGATGCGCAATGTGGCGCTTTATTCTTGTGAGCTTTGCTTTTCTGGGATGGTCTTTTTATGAATTGAGCGGCGGGGCTGATTATCGCCCGTCGGCCAATTCCATTCAGGCGCGTGCCCTTCTTGACAATCACCGGCCGCAGGCCCGGCCCTTGCGTGTGAATGTGATCGAACTGGCGCAGGATGGCACACCCCGGCAGGATGCCGAGGTCACGCGCACCATCACCTCGCTGCATGATCTGGGCCTCAGCATGGGTGATAAAGTGGTGCTGACGCTGGCCTCTGCCGAAGGGGACGCAACACCTGATCCCATTTCCCTCAACCTGCCGACCGTGCGTGTGGCAACGCCCACCGCCCTGCCCGACACGCCAGAGGTGGCCCAGCCCGTGCAAGCGGTTGCGCTGGACGGTGAGACGCTGGCCGCGGCCTCAGACCTGCGCCGGGTTTCGGGAAATTCGGTCAATCTACGCACCGGGCCCGGCACTGGTTTTGGTCGCGTGGCCAGCCTGAAGCGCGGCACCGAAGTGATCGTGCTGCGCGACCCCGGTGAAGGCTGGATCAAGCTGCGCGTGGTCGAGACCGGGCGCATCGGCTGGATGGCAGAGACGCTGCTTACGCTGGCCTCTGACTAACTCTTGCATCGCGGCGCGGCGCACGCCACAAGGTCGGGCATGACGCAACGCTCCATCCTGATCACCGGCTGTTCTTCGGGCATCGGCTATAACGCAGCCCACGGGTTGCGCGCGCGCGGCTGGCGGGTGTTTGCCGCCTGCCGGCAACAAGCCGATTGCGAACGGCTGCGCGCGGAAGGGTTCGACAGCCCACGCATCGACTATGCCGATGAGGCCAGTATTGAGCAGGCCGTGGCCGAAGTGCTGACCGCCACCGGTGGGCGGCTGGATGCGCTGTTCAACAATGGGGCCTATGCCTGTCCGGGGTTGGTCGAGGATTTGCCGCGCGACGCGCTGCGCGAGATTTTCGAAAGCAACTTTTTTGGCTGGCATGACCTGACACGACAGGTGATCCCGGCCATGCGCGCGCAGGGGCATGGCCGCATCGTGCAATGCTCGTCGGTATTGGGTCTGGTTACACTCGGCTGGCGCGGGGCCTATGTGAGCACCAAATTCGCCCTCGAGGGGCTGACCGATACGCTGCGGATCGAAATGCGCGACAGTGGCATTCATGTCTGCCTGATCGAACCTGGTCCCGTGACCACAAAAATCCGCGAGAATGCCCGCGCGCCATTTGAACGTTGGATCGACTGGGAAAGCGCGCATCGCATGGCCGAATATCGCGACAAGTTGCGCCCGCGTCTTTACGGCCCCTACGCCAAAGACAATTTCGAACTGCCCCCCGAGGCGGTCACCAAGAAACTGATCCATGCGCTCGAAGCGCCCCGCCCAAAGGCGCGGTATTACGTGACCACGCCCACTTACCTCATGGGCACGCTGCGCCGCATTCTGCCCACGCGCCTGCTGGATTGGGTGATCTCGAAAGCGTGACGGGCGCGCGCCCGCGTCATATTTTCCCTTTCGCTTTTCGCCCCGCGCCGCCTAGATGTGCCCCAGCACCAACCCCGAAAGGACACCTTATGCTGCAAGACCCGCTTTTCATCCTCATGGCCGTGGGCTGTATTGCGGTGGCGGTGATCCTGATCCGAGGCATTTCCACCTTTGGCAAAGAAGGCGTGGAGAATGCGAAACGATCGAACAAATTCATGCAATGGCGGTTGATCGCGCAATTCATAGCGATCATCCTCATCCTAATTTTCGTATATTTCCGCAGGCAGGGAGGATAATCCATGGTGGTTCTCAACAAAATCTACACGCGCACCGGCGATGCGGGGGAAACAGCACTGGGCAATGGCACCCGCGTGGCCAAACATTCGGCCCGCGTGACGGCCTATGGCACGGTGGATGAGGTCAACGCGACCGTGGGTCTTGCCCGGCTTTATGCCAAGGACGAAACCGACGATGCGCTGGCACGCATCCAGAATGACCTGTTTGATCTGGGGGCTGATCTCTGCCGTCCGGATATGGAGCGTGACAAGGATGCCGAATATCCGCCTCTGCGCATGGCCTCCAGCCAAGTTGACCGGCTGGAAGCCGAGATTGACGCCATGAACAAGCATCTCGAGCCACTGCGCAGTTTCATTCTGCCCGGTGGATCGCCCTTGGCCGCGCATCTGCATCTATGCCGCACCGTGTCACGCCGGGCAGAGCGCCTGACGGTAGAGTTGTCGGCGCTGGAAAACGTCAACGAATCGGCGCTCAAATATCTGAACCGTTTGAGCGACTGGTTCTTTGTCGCCTCTCGCATGGCCAATGACAGCGGGAAAGCGGATGTTCTTTGGGTTCCCGGTGCCAATCGCTGAAACACTCTGGCAACATTCTTGCGCTGAAAACCTGAAACGCGACGTCGCCGGACGATAACGTGACGATTTTGCCCTGTTTCCCGTGCGGCTGAGCCGGTATCAACGCGCTGGAGAGATTATCCGGGGGGCGCACTGCCCCCCACCACCATTAAGGGAGACCATGCCAATGAAGGTGCTCGTGCCTGTCAAGCGTGTGATCGACTATAACGTGAAAGTTCGTGTGAAGGCGGACGGGAGCGGTGTCGATCTTGCGAATGTGAAGATGTCGATGAACCCGTTTGACGAAATTGCCGTCGAAGAAGCGATTCGCCTCAAGGAAGCAGGCAAAGCCAGCGAAGTCATCGCAGTCTCTATCGGCGTGAAACAGGCGCAGGAAACGCTGCGCACGGCGCTTGCCATGGGCGCGGACCGGGCCATTCTGGTGGTCGCCGCCGATGATGTGCATCAAGACATCGAGCCGCTCTCGGTGGCCAAGATCCTTGCCAAAATCGTCGAAGAAGAGGCACCCGGCCTTGTGCTCTGTGGCAAGCAGGCGATCGACAACGACATGAACGCCACCGGACAGATGCTGTCGGCGCTTCTGGGTTGGTCTCAGGCCACCTTTGCCTCGTCGCTTGACGTGGATGGCGACACCGCCGTTGTCACCCGCGAAGTCGATGGCGGCTTGCAAACGATCAAAGTCAAGACGCCGACCATTGTCACCGTCGACCTGCGCCTTAACGAGCCGCGTTATGCCAGCCTGCCCAATATCATGAAGGCCAAGAAAAAGCCGCTGGATGAGAAAACCGCCGCCGATTACGGCGTCGATGTCACGCCGCGGCTGGAAATCACCGGCACCTCCGAGCCCGCAAGCCGCGCGGCGGGTGTCATCCTCGGCTCGGTCGACGAGCTGGTTGCGAAACTCAAGGAAGTGGGAGCCGTATGATGTCTGTTCTTCTTCTCGCCGAAGTCACCGATGGGGAATTGTCGCTGGATGCGACCGCCAAGGCGGTCACGGCAGCGGCCAAACTGGGCGATGTGACCGCGCTCTGCTGTGGCGCCTCTGCGGCGGCGGCTGGTGCTGCGGCGGCCAAAATCGCCGGTGTCAAAAAGGTGCTGGTGGCCGAGGATCCCTCGCTTGGGCACCGTTTGGCAGAACCCACAGCGGCGCTGATCGTCAGCCTCGCGGGCGACTATAGCCATATCGTGGCCCCTGCGACCACGGACGCCAAGAACGTGCTACCGCGCGTGGCCGCACTCCTGGATGTGATGGTGATTTCGGACGCCTCAGGCGTGGTCGATGCCGATACGTTCGAGCGCCCGATCTATGCCGGCAACGCGATCCAGACCGTTAAATCGCGCGACGGCAAAAAAGTCATCTCCTTCCGGACCTCGACCTTTGACGCAGCGGGCGAACAGGCCGCAGCACCGGTCGAGACAATTTCGGCCACGCCGAACCCCGGCCTGTCGGAATGGATCGAAGACAAGGTTGCGGCCTCTGATCGCCCTGAACTGACCTCGGCGGGCGTCGTGGTGTCGGGCGGGCGCGGTGTCGGCTCCAAGGACGATTTCGCACTGATCGAAGGGCTTGCGGACAAGCTAGGAGCCGCTGTTGGGGCTTCTCGCGCCGCAGTCGACTCGGGCTATGCGCCGAACGACTGGCAGGTTGGGCAGACCGGCAAAGTCGTGGCCCCCAACCTCTATGTCGCCGTGGGCATTTCCGGCGCGATCCAGCATCTTGCTGGTATGAAGGACAGCAAGATCATCGTCGCCATCAACAAAGATGAAGAAGCGCCGATTTTCCAAGTGGCCGACTACGGCCTTGTCGCTGACCTCTTTACCGCCCTGCCGGAACTGACCAAAAAGCTCTGATTTGCGGCAAAGCGAAACCGAAGCCCGCGCCTAATCGGCGCGGGTTTTTTATTTGCGCAACAAGGTTTCCAACACCGGCGACAGGGCACGCGATGCCTCGGAATGGGCCAGCAAACCGGGCAGATCGGCGGCGACCCCCTCTTGCATCGGATCAAACCGCATGCCGCGTGTGCCCTGCGCACAGGCCTCGGGGCTGATCACCACCTCAACCACATGGGCCGCCCGGGCCCCCACAGCGCGCAGCATGGCGCGGCTGACAAAGGCAGGATCGTCCGCGATGCCCGCTGCCTCATGCCCAAGGCCGGGCAGATGCCGCGAGAACCACATCAACACGACTGGCGCAGTCAACCGTTCAAGCAACGCCTGCATGCGCGCCACCCAGACCTCTTGCAGACCTTCGCGCAGCACCGCAAACCGGTCAGGCGAAATATCCGCCAAGCGCTGCATCATGTGGCGGGTAAAGTGGAACTCGGTAAAATCGACCTCGGGATAGAGGCGGCGCAAGCGGGGGCTCGCCTCTAGAAAGCGGTCGTTGCGGCGCGGATGCACCCGGTAGAACGGATTGCAAAGGTTGATCGCCCCCGGCACCTGCAACACCACGGCGCGCGCGGCTGACACCAAATCAAGCAGGCCCTCATCCTTGAGAAAGGCATCGACACCCGCATTTGGCCAGCCGAAATTGACGCAGGCCGTTCCCAAGGATCGCTCCATCAGATCAGGATAGGGTCGGTCAATGAAGGTGCCATAGGTTTCAGTGCCGCCAAGGCAGGCCACGAAATCCCCCGTCAAGCGGCGCTGCGGGCCGCGAAAGACCAATTTTGACCCGTCATACCGGACAGGCCGATAGTCGAGGGGCCTATGCCCCAAGCGTTCAAATCCCATGTTACCCACCTTGATCTACTCACCCATGGAAAGGGTGGACGATTCCTCTTGCTAAATCGCTAAACGACCAATTCGCGGATTATTTTACCTATCCCATGCCCTTGCGGCCTACGCCCGCTGCGGCCTATGCTGCTGCAGCAATCGGACAGGGATCGGGCGGATGGACATCACGAGAATCGGTGTGGTTGGCGCGGGCCAGATGGGCAACGGCATCGCCCATGTGATGGCTCTTGCGGGCTACGATGTGCTGCTCAACGACATCAGCGCCGAGGCGCTGGATCGTGCCATGGCGGCCGTCCGCAAGAACATGGAACGCCAAGTCAGCCGGGGCAAGATCGCGCAAGACACTATGGAGGCCGCACTAGCGCGGATCACCACCACCCAGACACTGACCGATCTGGGCAAGACCGATCTGGTGATCGAAGCCGCGACCGAACGCGAGGCAGTCAAACAGGCAATTTTTGATGAACTCTTGCCGCATCTGGAGCCGCATACGATCCTGACCTCGAACACCTCGTCGATCTCGATCACGCGGCTTGCGAGCCGCACCGACCGACCCGAGAAATTCATGGGCTTTCATTTCATGAACCCGGTGCCGGTTATGCAACTGGTGGAACTGATCCGGGGCATCGCCACGGACAAGGACACGTTCAACGCCTGTCTCGCCGTGGTCGAGAAACTGGGCAAGACCGCAGCTTCTGCCGAGGATTTTCCGGCCTTCATCGTCAACCGCATCCTGATGCCGATGATCAACGAGGCCGTCTACACGCTCTATGAAGGGGTTGGAAACGTCAAATCCATCGACGAGTCCCTCAAACTTGGGGCCAATCACCCGATGGGGCCGCTGGAATTGGCGGATTTCATCGGGCTTGATACCTGTCTTGCGATCATGAATGTGCTGCATGACGGCCTGGCGGATACCAAGTATCGCCCCTGCCCGCTGTTGACGAAATATGTCGAGGCTGGGTGGCTCGGGCGCAAGACCGGGCGTGGGTTCTACGATTATCGCGGAGAAGTGCCCGTGCCCACGCGGTGAGCGTTACTTGCTGCTATCGCCCAATGAGAGCGTGTGGGCGCGCAGCCATTCCATGAAACCGCGCGGGTCGCTTTCCAGCATCGCCATGCGCTCGTCGCTGATCGGCGCACCTACAACCGGTTTCTGGGCATTGTTGCAGCTATGCACGACCTCATGCAAAAGCAAACCTTGCCGCAGGGTGGCAGACGTGCGGTTGGCGATCTGATACCAGCGAGAATTCGCCCCCGGAAAAAAGATCGGCACGACGCGCGCACCGGACCGCCGGATCATCTGCGCGGTGAAGACATTCCATTCCCGTTCTATCGCAGGCCCAAACATCGTATCGCTTGAGGCCACGACGCCCGAAGGAAATACGCTGATAACGCCGCCCTCTTTGAGATGCGCCATCGCCTTGGCACGCATCTCGACCGATTTGCGCTGTGCATCGGGTTCGTGGGGAAACGGGACAGAGATCATGTAAGAGGCCGCCACCTCGTCGATCCCGGTCAAAAGCGCGCGGGTGAGGATCTTGTAATCACTCCGCCGCCGACCGATCAGATCGGCAAGGATCATCCCATCCACCAGACCATGCGGATGGTTGGCCACCACCACCACCGGCCCCTCAAGCGGGATATGCGCCACTTCTTCATCCGGGGTCAGCAGGGGAATACCCATGGTATCCAATGCCGCGCGCCAAAACGCCTGACCGGTTGGGGCACCACGTTTCTCGAATTTGCGGATCATGCGCAGGATGGTGATCTTGCCGGTCATCCATTCCATCACACGGATGATGAACGAAGTCAGCCCGTTGTCAAAACTATTGGCATAGGTCAGGCTGCGGCGGTCGTATTTAGTATAGAGGACCGTATCGCCCGTCTCTGTGCCGGACTCTGGCTGCGCCTTGATGTTCACTGCTTTGTTCCTGTCCCGCTCGTGTCGCGACTTCCCGATCCCGCGCGCTTACATGCTTTCGCCAAACCTGTCGGCAACCAGTGCCGAAACCGCCTCTGCCAGAGGGGTTGCATCCGGCCCAACGACTTCGACGTCAATAGTGGTTCCTTTGGCCGCTGCCAACATCAAAAGCCCCATGATGCTATCGCCCGAGGCGGATTGGCCATTGCAAGAGACCTCTGCACGGGCGTCAAAACCCTCGACCACCTCGACCAATTTGGCCGCGGCGCGGGCGTGCAACCCCTTTTCGTTGACGATCTCCATCCGGCGGATCACCTTGTCCATGCTCACCCCTGCCTTCCTACTCTTCTGATACGTTATGGCTGTCGATGTATTTGCGCCCTGCCTCAAGCGCGGCGCGCACCGCATCGGGCAACGGCATGTGTCGGCTCTTGGCCAGCTTGATCAGCATCGGCAGGTTCGCACCATAAAGTATGCGCCGATCATTCGGGCGACAGGCGCGCAGCGACAGGTTCGAGGGCGAGCCGCCAAAGATATCGGTCACAAGCACAACGCCGCCACCTGTGTCGACCGCATCAGCCGCTGCACAGATCTCGTCTTGTTTGGCGGTGCGATCATGGTCGCCCTCGATGGAAATCGCCATCACCCCGGTCTGGGCCCCCACCACATGTTCGACGGCCCTGAGATACTCATTGGCCAGCCCGCCATGCGCCACGATCACGATCCCGATCAAGACTGCGTCACTCCTCAGACGTCGCGGGCGGGGCCGGGGGCCTCTGCCCCGCTGCGCCGCTCCAGTTCTCGGTGCCTTATTGACACTTGCCAGCCATCTTTCGCAAGGGTCGCACCCAAAGTTTCTGCCATCGCCACGCTGCGATGTTGCCCGCCAGTGCAGCCAAAGCCTATCGAGAGATAAGCCTTGCCCTCGGTCTCATAAGCGGGAAGCAGCAGTTCGACAATCTCTGTTACCCGCTGGCGAAATTCTGCAAAGAGCGGATCGCCCGCAATATGCGCCGCCACTTGGGGCACACGCCCGTCAAGGGCCCGCAGGTCTGGCTGCCAATAGGGATTGCGCAGAAACCGGCAGTCAAACACCATATCAAGGCCGCGCGGCAGCCCCCGCTTGTAGGAAAACGAATGCACCGAGACCGCAAGGCTTTCGGCATCGCCCGGCCCATACCAGCGCCCCAATTCTGCGCGCAGGTCATGCGGCGTCATGTCGGACGTGTCGATCAGCAGATCAGCCCGAACACGGACCGGGGCGAGCAAATCGAATTCGCGCGCGATTCCGGCCTCGGCACTCTCGTCCGGGGCCAGCGGATGCCGCCTGCGGGTTTCGGAAAACCGCCGTTGCAGGATTTCGGCGCGGCAATCGAGATATAGCACCTGCAACGGTTGGCCGGGGTGCCAATCACTGCGGTCGATCATCTCGATCAGGGCATTGGTCGAAAAATCACGATTGCGGGCATCAACACCAAGTGCCAGCGGCTTGTCGGATTTTGGCGCCTCCAAAAGACGCGGCAAGAGCGAGAGCGGCATATTGTCGATCGCTTCATAGCCCATATCCTCAAGCGCGCGGATCGCGGTGCTGCGCCCGGCACCAGAAGGCCCCGTGACCAGAACAAGGCGATTGCGCGTCTTTCCGGCCTCTGTTCGAGCGTCAGGCTCGGACGGCATGGTATGGCTCCTTCAGATCAACGTCCCATGCATGAGATATAGCAGGACCGCAGCCGGAAAATGAGCATGATCCGCTTTTTTTACAAGCGGCAGGCTCTGCCCCAGAAGATCGGCATGTTCGAGCGGTGGCAAGCGGTCCGTGCTTTCGGTGTCCAGATCGACAATCAAAGCAAGCGGCTTTGGCCCGGTCGAGGGTATTTGCAGGATACCCATACCGCGCGCCTCGATCTGCCCGCGGATGGTTTCAGGCGCATCCGCCATGATACGCCCTGCCTCAAGCCAGAGACGGGTGCGGTCATCGGCGACCAACCCCGCGCCAAGCGCCAGAAGTTGCAGGGCAAGGCCGGACTTTCCGCGCCCCGATGCCCCCCGGATCAGCACCGCGCGGCCAGAATGCGCCACGCAGGTGGCATGTAGGATGATGTCGGCGGGATGAGGCGCGTCTGTCACCGGCTCAGACCGGCAGACCCACGACAAAGCGCGCGCCCAAGGGATCTGAGGTGGCATCAGCATGGGTGGGACGAATGTTTTCGGCCCAGATCACACCATCATGCGCCTCGACGATCTGTTTGGAGATCGCAAGACCAAGGCCAGAATTATTGCCGAAATCCCCCTCGGGCCGCTCGGAGTAGAAGCGTTGGAAGACCTTTTCCAGCGCCTGTTCAGGGATACCAGGGCCGGTATCTTCGACCACCACCAGCACGCGATTGGCACGGCGGCGCGCCCAAACGCGGATTGCGTCACCCTCTTCGCAGAAACTGATGGCATTGGTGATGAGATTGACAAACACCTGTGCCAATCGCCCCTCAAGCCCGGTGGTGACGATGGGCTGAGGCGGGAAATCCATGATGAATTCGATCCCGTTCTTCTGCGCCTCTTCGCCCAGATAAGTCCCAAGGTTCTGCAACATCTTGAGCAGATCAAAGGATTCTTGTTCTTCCTTGACCAATTCGCTGTCAAGCCGCGAGGCATTGGAAATATCGCTCACAAGACGGTCCAGCCGGCGCACATCATGTTCGATCACCTCCAACAGACGCTCGCGCTGATCGTCGCGCTTGGCAATGCGCATGGTGCCCACGGCAGAGCGCAGGCTGGCGAGAGGGTTCTTGATCTCATGGGCCACGTCAGCGGCGAATTGCTCGTTGCTGTCGATCCGGTGGTAAAGCGCCGAGACCATGCCACGCAACGCACCGCTAAGACGCCCGATTTCATCGGGGCGCGCGGTCAGGTCGGGGATACGGATACGTCCCTTGGCCCCTTTGCCCTTGTTACGGTCGCGCCCGATTTCCGCAGCCGCCGCCAGATCGGCCAAGGGGTTCGAAATGGTCGAGGCAAGAATGAGGCTGAGACCCACCGATACCAAAGTGGCAATCAGGAACATCTGAAGCACGCGCTCGCGCTCTACCCTTGCCAGCTTGTCAAGCTCGCCGCTGGCATTGGCCAACGCCACCACCGCGACAGGTGTATTGCCTTGCATCACCGGGGCGGCCACCGTCAGAACAACGCCCTGCGCGGTCTCGGCGGTGCGCACTTCTACGCCGCCCCCCACTGCCAGATCGACCATGTCACGGGCCACATCCTCAACCACGCGGCTGGCAGAGACCTGATCCACGCCAGAAAACGGGCTTGAAATCCGATCCCACACCCGGCTGAGAAAATCCGTCATTGGCGTTGATGGCAGGGTCGCGGTGCGGTCCTGACCCATCGTATCGCCCTGCTTGCGCCCCACCAACATGCCGGTGCGATCAAACAAAAACACCTCTGTTCCGGTCTGAATATCCAGATTGTCCAGCGTGGTGGCCATGTCCACCCCATCGCCGGTTGCAAAACTGACCGGCGCACCGACAGGCAGACGCGCCTCGACCACATCCGCGATCAGGGCTGTCTGCACCATCAGGCTGTTCGCGCGCTGCATCGCGAGATTGTCGCGTGACGAATTGAGATAGAGGATACCCACAACCAGCACATTGAGCGCAATCAGGTTGAAGGTGATGATCTTGCGCGTCAGCGAGGAGTCACGAAAGCTGAACCAGCCGCGTTTGGCGCGGCGGGCATTCAGCTCTCCTTCGTCCAGACGATCCGGTGCGACAAAATCATCGCCAAGGACAAGGTCGTTATCCTTTCGCGGCTGCACGCTCCGCACCCCTATCCGCTCGACCAGAGCCATTATTCTTCGTTGTACCGATATCCGATACCATAAAGCGTCTCGATTGCCGAAAACTCAGGATCGACCATGCGCAGCTTCTTGCGCAGCCGCTTGATGTGGCTGTCGATGGTGCGGTCGTCGACATAGACCTGATCATCATAGGCCACATCCATCAGCTGATCGCGGCTTTTGACGAAGCCGGGCCGCTTGGCCAGCGCCTGCAACAGCAGGAATTCGGTCACGGTGAGTGATACATCCTGCCCTTTCCAGCTGACCGAATGGCGCAGCGGATCCATCAAAAGATTGCCGCGTTCGATCACCTTGGTTTCTTCGGTTTCGACAACGACATGCCCATTGGCTGCATCCTGACGGCGCAGAAGGGCGCGGATCCGTTCCACCAGCAAGCGCTGCGAGAACGGCTTTTTCACATAGTCATCGGCGCCCATGCGCAGGCCCAGAACCTCGTCGATCTCATCATCCTTGGAGGTGAGGAAGATCACGGGCATCTGCGATTTCTGGCGCAGGCGTTGCAACAGGTCCATGCCATCCATGCGCGGCATCTTGATGTCGAGCACGGCCATATCGGGCAATTTCTTGCTAAAGGCGTCAAAGGCCTGTTGGCCATCATTATAGGTTTCAACCTCAAAGCCTTCGGCTTCGAGTGTCATGGATACGGATGTCAGAATATTCCTGTCATCGTCCACGAGGGCGATTTTGGACATAGTTCTATTCCCTTTACTGCTCGGTCTGCCTGCATTTTTTGTGCCACTATGCTCTGTTTCCGGTCGTTTGATCAATTCAAATCTGCGAATCAGCCGGGTCGCCATGGTCGATTGACGCAGAAATTTCTTGAGAATGGCTAAATTGACTCACTTTACACGCTCTGGCAGTGCAATGTTTGCGCCACCATCCACTTGGTTGCGCTAACCTGCGGCTGGTTGCGCTAACCATATGAATCTGCCCTGTTATTTTTCCAAAGCGGCATGTTAAGAGCCGCGCAGCCGGGCATGCTGCCCGACCGACGCCGCCCAAGCGGCGCCCTGAACGATCCCGTAGGAAAGCTGCGGATCTGGCGAACAGGAGCTTGACAATATGACATTCGGACGGGTGAACCCGCATTTCCAGCTTGAGGATCAAGGTATCACGGGGCTGGGAACGGTCCATTACAACCTCATCGAACCGGCACTGATCGAAGCCGCGCTAAAGGCCGGTGAGGGCACCCTGGGCCAAGGCGGCACGCTGCTTGTGACCACCGGCAAATTCACCGGCCGGTCGCCCAAGGACAAGCATATCGTCAAAACCGACAGTGTTGCCGACACGATCTGGTGGGAAAACAACGCCGCCATGTCGCCCGAAGGGTTCGATGCGCTCTATGCCGATATGCTGACCTATCTTAAGGGGCGCGATGTTTTTGTTCAGGATCTGATCGGCGGTGCCGACCCCGCGCATTCCATCAACATGCGGATGATTTCGGAACTTGCGTGGCACAGCCTCTTCAACCGGACCATGCTACGGCGTCCAAAGCGCGACGCGCTGGACAGCTTCATCGCTGATTTCACGGTCATCAACTGCCCGGGCTTCAAGGCAGATCCCGAACGCCACGATTGCCGCTCGGAAACGGTGATCGCAATGAATTTCGACCGCAAACTGATCCTTGTGGGCAATACCGAATACGCGGGCGAAAACAAGAAATCGGTGTTCTCGCTGCTGAACTACCTCTTGCCGGAAAAAGGCATCATGCCGATGCATTGCTCCGCCAATCACGCGGAGGGCAATCCCGTCGATACCGCCATCTTCTTTGGCCTCTCGGGCACGGGCAAAACCACGCTATCGGCTGATCCCAACCGCACGCTCTTGGGTGATGACGAACATGGCTGGTCGGATCGTGGCACCTTCAATTTCGAGGGGGGCTGCTATGCCAAGACCATCAATCTGAGCGCCGAGGCAGAGCCGGAAATCTATGCCACCTGCGGCATGTTCGGCACGATCATCGAAAATATGGTGTTCGATCCTGAAACGCAGGAGCTGGATTTCGAGGATGACAGCCTGACGCCCAACATGCGCTGCGCCTATCCGCTGCATTACATCTCGAACGCGTCAGAGACCGCGCTTGGTGGGCACCCCAAGAATGTCATCATGCTGACCTGCGATGCCTTTGGCGTATTGCCGCCAATCTCGCGGCTGACCCCGGCACAGGCGATGTATCACTTCCTCTCTGGTTTCACCTCCAAGATGGCGGGCACGGAGCGGGGAATTGATGAACCGCAGCCCGTGTTCTCCACCTGCTTTGGCGCGCCCTTCATGCCGCGCCGCCCCGAGGTCTATGGCAACCTTCTGCGCGAAAAGATTGCCAAGCATGGCGCAACCTGCTGGCTGGTCAACACCGGCTGGACGGGCGGCGCATTCGGCACCGGATCGCGGATGCCGATCAAGGCGACGCGGGCGCTTTTGACCGCTGCTCTCGATGGCTCGCTCAACGATGTGGAGTTCCGCAAGGACCCGAATTTCGGCTTTGACGTGCCCGTGGCGGTTCCCGGCGTGGCCGAGGTGCTGCTTGATCCGCGCCGAACCTGGACCGATCCCACCGCCTATGATGCGCAGGCGGCCAAGCTGGTGCAGATGTTTGCCGATAATTTCGCGCAATATGTCGCCTTTATCGACGAGGATGTGCGCGCGGCGTCGCTGGGCTAAGCCCCCCCATTCGGGAACGCCTGGACCCTCGCCTTGACGGGCGGGGGTTTTTCTTTGGGCGCAAATCGCGCGCGTCCTGTCGGATTTCCGATTTCCTTCGCCGCGCTCTGCCGTTAGCGTCCCGCCAATGTAGTCAGAAGGGAGACAAAGATATGAGCCAGTTCGAGAAAAAGCTTGCCGAGATGGGCGTAACCCTACCCGAGGCCCCTGCCCCCGCCGCCAATTACGTGCCCTATGTGCAGGCCGGTGACATGCTTTTTGTCTCGGGCCAGATTGCCAAGGAGGGCGACACGCTCTTGACCGGCAAACTGGGCGATGATCTTGACGTGGCGGATGGGGCCAAGGCCGCGCGCGCCTGTGCGATTGCCCTTTTGGCGCAGGTCAAAGCAGCCTGCGGCGGTGATCTTGACCGGCTGGTTCGGGTGGTGAAATTGACGGGTTTCGTCAACTCAACCGCCGATTTCACCCAGCAACCCGCCGTCATCAACGGCGCGTCCGACTTTATCGGAGAGGCCTTGGGCGATGCAGGCAAACACGCGCGTGCCGCTGTTTCGGCCCCCTCATTGCCTTTTGGCGTCGCGGTGGAAATCGACGGGGTATTCCAAATCAAATGAGCGCGCTGCCCGACGGTTTCCGCCGTATCCCGCTGGCCCATCGCGGCCTGCATGACGTGACCGATGGTCGCCCCGAGAATTCACGCGCAGGTATCGCAGCGGCAATTGCGGCAGGCTATGGGATCGAGATCGACCTGCAACTGAGCCGTGACAATCAGGCGATAGTGTTTCACGACTACG
This sequence comes from Roseovarius sp. AK1035, assembly GCF_003288315.1. Lineage (NCBI taxonomy): Bacteria > Pseudomonadati > Pseudomonadota > Alphaproteobacteria > Rhodobacterales > Roseobacteraceae > Roseovarius > Roseovarius sp. TM1035. Next base: position 2,181,311 of record NZ_CP030099.1, on the reverse strand, counting down.
ACCTTGGCCGGCTTACGGCGGAAAAAGGCCCGGTGCGCCAACGCGATGCGGCGGACCTCGCGCAAATCCCGCTTTTGGGCGGGGATGAGGGGATACCCGACCTGCCACAGATCCTTGACCTTGTGGCAGGCCGCGTCCCGCTCTTGATCGAGCTGAAAGATCAGCAGGGGCAAATGGGCGCAAGCTGTGGCACGCTCGAGGCCGCCACCGCAGCGGCGCTTGCGGGCTATGTGGGGCCGGTTGCAGTCATGTCTTTCAACCCAGATATGGTGGTGCAGATGGCCCAACTTGCCCCAGATACGCCGCGCGGTATCGTCACCTGCGCCTACACGCCCGAGGATTGGCCGCTGTTGCGCGCAGAGACCCGCGCGCGTCTGCGCGACATCCCGGATTACGAGGCAAGTGGCGCTTGCTTTGTCAGCCATGACATCGACGATCTGACCGCCCCGCGCCTAGACACCCTGCGCGCCAAGGGGGCCGCGATCCTCTGCTGGACCGTGCGCAGCCCAAAGGCCGAGGCGGAGGCGCGCAAACATGCCGACAATATCACCTTTGAGCGCTATTTGCCCGATCACCCGGCTTGATCCGCGCGCCGCGTGACCCAATTAATCCGCCGGGGCAAAGGAACCGTCAGGGCAGATGACGCAAGATCAGATCACCGTCACCCTGCATGAGCGCCTGTCCGACATCGGGCAGGTGGCTTGGGATGCCTGCGCCTGTCCCGAAACCGCCGAAGGCAGGCCAGACGATCCCTTCACCACCTACCGCTTTCTCAAGGCCTTGGAAGACAGCCGCTCGGTCGGCACGGGCAGCGGTTGGCAACCGCATTACCTGAGCGCCGAACAGCATGGTCAGATCATCGCCGTGGCACCGCTTTACCTAAAATCCCACTCTCAAGGCGAATATATCTTTGATCACAACTGGGCGCATGCCTATGAACGTGCGGGCGGGCGCTATTACCCGAAATTCCAGATCGCCGTGCCCTTTACCCCCGCGACAGGCCGCCGCCTGTTAACCCGTCCGGGATACGAGGACACGGGGCGCGCAGCATTGATTGAGGGCGCGCGCGATGTGGCGCTGCGCAATGGGCTGTCATCGCTGCATATCACATTTTGCACGCAAGCAGAGTCAGAGGCGGGCGCAGCCCTTGGCCTATTGCCCCGGCGCAGCCAGCAATATCACTGGATCAATCGCGGCTATGCCGATTTTGACGCCTTTTTGGCCGATCTATCCTCGCGCAAGCGCAAAGCGATCCGCAAGGAACGCGCCCGCGCTGCAGAGTTCGGCGGCGAGATTGTGACCCTGACCGGCGATCAGATCCTGCCCGAACACTGGGACGCGGTCTGGGCCTTTTATCAGGACACCGGCGCGCGCAAATGGGGTACGCCCTATCTCACCCGCGCCTTTTTCACCCGTGCGCATGAAACGCTGCGCGATGATATATTGCTGATCCTCGCCTTGCGAAACGGGCAACCTATCGCGGGTGCTTTGAACCTGATCGGCGCATCGGCGCTTTATGGCCGGTATTGGGGCGCGATCGAGGATCATCCCTGCCTGCATTTCGAACTCTGTTATTACCGGGCTATCGAATTTGCGATTGCTCAGGGTCTGCAAAGAGTAGAGGCTGGCGCGCAGGGCGAACATAAATTGGCGCGCGGCTATCTGCCGGTGGCCACACATTCGCTGCATTGGCTGCGCGATCCCGGCTTTGCCGAGGCGGTGGCGCAGTATCTCAAGGCCGAGCGTGCCGCAGTTGACCAGGATATAGATATACTCACCAGCTATGGGCCGTTCCGCAAGACCGCACAGGAGGATCACGAATGACCGAGAAACTCAGCGACACCGCCCGCAAGACAACGCTGGCACCGCTTTTGGAGAATGGCTGGGCCATGGTCGAGGGGCGTGATGCCATCTCCAAGACCTATAAATTCAGCGACTTTCCCGAAGCTATGGGGTTCATGACCCGTGCCGCGATCTGGGCCGAGAAGTGGAACCACCATCCCGAATGGTTCAATGTCTATTCCCGTGTCGAGGTTACGCTGACCACGCATGATGTGGACGGATTGAGCAGCCTTGACGTGAAGCTCGCGCGCAAGTTCGACGGGCTAGTGGGCTGACGCGCAAAAAAAACGCCCCGGCCTATGGCCGGGGCGTGGTTATCGCAGGTTCGTACTTTGTTTGCGCTTAGTGCTTGCGCAGCTTGCGGATTGCTTCCAGCTCCGAGGCGCTAATGCCGGTGTTGCGGGCGATGCTGTCGGGCTTTTGGCCAAATCGGGCCATGTCGATGGCCTGTTCGATCATGCGGTCACTCACCAGCCAGTCGAAATCGCGGCGCATCTCGTCCATGCGGTCGGCGATGCTCATCAGCGATGCCTCGTCGCTCAGGCCCAGTCTGTGACCCAGACGCCGTGCGATATGGTCAATCTCCGGGTCGCTCAACCGCAGGACCTGTCCGCTCAGATGCGCCAACATTCGCGCGATCCGAACCGAGACCGCCACAAGCAGCGGCAGGGTGATCATGCAAAGCACCGCGAGCGCGTAGAGGGTAATTTCAAAGTAGGTCATGCTCTGCCTTGTCTCAGCGCGTCATCGCGCTGTAGTCCTGAAAAATGCTGTCGGCGATGCGCTTGGCATCGACCGGATAGTTGCCGTTGGCCACCGCCTCTTTGATCCGCGAGACACGCTCGGCATCAAAGGGCGGGCCTTGCTCGACCATTTTCTCGATCACCCCGACCGAGGCCGAAGAGCTGAGTTTCACGGAATCCACCGCACTGACGGGCTTGTGTGCCTTGGCACCGCTGGCACCGCCCGGTGAGGCCTCGGTCGAAACCGGCATGAGCCGCGGTCGCGCGGCGTGGGAAGAATTGACTGAATCGACCATCTGATCTCTCCGGTGAGGCGCCATTGGGGCGCTGTTCTTGGAGTGAAAAACGGCAGGTCTTCACCGAATGTTAGGACGCACCGTCACTTTGTTGCGTCCCGTCACGGTGACATGCACCACCTCGCCACTGCCAGCATTGGTCACGCGGATATCCTGCCCCATCTGGCCGGGCTCCAGCGCGACGCCTGCTGCCTCGATCCGAATACCGCCGAGGTCGGTGGCAATCGTCACCGGGCCGCCCACATCGACCTGCCAGTCATGTTCCAGATGCCGCGCCAAAAGCGGCTGACCAGCACCCAAGTTGCTTTTGAGGCGGCGACCGATGGCCGTCTCTGGCGACATCACCAGATCGCCCCGCGCGCGCGCGCCAATCGGGGCTTCACGCAGATGCGTGGCCTCAAGAACAGTGCCGCGCGGCAGGCTTTCGGTCAGCACCAGAGCGGGGCGTTGCGGTGCATCGTCGGTCACCCCCGGCAGGCGTGGCGCGGCGGCCCCGCCTTCGATCCGGATCACCCGGCTCCAGCCACCCGGGCTGGCGCAGGTCACTTGCACCGCCTGCCAGCCGCCCTGATGTGGCGCGACGTTGAGGGGGGCCATACAAGGGGGATAGGGCCGATTGGCCGAGACCACCGGCGCGCCCCCCTGCCCTGCATCACGCAGCGCTTGCGCAATCACCGCCTGCACCGCCTGTCCGTCCAGAGCCGCTGCATCAAGGGGCAAGAGGCAGGCCAAAACCACAGCAATTCCGCCCCGGATCACAGCCCCGCCTCGACAAAATAGACCCGCAAGCCATTGAAACTTGCCGGGGAGCGTGTGGGATCGAGCGGGCGTAACGTGGTATGGCGATTGTCGAGGCTGACCACTTCCAACAGGCCGAAACCGTCATTGGGATCATCGACAAAGGCAAGGCTTGCCCGCGTCAGCCCATGCCGACGCCCCAAGGGCACGCTTAGCCCATCCGCACCCAACGCCAGACGCGCCTCGGCGGGTTGGCAGGCCAGGCCGTCCAAAATGGCGCGCACCTCTTGCAAGAGGCCAGCAGTTAGATCGGTTTCCGCGCGGCTGCGGCTCTGGCCCGCGACATAGCCCGCAAAGCCGCCACGCGGCACCATGGCCTCGCGCTGAAAGCGGCGGGTGACGTTGGTGCCGTCTTGACCCATCAGCGCAAGGTCAAGCGTGAGGCGCAAGAGCTTGCCTTGCCGGTCCACAGTGATGCTTTGGCTCATGCGGTGATCGCCCGGCGCGGGCAGGGATTGCCCCCGTGTCAGCGCGGTGTAATCCAGCGCCGCCGCAACCGGCGCGGCAGAGACGGGCGCGATCCGTTCCAGATCGGTATCAGGATGGGCGCGCAGTACCTCCATCAGGTCGCGTGCCAGCCCCTGCGCTAGGGGTTCCGCCCAGGCCGAGGCCTCGGGGGTTACCCGGATTTGCGGCGGCGTGGCGCTGACCGTCATCCGCCGGCGCGACGCACAGGCACCCACCGGCATCGGCCCAACTTCCGCCGCGACCCGCACCAACCATTCCCCGTTCTGCAACTGGGCAGACAGGACACGATGGGTCAGAATACGCCCCGTGGGGCGCAAAATGGTCAGATCGGCGGTGATACGCCCCTTGTCCATCGCGGTATGACCGCGCAAGGACGCGCCACCCGACAGCGCCGCCGTCACCAGCGCCTCGCCAATCGCGCGGCGGCGTGCCGCGTCCTGATCGGCGGCAGAGGCGACATAGGCCCGCCCCTCAGCCTCAACCCAGAGCGTTGCCTCTTTGGCCCCAGCCGCAGCACAAAAGAGGCTGCTCAGCAGAACCAGAAACCAGAATTGCGGCCGAAACACATGCCCCCACATGGCCTAGCCCCGCTGCCGCACGGCGCGCAGGATGTAGCGGACCGTATCGGGATCAAGTGCCAGCACCACCTCAAAGGAATCGTCGCCTTTGGGCGTGATCCGCAGGGTGCGCGCCCCCCGGATTTCACCTGCCACCACCGCGCGCACCGTGTCGCTGCGCAGAACCTGATCGTGCAGCGTGCTTTCGGAATTGATGCGGATGCCGTGGATTTGCTCGGTCAGATCGCGGATCGCCTCAAGCCGCGCAGCGCGGATCGCCATCAGGCGCCGCTCGTTGATCGAGGCCCCCGGCTGGGTCGAGACCTGCGACAGGCCAAGCCCGGTGAATTGCACCACCTCAGGTGCCTGCGCCGCCGCAGGCACAGGCAGGCCCGACAGATCATCCCGCAACTGGGCCACGGCCTCGGTTCGGGGGCTGGCATCGGCAGGCAGGGCATCGACCGCACGACCGGATGACATGCAGGCACCAAGCGGCATCAAGGCCAGCGGCAAGAGCAAGGGACGAAGCAATCTGGAGAACATGGGAACCTCTTTTGACGGGGCCAGACAGGCGCGGTTTTCAGCGCCAGACCTGCAAGGTGCGTGCCAGCCCCAAGCCCATTCCACCCCCCCGTCGTGAGACCCGAAAATTGGCACGCGATTTGCACCGATTACCCCGATGTGATGCAACACAAGGGATACCCGATGGCCGCGCTGAGCCGTGCCTCTTACCGCCCACAACTCGGGGCTGGCCTGCTGCCTGTGGGCATCCTCGCCGTTGTGGCGATGATGGTGCTGCCGCTGCCCTTGGCGCTGCTCGACATTTTCTTTGTATTCAACATCCTTCTGTCGCTTTTGGTGCTGATGGTCGCGCTCTATAGCTACCGCCCGCTTGATTTCTCGTCTTTTCCGTCGGTCCTGCTGATTGCCACCGTGTTCCGCCTTGCGCTCAACGTGGCCTCGACGCGGATCGTTCTGACCTCGGGGCACGAGGGCAGCGGGGCGGCGGGCAAGGTGATCGAAGCCTTTGGCAATTTCGTGATTGCCGGCAATTTCGCTGTGGGTCTGGTGGTTTTTGTGATCCTCGTGATCATCAACCTGATGGTTATCACCAAGGGTGCCGGTCGCGTGTCCGAGGTGTCGGCCCGCTTCACGCTGGATGCCATGCCCGGCAAGCAGATGGCGATTGACGCCGATCTCAACGCTGGAATTCTAACCCCGGAACAAGCGCGCGCACGCCGCGCCGAAGTGGGCGAAGAGGCGGATTTCTACGGTGCCATGGATGGTGCCTCGAAATTCGTCAAGGGTGACGCCATTGCCGGTATCCTGATCCTCGCCGCCAATATTCTGGGCGGTATTGTGATTGGCACCGCACAACACGGGCTCTCGCTGGGCCAAGCGGCGGAAACCTACGTGCTCTTGTCCATCGGCGATGGTCTTGTGGCGCAAATCCCGTCGCTCCTGCTCTCGATCGCCACGGCAGTGATCGTGACACGTGTGGCCTCGACCAAAGACATGACGGGCCATATCGGCAGCCAGATCGGCATGCACCGGGCGTGGCTGCCCGTGGCGGCGGTCATGGCCATCATGGGCCTCATTCCGGGCATGCCGAACCTGCTCTTTCTCATCGCAGCGCTTGCCGCAGGCGGCGTAGCCTGGGCCACCCGCAAACAGCTCGCCCCCGGTGAGACCGCACCTGCGGCTGCTCCCGGCCAAGCGCCGCGTCGCGCAGCACTTCCCGCCCCGGGCGGCGCAAGCACCGGACAGCCGGGCACGCGCCCAGATACAAGCGGGGCCATCACCGCCGAAGAGGTGACGGATTATGCCCCCATCACCATCCAGATCGGTTTCGGCCTCATTCCCCTGATCGAAGAGGGTGCCGGCGGCGCGCTCGTGTCGCGCATTACCGGCATCCGGCGCGAGGTGTCGACGGCCATGGGCTTTGTCATTCCCGGCGTGCGCATCCGCGACGATATGGGACTGCCTGCCAACAGCTACCGCATCCGTATCCGTCAGGCCATCGTGGCCGAGGATATGGCCTATCCAGATCGCAAGCTGGCGCTGCCCGGCGGCGGCACCACCCGGAAGCTGCGCGGGATCGAGGTCAAGGACCCGTCCTTTGGCATGGATGCCGTCTGGATTCAGCCGCATCAACAGACCGAGGCCGAGGCGGATGACTACGTCGTGGTTGAACCCGCCTCTGTGGTCGCCACCCATCTCAGCCAGATGCTTTATGCCCATGCCGCCGATCTCTTGGGCGCGGATGACGTGCAGGGGCTCTTGGACAATCTGGAACGCTCGGCCCCGACGCTGGTCGAATCCGTGGTGCCGAAACTGGTGCCGCTGCATGTGCTGACCGCCGTTTTGCGCGCGCTCTTGCGAGAGCGGATGCCGATTGCCGACCTGCCACGCATCCTCGAAGACCTGGCAGGCATGTCCGCCCGCCTCAGCGAACCGCAGGATATGGCCGAGGCGCTGCGCCCTGCGCTTGCCCCGCAACTCTTGCAACAGATTGCACCACTCAAAGATAGCCTGCACCTGATCACGCTGGCCCCCGAACTAGAAGATTTGTTGACCCGGTCCAAGCATGAGAGCGCCGGGCTGATCGTCGAGCAGGGGTTAACGCGCCAGATCCTTGGCCAGCTGAACGAGGCGCAGGAAGCGCTGGCCGGTCAGGGCCGACAGGCGGTCGTGGTGGTTTCCGCCGCGCTGCGCCGCGCCTTTGCCGCCTTTCTGCGCACCCATGGTGTCGATGCCATCGTGATGGCCGTCTCCGAACTGCCCGACAATCGCCGCGTCGAGATTGCCGCCTCTATCGGCGGTGCCAGAACCGCCCCGCCAAAACCGTCCAACTGAGGATGTGACCAATGAGCACGATGACCTTTCGCGCCCCCGACAGCGTGACCGCGCTGGAACAGGTGCAACGCCGCCTCGGGCCGGACGCCCTGATCCTGTCCAATGACCTGATCGACGGGCAAGTGGTAATCGTGGCCAGCGATGACGATCCCGAGGCCCTGATCAAACCCGCGCCACGTCTGCGGGCTGTGCCTACGTCGCCGCGCGTCGACGTGGTGATTGATGAACCGATTGACCCGATCACGCCGCCGCCGTCGTCTGGGCTGATGACCGCTGCGGTCACAGCAGCTGCACCACGCTTGCCCAGCTTTCTGAATGCCCATGCGCCCAAACCCTTTGACCGGATGCTGGGCGAGGCCAAGGCCACTGCGCCTGCCACTGCGCCTGCCACTGCCACGGCCCCCGAGACACCCGAAGCGCAAGCCCCCGACCACAAAACGCCAGAGCCCGTGGCCCCGGCCCTGCCTGATCCGCTCATCCTGCGCGATCGCCTGCTCTCGGCCCCCCGGATTGTCCTTGTCGGGCCGGTCGGCGCGGGCAAATCGCAGGTCGCATTGCAACTGGCCCTGATGCGCCTGACCCGCACACCGGGTCTGACCGTAGAATTCTGCTTTTGTGGCACAGGATCGCATGGGGATGGCGCCGTCTTGGCACAGAAATCGCATCTGTTGGGTATGACAACCCTGTTTCACACCCCCGACACCCTCGCCGCGCCGCAAGCGGGCACTGTCCAGATCGTCGTGATCTCAGGGCGGGGCAGCGATGGCACATCTTTGGCCGAAGTCGCACTGGAGTTGCCAGAGGCCCGCGCCGCGCTGGTCGTGCCCGGCGGCCTGCGCCCCGAGCGCATCGCCGCCCTCCGGCAGCGTTGGGCAGAGCGGATAGACTCTGCGATCCTGTCGGGGTCCGAGGACATGCCTGACGCAACCACGGATGTGGCGGCCTTGCGGGCTGTGGGTCTGGTGCCGCTCTGGTGCGCCTCCAACGACCGGCTGGTCGAGGGCTTGCGCGTGATCGAAGGCGACAGCGCAACCGAACCCGCGACCAACGATGATCCTGCGCCTTTGGCTCAGCCCATGCTCTTTCGCCACCACGGCCCCGATGCGGAGTCCCGGTCATGATCGCCCCCCAAGCCTATGCGGAACAACAGCCCAATCCGACCCGTCTGGTCGAACAGCACATGCCGCTTGTGCAGCGCCTTGCGTGGCATTTCCACGGTCGCGTGGGTCGTTTCATCGAGATCGACGACCTGCTGCAGGCAGGTTATCTGGGGCTGATCGACGCCTCGCAACGCTATTCGGTCTGTGATGGGGTCAGCTTTGCCGCCTATGCGACCATTCGTATTCGTGGCTCGATCATCGACCATCTGCGCCGCAATTCCAACCTGTGCCGCAACTCCATCACCATGCGCCAAAAGATCGAGGCCACCCGCCGCAAGCTGTCGCAAAAGCTTGGGCGCGAACCCGAGGTGCCGGAACTGGCGCAGTCACTCGAACTTTCGACCGAGGAATTCCAGGACTGGGAAAACCGCTTTCAGACCAATCAGCTTCAGTCGCTCGACGAGGTTTATACCGATCACTCGCTGCTTTTTAGCGATCATGGGTCTACCCCCGAGGATGAGGTTGAGCATATCCAGCTCAAGGCCCTGCTGCAAAGCGCGCTGCAGGATCTGCCCGAACGCTCGGCCTTGGTGCTGCAACTCTATTATGTCGAAGAGCTTAACGTCTATGAAATCGCGGCGATCCTTGATGTCACAACCGGGCGCGTATCGCAGATCAAAAAAGCTGCCATCGGCCAGTTGCGCGACCTGATGCAGGCGCGGCTGCACAACACCGCAGCAGAGTGATCCGCCAGAGCGTGCGGGCGGATCAACCGGCCAAAAGGATTTCGTTCTCGGGAAGGGCCTCGGGCCAGAGCGCCAGCGCGTCGCGGGTTTGCCAGACGCCCAAGGTCTCAGCCAGCGGTGCATAGGCCCGCCCAGCATGACCCGCCACCGCAAGCGCCGCATGCGCCTCGGCCCGCAGCTCTGGTGCCAGTCGCGCAATCATCGCAGGACAGGGAAAAAGGCTCTCGACCGGGGTGCCATTGGCAAGGATCAGTGCGTGGTGATCAAGCAGCAGATGGTGATAGGCCAGCCGCCCGGCCAGATGCGCCACCCGCACCCCCGGCAAACCGACAAACCCCAAGGCGGGGCCTAGGCAAAGCGCGCCATCGGCACCCGGCTCCGGCACAGGCAGATGATGAAACGGCGACAGTTTGAGCGGGCGCATGGGATGCCCGGCCCCCAGCGCCCCAACCTCGAACCTGACCGGTGCCACCGAATTTGAGGTTAGCGGATCAAGATCGACGTCGGTCACTCCCGCCCAGATCACCACCCGCTCTGCGCCTGATGTATCCAGCACTCGATCGCCTGCGACCAGCGTCTGCACATTGCGCTCGCCCGTGGGGGTCAAGATTCCGGTGCCTGCAACCAATCCCAGTGGCATGCCCGCATCAAGGCGATAGGCGGCAGCGGTCAGATCGACAACAAGCGCCACCATTCCCGGCGCATGTGGCACAGCTTGGGGATAGAGAAAGAGGGTCTCACCCGTGTCTTCCTGCCGCAAAAGAACCAGATCGCGGGCCTCGCCCTTGGCCTCGATCACGTCAAGCAAGGGGATTCCCGGCTGCGCGCGACCTGAGCCAAGCACAGTGCACGCGGCCCCTCTAAGGGTTACCTGCGCCCCTGGGATCAGCAGCACCCCGTCAACGGACAGCGCAGCCTCGCGCAACTCGGCGAACTCTTCCACGCCGACCGTCGCATGCGACAAGGTCGGGCACGCTCCAAGAGGCGCACCGCCAAAGACCTGATAGACCACGTGCCATTCAGCCATGCCGCTTGCCTTTCCTTGGTGCCGCGCCATCGTTCCGCGCGCCGTTTTGCGGATCAGCGATCCGCATTCCAGCCTTCCACCAGATTGGTCAGGTAGTCGCCGGTTGAATTGAGCTGGGTCACGATCATTTCCATTTGCGTGAACTGCCCAAGATAGCGGGTGCGCACCTCTTCAGACCGCAAGTTCAGCGCTTCGAGTGCAGTGGTTTCGGTGACAATCGAGGCACCCAGCGCGTCCTCGCGCTGTGCCAGCGCGTTGCCGTCGGCCAGGATGCCCGACAAATAGGATTGCAGGCTGCCAACCATGCTGGGTTGAAAATTGATTTCAGCCCGCTCTGTCCCTGTGGCAACCGTCAACGTCAGGCCGCGCATCGGCCCCGAGGGCACGCGGTAAGCCCAATCGCCATTGGCCTGCGCCGAACCGATCAAGGCCACACCGGCCAGCGTGGCCTCGCCCGTGGCGGCATCGCGGGTCAACGCATAGCGGCCCGCCGTGGCACCGCTGCCGGGTGTTCCACTGATTTGCACAGTCGTACCCACCAGATCGTCACGGATCAGCGGATCAAGCAGCGCCGGATTGGCCGTCAGCGCCGTTGAAAAACGGTCAGCATCGAGCGACAGGCTTCCGTCGCGCTCTGTTCGGATACCAATATCCGACAGATGCACGCCCTTCACGCCAAAGCCACGGGAAAGCACCGATTGCATGCCGCGCAGCACGCCATCGGCCAAGCTGTCACCCGCCAGATCGCCCGCCACGCCACCTTCGCCAAAGCCGCGTGCAGTCAGCGATTTAACAAGGCCCTGCGTGGCGTTGATAATGTCGACAAAGCTTTGCATCACCTCAAGCGCGCCCTCGACATTGGCGCGGCCCGAAAGGTTGGCATCGCTCAGGGTCTGCCCCGTCACATTGAGGGTCACACCGGGCAAAAGATCGTCGATCTGATTGCTGGAGCGGGTCACGGCAATGCCATTGAGGCTAAGCTTGGCATCCTGCGCGCCTTGCACCTGCACCGCGCCGGGATCGGCGCTGATGTCGAATTGCGCCATGCGCGGATCGGCATCCGCCGCCACGCTGAGGCGCAGCGCGTTCTGCGATCCGGTTTCGGAAATGACGCCCAGCGAAAACGTGCCATCGCCAAGGTCAATGACCCGCGCCGACAGCCCGTCAAGGCTGCTCAGCGCCTCGGCCATGTCGGCAAGGCTGCTGCCGGGTTGAAAGGTGATGGTTTGCGCCGTCCGAGTCCCGGCGCTGAATACGGGCGGAACATCCGCCGACCAGTTGCCGAATTCCACCGTCAGCGCGCCTGCGCCAATCTCGGCCTCGGCCTCGGAAAAGCCAACAAAGCTCAGCACCTGCGATTGCGCCAGCTGCGAGACGCCAATGCGCGCGTTTTGGAGGTCTACCTTGCCCGGATCACTGACCGTGACCGAAACGGCGCTGTTGTCACTGCTTAGACTGCGAGACGAGAGGCCGCGCATCAATTCCAGCGCATCGCCCATCTGTTCGGCCTGTCCGCGCAGGCGGTCATAGCCCGACAGGCGCACCTCGGCCCGGTCGATGCGCTCGGCGATCAGCGCCCGCCGGGGCGCGATTTCGGCCTGCGTGAGCGAGTCAGCCAGTTCCGCGATATTGATCCCAGTGCCGCCGCGATTGAGCGCGGTCAGAATCTCGTTTTCCATGATAAGCCCTCTTCGCCCCTGACAACGGCGCGCAACGCCAGGCTGTTAGCCCCGACGCCTCAATAGGTAATCTCAATCTCGATCCGGCGGTTCTGTGCGCGGCCCGCTGCAGTGTCATTCTCAGCCACGGGCAGGGATTCACCCCGGCTGGTCGCGGTCAGACGCTCGGGTTCGATCAGCCCTGAGCCCGACAATTCACGCACGACCGACGATGCCCGCGCCGCCGCGAGCCCCCAATTGTCGCGATAGGGTGACGCGCCACCAAGTGGCACCGAATCTGTATGCCCGGTCACGACAATCTCGCTGGCTTCACCCATCGCGGCAAAGGCCAGACGTGCCATGACATCGCGCGCCTCGTCCGTCAGGTCGGCCCCGCCCGAAGGAAAGGCCCCGCCTTCGCCCACGGTAATCACCACTTTGTCCTCGCGCTGTTCGACCGATACCAGCCCCTCGCCGATTTCTTGCTGCAAAGCGACCTGGAGTTGTGCATCGGCAATGGCGGCGCTGCGCGCGGATTGGCCGGCTTGGGTTTCTGCTTCGGCCTTGCCCTGCATAACCTCGGCCATCTCTTGTATATTGTCCGCAAGCCCTTGCATCATCACATCCGATGTGGATTGCCCGGTCGCCTCTGCGGCCTGTTGCAGGGCCTCGGCGGCCTCGGTCAACTGTCCCGGCAGGCTTTGGGCATCGGGGGCATCAAAGGTCATCACCACTTCACCTTCGCGGGACTCGACCTTGACCTGACCAGACTGCAACGCCTCTTGCAAAGCCTCGGCCATTTCGCGCGCCTCGGATTGGCCGGGCGCATCGGCCCCTTCGCCCTCGGCAGCGCCCTTGCCATCCTCTTCCGTCACCGGACGCTGGATTTCGGGCTGCTCTGTCTCGGTCGTGTCTTGTGTCATCTGTTCAGTGACCGACATCTCGGGTGACGGGCTAAAGGACAGATCCAGAATCGTGGTGCCCTTGGGCTGTTCCATCACCGGCACCTGCCGTTGCACCCCAAAGGCCATGCTGAGCGAGCCTGCTACCATCTTGAACTTGGGCTGGTTGAACTCGGCAAAGGACAGGATCAGCACAAAGAACGCCATCAGCAGCGTGGCGATATCGGCAAAGGTCGCCATCCACGCCGGTGCGCCCTTGGGCGGGCATTTCGGGCACTCGTCCTCGGGGTCCTCGACGGGCACCGGCAGGGGAATGGGTTTGCGCGCCATGGCTCAGACCACCTTGCCTAGGCCGCGAGCAGTTTGGTTTGCAGCTTGGGCGGCAACACCGCGACCATCTGCTCTTGAACGTTGCGCCCGGATTCACCCTTGGCGATATTGCGCAGGCCCGCCAGAACCATATCCCGATACGCGGTTTCACTGGCGGTATATCCCTCGAGCTTGGACAAGACGGGGCCGACCATCACATTGGCAATGAAAGCCCCGTAAAGCGTGGTCAAAAGCGCCACCGCCATCGCGGGGCCAATGGCCTTGGGGTCGGCCATGTTGCCCAGCATCTGCACCAGACCAATCAGCGTGCCGATCATACCCATGGCGGGGGCGATGTCGATCCAACCGCGCAGCGCTTCATGCACTTCGCCGTGGCGCACCTTCATCGCCTTGATCTCATCAGAAAGTTGCTTGACCAGCTTGGACTCGTCCGCGCCATCCACCAACATCTGCAATCCCTTGGAAAAGAACTTGTCGGGCACTTCCTGATTTTCCAGCGCCATAAGGCCATTCTTGCGCGCGACATCCGACAACTCGACCATCTTGGTGATCAGCTCTTCCTTGCTTGGTGCCTTGGGCATGAACGCCTTGCCCACCGCGCCAAAGCTGCGCAGGAAAATTGGCATAGTGCATTTGTACATGACGGCAAAGAACGTCCCACCGAACACGATTAGGATCGACGCCACGTCGATGAACGGCCCCAGACCGCCCGCAGCCAGCATCGAGCCGACCACCATTCCCAGCGCACCGATCAAACCGATGAGCGACGCAATATCCATTGACGGGACTCCCTGAAAAGCGTGGCAACCGGCACTCTGCCAGGTCTCGCAAGAGAAGGGGCAAGAACCATACCAAGCCGATCAGGGTTAGTCGCAAAAGTATTAATTCGTTTAATTACAGACACTTAAAACGATTTTTGGAAATCTTACTAAACATTTTCCGCCGCCGCCGTTGCTCTTGTCAAGCGCTGGGCAGCGTACAGCCAGCAAGCGCCGGCTGGAGTAGCCCCCTGAAAGTGGTCCACCAACTGGGATAGATTGTCCCGTGAATTGGAGGATCAGCGATGGCTGGAAAACGAGAGAAGCCCGAAGAGATCGTATCGAAGCTTCGGCAGGTTGAAGTTCTGCAAGGACAAGGCGCGACGATCGCCGAGGCGGTGCGCCAGATCGGCGTGACACAGCAGACGTTCTACAGGTGGCGTAAGCTCTATGGCGGGATGGGGAGGTCTCAGCTCGCACGCCTGAAGGAGCTTGAGAAAGAGAACCAGCGATTGCGGCGGGCTGTGTCCGACCTCACCCTGGACAAGCTGATCCTGACCGAGGCAGCAAAGGGAAACTTCTGAGCCCTTCGCGTCGCCGGAAATGCATCGACCATGTGCGGCGGGAACTTGGCGTATCAGAGCGCCGGGCCTGTCGCACACTGGGGCAGCACCGATCCACGCAGCGTAAGATGCCGCAAGGCCGTGCTGACGAGCAGCGTCTGACCGACGACATCATTGAATTGGCTGATCAGTACGGGCGCTATGGATATCGCATGGTCACTGGCCTGCTCAACAATGCAGGTTGGTGTGTGAACCATAAGCGGGTCGAACGCATCTGGCGGCGTGAAGGGCTGAAGGTCCCTCAAAAGCAGAAGAGAAAGGGGCGGCTCTGGCTGAACGACGGGTCGTGCGTGCGTCTGCGGCCCGAGCGCCCCAACCATGTCTGGTCCTATGACTTCGTCCAGGATCGCACCGCAGATGGCCGTGTCTACCGGACACTGAACATTATCGACGAATACACCAGGGAGGCGCTCATGATCCGCGTCGATCGCAAGCTCAACTCAACGGACGTGCTGGATGCACTGACCGATCTGTTCATCCTCCGCGGCCCGCCTGAATACATCAGATCCGACAATGGCCCGGAATTTATCGCTCAGAAGGTGCGGGACTGGATCGCCGCCGTCGGAGCGAAGACGGCCTATATCGAGCCGGGATCACCCTGGGAGAACGGATACTGCGAAAGCTTCAACGCCCGGTTCCGTGACGAGCTGTTGAACGGCGAAATCTTTTACAGCTTGAAGGAAGCCCAAATCCTGATCGAGCAATGGCGGGTTCACTACAACACGGTCAGGCCGCACAGCGCATTGGGCTATCGCCCACCCGCGCCCGAAAGCATCGTTCCGCTGGATCAAAGGCCCACAATGCACTAACAATCAAATCGGACCACCCGATGGGGGCAGACCAGCGTCGCCCACGAGCACAGCGTCTAGACGCAGGTCGATGGGAAACTGTTCCGTGATGGAAGAGGTGGGCCAATAACTCGTCATGAACTGCGCTCCGGTATACAGAGGGATATACCACCGCTATAGCAGCATCTCTGACGATCCTTGCGCGGGCAAAAGGAGTCTCGAGACTCTCTAAAGATAGATTTCCGACGCAAGGATACGCGCGACACGTTCAGCGGCGCGTCTTTTGCGGGGTCTTGCGCATGGGCATGACCGGCACTGCGCCTTCGGGAAGAGAAGCGGTTTCCCAATACCGCACGTTCTGCACCCGGCTGACAAGCGGCGCGGCCCCGGCAAAACGCCGGTCCTCACGCGGTGCCGGGTCTGCAAGGCGCGGCGCTTCGCGTGGGGGAAGGCTTGGCCCTGTGACCATCGGCGCGGCGCGCGCAGCCTCGGACTGTCGTTCCACAGCTGGCATCGCCTCGACCGGGCCTAGGCGCGCCATGACAGCCTGCACGCGCCCCAGATAAGCCGCGCCGCGCCTGGGATCGCGGGAATGGTAATAGCGCGTCGCCGCGTCCCAACTGCCGGTTTCCGCGCGCAATTCGCTTAGGTATCGGGCGGCGTATTCTATATTCTGGACAGGGTCGATCATCTCTTCGAGAGTGGCGAAATTATCGCCATGCCAGCGATAATTGAGCTGCATACAGCCCACATCAAACCCCCGAACCCCGCGCGAAACCAACTGTCGCAGATGGGTCAACGCCTCGTCTTTGCCTGAGTAGTAATAGCCCTTGCCCCGCACATTCGAGGTCCAGGCCCAGGCCCGTGTCCCGGTGTCGCCTAGTGCCCGTCCCGATTCTGTGCGCGCGATGGCGCGCAACAGGCCCTTGGGCAAACCATGACGCTCAGCGGCCTGCGTCGCCAGCGCCTCGCAATTCGCGGTGCTGGCGGATGAAAGGGACGGCACCCAGAATAGCGCCACACACAAAAGGATAAGATGTCTCATGCCCTCGCGTTGCAAGCGTCGGGCCAAGTTTGGCACAAGGCCCGAAAACCTCAGCGCAGGAAATCAAACAGGCTTTGCTGGGTGATGCGCACATAGGCCTGTTGCGTGGCGTCCCGCGTCAGCATGGATTGCTGAAGCCGCGTCAGCGCATTGGCAAGATCAAGATCCTCCAGCCCTGACACCGCTTGGCTCATCGCCAGCTTGCGGTTGTCGATCACATCCGATTGCCGCGCGGCATCCGCCGACAGCGCCCCCAATTGCGTGCGTTGGTCGATCAGATGCTCTGACGCCCCGCGCAACCGATCAATCACCGCATCCCGCGTACGCGCAAAGGGCACCAGCGCTTGCGTCCCGCCTTCGGCGTCGCGTGCCACCATCAACACCCCGCCTGCATCGGGCGCGCGCGCGATATTCGAGACCTTCACATCGCCCTGAGCCGTGAGCATCAGACCACCCGTCTCGGGATCAAGCGCGGCGCTGATGCCGGTGGCTGCGGTCTGGGCATTGATCGCCTCAACCGCCCCTGACATGGCCCCTTCTGCGGCGACAAACGGAATCGTCGTAGATCCCAAAGGCCCCTCCAGCGTCATGGACCACGCAGCCGGCGCACGGCTTAGAGTCAGATCAAGGTCAAGCTGGCCCGCACCCGTGACGCTGGCGCGCGGCGCACTGCTCGCTGTGCCAAGGCTGGCCAGAAAGTCGTCGATCACGGCAAAGACATCGCCGCCCTCGGAGCCGATCGCAAACACCGCATCCCCGCTCAGCCCTGTTGGCAGGCTCAGGGATTCCGAAACCTGCAAGCGCGATTGCCCACCATCGCCCTGATAGACCACGCCGCCCGGCCCATCGCGAAACGGATCGGATTGCGTGCCATAGCCGCCAAAGAGCGCACGACCGCTCTCGTCGCGGGCATTGGCAAGGCCCAAGAGGCTGTCGCGCAGCGCCCGCACCTCGGTGCCGATACTGTCGCGCTCGGTCGCCGTCGCCGTGTCCGATGCCGCACGCAGCGCCAACTCGCCCACCCGGCGCATGACATTGCCCGCCTCGCTCAGCACCGTGTCGGCCTGATCCAGCCGCGCCCCAGCCCGTTCAAGATTGTTGGAATAACGATCCAACGCCTCTTGCTGTTCTTTGGCCGCCGACAGGCGCAAGGCGCGCACCGGATCGGCAGAGGGGCGGGGATCATTCACGCCAGAGGAAATCTGCCCCTGCAGATCGGAGATCCGCTCATTGACCTGTGACAGGTTGCGTGTGGTGACGTTGTGAAAAAAACTGGTGCCGATACTCATTCAAACCCTCATATCGCTTGCAGCAGGGTGTCGAACAGGGACCGCGCCACTGAAAGGACCTGTGCATTGGCCTGATAGGCCTGTTGCTGTTGCATCAATTGCGCCGCTTCCGCATCCAGATCGACGCCGCCCAACTCTGACTCGGCGCGTGCGGCGCTCTCAGCCTCGGCCTCGGCAGTGGCGACCCGGCTCTCGCTGGCCGTAACCTGTGCCCCCGCCCGCTGTTGCAGACTGGCAAAGCCGGTGGCATAGCCGCCCCGCCCGGTCAGCCCGTCGCGCTGCCGCAGATTGGCCATCGCCTCGACACTGCGCCCATCCCCGGCCCCGCCTGCGTTGGGCGCAGTCAAATATCTGTCACCGGTCACGCGCCCACCGCCCAACGTGATCTCCAGATCGCCAAATCGTGCCGTGCCCGCCGCATCCAGCGTGCGCGACGCCAAATGCGCGCCACTGTCGCGATCGAAAAGCCCGACAAGACCTGTGGTGGCATCAAGCACCCGCACTTCGCGGGCGCGCTCTGTCGCGGGCGTATCGCTGATCTGTCCTGCCAGACGCAGGGCACCAGTGCCGCCCATCACCACGATCAGATCCTCATCAGGAATAGAGTTGAGGCGCAGCACAGAGCCCCCGCCAGTGGCGACATTCTCAACCCCAAGCACCCGGTCATCCGTGGCCGTCAGACGCAGCGCGCCGTCTTCTGTCACCTCGGCGCGCAGGCCCAAGGTCTCGAACCCGGCAGCTGCCGCCCCCGGCTGCGCCTCAATCATCATTTCGCCGTCAAGGGCGCTGAACTCGATCTCGACCCGGCCAAAGGCGGTGTTGATATAGCCTGTGCCGGGGAACGTAACAGGCAGAACCACCGCCCCCGCCGACACGCTGACAAAATGCTCCTGCCCATTGAGCTTGATGGTAAAGCTCGACGGCAGGCTCCCGGCATCGAACGGCTGTCCGATGACCGTTGTCACCGGCGCATTGCCAGCCCCCATGCCAAAGCGCGCCGCCTCGCCCGCATCGCTGGGCAGACGCAGAGCAGAGCCATCAAGCGTGCCGCCCTCGGTTTCAAGGATGAGGCGGTTGTTCTCGTCAAATCGCGCAGTGATGCGGCCCTCTTCGGGGCCGCTCACCACCGGCGCGCCGCCGCTCATCCGAATGCCATAATCCTGCGCCCCAAGGCTTACGCGCATTTGCGCGCCATCGGGTGGCAGCGCCGGTAGCGCTGCACCCGTGATCCGGCTTGCTGGGGCCGTAGCCCGCAGATCAGCGGCCAGCGCCCGCGCCATTGCGGCCCCCGAGCCAAGCGCCGGATCGGCCTCAGCCGTCACCACGCGGCCATCGGCCCCGGTCACGGCGATCCGTCTCAGGCTCAGATCCCCCGGTCCCGGCTCTGCCGGGGTCAGGGTCACTTGCGCGCCTGCTGCGCCAGTCTGCCGTGTGATAAGGCCGTTCTCGAACCCATCTGGTGCGGCCACCTGCAAAACACCGTTCTCGGTGACGCCAAAGCCAGCGCTACCGCTCAGGCGCACCGTGCCGGAAATCCGCGCCGCATCCGGCCCGCCAGCCCCAAGGCTCACCGTGCCCAACGCCGCGCCATCCGGTGCCAACCGCGTCAACAAGGCGGCCTCGCCTCCGGAGTGGGTGAGGCGCGACAGGGAAATATCTGCGCCTTGATCCTCGACCAGCACCAGCCGACCGCCATTGGGGGCCCGCTCGGCGCGGATGCCCGTGGCCCCCGATTGCGCGTTGATCGCCGCTTGCAGCCCTGCCACCCCGACCGCGCCCATATCGGCCGAAATCGTGACGGGCGTCAGGTTCTGCCCGCTCAGCTGAAAGGACAGCACTCCGCTTGTGGGCAACGCCAGCGCAAGCCGTGTTTCCGCCTCGGCGCGCACCGGCAGGGCAGTTGTCAGTTCCTGCGCCATCCAGGCCGCATTGGCCCCCTCTGGTAGACGCAGCGTGCTGGATTGCGTCGCCCCCTCATAGCCGACCTCAACGCTGGGGTTGGCCGGGGCGGGGATGGTGCCGATCCAGGCAGCAATACCGCCAGCCTGCCCCAAGAGCGCCACGTGATCGCCCCCCACGGATTGCCGCCCAAGGCTGAGCCCGCCATAGGGTGCGGCCCCGTCCAGGTAGTCGGCGCTATAGGCCGCATCTGCGTGAAACCCGTTTTCCTGCGTCAACAGCGCGGCCGCTTCGGTGGCACCCAAAGGCGGACCAGAAAGTTGCCGCCCGTCGCGGGTAAAAACCGACAGCACCGCCGCCGGGGCCGCATCGGCGACCACCACACCCGCCACGCTGCCAAGATTGGTCGCAAGGCTCGCGACAAGCGGCAAGACCCCGTCACGGGCCATAAGGGTCAACGTATCACCCTGCGCCTCGGCCAAAAGCCCAAAGGCGGCCAGGCGCTGCCCATCAGCGGTTTCTACCGCGCCGGAATTCAGCGCCGCCGCCAGTGCGTCGGTCGTCAGCCCCGCAGGCAGTGCGAATTGCGCGACACCTTCGGGCGTGGTCAGGCTTAGCGCTTGCGGGTTTGCCCCTGCAAGCGGCCCTAGATCCATCGCCGCAAGGCGCGGTTGCACCGACAGCGCGGCATCTGCATGACCCGCCGCGATCACGCCGATGACGCCTGCATTCAGAAATTCGACAGGATTTTCCCCCAGAACCCCCGACAGATCCCGCGGTCCGGTGCCCTGTGCGCTGAGCACCGTGGCGCTTAGCGTGGCAGTGCCGCGATTGCCCGGCACGGCGCTGACTGTCAACGTGCCTGCCGCCGCAATCCCCTGAGGGTCGTTTAGCACAAGTGTCATATGCCGCGCCGAGGCATCCTGCCGTGCCAGCGTGATCCGGTCGCCATCCAGCGGCACACCACTCATCTCGATCCGTAACCCCGGCAGGCTGAGGGTCTGTTCGCCTGTCGCCAGAACCTGCCCAGCCGCATCGCGCGCCTGCCACAGCCCAGAGGGTGCATCCTGCACCAGGGTCAGCGGCCCCGCAGGCATGACAGTTGCATCGGTGATTGTCACACTGGCCGCCCCCGTGCCGCGCATCAGCGCGCCCGGCGTGGCCTCCCATCCCGATACGGAAAAGAGCGCGCCACCACGCCCGCCCGTGGGCGTCAGGCCTTGGGCATGCACCGCGTTGATTTCTTCCGCCATCCGGCTGGCCCAGAGATCCAGATCAGAGGCCGCTTGCGCCATGGCCCCGGCGGCATTCGCCAGACCGCCCAGCATTCCGCCGCGCAGCGTGGTCTGCACCTCGACCGCTTTGGTGTCAGCGGAGGTGACAGTGTAGCGCCCCGCCGTGCCAACCTCGATCCGCCCGGCACGACCGCGTTCCAACACCATCGGCCCGCTGCCATCCGCGCCAAGCCGCACGGTCGCGCGGCCAGCATCATCCATCTCGACATCAATCGCCACAAGTTCCGCAAGATTGACCAAGAGCCGGTCGCGCTGATCCAACAGAGGATTGCGTGCGCGCTCATCGGTGACCTGCGCCAATTGTTCCTGAACCTCGGCCAAACCGCTCAAGACGGTGTTGGCCCGCTCTACGGTCTGTGCGGTCTCTTCGCGCACGTTGCGCGTCAGCACGTCGATCCCTTCGGCCAGATCGGCCACACCCCCGGCCAGCGCTGTGCCCGCACTCAAGACCGCTTGCCGCAGCCCCTGATCTTCAGGCACCTGCGACAACCCGTCGAGCGCATCGAAAAATCCATCCAGCAAATCGGGCAAGCCGCCCTCACCCGGCAAAAGGCGATCTTCCAGCGCCTGCACATGGCTCAAATGCGTCTCTGCCGCACCAAGCGTGCTTTGGGCATCGCGGCTGCGCGCAGCCACCAACCCGTCAAAGGCGCGGCGGATGTCCACCACGTCCACACCGCCACCAACGCCAACCTCCTGCATCACCGCGTCGCGGCGGCGATACCCGGCCGTATCGACATTGGCGATATTCTCGCCGGTCACGCCAAGCGCTGTGCGATAGGCCAGAACCCCGCCGCGCCCGATGTCCATGAGATCGACCATGGTTTACTCCTGAACCCCACCCAGATGGGCGGAAAACTGGCGATAAATTGCCTCTGATAGGCCCAGACCCGAACGCCCGGCCCCGACTTCGGTCAGCGTGCTGTCAAGCAAGGATTGAGCGGTCTGGGTCGCAGAACTTTCCGTCAACGAATCTCCAAACGACGCAGCGCGCCCCGATTGTAGGATCTGATTGAGAAAAAGCGCCTCGAACCCCTCTGCCGCGCCACGCAGCCGATCCTCGTCGCGCGTGGCTTTGGCGGAAATGCGGTCATCCGAGAGGCTGGCGGTCTGGCGCGCGTCAAACGCTGTGGCAAGCGGGGGCAGGGTCATGGCGGCGCGCTCCTCAGATCACGATCAGTTCGGCGCGCAGCGCACCCGCACGGTGCAGCGCCTCAAGAATAGCCACCAGATCAGCGGCACTTGCCCCCACGGCATTGATCGCATCAACCAGCGAAGCCAGCGACACACCGGGATCGAAAACGAAGGCGGGATTGTTTTCCTGTTCCACGTCAATCTGTGTGTCCGGTGTCACCACGGCATTGCCCGGCACCACCACGCCCCCATCCTGACCATTGACCACCGTCGCGGCCTGATCGACGTTGAAATCCTCGTTCACCCGCACGGTCAGCGACCCATGCGACACGGCGGCGGGCGTCACCCGCACCATGCCACCGATCACCACCGTGCCGGTGCGCGCATTGACGATGACTTGGGCAGGCGGCGCAGCGGGATCGACCTCGATATCCTGCAAAAGCCCCATGAACGGCACCCGCGCCGCCGGATCGGCAGGCGCACGCACCCGCACCGAACTGCCGTCAAAGGCCACGGCCACGCCATCGCCGAATTGCGCATTGATCGCATCGGCCACATTGCTCGCGGTCGAGAAATCCGGGCGATTAAGATTCAGCACGAAATATTCGGTTTCGAGAAACGACGTCTCGACCATACGCTCAACCGTGGCACCGCGCGGCACCCGGCCCACGGTGGGCACATTGACCACGACAGACGAGCCGTCACCGCCCTGCACCCCCAGACCGCCAACCACCATATTGCCTTGGGCGATGGCGTAAACCTCGCCATCGGCCCCCATCAGCGGCGTCATCAAGAGGGTGCCACCTTGCAACGACTTGGCCTTGCCAGCGGTCGAGACCGTCACATCCAGCACTTGACCGGGCTTGAGAAACGGCGGCAATTCCGCCGTCACCATCACCGCAGCCGCATTCTTGGCATCCAGATCATTGGTCCCCACCTCCAGCCCGAGGCGCGAGATGATGGATTGCATGGATTGCCGCGTCAGCCCCGAATTGCCATCGCCCGAGCCATTGAGGCCCACGACCAGGCCATAGCCCACCAACGGGTTTGACCGCACCCCGGCCACATCGGCAAGATCCTTGAGCCGGTCCGCCAGCGCCGCCCCCGGCACAAGGCACACGAGCAACAGCAGAAACCGCAGCATACCCGCGCCCATCATAGCGGTGACACGGTTTCAAAGGCGCGGCGCAGCCAGCCTTGTTTGGCTGTATCGGCCACGTCACCGGCCCCGACATATTTGATCTCGGCATGGGCGATCCGGTCCGAGCGCACGACGTTATCAGCGGAGATATCGGTAGGCCGCACAACACCGCGCAGACGGATATATTCCTGACCGTTGTTCAGCGTCAGTTGTTTTTGCCCGATGATTTCCAGATTCCCACCCGGCAGCACCCGCACCACCGAAACCGACACCCGGCCGGTCAGCGAATTGGACTGCGTGGCATTGCCCCGCCCGGCATAGCTGCGGGTGGTGCCGCTGGTCAGGCGCCCATCGTCAAAGCCAAAGGACAGAACGTCAGGCAAATCCAGCTCGAAACTGTCGGTCTTGCTTGATCCCGCGGCCTGCGATTTGCTGGCGGCGAACCGTTCCGAGAATTCGACCGTCAGGATGTCGCCCACGGCACGCGCGCGCCGGTCGGCCACGAAAAGACCGTTGGAATATCCGGCATAGATCGAACCGGTGGGCATCAGGCGCGATTGCTGCACCTCTTCGACCGGATAAACCGGTGCGTAAAGCTCCGATTCCGCTTCCTCGATCTTGGTGGAGCAGCCCGCCAGCGCGATCAGCGCGGCGGCGGTGCAGGTGAAACGGCGCATCATGGTCCCCTTCAGAGGTTGTTGGCGAGATAGCTCATCATCTCGTCCGAGGCCGAGATGGAGCGGGAATTGATTTCATAGGCGCGCTGCGCTTCGATCATTTCGACCAGCTCTTGCACCACATTGACATTCGAGGTTTCAAGCGCGCCCTGAACCAGATCGCCCATGCCATCCTCAAGCGGATTGCCCACAACCGGTGCGCCGCTGGCGGTGCTCTCGACCACAAAGGTCTCGCCCACCGGCTCTAGCCCGCGCGGGTTGGCGAATTGCGCAAGGGTCAACTGCCCCACCTCTTCGGCCTCGACCGCATCGGGCAGGGTCACGCTGATGATGCCATCGCGGGAAATGCTGATGCTGGTGGCCTCGGGGGGGATCTGGATTTCGGGCTGCACGACATAACCGCTCGATGTGGTCAGCACGCCATCGGCATTCTGGGAAAACGTGCCGTTGCGGGTATAGCCGATCCGCCCGTCGGGCATCAGCACCTGAAAGAACCCCTTGCCGTCAATCGCAAGATCAAGCGCGTTGTCGGTCGTGGTCAGGCTGCCTTGGGTATACATCTTTTCGGTGCTGACAAGGCGCACACCCGTGCCCAACGTGGTGGGCGCGGTCTGTTCAGTGGCTTCCGAGGTTTGCGCTCCCGCCGGACGCAGCGTCTGATAGAGCAACGTTTCGAAATTGGCGCGGTCGCGCTTGAATCCGGTGGTGTTGACGTTGGCCAGGTTGTTGGAAATCACCTGAATGCGGGCCTGCTGGGCGTTCAGCCCGGTTTTGGCCACATGCATCACGTTCGAGGACATCGGCGCTGCCTTTCCTGAGGTCTCTGTTCGATCTCAGTCTGCAAGCCGCGTGCCAGCCCAATCAGGTCTTACGACCAATGCCTCGGCAATTTTAGCCCCATGTTCGAAAAATGCAGCCTCGGGCCGTTCAAGGCACAGGCCTGCACGCCTCGGGGCGCGCCTCGGCGGGCATGTCTGCGCACCATTTGACAAATTCTGCGCCTGCGCGTTCCTGCACCGCCAACCGTGCCTTTGGCTCCAGATCGGCCATCGCCACCTCGCGCAGCGCCACGGCACCCGGCTCTTCAAACGCGGCCCCAAGGGTGAACCACAGCGCCGCCTCGTCCATCTTCGCGGGCGTGCGCAACTGCGCCTCAACCCGGCCAATCGCCGCGAATTGCCCCGGCACGCCGTCCCTGGCCCGCGCGCTCAGATCGGCAATCAGCCGGTCGGCCAGACGGGCGCGCGCCGCCTCTGTCAGCCGCCCCAGCAACAGGTCGCTGACCTCCATCGCCCGCATCTCGCCCGCAAGACGGGCGCGCCACGCCCAATAGGCCGCCGCCTGATCATCCTGCGGCACGCCCTGCCCGCGCGCCAGCATCACCGCCAGATTGACCTGCGCCGCGCGGTGCCCGGCCTGTGCCAGATCCGCGAAAATCGCCACAGCAGCGCCCGCCTGCCCATCCTGAGCCAAGGCCACGGCGCGACCGAAATCCGGCGTGGACCCGGCCATCGCCGCCGCACCACATAGCCAGAGCGCAGAGACCAGCAGAACGCGCCGCATCTATTTGCCCGCCATCATCACGAGTTGCAGATACATCATGCGCCGCCGCTCGCCATCGGGGCGCTGCTCATAGACCACCAAGCGATGCCGCTGCGTCGGGGTCATTTCCACCTCGATACTGACCGCCTCGGGCAAATGAATGTCGTGCTGTGCAAGCAGCGCTTTGGGATCGGCCAAGAGGGCAGTGCTGAACGCGCGATCAATCCAGCTGCGCGCCAAGGCCCGCCCAAGGATTTCCGGCAAATGCCGCTCGACCAGTGAAATGTCATGCAGATTGGTGCTTCGCCGCACCAGAGGAAAGGCATCCGGTGTCTGGCCCGGTGTGGCCTGTCCCGCAGCCCGGCGCAGAATCCTGAATTTCGACAAGGCGCCCGCCACTCTGCCCACTCCTTTTGGTTCCTTTGCGTCGCTCGGGCGACACGGCCCCACGCAATCACAACGACAGAAAAGACCGCCAGTTTAGCGCCGCTTGGCGCGATCCTTGCTCTTTGCCTTACATGACCCGGATTTCGCCTCGCCAACCGCTGATTGTCTTTGCCGTGACTGCAAGTCTCGGGCCAATCGCGCTTGGTTTGGCCAGTCTCTGGATCCTGAACCAGACGCCTGCGGTGCCACAGCCCACAGCGGCACCCGCGCCCGCATCAGAGGCCCCCACAGGGCCAGAGCCGCGCCGCTATCTGCCGCTCAGCCTGCCTGTGACGGTGTCGCTGCCCGAGGGTGGCGGCACGCTCAGCATCGGCTTGGGCGTTGCCCTGCGCGAGGCAGGCAGTCTTGAACTTATGGCGCGACTGGCTGATCGCCAGCAAGAGGCGCAGGCCGAATTGGCCGATGTCATGCTGCGCGCCGCCGAAAGCCTGCCTGCCGATACACGCCTTGCAGCGCTGCGCGACAGCCTGCCTGAAACCCTGCAAGAGGCGATGAACGCCCGGTTGATCGCCATGGGCGAAGAGCCCGCCATTCTTGAGGTTCTGATCCTCGACTGGGCCCATGCCCCGTGATTGGCAGACTTCTTGCAGCCCGAAAACAAATACCAAGCCCGAGAAAGGACATCCCATGATCGCCATGCGCCAGACCTTCATACCCGCCCCCGGCACCGATCCGCACAAGGTGGGCGTGGAACTCGTTCTTTGTGATGAACATGGCGAACCCCGGCGTCAGCATGTCTGGGGTTTGGTGCGGCTTCTGCGTCGCCTCTGCTGAGGGCGTGCCGGGTTTTCTTTAGCGCTGATGCCGCAGATGATGCCGCAGGCGCAGCGCAAAGCCCAGAGTTCCAAAACCACAGATTGCCCAGCCGATCAACAGAGGTGCCGGCATCAACCCCGCCACCGCCGTAGCCCATCCGGGTTGCAGGTAGAGCCCGGCAATCAACGCGCCCGCAATTGTCAGAAACATGCGCAGCCGCAGACAGGTGCCGCAGGCCGTTTCAGACGCAATCGCCATCAGCGCGGCCCCACCTTGCGGTCGCAGTTCAGATAGACCAGATTGGCCCGCCCCTGCCCTGCCCGCCGCGCCGCCTTGGCCGATAACACATCGGCGGTGCGACGCACGGCATCCAGCGCCTCGGCCAGGATCGCGATGCGGTCCTGCGCGCCATCCTCTGCGAGAGAGGCACCACCAACCAAGGCAATGACTGCGCAGCGCAGGGCATGATCCGCACGCGATACCGCCGCGTGATCGCCCGTCTCGGCTGCTGCGACAAGCGCGGTCGTCAAGTTACGGATCTGATCGCCAAGAAGGCTATAGGTCATCTGTTGTACCACACGTGTCATACCGCCTGCGCCTTGACCTGAGATCCGATCTGTTGCCAGGCGTCCAGAATATCGCCCATGGCGGCGGCGGCCTCGGTCAGGCGCGCGCCCTCCTCGCCCCGAAGACCTTTGAGCACGTGGAACCGTGCAAATTCGTACAGCTGGAACAAATCCCCTGCCAGATCGCCACCCGCCTCGAAATCAAGGCTCGATTGCAGGATGTAAATCGCCGTCAATACCCGATTGACGTGATCAGAGGGCAATGGGCGCGCCTCTTGTTGGGTGCGCGCCAAGACACCAAGCGAGCGGTTGAGTTCGCGCAGCGTGACAAAAACGATGTCATAGGGGTCGGTGGCCGCCTCCTGCACGAGGGTCTCGGCCTGACGGTAACGGGAACGGGCGAAGGCGAAACTCATCGAAACTTCCTTTGACATGATTGCCAGATCTGTTTTTCAAAACGGCAAAATGCGTCAGGATGTTAGCCCCGGTGGCATGACCACCGGGGCAGAGTTTCACGCGGCCACGCTCGCTGTGCGCGTATCGCCCGAAACCAAGGCGCTGACGGCCACAACCATGCCCACTTCGCCCCCCGACAGGACGGCGATACCGCTCATGTCGCGCATCCCCGACAAAACGCCCTGCAACGGACGCAGCATCACAAGCTGCTGCCCCAAGAGTTCGTCCACCGGAATGGCGATGCGGGTTTCGTTGCTGCTCAAAATCACATAGAGCCGTGCACCCCGCGCCGCCTCGGGCGCCTCTGGCATCAGCGGATGCACCGGCACCAGCGCGCCCTCGTCGATGTTGAGCATCCGCGTTGCCCCAGAGGCCGACACAGGCAAAAGCCGGTCGGTCTGAAGGATGCGGTGAATCGTGTCCACAGGCAGCACATAGCGCACATGCCCCACTCGGACGACCATGCCATCGAGGACAATCATATGCTGCGGCACGCGCAGATGGAACCGCACCCCGGCCCCAGCGGGCAGGCTGACGCGGCGCAGCGCACCCTTTTTGCGCGCCATCTCATCGGCCAGCGCAGCATAGGCGGGGGCTGTCGCAGCCTCGGGGCTGTTATCGGTCAGCTCGACGCGCACGTGATCGCTTTCGGCCTCGACCGAGATATGAAACCGCGAGGCAGGGTATTCTCCCGCCAGTCGCAGATTGACCAGGGTCTTGAGCGGGCCGCGCAATTCCTCGATCAACATTTGGTCGAGCATTGCATCGCCGCCCACATAGGTGACAGTTGCATCGACCCCGATCTTGCGCGAGCGTGTGGCGACATAGGCCTTGAGCGGACGCAACAGCACCTCGGCCGGGCGCGACCGCTGCGCCACGCTTTCTTGTTGCAGATGTGACAGCTCTGTAGAGAGTTGCGCACCGGACTCGCTGATTTCCTGAAGCCGCAGATGATGCTGCTCCAAACGGTCGCGCAGGACAGAGCGCACACGCTGCTCCAACTCACCCACCCCGGCGACGCGCAGCGCCTCCAGCACATCCTGCACCAGATCAACCGAGGCCAGCTGCGTCAATTCATGCTCAAGCTGCGCATGGCTGGCGGAAATCGCCCCCACCGCCTCGAGCAACGCGAGGCTGTCGCCAACATCCGACATCGGGATCAGGTCGAGCGTGTCCGGTTCGACGGCATCGCTTTCAGATGCCTCACTTACCCGCAACGCCCGCGCCATCATCAGGCGCGCGCCAGTTGGGTCGAGCATGGCAAGCCGCTCGACCATCCGATCTTCTTCCAACGTCGAGGCGACGAGGAAATCAAACAGGGTCGCCTTATCCAAGAACACCGTCACGTTGGTGATCATGCGG
This sequence comes from Roseovarius sp. AK1035, assembly GCF_003288315.1. NCBI lineage: Bacteria > Pseudomonadati > Pseudomonadota > Alphaproteobacteria > Rhodobacterales > Roseobacteraceae > Roseovarius > Roseovarius sp. TM1035. The sequence continues at coordinate 2,152,210 of NZ_CP030099.1, read as the reverse complement.
ACGACGCCGGTGGTAATCCACTCAAGAAAGCCCTGCGCCAGCGCGTCATCATCATTCAGATCGGCGCGCAAAACGTAGAAATGCAAGCCTTCCTTGATCGCCTCATGGGCGGTCTTGACGCTCTCGGGCGACATCACGCGGTGGAATTCCGGTGGCAGGCCCAACCGCGTCTCGATGCTCTTGGCGGTCATCACGCCACTGGCTACGAAACAGGCGTTGGTCGCCTCTTCAAACATCTTTTCGATCCGCGACGTATCGGGCGTATCGCCCTGATCCAGCGCATCGAACACCAGTTCCATCGTATCGATGAACCCGCGCCCCATCTGGAGCAGGATCACATCTGGTGCCTTTTGATCAACGCGCACCCGCGCGAATAGATCAATCAGCGCCATCGTCAGTTGCGACGCGGTGTCGATCCGATAGTTCAAACAGGCGAAATGAACCTGCCGCATCAACGTGTCGAAGGCCGGGAACCAATTGGCCTCTGCCTCGCCACCGCGCGCCTCCAGACCCCTGCGCAGGCTTTGCAGCGTCTCAAAGATATGATCGGCGCACCACATGCTCAAAAGCTTGCTTGGTGCCATTCTCTCGGCATCGAAGACCGAGGCGGGCAGGCTGCGCTCGACGCTGACCAATTCCTCATACAGCGCCAGTTCCGCCGCACGGTAAGCCTGGCCTGCAGGCTCTTGCGACAGCCTATGGGCGCTATCGACCAGCCGCACATAGCCGCGTGGCGCGGCCAGATCGGCAATCCGTTCCGCCAAATCGCGCCGCTCGTCCATGGTGCAGGGCGTTTGGCCCGCCATCCGTATGCCTTGGTCGGAAATCAGCGGATAAAGCTCTGCAACCGCGTTGAAGAACGCGCGGCCATCGCTGATCGCATCGACCGGCTCAGGCGTGGGCGTGGGGATGTGACCGGACGTGAAATCCTTGGCATAACGGGCCCGCAGCGCGGCGACATGGCCGTCGGCGTCGGGGCGGCTCATGCCTGTGGCGTCGGCTATCGGGTCCAGCAGCGCAACCCAGTCTGCCAAATACAATTGCCGCGCGGCATAGCGCAGGCCATCCGCTTCTTTGCGCAAAGTGGCTGGGCTTGTCGCCTCTGACCAATCCGAGCAAAGCGCGTCTAGTTTCTCGAGCGTCTTGGCCACCATATCGGCAAAGATTTGATGATACGTCGGGTCTGCCCGCAGCTTGCCTTCAGTGATTTCGACAACGGGTTTGGGCCGTGCTTTGGTTTTCTTTTGCGGCGCAGCCTCGGGTTCAGGGGCGGCCGCAACCTCGGGTTCAGGCTCTGGCTCAGGGGCCGCAACCGGGGCCGGCGCTGGCATTGGCTGTGCCTCTGGGGCGGGCATGTCCATCGCTTCAGGCTCGGCGCTCTCTCCGCCCAACAGGCGACGCATCGCCTTGCTCAGATCGCGGGTTGCGGTAAGGTCCGGGGCATCTGCATCTAGAAACGGTCCCAACAGGGCCAGCCAATCGGCAAGGTTCAATTGCCCGGCCGCATAGTGCAGGTTATCCGCTTGTTTGCGCGCAGCACGTGGGCTGCTGTCCTCGGCCCAATCCGCAAGCAGAGCGTCAAGCCCGTCGCACGCCTTGACGGCCATATCGTTGAAAATCTTGTGATGCTCCGGGTCAGGTGCCAAGAGCTTGCCTTCTGTAACCTCGGCTACGGTCTTGACCTGCGGTGCGGGCTCAGGCTCGGGCTCCGCCTCCAGCTCTGGCTCCAGCTCGGGCTCAACGTCAGGCTCTTCCTCGGCCTCTGCCTCGGGGGCTAGATCTTGGTCAAACTCCGGCTCGTCATCGTCACCTTCGAATTCGTCGAAATCCGCGCCATCGCCGCCATCCAATTGATCCAGCAACCCCGCCAGACCCATATCAAAGGCCGGAACCTTGGGTTTGGGTGCGGGCGCGGGTGGAGCGGCTTCCGGCTCTTCTTGCACGTCAGCGGGCGTCGGCGCTGCCTCATTCTGCGGCTCGGCGGCCTTGTCCTCAGACGGGGCCGCGGGTGCCTCGGCCTCGCGCCCTGTCAGCCGCCCGATCATCGCGCGCAAATCCTGTTTCAGCCCCGCCGTCGGTTCCGGCTCTACATCGGCGCGGGTGTCGGCGGTTTCTTCCAGCATCCCGCGCAGCGCATCGCCGGTGCGCATCAGGATGTCGGTGATCTCACCACTCATCGGCACGCCTTCATCGCGCACCAGCCCGATCAGATCCTCGGCCAGATGCGCCAGCCCCTCGACCTGGGCCAGTCCCAGCACGCGCGAGTTGCCCTTGAAGGTATGGACAGCCCGGAACAGAGCGCCGATATGCGCGCCCATATCGCCTGCGCCCCCTTCAAGGGCATCGAGCGCCGCTTCCATAGCGTCAAGGGACTGCGCGCCGTCATCGGCATACAGCATCCAGATTTCGTCCATCTCGTCCATCATGGTGTCACCCGCCCAGTGGGTTGCATTCCGGCCCTTAGGCCCCGACCAGCGCCCGCATTACGCGCGTCAATTCGTCTCCGGTCTTTTCCTCGAGGTCATGCGACACCGTGCCAGAGGGCTTGGAAACCACCCCATCCGCCCCCAGTTCGCGCGCCTTGGCAGCCAAGGGCGACCCCTGCACCGTCACCGAGGACAGCATGCAGATTTTGGCCCGCGTCTTGAGCTTGGCGTGACGCAGAAATTCCAACCCGTCCATCACCGGCATCTCGATATCGAGCAGGATCAGGTCAAGGTCCGGAAGATCCGGCAACTTGTCCAGCGCCTCTTGCCCATTGGCGGCCTGTGCCACAAGTTTGAAATCCTTGCGGGATTTCAGAAAGCTGGAGATGTAGAGCCGCATCATTGCGGCATCGTCCACCACCATTACATTGTAAACCATCGTCATTACTCCGAATTATCTGGAATTGCGCGGGAATGAGGCGGCACCGGGCCGCCCCCCGCTTGCCTCAGAAGCCGTGAAAGCCGCGTGCGTCGAGATCAAGCGATCCGCCGCCGTTCAGACGCCCGTTGGGCTTGCCGCTCATCATCGCCTGAATCTGCGCCATCATCTCGGGCGTCAGACCGTTGAAGCCCCCCATCGGCATAGCCGCAGCCGTGCGACGCAGCTTGAAGCGGCCGATTTCCTCTTTCATCTGCTGGGTGGCCGCACTCATCTCGGCGGCTCCGGCAGCAAGCTCATCCGCCTGTTGGCTGGAATCGAGCGCGGATTTGGCGATTTCGGTCATAGCCATCGAAATCTGCGCCACGCCGCGTGACTGTTCCGCGCCAGAGCGATCAATCTCTTCGACGATTTCCTTGACCTGCGTGATCTGCTGGGAAATGCCGGTGAAGGCTTCGGATGTCTCATCCGCAATGCGCACACCCGCATTCACCCGGTTCGACGCATCCTCGATCAGATCCGAGGTCTCGCGCGCTGCTTTGGCAGAGCGCCCGGCGAGGTTGCGCACCTCTTGTGCCACCACCGCAAAGCCGCGCCCGTGCTGCCCAGCCCGCGCCGCCTCGACCGCCGCATTCAGCGCCAAAAGGTTGGTCTGGAACGCAATCTCGTCGATCACTTTGATGATCTTGGCAATGTCCTGAGACGAGGTCTTGATGCCATGCATGGCGGTGACCATGTCCTTGATCTTGGCGGCACCCTGATCGGCCAGGCCCACGGCGCTGCCCACGAATTTCGACGCTTTCTGTGTCGACTCGGCGTTGGCGCGCACCTGCTGGTCTGTCTGGTTGACCGACGCAGACACCTCTTCGACCGAGGCCGAGGCGACCTGTGAATTGGTCGAGAGCGTCTGGCTCGAATGGGCCACCTGAGTGACCGTTGTCGCCACCTGATCCACCTGCTCTGCAATCACCGCAAAGGCACTGTTGAGGCTGCCAAACGCCTGTTCGAAAGACTCGATCACACTGCGGTATTCACCCTTGAACTTGGACAGGTCGGCCTGCACGTCAAGATTGCCCGCAACAATGGAATCCGACAGCGTGCGGATTTCAGCAACGACCCCCCGGAAGTTGCCGCGTACCTTCTCGATGATGGTGTTGAGGAACACCTTCTTGCGCGGCATCTGCGGGAAGGGCGCATCGAAATTACCTTCGCCGAACTCTTCAAAGACACCCATCGCCAGCTTCTTGGTCTCGATATGCGCCAGCACCATAGCATTGAGCATCTCTGCCGCCTTGCGGACCTCTGCCTTGTCAAAGGTGTTGCTGTCGATGAAGACATCGATATCGCCCGCATCATGCGCCGCGGCCATTTTTTCCATCTCGGACAGCAGAAGCCGGAATTGATCCAGCGTGCGGTCATTCTCGGCCGTGACGCGCTTGATCTCGGTCACGTCACGCCATTCCACCAGCACGAATTGCGTGCCGCGCTCGACGCCCGGCACGGGCGTCGCGGTGAACTCCAGAGAGATGCCTCCGACGGTAAACGCCCCCTCGTGCGGACCTGTCATGTTGTCCATGATACGCCGCTGGTAATGCGGGTTCTTGTGGAACACATCGACATTCTTGCCGATGATGTCGCGCGCCCGGAAATTCGGCAGATCGCACCGGATGTCATTCTCGATCCGCTCGAACATCTGGAACCCGGTTTCGTTGCAGTAGAGGATGTTGTAATCCTCATCCGCAACCATGATGGGATTGCCAAGCGAGGCCAACAGCGTGGTGGCCACAACGCGCTTCGAGAAATCCATTTCTTTCATATCGTCCATGGTGTCGTTGGCCTTGGGTTTGCTGTCGCGCGGGGATTGCGAGGTCATTTGTTCTTTCCTTTCGGTGTCGCCGGCGGGCTGGTCCGGCGCGGGCTGGGGGGAGGATGTCTCCGTCGTCGGCGTTGCGGCCGACCGGGACGTGAAAACAAGGTCCGGATCGGTCTCCGGGGGATTGGGTTCTGGGGCAGCCATGGATCAGGCCTCGGCCATCATTGGTGGGACGAGCACGTCATCCTCGACCAGTAGGTTGACATTGAGCAGGATGGCCACCCGCTCTTCCAGACGGCCCAGACCCAACACAAGGCTGCGGCCCTCAGAGCCCGAGAAACTATGCGTCCGGTCAATCTGGTTCGCCGGAATATCGAGCACCTCGTTGACACCATCGACAATCAGGCCCACCGGCGCATCATTGACCTGCAACACGATCACCACGGTGCGGTCATCATAGGCCTTGTCCGGCATGCCAAAGCGCAGCCGCACGTCCATCAGCGGGATCACCTTGCCACGCAGGTTGATCACGCCCTTGATGTAATGCGGCACGTCCGGCACGCTCATGATGCGTTGCAATCCGACAATCTCGGTCACGACGCCAATCGAAACCCCGTAGAGCTCAGAGCCGACCGGAAAGGTCAGATACATGGTCTCAATGGAATCCGACGGCTCGGCCTGAAGCTCGGTCTGCGGTGTCTGCGTATCGGCAAACGCGGTTTTGGTCATGGTCAGACTCCTCTATGGGTCATTCGGGGGGCCGGGGCGGCGGGTGCCCGCTGGGTTGCAGATGTCGTGCCAACCGAAGCCAGCAATTGCGCCGCCATCTGGTCGAGCGGCACTTGCGCCAGCGCAGCCCCTCTCTCCCAGGCGCGTGCAGGCATGCCAAAGACCAGCGATGTTGCTTCGTCCTGCACATAGGTCTGCGCCCCGGCAAGACGCGCAGCCAGCAGGCCATTGGCCCCGTCGCTGCCCATGCCGGTCAGCACGGCGGCACTCAGGCGCGGCGCAGCCACTTGCGCGGCTGATGTCAGCAGCACGTCGACGGAAGGCATCGAAAAACAAACCGGATCGCCCGTCACCAGCTCGACCGCCAAGGTACCCGAAGCGGCGCGGCGCAGCCGCATGTGCCGCTCGCCCCCCGGCGCAATAAGGGCGAGGCCAGGGCTCAGACGGTCGCCATGGTGCGCCTCGCGCACCTCGATGGCGCAGGTCGCGTTAAGCCGTCGGGCAAAGGCCTCGGTAAAACCCGCAGGCATATGCTGAACAATCACGACAGGCGGACAATTGGCAGGCAGTGCTTGCAACAAAGAGCCAAGCGCCTGAACCCCGCCTGTCGACGCGCCAAGCGCGATCACCCAATCGCGCGATAAAACAGGAGCGGCCAGTGTCGGCGACGGCACTGGCGCTGGATCCGAAACCGGAGATTTCATCCGGTGCATATCGACCTGTGCCACCGCCCGCACCCGCGCAGCAATGGTCGCCAATGCGATATTGTCGACCATACCCGGCGCCACGCCTTGCGGCTTGGGCATCACATCGACCGCCCCGGCCTCGAGCGCCTCGATACTGCGGCGCGCCCCAAGCTGCGTGCTTGACGAGACAACGATCGTGGGAATTCGCAGCCGCGCCACGGTCTGACGCAGGAATTGCATCCCGCCCAGCCCCGGCATTTCCAGATCAAGCGTGATCACATCCGGACGGCGCGCCATGACAAACTCATGCGCCTCTTCGGCACTCGCGGCCTCGCCGATCACCTCGATGCCGGGATCAGCACCAAGCGTCCGGGTCAGAAAACGCCGGAAAAAACTTGAATCGTCTACGACAAGCACCGTGACGGGTGCAGCAGAGCGGGTCATCATGACCTCCTTCGGTAAAGACCGGTGGCGACAGGCTCCCATAGGGTGCCCAATTGGCGCACGGATTCCGTCACAGAGGTGATCAGCCAGCCACCCGGCTCGACCACGTCATAGAGGGCATTCACCGTGGCAACCTGATCGGCCCGGTCGAAATAATAGAGCACGTTCCGGCAGAACACGGCCTGAAACGGAAGGTTGAACGGATAGGGTGTCGCCTTGAGGTTCATGCGCCGAAAGGTGCAGGCCCGACGCAACTCGGGCGCCACCCTGTATTGATCCAGCCCCGCAGGTTCGAACCAACGCTTGAGCACCATCGGATCGGTCTGCGAAAACTGGCGGTGGGAATAGATGCCCAACTCGGCCCGCTCGACCATCGGATCGCTGATGTCAGTGCCCAGAATATGCGTGCGGTTCAGCGCCGCGGGCCCCAACCGGTCGGCCAGCATCATGCCGACGGTATAGGCTTCTTCGCCACTCGAGCAGGCCGCCGACCAAAAGCGGAACTCAGGCCGCTCTTTCAGTTCGGGCAGGGCAAGGTTCATGAACTGATCCAACACCTCGATCTCGCGAAAGAAATAGGTGTGGTTGATCGAGGCCGCGTGCAGCACCGCAAGCTGTAGATCCTGCGCGCCAACGCGGTCCAACTCGCGCGCGAGATGGTTCAGATCGGGCAGATCAAACCGCCGCAACACGCGCTCCATACGCTGCCGCAGCAGATCAGCCTTGGACGGACCAAAGGTGATTCCGCAGCGGCGGCTCAACCAATCGCGCAACTGCTCGAATCCGGCCTGATCCGCATAGACCTGCATCAGCGCCCGCCCCCGTTTGCCAGTCGCTCGCAATCGAGCACCATCGCCACCTCGCCAGAGGACAAGAGAGCAAAGCCCCAGCTCGCGCGCACCCGTGTCAGCGTGCCTTCAAGCGGCTTCATCACCACCTGCTGACGGTCAAGGATTTCATCAACGGGCACCGCAATCGGCCCAGAGGTCGACTCGAACACGATGAACACCATCTCTGACAGCGGCGGCAATTCGCTGCGCATACCGTCAAAGAACTTCTCCAGGCGGCATACCGGAATGAACCGGTCGCGCTGTCGCAACATCTCGCATCCGCCCTCGGCGGACAGGGCCAGATGATCCCCGAGACCCGGTTTGACGATCTCGGCAATATCGTCGATGGGCACACAATAAAGCTGCGTGCCCAGCCGCAGGATCACGCTATCGAGAAAGGCCAAAGACACCGGAATATGCAGCGACACGGTCGTGCCCTTGCCTTCTTCGCTCTGGACCCCGATCCGCCCCCGCAAATCTTTCATGGTGGTGTTGAGCACATCCATACCCACACCGCGCCCAGATAGGGTTGTCACGGCTTCGGCGGTCGAAAAACCGGGCTCAAAGATCACCTTCCAAACGGCGGCATCTTCGGGCTCTTCGGTCGGGCCAAAGAGACCCCGCTCGCGCGCCTTGGCCAGGATCTTACCCCGGTTCAGCCCGCGCCCGTCGTCGATCACCTGAATTCGCACCTCGCTGCCCACCTGAGCGGCAGACAGGATAATGCGGCCCGCAGGCGATTTGCCCGCCGCCTCGCGCTCGGCCGGCGGCTCTAGTCCGTGATCGGCGGAATTGCGCACCACATGCAGCAACGGATCATAAAGACGGTCCGCTACAAGCTTGTCGATGGATGTATCCTCGCCACGCATCTCAAGGTCGATCTGCTTGCCGGTTTCACGCTGCAATTCACGCACCATGCGCTTGAGCCTGCGAAACACCTCATCCACCGGAACCAGCCGCAATTCGCTTGCGGCATCCTGCACCTCGCCCACGATCATCGACAGCCGATGTGCCGCCGCCTCGAACCCCACAAGGTCGAGATTGGCCAGTTCCGGCGCATTGATGGTTTCAGACACCGACAGCGACAACTCGCCCACGAGGTCCATCAATCGCCCGATCTTGTCCGACGAGACGCGAAGCAACGCCCCGCCAGAGGCCTGCTCGGGCACCTGCTCTGCACGCGCCGTCATGCCTGCGGCCCTCGTTCAGGACACAGCTTGTTTGGGAACACACTCGCCATGTGATCAGGTCTTTCTCAATCTGTCGGCCTGCTAGCCGGTGACATCTGCATGCGCCGATGCAACCGGCGTGCCAGACTAAATCCCGCGCTCAGGCGGCATCTTCGGCGTTCCCATCGAAATTGAAAATACAGACCCCCTCGAACCCGGTAGATCGAAAGAGAAAGGTTTTCTTCATCGTCTGGATGAAGCCCCCATGTTTCTTTTCGAAGTTCTTGAGATCCGCGATACTCGGGAAGAACAGGTTGACGGAAATGTCCCCCTCCTTGCCGATCATGACGGTCAGGCCTGAGATACGGCATTCCGGAATCGCATTCCCCAGAATCTCCGTGATGAAAGGGGCCGCGATCTGTGCCGCATCGAGGCTTGGAAACTTGAGATGATACGTTTTCGATAACATTGTTGCCTACCAGTTGAGCTCTTCTGAGTTCCCAAACGGACCCCTGCCCAAAAATGTGAGCGCCCAGACGACATATCTCGCGAGTATCTTTGGTGCGCGCCCGCTCGCTTTTGGCGTGATCCGACGCTGAAAGCGCAACATGATCCAAAGGACAGCGCCACATCTCTCCCCGAATGACGAAGCCTCGACAGGTGACAGTCGACACCTCGCGTTTTCGTCGGAGTTGCGACGTTTTCAGGGTCCTGAGACCGAAATTTCCCCGCAAAATCGCGACTTTGGGCAATTCCGGGGGTGAATTGCCCCCAAATCCCGCGTGGCACGATCCCTGCTTACAGTTTTCATATCGCAATCAACGAGGTTTCCCATGGCCGACATCTGCATCACCGCCGCGAATTTCCCTCAGGCACAAGCCCTCAAGGCCCTGCTCGACGGGCGTCGTCTGAATGTTCGCATCGGCTATCAGCCCACCTGTCACACCTTGGTGCAGGGGGCGCCCGTGACCGACCAGCGCGCGCTGGTGGAACTGGCCCGCAAGCTGGGGGCGAAACGGATCGTGGTGATCGAAGGTCAGGCCGCAGAATTTGCTCTGCGCGAGGATCTGGGCGGACGCATGCTGACCGTATCGCTGCCCGATAGCGGCCTGCCCGCCCTGCGCGATGCCGCCTTGATGGCAGTGGCCGATCTCTTGGCTGCTCCGTTCGGCACCATGGTCGCCGCCGACCCGAACTCTGGCGCGCTGATCGACATGGCCCGCCGCGTCGCTCGCTTTGACGTCAGTGTCTTTATCAACGGCCCCACCGGCAGCGGCAAAGAGGTGCTCTCGCGCCTGATCCATCAGGCCTCGCCGCGCGCCGACAAACCCTTTGTCGCCATCAACTGCGCCGCCATCCCCGAGAACATGCTCGAAGCGCTGCTCTTTGGTCATGAAAAAGGGGCCTTCACCGGGGCCAACACCGCCAACAAAGGCTATCTGCGCGCCGCCGACGGCGGCACGCTGCTCCTTGACGAGATTTCCGAAATGCCGATGGCGCTTCAGGCCAAACTCCTGCGCGTCATTCAGGAAAAGGTCGTGACCCCGCTCGGTAGCCAGACCGAAGCTCAGGTTGATGTCCGCATCCTCGCCACCTCCAACCGCGATATGGAGGCCGAAATTGCCCGCGGGGCCTTCCGCGAAGACCTCTACTACCGCCTCAACGTGTTCCCCTTGGAAACGCTGGCCCTCTGCGCCCGTCCGCAGGATGTGCCGGTGTTGGCGCAGGCCATGCTGCGCCGCCACACACCCGAGGGCCTGCCCACGCCGCTTTTGTCGCCCGAGGCCTGCGACATCCTCGCCGGTCACGCCTGGCCCGGCAATGTACGCGAGTTGGAAAACGTGATGCAGCGCGCGCTGGTGCTCGCCGATGGCATGGTGATTGCACCCGAACATATCATGCTCGTTGCCCGCCCCACCTCTTTGACACGCTCGCGTCCCGCAGCCCTTCCCACCTCTCTTGCCGCCTGATCCTGACCTGACATGAGCCTGACCGGCATCTCCTCTTCCGTCAGCATGATGCACGCCTCGCAGGCGGCAGCACGCCCTGACCCTATTCAGCGCCCGACCGCCATGGCCGACGCGCAGGGGCCGGGCTTTGCTGAACGGCTGGGCAAGGCGGTCGAGAGCGTGAACACCCAGCAAAGCAAGGCCTCGCAGGCCGCCCGCGATTTCGAAACCGGGCGGACCGAAAACCTCGCCGCCGTCATGGTCGAGCAACAGGTCGCATCGCTGGGGTTTCAGATGACGATGCAGGTCCGCAACAAGGCGCTCACCGCCTATCGCGACATCATGAATATGCCGGTCTGAGGCCCAGACTAGAACCACGGAAGTAGAGACTATGGACGGACAGCAAACCACCCTCCCGGCACAGGCTGGCGCCACCTCGCTTGTGCAACGGGCGCGCCTTGCGCTCTCGGGCATGGATGGGTTCATCGCCCAGCCTGCCCTGCGCCGTGCCCTGCCCGCGATTGGCGTGCTGTTGGTCGTGACGCTTGGTCTGGCCGCGTGGCTGCTTTTGGCCCCCGCCAACCGCGTGACCCTTCACGCAGGTCTGCCCGAGGCGGAAAAATCCCTGGCCCTCGACGCGCTGACTGCGGCTGGCATGGACGCCCGGCTTGATCCCTCTTCCGGCGCGCTTACCGTGGCCGCTGATCAGTTTCACAGCGCCCGTATGCTCTTGGCCACCCAAGGTTTGCCCGAAGGGGCGACCGACGGCATGTCAGCCATTGACGAAATGCCCATGGGCACCTCGCGCCAGATCGAATCCGCCCGCCTGCGCCGGATGCAGGAACTCGACCTTGCCCGATCGATTCAGGAATTGCGGCCAGTGCGCGCCGCCCGCGTGCATCTTGCCCTGCCGGAACGCAGCGCCTTTGTCCGCGACAGCCAACCGCCCCGCGCCTCTGTGTTTCTCGAACTCGCGCCGGGCATGGCCCTGGACCAAGCGCAGGTGCGCGCCATCGTCAGTCTCGTTGCCGCCGCCGTGCCCGATATGCCGCGCGGCAATGTCTCGGTCGTGGATCAGACTGGCACGCTGTTGACCAGCCCCGAAGAAGACCCGGTGCAGTCCGAAGCGGACCGCCAGATGCAGCACCAGCGCCGGCTTGAAACCCTCTACCGCGACCGCGTGCTGTCGCTGCTCACCCCCATCGTGGGCGCGGGCAATGCCGCCGTCGAAGTAACACTCGATATGGATTTCACCCGCTCCGAGATCACCAGCGAAGAATACCTGCCCGACACCGCCCTGCGCAGCGAGCAAAGCAGCAGCCAGCAAACCAGCGGCGCGCAGGCGGGCGGCATTCCCGGTGCCGTGGCCAACACGCCCCCGAATGAGGCGCAAATGGCCGAGGCCGCCACCCAAGGTGCCAAAAGCGGCACCACCAACAGCGCCACCTCCTCGACCCGCAATTACGAGGTCAGCCGCCGGGTGGAAACCCGCCAGCCGCAGACCGCTCAGATCAACCGCGTGCATGCCGCCGTGCTTTTGCACCGCCTGCCGACCCCCGCCGCCCCTGCCGAGGGTGAAGCCACCTCTGCCGCCCCCGAGGCCGTGCCCCTCGCGGAAATCGAGGCGCTGACCCGCTCCGCCATCGGCTATAACGCAGAGCGTGGCGATATCGTCACCGTGGCCAGCGCCCCGTTTGTGGTGGCCCCCTCCGTCATTTCGGCAGAGCGGTGGTATGACGCGGCTTGGCTGCCGACGCTGGGGCGCACGCTTGCTCAACTGGCGCTCTTTGGCATCATCGTGCTGGGTGTCGTGCGCCCGATCCTCAATCGCCTGCTGCCCCCCGTCGGCGCCACCGCCACCACCGGCATGACCTATGGCGATGCCATCGAAGTGCCCCGTGGCGAGAGCCTGTCAGCCCTGCGCCAGCGCCTTGAAACCGCCGCCCCGAATGCCGAGGACCTCAACGGTGCCATCACCTATGAGGAAAAGATCGACCTCCTCCGCCAGATGGCTGGGTCCGAGACCAATCGCATCGCGGGCGTCTTCAAATCCATGATCACCCCCACTGGTGAGGACCGGCCATGACCCTCGCGCTCCCTGCCCCCTCTGGCACGCGCCCCGGCGCGGACCTGACCCCGGTGCAAAAGGCCGCCATCCTGATGATGATCTTTGGTGAGGAAACCGCCGCACAAATCCTGCGCGCCCTTTCCCCCTCCGAAGTGCAGGTTCTGGGCGAGGCCATGTTCACCGTGCAGGGCGTCGATCACGACACGGTCGATGCCGTGCTCAACGAGTTTCTAGGGCTGGTCAGCAACCAGACCGGCATCGGAATCGGTGCGGGCAATTACGTGCGGCAAGTGCTTGATCAGGCGCTTGGCGCCCATAAGGCGCAATCTGTGCTTTCGCGCATCGTGCCCTCCAACAGCGAACGCCCGATCGAAATCCTCGACTGGATGGACCCCTCTGCCGTGGCCGAGCTTATTCAGGATGAACATCCGCAGATCATGGCGCTGGTCATCGCCTCGCTCGACTATGCCCAAGGTGCCGAAGTGCTCAAGCTGCTGCCCCCCGAGGCACAGCCCGAAATCATCCGCCGCATCGCCACGCTCAACACCGTGCAACCCGAGGCGCTGCGCGACCTCGAAGAGGTGATGCGCGCCAAGTTCAAGGCCAACACCACGCTGCGCGCCTCGCAGATTGGCGGGGTCAAGGCCGCCGCACGGATCATGAACTTCACCCGTCAGGACATGGAAGAGCGGATTATGAAAGACATCCGCAAGGATGACAAAACGCTGTCCGAGGATATTCAGGACAATCTTTTCGTGTTCGATTACCTCATCAAATCCGACGAACGCGCCCTGCAAACCGTGCTGCGCGAGATCGACAGCGAGATTCTGATCCTCGCCCTCAAAGGGTCCAACCCAACCCTGCGCGACAAGCTCTTGGGCTGTGTTTCAGCCCGCGCCGCCGCCAATATCATGGACGAGATGGAGGCCATGGGCCCCGTACGCCTGAGCCAGGTGCAGGAGGCCCAGAAACAGGTCATCACCGTCGCCCGTCGTCTGTCGGACGAGGGCAAGATCACGCTCGCCGGACGCGGCGGCGAAAAGATGGTCTGAGACCATGACCGCCATGCCTGCCCCTGACCTTCCCCCCGCGCCCGGCGCACTCACGCCCGAGGATCTGCTGGCGCTGGTGCGTCGGTCTTCGCAGCAATTCCAGCGCCGCGATCCTGCCATCCCTGAAACGCAAGCCGAGAGCAGCTTTGCCCCGCAGACCGTGGTGCGCCCCCTGCGCGCGCCCGCGCCAGAGGCAGAGCCCGCGCCTGTCACCGCAACGCCCGAAGAGAAACCCACCGCCAGCTTCACCCCTGCGCCACCCCCGGCCACTTTTGACATCGAGGCCGAGCGCCGTGTCGCTTGGGCCGAAGGCCACGCCGCCGCCCTGCAGGACATCGAGGCCGCCCGCGCCGCCGCCCGCGCCGAAGCACTGGAAGAGGCGCGCGCCACCGCCGCGCAGGATATCGCTGAAACGCGCGATGCTTTCACTGCCGCGATCACCCGCCTCACCAGCGCCGAAAACGAACGTTTGGCAGACCTGAGCACCAAGCTGGAGCTGGCCGTGCGCCAATTGGCCACCCAACGGGCCGGGCAGAAAATCGACGAGGCCCCCCGCCCCTTTCTGCGCCGCATCGAAAAAATCACCCATCAAATCGCCGCCGGGGCCGAAAATACCGTCGTGTTGATGAACCCCGCCGACCTTATGGCGATCAAACCGCATATCAAGGATTTCAGCCCATTGGCCAAGGGGCGGCTGTCGCCCGACACCACCTTGGGGCGCGGGGATCTGCGCATTCGCATGGAAGATATCACCTTCTCCGATGTGATCGCCGAACGCGACGGGGGGCTGGCATGACCGATCTTCTGGCGCGTCTCGCACAGGCCACCGAGGCCATGACCGAGGTGCCGCCCCCCGGCTATTCAGGTCAGGTGCTGCGCTATGATGGTCTCATCCTCGAATGTGCGGGCTTTCCTGCCAGCCCCGGCACGCGCTGCCGCATAGACACCGAGGATGGCAAGGGCGCCACCGGTGAAATCGTGGGCTTTGCCAATGGCCGCAACCTGCTCTTTCTCGATCAACCCGGTGCGCGCATCACCCATGGCTGTCAGGTGCACAAGATGCGCGGCGGTCACAACGCCGCCATGGGCGACGCCCTCTTGGGCCGCGTGCTTGATGCGGAAGGCGCGCCGCTTGACGGCTATGGTCCGCCCGATTGCCCGGAAACCCGCCCGCTCTCGGGCCGCGAACAAAACCCGCTTGCGCGCCAGCCCGTCGATGCCCCGCTTGATGTTGGCGTGCGCGTGATCAACGCCGCGCTCACCGTCGGGCGCGGTCAGCGCGTGGGCATCATCGCAGGCTCGGGCGTCGGTAAATCCGTGCTCATCGAAATGATGACCCGCTACACCTCTGCCGATGTGATTGTCGTTGGGTTGATCGGGGAACGCGCCCGCGAAGTGGGCGATTTCGTCTCCAAGGTCATGACCGGTGAGAACCGCGCCAAGACCTGTGTCGTCGCCGTGCCCGCCGACCGCTCGCCGCTTCTGCGGCTGCGCGCGGCACATCGCGCCACCGCGATTGCCGAATATTTCCGCGATCAGGGCAAGCAGGTCATGCTGATCATGGACAGCCTCACGCGTGTGGCGCATGCCCGCCGCGAAATCGGTCTGGCATTGGGCGAGCAACCCACCGCCAAGGGCTATACGCCCTCTGTCATCTCGATGATCCCCGGCCTGATCGAGCGCGCCGGTCCGGGCCTGCCCGGTCAGGGCAGCATCACCGCGTTCTATACCATTCTGGCCGATGGCGACGACACCACCAACGATCCCGTTGTGGACACGGCCCGCGCCATTCTCGACGGGCATTTCGTGCTTTCGCGCAATCAGGCGCAGATGGGCATCTATCCCGCCATCGACCTCACCCAATCGGTGAGCCGTGTGATGAAGGACATCGCCGAGAAACCCCACCACGCAGCCGCCATGCGCCTGCGCCGCCTCATTGCCCTGTATATGGAGAACCGCGACATGATGCTCATGGGTGCCTATTCCCCCGGCCAAGACGCCACGCTTGACGAGGCCGTCACCCTCTGGCCCCGGATCGAGGCCTTTATCCGGCAGGATATCCATGAACCCGCCAGCCTTGAGGACAGCATCAGCGCCCTTTGCGCGCTGACAGGCGGTGCCGCATGAGCGCGCGCCAGCACCGTATCCTGACCCTGATGGCCCGGCAGGAAAACCGCGAGTTGGGGCACCTCTCCATGCAGCTTGGCCATTTGCGGCGGCAGGAAATGCAGCAATTCGACATGGCCGACCGTCTGGGTCAAATGCTCGACCAGAGCGCACAGGCCCCGGCCGAGCCGATGACCCCCGGTCAACTGAGCACGGCGCATTTCATGGGGCGCACCCTTGTGCAGCAGCTTGAGGCGACGCGCAGTCAGATGGCCCGCACGCGGCAAGAGCGCGCCGCCGTGGAACATGACCTCTCGCAGCACCAACGCCGCCAGCAGATCCTGCAAGAGCGCGCGGACCTTAGCCGCCGCGCCCTGCACGCGGCCCGCGCCGAGGCCGAAGACAACGCCACCCTGCCCCGCCGTACGCGGTAACGCGATAGCGCCGCTATCGCACCAGCCCGTCACGCAACGCACGCAGATGCGCGGGGATCTCCCGCGCCGTCACCCCTGCCTCGCGCACCAGCCCGTCGAAATGTAACGTGATCGCCTCGATACGTTCGGTGTCGCGAAACACCATATAGTTGCGCCCCAGATAGAGCACCGCCAGCAGTGGCCCAAAAAGCGTGATCGGCGCGGAATAAACCCGCCGCGCGTCAAAGAGATAAAGCCGCAGGCGCGGATAAAGCTGCGTCGTCGTGGCAATCAGGTGATCAAGCTGCGCGCGGCGCAGATCTGCGGGCAACCCGCGATAATAGCCCTCGCCGCGCGCAAAACTCTCGATCTCATACAGCGGCAGAGCAATCTCGTAATCCGACCGCGCCGCCCGCATCCAGGCCATGCGATCCTCGGACGCGCCAATCGCCTGATCGGTCGAACGGCCCAGATGCGGCGCATATTCCCATTCCAGCATCGCGCGGGTCTTGAGCATATCGGGCAGCGCGGCCGGCACATGGCGGATCTTGTATCCCGCCGCCTCCTTGTGCCACGCGAAAATCTGTTCATCGACAAGGGCGCGTGGGGCCTCGGTCAACGACAGCGTGTTGGCCAGCATATCGGCGGCGGTTTCGGGTCGGTCGGTCAGGCCCAACAGCCAATCGGCAGAGACCCCTAGCGCCGAGGCGCATTCCCCCACCACCTGCGCATTGGGCAGCCGCGCGGCATCGCCCTTGAGCAATTGCGACACGGTCGAGCGATCCACCTCAATCGCCCGCGCCAAAATGCTCTGATTGCTGCCACGACGGCGCATCGCCTCGGTCAGCCGGTTTCGAAACAGGGTGGCCCGCAGGCGTTTGTCGATTTTTTTGGACATGCGGTGACTATAATCACATTTGCGGAGAAATGTTAACCATTTCCGAAATGGCGCACTCAGAAGATTGAAACGACTGTCAGGGGAAGATGCACATCAAAAGGACCCAGAATGCACGCCCCATCGCAGCTGAACGCGCGCCCCGAAGCAGGCAGACAGCCGCCCAAGACGCGGCAGGCGGCTCGCGTTGAATGGCCCACGCTTGGCCTGCTGGCGCTCTGCTACGCGATGTGGGTCTTTGGCACCACGGCGGCGTCGGCCCTCGCGTTGCCGCTTGGCATTGTCGTCACCGGCCTCGCCATCGCCCTTCATTCCTCGCTCTGCCATGAGGCGCTGCACGGGCACCCGTTCCGCTCTCAGCGCCTGAATGAAACGCTGGTCTTTCCCGCCCTCTGCCTTGCTATCCCCTATGCAAGGTTCCGCGACACCCATCTTGCGCATCACCGTGACGAGTTTCTCACCGACCCCTATGATGACCCCGAGGCGAATTACCTTGATCCGATTGTCTGGGCGCGGTTGCCGGGTTGGGTGCGGGCGGTGCTGCGGTTCAACAACACACTGGCGGGGCGGATGCTGATCGGGCCAATGGTGGCGCAGATCTCTTTTCTGCGCAGCGACTGGCGGGCGATCAAGACAGGCGACCGTGCCGTGCGCGATGCTTGGCTCTGGCATATCCCGGCAGTGGCGCTGGTGCTGGCTTGGCTGTGGTTTGTGCCGATGCCGGTCTGGGCCTATCTGCTGGCGGTCTGGCTGGGCTTGGCGATCCTGAAAATCCGCACCTTTTTAGAGCATCGCGCCCATCTGCGCGCCAGCGGCCGTACCGTGCTGATCGAGGATCGCGGCCCTTTGGCGTGGATTTTCCTCAATAACAATCTGCATGTGGTGCATCATATGCACCCCGAGGTGGCATGGTATCGCCTGCCCGCGCTCTATGCGGCGCGGCGCGACCATTACCTGCGGCGCAACGATGGCTATGTCTATCGCTCCTACGCCCAGATTTTCGCCGCGTATTTCTGGCAGGCCAAGGACCCGGTGGCGCATCCGCTCTGGCCCGGGCGCTCTGACGGCGACACATAGGCAGCAGCACGGGTTAACCCCGCAGCACCGCCCCCGGATTCATGATCCCCAGAGGATCGAGCGCCGTCTTTATCGCGCGCATCGCGTCCAATTTCACCGGATCACCATAGCGCTCCAGATCCTCGACCTTGAGCCGCCCGATGCCATGTTCGGCGCTTACCGATCCGCCCATCTCATGCACCAGATCATGCACCGCACGCTTGATCTCGTCGCGCTCCGCCACATGATCCGCACGTCCCCGCCCCGGCATGGGAAAGACGTTGTAATGCAGGTTGCCATCGCCCAGATGCCCAAAACAGTTGATCCGGAACGCGCCGATCCCGGCGATGACCACATTCGCCTGCACGATAAAATCGGGGATCAGCGACATCGGCAGTGAAATGTCATGCGAACTGATGGACCCGATGCGCCGGTTGGCCTCTGGAATTTGCTCACGCACCTCCCAGAACTGATGCCGCTGGGTTTCGGATTGCGCGATCATGCCGTCGCTGACCAGCCCCGCCTCGAACGCCTCGGCGAATAATCCCTCCAACATCGCCGCCGGATCAAGCCCACTGGCCAGCCCCACGTCGATCAGTACGAACCATTCAGGCATCTTGGCAAAAGGATGGCGGATATCGGGCAAGGTCTCGGCCAGAAATTCGAGCCCGGCCCGGTGCATGATCTCGAACGCGCTGACCCCCTCGCCGATGCGCGCACGCGCCAGCGCCAAAAGGTCAAGCGCGGCGCGTGGTCCCTCGACCACCATCAGCGCCGTGCCCTCGCCCATGGGGCGCGGAGAAAGCTTGAGCGCCGCAGCAGTGATCACCCCCAAGGTCCCCTCGGACCCGATCAGAAGGTTGCGCAGATCATAGCCTGTGTTGTCCTTGCGCAGGCGTTTCAGACCGTGCCAGATGCGCCCATCGGGCATCACCGCCTCTAGCCCCAAACACAAATCGCGCGCATTGCCATAGCGCAGCACATTGACGCCGCCCGCATTGGTGGCAAGGTTGCCGCCGATCCGCGCCGATCCCTTAGCGGCGATGCTGAGCGGGAAGAGCCGGTCCACTTCGGCGGCGGCGGTATGGATATCTTGCAGGATCGCCCCTGCCTCGACCACGATCACGTTTTCCGCCGGATAAATGCCGCGCACCGCGCGCATCCGCTCAAGGCTCAGGATCACCGGCGTCGGGCCACCGGGGGCGATCTGTCCCCCCACAAGGCCGGTGCCGCCGCCATAGGGCACCACCGGCACGCGCGCAGCGGCACAGGCACGGACAATCTCGGCCACGTCTTCGGTGTTGCCGGGGGCCAGAACCACGCCCTGCCCCTGCCAGCGGCCGCGCGGCTCCTCAAAATAGCCGGGCGTGGCCTCGCGGAACACGGGCGCGGGCAGGCGCGCGCGCAGCGCGTCGATGAAAGCGGGGGTGGCTGGGGCCAAGGTGGGAGTCTGGGTCATGCGCTTTACCTATCACGTTGCCCGCATCGGTCCAGCCCTTCGTGAGAGGCAAAGAAGCGGCGCATGGAACGCGAATGCACGGCTTTCCCCCTTGTCTCTGCCCGCCCTCCGGGCCATTTTGCGCGCCATGCAGATGATCCCCCGCGCCCCGCTCTTTCTTGGCCTTGCTGGCCTCTTGCCCTTTCTCTGGGGGGCACTGACCGTGGTCCTGCCCGACCTCGGCCTCTGGACCGCGCAGACCATCGGGCCGCGCTTTGCCGGGCCATACGTCATGCTCTTTTACGGCGCGGTGATCCTGTCGTTCATGTCGGGCGTGCTCTGGGGTTTCGCCACGCGGGCGACGGGCACGATGGCAGGCATCTGCTATGGCCTTTCGGTCATTCCGGCCCTTTGGGCGTTTTTCATGACCGGCGGCGGGCCAACCTCGGCGGGAACAAGCCTCATCTTCGGTTTTGCAGGCCTTTTGGCGCTGGATTGGCAATTCTGGCGATGGGGCCTCACCCCACCTTGGTGGATGGCGTTGCGGATGCTGCTGACGGCGGTGGTGATCGGCTGCCTTGCGGTGGGGGTGTTGCTCTGATGCCCGCGCTTTTCGCCTATACTGACGGGGCCTGTTCCGGCAATCCCGGCCCCGGTGGCTGGGGGGTGCTGATGCGCGCCATGGACGGCGATGCCATTCTCAAGGAACGCGAACTCTCGGGGGGCGAGGCCGATACCACCAACAACCGGATGGAGCTTTGGGCCGCCATTGCCGCGCTTGAGGCGCTGTCGCGCCCTTCAACCATCACCATCGTCACCGACAGCGCCTATGTCAAAAATGGTGTGACCGGCTGGATGCACGGCTGGAAGCGCAACGGCTGGCGCACCGCCGACAAAAAGCCGGTCAAGAATGTCGAGCTATGGCAACGGCTGGACGAGGCGCAGAAACGCCACACCGTCACGTGGGAATGGGTCAAGGGCCATGCAGGCCACCCCGAGAATGAGCGCGCCGATGAACTGGCCCGCGCCGGGATGGCCCCCTACAAGCCAAGCAAGGCCAAAGGATGAGCGCGCTCATCCTGCTCGATTACGCCTCAGTGCTGATCTTTGCACTGACCGGCGCGCTTGTGGCCTCGCGCCAACAACTCGACATCGTGGGCTTTGCCTTTATCGCCTGCCTGACGGCGGTCGGCGGCGGCACGCTGCGGGATGTGCTTTTGGATCGCAACCCGGTGTTCTGGCTGGGCAATCCCAACTATATCCTCATTGCCTGCGTCGCCGCCCTTTTTGTGTTTTTCACCGCTCATCTGGTCGAAAGCCGCTATCGTCTCTTGCTCTGGCTCGACAGTTTCGCGCTGGCCGTCGCGGTGCCTGCGGGCGTAAGTGCGGCGATGGTGATGGGGCAAAGCCCGGTGATCGTGGTGCTGATGGGCATGGTCACGGGCTGTATGGGCGGGCTGATGCGCGATGTGGTCTGCAACGAGGTGCCACTTGTGCTCAAACAGGGCGAGCTTTACGTGACCGCCGCCTTTGCCGGAGCCTTGGGCGCAGTGATTGCCGCAACGCTCACCAACGATCCGCTTGTGATCTTGGGCACCTGCGCCGCCCTGACGTGGGCGCTGCGCGTGGGCTCTCTCACGCTTGGCTGGCGGCTGCCGGTCTACCGGGCGCGCCCGCCACGGCAATAAACCTCAGCGCCGCTGACCGATCATCTTCCACAGCCAGACGAGCAGCATCGCGCCCAGAACCGCACCGATCAACCCGCCAAGAAAACCCGTGATCATCAGCACCATGCGAATGACCACCGCCCCGATCAGCGTTCCGGCAATGCCAATGAGGATTGTCGGCACCACGCCCACCTCAACCCGCATCAACCGCGTCGCCAGAAACCCGGCCGCAATCCCCACGATCAAAAGCCCGATGATGCCCATGCCTTACCTCCGATTCCGCCAATGGGTCGGCACGATGATCAGCGCCCCGATTGAGGATAGGATCGCATCAATCCCCGGCGCGCCAAAGCGGATACCGAACATGATCCGGACAAAGTAAAACAGAAACGCGCCGCCGATGCAGATGATGATCGAGGGCAAATAGCCATTGCGGGTGAACCCGCTCTTTTCGCTGGCGTAACCCACGATGCCCGCGATTACTACCGTACCGAATAGCTGCATGAACATCGCGTCACCCCAATTGCGTGCCACGCGGCAAGGGCATGCCGCGCAAGAACTCGTCAGCATCCTGCGCCGCGCGCCCGGCCCGTTGCAAGCGCAAAAGCCGCACAGATCCCGTGCCGCAGGCTACGGTCAACCCGTCGGCCAGAACGACACCCGGCGCACCGTGCGCCTCTGCCATGGCAGAACAAAGCAGCTTGATCCGCTCGCCCCCCACCTCGCACCAAGCCCCCGGAAAGGGCGAGAGGCCCCGGATCAGCCGGTCCACCTCTGTGGCAGGGCGCGTCCAATCCACCCGCGCCTCGGATTTGTCGATCTTGGCGGCATAGGTCACGCCCGCCTCGGGTTGTGGCTCTGGCGTCAAGGCGTCGAGCCGCTCCAATGCCGCGACGATCAACCGCGCGCCAAGGGCAGACAATCGGTCATGCAATTCCCCTGTGGTTTCCTGGGGGCCAATCGCCACAGGCTCGCGCAGCAGAACCGGCCCGGTATCGAGCCCCGCCTCCATCTGCATGATGCATACGCCTGTCTCGGTATCCCCCGCCATGATGGCGCGGTGAATGGGCGCGGCCCCCCGCCAGCGGGGCAAAAGGCTGGCGTGAATGTTCAAACACCCGCGCGTTGGCGCATCGAGCACGGCCTGCGGCAGGATGAGGCCATAGGCCACCACCACCGCCACTTCGGCCTTGAGTGCTGCAAACTCTGCCTGCGCCGTGGCCTCTTTCAAACTCACCGGATGGTGGACCGGCAGGCCAAGCGCCTCGGCGCGCGCCTGCACCGGGCTGGGGCGGTCTTTTTTGCCGCGTCCCGCCGGGCGCGGCGGCTGGCAATAAACCGCCGCCACCTCATGGCCTGCGGCAACCAAAGCCTCAAGCACCGGCACAGAGAAATCCGGCGTTCCCATGAAGATCACACGCATGCCGCCCCCTGTCCCTGTTCCCAGAATACTCAAATCCGCCGCTGCCCCAAACGCTGCCTCAGCCGATCTTGCGCGCCCGCCTGAGCAGCATATCGCGCTTGACCCGGCCCAGACGGTCGAAATACATCCGCCCCTGCAAATGGTCGATCTGATGCTGCACGGACGTGGCCCAGAGGCCGACAAAATCGCGCTCCTCAACCTCTGCGTCGGCATTCAGGAACCGCACCGTCACCGCACGTGGCCGCTCAATCATTGCCGAGACACCGGGAAGACAGGGGCTGGCCTCTTCATGGGGGCGCAATTGCACGCTCGCGTGCAGGATTTCGGGGTTGGCCATACGCACCGCTTGGCCCCGCGCCGTGCTGGCATCGACCACGGCCAGCGCTTGCATCTCGCCCAATTGCGTGGCGGCCAGCCCCACGCCCGGCATCGCCTCCATCACCGCGATCATCTCATTCCAGAGGGCGCGCGTTTGGTCGGTGATCTCAGGAAGCGGTGCCGCAGGCATCCGCAGCCGCTTATCAGGCCAGCGCAGGCAAGGGCGCGGCGCCACGGCTTAGCCCCGCGCCAGTTCGCGCTTGAGCTTTTGCATGCGCCGGGTGATGAGTTGCCGCTTCATTGCACTGAGGTAATCAATAAAGAGCTTGCCATCGAGATGGTCGATCTCATGCTGCACGCAGGTGGCCCAAAGACCGCCAAACCCTTCCTGATGCTCCACCCCATCCAAGTCCATCCACCGCATCTCGACCTCTGCAGGGCGCGTGACATCGGCGAATTGATCCGGAATCGACAGGCAGCCTTCCTCATACACGCTCTTTTCCTCGGAAAAGGCGGTGATTTCGGGGTTCAACATCACGATCGGGCGCGGGGTGGCCCCCTCATCCTTGACGCAATCCAGCACGATCAGACGATCCATGACGCCCACCTGCGGCGCAGCAAGGCCGATGCCCGGCGCGTCATACATGGTCTCGAGCATATCCTGCGAGAGTTTGCGCAACGCATCGGTCACGTCCTTCACGGGCGTGCAGACCTTTCTCAGGCGCGGGTCGGGATGGATCAGAATGGACCGTTTCATGGCGGCTATTTAGGCGATGACCGGGCGTTCTGCAACGCCCCTTGCGCTCGGGCCGCGATCGGTTAGCCTGCGCGCCAAACGCAGAGCCGGAGACCCCTATGAATTTCGACGAGATCATCGACCGCCGCGGCACCCATTCCGACAAATGGGACATGATGCAGGCCAAATATGGCGTCTCGCCCGAGGATGGGATTCCGATGTGGGTGGCGGATATGGATTTCCGCCCGCCCGCCTGTGTCACAGAGGCCCTGATCGGCATGACGCAGCATGGCGTCTACGGCTATTATGGCGACGATGCCGCCTACCGCGCCGCGATCCAGTGGTGGATGCAGACACGCCACGGCTGGACGGTCGAGGCGGATGCGATCTTTACCACCCATGGCCTGGTGAATGGTACCTCGATGTGCATCGACACATGGACCGCGCCGGGGGATGCGGTGGTGGTATTCACCCCCGTCTACCACGCCTTTGCCCGTGTGATCCGTGCTGCGGGGCGCGAGGTGCGCGAATGTCCCCTCCTCAACACCACAGGCCACTACGAGATGGATTTCGACGCCTATGATGCGCTGATGACGGGCAATGAAAAAATGCTCATCCTCTGCTCGCCGCATAATCCCGGTGGCCGGGTCTGGACCAAGGCAGAGCTTGAGGGTGTAGCCGATTTCGCCCGCCGCCATGACCTCATCCTCGTGTCGGATGAAATTCACCATGATCTCGTGATGCCCGGCCAGCGCCATACCGCCCTGCCCCATATCGAGGGTATCGCTGATCGGCTGGTGATGATGACCGCCACCACCAAGACCTTCAACATTGCAGGCGCGCATCTGGGCAATGTGATCGTGCCCGATGCAAAGCTGCGCGCGCAGTTTGCCGCCCGCATGGGCGCGATGGGGATATCGCCCAATTCCTTTGGTCTCTTCATGGCCGAGGCCGCCTATAGCCCCGAGGGCGCAGAATGGGTTGATGCGCTCTGCCTCTATCTCGATGGCAACCGGCAACTCTTTGAGGCTGGAATGCAGGCCATTCCCGGTGTGCGCGCCATGCCGCTCGAGGCGACCTATCTGACGTGGATCGACTTTTCCGGCACCGGCATGACGGCGGCAGAGTATACCGGCCGGGTCGAACGGGACGCGCGCGTTGTGGCCAACCACGGCCCGACCTTTGGCACCGGCGGCGAGAGCTTCCTTCGGTTCAACATCGCCACACCGCGCGCCCGCGTCGCAGAGGCGGTCGCGCGTATTCAGACCGCCTTTGCCGATCTGCAATGAGCGTCCGGGGCGCGGGCCGATGACGCGGGTTTTTATCACCGGCACCGCCGGATTTATCGGCTATCATCTGGCAAACCTGCTGCTGGATGAGGGCATAGTGGTGCATGGCCTCGACGGCATGACCGACTATTACGACGTCAGCCTGAAACAGCGCCGCCACCAGATGCTGATGCAAAAGCCGGGGTTTGTCGCGACCGAGGCCATGCTAGAGGATCAGACAGCGGTGGACGCCGCGATTGACGCCTGCGCCCCTGACATCATCGTGCATCTCGCGGCGCAGGCAGGCGTGCGCTACAGCCTTGAAAATCCGCGCGCCTATATCGACGCCAATATCGTCGGCACCTTCAACATCATGGAAGCGGCCAAGCGCCATGCGGTGCGCCATCTCCTGATGGCCTCCACCTCCTCGGTTTACGGCGCGAATACCGACATGCCCTATGCCGAGACGATGAAGGCCGACAGCCCAATGACGATCTACGCCGCCACCAAAAAGGCGACCGAGGCCATGGGCCATGCCCATGCCCATCTGTGGAACCTGCCCACCACGATGTTTCGGTTCTTTACCGTCTATGGCCCATGGGGCCGCCCCGACATGGCCTATTTCAAATTCGTCGAGGCCATTCTGGCGGGTCGCCCCATCGACATCTACAATCACGGCGAGATGTATCGCGATTTCACCTATGTGGGTGATCTGGTGCGCGGTATCCGTCTGCTGATGGATGCCGCCCCCGTGCGCCCCCTGACGCCCGAGGATATCGCCCCCGGTGACAGCCTCTCGCCCGTCGCCCCCTACCGGATCGTCAATATCGGCAATTCCGAAAAGGTGCGCCTCTTGGATTTCGTCGCCGCCATCGAAGACGCGCTAGAACGGCCCGCCATCCGCAACATGATGGAGATGCAAAAGGGCGATGTGCCCGCCACTTGGGCGGATGCCCGCCTGCTCGAAACACTGACCGGATACCGCCCGCAAACCAGCGTGCGCGACGGGATTGCCCAATTCGTGCGCTGGTATCGCAGCTATTATCAGGTCTGAGCAGGAATCTAAGGGCAGAGGGCGGCAAGGGCCATGGCGTCGCGCGACCTGCGCTACTAGCGTGCGCCTGAACTCAGCCCCCCAATGACGGAGACAGCCCGCCCATGAGCAAGACCGGCAAACCGATCAATCTGGCGCTTCAGGGCGGTGGCGCGCATGGGGCCTTTAGCTGGGGCGTGCTGGACTACCTGCTCGAGGATGGGCGCCTGCATATCGCGGGGGTCTCTGGCACATCAGCCGGGGCGATGAACGCCGTGGCCTTGGCAGATGGCTTTACCCGCGCCGGGCCCGACGGCGCACGCGCGGCGCTTGACCACTTTTGGCGCAGCATGAGCGGCAGTGTCAAACATTCGCCGATGCAGCGCACGCCGCTGGACCGTCTGACCGGCAACTGGGGGCTGGAAAACAACCCGTTTTACCATTTCATGAACGCGCTCACTGGCGTTGCCTCGCCCTATCAACTCAACCCGATGAACATCAACCCGCTGCGCGATCTGGTAGAAGAAAGCATTGATTTCGAGATGGTGCGCAAATGCACGGCGTTCGAGCTCTTTGTCTCGGCCACCAATGTTGAAACGGGCCGGGTCAAGGTCTTTGCCCGCGAGGAATTGACCGCCGATATGGTGATGGCTTCGGCCTGCCTGCCGCAGATGTATCAGGCGGTCGAGATCGACGGCGTGCCCTATTGGGATGGCGGCTATATGGGCAACCCGTCGCTTTTCCCGCTCTATGGCAAGACCGGCACCGATGACATCGTGGTCATCCAGATCAACCCGATCGAGCGCAAGGGCGCACCGCGCTCGGCGCAGGAAATCCAGAACCGTCTGAACGAAATCAGCTTTAACGCGAGCCTGCTCAAGGAACTGCGGGCCATTGATTTCGTGGACCGCCTGATTGCTCAGGACAAGCTTTCGACCGATCACTATCGCCCGGTCAAGGTGCATCTGATCGAGAATGAAGCAGCGCTGAAACCGATGGGGGCCTCGTCCAAGATGAATGTCGAATGGGCGTTTCTGACCCGCTTGCGCGACATCGGGCGCGAGACGGCGGCGGCATGGCTTGATGCGAATTACGACCATGTCGGCGTCAAAAGCACGGTGGACCTGCGCGCCATGTTTCAGGGCATTGGGGCCGAGCATCAGGGCTGAGAGGTGCTGCTGCGTGCAGTTTCAGGCGAACCGCGTCAACCATCCCAAACTTGCCTCTGTGCCCGCCTCACCGGGCCGGTACTCGGCCCCGAACGGCCCTGGCCAGCCGAGCGCCGCAATCTGCGGCAAAAGCCAGCCATAATCCACCTCGCCTTGGTCCGGCGCGCCACGGTCCGGCACGCCGGCAAACTGCACATGACCGATGATAGGCTGATAGCGGGCAAAGCGGCGCAGCAAATCCCCCCCCATGATCTGCAAATGATAGCAGTCGAACATCATCCGCAAATTGTCCCGCCTCAGCGCCGCGATGACAGAGGCAGCATGAGCCGTCGACGACAGGTGATACCCCGGCACATCGCGCTGATTGATGGGCTCGATCAGGATCGTTAGGCCATGCGGCGCGGCCAGATCACAGGCATAGGCCAGATTGCTCCGAAATACCGCCTCTGCCTCTGCCCCGCTATCGGTGCATCCGGCCATGACATGCACAGCCCCTGCGCCAATGGCCTGCGCATAGTCCACCGCCTGCCGGATCGCTGCGCGGGCCTCGTCCTCGCGGCCCGCAACAGCAGCCAGCCCGAAATCGCCCGCCGCGCGGTCGCCCGGCCATGTGTTCAGCCCCAGCATCGGCAGCCCGGTTTCCTCCAATGCCGCGCGCACCTCATCTGCGGCAAAGTCATAAGGAAAATGGCATTCCACCGCCGCAAATCCCGCCCGCGCCGCGGCATGAATCGCCTCGGGCAAAGGCCGGTCGGTGAATAGAAACCCCAGATTGGCCGAAAACCGCATCAGTCCCAATCCACCTCGAATTTGCGCACCACCTGCGCGATCTGCCCGGCATCAAGCGGACGCGCCCCGGTGCCCCGCAAAATCAGCGCCAGCTTCGCGGTTTCCTCTAACTCTTCCATCGCGAACACCGCCGCCTCCAGATCCTTGCCCGCCACCACCGGGCCGTGATTGGCCAAAAGCACCGAGGCACGCCGCCCCGCCAACCCCCGGATCGCCTCGGCCATCGCGGCGTCGCCGGGCACATAGAAGGGCAAAAGCGCCACCTTGCCCACCCGCATCACCGCATAGGCGGTAAGCGGCGGAATGGCATTGTCAGGGTCCGTGTCGGGCAGGATCGAGAGGGCGACGGAATGCGTGGAATGCAGATGCACCACTGCCCCCGCACTCTGCCGCGTCTCATAGAACGCCGCGTGCAGCGGCATTTCCTTGGTCGGCGGATCGCCCGAAATCAGCCGCCCGCCCGCGTCAAACCGGCTCAGCCGTGCCGGATCTAGCCGCCCCATGCTGACCCCCGTCGGCGTGACCAACAGCCCGCCATCCTCGGTCCGCACCGAGATATTGCCCGAGGCCCCGCCGGTCAGCCCCCGGTCAAACAGCGACTTGGCCCAGAAACACAGGTCTTCGCGCAGGCGGTTTTCGCTCATGTCGAGGTCTCCATCCTCTGCGCCGCTTCGATAAAGAAATCCGGCCCGCCGAAATTCCCCGATTTGAGCGCCAGCACAAGGTCATGCCCCGCTCGCATCACCGGCACGCCGGGGGCAATCTCGGGTCCGATTTCAAGCTCTTTCAATCCCAACGCTTCGACCACCGCGCCCGAAGTCTCGCCGCCTGCAGTCACAAGCCGTGTCACACCACCCGCCACCAGTGCGCGCGCCAGTGCCGCAAAAAGCGCCTCAATGGCCCCCGCCACTGCCACAGCGCCGAACTGCGCCTGATCCTGCGCCACCCGTGCCGGATCGGCAGAGGAATAGATCATCGCAATCCCTTTCTGCGCAGCGGCCCAATCCGCCAGATCCTCCGCCGCAACCCGGCCCGCCATGACGTCAGCCGCAGAGATTTCCCGCGCCGGATGCGCGGTTGCATGCCGCGCCACCTGCCCGCGCGTGGCCTCGGAACAGGACCCAGACAGAACGACCACCGGACCAGACTGCCCGTGCCACGCACCACCCTTGCCCGCCAACTGCCCCCGCGCCCAAAAATTGTCAGGCAGGCCCATGGCGATCCCTGATCCCCCTGTGATCAGCGGCAACTCTGCCGCCGCATGGCCCAAGGCCACCAAATCCGCATCGCTGACCGCATCCGCGACAATCAACCGATGCTCCTGTGCCGCAAGGGCCGCCTTGATCGCCTCTGGCCCCTGCCGCACGATCTGCGCGTCCAGATGCCCGACCGTGCCGCGCACCTGTGCGCCCAGCCAGCGGCGAATATCGGGATCGGTCATCGGCGTCAGCGGATGATGCTGCATCCCGCTTTCGCTCAGCAGGCGATCCTTCACAAAGAGATGCCCTTGATAAACCGTCCGCCCCGCCCCCGGAAAGGCCGGGCAAAAGATCACCTGCTGCGCGCCCAAGGCATCGGCCAAGGCCTCGGCCACCGGGCCGATATTGCCCTCGGGCGTTGAATCAAACGTCGAGCAATATTTGAACAGGATTTGCTGGCAGCCCTGCGCGCGCAACCACTCTAGCGCCGCCAGCGCGTGCGCCACCGCCTCGGCCACAGGGATAGATCGGGATTTGAGCGCGACCACCCCCGCCTCAACCCCAGTATCGGCAGGCGCATCCGGTACACCCACATATTGCACCGTGCGCATGCCCGCCTTGGTCAGCGTATTGGCCAGATCACTTGATCCGGTGAAATCATCGCCGATACAGCCCAGCAGCATCAGACGTCCCCCGGCAGGCGCAATCCGGCGCGGGCCGCAATGTGTTTGGTGATGGCCGCATCATCCTCGCGCCCCAATCCCGCGCCCGACGCCGCGCGATATTCCGCCAGCGCCGCCGCAACCAGCGGCAAAGGCAGGGCCACGCGCGCGGCCATCTCTGCCACGATCCCAAGATCCTTGGGCCAGATGTCGATGGCCGAACGCGGGGCATAATCCGCCTCGATCACATGCGGCGCGCGGTTTTCGAACATCCACGAATTGCCCGCTGAAACCTTGATCACCTCCAGCACACGGGCCAGATCCAGCCCCTGCGAGGTGGCAAGGCTTAGCGCCTCGCCCATGGCCGCGATATGCACGCCCGCAAGCAATTGATTGACCGCCTTCATCGCCGATCCCGGCCCGGCGCAATCGCCCAAGCGATGCACCGTTTCGGCCAATGCCGCCAAAACCGCATCGGCCCGGTCAAACGCCTCGGCCCGGCCTGACGCCATGATCGAAAGCCGCCCCTCGGCCGCCTTGACCGCCCCACCGGAAATCGGCGCATCCAGATAGAGCAGCCCCCGGCGCGAGGCCTCTTCTTCCATCTCGCGGGCAAACTCCGGCGCGACCGTGGCACAGCCAAGGATCACACCGCCCGCCTGCACCCCTTCGGCCCAGCCTTGCGCCCCAAAGAGTGCATCACGCGTCTGCGCGGCATTGAGCACAACACAAACCAGCACCGCCGCCTTGGGCGCACCCCGGTTCAGCGCGCGCGCCCCCGCAGCAACCAGCAAATCGCGACGCCCTGCGTCCGGATCATGGCCATACACCTCGAACCCCGCCCGCAGCGCCGATTGCGCCATGCCAAGGCCCATCGACCCCAGCCCAACAAAATGCACGATCTCTGTCATTGCCCCACCGAAAGAATGGTCTGCATCGGCCAGAGCGTAATGGCCGGAATATAGGTGATCAGCATCAAGGCCCCGAACACGGTCAGCACAAACCAGAAAAGATGCGGAATGACCTTTTCAATCGAGAGATTGGCCACCGCACAGGCCGCGAATAGATTGACGCCCAGCGGCGGCGTGATCATCCCCAGCGCCAGATTGACCACAAGGATCAGCCCGAAATGCACGGGATCAACCCCGTAAGACACGGCAATCGGGGCCAGAATTGGCGCCAGCACAAGGATCGCCGCCGAGGTCTCGATGAACATGCCCACCACCAGCAGCATCAGGTTCACCACCAAGAGAAACGCAAAGCGGCTCTCGAAGATATCCTTGAACCAAGCCGCGATTTCATTGGGCAGACCCGAGCGCGTGATGAGAAACGAGAAGAGCGCCGCCGCCGAGATGATCAGCATGATCGCCGCCGTCGCCAACACTGTCTTTTTCAGGATCTCGGGCAGGTCCGCAAACCGCAACTCGCGGTAGAACACCATACCCACGATCACGGCGGCGGCCACCGCGGCGGCGCTCGCCTCGGTCGGCGTGAAAACGCCCGAATAGATGCCGCCCAAGATGACCACCGGCACGATCAACGCGGGCAAGGCAGACCAGAGCGCCGGGCCAACCCTTGGCCGATCGCGCCCATCCTCAAGCCCGATACCCCGCACACGGCACAGGATCAGGACCAGGGCCATCAGCGACCCCGCCACCAGAAACCCCGGTCCTATGCCTGCAAGGAACAACTGCCCAATCGAGGTATCCGTCGACACGCCATAAAGGATCAATGGAATCGACGGCGGAATAAGCACGCCCAGTTCGGCGGAACTCGCCTGAACCGAGGCCGCCATGGGGGCCGGATAGCCATGTTTCACCATCGCCGGTATCAGGATCGCACCAATCGCAAAGGTCGTTGCCACCGACGAGCCAGAGACCGAGGCGAACATCATGCACGTCAGCACGCAAGAGGCCGCAAGCCCGCCTTGGATACCGCCCACGATGGATTTCGCCAGTTCCACCAAACGATGCGAAATCCCCCCCGCCGACATGAGATTGCCCGCCAGAATAAAAAGCGGGATCGCCATCAGCGGAAAGCTGTCGATGCCCGTGAACATGCGCTGCGCCACCAACAGCAGCGGCAAGCGCCCATTGGCCTCGATCCCGATGACCGAAGCCAGACCAATCGCCACCGCAATCGGCACGCCAGCCAGAAAAAAGATCGCGAGCGAAAGGGCAAGGGCAGCGTTCATTGCAAATCCGCCGAGAACGCAACCGCGCCCTTTTGAACCGCCCGCAACATGCAACCCAGAATGGCCAAGAGGATAAACACCGATCCCACCGGCAGCGCCGCATAGACCCAAGCAATCGAGATTTCCAACGCCGCCAGCTTTTGCGACATGACCCGTTCGGTCATCGCCCAGCCCTGCCAAAAAAGAATGCAGAAAAACACCACCGACAGGCTCATCGACACAAGGTAAAGCGCAAAGCCCAGACGGGGAGGCAAGATCTTTTGCACGATTTCAACCGCGATCATCGCCCCTTCCCGGAACGCCGGGGCCACGGCCAGAAACACGCACCAGATCATCGCCGAACGCGTGATGACCTCGGACCATGTCGACGGGTGCCCGAACACAAACCGCGTCGTCACCTGATACAGCGCAAGACCGACCGCGATCAGCAAAAAGACAATCGCCAACCGCAGGGCCAGTTGCGTGGTGATGGCCTCAAATCTCAGAAACAACGTCATGCGCGCCCTTCCGTCCGCCCCGGTGCGTGGGACGCACCGGGATCAGCTTCGTGCCTTGGATCACTCCACGGCCTTGATCCGTTCGATCATCTCGCCACCGTATTGATCCGTGTAAACGGAATACGAGGCCTGTTCCGCCAGCGCGGCAAAGGGGGCCTTGTCGATATCGGTGATCACCTCCATGCCGTTTTCCCGCAAAAGCGCAACACCCGCCTCTTCCAGCCGGTTGACCTCGGCCCGCGTCGCCGCTGCCGATGCCTTGGCCGCCTCATCGAACCAGCCGCGCTGCTCTTCGGTCAGACCATCCAGCAGAACCGGCGAGGCCAGAACAGCGGCAGGCGAATAGACATGCCCGGTGAGCGAGACATATTTCTGCACCTCCCAGAATTTCGACGCCGTGATCACCGTGACCGGGTTTTCCTGCCCGTCGACCACACCTTGTTGCAGGGCCGAAAACAGCTCGGGGAAGGCCATCGGCGTGGGGGCCGCGCCCATACCTTCGAACGCCGCCATATGCACCTTGTTCTCCATCGTGCGCAGCTTGAGCCCCGCCAGATCCTCGGGCGTGCGCACGGCGCGCTGCGAGTTGGTCACATGGCGAAACCCGTTCTCGGACCAGGCCAGCGCCACCAGATTATTCTTGCTGATCTCATCAAGCAATTCCTGCCCGATCTCGCCATCCAGCACGGTGCGGGCATGGTCATAGTCGCGAAACAGGAACGGCAGATCGAGCGCATAGACCTGCGGCACGAAATTCCCCAAAGGGCCGGTCGACGTGATGACCACATCCAGCGAGCCGATCTGCAAGCCTTCGATCATATCCCGCTCGCCGCCCAACTGCCCGGCGGGGGCCTGCTCGCCGGTAAAGGCACCACCCGACAATTCGGTCAGCGTGTCGATAAAGGCCTGCGCCCCCACCCCGTAATGCGACGTGGGCGACAGCGCATGCCCCACCACGATATTCTGTTGCGCCTCTGCCGCCGTGGCCAAACCCAGCGCGGCAAACGCTCCGAGTGCAAAATGTTTCATGTGATCCTCCTCCTTTGTTTTCGTTGGTTCAGTCCACCGGGGCCTCCCGCACCCCGTTAGCCTGTTGTCAGACTATCCATATACTCGCGAACAATCTCGGCAAAATCCCGGTTGGGTGCAAATCCCAGCGCCTCGGCGCGTGGCGTTATGATCTGCCCCGGCCATGTGGTCACGATCCGCTCGATCGCGGCATCGGGCTGCTCTGTCACCCGCGCCGCCACCTCTGCGCCCGCCACGGCCTCTAGCGTTTCCAGCATCGCGCCAACTGTCACCGATATCCCCGGCAAGGTGACGGTGGTCTCCAGCCCCAGATCGGCTTGCGCCAGCCCAATGGCGGTCAGCGTATAGTCAAGCGCCTTGGCAGGCGAGGCCAGATGCATCCGCAATCCGCGCCCCACCGGCAACTCGGCCGCAACACCGGCCAACGGCTCGCGGATGATCCCGCTGGCAAAGCCTGATGCGGCGCGGTTGGGCTTGCCCGCCCGCACCGCTATGGTCGGATAGCGCAGCGCGCGGCCCTTGATAAATCCCTTGCGGCTGGCATCACGCACCAGCAACTCGCCCATCAGTTTTTGCGTGCCATAAGAAGACAGCGGCGCAGGCAAGGTCTCTTCTGAAATCGTGTCATTGTCGGCGCAGGAAAACACCGCGACCGACGAGGAAAAGACAAAGACCGGCGGCTTGCGCAGGCTACGGCAGGCGTCGATCAGGGCAATCGTGGATTGCAGGTTAACGGCCATGCCCAGCGCGTAATCCTCTTCTGCCTGCCCCGAGACGACACCGGCCAGATGGATCACCAGTTCGGGCGCATCCTCGACAATCCGGGCCAGCACGTCGGCACTGTCCAAGGGGCCGGGCACCGCATGCACCCGTCGGCAGGACTGCGCCAGATCAGCCAACGGGGCCTCGGCAATATCGGTGGCCAAGATGGCCGCGATCCGGCGGTCCTGTCCGTCCACGATCAGGCTGTCACGCTCAGAAAGCGCGCGAACAACGCGCTGACCGATAAATCCCGCCGCTCCGGTAATCAGAATACGCACGCCAAATCCCCCTCGATCCAGACTGAACCAAGTTATGACAGCGCTGTCAACATGGTTCTAACCCACCGCCTCGTTGCCGCAAGATCGGGGCGCGCGCCAATTTGCAAACGATAGCGATCTGGCCTGACAGGCACCTTGGCCCCTATCCCCAAGATGCGGCCTCAAAGCGCCGCGGTCACCGCCGCGCAGCACCCGCCTGTCCCCTCGGACGGGCACTGTTACTTCAAATCAAAACATTGATAATTATTATATATTTTCAGAAACGAAATGCCCGCCCGTCAAATTACAGCGCCTATGCAACGGACGATCACCGCGCGGTTCATCGCTTGGGGTCAAGGTCTATTTCTGCCCGAACAGAACCTGCCCCGCCATTCCTCTCAGTCTCAAACATTAGGTGCCACCAGCCCCAAAAATCATTCCTCTGCTACAGATTCTCAATGACAGCGCCGTCATTTTGCGCAATCTGGAGATATGGACCCGAACGCGCCCGAACCCCCTGTCCGTCGGCCCACCCTCTCTCAGGTGGCCAAGGCCGCAGGCGTCAGCGAGATCACCGCCAGCCGCGCCTTGCGGGGCGGCAGCGCCGTGGCCAAATCCACCCGCCAAAAGGTCGAGCGCGCCGCACAGGCCCTGAACTACATGCCAAACCGCCTTGCCGGAACGCTCGCGGGCGGGGCGTCGCGCCAGATCGCGGTGGTCCTGCCCTCGCTCTCCAACATCGTCTTTGCCGATGTGCTCAAAGGACTGGAACGCCGGCTTGAGGATGACGGCTATCATCCGATCCTGGGCATTTCGCATTACGACGCCAGCCGCGAAGAACACCTGCTGCGCGATCTTTTGTCATGGCGGCCAGCGGGCCTTGTTCTTGCGCCGACCTCTGGCAACGCGGCCACGCGCGCACTCTTGCGTGCCGCCGAACTGCCCGTGGTCGAGGTGATGGATACAGACCCAGACCCCGCCGATCTGGCCGTGGGCTTTTCGCACCGCGCCGCAGGCCGCACCATGGCGCATTACCTGATCGGGCGCGGGTATCGCCGGATGGCCTATATCGGTCATGACATCGCCACAGATTTCCGCGCCCTTGCCCGGCTGGACGGCTTCAAGGATGCGCTAAGCGACGCGGGCCTCACCCTATCCGACACGCTTATCCTCGATGGTCCCTCCTCGGTGCCCTTGGGGCGTGAAGGGCTGGCCCGGTTGTTCAGCCAGAGCAAGGCAGCCCCCGATGCGGTCTTTTTCTCCAATGACGACATGGCTGTCGGTGGGGTCTTTCATTGTCAAACCGCAGGCCTCGCGCTGCCCCATGACATCGCCTTGGCCGGGTTCAACGGGCTGAGCATCGGGCAGGCATTGCCCACGCCGCTGACCACCATCGCCTCGAACCGCGAACATATCGGCTATGTCGCCGCCGACCACATCCTGCGCCGCCTCAAGGGCGAGGCCCCGCCCCGGATCACGCAAATTGACTTTCGCCTTGTGCCCGGTGCCACGGCCTAAGGCTGGCAATCGCGCGCGCCCGCCCCATCTAGCCCCTCACCAAGGCTGAGCAGAGGCAGGCGGCATGACCGAACAGAACAATCAGACCCGCACCGCCCCCGTGCCCGGCCACCGCATTGGGCGCATGCTGCGACTGGGCGGCATGACCACCGGCATCATGGGCGATATGCTGGCCGGTGGCCTGCGCCAGATGGCGCAGGGCCAGCGCCCGCATCTGCCCGGCCTCTTGCTCAGCCCCGCCACGGCCCGCCGCGTCACCCGCGATCTGGGTCAGATGCGGGGCGCTGCGATGAAACTGGGGCAGATGCTCTCGATGGATACGGGCCTTGTGCTGCCGCCCGAGATGACCGCAATCATGGCGGCATTGCGGGCCGAGGCCCCGCATATGCCACCCAAGCAGTTGCAATCCGTGCTTAACACCGCATGGGGCACAGGCTGGTATGGGCGGTTCAAGCGCTTTGATTTGCGCCCCTTCGCCGCCGCCTCTATCGGACAGGTCCACCGCGCCCAAACGCCCGATGGTCGCGATCTGGCCATCAAGGTGCAATATCCCGGCGTGCGCGCCAGCATCGACAGCGATATCGACAATCTGGCAACGCTCCTGCGCGTTCCGGGTCTTATCCCGCGCGAGATGGACCTTGCCCCGATGCTGCACGAGGCCAAGGCGCAACTGCATCAAGAGGCGGATTATATCGCAGAGGCCCGCCATCTGACGGCGTTTCAGACGCTTCTGTCTGGCTCAGATGCATTCCGCCTGCCCGAGCTGCACCCCGACCTCAGCACGCCCGAGGTGCTGGCCATGACCTATATCGACAGCCAACCCATAGATGCACTGACCGATGCGCCCCAAGATCTGCGCGATCACGTGGCGCAACAGTTGATCGACCTGACCTTGCGTGAACTGTTCGAGTTTGGCCTGATGCAGACCGATCCCAATTTGGCCAATTACCGCTTTGACCCTGCCACAGGGCGGATCGTGCTTTTGGATTTCGGGGCGGTAATGGCGATTGATCCGGCCCTCACCGAGGAGTTTCGCACCCTGCTCAACGCGGCACTGGACGAGGATGCCGCACGCACCCGCGCGGCCATGCTGCGTATCGGCTATTTCAGCGCCGCCACCGCCCCCCGGCATCAGGCCCTGATCCTCGAGATGTTCAACACCGCCATGGCCCCGCTGCGCCAAAGCACAGCGTTTGATTTCGGGGCCTCCGATCTGGTTCGCACCCTGCGCGACATGGGGATGGCCATGGGCTCAGAGCGTGAGTTGACGCATGTGCCGCCCCCCGCCACGATGTTCCTGCATCGCAAGATCGGCGGCATTTACCTTTTGGCCAGCAAATTGCGTGCCCGCGTCGCACTGCGCCCATTGCTTGAGCGCCACCGCTGAGAACGGCGCCTAGTCGGCCAGAACCGGCAAGATTGCCGCGTCTCCCAGCACCGGGCAGCGCCCACCCAGATCCAGCAACCCATGGCCAAAGATGTCATCCACGCCCGGCGCGCCCAGATCGGCGGCGCTCTGGCTAAGCGCCGCGCGCAGCTCTGCCGGGGTCATCCCCGGATTGCCCTGTTGCCAGAGCGCCACCGCCGCCGTCACATAAGGCACCGCAAAAGAGGTGCCAGTTTTCCACCGCGCCCCCTGAACCGACGCCGCAGTCCAGACCTCGACCCCCGGTGCCGCCAGATCCACATGCGGCCCCCGCCCGGCGCGGCGATAGATCCCCCCGGCCTTGTCCACCGCTGTCACGGCAATCACGCTGTCATAGGCGGCGGGATAGGCGGGCGGCGCGTTTGGCCCGCCATTCCCCGCCGCTGCCACCACAACGACAGTCTGCGCCGCCTCAAGCGCTGCCAAAGTCTCTTGCAAAACGCTGTTGGGCGGCCCCGCAAGGCTGAGGTTGATCACCGTCGCCCCGGCCCCGACCAGCTGATCAAGGCCCCGTACCAGCGTAAAGGCATCGGCACGCTCATCCCCAGACTCCTTGTGAAACGCATCCACCGCCACCAGCGGAACCCCCGGCAAGAGCCCCGGCGCACGGGACGCCGGATCACCCACCAGCAGCGCCGCCACCGCCGTGCCATGAATGGCACTCGAGGCATTGTAATCCTCAGGAGCCACCCGCGTCAGTGCCACCTGCGCCCCCGCAAGCGCGCTGTGATCGGTGTTGATTCCGGTGTCGATCATCCCGATCGTCACCGGCGCACCGCATCCCTGCGGCCCCAGAGGGTTGGGCCAGTCAATCAGGGCCCGCGCCGGACAATGCAGCCCCTCACAAGGCAGGGGATCACTGGTCTCCTCATCCGGCGCGCGGCTTTCCTCGGCTTCGACCCGGTAATAATGGTTGAAATCCGCCGTCTCGCCCGTGGGCAGCGCCTGCACCGCCGCCCGCGCCTCGTCCAGCGTGGTGCCCTCTGGCACCGAAAGGCGTTGGATGTTCACACCAAGGCTAACCAGATCAATGCGGTCAATAATGCCATAGCCCTGCGCCACCAAAGCGGCGGCATCCACATCATTCAGCCCGCGCGCAATGATTTCGTTGGGGGCTTCGGTTGGGCGTGGCGCTGCACGGGGGGCTTGGGCGCGGGCGGCCTGCCGCGCAGGTTCTGGCAACGCGCCCCGAAAGAGCGCACGCAGATTGCGGCGATAGTCGCGAAGCGTGGTCTCACCCGTTCCAATCCCGCCAGACTTGCCACCGCTTCGGCTACCACTGCTGCTACTGCTCCCGTCATCCCCATCATCCCCGTCGCCGTCGCCATCACCGCCGTCGCCGTCATCGGCCCAAGCCATCGAAGCAGAAAAGCCCCCCTCAGGCCAAGGTCCAAGAGGCACAAGCCCAAGGATCAGAACCCAGACCAGTATCGCTCGTAACACGCGCACGGAATTTCCCCTCTTGTCGCCTTGCCTCAACATGCCATGTTACACAAAACGCTGTAACCCCGGTTTTATTCCCGCCCCCGTTTCAAAGGCCGCGCCGCAATGCCAGACAAGTTTACCGAGGATGTCGTGGCCTTGCTGCCTGCCCTCAAACGCTTTGCCCTCTCGCTCTGCCGTCGGGGCGATCTGGCCGATGATCTGGTGCAGATCACCGCCGAACGGGCGTTTCGCGCCCGCGACCGGTTTGACCCCGCGACCCAATTGCAACCCTGGCTCTTTCGCATCCTGCGCAATGCCTGGATCGACACGCTGCGCCGCGATGCCACCCGTGGCGAGGTGGTGGACATCCACGAAAGCCCCCAGCCCGATCCCGTGGACAGCGCCGCCCAAACCGATGATCGCCTGACCCTGAACGCCGTGCGTCGCGCGATGGAGGATTTGCCCAACGACCAGCGGCAGGTCTTGCACCTCGTCTGCATCGAAGGGCTCAGCTATGCCGAAACCGCCGCCACTCTCGACATTCCCCAAGGCACCGTGATGAGCCGCCTCAGTCGGGCGCGCTTAGCGCTTGCAAAATCCGTGGGAATAGACCGAGACCCCAGCCGTTAACCCCGTGTCAGGGGAAGGAACACACCGATGCAGATGGATGACGACAGATTGATGGCCCTCGCCGATGGCGAGATCACCGGCAGCGAAGCCGAGGCGTTGCACGACCGCATCGCCGCAGACCCGGACTTGGCCGAGCGCTATGCGCTCTTTGTCGAGACCGCGGAATTGGCGCGCCAAGCGATGCAGGACCTGCCCGAGGCGCAGGTTTCCGACGCGCTCGTCGCACGCATCCGCGCGATGGGCGCGGCCAGCGCCCCGCCAGAGGCCTCTAACGTGGTGCCCCTTCGCACCGCGCCAGCGCCCGTCGCGCCCACCCGCTGGCAGCCGATGGCACTCGCCGCCAGCCTTGCGCTTGCCGTGGGTCTGGGCGCGGGGCTGATGCTGTCAAACGGGGCTGAAACGCCGGTTGGTGCGCCCTTCAGCACCGCCCTGACCGAACATTTGGACAGCCTGCCTTCGGGCAATGCCGCGCAACTGCCCGATGGCACCGCCCTGACGGTGGTCGCCTCCTTCACCGATGCCGCAGGCCAGTTCTGCCGGGAATATGAGGCGGCAACGCCCGGACGCGGTGGCTTTGTCGCCGTCGCCTGCCGCGAGGATGCCGGATGGCAGCTGCAATTTGCCATGGCGCAAGCCGGTAACGCAGGGGCCGAGGCCGGATATGCCCCCGCCTCCGCGCTCGAAACGCTTGATGCCTATTTCACCGCCACCGGCGCAGGCCAGCCGATGACCCCGGACCAAGAGCGCGGCTTTCTGCGGTAGGGGGCTGCGGGGCGCAAGGCCCCCTAACCCGGAATGACAAACCGCCGGTCCGGATGCTCCAGCCAATCCGCAGATCGCGCCCTCAGCGCGCCCACCAAGGGCGCGAACCAATCCCAATTGGCCGCCGCACTGTCATTCACCACCAGCATCTTCTTGCGGCTATAGATCGGGGCCTCGCGCAACTCAAAAAGCCGCCCCTCCGACACGAGTGGTGCCGCCAGCGCACGCGGCAGATAGGCCGAGCCCCCCCGCTCCAGCAGGAATTGCAGCGCCCAAAACGAACTGTCAAAACTCACCCGCGCGATTCCGGCATCGTGATACGTCTCGCCATGGGCGCGGCGATACTCCTCGCCATGATCCACGAAAATATACTTGGGATCAGCCCGGATCGAAGTCACTTCGCGGTCGGAATAGAGCACCAATTCCTCGGGCGGCAACGCATGCGCGGTCTGATTGCCCCGCGCCGAGGCCCCATAGGTCAGGATCACATCCACCAGCCCCGCCGCCAGCCAATCCTCCAACTCGCGCCCGCCGCCCTGCTGCACCGACACCGCCATATCAGGATGGCCCTGCACCACCCCGTCAAAAAACGCCCGCCCCGGCCCGTGCCACAACTCGCGGTCACAGCCAAAGGTGCAGACCGAACTCAACCCCGCAGGCAGGCCCGTTTCATAGCGCGCCTGCCGCCACAGCCCGGTCATGATCCGCGCATAGCGCAACAGCTTGGTGCCTGCAGGCGTCAGCGTCGTGCCTGATTTCTGCCGATTGAGAAGCTGTTGGCCCAACTCCTCTTCCAGCGATTTGAGCCGCGCCGTCACCGTTGATTGCGTCACGTTCAGCTTTTGCGACGCTCGCACCAGATTGCCGGTCTCGACAATGGCCAGAAACGTCTGCAGGGCGGTGATGTTCATGGGGGCGCGCTCTCAATTCGAATTTCCCGCATATTTGCAGCAAAACAATTCGTTTTCAAGAATGCTGCTTTTGTGCGAATTTCCCCCGACCCGCCGCCTCGGCACCCCAGAACACGCAGGACAGACCATGACCCTAGAGCTTCGCCGCAGCCTTACCCTCGTGCAACGCACCCACCGCGAAGGCGGCAAGGACGTCGCCGACCCCACGCTGCTGGTCGCCGCCCTGGCGATCATTCGCAACCCGTGGTTCGGGCGCGGCCATGTCGAGGATCTCGGCCCCGAAATCCGCGATCAAGGCCCGGTTCTTGGCCGCCTGCTGACCGACATGATCCTTGATGTCACCGGCGACCGGCTTGAGGGATATGGCAAGGCCAGCGTCGTGGGTATGGGCGGCGAATTGGAACATGCCATGGCCCTCACCCATACGCTTTGGTTCGGCAACCAGTTCCGCGATGCGGTCAAGGCCAAGACCTATCTCGCGTTCACAAACACGCGCGGTGCCGCAGGCGCAGCGCTGATGATCCCGCTGATGGACAAGGACGACGCCGGGCGGCGCTCGCATTACCAGACCATCCACACCGTTGTGCCGGACGCGCCCGCCGAGGATGAAATCATCCTCGCCCTTGGCGCCTCGGTGGGCGGTCATCCGCATCACCGCATCGGCAACCGCTACGAAGATCTGCGCGAGATGGGCCATGATGTCGACAATCCGGCGGGGGTCTGAATGGCGCGCACACCCGAGGGCACGGCCTATGACCTGACCGGGCCTTTGGATGCACCTCACGTGGTGCTGATCCACGGCCTCGGCCTCTCGCGGAACAGCACATGGGGGGTGATCGCCCCTCTGCTTGCCCGACACTTTCGCGTGCTCTGCTACGATCTGCCCGGCCACGGTCAAAGCACGCCGCACCCCGGCCCGCTTACCCTCACCGCGCTCTCAACCCAACTCATCTTCTTGATGGACC
Source organism: Roseovarius sp. AK1035 (assembly GCF_003288315.1). Classification (NCBI taxonomy): domain Bacteria; kingdom Pseudomonadati; phylum Pseudomonadota; class Alphaproteobacteria; order Rhodobacterales; family Roseobacteraceae; genus Roseovarius; species Roseovarius sp. TM1035. The sequence goes on along the minus strand of NZ_CP030099.1, from coordinate 2,110,057 downwards.
GGCTCGACATTCCGCGCGCGGCCCTCGTGGGGTTTTCGTTGGGGGGCATGATCAACCGGCGCGCAGCGCTTGATCATCCTGCCCGCGTGACCGCCCTCGCGATCCTCAATTCCCCCCACGAACGCGCCCCCGATCTTCAGGCGCGGGTCGCGGCGCAGGCGCGGGATGCCGCTGCGGGCGGTCCGGCGGCCACAATCGACGCAGCGTTGGACCGCTGGTTCACCCCAGAATTTCGCGCAGAAAACCCCGCCAAGGTAGACGCCATCCGCCAGACCGTGCTCGCCACCGATCCCGCCAGCTATGCGGCGCATCGGTTGGTGCTGGCAGAGGGCGTGACCGAATTGATCCGGCCCCAGCCACCTCTGACACCGCCCGCGCTTGTCATGACCTGCGAGAATGACAGTGGCTCGACACCTGCCATGGCCGAGGCGATCGCGTCAGAGATCGCAGGCAGCCAGTGCCATATCCACCCCGCCCTGCGCCACCTCGGACTGATCGAGGCGCCACAGGCCTTCGCGGGCAGGCTCACGCAATTCCTAAGCCGACATGCCTGCGCTTAGTCAGCCGCGTCGCCCAGCCATTTATACATGACGCGCGCATCCACCAGACCGGCCTCAGGATGGCGAAAGGCCCGTGGCAAATGGCCGACTGTGTCAAACCCAAGGCTCTGCCAAAGCGCAATCGCGCCCCGGTTGGTCTCGACCACGAAATTGAACTGCATCGCCAGATAGCCCAATTCGCGGGCCTCGTCCTGAGAATGCACACACATGGCCCGCGCAATACCCTGCCCGCGCGCGGCCTCAGAAACCATATAGCCTGCGTTGCACACATGCGCCCCGCCACCAGCCTGATTTGTCTTGAGATAATAGGTGCCCAGCACCTCGCCACCGCGCTCAGCCACATAGGTGGCGCGCGGCATCTCCATCCACAGAGAACGCACCGCCTCGCGGGTCAGCCCCGGTTCGATGGCATAGGTATCGCCTGCCCGGATCACATCGCGCAGGATGGGCCAGAGCGCTGCGAAATCCGCCTCGCGCGCCAGCCTGATGATGATACCCGCCTGATCTGTCATACCATACTCCCCCGCCCGCCATGGCTAGCGGCGGGCGCAGGGTTTGGCAAGCCTCAGCCGTTCAGATCAACCACAACCCGGCCCTTGACTTGCCCTTTCAGGATATCTGCCCCCAGACGCGGCAAATCCTCCAGAGTGGCGGGCGTGATCATCGCCTCCAGCTTGTCCATCGGCAAATCCCGCGCGATCCGCTCCCAGGCGCGGACCCGGTTGGCATAGGGCTGCATCACGCTGTCGATCCCCAACAGGTTGACGCCGCGCAACAGAAACGGAATGACCGTCGCTGGCAGGCCCGCGCCCCCCGCCAAACCCACGGCTGCAACGCTTGCGCCGTATTTCATCTGGCCCAACACCCGCGCCAGCATGGCACCGCCCACGGCATCGACGCAGCCGGTCCAGTTCTCGCTCTCCAGCGGTCGCTTGACGGTCTCCGCCAGGTCCTCACGCGGCACGATGCGGCTGGCCCCCAATCCGCGCAGATAGCCTTCTTGCTCAGGGCGTCCGGTCACCGCAGCCACCTCATGCCCCAGATGCGCCAGAATGGCCGTGGCCACCGATCCCACACCACCGGCGGCACCTGTGACCAGCACTTCGCCATGCCCCGGTTTCAGCCCGTGATCCTCAAGCGCCATCACCGCCAGCATGGCGGTAAAGCCTGCGGTGCCCACCGCCATCGCCGCGCGAGTATCCAACCCCTCGGGCAGCGGCACCAGCCAATCGGCGCGCACCCGCGCCTTCTGCGCATATCCGCCCCAATGCGCCTCGCCCACGCGCCAGCCGGTCAAAACCACACGGTCGCCGGGCTTGTAGCGCGCATCATCACTCGCCTCGACCGTGCCGGCAAAATCAATCCCCGGCACATGTGGATAGGACCGCACCAAACCGCCGCCCGGCCCGATGCAGAGCCCGTCCTTGTAGTTCACCGTGGAATATTCGACCGCAACCGTCACCTCGGCCTCGGGCAGATCCGCAAGCGTCAACTCTTTGACGCCTGCCGATGTCTTGCCGCTCTCCGCGTCTTTCTCGACGACCAATGCCTTGAACATCTCTCTCTCCTTCTTTCTGCAAGGCGCGCGCGCCTCGCTTCATCTGGCAAAAAATACCTCGGGGGGGACGCCCGGAACGGGCGGCGGGGGCAGCGCCCCCATGCCCCTCTCAGGCCCAGAACCCCGCCTGCACAGAGGCGCGGCGTTCCCCATCAGGCGTCACCACTCGCAACTCCGTCCCCGCCTCCCAATGGGTCATCCGCATCATGCCGATGGCCACGTTGGTTGCGAAATCCGGCGACCACGTGGCCGAACTCACCCGGCCCACACGCGCACCCTTCTCTGACAGGACCGGCCACCACTCGCGGCAGGGCGGCACCGCCGTCCCCTCGATGGCAATGGCGCGGATCTGCTGCACCGGCCCTTCCTTGGCCACGCGGAGCAGCGCATCCCGCCCGATACACCCAATCGCCGTATGGGTGTTGCAAAACTTGCCCAGCCCGCATTCATGTGGCGTGTTGTCATCGGTCATGTCATTGCCATAGCTCAGCAATCCGCCCTCAATCCGCTCGATCAGGTTGGGGCAGCCGGCGTGCACATCCATGCTCTTGCCCGCCTCCATCAGCGCATTCCAGAGCGGCATGCCAATATCGCCGCCTTCGACATAGATTTCAAACCCGCCCTGCTTGGAATAGCCCGAGCGCGCGATCACCATATCCCGGCCTTGAAAATCAAAATGCCCAAAGCGGAAGAACCGCACATCGCGCACCGCGTCGCCAAACACCGCCGCCATCAGATCATCGGCGCGCGGGCCTTGAATGGCCAGCGGGCTCACTTCCGGCTCATCCACCAGCACATCCAGCCGCCAGCCCTGCGCGATCCCCTTGACCCAATAGAGCAGATCACTATCGGCAATCGAAATCCACCAACGGTCCTCGGCCAGCTTGACCGCCACCGGATCGTTGAGCATGCCGCCGGTCTCATCCACGATGGGCACATAGAAACACTGCCCCGGCGTCATGCCGCGCAAATCGCGCGGGGTCAGCATCTGCATCAGGCGGCCCGCATCCGGCCCCCGCAATTCCACCTGCCGTTCGCAGGCCACGTCCCAGACCTGCACCGCCTCTTTGAGGTGGCGATAATCCTCTTCGATCGAGCGAAAGACCGTGGGCAACAGCATATGGTTATAGACCGTATAGGCCTTGACCCCCGCCGCCTCGACCCCTTGGGAAAAGGGCGTGCGGCGCAACCGGCGCGACGGGGACAGAAGCGGAGCGTTCATTGGGCCTCCTCAGGCATGAAAACAAGGTCGGTAATCGGCGCGGACAGGCCCGCGCGCGTCAGCATCGCATGCACCTGCCCCCGGTGGTGGGTTTGGTGGTTGAAAAAATGGGTGACGCAGGTGGCCACCGGCCGGGTGATCTCGCCGCCCACGGACCCAGAGTAAAACGTCAGATTGCCGGTAAGGTCGATACTGTGCACCCGCCCCGCCCACGCCTTGATCCGCCCATCGGTGGTGAACCGTTCCGCACTCCATGCGGCCCCTGTCGGGGTCAGCGTTGTGCTCTGCTCAAAGCCAGTCTCGGGCGGTGCGGCGCTGGCATCAAACCGGCTAAGCCACATCTGATCCGCCCAGAGAATATGGTTGAGCGTGCCGAGGATCGAGCCAAAGAAGGCCCCGTGATCCTCGGTCAGCACCTTGCGGCTCACCCCGTCTATCGCACGCATCACCTGCGCGTTTTGCCACGCATTATAGCGCGCCATCAGGCGCACATGATCCGCCGCCAGCAGCATCAGCGCGGGCCTTTCCAATCAATCTGGCAGATTTCCGCGCTGCGCCCGTCAAAATCCCACACCCGGCCAAAGGCGCGCACGCGCCCCTTGGTGGCGGTGGCAACGGTGATGTCGGGCCCCATCCAGTATTCGGTGTTGGTGACGACAATATCCTCGCCCTTGTGGCCCGGCACCGGCACCACTTCGCCTTGGATCATCTTGCCCACCATCAGGCGGCGCGCATTGCCTTCGGTCTCGAAAATGACCGGCGCGCGTTCGGCCCCGATAAACTCGCTGACCAGCACCCCAAAGAGGCCGGTCGTGCCGCGCGCCTTGCCGCTGAAGATATTGACCAAAGCGTCATAAGCGGCTTCGCTTGCACGCTCGTCGATAAAGGCCGCGGCCTTCCAGTTGCCGCGTGCCATCAGGCCGGGAATTTCCAGCATAAGACCCACGTTGAGACCGCTCAGGTCCTCATCGCCATAATGGCCCTCGTCGATGCGCACGCCCGACCACGCCTGACAATATCCCTCGGTGGGCGCATGCTTGCCCAAAGAGACCACGCAGGGGCAGAATACCGTGCAGTTGCAGTTGAGGATCAACTCCCCCTTGATCACCCAGGGCACTGTGCCCAAAGTATCCAGAGCCATTTTTGGCCTCCTCTCTTAGATTGACGTGAACAGAACCCAAACCGACGCGGCGATCAGCACCGCGCCCAAGGGCCGGGTCAGATAGCGCCCAACTTGGGGCAGTTTTTCCAGAACCATGATCACCGTCGCGAGCCCCATGAAGGCAAGGTTCATGACCCCCCCGACAAAGGCCAGCGCCATCAGCGCCCAGCAACATCCAAGGCACACCAACCCCAGCCGCACGCCGTTGCGCAGCGCGCCCTCATCCCAATGCTGCATGAAGAACGACAGCGGGCGGCGGCATTTCGACAGGCAGGCCTCCTTGACCGGGCTGAACTGATAGGCCCCGGCCACCGCCAGCAAAACCGCCGACAAAACGCCAGAGCGGCTATCGCCAAACGCCGTCAGCAATCCGGCCTGAAACAGCGCCATTTGCGCCCCTGCCGCGATCACCGAAAACCCAAGCCAAACGCCCAGATACCCCATCACCAGCGTGCCGAACTGTGTCTCGCCGGTATGGCTCAGCTCTTCATAGGTCGCAAAGGCAGGCAGTGCTGTGGGGGCCATCATCGCCGCCGACATCAGCGCCCACATCAGGATGATGCGGCCAAATCCGGCGGCATCGGGCGTGACAATGCACAGGCTTTGCAAGAAATCAGCGCCGTAAATCACCGCCCCATCGCGCAAATCTGCGGGCAACGCCATCGCATAAAGCAGCGCCCAGGCCCCCAGAATAAGCGCGAACAGCACAAGCCAGTGCCCCCCACCCATTCGCCTGACCTGTGCTGCAATCATCGCCTCATCCCCGCGACTCACCTCTTGCGTTTAAATTGTCAGACATTTAAATGTATGACAAATGAAAATTGATCCGGATAACAAAGCCGACCTTTCGGCCCAGATAGCCGAGGCGATCCGCGATGCGATCGTCTCGGGTCAACTCATCGTTGATGAACGCCTGCCCTCCGAGGCAGAGCTTGCCGATCACTTCGCCGTGTCGCGCCCCACGGTGCGCGAGGCGCTGAAACGGCTGGCCGCGCAATCGCTCATTCGCACCCAGCGCGGGGCCTTTGGCGGCGCCTTCGTCAACCGCCTCAGCTATCCCGAGGCCTATGGCCAGCAGATCACCACCGCCACGCTGCTCCTCAGCATGAACAGTATCAGCTTTGATACCGCCTGCGAGGCGCGCTATGCTTTGGAACGCGCCTGCACGCCCTTGGCGGCCCAGCGCCGCACGCCCGACACGCTCGCCACCATGCGCGCCGAGATTCACCGGCAGGGACAGCCGGGGCTGACCGATGAAAGCTTTTGCGCCTCTGACGTGGCGTTTCACCGCGCGCTTGTGGACAGTGCGGGCAACCCGGTGCTCAGCTATCAACTCGCCGGCGCGGTCGAGGCGATGCAGCCCCTGATGAATATGATCACCTTTACCGCCCGCTCGCGCGAGGCCATCGTGGGCCTTCACACCCGCATCGCCGATGCGCTGGCCTGTTCAGACGCCGAGGCCGCACAAACCGCCCTGACCGAGCTAGAGGCCTATACGCTGACCCTTGGCCGCGATGTCATGGCCGCGCGCGCGCCAAAATAGCCCCTCAGACACCCCAAGCCGCGCATTTGCGGTCAATCGTCTTGCGCGCTACGCCCAAACGTCGCGCCGCCTCGGCCCGGTTGCCGCCGCAAGCATCGAGCACCGCCATGATGTGACGCTGCTCGACATATTCCAGCGTCTCGAGGGCCTGCTCGCCGCCGCCCCGGCCAGAGCCCGCGAATTCCTCGGGAAAGGCCCCAAGGATTACCGACCGTTCGATGAGATTGCGCAATTCCCGCACATTGCCGGGCCAGTCATAGCGGCTCAGCTTGAGCAGGACATCCGCATCGAGATCAAGCGCGGGCATCCCCAAAGCCCCCGAAAATTCGCTCATAAAGAGCGCCGCCAGTTCAACGATATCCTCCTGACGCTCCTTGAGGCTGGGCATTTCCACGTTGACGATATTGATCCGGTGAAACAGATCCGCCCGGAACCGCCCCGCGTTCACCGCCGCCTTCAAATCGGCATTGGTGGCAAACAGGAACCGCAGATTAAGCGGGATTTCCCGTTCAGACCCGATGGGTCGAATGCGCTTGTCCTCTAGCACACGCAGCAGCGCCGCCTGCACATGTTCGGGCAATTGCGCCACTTCATCCAGCAAGAGCGTGCCGCCATCCGCATGCAGCAGCAAACCATCCTTGCGCGCGCGGCCATCCTCGACCACGCCAAACAATTCCTCGGCGATCCGATCCGCCGAAATCGCGGCACAATTGACCGCGACAAAGGGCTTCTCGGCCCTGTTCGATAGCCCGTGCAGGGTACGCGCCGCAATCTCTTTGCCGGTCCCGCTTGCCCCGGTGAAAAGAACCGAGGTGGGCGCAGGGGCCAGCTTGCCCAGCATCGCCCGCACGCTTTGAATCGCGGGCGAATGTCCCAGCAGCCGACCGCGCGCCGCCTGCCCGCCCGCCGACAATTCGTGCCGCAACAGGTAATTCTCCCGCGCCAGATATTTGCGGTCCAGCGCACGCGCGACCGAATTCAGGATCTGGTTGGCGCGAAACGGCTTGAGCACGAAATCCGTCACCCCTGCCCGCAGCGCCTTGATCGCCGTATCAAGATCCGCGTAGGCGGTGATCAGGATCGTATCAGCAAATAACCCGACCCGCCGCTGCTCCTCCAGCCAGTCAAGGCCGGTCTTGCCGGGCATGATATTGTCGAGAATGACCAGATCGAAATGCATCTGATCAAGGATCATCGCCCCCTCGGCACAGGTGCGCGCCTGCTCCACGTGACGGCACCGCGCCCCCAGCGTCTTGATAAGGAAATTGCGCATTCCCGGCTCGTCGTCGATAATCAATACCGACGCATGCGCAAGGTTCTGGCCATAATCCTCCGCTGTTTCTTCGGGCGCGGGATGCGGCGTCATTCGGCCGCGTCACCTAGCCGAACAGCATCACCCGCGCGCTTGGCCTCAGACGTATAGCCCAACTCGTGCAGCACGGTGGGGGCGGCGGCGGAAATCACCGCGCAGGCGATAAAGGCCGCAATCATCGCTTTCATTCTGTCAGTTCCCTTCTGTTGCGGTGGCACGGCGCAGATAATCAATCATATCTTGCCGGTCCTCAGCCGCTGTGATCCGTTGCATTGGCATCTTGGAGCCGGGGATATAGTGATCTGGTCCAAGGTCGAAGAGCGCGTCAATCGTTGTGTCATTCCAGACGATCCCAGCCCCATCGAGGATATCGGAATAGGCATAGCCCGGCACTGTCCCCGCCTGACGCCCAAAAAGACCATAGAGCGTCGGCCCCGCCTTGCGCGAAGGCGGCGGCGTCAGAGCATGGCAGATGGAGCATTTGCGCATGAATTGCCGCTCGCCATTTTCCATCTCCTCAGGCGCGCGCAAAAAGCTGTGATCCGTCTCGCCCGCCGGGTCATACGCGCCCAGCATCTCGACCGGCCAGCCATAGACGACCTCGCTCAGCCCACCCGCATAGATCATACGCCCGTCGGGCGAGAAATCCAACGCCCAGACCGGACCGCGCGCCATGGCCTGAAAATCACGGGCGATCTGCCAGGCATTCGTGTCGATCACCATGATATAGCCCTGCCCATCCCCCGCCGCCAATTGCGCTGTCGCGGCGTGATAGGCCATCGACAGCACCGGGCGACGCTCCAGCGTGAAATCCGCGATCTGCTGACCGCTTGCCGGGTCGATCACCCGCGTGGCCCCATCAACCGCGCCATAGGCCAGCCACGCATCCTGAGGCCCCAACAAGATCTTGTTGATCCCAAACCCCTGATTCAGCAGTTCGCGCGGCGGGGCATCCACCTCTTGCCAGCGCCATTCCTGCAATGACCCATCCGCAGACGAGGAATACAAAACCGCCCCATCGCTGCTGAATGCCACATCGCTGACCGCCGCATCATGCCCCGTCAGAAAGCGCGCAGCCCCCCCCGCCACCGGCCAAATCCCAATCGAGCCGTCCCAACTCGCCGAGGCAATCCACGCCCCATCCGGCGACACATCCAGCGCCGCAACCTTGCCTTTGTGGCCAACGTGCCGGGTGCCCTCTCCGGTTTCCCTATCCCAGACGATCAGCGTAAAGTCATCGCCCCCCGACACAAGCCGCCCGTCCTCCAGTGCCGCAACCGCAACTACCGCCGCCGCGTGACCTTCGAACCAGCGCGGGGTGCGTCCCTCCCAGAGGCCCACGGAATTGTCGAAACTAACCGACACGACCTCGCCACTCTCAGGCAGCACGCTCAGCCCCATGACCGGCCCGCCATGCCCTTTGAGCGTGGTGAACTCTTGCGCTGCCAGAGGGCTTGCCCCCGCCAGCGCCCACAGCCAGAGACCAAAGGCACGCGCCCCCATGGTTATTCCGCAGGATGCGCGGCCTTGCCGGGATCAGGCGCATGGCCCTTTTCCTGCAACTCCTTAAGCCACAGGCCATGATGCTCGCGCGCCCATTGCTCTTCGACCTCGCCCGACCCCATGGCGTCAAACGCGCCCTCCATGCCGACCGACCCAATGTAGATATGGGCCAGAATGATCGCGGTCAGAACAAAGGCCATGATCGAGTGCCAGAGCGTCGCCAGCTGCATTTCCTCATGCGGTGCCAGCATCACCGGCAATTCGCCAAAGCCGACCGCTTGTGGCAATCCGGTCTGGTTGAGCATGACAAAGGTCTTGGCAAACATCGGCATCTCGAACGGAAAGAGCAGTGACAGGCCCGTGGCCGAGATCGACGCGCCAAACACGATCACCGCCCAAAAGATCATCTTTTGCCCGGCGTTGAATTTCTTGGCGGGCGGATGCACACCCTTGCTGAAAATCCCGCCGCCCACGGCCAGCCATTTCAGGTCCGTCCGGTTGGGAATATTGTGCAGAACCCACATAAAGAACACCATCACCAGACCCAGCATAAAGGCCCAGGAGATGTTGTTATGCACCCATTTTGACGCCACCGCGATGGTCGCGAACGCCTCATGCCCCAACAGCGGGATCACCACCGTTCGGCCAAACAGAACCACCAGACCGGTGATCGCCAGCACCACGAAAGAGCCCGCCATCAACCAATGGCCAAAGCGTTCGACCGCCTGAAAGCGGGTAACCGTGCGGCCCGTCTTGGCCCCGTCGATCCGGATTTTGCCCCGGACAAGATAGAAAAGCGCCAAAAGGACCAGCGTGCCCCCCAGCAGATAGGCGCCATAGGTGGCCAGCGGCCCCTTGCGGAACTCAAGCCAGGTCATGCCGCCGTCCTGAATGAGAACGCGCGCTTCGGGTCCGCCTGCGGACACCTTCACATCATCCAACCCATAGCGCAGCGCACGCCACACTTCGGCATCTGATGCCCCGCCCAAGGTGCCCAACTGCCCCGCCATACCGGCCGCGTCATCCGCGTTGCCCGTGGCGTTGCGGCGGAAACTGTCGTCAATCTGCTCGCCGCGCTGCCGGGCCAGAATATCGTCTAGCGTCTGTGCTCCGCCTGTGGCGGACCGGTCAGGCCCAGTGGCCGTTGGCGTGTCCTGCGCCATGGCAGGCAGTGCGAGCAGAAAACACAAAGCCAAGCTGAGAATTGCGCGCATGATGTCCTCGATCCAAGTCTTGATGTTACGATTTCTTCAAAAGAAATCGAACCGGAAACCTTAAAGGTTTCCGATTGCTTTCGCACCAATGCCGGAGGTCTCGGTGACCTCCGGCATTGGCATCAGCGCCTTCAGCCGCCGCTTTGCTGGCCGTAGGCAGAACCCCAGCCCCAAGCGCCCGAGCCGAAACCACGGGCCACAACGCGTTCGCGGTAAATGGCCGACACGACGTCGCCATCCCCCGCCAACAGCGCCTTGGTCGAGCACATCTCGGCGCAGATGGGCAATTTGCCCTCGGCGATCCGGTTGCGCCCATACTTCTGGAACTCAGCCTCGGAGTGGTTCTCTTCCGGGCCACCGGCGCAGAAGGTGCACTTGTCCATCTTGCCCCGGCTGCCGAAATTGCCCGCCTGCGGGAATTGCGGCGCACCGAACGGGCACGCATAGAAGCAGTAGCCGCAGCCGATGCACAGATCCTTGGAGTGCAACACGATGCCCTCCTCGTTCTGATAGAAGCAATCCACCGGGCAGACCGCCATACAGGGCGCATCCGAACAGTGCATACAAGCCACCGAGATCGAGCGTTCGCCGGGGCTGCCGTCGTTGATCGTCACCACCTTGCGGCGGTTGATCCCCCACGGCACCTCGTGCTCGTTCTTACAGGCCGTGACACAGGCGTTGCATTCGATGCAGCGCTCGGCGTCGCAGAGAAACTTTGCTCTTGCCATTCTCTTTCCTCCTTACGCTGGCATGATTTTGCAGAGAGTCGCCTTGGTCTCCTGCATCTGCGTGACCGAGTCATAGCCATAGGTCTGAGCCGTGTTCGTGCTCTCGCCCAAGACATAGGGATCGGCACCAGCGGGGTAATTCCCCCTCAGGTCCTTGCCCTCGAAATGGCCTCCAAAGTGGAACGGCATAAAGACAACGCCTTCCGCCACCCGCTCTGTCACCATTGCCATGACCTTGACCTTGGCCCCTTCAGCCCCTTCAACCCAGACCTGTGCGCCGTCCCGCACGCCGATGTTATTGGCATCGCGCGGGTTGATCTCGACGAACATATCCTGCTGAAGCTCGGCCAGCCACGGGTTTGACCGTGTCTCGTCGCCGCCGCCCTCATATTCGACCAGACGGCCAGAGGTGAGGATGATCGGATACTCTTGCGAGAAATCCTTTTGCTGGATCGAAGCATACATGGTCGGCAAACGCCAAGCCTTGCGGTCCTCATAGGTCGGATAATCCGCCACCAGATCACGACGGTTGGTGTAGAGCGGTTCACGATGCAACGGCACCGGGTCGGGGAAGGTCCACACGACCGCCCGCGCCTTGGCATTGCCGAAGGGCGCGCATTCGTGCTTGATCGCCACCCGCTGGATACCGCCCGACAGGTCGGTCTTCCAGTTGGCCGTAGGTCCGCCCACTGCGTCGATTGCGGCGCGCTCGTCTGCGGTCAGATCGCCGTCCCAGCCCAGATCCATCAGCATCTGCATGGTGAATTCCGGATAGCCATCCTGAATCTCAGACCCTGCCGAATAGACACCCTCGGCCAAGAGGTTGTCGCCATCCCGTTCCACGCCAAACCGGGCACGGAAGGTCAAGCCACCTTTGGAAACCGGTATCGACATATCATAGAGATTGGCTGTGCCGGGATGGTTCATCTCGGCCGTTCCCCAGCAGGGCCAGGGCAGGCCGTAGTAATCGCCATCGGCCGGGCCGCCCTTGGCGCGCAACGTGGTGCGGTCAAAGGTGTGCTGGTTGGCCATATGCAGCTTAAGCCGCTCTGGGCTCTGGCCGGTATAGCCGATCGTCCACATACCCTTGTTGAACTCGCGGGTGATGTCTTCGACGTTGGGCTCTCCGGCTTCGTCAATCGCGATGTTGCGGAACATCCGGTCATGGAAACCAAACTTTTGGGCGAACAGCGCGAGGATTTCGTGGTCAACCTTGGACTCAAACAGCGGGTCCATGATCTTGTCACGCCACTGCAACGACCGGTTCGAGGCGGTGACAGAGCCGCGCGTCTCGAATTGCGTGGTAGCCGGCAGCAGATACACGCCATCGGTACGGTCGTTCATGACAGCAGAGACTGTCGGGAACGGATCGACCACAACCAGCATGTCCAGCTTTTCCATCGCGGTTTTCATTTCCTTACCGCGTGTCTGGCTGTTGGGCGCATGACCCCAGAGAACCATGGCCCGGACATTGTTGGGCTGATCCATATTCTCCTTGTCTTCGAGAACACCGTCGATCCACCGCGACACGGTGATGCCGCTGAGGTTCATCATCTTGGTGTCCGCATAGGTGGCATCCGAGAACCGGCTCTTGAGCCAATCCATATCCTCGCCCCAGACACGCGCCCAATGCGCCCAAGATCCTTCCGCCAGACCGTAATAGCCGGGCAGCGTGTCGGCCAGAACACCAAGGTCCGTGGCTCCCTGCACGTTGTCATGTCCGCGGAAGATGTTGGTGCCGCCACCGGCCACACCCATGTTGCCCAGCGCCAGCTGCAGGATGCAGTACGCGCGGGTGTTGTTGTTGCCGTTGGTGTGCTGCGTGCCACCCATACACCAGATGACAGTACCGGGGCGGCTATTGGCCAGCGTCCGCGCCACGCGGCGCAGCTGCTCGCCCGGCACGCCGGTAACGCGCTCGGTTTCTTCGGGGGTCCACTTGTTCACCTCGTCCTTGATCTGGTCCATGCCCCAGACGCGGGTGCGGATGAATTCCTTGTCTTCCCAGCCATTCTCAAAGATGTGCCACAGGATACCCCAGACCAGCGCCACGTCCGAACCGGGACGGAAACGCACATATTCATCAGCATGCGCCGCTGTGCGGGTAAAGCGCGGGTCGCAGACGATGAGCGGCGCGTTGTTTTCTTCCTTGGCCTTCAGCACGTGCAACAGGCTGACAGGATGCGCCTCGGCAGGGTTGCCACCGATGATGAAAATCGCCTTGGAATTGTGGATGTCGTTGTAGCTGTTGGTCATGGCGCCGTAGCCCCATGTATTCGCAACGCCCGCAACGGTGGTCGAGTGACAGATCCGCGCCTGATGGTCGACGTTGTTCGTGCCCCAATAGGCGGCGAATTTGCGGAAGAGATAGGCCTGTTCGTTATTGTGCTTGGCAGAACCCAGCCAATAGACGGAATCCGGGCCGCTTTCTTCGCGGATCTTCATCATGCCGTCGCCGATCTCGTTGATCGCCTGCTCCCAGCTGATGCGCTTCCACTCACCACCCTCTTTCTTCATCGGGTATTTCAGGCGGCGCTCGCCATGGGCATGCTCGCGCACGGCGGCACCCTTGGCGCAATGCGCGCCCAGATTGAACGGGCTATCCCAGCCGGGTTCCTGCCCCGTCCAGACACCATTTTGCACCTCGGCCACAACCGTGCAACCGACCGAGCAATGGGTGCAGACCGATTTGACCGTCTGAACCGCCGCCGTCGCAGCGCTCTGCGCATTGGCGCGGGTCACGGTGCCCCCCATGGCACCGATTGCGGCAAGGCCACCGATGGCCAAACCGCTGCCACGCAAGAATGCGCGGCGGTCCACCGATGTTCCGGCGACCTCGGACAGGATACTGGTCCGCTGGGGGCGGCGTGCAACCCCGTTGGTCTTTTTCCTCAACATGTTTCTCTCTCCTCCCTGGGCCCTCTTGGGCTGGGTACTGCGATTGTCCCTGACGCTCTGGCCACTTGACCGCGCACCAGCGTTGACGGGCGTCCGATCCTAGAAGCGGGCGCTCTCGAAATAGGCGCGGGTATGCGCGGTGTCCTGCATCCGATCCGATGTCAGGTCTGGCTCTGCGGCTTGGGCCTCGCCCGTCGTGACCATCGTTGCGACCGCGACAGCGGGCGCGCCGGTGGCGGCCAGTTTCAGGAAATCACGGCGGCTGCTGCCAGCCTCGGTCTTCCGGGTCATGAAGGTCTCCCTCCCCTCGTTGTGACGGATCGCTCCGCCGGTTGCGATACGGGCTTACGCCCCGCTCATTCGAAAGCCCTGCGCCTCGATCTCCATGAACACCCGACCGACCGCGCCGACCGAGGCATAGAGAACCGAACTCTGCGCAGCCTCCAAATCCGTGAAAAAATGCCCGGCCCAAGGGCCGATATGCTTGGCAAAGAACGCCTGTTGATCGGCCAGCGTCGCAGGCTTGCCAAAGCGCCCTCTGATAAGTCCCGCCATCATCTCCATGAGCGAGGCGATATTGTCCTCCGGCTCATAGACATTTTGCGCACGGGTCATGCCGCGCGCGGCCATGTCGCGGCGCAGCCCCGCCAGCGGCTTCTCATTGAGAAAGCCGGTTAGATAATAGCTGGCATAGGGCAGCAATTCGCCCCGTCCCAGCCCGATAAAGAGCGCGTTGAACTCGCGCTCGACCCCGGCAGGCTTGCTCACCCCAGCCACACGCGCCAACGCGCTCACGGCTTGGCCCATTGGCGTTGCATCCCCGTTCAGCGCGGCGGTCTGTGCCAACAGCGCCTCACCCGGCGGGCGGGCCAGAATGGCGGCCAAAAAATCATAAAGATCGGCACGCAGCGCATCCTCTGCGGCGATCTCGGGCTCTTGGGCTTTCAGCGCCTCGGCTTGGCTCATGCGGATACTCCAGCCTGTTCATCAAATTGAAATCGCATCCTGCGGCGCGGCGGCAGGGGGGTGTCATCCTGTGCCGCCACTGTCTCGGCCTCCGCAAATGCACCGCTTGTCTCAGAACCTGCATCCGGGTCGGGCGCGGCCTCGACCTCTGCGACTTCTACCAGTTCGGGCTCATCGGCCACGGCCACAACATCAGCCTCTGCTGGCCCTCGGGCCAATGCCTCGGCTTGGCGTGCCATTTCCTGAACATGCGCCAGCATGCCCTTACCCACCTGATAGGTGGTCTTCATACCCGGCACCACCATCGCGGCATCGGTGTAATCGTCGGCATAGTCGTTCAGACCGTCCAGGTTGGCCAGCACCGGATTGCTGACCCATAGCCGCCGCAGCGCCCGCCGCCGAAGCCGCTCTGGCACCGCCTTATCCATGAATACGCGGAAATCGTCGCCCATTTTCAATGCGTCAGGATCAGGCAGACCCAATTCCTCGCACAGCTCTGCGTCGGTCTTTTCCTCAAGCTCTGCCTCGCGGGCAGCTGCCGCAAGCTGCTCTGCTGCACGCGCCTCGTCTTGCGCCTCAGCTTCAACCCGCGCCTTGCGCCGGGACCAGAAATCAGACGCGCGGCTCAATTCAGCCTCCCCCGGCGCATCCGCTCTGGCGTGGCAAAGACATCGCGCGGCTGCACGATCCGTGCATCCCCGATCCCGTCCTGCGCGCGACCATCGGCCTGCTTGTCACGGCGACGCTTCTGAAACGCCTCTTCCTGATGATGTGCTTCGACAAAATCGCGGACCAACGCCACCAGCCCCTCGGGCATCGGCACCTTTTCCACAATATCATCGCCATTGTCGGCATAATCCTGCGCCTCAAAGGGCGAGGCTGTAACCAGCACAACCTCATAAGGCGCGCGCTCTAGATCAGCATTGGGCCGGTTTCGCATGATTACAAAGACCGACGGCACCCGTGCGGACAGACCCTGCAAATAGGCCTCGGTCTGGGTGTGATGCAGATCAAGCAGCACGGTCGCGGCGTGGAAATCCACCGCCTCGCCCTCGCGCCGCAACTCGCGCCAATCCGCCTGCGGTGCCCCCGGCAGAACCGATACCGCCCGCCATGCCCACGCCGCCCACCGGGTAACACCCGGCGTGCGCCGCATGACAATGCCCAAGGGCACCATCATCTGTTTCTCAAGCATCTGTGTTTCGTGGCGATAGGTCACGCGGTCGTGCATCCTTTGCTGCGTGGTTCCAGATTGGTTTGGTTTCCGGACCACGCAAAGCCCTTTTTGTGTGCAACCGTCCACATCGAGTCCGATCCGGACATTTTGAACCACCCATCGGCACGTCAGCGGCCTCAAAGGACAGAATGTCCAGTTGGCCCCTTTCAATGCTGCACTGCCGCATGACAAGATATTGAAAACAAACAGAATCAATCGGGTTTAAAACAGCGCCTGAACCGGCCCTCTCCCAAGGCCGAACGATTCGAAAAGCGGTTTACGAGGGCTTCGAATCATGCCTAATCTCTGCGCAAAGTGACCGATCCGGTCCGCTTCCCAGACGTGTCAAACACCGGGGTAAACATGCCTAAACACCTGATTTTATGCGATTGTTCCGCCAGCCAGACGCTCGACCCCGAGGGGCTCTCCAAGGCCACCGGCCTGAGCTGTTCACGCCTACACAGTGCGCTCTGCACCGATGAAATCGAGGCCGCGACCAAGGCCATCACCACCGGCGAGGCAATTATTTGTTGCGCCCAAGAAGCCCGCTTGTTCGAGGATCTGGCAGCCGATCTCGAGGTCGACAGCCCCCCCCTGATCGACCTGCGCGACCGGGCCGGTTGGTCGGATGATCCAGCCTCAAAACTACCCAAAATGGCCGCCCTTCTGGCCGAAGCCAGCCTGCCAACCCCACCACAAAAGACCGTAGACGTCATATCCGAGGGGCTGTGCCTTATCCTTGGTGCCTCGGATGTGGCCCTGCCCGCCGCTGAAAAACTCGCCCCCCTCCTTGGCGTCACCGTGCTCTTGACCGACGAGACGGACCCGCCCGAGAACCGCGATTTCGATGCCATTCGGGGCCGGATCACACAGGCCAGCGGTGCGCTTGGCCAGTTCGAGCTGCGCATCGACGCGCTGCAACAGATCAACCCCGCCGGACGCGGTGCCCTGCGCTGGACCGCACCGCGCGACGGCGGGCAGACGCACTGCGACGTGCTCTTGGACCTGCGCGGCGGCACGCCCCTATTTCCCGCCCCCCAGAAACGCGAAGGCTATTTGCGCGCTGATCCCGGCAGCCTGCATGCCGTCTCCGACGCGGTCTTTCAGGCCGCCCAGATGATCGGCACCTTTGAAAAGCCGCTTTACGTGGCGCTTGAGCCGCTCATCTGCGCCCATTCCCGC
Source organism: Roseovarius sp. AK1035 (assembly GCF_003288315.1). Classification (NCBI taxonomy): domain Bacteria; kingdom Pseudomonadati; phylum Pseudomonadota; class Alphaproteobacteria; order Rhodobacterales; family Roseobacteraceae; genus Roseovarius; species Roseovarius sp. TM1035. The sequence continues at coordinate 2,092,993 of NZ_CP030099.1, read as the reverse complement.
GCCGAACAGACCGGATGCAGCAAATGCCTCGATATCTGCCCCACCGGCGCGATCAGCCCGGATGGCGACCACGTCAGCATTGATCCGATGATCTGCGCGGGCTGCGGGGCCTGCGCCGCGCGCTGCCCCTCGGGGGCCATTACCTATGATGCGCCCCCCCCTGACATGACCTTCCGCCGCATTCAGACGCTGGCGCAGGCCTATCGCAAGGCTGGCGGCACCGCTCCGCGCCTGCTTGTCCATGACACCCCCCATGGGGCCGAGATGATCCGCCTTGCCGCCCGCCACGGGCGCGGGCTGCCCGCCGATGTGATCCCGCTAGAGGTTTCGGCGCTTGCAGGCTTTGGCCATGCTGAGATCCTCGCTGCCCTCGCCTCGGGCTTTGCCGAGGTGGCGATCCTTCTCGCCCCCACAACCGAACGCGACGCGCTGGATCAAGAGGTGCCGCTGGCGCAGGCCATGGCGGGCGCAGGCACCGTCCACCTGCTTGACCTCACCGACCCGGATGCGCTCTGCGACGCGCTCTATGGCGCGGCCCCGCCCGCGCCCCTTGCCAGCCCGGTCCTGCCGATGGGCAGCCGCCGTCAGGTCGCGCGCCTTGCCGCCAAATCCCTCAACCCATCGGGCGGCACCCTGCCTTTGCCCACCTCCGCCCCGTACGGCGCGGTGCTGGTCAATACCGAGTCCTGTACGCTGTGTCTCTCCTGCGTCTCGCTGTGCCCCTCGGGCGCGCTGATGGACAATGAGGACAAACCGCAATTGCGCTTTCAAGAGGATGCCTGCCTGCAATGCGGCATCTGCGCCACGATCTGCCCGGAAAAGGCAATCACGCTTGAACCGCGCATGAACCTTGACGACACCGCCCTAACCCAAGTGGTGCTGAACGAAGAAGAGCCATTTGCCTGCGTCGAATGCGGCACGCTTTTTGGCTCCAAGGCCACAATCAACCGCATCACCGAGAAACTCGCGGGCAAGCACGCGATGTTCGCCACCTCGGATGCCGCGCGCATGATCCAGATGTGCGAAGGCTGCCGCATCAACGCGCAGTTCAACTCTGCGAACAACCCCTTTGCCATGGGGGATCGTCCGCGCGTCCGCCGCACCGAAGATTACCTGACCAAACGCAAGGATCACTGAACTTGGATCGGCGCGCCCAGATCGGCGGGGGCCAGCCCCGCCACATAGGCGATGATCGCCTCCAACTCATCGAGCGTGACCTCGATGGGCGAAATCGGCGAGGGCAGATGGCTGGCAAAGGGTTGGGTCACACCGGCCACTTGGGTAAAGGCGGGATGCGGCTTGAGCGCAAAAAAGCTCTGAAACCGGGCATCCCAGTCCGCAAAGGTCCGCAGCACGGCAAACGACGGGGTCGAGCCGATCGCCCCCATCCGGTTCTCGGGCGCCACAACGTGACAGCGCCCGCATTGCAGCAAGGACACCTCTTTGCCAAGGGCAGGATCGCCGTCGAACACCGCCGCCGCCTCGGCCTCTTCCACAACCTGCGGCAAGCCAAAGGGGGCCACACCGGCCACCTCATAGCTTGTCACCGTGCGCTGACCTATCTCGGATGTCAGCCAATCGGCAAACAGGGCCGCCCCCGGATGCGTGCCCGCAACGCCCATGCGCCAGACCGCGCCCACGCCCTCGAACACCGCGCGGCCCTCTTCTTGACCCAAAATGATCTCGGCCTCGCTTGCCTCTGCCACCACCTCGACCCGCACACCGGTCTTGAGCGCAAAGCGCGGCACGAGATAGCCCAGCAACCCGGACTCGACCAGAACCACCGGCGCGCTCAGCCGAAACCGCTTGTCATCGGCCTGCGCCAGATCAGGCATAAGCCACAGCAGCGTTGCGAGCCACAGCATCGCAATCCGGGACAGTCGCGTGTAAGGGGTCACCAACAGGCACATACCCAAGCCTAGAAAACCGCCTATATCGGCGTCAAGCATTCAGATCAGCAAAGGGAGAGACCAATGAGCGACGATTTCAACATGTCGATGCGCAAATTCCTCAAACAAGTGGGCGTCACCTCGCAACAGGCCATCGAAGACGGCCTGCGCAAAAAGGGCGCGACCGCCGGACAGGAATTCACCGCCAAGGTGGTGCTGACTGTCGATGGGCTCGATATCGAACACACCGTGACCGGCATTATCAAAGGGCAGGACTGACGTGGCATTGACCAGAGAGAGCGTCCTTGAGGCGCTCAAGAAGATCACCGATCCGGTCAGCGGCTCAGACATCGTCGCCGCAGGCGTGATGCGCGCCCTCACCATCGACGGCGGCACCGTGCGCTTCGTGCTGGAAATCGACCCGGCCAAGGCGCAGGCCTATACCCCGGTGCGCGACGCCGCCGAGGCGGCAGTCACGGCACTTGCCGGGGCCGAAAGCGTGTCGGTCGTGCTCACGGGCCATTCGACCAAGGCTCCGCCCGATCTCAAACCTTCGCGCAAGGCAGAGCCGAAAGGCCCCGAAAAAGTTCCCGGCGTCAATCACCTGATCGCCATCGCGAGCGGCAAGGGCGGCGTGGGCAAATCCACCGTTTCCGCCAACCTCGCCTGTGCACTGGCCGCCGAAGGGCGGCGCGTCGGCCTCTTGGATGCCGATGTCTATGGCCCCAGCCAGCCGCGCATGCTGGGCGTCTCTGGTCGCCCCGCCAGCCCCGATGGCAAGACCATCCTGCCCATGCGCAATCACGGCGTCACGATGATGTCCATCGGCCTCATGACCAACGAAGGTCAGGCCGTGGTCTGGCGCGGCCCGATGCTGATGGGCGCGTTGCAACAGATGCTGATGCAGGTGCAATGGGGCGCTTTGGATGTGCTCTTGGTGGATCTGCCGCCCGGCACCGGCGATGTGCAAATGACACTGGCGCAAAAGGCGCAGGTGGATGGCGCGATCATCGTCTCAACGCCGCAGGATGTGGCGCTTCTGGATGCCCGCAAAGGGATCGACATGTTCAACCAGCTGCATGTGCCGGTGCTGGGCATGATCGAGAACATGAGCACGCATATCTGCACCAACTGCGGCCATGAAGAGCATGTGTTCGGCCATGGCGGCGTGCGGGCAGAGGCCGAGAAACTGGGCGTGCCACTCTTGGCGGAAATTCCCCTGCATCTCGACATTCGCGTGGCCTCGGACGGCGGCGCGCCCATCGTGGTCTCGAAACCCGACAGCCCACAGGCGCAGGCCTTCCGCGAGGTGGCCCGCCACCTCATCAACGCAGGGCTGGCATGACCACGCCCAGCTTTCCACCTTTGATGTCAGGGCGCGCCGTCACCGGCGCGACCCACCCTTTTGACATGGCCTGCACCCTTGCCGCAGAGGGCTGCGATGCAGGCCTCATCGTGCATAACCTCACGGCCAATCACCTGATGGCCGCCATCGTCCTCGCCCCCGAGGTGCCTTTGGCCGAGGCCATGGTAATGCTGCCCACCTGCGGCGTCGGCTTTCAGAATGCCTTTGGCGCGCTCGCCCCACCCGAGGTGGCCGTGCATCTTGAATGGTCGGGCGGCCTCCGCCTCAACGGGGCCTCTTGCGGTCGGCTGCGCGTGGCCGCAGGCGGCACCGACCCCGAGGTCGAACCCGACTGGCTGGTGATCGGCCTTGATCTGCCGCTGATGCAAATCGCAGAGCGCCCCGGCGACCAGCCCGACCAGACCTCGCTCTATGACGAAGGCTGCGCCGAACTCGACCCCGTGGAATTGTTAGAGGCTTGGGCGCGCCATAGCCTCGTGTGGATCAACACATGGGAAGACGCAGGCCCCCGCGCGCTCCATGCCGAATGGCGCGGCCTTGCCTGGCGCATGGGCGAAGAGATCACGCAAAACGGCCGCACCGGGACGTTTCAGGGCGTGGACGACCGCTTTGGCATGCTCTTGCGCGAGGGCGACACCACCCATCTCATCCCGCTCACCACCCTGTTGGAGACCCAATCATGAAACTCGCCCGCGCCATCCATTTCGACGAGAGCGATCAGCGCGTCTACCACAGCCCCGCGCGCACCGGCGAATGGTGCATTTCGGGCGGGTTCGAGTTTTCCAACTGGTCCGAGGCGGACCTGACCGGCAAATCCCGTCAGGCCTTTGCCAATGGCTGGCTCGGGGTCGAAACCTTTGGCCGCGTGACCTTTGTCGCCGTGACCCAAGTCGAAGAGGTCGAGATTGCCGCCCTGACACAGGCGCTGGCCCAACATTTCGTCGACATCTACGGCGCGCCGGACCTCGCCGCAGCCCTGCCCGTCGCCCGCGAGGAAGTGGCACAAATGGCCGACCTCTGCGAAGATCACACCCCCAACACCCTCCTCACCGTGATCCGCGAACTGACCGAAGCGGGCGTGCGCGAAACCTTCAGCGTGATCGAAGCCCAAGACGCAGGGCTGGAACAATTCGCGTTGCACGGCAGCCTGGATGACGACCACGGGCACGATCACGACCATGGGCATGGGCACGGGCACGGGCACAAGCACTGAGGCACGTTGAGAAAAGGCTGAGCGGCTTTTGGAGTTCGGGGTTGCGCAGGAACACGGCCCGAGACGTTTCCCCCGACAACAGGCGTGCAAGGGCTCGGGCGGTCCGGCAATAGGGACCGAGGTGAGGGACAAAGCGGACATTTGCCGCCATATACAGCAAGGTCTGCTATGCGGACCTTGCAGCCACTGGACCTCATGCTTTCGATGGCGGCTTTTTGCACGGATACTTGTTATGGTAGGAGGCGTAGATGGAACATTCAGTTATTCTTCGCGGCTATCGCTACAGTGTTTACAACCGCATTGCGCGCGTCGTGCTGCACGAAAAGGGCGTCGCGTACGAAACTGACGAGATTGATCCTTTCGCACCGGATGTCTCGGAAGACTATCTCAAGCGCCATCCTTTTGGTCGGGTGCCTGTTCTGAGCCATGGTGAGTTTGATGTATTCGAAACTTCCGCAATCTCTCGGTACGTAAATGCGGCCTTCGGGGGACCGGAGTTGATGCCAGCCAAAGCTAAGACATTGGCACGCGTCACGCAGGTGGTCTCAATTGTCGATAGTTACGGCTATCGCCCTATGGTCCGACAGGTTTTTGCCCATCGAGTTTTTCGGCCTGCTGCAGGTGAATGGGCAGATGAAGCTGAGATCCGGGCGGGAATCGATGCGTCTCACGTCGTACTAAGTGCACTGAATAGTATCGCAAAAGAGGGGGGCATCTTGGATGGTCAGAGTTTCACCCTTGCAGACTGCCACCTTGCACCGATGATCGCTTACTTTGTTCAAGCACGAGAAGGTGCTAATGCATTGAAGGCTTACTCAAAGCTTGCAGATTGGTGGGCAGCCGTGTCGCAACGGGAAAGTCTCCACGCCACTGAACCCGGCCTTCCAAGCAACTGACGCATTTCGCCCTTTCGGGAAGCGGTCACTCATGCAAGTCGCAGCATTCGGCGCAACGGGCTCGTACCTGCAGTTCGCTGTATCAGGCACGAATGTCCGCTAAAGGCCAGTCATATTACCGCGACCCGTAACAGCCTTGCCTTGCGACCGGATGGCTCAACATCCCCCTTCCCTCCACGCCCCTCCTCCCCTATCCCATCCCCAAAACCCAAACCCCAGGAGACACCATGCAGAACAGACCCTTGGGCCGGACCGGGATCGAGGTGAGCGCGCTCTGCCTTGGCTCGATGACATGGGGCTCTCAGAACACCCCCGCCGAAGGCCATGCCCAGATCGACCGCGCGCTGGAGCGGGGCGTGAACTTCATCGACACCGCCGAGATGTATCCCACCACCCCCATCAGCGCGGAAACCACCGGCCGCACCGAAGAAATCATCGGCGAGTGGTTCGCGGCCTCAGGGCGGCGGGCCGACGTGATCCTCGCCACCAAACATTCCGGCAAGGGCTTCAAACACGCCCGCGACGGCGCGCCGATCACGGCGGGGTCCATACCGCAGGCCATTGAGGGATCGCTGCGCCGCCTCAAGACCGATCATATCGACCTCTACCAATTCCACTGGCCCAACCGGGGCAGCTATATGTTTCGCCAGAACTGGGCCTTTGACCCCTCAGCCCAGAACCGCGACGAGACAATCGCCCATATGCAAGAAACGCTTGAGGCCCTGCAACGCGAGGTCGCGCGCGGCACCATCCGCGCCTTCGGCCTCTCGAACGAGAGCGCCTGGGGCATGGCGCAATGGCTCCGGCTGGCCGAGGCGGGCCACGGCCCCCGCGCCGCCACGCTCCAGAATGAATACTCCCTCCTATGCCGCCTCTATGATACCGACCTCGCGGAACTCAGCGTCAACGAGGATGTGGGCCTTCTGGCTTTTTCCCCCCTCGCGGCGGGGCTGCTCAGCGGCAAATATCAGCACGGCGCGCTGCCCACCGGCTCGCGCATGGCGATCAACGGCGATCTGGGCGGGCGCAAGACCCCGCGCGCGTTTGAGGCCGTCGCGGCCTATCACGCGGTCGCGCAAAAACACGGGCTTGACCCCGTGCAACTGGCGCTTGCCTGGTGCCTCACGCGCCCCTTCCTTGCATCCGCCATCTTTGGGGCCACGGATATGGACCAACTTGATCTGGCGCTTGGCGCGGCGGACATCACGCTCGCCCCAGAGGTGCTGAGCGATCTCGACGCCACCCACAAGGCGCATCCGATGCCCTTCTGATCCCTACCGCTTGCGCCGCGCGCCGGGGGTCTTGGACTGAAACCCCGGCGGGCGCTGCGCCACCCAAGCGATGAATTTCGCCAAACGCGGATGCGCGCGCAGGGCCTCGACAGTGGCATAGCTGCGCGCCAATTCACCTTCCGTCAACGTCGCGTGAATCTCGTTGTGGCAAATCTGATGCAGGCGCACCACCGGGCCCCCTTTGCCGCCCTTCAATTTGGGCACAAGGTGATGCAGGCTCTGGCGCGCCTCGGGCGGGATTGGGCGCAAGCAAAGCGGGCAAATGGGCCATTCCGACAGTTTAACTTGATCCTTTCGCAGCCTGCGGGCAAGAGGATGGCGTGTGCGAGACAAAAGGCAAGGGGTGTGTGATGGACGGGCAGCCAGAGATCATCGGGCAGGCACTGGGCTACGCGATGCAGGGCTGGGATCTGGCCAAGGGCTGGCTTCTTAGCCCCGCCGCCTGGTCGCAGTTTGGCCTGCTGGTGGTGGCGTGGCTCTTGGCCGTGCTGATCACCCGCCGGATACGGCCCGCACTCGCCCGGTTTCTGACCCCCCCTGCAGAGCAGGAGAACATCATCGCCTCGGCGCGGCGGTTCATCCTTATGTTCCTGCCGCTCCTGATGCCGTTGCTCGCCTATGGCCTCACCGGCATTGGCGAAGGAGTCACCCGCTCGATCTTTGGCACAGGCGATGTCATCGCCTTTGGCAAGCGGCTGTTTCTCGTCCTCGCCGCCCGTCTCTTTGTGCGCGAAATCCTGACCGATCCGTTTCTGCGGGCGCTTGGTCGCTTCGTGCTGATGCCGGTGGCGCTGCTCTATCTCTTTGACCTGCTCGGTCTGGCCAATGAAAAACTTGCCGCGATATCGGTCGATCTGGGCAACATCAGCTTTTCGGCCCTCGCGCTCATTCGTGGTGCGGTCTCTGGCGCGCTGCTTTTCTGGCTTGGGCGCTGGTCCAATAGCCAATCCGAGGATTTCATCAAGCGCCAGCAGGAACTCCGCCCAGCCACCCGCGAACTGGCGATGAAGGCCAGCCAGATCGTGATCTTCGGCGCGGCCTTCCTGCTGCTGATGTCGATCATGGGCATCGACCTTACGGCGATTGCCGTCTTGGGCGGTGCGCTTGGCGTGGGCATCGGCCTTGGCCTGCAACAGATCGCGGCCAATTTCGTCTCGGGCGTGATCCTGCTGTTGGAGGGGCAGACGACCGTGGGCGATTACGTCGTGCTCGATGACGGATCAGAGGGCACCATCGTCAAGATGACCGCCCGCGCCGCCATTCTGGAAACCGTCGATGGGCGCTGGATCGTGGTGCCCAATGAGGATTTCATCACTTCCCGCGTGGTCAACTATTCCGACGCCGGCAAGCGGCATCGCTATGAGGCCGCCTTTTCCGTCAGCTACGACACCGATATCACACGCATCCCCGCGCTCATCGAACCCGCTGTCGCCGCCGTGCCCGAGGTGCTGAAAGATGGCAAACACGCCCCCGAATGCGAACTCAAAGCCTTTGGCGAAAGCGGTGTGGATTTCTCGGTCGAATACTGGGTCGATGGGATCGAGGACGTGACCGGCAAATACCAGTCCGACGTGCTCTTTGCGATCTGGAACGCCCTGCGCGCCGAAGGGGTCGAAATGCCCTATCCGCAACGCGTGGTGCATCACCGGGGCCTGCCCACCCCCGCGATCCCCGCCGCATGACCGACGCGCTGGTCATCGGGGCCGGGCCTGCGGGCCTGATGGCGGCGCGCGAACTGGCGCGGGCCGGGCTGCGCGTGGTGGTGACCGAGGCGAAACCCTCGGTAGGTCGCAAATTCCTGATGGCGGGCAAATCCGGGCTGAACCTGACCAAGGCGGAACCGTTTGAGGAGTTTCTCGCCGCCTACGGCCCCGGTGCCGACGCGCTGCGCCCGATGCTTGCCGCCTTTGGCCCCGACGCGGTGCAGGATTGGTCACGCGCCTTGGGGCAAGAGGTCTTCACCGGCTCTACGGGCCGGGTCTTTCCAACGGTGATGAAGGCCTCGCCGCTTCTGCGCAGTTTCCTTTCGGAATTAAAGGGGCTTGGGGTTGAAATCCGCACCCGCTGGCGCTGGTGCGGATGGGACAATGGCGCGATTTTCGACACGCCCGAGGGCACGCAACGCCTGCATCCCACCGTGACCGTGCTGGCCTGCGGCGGCGCAAGCTGGGCGCGGCTTGGCTCGGACGGGGCATGGGCGGCGCATTTCGACGCCGCCACATTGGCCCCGTTTCGCCCCGCCAATATGGGCTTTCTGGTCGCATGGTCGCCCCATATGGCGGCGCAATTCGGCCAGCCGGTCAAAGGCGTGGAATTGCGCGCCGGGGCGCTGCGCTCACGCGGGGAATTTATCATTTCCAACCAAGGGCTCGAGGGCGGCGGAATCTATGAGGTCAGCGCCGCCCTGCGCGATGGCGCGCCGCTCACGCTCGATCTTTTGCCCGATCTCACCCCATCGGAAGTCGCGCAGCGCTTGGCCCGCACCAAGACCAGCGACAGCCTCAAGAACCGCCTGCGCAAGGCGTTTCGCCTCGATCCGGTGAAACTCGCGCTGGTGATGGAATTTGGCCGGGGGGCCAGCGATTTGCCTGCCTTGCTCAAAGGCCTGCCGGTGCCGCTCTCGGGGCCGCGTCCGATGGATCAGGCCATCTCAACCGCAGGTGGGGTGCAGCTGAGCGCGCTCGATGCGGGCCTCATGCTGCGGGATCACCCCGGCGTATTCGCCGCCGGGGAAATGCTGGATTGGGAGGCCCCAACAGGTGGCTACCTGCTCACTGCCTGCCTTGCCACCGGCCTTTGGGCCGGGCAGCACGCCGCAGCTTTCGCTCAGGGCAGCGCCGCCGCCCGTTGACAGGCCGGGCGCTCGACCATCATCGCCATGTAATCCTTGAGCTTGTCGTCCGGATCAGCAAACCCGGCCTTGCCCGCCCACATCAGACAATGCACCAGGAGGATATCCGCAATGGTCATCGTCTCGCCTTGCAGAAACGGGCCAGTCAGCGCATCGGACAGGCGCGCAAGATTGCGCTCATATTCCCATTTGAGCGAGTCTTTCACCGCCGGCACCCGATGCTCTTCGGGCAGCACGAAACTATGCCGCGCCGCAGTCCAGAGCGTGCCGTCAATCTCGTCAAGAATCTGATGCGTCAGCGCATCCTGCCGCGCCCGCGCAACCGTGCCGGGGGCATGGGTGAATTGCCCATGCTTATCGGCCAGATATGTCATGATCGCGGCGGAATCGGTCAGCACCGCATCACCATCCCGCAGCGCCGGGATCTTGCCCGAAGGGTTTGCGGCCAGCGCCTCGGGCGACCAGGGCGCAACAGCCATGTGATTATAGCCGACCCCCATTTCCTCCAGCAACCACAGCACGCGAAAGGCGCGACTGGCCCGAGAGCCGATAACATCATACATGGCGATTTCCCTATTGAGTGTTGGTGCGGCACCATTGCCCAAAGGCTGACCCAAGGCAACGGGGGCAGCTCAGGCAACAGGTTGGATATCACGCACTCGTGTTCGGGCTGTCCGATCCCGCGTCTAGGAGGCTTGCCCCAAACTCCAGTACTCAAACAGTGCAGACTCGGCCCTAAGAACAAATCCCTTGATTTGGGAACAAAATCGTAAAACTTTTCGCTGACGTAGAAGGACTATTTGGCGAGGCCGGCTCGACATAACCGCGTTTGCATTTTGTACCGGATATTCAAAACATATGAGGAAACGAGGTGATAATCATATCTGGTGCCACGAAATCAGGCGAAGCCACCGTCTATAAATTGGTCTTGGGTTTACTTGATATTACCCACAATTCTGAATTGCGGGCGAGGCAAAAGACCCTGCTACGCTTACGAGATTTCGTTTCACCCGGGGGGCTGCTTCGAGCGGATACAGCCGCTTTCAATAAGGTCATCGACCAAAAAGATCCACAGAAGCTTGTTTTTCGGATGCAGGGCGAACTGTCGAAAGAGCTTGCCGCCAAGTTCCTTGAGCATGGGGTTCGCGTGATCCGGGTTTCTCGGGATGCGGCAGGCATCGCAGATGCGATCATGCGGCATGCGACCCACTCGCGCCTCTTCGATGATCCAGAGTACATGCATTTTGCGACCACAGTCGAAAAAGAACATGCGATTGCGCAGGCTAGGGTAAGCCTTCGTAGCAATGGGTCATGGGCTCAACTCGGCAATGCACTAGACTTGAAGTTTGAGCATCTTGTGGCCGACCCTACAGAGGCCTTGTCCAGTCTCGCAAGGTTTCTGGGCCTGAACACGACCTCAGAAATTTTCTCCAGATCACTTGGCGCACTCACTGATATTCTTGACCAACCGTTGCGAGACGGAAATCTACCCGGAGAATTTCATGGGCTCATCTATGCACAAGGTCGGGTATTGGCAGCAGAGCAAGATAAGCAGGGACAGTGGTCAGCAAGTGTTGAAACTTACGCCCCCTCACCTGTGCAGGATGCACTTGGAGCTGCAGAGCTGATTGCGCATGATGGCGTTGCATTTCAACCTTTGAAAATTGCGCGCATGAACGGCGTTTTATCTTGGGAAATCAATTCATTGAATGGCTTTGGTCACGATGGTTCATGGCAGGTAGGAGACCTGATAAATCTCGAACCAATTTCAGTGTTTGGAGATGAACTCGGAGGGCAAACAGGTAAGGGAAGGCCCTCTGGAACTGCCATGCTGATGGAGCGGCGCGTTGTCGATAGTCGGCAGGTTATGCGACTTATGGTTCAGGACATTCCGATGGACAGTTTCTTTTACAATCAGTCAATCATGATAGACGGCATTTCGCTAACCATTGCAGATTTCGTTGGTGACCAAGAAATTGAGGTCAACCTTAAGGAACATACCTTGTCCCGAACAACCGCAGCCAAGTGGGAGCCGGGTCGGAGGGTCAAACTCGAACCTGATCGCCTATCGACTATCTTTTTCCCACCCAAGGTAGCCTGATGCTGTTCCAGCTTTCCGGTGTGGGAATGCAAAGGCCCTCCCTTCAAAAGTACGATCTGTCGCGGCATACCGCCCGGCCCCTTAACCCTACACTTCCCCCAAACCCGCACCGACGCAATACAGCCCCGATACCGCTCCGTAATTTTCATAAATTTCCGTCTGTTAACCCAGATTCGCCCGGATCACCGCGCCGTGGCCAGCATCGCCAGCCGGATCAGTGCCCGCTCGACCAGTGCCATGTCGGGCGCGCGCTGTCCGGCGGAGCGCAGGGTGAGGTCGGTATCCGTCAGGATCGTCAGTGCCTGTTGCAAGCGCTCCGCGCCCCAGCCCTGCGCCTGCCGCAGCATCCGGTCGCGACGGGGCCCGAAAATGGGCGGGCGCATCCGGGCAATGCCCTGCGCCGCCCCTCCGGGGTCCGACGCAGCGGTATAGAGCGCCCGAAAATGCCGCGTGGCCCCGATGCACAGGCCAACAGGCTGGGTGCCCTGCGCCTTCAACCGCCGCATCACCGGGCCAATCTCGGCTGACCGCCCCTCTGCCACGATATTGAGGATGTCATCCAAATCCGCCTCGGTCGAGGCAGGGGCGCAGGCGGCGATATCCGCCGCATTCAGCGGCGTGGCGTCCCCCAACTTATAAAGCGCCAGCTTCTCAATGGTCTGACGAAAATCGCCCGGATCAAGATCGCGCGCCAGCGCCGTCAGATCGGCCATGACCGGCCCCGGCACATCACGCAAACCGGCGCGGGCCAATGTGGCCTCAATCTCCTCTCGGCTGGGGGGATCGTCATAGATTCCAACCGCATAGGCATTGGGATGGCTCTCAAACGCCTTGCGAATTTTCGATGTCGCCTTGAGCGCGCCTGCAGTCACGATGATCTGGGCATCCCCCGCCTGCCAGTCGCTGAGCGCCGCCAGAATGGCATCGGCGGCGGTGTCATTGGCATCCTCGACAAAGGCCGCGCGCGGGCCGGGAAAGAACCCCTGCGCCTTGACCGCATCCAAAAGCGCGGCCGGGTCTTTGCGCAAGTCGCCCGCAGGCAGACGTGTCAGGCGCATTTCGGCATCCGCCGTAGGGCCGAGCAGCGCCGCGAGCATCTCTTGCCGCCTGAGCGCCACACGCATCGCATCCGCGCCATAGATCAGGATACCGGTGCGCTGCGCCTCAGGCTTGGCGAAATAGCGGACAGCATCGCGCGGCGAGAGCTTCATTCCGGCTGAGGCAGGTCTGCGGCCAAGAGGCGGGTCAGCACTTGATCCGCCAGAATCGCCATCAACCGCGCCTCGGCGTCGCGCTCCGCCGCCTGCACCGCCACGGTCGTGCCGGTCGCGGAATAGCCGGTAAAGCTGGTGACTTCGCCCGAGGTGACAATCACCCCCGTCTCAAGATCACGCAAGCTATAAGCCACTGTTCCCAATAGGTTAAAGCGGGATGCCACGTTATTGCGGTTGATCGCCATGGCCTGCGTGTTCAGCGTGACGACCGGGATCAGCGCATAGCGCGGATTGGCGGGCCTGCCCAACCGTGTCTCAATCTCTTGCGTCAAAAGATAGGACGCGCGGGTATCGGGGGCCTCCACGACCACCCGCCCCATCAGCGCCGTACCCGCCCCGCCCGGCCCATAGGCGGGCGCAAAACCGCACCCCGCCAGCAGGGCGAGGCCGGACATCAGGAAAAAGCGGCGGCTATACCACGACATTGACGATCCGTCCGGGGACGACGATGATCTTCTTGGGCTGGGCCCCGTCCAGCGCCTTGACCACAGCATTGTGGGCAAGCGCCAGTTTTTCAACCTCGGATTTCGGCATATCGGCCGGCACGGTGATTTCGCCCCGCCGTTTGCCGTTAATCTGAATGGGCAAAATGACCGTCTCGTCGATCAGCATGGCCGGGTCGGCGACCGGCCAAGGCGCTGTGGCAATCAGACCCTCACCGCCCAGCATCGCCCAGATATCCTCGGCCAGATGCGGGGTCATGGGCGACATAAGCTGCGCCAGCGTGCGGGCGGCGGTGGTCTTCGCCCCCGTCCCTGCCTGCGATTTCGCCAGCGTGTTGGTAAAGGCATAAAGCCGCGCAATCGCCGCGTTAAAGCCGAAACTGTCGATGCCCTTGGTCACCTCGTCGATGCATTTGTGCATCTCACGCAAGAGCGTGTCATCCTCTGGGGTGGCGGGCGCGTCGCTCGCCGCGATCTCGGCGGCAATGCGCCAAACGCGGCTCAGGTGCCGATGCGCCGCCTCAGCGCCCGAGGCGGTCCATTCCACATCGCGCTCGGGCGGGCTGTCAGACAGGACAAACCAGCGCGCCGTATCGGCCCCGTATTGCGCGATGATGGTCGAGGGATCGACCACATTCTTCTTGGATTTCGACATCTTGGCAGAGGGGATGATTTGGACGCGCCTACCAGCCTCGCCCTCAATCAACCAGATATTTTCCAACTGCCTCACATCTACTGCCTCTTCACCGTTGGCGACGGCAACCGAGCGCTTGATGGCTTTCTTCTCTCCAAAAGAGTCTGTAAATTCAATTACATCTTCTGGGAAAAGGAATTCAGTTCTCAACGGCTGAGCCGAAAGAGGCTCATCTCCCTGAGAACCTAGATCACTATTGTCTAAATACTGATATATGGAGTGCGTCACCATCCCTTGGGTGAACAACGCATCAAAGGGCTCAATCGCCTTCTGCGGCAAATGGCCGGTGATCTGCATCGCGCGGGCAAAGAACCGCGAATACAAGAGGTGCAGGATCGCATGCTCGATGCCGCCGATATACTGGTCCACATTCATCCAATACTCAGCCTCGGCCATATCCGTGGGCGTCGCGGCATGGGGCGCGGTAAAGCGGGCGTAATACCAGCTTGAATCCACGAATGTATCCATCGTGTCCGTCTCGCGCCGCGCGGGCGCGCCACAGCGGGGGCAAGCACAGTCGCGCCATGTCGGATGCCGATCCAGCGGATTGCCGGGGGCGTCAAAGGTGACATCATCGGGCAGGCGGATGGGCAGGTTTTCCTTGGCTTCCGGCACCACGCCGCAGGTGTCGCAATGCACCACCGGAATGGGGCATCCCCAATAGCGTTGGCGGCTCAGACCCCAATCGCGCAAGCGGAATTTCGTGACACCTTGGCCCACGCCATTGGCCTCACAAAAATCAATCGCGGCGTTGACACCCGTCTCGCCGGTCTGAATTTCATTCCCCGCCACCAGGCGCGTATACCGCACAGCTTCCGATTTGAGCGGCACATAGGGCGCCGCCTGAATGTCATGGTCGCCCTCGACCGGCAGGAAGGTATCGACAATGGGCAAATCATATTTGCGCGCAAAATCATGGTCGCGCAGATCATGCCCCGGACAGCCGAAAATAGCGCCCGTGCCATAGTCCATCAGGATGAAATTGGCGATATAGACCGGCAATTCCCATGCGGTATCAAAGGGATGGCGCACACGCAGCCCGGTGTCGAACCCCAGCTTCTCGGCCTTCTCGATCGCCTCGGCGGTGGTGCCGCCCTTGCGCGCCTCGGCGCAGAACGCCGCCACATCTTCGCGCTCGGCCTCAAGCCGCTTGGCCAGCGGGTGATCCGGCGAAATCCCCACAAAGGATGCCCCCATCAGCGTATCGGGCCGGGTGGTGTACACCTCGACCCGGTCATGCCCCTCTGGCCCGTCAATCAGGCCAAAGGCAAATTGCAGCCCGCGCGATTTACCGATCCAGTTCTCCTGCATCAGCCGCACCTTGGCGGGCCAATTGTCGAGGGTATCGAGCGCCTCAAGCAGATCCTCGGCGTGGTCCGAAATGCGGAAGAACCATTGCGTCAGTTCGCGCCGCTCCACATCCGCGCCCGAGCGCCAGCCCTTGCCGTCAATCACCTGCTCATTGGCCAGAACGGTCATATCGACCGGGTCCCAGTTCACCACCGCATTCTTGCGATAGACCAGCCCATGTTCGAGAAAATCCAGAAACAGCGCCTGTTGCTGGCCATAGTATTCCGGATCGCAGGTGGCGAATTCGCGGGACCAGTCGATGCTCAGGCCCAATGGCTTCATCTGGGCGCGCATGTCGGCGATATTGGCGTAGGTCCAGTCCTTGGGATGGCCACCGCTCGCCATGGCCGCATTCTCTGCGGGCATGCCAAAGGCATCCCAGCCCATCGGATGCAAGACGTTATGACCGGTGGCAATCTTATAGCGCGCCACCACATCGCCCATGGTGTAATTGCGCACATGGCCCATGTGGATACGCCCCGACGGATAGGGAAACATTTCCAGCACGTAGTATTTCGGCCGTGTCTCATCGCGGCGCGCACGAAACACATCGGCCGCCTCCCAGGCGGATTGCCATTTCGCTTCGACGTCACTGGCGGCATAGCGCGACATGGGGCGCACCTCTTACTGATAGGGTTGTTGCAGGGGGTGATAGGCGGTTGGCGCGCGCGGGTCCAGTGGGGGCGCGTAAAAATGCAAGGGGTTTGCGCGGGCCGATCGCCTGATTATAACCACGAACAACCTTTGAAATACGGACACCTATGAAAATCCTTTTTATCCATCAGAATTTTCCCGGCCAATACAAACATCTGGCCCCGCTTCTGGCCCAGCAGGGGCATAACTGCGTGGCGCTGACCCTGCGGGTCAAAGAGGCCATGAAATGGCAAGGCGTGCAGGTGATCCCCTATGCCCTGCCCAAGCGCAACGGGCAAAGCCTGCATCCCTGGCTGGTCGATCTCGATACCAAGGTCACGCGCGCCGAGGCCTGCTGGCAGGCGGCGGTAGACCTACGCGCAAAGGGCTATACGCCCGATCTCATCCTGGCCCATCCCGGCTGGGGAGAGTCGCTTTTCCTGCGCGATGTCTGGCCCACGGCCAAGCTGGGCCTGTATTGCGAGCTCTATCACCTCGCGGGCTATCCGCATCTCAACTTCGATCCCGAATTCGCCTCTAAAAACATCGAGGCCGAGGCCCTGCGCATCCGGATGAAGAACATCAACAATCACCTGCATTTCGAGACCGGGCACGCCGGAATCAGCCCGACCCGGTTTCAGGCCGATACCTTTCCCAGCCCCTTCCGCGAGAGGATCACGGTCAGCCATGATGGCATCGACACGGTTCAGGCCGCCCCCCTGCCTGATGTCCGCCTGACCATCGAAGGGCAGTGCGACGTGACCCGCGCAGATGAGGTGATCACCTTTGTAAACCGCAATCTAGAGCCCTATCGCGGCTATCATGTCTTCATGCGCGCCCTGCCCCGCCTCTTGCGCGAGCGGCCCAATGCAACGGTGCTGATTGTCGGCGGGGACGAGGTGAGCTATGGGGCCCGCCCCCCCAAGGGGCAGACATGGAAGCAGATTTTCATTGATGAGGTGCGCGCGCAGATTTCAGATGAAGATTGGGCGCGGGTGCGGTTTCTTGGGCGCATCCCTTATGATCAGTTCCTGCGGCTTTTGCAGGTCAGCCGGGTGCATGTCTACCTTACCTATCCCTTTGTCCTCAGTTGGTCCCTGATGGAAGCGATGTCTTGTTCCGCCGCGATAGTCGCAGGCGATACCGCCCCGGTGCGCGAGGTCATCACCCATGGCGAGACCGGGCGGCTCGTGGATTTCTTTGACCGCGAGGCGCTGGTGGATGAGATTTGCGCCTTGTTGGAGGATGCCGGCACACGGGCGCAGTTGGGCAAGACCGCGCGCGAGCTGATCCGCGCGCGCTATGATCTGCGCGGCATCTGCCTGCCGCGTCAGCTTCGCTGGGTCGAGGATCTGGCCTCCGCCGGGTGATCCCGGCGGCACAGGTCGTGGTCGGCTAAAGACGCCAGCACATAACAATCGCGTGCGGCCCCCTCGCCCGTGCATCCCTCTGCAATGCGCGCCAACTCGGTCTCAAGTGCGCGCAATCGCCGGATTTTCTCCCGCACCGCCCCAAGCTGACCTTGCGCGATTCGGGTGGCCGACCCGCACCCGCGGTCGGGGTGATCCTGCAACTCGATCAGCGCCGCAATCGCCTCGAGCGAGAACCCCAGATCGCGGGCATGGCGGATGAACCCCAACCGCTCCAGCTCTGCCCGCCCGTAGCGGCGTTGATTACCCGCACTGCGCAGAGGCACAGCAATCAGGCCACGGGATTCGTAATAGCGGATGGTGGGCACCTTGACGCCCGTGCGCGCCGACAGCTCGCCAATCGACAAAAACATCCCGAAACCCCCTTGAAGCTCTAGTCACTAGAGAGATTACATTGCCCCTGACGCAAATGCAAAGGAGGTGCAGCATGGCGGGATGTTGTGGCCATGAGGCCCAGTTCGATGGGCTCTCAGCCGCCTACAAGCAACGGCTCTGGATCGTGATCGCCCTCAATGCCGCGATGTTCGGGGTGGAAATGGCCGCAGGCCAAGCCGCACAATCGCAGGCGCTCAAGGCCGATGCGCTGGATTTTCTGGGCGATGCGCTGACCTATGGGCTGTCTTTGGCCGTGATCGGTGCCAGCCTCCGGGTGCGGGCTACGGCGGCGCTGTTCAAGGGTCTCAGCCTCATGGCGATGGGGCTATGGGTGCTGGGCAGCACCGTCTATCGCGTGATCTATCTGGGCGTGCCACAAGCCGAGATTATGGGCAGCATCGGGTTTCTTGCCCTCATGGCGAATGTTGCAAGCGTGCTCTTGCTCAGGGCCTACAAAGATGGCGATGCCAATGTCCGCTCAGTCTGGCTCTGTTCGCGCAACGATGCCATCGGCAATGTGGCGGTGATGGTCGCAGCGCTTGCGGTTTGGGGCACCGAGACCGGATGGCCCGACCTGATCGTGGCCGGGCTCATGGCGGGCCTTTTTGTCAACTCGTCGCAACAGATCATCCGGCAGGCGCTAACAGAGCGCCGCCATGCCAAGGGGGTGCTCAGAACCGCGCCGCATTGATCCGCAATTGCCGGGCGCGGTTGAGAATCGCATCCTCGACCGCGCGCTCGGTTGCGGCATCCACCGAACCGCCCCGCGTTTGCAGCGCAACGTTGAGGGACCGCGCGTCAAGCGCCGGGTCGCTGATCAGGATGGTGGCGCGATAGGCCTGCCCACCCCCCGGTGGGGTGCCATAGCCCGTTGAAATCACGCCGGTAAAGGGATCGGCGGCCTCAATCGGCAGGAAATCCAACACCTGCAGCGACGCCGTCCAGAGAAAGCGGTTGACCTTGACGGTGTCCCTCGCCCCACGAAACGAATCCAGCAGAGAGCCTTCATTCGCGGCCGCCTGTCTTTCTCTGCCGCCTTTAACGCGCATGGCCTCCGGGTCCAAGGTCGCATTCTGGAACGCGCCGCAGCCGCTCAGAAGCACGAGACTGGCCAGCGTCAGGCCGAAGATCTTGAAACGCGAATGGGTCATGGCACCGTCCGGGATTGTTTCCATCCCTACTATCCAAGCCGGGGCTAAGGGGCAAGCCGTTTGACGGTCTGTCGCGCACTTGTGCGGGGGGTGGCCCCTGTGGCATGCAAGAACAACGCAATGAATGAGGACGATTATGGGTCTGAGCGAAATCAGGGCACGGATGGACAAGGCCTGCACCGCAGCAGGGCGTGCGCCGCAGGATGTGGAATTGATCGCCGTCTCCAAGGTGCAGCCCGCAGAGCGCGTCGCCGCTGTTCTGGATCAAGGACACCGCGTGTTCGGCGAAAACCGGGTGCAAGAGGCAGCCGGGCGATGGCCAGCCTTTCAGGACCGCTACACCGACATAGTCTTGCATCTTATCGGCCCCTTGCAGAGCAACAAGGCACGGCAGGCGATGGAGATGTTTCAGGCCATCCATTCCGTCGACCGCCCCAAAATCGCACAGGGCATCGCGCGGCTGGCGCAGGAAATGGGGCGCTGCCCGGACCTTTTCCTTCAGGTCAACACCGGCGAAGAGCCGCAAAAGGCGGGCGTTCTGCCACAAGAGATTGATGGGTTTGTGGCCGAGTGCCGCGCGCTCGATCTGCCGGTCAAGGGGCTGATGTGCATCCCCCCGGTCGAAGAAGAACCCAGCTTGCATTTCGCCCTTCTGGCGAAAATGGCGGCGCGCAACGGGCTTTCGGGCCTTTCGATGGGCATGAGCGGCGATTTCGAGAGCGCGATTGCGCAGGGGGCCACGCATGTCCGCGTTGGCTCTGCGATCTTCGGAGAACGCGACTACGGCTAGGCCGACACGCGCATTTGTTGTCAGGTCGGGCGCGCTGGTGTAGTGTCTTCCAGGTAGAAACGGATTGCATCGGAGACACCAATGCGCCTTTTATCTCTATCGCTTGCCGCTCTTGCCTTGTCTGCCACCACGGCTGCGGCCGAATTCACGATATCCTTTGACTGGGGCAATATCCCTGCCTGCCGCACCGGCAAGCCCAATACGGTCGGCAGCCCCGCCTTTGTGCTGCGCGGGGTTCCGGCTGGCACCACATCCATCGAATTCTCCCTCAAGGATCGCGATGCGCCCAACTACAACCACGGCGGCGGGCGCCTGAAGGTAGGAAGCGACGGGCAATTGCCCTTCGGAGCCTTCAAATACAAAAGCCCCTGTCCACCGGGCGGTGTGCATACCTATGTCTGGACCGCCACAGCGCGCGCCGACAAAAAGGTTCTGGCCCGCGCCACGGCAAGCCGACAATATCCCGAATAGGTATCAGCGCGGCGGCACGATCAATCGCGCGCCAAAGGTAATCTGCTGCGCTATATGGAGCAGGTGATCGGGGCGCAGCCCGATACAGCCTGCGGTGGGATAGCCCGGTCGCCGCCAACGATGAACAAAGATGCACGATCCCCGCCCCCGCACCGCCTGCGGCCAATTCCAATCGGTGATCAACACCAGATCATAAAGCGGATCGGCGCGGCGTAGCACCTCATGGCTATGCGGATAGGGCGCGCGCACCATAAGGTTGTAATCCTCGTCGCCCGCATCGTCCGACCACAGATCACCGGGCCGGATCGGCACCGCCCAATCGGTGGGCCGCGCCATGCGGTCAGGGCGATAGAGCAGCCCCACGATGCGATGCGCGCCCACCGGCGTCGCCCCATCCCCTTCGCGCTTGCGCGCCGATACCCCGCCACGCCCGATGGTGCAGGGATAGCGCCGCCCACGAAACCGCAGGCCAAGTGGGGTCAGAACCAGATCATCAGGCGTCATGGCCCCTTTCTGCCTGATCTCTCAGGGCGGGCCAAGCGCGAAGTGCAGACCCTGCTTTCTTCTTGGTGCAAATACTCAAAATCCCCCTCTCCCCTGGCCACCGCAGATGGTGGCAAGACGCGCGCGCCGCCTCTATATTGGGGCAAAGACAGGGGGAACCGGACCATGCGACATCTGATAGGCCTCATCGGGGCGCTTCTCATGCTGGGCACCATCCCGGCGCAGGCCGAGCGTGGAGCGCTCAGCGCGCATGTGTTTGGCAATTCTCTGGTGCATCACCTCAGCGACGATCCGTCCACCAATGTGCCCTACTGGCTGGCGCGACTGGCGCAGGCAGAAGGGCGCGATCTGACCCTGTCGGGGCAATGGGGATTTCTGCGCGACTTCGCCACGCAGGGCATCGCCCCCAACTGGTCCTTTGACGGTGTGACAGCCCGGCGCGGTGCCGCTGATACCGTGCTCATTACGCCGGCTAATTTCATTCAATATCAATCACCTGATGCCGCGTTTGAGGGGGACAACCCTGACAATGCCAGCCCGGTTTCGGCAACCGTTGAGGTCATCGACCGCGCCACCGCCGACTGGCCCGGCGCGCGCATCGTGATCTACGAAGGCTGGCCCGACATGGGCGGCTTTACCCGTGGCTTTCCGCCTTCGGATCGCAATCTGCGGCGCTGGCACGGCTACGCGCTCAGCGATTATCACGACTGGTTTCGTGATTATGTGGCCGCTTTGCAAGCGGCACGCCCCAGCATCGAGATCACGCTTCTGCCGGTTTCTTCGGTTCTATCCGGCCTGCAAACCGGCCTGTTAGAGGACATACCCGTTGAAGCGCTCTATTCCGATGACGCCCCGCACGGCACCGCCACGCAATATTTTCTGGCCGCGCTCGTGGCGTATAGCGCGCTCTACGAAACGCCGGCACCGACCGGGTTTGCACTCCCCGACATCTTGCATCCGCTGGTGCGCGACACCTATCCCCGCCTGACCGAAGAAGTGGCCCAAGCGCTCGGCCTGCGCGACACCACCCAAGCGAGCCCCCCGGCGCAAGCGGTGGCCACAGCAGGCATCTCATCCGGCGCAGGCCTCGCCAACCCAAGCCTGGGCATGGGCCTGAACGGCATCGCGGATTGGTCGAGCCAGCATCCTTTCGTCGATGTGATGAAAACCGCGCGCCCTTGGGTCGGCCATAGCGCGGACCAATGGGGCGCCTTCACCACCGAGGCGTTATTGGCGGGGGGCTATCTCGACGCCTTCGGCTGGCCCTTGGCCCTGCCCGACGGGGCCAAGGCGCTCGAGGCCTTCATCCTGACCGATCAACCCGCGGCCGCCACGCATCTGAACGGGCGCTATGTGCTGCGCTATACGGGCACCGGGGTGATCCGGGTCGTGGGCCGCGCCGATAATGTCCGGTATGACTATGGCAAACGTGAGGTGCGCTTCGATGTGACACCCGGCGATGGCCCGGTGGCGCTCAGCCTGCTTGAGACAGATGCGGCCGACCCCCTGCGCGACATCACCGTGGTGCGCGAGGATCAATTGGCACTGCATGACTTGGGCGTGATCTTCAACCCGCTCTGGATCGAGAAAGTGGCCGATCTGCGCGTGATCCGCTTCATGGACTGGATGTTCACCAATGGCGCGCCACAGGTCACATGGGAAGATCGCCCCCTGCCCCAAGACGCCACCTATGTCTGGCGCGGCGCGCCGCTCGAGGTGATGGTCGCGCTCGCCAATCAGATCGGTGCTGACCCTTGGGTGAACATGCCGCATATGGCCGATGATGGCTATATCCGGGGCTCTGCCGCCTATCTGCGCGACCATCTCGCCCCCGACCTCAAGGCGCATGTGGAATATTCCAACGAGGTCTGGAATTTCATGTTTCCTCAAACGGTCTGGGCCCGTGATCAAGCGCTGGCGCTCTGGGGCGACGCGGCGGGGGACGATGCCTGGATGCAATTCGCAGGCCTGCGCGCGGCGCAGATGGCCGATATCTGGCGCGCGGAATTCACCGGCCAAGAAAACCGGCTAACGATCGTCGTGGGCACCCATACCGGCTGGCCGGGGCTGGAAGAGCCGCTCTTGATGGCCCCGTTGGCCCTTGCGCAAGGACAGTTGACCGCGCCGCCTGTCACCCGCTTTGACGCCTATGCCGTCACTGGCTATTTCGGCTTTGACTTGGGCGGCGAGGATCAGCTTGGCACCATTCAGGGCTGGATCGCCACCAGCGCGGCCATCGCCCGCGCCAAGGCGGTCGAACTCGGCGCGGACCCCGAGGCGTATCTGGCCGCACATCGCTATGATCTCGCCTATGATCTGGCCGCCGAGGCGCTGCGCCAGGGCTCCTTGGGGGAATTGCTGCGCGATATCCTGCCCTATCACGCCGGGATCGCCGCCCAGCACGGCCTGCGACTGGTGATGTATGAGGGCGGCACGCATGTGGTGGGGCACGGGGCCGTGGTCGAGAATGACGCGCTGACCGAGTTTTTTGTCGGCTTCAATTACAGCCCACAGATGGGCGTGCTTTATGACGAATTGCTAAGCGGCTGGACAGCGGCAGGCGGCACGCTTTTCAACGCGTTCGTCGATGTCGCCGCCCCTTCGAAATGGGGCAGTTGGGGCGCGCTCCGGCATCTCGACGATACGACCCCTCGCTGGGACGCGTTGATGCGGGCCAATGCGCAGGCACCGGAATGGGATGCGGACCGCGCGGCGGGCACATTCCTGCACGGCCGAACCGAGGTCGCCGGGCCAGAGGGCGCACGGCTTGAGGGCACGGCCAAGGCCGATATCCTGCTCGGCGCGGCCGGGGATGATGTGCTTGTGGGTAATGGTGGCCATGACCGCATCCACGGCGGCGCGGGCCGTGATCTGGCGATCCTGCCCGGAGACCGCGAAACCTATGGCATCGGGCGCGACGGCGCGCGGGTGATCCTTGAAGGACCGCAAGGGGCGGTCGTGCTGGTCGATGTCGAAACGGTAGAATTCGCCGACACACCCGGTCAAGCGGTGGCGCTCAGTGATTTGATGTAGGGCCGCGCGCGGAATCAAGGCGCCAAGCGCCGCCGCGCGATCGCTGGGCCGTCCCGCGTTACCCCTGCAAATCCCCAAGAAACCCCCTGATCTCTTCCGCAACGCCCCTCGCATGGCTGATCGGGCCCATATGCCCCGCGCCCTGCACCACCACGCGCAGCGCCTCTGGTATGCGCGCCATCAGCCCCGCATTGATCGCGGCAATGATCGCCGGCGAGGCGCTGCCTTCCATCAACAAAACCGGCACGCTGATCCGCGTCAACGCGCCGCTCGACAGCATCCCGCCCGCATCGCCATAAAGCGCATCGGTCGCGGCCTCGATCAGCGGCATCTGCGCCGCCATCGCCGCGCGTGCGCCCTCAGGCAGTGCGGTCCAGCCGCGCCGGTCGCCCCAAACGCGGGTAAACCCTTCGGCGGCGCGCAGAAAATCCCCCGCCGCCATGCCCGCCGCATACTCGGCCATTTCGGCCTCGTGGCCTGCGCGCAAACCGGGCTGATCGTGCAGACCCACGGCAAAAAACACCGGCTCATAAAGGATCAGCGTGCGCACCAGATCCGGACGCTCGACCGCAAGTCGCAACGCCACCGTCGCACCGAACGAATGCCCGATGATATCCGTGGGCGCCTCCAGCAGGCCCGCCGCCATCGCGGTGCTGACTGCCTGAATCTCACCGTCGCCGGTCCAAGCCGCGCTTTGCCCATGCCCCGGCAGATCGAACGCGGTAAGGCGCAGCGCGCCCCCCAACTCGCGCGCCAGCGGCCCCCAACTGCCGCTATGCGACAGCGAGCAGTGGATCGCCAAGGCCCGCCGAGGCCCATGGCCCAGCTCTGTCCAATGGGTCGGAAATCCGCCCCTTACCCCCTGCGGCATAGGATCAGAGCTTGCCCGCCAGATGCAGATCAAGATCCTCAAGCCGGTCCTGACCCCAGAAGCTCTGGCCGCTGTCCACCACATAGAAGGGCGCGCCAAAGACGCCAGCTGCCACCGCCTCTTCGAGGTTGGCGGCATAGGTTTCCGCCCCGCTGAGCAATCCCTTGTCCGCCAAGGCCGGATCGAAACCGGCGCGTTCAAGGCAATCGCGGATCACCTCATCCTCGGCGATGTTGCGCTCTTCCGCCCAGCAGGCGCGCAGAATGGACTGCACCAGCCCCCCCAGATCACCACCCCCCGCCGCCTGCGCGGCGATAATGGCATAGGAGGACGGCGCAGGATTGGTGGGCCAGAACGCAGGTTTAAGCGTCAGCGCCATACCGCGTTTCTTGGCCTGACGCGGCAATTCCTGATTGCGATAGGCGGTGCGGATGGGGTGCCGGTCCGCAGGTGCGGCACCGCCCGTGCGCGCAAACAGCGCCATGATATCGAGCGGTTTATAGCTGAGGCTGGCCCCGTGCCGCGCCGCAATCTCTTCTAGCCCCGCGCCCGCCAGATAGGCATAGGGCGAGAGGGTTGAAAAATAATAGTCGATATGGGCCATTTCGGCACGTTCCTTTGCTGCATCGCTTTGCCTGAGCATGACCACATGCTAAGCGGTGTCAACATCACGAATCTGTCATATTGCACAGCCGGGGACCCCATCATGCCAGCCACATCGCAACCGAAGCTCATTTCGGGCAATGCCAACCTGCCGCTTGCCACGGCGATTGCCCGGCGGATGTCGATGCATCGCGGGGTCAATGTGGGCTTGGTCGACGCCCGTGTCGAACGCTTCAACGATCAGGAAATCTTTGTCGAGGTCTACGAGAATGTGCGCGGCGAGGATATGTTCATCATCCAGCCCACCTCGAACCCGGCCAATGACAACCTGATGGAGCTTCTGATCATGGCCGACGCGCTGCGCCGGTCGTCGGCGGCGCGGATCACCGCCGTGATCCCCTATTTCGGCTACGCCCGTCAGGATCGCCGCTCCAAGGCGCGCACGCCGATTTCGGCGAAACTTGTCGCCAATATGATCGTCGAGGCCGGGGTAGAACGCGTGCTGACCATGGACCTGCACGCCGCGCAGATTCAGGGCTTTTTCGATATTCCGGTGGATAACCTCTACGCTTCCCCGATCTTTGCGCTCGACATCATGACCCAGTTCAAGGGCCGGATGCAGGATGTGATGGTGGTCTCGCCCGACGTGGGCGGTGTGGCGCGCGCGCGCGAGCTGGCCAAACGGATCACCGCCCCTCTCTCGATCGTGGACAAGCGCCGCGAAAAGGCGGGCGAAGTGGCGGAAATGACCGTGATCGGCGATGTGACTGACAAGATCTGCATCATTGTTGACGACATGTGCGACACCGCTGGCACGATGTGCAAAGCGGCCGAAGTGCTGATGGAAAACGGCGCATCCGAGGTGCATGCCTATACCACCCATGGCGTCATGTCTGGCCCGGCGGTCGAGCGGATCACCAAATCCGTTCTGAAATCCATGGTCATCACCGACACGATCCTGCCCACCGAGGCGGTGCGTGCCACGCCCAACATCCGCATCATCCCGACAGCCCCCGTCTTTGCCCAAGCCATCCTGAACATCTGGAATGGCACGAGCGTGTCGTCGCTCTTTGACACGCCGACGCTCGAGCCGGTCTATGAGGGCCAGTTTGGCGGCTAAGCGAGCCGCGCCCGAACGCGGCGCGTGACGGGCATGGAGCCGTGGATCTTTCTCTCGATTGCAGCGGCAGCGTTCCAAACGCTGCGTTTCATGCTGCAAAAACACCTGAGCATGGGCGCGCTCAGCGCAGGCGGCGCAACGCTGGCGCGGTTTTTCTACTCCGCACCTTTCGTGGTGGCCTTGTCCCTGGCCTATCTGGCTGCAACCGGTGCCGCTTGGCCAGGCTACACCCCGCTGTTCTGGGCCTATGCGATTTCGGGCGGGCTGGCGCAGATTCTCGCGACATGGTGCGTGGTGGCGCTCTTTGCAGAGCGTAATTTCGCCGTGGGCATCACCTTCAAGAAAACCGAAGTGGTGCAGACGGCCCTTGTCGGCCTTGTGATTCTGGGCGATCGAATCACGTGGCTGGGCCTTGGCGCGATCCTCTTGGGGCTGATTGGTGTGCTGATCCTGTCGGAAACGCCGGGATTTGAAGGGCGTTGGTGGCGGCGCTTTGGCAATCGTGCCGCAGCGCTTGGGCTGGCCTCAGGCGCGTTC
Organism: Roseovarius sp. AK1035; assembly: GCF_003288315.1. NCBI lineage: Bacteria > Pseudomonadati > Pseudomonadota > Alphaproteobacteria > Rhodobacterales > Roseobacteraceae > Roseovarius > Roseovarius sp. TM1035. The sequence continues at coordinate 2,066,106 of NZ_CP030099.1, read as the reverse complement.
TTTGCGGTCTCTGCCGTGGGCTATCGCGGCGCCACGCTAGAGATTGCCAGCGCAGACCCGCTATTGCGGGCCGGTCTGTCGCTGATGATGGTGACGGTGATGCAGGCCGTGGCCCTCACGCTTTGGCTGATGTGGCGCGAACCGGGCCAGGTGGGGCGCGTCATCGCAGCGCGGCGCACGGCAGTCTGGATGGGGCTGACCGGCATGGCGGGCAGCCTCTGCTGGTTCACCGCCTTCACGCTCCAAAACGCGGCGATGGTCTTTGCGGTCGGACAGGTCGAGGTGATCTTTTCGCTCTTCGCCTCGGTGCTTTTCTTTGGCGAGCGCATCACCCGGCGCGAGGGCTGGGGCATTGCGCTGATCACGCTCTCGGTGATCGCGGTGGTAGCGCTTAGGTAAGGTGCGTTTGGCCCCTAGCGTTGAGCCGCGCGGTGCCCGACCGCGGGAGGGCGCTGCAACAGAAGTGATGGGCAGTTTATGCCTGCCAAGTCTTCCGCGGGTTCAATGAGATGAGCCGCTGCAAAGGCGCCCGCCCGGGGGGCGGTCGGGCGCCGCGCGGCGGTGCCTGCGGCACCTTGATTCCGCGCAAGAGGAAACTCGGGGAGGTCCCACGTCACCCAGACGCCGCGCCCTTCAGCCGCAAGAACAGGCTCTCTTCGTCATCATTGCGAAAGAACGGCACCGATACAGGCGGATTGCGGTCATGCGCCCGCGCCGTGACCTCTGCCAGCACCACCTCGGTGATGAACGGCAGATCAAACCGGCGCGCCTCTTCCAGCGGGATCCACTGCAGATGGCTTAATTCTTCGCAGGCGGCGGAAAAATCATCCGGGTCCCCCGCCAACGCCTCGGCATGCACCAAAAAGAACCGCGCATCGAACCGGCGCGGACGCCCCGGCGGAGTAATCGCGCGAAACACGAATTGCAGCGGATCGGCCACCGGCACCAGACCGCGCGCGGCAAAGCCTTGCCAATCACCGGGCACATCACCCGGCCATGCGCCGGGCATACCAAGCGCCAAACCAGTTTCTTCCCACAACTCGCGGATGGCGGCGGCGGCAATCGCATGGCTCAGATCGCGCTCACAATCCTCGGTCAGGCGCGCGGCGCAAAGCGGCGGCAGGGGGCGCACAAGCGGAATTTCGGCATCGCCCGCATCCACCGCCCCTCCGGGAAAGACGAATTTGTTGGGCATAAACGCCGCTTCGGCCCCGCGCTGCCCCATCAGAACATGCGGCCGCTCTGGATCACGCAGCACAATGACGGTTGCGGCGTCGCGAATAGCGGTCTTGTCGATTGCGGTCATGCCTGCCCCTTTGCGGCGGGGCTAGTGGCTCTCTTTGAACCCATGCATCAGCCGCGCCCATTGAAAGGCCACAATGGCCCCCTTCAATCGGGGCAAAAGGTAGAGCGACAGCGCGATGGTGCCAATAGCGAATATCGTGAACAGCACCAAAGGCTCGGGCCGGAACTGGACAAAGGCAATATGCAGCAGCGGTGCCATCAGATGCCCCACGATCAGAATCGTCAGATAGGCCGGGCCATCATCAGCGCGCGCATGGCTCAGATCCTCGCGGCACACAGGGCAGGTATCGCGCAGCTTGAGATAGCTGCTCAGAAGCGGGCCACTGCCACAGTTCGGGCATTTCCGGGAAAACCCCCGGCGCACCGCAGGCCAAAGGGCGCGGTCAGTCTGTGTCATCGTCGTATCGCCCATGAGAAGCCTCGCTTTGCGTTTGCGCAAACATGGCGCACGCGGGACATAGAGGAAAGATGACAGACCGTCCTTGCGGCGCGATGTCGCAAAGCCTGCACCGCATCTGCAAAAAATTTCATCCCTTGCGACGGAGCGGCCCGCGCCCCGCGTAAGAGACCTTAGAAACGCCCCAACGATCCGGGCGCTTCACGACAAGGCATCAAATCCCTGAGGGAGAGACGATAATGCAAAAGACAGTTCTGATGGTGGGCCTGACAGCGGCGATTCTGGCCGGTGGGCTCAGCGTGGCACAGGCCGACAGCCACAAGGGCAAGATGGGCAAAGGCATGGGCATGCAGCACAGCTTTGAAGAGCTGGACGCCGATGCCGATGGCAAGATCACGCCAGAAGAGATGGCCAACCACATGCAGGCGCGGTTCGAGGGTGCCGATAGCGATGGCGACGGGGCCCTGTCCAAAGACGAGCTGGTCGCCCGCATGACCGAACGTCAGGCCGAGCGCATGGCCGCCTATGCCGATCACATGATCGAACGGCATGACGCCAACAAGGACGGCACGCTTACGCCCGATGAAATGCAGGCACGCAACAAGGGCAAAATGTTCGAAAAGATGGACGCCGATGGCGATGGCGCGATTTCCGAGGAAGAGTTTTCCCAGATGCGCGCCCAGCACGGCAAGCATCACGGCATGATGAAAGACAAGAAGGCCAGCGAGTAACATCTTGCGGCGCGGGGACACCCCCGCGCCGGGCCTCTGGTCAGGGGCCGATCCGAAGGATACGCTAAAGGGTGATGCGCATGCCATTCGACGCCATGGAGGATCTGCCCGATGACGCGCTCTTGGCGCGGTTCGCGGACGGTGACGGCATGGCCGCGCGCCTCCTCACGCTGCGCCTGACACCGCGCGTCATGGCGCATGCCTACCGCCTCTTGGGCAACCGCACCGAGGCCGAGGATGTAGCGCAAGAGGCGCTCTTGCGGCTCTGGCGTCAGGCCCCCGATTGGCGACCCGGCGAGGCCAAGGTCAGCACTTGGCTTTACCGCGTGGTGGCCAATCTTTGCATCGACCGGCGCAGGCGGGCGCGCGGCGGCAATCTGCCGCTTGATGCGATACCAGAGCCCGAGGATGAACAGGCCAGCGCCGCCGAACGGATGCAGGACCGCGCCCGCGCCGACGCGCTGCAATCCGCGCTCGATCAGTTGCCCGAACGGCAACGCCAAGCGGTGGTTCTGCGCCATATCGACGGGTTGGCGAACCCCGAGATTGCCGAAATCATGGACGTGACCGTCGAGGCGGTCGAAAGTCTGACCTCACGCGGCAAGCGCGCACTCAGCGCGCTTCTGGCGGGGCGACAAGAGGAGTTGGGATATGTCGATGAGCGATAAGGATCAGGATATTGGCGGGCTTGGCGCGTTTTTTGACGCCGCCCGCGCCCATCCGCCCGCACCGTCGGCAGAGTTGCTGGCGCGCGTGCTCAGCGATGCCGAGGCCGAACAGGTCTGGATCACCCGCCGGACTGAGGCCGCACGCGCCGCGCCGCGCTCTGGTCTTCTGGAACAGCTCTATCGCCTCTTGGGCGGTTGGCCCGCCATGGCCGGGCTGACAACGGCCGTTGTGGCGGGCGTCTGGATCGGCACCACCCTGCCCGAGGGGCTATCTGGCAGCAACGAGGCGGCCTATCTGGTCGATATCACACCCGAAGCGGTGTTTGAACTGGCAGGAGATTTCTGATGACAGAGCAGCAGGGCACTGGCCGGACCAAGCCTTGGGTGCGGGCGCTTTTGGTGGCCTCTCTGGCGCTGAACCTTGCGGTGGCGGGGTTGGCAGCGGGCTGGGCGCTGCGCCATGGCGGCGATCACGCCGGTCATCACCCCTCGCGGCTCGATATGGCCGGTGGGCCGCTCACGCGCGCGCTTTCGGATGCCGACCGCCGCGCCATAGGCCGCGCGATGCGGGACGCATGGCGCAGCCGCACGAACAACGGCCCAAACATCGGCGAGAGTTTCGACGCGCTTGTGATCGACCTGCGCGCCGTGCCGTTTAACGCTGACCGGGTCGCGGCCCAGATGCGCACCCAGCGCGATGGGTTCGCCGCGCGCTTTGAGATGGGACAGGAGGTGCTTTTGACACATCTCGCCGCCATGTCCGACGCCGACCGCGCCGCCTATGCCGACCGGCTCGAGGCGCAGATCGCCGAATACCGCGCCAAACGCGAAAAACATCGAAAAGACTGACAGCGCTCAGCCGTGCCGCAAAGCACGCGGCGTGGTGCCATATTGCCGCCGCAGCGCGCGGGTCAGCGCCGCAGGCGATTCGTAGCCCGAGCGCAGCGCAATCTCCGCCATACCCAGCCGCGTGTTCTCGACCAGCTTGCGCGCCGCCGCCAAGCGCAGATGCCGGTACACCGCCCCCGGCGGTGCCCCAAGGCCCGCCCGAAACCGTCGATCCAGCGTGCGCGGCTGGCACGATAACCGCCGTGCCAGATCGCTCAGCGACAAGGGCCGCTCGACATGATCGCGCATCAATCCCAGCGCCCGGCGCACCAGCGGATCGCCCACGGCCACATCCTCGCGCGTCGGGGTCACTGGCGGATCGTCATGAAGAAACAGCGCCTCGACATCCAGCCGCACCGCCATGCCCAAGTGATCGCTGATCAGCCCCAGCGTCAGATCAAGCGCCGACATCGCCCCCGCACAGGTCATCCGCGTGCCATCGCGCAGCACCCGCGCGCGCTCTGGCGTGACCGTCAGAAACCGCTCGGTAAAGGCATCCAGCAAATCCCAATGCACCGTCGCCCGCCGCCCATCCAATAGCCCCGCCGAGGCCAAAAGCCACGGCCCGCTATCCAGCCCCACCGTCACCCCCGCCCGCCGCGCCGCCGCTTGCAACGCGCGCCGCGCGGCGGCAGTGTCGTGCCGGTCGTGATCATAACTTGCCAGCACAAAAAGGTAATCGCAGGCCGTCAGCGCCCCCAACCCGCCATGCGCCAGCACCTCGATCCCACTGGACGAGCGCGCAGGCGCGCCGTCCAACGTCAGGATCTGCCAGTCAAAGCCACGGCGCGGCCCCAGCGTATTTGCGGCGCGCAGCGGCTCCAGACAATTGGCAAGGCACAGGTTTGAAAACCTGTCAAAGAGCAACAGCGCGATACGCACCGGGGCGTTTGGTGATTTTGTCCATTCCAGCATGATTATTGTCTGATACCGCAAAATCAAAAGCCATACCAGCACGCTAGGCTGGCCCCAACACACAAACCGGAGGATGCCATGCCGCTCACCATGAACCGCGAGGTTTTCATTACCTGTGCCGTCACCGGATCGGGCACCACCCAAGACAAAAGCCCGCATGTCCCCCGCTCGCCCAAAGACATCGCCGAAAGCGCCATTGCCGCCGCCAAGGCAGGGGCCGCCGTGGTGCATTGCCATGTGCGCGACCCCGAAACCGGCGCGCCCTCGCGCGATCTCAAACTCTTTCGCGAGTTGACCGACCGCATCCGCGACAGCGACACCGATGTTGTGCTGAACCTGACGGCGGGCATGGGCGGCGACATGATCTTTGGCGGGGTGGAATCCCCCCTGCCCCTCTCGCCCAAGGGCACCGATATGGCAGGGGCAACCGAACGTGTCGCCCATGTCGCCGAATGCCTGCCCGAGATTTGCACGCTCGATTGCGGCACGATGAATTTCGCCGAGGCCGATTATGTGATGACCAACACCCCCGGCATGTTGCAGGCCATGGGCCGGATGATGACCGAATTGGGCGTAAAACCCGAGATTGAGGCGTTCGACACCGGCCACCTTTGGTATGCCAAGCAATTGGTCAAGGATGGCATTCTGGAACCCGATGCGCTGGTGCAGCTTTGCATGGGCGTGCCATGGGGCGCGCCGGATGATCTCAACACCTTCATGGCGATGGTCAACAACGTGCCAGACACTTGGACCTTTTCCGCCTTTTCGCTGGGCCGCCACCAGATGCCCTATGTCGCGGCCTCGGTGCTGGCAGGCGGGCATGTGCGCGTCGGGCTCGAGGATAACCTCATGCTCGACCGTGGTGTTTTGGCCACCAATGCGCAACTCGTGGAAAAGGCAAAGGGCATCATCGAGGGCTTGGGCGCGCGCCTCATGACCCCCGCCGAGGTGCGCCAGAAACTGCGCCTCACCAAACGGGCCCCGCGCGGATGAGCCAGCGCGTCGTGATCACCGGCGGCGCGTCGGGGATCGGGCGGCGCTTGGCCGAACGCTTCGCCGCGCGCGGCGACCGGGTGGCGATTTGCGATGCCGATGGCGATGCGGTGGCCCTTATGCAGGCTGACCACCCTTTGATGATCGCCCGTCAGGCGGATGTGACCAACGAGGCGCAGATGACCGCCTTTCTGGGGCATGTCGAGGACACATGGGGCGGGGCCGATGTGCTCTGCGCCAATGCTGGCACCGGCGGCCCCGCAGGCCGGATCGAGGATCTCGATTATGCCGCATGGCAGGCCTGTGTTGGCGTCAATCTCTTTGGCACCTTTCTCGCCTGTCGCTGGGCGGCGCGGGTGATGCGGGCGCAAGGCGCGGGGCTGATCCTGATCACCACCTCCACCTCTGGCCTGCACGGCGTGCCCTATCGCACCCCCTATGTGGCCGCCAAATGGGGGCTGGTGGGGCTGACCAAGACACTGGCGATGGAGCTTGGCCCCGCCGGTGTGCGCGTCAACGCCATCGCCCCCGGCGCGGTCGAAGGCCCCCGGATGGAGCGTGTGGTGGAAATGGAGGCCCGCGCTTCGGGCCGGACCGAGGATGAGGTCCGCACGCTCTATGCGCGGGGCACCAGCCTGCGCACATGGGTCACGGCGGATGATCTGGCGGATATGGCGCTGTTCCTCGCCTCCCCCGCCGCAAGCAAGGTAACGGGCCAGATCCTGGCCGTGGACGGACATACGGAGAGCATGGTTTAATGACGAGAACAGCAGCAATCATCGGCGGCGGTGTGATCGGCGGCGGCTGGGCCGCGCGTTTCCTTCTCAATGGCTGGGATGTGCGGGTGTTCGACCCCGATCCCGAGGCCGCGCGCAAGATCGACGCCGTGCTGGCCAATGCCCGCCACGCCCTGCCCATGCTTTATGACGTGGCCCTGCCCGCCGAGGGGCACCTGACCTTTCATACAACCCTATCCGAAACCGTCATGGGCGCGGACTGGATACAAGAAAGCGTGCCCGAACGGCTGGACCTGAAACACAAGGTCTTCCAAGCGCTGCAAGAGCATTGCGACGCAGGGGCGATCATCGGCTCCTCCACCTCAGGCTTCAAACCCTCGGAATTGCAAGGCGGTGCCGCGCGCCCCGAACAGATCGTCGTCACACATCCGTTCAACCCGGTCTATCTCTTGCCCCTCATCGAACTAGTCACGACCGAGAAAAATTCCCCCGCCCTCATCACCCGTGCCAAGGATATCCTCACCTCGCTCGGTCATTTCCCGCTGCATGTGCGCCGGGAAATCGACGCCCATATCGCCGACCGCTTCCTCGAGGCGGTGTGGCGCGAAGCGCTCTGGCTCGTCAAGGACGGCATCGCCACCACCGAGGAAATCGACAACGCCATCCGCTACGGCTTTGGCCTGCGCTGGGGGCAAATGGGCCTCTTTGAAACCTACCGCATCGCGGGCGGCGAAGCAGGCATGAAACATTTCATCGACCAATTCGGCCCTTGCCTGTCGTGGCCCTGGACCAAACTCATGGATGTGCCGGAACTGACGGATGAACTGGCCCAGATGATCGCCGATCAGTCCGACGCGCAATCCGGTCACCTCAGCATTCGCGAACTCGAACGCAAACGCGACAATAACCTTGTCGCCATGCTGCGCGCGCTGCGCCAACAGGGCAATGCAGCGGGGCGGCTGATCAACCAACACCAGCAGACGATCAAGACCACCCTCACCGACGGCCCCCCCATCACCAGCGCCCGCCGCGTCATTCCCGCCGACTGGACCGATTACAACGGCCATATGAACGAGGGGCGTTTTGGCCAGCTTTTCAGCGATGCCGCCGATGCGGTGATGACCCATGTCGGGGCCGATACAGCCTATATCGCTGGCGGGCTGAGCTATTTCACCGTCGAGAACACCATCAGCTTTCTCGCCGAGGCCCATGCCGGCGAGCATATCCGCGTCGAGACGCGCGTCACCCAAGGCGAGGGCAAGAAACTCCGCTGTTTTCACGAAATGAAACGCGAGAGCGATGGCGCGCTCTTGGCCACCTCGGACCAGTTCATGCTGCATGTGGATCTCAAGTCCCGCAAATCCTGCGATCCGCGCGCCGATGTGCTGGCGCGGGTCGTGGCATTGGCCAAACAGCACAAGGAGGCCTGAGATGCATTTCGGACTGACCGACGAGCAAGAAATGATCGTCGGAGCGGTGCGCCGCTTTGTCGAGAATGAGATATACCCCCATGAGCCCCTTGTTGAGCGCAGCGGCGAAGTGCCCCCCGAAGTGGCCCAAGCCATCAAGCAAAAAACCATCGACCTTGGGTTCTACGCCTGCAATTTCCCCGAGGCCGTCGGCGGCGCAGGGCTGAGCCATCTTGAGTTTGCCCTTGTCGAGCGCGAACTCGGGCGCGGCTCCATGGCGCTCACGCATTTCTTTGGGCGACCGCAGAATATCCTGATGGCCTGCACGGGCGAACAGATCGAGCGTTACCTCTTGCCAGCGGTGCGCGGCGAGCGGATGGATGCCCTTGCGATGACCGAACCGGGCGCCGGATCAGACGTGCGCGGCATGAAATGCGCCGCCCGACGCGACGGGGGTGACTGGGTGCTCAACGGCACCAAACATTTCATCTCGGGCGCGGATCACGCCGATTTCGTCATCGTCTTTGTCGCCACCGGCGAGGATCAGACCGACAAGGGGCCCAAGAAACGCATCACCACCTTCCTCGTGGATCGCGGCACGCCGGGCTTCACCATCCGCGACGGCTATAAATCCGTCAGCCATCGCGGCTACAAGAACATGGTGCTCGAATTCGACGATTGCCGCCTGCCCGATGCCCAGGTTCTGGGCGAGGTGGATGGCGGCTTTGCCGTGATGAACGAATGGCTCTACGCCACCCGGATCACCGTGGCCACGATGGCGGTCGGGCGCGCACGCCGCTGCTTTGACCACGCGCTGCGCTACGCGGCAGAGCGGGAACAATTCGGGCAGGCCATTGGCAAATTCCAAGGCGTCAGCTTTCAGCTGGCCGATATGATCACCGAAATCGACGCGGCCGACCTTTTGACCCTCAACGCCGCGTGGCGTCTGGATCAGGGCCTGCCCGCCAACCGCGAGATCGCCAGCGCCAAGCTCTACGCCTCTGAAATGCTGGCCCGCGTCACCGATGCCACGCTGCAAATCCACGGCGGGATGGGGCTGATGGATGACCTGCCCATCGAACGCTTCTGGCGCGACGCACGGGTGGAACGCATCTGGGACGGCACATCCGAGATTCAGCGCCACATCATCAGCCGCGAAATGCTGCGGCCCCTCGGCGCATGAGACGGATCGCCGCCTGCGGCGCCGACACGCCGGGGGGCGCCGCCCCCCGGACCCCCCGAGGTATTTTGGGCCAGATGAAACAGGCGCACCCCCTGCCCGTTACAGACAGGGGGTTTCACCTGGCGCGGTCATCGGCTCCTCAGCCTGTACCGCCCTGTCAAACTGCCGCAAAATGGTTAACCAACCCTTTCATCTGGCCAAAAATACCTCGGGGTGAATGGCCCGCAGGGCCAGAGGGGCAGCGCCCCTTTCTTTTCCAGAGTGCCCGCACATGACCCAAGACCTCTCCCGCCTGCTGCGCCCCGCCTCCATCGCCGTGATCGGCGGCGGCACATGGTGCGCCAATCTTATCCGGCAATCTGTGGCCATGGGCTTTGCCGGGCCGGTCTGGCCGGTGCATCCGACCAAGGCACAGATCGGCGGCGCGCGCGCCTATCCCTCGCTATCCGCCCTGCCCGGCGTGCCCGATGCGGTCTTTGTCGGCGTCAACCGCGACGCCACCATCGCCACCATCGCGCAGCTTCGGGAGATGGGCGCGGGCGGCGCTGTCTGCTTTGCCGCAGGTTTTCTCGAGGCCGAGGCCGAGCTGGGCGACGGCGCTGAGATGCAGGCGCGCCTGTTGCACGCAGCGGGCGACATGCCGATCATCGGCCCGAATTGCTATGGCTTCGTCAACTATCTCGATGGCGCGCTCCTCTGGCCCGATCAGCATGGTGGGCAACGCTGCAAGAGCGGCGTGGCAATCCTCACGCAAAGCTCGAACATCGCGATCAATCTCAGCATGCAGGCGCGCGGCCTGCCCATTGCCTATCTGATGACCGTGGGCAATCAGGCACAGCTGGGCCTGTCGGCGCTTGGCCGCGCTCTGCTAGAGGATCCCCGCGTCACCGCCCTTGGCCTGCATATCGAGGGGGTGGGCGATCTGCGCGCCTTCGAGGCGCTGGCAGAGGCGGCGCGCCGGGCAGGCAAGCCCATCGTCGCGCTGAAATCCGGGCGCTCGGATCAGGCGCGCGCCGCCACGCAATCGCACACCGCCTCTTTGGCCGGGAGCGGGGCCGGCGCGGCGGCCCTCTTGGCGCGATTGGGAATTGCGCAGGTCACGTCCCTGCCGCAGATGCTGGAGACCCTGAAACTCTTGCATTTTGCAGGCCCGCTGCCCGGCAATGCCGTGGTCTCGATCTCTTGCTCGGGCGGCGAGGCAAGCCTGATGGCCGACACCGCCCTTGATCACGCCCTCACCCTGCCACCGCTCACGCCAACACAATCCCGCGCGCTGCGCGCCGCACTTGGGCCACGGGTGGCGCTGGCCAACCCCTTGGATTACCACACATTCATTTGGGGCGACGTGCCCGCCATGGCCGCCACCTTTGCCGCCGCTCTTGATGGCCCTGCCGATATCGGCGTGATGATCGCTGATTTTCCACGCCCCGACCGCTGTGATCCCTCCGCTTGGGACTGTATATTCGAGGCAGGCGCAGAGGCGCAGCGCCGGGTGGGCAAACCGCTCGCGCTCATCGCGACCCTGCCCGATTGCCTGTCAGAGAGTGTGGCCGAGCGCGCCATTGCAAGCGGATTGATCCCGCTTGCCGGGCTGGATGATGGGCTCACCGCCATCGCCCGCGCCGCGTGGCTGGGACAGGCGCGCAGCACGCCTTTGCCGCTCCTCTTGCCCGGCACGCCGACGCAGCCCCGCACCCTGACCGAGGCCGAGGCCAAGGCGGCGCTCGCCGCCCACGGGCTGCGCATCCCACAGGCGCGCCGTGCCGCAACACCCGCCGAGCTTACCGCAACCCTCAGCGACATGGCTTTGCCGCTGGTCATCAAGGCCGAGGGTCTGGCGCATAAGACCGAGGCAGGCGGCGTGATCTTTGTCCACCACGCGGACGACCTTGCCGAGGCTCAGGCCAAGGCCCGCGCCATGCCCTGCCAAAGCTGGCTCATCGAAGAGATGATCGCGGCCCCTATCGCGGAACTGCTAATCGGAGTGCTGCGCGACCCGGCGCATGGGTTTGTGCTGACCTTGGGCGCAGGCGGCACGCTGACCGAAATCCTGCGCGATACAACCAGCCTGCTCTTGCCGGTGACAGAGGCCGACCTTACCCAAGCCCTCAGCCACCTGCGCGCGGCCCCCCTGCTGGGCGGCTATCGTGGCCAGCCCACCGCCAACCACGCCGCCATTCTGCGGGCGGTCATGGCCGTTCAGGACTATGTGATCGCCCATGCCGCGACCCTCGAAGAGGTGGAAATCAACCCGCTCCTCTGCACCGCATCGGATGCGGTCGCCGTGGATGCGCTCATCACCAAGGGAGAGAGACCATGACCGACACGCCCATTCGCACCGAACGCAACGGGGCCGTGCTTGAGGTGACATTGGATCGCCCCAAGGCCAATGCCATAGACGCCGCCACCAGCCGGATCATGGGCGAGGTGTTCCGCGACTTTCGCGACGATCCCGACCTGCGCGTTGCCATCCTGACCGGCGCGGGCGGAAAATTCTTTTGCCCCGGCTGGGATCTCAAATCCGCCGCCGAGGGCGAGGCCCCCGACAGCGATTATGGCGTTGGCGGCTTTGGCGGATTGCAGGAATTGCGCGGGCTGAACAAGCCGGTGATCGCCGCGATCAATGGCATCGCCTGTGGCGGCGGGCTGGAACTGGCGCTCTCAGCAGATATCGTTCTGGCCGCAGACCACGCTACCTTCGCCCTGCCCGAAATCCGCTCGGGCACCGTGGCCGATGCGGCCAGTGTCAAACTGCCCAAGCGTATCCCCTATCACATCGCCATGGAGCTTTTGATCACGGGCCGCTGGTTCGATGCAAAAGAGGCCGCGCACTGGGGGCTGGTCAACCACATCCACCCCGCCGACCGGCTGATGGACGAGGCGCGCGCCATGGCCCAGACCATCGCCGCCGGCCCACCGCTGGTCTATGCCGCGCTCAAGGAAATCGTGCGCGAGGCCGAGGCCATGCGCTTTCAGGATGCGATGAACCGGATCACCCGGCGACAATTCGAGACTGTGGATACCCTCTACGCCTCGGAAGATCAGAAAGAGGGCGCGCGCGCCTTTGCCGAAAAACGCGATCCTGTGTGGAAAGGGCGCTGACGAGGTTTCGATTGGCCAGTGCGGGGAATGGCCTCAAGGCGACATTGGACCTGTGCGATGAGCCGCGCGGTCGCTGGGCCGGGGACTAGCGATGCAACGGCAGTGACTGCCACTTAATGCAAGCAAAGTCCGTATGACTTGAAAGAGATGCGCTACATCTCAAAATCGCTAGGCCGCGGGACGGCCCAGCGATCGCGCGGCGCCCTTCGGGCTTGATTCCGCGCGTAAGCGCTTGGGGCCAATGTCCGCTTCAGGCCAAAACCCGTCCTGCCTCCTCACAGCCCCTCAAATCCGTCCGAACACAGCCGCCAGAATCTCGCTCAGCCGTGCCGCATCCTCTTCGGTAAAGGCCGCCGGTTGATCGCTGTCGATGTCGAACACCGCAATCAGCCGCCCCGCCCCGTCGCGCACCGGCAGCACAATCTCTGAGCGCGTGGAACTCGCACAGGCGATATGATCCGGAAAAGCCTCGACATCCGGCACCAATTGCACCGTGCCCGTGCGCGCCGCCGCACCGCAGACACCGCGCGAAAACGGGATGCTCAGGCAGCCATGCCCGCCCTGATAAGGCCCGATCTTGAGCATCTCAGGCGCGGTGACACGGTAAAACCCGGTCCAGTCGAACCGATCATCCGCATGGTGCACCTCGCACACCACCGTAGCCATGAGCGCAACGGCGTCGCTCTCCCCTTCGGTAAGCGCGGCGATGGTGCGGGCGATATGGTCATAATCAATACGCATGACAGCCCTATGCCACGGCCCAAGCGCCAAGGCCAGAGCCCGCATGCAGCCTTTGGGTTGCATCCTGTGTCCACCCATGGCAGAGACGCGCCCGCAATAAAATTACGACATGGACTATAAGGAATACGACATATGTCCCGGCTGACCCTGCACCGCAACCAGACCCGTGATCTTGAACCTCTGGCACGCCTTTTGACCGACAAGGATGATCTTGCGCTGGTCAATCCACAGGCCAGCCATCCGTTTGACGCACGCGAATGGGCGCTGAAATGGGTGGGCGACCTTGAGGACGAAACCTTTTATCTCTGTGATGAGAACGGGCAAGAAGTGGGCTTTTTCGCCCTGCGCGTGGGCGTCGGCCCCGAGGTGCGCCACCTCACCTATGTGTTTGTCGAAGAACGCATGCGCGGCGGCACCGGCGAGGTGCTCTTGTCCCTCGCCGAAGAGGCCGCCCGCCAACTCAAGGCGCTGACCATCACCCTCAAGGTCGAACTCGACAACGCGCCCGCGCTCAACCTCTACCGCAAGGCGGGGTACGAGGAACTGTCGCGCCGCCGGGGCATGGCCACCATGCGGCGCGATCTCGAGGCGGCCTGAGGGGCGTCAGACCCGCTCAATCGCAATCGCCGTGCCTTCGCCGCCACCGATGCAGATAGCGGCCACACCACGGCGCAGCCCGCGTGTTTCCAACGCATTGAGCAGCGTCACCATGATCCGCGCGCCGGACGCCCCAATCGGATGACCCAGCGCACAGGCCCCACCATTGACGTTAAGCCGCTCTCGCGCCACGCCCATCTCGTGCATGAACGCCATGGGCACCACCGCAAAGGCCTCGTTCACCTCCCAGAGATCGACATCCGCCACGCTCCAGCCCAGCCGGTCCAAGAGCTTGCGCGCCGCAGGCACCGGGGCGGTGGTAAAAAGGCCGGGGGCTTGCGCATGGCTCGCGTGCCCCATGATCCGCGCGCGCACCTGTAGGCCCCGCGCCTCGGCCGCCGCGCGCGAGGCCAGCACCAGTGCCGCAGCACCATCGCTGATCGAGCTGGAATTGGCCGCCGTCACCGTGCCCTCCGCGCGAAACGCGGGTTTCAGCGTCGGGATTTTTTCGGGCCGCGCCTTGGCGGGTTGCTCATCCGCAGAGATCACCACCTCGCCCTTGCGCCCCCGCACCGTCACCGGCGCAATCTCACGCGCGAACGCCCCCGAGGCTTGCGCGTCCAGCGCGCCTTGCAACGAGGCCAGCGCATAGGCATCCTGCGCCTCGCGGGTAAATTGAAACGCCTCGGCGCAATCCTCGGCAAAGGTGCCCATCAGGCGGCCCTTGTCATAGGCATCCTCGAGCCCATCAAGGAACATGTGATCGACCACCTGCGCATGACCCAGCCGCGCGCCGCCCCGCATCTTGGGCAAAAGATAGGGCGCGCCCGACATCGATTCCATTCCGCCCGCGATCATCACCTCGGCATGACCCAAGGCAATCTGGTCAAAGGCCATCATCGCCGCCTTCATCCCAGACCCGCACATCTTGTTGAGCGTCGTGGCAGGCACCTCTTCGCCAAGCCCCCCCAGAAAACCGGCCTGCCGCGCCGGGGCCTGCCCCTGCCCCGCAGGCAGCACACAGCCCATCAAGACCTCGTCCACGGTCTCAGCCCCGGCATCCAGCAGTGCCGCGCGAATCGCAGCGCCGCCCAGTTCTGCCGCCGGTACACCCTCGAAATCGCCCTGAAATCCACCCATGGGCGTGCGCGACGCCCCGGCAATCACCACCTCTTGCATCTTTGCCTCCTCGCAAATCCTGATCCTGCATACCGAATGGTAAGGAATTGGGTCTAGCGTGCCCTGTATTACTACGTATCCTGCCGGAGGCACCATGGATCTCAACACCACGCATCATCCTGACATGACCATCATCACCGTCGGCGAGGCACGTATCGACGCCGCCGCCGCCATCCGCTTCAAGGACGCCATGCGCGCCGCTACGGCCAGCGGGGCGGGGCCAGTCGTGCTCGATCTGGGCAATGTCACTTTTGTGGATTCCAGCGGGCTGGGTGCCATCGTCGCCGCGATGAAACAGATGGGCGGCGAGCGGCGGCTCGACCTCGCCTGTCTTACCCCCGATGTGGCCAAGGTGTTTCGCCTCACACGGATGGATACGGTGTTCACCATCCATGACGATCTGCGCAGCCTCCAATCCCGCGCGACAGGGTGATCGGGCAGGATGGGCGGCCCCATGATGACCCTTGCCAGAGGTCGCGCGCCGTGATCCCTGATCCTGCGGCTCAGCACCTCACGCTTCACACCCGTGCCTCAAACCTCGCCGTGCGCGAGGTGCTGGCGCGCACCCGCGACTGGCTGCACGCCTGCGCCATGCCCGATGAGGCATGTGGCACCGTCGAACTCGTGCTGGCCGAGGCGCTGAACAATATCGTGGAACATGCCTACCCGCCCGAGACCCCCGGCGACATCCAGATCGCGCTTGCGCTTCATCCGGCCCGGCTTGTCGCCATACTCAGCGATCAGGGCGCGGCCCTGCCCGGCCTTTGCCCCCCCGACGGCCTCTTGCCCGAGCATGACGTCGCGCGCGGTGCCTTGCCCGAGGGCGGGTTTGGCTGGTTTTTGATTCGCGATCTTACCGACCGGATCGACTATCGCCGCGCCGCCGGATGCAACCATTTGACCCTCGAATTCCACCGCGCCCCGCTCTGACACAACCCTAGGGTTAGACCGCCGCAATCTTACCTTAATCCCGGCCAACTCACGCCGCAGAACCCCGTCATACAGAAACCCGTAGCTGCATATGGCTTCCCTCGGCGTCGCGTGTAATTGCCCCCACCCAGCGCGCGGCGTCGAGGCTTACTCTTCTCCCCCGATTGGCAAAGCCGCAAACTGCGCCTAGTGTCCCCCCATCACGGACACAAGGACAAGACATGCGCGACTTTCACAAGCCCGGCCGCTCGGCCACCTTTTCCACCAACGGAATGTGCGCCACCTCGCACCCGCTTGCGGCCAAAACCGCCATCGACATTCTCGAACGCGGCGGCAACGCCATGGACGCCGCGATTGCAGGCGCGGTCCTCTTGGGCATTTGCGAACCGCAAATGACCGGCATCGGCGGCGATTGCTTCGTCCTCTTCACCAAACCGGGCGATCCCACCATCCACGCGCTCAATGGCTCTGGCCGCGCGCCCGCCGGGGCCTCTGCCGCCGCCCTGCGCGCCGCAGGCCATGACACCGTACCACTTCAAAGCGCACATGCCGTCACCGTCCCCGGTGCCATCGACGCCTTTTGCCGTCTCAGCGCCGATCACGGCCGGCTTGGCCTAGATACCCTTCTCGCCCCCACGATCCGCTATGCCGAAGAGGGCGTGCCAGTGGCCCCCCGTGTCGCCTTTGACTGGCCCACGGCGGGTGCCGCGCTTCAGGGTCATGGCCTCACCCATTACATGCCCTCAGGCACGCCGCCCACAGCAGGCCAGATGTTCCGCGCCCCCGGTCAGGCCGAGGTGCTGCGCCGCATCGCCCGTGACGGGCGTGCCGCCTATTACGAAGGCGAAGTGGCCGAAGACATCATCACCACGCTCAACGCCTTGGGCGGCACCCACACGGCGGCCGATTTCGCCAACCAACACAGTGACTACACCACCCCGGTCAGTGGCGAGTACAAAGGCGCCAATCTGGTCGAGCATCCACCAAACGGCCAAGGCGCCACCGCAATCCTGCTGCTCAACATCCTGAAACATTTCGACATTGCCGGAATGGACCCGTTTGGCGTCGAACGCACCCATATCGAGGCCGAAGCAACCAAACTGGCCTATGACGCGCGCAACCGCTTTATCGCCGACCCCGATCACATGCGCAAACTCGACTATATGCTCTCAGACGAGACCGCCGCAAAACTCGCCGCGCTGATTGATCCCAAACGCGCCATGGCCGCCGCCAAACCCCTGACCGAGGCCGTGCATCGCGACACGATCTATATCACCGTGGTGGACCGTGACCGCATGGCGGTGTCGCTGATCTATTCCATCTTCCACGGTTTCGGCTCTGGCATCGCGTCTGAAAAATTCGGCGTTCTGCTGCAAAACCGTGGCGCAGGCTTTACGCTGGAAGAGGGGCATCCCAACGAACTCGGCGGCGGCAAACGCCCGATGCACACGATCATTCCCGGCATGTTGGTGGAAAATGGCCGCGTGACCATGCCCTTCGGCGTGATGGGCGGCTCGTATCAATCAACGGGGCATGCACGTCTGGTGTCGAACCTGCGCGATTTCGGGATGGACCCGCAATCCGCCATCGACGCGCCGCGCGCCTTTGCCGATCCTCTGGGTCTCAACCTTGAGCGGGGCTATGGCGACGCTGTGGCGCAGACCCTCGCCGATATGGGCCACGACATCCTGCACATGCCCGGCCCCATTGGCGGCGCGCAGGCGATCTATATCCATGACGATGGCGTGCTTGAAGGTGGCAGCGACCCGCGCAAGGACGGCTGCGCCCTGGGCTATTGATCAGGCAACACAGGGAGGGTGGGTGCAAACCCACCCTCGCCCACTCAATTCAACTGGAAATGCAGCGGATAATGCCCATCCTCGAACGGACCAAACAGGTCCGGAATATCGGGATGCCCCACCGGCTCGCCGGAATAATCGGCGACAAGATTCTGTTCACTCACATAGGCCACATAGTAGCTTTGCTCGTTTTCCGCGAGCAGGTGATAGAACGGCTGTTCCTTGGATGGGCGGCTATCTTCGGGAATCGAGGCATACCATTCCTCGGTATTCGAGAATTGCGGATCGACATCAAAGATCACCCCGCGGAACGGGTGTTTCTTGTGACGGACCACTTGGCCCAGATGATATTTTGCACGTGTTTTAATCATATCGCGTTTGCCCCTAATGCCAGAGTGTAAACCTTTCAAGGGTGGTTTGTCCAACAGTCGGCTGAATCATGCGAGAAACAGTCTGTGAACGTAGGCGTTACAGCGCTGCAGCGCGCAACCGCGGCGAATTCGTGATTTCCCCCGGCCAGAATTTCCAGTAAACTGCATAAAAAAAGAGAGCGAGAGGCAAATGAGCAGAACTCTTCGCGCGTTGATGGTGTTGTTTGTGCTGGCTTCCTGCGGCGGTGGCGGCACGGGCTATGGCACCGCCCCGCGCAATCTAGACCACGCATGCGCCATTCTGGACGAGCGCCCCGAATACGCCCGCGCCTTCCGCGCGACAGAGCGGAAATGGGGCGTGCCCGCCCATGTGCAGATGGCCACGATCTATCAGGAAAGCAAATTCATCAGCGATGCGCGCACCCCGTTTCGCTGGACCCTGGGGGTGATTCCCACGGGCCGGGTCAGTTCGGCCTATGGCTATAGCCAGGCGCTGGACGGCACATGGGAGGAATACCAGCGCGAAACAGGCCGTTTCGCCGCTCAGCGCACCAATATTGCCGATGCCACCGATTTCATGGGCTGGTATATGGCCAAATCCAACCAGAGCCTTGGCATCCCGCTCACGGACGCGCGCAACCAGTATCTCGCCTATCACGACGGGCGCACCGGCTATGCCCGTGGCAGTTTCAACAGCAAGCCGTGGCTGCTGCGCGTCGCCGACAGTGTCGAAACCCGGTCACAAAATTACCGCGCGCAGCTTGGCACCTGTGCTCTTGGGCGCGGTCTGATCTGATCCTTGCTGGGCCTGCGGCGCGGGCTCAGCGATCCACCCGCATCCGCTCCTTGCCCGGAATGACGAAACTCTCGTCATTCAGCCGCACATCGCGCTGCATATCGCCCAGAACCACCGTGGTCTGGCTGCCGCTGCCGTCATGGATCACCCATTGACGCAATTCCACGGGGCTGCCGGTAAAGACCAGATCAATACTGCCATACTCAGGATTCGCCGGGTCCTGCGCGCGCACCGTGGTCGAGGTGCCATCGCTCGCATGTCCCACCACCATCCGCTCGCGCGTCAGGTCCACATTGCGCGCCAGGATGATTTTCAGCGGCGTGCGGTGAAGTGGATAGCCCACCGGCCCATCATTCGAGCGCGGGTCGATAATCCCCACCGTATCGCCATCAGCCACCACCAGCGCCTGTTCGGGCGGGTCATATTCAAACCGCACCCGACCGGGGCGCTTGATCAAAATCCGGCCCGTGCTGATCGTGCCATCCTCGTTGATCTGGGTAAACGCACCTTGGGCGGTCCGCAAACCGTTCAGATAGTTTGAGATTTCCGGCAAAGACAGCTTTTCCGCCGCCGCCGGGAGGGCCATCGCCGCCCAGAGGACGGGAACCATAAGAAAACGCATCTTGTTCATACCCCACAGATAAGACACCCCGCGCGGGATTGCACCAGCGCGGGGCGTAAATTTTTCACAGCTGAGCGAGGCACCGCCGGTCCTACTGCGGCTCCGGCACCAGCACTTCGCGCTTGCCCACATGGTTCGAGGAACTGACCACGCCCTCATCCTCCATCTGCTCGACCAGACGCGCAGCCTTGTTATAGCCAATCGCCAGTTTCCGCTGGATATAAGAGGTCGAGCATTTGCGATCCTTGATCACAATCGCCACCGCCTGATCATAAAGCAGGTCATCACCCTCGGCCCCGCTGCCTGATGAAAGGCCCAGCACCGCATCAATGCTCTCGGCCTTGTCCTCATCCGGCCCTTGCAGCACCGATCCCACATAGGTCGGCGGGCCATAAGCCTTGAGGTGATTAACCACCTCCTCAACCTCTTCATCGCTCACAAAGGGGCCATGGCAGCGGGTGATCTTGCCGCCCCCCGCCATATAGAGCATGTCGCCCATGCCAAGAAGCTGCTCGGCGCCCATCTCGCCCAGAATGGTGCGGCTGTCGATTTTCGATGTCACCTGAAACGAAATCCGCGTCGGAAAATTCGCCTTGATCGTGCCGGTGATCACATCCACCGACGGGCGCTGTGTCGCCATGATAAGGTGAATACCGCTTGCGCGCGCCATCTGCGCCAACCGCTGAATACAGGCCTCGATCTCTTTGCCCGCCACCATCATCAGATCGGCCATCTCATCGACGATGACGACGATATAGGGCATCTTCTCGGGTGCGAATTCTTCGGTTTCAAACACCGGCTCGCCGGTGTCATCGTCAAACCCGGTCTGCACCGTGCGGCTGAACATCTCGCCCTTTTTCAGCGCCTCCTCGACCCGGCCATTATAGCCGTCGATATTGCGCACGCCCATCTTGGACATCTTGCGATAGCGGTCCTCCATCTCGGCCACCACCCATTTGAGCGCAACCACCGCCTTTTTCGGATCGGTCACAACAGGGGATAGCAGATGCGGAATGCCATCATAGACGCTCAGTTCCAGCATCTTGGGGTCAATCATGATCAACCGGCATTCTTCCGGCGTCAGCTTGTAGAGCAGGCTCAGGATCATCGTGTTGATCGCCACCGATTTGCCCGATCCCGTGGTCCCCGCAATCAGCAAATGCGGCATCTTGGCAAGGTTGGCCACAATGGGATCACCGCCAATATCCTTGCCCAAGGCCAAAGGCAGCTTTTGATTGCCATCGCCATAGGCCCGGCTTGACAGGATTTCCCGAAATCCAACCATCTCGCGGTTGTCATTGGGCAATTCGATCCCGATCACCGATCGCCCCGGCACGGTGGATACCCGCGCTGACAGCGCCGACATCGACCGCGCGATATCATCCGCCAGACCAATCACCCGGCTCGCCTTTAGGCCCGGTGCCGGTTCCAGCTCATACATCGTGACCACGGGGCCGGGGCGCACGCTGACGATCTCGCCCTTCACGCCGTAATCATCCAGCACATTCTCCAGCATCCGAGCGTTTTCTTCCAGCGACTCGTCGCTCAGATGATGGCGCTGAATATGCTCGGGGTCCGCCAATAGGCTGAGCGGCGGCAACTCATAAACCGGCTGCGCGGGGGCCTCAAAACGCAGCGCCGGCTGCGCTTCGGCCATGGCCCGCGACGACGGCTGCAAGGGCTTGCGCGGTGCATGTTGCACAACCTTGCGCGGCTCAGGCATCGGAATGCGCGGCGCAGGTGCCGCCATCTCGGGCGCATCATCTTGCCCAAATGCCTCGATCATCGCGTCGAAATCGTCGTCCTCCGTCACCTCCAACATGGGCGCGGCCATGCTCACCGGTGCGGCGGCGGCGCGCAGTAACGGCTCGGCCCTCAGCGGCGTTTGCACCACATGACGCGCCGTCAGCGGCGGCTCGGGCGGCAAAACACCACGCGGCGCAGTGTTCAGGATCAAAGGATCAGGCCCACGCCCCCGGCCCTTGGTCAGGGGGGCCACAGATGCGATCTGCACCGCCGGGCTTTGACGCACCCGCGCCTTGATCACATCGGAAATCTTGGCCCGGATCCGGTCATCACCGGGCATCTCGGCCTCGCCCTCATAGGTCGCGGCTTCTACCAATTCCGGCTCGGGCATGACCTCGGGCTTGCGCATCAGCATCGGCATCCGCGCCAATAGCCCACCGGGCTTGTCCACCGGCTGCGCAGGCTTGGGTGCGACCGGCGCGTGCCGCTGGGCTGTCAACGGAACGGGATCTGCGCGTCGCACCCGCGCGCCGTCCAGCGCAGGCTCTGCCCGCAGCGGCACCGCCGCGCGCGCAACAGCCGCCTCACCCCGACGTGCGCGCCGTTCCGCCATCATGGCCTGCATGACCTGCCCCGCTTGGGCTGCACCACCCGCGCCGCGACCCATCGCTTTCATCAGCGCGGCATAGCACAGGATCACCCCCACCAGCAGAAAGCGGCCCATGCGCTGCAACTCTACCCGTGTAAAGCCCAGCACGAACGCCCCCATCCCAAGCACGCCAACCCCCAGCACCAACGACAAAAGCTTGAGCCCCACACTCGCCCCGACCGGCAGAATACCCAGCAAGGCCCCCAAAACCGTGTCACCAAAAAGCCCGCCCAAACCGAAACTATGGGTCTGCGCCCACTCCGCCCCCGGCGTCAACGACGCGGCATAGAGCGCCAGTATCGCAAGCCAGATCGGCGCGAAAATAAGCCGACCCATCGCCCGGTCCTCGCCCCGGTGCAGCGCCATGCGCGCGCCCCAGACCCCCAGAACAATGGCAAATCCCCAGGATCCCCAACCGATGATCATGAACAGCGGCGCCGCCACCGACGCGCCCAAACGGCCCATCCAGTTCTGCACCGGCGCATCCGTGGCCGACATCCAGCTTGGATCGTCCGGAGTGTAAGAGACCACCATCGCCGCCGCCATCAGCGCCACCGCCATCAGCACAAGACCCAGCAATTCCTTGCCGCGTTTCTCGATTGCCTCAGCCATGTTGCTGTCCAGCAAGGGGTCGCGCCCGCGCGTCTGATATGCCATCTCGTCCCTCGTCCTCAATCATCCATAGAGACAGGCGCGCAGCCGTCTCAAACCATCTGCCATCTCATCCTTGGGGGCCACCATCGCGACCCGAATATACCCCTGACCGGGGTTCACGCCGCCTGCCTCTTGGCTCAGATAGGCCCCCGGCAACACCCGCACGCCGGTTTCCTGCCAAAGCCGCAGCGTCGCCGCCTCGCCATCCTCGACCGGCAACCACAGGAAAAATCCTGCCTCCGGGCTGCGATAGCCGGGCAGATTGCCCAGAATCTCATCGGCAATCTCATATTTCTCGCCATAAAGACGGCGATTTTCGATCACATGCGCCTCATCCGCCCAGAGCCGCGCGGCCGCATGCTGCAACGGCATCGGCAAGGGCGATCCGGCATAATTGCGCAACTGCTTCATCTGCGCGATATTCTTGGGGCCAGAGGCAACAAAGCCCGAGCGCAGCCCCGGCAGGTTCGACCGCTTCGACAGGCTGTGAAACGCCACGATCCGCTCAGGATCAGCCCCCATCTCCTGCGCGACCTCCAGAATACCCACCGGCGGCGTATCGCGGTAAATCTCGGCATAGCATTCATCGGCGAAAATGCGGAAATCATAACGCTCCGCCAGCCCGATCAACTCGGCCCAATAGGCGCGGCTCGCCACTGTGCCCTGCGGATTGGCGGGCGAACACAGATAGGCCACCGTGACGCGGTTCAACACCTCTTCGGACAGCGCCGCGAAATCCGGCAAATGCCCGGTTTCATGGGTGGCGTTCAGGAAAATCGGCTCCGCCCCCACGCTCAGCGCCGCCACCATATAGACCTGATAAAACGGGTTCGGTGCCAGCACGACCGGGCGCTTGCCGCCCTTCACTTCGGGGCTGAGCGCCATCATCGCATTATAAAGCCCCTCGCGTGTGCCGTTCAGCGCCATGATCCGGCTTGCCGGATCAAGCGTCACGCCATAGCGCCGCCCCACCCAATCGCCGGCCGCCTGCAACAACTCAGGCATGCCCTCATTGACGGGATAAGAGTTAAAGCCATCGGCATTTTCTGCAATGACATCAACGATCCAGCGCGGAAACGCGTGCTTTGGCTCGCCAATCGTCATATGCACGACCTCGCCGCCGGGCGCATGAGCGTCAAGCAGGGTCCGCAGACGCGGAAACGCATAGGCCGGTAGGTTCGCAAACCGCTCGGGAAACATCTGATACTGCCTCAAGGTTCGGGATCATTCGCGTCCCGTTTCCCTGAATCTACCCAAGCCCTGCCCTCAGGTCCAGCAAAACCAAGGGCCTAGCCCCCGAATTGTGGCATTTTTGGCAAGGCGCTCAGCTTTCATCGTTCTGAAAAACCGCATTGCGACCCGGCCTCATGCGCTCTGGCCACGGTATGAGCGCTTAGGCCGCCGTTAATTGCCCGCCCTGCCAGCCCGTGACACGCGCCCGCACAATCTGGCCTTCGGGGTGATCGCGGTCGAAAACCACCTCGGTGAATTGCTCGGTCCGGCCCATGCGCGGGGCCTCCATCAGCACGGCATGCTCGCGCCCCTGCTGTGCGGCCAGATGGGCGGCAACCCGCCCCTCACCGGCGGCCCGCAACCGCGCGGCGCGTGCCTTGATCGCCGGGCCTTTGACTTGCGGCATCCGGGCGGCTGGCGTGCCGGGGCGAGGCGAATAGGGAAACACATGCAGCCATGTCAAATGACACTCCTCGACCAGCCGCAGCGAGTTTTCAAACGCCGCTTCGGTCTCGGTCGGAAAGCCTGCGATAATATCCGCGCCAAAGGTCATCTCGGGCCGCAAGCGCCGCGCCTCTTCGGCAAAGCGGATGGCATCGTCACGCAAATGCCGCCGCTTCATCCGCTTGAGGATCAGATCATCGCCATGTTGCAGGCTCAGGTGCAGATGCGGCATCAGGCGCGGCTCTGTGGCAATCGCCTGCATCAGGTTTTCATCCACCTCGATGGAATCAATCGACGAAATCCGCAGGCGCGGCAAATCTGGCACCAGCCGCAAAATCCGCATCACCAGATCACCCAGTTTGGGTGCCGCGGGCAAATCCGCCCCCCAGCTTGTCAGGTCCACGCCGGTCAGCACAACCTCGTTATACCCCGCCCCCACCAAGCGCTTGATCTGCTCGACCACGACACCGGCGGGTACAGAGCGCGAATTGCCCCGGCCATAGGGGATGATGCAGAATGTGCAGCGGTGATCGCAACCGTTTTGCACCTGCACATAGGCGCGGCTGCGGCTGCCGAATCCGTCAATCAGATGCCCCGCCGTTTCGCGCACCGACATGATGTCATCGACCAGCACGCGCTCGGTCTCGCCGATAAAATCGCCCGCCAGCCGCGCCCATGTGTCCGCCGCCATCTTTTCGGTATTGCCGATGACCGCATCCACCTCGGGCATTGCCGCAAAGGTTTCCGGCTCGGTCTGCGCGGCGCATCCGGTCACGATCAACCGCGCCTCCGGGTTCTCGCGCCGCAAGCGCCGGATTTCTTGCCGCGCCTTGCGCACCGCCTCGGATGTCACAGCACAGGTGTTGACGATGACGGCATTGCCCAGCCCCGCTTGGCCCGCCAACTCCTTCATCGCCTCGGTCTCATAAGCGTTCAGGCGACAGCCCAGCGTGGTGAATTTCGGCGCTTGGCTCATCTCTGCGCCGCCAGAAACGCGGGCGTGAACACGCCGCTTGCCACATGCGCGGTCTCGCCGGTCATCCAGACGCCATCCTCGCGCCAATCCACATGGATCGTGCCACCATCCAGATCAACCCGTACCGCGCGCCCCGTTAGGCCCCGCCGCGCCGCCGCCACCGCCGTCGCACAGGACGACGAGCCAGAGGCCAGCGTCACCCCAACCCCCCGCTCCCAGACCCGCATGCGGATATGGTCGGGGCCAATCACCGTGGCCACCTGCACATTGGTCCGCTCAGGGTAAAGCGGGTGATGCTCATAGCGCGGCCCGAATTGCGCCAGCGGCACCGCCTCGGCATCAGCCACGAAAAACGTGCAATGCGGATTGCCCATGCCCGTGGCCACCGGCCCGCCCTCGATGGGCAATTCCAGCGTATCCATCGCCTCAGCCAGCGGGATCTCGGCCCAGTCAAGCTGCGGCTGCCCCATGTTCACCGATGTCAGCCCGCCACCGGCATCCACCGCCACCAGCGCGCCGCGCGCCGTGCTCAGCTCCAGCCGCGCCTTGCCGCTCTCGTCCATCAGGTGCCGCGCGATACAGCGCGTGGCATTGCCGCACGCCGCAGAGGTCGAACCGTCGGCGTTGTAAAAGGTCAAATGTGCATCGCCCATGCCTTGAGAGATCACCGCCAATTGATCGAATCCAATGCCCCGATGCCGGTCGGCGATGGCCATGATCAACGCAGGCGTCAGCCCCAGATCGCGGCCACGCCCATCCAGCACGACAAAATCGTTTCCCAGCCCATGCATTTTGAAAAAGGGCAGCCCGGTATGATCAAGTTGGTCCATGCTCTCGCATATAAACCGCGCCTCGCGACGAATCCAGCAGATCGCGGAATAATCTTGCACTTTCGGGGTTGACCCCCCGCCCCGCTCTTTCTAGATAGCGCGTCTAGTGGGCCGTTAGCTCAGTTGGTAGAGCAACTGACTTTTAATCAGTGGGTCGCAGGTTCGAATCCTGCACGGCTCACCACTACTCAAAAAATGGGCGTAAGAAACCCGATGCGATATGCCGTTCAGCGCGCGTGCAATAGCGCTGAATGGCCAAGAGCGGCGACCGTTAAGTCGCCGCCCTCGCGTGGTTTTTTTTTGGGCCTATCGGCTCAATCTGGGGCGCAGATCTGCGCCACGCCCCATATCGCCGCCCTAAGCCAGATCAATCGTCCAGACGCTCGACCACGGTTGTTGCATAGGCATCGACCAGGGCCGCGTAGAAATCGTCTTGCGACGGCTCGATCGTGACCCAACCTTCGGGGGCCGGGGTATCGCCGCTGACAGCGGTCATTTGCAACGCATAGCTGCCGATCTGTTCATCGGGATTCTCCAGGCTATCGGCATTGGTGGCAACGGCATCGTTAAGCCCCTCAAAGGTCGAAACCGTCCCTTCCAACTGGTTGAACTCGCCGGTATCCGGCAGGATGGTATCGCCATCAATCGCCACTTTGTTGATCTCAACTGCGATTCTTGGCGCGTCAGCGGTATCATTCAGCGTCACTTTCGACGCAATCGCCGTGGCAAGGTCCGCCTCAAGGGTCGGCCAATATTTCAGGACATTGTTGTCCGCGTAAGCGCTGAGGTCCACCTTGACGTCAAGGCCCGAGAGGGTCTTGTCCATGGCCAGAACTGGGCCAACGCTGGCCAAAGTCATCCCGGTGAAAAGTGCTGTCGTAAGAAGCCGTTTCATTGCAAAGTCTCCTTCTATGGGTCGTATCAAACCCGCAATGCATCAGATGCGGCGGGCCGGTGACACGCACGCCTGTGTGGCGTGATGTGCTCAAAGAACGCGCGCCCTCTGGTATGGTTCCCAAAAACCTGAATACTCCGCCAAAACCGATGCATACCGGACCCACCCAACGCCGGAACCACAGGGCCACCACGGCGTTATTCTTCCAAACAACGACTACAGGCCAGAGCAGGAGCACAGCGCCAGACATGCCAAAGGATGCAGCACCGGATCATGAAACAGCGGCCGATCTGGTCGAGCAGGGATGGGATGCGCTGACCGGGGATTACACCAGCGTGGGGGATATCGTGGATACCCTCGGCCGCGCCAATTTCGCACCTCTGCTGATTCTGCCCGCCTTGGCGCTGGTCTCGCCCCTCAGCGGGGTGCCCGGCTTTACCACCCTGTGCGGGCTGATCATCGCGGCGGTCTCTTTGCAGCAGATGGTCCACCGCTCATCGCTCTGGCTACCACGCTGGAGCCGCGCTGCCCGCCTGCGCACAAGCCGGGTGCGAGAGGTCTATCGCTGGTTTCGCATCCCCGCGCGCTGGCTTGACCGGGTCACGCGTCGGCGGCTGCACATTCTGGTGACAGAACCGCTGGTGATCCTGCCACAGCTGTTCTGCCTGATCTTGGGCGCGGTGATGCCATTCCTCGAACTGATCCCCTTCACCTCGTCGATCTTGGGCGTGGTGATTACCGCGCTCGCCGTTGGCATGTTTGTCGGCGACGGTCTCTTGGTCTTGCTCGGGATGCTCTTGGCCATCGGGGTCGCGACCGGCGTCGCAACCCTCGTGATGTCGTGACCGTGGCCCGCCCCTGAATGCACCTGAGGCGCCCATCAACCCGATGCGCGCCTCATATGTCTTGCAGGGTCGGATCAAACGGTCAGCTCTGCACATCCTGCGATGCACCCGTCACCGCCTGTCCGGCATCCTCGATGTCGCGACCGGCACCCTCGACCGTCTCGCAGCCTGCCAGAACGCCCATAAAGAGCAGCGAAATGAGGGAAAGTTTTGCACGTGTCATTGCGTTCTCCGTTTGATTTCTTGTGCAATGACAACGCAGCACGGCCTATTCGGTTCCCTCCGCTCCGCATGTTTCCGGCAAACTCAGGCGTCGTCCTCGTCTTGGGTGGGCCATGTCATCGGAAAGACAACATGCAGCTCATACCGGTCCGGCTGCGGCGAAATCTCAAGCGTGCCGTTCAACTGGGCCACAAAGGATTCAATCAGCTTCGATCCCAGCCCCGACCCATCAATCGGCGTGACCTCAGCCCCCTCCGCAGGCTGCCCATCTGGCGCGCGCGAATTCACAACGCTCAGGCAAAAACGATCCCCCGAGACCGCTTTCAACGCGATGTTGATCCAGGCATCGGTGCCGCTGGTCATGCCGCAATA
Organism: Roseovarius sp. AK1035; assembly: GCF_003288315.1. Classification (NCBI taxonomy): domain Bacteria; kingdom Pseudomonadati; phylum Pseudomonadota; class Alphaproteobacteria; order Rhodobacterales; family Roseobacteraceae; genus Roseovarius; species Roseovarius sp. TM1035. The sequence goes on along the minus strand of NZ_CP030099.1, from coordinate 2,037,877 downwards.
CTTCACGGCATTGATCGCAGCTTCTGTCGTCAAAAGAGACAGGGGCACCGATTGATCCGGGCTGATTTCCACAGGCTCCAGCGCGGTTGTCACCGCGATCTGCCGCCCCCTATCGTCCAAGGTTCCAACGATAACCAATTGCTGAATGATATCTTCAAGCAGCTTGTCGGCCCGCACCAGCGACAGCTTGCGCGCCAGATAAAGGTATCGGTGGATCGCCGACAGCGCCATCACCCGATCCTGCACCCGCCGCAAAAGATGCTTGGCCTCAAGACTGCCCGTCGCGCGGATCTGCATGTTGAGCATGCTTGAGATAAGCTGAAGATTGTTTTTGACCCGGTGATGCACCTCGCGCAACAGCACGGTTTTCTCGTTCAGGTCTTCTTCCAGCCGCCGCTCCTGCTCTGACAGCCGCCGCGTCATCGCCCGAAATGCCTCAGCCACCACCTCCAACTCTTCGGGCGCATTGTCCAGCCGGGCCTTGTCCAGATCGCCACGCCCCGCCGCGTATAGCCGCATCCAGGATCGCAGCCGGCGCACATGCCGGATCACCAGATGATTGACCCCGATATAGGCCACGATGATCGTGATCACCCACATCGCCAGCGGCAGATAAAGCGCAAAGGTGCCCTCATACCCCGGCAGCAATCCGCTCCTGTGTCGCGGCTCCCAACTGCCCAGCGCCAATACCCGGTCGCCCACAATCGGCACCACCGCAAAATCGCGGGTATTGCCATCCTGATTCACATCGCGAAACGTCTGCCGCCCGGTATCGGCCAGATCCTGCAACCCATGCGAGGCCGGCAAAACCGAGCGCCGAAAATCCGAAAACTCCGCCGTGGCGACAATCTCGCCCTCGGATTGAAACAGCACCAGATCAACATCGGGCACCACCGTCGACAGCTGGTCATTCAAGGCGCTGATCGGCACCGCGATCCAGACCGTTCCCCGAAATTGCCCCGCCGCGAACACTGGAACCGCCACGCTGACCGTGGCAATCCCCCCAATGAACTCCAGCGGATGCATCAAAATCTCGGTCCGCCGCCCCGTAAGCTCAGAGCGGATGGACGCAAGATTGCTCAGGTCCTGCCGCCCGCCGTTCGAGGCACAGACCAGCGACAGCGCGTCATCGACAAACCCCGCAAAACTATAGATCGGGCTCTCTTCCACAACCCGCGCCATCACCGCATCGCAGGTCGCCTCAGCGGTATCAAAGACCGATACCGTGATCGCCAGCGTCTCGGCTGTGCTCAGCGCGGATTGGATGATGTCGCGGCTCTCTGACACGGCCTGCTGGGTCTGCTCCAAAAGCGCGGTTTCCGACAGGGCCTGCCGTTCTTCCAGAACCTTATAGGTCTGATAGACTGACACAAAACCAAGCGGCAGAATGGCAAGGCTCAACCCAATGCCCAATTGCAGCGCCAGATTAGGCGTCCAGAGCCCGCTCAGCGCGGCCAGACGCAACCTCATGCAACAGAGGTTCCAGTTACGACGGCCATCGTCGCGGCATCGGTCATCGCCAACTCATCCTCATCGTCCAGATGCATCAACTCCGCCAGCCGTTTGCGCGCGCGGTTGGTGCGGCTCTTGATCGTGCCCACCGCACAGCCGCACATTTCGGCGGCCTCCTCATAGGAAAACCCTTCTGCGCCCACCAGAACCAGAACCTCGCGCTGCTCATCGGTCAATTGCGCAAAGGCCGCGTGGAAATCCGTCATCGCCAGATGCCCGTCATGCGCGGGCTTTTCCGACAATTGCCCAGCCATCTTGCCATCGGGGTCTTCAACCTCGCGGCGGCGCTTGCGATACAGGGAATAATAGGTGTTGCGCAGAATGGTGAACAACCACGCGCGCAGATTGGTGCCGGGCTTGAACTTGTCAAAATTGCCCCACGCCTTGACCACTGCATCCTGCACCAGATCATCCGCCGTCGCGGAATTGCGCGTCAAGTTCAACGCAAAGGCGCGCATCGCAGGCAAATGCCCGATCAATTCGTCGCGCGGGTCCATTTGGGGCGCCTGAGAATCCATCACGAGTCGTCACCAGACGGCTTTTGCTTCTCGCCCGACTGCTCGCGCAACTGCTCCAGCAGCTTGATAAAGCGGTCCGGTACGGGCTCCTTGGCCGTGTCCGCATAGGCACGCCGGAGATTCTCGTCGATCGTTTGCGTCAATTTCTTGGTCCTGCGATTCTTTTCCATTTCGCCTATTCATCTGCCACTAAGAGAACGGCACTTTTCTGCACCCGGTCGGGAACATAACACGCAGCTCGGCGTTTGGTTCCCTCAAAGGATACATTTTTGAGGACAGACATGACGGACACACCGCGCCAGCCAGACCTGAGCACTCAGATCGCCGAACACCTCCCCTATCTGCGCCGCTATGCGCGCGCCCTGACCGGCAATCAGCAGACGGGCGATCACTACGCGCTCGCCACGCTCGAGGCCCTGCTCGAGGATCGCACTGTCTTCAATGCCGGTCTTGCGCCGAAACCTGCGCTCTTCCATGCCTTTCATAAGATATGGATGTCCTCCGGTGCCCCCATCGCCGAGGCTGACAGCGCCTCTTCCCCCGAGGCACGCGCGCAATGGCGGCTGTCCACCCTCACCCCGAACACCCGCGAGGCGCTGTTGCTGCACAGCATCGAGGGGTTTCGCGTCTCGGATATCGCCCAGATCATCGGCGGCACCGCAGACGAGGTCAGCACGCTGCTAAGCATCGCCCGCACCGAAATGACCAATGCGATCAGCGGGCGGATCATGATCATCGAGGATGAGGCGATCATCGCCATGGATATCCGCGCCATTGTCGAAGATATGGGCCATGACGTCACCGGCATTGCCCGCACCCGCGATGAGGCCGTGAAACTCGCTCGTCGCGACCCGCCCGATATGATCCTCGCCGATATCCAACTGGCCGATAAATCCTCTGGCATCGACGCGGTCAATCACATCCTCAACGAACTGGGAGAGCGGCCCATCGTCTTCATCACCGCCTTCCCCGAACGGCTCTTGACCGGCGAACGGCCAGAACCGGCCTTTCTGATCACCAAACCCTATAGCGAGGAACAGGTGCAATCCGCCGTGAGCCAAGCCATGTTCTTTGCCAGCACCGAAACCCTTCAGGGCTGATCTGGCCAGAAAAAGACCCCGCGCAATGGGCGCGGGGTCTTATGCCGTCTCACTCACGGCGCGCGGCCACGCAAGGCCCGTGCGATCATCGCCACGACAAACAACACAAGAAAGACCACGAACAGGATCTGCGCAATCCCCGCCGAAGCCGAGGCAACGCCACCAAACCCCAAAACACCGGCGATCAGCGCGACCACCAAAAAGACAAGCGCCCAATACAGCATTGGAATCTCCTTTCAAAGCAACATGGTTTCGATTGCTAACCCAACGGTCACAGCCCTGTTTGGTTCCCGCCGCCCCGTCTTTTCCCTCAGAAACCGCTTTTTTCCAGAATTACCGGAACCTCGCGCGCCCCTCCGCGTTGACCCATCGTAACAACATGAAAGGACGCCCCAATGGCACAGGCAAAATCCGCCGACACATCGCCGCAAGACGAGATGGATCACCTCTCCCAGCAGATTTCGACCTTGCGAGAGGATATTTCGGCCATTTCCGAAACCCTCGCAGGCCTTGGCGGCACCACCCGCGATGCGGCGGTGGATGGCGCACGCCGCAAGGTGTCACAGCTGCGCGACGCCAGTTCCGAACAGCTGCACGCCGCACAGCACCGCGCCGAAGACATGGGCCAACAGGCGGCCGACGCCGTGCGCAACCAACCCGCAGCCGCGGTTGGCCTTGCGGTCGGGGTGGGCTTTTTGCTCGGGTTCCTCACAGGCCGGAAATAACCGATGAGCGGCCTTGTCTCTCACTTCCGCCGTCGGGCGCGCCATGCGGCGCGCGCGGCGGCCTTTACCGTCGCAGGCGTGATTTTTGGGATGGCGGGATTGGCCTTTCTGACCGTGGCGCTCTGGATTCTGATCGCCACCTATGAGAGCGCGCTTGTCGCCCATGCCGTGATCGGGGCTCTCTATCTGCTCCTTGGCATCTGCTTTCTGGCCTTTGGCGGTCAGTCCACCGGCGCAGAGACCGCCCCGCAGCCCGCCGCCCCCAAAGAACCGCTGCTCCAGGTCGCCGAGGCCTTTGCCGTGGGTTTGAACGCCGGTCGCGCCGCGCGCGGCCCACGCTCCTAGGCGCGTCACGCACCCTTGACCAAGGGCTGCAACACACCGCGCACCATGTCATCGGTAAACGGGCGCACAAGCATGGCCCAGCCTTGCTTGACAACCTTGATCTCGTCGTCTTCGCCCATGGTCAGCACGATCCGCGCGCCCCGCAGGGCAAGCGCGCGGTCCAGCTCCGCCTCCAGCACCTGATCATAGCGCATTTCCAGAAACGCCGCCGAAATACGCGCCTCTCCGTCCAGCACGCGAATCAACTCATCCGGGTGCGGCACATTGAGAACACGACAGGGGCCCGCCGCCTGCAGCGACCCGCAAAGATCCTCTGCAATCAATATGTTGCTGTCCATGACGATATAAACCGGCGGCTCCGGCGGCGTCGTCTCATCATAGGGCATAAGGGGCTCTTTCATCGTATCAGGTCCAAACATCCCTCATTCTGGAACATATTCCGACCTTCTGCATTAAACTATGACATCTCGACGGAGTTTTCCCATGGTTACAGATTGTCAGAATTGCCCGCTGCGCAGCCGCGCCATCTTTGCGCCAATGACGGACGCAGAGGTGGCCTTCATGCAAAGCTTCAAAACCGGCGAGCTTGAGGTTGAAGGCGGCGCCACCCTGATGATGGAGGCCTCCAACAGCCCGCAACTCTACACCGCCCTGCGCGGCATGGGCCTGCGTTACAAGACCCTGCTCTCGGGCGAACGACAGGTCATCAACTTCGTGATGCCCGGCGATTTCATCGGGCTACAGGCGGGGGTGATGCAGGAAATGCAACATTCCGTCGAGGCGACAACAGATATGAAACTCTGCGTCTTTGACCGCAAACGCCTTTGGGCCTTGTTTCGCGACCATCCCGACCGCGCCTATGACCTGACCTGGATCGCTGCCGTCGAAGAACACCTTCTAGGCGAGAGCCTTGCGATCCTCGGTCATATGAGCGGGATCGAGCGCATCGCGCGCGCCTTTGTGCGCCTTTTTGATCGCGGCGCGGCGATTGGCCTGACCCGTGGCGCAGACATGCCCCTGCCCTACCGGCAACAGGATCTCGCCGACGCGCTTGGCCTCTCGGTGGTGCATGTCAACAAGATGCTCAAACGCCTGCGCGAACAGGGGGCCGCCACATGGCAGAACGGTCGACTGACGCTGCATGATCGTGACCGTCTTTGCGATATTGCCCAACTTGACCGCGACCGTACCCCGATGACCCGCCCGCTGATCTAAAACCGTCACAGGTTCATTTTCCTGCACCACGGAACCAATCGCACGCTCATGCGTTCTCATCGTCATGCACAGATTATTCGTCAACGATGATCCGACTCTTCGCATGGCGGTGATCGTGATCGCCCTCATCCTCAGCTTTGCCGCCCTCAAGATCGGCGGGGATATTTTCGCACCGATGACCTTGGCCATCGTCACCGGGGTCATGCTCGCCCCTGTCACGGATGTCTTCGAGAGGATCGGCTTTTCCACAGGTCTCGCCGCCTCAACCGTGCTGATCCTCGGGGTCTCGGCCATTGGCATCTTGGCCATCCTGGCCGAACCCGTGATCTGGCAGATCGCCGAAGAATTGCCGCGCATCCAATACGAACTCCGCTCGATCATCGCGGAATTCAGCAACCTCATTCGCGGTCTGCAAGAAATCAACCGAGAGGTCGAAGCCGCACTTGGTGCCGCTCCAACCCCCGCAAAGGACGCCGGAGAAGGCGGCAGCCTCCCAAGCATCACAAGCGCGCTCTTCATGGCCCCTCTGGTTCTGGCGCAGGCGCTGGTTTTTTGTGGTACGCTTTTCTTCTTTTTGCTGACCCGCAAGGGCATGTATGCATGGCTGTCGCTCTGGATCGGCACCCCGGACGATACCGCCGACATTCTACGCCGCTTTACCAATGCCGAACGGCTGGTGGCCCGCTATTTCCTTGCAATTTCCAGCATAAACGCCGGCCTTGGCGCGGCCTTGGGCGGGGCGCTCTTGTTGATCAACCTGCCGGGGCCTTTCGTCTGGGCCATGGTCGCGGCCTTACTTAACTTCGTGCTCTACGTCGGGCCGATGACCGTAACTGCGGGGCTGCTCGTGGCAGGCATCGTGGCCTTTGACGATCTGATGGTTCTGGCCCCCCCGGCGATCTTTCTCGCGCTCAACATGCTTGAGGCCCAGTTTGCAACGCCCGCCCTTGTCGGACGCCACATTTCTGTAAACCCGCTCCTGATCTTCGTGTCACTGGTGTTCTGGCTCTGGCTATGGGGGCCCATCGGCGGCATCATCGCCATTCCGGTTCTGGTTATCGCCCTGGCCCTGCTCGACATCTTCGCAGTCGATGGGGAACCAGACAAGAGCGGGCCTTAAACCACCTCTTCGGGCATGCCCGGCAGGGGCATGGCAATCGCCTTGGCAACATCGGAATCGTAATCCACCAGAAATCCCTCACGATGCCGGGGCGGCAACACGCTATTGCTGCCAACCATGCCCTGCCACGCGCCAAAGGCCGTTTCGAGATCCAGAAACGAGGCATCCGCCTCTTTTGGCAACCAACAGCCCATGACCTTTGCCCGAATCTCGGCCACCTGATCGCGCCGGGTCACATGCAGCCCCGCTTCCGTGTCCCATCTCATGCTGCGCCCATTGAGATTGGCCGAAGACACAATTGCCTCCGCCTCATCAAAGATCGAAACCTTGGAATGCACATAGATCAGGGGCGCGCCCTCCAGCGCATCCCGCGCGGCGCTGTCGCTGGCGCGCGGCTGCACCGGCGACGCGATCACCAAACGCTCCGGCCCGAACGCCGCCTTGAGATAGGCCAGCGCGCGCGCCTGCTGATGCTCGCCAAACCGCCCATCCAGCCCCGGATCACTCGAAAACGCCACCTCCTCGGGGGCCGCCGGCAGCACAAGGATCAGGCGCAGCTCCGGGCATTGCCGCGCCCGCCGCGCCAAGGCCCGCGCCAGCGGCACATACCGAAAATACTGCGTTTCCAGATAAATCAGCCGCTCCGCCTTGGCGATGGCCGCCAAATGCGCGCTCTCGATCTCGCGCAGCACCGTATGCGGTGACAACCGCATCGGCGCGCTCAACCGGCGACGCGACAGCGTGCGCAAAAATCCCGGCACCGAGGGCGGCGGCGCGGATTTACGCGCAACCGCCGCCAGAAACCCCTCCAGATGTGCCTGTGCTGCCTTGGCAACCGGGCCCGTCGCCAGAACCTGCACATCATGCCAGGTCTGGTTCGGCTCTTGGCGATGTTGCTTGGTATCATACCGCCGCTCATTAAGATCGAGACCCCCGATATAAACCAGACGGCGGTCGAACACCGCCAGCTTCTGATGATGTGTCGCCGGGTGCAGGTCCATCAACCGCGCCGGAAAACACAGTTGATCCCGGTCATCCACCCGGCAAAGGCTGCGCAAGCGCGGCGTCTCAACCCGGAACCGCTCGCGTTCCGGCTTGGTCATGTGGCACCAGCGGTCCACCATCTCGCGGATTTTCATCCGCACCAGCGGATAGAACAGCACGCGGGGGAATATCCCGCTCTTGGCCTCATGCAATGCCACGGTAAAGTCGAGCCGCGCCTCTGGCTGCGCCATTTCCCGCACCGCCGCGATCTGGCGCAGTGTTTGCGACGCCAACCGATGCAGATGCACCGCCGCGATAGGATCGAAATCGGAAACCAGCAGACGGATCGACACCCCACGATCAAGCGTGTGAACGACAAGATCAAACCACGTCGCGCCAATCGCGCGCGCCTCGTCCGAGCGCAGCCGCGTCCGCAAATCAAACACCCGAAAACAGGCCGAAATCTCTGTCTGCGCCTCCAAAAAAGCACGCTCCAAAGCCGGATACGCCTCTTCTGCGGTAATCAGAACCTTGAGGTCTGTAATCGCATCTGCCGCTGTATCACCCTGCGCGGGCCTGCTCTGGGTCATGGTCCTGCCGATCAGAGGTTGAATCCAAGGCCGGTTTCCCGGACGATCTGTCGTAAATGCCCCCGCCGGGACAGGCGGGGGCAAGCACCCTAGGGACACGGGCCGGGTGCGGCAGAGCTTGGCTTGCATCTGGGGGATGACAGTCAGGCTCCGGACAGTCAGCGCCTCACGCTGACCATGCTCTTCTAACGCGCCTCTCCCCGTTCGGTTCCCTGAAAAATTCGGCAACACCAAAGACAAGCGGCCCTCGGCCTTGGCACAAAGACGGCGTCACACCCGCCCAGACCGCGGCCCGAACAACAACCACAGAATAAAGCCCAAGAGCGGCAGCAACAGGATCAACACAACCCAAAGCACCTTCTTGCCTGTCGTCGCCCCCGACCCAACAACGGAAATGATAGCCCAAATATCGAGGATCAACAGAATGATCCCGCCAATGCCGGTAATCTCAAGCATGTTCAAAACTCCAATCTTGCAGGGCGCGCCACATCTGGAACCCGCCAAGGCCAGCCCGCAGCAGGCGGGGGCACGTCCCCGAGGAACGCACAAAAGCCCTCAAAGTTCCCTCAGAATCACAAGTATATTTTGACCGTTTTTTGAAACCTTCTGCGCCTCTGACGGTTGGATTGACAGGGCGCCGCTTCTCTGCGGCCTCTCATCACAGCAGGACAAAGGAGTTCCTCCATGAAACGCATTCTCGCAACCACCGCAATCGTCGCACTCAGCGCAATGCCGGTTCTGGCGCAGTCGGACACCACCGATCAGACCGCCCCAAGCGCGACCGAATCCTCTGACATGACCACCGGCCAATCGGGGGCCAACTCGACCCCAGAGGCCAAAACTGGCGCCACGTCAGACACAACCACCAATGCCGACGCCGCAACCATGCCGGAACTGTCCGGCGAGGAACGCGCGGCCCTCACCGCCGAGGATCTGCAAGGCGTGGCGCTCTATGACAGCGCAGACGAGCATGTCGGCGAAATCTCGGACATTGTCGTGACCGATGATGGTCAGGTCGAGCATGTCATCGTCGATGTTGGCGGCTTTCTCGGGCTGGGCGAAAAGCCGGTCGCCGTAGACTTTGACGACATCACCCTGACCCATGACGCGGACAGCGTGACGTCTTCGATCCAGGCCACGACCAGCCTCACGGTCGAGGACTTCGAGACCATGCAAGAATGGCAAGGCTAACCCCCTCGCCACATCCTCTCTTGGTCGGGCCGGGCATCTTTGCCCGGCCCTTTTTCTTGACGCGGCGGCTTTCCTAAACCGTGACCCACATTGGCCTCAAAACGGCACCGCCGCCCGAAACTTGACGCCGGCACCGCCATCCGGATGGCGCAGACGCAATTCCTCGGAATGCAACATCAGGCGCGGATGCTCCCGCGCCGCGCCGCTCGCATAAAGAGGGTCACCCAAAATCACATGGCCCAGCGCCAGCATATGCACCCGCAACTGATGGCTGCGCCCGGTCTTGGGGCTCAGCCGCACCCGGCTTTCTTCGTCGCTCGCGCGCAGCACCCGCCATTCCGTCAGCGCCGCGCGCCCGGTCTCATGGCACACCTTCTGCAACGGGCGGTTGGGCCAATCCACGATCAAGGGCAGATCAACCACGCCCACCTCCGGTTCCAGCCGCCCCCAGACCCGCGCCACATAGGTCTTGCGCGTCTGCCGCTTTTCGAATTGCAGGCCCAGATGCCGCTGCGCATGCGGCGTCAGCGCAAAAATCATCACGCCCGATGTATCGCGGTCCAACCGATGCACCAACAGCGCGGTGGGAAACACATCCCGCACCCGCGCCATCAGACAATCGGCCAAATGCTCGCCCTTGCCCGGCACACTCAAGAGGCCCGCAGGCTTGTTCACCACGACGATCTCATGATCGTCATGCAGCACCTCGAGCGGATCGGTTGGCGGATCATAGTCACTCATGGCCGCGCCTTACACGACCCGCCCCGCCATGACCACTCCCACATTCATCTGGCCCGAAATACCTCGGGGGGCGTGGGGGGCTGGCCCCCCACCCTGCTCAGGCCTTCACGCGCTCGGATTTGGGATCATACATTGGTTTCAGTGACGCCTCCGCCTTTACCCGCACCCCGGCCACATCGACCTCATAGCTCGAGGCCAAAACCTGCTCCGCGCTCTCGCCCGCGCAGGGCACATAGCCCAGGCCCATCGCGCCCCCCAGATGATGGCCGTAAGCCCCCGAACTCAGATAGCCCACGATCTCCCCATCCCGCAGCAAGGGCTCATTGTGATAGAGCATCGGCTCAGGGTCCGTCAGGCGAAACTGAACCAAGCGCCGCTCCAACCCCGCCGCGCGCTTGGCCAGCACCGCCTCGCGCCCGATGAAATCGGCCTTTCCTGTCGCCACGGCAAAGCCAAGCCCGGCCTCCAGCACATGATCCTCGCAGGTGATATCATGGCCGAAATGCCGGAATGCCTTCTCGATCCGGCAACTGTCCATCGCGTGCATCCCGCACAGGCGCAGGCCATGATCCGCGCCCGCCGCATGCAGCACCTCGAACACATGGCCGCACATATCGGCACTTACATAGATCTCCCAACCCAACTCTCCCACATAAGAGACGCGGTGCGCCCGCGCGACCCCCATGCCAATCTCTATCTGCCGCGCCTGCCCAAAGGGATGCGCGTCGTTCGAGAAATCATCAGGCGAGACCGCGCGCAAAAGATCGCGCGCGTTCGGGCCCATCACCGCCAACACGCCCTCGCCCGCCGTTACATCGGTGATCACCACCGGGTGAGCCCCGACATGCCGCCGCAGCCATGTTTCATCCGCCAGCCGCGTTGCGGCCGGTGTCACCACCAAATAGGCCGTCTCGCTCAGCCGCGTCACCGTCACATCCGCCTCGATGCCGCCCTTGGCATTCAGGAACTGCGTATAGACAATCCGCCCCGGGGCCACAGACATATCCGCCCCGCAGACATGGTTAAGAAAGGCTTCGGCACCGGCTCCCTCAACCCGCAGCTTGCCGAAACTCGACATATCATAGAGACCGACAGCCTCGCGAAGGGCGCGCACCTCGGCTGCCGTGTTCTCAAACCAATTCTGCCGCTTCCAGCTATAGCGATACTCCCGCTCCTGCCCGGCCTCGGCATACCAATTGGCCCGCTCCCAGCCTGCCAATTCGCCCATGACAGCACCTTGGGCCAAGAGTTGCGCATGAAACGGCGTGCGCCGCACACCGCGCGCCGTGGCCTTTTGCCGGTAGGGGTAGTGATCGGCATAAAGCAGGCCCAGCGTCTCCTTGGAGCGCTCGAAAAGATACGTCTTATTGCCCTGAAAGGGCTGCATCCGTGCCACATCCACATCGCCCAGATCAAACGGTCGCTCCCCCGCATCCATCCAGAGCGACAGCGCATGCCCTGCCCCCCCGGCCGACTGAATACCGATCGAGTTGAACCCGGCCGCCACCCAGACATTGTCCATCTCGGGGCAAAGCCCCAGATGATAGGCATCATCAGGGGTAAAACTTTCCGGACCGTTAAAGAACGTGTGAATTCCCGCCTCGGCCAGCATCGGCATCCGGTTCACCGCCGCCTCCAAAATCGGCTCGAAATGGTCGAAATCCTCGGGCAGCTGGTCAAACTCAAAACTCTCCGGGATGCCCTTCATCCCCCAGGGTTTCGAGACGGGCTCGAACGCGCCCAGCATGATCTTGCCGGCATCTTCCTTGTAATAGGCGCATTCATCCGGCACCCGCAGTACCGGCAATTGGCGAAGGCCCGCAATCGGCTCGGACACGATATAGAAATGCTCGCAGGCATGCAGCGGCACATTGGTGCCCGCCATCCGGCCCACCTCATGCCCCCACATGCCCGCGCAATTGACGATCATCTCGCAGGCGATATGGCCGGCACTGCCATCCTCGCCCTGCCAATCCACGCCTGTCACCCGGCGGCCCGCACGGGCAATCCCCGTGACCTTCACGCGCTCCTGCACCCGTGCGCCCCGGTTGCGCGCGCCTTTGGCCAGCGCCAGCGCGATATTGGCCGGGTCCGCCTGCCCATCGGTGGGCAGCCAGACACCGCCCGTGACCCCGTCAAGGTTGAGATGCGGATAGCGCGCGTTGATCTCGGCCGGGCTCATTTCCTCGACCGGCACGCCAAAGGCGCGCGCCATCGCGGCATTGCGCTTGAGTTCCTCCAGCCGCTCGCCCGTCAGCGCGACCGACACCGATCCCACCTGCCGAAACCCGGTGGCGACGCCCGTCTCGGCCTCAAGCCCGGTGTAAAGCTCTGCCGAATAGCGCGCGAGCCGCGTCATATTGGCCGTCGCGCGCAACTGCCCGATCAGCCCCGCCGCATGCCAAGTGGTCCCCGACGTGAGCTGCTTACGCTCCAAAAGAACCACATCGCGCCAGCCCAGCTTGGTCAGATGATAGGCCACAGAACAGCCCACGACGCCGCCGCCGATGATGACCACACGGGCCTGAGTTGGAAGATCGGTCATTCATAACCCCATGAAACGATGATGAAAGATACGAGGGTGGGGGCGCTGCCCCCACACCCCCGAGGTATTTTCGGCCAGATGAACGCCTCAGACGATGTCATGCCCAGCCGCCCGCAACCGCCGCGCCAGTTCCTCGATATGCGCAGGCCCCACTTCGCAACAGCCGCCCACGATACTGGCCCCTTGATCCACCCACCCCATGGCAAACTCGGCATAGGCAGCCGGGGTCAGATCATGCCGCTGCTCCAGCGCGTCGACCGTGGGTGCCGCCCCAAGAAAGCCCGCGCTGATACAGGTGAACCCATTGGCATAGGCCCCAAAGGGCAGGCCAAACCCCTTCACGATCTCCAACCCCGCCGCCACCGATTCAGGCCGCGTGCAGTTGATCAACACCGCCTCGGGGCCAAACTCGGCCACCAGCGCCGCCAGATCCCCCAACGCCTCGCCCGAGCGCAGCCGCGTGCCGTCATCATCCATGACCGTCACCCCCAGCCAGACCGGCAAACCACTCAGCCCCGCCGCCATCAACCCGCCCCGCGCCTGATCGACCGAGGACATGGTTTCCAGCAGGATCAGGTCCACCCGATCCTTGAGCAGCGCAACATTCTCGGCATAAAGCGCCGCCGCTTCGGACGCAGGTGGGCAGAGATCGGGCCGATAGGATTGCACCAGCGGCCCGATGGCCCCCGCCACCCGGCCTGACCCATGCGCATCGCGCGCAGCCACTGCCGCCCCCACCGCAACATCCGTGAGCCGCGCCACCTCATCCTGCAATCCCACGCGCGCCAAACGATCCCGCAGAACCGCATAGGTATTGGTCGAGGCCACCGTGGCCCCCACCGCAAAATAATCGTCATGCACCAGGCGCACGATCCCGGGATGGTCGATCATCACCTGCGTCGACCAGAGCGGCGTCGCCCGGTCACCCGAGCGTTTCACCAATTCCTGCCCGATAGAGCCATCGAGCAGCGTGATTTCGGTCATTCTTTGTCCTCCGGGGGTAAAAGCACCAATTTCCCAGCATGGGTCTTGGCCTGAAAATCCGCCTGCGCACGGGCGATGTCGCGCAACGGGTAGGTGGCGGCGATCCGGGGGCGCACGCGCCCCGCGCGCGCCATCTCGATCAGCCGGGCAAAGACCTGCGGTGCCTGATAGGTGCAGCCATGCAGCGTGATATCGCTCAGGTAAATCCGTCGCAGATCAACCGTGATCATTGGCCCGGCAATCGCCCCCGCCACGGCATAATGCCCGCCGGGACGGAGCGCATCAATCAGCGCGACAACCCCCGCCCCGCCCACTAGGTCAATCACCGCGTGAAAATGGTCCTGCGGCAACGGCGCGTCGCGCGCGATCACCGCTGCTGCACCGTCAGCGCGCACCATCGCCGCCTTGGCAGGCGCGGCGATGCCGGTGACGCGCGCGCCCATCGCCGCTGCAATCTGCACCGCCGCAAGGCCGACATTGCCCGAGGCCCCGGTGATCAGCACCTCTTGACCCGGCCCCACACCCGCCCGCTCCAAGAGGCCCAGCGCCGTGCCAAACCCACAGGGCAAGGCCGCAATCTCGATATCCGAAAGCGGCACATCGCTCACGTCATAAAGATCAGACGCCGCCATCAGGCAATATTCGGCAAAGGCCCCGTCAATCTCGGACCCGAGCGCGACAAAACCCACCGGGTTTTCCTCGGTCGGGCGCGGGATGTTGATGGGGCAGGTCACACGCGCGCCCAGCGCCGGGGTCTCAACCCCCGGCCCCCGCGCCACCACAACGCCGCACAGGTCACCCCCTTGGATGCGCGGAAACCCCAGCGCGCCCGCCCAGCCGCCACGCGCCACACCATCCGCCGTTTCGCCCGTGGCCCCTGTCACCTCTGCCGCATACCACCCCTCGCGGGTGTTGATATCGGTGTTGTTGACGCCCGCCGCCCGTACCTGCACCAAAACCTCACCGCGGCCGGGCCGTGGCAGCGGGATATCCTCGCGCCATTCCAATGCCTCGGGTCCTCCATGACGGGTGAGGATCACACCGCGCATGGTCGCGGGCAGGGTCATGCCCGCAACCGTTCATTCTCAGGGTCCCAGAGCGGTGCATCCGCCTGCACCACAGCAGCGCAACGCTCGCCGTAGATTTCCACCTCGATCCGCGTTCCCTGCACCGCCAGATCGGCGCGCAACATGCCCAAGGCCACGCTGGCATTCACCCGGTAGCCCCAAGCGCCACTCGTGGTCTCGCCCACGATCTGCCCCTCATGCCAGAGCGTCGACATATAGGGCGCATCCGCCGCCTTGGCCTCGACGATCAGCGTGACAAAACGCTTCTTCACGCCCGCCTGTTTCTCGGCCAAAAGCGCCGCCTTGCCGGTAAACTCCTGCGGCTTGTCGAATTTGACGAACCGCTCCAGCCCGCCCTCCAACATCGAATAATCGGTGCTCAGATCGCCTTTCCACGCGCGATAGCCCTTCTCGATGCGCAAGGAATTCAGCGCGAACATGCCAAAGGGTTTCACACCTGCGCCAATCAACGCCTCATAAATCGCGGGGATCGCCGCGTTTTCGGCATGGATTTCCCAGCCCAACTCGCCGGTAAAGCTGACCCGCGCCAGAAACGCCTTTTGCCCCGCAACACTCGCATGTTGATGGCTCAGCCACGGCAGGCTCAGATCGGCATCGGTCAGCCCCGTCAGGATCTCGCGGCTTTTCGGCCCCGCCAGGAGCAGCGCATCGCGCTCCGCCGTTGTCTCGCGCAGGCTCAGCCCCTCGGGCAAGGCGCGGCGTACCAATTCGCCGTCATGCCATTGCGCGGTCGAGGCCGTGATCAGCACGAAACTATCCTCTTGCAGACGGATGCAAGAAAACTCCGTCACGATGCGACCGCGTTTATCGGCCACGTAAACAAGGTTCATCCGCCCGACCTTAGGCAACCCGCCGGTCACAAAGCCGCGCAGCCAGTCATCGGCCCCCGCCCCCTCGATCCAGAGCCGGGTGAACCCCGGCAGATCGAGCACGCCGCAGGCATCACGCACCGCCTCGCATTCCTCACGGATACGCGCCTCCCAGGGCCCCGCGCGGTCCCAGGTCTGCGTTGCCGCCTCTGACGTATCATCGCCCGGCTGCGCAAACCAATTGGCCCGCTCCCAGCCGTTATAGACGCCCATCACGCCACCCAAGGCCTTAACCTTGTCATGCACCGGCGACATCTTGCGATCCGGTGCCGCAGGCCAGCGATGCCACGGGAAATGCATCGCATATTCATGCCCATACACCTCCATCCCCTTGGCCACGCAATACTCTGGATCGGTGTAATCGGTGTAGCGGCGCGGATCACAGGCCCACATATCCCATTCCGTCGCGCCTTCCGTCACCCATTCCGCCAGCACCTTGCCGGCCCCCCCGCCCTGCGCGATGCCAAAGGTAAAGACACAGGCCTCGAACGCATTCGGAACCCCCGGCATCGGGCCAATCAGCGGCAGACCATCGGGCGCATAGGGGATCGGCCCGTTAATGACCTTGGAAATCCCCGCCTGTCCCAGCAACGGCACCCGCGCCATCGCATCCTCGATATACCACTCCAGCCGCTCCAGATCGTCGGGGTAAAGCTGAAAGCTGAAATCCTCCGGCATCGGATCCTCGGGCTTCACCCAATGCGCCTTGCAATTGCGCTCATAGGGCCCAAGGTTCAGCCCGTGCTTTTCCTGCCGCAGGTAATAAGAACTGTCGACATCGCGCAAAAGCGGCAATTTATGCCCCTGCTCCCGGCTCCACGCCTCTAATTCCGGGATTTCATCGGTCAAGAGATACTGATGGCTCATCACCATCATCGGCACGGTGCGCCCGCCATAGGGCTTGAACCATTCGCCAACCCGCTGCGCATAATATCCGGCGGCGTTGACCACATACTCACACCGGATCTCGCCCTTCTCGGTCGCAACAATCCATTCCCCGTTTTCGCGCCGCACCCCGGTCGCGGGCGTGAACCGCAGGATCGTCGCCCCCATGTCGCGCGCCCCCTTGGCCAGCGCCTGCGTCACCTGTGCGGGATCAATATCGCCGTCATTGGGATCATAGAGCGCGCCTTGCAGATCATGCGTTTCCAGAAACGGATAGCGCGCCGTGATCTCATCCACGCCCAGAATATCAAGGTTCATCCCCTGATACTTGCCCATCCCCCGCGCGCGCTGAAATTCCTGCATCCGCTCGCGGCTATGCGCCAGACGGATTGACCCCGTCTGGTGATAATTCATCGGATACTCCACCTCGGCCCCCAGCCGCGCGTAAAGCTCGGTGGAATAGCGCTGCATGTTCATCACCGACCAACTTGTCGAGAACGTCGGCACATTGCCCGCCGCATGCCAGGTACTCCCGGCGGTCAATTCGTTCTTTTCGAGCAGCACACAATCCGCCCACCCCGCCTTGGCCAGATGATAGAGGCAAGACGCGCCCACCACGCCCCCACCGATGATCACAACCCGTGCCGTGCCCGGAAACTCCGCCATGTCCCTCTCCCTCAATCCGTTTGCGGCACGCCGTCCGCGATATCGTAATAATCACCCTTGTCCTTGACAAAGATGTGCTTCTCCAACCGCAGCCCGGTCGGCGCCTCCAGCGCCCCTAGCGCGAAACTGATGGTGTCCTCCGCGTGCGCGGCCCAGAACAGGAACGCGCCGCATTTGGGGCAAAACCCGCGCTTGGCGATGTCACTCGCCGCATACCAGCTCACCGGTCCCGAAATGCTCAACTCCGCCCGCGCCACATAGGCCGAGGCCCAGACATGCCCCGATTGCTTGCGGCATTGCCCGCAATGGCAGGCACTCGCCCCTTCCGGGGGTGCGGTCACAACAAATGTCACATCTCCACACAGACACGATCCCTTGTGCATCATCCTCTCCCCGGTGTTGCGGCGCTGCCCAAGGCCACGCCATAGATCACGAAACAGGCGGCCATGCCCCGCCGCAGCCAGACATTGAACACAGCGCCCAGCGCGGCACGCCCCAGCCCTGCGCCCAAGGCGCAATAGCCCACATAACTCAGCGTCGTCAGGCTCAGCGCCGTGGGAAAGATCACCCACATCTGCGCGCCAATCGGCACATCGGGCTGCACGAATTGGCTGAATGCCGCGAGATACCCCGCCACGCTCTTGGGGTTGATCGTGGCAATCGCCAAGGCCCGCCAATAGACCGAGCCTTTCGGGGCCTCCCCCGCCTCAACAGGCCGCCGCGCCATGATCCAGCCGCGCACGCCAAGGTAAATCAAAAACCCCGCCCCGATCAGCTTGGCCACCTGAAACGCCACCGGCGAGGCCGCGATCAGCGCCGTCACCCCCGCCGCCGACAGGCTCAGGAACAGCGTCGCCTGCGTCAGGATCGCCAACACCCCCCACAGGCTGCGTCGAAACCCGATCGTCATCCCATTGGTGATGCAATTGACCGCATTCGGCCCCGGCGTGGTGACAAACACCACCCAGAACAACGCAAAGACGGTCCAGGCGTGATAGCTCATGCGCGCGCCCTCAATACACCGGCGGGGCGATCACCCAAATCGCCACGCACGGGATGTCATAGGGATTGGCCCAAGCATAGGGCTCACCGCGAAACCGGAAACTGTCGCCGGGGCCAACGGTGAATTTCCGCGCGCCGATGCTCAGGTCCAGCCGCCCCGACAGGATATACCCCACCTCCTGCGTCGGACGCTGCGCCGGGCGCTGCATCTTGGACCGGGGGCGGAATGTCGAATGGATCACCTCGAAATCATCGGTCAGGTCCGGCGAGAGCAACTCCTCGATCAACCCTTCCTCGCCCGATCCCATCGGCCGTCGCGCGCCCGCGCGCACCACATAGCCCTGTTCCTCGGCCGGCGCGCTCGCATGGCCAAAGAGCAGCGACATCGGCACGCCCAACACCTCGGCCACCTGCCGCAGATCGCTGATCGACGGTTCCGACAGATCACGCTCGACCTGTGACAGCCACCCGACCGACCGCCCCAGCATTTCGGCCAGTGCCGCCAGCGTCAGCCCGCGCGCCTTGCGCAAGGCGCGCAGGTCCGCGCCAAGGCTGCGCATCGCGTTGATCTCGGTCTGCTGCATGGAGGGTCTCGTGAAAATTTCCGCTCAATTTTCACGCTGCGCCGATTCCGTGAAAAAATCAAATGAAATTTCACGGGCGCATCGGCTTTCCTTCAGCCGCGCGGTCGCCGACCCGCGGGGTGGCGATCCGACGCGTGTGAGGGGCAGTTTATCTCGGCAAAGCCTGCCCTACGTCCGTGGGTGCCAAAACCTCAGCCAATCGCCGCCCCGGGGGGCGGGTCGGCGATCGCGCGGCGGCCTTCGGCCTTGTTCCGCGCGAAGAAAAACGCCGACCTTACAAAATCCCCTTACAAACCTTACGAATCGTAAGGTCTAGGCCTTCGCCGTCACCTTAGGCCGCAACACATGCGGCATGACCGGATCATAGAGCGCGCTATCCTTGAAATCCGTGATCTCGCCCAGAACTTTTCCTACCATAATCAAGGCAGTACGGGTGATTTTCTCGGCGCGAACCTTGGCGTGAATA
This sequence comes from Roseovarius sp. AK1035, assembly GCF_003288315.1. NCBI lineage: Bacteria > Pseudomonadati > Pseudomonadota > Alphaproteobacteria > Rhodobacterales > Roseobacteraceae > Roseovarius > Roseovarius sp. TM1035. Next base: position 2,018,747 of record NZ_CP030099.1, on the reverse strand, counting down.
TCCGCAAGCGTACCCCGGATAAACATCTGATCCGGCCACCCCACCCGATAGGCCACCACAACGGGGCAGTCATCGCCATAGTAAGGTGCCAAAATTCTGTGTATTTCCCGTAGGTTACGGATACCAAGGTGGATCGCCAGCGTCGCCCCGGTGCGCGCGAAATTCTCCAGCGTCTCACCCTCTGGCATCGACGTGGACTTCATGGAAACCCTTGTTAAAACAATGCTTTGCGCGATTTCCGGCACGGTCAATTCCTGCCCCAGTGCCGCCGCCGCCGCCGCATAGGCCGGAACCCCCGGAATGATCTGATAATCAATCCCATCCGCCCGAAGTTTACGAATTTGTTCCGCAATCGCACCATAGAGTGACGGATCGCCTGAATGCACCCGCGCCACGTCCAAGCCCTTGGTATGGCTGTCTAAAATGACCGCATGGGTATCCTCCAGCGTCATCGGCGCGGTGTCCATCACCAGCGCGCCCTCGGGCGCACCGGCCACAACCTCGGCTGGCACAAGGCTCCCGGCGTAAAGGCACACGGGGCATTGCCCGATGATGCGCTCTGCCTTCTTGGTCAAAAGCTCCGGATCACCCGGCCCTGCACCGATGAAATAGACAGTCATTTCAATGCCTTCCCTGTTCTGACCTCAGCCAGATCACCATCAATCTTGCGCGCATAGCCGCGCGGCGTGAACATGCGCGGCCCTTCGCCCAACTGCGCCAAACGGCTGTTGGACGACCCCACCAGCACCACCGTTAACATATCCACCTCATCCACCTGCAAATCGGCCAAACGCCTGTAACGCAAGGATTCTTCCGGTCGCCCCAGCGAGCTTGCCAGTAGCACTGGCGTATCCGCCGGGCGGTGTTTGAGCAAAATATCCCGCGCCTCCGACAATAAAGTGCGCCGCGTCTTGGATACAGGATTATAGAAAGCGATCACAAAATCGCCCTCCGCCGCAGAATTCAACCGCCGAATGATATCTTCGCGCGGCGTTAATAGGTCACTTAGCGAAATCGTACAGAAATCATGCCCAAGCGGGGCCCCCGCCCGCGCTGCCGCCGCCTGAAGCGCCGACACACCGGGCGAGCACACAACCTCCACCCGCCGCGCCGCGTCACTCACGCCTTGCGCCTCCGGCCCTCGGTCGAGCAACTCGAAAACCAGCGCCCCCATCGCGTAAATACCTGCATCTCCTGAACAAATTAGCGCAACACTCTTTCCCTGCCCCGCCTGTTCCAACGCATATCGGCACCGCGCCTCCTCGCCTCCCAGCGGAAAATCACTGCGACTCTTACCCGCCGCCAAGGGTCCTAGCAGGTCGATATAAAGGCCATAGCCCACCAACTCATCCGCCTCAGCCACAAGCCGCGACACCTCCGGTGTCCGCCAGCTTGCCTGACCGGGGCCTATACCCAGCACGCTCAACCGTCCCCGCGCCCGCCCCGGCATCTCTGTAATGACTGCCTCAGAGCGGCTCAGCGCACAGGTTGCATTGGCAGTTTTCCGTTTTTCTACAACCAGTTGCCCACCACAAGCCAGCGCCGCCCCCTCAGACACGCCATGGCATCCGACCTCGGCAAAGACCACCTCGGATGGGTTCGCCAACTGCCCGGCATAGGCCTCCAACTCTGCCGCCGAGAACAGGCGAAACGGCACACCCAAGCGCCGCGCCACCGCATTCATCGCCGCCTCATCGGCCTTGAGATCAATTGACGCCACACAAGCAATCGCCCCCGGTGCAATCCCGCTCTCCTCCAGCGTCCGACAGACCAAATCCCACAGTTCCTCGGTCGCGCATCCCCGCGCACAGCCAAGGCCAAGCGCATAGCGCTGCGGATGATAGACCAGCCGCCGATCATTGCCCGCAACCGGTGCCTCGCTCACAACCAACTCAACAGCACCGCCCATATCCTTGATATCAAAGATATTCTCTCCAGTGACCCGGACACCTTCCCCCGCCAACATCGCCGCCATCGCCGCCTTGGCGTCGCCGGGATTGGCCAGCCGGTAACCCAGAGGGGGCGCATCGAGCGCCACGCCCATCGCCACATCGCCCGCCGTCGTCACCGCCGCCACGGCCCCCAACCCTCCGGCGATCACCGCCGCCAACCGATTGGCCCCCCTGTGCCCGCCCAACAGCGGCACCACAACCGCCCCGTCGTCACTGACCGACACCACCGGCGGCTCGCCGCGTTTATCGCTCAAGAGCGGCGCCACCGCCCGGATCAAGATGCCACTGGCACAAACCCCCACCACCGGAACCCCGGCGGCAAATAGATCGCGCGCGTGATCCAGCGCATTGGGAAACCACGCCGCGGCGTGGTCTACTCGCCCGTCGCGCCCATGCACATCGCCGTCAATCAACGCGGCTACACGGTGCGCGACGGCTTCACCCGACCGGCTCAGCACCAGAACAACAGGTCTCACAGCCATGGATCGGCCCCTTTCGTAAGCAGAATCATTGAAAAATATGGTGCTTTTTCCGGTGCTTGCGCCAAGGGGCAGACAATTTCCTCGGCAAGGCTCGCGCGTTCGACATAGACAGCCTCGGCAGTCAGGCCCAAACCTTCGATCACCCCCCGGATCTTGGACAGATGCCGCCCCACCTTCATGATGGCGACACTCTCGGCCCCTTCGATCCGTGCCCGCAACTCGGCCTCGGGCAAGGGGCCGGGCAACACCGTCAAGCGCTCGTTGCGCGCCACCAATGGTCGCCCCGCCCGCGCCGCACAAGCGGCGATCGAAGTGACACCGGGCACGACTTCGACCTCGTAGCGCCCGCTCAGCCGAGCAAAGAGATACATGAACGAGCCATAAAAGAAGGGGTCGCCTTCACAAAGGCACACCACATTGTCGCCCCCGTCAAGCGCGTCAGCTATTTCCGCGGCTCCCCGATCATATGCCGCCTGCGCCGGAGCGCGCTCGACACTCATCGGCACATCCATCACGATCTCGCGTGCGCCCGGCGCAATTGCGCCCGCGGCAATCGCCCGCGCGAAACTCTCGCCGCCCGCCAATGCCGGATAGGCCACCACTGTCGCGCCAGCAATCAGCCGATGCGCCCGCAGCGTCATCAACTCGGGGTCCCCCGGCCCAAGGCCCACGCCATAAAGCTTACCGGCCATGCGAGACCCTGCCTTTCATCGTTCCAGAACTACTCAAATCCGACGCCCACCGTTCATCGCTTCACCAGGCTCCATTGCGTGACCGGCATAAGGGGGCGCCAGCCGGTCAAGCCCCCCACCGGTTCGGCCCGGCTGATCTGCAACTTGACCAATTCGCCGCCGTGTCGCTTGTAGAGCGCCACCAGCACCGCCTCGCTCTCGAGCGTCACGGCATTGCACACCAGCCGCCCCAAGGGGCGCAACGCGGCCCAAGCGGCGTCAAACACCGCCTCGGTCAGCCCGCCACCGATGAAAACTGCATCAGGTGCCTCGAGACCGTCCAATGCCTCGGGCACGCGGCCTTCGATCAGTTCCAACCGTGGCACACCGAGTGCCAAGGCATTCGCCGCCGCCATCGCGCGCCGATCCGCGCGCGGCTCAATCCCGATCGCGCGGGCATAGCGCGCGCCGCGCATCCATTCCACCGCAACCGAACCACAGCCGGTGCCGATGTCCCACAGTAGCGCGCCGCGCATCGGCATCAGCTTGGCCAGCGTGGCGGCCCGCACCTCACGCTTGGTCATCGTGCCATCATGCTGAAAGAGGTCATCCGCCAGCCCCGGCACCCGTGGCATCAGCGCGGCATCAGGGGCGGCCACACAGTCGACGGCCAGCGTGTTGAAAGGCGGCACCACATGCGCCCAACTTTCGGCCAGCCCGTCAAACCGCGCCTCCTCAGCCCCGCCCATATTGGCCAGCACTGTCATCCGCGATTGTCCAAACCCCCGCTCGGTCAGAAACCGGGCGATCTGTGCGGGCGTTTCGGCCCCCGTGGTCAGGATCAAAAGCCGGGCATCGGGTTGAATAAACGCGATCATCTGCTCGACGGGGCGCCCATGCACCGTCAATGTCTCAAGGTCCGCCATGCTCCAGCCCATGCGCGCGGCCGCCAGTTGAAAGGCCGAAAGCTGCGGATGATACACGATCTCGGAGGGTGGCAAAGACCGCCCGATGCGCGCGCCGACCGAGAACCAGAGCGGGTCGCCCGTGGCCAGCACCACGACGCGCCGCCCCCGCAATCCCGCCAATAGGCCTGTCAGCGCGTCAAAAGGCGAGGGCCAAGCGATCCGCTCTGCCGTCACAGCCTCGGACAAAAGGTGATGCCGCTCACCGCCGACGATCACCTCTGCGGCCTCTAGAATGGCGCGGGTTGCGGGCAAAAGTCCGGCCATCCCATCCTCGCCAATGCCCACAATATGCAGCCAAGGTTCCGCTGTGGTCGTCATGCGCCCACCTCCGGCAAACCGGCAGACAGCGCATTGACCGCCGCACTTGCCATCGCCGATCCGCCGCGCCGCCCGCGCAGAGCGACAAATTCGCAGCCGCGCGGATTGTCTGCCAGTTCGGCCTTGCTCTCGGCTGCCCCAACAAATCCCACAGGAAAGCCAAGGATCAGCGCCGGACGCGGTGCCCCCTGATCGAGCAGTTCCAAAAGGTGGAAAAGCGCCGTGGGCGCATTGCCAATCGCGACCACGGCCCCCTCTAGCCGCTCTGCCCACAATTCAACTGCCGCTGCTGAACGTGTATTGCCGATCTCCGCCGCGATTCCCGGCACCCGCGGATCGTTCAGCGTGACAATCACCTCATTGTTGCAGGGCAGATAGCGGCGGATGATCCCGGCGCCAACCATCTCGCAATCACACAACACGGGCGCACCGGCCTGCAAGGCGGCATGGCCCGCGGCATAGGCCCCGCTGGAAAACGCCAGCCGATCCGCCACCTCGACCATTCCACAGGCATGAATGAGCCGTATCGCAAGGCTCTCCATCCCTGGGCCAAACCGATCCAGCCGCGCCTCTTGGCGTACCGTGGCAAAGCTCATCTCATAGATGGCCGAGGGGTTCTTTTCGTAGGGGCGCAAAATCAACCCTTTGCGATTGCGGCCGGTGTCGGAGCCTCCGGCGGGAGTATTGTCACCAAGAAGAAACGCAGTCAGGCCTTGGTCCGCCGCGCGCTTTCGGGCCCATGCGGATGGCGGGCATGGGGATAGGGCGCGTGGTGATGGTCGTGATCATGGTCATGGTGGTCATGGGGATGATCGTGATCATGGTGGTGGTGATGCCCGTGATCATGGTCATGGTGGTGATGCTTCGCCTGCGCCTCCAACCGACACAGACCGGTGCAGAAGGTGTCGCACAGCGTGCAATCCGCCACGTTCGAGCCAGGCGCAGAGGCCCCCTGCCCTTCGACATGGTGGTGATGGCTTTCTTGCACAGCGCCAACCTCGGCCTCAAAGCCCAGGATTTGCGTGCGATATTTACACATGACGCATGTGGGCGGCGGCACATCGCCAAAGGCCGGATGCCCGGTGCCCCGTGCCTCGGCCAAAGCGGCGCGCTGTTCGGGCGTGATCCGCTGCACCGCGCCACCCTCGATGGCGAGGATCTGCGTGCGATACTGACAGGTGCCACAATTGGGGGGCGGCACGGCGCTCAATTGCTCTGTCACACGCTCGGCAAAGGTTTCCAGCACCTTGGGATGGTCGCCCAAATACCCTGCTTTGACAAATTGCATGCCCGGATGTTCATCGGCGACGCGGTCGGTAAAGCCATAAATGCGGTCTATCAAGATGCCGGAAAAGAGGAAGTAGGGGAACACCACAACACGCTTGTAGCCCAGTTTGACCACATGTTGCAGGCATGGCTCGACCAGCGGGAAGGTGACACCGGAATAGCCCACTTCGCACCAGCCAAAGCCGATACCCTCATGCAAAAGGCGCGCAATCTTGGCGACATTGGCATTGGCATCGGGATCAGACGCGCCGCGCCCAATCACCACAAGGCACGTGTCATGCACCCCGACCTCGCCGTATTTCACATTGGCGCGGTCAATCGCTTCGCGTATCCGTGCCCCTGCGGCGGCGATCATCTTGGGGTCCACCCCCAATTCGCGACCATAGCGCACCTCGATACCATGCGTTGCGGCATAGGTATTAAGCACGGTGGGTATATCGTTTTTGGAATGCATCGCCGCAAAGAGCATCCCCGGCACAGCCAGAATTCGCTCGCAGCCAGCCGCGCGCAACCGGTCAAGACCGTCACGGATCACCGGATTGGCAAATTCGAGATAGCCATATTCCATCAGCCAGTCATCCGGCAGATAGCCCGGCAGTTTATCCGCCAATACGCTGAATTCATCCACCGCCGATTGACTGCGCGACCCGTGTCCGCAGATCATCACACCCGTCTTGACCATGCTCATGCCTCCTGCGGCGCCTCGTCGGCGGCCTCATCTTCGTTCTCTTGCGTCTCTGCCCGCTCTTTGCGCGCGCGCAAACCGGACCAGAGGCCAATGGCAATCGCGGCCCCAAGTGCGGCTGCTCCCAACCAGTGGCCATGCCCCGCAACCTCTGCCAGATGGCCCGGATGGGCATAGGCGGCAGTTCCGCTCAAGAGCGCGGTCAGAATGGTGGCAAGTCGCATGGCAGTCCCCTTATCCTCGGTCGCGCAACAGGGCGAAAAGGGGCGATCGGGCCAAACGGCCCCGACGACGCGCGATCTGCCCCCGACATGGGTCAGCCGATCCGTGCACACCTTTCCGGCCCGGTTGCGGGCTTCGTCATAGGCCGTGTATAGGCGCAGCGCCCCAAGGCTGCAAACGAAGAAACGAAGCCCCCGGCCCCGTTCGCGACATGTGCAGCCCTGCACGGGCGCTGCGCGGTGCTGCGGATTACTGGGGCCAGCCCATGCCCCTAGATTAATGCCAAAGAGGAGTAATCACATGGGTCAACTGGTCAACGGTAAATGGCAAGACACTTGGTATGACACCGAATCAACGGGCGGAAAATTCGTGCGCTCGACCGCGAAATTCCGCAACTGGATCACCGCCGACGGCACGGCTGGCCCCTCGGGCGACGGCGGCTTCAAGGCGGAAAGCGGGCGTTATCACCTCTATGTCTCGCTGGCCTGCCCCTGGGCGCATCGCACGTTGATCTTTCGCGCGCTCAAAGGGTTGGAAGATCACATCGACGTCTCAATCGTGCATCCCGATATGCTGTCAGAGGGTTGGGAATTTCGCACCGATTTCCCCGGTGCAACCGGCGACCGTCTTTATGGTCTGCCTTACGCACGTGACATCTACCTCAAGGCCGACCCCGACATTTCCGGTCGTGTCACCGTACCCATCCTGTGGGACGCAGAGCGTGAAACTATCGTCTCGAACGAGAGCGCCGAAATCATCCGGATGTTCAATTCTGCCTTTGACGATATCACCGGCAACACACTCGATTTCTGGCCAAAAGATCTGCGCGCCACCATCGAGCCTGTGAACGCGCGTATCTACGACACCGTGAACAACGGCGTTTACAAGGCCGGTTTTGCCACCAGCCAAGAGGCCTATGAGAGCGCCGTGCACCCGCTTTTCGACAGTCTCGACTGGCTCGAAGGCCGTCTTGGCCAACACCGCTACGTGATGGGCGACAACGCGACCGAGGCCGACTGGCGGCTTTTTACCACGCTCATCCGGTTTGATCCGGTCTATCATTTGCATTTCAAATGCAACCGGGCGCGTATCGTCGACTATCCGAACCTATGGGGCTATCTGCGCGACCTTTACCAATGGCCGGGCGTGGCGGGGACGGTCAATTTCGAGCATATCGTACGCCACTATCACTATAGCCATGACACCATTAATCCCAACCGGATCATCCCGATCAATCCGGTGCTGGATTTTGATGCGCCACATGGTCGGGGCTGAGCATCGCCCCGACCAAGGCAAAAAGGCTCAGGATGACGGCGGCCAAACGAAATCAGGGCGCAGCGCGGCATAGACTGGGCGGCCATCGCTGGGCTTGGGTACGCCTGTGGCCGGATCATAGAACGCATGATAGCTTGCGGCACCGATCTGGTCACCATAGCCCATCAGGTTGGGCACGATCACCCGGATGCGATGCTGCTTGTCATCCAGCATGATGGGCGCGCCGCACGTCCCGCAAGTGCAAAGCTCGAGCGGACCATCGGGATTGTTAGCATTGAACGGCTGGCGGTTCATCCCCGCCTCATTGTCCGCAACAACATCACCATGGTTGTAAAACACCACATGCGTGGTGTCTTGACCTGTCACGTTCTTGCAGACGGAACAGTGGCAGGTGTGATTGTCGATCGGCGCGTGTTTGGTATGGGTGTGAATGTGGTCGCAACCACCAGAACATTGGTCAGACATCGGCCTTCCTCCTCAAAGCGATGCGGATGGGTGATCCAAGGCGAAAGCCCTCGGCTCAACCCCGGCTCTGAACCTATCACGCTCCACGTCCGAGCCCGGCGCTGATTCTGGTGGGACGCGACTAAAGGATGACAGCGGCGCAAAATGCAAAACGCCCCGATCCTCTTGGACCGGGGCGCTTTTGTGCGATGGGCTGGGATACTCCAGCCGGAGCGGATTTAGCCGCGCTCTTCGATGATCTTAACCAGATGCGGCAGCTTGTTGACCATGCCACGCACCGAGGGGGTATCCTCGAGCTCGCGGGTCTTGTGCATCTTGTTGAGTCCCAGACCGATGAGGGTCTGACGCTGATCTTGAGGGCGACGGATCGGGCTGCCGATCTGCTTGACGACGATGGTTTTTGCCATTTGTCCGGTTCCTTACGCTTCTGCCGCTTCAGCAACCGGCGCTTCGTCACCCTTTTTCAGGATGTCAGCCACCTTCTTGCCACGGCGCTGCGCCACCATACGCGGGCTGGTCTCTTTGCGGAGACCATCGAGCGTGGCGCGGATCATGTTATAGGGGTTTTGCGACCCGGTCGATTTCGCGACCACGTCCTGAACGCCCAACATCTCGAACACGGCGCGCATCGGACCACCGGCGATGATGCCGGTACCATGCGGAGCTGTGCGCATCACGACTTTGCCGGCGCCATGGCGACCTTCCATGTCGTGGTGCAGGGTGCGGCCCTCGCGCAGCGGCACGCGGATCATTGCGCGCTTGGCAGCTTCGGTGGCCTTGCGGATCGCCTCGGGAACTTCCTTGGCTTTACCTTTGCCAAAGCCGACGCGGCCCTTTTGATCGCCCACGACCACCAGCGCCGCGAAGCCAAAGCGCTTACCGCCCTTGACTGTCTTGGACACACGGTTGATCGCGACGAGACGATCGGCGAACTCCGGGGCTTCCTCGCGTTCGCGACGGTCGCGGCGGTTGTCTTCTCTTGCCATTCTCTCGTCTCCTTAAATCTTCAGGCCAGCTTCACGCGCGGCGTCGGCAACTGCCTTGACACGCCCGTGAAACAGAAAGCCGCCCCGATCGAAATAGGCCTCGGTGATGCCGGCCTTTTGGGCCCGCTCGGCAATCGCGGTGCCAATCTTGGTGGCCGCCTCGACATTGCACTTGCCCACCAGGCCCAGATCCTTTTCGAGGGTCGAGGCCGCCGCGAGCGTCACACCGTTGACGTCGTCGATCAGCTGCACGCTGATGTTCTTGTTGGAGCGGAAAACGCTCAGGCGCACGCGCCCTGCATTGACCTTGCGGAGTTTGTTCCGAACGCGCAGGCGGCGTTTGAGGAACAGTTTTCTTTTGCTGTTTGCCATCTGTCGCGTCCTTACTTCTTCTTGCCTTCCTTCTGGAAGATGTACTCGCCTTTGTAGCGGATGCCCTTACCCTTGTAGGGTTCGGGACGCCGCCAGTCGCGGATATTTGCCGCGACCTGACCAACGAGCTGCTTGTCCGTGCCTTCAACCACAAGCTCAGTCTGCTTGGGTGCGGTCACGGTTACACCGTCCGGAATGGGGAAATCGACATCATGGCTGAGGCCGAGGTTCAGCTTGAGCACGTTGCCCGCCATCTGGGCACGATAGCCCACACCACGGATTTCCAGCTCTTTCTTGAAGACATCCCGAGCGCCGTGCACCATGTTGGCGATGACCGTACGGGTCATCCCCCACTGCTGGCGCGCGCGCTTGGATTTGCCGCGCGGCATTACCGAGATCGCATTTTCCTCGATGGTGATGGTGACATCATCCGTCGCGGTAAAGGTCTTGGTTGCCTTGGGGCCTTTGACTTCGATCTTCTGTCCCGACAGCGTCACAGTGACGTCGGAGGGCAGGGGTACGGGTTTCTTGCCGATACGTGACATGTCTGGTCTCCTTAGAAGACAGTGCAGAGCACTTCGCCGCCAACATTGGCTGCGCGCGCGGCTGCATCCGACATCACACCCTTGGAGGTGGAGACAATCGACACACCCAGACCCTGACGGACCTGCGGAATGTCATCGACGCCCAGATAGACGCGACGACCGGGCTTGGAAACCCGCTTCATTTCGCGAATGACAGGCGTGCCTTCATAGTATTTCAGGCTGATCTCGATGGCAGGATGGCCATTGGCATCCTGTGTCATCTCATAGCCACGAATGTAGCCCTCGGAGGCCAACACATCGAGAACGCGCACGCGCATTTTCGAGGCGGGGGTCAACACCGTGGACTTGCCACGCATCTGCGAGTTGCGGATACGGGTGAGCATATCGCCGATAGGATCGTTCATATCTCTGACCTCCTCACCAGCTCGATTTCACGACGCCGGGCAGCTGCCCGCTCGAGCCGAGCTCGCGCAGCATGATCCGGGACACTTTAAGTTTGCGGTAATACGCATGCGGACGGCCCGTAAGCTGGCACCGGTTGTGCAGCCGTGTGGCCGAGCTGTTGCGCGGCAGTTCCGCAAGCTTGAGAGAGGCGCGGAAACGCTCTTCCATCGGCTTGCTCTGGTCATTGATGATCACTTTCAGAGCGGCGCGCTTCTTGGCGAAACGGTCAACCAGCACCTGACGCTTCTTCTCGCGCTCGATCATTGATTTCTTAGCCATAGATCTATCCTCCCCCGGCTCAGCTGTTGAAGGGCATGTTGAAATGCTTCAACAGCGCCTTGGCTTCAGCGTCGGTCTTCGCCGTGGTTGCGATGACAATGTCCATCCCCCAAACTTCGTCGACCTTGTCGAAGTTGATCTCGGGGAAGATGATATGTTCCTTGATGCCCATGGCATAGTTGCCACGACCATCGAACGACTTGCCCGAAACCCCGCGGAAGTCGCGGATACGCGGCATCGCAATGGTGATCAGACGGTCAAGGAAATCATACATACGGTCGCCACGCAGCGTGACCTTGGCCCCAAGCGGCATGTCTTCGCGAACGCGGAAACCGGCGATGGAGTTGCGGGCCTTGGTGACGACAGCGCGCTGACCAGCGATCGTGCTCAGGTCTTCCTGAGCCGACTTCGCCTTTTTCGAGTCGCGCACAGCCTCGGCACCGCAGCCGATGTTGAGCACGATCTTTTCCAGACGCGGGATCTGCATGTCGTTCTTGTAGCCAAACTCTTCTTTCAGAGCAGGCTTGATGGCCTCACGGAAGTGGGCTTTCAGGCGCGGGGTATAGGTTGCGGTATCAAGCATCGATCACGTCCCCCGTGGTCTTGGCGTAACGGACTTTCTTGTCGCCTTCGATCTTGAAGCCAACGCGGGTCGGTTTGCCGTTCTTGTCAACAATCGCCAGATTGCTCAGGTCGATGGGCATCGCCTTGGGGATGCGGCCACCTTGGCTGGTCTGGCTCTGACGGGTGTGGCGGATCGCCATGTTCACGCCTTCAACCACGGCCTTGCCGGATTTCGGGTCAACATTGGTGATCGTACCTTTTTGGCCCTTGTCCTTGCCGGACAGAACGACCACGGTGTCACCTTTTTTCAGTTTAGCAGCCATCTTACAGCACCTCCGGGGCGAGCGAGATGATTTTCATGAAGTTCTTGGCGCGCAGCTCGCGAACGACCGGCCCGAAAATACGGGTACCAACCGGCTCACCTGCGTTGTTCAGGATCACGGCGGCGTTGCGGTCAAAGCGAATGGCGGTGCCATCTTCACGACGGACTTCCTTGGCGGTGCGCACGACGACGGCCTTACGGACGTCGCCCTTCTTCACGCGACCGCGCGGGATGGCTTCCTTGACCGAGACGACAATGATGTCGCCCACGGATGCGTATCTACGCTTGGAACCACCCAGAACCTTGATGCACTGAACTCGGCGAGCGCCGGAGTTGTCAGCAACATCCAGGTTGGTCTGCATCTGGATCATTTGGTTTCTCCCGACCTATGGGGGGCGATGCACTGCCTTGTCCCCAGGGTTTCGATTAATGCCAAAAGGCGCTAAAGGCTTATGCCTCCAGCACCTCCCAGCGTTTCGTCTTGGACTTGGGCGCGCATTCGATGATCCGAACGGCATCGCCCACTTTGAACGTGTTGTTCTCATCGTGAGCCCGGTATTTCTTGGACTTACGAATGGTTTTCTGAAGCACGGGGTGCTTGAAACGACGCTCGACCGATACGGTTACGGTCTGGGCGTTTGCGTCAGAGGTCACGACCCCTTGAAGAATACGTTTAGGCATATCTCGGGCTCCTTACTCTGCTGCCGCGTTGGCTTTTTCGTTCAGAATGGTCAGCACGCGCGCGGCGTCGCGGCGGGCAATACGCATTTGAGCGGGATTTTCCAACTGGCCGGTAGCCGCCCGAAAACGCAGATTGAACTGCTGCTTCTTCAGGTTGGTGAGTTCTTCCCGGAGCTGATCCGGGGTCTTGTCACGCAGTTCCTTGGCGTTCATCGCCTTTTCCTTTCTCAAAACACCGGCCAGCCCCTGACGGTTTGCTCAGGGTAACTCGAAACCCGGTGGATGAATTGCAAATACCCGAATCCCCAGACTGGCCGGGGTGTGCGGATTGGGGCTCTATACGGGAGGCGGTGGCAGAGGGCAAGCGAAACATCCGACAATCGCAAAACACTCAAATCCGTTTCCGCATAAAGAAACGGCCCCGGGTTTCCCCGAGGCCGTTCCCATCAGTTCAGATCGCTTATGCGAGCTGGAGGTTCGACGCGCTCTCACGGCCGTCACGGCCGGATTCGATGTCGAAGGTCACTTTCTGATTGTCGGCGAGGCCGGTCAGGCCTGCGCGCTCAACAGCGCTGATGTGGACGAAAACGTCCTTGCCGCCATTGTCGGGCGCGATAAAGCCGAAGCCTTTGGTGGAATTGAACCATTTCACGGTGCCGTTGGCCATCGTGATGTCTCCTCTGGTAGTGCTGCCCGCGGGAATGCGGCAGTCGCGGCGTGGTCGGTCTGGATCGAGATACTGACAGCCGGTTTAGAGGAGCAGATGATCGAAATAGAATAACGTTAGCACCCTGCACATGGGGGAGTTTGCCGCGTTTTACAAGGGGAAATCCCAAAAGACCGTAGATTCGGCGGAAAACGGGTGTTTTTGCACCCTCAATTCCAAGAATAATTGAAGCTGACGCTGATCCGGTCGTCTTCCGACATGTTCATCGGAACCTCATGACGCAGCCATGATTCCCACAACAGCACATCCCCTACCACCGGCTTGGCGTAGATAAAGGTGCGCAATTCCTGTCTCGCGTCTTTCCGGCGGACAGGGGCCGCCATCATCCGGGCCGACCTTGGGTCTTCCAGCTTGAGCGCGCTGGCGCCGTCAGGCATCGCCACATAGGTTGTGCCGGAAATCACGGAATGCGGATGGATATGGCTGGCGTGCATCCCGCCTTCGGGCAGGATGTTGATCCATATGTCCTCTAGCTTCAATTCCTTGCCGTCGAGATCGAACTCCAGATCCTGGGCGAAGGCCGCCACATGGGCATCCAGCACCTTGACCAGATCGGCAAAGATCGGGAACCGCCACGGCAGGTCGCTGAGCGAGGCATAAGAGGTATAGCCGGGATAGCCATTCTCGTCGCACCACTCCTGCCCCGCCTCGTCATCCTCGGCGATGGAATAGCAAGACGCCTCCAATTCCTTGGCATCAATGGCGGGGGCGTGCTCGCTCAGGGCGGCACGATAGAGGCGGGTCACGAAGAGGGAATCGATATTGGGCATGGCTCGCTCTTAGCGTGGTGCCAAGCAAGTGGCAAAGAAAAACCCCCGCGCGATCTCTCGCACGGGGGCCATCCGTAAGGCAGGTGTGAACCCGCTGATCTTACCAGTCTTCGCGGACCACGACGCGGGTTTTGATCGGCAATTTCATCGCCGCCAGACGCAGCGCTTCAAATGCGATCTCTTCGCTCACACCGTCGATCTCGAACATGACCCGGCCCGGCTTGACCTTGCAGGCCCAGTAATCGACCGAACCCTTACCTTTACCCATCCGAACCTCGGTGGGCTTGGACGAGACCGGTACATCCGGGAAAATCCGGATCCAGACACGGCCCTGACGTTTCATGTGGCGCGTCATGGCACGACGAGCGGCCTCGATCTGACGGGCGGTGATACGCTCGGGCTGGGTGGCCTTGAGACCGAAAGTGCCAAAGTTCAGATCAGAGCCGCCTTTGGCTTCGCCTTTGATCCGGCCCTTGAACTGCTTGCGGAATTTAGTGCGCTTTGGTTGAAGCATCTTTCATTCCTCCTTAACGGCGGCCGCCGGCGCCACGGGGCGCGGGACCATCCTGGAGTTCCTGGGCCTTGCGGTCACGGGCACCGGGATCGTGCTCCATGATTTCACCCTTGAAGATCCAGACCTTGATACCAATGATCCCATAGGCCGTGGTGGCCTCGACGGGAGCATAGTCGATGTCCGCACGTAGCGTGTGCAGCGGCACGCGGCCCTCGCGATACCATTCGGTCCGCGCAATCTCGGCACCGCCAAGACGACCCGAAACGTTGACCCGGATACCAAGAGCACCCATGCGCATTGCGTTCTGCACGGCGCGCTTCATGGCGCGACGGAAGGACACACGACGCTCAAGCTGCTGTGCAATGCTCTCGCCCACAAGGGCCGCATCCAGCTCGGGCTTGCGCACTTCGACGATATTGAGGTGCAATTCGCTTGCGGTCATTGCCGCCAGCTTCTTGCGCAGACCCTCGATATCGGCGCCTTTCTTGCCGATGATCACGCCCGGACGTGCGGTGTGGATCGTGACGCGGCACTTCTTGTGCGGACGTTCGATGATCACACGGCTGATCCCGGCCTGTTTGCACTCTTCGCCGATGAACTTGCGCATCGCAAGATCTTCGAGCAGCAGATTGCCATAGTCCTTGGTGTCGGCATACCAGCGGCTATCCCAGGTACGGTTCACCTGAAGGCGCATGCCAATCGGATTGACTTTGTTACCCATTAGGCTTGCTCCTCAATTTCACGAACCTTGATCGTCAGCTCCGAAAACGGCTTTTTCAGCGCGCCAAAGCGACCACGGGCACGCGGACGGCCCCGCTTCATCACAAGGTTCTTGCCGACATAGGCCTCTGCCACGATCAGACCATCCACATCGAGATTGTGGTTGTTCTCAGCATTGGCAATTGCGGACTGAAGACACTTCTTGACGTCCTGCGCGATGCGCTTGTTCGAGAAAGTGAGATCGGTCAGCGCCTTGTCGACCTTCTTGCCACGGATCATCGCGGCAACGAGGTTCAGCTTCTGCGGGCTGGTACGAAGCATGCGCAACTTGGCCATTGCTTCGTTGTCTGCCACGCGGCGGGGGTTCTTTTCCTTGCCCATGACTTACTTCCGCTTCGCTTTTTTGTCTGCGGCATGACCGTAATAGGTCCGGGTCGGTGAATATTCACCGAACTTCTGACCGATCATGTCTTCGCTGACGTTGACAGGGATATGCTTGTGGCCGTTGTAGACGCCAAACGTGAGACCCACGAATTGCGGCAGGATCGTCGAACGACGCGACCAGATCTTGATAACTTCATTACGCCCCGACTCGCGCGCTGCCTCGGCCTTTTTCAAGACATAGGCATCGACAAAGGGGCCTTTCCATACAGAACGTGCCATGTGTTAGCGGCCCTTCTTCTTGGCGTGACGCGAGCGCACGATGAGATCCTGCGACGCCTTGTTCTTGTTGCGGGTGCGCGCGCCTTTGGTGGGCTTGCCCCAAGGCGTAACCGGGTGACGACCACCCGAGGTCCGACCCTCACCACCACCATGGGGGTGGTCGATCGGGTTCATAACCACACCACGCACAGACGGGCGGATGCCCTTGTGGCGCATACGGCCCGCTTTGCCGTAATTCTGGTTCGAGTTGTCGGGGTTGCTGACGGCCCCAACAGTGGCCATGCATTCCTGGCGCACCAGACGCAGCTCGCCCGAGCTCAGACGGATCTGAGCATAGCCACCGTCGCGGCCCACGAATTGCGCATAGGTGCCAGCGGCGCGTGCAATCTGCCCGCCCTTGCCGGCCTTAAGCTCGATGTTGTGAATGATCGTGCCGATGGGCATGCCCGAGAACGGCATCGCATTGCCCGGCTTGATGTCGGCCTTGGCCGACGCGATGACCTTGTCACCAATCGCCAGACGCTGCGGCGCCAGGATATAGGCTTGCTCGCCATCTTCATATTTGATCAGCGCGATAAATGCGGTCCGGTTCGGGTCATATTCGATCCGTTCCACGGTTGCCGAGATATCAAATTTCGTCCGCTTGAAATCGACGATACGATAGAGGCGTTTCGCCCCGCCGCCTTTGCGACGCATCGTGATCCGTCCGGTATTGTTCCGGCCGCCATTCTTGGTCAAACCCTCAGTGAGAGATTTGACCGGACGTCCTTTCCACAGCTCCGAACGGTCGATCAGCACCAGCCCACGCTGGCCCGGCGTCGTCGGCTTATACGACTTGAGTGCCATGCTTTCTGTCTTCCGTTTGCTTACGGCAGGTAAACCCGCCTATGTTATAGCCCCCCGAGGGTGGCCAAGGTATGAGGCCCCGTAGGTCCCCGGTTAGAGTTGCCCTTGCGAACAACAGCGAAGCCCCGGACGAATCCGGGGCCTTGCGGATGGGGTCTGATAAGGGAGGCCACATGCGCGGTCAAGGGGTTTGCCCAAGATTTACAGGCGGAAACCACCAGTGATCAAAGGCCCAGACCGATCATCACCTCGTCCAGTGCCTCTGGCATTTTACGCATCAGCCTTGTTTAGCATAACGCGGCGTGTTTTCGGGGGCGAGTCGAGATCTGTCAGTGTGCCGAACGTCTCCAGCTTTTCGGCCTGCACCTTCGCCGTGCTCCGGCGCAGATCGAATATCGCAGCCCCACCGGGACGCAAAACCTTGTCGAGAAATGGCAGATACATATCCACAGGATAGTGGAACCCGCAGGAGAGAAAGCTGACAACCAGATCGACGGACTTGGCCGTCTCAGCGGGCTTTGTCATTGGATTGAGCGTTTCAATTCTGTCAGCCTTGATCCCGTTCGCCTTGAGCAACCCTTTGGCGCGGCTCAGCGAGGAATAGGCGGCACCTTCGGTGTTGAACCCGAAATGACGATGCGTGTTCTCCTCTAAGTCGATCAAGAGCACCTTGCACCCCAGATCCTGCGCCGCAAATAGATCAAAGAACCCATAGCCACAGCCAATATCCGCGATCCGCTTGGGATTGATATCCTGTAGGAGGCTCTTGATTAACTTGTATTCGGCGTGAATAACGCCTGCCGCACGACGCGATATCGTGTCGCCCATCTCATCCACCACGGCTTGGATCGGGGCATCGTCGCCCTCCTGCCAGGCTTTGATGATCCGCCCCGATTTGGGCCGATCAAACATCACCTCAGAACGCTGCAAGATCAGGTTCACATAATCGCCGCGATCAAAGCAGGTAAGGTCAAGTGACGCGATCCGATCCTCCATTGCCTCGGCGGCAATGTCTATTTCAAGCTGCATGTCGATCCTACTCTCTGCAACGCCGCCAACTTGCAGATAAATGCCAGCATTCCAGAGGAAAGTCGCCCCTTTTCGACAAGCGAAAAGCGATCAAAAGGGTCATACAAGACCGTGAAAAGCGAAACCCCGGCCACCTCTCGGCAGCCGGGGTTCACATATTAATGCGTAGCGTGGGTGCTAACCCACCACGATCAGAGACCGGTGGTCACGTCGATCGTGTTGCCTTCGGCAAGCGTCACATAGGCTTTCTTGACGTCATTGCGACGGCCAAGCTGACCCCGGAAGCGCTTTTGCTTGCCCTTGGTGATCGTGGTGTTCACAGCCGTCACCTTTACCCCAAAGAGCGCCTCAACGGCCTCCTTGATGGCAGGCTTGTTGGCGTCCATGTGGACTTCGAACACCACAGCCCCATTTTCCGAGACCATGGTGGCCTTTTCGGTGATGATCGGCTTGCGGATCACATCGTAATGTTCAGGTTTCGCGCTCATTTCAGACGAGCCTCCAGTGCTTCGACACCCGCTTTGGTGATCACGAGCGTGTCACGCTTGAGGATGTCATAGACGTTTGCGCCCATCGACGGCAGCACATCGAGACCCTCGATATTGGCTGCGGCACGGGCGAATTCTGCATTCACCTGTGCGCCGTCGATCACCAGCACGCGCTTCCAGCCGAGGTTCTTGACCTGCTTGGCCAATTCCCCCGTCTTGCCGTTCGAAGATGCCTCGTCAAGGATGACAAGCGCGCCTGCCTTGGCCTTGGCCGAGAGAGCGTGCTTGAGACCAAGCGCGCGAACCTTCTTGGGAAGGTCATGGGCGTGGCTACGCGGGGTCGGACCCTTGTAGATACCACCGTGGCGGAAGATCGGCGCGTTCTTGTCACCGTGGCGTGCGCCGCCGGTGCCCTTTTGGCGATAGATCTTCTTGGTGGAATAGCTGGTTTCCGACCGGGTCTTGACCTTGTGCGTGCCGGCCTGCGCCTTGTTGCGCTGCCAACGAACGACGCGGTGCAGGATGTCTGCGCGCGGCTCCAGGCCGAAGATGTCTTCGCCCAGATCGACCGAGCCGGCCGTCCCGCCGTCCAGTTTGATCACGTCGAGTTTCATTCTTCGCCTTCCTTCTTCTCAGCCTGAATGCTGGCCTCAGCCTCTTTCAGTGCAGCCTCCTCAGCGGCGGCGGCCTCTTCGGCCAGACGCTTGGCTTCAGCTTCTGCTTCAGCCGCAGCAGCAGCGGCCGCAGCCTCAGCAGCTTTGGCAGCCTCTTCAGCAGCAGAGCGCAGAGCAGCGGGCAGAATGGCGTTCTCGGGGAACGGCTTTTTCACCGCATCCTTGATCGTCACCCAACCACCTTTGGACCCCGGAACAGCGCCCTTGATCATGATAAGGCCACGGTCGGCGTCGGTCTTGACGACCTGAAGGTTCTGCGTGGTGACACGCACAGCCCCCATATGCCCGGCCATTTTCTTGCCCTTGAACACCTTGCCCGGGTCCTGACACTGACCCGTCGAGCCGTGCGAACGGTGGCTGATCGACACACCGTGGCTGGCCCGCAGACCGCCAAAGTTGTGACGCTTCATCGCACCGGCAAAGCCTTTACCGATCGAGGTGCCCGAGACATCCACGAACTGACCTTCAAAGTAATGGTCAGCAGTGATTTCCTCGCCCACATTGATCAGGGCCTCAGGCGCTACGCGGAATTCCGCGATCTTGCGCTTGGGTTCAACTTTGGCTGCGGCGAAGTGGCCACGCATGGCCTGCGTCGTCCGCTTGGCCTTGGCGGTTCCCGCACCGAGTTGCACGGCCGTGTAGCCGTCTTTCTCAGGGGTGCGCTGTGCCACCACCTGAAGTTTGTCCAATTGAAGAACGGTCACAGGAACCTGTTTGCCGTCTTCGAGGAAAAGCCGGGTCATGCCGACTTTTTTCGCGATCACACCAGAGCGCAACATCTCTTGCTCTCCTTAAACCGAAATCTGCACGTCCACGCCAGCGGCGAGGTCGAGCTTCATCAGCGCGTCCACCGTCTGCGGCGTGGGGTCGACGATGTCCAAGAGACGCTTATGCGTCCGGATCTCGAACTGGTCGCGGGATTTCTTGTTCACGTGCGGACTACGCAGAACCGTGAATTTCTCGATCTTGTTCGGCAGCGGGATCGGCCCACGCACCTGGGCACCGGTCCGTTTGGCGGTATTGACGATTTCCTGCGTGCTGGCATCCAGCACACGGTAATCAAACGCCTTGAGCCGAATGCGAATATTTTGGCTTTGCATTTGTCTTAGCCTTTCGCGGCATTGGAGTTGATAGGAGGAAGGCCGGACCATCCGGCCTCCCTCGTCGAACCCTTAAAGGTTGTTACTCGATGATCTTCGACACGACGCCGGCGCCGACGGTGCGGCCGCCTTCGCGGATGGCGAAGCGCAGGCCGTCTTCCATGGCGATGGGCGCGATCAGCTCAACCGTGAACTTCAGGTTGTCGCCCGGCATCACCATTTCGGTGCCCTCGGGCAGCATCACCGTGCCGGTCACGTCCGTGGTGCGGAAGTAGAACTGCGGGCGGTAGTTGGCAAAGAACGGCGTATGACGGCCACCCTCTTCCTTGGTCAGGATATAGGCCTCGGCCTCGAACTTGGTGTGCGGCTTGACCGAACCGGGCTTGCACAGCACCTGGCCGCGCTCGACACCCTCACGGTCCACACCGCGCAAGAGTGCGCCGATATTGTCGCCCGCTTCCCCACGATCCAAGAGCTTGCGGAACATCTCGACGCCCGTGCAGGTGGTGGTCTTGGTGTCGCGGATGCCCACGATCTCGATGCTGTCGCCGACGTTGATCACGCCACGCTCGATACGACCGGTCACAACCGTGCCACGGCCCGAGATCGAGAACACGTCTTCGATCGGCATCAGGAACGGCTGGTCCACGGCGCGTGCGGGCGTCGGGATATAGCTGTCAACCGCTTCCATCAGCGCGCGGATCGAGTTCTCGCCGATCTCCGGCTGGGTGCCGTTCATCGCATGCAGCGCCGAGCCGCGCACGATCGGAATATCGTCGCCGGGATAGTCGTAGGAGGTCAGCAGCTCGCGGATCTCCATCTCGACCAGCTCGAGCAGCTCTTCGTCATCCACCTGATCGACCTTGTTCATGTAGACGACCATGAAGGGGATGCCCACCTGACGACCAAGCAGGATGTGCTCGCGCGTCTGCGGCATCGGGCCGTCAGCCGCGTTCACAACCAGGATCGCGCCATCCATCTGGGCGGCACCGGTGATCATGTTCTTCACATAGTCGGCGTGGCCGGGGCAGTCGACATGCGCATAGTGACGCGCTTCGGTCTCATACTCCACATGCGCGGTCGAGATCGTGATCCCGCGCGCCTTCTCTTCAGGCGCCCCGTCAATCTGGTCATAGGCCCGGAACTCGCCGAAATACTTGGTGATCGCCGCCGTCAACGTCGTCTTGCCGTGGTCAACGTGACCAATCGTGCCGATGTTCACATGCGGCTTGTTACGTGCAAACTTTTCCTTTGCCATTGTTCTGGCTCCTTCTTGGTTCGAATGCGGTGCGCGATGGCGCACCCTACAGGGGTGGTAGGGTGGGCAAATTGCCCACCGCCGTTATGCGTATTTCTTCTGGATCTCTTCAGAGATGTTGTGCGGAACCGGCTCATAATGCGAGAATTGCATGGTGAACTGGGCGCGTCCCGAAGACATCGAGCGCAGCGTGTTGATATAGCCGAACATATTGGCCAGCGGCACGTTTGCATTGATCGCAATCGCGTTGCCGCGCTGCTCCTGACCCGAAACCTGCCCACGCCGCGACGTAAGATCGCCGATGACGTTGCCGGTATATTCCTCGGGCGTCACGACTTCGACCTTCATAACCGGCTCGAGCAGCTTGGCACCGGCCTTCTTGAGACCTTCGCGCATGCCCATCCGGCCAGCAATCTCGAACGCCATGACCGAAGAGTCCACGTCGTGATACTTGCCGTCGATCAGCGCGACCTTGAAGTCGATCACCGGAAAGCCAGCGAGCGGGCCGCTGTCCATCACCGAACGGATACCCTTTTCAACACCCGGGATATATTCCTTGGGCACGGCACCGCCAACGATCTTGCTTTCAAAGCTAAAGCCTTCGCCCGGTTCTGTCGGCGTGATGACCAGCTTGACCTCGGCGAACTGACCCGAACCACCCGACTGTTTCTTGTGGGTGTAGGTATGCTCGACCATATGGCTGATGGTCTCACGGTAAGCCACTTGCGGCGCACCGATATTGGCCTCAACCTTGAACTCGCGACGCAGACGGTCAACCAGAATGTCGAGATGCAGTTCGCCCATGCCCTTCATGATCGTCTGACCGGATTCAATATCGGTCTCGACGCGGAAGGAGGGGTCTTCTGCCGCCAGACGGGCCAGACCCGCCGACATTTTCTCTTGGTCGCCTTTGGTTTTGGGTTCAACCGCGATCTCGATAACCGGATCGGGGAAGGTCATGGTTTCCAGAACAACCGGCTTGGTCGGATCGCAGAGCGTGTCACCCGTGGTGGTCTCTTTCAGACCGGCCAGAGCGATAATGTCGCCTGCAAACGCCTCTTCGATCTCTTCGCGGTTGATGGCATGCATCATCATCATCCGGCCAACGCGCTCTTTCTTGCCCTTGGTCGAATTGAGCATCGCGTCACCTTTTTTCATTTGACCCGAGTAAATCCGGGTAAAGGTCAGCGATCCCACGAACGGGTCGTTCATGATCTTGAACGCGAGTGCCGAGAACGGCTCTGCATCGTCGGCATGGCGCGCGATGTTACGGGTCTCGGTCTCGTCATCCGGGCTAAAGCCCATATACGGAGGAACGTCGAGCGGCGACGGCAAGAAGTCGATCACGGCATTCAGAAGCGGCTGCACGCCCTTGTTCTTGAAGGCAGAGCCAACCAGAACGGGAACAAAGCTGAGAGACAGCGTGCCCTTGCGGATCAGCGAACGCAGCGTTGCCTCATCGGGCTCTTTGCCTTCAAGATACCCTTCCATCGCGTCGTCGTCCATTTCGACAGCGACTTCGATCAGGTTGGCACGCCATTCGTCGGCCATATCCTTGAGGTCGTCACGGATCGGCTGGCGAACCCAGGACGCGCCCAGATCTTCGCCCTTCCAGACCCATTCTTCCATCTTGATCAGGTCGATGATGCCTTCGAGTTGATCTTCGGCACCGATCGGCAGAGCCACAGGCGCGGGGATAGCCCCGGTGCGGTCCTTGATCATCTTGACGCAGTTGAAGAAGTCAGCGCCGATCTTGTCCATCTTGTTGACGAACACGAGACGCGGCACCTTGTAGCGGTCAGCCTGACGCCACACGGTTTCGGTCTGCGGCTCGACACCGGCGTTCCCGTCCAAAAGACAGATCGCGCCATCGAGAACCGCCAGCGAACGCTCGACTTCAATGGTAAAGTCGACGTGGCCGGGGGTGTCGATGATGTTGAAGCGGTACTTGGTATCCGACGCACCCTCTGCGCCCGGGTCTTCCTGACGCTGCCAGAAGGTCGTGGTCGCAGCCGAAGTAATGGTGATACCGCGTTCCTGCTCCTGCTCCATCCAGTCCATCGTTGCGGCGCCGTCGTGGACTTCGCCGATTTTGTGGGACTTGCCGGTGTAGAACAGAATGCGCTCGGTGGTCGTGGTCTTGCCCGCATCGATGTGGGCCATGATCCCGAAATTCCGGTAACGCTGGAGGGGATAGTCGCGTGCCATGATTCAAATGCCTCTGAGGTTTACCAGCGGTAGTGGCTGAACGCTTTGTTTGCGTCTGCCATCTTGTGGGTGTCTTCGCGCTTTTTCACGGCCGAACCGCGGCTCTGGACTGCATCAAGCAGTTCGCCTGCCAGACGCTCTTCCATCGTGTTCTCGTTGCGCGAGCGCGACGCGTTGATCAGCCAGCGGATCGCCAGTGCTTCACGACGCTCGGGGCGAACTTCGACGGGCACCTGATAGGTGGCACCACCGACGCGGCGCGAGCGCACTTCGACCGACGGTTTGATGTTGTCGAGCGCTTCGTGGAACACTTCCACGGGGGCGCGCTTGATCTTGCCTTCGACGCGCTCGAGCGCGTTGTAGACGATCGTTTCGGCGACGGATTTCTTACCGTCGATCATCAGGTTGTTCATGAACTTGGTCAGAACCCGATCACCATACTTGGCATCGGGCAGGACTTCGCGTTTTTCTGCGGCGTGACGACGAGACATCTGTGATTCCTCTTACTTCGGACGCTTCGCGCCATATTTCGAACGGCGCTGCTTACGATCCTTGACGCCTTGCGTATCGAGAACGCCGCGCAGGATGTGGTAACGCACACCGGGAAGGTCTTTTACACGGCCGCCACGGATCAGAACCACAGAGTGCTCCTGAAGGTTGTGGCTCTCGCCGGGAATATAGCTGATGACCTCAAAGCCGTTGGTCAGGCGCACCTTGGCAACCTTACGCATGGCCGAGTTCGGCTTCTTCGGCGTCGTCGTATAGACGCGCGTACAGACGCCACGCTTTTGCGGGCAGCCCTGAAGATGCTGTGACTTGGTGGTTCTGACTTTCGGCTGCCGCGGCTTGCGGATCAGCTGTTGGATCGTTGGCATTCCGGTTATTTCCCCGTCTCTCAACACATGTGTCTGCACAAGGACCAGCCCCATGCGGTTAATCAAAAGCGAATCACGCGTCCGCAATACGCAAAGACCGCAATCGCACCCTATCAATCGGGTCCGACGCGGTGGGTTTCCAGAGGATCGGGGCGCATTCGCCCGGATCTTGACCACTACAGTTCTGATACAGGCGACGGGGCGACCCCCTCAGCCATGGATGGGGCGCGTATAGGGGGAGTCGCGGGGGTTGTCAACAGGTCCAGACTTGCGTTCACAGCAGGCCAATGCCACAGTCGATAGCGGCAGTCTAAAGCATGCAGGGCAGGATGGAAAATGCAAATTCGCAGGTGATCGGCCTGTGCCGGTTTTCCTATCCAGCCCTTGGCGGATTTCAGGTCGAACATACTGAAACCGCCGAGCGTGAGGCCTATCTTTACGCCCCCGAACGGATGCAGGAACGCTTTCGCCTGTTTGAGCAGTTCACCCTGCCGCCCCTGCGCGCACAGAGCGATCCGGAATTCACCCTACTGGTGGTCATCGGCCCCAATATGCCGCGTCAGGACCACGCCCGCCTGATGGACAATCTCAGCGGCCTGCCACAGGCGCGCGTCATCGTCCGTGCCCCGGGGCGCCACCGCGACGTGATGCGAGAGGTCATCAACGAGGCCCTTATCGACAGCGATTTGCCATCGCTGCAATTCCGCATGGATGATGACGATGCGGTTTCTGTGCATTTTGTCGAACGGCTGCGCAAACTGGCCACCAACGCACGTGGGCTTTTGCGCAGCAATCGCCACGTCGCGATTGATTTCGTCAATGGATTTGTCGCAACGCCCACGCCCGATGGAATTCTGGCCTCGGCCACGTTTCAGCACATGTGGACACCGGCCCTTGCCCTTTCGGTGCGCCCCGGTGTGCGTCATACAATCATGAACTATTCCCACGCCCGCCTCTGGCAGAATGTGCCCACGCTTTCTTGGCCAGAGGAACCGATGTTCGTGCGCGGGCATAACGGCTATAACGACTCGCGCCAGAAAGAGGGGGTCAGAATGCCCAAACTGTCGCTGTTGGATGCCGAGGGCGAAGCACTCTTTCGCGCACAGTTTCATATTGATGCGGACAACGTCCGCGCCAGCTTTCGCTAGAGGTCAGGACAGGGCATGCGCGTGATCGGAATCTGCCGGTTTTCCTATCCCGCCTTGGGCGGGTTCAAACGCATGCATGACACTGTCAAAGAGCGCGAGGCCTATCTCTATGCCCCCGCCCGGATGGAGCTGCGCTTTCGCCATTTCGAATGCCTCACCCTGCCCTCGATTGCCGCCCAACAGAACCCCGATTTCACCTTCCTGGTGATGATCGGGCAGAACATGCCGAAACCCTACCTGGACCGGCTGCATGACCTGACCGCCCCGGTGCCCCAGATCAAGATCATCGAAAGCGAACCGATGAAGCATCGCCTCGCCATGCAACTGGCGATCAAGGAAGAACTGGGCGAGGATACAGACCTTTCCATGCAATTTCGCCTGGATGATGACGACGCGGTCGGCCTCAGCTTTGTGCGCAGCCTGCGCTGGTTCGAGAAACACACCCGCACCATGCGCAAGAGCTGGCGGCATTTGGCCATTGACTATAACCGGGGCTATTCCGTCACCCTCTCAGACCGCGGGATCATCGCCGAAGAGCTTCAGGCACCCTTTTGGGCCTGTGGCCTTGCGGTATTGTTTCGCCCCGGTGATCCGCTGACCGTTATGAACTTCGGCCATCACAAGCTGCATTTTGATATGCCCACGCTGATCCAGCCCGGCCCGCATATGTACTTGCGGGCCAAACATAGCGACAACGACTCGCATGCCAAATACCAGACCGGCCCGATGCATCCGATCGACGCACGCGAAGCGGCGTTCTTCAAGTCTCAGTTCAACGTGGACGAGGACCAAGTGAAAGCTGTCTTTTCAAATCCGCCTTGGCCCGTCGGCTGATCTGCGCCTCGCGGTAGAGGGTGAAAAGACCACTCGCCACCACGATTCCGGCCCCGACCAAGGTCAAGGTCTGCGGCCAGTCTCCAAAGGCCAGCCAGCCGAGGATCAGCGCCCAGATCAGGCTGGTATAGCGGAACGGGGCCACAAAACTGATCTCGCCCACGCGCATCACCATGATCGAAAACAGATAGCCGCCAATAATCATCACCGCGGCACCGCAAATCAAAAGAGCGGCCCGACCATCCAACGCCACCCATTCTCCGGTCAGGCTTCCCAGACCGAAAAAGGCCATGATGAAGAACGAATTGAACAGCGTCACCAGCATAGAGGGCACATCACGCGATAACCGCCGCGTTGCCAGATCGCGCAGCGTGACAAAGGCCACCGCCGCCAATCCATAAACCGAATAGATGTTGAACCCTTCGGTTCCCGGCCGCACGATCAGCATGACGCCGATGAACCCCGCCATGATCGCGGCCATCCGCCGCCAACCCACCGGCTCGCGGAAAAAGAGCGCGGCAGCCAGCGTCAGCGTCAGCGGCAGGGCCTGCATGATCGCGCTGATATTGGCCAGCGGCATGTGATAAAGCGCTGTGACAAAGAAATAGGCCGATCCGATCTCGCCCACCATGCGCCAGAACACCGGCCCCCAGTCCTCGCGCGGCAAATGCCGCTTGAGCGCGCCCATCTTCCAGGCAATCAACGCGACCAGGATCGTCGTCACCAATCCGCGCAGGAACATCACCTGAAACAGCGGCACCTGCCCGGCCAACGCCTTGATCATGGCGTCGTTCAGCGTAAACGCCGCCATAGAACCCATCATCAAGAGGGCGCCGGTCAGATTGTCGGAGCGGGGCATGATGTGCCTGTTTTTTGATCCTGTCGCCTGCGCATTAGACGTGGATCGCCGCTGGGTGCAAGGGGCATCACCCCGCCAATGCGGCGTGCAAAGCTCCGTGCAGCACCGGGTTCGCGGCCAAAACACCATCCACCATCGGCACCGGATTGTTGAACCGCAGCGGTGCGGCGCGGCGGTCGGAGGTCATCGCGCCTGCCTCGCGCAAAATCAGATCGCCCGCCGCGATATCCCATTCCCAGGACGGGCGCAGCGTCATCATCGCATCATAGCGCCCCTCCGCCACAAGGCTGAGGCGATAGGCCAAAGACGGCCGAAAGGCGCGCGCCACCTCGGGCACGCGGCCATCACGCCAATGCTCGGGCGCATAATTCGGCTTGGAGGCCAGGATAGACGCCCCCACCAGATCGGCCCGGCCCGTGGCCCGGATCGGCAGACCATTCAACGTGGCCCCCTCACCCGCAGCCGCGGCATAGAGTTTATCGCGCATCGGCAGATAGATCGCGGCGGCCACCACCACACCGCCCTGCGCCACAGCGAGCGAATGCGCCCAATTGTGATTGCCTTCAATGAAACTGCGCGTGCCGTCGATGGGATCGACAATGAACACCCGATCCGCCGCCAATCGTGCGGTCGTATCCTCGCTCTCTTCCGACAACCAACCATAGCCGGGCCGTGCGCTGCGCAATTGCTCCGCCAGCATCGCATTGACTGCGAGATCCGCCGCCGTCACCGGGCCTGCCCCCCCGGCCTTGTCCTGCACCTCTAATGGCCCACCGACATAGGCGGTCGCGATCCGGCCCGCCTCACGCGCAGCCTCGATCAAGAGTGCGAGGTCATTCCCCGGCAAGCGTCAGCCCCTCGATCAACAGCGATGGCACAACCCGCCCCAAATGCGTGCGCGCGTCATTGGCCGGAATCAGGCGGCGCAACATCTCTGGCAGACTGCCCGCGATCGTGCATTCATTGACCGAATAGGCAATCTCACCATTCTCAACCCAAAACCCCGCCGCCCCCCGCGAATAATCGCCGGTGTTGGGATTGATCGTCGAGCCGATCATCGACGTGACCAACAGGCCCGTTCCCATCGCGCGGATCAGATCATCGCGGCTCTGCGCGCCCTGCGTGAGAGCGATGTTCCACGTCCCCGGCGAGGGCGCAGAGGATGTGCCGCGCGTGGCATTGGCGCTGCTCTGCATCCCCAGCTTGCGCGCATTGGCCAGATCAAGCGTCCAGCCCATCAGCATGCCGTCCTGCACAATCGCCCGCTTGGCGGTCGGCAACCCCTCGGCATCAAACGGGCGCGACCCGCTTACGCGCGTACGGTGCGGGTCTTCCATCACCGAGAGCGCCTTGGGCAGCACCTGCTCGCCCAACCGCCCCCGCAGCCATGACGACCCCCGCGCCACCGACGCGCCATTCGCCGCAGCCAAGAGATGCCCGATCAACGTGCCAGAAATGCGCTCGTCAAACAGCACCGGATAGGCCCCGGTGCGCGGACGGCGCGCGCCCAGACGCTCCACCGCGCGCAGACCGGCCCTTTGCCCGATCTCCGCCGCATCCCGTAAATCGCTGGCGAAAATCCGGCTATCGCCATCATAATCGCGCTCCATACCGGTGCCTGTCCCCGCTATCGCCACGCAAGAGAGGCCGGTATCGCTGCGGGCATAGCCACCCGAAAACCCGTTGCTTGCCGCAATATGCACCGCGCGGTGGCTGTAACCTGCCGTCGCGGATTGCACCTGCGTCACACCATCAACCGCCAAGGCCGCCGCCTCTGCCTCCTGTGCCATCCGTGCCAAGGCATCGGGCGCAGGCTCGGGTGCCGGATCACACAGTTCCAGCGCCGCCACATCCCAATCTTTCGCCAGCTGCCCCGCATCGGCCAGCCCGGCATAGGGATCAACCGGGGCTTCCCGTGCCATCGCCACCGCCCGTTCGGCCAAGGCCGCAATCGTCATGGCCCCGGTATCCGAGGCTGAAACCGTCGCCTGCCGGCCCCCGATCAAGACCCGCAAACCGATGTCCACGCCCTCGGCCCGCTCTGCCTGCTCTAGCGTGCCACCGCGCATGTCGATTGTGATCGACTGCCCGCGCAGGGCTATCGCATCCGCAGACTCTGCCCCCGCCTTCAGCGCCGCATCAATCAGCGCGTGGGTCAATTCATCGAGCGCTTTCGCCATGGGCATCTCCTTGTTGCCGCCCTGAGGTAGACCGCCGCCCCCCCACGCGCAAGCCCGCGTCCAAGCAAAAGGGCCACGCGCCTGCGCCCGTGGCCCCTCTGTGCGATAATTTTCGCGTTATTTCAGACGCTGACCGTTGGCCAGAACCTGCCCGTCCTCGGTCACTTCGATGCGCGAGGTCAGCTCATCCTCGCCCGCCCCCGTGCGCGCAAACATGCCGGCCATCATCCGCACCATCATCGCCTGATCCTCGGCCACAAAACCCATGCCGATCAGCGTATCCAGCAGACCATTGCCCCCGACCAAACGCAGATCAATCGCGCCTTCCGGTGCGGGCACCCCGTCAAAGCTGGTCAAGTCCGACTGATCAAAGGTAAACGCCCCTGCCCCGGTCAGCTTGGCACCCGCAAGCTCCACCGTCAGGTCATTCAGAACAAGGCTTTCAACCTCGCCCGGCACCTCGTCGCTTTCCTCAAGCTTGGTCATCTGTTCCGGGTCCAGCAGATCGAAAAAGAGCCGGCCCTTACCCGACAGGTCGACATTGATCGTCGCGGGATCGCGCGGCAGCTGCGCAGCCGGATCGAACATCGCCCAAAGCGAGTCGGCCATGGTAAACCCGCCGAATTCCAGCCCCAAGGCGAAATCCTGCGTTTCGTCGCTCTTGGACACAGGCATCAATAGGTTGAACCCCATCCGCGCCATTTCGGCCGTCACCGGAAATGGCATCGCGCTGCCCTCCAAGGCCATGCGCACGTCGCGCCCCTCGCCGCCATAGAGCAAGCCGTCCGGCCCCATACCCACGCGCAGCTGACCGCCTTGCGAACTTTGCGTTCCCTCGACAACCCCGTCCTCACTGGTCAGCGTGTAGGCCGTGTTCCCCTCTTCATAGTCGATTAGGCTGTCCACCCGAAACCCGGCGCGCAAGGCCGCCGCCATGTCGGTGGTGTCAACGCCATCGACCATATCGCCATCCCCGGTCATGCTCAGCCGCGCCATCGTGCCTTGAATTTCGGCGCGCCCACCTTCCTCGGTGTCGGTGAAATCAATCTCATAGACCACTGGACCAGCCGTCAGCTCTTGTGTGACGGCGCGCATGCCCCCGTCCAGCACGCTCTGATGCCGCCCCGCCATATCGGCCATGCGGACCTCGGCAATGCCAATTTCAAGCGTATCCGCCCCGGCAACGGCATCATTGAGCGAAAAGGCCACCTCTTGCGCCGCATAGTCATAGGTCATGGCGCTTGGGTCCCCCGTCACGACCATTTCCATGCCTTTTTGCGCAACCTGCATCGTGATCGCCACCTGCTCGCCGGTCTCGTCCTTGAGGTCCATCGCAATCGGCATGACCTCGGGCAGGATCACGGCCACCGATCCGTCGCCTTGCTCGACCAGTTGCATCTCTCCCATGCGCAGCTCGACCGTGCCGCCCTCTTCGGGGACGGCCAACCGCATCGCCAGATCGCGGATCGTCAGCGTGTCGCCCGCCTGCGCGGTCTGGGCCGTCACGGTATAGCCATTGCTTTCCAGATAGCTCTGCCAATCCTGCCAGACTTCGGCGGCGGTTAGATCAGCAAATCCAGCTGTCGCCGACAGGCAAAGAACAGAGGTAGAAGCGGCAAGCGTGCGCATATAGGACATCGAGAGCACCTTTTTGAAAATCGGAGTTACCGACAACTTCGGTTGTCCCGGCATCATGGTCAAGGGATGATCTGACTGGAACTTGGCCCACCCCGGCGTTAGGACGGGGGCACTGATGAAGGGGAATACTATGGATATGCAAGGCAAATGCGTTCTCATCACCGGCGCCAGCAAAGGGATCGGTGCCGCCGCTGCGCGGGTTTTTGCCGCTGCGGGCGCGCAGGTGGCACTGGTCGCGCGCAACGCCGAGGCGATTGCCGAACTGGCCGGCGAAATTGGCCCTTCGGCCATCGCCATCCCCTGCGATGTCAGCCGCTACTGGGAAATGGAGGCCGCCGTCGCCGCCTGCCACACGGCCTTTGGTCAGTTGGATGTGCTCATCAACAATGCAGGCGTGATCGAGCCGATCACCAGCCTGTCAGAGGCCGACCCAGAAGCATGGGCGCGCGCCATCGACATCAACCTCAAGGGCGTGTTCAACGGCATGCGCGCGGCCCTGCCCGGCATGATCACGCGCGGCTCGGGCAGCATCCTGACCGTCAGCTCTGGGGCAGCCCATAGCCCGCTCGAGGGATGGAGCGCCTATTGCGCCTCCAAGGCCGGGGCCGCGATGCTCACCCGCTGCGCGGATCTTGAGGCCGCATCCGCTGGTGTGCGCATCATGGGTCTCTCGCCCGGCACCGTCGCCACCGACATGCAGCGCGAGATCAAGGCCAGCGGCGTGAATCCCGTCAGTCAATTGGACTGGTCCATACATATCCCCGCCGACTGGCCCGCCCGTGCCCTTTTGTGGATGTGCAGCCCTGATGCCGCTGAGTTTGCAGGACAAGAGATTTCCTTGCGTGACGAGGCCATCCGCCGCCGGGTCGGCCTGGTATGACCACGGCCCCTCTGGTCACGCTCGAACGCGACGGCGGGCTTTGGATTGCCATCCTCAACCGCCCGGACAAGGCCAATGCCCTGACCGAAGCGATGCTGACCGACTTGGCCGAAATCGCCGAAGCCGCGCAAGCGGCCCGCGTATTGATCCTGACCGGCGCAGGCCGGGTGTTTTCCGCCGGGGCCGATCTTGAGGCCGTGCATAGCGGCCTTGCCACCAGCCCGGTTTGGGAACGCCTTTCAGGCGCTATCGCGGCCCTGCCCGGCCTCAGCATCGCCGCACTCAACGGTACGGTCGCAGGCGGGGCCATGGGCATGGCGCTCGCCTGTGACATCCGTATCGCCGCCGAAGGCGCGGGCGCATTCTATCCGGTGATGAAACTGGGATTTCTGCCGCAACCCAGCGACCCGGCCCGCCTTGCCGCCCTGATCGGTCCGGCGCGCGCCCGGATGATCCTTTTGGCCGGGGCGCGGCTCAGCACGGAAGAGGCGCTCGGCTGGGGCTTTTTCGACCGCGTGGTCCCGCGCGACGGCGTATTGGCAGCCGCGCAGGAATTGGCCGCACCAGCCCTCTCCGCCTCAGCCGCCCATGCAACCACCCTCAAGGCGATGTGTCGCGTGATGGTCTGATCACCCGACCACAGGCATAGGAAATGGCCTGAGCCGTGTATCCTTGCGCAGGTAAAGCGGATGTTTGGCCGATCCGTCCTTGTTCAACCCAAGACACATCAGCGGCTTGCCCGTCGCGGCAATCTCGCACAGGGCCTGCCGCACAACCCCTTGATACCGCGCGTGAAGTTTCCCAAACGCCAGCACAACCACTTCGCATTGCTCCGCCATTGCCACCAGTGCCGGGATATTCGCTTCGCTGCACGCCTCATTGGGATCACGTGGCAGGTCTTTGGGCGAGGTCGCCCGCCAATCCAGCATGTTGCCCTTGAAATAAAACGAGTATCCCCAATCCTTGGCGAACATCACTTCTCGATGACAGGTCGGATCAGAGACCTCGGCGCTCGCGACTGACGGGTTCATCCCCACGAATAGCACCCGTCGCGGGGCCACCCCGTCAGCCGTCCAATCGCGGCTCAAAACCTGCCGATACCGCCCGCAGGCCGAGTATTCCGCCCCGCCGACCACCCCGTCAGGCAGGCGCAAGCGCACCTTGCCGCCCGGATCATGCAGATGATCGGGGGCAGTCCCACTCATTGATTAAACACCCGGCTAGGATGCAGTTCCCCCGCCTTGTAGCGCCCGACAGCCACAGCCTTGCCGTCAATCGCGGCCCAGCATTCGTCGCCATATTCAATGCCCTGCGCGATCACCATGCCGGGGTTGCCATTGCGCAGGCGCGCCGCGCCCTCGGGCGTGGCCGCAACCATGGGCACATCCGCGAGCCCCTCTTCAAGCGGGCGTACATGCGCCTCCAACTCCGGCGTGTGCGCCAGCTTGTCGATGTCCTCGATGCTCAACCCATCCTCGGCCTCGAACGGGCCCGACCAGACGCGCCGCAACCACGCCACATGGCCGAAACAACCCAGCTTCTCGCCCAGATCCCGTGCCACCGAGCGCACATAACCGCCCTTGCCACAGGTCATTTCCAACACCGCATGATCCGCATCAGGCCGGTCCACGAGCAGCAATTCCTCAACCCACAGAGGCCGCGCTGCCACTTCGAATTCTTCGCCCTCACGCGCCAACTTATAGGCGCGTTGCCCGTCAATCTTGACGGCGGAATACTTCGGCGGCACCTGCATCACATCCCCGACAAAGCTACCAAGCAGCGCCTTGATGTCCTCATCCGTGGGACGGCGGTCGCTCTCGGCGATCACCTCGCCCTCGGTGTCATCGGTGTTGGTCGCCTGCCCCAATCGCACGCAAAACGTATAGGCCTTGAGCGCGTCGGTGATATAGGGCACCGTCTTGGTCGCCTCGCCAAGCGCTACGGCCAAAACCCCCGTCGCCTCAGGGTCGAGCGTGCCGGCATGGCCCGCCTTTTGCGCCTGCAACGCCCATTTCACCTTGTTGACCACGGCGGTCGAGGTCATGCCAGCGGGCTTGTCCACCACCAGCCACCCCGAAATCTCGCGCCCTTTGCGTTTGCGTGCCATGCCCGGCCCTTTGCCTGTTGCCTAAGCCAGCAGCGCCTAATCCACCGCAGCATCCGCGTCAATCACCGCGCCCACCATCGGCCCCAGAGGAAAGCCGATGTCAGAGCGCCCCAATCCCGGCGCGAACAGACGCGATACCTTGCCATCAAAGTAAAGCGCTTGGCGCACTCTCAGGTGATCGCGAAAAAATCGCCCGAATGTGTGAAAATTCACCGCCCGGTCAGAGATCACGAACCAGGCCCGCCGCCCGTCTTCCGACGTGCCTACCCCGTTGCGGATATAGCGGCTGTCGCTTTCCACCAGAAACCGCGGATGCAGCGCGCCATCAATCACCAGCATCGGACCCGATTGGCTGGCATCACGACAGTGCGGACGCTCGCGCGCAAACCGCAGGGTCTCGATCACATCGGCGCGGCCATCACGGATGCAAAACACCCCATTGGGCAACAGCCCGAAATTGCCGGGGCCATCGCGGGTGACAAGGCCGCGCATCTCTTGGCCCGCCTCCACATACAGCCCCACCGGGCTGCGATCTGCGTGGTACATCCCTGCATTCATCGCAAAGACCAGCGTTTTGCCCTCGGCCTTCAGCTTGCCTTCAATTGCTCCAAAGCTGCCCAGCGGCGTGCCGGACTCGGCGCTGTTTAGAAAAAGCCGAAGGTCATCGCGCACCATGTCCACTGCGCAAACGGTATAGCTTTCGCCCTCGAACCGTTCGGCACGGCACTCTGCGGCCTGCCCTGCGCCAGAGCCGAACACCGCCACAAGCAAAAGACCGAGCCTAGCCTTCCACATCCCGACGCACCGTATCTTGATCAAAGAGGCGTCGCGTCTCATCCATCTGGTCAAAGGTCTCGTCCAGCCGAAACCGCAGATCGGGCGCGTATTTCAGCCCCACCTTCTTGCCGATCATGCGCCGCAACTCGTTCTTGTTGCGCGCAAGGAGCGCGATCAGATCGTCTTGCCCCTCGCCCCCCAACGGCATCACATAGGCCGTCGCGATCTTCAGATCCGACGAGGTGCGCACCTCGCCCACCGTCACCGAAATACGGTTGAGGTCGGGATCGTGGATGTCGCCGCGCATCAGCACCTCGGACAGCGTCCTGCGGATCAACTCGCCCACGCGAAGCTGCCGTTGCGAAGGGCCGGGCCCATCATGAAACTTGTTCTTTGCCATGCCCCGCATCTAATCGCTTGGACCAGCATTTCCAAGCAGAGAAATCCGCCCAGCTTCTTCTTGGCTGAAATACTCCTGCCCAGACCGTGCCGTCACCCGCGCCCTTGCCGCTTCAAGCCCGGCGCGCTATGCAGGCCCGCAATCACCACCAAGGAGCCACCAATGACCGACCTGCCGGGCATCGTGATCACAGGGGCCTCGGGCCGTATGGGCCAGATGCTGATCCGCACGCTGGCTGAGAGCCCGCGCGCGCAGCTGATCGGCGCGTTGGAGCGACCCGGACACGATTGGATCGGGCAGGATGTGGGCCGCGCCATGGGCGGGGCCGAGATCGGCGTCACAGTGACCGATGACCCGCTCGAGGCAATCGCGCGCGCCCATGCGGTGATCGACTTTACCGCGCCTGCCGCCACACTGGAATTCGCCATTCTGGCAGCTCAGGCGCGGGTCGTGCACGTGATCGGCACAACCGGGTTTGAGGCAGAGCACTTGCCGAAGCTGGACGCCGCCGCGCGCCATGCGGTCATTATTCGCGCGGGCAACATGAGCCTTGGTGTCAACCTGCTTACCCAACTGACCAAGCGCGTGGCAGCGGCCTTGGACGAGGATTTCGATATCGAGATCGTCGAGGCGCATCACAATCAAAAGGTCGATGCACCCTCGGGCACGGCGCTCATGCTGGGCGAAGCGGCGGCAGAGGGGCGCGGGGTGGCGCTCGAGCGGGCCAGCGACCGCGCCCGCGACGGCATCACCGGCAAACGCACGCGCGGGCATATCGGCTTTTCCGCCATTCGCGGCGGCGACATCGTGGGCGAGCATGACGTGATCTTTGCAGCGGCGGGCGAGCGGATCGTCCTGCGCCACATCGCCACCGATCGCGCGATATTTGCGCGTGGCGCGCTCAAGGCCGCACTCTGGGGGCTGGGGCGCAAACCGGGTAGCTATGACATGATCGACGTTCTGGGCCTCGGCGATAACTGATCCGATCCCGGCACTCCTGCGTAACCACCTTAGAAACCAACTTGGCTATGGTGTCCCGATGCGTGTTGCCCTTGCTGTTCTTTTGATCCTCGGCCTTGCCGCCCCTGCCATGGCAGAGGGCTTTGCCCCGGTGACAAAACGCGACCGCTTCGTTTCTCTGATCGAGGGGCGCGATCTAACGCGGTTCGGCATCACCTTGAACGTGACCTCAGATGGCCAGATCAAAGGCCGTGCCTTTGGGCGCGACGTGACCGGCGCATGGCGCTGGAACGGAGATTATTTCTGCCGTGATCTTTATTGGGGCAGCATGGATCTTGGCCCCAACTGTCAGGCCGTGCGGGTGCAGGGCAACACGCTGCGCTTCATCTCGGATCAGGGCGCTGGACAATTTGCCGACCTCAGCCTGAGATAACGCCGCGCGCCAGCCCCCTCAAAAGTCGATGGCAAGGCCCTTCTTCTCCCAATCGCCGTAGCGCACGGGTTCCAAACCTTCACGCCGGCCGCCCAATTCGCGTGGCAGGTCCAGTGCTTCGGCCGCTTTGCGCCGCGCCTCGGCTTCGGCAAGCGCACGCTGTGCTGCAGGGGGCAAATCACGGGACGGCGTCTGTGTATCATCGGTCATGGACGGGCTTTCCTTGGCAAGACCCCCCTGATATATCGCACAGCCAACCCTTCGCCAAGGACATGGCCCATGAAAAAGCCCAAGCTCACCGCCCGCTCCGCCGCGGCGCATCTGCTCGACCGCGTGTTGGGCGAGGGGCGGCTTATGTCCGATCTCATCGCGGGCGGCGCGCTTGAACCGCTTGCCCCCGCCGACCGCGCTCGCGCGCAACGGCTGGCCTCCGAAACATTGCGCGGGCTGGCGCGCGCCGACCGCCTCTTGTCGCGTCACCTGCGCAAGGGGCCTCCCCTGCCCGTGCAGAACGTGCTGCGTCTGGCAACCGTAGAGCTGGCACAGGGCGGCGAGTCGCATGGCGTGGTCAATGACGCTGTAGACATTATCGGCCAGAGCCCGCGTCATGCCAATCTCAAGGGGCTGGTCAACGCCGTGCTGCGCAAAGTGGCCGAAGAGGCCCCGCGCAGTTGGAACGACCTGCGCCAGCCCGGCCTGCCCGATTGGCTACGTGGCCCATTGGTCGAGGCTTGGGGCAAGGGGGCTGTCACCGCGATGGAACGCGCACATTTCGCCGGGGCAGCGCTCGACATCACCGTGAAATCCGATCCGCAGGGCTGGGCAGACCGTCTGGGTGCCACGCTTTTGCCTACGGGTTCCCTGCGACGCAGCGATCCGGGGCAGGTCTCGGCCCTGCCCGGCTATGCCGAGGGCGCATGGTGGGTGCAGGACGCTGCCGCCGCTCTGCCGGTGCAGGTTCTGGCTCCGCAGCCCGGCGAGACAGTGCTGGATCTCTGCGCCGCACCGGGGGGCAAGACGCTGCAACTGGCCGCGGCAGGGGCCGAGGTGACAGCGCTGGACCTGTCAGAGCGCCGCATGGCGCGTGTCGCCGAAAACCTTGCGCGCACCGGGCTTGAGGCCACCTGCCGTGTCGAGGATGCTCGCGCCCATCAGGGGGGACCCTATGACGCAATTCTGCTCGACGCGCCCTGTTCGGCGACCGGCACCATTCGGCGGCATCCCGACCTGCCCCATGCCAAGGACGGCTCAGACTTTGGCGCGCTCATCACCCTTCAGGCTGAGATGCTGGATCATGCGCTGACCCTCCTGAAACCCGGCGGGCGGCTTGTCTTTTGCACCTGTTCGCTTTTGCCAGACGAGGGCGAATGTCAGGTAGAGGAAGCGCTGGCGCGTCATCCCGGCCTCACAGTAGACCGCGCGGCCCTTGCGCAGCCGGGGATTGATCCCGCGTGGATCACCGAAGAAGGCGGGCTGCGTCTGCGGCCCGATTACTGGGCAGACTTGGGTGGAATGGATGGATTCTATATCGCCTGCCTCCGGTTTTAAGGCCAGAAAAGCCAACAAAGAAACGGTGACTTGATTCCCCCCCACCGCTATAGTGTGCTCATCAACGCCGCGAGAAGCGTCCAGAGGCACGGCATATGTCCACATCCGATCCCTTGCCAGAACGCTGGCCAGAGCGCTGGTCGCGCCTGCTGAACCGGCTGGCGGCACGCCGCGCCGCGCTCAGCCGCCCTGCCACCGCCTTTCTGTCGCAGCCGGAACCGCGCAGCATCGGCTATCTCGCGCGGGGCCGTCAGCTGTGCGCAGGAAATTTCGTCTTTGCGGGGCACCTCATAGAGGCCCCGGATACGCTCATCTGGAAACTTGACCCGCCCGACGCGGGTTTTGCCGCGCAACTGCACGGCTTTGGCTGGCTCGACGATCTGGCGGCGGCGGGCGATGCGGCGGCACGGGCGCGCGCGCAAGAATGGCTCTGGGCTTGGATCGACCTTTACGGCAACGGCACCGGACCGGGCTGGACCCCGGATCTGACTGGCCGCCGCCTGATTCGCTGGATCAGTCAGGCGCTTTTCGTGCTCAGCGGCCAGCCGTCACAGGCGTCTGGCCCCTTTTACCGCTCTTTGGCGCAGCAGACCGCCTTTCTTGCCCGCCGCTGGCAGGCCGCCCGCCCCGGTCTGCCTCGGTTCGAGGCGCTGACCGGGTTGATCTATGCCGGATTGTCGCTTGAGGGGATGCACCCGCATCTCGATCCGGCGCTGACGGCGCTGGCGCGAGAATGCGAGACGCAGATCGACGCGCAGGGCGGCGTGCCCACCCGCAACCCAGAAGAGCTGCTAGAGGTCTTTACCCTGCTCACATGGGCCGCCATGGCGCTCAGCGAATCCGGCAGGACCGCAGGCGAGGCGCATTGGCGCGCCATAGAACGGATCGCCCCCACGCTGCGCAGCCTGCGCCATGCTGATGGCGGGCTGGCCCGATTTCACGGCGGCGGGCGCGGGCTGGAAGGGCGGCTTGACAGCGCGCTTGCCACCAGCGGGGTCAAGACCCGGCGCACGGACGGGTTCGCCATGGGCTTTGCGCGGCTTGGCGCGGGCCGCACCAGCGTGATCATCGACGCGGCCCCGCCACCCACCGGCGCGGCGTCCTCGGGGGCGCATGCCTCGACCCTTGCGTTGGAACTGACCTCGGGCCGACGCCCGCTGATCGTCAATTGCGGCTCAGGCCATAGTTTTGGGCCAGAATGGCGAAGGGCAGGCCGGGCCACGCCCTCGCATTCGACGCTGGTGCTGGCCAATGGCTCCAGCGCGCGATTGAGCAATGACAAACGCCACCCCGACTGGCTGAGCGAAGCGCCGCGCCATGTGCCGGTCAACCTGACCAAGGCCCCCGACGGGCTGCGCTTTGAAGGGGCGCAGGACGGCTATCTGCGCGGTCATGGCCTTACCCATGTGCGTCAACTCGACCTTACCTTGGACGGGCGCGCGCTGGTGGGTGAGGATATGCTGCTCGCCATCGAAGAGACGGACAAACGCCGCTTTGACCGCGCCCTAGACGAGACCCGCATGAAGGGCATTGCCTATGATATCCGCTTTCATTTGCACCCGGATGTAGATGCCTCGGTCGATATGGGGGGGGCCGCCATCTCTCTGGCGCTGCGCAGCGGCGAAATTTGGGTGTTCCGCAGCGACGCGCGCGCCGCTTTGTCCTTGCAACCGAGTGTGTATCTTGAAAAAACGCGCCTCAAACCGCGTGCGACCAAACAGATCGTTTTATCCGGTCGCGCGATGGACTATGCGACCCATCTGAGATGGTCACTGGCCAAGGCGCAAGATACCCCGGTCGGCATCCGCGATGTCGAGGAGGAGGCGCTTGATCCCGTGGCCGATGAGTGAACCGACAAGGCAGGACCGCCCGATATGACCGATCACGCGCCCATCACCCGCGCCCTTCTTTCTGTTTCCGACAAGACCGGGCTTCTCGAGCTTGGCCAAGCGCTGGCCGCGCGCGGGGTCGAGCTCTTGTCCACTGGCGGCACCGCCAAGGCGCTGCGCGACGCCGGTCTTGCGGTGCGTGACGTGGCCGAGGTGACAGGCTTTCCAGAGATGATGGACGGGCGCGTGAAAACCCTGCACCCGATGGTGCATGGCGGCCTTTTGGCGCTGCGCGACAATCCAGAGCATCAGGCCGCGATGCAGGCGCATGGGATTGGTCCGATCGACCTTTTGGTCGTCAACCTCTACCCGTTCGAGGAAACCGTCGCCCGCGGTGGCGACTATGAGGACTGCGTCGAGAATATCGACATCGGCGGCCCGGCGATGATCCGCGCCGCGTCCAAGAACCACGGCTTTGTCACCGTGGTGGTGGATGTGGCCGATTACGCGCCGCTTCTGGCAGAGCTGGACGCGCATAACGGCCAGACCACACGTGCCTTCCGTCAACGACTGGCGCAAATCGCCTATGCCCGCACCGCCGCCTATGACGCAGCGGTCAGCACATGGCTGGCCGGGGCCATCGAAGATGCCGCGCCGCGCCGCCGCGCCTTTGCTGGCACGCTGGCGCAAACCCTGCGCTATGGCGAGAACCCGCATCAGGCAGCAGCCTTTTACACCGATGGCTCGGACCGGCCCGGCGTGGCCACCGCCCGGCAGGTGCAGGGCAAGGAACTGAGCTATAACAACATCAACGACACAGACGCGGCCTTTGAACTGGTAAGCGAATTCGCCCCGGCCGATGGCCCTGCCTGCGCCATTATCAAACACGCCAACCCCTGCGGCGTGGCGCGTGGCGCGACCCTGCTTGAGGCCTATAAACACGCCTTTGATTGCGATCGCACCTCGGCCTTTGGCGGCATCATCGCGCTCAATCAGCCGCTGGATGCCGCCACCGCAGAAGAGATTGCAGAAATTTTCACCGAGGTGGTGATTGCCCCCGGTGCCGACGCCGGTGCCATGAGTATTTTCGCCAAGAAGAAAAACCTGCGCCTCCTTTTGACATACGGGCTGGCTGATCCCGCCACGGCGGGGCGGATGATCAAGCAGGTGTCCGGCGGCTATCTGGTACAGGACAAGGATACCGGCCATATCGCCGCAGGCGACCTCAAGGTCGTGACCAAACGCGCGCCCGACCCGCGCGAATTGGCGGATCTGCTCTTTGCGTGGAAAGTGGCGAAACACGTCAAATCCAACGCCATTGTCTATGTCAAGGATGAGGCCACCGTCGGCGTGGGCGCAGGCCAGATGAGCCGGGTCGATAGCTGCCGCATCGCTGCGCGCAAGGCGGTGGACATGGCCGAAACCCTTGGTCTGGCGGCCCCCCTGACCCAAGGCAGCGTCGTGGCCTCGGATGCGTTCTTTCCCTTTGCAGATGGCCTGATGACCGCCGCAGAGGCGGGTGCCACCGCGATCATTCAGCCCGGCGGCTCGATGCGCGACGACGAGGTGATTGCAGCGGCGGATGCGGCGGGGTTGGCGATGGTCTTCACCGGCATGCGCCATTTCCGGCACTGACGCGCCGATGCGGATTGTTTTCTGGACAGCATTCTGGATCTTCCTGCTGGATCAGGCCACGAAATATCTTGTGGTACATGCGATGGACCTGCGCAGTCTCGGGGCGATTGACCTGTGGCCGCCGTTTATCAACCTCCGCATGGCGTGGAACTACGGCATCAATTTCGGGATTCTCGCCGGTGATGATCCGGTCACACGCTGGGTGCTGATCGCGGTAGCGCTGGTCATCGCAGGCGCAGTGCTCTGGTGGGTGCATACCGAACCCCTGGGCCGCTGGCACCGCTTGGCGGCGGGGCTGCTGGTTGGCGGCGCTCTCGGTAATGTGATCGACCGGCTGATCTATGGCGCGGTGGCGGATTTCCTTAATATGTCTTGCTGCGGCTTTACCAATCCTTATGCGTTTAACGTGGCCGACATTGCGGTTTTCGTCGGGGCCTTTGGTATGGTTCTGCTGCCGTCTGGCAAAAAGCCCTCGTGACCTCGGGCTTTGAATGCGATAAGGCTCCCATGACCTTGCAGGAGAGTGGCGATGGCGATGCCGCGAAAAACAGTTCTGACCCTTCTTGTGGCCACTTTCGTGGCCGGGTGCGGCGGGCGCGACGACGTCACGCTCAGCAAGATTCGTCATACCGGAAACGGGCCTGACGAGTTTTCCATTATTCCCGGCAAGCCCTTGCAAACACCCGAGGATTTGGCCAGCCTGCCTGCCCCGAACCCCGGTGGCGCAAATCTGACGGATCAAAACCCGCTCGCCGATGGTTTGGCCGCCTTGGGGGGCAATTCGGCAGGTGGGGTCGCAGGCAATGGCGCGCTCGTCAATCACGCGAACCGTTACGGGGCCACCCCCGCCATCCGCCAGACCCTCGCCGCCGAGGACAAGGCCCTGCGTCAGGCGCATGGCCGCGTCGACGTGCTGCGCTTCCTGCCCGGCGACGATTATGTTCAGGCCTACCGCCGCGAATGGCTGGATGCCTATTCAGAGGAACAACGTCTGCGCAACCGCGGCGTTCTCACCCCGGCAAGCCCGCCCCCGCCAGAGTGAACACCCAACCGCTTGAAACGGCGCGGCCAAGGCGTATCTACTTGATCAAATGCGACTTAGACCGGAGACCGTAAATGCGACATTTCCTTGCCGGGCTGACGCTGGCCCTCTTACCGCTCGCGGCCCCAGTATCAGCCTCGACCACCGATCAGGTGACGCATTTCACGCTCGACAACGGGCTTGATGTGGTGGTGATCAAGGATCACCGCGCCCCAGTCGTCACGCAAATGCTGTGGTATCGCGCCGGGTCTGCCGACGAAACGCCGGGCGTCTCGGGCGTTGCACATTTTCTTGAACATTTGCTCTTCAAGGGCACCAAGACCATGGAACCCGGCGAATTTTCCGCCACCGTGGCGCGCAATGGCGGCTCGGACAACGCCTTTACCAGCTATGATTACACCGCCTATTTCCAGCGTATCGCCGCCGACCGGCTGGAGTTGGTCATGCGGATGGAATCGGACCGTATGACCAATCTGCAGCTCGACGAGGCCGATATCCTGACCGAGCGCGATGTGATCATCGAAGAACGCAATCAACGGGTCGAAAACAGCCCCGGCGCGCTGTTCCGTGAGCAAAAGAACGCGACGCAGTATCTCAATCACCGCTACGGTGTGCCGATCATCGGCTGGCGGCACGAGATGGAGGCCCTCGATCTTGACGCGGCGCTTGACTTCTATCGAACATTCTACGCCCCCAATAACGCCATCCTGATCATCGCGGGTGATGTCACGCCTGACGCGGTGCGCGCTCTGGCCGACACCTATTACGGCCCCATCCCTGCCAATCCTGCCCTGCCCGAGCGCGCCCGCCCGCAAGAGCCGCCACAACTTGCCGAGCGGCGGATCACGATGCGCGACGCGCGCGTGTCGCAACCCTATGTGACCCGCTCCTATCTCGCCCCCGAGCGTGACAGCGGCGCACAGGAAAAGGCCGCAGCGCTGACCCTGCTGGCCGATATTCTGGGTGGCGGTCAAACATCCCTTCTGGCCGAGAAACTGCAATTCCAGAACCAGACAGCGGTGCAGGTTGGCGCGTCTTATTCGGGCCTGTCGCTGGATGACACCACCTTTGACCTCTTTGTCGTGCCCGCCCCCGGTGTCACACTGGAACAGGCCGAGGCGGCGATGGACGAGGCGCTTCTGACATTCCTGGAAACAGGCGTGGATGCCGAACAGCTTGAGCGTATCAAGACGCAATTCCGCGCCTCGGAAACCTATGCCCGTGACGATGCCGGCGGCTTGGCCAATCGCTATGGTCAGGCGCTGACACAGGGGCTGACCGTGGCCGATGTGCAGGCGTGGCCCGCGATCCTTCAGGCCACAACCGAAGAAGACATCCTGCAGGCCGCACGCGACGTGCTGGATCGCACGCAATCTGTCACAGGCTGGCTTATGGCACCGGA
Organism: Roseovarius sp. AK1035; assembly: GCF_003288315.1. Lineage (NCBI taxonomy): Bacteria > Pseudomonadati > Pseudomonadota > Alphaproteobacteria > Rhodobacterales > Roseobacteraceae > Roseovarius > Roseovarius sp. TM1035. Next base: position 1,974,685 of record NZ_CP030099.1, on the reverse strand, counting down.
GGTCACGCAATGATCCGTTTCGTTCTGAGTTTCGTTCTTTTGCTGGCTGCGCTGCCCGCGCGCGCTGAAATCGAGGTCAGGGAAATCACCACGCCCGGCGGGCTTGAGGCTTGGCTGGTCGAGGATCACTCGATCCCCTTCGTGGCGCTTGAATTGCGCTTTCGCGGCGGCGGCTCTCTTGATCCGGAGGGCAAGCGCGGCGTGACCAATCTCATGGTCGGCCTGCTTGAGGAAGGCGCCGCCGAGATGGACGCGCAGGGCTTTGCGCGCGCCTCTGAATCCCTCGCCGCCGATTTCCGCTATTCCGTCAATGACGACCGCGTCAGCGTCTCAGCCCGGTTTCTGACCGAAAACCGCGATCAAGCGGTGGATCTCCTGCGGTCAAGCCTCGTAGAGCCGCGCTTTGATCCCGACGCCATCGAGCGTGTGCGCGCCCAGATCCTGTCGATCATCAACGCGTCGCAAACCGATCCGCGCGATATCGTCGGACAAGCGTTTGACAGCCTCGTGTTCGGCGATCATCCCTATGGCTCATCGCTTGACGGCACCATCGAGAGTGTCACGGCCCTTACCCGCGACGATATTTTGGCCGCACATCAGGGCGCTCTGGCCCGTGACAGGCTTTATGTCTCTGCCGTGGGCGACATCACCGAGGCAGAGCTTGCCGCCCTTCTCGATAGCCTGCTTGGCGACCTGCCCGAAAGCGGCGCACCGCTGCCGGGCAATGTCGCGCCCAATCTGCCGGGCGGTGTGAAGGTCACGGATTTTGCGACACCGCAATCCATTGTCGCCTTTGCCCAACCTGGCATCGACCGCGACGATCCCGATTTCTTTGCCGCCTATATCCTCAACCACATCCTTGGCGGTGGCGGCTTTGAAAGTCGGTTGATGAGCGAGGTGCGTGAAAAGCGCGGCCTGACCTATGGCGTCTATTCCTATCTTGCGGACAAGGACGCGGCCCAACTCTGGATGGGGTCTGTCGCCTCTGCCAACGACCGCGTCGCCGAGGCGATCACTGTCATTCGTGACGAGTGGGACCGTATCCACACAGAGGGTGTCACACCTGAAGAGCTGGAAAACGCCAAAACCTATCTGACCGGCGCCTACCCTTTGCAGTTCGAGGGGAATGGCCCCATCGCCGACATCGCCGTCGGCATGCAGATGGAGGGGTTGCCGACCGATTACATCGTAACGCGCAATGACAAGGTGAATGCCGTCACGCTCGACGATATCAACCGTGTCGCGCGGGAATTGCTCGATCCGGAAACGCTGACCTTTGTGGTGGTGGGTCAGCCTGTTGGATTGGACAGCACCCTCAACTGACGGATCATTTGTCCTGACGCAGCCCCACCTGCGTCAGGGCCGCATCCAACGGCGCAAGGTCTGGCACCTGCAAGCGCATCGGCAGGCTTAGCACCTTGCGCCGGAACGCCAGTGGTAACCGCACGGCATCCTCTTCTGTCGTCACCAGTTGGGCGCGGCGCAAAGACGCCTCTCGCTCCAACCGCGCCAATAGGCCCGGACCATAGGCTTCCTTGGTGGCCAACGCCTCAAAGCGCACAGGCTCTGCCCCAAGCCCCCGCAACATGGCAAAGAAAAGCGCCGGATCTTCGCCCCCCGCAAAGGCCAAGACCCGCGCGCCCGCCCAATCCATGCCCGTTTCCAGCGGTTGCAATTCGCCCGCCATCACCGGCGATGAAATCCGCGCGCCCCATAGCGCTGCAAACCGCGCCTGCGCGGCATGCGGCCCCACCGTCAGCATCAGGTGAACCCGCGCCAACCCAGCCTCCAACGGCTCGGCAAGTGGCCCAGCCGGACGACACCGCCCATTGCCAAAGCCGCGCACGGCATCGACCACCCCAATGGACAGGTCCTTGATCAACGCGGGATCGCGCAGCCCGCCCATCATCACCAGACAATCGGCAGACCCCTCCGCCAAGGCCGCCCGCGCGCCCTCAGCCCAGTCGGGCGCAACCCAAGTTGGCGCAAAATCGGCCGCAAGCAGCGCAGCGCCCCCAACCTCCTCTGCACCATGGCGGCGCGGATCAATCCGAACCGGCCCCGCCGCCCCGCGCGCAAGGATCACGGGCGCAAACCCAAGCCTCTGCACCTGCCCGATCACCGCCAGCACCGCAGGCAAATTGCCCACGCTCCCCGCCGCCAACATATCGACCGAGATCACCGGCACCGGCGCACGCCAGCCAACCTGATCTGCCCCCCCGCGCCGCGCACGCCAGAGCGCCCAAGGGGTCAAAAGCCGCGCGCGCAAACCGGGCCGATCCGGTGGCGTGAACCAATAGGCGGGCAGGCTCATCGCGCGGCGTCCAGCCTGTCCAGCCGATCCAGCAGCATATCTTGAATACGGTCAGTCACAGCCGCCCCACGCGAGGCCACATCCCACGCCGCATGCGCCATCACCGCCGCCTGATCCGGCGCAATCAACCGCTGCACCGCCGCTGTCAGCGTCGGGCTGTCGCGCACAATCCGCGCCGCCCCCGCCTCGGCATAGCGCGAATAGCGATTGAGATAGCGGCCCACATTGGGGCCGTAAAGGATTGCCGAGCCATGCGCGGCAGGCTCATTGGGATCGCGCCCATGTTGTCCAGACACCAGCGACGAGCCCATGAACGTCACCGGGGCCAGACGATACCACAGCCCCATCTCGCCCCGCGTATCGGCCAGAATCACCTGCGTTGTCTCGCTTGGGATCTCGCCCTCGGACCAGACCGCCACCCGCCAACCCTGCGCCTCCAGCGTGGCGCGCATCTCGGTGCAGTCCTGCAAATCGTCCGGCACAAGGATCAGTACGCTGCGATGCGCCAGACGGCTGACTTCACGGTGGGTTTCCAGCACGGTTGCCAATTCATCGCGGTGGATGCGCGAGGCCAACCAGATCGGGCGACTGCGCAAAAGGCCCGCCATCTCTTCGCGCTCGGCGGCATTAAACGGCAGCGTCATCGCGCCTTCTTGGAACGCGCCCGTGACGGTCACGATCCGTTCGGGTGCCCCAAAGCGGCGCACCAGCCGTGCCGCCGCTTCGGTCCGCGTCAGGATTTCCGTAAATAGCCCCAGCACCGCGCGCGGCATGTCGGGAAACCAACGCCAGCTTGCCCGGTCCAGATTTTCCTCGTCGGCATCAACCAGATAAAGCGGGGTCGCCATCCGCGAGGCACAGATCAGCAGCGCAGGCCGCAAATCGCCGCCCGTCCACACGCAGATATCAGGCCGCCAATGGGCCAAAAATGCCTCAGCGGCGGGTAGGTTATCCTCGGGCACTGTCTGCCAGATGACCGATGCCGCCATGTCGGTCCGGGCCGGGGTCGTGCTTGATGTGGTCAACAAAAGATGCAAGCCGCGCCGCTGCGCCGCCAACCGCTCCGCAAGATGCACCAGCGTGTCCGCGCGCGCCGCATCGACCGCATGCGCCCAAATCAAGGGTCCGGGCGGGCGCACCTGATCCGGCACAGGGCCCGCGCGCCCGGCGCGGCGCGCATAGGCCAAATAGGCCGATAGGCTAAGCGACCGGCTCACGCCAGCACCCCGGCAAGCGCCGCCAAGGCCGATGCAGTCAGACTTTCAGGCGCGACATGCTCGACCGGCGCCCCATGCTCTCGCAGCGCCCCGGCAAGGCCCTCTGCTTGTGATCCATCCGCAATCAGCACCACGCTTTGCCCCAGCCAATAGGGCCGCGCCGCCGCCAATTCCGCCGCCAACAGATGCCCGGTGATCGCGGCTGAATCCCCGCGCACCTCCGCCCCCCGCAGATGCGCCGCCAATCGTTCCGGACGGCTGAGCGTATCAGCCATGGCCTCAGCAGAGGGCAGCACCGCACCGCCCAAAAGACGCACCAGCCGGGGCGTCACAAAGCTCTGGCAACTCACCGCCTCGCCCGCGCTCAGATGCACCCAATGGCTCAGGTCGCGCCCGACCACCCAAGCCACCCCATCCCATTGCGCCCGCGCCTGCAAAAGACCGATCAGCAAAAGGCGCACCCAAGCGTCAATCACATCGGGCGGGGTGTCCTGAACCAGCGGGGCCAGACCCCGCCCACCTTGGGGGATCACCTGCGTGGGCAGGTGATCCCCCTGCCCCTCACCGATGCGAAACACCCGCTGCGGCATCGACAGCAGCTGCGCCCGCGCAGTTGCTTGATCCGGGGCTGCGGCCTGCTCGACGATCCGCGCGCCCTGCATCACAAAGGCGCGCGCGCACGCTCCGTCATGGCCGATGGCGGCCCAATCGGTCATTGTCGGCGTTCAAGCTGCGCCACAAGACCGGACATGTCATAGCCCGCCTTCGCGGTCGCGCGCAGGATCTCGTCCGCACCCAAGTCTTCGAACCGCGTGATGCTCCACAGCATCGTGCAGCGCGTGCCAGAGCGGCAATAGGCAAGGATCGGCTTGGGCATCTCCTCTAGCGCCACGCGAAACTCGTCCAGCGCAGCCTGCGTCATCTGCCCAGAATGGATGGGCACCCACCGCACCGCCAGCCCCGCCGCTTCTGCCGCCGCCGCAACGGCATCAAACGCAGGCTGCCCATAATCCTCGCCATCCGGTCGGTTGCACAGGATCGAACGATATCCGGCATCGACGAGAGCGGCCACATCCGCCACCTCGATCTGCGGGGACACAGTGAAATCTTGGGTAATCAGGCGCAAGTCCATGAGGCTCTCCAGCAGGGTTTGCCCCATCTATGCGCAAATCCCCCGCCGGATTCAATGGGACAGACGTCACCGTGACAGAGCGGCGCGCGGCGATACGCCACGCACGCAACTCTGCATCAAAGCCGAAGATTCTTGCAGGACATCCCGATTTTTGCCGAAATTTACAGCGTTCGGCCTGCAAAACCGGGAAATCCGGGAAAACCGCAGACGTAACCTCTGGTAGAGTAACCTACCGGGCGCCGTCAGGATGCCCGGACAAGCAACAACAACGAGGGAGATCCTGTCATGTCTGGAAAGTTCGTCGTCGGCTACGACGGCAGCGTGTCATCGCGACGCGCCTTGGAATTCGCGGTAGACCGCGCACGCGCTCAGGGCGGCACCATCGTTCTGGCGCATGTGCTTGAATGGTCGCCCTATTCCTTCCTGACCGCAAGCGAACTGGAAGAGCGCCACAAACGCCGCCGCGAAGAAATGGAACGCGCCGAAAAGGCGATCACTTCCACCGTCGTGGCCGAATTGCAGGACAGCGGGATGCCGGTTGAGACCATGATCCGCTACGGCAATACCGCCGATCTGCTCTGCCGTATCGCCAAAGAGGTGAACGCCGTTCAAATCGTGATCGGGCGCGATGGTCAGTCGGCGATTGGCGCGCGGGTGTTCGGATCAGTCGCCGGTGCGCTCGTGCAGACAGCGCCGGTGCCCTGCACCATTGTTCCATAAAATATAGAAACAACAGGGATGATAAAAATGAAACGATACGCATTTCCTGCGGCGGCTGCGGTCGGGGCGGCATTGCTTGCCATGCCCGCCCATGCACAATCCGTTGATGAAAAGGTCAATCAGATCTTCGCAAGTTCAACCGGCTGGTTCGTCAATCTGATCTTTTCCAACTTTCCGGGCACCTCCTTTCCTTGGATCGTGGCTTGGTTGGTGATTGGTGCCACCGTGTTCACGCTCTATTTCGGCTTTATCCAGTTTCGCGCGATCGGCCATTCCATTGCATTGGTCAAAGGCGACTACTCCGACCCCAACGATGCCGGTGAGGTCAGCCATTTTCAGGCCCTCGCGACGGCCCTCTCGGGCACTGTCGGCCTTGGCAATATCGCAGGCGTCGCCGTTGCGGTCAGCATCGGTGGCCCCGGTGCCACCTTCTGGATGATCCTTGCGGGCCTCATGGGCATGGCGTCTAAGTTTACCGAATGCACCTTGGGCGTGAAATACCGCAACGAATACCCCGACGGGCGCGTTTCCGGCGGCCCGATGTATTACCTGACCAAGGGCTTTGCCGAACGCGGCGTGCCGGGTGGCAAAATCCTCGCCGTGCTCTTCTCGATCTTTTGTATCCTTGGCGCGCTTGGCGGCGGCAATATGTTTCAGGCCAATCAGGCGCATCAGCAGATTGCGGGCATCGTCGGCGCATATCCGGGCTGGATCACCGGCGTGATTTTTGCCGGTGTGGTCTTTGCGGTGATCGTGGGCGGCCTGAAATCCATCGCGCGGGTCACCGAAAAGGTCGTGCCGTTCATGGGTATCCTTTATGTCGGCACGGCGCTTATCATCATCGTGATGAACGCGGATCAGATCGGCTGGGCTTTTGGCCAGATTTTCGAAGGGGCCTTTACCGGGCTTGGCGTTGCGGGCGGCATGGTCGGCGCGCTCATTCAGGGCTTCAAGCGCGCCGCCTTCTCGAACGAGGCTGGTGTTGGTTCGGCGGCCATCGCCCATTCGGCGGTGCGCACCAAGGAACCAATCACCGAAGGGTTCGTATCGCTGCTTGAGCCTTTCATCGACACCGTGGTGATCTGCACCATGACCGCTCTTGTGATCATCATCACCGGGCAGCTTGTTGCAGGACCGGATGGCAATTACCTGCTCAACGAAGCGGGCACCGCGATCCAAACCGTCGGCGGCACTTCGGGCGTTGGTCTGACCTCCGCTGCCTTTGGCAGTGCGATCAGCTGGTTTCCTTATGTTCTGGCAATCGCCGTCGTGCTCTTTGCCTTTTCCACCATGATCAGCTGGTCCTATTACGGCCTCAAGGCCTGGACCTATCTCTTTGGCGAAGGCGAGACCAAGGAACTGGTGTTCAAGGTGATCTTCTGCATCTTCGTGGTGATCGGTGCCGCCGCCAATCTTGGCCCGGTGATCGACTTCTCGGATGCGGCGATCTTTGCCATGGCAGTGGTCAATATCATCGGGCTCTACATCCTGATGCCCATCGTCAAACGCGAGTTGGACAGCTACCTCAGCCGGCTTAAATCGGGCGAAATCAAGAAGTTCGAGTAACTTTTCACCCGATTTGACAATCATGGGGGCCAGCGGATGTCCGCTGGCCCCTTTGGATTCATAGAGATCATGCATAGGTAGACGTCAGAACGACACGACGATTTTCCCTCAAGGAGGACCCGTTATGGACAAAGAGACATACCAGAACAAGCTGCAAGCCCAACTCGATCAATGGAAAGCCGAAATCGACAAGCTACAAGCCCAGTCGCGCGAGGCGTCTGCCGACATGCAGATCAAGTATCAGGAGCAGATCAAAGAGCTGCGCGAAAAACGCGCCGAGATGGCAGCCCAGTATGACAAGATCGAGGCCGCCAGCATCGAAGCGTGGAAAGATTTCAAGACCGGCGCAGACGAGGCTTGGGACAACATGTCCAAAGCCATGAAATCAGCATGGGGTCGGTTTGGCTGACTGTCTGCCCAGCCTTTTCAACTGCCGCCACGCAAGCGCCATAACAGGCGCTTGCGTGCTTTTTCAGAGGTAGAATGGCCTGCTCAGGCTGCCGCAAACCCGGCATCAAGCGCCGACAGGATCACGTTCACCTCAGCCTCGGAAATCACCAGAGGCGGCGACATCAGGATATTATGCGCCCCCAGACGCACCATCGCCCCCGCCTCATACGTCGCCTGATGCACCCGCTTCATGGTCGCGGCATCCATGGGCGTCTTTTTCGCGCGGTCGCTGACCAGCTCGATTCCCATCATCAAGCCATGACCGCCACGCACATCACCGATGATGTCGTATTTTTCGGCCAGCTTCTTGACCCCTTCATAAAGCTGCGTGCCGCGCACAGCGGCATTGCTCTTGGTATCCAGCCGCAGCGTTTCTGACAGGCAGGCCACCACCGCCGCCGCCCCCACGGGATGCGCCGAATAGGTGTAGCCGGTCCAGATGCTGCCCTCTGGCCCTGCCTTTTCAAATACCTCGGCGACCTTGTCGCCCAGAACCACGCCGCCCACAGGGAAATATCCACTGGTGATGCCCTTGGCGATGGTCATCATGTCGGGCTTGACGCCCCAATGCCGGGCTCCGGTCCAATCTCCCGTGCGCCCAAAGCCGGTGATCACCTCGTCCGAGATCATCAGAATACCGTAGCGGTCGCAGATGTCGCGCATATGCTTCATAAAGGACGCATCCGGCACGATCACACCGCCAGCGCCTTGAATAGGCTCCATGATAAAGGCGGCAATCGTGCTGGGGTCCTGAAACTCGATCTCATCCACCATGGCGGCGGCGATCTTTTCCGCCAGTTTGGCCCCATCGGTCTCATCGAACGGGTTGCGATAGGTATAGGGGCTGGGCAGATGAAAACAGCCCGGCAACAGCGGCTCATAGGTGATCCGGAACCGGTTGTTGCCATTGACCGACGCGCCACCCCAATGGGTGCCGTGATAGCCCTTTTTCAGGCTCAGGAACTTGGTGCGCGTGGGTTCCCCCCGCAGGCGGTGATATTGCCGCGCCATGCGCAGCGCCGTGTCCACGCTATCCGACCCGCCCGAGGTGAAAAAGACGCGCGTCATCCCATCCTCGGCAAAGAACTCCTGCACCGCATAAGAGGCTTCGATGGCCGCGGGGTTGGTGCTGCCGGCAAAGGCAGAATAATAAGGCAATTGCCAAAGCTGATCGGAAATCGCCTGCTTCACCACATCGTTGGAATAGCCAAGGTTGACGCACCACAGGCCCCCCACCGCATCCACCGGATCATGCCCGTCGATATCGGTGATCCGCACGCCTGCGGCACTTTTGATGATTTTCGGTGCATTGGCCTGCTGCTCACCGGGATGCCCCATCGGGTGCCACAGATGGCGCGCGTTCATCTCACGCAGGAAATTGTCGTCTTTCATGGGGTGCTCCGGCAGGTAGAGGGAATTTGATCAAATTCTGCCACTGCCGTGCGAAACTGTCCAGAGGGATAAACGGGCCGGGATACGCAATCCCGACCCAACCCCGCCCGGTGGATCACTCCGCCAGCTTTTCCTCGATGATCGCCTTGAGATCGTCATAGGCCATGTTGGCATATTTCTGCTCGTTGATCACCAGCGTCGGCGTCGACTCGACGCCATGGGCCTCGGCGTTCTCTTGATACCACGCGACCAGCGCCTTGGCCTTTTCGGTGTCATTGAGACAGGCTTCAACCGCATCCGGCTCCAGCCCTGCAACCTTGCCGATCCGGCGCAGGTTGTCGGCAATCGCGGCAGGCTCGCCTTGGGTCCATTCCCCCTGCTGCTCATAAATCATGTCCGAGATGCCAAAGAATTTCTCTGGCCCGCCACAGCGCGCCACCATCGACGCCCATAGGCCGAACCGGTCAAAATAGACATCGCGATAGATGAAATGCACCTTGTCCGTGTCGATATACTCAGCCTTCAACTGCTTGAGCGGCCCCTTGTGAAAATTGGCACAATGCGGACAGGTAAAGGACGCGTATTCGATGATCGTCACCTTGGCATCCTCTGGCCCCATCGTCATTTCGACGATTTGCGATGTATCCGGGGCCGCCTCTTGCGCCACGGCGGGGCCGGTAAGCATGGCAAGGGCCAGCGCCCCGGTTGCGATCAAGTGTTTCATATCATTATCCTTGGTCTGATGGGTCAGTCAGTGTTGTGACTTTGTTAACACGTTGCGCGCCAGCCTTTCCAGCGCCGCCCGCAATCCATCGTCGGTCACAGGTGCGGCAAGGCTCGTGGCGGTTTGCAACGTCTCGGGTGCCACGACGGGCAGGGCCGCCACTTTGGGCCGATGGGTGAACTCCACCTGCCCCTCTGCAAAGCCCACGGGCGCGGTCTGAGTGATGCGGATACGCGCGATGGCATTGTAGCCATAGACGGCATTGACCCGCTCGCGCAGCTTTTCGTTCTGCATCTCCAGCATCGGGGCCTGCGCGCCGGTCGTGAGCAGCGTGAGCGTCGCCCCCATCCCCTGCCGCGCATAGGACACTTCGACGGGCCGCGCGATGGCGGCGATGTCGTCGCCCACCACTTCGGCCCAATGCGTCAATAGCCGCGATTGCGCAAACCCACGGCTCTCGGAGGCGCGGCGTATGCTGGTCTGCAGCAACGCCGAGGTGCGTTTGAACCCGTATGTCGCGGCCTTGCGGCTGGTCATGGTTGGCGCTCTCCTCACTGGCGCTAATCTATGGCATGTGACAGGGGATACCAGAGCCGATTGCGCGGCAAGGGGGTAAACTATGCGTTATTTCGCCGAGGCCGAAAGCCTGCTTGCGTGGTATGATACCCATGCCCGCGACCTGCCTTGGCGGATCAGCCCCGCAGCCCGCGCGGCTGGTGCCCATCCCGATCCCTACCGTATCTGGCTGAGCGAGGTGATGCTCCAACAGACCACCGTCGCGGCGGTCAAATCCTATTTCCTGCGCTTCACCACGCTTTGGCCCACCGTCGCCGATCTTGCAGCGGCCGAGGATGCGCAGGTCATGGGGGAATGGGCCGGACTGGGCTATTACGCCCGCGCCAGAAACCTTCTGAAATGCGCGCGCGTTGTGGTGCGCGATCATGGCGGGCGATTTCCCGACACGCTTGACGGCCTGCGCGCCCTGCCCGGCATCGGGCCTTATACCGCCGCCGCCATTGCCGCGATTGCCTATGATCAGCCGCATGTGGTGGTGGATGGCAATGTCGAACGGGTGATGGCCCGGCTCTATGATATCCATACCCCCCTCCCCACCGCCAAGCGCGCGTTGACCGAGGCGGCAGCGCGCCTTACCCCCCGCTTGCGGCCCGGCGATTATGCTCAGGCGGTGATGGATCTTGGCGCCACCATTTGCACGCCCAAATCCCCCGCCTGCGGTCTTTGCCCGTGGCGTGCGCCCTGTGCGGCCCGCGCCGCAGGCACCGCCCAACATCTCCCCCGCAAACAGCCCAAAACGCCCAAGCCGGTGCGCCATGGTCACGCCTATGTCGCCCGTCGCGCCGATGGCGCGTGGCTCTTGGAACGCCGCCCCGATAGCGGCCTCTTGGGCGGCATGCTGGGCTGGCCCGGCAGCGACTGGGGCGAATCTCCGCTCCACACACCGCCCATCGCCGCCGACTGGCAGCAGCTAGAGGCCGAAGCGCGCCACACTTTCACTCATTTCCACCTCCGCCTCACCGTCCACGTGGCCATTGTGCCCGATGGCGTGCCCCCCGAACGTGGCATGTTCCTATCTGACGCAGCGTTTCGCCCCACAGAGCTGCCAACCCTCATGCGAAAGGTCTTTGACCTCGCGCGGGCTGCGCTAAACTATGCCCCATAACGCAAGAGCGAAACTTCTCAGGACCGTTCCATGATACCCGCCGACAAGGTTGCCCAACTGCACCGCGCCCTGCCCTTCTGGATGTCGCTTATCTTACTCCCTGTGGCCGTGCTGGGCGCATTGCAAGGCGGCTGGACTGTGCTTTTGTTGCCTATGACCACATGGTATTTTTTCTCGATCCTCGACGCCTTTCTCGGGCTCTATACCGAGAATGCCGATCTTGAGACGCGCGACGATCAACTGACCTGGTATCGCGCGATCACCCTGATCTGGGCACCGTTGCAATTTGGCCTGCTCTATTGGTTGATCTGGTATGTCACAGGCCCGGGCGACGCGCATCTCAGCCCGCTGGAAACCATCCTTCTGTTTTTTGGGGTGGGGGTGATCACCGGTACTGTGGGCATCAACTATAGCCATGAACTCATGCACCAGAAAAACCGAAGCGAGCGATTTCTTGGCGATGTTCTGCTCGCCATGGTGCTTTATTCGCATTTCCGGTCAGAGCATCTTTTGGTGCACCACCGCTACGTCGGCACCCCCCGCGATCCCGTCACGGCCCGCTATAACGAGGGGTTTCACCGCTTTTTCCCGCGCGTGCTGCGGCAAAGCTGGCAGTCAGCCTTCAAGGCCGAGGCCGAGATGCTCGCCCGCCGCAACTTGCCTTGGCACGACCTCAAGAACCCGTTTTTCAAATACTGGGCACTCCAGGGGTTCATGGCCCTTCTGGCCGTTCTGATCGGCGGCTGGATTGGGCTTGGCCTGTTTTTCTGGCAAGCCTTTGTCGCGATTTGGCAGCTAGAGCTTGTAAACTACATCGAACATTACGGCCTCACCCGCAAACATCTTGGTGGTGGCAAATACGAGCATGTTCAACCGCGCCATAGCTGGAACGCGGCACACAAGGCGTCAAATTGGCTGTTGATCAACCTGCAACGCCATTCGGATCATCACTATAAACCCGATCGCCGCTTTCCGCTCTTGCAGAACTATACCGAGGCGGACGCGCCGCAATTGCCCTATGGCTATCCGGTCATGACCATGGCCGCCATGGTTCCGCCCATTTGGCGGCGGGTGATGAACCCCCGCGTGCGCCGCTGGCGCGAGATGTATTACCCCGAGATCACCAATTGGCGGCCCTATAATCGCGCCAGCACCCCGATGCCGCGCTAGACGCAGATGGGCCGGGGCCAAAGGCCGCGCGCGTCGTGTCGTCATTGAAGTAAGCGGTATCCAACGGGTCAAACTGATGGAGTTTGACAAGGATCGTGCAGCCCTCTGAGAAAGAACTGCATGGATGCGCTTGGCGGCCCCTCTTGCACGTCAGAGAGGCAACGCACCGGCCAGGTCAAGCGCGCTCGATCACCGCCTGTGCCTCGGCAAAAGACAACAACCGGCGTCCCTGTTCATCCCACAGGTGGAGCCGCGCATTGGCGAGGCTCTCGCGGATGGTCATCCGGTTGATTTCCGCCAATTGCGCGTGATCGCGCAACGCCTCAGGCAGCCGATAAAACGGGATACGGCTGTTGACGTGATGCACGTGGTGAATCCCGATATTGGCGCTCAGCCATTGCAGCCAGCCGGGCAACACGTAATGCGAACTGCCCTCAAGGGCGGCATCATGCAATTGCCAGTTTTCCTCGGCCTCCCAATGGGTGGTCTCGAATTGATGCTGCACGTAGAACAGCCACACCCCCGCCGTCGCCGCCAGAACGGTCGAGGGCAAAAAGATCAAGAGGATCGGCATCAGCCCACCGAACCAGCCCACCAAACCCAGCACCAGCAACAAAGCGGCATTGGTGGCCATTGCGCTAACCCAATAGCGCGCCTTGCCCATGAAGCCGAGCGGCAGACGGTTTTCCAGCAAAAAGATATACCCCGGCCCCAGCCCGAACAGAACCAGCGGGTTGCGGTAAACCCTGTATTTCAGGCGCTGAAACGGCGTCAGCGCAGCATATTCCGCAACCGTCAGCGTGTCGATATCGCCAATCCCCCGCCGCCCCAGATTGCCCGAGGAACTGTGGTGGATCGAATGCGAATGCCGCCACACGTCATAGGGCGTAAGCGTCACAACCCCAAGCACCCGGCCAAGCCAGTCATTCATCGACCGGCTCTTGAAAAAGGCCCCGTGGCCGCAATCATGCTGGATCGCAAAGAGGCGCAACAGGAACGGCGCGGCACAAAGCGCCAGCACGACACTCAGCACATAACTCAGCGACAAAGCCCACCAAGCCAGCCCCCAAAGTGCGAGGAACGGACCAACGGTCACGGCCAATTCGAATGCAGCACGGGGCGAACTCGGCTCGCGGTATTTCGCAAGGAGTTGAGCCCATTCCCTGCCAGCACGTGTTTCGGGTGGCAGCGGGGCGGGGTGGGGTTGATCGAGCATGTGCCTGTTTTTTTTGGTACCGATTGCCAAACTCATAGAGGATTGACCAGCGTTTGCAAACGTTGCGTCACCCTAACCCCTGCGCTATTTGACCACGTTTGAGAAATTTATGACCCTACGTCACGCAAAAGCCCCGCAAGACGACCTTGCGGGGCTTTGCAGTTCATAAAATGGGTCGACTCACTCAGCTTGTCTTCTTGCCCTTGATCGGCGCCCAGATCCGCTTGTTGGTCAGATAGAGCAATACCGACAGGATCGTCAGAAAGATCACCCCGGTCAGGCCCGCATGCTTGCGCGCCATCATCTTGGGTTCTGCGGTCCACATCAGAAAGGCCGCAACATCCTCGGCCTGCTGTTCCAGCGTGGCAACGGTGCCGTCGTCATATTCGACATCGTCACCCCAGAGCGGCTGACCCATGGCGATCCAGCTACCGGGCACCGTGTGATGACCATCCTCATCCTTGCACTCGTCCGGATAGCCACCGGCGGTGAAGGCCGCGTTATACGTGCCGGTGAAATCCTCCGGCGCGCATTCCGGCGCTTCGTGATACCCGACCATCAGCGAGTATATATATTCCGCCCCGCCCATGCCGTTGAAAAGCTGGCTCAGACCGGTGCCGTAGGGGCCATGAAACCCCGCACGCTTTTTGGCCATAAGGCTCAGGTCCGGCGCACTGGCAGAGGTGACAGCCGGAAAATGGTCGGTCGGGGTGGCGGGCCGGAAATCGTCAAGCTCCGGGTCGAACACCTCGAACTGCTCGGAATAGGCAAAAACCTGATCCTGAGGCAGCTGCGGCCCCCCCTCGTCCCCCAAGGTCCGAAGCGGCACATATTGCAGGCCGTGGCACGCCGCGCAGACCTGCGTATAGACCTTCAGACCGCGCTGAAGCTGGTTCTGGTCAAACTTGCCGAACGGACCTTCAAAGGAAAAGGCGACGTCCTCGATATGCCCCTCGCCCCCGGCGGCCAATGCGCCGCCAGTCGAGAGGGACAGGGCCACAAGGGCCGCAATGCCTGTTGTCTTGAACATTGTCATCCGTCCTTTCTTATTCGGCGGGCGTGTGGGCCTTGCCATAATGCGCATCGAAGTCTTCCTCGATGGTGGCAGGCTGGGCCTCAGGTTTCTCGATCACGCCCAAGAGCGGCAGGATCACCAGGAAATAGGCGAACCAATAGGCCGACGCGATCAACGAGATGGTCGAATAGGGCGGCTCGGCGGGCATTGCGCCAACCCAGGTCAACACCACAAAGTCGATCACCAAAAGCCAGAACCACCACTTGAACATCGGACGATAGCGGCCCGACCGCACCGAAGAGGTATCAAGCCACGGGGCCAAAGCCATGACCGCAATCGCCCCGAACATCGCCAACACACCAAAGAACTTGGCGTCGATGATGCCACCGGTGATCCAGCTGGCGAACATCACCACCCAGACATCGCCGGTAAAGGCGCGCAGGATCGCGTAGAACGGCAGGAAGTACCATTCCGGCACGATATGCGCAGGCGTGACCAGAGGGTTCGCTTCGATATAGTTGTCGGGGTGGCCAAGGTAGTTGGGCATAAAGCCGACAACCGCAAAGAACACCACCATGATCACGGCAAGCGCGAACAGGTCCTTGATCACGAAATAGGGCCAGAACGGCACAGTATCGCGAGCGGCCTCATCCTTGGACGTGCGGCGCACATCAACCCCGGTTGGGTTGTTGTTGCCGGTGGTGTGGAACGCCCAGATATGCAGCGCAACCAGTGCGGCAATTACGAAGGGCAGCAGATAATGCAGCGAGAAGAAGCGGTTCAGCGTGGCATTGTCCACCGCCGGCCCGCCCAAAAGCCAAGTTTGGATCGAGTCGCCGATGAACGGGATCGCACCAAAGAGACCGGTGATCACCGTGGCCCCCCAGAACGACATCTGGCCCCAAGGCAGCACGTAACCCATGAACGCCGTACCCATCATCATCAGATAGATGAGCATGCCGATGATCCATGTCACCTCACGCGGGGCCTTGTAGGACCCATAGTAGAGGCCGCGGAAAATATGCAGATAAACCGCAACAAAGAACAGCGACGCGCCGTTCATGTGCAAATAGCGGATGAAGTGGCCGCCATTCACGTTGCGCATGATATGCTCAACGCTGGCAAAGGCCAGATCGACATGCGGCGTGTAATGCATCACCAGAATGATGCCGGTAACGATTTGCAGCACCAGACAGAAGGTCAGAACGATCCCCCAAATCCACATCCAGTTCAGGTTCTTGGGCGTGGGGATCATGATGGTGTCATAGAGCAAGCCGACGATGGGCAGGCGCGAATGCAGCCATTTCTCGCCGCTCGTCTTGGGCTCGTAGTGATCGTGCGGAATTCCGGACATTTGCGCGTTTCCTTATCCCAGTTGGATCGTGGTTTCGTCGAGGAATGTGGCGACGGGAATCCACAGGTTCTCAGGCGCCGGACCTTTGCGGATACGGCCAGCCGTGTCGTAATGCGACCCGTGGCAAGGGCAGAACCAGCCGCCAAAATCGCCCGATCCGTCGCCAATCGGCACGCAACCCAGATGGGTGCACACGCCGATCATCACGAGCCATTCGCCCGCCTCATCCAGCGTGCGGTTCTGGTCCGACGCATCAAGCGCGAGGTCATTACGGTTCTGTGCATTCTGGTCCGGCAGTTCCGCCAGCTCAACGGCACGGGCAGCTTCGATCTCTTTTTCCGTGCGGCGACGGATGAAAACCGGCTTGCCCAAGAATTTGACGCTGATCTGCGTGCCGGGCTCAACACCCGAAACATCGACGCGGATCGAGGACAGCGCCTGCACATCCGCCGAAGGGTTCATCTGGTTGATGAGCGGCCAGATGGCCGCACCTGCGGTCACGGCACCGACGCCTGCGGTCGCATAATAGAGGAAATCCCTCCGGGTGCCTTCGTGATCTTCTGCGTGGGACACGAGAATTACTCCCTATATATCAGAGCCGCAATCGGCCTCATACGATGTTAGGCCACGGGATTCCCATGGCCAGTCTGTGCGGCTATTTAGCGGGGCTTTGGGGGGCCGTCCAGCCTGCATTACCCCAAGATTTGGTCAGAGCGCGCATCTGTCGCGCTTGACCGGCTTCTATCGCGAAATCAGACAGCGCAATGGCCCCCCTCTCTCGCCTGTTGGCGGGGCTTATGCGGGGGCTGTTCGCATCATGCTGTCGCGCGCGGCCATCTTGGCATACCACGCCTCCAGCGCCGGATGCCCAACCCGCCAGCCGCGCGCATCATGGCGGAAATCAAGATAGCCCAGTGCACAGCCCAGCGCGATATGGCTCATATCGAGCGGCCCCGCGAGATGGCTCATCCAGCGGCCCTCAACGGCCTCCAGCGCCCGTGCAACCTTGGCCCATTGCCCCTCGACCCAAGGGGCATAGCGGATCTCTTCGGGCCGGAACCGCGCCTCATAGGTCATCGCAAGCGCCGCCTCCATGATCCCTTCGGCAATCGCCTCCAGCGTCAGCACCTCCCAGAGCCGCGCCTCGGGATAAAACCGCCCATCAGCGCGCGCATCCAGATAGCGGGTGATCACCCGGCTGTCATGGATCGCCGGGCCGTCCAGCCGCACCAGCGCCGGTATCTTGCCCAGCGGATTGGCCGCCGCCGCCTGCGGATCGGTCTCAAGCGGTGTGGTGGTCACATCGACCACCTCAACCTGATCGTCCAACCCGGATTCCAGCAAGAGCACGCGGACCTTGCGCACAAAGGGGGACAATGGCGAGGAAATCAGTTTCATGGCGCGCTCCTTTAGATGTTCGCCGCGACCCTAGGCGCAGCCCCCAACGCTGTAAAGCCGCTCAGGCAGGCGGCGCGCGCATCCACTCCGCCAACAAGTCACTCTCTTGCCCCTGCCCCGCCGGCCCCAGATGATCGGCGGCGCGCAGGCGCACCTCCTCGGGCTTGTTCTGCCCCAATTTCCACGTGCCTGCGATCTCGTCCACGCGCATCGCACAGGGCACGATCTGCCGCATCATCCGCTCCAGCACCTCGGGTGTCATCTTCTCGGCCCGCCATTCCGGCTTGGGCGCAAGCCGCGCCTCGAACTCCGCCGATTGCCGATCCAAAAGGTCGCGCATCCCCTCCTGCGGCTGCAACGTGACCTCGCCCACCAGATGCACAGCCACGTAATTCCACGTGGGCACCTGATCCTCGACCCCATACCAATCGGGCGAGACATAGGATTGCGGCCCCTCTATCGCCAACCGCGCGCGCAACGGCCCACTCAAAAGCCGCGCAATCGGGTTTGACCGCACCAGATGAAATTCGGCCCGCGTGCCATCGGCATTCAAAAGAAACGGAATATGGCTCATCAGCGGCCCCTCGGGGCTGCAAACAGCCAGAATGCCAAAGCCCCGCGCGCGGGCAAATTCTAGATTGCGCTCGCTCGGTGTCTGACGAAAAGCAGGATTGGGATGCATGGCCTTAGTCCTCGCGCCGGGGGCAGAGAATATCCTCAACGGCCTGCGCCACCCGCAACAGCCGCTCTTCGCCATAGGGCTGACCGCAGAGCATCAACCCACAGCTTGGCACCCCTGTGGGCAGCGTCACGGCACACAGCCCCAAAAGATTGCCCACCCGCGTATTGCGCAGGGTCAGCAGATTTTCGGTCACGTAATAGTCAGGGTCCGCCAAAAGCCGCGCCTGATCCGGCGGAAGGTTGGGGGCCGAGGGCATGAGCACCGCATCATAGCCCGCAACCCGCGCGGTCCACGCCGCCCGCAGCGCCTCTAACTTGCGCCAGCCCGCCACATAATCCGCCGCACTTATATCTTTGCCACTGCGGAACCGCTCCAGAATCGGCGCAAACATCTTGTCCGGGGCCGCCTCGATCACCTCGCGCCACAAACCATAGGCCTCGCCCGTGAACAGCACCGGCGACAGCGGTAGCGCCTCGGCCACCTCTGGGGCTTCGATCTCGTCGATCACCGCGCCCGCATCGCGCAGCATCTCCAGCGCCGCCGCATGCGCACGCGCAGGTTCGGGGCGAATATCCTCCATCACGCCCGTGCGCAGCACCGCAAACCGCAACCCCAAGAGCGAAGCCCCACGCAAATCGGCCGCTTTGCGCCCGTCCAGCGCCGCCAACATCAGTGCGCAATCCTCGACCGAGCGCGCCAGCGGTCCCACCGTGTCGAACCGCAGGCAGAGCGGCACCACCCCTTGCAAAGACACCCGCCCCGACGTGGTCTTTAGCCCGACCAGATCGTTCCACGCCGCAGGGATGCGCACCGACCCGCCAGTGTCCGACCCGATCCCGCAAGGGGCCAAATCAAACGCCACGCTCGCCGCCGCCCCCGAAGATGATCCGCCGGGCACAGCGTCGGGATCGTTCACGCAAGGCGGCGTTGCCGTCACCGGGTTCAGCCCCAGACCGGAAAACGCCAATTCGCTCATATGTGTCTTGCCAAGGCACACCAGCCCCGCCGCCGTGCCATTGCGCAACACCTCGGCATCTCGTTCCGGCACCCGGCCCTTCAACAGCGCCGATCCCGCCTCGGTCGCGACACCCGCGCTGTCAAAGAGGTCCTTCCAACTGACCGGCACCCCGTCCAGCAGGCCCAGACGTTGCCCCGCCTTGGCCCGTGCCGATGCCGCCGCCGCCTCAGCCCGCGCGCGGCTCTCTGTCACAGCGCTGTAGATGCGATCGCGCAGCGGATGGGCGGTGATCGCCGCCAGATAGGTCTCGCAGAGCGCCTCGGGGTCAATCTCGCCGCGCGCAATGCCGCGCCCCAGATCGCCCGCCGTCATCCTGAGCCAGTTCTGCATCGCGTCCCCCTATCCGTTCAAAAACCATTGCTAGCGGCAGAGCGGCGCATGGACAATCCCGCGCGCACGCACATATTGGGCGGCATGACACATGACAGCGATCTTCTCATCGTCGGCGGTGGCCTGAATGGCCCCGCTCTTGCGCTTGCCGCAGCACAGGCCGGGCTTTCCAGCACCGTGATCGACGCCCTGCCCGAACCGACCCGCAAAAACGCGGCCTTTGACGGGCGGTCCTATGCTTTGGCGCTCGCCTCCGTGCGGCTCTTGCAAAACCTCGGGATATGGGACCGTGTGGCCGAGCATGCCCAACCGATGTTGGAAATCAAGGTCTCGGACGGGCGCGCGGGCGAAGGGCCATCGCCCTTCTTTCTGCATTTCGACCATGCCGAGATCGAAGAAGGCCCCATGGGCCATATGCTTGAAGACCGCTTTTTGCGCCGCGCCCTGATCGAGGCCATGGCAGAGCAACCACTGATCACCCAAGTTTCCAACGACACGGTGACAGCCCAAGAAAGCGTCGCCACCGGCGTTACCCTTACGCTTGCCTCGGGCAAAACCCTGACCGGGCGGCTTTTGATCGGGGCCGATGGGCGTAGCTCAGGTACCGCCGCGCGCGCAGGTATCCGGCGCACCGGCTGGGGCTATGGTCAAACAGCACTTGTCGCCGCCATCGAACACGAATTACCGCATCACGGCATCGCGCATCAATTCTTCATGCCCCCCGGCCCGCTTGCCATCCTGCCGCTGCCCGGCAATGTCAGCTCGATCGTCTGGTCTGAAACAGACGCCACCGCCGCCCGGTTCGCAGCCCTGCCCGATGCAGATTTCATGGAGGTGCTGCGCCCCCGCTTCGGCGATTTTCTGGGCGCGATCAAGCTGCGCGGCGCGCGCTATACCTACCCGCTCAGCCTGACGGTGGCCAACAGCTTTGTCGCCGAACGCCTCGCTCTGATCGGCGACGCCGCCCACGGTATGCACCCGATTGCCGGTCAGGGGCTGAACGCAGGCCTGCGTGATGTGGCCGCCTTGGCGCAGGTGATGACCGAAGCCAACCGCCGGGGCGAGGATATCGCCGCACCCGATGTGCTTGCCCGGTATCAACAATGGCGGCGGTTCGATACCGCGACACTGGCCTTGGCCACCGACCTCACCAACCGGCTCTTCTCCAATGACAACCCGATCCTGCGCACCGCCCGCGACCTTGGCATGGGCGCGATCAGCCATATGCCACGCCTGCGCCGGGGCTTCATCCGCGAGGCCGCAGGGCTGACAGGGGATTTGCCAGAGTTGATGAAAGGGTAAGAGGGGCTGCCCATATTTGCACTGAGCCGCGCCGTCGCTGGGCCGGGGACTAGCGAAGCAACGGTCATGGCTGCCACTTTATAGCAGCAAAGTCCGTATGACCCGCCAGAGCAGCGCCACACCTCCAAATCGCTGGTCCGCGGGACGGCCCAGCGATCCGCGCGGCGGCGCTACGCGCCTTGATTCCGCGCGGGGCACATGGGGCAAAAGTCGGCATCAACCTACCTTACCCGCGCTCCAGAAACCGGATCATCGTATCGCCATAGCGCCGCTCTTCGATCATCCGCATCCCTTCAGGCGGGGTGATTGCAGCACTTTCCTCCCAGACAATCAGCGCCCCGTCAGAAATCCATCCCCCCTCCAGCGCCGCTGCCAGCGCCTCCTCGCCCAAGCCCTTGCCATAGGGCGGATCGAGAAAGACCAGATCATGCGGCACCATGGGATTATTCCCCGGCTTGCGCGCATCTAGAGGGAATACGCGCGTCTCCTCCTCTGCCCGGCAGAATGCAATGTTTTGCCGCAAGAGCGACTGCGCCTTGCGCCCGCTTTCGATGAAACTCACAGCCTGCGCCCCGCGCGACAGCGCCTCAAGCCCAAGCGCCCCGGTGCCCGCGAAAAGATCAAGCACCCGCGCGCCCGTCACGGGATCGCCATAGCCCCCGGCCAAGACGTTGAACAGCGCCTCGCGCACCCGGTCTGACGTGGGCCGCAAATGCGCCGCCACATCGCCCTTGCCGACACTGGCCAGAGCCCGCCCGCGATGCGCCCCGCCGATGATCCTCACCCCAGCAACACCTTGAGATCGGCACCCGCATCCGCGACCACCGCCGGATCGGCGGTCTTGCCCGCATCAATCAACCGCTTGCCCACCATATAGGCGCGTGGATCGTTCATCGCGTCCACCGCCAGCAACTGATCCCCCCGGAAATACCAGAACGACACCGAAGCCGCCCCATCGCGCGTCACGATCCGGTCATAGCCGGTGCTCAGCCCCGCAATCTGCAACTTTACATCATATTGATCCGACCAGAACCACGGCTTGGGCACATAGGCCACAGCGGCCCCCAGGATATTGCCCGCCACACAATCGGCCATGTCGATGGCATTGGGCACGCTCTCGAGCCGTAAACGCCCCTCGCCATGGGGAAAAGACGCGCAATCGCCAACGGCCCAGATTGTGGGATCAGACGTGCGCCCTTGGGCATCTACCGCGATGCCGTTGTCAATCTCTAGCCCCGCCGCCTCGGCCAGCGCGGTATCGGGCACGATCCCCACGCCGACAATCACCATATCCACGGCCACCTCGGTCCCATCGGTCAGGCGCGCACCGCTGACCTGGCCATCGCCAAGAAGCCGCTCCAAACCCACACCCTCGCGGATATCCACCCCGTGCCGCCCATGCAGCGCGCGGAAATAATCCGAAGTCTCTTTGGCCGCCACCCGTTGCAAGATACGCGGGGCCATCTCGACCAATACCACCTGCATCCCGCGCGAGGCCGCGACCGCCGCCGCCTCAAGCCCGATATAGCCGCCGCCCACAATGAGCACGCGCGCCCCCTGCACAAAACCCGGTGCCATCGCATCCACATCCGCCAGCGTGCGCACCACATGCACGCCCCCCAATTCCCCCCCAATCGCCGCAGGCAGGTGGCGGGGGCGCGATCCCGTGGCCAGCACCAGATGCGCATAGCCCAGCCGCTCGGTGCCGATGACAACCTCTTGCGCCGCGCGGTCAATCGCCGTGACGCGCGCATTCAAGCGCAGATCAATACCCGCTTCGGCATAATAGCTTTCGGGCCGCAGATAGAGCCGCTCCAGCGCCATATCGCCCAGCAGGTATTTCTTGGACAGGGGCGGGCGCTGATAGGGCGGCACCGGCTCTTCGCCGATCAGCGTGATGGGGCCGTCATAGCCCTCACTGCGCAGCTTTGCCACCAGCGAGGCCCCCGCCTGCCCCGCTCCGATCACCACGACACCCGTCATCTTGCTTTCCCCTTCTTTGGCATGGTCACTTGCCTATCACCGGCCTATACCTACATCCATCCCGAAACCCTCGACAGACAAGGAACGACCATGACCCTTTCTTCCGGCGACAAACTGCCCGATGCAACCCTTCTGAAACTGGGCGAAAAGGGCCCCGAAGCGGTCGATCTCAAGAGCCTGACCGCGGGCCGCAAGGTGGTGATCTTTGCTGTGCCCGGTGCCTATACGCCCACCTGTTCCGCGGCGCATGTCCCCAGCTTCATCCGCACCAAGGCGCAGTTCGACGCGGCAGGCGTGGATGAAATCATCTGCGTCTCGGTCAATGATCCCTTCGTGATGAAGGCCTGGGGCGAGGCCACCGGCGCCACAGAGGCCGGAATCACCATGCTCGCCGATGCCGAAAGCGCCTTCACCAAGGCCATCGGCCTTGATTTCGACGCGCCGCCCGCTGGCCTCTTGGCGCGCTCCAAGCGCTATGCAATGGCGGTCGAGGATGGCACCGTGACGGTGCTGCATGTCGAGGAAAGCCCCGGCACCTGCGAAGTGACCGCCGGCGAATCGCTGCTCGCGGCGATGTAAAGCGGGCCAAGGGTGCGAGGGGCCAGCCCCTCGCGCTCCCCGGAGTATTTGGGCCATAAAGAAACAGCCACGCCCAAACCCTACAGTCCCGGTGGCGTCAGGATGTGACGCAAGAGCGCCAGCGGATGCGCCCGCAGGCTGAGGCGCAGGGCGGTATAATCCTCGACCACCTCCTCGCCCAGCGTCATGGCGGGCAGATGCGCCGCAGGCTCGACAATCCCCTCTCCATCAATATCGCGCGCGAATAATGGCAAGGGCCGCTCTGCCCCAATCGCCCGCGCCTGCCAGAGTGCGTCGCGCCGCGAAAGCCCAAGCGCGGCAAAGACATCCGCCTCGGCCAGACGTGTCAGCGCCGCCGGGGCCACCCCCGCCCGCCGCCAGACATCCTCGGGGCCCACATAGCCATTGCCCCGCGCCGCCGCGATCCAGTCTGCCTCGTCCTGCGCCACGCCCTTGATCTGGCGAAACCCCAGACGCAGCGCCAACCGTCCCCGGCTGTCCGGCTCGATGGTATTGTCCCAATACGAGGCGTTGATACAGACCGGGCGCAGCGTCACGCCATGTTCGCGCGCATCCCGCACGATCTGGGCGGGCGCATAAAACCCCATCGGCTGCGAATTCAGCAGCGCACAGGCAAAGATCGCCGGGTGATGGCATTTGAGCCAGGCGCTCGCATAGACCAGATGCGCGAAACTGGCGGCATGGCTTTCGGGAAACCCATAGCTGCCAAAGCCCTCGATCTGGGAAAAACAACGCTCGGCGAAATCGCTGTCATAGCCATTGGCCTGCATGCCACGCAGAAACCGCGCGCGAAATTCACTGACATTGCCGTGCTTCTTGAAAGTGGCGAGCGACCGGCGCAAACGGTCCGCCTCTTCGGGGGTGAACCCCGCGCCGATGATGGCGATCTGCATCGCCTGTTCCTGAAACAGCGGCACGCCCAGCGTCTTGCCCAGCACCCGGCCCAGATCATCCGAGGGAAAGCTGACCGCCTCTTCGCCATTGCGACGGCGGATGAACGGATGCACCATATCGCCCTGAATGGGGCCGGGCCGGATGATCGCCACCTGAATCACCAGATCGTAAAAGGTGCGTGGGCGCATACGCGGCAGGAAATTCATCTGCGCCCGGCTTTCGACCTGAAAGACCCCCAGACTGTCGGCGCGGCTCAGCATCTCGTAGACTTGGGCGTCCTCGGGCGGCAGGGTGGCCAGGCTATAGACCTGCCCGCGATGCTGCCCCAAAAGGTCAAAGGCTTTGCGGATACAGGTCAGCATCCCCAGCGCCAGCACATCGACCTTGAGAATACCCAGCGCGTCGATGTCATCCTTGTCCCAGCAAATGACCGTGCGCCCCTCCATGCTGGCATTCTCGATGGGCACCAATTCATCCAGCCGCCCCTCGGTGATGACAAAGCCGCCGACATGCTGGCTCAGGTGCCGGGGAAAGCCGATGATCTCGCGGATCAGCGCCAGCGTTCGCGCCAGACGCGGATCGCGCGGATCAAGCCCGATCTCGGCCAGGCGCGCCGGCTCCAGCGCGCCCTCACCGCCATGCCCCCAGATCTGCGAGGTCATCGCGCCCAGCAAATCCTCTGACAGGCCCATGGCGCGGCCCACCTCACGGATCGCACGCTTGGTGCGGTAATGGATCACCGTGGCGCAGAGGCCCGCGCGATGCCGCCCGTAACGCTCATAGATCCACTGGATCACCTCCTCGCGGCGCTCATGCTCGAAATCCACGTCGATATCGGGCGGCTCGTCGCGCGCCTCAGAGACAAAGCGCTCGAACACCATCGTGCCGATCTCGGGGCTGACAGAGGTCACGCCAAGGCAATAGCAGACCACCGAATTGGCCGCCGATCCGCGCCCCTGGCACAGGATGCCGCGTGAGCGTGCAAAGGCAACCACGTCATGCACGGTCAGGAAATAGGGCTCGTAGCGCAGCTTGGCGATCAGGGCCAATTCATGCTCCATCATGCCACGCACCCGCGCAGGCGCCCCGCCCGGATAGCGCCACTCAAGCCCCGCCTCCGCCAACCGCCGCAGCCGCTGCGCGGGGGTCTCATTCTCGGCAACCTCGCTGGGATATTCATAGCGCAATTCATCCAGCGAAAAATCCAGCCGCGCCGCCAGTGCCGCCGCACGGCTGACCGCCCCCTCATGCCCCGCAAAAAGGCGGCGCATCTCCTCCTCTGACCGCAGGCGCTGTTCGGCATTGCGCAGCGCATGACGGCCCAGCCGGTCCACCGTCACCCCCAGGCGGATCGCGCTCAGCACATCGGCCAGACGGCGGCGATAGCCGCGATGCAGGATCGGTGCCGCCGCCGCCACCGTCGGCAGGCCCAGCCGCGCCGCCAGCCCCGTCAACCGCTCGAACCGCGCCGGATCGCGCCCGTCATAGCGCGGGCTGAGCAAGAGCGCGACAGAGCCCCCCCAGCGCGCCGCCAATTGCAGCACCTGCGCCTGCCACGCGCGCCCCGGTGCCGGGTGCACCAACAGATGCAGCCCCGCCGCCCCCGCCAGCACATCCGCCAACCCCAGATCGCACGCGCCCTTTATCGCCCGCTGCCGCCCAAGGCTGATGAGGCGACAAAGGCTGGCCCAGCCGCCGCGATTCACCGGCAGGGCGGTGATCTCGATCCCCTCGCGCAGCACCAGCCGCGCGGCAGGAATGAGGCGCGGGCAATTGGCCCAATCGGGCGGTGCTGCAGGCTGCGGCGCAGGTGGCCCGATGGGCCCCTGCCGTGCCTCCAGTGCCTGCCGCGCGGCGACCTCGCGCGCAATCTCGCGCGCTGCGGCATGGGCGCGCACGATGCCCGCAACCGAATTCACATCGGCAATCGCCACACCCGACAGGCCCAGCGCCGCGGCATGGCGGATATACTCCTCAGGATGCGACGCCCCGGTGAGAAAGGTGAAATTCGACGTGGCAGAAAGCTCGGCAAAGGGCATGGCGGCACTGATTCCCAGACCCATGCAGTATGTTCACTTTTTGTTCCAATTTCCAGCCCTGCTATGGCCGCCCTCAGCGGCGCTCCGCTGTGCAAGCGCCCCCTTGCAGACAGCGCAGCGCCTTGTCCAGCATCGCAGGCGTCGGCTCTGCATGGCCCATGCCGCCGCAAGGGTCCACCGCCAGCACATAACCGCCGTCCCGCCGCTCCAGAAATCCCAGATACTGGGTTCCCGGCACCGCCGAGGCGCACCACGGGCCAAAACATTGCACATCAAGCGTGATGGCACGATCAAACGCCTGATCGAACCCACCCTTTGTCAGCGCCTGCCCCGTCAACCGCGCCGGAATAAGCGTATGCGCGGGCTTTTGTTGCGGGATCATATCCGTGCTGGGCAGGCGCGCCGGATCAAAGGCCAACCGCCCATGCACCACGATATAAGTCTCCGCCGCCTCTGCCGCGCGCCGATAGGTCTCGGCCACATCCTGTGGAAAGCAACTCAGCGCAACCGCCGGTCCCGCCAACACCAAGCCCAGCGCAAGAACCGCCGCCCGGATCACAGCAACGCCCCGAATTCGTCCAGCACACGGGAATAAACCGCGCGCTTGAAGGGCACGATATTGGCCTCCAAATCACTGGGCGGCAACCAGCGCCATTCGGAAAACTCCGGGTGATCGGTGGCGATATTCACATCTGTATCTTGGCCCAGAAACCGCATCAGCACCCATTTCTGTTCTTGCCCCCGATACCGCCCCTTCCAGATGCGCGGCACCATCTCCTGCGGTAAATCATAAGTCAGCCAGCCGGTTGTTTCCGCCTCAACGCGCACCTTGTCCGCTGTAACGCCGGTTTCTTCCCACAACTCGCGCAGGGCGGCTTCGGTCACGCTCTCGCCCTTGTCGATCCCGCCCTGCGGCATCTGCCAGGCGGGAACCTCATTGTCGATCCGCTGGCCCACAAACACCTGCCCCGCCGCATTGACCAGCATCACGCCCACGCAGCGGCGATAGGGCAGTTTCGCAATCTCTTCGGGCGTCATCGTCGGGCCTCTCAGCTTGGGTCGCGGGCAGAGTGCGGCGTGCAGCCGTAGGCGTCAAGAGGCCAGCCCCCTCACACCTCGCGCGTGCCGACCATGCCCATGATCTCATAGGTCTGGCGCAGGATCGGCGCGGCAATCGTGCGCGCGCGCGCCGCACCATCCGCCAAAATCCGGTCAATCTCGGACAGGTCCTGCATCAGCCGCGCCATTTCCGTGGAAATCGGCGCGATGCGGTCAACGGCCAGATCCGCCAGCATCGGCTTGAACTCGGAAAAGGGCTTGCCGCCCGCCTCGGCCATCACCTGATCCACCGTCATATCAGCCAGCGCTGCATAGATATTCACCAGATTGCGCGCCTCTGGCCGCCCCTCCAGCCCCGCCGCCTCAGAGGGCAGCGGCTCGGGGTCGGTCTTGGCCTTGCGGATTTTCTTGGCGATGGTGTCGGCGTCATCCGTCAGATTGATGCGGCTCATGTCCGACGGATCGGATTTCGACATCTTGTTCGATCCGTCGCGCAGGGACATCACCCGCGTCGCCGCCCCTTCGATCACCGGCTCGGGGATCGGAAAGAACTCAACGCCGTAATCATGGTTGAACTTGATCGCAATGTCGCGCGTCAATTCCAGATGCTGCTTTTGATCCTCGCCCACCGGCACATGCGTGGCGTGATAGGTCAGGATATCGGCGGCCATCAGCGCCGGATAGGCAAACAGACCAAGCGAGGCGTTCTGCGCATTCTTGCCAGCCTTGTCCTTGAACTGCGTCATGCGTTGCATCCACCCCATGCGCGCCACACAGTTAAAGACCCACGCCATTTGCGTATGCTCGGCCACCTGAGACTGATTGAAGAGAATGGACTTGGCCGGATCAAGACCAGAGGCAATGAACCCCGCCGCCAATTCCCGCGTTGCACGGGCCAGATCAGCCGGGTTTTGCCAAACCGTGATCGCATGCAGGTCTACCATGCAATAGAGCGTCTGGATGCCCTTGTTCTGCGCCTCGGCAAACCGCTTCAATGCACCCAGGTAATTGCCCAGATGCAGGTTGCCCGAGGGCTGGATTCCCGAAAACACGCGGGGGGTAAAGGCCGCCTCGGTCATGACGCAACTCCGTGGTGGATTTCTCTGCCCGCCTCGCTTACCCATGCGCCACAGCCCCGTCAAGGAGAGGTGCCATGCCCGACCAAGGACCACCCGCCCCCGTCAACCCCCTGCCGCCCTTCCTGATCGCCCTCTTTCTGGTGATCATGGGGGTCGAAGCCGCCTTTACCTTGGGCGCGCGCGGGCTTGTGGGCGGCCCGGATGCCGTGGGCTGGCGCGCGGCGGCGATTCAGGATTACGGCTTCAACGGCGAAATCCTTGGCTGGATGCTGGAACACCATGCCTATCCGGCGGAACATCTGCGCCGCTTGCTCAGCTATGCCTTCATCCATGGCAGCTTTACCCACGCACTCTTCGCGGGCGTGCTGCTTCTGGCGATGGGTAAATTCGTCTCGGACGTGTTCCGTCACTGGGCGGTTCTGGTTCTCTTCGCGGTCAGCACAGTGGTGGGGGCCGTGATCTTTGGCCTTGTGGCACCGGGGCGGCCCTGGCTCATCGGGGCCTTTCCCGGCGTTTACGGCCTGATCGGCGGCTTTACCTATATCATGTGGCTCAGGCTGGGGCAGATGGGCACCAATCAGGTCCGGGCCTTCACCCTCATCGGCGTGCTGATGGGGCTACAACTGGTGTTTGGCCTGTTGTTCGGCGGCAATGCCACTTGGATCGCCGATGTCAGTGGCTTTGCCAGCGGATTTCTGGCGTCCTTCGTGCTCAGCCCCGGCGGCTGGTCCCGCCTGCGGGCCAAGCTGCGTCACGACTGAGGCGGCATTGCCCGCGCGGAATCAAGGCGCGAAGCGCCGCCGCGTGGATCGCTGGGCCGGGGACTAGCGAAACAACAGGCGTGGCTGCCACTTTATGCCTGCCAAGTCCGTATAATCTCTCAGCGAACCGCGCCTTCTCAAAATCGCTAGGCCGCGGGACGGCCCAGCGATCCGCGCGGCGGTGCCTACGGCACCTTGATTCCGCGCGTGAAGACGACCCCCTTACCGCCTCAACCTGCCCCGGATTTCCTGTATCCGAAACGCCCCCAGCCCTTGCCCAAAGAGCGCATAGGCCAGCGTCCCCACCGCGATCAGCACCAACAGCGCCAGCCACCGCCAGCCCCCCATGCCGAAAAGCGGCCCAAGCACCACACCCGCACCCCAGAGCACCGCCCCCATCAGCACCGAGGCCAGACAGATTCGCCACAACCGACGCCGGAATTGCGCATCAAACCGCGCCACCTCGCCAAACTGCCGCGCCCCGGCGGCCAGTTGCACCACCATGATCCATGCCGCGATTGTCGTGGCAATCGCCGCCGCAATCCAGCCGATCAGCATCGCCAGCCCCACCGCCAAAACCCCATTCACCGCCATCGCCCAAACCGCATAGCGGAACGGGCTGCGCGTATCCTCGCGCGCGAAAAACAGCGGTTGCAGGATCTTTTGCAACACGAACGCCGGCAGGCCCAACCCGTAAATCGCCACCGCCAAGGCAGTCGCGGCACTGTCATCCGCGCCAAACGCCCCGCGCTCGAACAGCACCGACACCAGTTGAATGGGGATCACGATCAGCGCCACGGCACAGGGAATGGTCAGCGCCAAGGCAATTTCGCCCGCCCGCGACAGCGCCATGCGCGCGCCCACATCATCCTGCGCCTTCAGCCGCCGCGAGAGATCAGGAAGCAGCACGATGCCCACCGCAATCCCCACAACCCCCAAGGGCAATTGATAGAGCCGGTCGGCAGAATAAAGCCAGCTCACCGCCTTTTCGGTGTTCGAGGCCACCAATTGCCCGACCACAAGGTTGATCTGCACCACCCCGCCCGCCAAAGCCGCCGGAATGGCAATCCGCACCAGTTGCGCCATCTCTGGCGTCCAGCGGGGCCGCACCAAGGGCAGGCTCAGCCCAGCCCGTCGCGTCGCATGCCACACGAGCGCCAGTTGTGCGACCCCAGCCACCGGAATGGTCCAGACCAGCGCCTGCGCCACCGCCCCGCCCGTCACAGCAGCAAAACTCATCGCGCCGATCAACAAGACATTCAGCAACACCGGCGCCGCCGCCGCCGCCGCGAAATGCCCCGCCGCATTGAGCATCCCTGAAAACAACGCCGCCAATGAGATGAAAAAGATATAGGGAAACACGATCCGCCCGAACTCGACCGTCAGGTCGAACCGCGCATCACCCACGAATCCCTCTGCCGTGGCCCAGACCAGCGCGGGCATGAACACCATGCACAGCCCCGTCAGCCCCAAAAGCACAAGGCTAAGCCCCGAACAGGCCAGCGCCGCAAAGCCCAAAGGGTTATCGCCCGCCTCCAACCGCTTGGAAAACATCGGCACAAAGGCCGCGTTGAACGCGCCTTCGGCAAAGAACCGGCGAAACATATTAGGCAGGCGAAACGCCGCGACAAAGGCATCCATCACAGCGCCGGGGCCGATATAGCTCGCGATCAGCACATCGCGGACGAACCCCAAAAGCCTGCTCAGCAGGGTCCAACCGCCAACGGTGAGAATGCCAGAAAGCAGGCGGACAGGTTTCATGCGGGGCCTTTCGCCGGGATCAGAGACGAGGATTAGACCATCACCACGCCGGGGGGAAGGGGGCGCAAACGGCGCAAACCGCCCGCATTTTCCGGCGCGCACGCATATTTCGCTACCCAGTCCCGCGACGACACGACAAGGTAAGGCCAGAGGACATCGGCGCACTCCCGTCCATGCCGACAGAAAGAGACGTGAAATGACCACTACCAATATCCGCCAATGGCTTCAGGAACGGCCCGAAATCGAATCCGTCTTTGCCTGCGTCTGCGATCTCAACGGCGCGATGCGCGGCAAACGCCTGCCGATTGAAAAGGCCAAGTCGATCATGGACGACGGGCTGCGCCTGCCGCTCTCGGTGCTCAGCGTGGATATCTGGGGCGAGGATATCGAGAATAACGAACTGGTGTTCGAAACCGGCGACTCGGACGGTATCTGCGAACATACCGGGCGGCCCATCGTCATGGTGAACTGGACAAGCCGCCCCTCGGCGCTGGTGATGTTCTGGATGCACACCGAGGATGGCAGCCCCTTTCCCGGCGACCCGCGCCATGCGCTCTCCAATATCGTGCAGCGCTACAAGGCGCGCGGCCTGACCCCCGTGGTGGCCACCGAACTCGAATTCTACCTCTGCGACCCGCGCGAGGCGCAGCCGCGCCCGCCCTGCTCGCCCGTGACCGGCAAACGGCTCGATTCCGACGGCGCGCTCTCCCTCGATGAGCTGGAACATTTCGACGAATTCCTCAACGACGTCTACGACGCCTGCCACGAACAGGGCATCCCCGCCGATGCCGCCATTTCCGAAAACGGCGCAGGCCAGTTCGAAATCAACATGGTTCATGTCGCCGATCCGCTACAGGCCGCCGATGATGCCGTTCTCTTCAAACGCCTCGTGCGCGGCATCGCGCGCAAACATGGCATGGCCGCTACCTTCATGGCCAAACCCTATGGCGACCGCTCGGGCAGCGGCTTTCACGTGCATTTCAGCCTTGTCGATGAAAACGGCGTCAACCTGTTTGACAATGGCGGTGACACCGGCACGCCGCTCCTTCTCAATGCCGTGGGCGGGCTGCTGGAAACGATGCACGAAAACACGCTCACCTTCGCGCCGCACCAGAATTCCTATCGCCGCCTTCTGCCCGGCACCCATGCGCCCACTGGCATCTCTTGGGGCTATGAAAACCGCACAGCGGCGATCCGCATCCCCGGCGGCAACCACAAGGCGCGGCGTATCGAGCACCGCGTCGCGGGCGCCGATGCCAACCCGTACCTCGTGCTGGGCAGCATTCTGGGCGGCGCGCTCATCGGCATCGAACAGGGAATAGCACCCTGCCCGCCCATCGACGGCGACGCCTATAGCCAGAAACTCGACCACCTGCCACTCGACTGGGCCACCGCCATTCAGGCCTTTCGCCGGGGGCGGCATGTGCAGGACATCTTTTCCAGACGCCTGCAAACCATGCTGGTGGAATGCAAGATGCAGGAACTCAAACGCTTCACGCGCTACGTGACCGATTTCGAGTATGACGCCTATCTCGAAAGCGTGTGACGCCCGGCCTCACCCGGCCACGCAATCCGCGAAATAGCGCGTCACGCCATCCTCGCCCACTTCCTGCACCAACCCGTGAATATCGGTCTCGAAACCGGGGCATTCGCGACCAAACTCGCGGTTGAACCGCAGGTATTGCACGATGGTCTTGTTGAACACCTCGCCGGGGATCAAAAGCGGAATACCCGGCGGATAGGGCGTCACAAGGCTGGTCGTCACCCGGCCTTCCAGATCGTCAATCGCCACCCGCTCGGTGGTGCGCCGCGCGATATGGGCAAAGGCCTCGCTCGGCGTCATCGCCGGGGTCAGATCGCTCAGATACATTTCCGTCGACAGGATCGCCACATCGTATTTCGCATAAAGCGTATGCACATGCTGGCACAGATCCCGCAGCCCCATGCCTTCATAGCGCGGCTGCTTGGCGCAAAACTCCGGCATCGCCCGCCACATCGGCTGGTTCTTGTCGTAATCGTCCTTGAATTGTTGCAGCGCGGTCAAGAGCGTGTTCCACCGCCCCTTGGTGATGCCAATGGTGAACATGATGAAAAAGCTGTAAAGCCCGGTTTTTTCGACCACCACCCCATGCTCGGCCAGATATTTGGTGACAATCGAGGCCGGAATCCCCGTCTGCTCGAACCGCCCATCCAGATTGAGACCGGGCGTGATGATCGTGGCCTTGATCGGATCAAGCATGTTGAACCCCGGCGCCATCTCGCCGAAATCATGCCAAGACTCCTCCCCATCCGAGGCTTGCACGCCATGCGCATCGGTGCGCTTGAGCACCCAGTCACGCATCTCACCGATCCCCTCCTCGTCAAGAACATCCGGCCCCCAGACTTGGAACCACCAGTCGTCATCGCCGAACTCGGCATCGACCTTCTGCATCGCCCGCCGGAAATCGAGCGATTCCGCGATGCTCTCCTCGACCAGCGCTGTGCCTGCAGGCGGCTCCATCATCGCCGCTGCCACATCGCAACTCGCAATAATGCTGTATTGCGGGCTGGTGCTGGTATGCATCAGATACGCCTCATTAAAGAGGTGGCGATCCAGCTTGGTGGTCTGACTGTCCTGCACCAACACATGGCTGGCCTGACTGATCCCCGCCAGCAGCTTGTGGATCGACTGCGTCACATAAGTCACCGAATGCAGCGGCCGTTCCCGCGACCGGCCCATCGCGTGAAAACTGCTATAGAACGGGTGGAAACTGGCATGCGGCAACCACGCCTCATCGAAATGCAGGTTTTCCACATAGCCATCAAGCAGATCCTTGATCACCTCGGTATTGTAGAGCACCCCGTCATAGGTGGATTGCGTCAAGGTCAGGATGCGCGGCTTGACCGTATCGGGATCAACCCCCTTCAACAGCGGATTGGCGCGGATCTTGGCCTTGATCGCGTCAATCTCGAACTCGCCGCGCGGAATCGGCCCGATGATGCCAAAGTTATTGCGCGTGGGCCGCAGGAACACCGGAATCGCCCCAGTCATGATGATGCTATGCAGGATCGACTTGTGGCAATTGCGGTCCACCACCACCACGTCACCGGGGGCGACCGTGTGATGCCAGACCATCTTGTTGCTGGTGCTGGTGCCATTGGTCACGAAAAAACAGTGATCGGCGTTGAAAATCCGCGCCGCATTGCGCTCTGACGCGCCAATCGCCCCGTCATGATCCAAGAGCTGTCCCAGCTCCTCGACCGAATTGCACACATCGGCGCGCAGCATGTTCTCGCCGTAAAACTGATGATACATCTGGCCAATCGGGCTTTTGAGAAAGGCCACACCCCCCGAATGCCCCGGACAATGCCAAGAATACGACCCGTCCTCGGCATAATCCAGCAACGCCTTGAAGAACGGCGGCTGAATGCCCTCCAGATAAATCTTGGCCTCGCGGATGATATGGCGCGCCACGAATTCGGGCGTATCCTCGAACGCATGTATAAAGCCGTGCAATTCGCGCAGGATGTCATTGGGCAAATGGCGGCTCGTCTTGGTCTCACCGTAAACATAGATCGGCACATCGGCATTCTTGCGCCGCACCTCCTGCACGAAATTGCGCAGATTGGTGATCACCGGATCAATATCGGGACCGGGGCTGAATTCCTCATCGTCAATCGACAGAACAAAGGCACTGGCGCGCGATTGCTGCTGCGCGAATTGCGACAAATCCCCATAGCTCGTGACGCCCAGAACCTCGAACCCCTCGTCCTCCATCGCCTTGGCCATGGCCCGAATACCAAGCCCGGAAGAGTTTTCGGACCGGAAATCTTCGTCGATGATGACAATGGGAAAGTGGAATTTCATCAACTTCTCCTTTCAGGAGACCAGCAGGGGGGCGATCACGCCAAACGTCGCGAGAGGACCCCCCAAACTCTGAGGGAATCCTACTCCGCGCAGCTTGTTTCTGCTGTGCGCCCCAAGGTCAAGCCCCGCTGCGACCCGAAGGCCGCTTTGCGCGCGCTCATGCCGCCTGCCGGGTCAAAGACCCAGTGTGCGGCGGCGTCCCTCGGCCATCTTGTTGATCAGATGATCCGCCGCCAAGCCGATAAAGGCCACGGCAAACCCCAGCACAAGGCCTTTGCCCACATCGGTGGAACTCAGTGCGCGCTGCATTTCCTGCCCCAGATCCTGCGTGCCGATAAAGGCCGCGATGATCACCATGAACAGCGAAAACATCAGCGATTGATTGATCCCCACCATGATCGTGGGCAGCGCCAAGGGCAGGCGCACATGCCACAGACTCTGGCCGCGCGTGGCCCCCGACATATCCGCCGCCTCGATCACCGCCTCAGGCACACCGCGCAGCCCCTCGATGGTATAGCGGATCAGCGGCACGGCAGCGAACAGCACCACCGCCCCCACCACCGCCACATCATTGACGCCAAAAAGCATGATCACCGGAATAAGATAGATGAAACTCGGAAAGGTCTGAAGACTGTCACACAGCAGCAAGACCCGCTTGGCCCGCGCCTCGTGCCGCGCCGCCCAGATGCCCAAAGGAAAGCCGAAGCTCGTCGCTACCGCCACAGCCACCAGCACCGTGTAGACCGTGATCATCGCCCGGTCCCACCAGCCGGTGATCGCGATATAGCCGATAAAGCCAACGCAGATCAGCGCCGAACGCCAACCACCCACCGCCAGCCCTGCCGCCGCGACCAGGGCAAGCACCGCCGTATAGGGCAACCACAAAAGCGCATCGCGCACCGGGATCAGAACCCATGTGATCAGGAACCACCGCAACCATTGCGTCACCGGATCAAGCGTCACGATCACCCAAGACATCATCGCATCCAGCGGGTCCGCCAGCGAAAGCGATTGCCCCCGCCCGACCTCGGCAAAGAACGGAACCACCGCCGACAGCGCAAACCCCGCCACCATCAATACGGCCCAAACGCTCATCACCCGGTGCCGTGCGGTCCAGCTCAGCCCCGGCTCATGATGCACCGGCTGCCGCTCGGCCCAGGCCTTGGAACACCGATCCAGTGCCACGGCCAACAGAACGATCGTGATGCCGATTTCAATCGAGCGCCCGATCTTGAGCGCCTGCAACAGTTGCAACAGCTTCTGCCCCAGCCCCGGCATGCCGATGAAACTGGCCAGAACCACCATCGCCAGACACTGCATGATCACCTGATTGACGCCCACCAAAATCTCGGTGCGTGCGGTCGGGATACGCACCCGCGTCATCAATTGCCAGCTTGTGCTGCCGCACATCTTGCCGCTCTCGATCACCTCGGGCGGCACCTTGCGCAGCCCCAGCAGGGTCATGCGGATCATCGGCGGCACCGAGAAAATGATCGTGACAATCGCCCCCGCCTTGGGGCCCACCCCGATAAAGACCACAATCGGGATCATATAGGCGAAATGCGGCAGCGATTGCGCGATGTTGAGAACCGGATTCATCACCGCCTCTACCCAGCGCCAGCGCCACGTCGCCACCCCCATCATCAGACCGAGCAGAACCGACACCGGGGCCGCAACCACGATCACCGACAGGGTTTCCATCGCCCATTGCCATTGCCCCATCAGCGCGATCCAGACAAACGTACCCCCCGCCAAAAGCGCCAGCCGCAAACCGCCCAGCCAATAGCCCAGACATCCCGCACTCAGCGCCACCACGATCCATGGCAGCGGGCCGATACGCGGCCAGCGGTTCTTGCCATAGAGAATATTCGCCGTCACATCGAGCAGCCACTCGATCCCATCGGCAAAGGCACGGGTCACATGGATAAGGCCCAGATCATCGCGCAGCCATGTGAAAACCGCGTTGATCCAATCCGCCAGCGGCAGGATCATCCCCTCGACCGGGCGCATCAGCCCCTCGGGCAAATAGGGCCGCGCAAGAATTAGGCACAGCGCAAGGCCCAGAACCACCCAAGCCGGATTGAGGCGCGGTTTGGCGGTGGTCGCCAGCGGCAGGGCGCTCTCGCTCATGCCTGCCCTCCCAGCAGCACATCCAGCGCCTCCTTGCGGCTCAGCACGCCGGTAATCCGCCCCGCCTCATCCGCCACGGGCAAGCTCTCGCGCGGATCGTCGATCAACTGCCGCGCCAGCGCGCGAATCGTGCTCTTGCCCGCCACCGGCAGCCCCTCGGGCGTCACGCCATTGATGGGCCGCGCCAAGCCGGACGCATGCACCACCCGCGCTTTCTCAATCTCTTCGGTGAATTTGCGCACATAATCGGTGGCCGGATTCAGAACGATCTGATCGGGCGTGTCGCATTGCTCGACCGCGCCGTCCTTCATGATCGCAATCCGGTCCGCTAACCGCAGCGCCTCGTCGAAATCATGGGTGATAAAGACAATTGTCTTACCCAGCATCCCCTGCAAACGCAGGAATTCATCCTGCATTTCGCGCCGGATCAGCGGATCAAGCGCCGAAAACGGCTCGTCCAGAAACCAGATATCGGGCTCGATGGCGAGAGAACGGGCAATCCCAACCCGCTGCTGCTGCCCACCTGACAATTCACGCGGAAAGTAATCCTCGCGCCCGCCAAGCCCCACCAGCTCGATCACCTCCAGCGCCCGCTTGCGCCGCGTGGCCCGATTCTGCCCGCGCATTTCCAGCGGAAAGGCCACATTCTCCAGCACCGTGCGATGCGGCAGCAGGCCAAAACTCTGGAATACCATGCCCATCTTGTTACGCCGCAATTCGATCAACTGCGTCTCGCTCAGCGCACCAATGTCCTGCCCCTCGACAGACACCGTGCCGCCGGTAATCTCGATCAACCGCGACAGGCACCGCACCAGCGTGGATTTGCCAGACCCCGAAAGGCCCATGATCACCAGCATCTCGCCCCGCGCAATATCAAGCGACACATCACGCACCGCCGAGATATAGCCCGCCTGCCGAATAACCTCGAACCCCGGATCGCCCTTAAGGCCGCCCAGATACGCCTCGGGCGCAGGGCCAAATAGTTTCCAGACATTGCGGCATGAAATCACGGGTTCAGAAACCGGCACGCGACACCCCCTTGTTTGTTATGGAAAACCCCACCCATGGCGCACCACGGGCGGGGCAGATTTTAAGATCGGATCAGTTGATCCAGACCTTCCAGACATCGCCATTCTCTTCCAGCCAATGCGTCGCGGCCTCTTCTGGCTCCATCTCGTCGATGTCCACCAGCTTGGCCATTTCCGCGATCTGCGGGTTGGTAAAGCTGATCTTGGTCAGCATTTCATAGGCGTCCGGCCATTTCTCTTTCATCCCATCCCAAGCGGCTTTTTTCATGTAGCCATTGGCGGGATTGCCGCAATCATAGGTCTTGTCCGGGTTCGGCCCAACCGCCGGGTCCTTGTCGCACCCTTCCACCCAAGTCGGGAACTCGACGAATTCGCCCGGCCAAACGGCTTCGGCAAAATTCGGCGTCCAGTTAAAGACCACGATGGGCTTTTTGGTCTTTTCAGCGGCCCCGATTTCCGCCCAGAGGGCTGCGGCAGAACCGGCATTGACCACTTTGAAATTCATGCCCAGCCCATCAACCCGCTCTTGGTCATGCTTGAGCCAGTCCACCGGCCCCCCAAGGAACCGCCCGGCGTCCCCGGTCTCCGGCGTCGCAAAAAGAGCAGCGCACTCATTCAGCGCCTGCCAGTCAGGCAGACCCGGACAGGCCTCTTTGGTCCACATCGGATACCACCAATCCTCGCGCGTCACCGCGTTGTGATCGCCCGCATCATGCAACCCGCCCTTTTCCAGCGCGGCACGGAATGAGGCACCAAATGCCCCCTCCCAAACCTCCATCTCCAGCGCCACATCGCCCAGACGCACCGATTCATAGACCGACTGACTATCCGTCGAGACATATTCCACATTGTTGCCCATGGATTCGAAAATCTGGCCAACCACATTGCTCATCACGATCTGGCTCGACCAGTTGTGAATGGGGATGACGATCGGATCTTCGGAATCCGCCAAGGCGCCAGTCGCCGCTAGGGCGAGCACGGCGGCCCCGCCGATCAGTCGTAAACGCTGTGTCATTCTTGAAACTCCCTGTGTTGATGTATCCCGCCCGTTTTCCGGGCTTTGGTAAGGGAAGCTTAGGGATCGGATATGAACACGTCAGAGGGGCGGCATGAACGAACTGGACTTAATTGTGAAAAAATATTAACAGGAGGAAACCTTGCAAAGGGCTCCAACGT
The DNA here is from genome assembly GCF_003288315.1 of Roseovarius sp. AK1035. Classification (NCBI taxonomy): domain Bacteria; kingdom Pseudomonadati; phylum Pseudomonadota; class Alphaproteobacteria; order Rhodobacterales; family Roseobacteraceae; genus Roseovarius; species Roseovarius sp. TM1035. The sequence continues at coordinate 1,935,647 of NZ_CP030099.1, read as the reverse complement.
GCCAAGAGCCGCCCATATCGTCATCATCGAGGATGAGCCCGTTACCCGCACCACGCTGGCGGAGTATCTGATGTCGCATGGCTATACCGTCACCGCCTTTGACAGCGCTGAACGGGCCGAAACAATGCTGGGCAGCGACCGCGCCGACCTTTTGCTTGTCGACATCACGCTCGATGGCAAGGACGGGCTGCAGATCACCCGCGAACAACGTGCGCGCTCGGATATCGGCATTATCCTCACCACCAGCCTCAGCGATGACGTGGACCGTATCGTTGGGCTGGAACTGGGGGCCGATGATTATGTTTGCAAACCGTTCAATCGCCGCGAATTGTTGGCCCGGATCAAGAACCTCTTGCGCCGAACCGAGGCCCAGCGCCGCCTCTCACGCCAAAACCTGCGATTTCACGGCTTCAGCTTTGCCTTTGCCACCCGGCAACTGACCGGCCCGGATGGGCAACCCATCCGCCTCACCCGCGCCGAATACGAGGTGCTGGCCGAACTCTTGCGCCATCCCGGTGCCGTGCTCAGCCGCGACCGGCTGATGACCGTGATCACCCACCGCCAAGAGCATCCCGATACCCGCACCGTCGATGTCATCATCCGCCGCCTGCGCACCAAGCTGGAAGAAGACCCCGGCGCGCCGCGCCTCATCACCACCGCCCATGGCGAAGGTTATGTATTCACCGCCACCTTGGACTGATCCGCCAACCCATCTGTCGCGCGCAAAAGCGTGGCACGCGCCGCTGCAATCTCTGCAGGCACAGCGGCCATAGCGCCCCGCATCGCCCCCGCGTCACCCGCGCGCGCCGCCTCTTCCAAGGCCCGCAATCCAGCGCTCAGCCCCGGCAAGCTGAAATTGCCCGCCGCCCCCTTCATCCGGTGCGCCACTTTGGCCACGCCCGCCGCATCCTCTGCGTCCACCGCCGCCGCCAAGGCCCGCGCCTCTTCCCCGACTCCATCCAGATAAAGCCGGATCGCCGCAGCCGTCTGCTCTGGCCCCAGATCGGCCAGCATGGCACCCAGCCCGTCGCGCGCGCCGCCCATGGGCAAAGAGACCGAGCGCGGCGAGAGAAACACACCCCGGCGCTGCCCGCCCGTCACCTGCGCAATCGCGGCGGCCAGCCTCTCGGGCGAAACCGGCTTGGCCACGAAACAATCCATCCCCGCGTCCAGTTGCTGTGCCACCTCTTCCTCCTGCACATGGGCAGAAATTCCGATCACCGGCAGGTCTTGGCCCTCAGGCAACCCGCGCAACCGCCGCGTCGCGTCGGTGCCCGACAGGCCCGGCAGGTTCACATCCATCAAGACCAAGTCGAACCGCTCCCGCTTGAGCAGGTCCAGCGCGTCCTCACCACTGTCCACACAGACCGCCGTATGCCCCATCCGCTCCAGATAACTGCGCGCAACCATCTGGTTGACGCTGTGATCCTCGACAATCAGCGCATGCAGACTGCGCCCCGCCCGCTCAGGGGTCCACTCGGGCACGCTCTCAGCCAAAAGCGCCGGATCGGCCAATTCAAAATCTGCCATGAAGGTAAAAACCGATCCCACATGCGGCGTGCTTTCCACGCTCAGCGCGCCGCCCATCACCTCTGCGAATTTGCGACAGATCGCCAATCCCAACCCGGTGCCGCCATAGCGCCGCGCCGTCAAACCGTCTTCCTGCTCGAATGCCTCGAAAATACGCTGCCGCGCCTGCGCTGAAATCCCCTTGCCGGTATCGCTGACCTCAAGGATTAGCGTCACCCGCCCGGCCCCTGCAGCCCGCACTCGCAGCCGCAAAACCACCTCGCCCTCTTCCGTGAACTTGACCGCGTTTGAGACAAGATTGAACAGGATCTGCCGCAGCTTGGCCATATCACCCATCACGGCAGCGGGCGCATCCTCGGGCAGATCAAGCCAGAGCACGATCCCCTTCTCCCGCGCGCCGGGGTCCAACAGGGTTACGATCACCTGCATCACCTCGGCCACTGAAAACACCAGCCGCTCCAGATGCGCGCCGCTCAACTCGGTCTTGGAATAGCTCAAAATGTCGTTGAGGATCGTCAGCAGGCTCTCACCCGAGGCCCGCGCCGCGCGCAATTGCTCCAACTGCGCGTCTGGCAAGCCCTCAGCCGAAAGGGTGCGCAACATGCCCAGAACCCCGTTCATCGGCGTGCGGATCTCATGGCTCATCATCGCAAGGAATTCCGATTTCGCCCGATCCGCCGCCTCCGCCTTTTGCCGCGCCACGGCATGCGCCTCGACCTCACCGCGCAGCGCCTCGGTCTTTTCCGCCACCAACTCCTGCAAGGCATTGCGATGCCGCGCCAGTTCCTCTTCGTTGCGCCGCCGCGCCTCCTCCAACGTGCGGTTGGCGATGGCCTGACGCCGGAATACCTCGACCGCGCGCTCCATGCCCGCAATCTCATCATTGCCACGCGGGGCCACGCGCATATCAAGCTGCCCCGCCGCCAGCCGCGTCATCATGTCCGACAGGTTGTCCAACCGCCGCGAGATATTGCCGCGCACGTAAAACCACAGCACGGCCAAGGACAGCAACAGCGCCAGCCCCGCCGCTCCGGCGCTGCGCAACCGCGTGGCCCGGATCACCTCAAGCGAGGCCGCACCGGCGCGCTGCGCCTCCGCCTGCACCCGGCTCGCCAGATCCGTCACCGCCACATGCAGCCCGTCCGCCGACACGCGCAGCGCCGCCTGCGCGCTCTCGATCCGGCCATCCAGTTCCAATATGCCCTCGGTCAGCCCCAAAAGCCCCCCCGGCCCCGCCGGATCACTCAGCGACAGGATCGTACCCAACAAGGTTTGCGCCTGCGCCGCCCGCCCCGGATCGCGGATCGCCGCCACGCGCCGCGCGACAATCTCTGTCCGCTCGCCCAACGTGGCCCGGATCGGCACCAAACCCGCGGCATCGCTCAGCCCGGCAATCCGGTTGAAGAGCAGCCCGATTTCCGCCGTGCGCGACCGCAACTCGAACATCAACCCCAACTCGAACAGATCAACCTCGATCAGCTTGTCCAGCGTCGCCAGATGCTGCGCACTGCCGGTGTCATCGTCATAGAGGTTGGAAATCACCGCCGCCGTGCTCATCTCGGCATTGGCCACCAAAGTATCAGCCATATTGAGCAACGCCGACGTCGCCCCAAGCGCACGGTCCAGCCCCTCGCGCCGCGCCTGCACCAGCGACAGACGTTGCTTGACCAAGCGGTCAAGCTCGGCAATCCCCGCCTCCATCGCCACAACGGCGCGGGTCAACTCGCCCCCGCTGCCGCCGCCATGCTCCGCCTGAAACCGGCTCAGATGATCCGAGAGCGCCGCCACCCGCGCGCCCAAATAGGCCGCCCGGTCGCGCCGCGCCGCCTCATCATCCACCGCCGCCAATTCCGGCGCCACCGTGATGATGGCCGAACTTTCCTCGGTAAACCGCCGCATATCCGACAGCACCGGGATCGAGCGGTCATAGAGCTGCTGTTGCGCCTGCGTGACATCGCGCAGCTCGAACCAGCCAAAGAAACCCGCCAGCGCGGGCAGGCCGGCAATCACGAGAAAGGCCGCCAACAGGCGCGCGCCCAATCCGGTTCTGCTCTTCATCCGGCTCTTCCCGCTCCGCTTTTGTTGCAGTCCTGCCGCGACAGTCTATAGTAATTTCCGCAGAGGAGTGAGTGTTTCATGCAAAGAATAATCGCCTGTATGCTCGCCCTCTTGGCACCTCTGCCCCTCGCCGCAGACCCATGGGCGCTGCAAACCCATACGGTGCCCTTCGACTATACCAGCCCGGCGCGTCCGCTCACCTATACGCCACTCGATCGTGCCGCGTCCCCTTGGACGCTTTGCATCTCCTATCCGCATCTCAAGGACGCCTATTGGCTCTCGGTCAATTTCGGCATGGTCGAAGAGGCCCAGCGCCTTGGCGTGGGCTTTCGTCTGGTCGAGGCGGGCGGCTATCCCAATCTTGACCGTCAGATCGAACAGATCACCAATTGCGTGGCCCAAGGCGCGGATGCGCTGGTGGTCGGTACCGTGTCTTTCGAGGGGCTGACCCCCACCGTTCAGGCGCTCTCCGAACAGGTGCCAGTCATCGCCACGGTCAATGACATCGCCGATCCCGGCATCGCGGCCAAGGCGGCGGTCTCTTGGTATGACATGGGTGCCATCACCGGGCGCTTCATCGCCAAGCGCCACCCCAAGGGCAGCGCCCCGGTGCGCCTGGCGTGGTTTCCCGGTCCCCAAGGGGCCGGTTGGGTCAGCTTTGTCGAGGCGGGCTTTCGCGACGCCATCGCCGAGAGCGCGGCAGAGATCGTGCTTACCAAATACGGCGACACAGGCCGCGAAATCCAAGTGACGCTGGTCGAGGAAACGCTCGATAGCGGGGTTGCCATCGACTACATCGTCGGCAGCGCCCCCACCGCCGAAGTGGCCGTGTCGATCCTGCGCGCGCGCGGGCTCGAAGGGCAGATCAACATCGTCTCGGATTACATGAGCCACGCGGTGTTTCGCGGCATTCGTCGCGGCCGCATCCTCGCCGCGCCCACCGATTTCCCGATCATGCAGGGCAAACTCGCCATCGAAATGGCCGTGCGCGCCATCGAGGGCACGCTCGAGACCCGCCATGCCGGCCCCCAAATCATGCTCGTAACCCCCGATATGGTCGGCAATACCGACCTTGCCGAAACCCTCGCGCCCGCCAGCTTTATCCCCGTGTTCGAACTGGACTAGCGCACCGCTTGCGGTCATCATGGCACCAAGGCCGGATATAGGGGCCGCAGACGGGACCAAAGGGGCAATACGGGGCCGAAAACCCCGTCCAAAGACCACCTTCCTCCGCTGAGCCCCCGCCGTCCTCGTTAATGGGTATTCTTGGGCAAGAGGCAGAGCATGGCAAAAAGCGCAACGATCAAAACCGCCCCGACGCCGGTCGCGGCGGCTCCGGTGCCGGTGCTCAATCTGCCGATGTCGCGCGGCAATCCCTACCAACCCCTGCTTTATGCCGCCCCCGACGCCGGTTTCCGCACCGAACCCTTGGCCAAGACCGAAATCACCGATCTGCCCCGGTTGTTGGCAGAGGGGCATCGCCTCTTGCACCTGCATTGGGACGACCTGATCTTTGGTCGTTCTCGCGACAGCGCCGCCAATGCCAACGAGGCCGAGCGCGATCTGGCCGCCCTTGCAGCCTTCAAGGCCGGTGGCGGCCGTATCCTCTGGACGGTTCACAACCGAACCCCGCATCGCGACATGGACCCAGAGACCTTTCGTGCCGCCCGCGCCCGCGTCGTGACCCTCGCCGATCTGGTGCATGTACACACGCCCGACGCGGCGCTGTATATGCAACGCGACTGGGGGGTTGATCCCGCGCGCCTGCGCATCCTGCCGCATCCCAGCTATCTTGGGCATTACGAACCTGCCGAAACCAGCCTCGGTCGCGATTTGCCCGATTGCGCCGCGCGCGCCTTTCTCTTCTTCGGGGCTTTTCGCGCCAACAAGGGGCTGGATACGCTGGTCGATACCGCCCGCACGCTCATCCGGCGCGACGTGCCTTTTCACCTGCATCTTTGTGGCCGCGCCGCGCGCAGCCATCAAAAGCTCTTTCGCGCACTGCAAGACACCGATTGCGTCACCCTCACCGACGAGGCCGTGCCGGATGAACAGGTCGCCGGCATCTTTGCCCGCGCGCAGGTCTTTGTTGCGCCCTTTGGCAACCTCTTTACCTCCGGCTCGGTGATGCTGGCGCAGGGCTTTGGCCTGCCTGTGATCGGCCCGGATACCGAGGCTCTGCGCGCCCATGTGGCCCCGGAAAACCACGATCTTCTCTATGATCCGGGCGCGCCGCGCGGCCTCTTGCGGATGATGACCCGGCTGGTCGAGATGCCCAATGACGAATTGCGTAGCCGCCGCGCCGCGGCCCTGGCCCTCGCCCAAGACCGCGCGCCCGCGCGCATCGCCGCCCAGATGATGCAGGTGCTCGCCGACCTGCGCGATGGCACCGGTGCCAGCCTGCAAGCGGTGCAGCCGACGCCCATCGCCGCCGCCCATCCCGCTACACCTGCCCCCTCTGCCCAGGCGCGCGCGCAGCAGCGCCTGGCCGATCTGACGCGCACTTTGGGCCTCACGGACCCTCTGCGCATCCTCGATATCGGGGCCAACCCGATGAACCATGACGCCCCCTACAAAGAGCTGCTCGCCGCAGGTCACGCCCATGTCACCGGGTTTGAACCCCAGCCCGAGGCGCTGGCCGCCCTCAACGCCCGCAAATCCCCGCAAGAGACCTATTTTCCCGACGTGGTCGGCGATGGGGCGACGCATCGGCTCAACCTCTATCGCGGCTCCGGCCTCGCCTCCCTGCTCGAAATCCGCCAGCCCACACTCGACCACCTGCTCGGCCTGCGCCGCGCCGCGCGCCCCACCGGCCATGTCGATCTGCCCAGCCGCAAACTTGACGAGATCGAGGGCATTGGCCGGGTTGATTTCCTCAAGATCGACGTGCAGGGGGCCGAAGCGATGATCTTCACGCACGCCCAAACCGCGCTCTCGCAAACGCTGGCCGTGCAAAGCGAGGTCAACTTTTTCCCCCTCTACGACAACCAGCCCTCCTTCGGCGAGATCGACCGCCTTCTTCAGGCGCATGGGCTGGTGCCGCATTCCTTCCTGCACATCGAGAAACGGCTCCTGCGCTCCCGCTGGTTGGGCCGGATCGCGGATGCCACGCCGCAACAGATGCTCGACGGCGATATCCTCTACCTGCGCGACCTCTCTCGCCCCGACACGCTCGACAGCACCGACTTGCGCAAAATCGCGCTGCTCTGTGATACCTGCTACGGCTTTACCGACATCACCCTGCGCTGCCTCGAGATTTTGGTTGAACGCGGCGAGATCAAGCCGCGCGTGGCCGAACGCTTCATCGACAGCCTCTGACCGCGCGGCCCGGGTTACCCAACCCGATAGGGCAACACGCCGCGCTCGTCCGGGGTAACCTGCAAGCGTCGCTCCAGCGGCGGCACCGATCGCTGATGGCACTCCGCCCGCTCGCAGATCCGGCAGGAAATGCCAATCGGCTCGAACGCCCGCGCGCGGCTCACATCCAGATCGTCGGCATACACCAACTCGCCCGCATGTTTCACCTCGCAGCCCAGCGCAATCGCAAACCGCCGCACCGGCGCGCCAAAGCTGCCACCGGGTTTCGAGACATCGCGCGCAAGGCTGATATAGCGCACGCCATCCGGCGTCTCGGCCAATTGCCGCAGGAACCGCCCCGGCGTCTCGAACGCCCGATGCACGTTCCAGAGCGGACAGGCCCCGCCGAACCGCGCGAATTGCAACCGCGTCGCCGAATGCCGCTTGGTGATCGTGCCGGCCTGATCGACCCGCACAAAGAAAAACGGAATCCCCTTGGCCCCCGGCCGCTGCAAGGTCGAAAGACGGTGACACACCTGTTCGATCGAGGCACCAAACCGATGCGCCAAAACCTCCAGATCGTGTCGCACCTCCTGTGCGGCGGTCAAAAACCGGCCATAGGGCATCATCGCCGCCCCGGCAAAATAATTGGCCAATCCAATCTTGGCGATGGACCGTGCCGCGTCTGACTGGAACCGCGCGAAATCCAGCGTCGCCTCCAGCAATTGATCCTGCATCACCAACGCCAGTTGCAACAAAAGCTGAAACCGTCGGCTCTCGGGGGCGGCGCGCGACGAGAGCGTCAGCACCCCGGCGGCGCGGTCGTAATGCCGCAACTGTGCGGTATCCGCCTCGACCACCGAAATGCCCAACGCCGCCAACCGCGCGCAGGCCAGATCCGAAATCGCCGGCCCGCCGCCCGCTTCGGCAAAGCGCTCGGCGGCATGGTCCACCGCATCTATGTAATTGTCGCAATAATGAAAAAAGTCGCGCACCTCGTCCCAAGGGCTCGATTGGTTGCGCGCATCCTCGCGCCCCAAGGCCTCGTCGAGGCTCGCCAATCGCTCGTGGGTCTGGCGATAGGCGCTGTGCAACTCCAGAAACGCCCGCGCCAGCGCCGGGGCATTCGACGCCGTCAGCCGCAGATCGGCCAGGGGCGGCGGATCGTCGCCAAACACCGGATCGGCCAGCGCCTCGCGCATGTCGCTCACCATCCGCTCGGCATCGCCCGTGCTCAACTCTGTCACGTCGAAGCCGAATTCCTGCGCCAAGGCCAGAACCACCGTCGTGCTCACAGGGCGGTTGTTGTTCTCCATCTGGTTGAGATAGGGCAGCGACACCCCCAGCTTGCCCGCGAAATCCTTTTGCGTCAGGCCCAGCCGCTGCCGCGTCTCGCGCAGCTTGGCCCCGGCATAGAGTTTCTGGATCGCCATGGCGCGCACCCTTTGCAACTTCGCATAGGGGCGAGACTACATTTGCAAAGACACGCCGGCAATCCCCCGCCACGCGCAGCCCCATAGACAGCACCGCCACAACCGCTAATCTACCCCATATGCACACCGCCAAAAGGACTGCGCGCCGATGCCAGAGCCCGCGATCCTTCTCGAATGGGCCGGATTTGCCGCCCGCTGGCTGCATGTCATCACCGCCATGGCCTGGATCGGCACGTCTTTTTACTTTATCGCGCTTGATCTCGGCCTGCGCCGCGCGCCCGATTTGCCCATGGGCGCGCAGGGCGAAGACTGGCAGGTGCATGGCGGCGGCTTCTACCATATCCGCAAATATCTCGTGGCGCCGCCGCAGATGCCGGATCACCTGACTTGGTTCAAATGGGAAAGCTACGCCACCTGGCTCTCGGGCGCGGCCCTGCTCATGCTGGTCTACTGGGCCTCTGCCGATCTCTACCTGCTCAGCGCCGAAAGCCCGCTCACCCAATCGCAGGGCATCGCTCTCTCGGCGGGCTCGCTGGCCCTTGGCTGGCTCATCTATGACCGGCTTTGCAAATCCGGGCTGGCCGCGCAGCCGACCCGCCTGATGCTCGTGCTCTTCGCGCTTCTGACCGCGATGGGCTGGGCCTATACACAGGTGTTCACCGGTCGCGCGATGATGCTGCATTTGGGGGCCTTCACCGCCACCATCATGACCGCCAATGTCTTTCTCATCATCATGCCCAATCAGCGCATCGTGGTGGCCGATCTGCGCGCCGGGCGCACACCCGAGGCACGCTATGGCCAGATCGCCAAGCTGCGCTCGACCCATAACAATTACCTCACCTTGCCCGTCATCTTCCTGATGCTGTCCAACCATTACCCGCTTGCCTTCGCCACGCCCTACAACTGGCTCATCGCCTCTCTTGTTTTCCTGATGGGCGTCACCATCCGGCATTTCTTCAATAGCCTGCACGCCGGGCGTGGCCGCCCTTGGTGGGCATGGGGCGTCACTGCGCTGATCTTCGCCGCCATTGTCTGGCTCTCAGCTTTGGGCGGCCCGAACACCGCAGACACCACCCCAAAGACCACGCGCCTCAGCCCTGCCCAGACCCGCCTGAGCGAGGCCCCCGGCTTTGACACGGTGCAAGAGATCGTGGCCCTGCGCTGCGCCATGTGTCATGCCACCGAACCACTCTGGCCCGGCATGATCCACGCCCCCAAAGGCGTGATCCTCGAAACACCCGCCGACCTCGCCCGTCAGGCCCGCGCCCTCTACCTCCAGGCCGGGCTCAGCCATGCCATGCCACCCGCCAACCTCACCGCGATGGCACCCTCGGAACGCGCCACGCTCATCGCTTGGTATCGGGCGGGCCGTACCGCGCCCTAGCTTCCAGCCGTGCCGAATCAAGCCCTGCCTTCAACAGGCCAATGTCCCGCAATCGCGCCTGCGCGCGAATCGCATGATGCTCCATCCGCGCCTGATCCGCCTGTTCCAGCGCCTGTAGATCGCTGACCGAGACAAGGCCCGCCACCGCCACCCCGTTGCGCAGCACCATCACCCGCTGACCACCCGCCGCCAGATGATCCACCACCCGACGCAGACGGGTTCGCACCCGATGGACCGGCATCTCATCATACATCGCCCGCCTCTTGCCTTGCCTGACCTGACCAACTTGGCAGGCAGAGGTTAAGAAAACGTTGCCCACAGCGCGCGACCCAAGCAAAACCAATCGAGACCTTACAAAATCACCTCCAAAACCTTACAAAGCGTACAAAATACCCCAGCCCGGAGCGCGCCCCATGAAAATCGCCACCGCCGCCTATCCGCTCGACCCGCTCACCTCTTGGGCCGACTACCATCGCAAGCTTACCGATTGGGTGGCCGAGGCGGCCGCACAGGGTGCCGAACTCGCGGTCTTTCCCGAATATGGCGCGATGGAATTGGCCATGCTCGCGGGCACCGAGGCCGCGGGCGATTTAGAGCGCTCACTGCATGCCGTTTCTGGCGTGATGTCAGAGGCTTACGATCTGCATGCCGAGCTTGCGACGCAGTATAATCTGCATATTCTGGGGGCTTCAGCCCCGGTCTTTGACCCAGATCTTGGCCCCCGCCCGGTCAACCGCGCCATGCTTTTTACCCCCACCGGGGCGCGCGCCGCGCAAGACAAACAGATCATGACCCGGTTCGAGCGCGAGGAATGGCACGTCGCCCCCGGCGGCCCCCTGCGCCTCTTTGACACAAGCCTCGGCAAGATCGGCATCCTGATCTGCTACGACAGCGAATTTCCCTTGCTGGGCAAGGCTTTGGCCGATGCCGACCTGATCCTTGTGCCCTCTTGCACCGAGGCTCTGACCGGCTATTCCCGCGTCCGGATCGGTGCCATGGCCCGCGCCCTCGAAATGCAATGCGTCACCGTCATGGCCTCGACCGTGGGCACGGCGGATTGGTCCCCGGCGGTCGATACCAATTGTGGTATGGGTGGCGTCTTTGGCCCACCAGATACAGGGTTCCCACCCACCGGCGTCCTCGCCGAGGGCACGCTCAACCGCCCCGGCTGGACCTATGCCGAGGTCGATCTGGACCGTATCACCCATGTTCGCGCCGACGGCGTTGTGCTCAACCGCCGCCATTGGGAAGACCAACTGGGGCGCGACGTCACGGTCACATCTGAACCTCTACGGTGATTACACCCTTGAAAACCGCGCAAAACCGGCGCATTTACTAGCGCGTTCCGCAAAACGGCGGGGCGCCATATCAAGGAGAGACCATGGCCAAGGAAGACACGCTCGAATTTCCCGGTGTCGTCAAGGAACTCCTGCCCAACGCGACATTCAGGGTCGAGCTTGAAAACGGCCATGAGATCATCGCACATACGGCAGGCAAAATGCGCAAGAACCGCATCCGCGTTCTTGCTGGCGACAAAGTTCAGGTGGAAATGACCCCCTATGATCTGACCAAGGGTCGGATCAATTATCGCTTCAAGTAAACTTGGCCTGCAGCGCCGAGTATGGTCAGGCATATCGTGCGGCCTCCAAGGAGGCGGTCGCGTATCTGCATGAATTGACTGAGGAAATGAACGATCCGCAGGCAAAGGCAGTGCTTAACACCGCTGCGTTTTCCTTGGGCGCGACCTTGCGCGCACACGCCACCGCGCTGCAAGACAAGGCAGATCTGGAATGAGACTCATCCTCGGTTCTGGCAGCCCGCGCCGGCGCGATCTGTTGGCACAAATCGGGGTGGTGGCGGATAAAATCCTGCCCCCCGAGATCGACGAAACCCCGGCCAAGGCTGAATTGCCCCGCCCATATTGCGCCCGCATGGCGCGGGAAAAGGCGTGGACGGTTGTGGCCGAGGACGATGATATCGTGCTCTGCGCCGATACCACCGTGGCGCTTGGCCGTCGCATCCTTGGCAAACCTCAAGATGTTGGCGAAGCAGCACAATTCCTGCTCGCCCTGTCCGGGCGGCGGCACCGGGTGATCACGGCCGTCGCTGTCCGGCGCGGATCGCGGATATGGGAGCGGGACGTTGTAACCACCGTGCAGATGAAACGCCTCTCGGATGAGGAGCTGAACGCCTACCTTGCCACAAATGATTGGCAGGGCAAGGCAGGCGGCTACGCCATACAAGGCCCCGCAGGCGCGCTAATCCCTTGGATTCAAGGATCTTTTACTGCCGTCGTCGGCCTGCCCCTGACTGAAACCGCGGGCCTCTTGCGCGCCGCTGGCTACCCGCTCTGGAAGGACACCCAATGACCCTGCGGACCATCGCGCTCGACCACATAAACGACGCCGAGGCCGCAGCCCTGCTGGTGGGTGGGCGGCTTGAGGACTTGCTGATCGACTCGGATCAACCGCGCCCCGGCACCATCTATCGCGCCATCGCCGATCGCCCCGTCAAAGGGCAAGGCGGCATGTTCCTGCGCACGCCCGACGGTTCCGCTTTCCTTCGCCAGATCAAAGGCTTGACGCCCGGTCAGCCGCTACTCGTACAGGTCACTGGACACGCCGAACCGGGCAAGGCCCTGCCGGTCACGACTCGACTCTTGTTCAAGAGCCGCTACGCCATCGTCACACCCGACGCGCCCGGTCTCAATGTATCGCGGTCCATCAAGGACGAGACCCTGCGCGATTCTCTCTTGGAAATCGCCCATGCCGAAATGGGCGACAGCCCCATGGGCCTCATCCTGCGCTCCTCATGCGAAAGCGCCGAAGCCGCTGATATCGCAGAGGATGTTAACGCCATGCGCGATCTGGCCGAGGCGGTTCTCGCCGATGCCACCGGCCCCGAGCCAGAGACCCTGACCGAAGGCGACGGCCCCCATACCCTCGCCTGGCGTGACTGGGTAGAGCCTGCTGATGTGCTGACTGATCCGGGCTCTTTCGCGGAAAACGGCGTGCTTGATCAACTCGACGCCCTGCGCGAGGCCTTGGTCCCCCTGCCCGGCGGCGCATCCTTTTACATCGAGCCCACGCGCGCCCTTGTAGCTGTGGATGTCAACACCGGCGGCGACGCCAGTCTTGCAGCGGGGCTCAAAGCCAATATCGCCATGGCCCGCGACCTACCGCGCCAATTGCGCCTGCGCGGCCTTGGCGGGCAGATCACCCTCGATCTTGCCCCCATGCCCAAAAAGGACCGCAGAACGTTCGAAGCCTCCCTGCGCGCCGCGCTACGCCAGGACACGACCGAAACCACTCTCGCGGGTTGGACGCCCTTGGGGCACTTTGAATTGCAACGCAAACGCGACCGACAGCCGCTTACGGACCTGCTCAAATGAGCTGCCCGATCTGCCAGCGCAAGACCGACGCCCGCTACCGCCCCTTTTGCTCGCGGCGCTGCGCCGACGTGGATCTGGGCAAATGGTTCGCGGGTGATTACGCCGTGCCCTCCTCCGATCCGGCCGACATCGAAGAGGCCCTCGACGCGCTGGAACAAGAGCAGCAAAAACCCCATTGATTTTTGCTGATACCCTCTAGACACCCCGCCCGCGCTCGCCTAGAACGCATCCACCCGAAGGCGCAGCCTTCTCCCATGCCCGGGTAGCTCAGGGGTAGAGCAGTGGATTGAAAATCCTCGTGTCGGTGGTTCGATTCCGCCCCCGGGCACCATTTTGCAAAGCAAAACCAGCATTAAGGTGCTGATTTGCAATTAGAATTTTGATTTTTGTGGAGCTGTGCCCCCAGAATGTGTATCACATTTTGTATCACATTCGGTTCTGATATTAGTGAAATATCCTTTGATGGAGGGCCGAGTTTGACGCAACGCGAGCAGTTTCTGGGCACGCGATAGCTGTATCGGCAAAAGCGCAGCAAGGTCCCGCATGGCTGATCGCCAACTCCGAAAAGCGCTGCCAACTGGACCCGTCTGAGCCTCCCTCAAAGCAGTCACAATTTTACCAAAGTGGCCTACTAAAGCTTCGAGAAGTTAAACTTGGAGTAATAATGAAAGAACTTGGCCCAGATAATGCTTTTTGGATCGACGGAGAATGGCTGGATTGGGATAGCATTATCGACCCAGAAGAAGTCAGGTATAGCCGTCTTGCTGAACTGGAACGGGAAGCCCGCCTGCGGCTCAAATATCCGAACGCTGACCTTACTTTGATCCCATACTTTCAAGACCTGTTGACGCTTGCAGAATCTTACTTTCAAGAAACTGGGCAGCATCTCAACGTCTACGGTGACATCGGCGAGCTTTTTGGCGCGATAATGTACGGAATTAAGCTCCACAGGAATTATGCCCAAGGTTCTGATGGCAGGCTCGGAAATGACTTTGTTGAGATAAAAACAATCTCTCCGCTCAACAGCAAAGAGCAAATCAACGTGCGTCTTGACAGGCACTTCAACAGACTTCTCATTGTAAAGATTAGTGCCGATTTCGAGGTTGCCGGACGTCTTGTGAAACGGGTGAATTTGCCAAGAAGAACAGGAAAGAATTTGCGGCTCGCATGGACACACATGCCTGAACTCTAACGGCATCTTTGTCCGCGCAACCGATACCCGATCTCCGGCCCGTTCAATGCTGCATCTTCAATGAACGCCAGATGTGCGCCGTTCGAATCGGTGGCGCGAGGCCCAACAAATGGGCGGAGGGCGGAAGTTCGCTGCGCATTTAGCCAATGGCTGCTGTGGCGAAGGTTTTCTGATGCGGGTCGCGGCGGCACGTTGCGAACTGGCGCTACCACGACCCGCGTTGGGAAATCTCCCAAGTTGGAAGCTGCACGGCTGAGGGTACCCGACATGACGTTGGCACCGCTCGTGGGTTGGGACGGTGCGGGTTTGTTGGAAGTATAACATTGCCTGTGATCTGCGGGCCGATGCAGAGATTATGGATGCCAAAAATATCTACAGCGTTTCAACCGATCCATCAGAACTGATGCAAATCACAGGGCCAACCAACTTGTAAACATCGCTGTCTCGCGAAATCGCCGCCAAACGCCGGTGAACCAGTTCGTAATCCATAAGCGAAAAATCTGATGTTTCATGGCTGCCGATGGGTTCAAAACCTGCATCAACTCGGATGCCACCTTTTTCTGTAAGCAGGTACCTTGCATGAAAATCTTCGCCGGCATCTTTTTCACACCAACAAAAGAAAGTAATCCTTATACCAGGAGGGATAATATCCTTCGAAAGGACGGCTGCTTCACGTTTGAGAATATCGTTTGAAAGGCCTTTCTTCGTATCGTTTCGGTAATGTATCTCACAAATGGCGCGTGGATTAAGCTCAGCTACAGTCCGAAATAGCTCGCGAAATAGTTTCTTCTGCCGAGTGTTGAAGGGATCGAAATACGCGTCAACGAAAACCAGTCTAGACCCAAAATGAAGCAATCCTCTCAGCGCGGTGGCTATGGACCCAATATCCCTGACAATGTCCTCTTCATGAGGAACCTTCATCAGTGGTGCGCTCTCATCCAGAGTATCCATAGATAGAGCTGAAGCTTCACCTTTCGGAGCTTCGCTGGCGATAATTGCATGGAAAGGTTGCCGCTTATGTTCGACAAGAGCGTTTTCTAGCCACGATCCGATTGTTGGGTCATATGGTCGGCCGCTTCGAACAACTTTGTTTTTCTTTGCATGGTTGAGCGCTTCCTCGACCCTCTTCCTTTGCATTGGAGATAGAGTGTCCGCTGCTTCGTACACTTCACGAAACCAGCTCTTAGGAAATTGTGAGATTAGCCGGCCCTTGTCGAAGCCAAATTTTTCAATGAGATACCTAAAATTCTCCCAGCTCGAGCCAATGGCCTGCGGTTCAACCGCATATTCATAGTGCATTAGAAGAGCTCCTCGGCGCGCTCTTCGAAAAAGCCCTTAGGCCAGCTATCGATGAAATCTCCATCCTCGCTGACCCTAAGTTTTTTGAAAACCGGCCCTTGCTCTGTCGCCTCAACATAGACGACTGAGAGATCATTGGGCGTTAACCCCAGTATGCCCGGTGGCAATTCGTTTTCACTCTGCTCTCTAATTCTTCTTAGAAGACGCAGCATGATGTGCTCGCTATGCGTTTCCACTAGCAGTGAACGCTCGGGGCCCGTGGCCGGCTGGTATGTACTTGTCGCCGAAATAAATAGATCGCCAAGCCCAACTTGAATGGCCGGATGGATGTGGAGTTCTGGTTGTTCAATTGCTACAAGCCCGTCGGGTTCCATCAAGCACGCAACCACGACCGGTACCATCTGAGAGATTCCCACCCCTACATCGCTGGGGGCTACAGGAATACTTCGCACCACATCCATCAGGCCAATTTCAGACTTGGTTGGAATTGCTTCGTAGAGCTCCTGCAGGTCGCCAAGATCATCTTCGTTGATCCCACGCTTGAATAACTGATGAAGACCCTCAGCAGTCGATATCTGCTTGTAGCTAGATTTAACCAAAACATAGCCAGTGCGAAGTCGTTCTTCTGATGACATCCATTCGTTGACACTGTCCAGAAGCCCTTCCTCAGGCTGCGTGTAGAGCAAATCCCAAGCGGCAAGTCCTTGGGCCCACCTGGACTCGTCTGGCGAAAGGCGGGGGCGGTAGCCCCTGCTCGGGATCTCACGCAGCGGCCCGATGTAGGTCACGGACGCCAGGTAGTCCCGAACTATGCGCACAGGTCCGAGGATCAGCTCGTCCATGATGGCGGAAAGGCCAGCGACTGTGTCGAGCTGCTGTTTGTAATGTTTCAAAGCATTGTCATACGCGTCGTTTTCGTCACGTGTCATGCGCGAGGAACGGCCAAATGTTCTGTCCATTATCTTATCGGCGGCGGATTCGCCCGCCATCAACGCGCGCATCGAAAGATCGCGATCTGGGTCCACGAAGTCCGAGGCGAGTGGCTTATCGATTTCTGGAAGCGCGCCGAGCTCGGTTTCAATGCCAACTCGGACATCTGTATCCCACGCAGAGCCGTCGGCGGAGTCTTCGAGCTCTTGCTCGCTCATTTCCTCCATGACCGAACTCATTTCACGCGAGTTGTGCCATATGGCTTCCAGCAAGTCGGTTGAAAGTGCCCGTTCTTTGTGGACCTCGCCATCCTCGCTCAGAACATTTAGGAAACCGAGCGTCTCGTCTTCTTCCGGATAATCGTATGGGTACCTAATCGGCTGAAGGAGAGAGTGTTCGAAGTTGAAATCTGTTGCCATCGCCCGACCGACTTGCGCCGGCGACACCACTGAGCACAGGGCCTCCTCGTCCATTTCGACGTCAAGACAGGACACATAGGGGGCGTTGATCAGATCACTCCAGCGCACTTCGATCCCGATGCCAACCTCCTGGACAACCGCGTAGTCGCGCAATTCGGTGTTCTCGCCAACTAAATAGCGAATGCCAAGTTCGTTGAAGCGATCGTCACGAAGGCTCGCACCCGAATTAAGAGGAAGCCGCTCGCTACCCTGATCCTCTGTCATGTCGATCCGGACCTTGATGCGGATTGGGCGGGAGAGGTCGTGGTTGTGGACGAGCGTGGCGAAGCCGCCAAGGTCGGTCAGGCCGCCGGCGATGGTCTGGTCGGGGTCGGGGTTATTGCGTTCGAGGATCTCGCGCAGGTAGTGCAGCGCCTGCAGGATCGTGCTCTTGCCGGCGCTGTTGGGGCCGAAGAGGAGCGTGATCGGAGCGAGGTCGATGCTCTGCTTCGTGCCGATCCCTTTGAAGTTTTCGATTTCGATGTGGCTTAAACGCATATTGAAATCCTAGAGTTCGCCACGAAAAGCGCGTTGAGAAAGAGATGAAAACAAATCCGAAAATCCAGCCAACTGATCACCTTGCCGTCGAATGGAGTGTTGAACTCTGTGCAAAATTGACACGAACCGCTTTTGCTGTGTCATATCAGGAATTGGAATTTCTATTTCTTTCAGTGTCTTTGGGTTCAAGAATGTGAACGCGTCATCTTTGTTATTGGCCTTTAGGGCACCCACTCTCCCGGGAAGATAACTGAAAAGAGAAACGAAGTACTCAGCAGTCAGGGATGCTGGGTCAAGGGCAACTCGAATGAGGTTTGTACTAATGATCGACCGCTCTTCCGACGTCGACGCGATGCACATCCGTCCGACTGTGCCAGCGCGCGAAATCAAAATGTCGCCGTGTTGCACGCTGTAGCGCAGCAGGTCGTTGAACTTATCTTCCGTGATAAAGAGCCGAGGCTTGTCGATGAAACGGTTGTATTGAACGTTTTCAACTCCCCATACAGGTATGCCTTCAGGAACATACTCGTGCTTTTTCAAAGCTGCACCAAAAGGGCCAGACTGCGTTCCAGCGCGAGACTTGCTTAGGTGCAGCTTGACCTTTTCTTTTGGAAAATTGTGGGGGTTTTCGATCGGATCCCCAAACATCTCAAGGAACACAGACATCAGAAATTCATCCGCCAGGTTGAGGGCCTGCTCGCGTTTGCGGCGGATGGCGTCGGCCTTGTCGAGAATCGCCGCGATCCGGCGTTGTTCATTCAGAGACAAGTCCGGAAAAGGCAGAGACTTGAGCAGGTCAAGTTTGATCCCCTTCACAGTGGCGCCCTGTGCCTGGCTCTCAAGGAAATTGCTTTTGGACAGCAAGAAATGCAAAAGAAACCGAGTATCAATCTCTCCCTTCGGCAACAGTGCCTTAAGGTCCTGATTGATGGCCACGTCGATCGTGTTGATCGCAGCTTTGCCAACCGCCATGCGCGTAGGCACGACAATCGAACCTGCAGGAACAATGTTCGTCGCGGACTTCCTGACGCCATCTTCAGTGATGGATTCCAGTGTTGAATCGAGCGAAGTTGTCTTGAAGTCTTTGACGGTCGCCCATGGAATTGGGCCACCCCAGAACTCTTTCTTCCCGCGGCTGGGTGTGCCGCCCCCGCGAATAGATACGAGCTCGCCTAGTGGTATCGTCGCGGTCATCCGAGCATTCCTTCAAGCTCAGCGAGATCGCGCGCGATATCATCGTTCAAGCTTTTCATTCGTGCCAGGATCTCGGCAGGCGGATCGTAAGCCTCTTCTTTGTAGAGCCGTTCTTTGTATTTGCTCAGTGACAGGTCGTAGTTCGACTGTCGGATTTCCTCAGCAGGCACAAAGAAGGCCTTTTGTGTGCGATCCGTGAGTCGCTGCGCGTCGCGGTTCTTCCAGGCCTCTACACAGCCCGGCAGATCATCTTTGTCAGGGGTCGGGTCTCTTTTGTCGTCGAGTGTGAAGCCATCATGCTCCACCTCAAAAAAGAAGACATCATCCGTTCGACCGCCTTTGCGGAACACGAGGATCCCTGTCGAGACACCGGCATAAGGCTTGAATACCCCACTGGGCAGCGAGATTACGGCCTCCAGTTGATTGTCGTCGATCAGCATGCGGCGCAGGGCAACATGCGCTGTCGATGAGCCGAACAGAACCCCATCCGGCACAATGGTGGCTGACCGTCCGGAGTTGTCTTTGAGCATCCGTAAGATGAGGACGAGGAAGAGAAGCTCTGTCTTTTTGGTCTTTACTTTTCTGAGCAGCCCCGGATGCACATCCTCGAAATCGAGGGTACCCTTGAACGGGGGATTGGCCAGAATGACATCGAAGCCATCGCTTGCGGATTGAGGATACTTGTCGCTGAAGCTGGTGCTAAGCGTGTCCTGGTAGTGGATGTCTGGGTCATCCACGCCGTGCAGCATCAGGTTCATTGCCGCGATCCGCAGCATGGTCGCGTCAAAATCAAACCCGTGGAACATTTTGCTGCGGATGTGCTCGCGGTGATCTTCCAACAGATCGCCCGTGTAAATCTTTTCGGTTTTACCGGTTTCAGGGTCTGTGACCTCGTCGATGCCTTCCTCTGACGTGTGCTCTTTCATCAGGTATTGCATTGTCTCGACGAGAAAGCCGCCCGTGCCGGCCGAAGGGTCACCGATAATCTCGTTCGGCTGTGGGGCGAGCAGTTCGATCATCAGCTTGATGATATGGCGCGGCGTGCGGAACTGCCCGTTGATGCCAGCAGTGGTCAGTTTGCTGAGCAGGTATTCGTAGAGGTCGCCCTTGGTGTCGCCCTCGGTCAGCGGCAGCTTGTCGATCATATTGACCGCTTTCACCAGAAGGCTTGGCTTCTGGATCATCAGCTGGGCGTCTTTCATGAACTCCGCAAAAGCCGAGCCACTGGTGGAGGACTTTCTGAAGTGCGGGAAGACCTCGTCACGTATCAACGGAAGCATTTCATCAGCGCCGAGGTGCCGGAAGTGAGACCAGCGCAGATGCTGTTCGTCCTCTTTGAAACGTGGAGGATTGTCCCGTTTACCTGCTCGCTTCAGTCGGTTTTCATCACGAGTCTCGTTTATATCGAGAAGCCGTGCGAACATCAGAAACGTGATCTGCTCAATCACCGTCAGCGGGTTCGTGATCCCGCCCTGCCAGAATTCCGTCCAGAGCGCGTCAATGTCGCGTTTGAGGGCACCTGTAATCATTGGTCTTTCGTCCTTTCAGAGGCTTCTTGTTGGTCGCCGCTCGCTGTCGCTGGCGGCGCAAACTGGTCGACAATCTCCATGAGTTCATCGACGTCTTTTTCATTTGCAAAAACACCGTCCGGCCCGTCGGCATCGACAACCGTGAAGGGGTCTTCATAAAGCTTCGCACGGGTAATGGACCCATAGCGTGCGATGTGGTTTTTCAGGAGGCCGAGGAACCGCGTTTGCTTGGCTTTGAGGCTCGGGTGCGTTCGTGCGAAATCCGCGAACTTGGCTTCGACGGTTTCGGGATCAAGACCGATGATCGAACGGATCACGAAATCCAGCGGAGCTGCCGTCTCAGAGAAGAACTCCTCCAGAATTTCCCGATTGACGCCAGGGGTCTGGGCCAGGATCAGCGAGACAAGCTTCTCGATATCAGCCTGAGCTACCGGCTCGCCCCGGCTGATCCTCTGAAGCGTTGGGTTCTCATCGAAATGCTTGCGTAACTCTTCTTCAACGACGTTACGGTAGGCCTTCATGTTCACCGCGTCGAGACTGACCTTGCGGCGGGCCGATTGGACCTCGGACTTGGTTTCAGTGACATCGATGATCTTTGGCGGCACTGCGGGGCCCGTCGTGCGTTCCCGATACCGCATGATTTCGCGAAGAGGCGTTCTGACCTCCTCGAGTTTCTCGACGGTGAGATCGTCCCAGAAGGCATCCGATTTGACTGTCTTGATGACGTCGGCCTTCTCCCGGACGGGGTTCAGATGCATCTGAAGCGCACCGAGGCGTTCAAGCATGTCGATCTTCAGATCGCCGACCGTGTTTGATTGGCGCAGAACGGCAATTTGGATTCGGGCGATGAGGAGGTCGAGCGCATAGGCGTCGCCGTGCCCACGGATGTTTCGCCACTGCATGAGCGGCGCGATCACCTGACGCAGGGCAACGACCGACGCCGGCGCAAAGGCCTTCAGCGTTTCTGGTGCCCCCAGTGATCGCTTCTCGCGCCACTTCTCGCGGACAGCGACAGACTCTTCCGGCAGGTCGTTGATGTCCTTGCCGATCAATTCAATGATCGCTTCGAAGGCGGCAATTTCGCTTTTCTGAAGCGCCAGTTTAGCAAGGTTGATCCGTTCTTCAAAGACGAGCTGCAATAGCGACTTTGACTGAGTTGGTTCTGCTGGACGATAGCCCGTCTCAAAGCGTTCGAAGTTCCCCCAATGGTCAAAGATCCGGAACACGCTCTTGTGTTCCCCGGGCCCAAACAGGTCTTCGCAGAGCCGCGTGCCGCGCCCGATCATCTGCCAGAATTTGACTGGCGACTTGACGGGTTTTGCAAACACAAGATTGAGAATCTCGGGGATATCGATCCCTGTATCGAGCATGTCGACGGAGATCGCGATCGTGAGCTCGTCGTTCTTACCGTCATCGTTGCCCTTGAAGTCATCGATCAACTGCTCGGCACGGGGATCATAGTTGTCGATGACCTGGCAGAAGCGGCCGCCATATTGCGGGTACATCTCGTCGAAGAGCTGACGGAGAAGGACCGCGTGCTGATGATTGCGGGCGAAGATGATGCTCTTCCCTGGGGTCTGTCCCGTCGCATCCCTCAACCCGTTTTCCATAAGGTTCCGCAGGATCGCTCGGTTGGTGTCCTTATTGTAAATGACGTTGTCGATCTGGGCGGCAGCGAAATCATACTGGGACGGATCTTCACCCTGATCTTCGAGCTCCTTGATCTGCTCGGCCGTCAGCGTGTCGAGCGTGATTCCTTCGCGCATGAACTGGGTCGTGTGCTCGAACACTTCAAAGGGCGTCAGAAACCCATCGCGCACAGCTTCTTCAAGATCGTAGTTTGCGGTCGGGAGCTGCCCTTCGCATTGGAACAGATCGAAGGTGCTCCGCGTTACGAAATCAACAGGGGTTGCAGTCAGGCCGATCTGAAGACTGTCGAAGTAAGTGAAGATGTCGCCGTAGACGTTGTAAATGCTTCGATGAGATTCATCGGCAATGATGAGATCGAAGTATCCCACATCAAACGACTGAAACACCTTCTTCATCGCCGGGTAGGTTCCGATGAAGATACGTTCCTTTGCTGTGCTGTCGATACGCCCACTGACAACCCTGATTGGCTCAGAGGCAAGGAAATCCCCGAAAGCGTTCTTTGCTTGCTTCCTGAGCTCTCGGCGGTCGCATAGGAAAAGTACGCGTTTAACCCATCCCGCCCGAATCAGGAGTTCGGTCAGGGCGATGGCAACACGCGTTTTCCCGGTGCCAGTAGCCTGCACGACAAGCGATTTGCGGTGGTTCCCGGTGAACCGCTCTGAAACGCGCTTGATTGCTTCAATCTGGTAGAGGCGATTGACGATGTCTGAGCGCGGCTCGATCGTATTGAGTGCCTTCCGGCTCTTGCGCTGGAATTTCACGAGATACTGAAGACTGTCCTTGGAATAGTATCCATAGGTTTTCCTGGGTGGGTAGCCTCCGGCGTCGTCCCACATCCAGATGTCGTAACCATTCGTATAAAAGATCACAGGACGTTGTCCATGAACCTTCTCCAGGCCATCTGCATACAATTTTGCCTGCTGCCGTCCCGTTTCAGGATCAACCGATGTCTTCTTCGCTTCAACAACCGCCAGTGGGCTGCCATCATCATCCCAAAGTACATAGTCGGCATATCCTATGCCGGTCGCCGTCGGTTGGGACGGAATCTGGACCTCTTTGCCGACTTCGCTTGTGCTGACCTCTCCATTGGCGACATTCCAGCCGGCTGACGCGATCAGGCTATCGATAATGCGGGCCCGCGTGGTCGCTTCGTCAAACTTCAGCAGGTTCGCCGTTTCCGCAGCGGACGACGCCAGGGCCGCGATCTCGGAAGCTTCCTTCTCAGCGGCCGTAGCCGTTTGACGGGCTTCCTCAAGCTCCTGAAGAAGCTTCTCCATTTGAGCTTCCTGGCCCGCCAGTTTTTCGAGCAGCTCGCGCTTTTCGCGCTTCAGCTTGCCTTTCGTGTCGTCTCCGGCCGACTGCAGGATCTCAGAAAATTTGGGCAGCTCATCCGACATGCCCTTGCGTGCCTGAACGAATATCCAGCGAGAGAGATCGAATGCTTCTTTGATCAGCCAAAGAGCGTTCTTTGTACTTGCTGGGTCACCATGCGCCGCCTTGTTTCCGTGAATGCGAAGCGCATGCAGCTTATCGAGTACCACCTTCGGCACGATCGCTGAAAAAGACTCGTTGCGAAGCAGGTCTATGAACGTTGCCTGATCCGGCTTGGGAAGGCGCAGGTCGCGATAAATGTCTTTGGTGAGGTTTTCTGCAAAGAGCCTGAGCTTTACCAGCGCACTTGCGGGGTCAGCATAGGCGTAAGCCTCGGCGAGTGCGCCGAGTTCCGCCAACTCCTGCCACTCCGGGCGGAGGAATTCGAAGTTGCGCGATTTCATGTTCGCCCCCCAACGGAATGAAAGGGTCGTGCCGAGGCGAGCCTCAGGCGGCCGTGGTCAGCCGATGTATCTACAAACCTATGATACGCCATATTTCGTCATCCAGTTTGTCAGCGTTTGATAACTCGGTAGTCCAATCAGTTTTGCAGCGTTTGTCTTATTGCCCTCAGCCTGCGCGATTGCGCGCGTAATGTAGTGTCGTGCTACGTCAGCCAGGATTTCCTGGAGATTTACACCCTCGTCGATTGGCTTATCGAGAATGCTGTCCTGTGGCGCAGCCGGCCTTGGTGCGGTAAAGACGGCATCCCAGACATCGTTTTCTGTGATCTGGGAGCCCTCGCTCCAAATTGCGGCCCGTCGCAGTGAGTTTTCAAGCTCACGGAGATTGCCGGGCCAGGGGCGCTGAAGAAGCACATTTTTTGCCCCAGGAGAAAGCGTCTTCGTCACAAAGCCGGGCTCGTCTACGCTTTGCTCATTGATGCGTTCGAGAAGCATCTCGATGAGCGGCCCCAGATCTCCCATGCGCTCTCGAAGAGGAGGGATCTTCAGAACCAGCACAGCCAGCCCAAAGAAGAGTTCCTCGCGAAAGTCACCGGCGGTGACAGCGTTGATCAGCTGCTTTCTTGTTGCAGCAATGATCCGCACATCCGCATTTCCACTATTGGAAGTCGTGATATCGTCGCCGACCATCTCATCGAGAAGAACTTGCAAGCGGACCTGCGCTTGAGGCGGAAGAAGTTCGACCTCATCGAGATAGAGGGTGCCACCTGCCGCCTGGGCGAGCGCGCCGGTGCCGTTGGAGCCCGGGTCGCCTGAGCCAAATATCTGGGCGTCGATCTGTTCGGGCTTGAGGGCACCGCAGTTCAACGAAACGAATGGCTGTTCGCGCCGCGGGCCATATCCATGAATGGCACGCGCGAGAACTTCTTTCTCTGTGCCAGCTTCGCCCTCAATCAGAATGGGCACGTTGCGCATGGCGGCTTTTGTCGCTTTGCTTGCCATGCGCTCCATGGCGGGGCTCCTGAAGATCAGATCGCCGAACGTTTTGACATCCAGACCGCCGCTGAGCCTTGTGAGTTTGGCATCCGCCGACTCCATTATCTTTGGAAGGAGTTCGGCAGAGACATCAAACGGAATCTCTATCGTTTGGACGCCGCCTTCCCTGGACGACTGCAGCAGCTCAGCCGGAAAGCGTGTTGCCCCCAGTATGGCCCAAACAAGCGCCATGGCCCAGGTTCCTGGGCTCAAATGAAAAGTGAATTCAGGAATGTGAGGGGCAGCGGCCCGCCGGCAACCCTCCACGACATCTACTGCAATCGCGTGGATCGCGTCGATATCCGTTGGGTCTTTTAGCTGGACGCTCTCGACAATGATTTCCGCCGACGCCCGCTGGCGCAGCCAGCCTGTGTAAGCCGCAACCTTCGCGCTGTCCTGGTTCGCAATAAGAACCAAGCGATCAAAGCGCCGCGCTTCTACTGCACTGCAGATCGGGCCCGTTTGCCTCTCAGTGTGGGTCGGGGCGTCGAGGTCCTGCGTGCCTATCCATGCCATAAGAATCTTCATGAAGATCCAAATAGAAGGAATCTTACGTTCATGCAAGACCTTTTGTGCTTTTCTTTTTGTGGGGAAGTGTGGGCCATGATGGGCATCAAAATACACAAAAACAACTATTTATGGCCATCTCCGCGCGGTGTTCTGCTCGAATGCATAAAAAAATTTGTGGCAAATCACAAAAAATATCTTGTAATGATGCGCAAGCTTTCTTATCTCAAGGTCAGCAGCGGCGATGGCCGCAAACTTTGGGGATGTCAGAAGATGGCACAGCGAGAAAAAGACGAACTGGAGGGGGTCACCGCCAAAGTGAGTGCGCTCACAAAGGCGCTTCTCGACGAGGGTATAGGCCCCTCGATGATCGCCTTTGCGCTGACCTCTGTGGCAGCCGACATGGGGCTGCAGGCTAGTGGCGACCCCATGCGGGTCTTCCCGGTGCTGCTCGGCGCGATCTCTGAGCAAGCGCGCTTGCGTTTTGAAGGTAGCGCCGAAGAAGAGGGCGAAGGGCCGGCGTGTGTGCCGCTCGGCGCAACCGTCCATTGAGCGGGTTTGACGTGGATCGACAGGAAGGGAGAAGAGATATGAAGACCAAGCAAAAGCTTCAGGGCGTGTCCCTTCTTTCGGCGATCTTTGGAGAACTGTCGCAACAGCTGCCTGAGGGCGTTGTGTCGACCGAAGAGCTGCTCGGGGCAGCCCAGAAGCTGATCGAGTTGTCGAAGCGGGAGTACGTAACTGACGGGCATCCCGACCAACGGCGCCATCAGGGATACTATTCTTACGATCTCTGTACAGCATTCGATAAATTCCAAGGCCGGATACTCGAAACAGAAACTGGCCTGATGGAAGATCCGCTTGCGGGCCGTGGTGGAAGAAATGGTTTGAAAGAGCTGCTACTTGGCAGTCAGGAAGATATGATTTTGGAGGAAGTTTATGGCTGAGTACAAAGCAGCATCCGCCTTGCGGGAGCATATGCTCGAGGGCAACCCCGTCACACTTTTGGAGGCCATTCTCCTCTTTGGTGTGCGAAATCCGAATGCGGAATTTACCCGGATAAAAAAAGACCGCTTTTTGATTGAGTCACGAGAAGTGCCAATGGCGAAGGTCATCCGTCGCATCAACGAATACGCGGTCTGCAAGGTTCCAGAGGAGCTTCCCTACAAGGAAATCCAGCTGACCGAGTACTGGATCAAGAAATGAGACGTGTCTTCACACCTCGGCAACGCCGCGTCTTGCGGATGCTTGCGGGCAACCTCTGCCAGAAATGTGGCGAGGTGCTTGATGCGAGTTTTCATGCAGATCACGTGCATGCGCATTCGAGGGGTGGGGCAACAGTTCTGAAAAATGGGCAGGCGCTGTGCGCGACCTGCAACTTGAAGAAAGGCGCAAGCAATGACGACTATTAACCTGAGACCCTGGCAGGCTGCCTGCGCCAACAAAGCTATGGATTGGCTTCAAGCCGGCGAGGACCGCCATTTCCTTATCAACGCGGCACCTGGAGCGGGTAAGACTATCTGTGCGTCTGTAATCGCCCAACGTCTTCTCGAAGCGGATATGATTGACCGGGTCATCGTAATCGCCCCGCGAAAAACAGTCGTGAATCAGTGGGGTGATGAATTCAATTTCGTAACTGGGCGCTCGATGCTAAAAATCACTGGTGCCGATGAGGAACCAGAAGAATATGGCGCTGATCTGTGTGCGACATGGTCCGCTGTTCAGGGCTCGCTGGATGGTCTGCAGGCGGTTTGTCGCAAAGATCGGACGCTCGTTATCTGTGACGAGCATCACCATGCGGCCGTTGAGGCTGCCTGGGGTGATGGCGCAAACGGGGCGTTTGCCGATGCGAAATTCGCTCTGATCCTGACCGGAACGCCCATTCGCTCGGATGGAAAAGAATCCGTTTGGTTAGCTTATGACAATCAGGGTCAAATTGATCATCCGGAAGATGGTTCCTACACGCTCACTTATGGCGAGGCCGTTGATCTTGAGTACTGCCGGCCGATCACGTTCCATCGCCATGAGGGTAAGTTTTCCGTTAAGCTGGATGACGGCGAAAACATCAGCGTTTCAGGAACGGAAGAGACGCAATTCTCCGACGGCCTGAAGCGCATCAAGGGTCTCCAGCAAGCGCTGGATTACTACAAGCTTGCATGCACGCCAAAATACCTGCCGTCGGGTGCTGCAGATCCCGTTTCTTACCAAGCGAGCCTGCTACAGTGGTGCATCGATAAGCTGAATGATCTCCGGCTTCGGATGCCAGAGGCCGGCGGCCTTGTTATTGCCCCAAATATTCCGGTTGCGGAGTATATGGCCGAGCTTCTCGAGCTGCTTGATGGTGAAAAGCCTGTGGTGGTTCACAACCGAGTCGCAAACCCGGATGGAAAAATCGCGGCGTTTCGCAACAGTAAGAAACGCTGGCTGGTGTCGGTCGCCATGGTCTCCGAAGGGGTCGATATTCAGCGGCTGCGCATCATGGCCTATCTTCCCAATGCTCAGACAGAGCTCTCCTTTCGTCAGGCCATGGGGCGCGTCGTTCGGAACTTCGGACCGCAGGACGATTCCCGAGCTTACGTTGTCATGCCAACGCATCGTATTTTCGAGGAATATGCCCGACGGGTTGAGGCAGAGATGTCGCCAACAAAGCGGCGTCCCTCGGACACGCCGGACACCAAGGTGTGCCCGGACTGCGGGGCAGAATGTCCGAAAGACGCCGCCGCCTGCCATGTGTGTGATGCCGAATTCCCGGTCCGTCCGCCCCGCATGAAAACCTGTGATGCCTGCGGGTCACTGAATCCGCTCAGCGCTAAGAACTGTCAGTCATGTGGCGAAGGGTTCGGACACGATTTCGAGATCTCTCTCAGCGATGCCCTGCGCGTTGGAGCCATCATACGTGGGATGGATCTCGACGAAGAGGAGGTTCAGGAAGGTGAAGCCATCCGCGATGTGTTCCGCAAGGGCGTTCTGAGCAGCGGGGATGATCAGTTGATCAAGATACTGAAGCTTCTGCCCGAAGAAAGTTATGGACGCCTGGCCCGCATGTTCGAGGAGAACAAGTGATGGGCCATTGTTCAAAATTCATTTTTGATGGGTCGGAGAGCCCAGCTTTGCGCTTCCGGGAGATTGGTAGGTGAATCGCCCCGAGTTTGTCGGAGACCATCAACTTAAGTAAGGATGATGGTTATGACAAAAAGCAAAATGGCAAATCGCTACTCGCCCGAGGTCCGCGCACGAGCGGTCCGGATGGTGTTTGAGCATCAAGGCTCATACGAAACGCAGGCGGGCGCGATTGCGGCCATTGCACCCAAGATTGGCTGTATTCCTCAGACCCTGCGCGAATGGGTCAAGCAGGCCGAGAAAGACAACGGCATGCGCGATGGTGTGACCATTGAGGAACGGGACCGGATCAAGGCCTTGGAACGTGAGGTGCGCGAGCTGCGTCAGGCGAATGAGATCCTGCGCAAGGCGAGCGCGTATTTTGCGCAGGCGGAACTCGACCGCCCACTGAAGCGATGATCGGCTTCATTGAAGATCAGCGCGTTGTCTACGGCGTCGAGTCGATCTGCAGAGTCCTGCCGATCGCGCCGTCGACAGATTATCATCACCTGGCATGCCAAGCGGACCCGACCAAAGCTTCGACCCGGCATCAGCGTGACATGGAGCTGCGTCCGGAAGTCAAACGGATCTGGGATGAAAACTATCAGGTCTATGGGGTCCGCAAGGCGTGGCATCAGCTAAAGCGCGAGGGTTTTGAGCTTGCGCGCTGCACGGTGGAACGCTTGATGAAACAGATCGGCATCCGCGGCGCTGTGCGTGGAAAGGTGGTCAAAACAACCGTCCCTGACACGTCAGCGCCTTGCCCGCGTGACAAGGTGAACCGCGTGTTCCGGGCACCAGCCCCAAATCTGCTATGGATCAGCGACTTTACCTACGTGTCGACATGGCAGGGCTTTGTCTATGTGGCCTTCGTCATCGACACATTCGCTGACCGTATCGTCGGATGGCGGGTCTCGCGGTCTGCCAAGACAGACTTTGTGCTCAATGCTCTTGAACAGGCCCTGCACGATCGACGGCCCGTCCAGAAGAGCGGATTGGTTCATCACTCGGATCGCGGCGGGCAATATCTGTCCATTCGATACACCGAGCGTTTGGCCGAAGCTGGTATTGAGCCATCGGTCGGCAGCGTCGGCGACAGTTACGATAATGCCCTCGCCGAGACGATAAACGGTCTCTACAAAACCGAGCTGGTCCACCGCTAAGGTCCATGGCGCAACATGCAGGATCTGGAAATGGCCACGCTCGGATGGGTCGACTGGTTCAACAACCGCCGCCTGCTTGGCCCCATCGGAAATATCCCGCCAGCCGAGGCCGAAGAGAACTTCTATGCACAGCGCGACGTGCTCGATATGGTCGCGTAAAATGAAGCTATAGGTCTCCGGCAAACCCGGGGCGATTCATAGGCGGTCAATGGCTTCATGTTCGGCATCCGACGCAACCGAGGTGGCGCAATGAACGATTACAGCCTATTCGCGATCGACGAAAAGCACGTCGTCCAGCCCGCTGCGCATGAGTGCGAAGACGACTGGCGCCTCCTTCGCCGGCTGGCGCTGCCACGCCGCCTGAACAATCCGCATGGTGGCACCGTGAAGCATGCCTTGGTCCTCGATGTCGAGACTACTGGGCTGTCGCATGAGGCTGACGAAGTCATTCAGCTCGCTATGCTGCCGTTCACCTATGAACTCAACACCGGGCGGATTCTTGAGATCGACCATGATCGAGGCTTTGAAGGTCTTCGTGAGCCAGGCGTTCCGATTTCCGAAGAAGCCAATCTCGTAACCGGCCTGACTGCTGAAACGGTTGCAGGACAGACAATCAACGGCGCAATAGTGGAGGCGCTGGTCGCCGATGCGGATCTGGTCATCGCCCACAATTCCAGCTTTGATCGGGTCATGGTTGAAAAGCTCTGGCCCTGTTTTGCAGAAAAGCCTTGGGGCTGCACGCTCACGAGTATCGACTGGCTGCGTTAGGGGTTTTCTGCTGGCAAGCTTGATTACCTCGGCATGCAGTTCGGCTGGTTTTTCGATGGACACCGCGCTCTGGCGGATTGCGAAGCGTGTCTGGCGCTTATGGCTCAGGAACTGCCTCAATCGGGCCAGCGAGTCATGTCGGCCGTCCGGGACGCGGCCCTGCAAGATGAATATCTTATTCGGGCAGTAGATGCGCCCTACGATGAACGGCTGAAACTGAAAGAACGCGGCTATCGCTGGCGTCCGGCGGAACTCCCGCTTGGCAAGGTCTGGTGGACAATCACCGCTGATCCCTCGGCTGAGATCGAATGGCTTCGGTCAGAGGTCTACGGCCGGGACGCCAACGTGCCGGAATACAAAGTAACGGCACTGAACCGTTTTTCTGAGCGGCTTTGGCAAGAGGTGACATCGAAATGACAAGACAAACCCGTTCCACCCTGGTTGTCCACGGCCGTCACGCCATGAGGGAAGCCCACCTTGCAGCGGCTCGCGCGGGCCGCCACGGTCTTCAGGTTATGTCTTTTGAGCAATTAGCCGTCCGGCTAGCGGGCGGCTTCATCCAACACATCGATGAAGAAAGCCTTCGAGCCGCCATCCAGGCTGCTTTGCCTGTGACCGCTATGGGCGAGCTGGAGAGCATAAAGGGCCTCCCGGGCATGATCGATGCCGCTGCCGACACGCTCAAAAAGGCTTGGCGCGCGGGCATCGAACCCGCGGCGCGTGCGCCTAAACATCTGCGCATTGACGCCATTGCAAGCCTTGAAGAAGCCGTCCTCGACGAGCTTCCGCCGGGAATGATGCGCCCTGCCGACATTGTCGCGGCCGCGACCGACCGCATCAAGCATTCGCCCGCCGTCCTCGGCCCAATTGAGATCGTCGGTCTCACCGAACTGTCGCCCTGTTGGCGGCCGCTGCTTGGTGCGTTGACGGCACACGTACCAGTGCAATGGACGGCAGGACCGCGGAGCGCTCCTGCGTGGTTGGAGGCTACTGGCGTCAACATCTCGCGGGCGCCTGCGAATGTGCCAGGCATCAGTGCCGTGAGTGCAGCGACAGCCTACCATGAAGCGGTCGATGCCATGCGTTGGGTGCGGTCGCTTCTCGCTTCGGGCGTCTTGCCATCGGAGATCGCCATCGCCACCGCTTCGCCCACTGATTATAACGACTACTTTCTGGCTCTGCGCGCGGACTCCAATATCGACCTGCACTTCGTCCACGGCGTCAGGGCTATCACAACGCGTGACGGTCAGGCGGCTGCGGCACTTGCCGACATTGTCGCGCGCGGACTTTCGCAGTCACGTCTCCGGCGCCTGGCCACCCTTTGCTGGGACTCCGGTCTCCTCGAAGCCTTGCCCAAAGGCTGGCTGAGCATCTTGCCGACAGATGCGCCCCTCTCAACGCCAGTTGCCTGGGATCGTCTACTGAAAAAGCTGATGCAGGAACAAGAGTCTGATGGTACGGATCACGCGCCGGAACTCCGCGTCGCGGTCGAGTTGCTTATGAAAGGGTCCGATGCTGCGGAGGAGATCGGTGAGGCCTTTCTCAAGGGGCGAGCGCTCACGATCTGGCGCAAGTCGCTGCTTGCGGGATCGGCTGCAACGATTGATGCAACGATCGAGACCTTGAAGCAGGATGATGGACTGGAAGCCTGCGTCTCCGTGGCCTGGATGCCAGCAAGCGCGCTCGCCGCGTCGCCTCGCCGCTTCGTTCGTTTGCTTGGGCTGAACTCCTCGCGCTGGCCGCGTGGTATCGAGGAAGATCGACTGATCCCTGAGCACATCATCCCTACCGATGTGCTTGATCCACTTCCCGTGAATCTTGCCGACCGGCGGGATTTCGAGACGATTCTGACGACAACCGACGGCGAGGTCTGCCTTTCGCGCGCCCGGCGCGACAGCGACGGACGACTGCTTGGGCGCAGCCCGCTGCTCGATGGGCACGGCGAGGAAATCTATCTCCGCGGCAACTCAGTACCGGAGCATTCCTTCAGTGAAACTGACCGTTTAATGGCACGGCCGCAGGAGTTCGCGTCCGACCCGCAAACTGTCGGCGCTCGAGCATGCTGGCGAGACTGGCAAAGCCCGGAACTCACAGCGCACGACGGACTCATTAGAGCGGATCACCCCCCTCATTCAGGCAATCCTAGACCGCACTCAGTCGGCTAGTCCGAAAGACAGGAACCACCCAAAAAGAAATGCCTCACATTCCAAGCGAATTGATTGTCCAGCCAAACCTTCGAAATCACTAATCAAGAAGTACTCAAAGCCTTGGTTGCCAGTTGCTTTGACTCGTACGCATAGCTCACTCGTCCGCCGAAGCTGGTTATCGCGTGCTGTTCCACGACGCATTGCATTGGCCCACGCCGTCGCTTCTCGAAGTCGATTACGGATATTCGAGCTTTGGCCAATGCGAGCTGCATGCTCAGGCCAATATATTTGGGCGTAAAGACCCGGTGATCCAGGCGCATCCGAGGCCAGAAATCCTTCGCCTTTGATCCAGTTTACATGGAGCGGAATATCTCGAAACATCTTCAGCTATGGCCATTGTTCATCTGAGCTACAGTGCGCGACCAAACTTCCACGTCAGCTCGGTGCTCCAGAAGCCAGTCACGCAATTTCTCTGTGGCTTTGATACCCTGAACGATAGCCTCCCGCTGCTGGTCAAAATCCGCGAACTGATAGACCTTGGGCGTCTCGGCCACGACCATCAATCCAGCGCGCCCCCCGCGCCGCTTATTTACGGTCGGCACGAGGCGAAAATCCGTGCCTTGCAAAGCAGGTGCCATTGCTTGAGCTAACGCCGGGAAGTGATCGCCCCAAGTGTAAAAATTGATGTTGGCATTGGCTTCACGGAGTTGATGCACAATCCGCATTTGCGGCAGAAAGGGCCATTTTGGCAGTGTCTTGGGCGCAAATATCATAGTGACGCTTTCTGCACCGCTATCTTTCTTCATGCTTGGCCCTGGGATCAACGTAGACCCAAGCTCTTTCAGAAGCGCAACGTAGTGATTGCTGAACGCCCGCTTGCCCGGATGGACCACCTGGACATAACCACGGCGGCTCTTTCCTATAGCCTGTTCAATCAAGCTCGCCCGATGAAGGCAACGCGCACCAATTTCACCGGGTGCTGTCTGGGCTCTGTTTCTGAAATGCTGGCAAACTGATTCATACGTCACAACCCTGTCGAATGCGTTAGCGAAACGATGGTGGCTGGCGATATAATGCTCGGGACAGACCAACACGGTCAACACGCAATGATACTCGGACGTCCGCAGTTCCGCCTCGTCTCGGTACGATTTGGCCTGGTCTGGCTGCTCGTTTGTATCTAGCTTGTTTTCCACCAAAAGAAGCACCCGACCTGCATCTGTAGAAATATCGACAGAGATGTCGATCTCCCGCCGGTTATGCATCCGCCGCGTCGAATGGAAAACTGATACCGCGCCCATTCCCTCAACATTCAGCCCTAGTTGTTCAAGAAACCAGGAGGAAAAGGTCGCGGAAGCAGAAAATTCCTCTACCAAGAGCAGGTCTATGTCCCGTTCGGTCGCGTGTGTCAGAGTAAGCATTTGTTCCATCAGTTTCCCCTCACGCTTCCGGTCCGCGCGTCCAGCGCATTTCAGCTTCCGCCTCGACTTCATCTATCCGCTGGCCCAGTGAGTTGCGAAATAGCACCACCTTGTCTGCACAATCCCGGCAGGCGGCTGCCAAATCTTTTTCGAGTTCTCCGGTTAAAAGGTATGCATTCAGATAGAATCCTGCCGACCCGTGTGGAAATCGACTTGGCGGCATTTCCTGCACATAGACCTCCCTCTCCCGAAAAGTAATGTCGAAGGGGCGCTCAATTTCGCCAAACAGCGAACGAAGAAGTGCCGAGCTTACCTCCCTCCAGGCAAAATACACATGTTCTAAGCTATCTTCTCGCCACTCGGCCTCAGGAACATCAAGTAACGGAAACTCGGCAATCTCGACCTCCACTCCGTTGATCAAAGCTGACCTGATAGTGTCCGATCCGCCAGAACCATCGGAATGCATGTTGTCGAATACAATCCTGCCTTCCGTTTCGCTAAAAGCGTCAAGTCGGCTCCTGAATTCGATCATTGGTCCCGGGAGACCGTCTTGGTTCACAGGTGCCAGTGCCAAGCGCGCCTCAAGATAGAGGCTGAACTCGGCTTCAATCTGACGGCCACCCTTCAATACCAGGATATCTTCGTGGGGTTCCATCATCAGTCGCTGCCCGATCAGGACCGACGGTATTGGTGGCAGCTCGTCCGGAACCGAGTTCCATCCCGCTAAGCCGGTCTCACAGCCAACAGAATCCAGGGCGGTATTTGATTGATGAAGATGCCCAGTCTTGATGTCATAGCAACCATTGAGCTTGACGACATCTAGCCAGTACCTTGACATATCTTCGTCTCGGATGACCGCCGCCGCCATACGGCGCAGCAGATTGGCAAGACGGACCCATCCTTCGTCTTCCCAATCCGGCTCAAACTCCCGGCCAGTACCGAAACTACATCCTTCGAAAATCTGACAGACATATCCTTCCATCGGCTCCTCCAATATTCGTGCGATGGCTTCAGCAATCTCGAAGTATTTCCCAGGCTTCTTTGCGAGACGCCTAACTCGGCTTTCACTTGCGCCTTCTGGCAGGGTGTAGGGGTCAAGGCGCTTCGTGGAATCCACATCCCCCGAGCCACCTAAGCCAGACTTTTGAGCGATCTGGCGCTTGGGCAAGCCACGATCCTCATTCAAATGTTCGAGGATCCGGTGAAGGTTAGCAGCTACCCGTTCTTGATCCTCAATGGAAAAAACCGCACGCTGATCGAACGACGCTCGAAGCGCTTTTGCTCGTTTTATCTTTGCTGCGAACGCTTCATACGACGACGCCGGTCGGCGCTGTCCGGTCTTTAATTCAAACACATTATTCATTTTATTTCTCCTCAGGCGTCCGCACGGTAACGGCTGGATTTTCCTGTATCGTGAAAAACAGTTACGACTTGCCCTGTGGTGTCACTCAAGATCACCGCGAGACGCTCAAGTTGGGCAGAAATCTGGGGGCCGAATCTCTGGCCTTCCCGCCGGGCTTTCTTCCGGCTCATTCTCAGAACACGGCAATTGCCGCCTACTTCGCGGTCCAGATCATGATGATCCAACAGAACCTTTAGTACATTCTGTTTAATTCCGCGTTGCTGGCACCGTGCGGTCGCATGGCTTGAAAAGTGAATATTGTCGATATGATCCATGTGCATCTCCTTCTCGATGCATCCAATGTGCTACTTCAAAAAACGCTGTGCATTCCTAAATTAGGAATTAGGCTATCATAAATTTCGGAAATTTTTACTTTATAATTCGGAAGTAGGTGAGCACGGCGACAGGCGGGCATTTACATGTTGGCAGTGGACGTCCGTTTTGTCGGCCGACTTGCGAGTCGAGCATTCTTCATCGCTGCGCCGCGCAGGAATGGCTAGTTTCTTCAACGCATGACAGCTCTCCAACTTATACAAATGCAACAGAAATTGCGGTGCGAGCGCGCGCAGCGAGGAAATCGAATTTGCGGGTTGGGGCTGATGCTGTTGAAAAACTCCATGGCGACTTCGACTTGGTTTTCGCTCTTCGTGCATTTTCTACTGAAAGTTCGCCACTTTGAGCAGCCGCCAGATCGGTTTTCTCAGCCGATCGGCGCCGATGGGGCTGTTGTCGGGCAAAGCTTGGCCAGTTTTCGGAGGTTTTGGGCGGTGGCGGCGAGTGTAAACTCGTCTTTCACCCCTGATGTACCTCTCAAACGCAGTCGGGTGAGGCCCAGGATACGTTTCAGATGCGCGAAGAGCATCTCGACTTCCTTGCGACGTTTCTGGGCGGTCTCGTTGAATGCGGAGGCCATACAACTGCGGGCAAAATCACGCACCACCTCGTATTTTCCACGCTGGAGGCTGCGCGTGTCGCTGTTCGGGCAGCATTGCGCCTTCAACGTGCAAGCCTGACAGTCCGCCTTTGTCGCGCGATACCTGCGTGGCTTCATCTCGGTCGAGATGCGGTCCGGATCGGAATAGTTCCGCCGCGCGTGCCGCAGATCTTTCCCCTCCGGACAAATGTATCGGTCATTCTCGTCATCCCAGCTGAAGTCGGAACGCGACAAGGTTCCGTCCGTGCGCTCCCCTTTGTCGATGACGGGGATGAAGGGCAGAATCTGCCGCTTCAGGACGAGCTCGACCAAGCTCTCCTCGGACCCATAAGCTGTGTCGGCAACCAGCCAGTAGGGACGCAAGTCGAAGTGTTTGCCGTGCGGTCCAGCATCGTGAGGTTGGCGCCCACCTCGGCCTGCCTGACTGATCGGGTCGCTTCCACATCCATGATGATCCCGTGATCAGTGTCGATCAGGTAATTATCGGAATAGGCGAAGAAAGCGGGACCCTTGCGCGCCGCTGTCCACTGGCTGGCAGGATCGGCATGGGCCGTAAACTTGGGCTTTACGGGCGTGGCCGCGCTGTAGGCTTCTTCGTCGAGCGTATCGAGATATTCGCGCACCGCCCTCGGGGCATCGTTTGGATCGATGGTGGTCGCATCCCATTTATCCTGACGACTGGAGCTCTTCTTCTGGACATCGGCGCTGATCAGGCGCGCATCGACCGCAAAGCCCTTGCCGCCGACCAGACCACGGGCGATGCACTGGGCCACCACGCGCTCGAAGACGAGGCGAAAGACATCGCTGTCGCGAAACTTGCCGTGCCGGGGCTTCGAAAAGCTCGATGATCCGGCACCTTGTCCTCGAGCCCCAGACGGCAGAACCAGCGGTAGGCTAGGTTGAGATGCACCTCCTGGCACAGGCGACGCTCAGACCGTAGCCCCATGACATAGCCAACGACCAGCATCCGGATCATGAGCTTAGGATCAATCGAGGGCCGACCGGTGTGGCTGTAGAAGCTGCGCATCTCTTCGTGCAGACCATCCAGATCCAGAAAGCGGTTTATGCCCCGCAGGAGATGATCGGCAGGGATATGCGTCTCGAGATTGAACTCATAGAACAACCGGGCATGAACCTTCTGCGTCCCCAGCATCGCGAACCCTCCAAATCCCAATAATCCAATGGAATCAGAAGCCCTTGCCCCGATCAAGCGCAGAGTTTTTCAACAGCATCAGCCGGTTTTGGCTTTCCGACAGCCAGGGCGGGAAGCTTCTGTTCGCTATGCTCGCAAACCGAGGCAAAGCACATCGCCAAGGCTTTCGTTACAGCCAAAGCGTCTTCAAGTTCTTCAGCCAGGCAACGGACGCGGTGGTTCAACTTGCCTTGTCAGGTACAACCCAATTGCATCCAGAACACCGAGTTTCCCGTCTTTGTCACCTGTGGCTCACGGAAGTCGAGGTTAGTCTGAAAGGCATTGGCACCAGTAAATGAAAGGAAGCTGACCGATGGCAAAACATGATGATGACAATCGCGCAAACCAGATGAATCCCAACAACGATGCCTACTGGGACAGCCGAGAGTATGACGGACGCCCTGACGACTGGGAAGACCGTCTCGAAGATGGTGATTCCCACGACTACACGCCGCTGACATCAACGCATTGATCGGCTTGCGCTTAAGCCATTACCCGTGGGGGTGGCAGGTGCCACCCCCTTTTGCAAAAAGGTCGTAAACGGCTTGGCACGGCCTCTCGGGCACCCCACCGAACTTCTTGATCGACCGCGCTGAATTAGCCACCAAAAGTACGAACATCAATCCGAACTCACGGGAATCAAGCTCGGCCTTCCACTTGTCCAGTTGACCTTCTTCTAGCTCAGGTCGGAGGGAGCGCAGGCATTCTTGTGTCTTGTGAAACGTAGGAACTAGATCACCGTTGCGATACCTGCGCGCATTGCGAATTAGGTTTCTTGGGTCCCGTTCTAAAAGTGTCTCGGTTTTGCAAACTGGATGCACGAAGCCATCCAAGAGCAACTGGTCCTTGGCGTATCCAGTCCGAGCCTCGAGCCGCTCAAGCCAATTGGAAAAAGATCGGAGGGGATTGACGCGACCTTGATGAGCGACAAACAGCTTCGTCAAGCTGTCGCAAAACGCTTCGACAGAAGTTTCGCTATCATGAAAGTATTCGGCAGACAGCAACAATGCTCCGAATGCGGACAGCTCGACCCGCGCGACCTCCTCGTTCCCTTCTTTCATCAGCATAGTCATCTCGGCGAGGAACTGGCTTTGAGCAACCCCAGCCAAAGGACTCTCGCCAAACCTGCTCAACGTCGGGGCGACGGTTTGGCTTCCATTTCCCCGATAGTCTCTGTGCAGTTCCGTGGATATCAGGATCAGCTCATCAAGAAGCTTTCGGGTTTTTGCGTGCGTCTTGGGAAGGTACTTCGCCAAATAGCTCCAAAGCAGCTGCGCGCCTTCCCGGTTAAAATCAACCTGAACGTAATGTTTCTCACCCTTCTGCAATCTTCGATGTGTTTTATGAAGTCTGCTTCGATGTAAGTCGTCGTTTTGGCACCATTTCCCAATTATTGCACTAAACAATGTTTCGACCCGTTGGATCGAAACACGCTTACCAGATTGCAAATCATTCAGGATCTTATGCTCTGTGGCGTGCGCTTCTCGGTCGTGTAATTCCTTGTCTATCAGCAATGCGCCGAGAGAACGATGACCGACCCATTTCGGGACGGTTTCTAAGTCGGGAAGCAGCATGAGACCTCAAACAGTAATAATTCTTGCGCAACAAAAACGGACCCGGCGGCTAAATGCAATCTTTGGCATACGGTCAGCGCGCCTGCAGCAACGAATAAGTTCACGATCGACATCCCCACAAGTGGAATTCACCTGATCAGCGCTTTTACAAGCGCTTCGAATCAAGGCAGGCTCATTTGATACCGTGTACAGGGCGCGAGTACCCGCCAAATCAGTTGTCAGTGACAATCAAGAGCTTGCAGCCTAAAAATTGGTCTGCCCCCATCGGGTGGTCCGATTTGATTGTTAGTGCATTGTGGGCCTTTGATCCAGCGGAACGATGCTTTCGGGCGCGGGTGGGCGATAGCCCAATGCGCTGTGCGGCCTGACCGTGTTGTAGTGAACCCGCCATTGCTCGATCAGGATTTGGGCTTCCTTCAAGCTGTAAAAGATTTCGCCGTTCAACAGCTCGTCACGGAACCGGGCGTTGAAGCTTTCGCAGTATCCGTTCTCCCAGGGTGATCCCGGCTCGATATAGGCCGTCTTCGCTCCGACGGCGGCGATCCAGTCCCGCACCTTCTGAGCGATAAATTCCGGGCCATTGTCGGATCTGATGTATTCAGGCGGGCCGCGGAGGATGAACAGATCGGTCAGTGCATCCAGCACGTCCGTTGAGTTGAGCTTGCGATCGACGCGGATCATGAGCGCCTCCCTGGTGTATTCGTCGATAATGTTCAGTGTCCGGTAGACACGGCCATCTGCGGTGCGATCCTGGACGAAGTCATAGGACCAGACATGGTTGGGGCGCTCGGGCCGCAGACGCACGCACGACCCGTCGTTCAGCCAGAGCCGCCCCTTTCTCTTCTGCTTTTGAGGGACCTTCAGCCCTTCACGCCGCCAGATGCGTTCGACCCGCTTATGGTTCACACACCAACCTGCATTGTTGAGCAGGCCAGTGACCATGCGATATCCATAGCGCCCGTACTGATCAGCCAATTCAATGATGTCGTCGGTCAGACGCTGCTCGTCAGCACGGCCTTGCGGCATCTTACGCTGCGTGGATCGGTGCTGCCCCAGTGTGCGACAGGCCCGGCGCTCTGATACGCCAAGTTCCCGCCGCACATGGTCGATGCATTTCCGGCGACGCGAAGGGCTCAGAAGTTTCCCTTTGCTGCCTCGGTCAGGATCAGCTTGTCCAGGGTGAGGTCGGACACAGCCCGCCGCAATCGCTGGTTCTCTTTCTCAAGCTCCTTCAGGCGTGCGAGCTGAGACCTCCCCATCCCGCCATAGAGCTTACGCCACCTGTAGAACGTCTGCTGTGTCACGCCGATCTGGCGCACCGCCTCGGCGATCGTCGCGCCTTGTCCTTGCAGAACTTCAACCTGCCGAAGCTTCGATACGATCTCTTCGGGCTTCTCTCGTTTTCCAGCCATCGCTGATCCTCCAATTCACGGGACAATCTATCCCAGTTGGTGGACCACTTTCAGGGGGCTACTCCAAGTCCAACGCCAAGGTGGTTGATAACATTGAGATCAACTTCGAATCTGAAATCGTGCTTGTTCTGCAATCTGTGACCTGCGTGTGAAAGGATGGTTTGCGCTTCCCAAACTCTCTAAGTCGCTATTGTTTCTACAGCAAGTGCCGTCCGACAACAGAATGGCGGCTAGATATAGTTGTCTTCAGCTTGGTGGCGCCGATGCCTCCGGTGCCATCACTGCATAAGTTCGGCTTGCGGGTCACTGAGGAACCGAGTGAGCCGGTCCAGCAAAGGTTCAAGCGGCTTGCTTAGTATCTCGCATTCTCAGACAACCTCAACGCGCCAACCCAAGGCCTCCAACTCGGCGATCTTGCGAGCGTCGCGCTCGATGTTCCGCTTGAACTTCTCGGTCCAGAAGGCCTCGTTGGTTGCCGGTGTCGTTGCCTTTCGGCACTCGTCGTGCCGATACCAAAAACAGACGTGAACGAACAGGACCGCCCTGCGGCGCGGGAAGACGAGATCCGGCGTTCCCGGAAGTCCGCGTCGGTTCACAAGGCACCGAAAGCCCCGTGCGTGGAGCGCCTTGCGAAGCGTCACTTCCGCCTTCGAGTCCTTGCTACGGACCCGTGCCATTATCTTCGATCTGACTTCGCTGGTGACAGTATCGGTCATGCTATTGTGTTTGCCATATACCCTTTCTGGTTGCCAACAACACCAAGATATAGCAGCCTTTGCGGCACCAATTCGCGTCGATGTCGCCCGCATATTCTACGAATACTCCACCGGTTTTGCGCGGCTCTCCTGTAAAAAATTTTGATTTTTTTGAGCAGTATTCGAGAAATACTGTTGCGCATCTTGGATCTCTACCCTAAGTGCGAGTGAGCTCAGCCTGCCGCGAAGAAGTTGGTGCGGTCTGGCGCAAACGGAGGTTCGGCAATGGATACGGCCAAGCATGAGAAGTTCCGCCAACTGGCGGAGAGCAGAACGAACAAAGCGATCGAAGCGATCTCTCGTATCGGAAACCTTTCCAATCGATCGCTCTATGAATGGGAAGAAGCCGAGCTCCGCAAGGTGATTAAGGCGTTGCGTGACAGTGTTTCGGAGGTGGAGCAACGCTTTGCCACACCGAAGAGCCGAACGGGTGGCAGTTTCAAGCTTTGAGTGCTGGGGGCGTTCAGGATTGCACATGAATTTGAAGGGTAGCCGAGAGTGGTAGAAAGAAATTGGTTTTACAAACGTGTCGATCCTGACGGCGGCGCTGGCGGAGAAGTCTTCAAGTCGATTTTCAACGGCAGTGGATTGGACGCCGCTGAACGCCTGGCGCGCGAGGCGCTGCAAAACAGCGTCGATGCGGCGCGAGAAGGTGAAACGCCGCAAGTTTCGTTGCAGATGAATGCCTATTCAGACGCCGATCTGGATCGTTTCTGGCATGGCGCTGGATTGGATGCGTTTGCCGCAAGGGTCGGTGTGCTCGGCTTACACTCAGAGAACGCTTTCGAGACGAAACCGGAGACGCTTCGTGTTCTGCATGTCGTTGATTCCGGCACAACCGGGTTGGCAGGGGATCCGACGTCTCCGAGTTCGAAGATGCGCAAGCTGCTCATGGAGATCGGGGGCAGTCAAAAGGTTGTCGAAGATAAGAATTCCGGTGGTTCTTATGGTTTCGGCAAAGCGGTCTACAGCGCATCATCCCGGGTTGCTGTGATCTTTGCTTACTCTCGGACACATGATGCAAGTGGGCAACCACTCTCGGTTCTGATGGGGTGTGCCTATCACCGAGAGCACGAATTCGATGGACAGACCACGAGTGGTCGCGCGTTCTTCGGGAAGCGGATCGAGGAACATGGCATTCCCATCCGACACGATCCCTTCGTTGGAGACGAGGCCGACGAGTTGGCGGCGGAACTCAACATGTCGCGTGAAGAAGGCGACATCGGCACGACGATCGCCATCGTGGATTGTCCGCTCAAGATGGAGGACATCAAACGAGGCGTCGAACGCTCCTGGTGGCCGAAGATCCGTCGCGAAAACTTCCGCGTAAACATCACCGATGAAGACGGACAGCGGCTGCACTTGCGACCTCTTCAAGATCCTGAGTTGAGGCCTTTCATCGATGCACTCGATGTCGCACTAGGCCGTTCGCCGGAACAACGTGGAAAGTCCCGGCGGAAGGCTGACTTCAACAAATTGGATGGAAAGAAAATTGGTCAACTCGGGCTGTTCGCATGGGCGGATGAGCAAGAGGTGGATGAA
The DNA here is from genome assembly GCF_003288315.1 of Roseovarius sp. AK1035. Taxonomy (NCBI): domain Bacteria; kingdom Pseudomonadati; phylum Pseudomonadota; class Alphaproteobacteria; order Rhodobacterales; family Roseobacteraceae; genus Roseovarius; species Roseovarius sp. TM1035. The sequence continues at coordinate 1,893,081 of NZ_CP030099.1, read as the reverse complement.
ATGTCCGATCAGATAGACCGGCGAGACACAATCGCTTTGGTGCGTTCGCCGGGTATGGTCGTTCAATACTACCGGCGTGGATTCCCAAGTCATCCGCCTGTTGTCGGTGTGTTTCTGGCAGACGACGATATCGACGACATTCTGCGTCGATCAGAGCCACCGGAACATGACCAGTGGGATGCGAATGCCGACAGATTGGATCCTTCGAGTAAGGAGAGCGAAATTGTCCAATCGGTTCATTCGCGAATTTGGCGAGAATTGCGGACTTTCCAAAAATTTGCGCGTCCGCCCGAGAAATCCGATGGCAATCGCTTTCTCCAACTGGAGCGTGAGCTTGCGAAGCTGTTCGGCCCGACTGGCAAACGGGAGCCGATCGGCGGGGGAAAAGTTGAGACCCCGGTTTCGCTAAGGCCAGATGTGCTGATCGAACAAGCTGCGGATGGCCTGAAGGTGAAAGGCCGTGTGACGATCCAACTCAAGGAAGATCACGAGGGTGATTTGCCGGTGGTGGTCACGATGCAGCTAAGTTCGATTGATGAGGGCCACCGTCACCTCGATCCGATTGCGTTGACGGCCTCCTTCAATGGTGCCGATGTCGAAAAGGTCGATGAAGCGGAGTGGCACCTGACATTGTCGCCAGGTGAGAAGGTCGAAGTGGAGTTGGAGAGCGCGGTTTACGAGCCGGATTGGACGGTCGATTTTGTGCCTAGGGTCAAGCCGCTCGTCACGGAGGTCAAGCAATGAACGCGTGGGTCAGATCACAACCGAAGACGCTCCGTCCCTATTTCGGGGCGCAAGCGGCCGAAGGTTTGCTCGACGAGATGGAGCTGTTCCTGAAGTTTGGGGATGCACCGGTACAAGGAAACCGACTGATCGTCGATGATAGCCAAATGGCGGATATGGCTCCGCGCTTGTATCCCAAGCTATCGGAAGAACGGATCAATGCAGTATTCGGGGAACGGCGCGCGGCGTTCGATTTGATCGTCACCTTGCGAACCCCGCAGATGCTGCGCCGCGAGCTGATAGATAGGTTCTCGCTTGGCGATGAGGCACCGGAATGTATCGAGGTTCCTAAACACATGCTCAAGGATGCCAAGTTGACCGGCCTGTTCGAACTTGGCATTTCGATCTGCCTTGCAGAAGAAATCGATCTCGGCGCTGGATGGCCAAGCCATTTGGGAAGCTGGGTGACAAAGGAGGTCTACACGATCGGACTCGATAGAAGGCAGTCGACCTTCCGCATCCTCCCCCTCACCGAGGAGTTGGCCAAGAGTTTGCATTTGCCGAAAGGCACGTTTGTGTATGTCGATGATATCGAAGACCTGAACACTGTCTATGACGAGGGAACTTCGTGCGCGACGGCGTATGTTTCGGAAAAAGTACTTTTGAGTTCCGCGTCTGGGAAGTCGGCGGCCGCCGTTGCCGCACTGATATGGTCAGAGATCGCATCTGCAATTCTGTTGGCGGACGGAAACGGTGTCAGCGAGGCCGAAGAGGTTACTGGAGGGAGCCCACTAGAGGCGATCCTTGAAAACCTGCGGGCGGATCAATCTTTGTCGCTTTCTGAACTGAAGAACCTCATCAAAGACCCGGTACGATTGCGCGCTGCAGTCCATGACAGCCGTGGCCTAGTCAAAGACTTGGAGAAAGTCTGATGCCCTATCCGATCGTATCCGAGGAATCAGCCAAAGACTGGTTCAAGAAGTGGCAAGATGCTTGTGAGGAAGCGTCGGCCAGAGTTTCGCCCATTGAAGCTCCCAAGGTCGAAAAGCAACCAATCGGAGATGAGTTCGATTGGGAAATGGAGATTCAGGCAATCGTCGACAGCCTGGCGGCTCTTTTGGAGAAAGAGGGTGAAAAAGCCTTTGAATCGAAGGGCGCCGTTATGCTGCACAAGGCGCTCCCGGATCATGAGGCATTGCGTGATCCGGAGTTCTGGTATTGGTTCGCGACTGTACCCGGTCGGACATTGGTCGAAAATCGATACCCATTCAAAGAAAACGCCCAGGTTGATCTTGAATTGGAGGACAATGAGCGGAAAGCACCGAATTACCTTCCGGGCCGCAACAACTTCGTAGGTCAGCATGCGAAAGAAGTGCTCTTCTTCAGGCTTTGGATCAGAGCCGAAATGGGAAGATTGGTTGATGGGGCTGATGATACTTCGAAGGTTTACGAATATGCTAGGGGTGGATCTGTCGAGTTCTGGCGAAGCCATCTTCTGCGGGTGCTTTACGCCCAACACCGCCCGTTTCTTCAAGCTTTCGTCGATTTCCAGTTTCCCGGGCCGGATCGGGACAAGCCAAGGCTAACCATTCCCGAGATACGTCAGCTTGCCAAAGACTTGGCCAAGGCTTGTGCCAATGTGTCCGTTGAGTTACTGGACATTAATCAGAGCAAAGCGTTAATTGAACGCGTGTGGACGAGAACGTCCAGTGTTAGGGCTTGGGTCAAAGACTGACCGGCCTGACGTCACGAAAGTGGTTGTATGAACGTAGAAGTGGCAACAGATTGCCACTCTTCCGAAGCCGACACAGAGCATTCGGAATGGTGGCGGGGATTCTTACGGGGAGATCATCTTTGGGATGATCCCACCAAGAAGCCATTGTCGGTTGTCGATTTGTTCTGCGGTTCCGGTGGCTTCGGATTGGGAGCAGCCCTTGCAGCCAGTTGCTTCGATCGCCGTGCGGTTTTCCATGCGATAGCCGATGCGGATGTTTCCGCAATGGAGGTCTACGGTCGGTCCTTGCCGGTAAGAAAGAAGATCGCCGACTCCTTGGCGACGATCGTCGACTATTCGGTCAATCAAATGGGCGATACCGCAGCGTTCGACTATCCCCCCGAAATCATTCAGCATGACCTCGCCACAGAGGTGGGCAAGACGGATCTGCTTATCGCGGGTCCGCCATGCCAAGGGCATTCGAACCTGAACAATCACACCCGTCGAAATGATCCTAGGAACGATCTATTCGTCGCGACTGCAGCGATCGCGGTCGCCCTAGAGGCGAAAGCCGTGGTTATCGAGAATGTTCCAGGCGTGGTTCGCTCCCATAGCGACGTCGTCGAACTCGCACGCCGCCTTCTCGCGTCCGAAGGCTATGCTGTGGCCGACCGTGTCCTTAGGATGGACGATCTCGGCGGATGGCAGACCCGCGCGCGATATTTCATGATCGCGGTCAAAGATGCGGAGCAAGAAATCTTGCAAGAAACTCTGAGCCAATTGGCAACTGAGGATTCTGGAGCATGTTTCGGGAAACGGGACCCACGCGACGTCCTTTGGGCGATCGCCGACCTTGGGGACAGCGGGGGCAATTCTGTTTTCGACACGTCGCCTGTCCAGGGACCTGAGAACATCAGGCGGATAGACTTCCTCTTTGACGAGGGAATCTACGACCTCCCGAACAGCGAGCGGCCCGACTGCCACAAAGATGGAACGACTTACACGTCGGTCTATGGCCGAATGCACCCTGACCGGCCCGCGCCGACGATCACGACCGGCATCGGTACGCCTGGTCAAGGCAGGTTCATCCATCCGACCCGGCGTCGCCTGGTCACGCCGCATGAGGCTGCTCGCATTCAATCCTTTCCAGACGGCTACGGCTTCATGGGTGGAGACGGCGAACCGCCTCGAAAAGCGTTGGCGAAATGGATCGGTGATGCAGTGCCCCCCTACCTCGGCATGTCAGCCGTTTGCGCTGCGCTGTCGGTCTTGACGGGCGCTGCTCCCAAGGTTCCGTGGGAAGTCAGATAGCAAAAGACATCCCCAACCATTGCATGAACGGTCGCAAAGGAATTCACGTGCTATGGAGTGCGCCACCTTGGCTCTCGTTCTCAAATCTCCCTCGGAAAAGTGGGACACAAATCCGAGAAAATCCAATAAACATGGTGAAAGAAAAAAGTCCCACAGGCTCGTAACTTATTATAATAAAAGCAACAGGTTACGCCGCCCCCGGGCACCACTTATATCGATGTAAAAATCGTCAAGTATTTGGCATATATGTGAAATTATAACTACAGCAGGCTATTCCTCATAAAATCTGTATCTCATTTTGTATCACATTCAGTTCTAATTGCGTGAAGCACCTTTGTTTGGAGTGTCGAGTTTTAGGTCCGGTTTAAAGCGGCCATTCGAAACAGCTGGCGTTAGTGGCAGTGATGCGTAGAAAAACAGACGATTAGTGCGCCATTTTAATCAGATGGGCTTACATAGTAGCGAACAATTTACATATCAGGCTGATCGATTTGACGGCAGACGCAAGCGACTTCGGCCATAGGTCCTTGGGGTGGTGCGGAATGGCACTCACAACATCGCAAACCCACTGAAGAATTGTTCATAAGAATGAGAACCGCATGGTTGGCGCATTTTAGTGCTTTCAATACGTTTTGCAGTGGCAAACCGAACCATTGTTTCATAGGGGCTTAGACGGGATGATGATAAGAAAATCAATAGCGGCCATCCTCGAAGGTCACTCCCCAGGAGAAGCACAGCTTCTGTCAGCTGCTGCCGCTGGAGTGCCGCCTGGTGTTAGAGAGACCTCGGCGAACATTTGGGGGCTCTGGTTGGAGGCGGGGTAAAGCTCTGGCGCACCAGCAACTTAACATGCGGGCTTGAAAAACCGCAGAACATGTTAAGAAAAAGGGGTTAGACCTGTCTAAAGCGAAGCCCCTGCCTTACGGGTATATGCTCGTTCTGGGCCGAGCACATCTGAGGCACCGCTCGACTGCGCAAAAGGTGGAAACCTGACGGTCGCCGCCCATGCAAGCCGTAGTATAAAAGCGACGAAGCGGCCATTACCTTGCGAAGTCAGAGCGGGTGAAACGGCCGCCTGCCCGTGGCGCATGGAACCCTGTAACCTCGCTCGCGTCGCACCTCACCGAACGGCGGCTTTCGGTTCGAACCAAAAACGTGCCGAAACATGACAGGTTGTGCCTCAGGATTTCGCCGCAATTCGTCGCGCTAAACCATTCTGTTTTGCTCTCCTCTGCTCAAAAGTGCCTTTGGCGCGAAGATGCGCGTCTGAGACGAGCGGCAAGCATTTGCCCCAAGTCAGTCGGGACGGGTTGAGCACGGATATCCATGACATCCACCCATAGATCGGATGCGGCATCAGCTGGTCGCTTGCAGCAAAGTCCCAACCGCCATCGATAACTCCACCCTTTCCAGGGCGCGGGGGCGGAGGACCGAACAGTTCGAAAAACACTTCCTTGCTGACCCCCAAGTTCAGACGCCAGACACCACTGCGATCAAGCTGTGACGCGCGATCATTGGCACCGTCCTTTTGCTTGATGGTCGCAAAATAGGTGCCACGTTGAAAGACATGGCCCGGGTTGTAGAAATAAGAAGTTTCGCCCCACGCGTCTTTCGGCACGACGCCGTCCAGTTCATTTGTGATGAAGCTATGAACGGTCTCGATCTCGATCCATTTGGTTTGCGACATGTGTCAAGTAATCCTCAATCGTCTTGCCCACTTCAGGTTTGAAGCCCCGCCCCGTGACCTCGCAGACCTGCATGCGGTCGATGCGGAAGGCCCGAAACCCGTCCCGCAGTTCGCACCAAGCTGAACATGTCCAGACCCGGCCCCAATACTCGGTCTGCAGCGGCCGGATCACACGGCTTGTCATCTGATCATCCAGCGACCGGTAGTCGATACGCAGCTTCAGCCCCTCACGGATTGCGCGCCGGATCAGCGGCATGTGACGAAAGCCTTCCCGCGCTTTTTCAAAGGCGTAAACGCCGAAGCCCCAGGATTTTGGGGCCTGACGGCGGTTGGATGCGTGTTCGCCGATCTTGGCCATCACACCCGCTGCGGCCACCTGCAACTCGGCGTCTGCGGCCTCTTGGACAATAGCCATACCCAGGCTCAGCGCCTCAAGCTCGACCAGCGACAGTGACATGGGCGGCAGGAACACCGGCTCGCGCAGTATGTAGCCGACGCCCCGCTCGCCATCTAGCGGCACGCCGGCCGCCACCAGCGTGCCGATGTCGCGGTAGACTGTGCGCACAGAGACCTCGAGCGCATCAGCAATGTCACGGGCAAGGTGGAGCCGCCCGTCCCGGACGATCTCTACAATATCCGCAAGTCGTCTGCCGCGCTCCAGCATCCGGTCAGTTGATGGCCACTGCCAGCTCGGAATGCATGAGCTGGACGGTTTTGCCGTCGATCGCGGACAGAAAATCGGCATTTCCCGGCACCTTGCCGATCTCGGCAGCCGCCGCTTTGGCCGAGGGCATGTCCTGCCACTGGATGTGCTCGATCCAGGTGCCGTCTTCGGTGCAGGACAAGCGGCGATGCACGAAGCCGGGACACGCCACGACCCAGGCATTCATGCCCTTGGCAGCGGCTAAAAAGGCGTCGTGGCTGACGCCCTCGTTCAGTTTGAAGGTGACGCTTTCGATGATGGCGTTCGACATTGGATTCTCCTGATGGGTTTGTAGGCGATCCGCTGTCATTACGCCATCTCAACTGCCACAGTCTGTCAGTTGAAAGGCGCCATTGGGGAAGGAGATCAAGAGACCAAGGAAAAATCCATGAAGATCCTACACATTGACGCCTCCGCCCGAACGGAGGGCTCTTACTCCCGCCGCCTGTCGTCGCATTTCATTGACTGCCTTCACGAGAACGGGTTGGCCATCACCGTGGACCGGCTTGATCTGGCCGTGCATGCCCTACGGCATTTCGGGGCGCTGGAAACCGCCGCGATCACGCTTCCCGAAGCGGAGCATTCCGCAGAAATGAGGCAAGCAATCGCGCCATCTGACGCGTTGGTCGCCCGCGTGCTGGCGGCGGACGGCATCGTCATCGGCACGCCGATCTACAATTTCGGCATGCCATCAACCCTGAAGGCATTTTTCGATCATGTGTCGCGCAACGGAAAAACCTTTCTCGCCGACGGGACCGGCATGAGGGGTTTGCTGGGCGACACGCGCGTTGCAGTCCTGAGCGCAACCGGGGGCACCTACGGTCCTGGCGATGTGTTCGACGGCCTTGACTGCCTGACACCACATATCCGGGCCATCCTCGGCTTTCTCGGCGTTACCGATCTGAGTTTTGTGGCTGCACAGTCCATGATGTTTGCAGGGCCGGACGCCGCCGCCATGTCCCTTGATGCCGCCAAGACAGAGGCCGCGTCCCTTGCCAAGACATGGAGCACCGCATGGAACTGACCGCACAGGACCGCCGCCTTAGCCTCGGTGCGGTCATGCTCCATATGCTCGGCATCGGGCTGACGCTCGGCTTGACCTTTCCCCTTACCTCCCTGACGCTTGAGGCTTGGGGGAGTGCGGCATGGGTGGTTGGTCTGGCCGGGGCAATGGCCCCGCTGGCGATCTTGCTATTCATGCCAGTGTTGCCGTCTGTGGCACAGAAACTTGGCGCGGTCCGGGCGATGATACTGGGCTGCGGGATCGGGATCGCGGGCCTGGTCGTGATGTATCTGGTGCAAACCGCGCCCGTCTGGGTTGCGATGCGGTTCGTGATTGGTGCGGGGCTGGCGCTGCCCTGGCTTGCGGGCGACATCTGGGTCAATTCGGTTGCGCAGGAGGAAAGCCGGGGACGGGTCATTGCGGCTTACGTCGCCTGCCTGTTCATCGGGTTTTCCGCTGGCCCGCTGCTGCTGGACTACACCGGGATCACCGGGATTGCCCCTTTCGCGATGGGTTGCGGTGCCCTGGCGCTCGCCGTCCTGCCGCTGATCGCCGTTGGCCGCCTCGCACCGACCATCGTGGCCGAACAGGGGTCAGGCGTTCTGTCGGCTGCGCGCGCCGTGCCGGTCATGGCCGTTGGCGCGTTTGTGGCTGGTTTCACCGAGGCCCTGATCTTTTCGCTGCTGACACTCTGGGGGCTTGAAACCGGGCTGGATGAAACCGGCGCGCTGCGGTTGCTGACGACCTGCATCATCGGGGGCGTCGTGCTGCAATTTGCAGTCGGTATCATGGCAGATCGCATTGGCCGCCAACGGTTGCTGGGGTTGATTGGACTAGCCCTGATCGCGATTGGGGCGCTGCTTCAACTTTCAACAGGCGGTCTGGTTTTCGTCGCGGCATTCATCACGGGTGGGCTGATCCTGGCCCTGTATGGCTTGTCCCTGATACTTCTGGGAGAACGTTTTTCTCCAGCGCAGTTGGCCGCTGCCTCAGCCGCCTTTCTGATCTTGTATCAACTCGGTTCAGTGACAGGTCCACTTGTTGCAGGCGCAGCAATGGATCTGGGGGGTGCGGCTGGTTTCGTCTTTTCCCTCTCCGGCGCAGGCCTGGCCATCGCTCTTGTAGCGTTCACCACACGCACTCGGACCAAGGAGATTTGAGGGCGACCGACCACCAGGCACCTTCCGGCTGGTGGACGGTCGCCACGCGTGTTTGACCAGTAAGAAGGACTTTTTCGACGGTGACGCTCCTCGAGAAACAGCCAGCCAAAAGACCCCCATCCTCAAAGACAATATGCGCCGCCTCTGTCTTCCCTCTCGAAAGCCGCCGTTCGTCATACGGCGGCTTTGTGCTTACGACTGACTTTACGTCGTCAAGATTGGCGCGCCCGATATAAATGGCCAGTCCGGGGAAGATACGCGATCGCTGCCTTCATGTAGCGACCGGCAGCAACGGGCCGAGTGCGTTGATGCTGCGCGGACTCGGACCGACGATGTTAACGGTGACGTCCTCCATTGGGGCACACTGCGTTGCCGCTTGGCTGATTGCGGGCCCTATATCTGCTTCCCAAGGATCACCGGACGGGGTAGGCAGTCCGATCCTTGGAGGTTTGGGAAAGATCATGGCGCAGAATGCCACCATTTACAAAATTGAACTGTCGGTCTCTGACATGGATCGCCACTATTACGAGACCCATAAACTGACCGTTGCAAAACACCCCTCGGAGACGGACGAGCGACTGATGGTGCGCATCGTCGCCTTCGCACTGAATGCCCACGAGCATCTGGAAATGACCAAGGGGCTTTCGACGGACGACGAGCCTGACATCTGGCAGAAGAGCCTGAGTGGCGAGATCAATTTATGCGTGGCACTTGGACTTCCGAGCGAGAAAGTCATGCGGCAGTCCTGCAACAAGGCCGCAAAGGTGATTGTCTACCCCTATGGCGGCAGAATTGCCGAAATGTGGTGGGACAAGGTCAAGAACGGCACCACTCGTTTCGACAATCTCCGTGTCGTCAATTTCTCGGAGGCCGATACGGCCACATTGGCAAAACTGGCCAACCGCGCGATGAAGCTCCAGGTCAATATTCAGGACGGGGATGTAATGGTCAGCGTCGATGAAAGCGTCGTCTACGTCACGCCCGACACATGGAAGGACGTAACATAGGTTGCCGTAACTGTCGCATACTGGACCGGAGGAGCCCGAATTGAACACAGTTAACTCCAGCGCGCCAATGTCCGCACTGGGTAAGCTGCACCACAGCGCCGATCACGGTGACACACGGCGGCTTTGGGCCGGCGGGGTGCTATAGCGCCCTGCATTGCCTTAGATATCCGGCTCGATTCTTCCTTAGTTGCTCCACCATATGCTGCACTTGGATTCGGGCAATTTCTTCAGCATTTAAGCGTGTCAGTTCACTACCACTGCCAACGGATGGCGCCGGGCCTCCTTCCTGGGTGCTGTGCGGTACCATGGACAGGTAGAGGCCCGGACAACTGTGAATGATTAGCTCACGCGGGCTGAACCGTTTCATGTAGATCATGTCCGCGAGGCCCAGATCCTGATCGAGAAATGGCGGCGCCACTACAACACTGTCAGACCGCACAGTGCTCTGGGATACCGTCCACCGGTACCCGAAAGCATCGTCCCGATAGACCAGAGACCGACCATGCACTAACAGTCAAACCAGACCACTCAATGGGGGCAGACCACTTCCAGGTGAGCGCCTCTCGGTTCCAAGTGTCGCTAAGGCAAAATACTTCGTTACCGGAATGGACAAACGGAGGGATGGAATGATCGAAATATCCACTCGCCGCGATGGTCCTTCTGGAAAGTCATTCGCCATTCGGTTGGTCCAATGCGAGCCGCTGCGGTTCGGATACATTGCTGAAGGCGACTCTGAGGCCGATCTTGTCCGTGACCCAGCGCCGAAACTCACACTATTGGTCAACGGCTCAATCTCCGATGTTGTTGCTAAACACGCCTGCGTGAGGCACGATGAGCCTAAGTCCGCCATGTCCGCCTTAGAGCCGACTGAGACCACACAAAATCCCGATGCCGAAAAGCGAGTAAAGTTAGAAGAAGACGTGCGGAAAGCTGTCGAGTACACCGACCTCTCGGTCCAAATCACTGGGTACGGTTCAGGGTACTCATTCTTCGCGGAAGGCCTTCTCAAATTGATCCATGAGAGGCCGTGCGAAATAGGCCGCCGCAGTTTGCTCTTGGGTGGAGAGATAGACTTCAGTTGGCATTCCCGGCATCAAGGCTAGACCGTTCAGCCTTGCAAACTCTTCTGGCGATATATCGACATAGCCGATGTAGAATGGCTCCCCGGTGGATGCGGAAATGGTCGTTGCCGGTGAAATGTGCGAAATCGTGCCGAGAATTTCAGGTGTCGTACGGTGGTTGAAGGATGAAAACCGGACACGGGCCGTCTGATCAAGATAGACTTGATCTATTGCTGTGGTCGGCAATTGAACCTCTATCCGCAACTCGGCAGAGGCCGGAACAATCGTTGCCAATATCTCGGCTGGCGTGATGACCCCGCCTTCGGTGAACACCGACAGTTCGTTGATCCGCCCCGAAATCGGTGCGCGTATTTCCGTCCGTGAAAGTTTGTCCTGCACCGCTGTTAACCGGTCGGACAGTTCCTGAATGCGTGCCTCGACCACCGTAAGCTCCCGTTGCGCTTCATTTCTTGCAACTTCGTCCACGGAAAGAATCCGCATCTCGATCTCGCTGATCCGCGACCGGGACCGCGCAATATTGGCGTCAAGCTCGCCAAGTTTGCCACGCATCTGAACCAGTTCGCGTTTTGCTTCATCCACCCGAGGCATTTGGATCAAACCTTTCTCGAACAGGTTTACAACACGCGAGTGGCTTTCTTCCACAAGGGCCAATTCATCTGTCAACGCCGAGCGCTGCGAAACGAGCGCCACAATCTCATCGTTCACCTGAGCGATACCGAGTTCAAGCTGCTCGCGCTGATTGTCGCGGTTCACGATATTCCCAGCATGGAGGCGCAGTTCACCTGACATCAACTCGCTTTGTTGTGGATCAGACATCGAGAGACGCTTGGGAAATCTGACCTCAGCGGCACCTTCACGGTCTGCAACGAGACGCGCGCGCCGAACCTCAGCCTCGTCCAATTGAGCAGAGAGAATTGATAGCTCTGCCCGTGATTGCGCGTCATCGAGACGAAACATGACTTGACCCGCCTCGACCTCGTCGCCCTCGCGCACGGAAATTTTCTCAACGATCCCACCGTCGCGGTGCTGAACCTGCTTTAGGTTCTGGTCAACCTTGACCGTCCCCAATGCTATGACAGCTCCGGTTAAGTTTGCATTGAACGCCCATGCGCCCACACCACCCAACAGTCCAAACATCATGAGAACGCCAAGAATAATGCGCCCGCGGAGCCGGTCGAATGCCGCTGGGGATTGTGGTGCGTTTTTGACAGAACCAGATTTAGTCATTCCAATAATCCTTCTGTTCAGCGCGTCAGGCGTGTTCAATCAAGAGGATGTGGTCACCCTCGATCCGCAACTCTAGATCAATGATCCTGTCGCGATTAAAATCGACCTCTACGACGGTTCGGCGATAATCGTCGGTCCAATCGTGGTAATAGGTCAGCCGGGGTTCATCCACATCGAGCGCGTCGGCATAATCATCCAAGTCATCCTCGATACGTTCCTCAAGGGATTTCTGCGCTTTGCGGATTTCCCGATGACTCGAGCCCGAGCCAATCCAGATCCGGTCATCGCTATTGAAATCATTGATCTGATAAACTGACCTGATGATATCAACGGTATCGCCCTGTACAAAATTGTATAGGTCTGACCCGCCGTTGCCTGTCAGGGATGCCTGACCAGACCCTGCGCGGAAATGGTCGTCGCCTGTGGAGCCGACATAGTCCTCGAACCCGGAGAAACTGTCGTCACCGATGCTCTCGCCAGAGGCCATACCCGTGATCAGATCAAGTTCGACACCGTCTGTCGCGCCGGAATAGTTCAGTTGATCGTGGCCCGCGTCACCGGAATAAGTATCGGAGGCGCTATCATCGTCGGCTACGACAATGTCATCACCCGCCCCACCCAAGACAGTATCTTCGTCTGCCCCTCCCGAGAGGATGTCGTTGCCGTCACCCCCATAGAGGCTATCCTGACCCGCATCGCCAGATACAATGTCGTCGTCATCTCCACCATCCAGAAGGTCGTCTCCGTCTCCTCCGAACAGCACATCATTGCCAGCTCCGCCGTGGGATATGTCGTCGCCTTCGTCTGAGAAAATCACATCGTCGCCACTGTCGCCTGCAAGCTGATCATCACCGGTGCCCCCTGACAAGGCGTCATCGCCGGTGCCACCAAGGATCTCGTCGTCGCCCACTCCGCCGTCGAGGACATCATCGCCTGCGTTGCCATGGATTAGGTCGTCGCCATCCTCTCCCTGCACGTCGTCATCACCGGCCCCCGCAACGACGGTATCATCGCCAGTGCCGCCAAGGATCTGGTCGTCGCCCGCCCCGCCGTCGAGGACATCATCGCCTGCGTTGCCATGGATGAGGTCGTCGCCGTCCTCGCCCCACGCTTCATCATCACCGGCCCCCGCAACGACGGTATCATCGCCGGTGCCGCCAAAGATTTGATCGTCGCCCAATCCGCCGTCGAGGGCGTCATCGCCTGCATCCCCATGGATCAAGTCGTCGCCGTCCTCGCCCCACGCTTGGTCATCACCGGCCCCCGCAACGACGGTATCATCACCGGTGCCGCCAAAGATTTGATCGTCGCCCAATCCGCCGTCGAGGGCGTCATCGCCTGCATCCCCATGGATCAAGTCGTCGCCGTCCTCGCCCCACGCTTGGTCATCACCGGCCCCCGCAACGACGGTATCATCACCGGTGCCGCCAAAGATTTGATCGTCGCCCAATCCGCCGTCGAGGGCGTCATCGCCTGCGTTGCCATGGATGAGGTCGTCGCCGTCCTCGCCCCACGCTTCATCCTCACCGGCCCCCGCAACGACGGTATCATCGCCAGTGCCGCCAAGGATCTGGTCATCGCCCGCCCCGCCGTCGAGGGCGTCATCGCCTGCGTTGCCATGGATGAGGTCGTCGCCGTCCTCGCCCCACGCTTCATCATCACCGGCCCCCGCAACGACGGTATCATCGCCGGTGCCACCAAAAATCTGGTCGTCGCCCGCCCCGCCATCGAGGACATCATCGCCCGCGTCGCCATGGATCAAGTCGTCGCCATCCTCGCCCTGCACGTCGTCATCACCGGCCCCCGCAACGACGGTATCATCGCCAGTGCCGCCAAGGATCTGGTCATCGCCCGCCCCGCCATCGAGGGCGTCATCGCCTGCATCCCCATGGATCAGGTCGTCGCCATCCTCGCCCCATGCTTCATCATCACCGGCCCCCGCAACGACGGTATCATCGCCGATGCCGCCAAGGATCTCGTCGTCGCCCAATCCGGCATCGAGGACATCATCGCCCGCGTCGCCATGGATCAAGTCGTCGCCATCCTCGCCCCACGCTTCGTCATCACCGGCCCCCGCAACGACGGTATCGTCGCCGATGCCGCCAAGGATCTCGTCGTCGCCTGCCCCGCCGTCGAGGACATCATCGCCTGCATCCCCATGGATCAAGTCGTCGCCATCCTCGCCCCACGCTTCATCATCACCGGCCCCCGCAACGACGGTATCGTCGCCGGTGCCACCAAAAATCTGATCGTCGCCCACACCGCCTTCGAGGACATCATCGCCTGCATCCCCATGGATCAGGTCGTCACCGTCCTCGCCCCATGCTTCATCATCACCGGCCCCCGCAACGACGGTATCGTCGCCGGTGCCGCCAAGGATTTGGTCGTCGCCTAATCCGCCGTCGAGGACATCATCGCCTGCGTTGCCATGGATCAGGTCGTCGCCATCCTCGCCCCATGCTGCATCATCATCGGCCCCCGCAACGACGGTATCATCGCCGGTGCCGCCAAAGATTTGATCGTCGCCCAATCCGCCGTCGAGAGCGTCATCGCCTGCATCCCCATGGATCAAGTCGTCGCCATCCTCGCCCCATGCTTCATCATCACCGGCCCCCGCCATGACGGTATCATCGCCAGTGCCGCCAAGGATCTGGTCCTTTCCTCTTCCGCCATCGAGATGGTCATTGCCAGCGTCTCCGTGGAGGATGTCGTCGTCTGCTCCCCCGCGCACCTCGTCATCGCCATCACCCGCCTTGACGGTATCGTCGCCGGTGCCGCCGAAAATCTTGTCCTCGCCGTCGCCACCGTAAATTTCGTCATGGCCAGCGTCTCCGTAGATCACGTCGTTGCCGCCCTCGCCAAAGAGACGATCGTCGCCCGCACCGCCTGAGATCCAATCGTCGCCATCTCCTCCGGCAATGAGGTCATCACCATCGTTGCCAAATAGGCTATCGTCGCCGTCGCCGCCGGAAATATTGTCATCACCTGCGCCACCGTAAATTCTGTCACGCCCGCCAAACCCGGCTAGATTATCGTCATCGTTCAATCCAAAAATTGCATCGCGCCCTCGCGTGCCAACGATCAGGTCTTCGCCATCAGTCCCCGTAAAGACGTTTTCGATTACGTTCAAAATTGCAGTCTGATCAATGCTGAGCGCGCCGTCAGTGATCGAGTATTTGATTTGGACCTCGCCCAAAGCATCTGTATCTGCGAAATAGAGCCAGCCATCGCCTTTGGGGTCCATATGACCGACAGTGCTGCCGTTGATTGAAACCCCCAGAAGATCGCCATCGTGATCCTTTGTCTCAGACAGAAGATGAGCCAGGGAAATAGCGAGGACGGCACCGCTGCCGAGATCCCCAAGGTAAACGGCGCTTGAGTTGCGCGGGCCACGGTTGCGATCCTGTTCTGGATCGGTCTCATTTTGATCAGGGTTTTCTTCCTCTGCCACTGTCGGAGGATCGTCCGGTTCCGTCTCGTTGCTTGGATCGGGGATGAAGGGTGGAGACCCCGGTTCCACACCGTTGTCTTGGGGAAACTTGTTTATGCCTGGGAACAAGTTGAACGGCGGAAGAATGGTGTTCGCCGTGACGCGTGTAATCTCGGTGCCAAAAACCAAGTCTGGCAGCGGTTCAATGAACATGCTCTCAAAGCGGCCTAAAACCACCGGATATCGGAATGAAACGATCGTTGGTCCTTCTTCAACCCAAGAGTCCCCGGGTCCTCCAACGCTGTCATCAGGGGCATTTTCATGTAGCGCCAGCCCCGAAGTGTTACGGCTTTCAGTGATATCTTTGCTGTCTTCTTCCGGCGGTTCGTCTTCTGCCACGGCAGCAACATGTTGGTCTGACCATAGAAAAGAGCGAAGGTAGAGGCCCAAGCCTAGGAGACCGGCGAACCAGCCGCTGAGGAGCTTGGTTTGACTGCGTTCGGGGTGTTCCAATCCCAAGGGGTCGGCGGGGTCCGATTGCGCGGTCGTTGCGGAGCGGAAACTTTTGACATCAATCACGATCAGCCTCCCTTCTTCGCCTTGCGTCCCTCATCCAACATGTGGCATTCGACAGGTGTCTCTGTCGAATGCCGTTCTGAGGCCACAGAAGGCTTGGTTGCGCTGGCAACCGAAACAGGTTTCGGGTTCAGAATTTGCTCTCGTGGACCGAATGCGGTCAGCTTTCCAGCCTGGATCACGCCAATCAGGTCACATGCCTGAAGCGCTGATGGTCGGTGAGCGATCAGCACAACGATGCCGCCGCGCTTTTTGACCCCCTCAATGGCCGCGGTAAGAGCGGCCTCTCCTTCGGGGTCAAGATGCGCATTAGGCTCGTCCAGCACGACCAAGAACGGTGATTTGTAGAGCGCACGCGCCAATCCCAGACGCTGCCGCTGTCCGCCCGAAATCGACGTGCCCATCGGTCCTAGGTATGTCCGGTATCCGTCTGGAAGCCGCACAAGCATCTCATGCACATTTGCGGCGCGTGCAGCAGCAACGATCGCCTCTGGGTCAGGCGTTTCAGCAAGACGCGCGATGTTCTCTTCAACCGTCGCGTCGAGCAGGGCGACATCCTGAGGCATGTATCCGATATGCGCCCCGCGGTCGTCGTCACTCCATTGCGTCAACTCGGCACTGTCCAGTCGCACTGATCCCCGCAACGGGGGCCAGATACCGGTCAATGCGCGGGCCAGCGTGGTCTTTCCGCCACCACTCGGCCCAATGAATCCGACAGCTTGTCCTGCCGCAGCCTCAAAGGTGATGTCGCTGAGCAAAACTCTTCCGGTTGCTGGCGCAGCGACAGTCATGCCCTCCACTTTCAGGTTATACTTCGGTCCCGGCAGCCACATCGGCTTGGGTTGATTTTCGAGCACTTCGACAGTGTTCCGCAGGCGACGCCATGACGTGCGCGCAGATTCCATATTCTTTGCATTTCCAATCGCTAGATCTATCGGAGCCATGGCACGAGCCGACGCAATGGTTGCCGCAATGATAGCCCCGGCCGACAATTCACCGCGAATGGTGAGATAAGCCGCAAGCCCGAGGATCGACGACTGCAACAACATCCGAAGCACCCGCGAAATGGCACTATAGGTGCCTGATATGTCACTGGTGCGAGTTTGCAGTTCCAAATGCCGATCATTGGCGGCTGAGAAACGCGCAACGGCGCGCGACGCAAAGCCCATCGCCTTCAAAACCTCGGCGTTGCGTGCGTTCGAATCCGCGATTGCATTGCGCTCAATCGTCGCTGACACGGTGGAACTGCTCCAACTCCGTGTCCGCAATTCTGCCGCGATCGCGAGTGTAGCCAGAGTAAATGCGCCACCAATCGTCAGGGCACCCAACATTGGGTGCAGGAAGTAGACGAATGCGAGAAAAATCGGCATCCAAGGCAGGTCAAACAATGCAATCGGTCCCTGAGACCCGAAGAAACCACGCAGTGTATCGACATCTCGACCGCGTTCGAGCGCCTCGGAGGTGGAATATCCCAGGCGGGGCATGTCGACGACCAATTGATGCGCGACGGGTGCCAATCGACGGTCCAGCCGCGCGCCGACACGAATGAGAATTTGGGTGCGAATGACGTCGAAGACGCCTTGAAAGAGATAAAGCCCAATTGCCAGAAAAGAAATTGCGACAAGCGTCGGGATGCTCCCGCTGACCAGCGCTCGGTCATAGATCTGGAGCATGTAGAAAGCGCCGGTCAATGCCAGAATATTGATGACCCCTGAAAGCAGGAGCAGAAAAACAATCAATCCCTTGATACTACCGAGCGCTTTGGCTGCCGCATTCCCGGACGTGTTCTTTTGATTTGCCATGATGTGCTCTCGCGTCTGAAAAATGAAATATGACCGAGCCAATCACTCCGGGCAGGACAAGACCCGCCCGGAGCTATTGTCAGCCTGACTCAGAGCTGAAAATCGTCCTGAGTCAGATCGTGGCGTCCCCGTATCGAAATGCTGAAATCAGGCCCGTTATCTCCTTCGATGTTGCCCTGAATTACGGTCACATCACCATTCGCACCGGTCTCGTGGGTCACGAGAATCTGACCGCCGCCCGAAAAGGCCTCAGAGACGAGTGTGAAGGTGCCCTTGCCAGGCCCAGAACCGTTCGCGTCGATCTGAGAAAGGTCGATCTTGTCGCCGGGTTCAAAGGAGCTGATCGTATCACCATCGGCATCCGAGGCTGACAGAAAGCGATAGACATCATTGCCCACGCCGCCGTCCATCTCGTTTTGCGCACTGCCTGCGGTGATGGTATCGTTCCCTGCCCCCCCGATGAAGCTCTCGATACTCCACAACACGTCGTTCCCAGATTGGGCACTTGACGCATATCCTCTTCCACCGGAGGCGCTTCCAAGATCGACACTGGTATCTGCTGTGATCTGCGACATGTCGAGCGTATCGGAACCTGATCCGCCCGTTACGTCATCGCCGTAATAAACGTCGTCACCGTCATTCATTGTCGCCACGAACAGATCAGCACCGGCACCCCCTACGACGAAGTCATTGCCAGCCCCGCCCTCGATGAAATCGTCACCGCCTTCACCGAAGAGCCTGTCATTGCCGCCATCGCCAAAGATCATGTCCCGTCCGCTGCCCGCCAGAACATTGTCGTCACCGTCGCCAGCAAAGATCATGTCACGTCCAGCCAAGGCCAGGATATTGTCCCCTTCGGCACCGCCAAAGAGCGCGTCGGCAGCCGCCGTTCCAATCACATTGCCTGACGCTGCAAGCGGCGGGGTGACGTTGCTGTCATTGTCTTCAGGCTCGTCGTCGTCCTCGTCGCCTTCGGTGTCGTTGTCACCGGCAGTATCGTCTTGGTCGTCACTGGCGGTATCCTCATCGCCATCGGCAGTGTCGTCGTCACCGTCTGTGGCGTTGTCCTCATCGCCACCGGCAGTGTCATCGTCACCGTCTGTGGCGTTGTCATCATCGCCACCGGCAGTGTCGTCGTCATCCTCTGTGGCGTTGTCATCCTCTGTGGCGTTGTCATCCTCTGTGGCGTTGTCATCATCGTCGTCGATACCGTTGGCATCGAAGAGGTTGTTGTCGATATCCGTAAGGCTGGTGTTTCGAGCGACAATGCTGGCAAAGGTCGTGTCCTCTCCGAACTCCTGATAGAAGTCGAAGTTGTCAAACCGGTCGATGTAGTAGAACCGGTCGCCCTCTTGCAGGCGGTCGAGCTGTTCGTGGAGCACGACCCAGAAAGTCTGACCAACCATACCTCCATTGACGTGCTTTTCAGCAAGTCCGCCGGTCCAAAGATCGACCCGGTCGATACCCTTGACGATCTTGGCGCCGTTCGCACCGTCTTCGAGCACGACGTCCGGGTTCACCGCGACAAAAGCAGCAATCTGAGCCGGCGTTTCCAGAACCAGATCTGGATAGGCTTCCATCAGCCGCGCCATATCTTCGTCACTCACATCATTGCGCGCCTGGAAATCCGCCCAGCTGCTGTAAGGTGACAGATCGCCCGCCATGTCCACAGCTTGGGAAACATAGGGGTCAGTCGAAGCCGCAAGCTGAGTGCGAACTTGGTTCATCGTCCCAAGTCCAACATCCCAGCCACGGGCGACGTTGAAAGAGAAGAGATCGGCATTGATCCGAACAAGATCGGATCGGATCGCCTCAACGATCTTTAGATCGACTTCTTCCGCCGCTTGCACCGCCGTGCCGCCGATAATGGCTGCAACGCCGTATTGTGCATAGCCAGGAGCGGGAACGTAACCTTGTGGTAGTGGGCCATTGAAAACTGACGGATCATTGCTCGGGTTGAGGAAGGCGTCGTACAGGGGCACCTGAATAAGTTCTCCATTTGGCCCCTGAACCTGTAGGTTCTCTCCAACCAGCGAGTGACCAAAGCGATAGGCTGCGGCCGCGAACTCGTGACTGATCCGAGCGTCCACATCGGGATTGTAGCCATCCCAGCCGTGATCTTCTCTGTCGCCGTCTGCATTGCGCAAACCGCCAAGAAGCTTGTCCGCGAACTCTTGGAACACAACGCGCTGATAATCGCTCTCGTTGAGCATCTTGGCAGCCTGGAAAATCTCCTCGTCGCTTCCCTCAAATCCCTGCGCGAGCATATTCTCGACGTGGAAGTTATGATTCCGCGCCCAGACTGTGTGCACCGATGTCAGCGCGAAATTCTCGTTCGCGCGGCCATCGCCCGCCATCCGGTGGTCAAGCAGGTCGATGAACGGATTGGCGTCGAGCAGTAGAGGTTGCCCGGAGCCAAGGAAATCCGAAGCGAGCGCCTGCACCATGTCCGGGTCAATCTCCCCGGTGATCTCATCGACCAGATCCGGGAAAACGTCCTGAAGCCTTGCCGCGCCACCCGGCAACCCTGGATCCTCAAAGTATGTTTCCGCCTCCCAATGGTGCAGGATCAGATCGCGCAACGTTGGCAAGAGCGTGAATGCCGGATCCGAAGGATCGGCCTCGCCCCCCAAAAGCCGCATGCCAAACCCATGTGCCCCATCACTTTCGCGCAAGAACTGGCCAACAAGCTCATGGCTGCCATAGGCTTGGTTTTGGTCGACGAAGGGCGACGTCATGTTGGTGTGTTGCGGCACGCCGTCTTCGTCATAACCCGCGACTTCTGCGCGCGTCAGGTCAGCCGGATTGTCAGATGTCGGGCTGCGTTCCGCACCTGGCCCCCCGATTTCAATCGTACCGAAGGCGGGGTTCTTGGCGATGAAGTCGAGCCCGTGGTCGAAGTACTGACCGAAGGCCATGAAAAGCGCACTCGCATTCATTGCATTTGGGGCCGTCGTATCATCATGCGGGCCGAGAATGTTAGAGATTGCACGCGGATCGAGACCATCAAAGATTGGGTTGATCTGCCGGTTCCCATTTTCATCCGGATCACCGTAACGTGCCTCGGTCAACCGGATGAAAGGTTCACCCGCCGCCCCATACGCTGGATTGGCCTCATTGTTGCCCTCACCACTCAGCGTTCTGACGCCGGTGGCTTCTTCGGTGTCATCGTCGCCGTCAAAGGCCAACTCGCCGTTGACGAGGTTCTTCAAACCTTCCAGATCGCGGGCGCTCAGCGAGAATGACCCATCGGCGACGTCATCGTCTGACGTTGTACCACCCCCAATACCGGGCAATCCGCTCGATCCGTCAAAGGTGACACTCGATCCACCCCGGCTTACCGTGACCATGCCGTCTTCGTTGACAGTCACGACCGGATCGCCGATCCCGGGCAGTTCGATCACGTCTTGTGGACGCAGCGTGCCAATGATCGTGTCGTTGCCACCCTCGCCTCGGAACACGATCCGGTGTGCCGATGTCAGAGCAGATATATCGATAGTGTCGTCGGCGGCCGTGCCATTGACGGTGATTGTGCTGAAGTTAAGGCTCGTTGGAACAAAGTTTCCAACAATCGCGACCGTGTCTCCGCCGACAACGCCGCCGTTTGGTACGCCGTTGCCGTCATTTGCAGACACGGCGAGTGTGTCGACAGCGATCTCTTCAATGTTGTCCAACTCGGCGACCACCGTGGTCGTCGTGCCGACAGTGCGCGTGATCACGATCTCGGTCGATGCGAGGAAAGACGTCCCGAGGCTGGCAGCAAGGCCAGCGTTCTGGCCACCTGACATGGCGTAGACAGTGAAGGTTTCAGCCTCGGCGTTGCCTTGAACGCGGAAGGTGTCGTTGCCAGTTCCGCCATCCACCACATCGCGCCCATCGGTCGATGCCTGAATGATGGTGTCAGTGCCACCGCCAGCAATGATGATGTCGTCATCCGCGCCGCCGTTGAGAACATCAGCGCCGCCGCCGCCGTCCAACTGGTCAAAGCCTGCTCCACCGTTCAAGACGTCATTACCAGCCTGTCCGTTCAGGATATCGTCGCCACCGTTGCCGTTGAGTGTGTCGTTTCCGCCGACTCCGAAGAACGGGCTGACACCGGTCAGCAAATCATTGCCAGCGCTACCGTTGAGGGAGTTGTTTGAAAATGTTGTTCCATTCAGCGTCACACCAGTATTCTCGGCCACCGCAAGGGTCGGCTCGGAATACACGGTCTCGAGCGTGCCGACTCCGTCAGTAAAGCTTACCTCGACTCGAAGTTGACGACCGATCTCGCTGATGTCGCCCAAAAGCTGCTGAATGAAGTTTGGGTCATTCGGCGTGAACGTCGCATCAGTCGCACCGGGAATGTCGGTCCAGACCGCACCATCAAGAAACTGCCACTGAAAGCTGAAGGCCCCAAGACCATTCACGTCGGCGATGCCGCTCGTATCCACCGTCAGAAGTTGGCCCTCGACTGGCGAGACTTGGCCATTGGTCGGGGTCGGGTCATTGATGACAGGCATGCCTGTCGCCGGCCGGGGAAGCGCAAAGTCTCCATCCGCAAAGCGCAACAGCTCTATGTTGTGGAGCGTGTCGATTCCGTCGTCGATCAGGATGGCAGGATTGGTGCCAAACCCGGTATGTTCCACCTGAAAGACATCGTTGCCAAGGTTGGTGATCGTGTACTGGTCCCGGTTATCGCTGAACACGGCGATGTCGATGTCATCCTCTTGTCCACCGTCGAGAATTTCGCGCACGATGTTCATCTGGGCCGGCACGATGGTGCGCGAAACCAGCAGTTCGAACAGGCTTTGTCCCACCCAAGCGGGATCCACCCCATCCTCTTCGGTAAAGATATGCCGAAGCGTATCAACCGTCGCAATTTCGTTCGCTGCGGTATTCTCGTCGGTCGGATCGCCAGTGATACGAATGCGCACATTTAGCCAGCGGTCGCCGTCGATGATATCGTCGCCACCATTGCCGGTGATCAGGTCAGAGCCACCACCACCCATGATGATGTTACCATTTTCCCAGAACTCTTCGCCGTTCAAGAGCGTGACAAGATCTGAAAGGCCGTCAATCCGGTCAATGCCTGCCTGATCAAGCCCATCGTTAAAGAGTTCAGCTTCTGCGCCCTCTCCGGTTCCGGGCGCAACGCGGTCGTCACCGATCAGCGTGTCGTTCATCTGCCACCCTGACAACCCTTCGACCTTGTCAAAGCGATTGCGCAGGATGTCCTCCTCGTCGGTGGTGAAAATCTTGATACGCATATCGGCATATGCGTCGATTGCCACGCCCTTGTACGAGACCCAGTCAAACCCGAACATGCCCTCGTTGCGCATCACGCTCTCGCCTTGGACCATGATGTCGTCACCGGATTCGGCGTCGAAATCATGCTCGTCAGATCCCGCGAACATAACGTCATGGCCGATAATCTTACTATTGAAGAACAGTTCGGAGTTATCACCGGCTGTCGTGTCAAAGCCGCCATCGGCTTCCATCCAGTCGTCACCTTCGTTGCCCAACAGGAAGTCAGCGCCGGCTCCACCCATGATGAAATCGTCGCCTGATCCCCCGAACACCTCTGACGAGTCGACCCCGAGGAAGATGACATCCTTGCCTGTGCCGCCCATGAGAACGTCAAGCCCGTTCGCAGAGGCCATAACGTCGTCGCCACCTTCCCCCTTGAGGAAGTCGCCTTCATCCCCAGAGTCGAGGATGATGTCATTGCCCCCACCGCCGTTCACAAGGTCAACGCCAAACCCTGACTCGATGAAATCGTCGCCGTCATCCCCCCAGATGCCGTCGTCACCGTCAGAGGTGATGATCGTGTCATTCCCGTTGGTGCCGCCCACCGCGAGATGCTCTCCGCCGGTGACGCGAATGTAGTTGGTTTCGACTTCGCTCGTTGTGGGATCATCCCGCACGACCTTGCCCATGCCAAGGCCTTCGAGTACCGGATCGTTCCCTACGGGATCGTCAATCAACTGGTTGGCCTGATTGACTTCTAGAACAAAGTCATAGCGCGCAAAGGAATCCACACCAATATGGTGGCGCACAACGTCGTCTTCGGTTCCGCGGATACCGTCTGCGCCCGGATCAGCCAAGCTGGTGTTGGCCAGAAGCATCTTCGAGAACGAGTTCTCTTCGAGTTCGTTGAGGAAGTTCTGCCCTTGGGTCCGTGTGAGATAATAGAACCTGTCTCCGTCCTGAAGCGCCTCCATCTGCGCCTCGAAAATAGCGGTGAACGTCGATCCAAGCATGCCGCCGAACGGCATGATCCTTTCGGCCAGACCACCGACCCAGAGATCAATCGTATTCAGGCCATTGGTGTCAGACGTCCAACCGTTGCGCCCAAGCAGGAAGTCAAAGCGATCGGCATCTGACACGCCCCCCCCGCCAAACACGAGATCAAACGCGGCATCACGTTTCTCTTCAAGCGTGTTTGCCGCGAGGATTGTCGAATGGGTTCCATAGGCTGCCAGCAGGTTCACAATCGTCATTGGAGTCTTCAGGTTGGCCGCCAACTCGACCCAGTTTTCATAGGGTTTCAGCCAAACAGAATTGGTCTGCTGAAAAAGCTCTGCCCGCGCATCGTTGAATGAGGGAATACCGGTGTCGCGGCCTCGCGCGATGTTGATCGCGGCTAGGTCAAGCGGCAGACCGAGCAGATTGCTGCGCAGCGCGGGGACAATGAATTCGTCAATCTGACTGCCCTGTTCCGTCGTCATGCCAAGGATCACGGCGGCTGCCGCCGCATCCGCGCTCATCGCGCCATCGTTGTCATAGGCCACCGGATTGAGGAAGGCGGCGATCAGGCCCATGTTGTCAGTAGTGACCTCGCCGGTCAGCTCGTTCACCAAGACACGCGGCATGTTCTCGGTCAGCATTGAATGTCCGAACCGATACACAACGTTGGCAAATTCGGCAAAGATGGACGGATTGATGTCTGTGACCGCGTTGAAGACGAAGGGATCAATATTCGGGTGGATCTTGCGCCCGAACTCTTCGAAGACAAGGTGCTGATACTGCATTTCGGTCGCGAAGCGCCCTGCTTGGAACAGGCGTTCGCCATCCCAAGTCAACGCAGTGGGATCGGTTGGAATTGGGTCGCCTGCCGCGAGATCGACAAGAAGCCATTCGTTGATAAAATCAATATCGCCCGACTCCAGAATGGTTTTCTTTTGGGCCACAACCTGACGGTTGTGCTCGGAGTGGAAGACGTGGTGGACCGCGGTCAGGCCGATATTCTCGTTACCTCGGCCATCACCGGTGACGAAATGGCGGTCAAGCAGTTCATTGTCATAGGTTCCGGCTGTGCTGACACTATCGGAGAGACCTACCGCAGTGTCGTCGTCTGCAGTTTTGAGCATACCGCTTTGCGAGTCGAACGGATTTGCGGCATGTGCGATATCATCCAAGAACGCATGCCCGATGCGGATCGCGCCTGCCGTGAATGTGTTTACGGGGGCTGCCAAGTTGCCTTCGACCACATCATCGTCAGCAGTATTCGGAATGCCATCCGCGCCAATACCCACCACGATCTGAGGCAGGCCGTTGGGACCGCGAATGAATTCGCCATAGTCATCAGTCCGCAAAAGTGGGATGTTCAGGACATCGCCATCGGTCAGCTCAATCCCGAGAAGATCGCGCGCCTGCGCCTTCACTTCCGCCCAGGTTGGAATTCCGCCATTTGCGCCATCCAAAAGCTTGCCAGTTGAGACCGGGTTGCCATTGGTATCAAATGCATACTCGCGCAGGAATACCTGATGCGAGGCGTGCGACGTGTAGGTCTGGTTTTGATCAACAAAGGGCGTGGTGGTGTTCTGCCCCTCATGCTGCGTGTCATCTGCTGTACCCAGCACCCCATCCGCACCGGGCCCGTCAACGGGCGTCGACCGGGTGAGCGCCATAAAGCGCAGATGGTTCGGAAGATCGTCAGCAGTTCCAGCAATGCCGTCCGCCCCGAGAACGAGCGGATCGTCCGCTTGTAGCGGAATAAAGACCGTTCCATTGTCGCCCTTGGTGATAAGATCAAGGCCATGGTCGAAGAACTGGCCGAAGAAAGTCATCCAGGCATTGAACGGGGCCGAGATGCCGTCATCAGGCGCAATATTGGGAATCGTTGCAAGGTCGATGTTGTCGATCTCAATCTCGTTGCCGTTCGAGGTCGACAGCGCAACATTGTCCACGAGCACTTGCGAGCCGCCGGTTTGCTGAATCTCGACACGCAGCGTCTGGCCCGCAAGACCCGCAGAGATCGGACCTGAATTAAGCGTCAGATCGGCCCACTGCCCATCTGCGGGTTCTGGCAGGGTAACAGAGGAAATGACCGTGGTCACGCCGCCAGCGCCTACGGCAACAAGGCGGGCGGTGCCGCCGGACCAAACCTGATCGGTGCGATCTCCGACACTCAGGCTCAGTTGATAGCTCGCACCCTCGGTCAGAGTGCCGCTGTCCTGAGACAGTGTGGCACCACCGGTCAGCCACGCAACGTTTGGACCGGGATGACCAGCGGTTGAACTTACGCTGTCCACTGGTGCAAATAGACCGCCTGATCCTCCTGTAATCGTCCAATCACTGGGCGCAGTCGTGGTGAAATTGCCAAGCGGGTTCGACGTAACCCCGGGTGCGCCATCAAGGAGCGGTTGATCCTCGAAACTTGTGTTCAAGAGTTCCAAGGCCTCGGGGCCTTCGCCGGGACGAATTGGAATTGCATCTTCGCCATAGCGTTCGTGGAACGCCGCCAGTGCGGCGTCATTCGCAAACCATGCCTCGACCACGGCCGGGTTCGCCGTACTCTGATCTACAACGAGGTTAGAGATGATCCGCGGATCGGCATCGGCGACGTTGCCGGTATGTCCTCCATTGGTGCCCGACGGTGTGCCGATCACGCCATAGTCCGTGTTGGTGACAAGCGGCCCGCCAGGCGCACCAAGCGGCATCTCGTCGCCATCCTGATCGTTGAGGAAGGTTTGGCTGAGAAGCCGCGGCATAGGAGTATCCGCTGCGCCCCATGTTTCGCGTCCTTCAATCAGATTGTTGTATCTGCCGTCGACTGTGCGCAGACCGTTGGGCACAAGGGCCTCTGGAATAGCAAGAACAGCGCCCGGTGTCCCTTCTGGTACGACATTGCCGTCAGCGTCGACATAGATTTCGGTAAGCGGCGTTCCGCTCGCATGCGCTTCGCTGATCTTGACCTGCCGAAGAAAGAACTCGAGGTCCGCGATATTCAGTTTGACAGCCATGACACATCTCCCCATGTGGCCCGCCGCAGTGTTTGCGCGAGCAGATTTTGTTTTATCTCAATGCCTTGGAGCCAGGTTCTGAACCTGGAAAACAGAAATACGAAAATGACATAAATAGCCCCAAGTATCCTGATTAGGGTCTCATCGTTGTCGAATTATCACCACGGGCAGAGGTCTCTCGCTTCGCCAGCACGAAAGCCCGCAGGATGACTGGGACCAAGGCTCAAGAAATTTTCAGACCAAAGACCCTATTAAACTGGGCTCAAAGTCCATTGAATGGTCAGCGGCGTGTAGCGTAGGAATTGGTTAACTATAGATTAATCATTGGTAATCGCCTGAAGCGCGCATAGGCGTACTTGAATGAATTTTTTACTATTCGGCGCTGCGTGCAACCAAGTGGCCCCGAACATCCCCAGAAGTCATTATGCCCAAAAACAAGAATCAAACGCCGAATCATTCCAGAGAATCATCGAACGCCATCCTGGGCTGGTTCCATGTGGCACCCAGCCCTCTGGCAGCGATTTTCACCGTGATCGTTATCGGTGTCATGTGTGCGCTCGGGGCCTTCATCATATTCGAATACCGCTCGCTACAGGTTCAATCGCATGGTCGGGTTGGAAGCGCCTATATTGACAACTTGCTCGCGCCGCTGGCGTTGAGCCATTTTGAGAGCCTCGGCAATTCAGGCCGCGGTTCCGATCAGGCTTTCAGCTACGTTGCTGAGAAGAATCCAAATCTGGTAATGCGAGTCTGGGCACTTGACGGCGCACTTCTGTACTCGACACTTAACAGGCTGCTGAAGAAGTCAGCCTTGAAGGACGTTATTCTTCCCCCACGGTTTGAAGGTGGCTCTTTGCGACTGCGGACGCCGGGTCGGGTTTGACCCCTTCGTCAGGGGGCAAGGAGTTTCGGTAGTCTGGCCAGATTGCAGGCTGCCATGGTCATTGTGAATTGGGCGCGGACCCTGTCGAGGCCGCGATGAACAGTCTGGGCCATGCCGCCCACGGTCTTGGCCCAGCCGAAGGGTTCCTCGATCTTCTTCCGGCGCCGCTGTGACAAGGCATAACCGGGATGCTGGGTGGTTCGCCCGTCGATTGCGGAACTCCGGGCCTTCTGCGCGACATGTGGCGTCACAACCATGCGCCTGAGTGCGGCAACAAAGTTGGCGCTGTCATATCCCTTGTCTGCTCCAAGCGTCAGGCGCCGGGTCGAGCCAGGGGAGTGTCGGTTGATCATCTCGAGGGCCGCCTTGCGCTCGCCGTAACCATCGGCATGGGTCAAATCGGCCTGCACGATCAGCCCGTTGCGGTTCTCCATCAGCGTATGTCCCATGAAGCACAATGTCGCCGCGGCACCCGGTGCTTTCTTGTAGAGACGGGCATCGGGGTCCGTCACAGAGATGTGGGTTGCGTTCGAGCGCTTCTGGCCCCGGAAGTTCACTGCGGCGTTGCGGATATGGCGGGGCGTGTCGGGCATCGGCTGCGTTTCTGTCTGCTGGGGCTGCGGTTCGGTGTTTGCGAAGGTCGCGTCGGCCGGTGGTGGCGGTCCGCCAGGATCATCGTCATGCGGTGGCGGCGCGCTGTTCCTGGGCTGAAAGCTCTTCATGGACGCCCACGCCTTGACCAAAGTGCCGTCTACCGAGAAGTGTTCATCCGAGAGGAGCGGACGGACCTCCGGGTGCGCCAGGATCGCCGCCATCAGCTTGCGCGACATGTCGGTCGTCAGCAGCCGATCGCGGTTCTTGGTAAACACCGTAGGAACCCAGACCGGATCGTCGATGCCAAGGCCGACGAACCACCGAAACAGCAGGTTATAGTTCATCTGTTCCATCAGCTGCCGTTCCGAGCGGATCGAGAACAGGAGCTGAAGAAGGCTCGCACGGATCAGTCGCTCCGGCGCGATGGAGGGGCGGCCAAAATCGGTGTAGAGCGCGGCGAACTCGGCATCCAGGCTGGCCAGCGCGTCATTGACGACCCGACGGATCAACCGCAGCGGATGACGATCCGGAACCCGCTGCTCAAGATCAACATAGCTGAACAGCGACCCGCTTGCCTCGTCCGTCCCACGCATCGCCACCTCCTGCTGCCGCTGCCATGCCGGAAGTGAATCATGTTCTCATAACCGCGTCGAGGGCCGACTTTTTCAGCAGCCTGTTAACGGTGCCGGTTACGGAAGACCCCTCCATGTTGCAGGCGGTGCTGCCATCGACTCCGGCGGTCTGCGAACCGGAGTTATCTTGAGTGTTGTTCAATGCCTGATCCGTGACACCGTTCGCCACGTCTCCGAAACTGTTTTCAATGCTGCTGTTTCCGATCGTTGCGACAACTTCACCAGAGTTCGTCTGATCACTCGTCTGTGTTGTCGAACCGCTGCTAGACGGGTCATCTGCTGCAGTGCCTGAATCGGTATTGCCAATACCCTCAGCGGATATGGATGGGGTTCCATTCGACTCGGTGTTCGGTCCTGCCTGCCCGTTGTCGGCTATATTTCCGGTTGCATTGGCATTATTGTTGCAGTTTATCTGCGAGCCGATGTTGGTTTCATTGTGAATGTTCGTTGTGAACCCGTCGTAAAATCCGCCCTTTTTTCTTTCAATCAGATCGAGCACCACCGCTTTGTTCGCACGGTCCGTGGTCGTCTGAAATTGCCAAGGCCGATTTTCCAGATAGCCATTTGCGAGTGCTAGAATGGGCGCACATGCCGCCAACCCCGCGAGCGCCCCCGTTCTTAAAAGTTCCAACTTGATCATCGAGCCCTCGCACAAGTTTTATTTCTCCATACCCATGGAGAAATTTTGGCATCAGTGTTTTGCATCAGCGCCGGCCGCACCCCTTTCAGGATGCCGCAAAAAGAGAGCTAAAGCACTAATATAAAAGGATTTTTATTGAACTTTCGGAAAGGGCTAGCCGGATCTTATGCCGCTGTCCTTACCAATATGTCGGCCTTTGGTACCGCTATGGCATTCTTGACCCCTCGTGGGACCGTAGCTGGCATCAAAAGGTGGTACGCGCCCCGCCATTCAAGCGAAAAAGAACCTTACGATAGCCAATCGGCTTGCGCCAAGATGAGGGTACTTCTCAGTTTGGTCGACTGGGGGCCTTGGTGCTGAGGGCTATCAGTTCGTTAAAAGCACCAATTGATCACGGCATCCCACGCCATTGTTTATCTTAGAACGCTCGTCGGGGTGGTCCCCGGACCATTTGGAAGACAAATCAGTGAAACGGCTGTCACCGGGTTCAGATACTTCGCGATCCCAGAGGCTTGAGCCCCGAGGAGAATCTATGAAATGGATTGCGAGTTGCTGATGTGATCGGAAGGCTGGGGCGTGGCGCGCATTCCTGAACCGGGTGCACGCACAGGGCAGAGACACCACCAAGGCCCTGAGCACGCCGGTGGGGCTGGATCACATCGCGCGGGTGCAAGCCATGCCAAAGCAAGCAATCGCCCACAACCGGCGAAAGACCGTTAGACATCGAACTAACCGCAGGAAAACGCTGCCGTCAGTCAGCCAGGTTTTGCCAGTGGATCAACCCTAGCTTATCTGACATGCCGTTTTGCGTTAAAGTCCTGAAGGAGGGTCTTCGCCTCTTCTCTGAGGTGAATAACCAAGCCATCCATTTCGTTAAGAGCAGTTTCGTCTATCGAACGCGGAAGAACAATTTCGTCTATTTTTATAATGGTTTTTAACAGGTTTTCTAAGCCGAGAGAAAACTTCTGATACTCATCGTAGCTTAATTTAACGTGGTCACTCATTGATGTATCTCCGATCAAAACCGACCTCTACTATCGACGAGGGCAAACCAAACACATGCCCAAACGGTACAAAAGGTCGCAGTCTGGATTTTGAGTAGATCACATTGTAACACGATCTCGAATGCTCATTCGTATAGGTTTGGTGAAAATCCTTTAGGCTTTGAAAGGCTGATAGGCAGGCATTCTTGAGGCCCGAGTGCAAGCCTGCAGGGATGCCAAATTGCACACATTCGGCTTTCGAATAATTGCCTAAACTCTCGCACTTTCGGCAGTCGATAACAGTCTCCAAAAAGGAGCTATAAGTCGACCAACCCAACTCAGCTAAAGAGAAAGTTGCAGCGCCAGATTTGCGGCTTGGGGCAATTGTGCAATCTGACGCTGCAATAACGAGCATTGGCTACTGTAACCCCAACACCCGTGTCCACGTTTTGATGCCCCGTCCAAATCTCTAGGAAACAAGGATCAAAAGCAAAACGCTACCTACCATTGATGGCAATGTCAGATGCGACTTCGATCGCCAAGCCCAGCGTGTGCTGAGAGACCGGGCTCTGCAGGGAAACATCCCAGTTATCACTCCAAGACAAATCGAAATCGTTGACCCGAAAATCCCTAGACAGGACAATCATCGGCACCTCTTCACACATCTCGCGCGCAATTTTTGCGAAACGTTGGAAAGAAGACTGCTCACCCCCAAAACTGTCTTTATCGATGATAATCAGACCAGCCTCGGTCGCGTAACGAAACAGCCACTCATGATAGAATGTGGTGTTCCTTGGGACCATGACACGCAAATCAAACATGCCTTCTAACCAGCGTTCAACGTTTTGCGTGTTGAAACAGGGCTGTGCGAAAAACAGAACTTGGCGGGTAACAAAAGCGCCCTCAGGTGCCATTTCCTTTGCTCCCTTTGGTATTGTGCCGTGCTCTGCGTGACCTTCGCGAAGCTCGCATTCATGAAAGAGCCGCTGCTCAAGTTTCTGATCTAAAGCATCTCGGAAACTAAATATTTGCGCGCCGTCAGAGGCAGAGCCAACCTTGACCCGATGCCGGGCGCGCCCGAAATCACGAGAAAAAGGGGCAGCCGTTTGCTTATTCATCGCAATCATCCTCAAGCACGGAGTGGGTAACACCGACCCGGATGATGACGCAGGGCGCTGCCTTCAGGTAGATAACTTTGGGATCAAAAGACGTGCAATTCGGCACCATTGGCGCAAAAGCGCGGGGCATGACCATGCTTACGCGCCTTTTTCCGCAGCGATGCATCATGGCGCACCCAGAGAGCGAGGGCCCACCTTACCAGCCGAGCGGCAAAAACTGCGTGCTCATGGGTTAAGGTCATCTGAGAAAACACACCGCCTAGACAGACGCTCCCATTGCCCGATCCTATCCTTTGACACTTCAGGTTACATTCTGCGCTCCGAACCTCAGCGGTTTGATATCACGCTATACAAAAAGTCAGACCCGCGACCGGAGGATGATTTGCGGCGTGGCGCGACAGTCAGACATGCTGAAGTTGCGTGTGAGATGAATTGTCGTACCTGCAACAATTCAGGCAAGATTGCTCATGAGCCTCGCCACATGCAACTTGGCCACGCCGGAAACGGCGTGGTCTTTTTGTTGGGATGAGAAGGTAAGGCGGCGGCTCTAAAAGCGTCCCCGTGGTCGCCGTTAGCGACCTTAGGAGAGAGTTAAGTCGGGCCACAATCCAGACGGTGCGGCCCAAATGACGCAGAGGCAAGATCAAAGGCTACCCCACCCCAACTATGGCAACGGCAACTGGATATAGACGAGACGCACCCCAAACTCTCAATCTTTGGGGTATTTTTTCTTGTTCGGTGTCTGTTGCGGATTACAATGTATTGTATAATACGAGTTGTATTGTGACCGCAGAGCCCCCGCGCGCGAACTTTTGTGCTTTCGCTGTGCTGTTTCCGTATTTACCGTCCCCCGGAACCCGACGCCTTACCAAAAGATATTTGTCGAGGCACCGAGGTTAGTTTGATCTCCAGGTTTTGCTGTGTGTTTAAAGGCTCGAAGATGAGCCTAAAGATGTTGAGGCACATCCAAATGCTTTAGCAGACTAAGATGTCAGCTGAAGGTTTAGAAAACCGAGAAGAGAACACGATGAACAATCAGGAAGAGCCGACGCTGTCCATTCTAGTGGTCGATGACCACAAGCTAGTGTCAGAAGCAGTCGCAAACTTCTTATCAAGCTCAAGCGATTTCAACGTCGCCTTGTGCAACTCTTTCCAAGAGGCAGAAAGTTTTATCAAAGAAAATGGGCCTATTGACGTCGTGCTACTTGATCTCGTCATGCCAGACATGAAGGGCATGGATAGCATTGCGTCGATTATAAAGCTTAATGAGCCGGGAGCCGTCGTTCTTTTCTCCGGAACCGCTAATCCCCATGATCTTAACGCGGCGTTAGAGCTTGGGTGTATGGGCTTGATCCCCAAAAGCCTACCGCTCAAATCTCTCGAAAGCGCCATACGCCTCGTGTCCACTGGCGAGGTTTTTGTTCGCGCGTCTCAGAATGAGCCTAGTGCCAAAGGAAGCACGGAGTCATTCACGGAACGTGATTTGCTGGTGCTAAGTAAAATCGCAGAGGGCAAAACGAACAAGGAAATAGCCTGGATGATCCAAGTGTCAGAGGTTAGCGTTAAATCCTATGTTCGGAAAATCTGCATGATATTGGGTGCAACCAATCGGGCAAGCGCCGCCGTCAGAGCAAAACAACTCGGTATAATCTGAGGTCATTCTAGTCTCCTGCTTCTACGGCTTAGGCGTAGGGGGGTTCTGGGCGCTCATCCGGAGCATGGTCTCATTGGGCGATGCAATCAGAGGAGCGCAGCCGCCCCCCGCCGTGCGGTGCCCGAAGGCCAGTGATCCCAGCAGCGCCAGACAGGTTTACGGCCAGATCAGTATCAATATACGCCTCCTGCGGCAGCATCAGGGCGGTCGCTACAGTGAAGGCCTTGGCGGGCTTGCGGGTGTTATGGCTTTGGCGTCATCAGAAACGACAAAGCCCGCGCGAGGTGCACGGGCAGGGTCGGACACGATGCATGCGCGGCATTCTTCGAACGCGGCCAGTCGACGACACCCGTTGACGCCCTCATGACACGGAAACTGTCAGTTTACTCATCTGCCCCGCGAAATCGCGCCCAATGCCGATATCAGAGCGTCCGCGTCCATGGGCCCAACATCGAGATGCGTCACCATACGTATGCGTCTATTCCCGACAACGGTCACTGTCACGTTCTTTTCCCGCAATAGCCGCGATGTTTCACGGGCATCCGGCGCCTGTGGGTCAAGATCGGCGATCACGATGTTCGTCTCGACCGGCATCACGCTGGCAATTATCGGAAGATCCGCAAGGCGCGCGGCAATGGATTGCGCGAGCAAATGATCCTCTGCCAAGCGTTCGACATGGTGATCAAGCGCGTAAAGACACATGGCGGTCAAGACACCAGTCTGGCGCATGGCACCGCCCCAACGCCGTTTCAGGAGCCACGCCTCTTCCACAAAGCCCCTTGAGCCTGCGAGCACTGCCCCGACCGGACAACCGAGCCCTTTGGTGAAGGCGATCCACGCGCTGTCAAATCCGCGCGCAAAATCGCGTGCGGGAATGCCGGTTGCGACCTGAGCATTCAAAAGCCGTGCCCCATCGAGATGTGTCGCAAGCCCCGCCGCTTTCGCGGCCGAGGCCACGGTATTCAACTGGTCCAGCGGCCAAATCGCACCGCCCGCAAGGTTTGCGGTCTGCTCGGCAACCAAAAGGCGGCTGCGTGGGGCATGGGCGGAGCGTGGGCGGATGGCGTCGCTCAGCTGTTCTTGCGTCAACATTCCGCGCTTGCCATCAATCGGATGCATCATGACGCCCGAAAGCGCGGCTGGCCCCCCACTTTCAGCAAAGATGATATGGCTCTCACGGGTGCAAATCACCTCGTCACCGGGGCTGGTATGCACCGCGATCGCGATCTCGTTGCACATCGTACCCGAAGGCAGAAAAACTGCCGCTTCCATACCAAGCATGTCAGCGACCCGCGCGCATAGCTCCAACGTTGATGGATCTGCATCGTGCCGTTCGTCGCCCAACGGGGTATCAAGGGCGGCTTCCCGCATGGCACGCGTTGGCCGGGATTGTGTGTCGGAATAGAAATCGTGCATTGAGCCCGCCATTTCGGTGAAGAGATTTTGACGGTACATAGCGTTTTACTGCACCGTGTCGACGGGAATGCACAACAGCTTGGGGGCGCGACAGAAAAGGCCGGTCCATCTGGACCGGCCTTTCCCTGCATTCATGTGGCGGTGATCAGTCGGCGCCGCGGATCACCTTGTTAGGATCAACAAACCGTTTTTGCACCAGCCAGACACCGATGGCCACGCTCAGGCCGATGGCGTCAGTGAACCACCCTTGGGCGATCATCGACAGCGCAGCGATCAGCAGGACGGCGCGCAGCGGCATCGAAAGCAGACCAAAGAACCAACCCTGCACCGCCGAGGACAGCAGGTAGATCCCGAACAAGGCCGAGATGACGACATGGATAATCTCGAACCAGCTGCCCTCCATGAGCAATGCGGGCGACGAGAAGAACATGAACGGCACCACAAAGGCGGCAAGCCCGATGCGGAAGCTTTCCACGCTGGTTTTCATCGGATCAGACTGTGCAATCGCGGCCCCGGCATAGGCGGCAAGGGCCACGGGCGGGGTGATCGCGGACATGACCGCATAGTAGAAGATGAAGAAATGCGCGGTCAGGGGCGGGATGCCCAGTTGCACCAGACCCGGCCCGATCACGCTCGCCGCCACCGCATAGGCCGCAGTGGTCGGCATGCCCATCCCGAGAATAATCGACACGATCATGGCAAAGAATAGCGCGATTGCTTGGTTCTGGTCGGCCAGCCCCAGCAGCATCGAAGAAAAGCGCGTGCCGATCCCCGTCAAGGCGATCACACCCACTATCACCCCTGCTGCGGCACAGACAGCCACGAGTTGCAGCGTCATCTTGGCTGCGATCTCGAAGGCAAAGAGGATCTGGCGCGGGCCCATCGGATAGGGGGTTAGCCAGCTCACCACTGCGGCCGAGGCCATCCCCAAGGTTCCTGCACGGATCACGGAATAGCCCATGAACAGCGCCCCGATCAGGATGAAGATCGGCAGGAACAAAAAGGCTTGGCGGGCCAGCTTGTCAAAGCGCGGCAGCTCCGAGCGGGGCAAGCCCTTCATCCCGAACTTTTGCGCCGCTAGATCGACGTTAAAGTAGATCGAGGCGAAGTAGAGCATCGCCGGGATGATGGCTGCGGTCACGATCTCTGCATAGGGGATGCCCGTGATTTCGGACATGATAAAGGCCCCTGCGCCCATGATCGGCGGCAGAATCTGCCCACCCGAAGAGGCGGCAGCCTCGACGCTGGCGGCGGTTTGCGGCTTGTAGCCGACCCGCTTCATCAGGGGGATCGTCAGCGAGCCGGTGGCCACCACGTTGCCCGCCGAGGTTCCATTGATCATCCCCATCAGACCCGAAGAGAAGACTGCCACCTTGGCCGGACCACCGCGCGCACCACCAGCCACGGCAAAGGCGAAGTTCACGAAATACTCGCCCACGCGGCTGGCTTGAAGAAAGGCGGCGAAGGCCACGAAGAGGATGATATAGGTCGAGGAAATCGCAGTTGTTGGCCCTAGGATACCCTGATCTGTATACACATAGCTGAAGAAACGGGTCATCGAATAACCGCGATGCTCCAGAATACCCGGCAGCCATGGCCCGACAAAGGCATAGAGCACGAAGATCGACGCGATGATGACAAGGGCTAGGCCTGCCAGACGCCGCGCCAGTTCAAGGATCAGCACAGTCCCCGCAAGGGCTGCATACATGTCGGCCGATTTTGCCAGCGCCGTGCCGCCGCGCAGACGCAAGAAGGGGGCGTGATAGATCAGATACATCGCCACCGTGATGGCGGCCAGTGCCAGAAACAAATCAGCGATATCAAAGGTTGCGCGTCGGCGGTCGGGCCAGAACCAACCCACCACAATCAGCCAGAACGTGCCAACAACCAAGGGCAGGCCAAAAGTCATGGAATAGGCATTGGCGGCGGCCGCCTGATCGACGGCCATGCCGGTGGTCCAGAACAGCGCGGCCTGACCAAAGGCCAGCGCAACAAGGGCGGCACCCGGCAACACAGCCAGAAGGCGGCGCGGGTCTGCGGTGCCGCTCCGTTCCTCCGAGAACAGGGTCGACGAAAACAGCAGGAAGCCAAGCGCAAGCCCGCCACCGACATGGATCAGACGATATCGCCAAGGCTCTGTCAGGTCGACCGAACCGATGCCAAGCAAGTCTGTTAATCGGTCATGCAGGCCGTTCATCACACCCACATGGAACAGGGTATAGGCGATACAGAGAATCACCGCGATCTTTGCAGCAAGACCGACGGGCTTGCGTTGATTGGATGTGTAGATTTCCGCATCCACCCCATCGGCAATGCTGGCTTGGTTCTGAGCAGCCGTGTCCTGCTGCGCCTTTTCTGTTTGCGTCGTCATGAAAAATTGCCTCTGGCAAGAGGTCCAACCCATAGCGGGGGCCCGGACGAAAATTGGCGGCCCTTGCGGGCCGCCGCCCGTTCTAAAACTGTCGGCTTAGCGCAGGGTGTCGGGAATGGTGATCCCGATCTCCTCGAAATAGCGTACAGCACCGGGGTGGAAGGGCATGAAGGTGTTCTTGTCCCAGTTCTCGCTCAGCGTTTCTTTTGCTGCGGCGTGAATCTGGATCATGCGGTCAGAATTGCCCATGGCGAGCTTGGTGATCTCATAGGCCAGGCTTTCGGGCATGTCTTGATGCGCGATGGCAAAGTTCCACAGGGCGACGGTGGGCTGGTCATAATCATGACCGGCATAGGTGCCCGCCGGGATCGTCAGGGGGGCCATCGCCGGATAGGCGGCCAGAACCTTGGGCAGTTCTTCCTCGCTCAGGCCGAACATCACCACATCCTGGCTCGCGGCCAGTTCGGCAAAAGCCGAAATCGGCATGCCTGCGGCAAAGGCGAAGGCGTCGATCAGACCATCCTGCAACTGGCCTGCGGCGTCAGATGCGCCAGCGTTGGATATAGTCGCTTCCACGTCGAGGGCTTGCATGAACAACGGCCAATAGGTGCCGGGTGTGCCGCCTGCCGGACCAACCGACACGCGCTTGCCTGCCAGATCGGAGACCGAGTTGATCCCCGAGGATTTCAGCGCGATAACCTGAAACGGGGTCTGATACATCGGGAAAAGCGCGCGGATCGACTTATGCTCCAGACCGGGGGCCAATTCCGATTTGCCGTTCCATGCATCATAGGCGGGGCCCATAGTCACCAGACCCATCAGGTGGTCGCCGGTTTCCACCAGTGTCACGTTCTGCACCGGGCCGCCGGTCACTTCGCCTGTTGCAGCAACGCCGAGCGTTTCAGCGATATAGCTGGCAAAGCCGTTGCCATAGACGAAGTAGGTGCCGCCTTGGCTGGCGGTGCCGATGGTCATGCTATTGGGCCAATCGGAACGATCCTGTGCGCCTGCTGCTGCACCGAATGCGATGGTTGCCGCGGCCGTCAGGGCCGCGAGAGTACGTAATGGCATGTGACTCCTCCCAGAGTTCAACAAGGTGATCGTTGTCTTGCTTTTGCACCGCCGCCGTTGCTTCATGGCGGGGTTAGCAGCAATAAAGCGGTTTTCCGAAAGTCATCAACCTATTTCAAAGGAGGCCGCGCAGATAACGGGCCTCAAATTGGCGTGATGGGTGTAAAAGGGGACATTGGACCAAAAAAGCGTTACGAAATCCGCCTATCCGTCCTGATCCCGCCCCTCGGCATCCAGAATGAAGGCTGTTTTGTCGATTCCAAGTTTCTGGATTTTTTCGTAAAGCGACTTCCGACTAAGCCCAAGAGCCTCGTAGACGGGTTTGAGGGAGCCACCATTGGCTGCCAGTACCGCCTCGATCTCGCGCCGTTCGAAGGCTGCGACGCGGTCGGCAAGGCGCTGCGGCGCGGGTGTTTTCTCGTCATCGGTTTGCAGGCCCAAACCCAGCGCGAAGCGATCGGCTGCGTTGCGCAGCTCGCGCACGTTACCGGGCCATTCGCGGGCGGCAATGTTGGCCAAAAGGGCGGGCGGAACCTCTGGTACGGTATCAACCCTGTGACGGGCCGCAGCTTCTGCCAAGAGACGCAGGAATAACAGCGCGATATCCTCGCGCCGGTCGGCCAAGGGGGGCACGTCCAGCGTCACGACATTCAGACGATAGAGAAGGTCGGCGCGAAAACGGCCCGCATCAACTTCGCCGATCAGGGGCACGCGTGCCGTGGCGATGATACGGATATCGAGCGTATACGCCTCGTTCGAGCCAAGGCGGGTGACGACGCGATCCTCGACCACGCGCAGCAGTTTGCCCTGAAGTGGGGGCGGCAAGGCGGCAATGTCGTCAAGCAGCACGGTTCCGCCCGATGCGTGTTCAAACTTGCCCGTCCGGGCCCGCATCGCCCCGGCAAAGGCACCCTGTTCATGGCCGAACAATTCGCTTTCAATCAGGGGGGCCGGGATCGCTGCGCAGTCGATGACGACAAAAGGCCGCCGCGCCCGTGGCGACAGATCATGCAGCGCGCGCGCGACCACTTCCTTGCCCGCCCCGGTTTCACCCACGATTAGCACATCGGTTTCGGCGGGGCCAATGGTGCGGATGCGGCGGCGCAGGTCGATCATCGCGTTCGAGCGCCCGATCAGCCGCTGCTCCAGATCATCGGCCTGCCCTACCGCCGCGCGCAACACCCGGTTTTCCAGCACCAAGCGGCGGAAGCTGAGGGCACGGGCAACCAGTTCGGTCATCTGACTTGCGGAAAAAGGTTTCTCGATGAAGTCATGCGCCCCTTCGCGCATCGCGCGCACAGCGAGTTGCACATCGCCATGCCCGGTCATCAGGATCACCGGAATCTCGCGGTCGATCTCGTGGATGCGGCTCATCAGTGTCAGCCCGTCCATGCCGGGCATGCGGATGTCGCTTAGCACCACGCCGGGAAAGCCAAAGCTGATGAAATCCAGCGCGCGTTCTGCCGAGGACAGATCCTGAACCGCAGCGCCCGCAATTTCCAGCGCCTGCACGGTCGAGGCCCGCAGGTCTGCATCATCGTCGACGATAAGCACGCGCGGGATGAAAACGGGAAGGCTCATTCTGCAGCAAGGTCCTGTTTGGGGGCCGACATCAACCGCACCTCAAAGGCCGCGCCGCCAAGTGTGCCGGGCACCAAGGCAATGGCGCCGTCAAAATCCTTGATGATGTTGTAGGTGATGGACAGACCCAGCCCAAGGCCATTGCCCACGCCCTTGGTCGAGAAGAAAGGATCAAAGATACGCAGCGCGATATCGGGCGGCACGCCTGTGCCACTGTCTTCGACCCGCAGAACGACGGCTTCGGCCTCGTCGCGGGCGGTCAGCAGAATGCGCCGCTCGGCGCGGTCGGCGACCGCGTCGGCGGCATTGGTCAACAGATTGACCAGCACCTGTTGCAGCCGCACCGGCCCCGCCCGCACCAATGACAGGCCGGGCGCAATGTCCACGCTCAGCGTGGCCCCGACCTGACGCAGCCGCGGACCTGCGATTTCCTGCGCCGCCTCGATCGCTTCGGTGACGTCGACCGCGCCCAATTGCTGCCCCGGCCTGCGGCCAAAAGTATGCAGCCGTCGGGCGATGGCGCTGATGCGGTCCGCCATGTCCAGAATACGCTCCAGCGCGGTCTGCGTCTCGGCTTTGCGATCACGGGTCAACAGCGCCACGGCGTTTTCGGCATAGTTGCGCAGCGCGCCCAAAGGTTGGTTCACCTCATGGCCAAGGGCTGCAGACATCTGGCCCAACGCCGCCAGCTTGGCCGCCTGCACCAGATCATCCTGCGCGCGGCGCAGATTGACCTCGACCAGACGTCTTTCGGCAACCTCGGCCCCAAGGGCCTCGTTCACATCAGCCAGTTCGCGGGTGCGTTCGGCAACCCGCGCCTCAAGCTGAACCTTGGCCGTCGCCTGCATCACCAGCAGGTCGCGCAATCGCGCGCGGCGTTGCCGCACGACCGCAACCATCATCCCGATCAGCGCCAGCGCCAGAACCGCACCCGCCGTGAAGGTCAGGGCCTGGGCCCTTGCAGGCGCGGTGTTTTGCATGACGGTCAGTGTCCAATCCGCCTCGGGCATCGCGGCAGAGGCCAGAAGATACTCGCCCTGCCCCTGCGCGCCGGGCAGAGTGGACAGGGATATTTCCCATAGGACATGGCCCTGTGCGGTGGTCTGCGCGCGCAGCGGGATGTCGAAGAGGGGTGAATCTGCATAGCGGCGCGTGGTTTCAAGCAGATCCTGCCCCTCAGAGGTCAGGGGCCGTGTCATGCCAAAACGCCAGGCCGGGTTGCTGGACAAAAAGACGACACCTTTGGGATCGGTCACAATCACATGGTAATCCGCGCCAGACCACGCGGCCTCGACACTTTCCACGTCGATCTTGAGGGCGACCACCCCCAGCAATGTGTCACCATTGCGAACAGGCGCGCCAAAGTAATAGCCCCGCTTGCGCGACGTTGTTCCCAGCGCATAAAAACTGCCAGCGCCAGAGGCCACGGCATCGCTGAAATAGGGGCGGAATGCGAAATTGCCGCCAACAAAGCTGCGCGGCAAATCAAAGTTGCTGGCGGCGCGTGTCAGGCCGGTGGTATCCATGAAATAGATGTCCGATGCGCCCAGAACGCCGGTTACATCGCGTAAGAAACGATTGGCGGCGTCGACCCGCGCCGGATCATCGGGGGCTTCGGCCAGATCAAGAATGGGCTGTTGCCGGGCCAGCAATGGCGGCAACCTCTCGAACCGCTCCAGATACCCATCCAGCGCTGTCGTCGCAAGCTGTAGCGTTCCCTCGGCGCGCCCTGCGGCCTCGTTCAGAAAGACGCGGGTGGCCTGTGCATGCACCAAGGCACCTCCGCCCCACAGAACGATCAGGCCAAGCACAAGCCAGACCAGAAAACCCGAATGCCGCCGCATCTGTGCGGCCTGAGCGATACCTTGCACCATACAGAGATATGTATCACCACGTCCGGCCATGCGGCAATCCGTCCTGTCACCTGGAGGATCTTAGGCCTTGCGCGCCCTCTGAGGGCCGGGCGACCGTCTTAAGCAGGAAAGCATGACCGTGTGAGAGCGGAGTGTTGACCGCCACAGCGCCTTGGCCCCGGTACGCCGCCGCCAAGATTGCCACAGCACAATCTGTCCGTCATAGGCCCGCGCCAACTGCCAGTGCCGGGTCAGTTCAAGCCCGCTGACCGGTAGCGCGTGTTCGGCTGGTGTACCACCGGCTTGGAAGAGCGTTTGAAGGGCACCTTCGCCCAACTCAAAACGACGGTTTGGAGAGAGAAAGAGGGCCAGCGCAATCACGTGATGCCAAACAACGTCACACCCGTCGACGTCGACTTTGTCCGCGAGAAATCCATCCTGCATGAGAGGGAAAATTTCAAAACCCAGACCATCCGCCAACGCCGCTTGGAACATCAAATACAAGCCGCATAATCAATCACACAAACGGACCTGAACCTCACATGCTCAAACCCGTCTGATGTCCCATTTCATTTGGCGACGGACATTTTCCTCAATAGTTGGTGCCCTGCCAAAATCATCAGCAATGTCAAAGACACCAACTTCGCCTATTTGGCCATGCCGTAAGATTGGCGGGTCGCCTAAAAGTGGCCATTTGCATAAGCCGCTGAAACATCATCTAAAACTGGGTGCCTAATCAATCTGCACAGCGCGCTGACCCGATCGAAAAGGCAGTGCTGACTGGGATCATTTTATCCAAGTATCCGCAACCTTGATTTGAAATCACAATAAGCGGTTGTGTTATTGTCAAAGACTCTGCACGCTGTTTCACAAATTAAATTGACAGATGTTGGAGGTCTTTATGGCGATCACGAGCAATGTTCTTGACGGTGGTATTGCGTTCAACGAGTGGCATTCGATTTCATTCACGACGGATTACAACGGCGATGGTCAAGCGAATGGCGGGGTCGAGGCCTATGTCGAGTTAGTGAACACCAGCGCGTCCTCGATCGACATCAGTGGGTATCAATATTTCCATATCAATAACGGGCTTGTGTCTCAGTTGGCCCACACCGTGCCGGGAGGAACCACCCTCGCAGCCGGAGAGACCTACACGATAGTCTCCAACAACGGCAGCCTCACTGCGACCATGCCGTCGAACATCACTGGCCAAGGCGCAGTTGCCGACATCGCAATGAACCAGAGCGCCGATGTCAATTTGTTCCTGGCAAACCCCGAGGGCGATTTCATCGTCTTGCAAGAGAACGGTGGGAATGCATTTCTGGGCGACGACATCATCGCTGCAGGATTAAATCCAGCCAATCAGGTTGGCATTGACGTCGTCACAGCCGCAGGCGCGGATCAAAGCATTGCGCGCGTGACGGATGGTGAAGATACCTTTGAGACCCAAACGCCGAGCCCCGGAGAGCCGAATTGCTTTTTTGCAGGCTCTCGGATCGCGACACCGTCAGGCATGAAGGCAATAGAAGAGCTCGCCGTCGGTGATCAGATCATGACGGCCTCCGGTCGTATTGTTCCAATTGTCTGGTTGGCCAGACAGACCTTGTCCACGAAATTTGGCCGTCCCGATGCCCTGCCAGTTCGGATCATGGCGGGCGCACTTGGCGAAGGGTTGCCCATCGCAGACTTAACTTTGACGGCTGATCATGCTGTGGTGATCGACGGCGTGTTGGTGAATGCAGGCGTTCTGGTCAATGGAACGACTATCGTCACCGTTCCCCTAACCGAGTTAGAGAATAGCTATACCGTTTATCACATTGAGATTGACGAACACGATGTCATTCTCGCGGAGGGTCTTCCGACAGAGAGCTTCGTTGACTACACTGGACGAGATGCGTTTGACAACCACGCAGAGTACCTCGCCATGTACGGCGGCGACAGGCTGATACGGGAAATGGCGTTGCCGCGCATTACGGCACGCCGCCTAATGCCACCGTCATTGCGTGCCCTTCTGGGTATCAACCACGTCACAGCCGATAGTCCTGAAACCTCTCGTCTGAATACGCGCTGCGCGGCTTGAACGCCTGTGGCGCTCAGGCCATACGCGGCAGCGACATGATGCTTCGATAGTGTCTACTATTCGGTGATGACCTATTGTTCACACGCCGGGATCACGCAAGAAGCCGTCCGGAGGGGCGGCTCTTAAACCGATGATCAAGAGTTAGTCGCCGCTTGAATGGCTTTAATCACCGAGC
Source organism: Roseovarius sp. AK1035 (assembly GCF_003288315.1). Taxonomy (NCBI): domain Bacteria; kingdom Pseudomonadati; phylum Pseudomonadota; class Alphaproteobacteria; order Rhodobacterales; family Roseobacteraceae; genus Roseovarius; species Roseovarius sp. TM1035. The sequence goes on along the minus strand of NZ_CP030099.1, from coordinate 1,849,378 downwards.
CTTCTTGAACACGGATAACTCGGGTTTACTGCTGCCCCAGTTTACAGCGCAGGAAATTGTCCAACAGGCGCGAGACATCATTGTCGAAGCCGTTCCATGGCAAGCTGCCGCAAAAGGTGATCGACCCGACCGAAAAGACCGATCCACCTTTTGGCAGGTCGAAATAGATCAGATCTGCGTGTTTGGCGTCTTCCTCGGACCCACCGGTCAGGTTGGTCAGGTGGGTAAGCTGCTCTTCGGGGACCAGCATGAAGGCCTGATTGTCGCCTGCGGAGCGTGCCAGCAAAACGTGGTCCAGCGGCGAGCCGATGCGATGGTCGACATGGTCAAGCTCAAACCCCGCCGCGCCATTGCCACTGAACCCGTAATCGCCAAAGAGATCCTCGGTCACCCCCTCGAAGAGCCAGTCAAACTTCGGATCAAAGCACATCCGCTGATAAGGTGCGCCGTAAAACTCGCCTTGCGCGGCAAAGCCGATCCCGACGAGGGCCTGCGGTGCCCGCCCACTGCGCCGCCAAAGACCGCCATAGGTGCCATCGAAGGCGTTGTAATACTCGCCCGGTTCCGCGGCCCATGCGCGGATACCGTCCTCGGCCCGGCGGATTTCGAGAAGGCTGTCATTCTCTGTATGCCGCGCGATGCGCCAGTAGAATCCGTTGCCCCCCAGATAGAGCAGATTGCCGCCGGAATCGCGGTAATCACGCAGCGCGTCCAGCGTCTCGGCAGTGTGGTATTCGGGGTGGGTGGTGGTGGTAACGGCCTTGTACCCCGCCAGAACCTCAGCCCCTTCGGCATGCAACTCGTGATCTGTAACGATATCATACTCTAGGCCCTTGGCATGCAGCCAGCTGATCAGGTGGCTGTCGGCCGCGAAATGCCGCAGTCCAGAGCATCCCGTCGCGCCGAAGGTCAGAAATCCGGGCCGCAGATTGAAGAGCGGCCGCCGATGCGAGGCGTGGCAAATGCCCGACCCGTCGGAATGGGTGTTGTAGGTCGACAGGCCATACTCGCGATATTCCGCCGGATTATGCGGATAGGCACCCCAGTCGCGCATACGGCTCTGCCATGCCGGGTCGTAATCGGGCCGGGCATGGTTGCCGTAGACCACATAGGTGAAGGTCGGGATCAACACGCAGAGATCGGCGCGCCGTATGCCCTTAGGTGGACAGATATAGAACGGTAAGGCGTCGCTGCCATGATCGCCCTCGATATACATGATATAGACGCCCGAGGGCATGCCCTCAGGGACGGTCAGGGTGAAATCGGTCTGCCAGCCGAAATCATAGATATCGTCCTCGTGGAAATGGATCGCACCGTAATGTTCGGGCTTGTGCCGCCAGCACATCTCGGAGGCGTCCCATTGCGAGCCGGTCATCGCACGGGTGGGAAAGTTGACTAGCGACAAGGCCGGTCCGGTCAGCGCGGGCACGCGGGCAGACGGAATCGCCGTGGCCAGATCCCAGACCGCGATCAGCCCGTCTGGGCCTGTGATGGTCGGGCCCTCGATCTTGCCGTTGAAAAAAGTCGTCGCCCGGGTATCAGCCCAACCTGCGGCAAGAACGACAGGGGCCGTGATCGCGGCGCGCGGCAGCGCACCGCTTGCCTCATGCGTCTCGCAGCTGTGATGCCCCAGAACTGTCTGGACAAGTGTGGCACGCCCCTCCGTCAGCCGTACCTCGAGCTGCGCCCAGCGATGCGTCGGCAGCGGCACCGGTGACGTGACCCGTGCCGCACCCGCCGCTACGAAAACGCAGCCCTCTGCATTGAGCCCCATTGTCAGTGGACCGCAGGACAGAACCGCCTGATCGCCTCCATTGAGGTGCGTGGGTTGGATCGTGGCGGACAGAGTGACGTTGCCCTGAGCGGGCAGCGTGATGGCCGCGTCGCTCAGGCCGTAGGAGCCGGGAAAGAACGGCTGATGCCGGGCGGGCAGGTCGCGCGGTGCGAACCACGCGCTGGCATCCTCTTCGGTGATGCCCATGCCATCTGGGTTCGGATCGGCGCAGGTCGACCGGGCCAGCCATGCGCGATAGCGGCCACCACTGGTCGACGAGACCTTGAAGGCGATCTCTTCGCCCGGCCGCGCCGAGAGACGGTCGGTATAGCCGGTTAGGGGGACTTCATTCATGCGCTTACCTCAGTTGCGGGCCGTAGACGAGATTGGGAAGCCAGGTCACCCAATCCGAGAAAAAGACGAGTATCAGGATCATCAGTATGTATGGAATGAGCAGCGGCAGCACTCCGACAGATATATCTTCGATCGAGATTTTGCCGATCCGAGCTGCGACGAAGAGATTGACGCCAATGGGCGGTGTCAGAAAGCCGATCTCGCAGGTCATTACGGTGAAGATGCCGAACACCACCGGGTCGATGCCGAGGCTGGTCACCAGCGGAAAGAACACGGCGGTGAAGATGATGATCTGCGGAATGCTTTCCAGCCACATGCCGACGAGGATGTAGAAGATCCCGATGAACAGCATGATCAGCCACGGATAGGCGATCAGCCCCTGAAACAGCGTGAGGATATCGCTGGGAATGTCGAAGATCGTCACCAACTGGCCGAACGCCTTGGTGGAGCCGAGGATAAACAGCACCGTGCCTATGACGATGGCGGTGAACTTGAACGCGTGCAGCAGCTTGACCCATGTCAGGCCCTTGTAGACGAAAAGCCCGACAAAGAGACCATAGGCGACTGCCACTGCCGCCGCCTCGGACGGGGTGAAGATACCGGCATAGATGCCACCAAGGATCAGGATCGGTGCGAAAACCGCCCATTTGCCATCCCATAACGCCCAGAGCAGCGGACCCCAGCGAAACCGCTCTTCGGTGCCGCCATAGCCATTCTTCCACGAGATGACGAAAACCACGACCATCAGCATCAGCCCCAGGATAAGACCCGGCAGGATCCCCGCCAGAAAGAGGCGCGGAATGGAAACATCGGTGACCAACGCAAAGATGATCAGGAGGTTGGAGGGCGGGATCATGCTGCCAAGCGCACCCGCCGAGGCGGCGATGGCCCCGGCAAAGCGCGAACGGTAACCCTCTTTCTGCATTGCGGGGATTGTGATCGAGCCGATAGCGGCGGTGGTCGCGGGACCCGACCCCGAGAGCGCGGCGAAGAACATGCAGGCCACCACCGTCACCAGCCCCATGCCGCCCTTGTAGGCGCCCACAAGGCGCTTTGCGATGGTGACCAGCTTTTCCGACATGCCGCCCTGTTCCATCAACTGTCCCGCAAGGATGAAGAGCGGGATGGTCACCAGCGGAAACGGCTCGAACGCTGTCCAGGCCGCCTGCGCCATCAGGGTGAGGGGAATGTCCGCGATCAGCAGGCCTGCGACCGTGGCCAGCCCGGCGGCGAAGGGAATGGGCACGCCGATCGCCATCGCAAAGACGAAGGCCGCAGCCATGACAAGGGGGCCATTCATAGCGGCAGATCCTTCCAGCCGTCACGCCCCCACCGCCAATAAACTTGCAGGATACGAAAAAGCATGAGGCCGAACGCCATCGGGATGATCATCTGCACCCATCGCTGCTCGATCCCCAAACCGGGGGTCATGTAGGTGACGTTGAACAAAAGCTGGGTATAGATCGTGGTCTGCACGATCATGAAAATCACGAAGCCGGCCCAGAGCGCATCGGCCAGTACCACGGCCCCTACCTGCAAGGCGCGCGGCAGGCGGCTAACCAACAGGGTGATGCGGATATGCGCGCGTTCGCGGACCGCCATCGTGGCCCCGAGATAGACCGCGAAGATCATGCCGTAGACCGCGGTTTCCTCGGCCCAGGCGGCGGCGGTCGAAAAGAAGTAGCGCAAGATGACCTGAAGCAGGACAGACCCCACCACAACCGTCAGGCAGATCGTGCAAATCACCTCTTCGAAATACCTGTCTAGCTTGGACAGCATGGCCCCGCCTCCGCCTTGAAGGTGTAAAATGGCACGGGGTAGCGCTGCCCCCCGTGCGGTGGTTCAGAATGAGTTACTCGGCTTCCGCGCGGATAGCATTCACAAGGGCAATGAAGTCATCCCCTTTGTCGGCGGCATAGCGATCCTGCACGCGCAGTCCCGCCTCGATAAAGCCAGAGCGGTCGACGTTGGTTGTTTCCATGCCGCCCTCGCCCGTCAGGAAGGCGCGGATTTCGTCGGTCTGCGCTGCCATTTCCTTGCGGTGATAAACACCCGCCTCGGCGGCCGCCCGCATCACTGCGTCGCGCTGCGCCTCATCGAGCTTGTTCATCACGCGGTCGCTGGCAAAGAGCGGCGAGAAATAGGTGAAATGCTCCAGAACCGTGAAATAGGGCATGATCTCGTAGAACTTCTGCGATTTGATGAATGAGGTGCCGTTATCCGCCCCTTCCACCGTGCCGGTCTGAAGCGCAGTTGGCGTGTCGGCCCAAGGCAGCGGAATGGGTGCCGCGCCAAATTCCTCGTAGGTGTCGATCATCACCTGGTTCTTGGGGACACGCACCTTGAGCCCCGCCATGTCCTCGACCGAGGCGATTGGACTTCTGGAATTGTAGAAATCGCGATCCCCAACAAAACCGTAGGTCAGCAGATGCACGTTTGTCGCGGCCTGAAGCTGCGCTGCGAAATCGCGCCCCACCTCACCTTCGAGCACGCGGTAAGCATGCTCCTTGTTTTGAAAGATGTAGGGCAGAACGAACGCGTCCATCAGCGGAAAATGCGGCGAGATGTTGTTACCGGTGATAACGAACATATCCACGGTTCCAAGCTGCATCGCCTTGAATGCCTCGTCCTCGCCCATGAGTTGGCCGCAGCAGCGCACCTTAACGTCAACGCTGCCTTCGGTATATTCCTCAACCAGCTCCTCGAACTTGTCGGCGAGCACGGCATAGGTGCTGGTCTCGGAGGCCGCATAGCCGAGATTGATGGTGACGTCTTGCGCCGAGGCCGTGCCCGCGACGACGGTCAGGGCCGCAAGTGGCCCGGCGAAGATCTGAAAGGGTGAATGTGACATGATCGCTCCCGGTTGCATGTGGAATTTTTGTTTTTGTTATCCAATCACGGTAGCCGGGCTAGGCCTGCAAGTATAATATCAATTGATTAGTTTCTGATGCATAAAAGGTATCATGAAAATCGGTCTGCGCCATATCCGCTATTTTCTGGTCCTTGCTGAGGACTTGAATTTCCGACGCGCCTCGGAACATCTTCACATATCGCAACCTGCCCTCACCCGGACGATCCAGCACCTTGAGGCGGAGTTGCAGGTTACGTTGTTCGACCGTTCACAGAACTTCGTGCGCCTGACCGATGCGGGCCGCGCCTTTCGCGAGGGCGGTCAGCGCGTGCTAAACGGAGTGGAGGCCACCATCGATCTGACGCGCCGGGTCAGCATCGGCGAGGCCGGTGCGCTGCGGGTGGGCTATACTGATTTCGCGATCGCCGATGCGCTGCCCGAATTGCTCAAGCAGTTTCATCAAAGGCACCCCGGCATCACCGTGCGCCCGCATCACGGGGTTACTGCTGCACAACTTCAGCAGTTGAGGGACGACAAGCTCGATATTGGATTTGTTACCGGGCCGGTGCGGCAACCAGGATTTCGAAGCCGCGTCGTGCAGACCGACCGTCCGATCTGCATCGTGCCCGAAGGCCATCGCCTGGCATCGCGTTCCTCTGTTGAGCTGGCCGATCTGGCTGATGAGGATTTCGTGCATGGGCCGACCGAGGCCTGGGCGCATTTTTACGACTATCTCTTTCCGCATTGCCGCAAGGCTGGCTTTCAGCCGCGCATCGTGCAGGAGGCTTTCAACTCGGTTGGAATTCTTGGTCTTGTGTCCTGCGGAATGGGCATCACCATCTTGACCGAAAGCATCTACGACTTCGCCACTGGCGGCTTGGTGCCCTTGCCGATCTCTGACATCGACGACGTCATGGTCACGGAGGCCGTCTGGGCATCTGAAAACCTGCGCCTCCCGACCCAACACTTTGTTGATTTCCTTGAGCAGTCGGATAGTCACAGACTTCAAGGCGCTCAGCGGCTTAAATAGAAGAAGAGGCTTGCGAAAGCCGGCTATTCGGCCTCTGCCACTCTCGCCGGGATAAAGACGCCAACATGACCCGCAAAGGGCAATTCAAGAACAAAGACATGATCGCATTCCAGCAGGTCGTCCATCGCGCAGCATGATTATGTCCAGCGTAAGCCTGATCTCAACTTGACTGAAACTTTGCGACAGACGCTGTTGAAGTCGTTTGATGATCATACTCGCAACTCCTGTCTGTGTTTGTCGATCTCAATCATGTTTTTGGCGATGATCCAGCGGGTCTGCGAACTGAGAGTGAGCCCTAGAGCAAAGGGCGATGTTGCAGACCGCCACAGGCTTGGCGCTCGGGCGGGCGTTACCCGAGCGCGCTTGCTTCAAGACCTCGCCAGACCTCAACCTTCAGCCTGAACAGCGGGCGGAAACGCTTTTTCGCCCGCGCCGTGCGACATTCCGAAGACTGCACCATTTGGCCCAAAAAGATACGCAGGCTCCGGACGCAGAATGAGCATAGCAGTGTAGACGGGTCCTGAGACTAGGATGGATACGAAAGACCCGATATCGGCCCCTCCGAGCATCTCACCCATCGCTGCCACATCTTCGAGACAGGAATTAGCAGCTACCGCTTCAAGGCCAGCACCGAAACAGCAAAGAAAAAGCGAAAGGAGGCAACAGCATTGACGCCATCATAATCAGAAGATCATTACGACTAGGTGGCTCAGATCTGGATGAAAATGCCGGGTCAGCGCTCAGTGACACTCCACAAACATGGCAAACACAGTTTTCGCGCCGCCTCTCAGAGACCAAATCGCGTCGCAACACCTGTCTCGGCAAGATCCGTCAAGAAAGCTTCGGACGCGAGATAGGCAAGCTCCTGTGGGCGATGGAGATGGATCGGGTCAGGCGGATCGCCTGCTGCAGGCACTGATGCCCGTCCCGGATGGCACATGATGAGCGCGCCGCTCTCGCCGCTGTTCGCTAGCGACAGCCAACGGCGCATCCGGGGGCCAAAAGGCACCTCTGGCGAGAACTCCGTCACGCCGAAAAAGCGCGGATTCGTCACCATGCCGGCTTCATCATGCGAGGGCGCGGCGGCACGGCTCATCAGGCTTAGCACGCGGGATTTGAACTGGGCCGACGGCAGCTGGGCGAGGTCTCGCTCCGGCGCGCCGCAATACCGGACCCAGCCCGGCCGCACGTTCCAGTCCTTCCAGCTTGCCGCCACCGCATCGCGTATTCCCGGAAGAAGATGCACATGTTGATGGCCATCCACGAAATCGGGCACCCGGCCCATCAGCGCAGAAAGGCAGGCCATCTGCCGGTCAATCTCCATCCGGATAGCGGGCACATCCAATCGGCGCAAATATGCCTGCCTCATCACCCTCCCAATCCCCGGCAGGGCGCACTCAGGCGCAAGGCCGCGGATCGGCCCCAACGTGGTATACTCAGTCAAAGTCACGTGGAGCCCGATCTGAACGGGCCGGGGCGCATCGCTGACCGCAGCCAATAACCGGGGGATGTCGCGCGTAATTTCCACTCCCCCCGCCATGCAGCTGACTGCCGTCAGCCGACCAAGGTGCACGAGGTCCAGAATCCCTTCATCGACCGCCGCGTTCAACCCGAAATCATCAGCACAAAGATGAATGCGCCCGCCCCAGGTCATCGGTGTTTCAATAATCTTGTCCATGATACCTGCCTTAACACCGAACACCTTTGGACACTGACTTGTGATCCGCTGAAGTGAAGTTACCCTATAAACCCTTCACTCCATTATGCATATAAACGTTCTGATATCGGGCTTCGTCTGGTTATGTCGGGGGGAATATTATGAACGACAACGAGTTTGTATTCGAACAGGACATCCCCCTGATCGATACAACACCCGCCATCCAGAACGGCAGCGCACGCAGTGCCGCGTCACTCTCTGTCGTCGTGCCAGCCTATAATGAAGCGGGGAATATCCGTGCCTTTCTCGACCGCCTGCTTCCCTGTCTCGAAAGAACGCGCGCTGCATGCGAAATCATTTTCGTTGATGATGGCAGCGCCGATAAGACACCGGTGTGCGTGGCGGAGCAGTGTGCACTGGATGCCCGTATCAAGCTGATCCGCCTCAGCCGGAATTTCGGCAAGGAAGCGGCGCTGAATGCAGGTCTGTCCCATGCCATAGGCGATCTCGTGATCCAGATTGACGTCGATCTTCAACACCCGCCCGAGACCATCGACGCGATGATAAAAGAATGGAGCCTTGGTGCCGACATTGTCTATGCCAAACGCAACTCTCGCCAGGATGAAAGCTGGATGCGCCGTTTTCTGGCGCGTAGCTTCTATCGTGTCTTTGGTCTGATCTGCGATGTCAAACTGATGGAGGGGGCGGGCGATTTCATCCTCCTCGACCGCAAGGTCGTCGATGCTCTGATGCAATTGCCTGAGCGCGGAAGGTTCACAAAGGGGCTTTATGCTTGGGTCGGGTTTCGGCGTAAGGCGGTGCCTTTCGATGTCGCGCCGCGCGCTCATGGCCAGTCTGGCTGGCCGCTGCTAAAGCTGGCCCGCTTCGCAATGGATGCCTTGACGGCCTTCGGCTCCCTTCCGCTTAAAGTCTGGACCTATATCGGCCTCCTGCTCGCCTTCGCCTCCACGCTCTACGGTGCAGTGATCTTCGTGCAAAAGCTCGCCTTCGGAATCGACGTGCCCGGCTATGCCTCGCTGATGGTTGCGGTCTGTTTCCTCTCTGGTGTTCAGTTGCTGGGGCTCGGCATCATGGGCGAATATGTCAGCCGTATTTTCGCAGAGGTAAAGCAACGCCCGATGTTTCTGGTGCAGGAGCGGATCGGCTTTGATCAGCGTCCCTACATGCCGCAGACATCCCTCCAGATGCCACCGTCTGTCGTCGCCCCGTCCAAAGCTCAGTCGCGCGGGCTGGACACGTTCGTCTCTTGATCCGTCCTGACCCGTTCCCGCAGGGCGGCTACCGCCTCGCGGCGGTCTTCATCGCAACGGCATGGCTTGTGTTTTGCTGGCCTTGGCTTGGCGGTGGCCAGATCATCCCCCATGACGCGAAGAACCATTTCTACCCCATGGTCCGCTTCCTCGCCCTCGCCTGGCACAGCGGCGAAAGCCCGTTCTGGAGCCCCTATCATTTCGGCGGCTTTCCCATGGTCGCCGACCCACAATCAGTGATCTTCACACCCAGCTTCTGGCCCGCCGTTCTCGCCGGTCCTGCCCCCTCTATGCGGCTGGTAGACGCGATTCACCTTCTGCATCTGCTTGTGATGGGCCTCGCCATTCTCGGCTTTGCCCGCCTGCGTGGCTGGCGAGTTGAGGCGGGCGCTGCTGCCGCCATCTGCTTTATGCTGTCAGGCGCGCTAACCGTCCGGCTCGAACACCTTCTGATGACCGTCAGCATGATGTGGCTCGCAGTTTGCCTCTGGAGGCTGGAAGCGGTGCTAACCCACGGAGGCATCTGGCGAGGCATCGCCTTTGGCGTGGCGCTGGGGTTGATGCTGATCGACCGCAATCACGTGGCGTATCTTGCGGCGTGGTTCCTCGGGTTCTACTGGCTCAGCCGAAGCTGGCCGGGATCGGGCCAAACGGTACCGCTTCGCCATCAGACGCCGGTGATCCTCGGCGGCATCACAGCGCTTTGCCTCGCGGCGATCCCGATACTTCTTCTCCTGCAACTGGCTGAGATCAGCAACAGGCCCAGCTTCGATTATGAGGGCGCAAGCCTTCAGTCCCTGCATCCCGCCGCGCTGGCGACGCTGTTCATGGTCGACATCTTCGGCCCGCTAGACCGCGCCGGGGCCTATTGGGGCCCGGCGAGCCATGCGTGGGGCGGGCAGTTCTTCGTGCATCGCGGCATGCTTCATGGGTATGTCGGCGCGCTGGCGCTCGTGCTGATCCTCTGGCACGGGATCGGCGCGGGGCGTCTCTGGCGGCGTGAGGCGCTGGTCTTTACGCTGCTGGCAATTCTCTTCCTGATCTATGCGCTGGGGCATTACACGCCCGTCTTTGAATGGCTTTATGACACCGTGCCGGGGATCGACCTCTTTCGACGCCCTGCCGATGCGCTCTTCCTGTTCGGGGCCTCAGCGGCGCTTTTGACAGGGGCGCTGATGAACGACATGCTGCGTGCGCCGTCGCGCCTGAGTACCGTCGGCAGTCTCGCGGCATTGGTCCTGACCATCAGCGGGGCCGTGTTTGTTGGCCTCCTCGGGGCGAAACAGGGACACCTTGCCGATCTTGGTCTGCCCGCCGCACGCGCCCTTGCCTATAGTGCAATTCTCCTCGCATTGCTCATCATGGCGGTCCGGGTGCGGGGAACCTTGCAGCGATCCCTCCTCGCAGCAATCCTGTTGATTAGCGCCGTTGATCTGATCACGGCCCATAGCAACATCAGGCTGAACGCCAGCCTTCCGCAATTTTACGATCAGCTGGAAACCCCTGCCGCCTACGATCACATCGCGCGCCTCGCAGCGCTCTCGAAAGCAACCGACCCGAGCGGCGCACCGTGGCGGGTAGAAACGATAGGCCTTGGTGCCTCATCCCAGAACATCGGTCAGGCAGCGGGGATAGAGGCGCTGCTCGGCTATAACCCTATCCGCCTCAGGGCATTTGACAGCCTTATAGCACCCAAGCACCAGAACAATGCATCGGCCAACCGCAGGTTCGGAACAGCTATGACGTCATATGACAGTGTGATGGCCGACCAGTTGGGACTGCGCTATATCATGACCGGCAAGCCAGTGGAAAAGATTGACGGCACCCTTCCACAAGATGCGCTGCAAGAGGTCGCCGTCATTCCCTATCTTGACCGGAATTTCTACCTATATGAAAATCGCGATGCAAAGCCCCGCGCCGTTCTCCTGCCCGCCACCGATGCTGGGGCTACACCTGGCCCACAACCCCGCATCACCCGCTACACGAATGTCGTGGTAGAGGTCAGCGCCGAATGCACGTCTCCTTGCCGCTTGGTGCTGCATGATTTCGCCTATCCCGGATGGACCGCTACTGCCAACGGTGTGCCTGTGCCCCTAGTGATTCAGGACGGCCTCTTTCGTGCGGTCGATCTTTCAGTCGGGCAAAACGAAGTGACCTTTACATTCTCTCCCCTCGCGCTCGAAAATCTTCAGGCCGCCCTGATCGGCGTTCTCGGCGGTGAAGGAACGCCATGAGCCGCCAGTTCCTCAGCTTTGCGGGCGTCGGCGCAGTTGCGACAGCGGCACACTATCTCACCCTCCTCGCACTTGTTGAAGGCAGCCTCGCGCATCCTGCCCCTGCCTCCGCCGCCGGTGCCGCGGTTGGGGCTCTTGTCAGCTACGCGCTGAACTATCGTCTCACGTTTGCGGCCCAAAGCCCGCACCGCAAAGCCCTGCCGAAATTCCTCGCTATCGCGGTTTTCGCCATGATCCTGAACTTCGTCCTGATGCACGCTCTCATCACCTTGCTGTCCCTTCCCTACATTGCCGCGCAGGTCGCCGTCACCGGCGTCATGCTCCTCCTGACGTTCAACGCCAACCGCAACTGGACCTTTGGCAGAGAGTGAAAAAGCACTGATGAAGCGCCCTTTTCGACATCCGGGTTAGTGATCACTCAAAACGCGCATCGCTACCGAATGGTTGATCGCAAACGTCTGTTCTTGATCCGAGTATCCTGAAGGATTGATGGTTCTCACCTGCCGCAGCGCCTATCGAAGGACGCAATATGCTCTCGTTCAAGGAGCAGCATTTTCGTAAGCGGTTCGCCAGCACCGTGGTGTCGGCTTGATGTGATTGCGGGCATGCTGTCGTTCACCTGAGTTTACAGGACGCTGGCCGTGAGGCACCAAACCCTGCGGAACGTCGACGCTGTCGATGTTGGCGACAAAATGGCAGCGCGGGCCGTCGTGATAGGGTGCAAGAGCAAGCGTTGCCATGGCGGGGCCAAGTTTGGAGCTGCCGATGCCGATATTGACCACATCGCTGAAGCGCGCGGCTTTTGCGGTCTGGTTGTCTTTCAGCCTGTTCCAGATATCTGTCAGGGTGCGGCCCTCAATTTGGCAGCTTCGCGGGCGAGCTCTTCGATTTCGTCCCATTTGCCCATGGCGACGAGAGCTTCAGGCGCGACCCAACTGCCACCGGCGCAGACGACATTGGAGAGCGACAGATAGCTTGGCGCATTGTCGGGGTTGATCCCGCCTGTAGGGCAAAACGAAATCTGCGGCAAAGGCGCACCGATGGCTTTGAGAGCGGCTACGCCGCCCGCCGCCTCGGCGGGGAAGAACTTGAGCATGTCATAGCCACGCTCCAGGAGGGCCATTGCCTCGCTTGCCGTGGCCGCACCGGGGAGGAGCGGCAGCCCTTCGGCTTCGCAGGCGGCGAGAAGCTTTTCGGTAGCGCCCGGGGCGACACCGAAGGTTGCACCTGCGGCTTTGGCGGCGCGCACATCATCGGGTGTAACCAATGTGCCTGCGCCGACGTGACCGCCTCTAACCTGCGCCATGGCGCGGATCGCATCAAGCGCGGCAGGGGTGCGCAGGGTCACCTCAAGAACAGGTAGGCCCCCGGCCACAAGAGCCTCTGCCAGAGGGCGGGCGGCGGCGGCATCGTTGATCACAAGAACAGGCACGATCGGGGCGAGTTCGCAGAGCGCGCGGGTCTGGCGGCTGGCGTTTTTGGGGGACAGGGTCAAGGTTTACTCTCCAAAAATAGATGCGCCCTTATCGGCCGTGCCGACACTGCGCCGGAAGGCTGCAAAAAGCTCGCGGCCGAGTCCGTGATGATTGCTGCTCAGATCGGGTGCTGCTGCGGGGCGTTCCCCCACACCTTCGGTGAGGCATTGAAGCACCCCTGTCGTGGCATCGACGCGCAGGATATCGCCATCCTTGAGCTTGGCAATCAGGCCACCATCAAGCGCTTCGGGGCTGACATGGATTGCCGAGGGAACCTTGCCTGAGGCACCCGACATGCGCCCATCTGTAACCAGCGCCACCTTCTGGCCGCGTCCCTGAAGGATCGACAGGATCGGGGTAAGGCTGTGAAGCTCTGGCATGCCGTTTGCCTTGGGCCCCTGAAAGCGCATGACAACCACAAGATCGCCCGTAAGCTCACCTGCCTTGAAGGCGGCCTTCACATCGTTCTGGTCATGAAACACCCGCGCGGGCGCTTGAACGATCTGGTGCTCGGGTGCCACCGCCGAGACTTTCATCACCGCTGTGCCAAGATTGCCCGAGAGGCGCGCGAGCCCCCCTGTGAGCTGGAACGGGTCGGCCACGGTGCGCAGGATTCTGTCATCGAGGCTTTTGCGAGCGCCGGGTTGCCAGCTCAATCTGCCGTCGGCGAGCTTTGGCTCTGTCGTGTAATGCTCAAGGCCCTCGCCTGCCACTGTCTTGGTATCGGGATGTAGAAGGCCAGCGCCAAGGAGCTCGCCGATCATGTAGCCAAGCCCGCCTGCGGCGTGAAAATGGTTCACGTCAGCCAGTCCGTTGGGATAGACCCGCGCGATAAGCGGTGTGGCTTCGGAAAGATCGGAGAAATCTTCCCAATCAAGGATGATCCCGCCGGCGCGGGCCATGGCGATCAGGTGAATGAGAAGGTTGGTCGAGCCGCCCGTAGCATTAAGCCCGACGATCCCGTTTACAAAGGCCTTTTCGCTTAGAATATCGCAGACGGGCGTATAGCTCTCACCAAGCGCGCTGAGCGAGAGTGCGCGCTTTGCGCCTTCGGCTGTGAGAGCGGCGCGCAGGGGCGTGTTCGGTGTCACAAAGCTGGCACCCGGCAGATGTAGCCCCATGAACTCCATCAGCATCTGGTTGGTGTTGGCCGTGCCGTAGAAAGTGCAGGTACCTGGGCCGTGATAGGCCGCCATCTCGGCTTCCATGAGCGCGGCGCGGTCGACTTCGCCAGCGGCAAAGCGTTGGCGCACCTTGGACTTCTCGTCATTGGGTAAGCCACTTGTCATGGGGCCTGCGGGCAGAAAAACAGCGGGTAAATGGCCAAAGGCCTGCGCAGCGATCAAAAGGCCTGGTACGATCTTGTCGCAGACACCCAGAAAAACCGCCGCGTCATAAGTGTTGTGGCTGAGCGCGACCGATGCGGCGAGCGCGATCACGTCACGCGAGAAGAGGCTAAGCTCCATGCCGGCTTCGCCCTGAGTGACACCATCGCACATCGCCGGTACGCCGCCCGCAACTTGCGCCGTGCCGCCGATTTCGCGCACAGCATGCTTGATGATGTCCGGGTAGGTGGCGAAGGGCTGATGTGCAGAGAGCATATCGTTATAGGCCGTTACGATTCCGAGGTTGCCTGAGACGTCCTCGACCAAGCGCGCCTTGTCGCTTTCGGCGGCGGCATAGGCATGAGCCTGACCGCTGCAAGCCAAGTGCGACCGGGCCGGCCCCTTTGACTGCGCCGCGCGCATGCGCTTCAGGTAGGCGTCGCGTGTCTTGGAACTGCGTGCGATGATCCGGTCAGTTACGGCTTCGATAGTTGAATTGAGAGTCATTTGTCCTCCACTCGGCCAATCTCGCGCCAGCGCCGGCCATCCCGATGCATCAGCATCAGGGCCTCTTCGGGGCCCGAACCGCCTGCATCATAGGGCTCGGGTGCATGACGCGCCTCTTCCCAGCGCGCGATAATAGGGTCGACCCAGGCCCACGCCGCCTCAACCTCGTCGCCGCGCATAAAGAGCGTCTGGTCGCCACGGATGACATCCATGATCAAACGCTCATAGGCGTCCTGTGAATCGGTCTGGCCCCCCAGCGCATTTGCAAAGGTCATGTCCAACGTTACCTCCGCAAGGCGGAAACCACCAGGACCCGGCTCCTTGATGGTATTGTGCAGCGTGATGCCCTCGTCCGGCTGAAGGTGTATGATCATTTGATTGCTGCGTCGGTTTTCCATCTCGGGGAAAATCATGTGCGGAGGCTCGCGAAACACAACGGCGATCTCCGAAGTCCGCGCGCGCAATCTCTTCCCGGTGCGGAGGTAGAAAGGCGTTCCAGCCCATCGCCAGTTGGCGATAGCAACTTTCATCGCCACGAAACTTTCTGTTCGCGAGGTCGGATCGCCCGCATGCGCGCGGTAGCTGCCCTGACCCTCCTTGTCCCGATACTGTCCCCGCACGATTTCCTGAGGCTTGGCAGGTGCGAGCGCCTCGATCACCTTTACCTTCTCGTCACGCACGGCGTTCGGCTCAAATCTCGACGGCGGTTCCATTGCCGTCAAACACAAGAGCTGCATGAGGTGGTTCTGAACCATGTCCCGCATCGCACCGGCACGATTGTAATACTCACCACGCCCCTCGACACCGAGACTCTCGGCCACGGTGATCTGAACATGGTCTATGTGTGTCGAATTCCAAAGCGGCTCCCACAGCGCATTGGCAAAGCGCAGAGCCATCAAGTTCTGCACCGTTTCTTTTCCAAGATAGTGGTCGATGCGATAGATTTGGCTTTCCTCGAAACCCTGACGCAAATCCGCGTTGAGTGCCCGTGCAATGGCCAGGTCATTTCCGAAGGGTTTTTCAACGACGATGCGGCTCTCAGGTGTTACGGCCCCATAGCTGCTCAGCCTGGATGCGATAGTGCCGAAAAGGGAAGTGGAGACCGACAGATAGAAGGCGCGCACCGCTGATCCGCGCAGCAAGCCAACCAATTCGGACCAGCCCTCTTGGCTCATTACATCAAGATGAATGTAAACAATCGTCGCAAGGAACTGGTCCAGCATTTCCGCATCGCCCGAACTGCATGGCGCAAACTCGGCGAGGCTCGTCCTGAGATCAGCCCGGAACATGTCCGTATCGATTTCTGACCGAGCCGTGGCAATGATGCGCGCGTCTCTCGGCATCTGGCCAACTGAAAAGCGGCGGAAAAGACCCGGCAGGATCTTGCGTTGTGCCAGATCGCCAGTGGCCCCGAAAATGACCAGATCAAAGGATGATACTGGGATGACGCGAGAGACCATTCCCTCAGCTCGCCAATTTCAGGGGACGGCCATGTATCAAGGCGCGCAGGACACAACGTCCAATCCGCCCAAATCCGTTGATTGCGAGTCTGGTGGCCATGCTTTTCTCCTCCCTATTTCTGGTAAATGTTAGCGCTAACATACCTTTGAGACAAGCTACCTTTTGGGGTTCTGCCTAAATCCGTGTGGTGCCACTATCCTGAGACAGGAGAATTCAGGAGGGATAGCCGTGAATTCGAAAAGCTCTGGTCGCCCGGGTGCGAAGTTTCGGTTCAAACCGGTGAGCGAAATGTTTCAGGCAGGTGGATTCTATCCGGCAGCTTGACGCCAATCGGCATCTACCCAGACTGTGAATTCCAGTCTCCATGACGTCACGGCTGGCGATGTCGGCAGCTGCAGGATTATCCCGCGCATGGAGACGAGGCAACGGTTGATCTCGCAGTTTGCTCGTCGCATCGCCTGAATCAACGAAGAAGTCGTTGCGGGTGCCGCACAGACTCTCGTCATCGGAAACGCCAATTACCGATCAAAAACCCCGCCACATAGCGATCAAGCTCCCAAACGGGCGAGGTAATTGCTCGACGTTATGTCGCCCTTTTCAGCTGGCCAGATGCTCGAACAAACGGGCGACAGCCTCGGCACCCGGATCGATATGGCCCTCCAGTTGCTCGGCATTGATATAGCTCGCACGGCCAGCCTTTGCCGATGTCAGCGTCGCGGTGTATTTCGCCCCCTTGCGCGCCGCAGCAGCCGCTTGCGGCAAACCAGCACTCAGTGCATCCAGCGCGGGCAGCAAGGCATCGACCATCGTCCGGTCGCCAGGGTTGGCACCACCGATCTGGCGCATCCGGTCAAGGCCCGCCATCAGCGCATCCCGCATCGTCATCCCCGACGATGACGCATCCCCCGCTGCCGCAAAGAAAATCGCAAGCAGCACCCCCGACGATCCGCCCATGGTCTGGCTCAGCTCCAGCCCGATCGCACGGTAAAGCTGCGTGTGATCGGCCAAGGGCAGCCGGTCCATCGCATCAATCAACGCCCTTGCCGCACCAGCCAGAGTCGAGCCTGTATCCCCATCCCCGGATTTCGCATCGAGAAGGTTCAGATCGTTCTCGGCTGCGATCAGCACCTTGCAGCAATCGGTCAGAAATTCCCGTGTCGGCGCATGTGCTGACGCAGGCGCGCGGATCGGGGTCAAGCCATCCGGCAGCGGTAGAACGGCAGGTGCTGTCACGCTGTTACACCCCGGCCAGCCCGTCACCTTGGCAGGCGCTTTCAGGAACCCTTCGTCTCCGTCCGCGAGTTCGCATAGCGAAATCGAAAATCCGTGCATATCGAGCGCCGTCATCATCGCGCTGGGACCAACGACCAGCCGAATATACTGGCCAATCTCCGAGCCAAGCAGATTGTTGGTCAGAATCGCCATTTCAAGGCAGGACGCCCCGCCAAGGTTGTTGATCAGCGCCACATGTGGCGTCCTTGGCATATCCGCAACAAGAGCCTCAATCATCTTGGCAATCGCATCCGCTGCGCCCGCGGAGGCGACTTGCGCCACACCAGCTTCGCCATGAATACCCAGCCCAAGCTCGGCCATGCCAAATGGAATACGGTCTTCTTTCAGCGATCCGGGAACCGAACAGGTATCAAGCGAAAGCCCGATACTGCGCGAGCCTGCAATCACCCGCTTGGCGGCAATCGTGCAGGCCTCCAGGTTGGCCCCCCCTTCGGCCATCGCCCCCACGATCTTGTGGACAAACAACGTCCCCGCAAGACCGCGCGCCTGTGGCAGGCTCGGCAAGGCGACATCATCATCCACGATCACCACGCTGACCTTGTGGCCAAAGGCCCGCGCCCGCTCCGCCGCCAGACCAAAGTTCAGCCGGTCGCCCGTGTAATTCTTGACGATAAGCAGACACCCCGCCGTCCCGGTCACCGCAAGGATCGCCGCCAGAACAGCATCCACCGAAGGCGAGGCAAACACGTCGCCGCAGACCGCTGCCGTCAACATGCCCTCGCCCACAAAGCCCGCGTGGGCAGGTTCGTGGCCCGAACCGCCGCCCGAAACCAGCGCAACCTTGGATTTGTCC
Source organism: Roseovarius sp. AK1035 (assembly GCF_003288315.1). NCBI lineage: Bacteria > Pseudomonadati > Pseudomonadota > Alphaproteobacteria > Rhodobacterales > Roseobacteraceae > Roseovarius > Roseovarius sp. TM1035. The sequence continues at coordinate 1,831,353 of NZ_CP030099.1, read as the reverse complement.
CAATCGGACCGCACCACCACGCGGATATGCGGATAGCCATCCAACCGCGTCAGCTTGCCCCCCGAAGCCGCAATCGTGCCGTCGATCGCTTCGGTCACCATGTCGTGCTTTTCATTGATAAAATGTTTCATGGTGGATCTCCTAGGATATGCGAGCGCCAGAGGCGTCAAAAAAGAAGGGATTGTTCGGGCGGATCTGGATGATGTCGCCTTCCTTGAGCGTTGTATGGGCATCCGTAACCGTGATCAGGTCGTGCGACTTGAACTTCAGATGCAGGCGCGTCTGGTCACCAAGGTGTTCGACCCGCTGCACAAAGCTGTCCTCGCCCTCGCCCTGCACGATCTGCTCGGGGCGCAGACCGATCTGGGCCGCCCCGCGCGGAGCCCCACCGAACACGTCTGACGGCAACACATTGATGCGCGGCTGACCCAGACGGCTGGCGGCATACACGCTCACGGGGTTTTCATATATCTCGCGCGGGCTACCGAATTGGACCAGCTTGCCGCTGTCCAGTACCCCCACATGCGTGGCCATGGTCATGGCTTCGGTCTGGTCATGGGTCACATAAAGCATGGTTGCACCTGAATCGGCCTGAATGCTTTTCAACTCGATACGCAGGTCAGAACGCAGTTTCGCATCAAGCGAACTTAGCGGCTCGTCCATCAGATAGACCGACGGTTCCCGAACCAACGCCCGACCAATCGAAACGCGCTGCATCTCGCCCCCCGACAAGGCGGTGGCCTTGTTGTCAAGCTTGTGACTGATTTGCAGGACCTCCGCGACCGCGCCTACCTTGCGATCAATCTCTGCCTGAGGGGTCTTTAGGATCGGAGACTTCAAAGGAAACTCAAGGTTCTGGCGCACCGTCAGATGCGGATAGAGCGAATACTGCTGGAACACCATCGCCACATCCCGCTGGGCAGGCGTGAGCGCGGTGACATCGCGGCCCCCGATGGTCACCGATCCGCTGTCAGGCTTGTCCAGACCAGAGACCATCCGCAGCGTCGTCGTCTTGCCTGCGCCGGTTGGCCCGAGCAGTACCACAAAGGCTCCGTCTGGAATGGTCATGGTCACTTCATCAAGGGCCATTTGGGCGCCAAAGGATTTGGAAATCCCCTTTAAGGTCACTTCAGCCACGGAACAGCACTCCTTGATTGGCTTGCGAGCGCAGCGCGGCACCGGTGTCTGCATTAAACAGCGTGATCGTGCGCGCATCGAACGCCAGTCCGGTCTGGTCGCCCGCACTGATCCGGTCCGAACTGGCCACGCGGGCTTTGACCTCGCCGTTGGCGGTCTCCAAGGTGACGATCTGGGTGGTGCCGAGGTATTCGGTTGCCTTGACGCGCCCGCGGTAAGGGGCTGCATCGTCCAGTCTCACATGCTCGGGGCGCACCCCGAACGTCAGCGCGCCATTGGCACCGTCAAGGCTGGCGGGCACAGCCAGAGCCACATCATTCAGCCGAACCTCGGTTCCGCCCTTGCCGACCATTCCGTTGAATTCGAGGAAGTTCATCGGTGGCGATCCGATAAACGCTGCCACGAACTTTGTCGCGGGCCAGTCGTAGATATCTTGCGGTACGCCGAACTGTTCAACAACACCGTGGTTCATCACCACGATCTTGTCACCCATCTGCATGGCTTCAAGCTGGTCATGCGTCACATAAACCGTGGTCGCGCTCATCCGGTCATGTAGGGCGCGCAATTCCTTGGACATATGCTCGCGAAACTCTGCATCCAGTGCGCCCAACGGTTCGTCCATGAAGAACGCCTTTGGATCGCGGACGATCGCCCGCCCAAGCGCCACCCGCTGCCGGTCGCCACCGGACAAACCGCCGACAGGCTTGTTCAGAATGTCCGTAATGCCGAGGATCTCGGCAATCTCGTCAACCTTCTTCTTTATCTGGACCTTGGGCATCCCTTGGGACCTTAGCGGATAGCTGATGTTCTTACCGACGTTCATATGCGGATAGAGCGCGAACATCTGGAACACAAAGGCGATATCGCGCTGGGACGCGGGCTTCATTCCTACCTCTTCATTGTCGATGTAAATCTCGCCAGAGGTCGGCAGCTCAAGTCCCGCCATCATCCGCAGCGTCGTGGTCTTGCCACAGCCCGAGGGCCCCAGCAGCATAAAGAACTCGCCGTCCTCGATGGTGAATGTTGACGACTTCACCGCATTGAACGCTCCGAAGTCCTTGCGCACGTTTTCTATTCGTATCTGTGCCATGACTACTCCGGGAAATGGCTGACGATGATGAACATCACCGTGCCGACAAGGGTGACAATGAACGAATAGCTATAAAGGCCAATCGCGAAGGGCTGCATCAGCATGGTGACCCCAAGTGCAATCAGAATGGTTGCCAGCATTTCCCAGGGGCCACGGCGAAACCGCAGCATGCGGTAGATGATGTTCATCATTTGCGGACCGCTCCGAATGTGATCCCGCGCAGCAGGTGCTTGCGCAACAGGATGGTGAAGACCATGACCGGCACGAGAAAGATCGTCGCCCCCGCCGCAACGGCAGGCCAGTCCTTGCCACTTGTCCCGATGATAGTCGGAATGAACGGTGGCGCGGTTTGCGCAGTGCCCGAGGTCAGCAGAACCGCAAAGGCATATTCATTCCACGCAAAGATCAGACAGAAGATCGCCGTTGATGCGATGCCTGTGGCCGCCTGCGGTAGCACCACCTTGTAGAATGCCTGAAACCGTGTGTAGCCGTCGATCAGGGCTGCTTCTTCGTATTCGATAGGGATTTCATCAATGAAGCCCTTGAGCAGCCAGACCGACAGCGAAAGGTTGACCGCAGTATAAAGCAGGATCATTCCAAGATGCGTGTCATTCAGCCCCAGCGTCCGAAACATCAGAAAAATCGGGATCGCGACCGCAATGGGCGGCATCATCCGCGTCGAGAGGATAAAGAACAGCAGATCATCCTTCAGCGGCACCTTGAACCGGCTGAATGCATAGGCCGCCATCGTGCCAAGGATCATGCACAGCGCGGTCGAGCCGAAGCCGATGATGACCGAATTCAGAAACCGCTCACCATAGCGCGACGGGCCGGAAATAACCGTGCCACGATCCCGCGCAATCTGGTCATACCATGTCTCGGCAGGACCAGCAGCTTCAAGCATATCCTCGGTAGCGCGGGTCCGGTCGGTGAACAGGTTGACATATCCCTCCAGCGTCGGCTCGAACACCACAACCGGCGGATAGGCGATTGAATCCGTGGGCGATTTGAAACCCGTCGCAATGATCCAAAGCAGCGGAACGAGGGTGATGCAGGCATAGGTAACGACCAGAATTCCGGCGAACCACTTGGTGCCCTTTGTCGGTTCTGTGACGGAAAAGCTCATCTTTCTTTCACCTTGTTCAGGGCTTTGACATAGATGCTGGCAAGGCCGAAGACGGTCACGAACAGGATCACCGCATAGGCCGAGGAATAGCCCGTGCGCCATTTCTCAAAGGCTTCCCGTTTCAGATCAATCGAGGTCAGCGTGGTCGTATTCCCCGGCCCGCCGCCTGTAAGCTGCACCACCAGATCGAACATCTTGAAATTCTCGATCCCGCGGAACAGAACGGCCAGCATCAGGAACGGCAAGGCCATCGGCAGGGTTATGGTCCAAAACTGCCGCCATTTGCTCGCGCGGTCGCACTCGGCTGCCTCATAGATACTGTCGGGAATGGATCGCAACCCCGCCAGACAGATCAGCATCACAAAGGGTGTCCACATCCATGTGTCGGCAATAATGATCGCCCAAGGGGCCAGATTGACATCGCCGATCATCGAAAAACTGGCCGGATCAGCACCGGTAAAGAACGCGACCACATAATTGAACAAACCGATCTGCGGCTGATAAAGGAACGTCCAGAAATTGCCGACCACAGCGGGCGACAGCATCATCGGAAATACGATGATCGTCGTCCACATGTCGTTACCCCTGAACTTCTTGTTGATCAGATAAGCGAGGGTAAAGCCGATCAGCACCTGCAGCGCGATCGTCCAGATCAGGAAATGCGCCGTCGCCTGCATCGTGTTCCAGACGTCAGGGTCGCTCAGAATGCGCTCGTAATTGCGCAAGCCGACCCACTCCACATCGTTATTGGGGCGGTTGACGCGAAAATCGGTAAAGCTCAGCCGGATCGTCCAGATCAGCGGAAAGATATTGACGGCCAGCAATAGAAAAATCGTAGGCGCCACGAAGATCCAGGCGATGGTCCGGTCAGACAGGCCGCGAATGCGTTTCGCGATGCCGTCGGGCGTTTTTGCCGCCGCTCTTTCCATGGGGGGAAGTGTCATGGTGTGTGTCCTTTTCGCGAGGTGAACCCCCTCGCAAATGTCCATGAAGGGTGGTCCAGCCAATCCGCAGATCGGCTGGAGCATACGTCGTCCACCCCCTCAGGAAGGGCGCCCGACAGAGAGGAGGATTACAGCTTGCCTTCGTCCTCGAACACTTCGGTCCAGTCACGCACCAGGCCGTCAAGCGCCTCTTGCGCTGTGCCTTCGCCGGCAATGACGTAGTTGTGCATCCGCTCCTGCATCGGGATCAGCAGGTCCGCATAGGCAGGTTCGGCCCAGAAATCCTTGACGATGGCCATGCTGTCCAGAAACGCCTGTGCATAGGGCTGGCTGGCCGCAAAGTCCTCGGCCTCAACAACCGCGCGCAGTGCTGGTGCGCCGCCCAGATCCCACCAGCGCTGCTGGATTTCAGGCTGTGCGAACCACTTGATGTATTCCAGCGCGGCGTCCTGTTTCTGGGAATACGCCACCACCGAAATGCCCTGCCCGCCCAACTGCGCGAACTGGCCCGCTGGCCCTGCGGGGTTCGGGAAATAGCCTGATTTGCCTCCGCCCACGTTTTCATCCGCTTCAACACCCGGCCAGATGAAAGCAAAGTTCATCTGCATCGCGACCTGCCCCGAGCGATAGGCGTCGATGTTCTCGCCCATATACCAGTTCGACGATCCCGGAGGGGTGCCTGTGTCGTAGATCTCTTTGTAAAGCTCCAGACCGGCGACCGCCCCTGCCGAGTTCACGAACCCCTCGAGGTCATAGGGCTTTTCTGGGTTTTCATATTCGAACCCGTAGTTATAGAGCACATTCGTCACGCCCATCGTGATCCCTTCGGACCCACGCTCGGTGTAGATCGCAGCGCCGTAAACGGTCGTGCCGTCAATCTCGCGCCCCTGAAAGAATGCGGCGATGTCGCGCAATTCCTCAAGCGAGGCCGGAACATCCAGTGCGCGGCCGTATTTTTCCATGAATTCAGCCTGAAGCTCGGGGCGCTCGAACCAGTCCTTGCGATAGGTCCAGCCCACAACGTCTGCATAAGCAGGCAGCGCATAGTAGTTCGGCGTGCCCTTGGGCCATTCGGCATAGCCCGTCACGGTGGCCGGCAAGAAATCATCCATGCTGATCCCGTTGGCCTCAAAGAAATCGTTGAGCTTGACGTAATGGCCGTTCTCGGCACCGCCGCCGATCCACTGGCTGTCACCGATCATCAGATCACACAGCTGCCCGCCCGAGTTCAGCTCGTTCAACATACGATCAGCAAAGCTGGTCCATGGCACGAATTCAAAGCTCATGGTGTGGCCGGATTGCGCCTCGAAATCCTTGGACAGCTCGATCAGCGCATTCGCAGGGTCCCATGCGGCCCAACACAGGGTCAGGTCCTCGGCCATAGCGGTTGTCGCCACACCGGATGCAACAATTGCACCCGCCGCAGCCGTGGTGAACAGGGTCTTTCTCATCGGGTAACTCCTCCCAGTTATGGCGGGCGCGGCTCCCCGCCACGACTCTCGCTCGCAATATTGCTAAATGAGACACGTGCCTCACTGCAAGATATTTTTGAGACACCTGCCTCATTTTGAGCTATGCAGTACTTTGAAGCGTCGTCGAAAGCCGCTATTGTGGCAGAACAAGGGTCTGATAAGTTCATGAAATTCGCGCTGATCAACGCCAAGGACATCATGCAAAGACCGACGACAAAAGATCTCGCCAAGGCTGCCGGGGTTAGTCGCGCGACCGTTGATCGGGTACTCAACAATCGCGAGGGCGTCAAAAAGCACACCGTCGATCGCGTAAACAAGGCGATCGAAGAGCTCGGATTCGTCCGGAATATCCAAGCCGCCAATCTCGCGCGATCACAACGCTACCGGTTCGTGTTTGCTCTGCCCCGCTCTGGCGATCTGTTCCTGGAAGAGATCATTCGCCACATCAACGAAGCCAACGAAACCTTCGCCGCCGACCTCATCTGGTGCGATGCCGAGCATATCAACGAAAACGACCCCCATAGCATTTCCGCGTTCCTCGCAACCCTTGATGCAAGCGAGACAACCGGCGTAGCGATCATGGCGCCGGAATCCCCTCAGGTTCGCGATGCGATCTACCGGCTGCAACAGCGCGGCGTCGCGGCCCTGCCCTTCATCGCCGACCAGTCCAGCATGGAAGAACACTGGGTCGGCACCAACCACACCGCCGCAGGTGCCACAGCGGCAACGCTCATCGGTCGGTTCAGTGCTCGTGCCCATGGCGCAGTTCTCGTAATCTCGGAAAGCATGCGATCGCGGGACAGCCTCGAGCGGCGTATTGGGTTTGACGCAGAACTCAACCGGTATTTCCCAAATCTCACCGCGCTCCCTTCGCTAGAGACCTACGGGGATGAAGCCCGCGCCGAGCAGGTCATCCAGAACGCGCTCAAGAACAACCCCGATCTGGTGGGCGTCTACATCTTGTCATCCGAGGCGCGCATCCCGTTGACGATCCTCAACGGGATTGGCGGCACATCGAGCCTCATCAAGATTGTCCATGAAAGAACACCATTTACCGAGACCGCACTGCGAGAAGGCAAACTGGACGCAGTTATTGCACAGGATCCGGGGCACCTTGTGCGAAGTGCGGTCCGGAAACTCAAGGCCATCACCGACAAGCGCGTCGCAAAAGGTTCCCAAGAGCGGATCCGTGTCGAGGTCTTGATGCGGACGAACATTTAGTTGAATCTATGCTCGTCGGACTGGCCGCACGGATTTTCGTCGCAGGCGCTACGAAATCTCATCCTACGTCTTCGCACCGCCCGATAACCTGGGCATTCGGCCTGTTCGATTGCCGGCCTGGTACGCACTTGCAAAGACACCAGAGGAAGAGACGACAGTAAGCGCCGCAGCAGTACGGCTCGAGGGCAAAGCTCTCTTTCGTCATGTAGACGCGTTGCATGACCCGATGGGTGATCCGCCGTTTGAGGGGCCCGAGATTTGCAGGCGCTTCGCTTGGTAGTTTTGGAACCAAGATGAGTCCACGCCGAGTCCCGAATGACCGCCTCGGCAACCCCGCGCCGCAGTGCCGACGAGGACAGCGCGTGTCAGTTCAGGGACGTTTGTGGCGGTTCCAACCTCGCTTTAGCGGGTAATAATGCCCGGCAGAGAATGACGGCATGGGCGCGACGTCACGGATGCTGCACGTCGCAGCAATGTCGGGTTTGGCGATGTCGCTTTGGGCATGGCGACCATGCGCGATGTCCAATCGCATCTGGCTCATTTGCCCGTTCTGACCAACCGCACCGGCCTCTTGCCGTCACGCGCGATCACGCCCTTGGCCTCAAGATCGAGCTGCACGGCCTTCAGCCACCAGCCTGCCTTCTCACCGCCGGGAAACAACTCCTGCGACAGGTTTGGCAGCAAGGCGGCTTTCGCCTCGGCGACAGTCATGCCGGGGCCCTCGGACGGCAACACCGGAAGCAAGGCGTCGCGCATGGCCATGAATTTCGCCTTGTTCACCCGTTGGACGTGGTTCGGCGATGTGATGCTCTCGATTTCGATCTTCTCGTCGGTGTCAGACATTGATCTCTCCCGTATTGGACATTTTCGGGCTACGGAACCCCATGGCGACCCAAGCCCCGAAGAGCTTGGCGAAGAAGCCAAGGCTATGCTTCTTGGCGTTGGGGATGTCGTCTGGCAGAGTGCTACCTTCCGGCAGATCCGAGGTCATCGTACGCATCGTGGGCGCAGGCTTTGTGCCGGCCGGCCAAAGTCCACTGTAGAAGCTCAGCCAATGACCGCCTTTGAACTCCAGATAGACTGGCGTGTTGCAGCAGGTAGCGATCACCCGCCTGCTTGAGGCCTCAGGCGACAAGCGGAACCCGGCCAAGGTGTCGGCCCCCGCAAGAAAACGCACGCGATCCTTGCGATACATGACGAAGGGCGTCGTGCCGTGATCCGTCACGGTTCGGGGCGCGCCCTCAAGGCGCTGCATCCGGACTGCTGCTTCGCGGCAAGATGTGCAGCAGCATTCGACGCTTTTGATCGGCTTGCCCTCGACTTCAAGGCGGGTCTGGCCGCATTTGCAAGCGATGCGTGTTGTCTCACCCATGAGCTGGCCCCTTCGCGGCAACAGCATCGAGGGCGGCAATGTCGATCTTGCCCATCCGCATCATGGCCTCGCTCACACGGACCACCACGCCCGGATCGTCACTGGCCAACAGGTCCGGCATCCGCTTCGGCACGATCTGCCAGGACACACCAAAGCGATCCACGAGCCAACCGCAAGGCCCGGCCTCGCCTCCATTTCCAGTCAGGGCACCCCAAAGCCGGTCTGTCTCGTCCTGATCCTCGGTCAACACGCTGATCGAGACAGCGGGCGTCAATTTGTGGTGAGGCCCTGCCGTCAGAATCATCATTGGCGCACCGGCCAGCGTGAACTCGACAATCATCGGATCGTTCGGCTGGCCGTTCTCGCGCACGGCTTCGATCCGACTATCTGGCACGAGCGCAACGTATTCCTGCGCGGCATCATGTCCGCCCTTCTCGAACCAGAGGCAGGTTCGAACTTTCGAGGCATGTTCCATTGTTCTGTTCTCCCGTGTAGTGGTTTGGGGTGCAGCATCAAAGCCGGACCGCCCCGCACGCAATTCAGCCCTCCTTACCGTCTACGTGGGCCTTGAAATTGTTCAGGATAGCCTGCCACCCGTCGCGCTGCATGTCGGTTGGGTTCTGTGTCTCGGCGTCGAACGCGGTAGCGACCTTGGTCGTGCCACTGTTTTCGGTGAAGGTCGTGCGGGACTTGCGGCCGTCACCGAGAACAAGTGAGAGTTCCTTGTGTGGCTCGATCTTCTCGTAGGTTCCCTGGAAGTCGAAACCCATACTGCCGTCCTTCGCCTCCATGCGAGCGATATACTTGCCGCCGGGGCGCAGATCGCTTTCGACGCGCGGGCAGCACCAGTCGTCGTTTGCGAAATTCCACTGTGTGATGTCATCCGGGGTCGTATAGGCACTCCAGGCTTCTTCCACAGAAACGGAAACGGTCGTTTCCACGGTGATCTGCTGGCGGGTCATGATCATCTCTCCCCCTTGCTGATTTCGGATGTATTTGGCCCCAACCCGAACAGGCCGCGCACATAGCGGACCAGGTGGTCGACGCTCTCACGGGCCAGGTCCGAGTCTCCGGTGGCCTTGGCGAGGATGAAGCCGCCCTGAAGGACCGCCTGTGTATGGCGGGCAAGGCTGGCGGCAGTCCAGTCCGCTTCAATCCCGCGCTGCGCTCTGGCCGCTTCGATGTCGGCCTCCAGCGTGGCGGCATGGCCAAAAATGCTGGCGGCGCAGGCATCCCGGATCGCGGGCGCGCTGTCATGTACCTCCTGCGTCATGGTCCCGACGAGGCAGGTGTATTCAAAGGTCTCGCCGCCAATGATGTCTCTGCGGAAATCCAGATAGGCCAGAACCCTGTCCAGCGGATCGTCCGGCTCATGGTAAGGCGCGCTCGCAAATAGTGCGCTGGTTGTCTCGGCCCAGAAATTCGCTGCCGCCACACCGAGCGCGTCCTTCGTCTTGAAGTGATGGAAGAACGCACCCTTCGTGACACCGGCCGACTGGCACAGGTCATCGACTGAGGTTGCGGCAAAGCCCTTACGGCGGATCACGTCGCGCGCGGCTTCCAGAAGGCGGGTACGCGCATCGCCGCGCTCGGGGAATTGCTTGGTTGGTCTTGGCATAGTCGATATATACCTTACAGTTGGTATGTTATCAACACGATTGAAAAAAGCCATCTATCGCGCAACCGGAGGCACCGAGGCTGGCACCTGCGTATTTGAGGCGCGATACCACGCGTTCAATCGGAAGCAGCTTATTCAACTCTCGTGCAGATCGACATTGCGCCCGGATGGCTTCGCCTTGAGCCCCCGCCATTGCGCCGCCTGGGAACACATGCTGGAGGCCAAAGAGGCGATCCGTGGCCTGATCGAGAAGAGCGTGCTGCATCCAGACCCCACCACTGGGCGGATGTCTGTCCACCTTCACGTCGCACTTGCGGGCATCCTGGCGCTGAGCCTTGGGGGTGCGGGGAAGTCCGGACAGCAAAAAACCTCCCTTGAACAGGAGGTTACGCAAAGTATAGAATTTTTGGTTGCGGGAGTAGGATTTGAACCTACGACCTTCAGGTTATGAGCCTGACGAGCTACCGGGCTGCTCCATCCCGCGACGGTGTATAGTCCTGATTGGTATTGGTTTTCGGACTATTTTAGGCGCATGTTTATGCGCTGTTTTTTGACGCCTATTTTATGGGAATAGGGTTTGATCGTTTTTGAGAGATACATGAGTTTTACGAGGCTTTTACCAGGTTTGGCAGCGACCTACTCTCCCACGTCTTGAGACGCAGTACCATTGGCGCGACAGCGCTTAACGGCCGGGTTCGGGATGGGACCGGGTGTTTCGCTTGTGCTATGGCCACCAAACCGGGAAAAAGCCTCGTTATGTTTGTCCTACCGCCCGGAGGGCTACTTGAGGACATTTTTTGTCCTATCGCCTATCGGCTAGTTGAGGACGGGTATCTCCAACCGTCTTGCTCCGGTTGGGGATTGGTTTCCAAGTCAGTACTCTGTGTTTTGTGTATGCTTTTGATTTGTTCTGTAACAGTCTTGCTATTACTGGATCAAATCAAGCCTATCGGGCCATTAGTACCGGTCAACTGAACGCATTGCTGCGCTTACATCTCCGGCCTATCGACGTGGTGGTCTACCACGGCCCTCAGGGATACCTTGTTTTGAGGGGGGCTTCCCGCTTAGATGCCTTCAGCGGTTATCCTGTCCGAACATAGCTACCCTGCACTGCGGCTGGCGCCACAACAGGTCCACCAGTGGTTCGTTCACCCCGGTCCTCTCGTACTAGGGGCAACTCCTCTCAAGTATCCTACACCCACGGCAGATAGGGACCGAACTGTCTCACGACGTTCTAAACCCAGCTCACGTACCTCTTTAAACGGCGAACAGCCGTACCCTTGGGACCTGCTCCAGCCCCAGGATGAGATGAGCCGACATCGAGGTGCCAAACACTGCCGTCGATATGGACTCTTGGGCAGTATCAGCCTGTTATCCCCGGCGTACCTTTTATCCGTTGAGCGATGGCCCTCCCACTTGGGACCACCGGATCACTATGGCCGTCTTTCGACTCTGCTCGACTTGTCAGTCTCGCAGTCAGGCTGGCTTCTGCCATTGCACTCAACGAGCGATTTCCGACCGCTCTGAGCCAACCTTCGCGCGCCTCCGTTACGCTTTAGGAGGCGACCGCCCCAGTCAAACTACCCACCACGCAGGGTCCCGGACCCGGATAACGGGCCGCGGTTAGACATCAAGAGTGCGAAGGGTGGTATCTCAAGGGAGGCTCCACAGGGACTAGCGTCCCTGCTTCAAAGCCTACCACCTATCCTGCACATCACAATCCTGATGCCAGTGCGAAGCTATAGTAAAGGTGCACGGGGTCTTTCCGTCTAACCGCGGGAAGCCTGCATCTTGACAGGCAATTCAATTTCGCTGAGTCTATGTTGGAGACAGCGGGGAAGTCGTTACGCCATTCGTGCAGGTCGGAACTTACCCGACAAGGAATTTCGCTACCTTAGGACCGTTATAGTTACGGCCGCCGTTTACCTGGGCTTCAATTCAGAGCTCTCACCCCTCCTTTTAACCTTCAGGCACCGGGCAGGCGTCAGACCCTATACGTCGTCTTGCGACTTCGCAGAGCCCTGTGTTTTTAGTAAACAGTCGCCACCCCCTGGTTTGTGCCCCCAGCCTCTAGTTGCCTAGAAACCGGGCCTCCTTCTCGCGAACTTACGGAGGTATTTTGCCGAGTTCCTTCAACATAGTTCTCTCAAGCGCCTTGGTATTCTCTACCAGTCCACCTGTGTCGGTTTCGGGTACGATCTAGCGATGGAGCTATTTCCAGGAACCTCTGAGCGGCCCGTTCAATCCGATAAGAACGAACAACCTTTGAGATCCGTCACTTCCATCTGGCCCAGGAATATTAACCTGGTTCCCATCGACTACGCCTTTCGGCCTCGCCTTAGGGGTCGGCTTACCCTGCTCAGATTAGCTTTAAGCAGGAACCCTTGGACTTTCGGCGAGGGTGTCTCTCACACCCTTTATCGCTACTCATGTCATCATTCTCACTAGTGATCTCTCCACGGGATCCCTCACAGGCCCGCTTCATCGAAGATTTCTTCTCCTCCATGGTGTCCCGAAGGACACTAAAGAGGATAGAAACCATGTCACACTACGCTCTGCTACCATGCCTTACGGCATCCTCGGCTTCGGCTCATGGCTTGAGCCCCGTTACATCTTCGCCGCAGGACAACTTATTTAGACCAGTGAGCTGTTACGCTATCTTTAAAGGATGGCTGCTTCTAAGCCAACCTCCTGGTTGTTTTGGTCGTCCCACCTGCTTTCCCACTTAGCCATGAATTGGGGGCCTTAGCCGGAGGTCAGGGTTGTTTCCCTCTCGACGACGGACGTTAGCATCCGCCGTCTGTCTGCCATCTAGTACTCCTCGGTATTCGGAGTTTGGTTAGGATCAGTAAGCCTGTGGGGCCCCATTACCCATCCAGTGCTCTACCCCCGAGGGTATTCGGATGACGCTCTACCTAAATAGATTTCGCAGAGAACCAGCTATCTCCGAGTTTGATTGGCCTTTCACCCCTAGGCACAACTCATCCCGACCTTTTTCAACAGGTGTGGGTTCGGACCTCCAGTTGGTGTTACCCAACCTTCATCCTGGTCATGCCTAGATCACTCGGTTTCGGGTCTGATCCATCTAACTCAACGCCCTATTAAGACTCGCTTTCGCTGCGCCTACACCTAACGGCTTAAGCTTGCTAGATAGACCAAGTCGATGACCCATTATACAAAAGGTACGCCGTCAGGGCTTATGCCCCTCCGACTGATTGTAGGCGTTCGGTTTCAGGTACTGTTTCACTCCCCTCGTCGGGGTGCTTTTCACCTTTCCCTCACGGTACTGGTTCGCTATCGGTCAGTAAGGAGTACTTAGCCTTCGAAGGTGGTCCTCCGATCTTCAGACAGAATTTCACGTGTTCCGCCCTACTTGATACGTCCCTCAAAGCTTCCCATACGGGGCTGTCACCCGCTATGGCTGCGCTTCCCAACGCATTCTGGTCACTTATTGGGCTCGGCTGGTCCCCGTTCGCTCGCCGCTACTAGGGGAGTCGCTATTGCTGTCCTTTCCTCCGGGTACTTAGATGTTTCAGTTCTCCGGGTTTGCTCTTTAAGACCTATGTATTCAGTCAAAAAGTACCTGTTTCAGCCCGTTATAAACTGCCAAAAGGCAATTATAACAAACTGTCAGGTGGGTTGCCCCATTCGGAAATCCATGGATCACAGCTTATTCTCAGCTCCTCATGGCTTATCGCAGAGTATCACGTCCTTCATCGCCTCTTACTGCCAAGGCATCCACCAAACGCCCTTCTCGCGCTTGATTTGATCCAGAACTAGCAAGACTTGCGCCTTGCGCGACAACAGAAGCTGGTAAGAAACTGTTGCCATAATTCCGGTATCAAAAGCATACTTTTCCCGCCTGGTTCTTGG